>OY970206.1:1590000-3097500 GCA_963708425.1 uncultured Alphaproteobacteria bacterium
AGTGGAATACGGGCTAACGGGTTTCGCATCGGCCCGCAGCAACCCCGGCGTGGCCATCGCCAGCGCACCCGCCATCAAGGCACGGCGGTTAAGCCACAACGGCTTTGGCGTCACATCAGACCATTTAAGGCTTACGGGCGGTCGGGTCATCGCATTCTCCAAACACATATCGGCAGGGGAGGCCAATTCTGCAAACTAAGATGGGTGATTAATAGCAGAACTCAAAATCATCTCGTCGCACTTTCGCGTGGGCGGCCTGAAACATCATTGCAAAACGCAGCCCTTCGGTAACGCAGGGTCACGCCTGATCACGCTTTCCTGATGCAAAGGCAAAAATGCCGGGCCCTAGTGCGCAGCATGGTCGGATCAAGCCCCCTTAACGCAAATGTCAGAGTGATCCGGATGCGCCGACCATGCGTTTCCTCATAGCCAAACAACTGGCATGATCAAACGGGAGTGACACCAATGATCCGTAGAACCTTTATCGCCCTGTCCGTCGCGGCATCCTTCATGTCGGCACCTGCATTCGCAGACGGCCATGTGAAAGACATCGTCGACACCGCAGTAGGTGCTGGCAACTTCACCACTTTGGCCGCCGCTCTGGAAGCCGCCGGTCTTGTGGAAACGCTGAAAGGCGAAGGCCCGTTCACGGTTTTCGCGCCAACTGACGCCGCATTTGCCGCCCTGCCTGCAGGTACGGTTGAAGACCTGCTGAAGCCAGAAAACAAAGACAAGCTGACCGCGATCCTGACCTATCATGTGGTGGCGGGTAAAGTCATGTCCACCGACCTGACCGAAGGCATGATGGCGAAAACCGTCAACGGCGCTGACGCAACCATCACCCTTGATGGCGGTGCCAAAGTGAACGGCGCAGTGATTTCTGCTGCCGACATCGAAGCATCGAATGGCGTGATCCATGTGATCGACAGCGTCATCCTGCCTCCGATGTAATTTCCACCGTCGGCTGCGTGAAAGCGCAGCCGACATTCCCATATATAAAATCGCATAGAATGTGATGGAACCAAAGTACCCAGGCGGCGTTTGCTTACCATGGCGCATAAGTAAGACCATCAATGTTGGCACAGGGGGCTGCTTTGGGAATTATCTGGACAATCGTCATCGGTCTTGTTGCTGGCATCATCGCCAAGCTGATTATGCCGGGCGACAACGAGCCGTCAGGCTTTGTTATGACAACCATTCTTGGCATCGTGGGGGCATTCGTAGCCTCGTACCTTGGCCAAGCGCTTGGTTGGTACAACCAATACGAAGGCGTAGGCCTGATCGGTGCAGTTGTCGGCGCGGTTATCGTCCTCGCCGTATTTGGCTTCATGCGTCGTCGGGCCTGATGCCCGGCAAAACCTAACACGGTCGTTCAGCCTAACGCTTTCTTTCGGCCGAACTCTCTCTTTCAGAAGGAATTGATCATGCGCAGAGGAAGCCCTTCCATGGTGGCTTTGCTAGGTCTGCTGGCCGTTGCAGGCTACCAAAATCGCGACAAGCTTTCAGGCCTTTTGCAAGGTGCCAAAAGCGGAGCGCCCAACAATGACATAAACGCGGACCGCATCAGTATGGGATCATCTGATACCAGTTCAGGCGGCGGGCTGATCGATAACTTGCGCAGCATGGTAAACAGTGCCGGCGGTGGCGGGCTTTTGGGTGGGTTGTCCGAAATAATCGGGCGATTCACCAACCCAGTGCAATCTGCCAAGGCGCAAACGTGGGTCGATACAGGGCCAAACGGTGAACTGGCACCGGGCGATCTTGAAGAGGTTCTTGATGACGAAACTCTGGCGGAACTGACCGCGAAAACTGGCCTCAGCCGCAGCGATATTTTGCTGAGGCTCAGCAAGGTTTTGCCCGACGCGGTAGATCAGTTCACCCCGAACGGTCGCCTGCCAACCCCCGAAGAAGCGCGCGATATGATCTGAGACGCAGATTGCATCCGCACCAATCACCGAAGGGCTATCGCCGTTTGCCAAGGTTCTGGTCGCATAATACCAGAACCCCAGTGACCCGGTTGGTGAGGGCCGCCACTGCACTTGCTTCGTCGCGCGCGCTTACGGCGTTCCGCGGGCCAAAGTGATTATGCGCCCCTCGCCAAACCGATCAACGGCACGCCAGAGTTCAGCCCGTTAAGTCCGGCCGCTTCAGCATCCACAGATGAGGCCGCGGCTTGCCATCCCTGGTGTACAGCCGCAGCGATCTGAAACCGACTTTCTCCATGCGCCAACAGGCTTCTCCGCTGCCCCAGTTTTCGCACCAGTAGCCTTCTCTGACGAACCACTTCGCATAGTAACGACGCTTGCCAAAGATGCTGCGAACCGTGCCCTTCATCTTGCCGTCCGCCTCGCTGTAAACCTGCGCCCAAGGCGTTCCCCGATCTGCCTTGCTGTAAATCGTCGACCCGGGAATGATTTCCAGCAGTTCAGAGTTCGACAAAAATGTTTGGGCACCACCGCTCGGCGCAGTCAGGCATAACAATGCCGCCACACAGCACGCCAGCACTCCCACCGACGCCGGCTTGCGGCGGGTCTGGCGAAAAAATCTGGAAATCATTTCCCCCTCCAGAACGTCAATACTTCCGCTGCAAATCGGCAAATTCAAGCTGCGTCATCTGGCTTTGATCCTAGCACAGCGAAACAAATGCAACAATATATTGCCCATCCGATAACCCCAGGTTGCGGGGCCGATTGCGGCATCGCTCTACAGGCATTCCCGGTCTTGGATTGACACCAAAAAGGGGGCCGAAGCCCCCCAATACCGTCTTAATGCACCACCGCATCCTGCGGTCGCGCCCGCCGCGATGCACTGACCCTGTCACCGATGATCAGCCCATCCGCCCCGGCAGATATCACCACCGTGGCCCCGTCCATCACATCGCCCGACAAGATCATCTCGGCCAGCGGATCTTGCAAGTGCCGCTGCATCACCCGCTTCAACGGCCGCGCACCAAACACCGGATCATAGCCTTCATCGGCCAGCCATGCCCGCGCGCCTGCGTCCAGCTCCAGCACGATCTTGCGCGCCGCCAATCGCGCCTCCAGCAGCTTCAACTGGATATCGACGATGGCACCCATATCCGCCCGGCCCAACCGATCAAAGATGATCTGATCATCCAGCCGGTTCAGGAATTCGGGCCGAAAATGCCCGCGCACCGCCTCCATCACCTCCGCCCGCGCTTTCGTGGGGTCGGCCCCATCCGGCAACTGGCTTAGCGCATAGGCCCCAAGGTTGGATGTCAGCACGATCAACGTCTGCTTGAAATCCACTGTCCGGCCATGCCCATCCGTCAGAATGCCATCGTCCAGCACCTGCAACAGCACGTTGAACACATCCGGATGCGCCTTTTCCACCTCGTCAAACAGGATCACCTGATAGGGTCTGCGCCGCACGGCCTCTGTCAGCACACCACCCTCGTCATAGCCCACATAGCCGGGCGGCGCCCCGATCAACCGCGAAACAGCGTGTTTCTCCATAAACTCCGACATATCGATGCGCACCATCGCAGCGTCATCATCAAACAGATATTCCGCCACCGCTTTGGTCAATTCCGTCTTGCCGACGCCAGTTGGCCCCAGAAACAGAAAGCTTCCCAAAGGCCGCTTCTCGTCGTTCAACCCCGCCCGCGCCCGGCGTACCGCATTGGCCACGGCCGTCAGCGCAGGCCGCTGGCCGATCACCCGCTTGCCCAACTCGTCTTCCATCCGCAGCAGCTTTTCACGCTCACCTTCCAGCATCCGGCTGGTCGGTATCCCCGTCCAGCGTTCCACCACTTCGGCAATCTGTTCAGGCCGCACCGCCTCGGCCACCAAAGCATCGCCTTCGCGCGCCTCAGCATCCACCAGCCGCTTTTCCAGCCCTGGAATAATGCCATACGACAGCTCGCCAGCCCGGCCCAGATTGCCCTCACGCTTGGCCTGGTCCAATTCCGCCCGCGCCTTATCCAGTTGCTCTTTCAGATCGCGCGCCACTTCCAGCGTGTCACGTTCCGACTGCCACTTCGCCGTCATCTCGGTTGATCGTTCCAGCAAACCGGACAGCTCTTTCTCCAGCTTCTCCAGCCGGTCCTTGCTCGCGGCATCATCCTCTTTCTTCAACGCCTCCGCCTCAATCTGCAATTGCAGAATCTGCCGGTCCAGCGCGTCCAATTCCTCGGGCTTGCTGTCGACTTCCATCCGCAGCCGCGACGCCGCCTCATCCATCAGGTCAATCGCCTTGTCCGGCAAAAACCGGTCGGTGATGTAGCGGTGCGACAACGTCGCCGCCGCCACCAAGGCGCTGTCGGTAATCCGAACCCCATGGTGCAGTTCATACTTTTCCTTGATGCCGCGCAGGATCGAAATGGTGTCTTCGACCGTCGGCTCAACCACCATCACCGGCTGAAACCGCCGCGCCAACGCCGCGTCCTTCTCTACATACTTGCGGTATTCATCCAGCGTGGTCGCCCCTACGCAGTGCAACTCGCCGCGCGCCAGCGCTGGCTTGATCAGGTTCGCTGCATCCATCGCGCCTTCAGACTTGCCTGCCCCCACAAGCGTATGCATCTCGTCAATAAACAAGATCACCTCGCCCGAGGCCGACGTCACTTCATTCAGCACCGCCTTCAGGCGCTCCTCAAACTCCCCGCGATACTTCGCGCCGGCAATCAGCGCGCCCATATCCAGCGCCAGCAACTTCTTGTTGCGCAAGGATTCCGGCACATCGCCGTTCACAATGCGCAGCGCCAGCCCTTCCGCAATCGCCGTCTTGCCAACACCGGCTTCACCGATCAGCACCGGGTTATTCTTGGTCCGCCGCGACAGCACCTGCATGGTGCGGCGAATTTCCTCGTCGCGCCCGATAATCGGGTCAATCTTGCCCTCGGCGGCGGCTTCCGTCAGATCGCGGGCATACTTCTTCAACGCGTCATAACCGGCTTCGGCCGATGCACTATCCGCCGTGCGTCCCTTACGAATATCATTGATCGCCGCATTCAGCTTTTGCGCCGAAACAGCGCCCGCCACCAACGCATCCTTGGCTTGCGATGCAACCATGCACAATGCCATCAAAATGCGTTCAACTGGCACAAAGCTGTCGCCAGCCTTCTTGGCAACCTTCGCCGCCTCATCCAGCACCCGCACAAGGCTCGCGTCCATGAACGGCTGCGCGTCGCCGGTTACCTTCGGCACTTTGCCCAGCGCCAGATCAACCGCTTCCACCACGCGCGCAGGCTCGCCGCCCGCACGCCGTATCAGGTTGCTTGCCAGCCCCTGATCATCATCCATCAACGCTTTCAACAAATGCTCTGGTGCCAGCCGCTGGTGGCTTTCGCGCATCGCAATCGTCTGGGCAGCGTTCAAAAACCCACGCGCCCGTTCGGTGAACTTTTCAAGATCCATCGTCTAATCTCCATAAGTCAGCACCGCATCCCTCACGCCCATCATGGCACGCAAAAGTTCCGGCCTCACTCCTCACATGGTAATCCAAATCGCTTGCCGCAAGATTGACCCAAGTCAACCCGCCACCAATCAGCGCCACTCTTGCGCTTTCCTTTTGTAAAAATATTCATACTCTCCTGAGCCGATCCGCGCAAAGCGCGGTCGTCGAGGCAAAAACCGCGCGCGGCACGCGCTCCGCATGGTAACCGCCGCTCATCCCACCTGATACCGGACATAGGCAAAGGCAGACCCATCCGGTGCCCAATTCGGCACATTCATCGTGCCCTGCCCGCCCGTCATCTGGGTCAACCGCCGCCGATTGCCGCCCTCCGGGTCCATCACACAGATTGCCACGTCCAAATCCTTCGGATGCCCCAACGTCCCCGGCGGATACGCCAGATAAATCACGTTGCGGCCATCGGGGCTGGGATGCGGAAACCAGTTCACATACTCGTCGGCAAACAACTTGCGCTGCCCCGATCCATCTGCCGCCATTACCCAAATTTGCGCATGGCCATCCCGGTCACAATTGTAGTAAATCCGCCCCCCATCAGGCGAATAATCCGGCCCATCACAATGCCCTTCACCAAAGGTCAGCCGCGATTCCTCGCCACCCTCGACCCCAATCGTGTAAACATCAATTACCCTGCTACCACCCCGCGCCGCCACATAGGCCAACCGCTTGCCGTCGGGTGACCAGCCATGCCACCAACTGGGGCTTGTCGGGCTGACCAACCGCGGCTCGCCGCCGCCCGCTGCCATCACGAACATCTCCGACCCCTGCCCACGATGATGTGACAGCACGATGGTTTTGCCATCCGGTGAAATGCCATGGTCATTGTTACAGTTATCGGCAAACCCACTGTCCACCGGCACCAGCCTCGGCTTATCCAGCGGCACCCGAAACAACCGCCCGCCGCCATTCACCAACAAACTGCCCCCCAACGGGTCCCAGTTTGGCGCCTCAATCACCTCATCGCTTTGCAACACCACCCGAGACCGCGCCGTCGCCATATCCCAGATTTCCAACGATGACCGCATCTGTTTCCCACACATCCGCGCTCAAGCTTGACAGATCACCCGCAGCAGACCAAGAGGCAGCAACCCGAAAAGGAAAATGACATGGCCGATGATCGCCTTATCGTGGCGCTGGATGTGCCCAATGTTGTGCAAGGCCTCGATCTTGTCCGCCGCATCGGCGACGCCGCATCATTCTACAAAATTGGCCTTGGCATGCTGACCGGTGGCGGCTTTGCTCTCGCGAATGAACTGAAGCACGAACAGGGCAAGCGGGTGTTCCTTGATCTGAAACTGTTCGACATCGGCGCTACAATCGAAGCCGCCGTGCGCGGTATCGCCAGTTATGACCTCGATTTCCTGACGGTCCACGGCGATCCGCAAGTCGTGCGCGCCGCCGCCGAAGGCAAAAATGGCTCCAACCTGAAAATCCTCGCCGTTACCGTGCTCACCTCTCTCGACCGCGCCGATCTTGATGCCAACCTGATCCGTCCCGGTGATATCCACGACATCACGGTCGAACGCGCCCTGCGCGCCCTTGCCGCCGGTGCCGACGGCGTCATCGCCAGCCCGCAAGAAGCCGCCGCGATCCGCGCACTACCCGAGGCGGATGGTAAACTGATCGTCACCCCCGGTGTGCGCCCCGCAGGCACTACCCACGGCGATCAAAAGCGCGTCGAAACCCCGGCCCGCGCCTTGGCAAGCGGTGCCGATCATATCGTCGTCGGCCGCCCCATATGGATGGCCGCCGACCCGAAGGCGGCGGCCATTGCCATGCTGAACGAACTCACCACTCGCGGCTGATGGTCAGGGATCTGTCAATCCCGCCACAGCGCAACCACCTACATTTTCAGCATCACCCCGCTTCAAGCGGCTTTTGACTTGACGGTGTTCACCTTTTTCACGGCCAACCCGGTCAACGTCGCATTCGCCGCCTTTTCCTGATCCAGTATCTGCGACAGCAGATCATGCGCTTCGGCATGGCCCAGCTCCTTGGCCCATTCGCGCAAGGTGCCATAGCGGGCAATCTCGTAATGCTCCACCGCCTGCGCCGCGCCGATCAGGGCAGCGTCCAGTGCTGCACCCGTCGCCTCTTTCATCAGACCGTCGGCTTCTTTGATCAGCCCTTCAATGGCATCGCACTTCTCGCCCGCGGCCTTTTCACCGACTGACGCAAAGACCTTGTCCAGCATCTTGATCTGCCCGCGCGTTTCCTCCAGATGATGCGCAAAGGCCGCTTTCAAGTCCGCATGCCCCGCAGCGCTCGCCATTTTTGGCAGCGCCTTGGTCAACGCCGTCTCGGCATAGTAGATGTCTTTCAGCGTGTGCTTGAATATTTCGTCTAGCGTTTTCATGATGTTACCTTTCAGGTTTGCAGGGTCACGCAGCCGTACGGCCCGCTATACGGGTCATGCGACATGGCTTTGGGTGCTCAGTTGCTGATGTCCGGGGTCGGTGTCGGAACCACCCCAGGGTCAGGTGCGGGTTCCTCAAGCGGGGGCACTTCGGGCTCCACCGTCGGTTCCAACTCTGGTGTCGGCGCCGGAACCACACCCGGTGCCGGGACTGGTATTTCTTGCGGCGTCACATCCGGCTCCACCGCCGGCTCCGGCGGGTCAGCTTGTTCAGTCGGCGTCGCTTGCGTGGCGGCTGGTGCCACAGCCCCATCATCGTCACTGGGACCATTGCTCACAACGCCTATCGCTACTGCCGCAACAATACCCACCACGGCAACAACCGCCAGCACATGGACCCAACTCGAACCATCGTTCGCAGCAGCCTTTGGTGGCTCCTGCAACGGCGGCAGCGAGGTCGGGTGAACGTTAGGTCGCCCCGTAGTTTGCGTGTAGTCAGCCATTGGCTTTCTCCATCTGATTGATGCAATACCAACCGCCCAAAGCCCACACGGTTCCATTTATTCTTTCGCACCCACCCTACAGCTCGCTAAACTGAAACCTGCGCCAGCGGTCTTGACATAGAAAGCCGGCGGCGAGCACTTTGGGATAACGGGAGGAACTCCATGTCCAGCTTTGATCGCCACAAGGCCGCCGATTTGCATCAGCACTTGCACAGCCACATGCCCTCCGATCCAGCCCTTCGGGTCAAGGCGCTGGAAAGCCTGGCCGTGGAACGCGGTCTCGTCGCCCGAGAGACGCTTGATACCTGGATTGAGGCTTATTCTGAACGCATCGGCCCGAAACGCGGCGCTCAAGTGATAGCCCGCGCTTGGACCGAGCCCGATTTTCACGCTCGCCTGATGCAAGATGCCGCAACCGCGATTGCCGAGTTCGGCTTTGAAGGACATGCGACCGGCCATCTCAAGGCAGTGGAAAACACGCAACACATCCACAACCTCGTCGTCTGTACCCTGTGTTCGTGCTATCCGTTCGCGCTGCTCGGCATGTCGCCGATCTGGTACCGGTCTAACGCCTACCGGGCGCGGGCGGTGCGCGAACCACGTGCCGTACTGGCAGAGTTCGGCGTTTCGCTTGGACCGGATGTTGCCGTCCGGGTCTGGGATTCGACCGCTGAGTTGCGCTATCTTGTTGTTCCCGAACGCCCCGCGGGAACCGATGGTTGGGGCGAGGACCGCCTTGCCGCCCTTGTGTCGCGCAATTCCATGATCGGGACTGAACGCAATTTGAAGGCACAATAATGGACGGACCTCACGATCTTGGCGGCAAACAAGGCTTCGGCCCGATAGAGGTCGATGCCCCGCCGTTCCGCCATGACTGGGAATGGCGGCAATGGGCGCTTTCGAAGAATGTCGAAGCGCCGGGTGGCACATTGGATTGGTGGCGCGCGACAATGGAACTGACCCCGCCGACAGCTTATCTCGGGCAGCCCTATTTCGTGAAATGGTGCCTCAATGATCTGGTGCAGGCAGTCGACAAGGGCCTCTTTACGCTGGAGGAGGTGCTGGCACGTACCACCACACGCGCACCAGCGCCGCCGGCCACCCCGCGCAATCTGGAAGGCGCCTTGGCGCGGGTGCGCGCCAATCTCGCGCATTTCGACCGTCCGGCCCCTGCACCACCCACTTTTGCCGTCGGCGATCCGGTGCGCACCAGACGCCATGGTCACTCTGGGCATACCCGCTTGCCGGCCTATGCACGTGCCGCCGCTGGAATCATCACCGCCCATCACGGCGCGCACGTCTTTGCCGACCGGAATGCCGAAGGGGTCGAAGATCCGCAGCATCTTTACACTGTCGAGTTTGATGCCGCTGAATTGTGGGGAAATGAGGCCGATCCACGTGATACGGTTCGACTTGATCTGTGGGAGCCCTATCTTGTTTGTCCCTGACGATCCCTTGACGCCACGAAGCGATGTCTTCATCGAGCCGTGGTACGCCGAAACGCTGGCCCTTGCCGACGCAATGGTCCGCGCAGGCCATTTTTCCGCACCCGATTGGGCCAACGCGCTTGGTTCCGCATTGGCGAAAGCCGCCGCCGATGGTCATCGTGATGACGAGGCGACGTATTATGCAGCCGCGCTGACAGCGTTGGAATCGCTTTTTCCCTTGCCAGCCGCCGAACTTGCAGCCCGCAAATCCGCCTGGGCCGAGGCCTATGCCAGCACGCCACATGGCCATCCCGTGCATCTAAAGCACACGGCGTAATGTCCGCCTTGAACCGCCCGGCCTCGGTGCAACGGGGCAGACGCATGCGTGCGGGGAAATGCATCACCCCCGAAACCAGGGGTTTCATTCACCCTGAATCTGCTTGCTCATATAAACCGTAAAGCCACCCATGAACGCCTCGGTCCGGTCCACCAGATACCCGATCGATTGGCAAAGCCGAATATTCAGCTCCATCACCTGCGCCATCAGCAAACGTAAGCTACCCAGCCCCAACACCCGCGGCCCCAACACCCGCGCCCGCCGTTCAGCTCGGCCCCGGCTTTGTCGCGGCCCCAGTTGGCCCAGACGAACCACGCCACCAGAGCAAGCCCGGCAATCAGGAAGCGTAGGGTGGGTGAAACCCACGTCTTCCTTTCCGAATGCACCAAGCATTCCCCGCGTTCGCATGGGTTTCACCCACCCCCCTTCACAACCCGCCACCCAGCCCCCGCTTGCACTCTCTCGGCCCGCCGGGGTGACTGCTGTAGGCGGTGACGCCGCAGTGATCACAGTGAAAGGCGCGCAGGCTTTCGCCGGAAATACCCATCGCCTGCCAGCGGCATTTTTTGCGGCGAAACAGCCGTGACCAGACCGGATCAAGCTTGCGGTTCAACTCGGCCCCGGCTTTGTCGCGGCCCCAGTTGGCCCAGACGAACCACGCCACCAGAAACAGCCCACCAATCAGGAACGGCATCGTTGGCCCCTACTCGTTAATGTCCTTGTCCCACAGCTTGACCTGCCCCTCGCGCCCGCCAAACATCCGCTGCAGCACGAACCAGGCGGCAAGTGACGCCAGTGCGAACACCAAGACTAACGCGGGCACATTGGCCCCCAGCAACCCGATCCCAACCAGCACGCCAGTAAGCACCGCGCCAATCGCGAAGCCGAGGAAGATGAACCCCGGCACCAGCACCTCGACCACGCCCAGTGCAAAGCCCGCAACCACCCAAACCCACCACGTTGCCCACATCACACACGCCCTTTCAGCATCTTGAACGCATCGCCAAACGCATCCAGCGCCTGCGCCGGTACGATGATGGTCTGCTTGCCAGCGCCTTGGCCCACCGCCGTCAGCGCCTCCACTTGTTTCAGCGCCACCTGATATTGCGCCGCTTCGATGCCGTTCGCCTTGATGGCTTCGGCGATCACCCCGGTCGCATAGGCCTCGGCATCCGCCAGCACGCGGCGCGCCTTGGCTTCCTGTTCCGCCGCATACAACTCCGCATCGGCGTTCAATTCCACCGCCCGCTTCTTGCCCTCGGCTTCCGTCACCTGCGCCCGCCGCGCCCGTTCGGCGTTCAGCTGCTGCAACATCGCCGTTCGCGTCGCTTCGTCCAGGTTCACATCCAGGATCTCCGCCCGCGTCACCTCGATGCCCCAGTCATCGACCAGCAACCTTACCTGCTCGCGAATATTCGCCGCCACTTCGGCCCGGTTCGATTGCACCTGATCCAGCTCCATCTTGCCAATCTCAGATCGCACAATCCCCGCCACCGTCGTCGCAATCGCCGCATCCACATCCCTGATCCGGTACACTGTCTTTTCCGGCTCGGTAATGCGGTAAAACACCGATGTCTCCACCTTCACCAGCACGTTGTCCGTCGTAATCGCGTCCTGCTGCGCTGTCGGCAGCTGCCGTTCCAGGATGGAGATTTTATGCGCCACCCGGTCCAGAAACGGCACCACAAAGTTGATCCCCGGCCCCAGCACCGACTTCAGCCGGCCAAACCGTTCCACCACATGCTTTTCCGATTGCGGCACAATCCGCACCCCCAGAAAAATACAAATGATAATGAACGCGGCAATCGCCAGATACACTGCGTTGCCCCCTAAAATCTGCCCGATATCCATCAAATTCCCCTGACCAAACTCAAGGCCAACAAGGCCCCGCCACAGATGTGCCCCGAACCCCCCATCAAATCAACCCCGCACGCCCGCTTAACCCTTGCCTCACCAATCCCCGGCCCTACTGGCACCCCCAGCAAAGGCCGCCAAATGCCCCTCATCCCCACCGCCGATATCGACGACCACGCCCTGCCGCGCGATCGCACCCACCTTGATCCCACTGCCCTGCAAGAACTGCGCCTCTCCATCGCCACCCACGGCCTGCGCACCCCGATCGAGGTCTTCCTCACCCAAGACGGTTACGCCCTGATCTCCGGCTTCCGCCGCCTCACCGCCATCCGCGCGCTGCACGCCCTCACCCAAAACCCCGCCTACGCCACCATCAACGCCACCATCCTCACCCCCGCCACCATTCCGGCCGCCCTCACCCTGATGGTCGAGGAAAACGACATCCGCGCCGACCTGTCGCCCTGGGAAAAAGGCCGCATCGCCGTGCAATCCCGCGATCTCGGCCATTTCCCCACCATCGACGCCGCCGTAGCATGCCTCTACCCCAACGCCTGCAAAATGCGCCGCTCCCGCCTCCGCGCCCTCGCCCTGCTGGTCGAAGAGCTTGACGGCACCCTCACCACCCCCGAAACCCTGAGCCAACGCCAAGCCCTCCGCCTCGCCACGGCGTTGAGGGGAGGCTTCACCGCCCTCATCCGCACTGCGTTAGAAGAGGCTCACACCCGCACCCCCGAGGCCGACTGGGCCCTCCTGCAACCCATCCTCGACGAGGCTGAACAAAGCCTGAAAGACCCCACCCCCTACCGCCCCGGCTACCCCCGGCGCGTGGTCCGCCTGCGCGCCGGCCTAACCGTGCGGCGAGAACTGGCAGTGGAGGGTTGGGTGCTAAGGTTCACCGGGCCAGAGGCCACCGGGATGCTGATGGAGACGGTGATGGACGAGGTGGAGCGGATGGTTCGGCGGGAGTGAGGGGGGGAATACAAGGCAATGGTTATTAACGTAAACTTACTACTTTTCTAGCAAGCTGCCGTCGTGCGGCTGATGCGCCATGAACCAGCGCATATGCAGCAATCTCAATTGCTCTTGATTGATCTGGATCAGGCTTTCGAGTGAGAACTTGAAAGTCTCCATCTGTGCACGAATCATGGAATTGTTTTGCGTAGCCAGAAATTCGCTCCTTCAAGCCAATATTATCTTGGAACAATCCGTCTATCAAAGAAAATATAAAAGCGAGTCTACCAATAATCGCCGCCGCCCGTTCCGCCTGTCCTAAATGATCACCACCAAGACCCCAGTATGTATTTGCGAGGTCACGAACCTCGAACACCACGCTTTCTAACCGTGCGACGTCACTGTCTCGCTGCAATTCGACTTTGTTCGCGCCAGAGACAAAATGGTCAAAAAGATGCTTCAAAGCTCCAGCACCAATAGTAGTAACAGCGCCGACGAACGCAGCCCAAATTGTTACTGAGTCAGCCAATTTTCAATTTCTGACTTCATGTGATACATTTGCCGACTTAACGTATGACTGTATCATTTCAACAAAACGCGCAAAGCCCGGCTGCCGTGCCGTAAATGAAAAGGACTTCAAAACAACTTCAGGTTCAAACCCTTCTGATCGCACCAGCCCTCCAAACGCCTCCTCGAGAAATGAAGATGGGTATCCCATCGCACCGTCAAGAATAACTTCTGCGTGACCTCCGGACTTAAGAATGGGGACCAAAAAGCGTTGCCGAAACGTGGTCCCATTTCCTTTTCCATCAGTGGGATATCGCCCGCCGGGAAACGGCGTGTAGTCAACCGCTATGTTGATGACATTCATGTCAATTCTACCTCTTTTGGTGTCGTTCCAGCGGGGATGGTCCATTCGATCAGTGTTCCGCCGATATGTAGCGCTTCATCTCGTCTTTGCGTCACACCACCCTTTGAATATAGGATAGTTCCTTTGCCACTCAAGAGCCTTACCTGTGCTCCTTCGATGTGAGCAACGGGCGACACTACATCCTTCAGGCCTTTTCCATGCCCACCGCTCAAAGAAGTCCGGGAAACGTCGATAGCCGCCTCTATCGCTCTTGAACTATCATTCAACATTGCACCAACCGAACCCCCAACCAGCGGGACCTCGCTGAGCTTTCCACGCACTTTTTCCCAGTGTTTCCACCTTGGTAATGTCTCGGAGATTCCAACGCCCTGATCATATACCAAGAATTTGACACAGTTCGATTTCGGATCAAAACTGCAAGTTGCCCACCAGCGCTTACCGTGAATCGGATACTTGAACTGGTGGCCCTCCGGATATGCGTGCAGTGTCGAGTTATATGCAGCTTCAGTTAACGCAGCGTAAATGGATGGGTCTTGACGAAAAACTCTTGCGATTTCCGTCATATAACTTGAAATTTTCGAGAACAACTCGCCGTCGACTGAAGCGCTGGAAACAAATGGTATGACTGTAATGTGTTGATCTGGCCCATATATATCATCTTCAATCTTTATAGTAACATCCAGTAGCTCAAAGAATCCAAGATCTGACAGCACTCGTTTTACGGCAGGGTCCCACTCTGCGACGTTTCTTGGGTTTAGTTTAATGTTCTTGATTTTTCGCCATCGGTCAATCTCAGCAGCAAGCACTAGTGCGCCAGCAATTGAGATTTTCTTTATTGGCTCAAAGTCAAGAAATGTTCTCCTTCTTTCGTGATTTTCATCTCGAATTAATACTGCATCTTTCAGCTCCTGAAGGCACCTAACCGTATCAAAGTAATTCTCTGAAAAACTAAACACAGCAGGAGGGATAATTCTTCTTTCGAATTGCCGAGGTCTTTTTCTAGCTAAAGCCTTCAAGACCCTCCGTACTTTCTCACGGCGTGATTTAAGAATGGCCCTACATGAGTTTTTCTTTGCCCGCGCCCTAGTAACATATTTCAATTAACAACCTCACCCATTCGCCACCTGTTCCAATTCTCTATAGAGCTTTACGGGATGCTACAATCCTTGCAGCGTGACGCAGCGAGCCGTAGGGTGGGTGAAACCCACGCCTTCTAGCCCTCCCCCCATCCCAACCACCCCTGTTTGCTTCATCAACACCCCGGGGCCGTGCGGTGGCTCGGCCCGTTTGACACTGAAAACGGTCCCCCGGACCATTTTCCGGGCGTGTCAAACCCCCTTCTTCGCCTCCACATAGGCCTTCAACACCGCCTGCATCCGCGTCAGATGCCCCTTGCCATTGGTCACTTCGACAAAATACGCGAACACCTCTGGGTCCAGTTTCAAATGCACCGACTTCGGCTTTTTCGGAGCCGTCAAAACCGCGTTGGCCCAGAAATCCGGGCCAAGGTCTTCGCCTGACTCTGGCGCGCCGGTGTTGTGATACAACTCCCCCGCGTCCCGCATCCGGCGGATATCGTCAAGCGAGGCGCGTTTGATATTTTTGTCGGTCACGTCGTCCGCCTTTCCGGGCTGAAATCAGCCGCACCTTGTCGCCACGTTTAGTAAAGACCACGACGAACACTTCCCCCAAAACTGTGCCAATCGCGATGAACCGCGCTTCGCCATAAGCCCCCCGTTCATCCGGCGCGATCAGCGTTGGCCCTTCAAACACCCCCGCCGCATACAACAGATCAAGCTGATGCTTCTCAATCCCGCGCTGGCGTTTGTCTTCATCCCACTCAAACTCCACCGCCCAAACTCTCCGCTGATATATACATCATTAGTGTACACCATTCAACCTGAACTTCCGCCCCGGAACTCGTGTTACCTACCCCACAAACCCCTAACAACCCCTTAACAAAATTCCCGTATACCAACTAATTCAACGCCTTACCCATCGTAACACGCGTGTTACCCTGCCCCGTAACACACCCGTTCCCCAACCCCTCCAAATCCCCTACACTCCCAAAAATCATGCCCACCCTCTGCCGTGATTGCCTTTCAATATTCGAAAATACCCCCCAAAGGTGCCCCACCTGCCGGGGCCCGCGAATCCTGTCCCACCCCGAACTGACAGCCCTTTCCATCGCCCACATGGATTGTGACGCCTTCTATGCGAGCGTCGAGAAACGCGACAACCCCGCCCTCCGCGACCACCCCGTCATTGTAGGCGGCGGCACCCGCGGCGTCGTTTCCACCTGCTGCTACATCGCCCGCATTTCCGGCGTCCGTTCCGCGATGCCGATGTTTCAGGCCCTGAAACTCTGCCCGCAAGCCGTGGTCGTGAAACCCCGCTTCCCCGCCTACATCGAGGCCTCCCGCGCCATCCGGGCGATGATGGAAGCCCTGACCCCCGCCATCGAACCGCTGTCCCTCGACGAAGCCTTCCTCGACCTGACCGGAACCGAACGCCTCCACGGCGCTCCCCCTGCCATTCTTCTGGCCCGCCTCGTCCGCGACATGGAAACCCAACTGGGCCTGACCGGATCAATCGGCCTGTCCCACAACAAGTTCCTCGCCAAGATCGCGTCCGATCTGGATAAACCGCGCGGGTTTTCGATCATCGGGCGGGGTGAAACCGAGGCGTTCCTGCAACCCAAATCCGTGCGCATCATCTGGGGCGTCGGCACGGCGACCCAAACCGCGCTGGAAAAGGCAGGCATCCGCACCATCAGCGATCTTCTCCGATGGGACCGCGCCGATCTTGGCGCCCGCTTCGGCCACATGGGCGACAGGCTTTGGCACTTGGCCCGCGGCATGGATACCCGGCGGGTAAACCGCGATGAAAAGCTGAAATCGGTGTCCAAGGAAACCACGTTTGACGGCGATACGCGTGATCCCGATATCCTGGATGGCCACATCTGGCGGCTGGCCGAACAGGTTGCTGACCGCGCCAAGGCCAAAGATCTGGCGGGCCGCACTGTCACGCTGAAACTGAAACGCGCTGATTTCACGCTGATCAGCCGCCGCCACAGCCTTGATAGCCCGACCCAGACCGCTGATCGCATCTACCGCGAGGCGCGCGCTTTGATGGATGCGGCGAAAGATCCGGGTCCGTTTCGGCTAATCGGGGTTGGCATATCCGACCTTGCCCCCGCAAACGAGGCTGACGTGATGGTTGATCTGCTGGATCCCAACGTCCCAAAACGCAGTGCTGCCGAGCGCGCGACGGATAAGATCAGGGCCAAGTTCGGCAAGGATGCCATTATCAAGGGGCGGGCGTTGCGATAGGGGCGGCTATTCCGCAGCCAGCCCAAGTTCTGCAGCGCGACCGATTTCAGTTATCTCGGCTATCACCCCAGCCATCAGGCCGCTAAAGGCCGCGAAATCGGGCCCGGGTTCGACATGGCGTTCGTCCAGATACAAAGCACGGTCAATTTCGATCTGCACAACATGCTGGTTTTGCTGGGGGCGACCGTAGGCTTGGGCAATGTAGGCCCCGGCAAAGGGCGCGTTGCGGACCACGCGCAGGCCCGCATTTACAAACGCCGCCTCGACCCGATCCATCACGTCGCGACCAGCCGCAGCCCCGAAGCGATCACCCAGAACGACCTCGGGTTTGGGCTGGCCCGGCCTTGCATGGGCTTCAATCGCTTCGTGCGGCATCGAATGGCAATCAATCAGGACAGCCTCGCCAAAGCTGCTGCGGCTTTCTTCGATCAGGCCGAGCAAGGCCGCGTGATAGGGGTGCCAAAATCGGGCAATGCGCGCCTGCGCGTCATGCTGGGTGATCTTGCCGCGATAGATCGCGCGCCCGTTGGCCACCACACGCGGAATAACGCCAAGGCCGGAGCTGACCCGCGGATTGTGCATTCCGCGGGAAATCCCCTCAATCACGCTGGGATCAAGTTCATCGACAGCGCGGTTCAGGTCAATGAACGCGCGCGGAGTCTGTGCCGTGATCAGCGGGGCACCATAGCTCGTGGCCTTTTCGATCAGCAGATCAACATAGGCATCTTCAGATGACCGGATGGATTTTCCATCCAACTGCGTCAGTTCAAGAAATTCGGCGGAATAGCTGCGGCCAGAATGGGGCGACGAAAAAATCACCGGTGTATCCCGCCGCGAGGGCAGTACCAGGTGATAGCTTTCGGCGGTCATGAACGGTTCCTCATCCGCTTTGTATAGCGGGTATTTTTGATTTGCCAAAACCCCTTGAACAGACCAGCGACTCCTTTTATAGACCCAGCATCCGACGCGGTTCCGCCCGCGTCCATTTTATTTGGGCAGGGTGGGGTCAACGGTACGTGGGCGGTTAGCTCAGCGGTAGAGCACTACGTTGACATCGTAGTGGCCACTGGTTCGATCCCAGTACCGCCCACCATCGGCAGCCCAGGCTGCATAAATCGTCGCGAAAGCGGCTAAATTCACCGCCCTACGCTTGGGGCATAACAGTTTCAAGGCGCAGGCCAACCGCTTGCTGGCGCCGCGAACAGGAGAAGGCCGATGAAGGTCAAGAACTCGCTCCGCTCGCTGAAGGCGCGTCACCGCGACTGCCAGGTCGTGCGTCGTAAAGGCCGTGTCTATGTGATCAACAAGACACAAAAGCGTTTCAAAGCTCGTCAGGGCTGAACTGATCTGGCCTTAGTTTAGGCCGGCACAGGATGAACAGACCGCCATAGGGGCAACCCTCGGGCGGTTTTTTCATGTTTGGCGCCCAAGGCTGATCACAAAAGGAGACAGCGTTATGCACCCAAATCCGGCGTTTCACACTGCGACAGCACAAGACAACCTTGCATTTGCCCGCAACCGTGGCTTCGGGATGCTAACGTTGAATGGCCCGGACGGGCCGTTGGCGGCGCATGTACCGTTTTTGATTGCTGCCGATGGCGCGACGGTTGATCTGCATCTGGCACGATCCAACCCGGTTGCACGCGCGGCATTGCCCGCCAAGGCGCTGATCGCGGTTGGCGGGCCGGATGCATATATCTCGCCAGATTGGTATGGGGTGCCGGATCAGGTGCCAACGTGGAATTATGTGGCCGTGCATCTGCGAGGCACTTTGCACGCTTTACCGGTTGAGACGCTGCGCGATCATCTGGATGCCCTGTCAGCACGATTCGAGGCTGATTTGTTGCCGAAGAAACCGTGGGTTTCCAGCAAGATGGCAGACGGGGTGATGGACCGGATGATGCGGATGATTGTGCCTTTTCGGCTGATTATCGAAGCTGTTGATGGCACCTGGAAGCTGAACCAGAACAAGGATGCTACCGTTCGATTGGCTGCTGCTGAAGCGTTGGCAAGACGACCCACTGAGGGGGTAGCGCAGGCACTGTCTGCCCTGATGCGGGGGGTGTGAGCCCACTGGGCCTGCGTTTCAATCCGCGGTGCAGCCCGGCTGCTGTGGACACGGCCAACCACTGGCCCTAGCATCGGATGATCCACAGAGAGGTTGCCATGCGTTTATATCACTCGCCCACCTCGCCATATGCGCGTAAGTGTATGGTTTTGCTTCATGAATCTGGCATGTTGGATCGGGTGACACTGGTAGCGGCCACCGGCACGCCGGTTGACGCGAGCAAGATGCCGTTGGCCCATAACCCACTGGGCAAGATACCGGCACTGGAACGCGATGATGGCCCGGCGTTGTATGACAGCCGGGTGATCTGCCAATATCTGGATAGGTTGTCTGGCAAGGGGCTTTATCCCGCAGCACCCCGGCTGTGGGATACCTTGACGCTAGAGGCAACTGGCGACGGCATTGTCGATGCGGCTATCTTGATGGTTTATGAGTGGCGCGTGCGTCCAGAAGAAAAACGGTACGATCCGTGGGTCGAAGGTCAGTGGGGTAAGATCGACCGGGCTTTGGATGCGCTGGAAAACCGCTGGATCAGCCATCTGTCTGGCCCGCTGGATATGGGGCAAATTTCGATCGGCTGCGCGCTTGGTTATCTTGATTTCCGCCACGATGCGCGCAGTTGGCGCGCCGGGCGACCCGATCTTGCCGGCTGGTATGAAGCCTTTGCCAAGCGGCCGTCGATGCTTGCCACCAATCCACCGTCCTAGAAGTTGAAGCTGGCGCCAAGGTTTAGGGCGTTGGTCACGATATTGGTGGTTAACGTGCCACCCGCATCAACCTTGGCTTTGTTTCGCGAATAGCTGCCTTTGTATTCGGCAAAAACCGACCATCTGTCGTTGATCTCGTAGGTGGTGCCAATAACCAGAATCGCTGCGGGGCCAGTCAGCTGATACTCGAACGTCTTCGATTCGCCCGTGCGCTGAATTTCCACATGCGGTACGGCCACGCCAAGGCCGCCACCCACGTACGGGGTAAAGCGGCTATCGTTGGGAAAGCGGCGGAAGATATTGGCGGTGACCAGGTTAAGGCCATCGGTGAATTCGAGCACGTCATAGCCAAGCACAGTCGGGTTTTCGGAATAGACTTTCGCGTGGTTTATTTCGACGCCGAAGCCCAGCTTTTCAGTTTTCCACCACGTTGCGCGCACGCCGTAATAAGGTGGTGCCGCGAAAGACTTACCCAGCCACCGCACGCGCGCCTCGCCCAGAACGGAATCGTCGATGGTGCTGTGAGGCGATGATTGCGTGCCGCCATAGAACGACAATTCCACCTCGGCCTGCGCCATTGATGCGAACAGGGGCAAACCTGTTACCATTGCCAATGCAAGTAGTATCCGAGTGCCTGATCGAAAGCTTGTCATGCCAAATTCCTGTTCGTTTGGGCTGCTTCATCCCTAGCAATACTTCGGTTGTCAGAACAGTGTGTCAGGCGCCCAACTGCGGAATTTTAATGCCGATTGTGTCTGCTTGGGGCTGGACGGGGTGTTTTCCGTTCGCAATACAGACAAAACATAAGGGCTGCGCCCCTTTGTCCGCTGGACGGGGGGCAAAGGCTTGGCTAAACACCGCCGTGTAAGGCTGCGGGCGACTGCTGCCAAATCAATGCATGGCCGCATCACAATAGCGGCCGCAAGTAGGGAGAAATTGCTGTGTCCCACGCAGACGATCACGTAGGCACTCGCCGGGATTTCTTGTATTATGCCACCGCTGGCGCTGGGGCTGTTGCCACGGGTGCTGCGGTTTGGCCGCTGGTCAATCAGATGAACCCGTCCGCAGATGTGCAGGCCCTGTCGTCGATTTTCGTCGACGTCAGCGCGGTTGAGGTTGGCACACAGCTAACAGTGAAGTGGCTGGGTAAGCCGGTGTTCATTCGCCGCCGCAACCCGGAAGAAATTGAGGCGGGCCGCGCTGTGCCGCTTGCCGATCTGCCAGACGCGCTGGCAGAAAACGAAAACATTCAGGCCGAAGCCGACGCATCAGACCAGAACCGGACGCTGGATGAAGCGGGCGAGTGGTTGGTGATGATGGGCGTTTGTACCCACCTTGGTTGCGTGCCAATCGGTGATGGATCGGGCGATTTCGGCGGCTGGTTCTGCCCTTGCCACGGGTCACACTATGATACTGCAGGCCGTATTCGCAGAGGCCCCGCGCCGCGCAACCTACCGGTGCCAGTGGCAAAGTTCGAAGACGAAACAACGATCAAGCTTGGGTAAGGACAGATATCATGGCCGGAATTCCGCATGACCATTACGAGCCCAAGACGGGTAGCGAAAAGTGGCTGTACAGCCGCCTGCCAATTGTCGGGCTGTTGTATGACACCCTGATGATCCCGACGCCGAAGAACCTGAACTGGATGTGGATCTGGGGCATAGTTCTGACTTTCTGTCTGGCGCTGCAAATCATCACCGGCATTGTGCTGGCGATGCATTACACGCCGCATGTTGACCGCGCCTTCGCAAGCGTCGAACACATCATGCGCGATGTGAACGGCGGCTATATGCTGCGCTACCTGCATGCAAACGGCGCGTCGCTGTTCTTTGTGGCGGTGTATCTGCATATTTTCCGCGGTCTGTTCTACGGGTCGTACAAGGCTCCGCGTGAAATTACCTGGATCATTGGGATGTTGATCTATCTGGCGATGATGGCGACGGCGTTCATGGGTTATGTTCTGCCTTGGGGCCAGATGTCGTTCTGGGGTGCCACGGTGATCACCGGTCTGTTTGGCGCTATTCCGGGCGTTGGCGAGTCGCTGCAAACCTGGCTTCTGGGCGGGCCTTCGGTTGATAACGCCACGCTGAACCGCTTTTTCAGCCTGCATTACCTGCTGCCGTTCGTGATTGCCGCCCTTGTTGCCGTGCATATCTGGGCGTTCCACAGCACCGGCAACAACAACCCGACGGGTGTTGAAGTCCGCCGCACCTCGAAGGAAGAGGCGCAGAAAGACACGCTGCCGTTCTGGCCGTATTTTGTGATGAAAGACCTGTTCGCACTGTGCGTGATCCTGGTGATTTTCTTCGCGATCGTCGGCTTCATGCCAAACTACCTTGGCCACCCCGATAACTATCTGGAAGCAAACCCGCTTTCGACGCCAAGCCATATTGTGCCGGAATGGTACTTCTTGCCCTTCTATGCGATTCTGCGCGCCTTCACGGCTGATGTCTGGGTGGTGCAGATCGCCAGCTTTGTCAGCTTCGGCATCATCGACGCCAAGTTCTTTGGCGTGCTGGCGATGTTCGGCGCGATTGCCGTGATGGCATTGGTGCCATGGCTGGATACATCCTCAGTCCGCTCTGGCCGCTATCGGCCGATGTTCAAATGGTGGTTCGCGCTGCTGTGCATCGACTTTGTGGTGCTGATGTGGTGCGGCGCGATGCCCGCCGAAGAACCCTATGCCACGATTTCGCTGATCGCGTCGGCCTATTGGTTCGCCTACTTCCTAGTCATCCTGCCACTGCTGGGCGTTATCGAAAAGCCGCTGCCACAGCCCGCGACGATCGAGGATGACTTCAAAGCGCATTACGCCGCTGTGAACCCGGCAGAGTGAGAAAAGATATGACCATGATGATCCGGAAAATCGCTCTGACTGCCGTTTCGGCCTTGGCACTTTGCACGAGCGCCGCCTATGCCGAAACTGCCGAACACCACATGGAAGATGTGGCCTTCGCCCATGAAGGCCCATTCGGAAAGTTTGATGAAAATCAACTGCAACGCGGCCTGCAGATTTACACCGAGGTTTGCTCGGCCTGCCACGGCTTGAAATTCGTGCCGATTCGGTCCCTTGCTGATGAAGGCGGGCCGCATCTTCCCGAAGATCAGGTGCGCGCCTATGCGACTGCCTTCCCGATCAACGACGAAGACAGCAATCGCCAACTGTACGACGTGGAAAAGGGTGAGTTTCGCACTCTGACGCCCACCGACAATTTCCCGGTACACAGTTTGGCTGCCGCCCCCGATCTTAGCCTGATGGCCAAGGCCCGTGCGGGCTTTCATGGCCCCTATGGCAGCGGTATCAACCAGTTGTTCAAAGGAATCGGCGGGCCGGAATACATCCATGCCCTCCTGACCGGATACGAAGATCCGCCAGCCTGCGCACCGGCAGATACCGAAGGCTACTACAACGTTGCTTTCGCCAACGGCGGCGTGCCGGATGAATGCAAAGACGAGGCGGGCCATTCCACCGTACCCGGCACCTGGATTGCAATGGCACCACCGCTGACAGATGATCAGGTTACTTTTGCCGATGGTCACGAAGCCACGGTGCACCACATGGCCGAAGATGTGTCGTCGTTCCTGATGTGGACTGCAGAACCTAAACTGATGGCGCGCAAAGAGGCTGGCTTTGCCGCCGTGCTGTTCTTGAGTGTGCTGTCGGTGCTGCTGTACCTGACCAACAAACGGCTTTGGACTCGGGTTAAAGGCAAAAAGAAAGTCCACTGATCCAAGTCAGAGCGCGTTGTCAAACCCCGCTTCGGCGGGGTTTTTTCTTTCTGCGGCTGTTCTTAGACCCCCAAATAGGCCGCCAATGAACTAGGCGGATTCGCAAACAACTGCGCCGTCGGCTGCGGCGGATGCGCAATGCCATCGGCCACCAGCACAGTCTGGTCAGCAAAACGTTTCGCATCGCTCGGGTCATGCGTGACCATCAGCACAGTCGCGCCGGTTGCCCCTGCCACCTCGGCCACCAAATCCAACATTTCGGCCTTTAGCGCCGGCCCAAGTGCCGCGAATGGTTCGTCCAGCAGCAGCATTGGCCTTGCCCGAAGTAACGCCCGCGCCAAAGCCGCCCGCCCTTGCTGCCCCCCCGATAGCGATCCCGGCTTTCGGGGCCCCATGCCCGCCAGCCCAACCCGTTCGAGGGCGAGGTCGATCTGATCTTGCTGTTCCGCCGTCAGCTTCAGCGACGGGTTAAGACCCAGCCCTAAGTTCTGTGCAATAGTCAGATGCGGGAACAGGTTCTGATCCTGAAACAGCAAACTCAGCGGGCGATCACCCGGCGACAGCAGCGCTAAATCCTGCCGGGCCCAGTTTATACGCCCCGCCGTCAGCGGCACAAACCCCGCAATCGTCAACAACAGGGTCGACTTGCCGCCACCAGATGGGCCGATGATAGCAACGCGTTCCCCTGCCGCAACGGACCAGTTGGCCTCAAGCGAAAAGTCGTCTTGCACGATCCGGGCGCCTTCAAGCGTCAGCATGGCGTCGCCCTTCCCAATCAAACAGCCAGAACATCGCAAAGCTGACGCTGACCAACACCAATGCCACCCCCGCCGCCGCATCCATCCGGTACGCCCCCATCAGCCGCTGCATCAGCAGTGGTAATGTAACCCCCCGCTCCCCCGCAAACAGCGCCACCACACCAAGATCGCCTATCGAAAGCGCCGCCACCAAACCGGCGGAAAAGCCCAACGGCGCGCGCAACCGGGGCAGGACCAGCCAACGCCACCGGGCCAAGCCCGTCACCCCCATCGACGTTGCAAGCCTGCCATAATCAGCCTCAATCGCGCGCCAGTTCGGCAGCAAGATGCGCAGCACAAACGGCAGCGCCAGCGTGGCGTTGACCAGTGCCGTAACCGGCAGTGCCAAACGCCCGGCCGCTATCCACGGCTGCACGATCAGGAACAGGCCAGTGCCCAACACAAGGCTTGATGCCGCAAGGGGCAATGTCGCCGCCAGCTCCAGCGGCTTGGCAAACGGGCCACGCACGATTGCCCCGGTAAGGGCAACCGCAGCCGCCATTGTCAGTACAGTTGACACCGCAGCCACCGCCAATGACCGGGCCAGGGCGGGCCAAACGGCGATTGGAATATCGGCCAGACCCGGCACACCGCGAACCGCCACCATCGCAAGCGGCAGAATCAGAAACATGGCCGCCAAACCAATGGCGGCGCTGTCCTGCAGGCCCGATAGCCGCGACAGCCCCCACCAAGGCACGACCCCACGATCCAATCCCGCGCCAAACGTCGCGCCTTTTGCAAAGCGCAGACTGATCAGCACCGCCGTGGCGCACAGGGCAAATTGCACTGCTGCCAGCGCCGCCGCACGGCCCAGATCAAAATCAAACCGCAGCGCCTGATAGATTGCCAGTTCAACCGTTGTCGCGCGCGGGCCACCGCCCAACGTCAGGGCGACCGCGAAACTGGACAGGCACAGCGTGAAAATCACCAGTGCCGCACCGGGCAACACATCGCGCAGCATAGGGCGTTCCAGATGGTGCAGAATATCGGCGGGGGCGAAGGCCAAAGATGCTGCGACACGAAACCGTTCTGCCGGGATCGCCTGCCAACCTTGCAGAATCATGCGCACCGCCAACGGCATGTTGAAAAACACATGCGCCAGAACGACGCCGTGAAAGCCGTAAATGCTGACAGGTGGCAAACCAAGCGCCGTCAAACCGCTATTCAGCACCCCCGCGCGCCCGAAAACCTGCAGCAGACCCAGCACTGCAACAATCACCGGCACCAAGAACGGCGCACCCATCAGGGTGATCAGCAGATGCCGACCAACAAAACGCCGCCGCGCCAATGCCCGCGCCACCGGCACCGCCAGCAGCACCGACAGCAACGCCGAAACTGCCGCCTGTGCGACCGTAAATCGGATCGCCGCTGCATCGGCTGGCCCAAGGCCTGAGCCGCTGGCGCGGAGCAAAACCGCCGCCAGCGTGCCAAAGCACAGCAGTAGCAAGACTGCGGCAATGGCCAACCCCCCTGCCGTAATGGGGCTTATTTTGCCAGCGCGGCTTGCCATTCCGCAATCCCCTGTGCCCGCATCGCCTCGGCCTCCGCGGCGTCGATAAGCAGGCTTTTTACCGGCGTTATCATCGTCTTGAACCCATCTGGCAGACCCCCCGCCGGGGTTTTCGCCGGATACATCCAGTTTGTTTCCGGGATCACCGTTTGAAACGCATCCGACGCCATGAAGGCCAAAAACCGATCGGCAAGGGCCGCCTGATCACTACCCACCAGCTTGCCCGCCACCTCGATCTGCAAATAATGCCCTTCGTCAAACGCCGCCGCCGCCTTGCTGTCATCGTTTTCGGCGATCAGGTGGTAGGCAGGCGAGGTCGTGTAAGACAAAACCATATCGGCCTCACCTTCCAGAAACATCCCGTAGGATTCCGACCATCCCGGAGTGACAGTCACGATATTGTCGGCAAGCCCCGCCCAAATATCGGCAGACTTATCGCCATGCGCCGCCTTCACCCACATCAACAGCCCAAGGCCGGGGGTCGATGCGCGCGGGTCTTGGATCAGGATCTTTATGTCAGACGTTGCCAAAGCCTCAAACGAGGTAGGCGGCGTGGCGAGTTTGGTCTTGTCATAGACAAACGCGAAATAGCCCCAGTCATAGGGCAGGAACAGCGGGTCGGCATAGCCCACCGGCAAATCATTGGGCTGTGTCTGCCCATGCGGCGCGAACAGCCCACTTGCCGTAGCAGATGCAGTCAAGTTGGTATCCAACCCCAACACAACATCGGCGGCCGATGCGGCCCCTTCCAGCCTGATCCGCGCCAACAACGCCGCCCCATCCCCCGCCGCCGTAAACTGCAAGTCGCAGGCGCAGGTTGCCTCGAACGCCTTTTCAATCACAGGGCCGGGGCCCCATTCGGCAACAAAGCTGTCATAGGTCAGCACATTCAACACTGGGGTTTCCGCCGAAGCCACTGTGGCAACGCATAGAAAACCCGCAGCAAACAAGGATGATTTCATGTCATTCTCCATCTGCGACGGGCGGAGACGGGATGGAGAATTCCATACACCTTCCCTCCGCCGGTCTTAACCGGTTCAGGTTCGACGGGTCCGCTTTCGCATCTCAGCCCAGTTGGGCACCCCGAGGTAAGGCGGAAGATACCGCGCTGCGCCCCGTGTGCAAGCCGAAAAGTCTTGAGCAACGCCAGCGCCACCGTTATGCCGCACCGATAGGAGTGCGCCATGAGCCTGAACACCTTCGGTCATCTTTTCCGCGTCACGACCTGGGGCGAAAGCCACGGGCCAGCGATTGGCTGCACAGTCGATGGCTGCCCGCCCGGCGTGGCGCTGACCGAGGATGATATCCAACCATGGCTTGACCGGCGCAAACCGGGGCAGAACAAGTTCACCACGCAACGCAAAGAGGCGGATCTGGTGCGCATTCTGTCCGGTACGTATGAGGGGCGCACCACTGGCACGCCAATCCAGTTGATGATCGAAAACACCGATCAGCGGTCGAAAGACTACGGCGATATTGCGCAATCGTTTCGGCCCGGCCATGCCGACATCACGTATCACCAGAAGTACGGGCTGCGTGACCCGCGTGGTGGCGGGCGATCTTCGGCGCGCGAAACAGCGTCACGAGTGGCCGCTGGCGCCGTAGCCCGTGCAGCGTTGGCGTCACTGGCCCCAAACCTGCGGATCACCGGCTATATGGTGCAGATGGGCCCGCGCAGCATTGACCGCAGCCGGTTTGATGCAGCCCAGATCAACGCCAACCCGTTCTGGTGCCCTGATGCCAATGCCGCCGCCGATTGGGCGATCGATCTGGACGAGCTGCGCCTTGCGCACAATTCCGTCGGCGCAGTGATCGAGGTTATGGCGTCCGGCGTGCCCCCCGGCCTTGGCGCGCCGATCTATGGCAAACTGGACGCCGATCTTGCTGCTGCGATGATGTCAATCAATGCCGTCAAAGGCGTTGAAATAGGCGAAGGCATGGCCGCCGCTTCGCTGACCGGGGTGGAAAATGCCGATGAGATGCGGATGAGCGCAAACGGGCCAGAGTTTCAATCAAACCATGCCGGCGGCATCCTTGGTGGCATATCATCCGGGCAGGATGTGGTGGTGCGCTTTGCGGTGAAGCCGACATCCTCAATCCTGACCGCGCGGCGCACGGTTACGCAAAAAGGCGAAGAAACCGACCTGATCACCAAAGGCCGCCACGACCCCTGCGTTGGCATCCGTGCAGTGCCGGTAGGCGAGGCGATGATGGCGTGTGTGATCCTTGATCATTGGCTGCTGGATCGTGGCCAAACTGGCGGCCTGCGCGGTCAGATCGGCTAGGTCAAAACTTACTGCACCATTTCGTGCAAGCCCATTTCCTGCTGCGCCACGGCCCTGCGCCGCACCAATTCCCGCCGCAAGCCGGCTTCGCCCTTGGCCATCGCCCACCGGTGGTTCCACGCAAACACCGGGGCCAACAGTGGCGATAGCAGCCGCAACATCGGCTTGTCCGCCGTTACGTGCCAATTATAGCGCGCCTCGACCATTGGCCCGTTTTCGGTGATCCGCCATTCGCCCCAACCGGTCAGATCGCCCGATGCGGTAATCCGCCACCGATGCGGCAGGTCGCTTTCGACCAGCGTGGCGGTCCAATGCAAATCATACGGCAGCCGCCCCTTGGAATGCACGGCCACCTGCCGCCCAATGCCGTTTTCATCGCCCGGCGCAATCGTCTTGGTGCCCAGATACACCTCACCCCACCAGTAGGGAAAATGCGGCGCATCGGTCAGAATGGCGGCCACTTCATCCGCCGTGCCCTTTACGCGCCAAACACTGGCAAGGCTGAATTCATTGCGCATTTCGACCTCCACGGTAGACCACAGAGCTATGTATTTGCCTCAGCCGAACTTACACCATTACGTAGCCGCTGTGTAAATTCCCGCAGTAACGGCACCCGGCGCGGGCGAAAGCTTTCGGTCGTCTGGTCCAGCTTTTCTATCTTGTGCAGATTAAACCTGCGGAAATCCTGCCGCAACTGGCACCAACCTAGCAGCATCAACGTCCGGTCCAGAAACACCACCGACAACGGCAAGACGCGCCGATGTGTCACCACGCCGCCCGCATCACTGTAGGCAATATCCAACGCCATCTCATCCCAACACGCCTGCCGGATTACCGCAAGATTGGCGGGCGCGGCCGGGCGTTTCTCAAACCGATAGGTTTGCTGCACGGCATGAATGGCTTGCCGTTGCAAACGTTCGGGAAGGCTGGCGATAATCTTGGCCATCGCCGCATCTGCCGCGCGCGCCAGTTCGGGATCACCCGCTTGCTTCACCTCCGCCAGACCCAGCACCAGCGCCTCGACCTCTAGCTGCGAAAACATCTGCGGTGGCAACGCCGGGTCTTCCGCCAAGGTGTAACCATACCCCGCCGCCCCGTCGATCAACACACCCCCGGCGCGCAGGGTTTCAATATCGCGGTATAGCGTGCGGTCCGACACCTCGGTTTCTTCAGCAAGGCGCGCCGCCGTTACCGGCTTTGGCAACCGACGCAAGGCATCCAACAGACGAAACAGGCGATCAGACCGGGCCATGATGATCCTGACGGAAACTGACAGGACCACTATAGCATAGTGGTACATCAATAATCCACCAGCGAAAGGAAAGCCCATGCTTACCCTGATCCATTCCCCGCAATCCCGGTCGTCTCGTATTGTCACGCTGATTGATGAAATGGGCATCCAGGACTGGGTCAAGATCGAGCCCGTTACCATTCTGCGGCAAGATGGCAGTGGGGGACACGACCCTGCCAACCCACACCCCGAAGGCAAGGTGCCGCTGTTGATCCATGATGGCACGCTGATCCGCGAAAGCGGGGCGGTCATCCAATATCTGACCGATCTTTTCCCCGATGCGGGCCTTGGCCGCCCCGTTGGTCACGCGCAACGCGGCGCGTATATCAGCTGGCTGCACTGGTATGGGTCGGTGATGGAACCGGTGCTGCTTTTCGATGCAGCCGGGCTCAGCCACCCCTATTTGACCGCGACCTTCCGGGGTGTCTCAGAGCTTACCGCAAAGCTGCATGACGCCCTGACGCACAGCCCCTACCTTCTGGGCGACAGCTATTCCGCCGCCGACCTGCTGGTGCATTCGCCCTATGCCTGGTTTCGCGATGCAACGCCGGATGATCCCGCTATTCGCGATTGGGTGCAGCGTTGCATGGCGCGGCCCTCGGTGGCCCGCACCATGGCGTCAGATGCCGCGCTGATGGCTCAGGCCGCCGCAGCAGCCTGATCGAACAGCGCCTTTAGATCAGCCTTTGAAGAATGCGAATACGTCTGCGCGATGACCTTGTCCCCGCGCAGAAACACCAGCGACCCCCGGTTTGTAATGCCGTATTTCTCGGTTAGCTCGGTGCGCTTGTAGGTATCCCAATCGACATCAACCACAGTAATGGTCTTGTCATAGGCCGGATTCGCATCCCGCAAGGCACGAATGGCACGGCCTTGCGATTGGCAGCTGACGCACCAGCTGGCGGTGAAATCCAACACCACTGTCTTGCCAGCGGCCAATTCGGCAGTCACCAGCTCGGGTGAGTAGATATTCGAATCCGCCGCAAAGGCCATCGGTGCGGCAAGGGTTACGGCGGCGGTCAGCATTAGAAAATCACGGCGTTGCATGGAGTTACCTCATTTAGGTCAGATGGATACGGAAAAGTCTTGCAGCCAGAATGGCAGCACATTCAGAAGCCAGGTTTCAATGATCAGGTTGACGCGGAACAACAGCATCAGCCCAACCGCCACAAACACCACGCCCATCACCGGCTTGGCCTTTTCGGAAATCTTGCGCATCAGTGCGCGGCGGCGTTGCAGGGCAGCCCGCGCGCCGTAGCCCAACGCCAAGATCACGGTCGAAACCCCAGCGGCAAACGCCAGCATGATAGTGCCCGCCCAAACCAGATTTTGGCCTTGGCTTGCCAGCGATATCGCACCGCCAAGCGTTGGGCCCACGCACGGGCTCCATACAGCGCCAAGCAGCGCGCCACCAAGGAATTGCCCGCCAAGGCCGCTTCGGTCTACCCGGTCTATCCCGGCATCGGCACGCGCGGCCACTCCACCCGTGGCAAGCGCAAACCCGGAATTAAGCCGTGGCACCAAAAGCACCAGACCAAAGCCGATCATCAGAATGGCGGCCCCTTGCGCAAGCGTTTCGGCATCAAGGCCCAAGGCCTGCCCCAGCGTGGCCACCCCCAACCCCAACGCCACAAAAGCCACCGACATACCGGCCGCCAAGGCCACCGGCCCAAGGCGATGCGCCTGCAGCGCGGTGGTCAGCACGATAGGCAACACCGGCAGAACGCACGGGTTGATCAGGGTCAGCAGACCCGCCAGATAGCCAAGTATCACATCCATCGCAAACCCCTGTTTCGCCGACAACATGCTGTGCGGCAGCACATATGTCATCCAAAGCTTCCGTGATGAATTGTTACTATATGCGAGTGATTGTTACGCCCGGGCCTTCGAAAGCTGCACGGCCAGAATGCCCGCCATGATCACTGCAACGCCGATCATATCCAGCGGTCTGATCGCTTCGCCCAACAGCAAGGCTGCGATGGCAACGCCAAAGAAGGGGTTCAGGAAATGAAAGCTGGATGCCCGCACCGCACCAATCCGGCCCACCAGCGAAAACCAGATCATCGTGGCAATCAGCCCTGGTACGAACATCTGATAGACGAACGCCGCGATCAACGGCGCCGTCAAGGTAACATGCGGCACCTCGAACAGCACTGCGGCCAACCCCAACAGCACCGCGCCGACCAGCATCTGCAAGCCAACCACCATCAACAGATTGCCGCCACTGGTCGCCCCACGCAGCGTCAGCGTCGCCACCGCCAGCGCCAAGGCACCAATTCCGCACAGTGCCACTCCGATCAGATCAACACCGCCGTTGAAACGCGCACCCATGATGACGGAAACACCCACCACGCCCGCCAACAGCCCAGCCATCCCTAGGGGCCGCACCTTATCGCCAAAGGCCAGCCACCCCAATGCTGCCACCAACAGCGGCATGGTCGATGCAATGATCGACGCAAGCGATGCCTCTACGGTCTGCATCGCCACAAAGTTGAGGCCCAGATAAATGCCGTTCTGACACAACCCGAACACCGCCGTTGCCCGCCATTGCGCCCGGGTCAGGTACCACATCTGGCCCATCGCCCGCGCCAAAGCCACCGCGATGATACCGGAAATCAGAAACCGCAACGCCAGGGCGTGCAGCGGCGGCGCATCCGCCAAGATGATCCGCGCCGTTGCAAAAGCTGATGACCACATCACCGAAAAGGCGACGCCCATAACAATGGAAAGAAAATCGATCTTCACGCTGCGGGCGCTTCCCATAGCTCTATCGGGTTGCCTTCCGGGTCATGGATGCGGCCAAAGCGCCCCCATTCCCCATCCCATTCCGCACGGGTTTCGACGGCGATCCCTGCTGCTTGCAACGACGCTATCAATGCTGTCAAATCATCCACCCGAAAATTCACCATCCATTGCCGATCAGCAGGGAAGTAATCCGTATCGGCCTTGAACGGGGCAAAAACCATCGGCCCGGCCTGTTGATGCCAAGGCTCCCCGTCCCCGCCCGTCGTCACACCAAGATGCGTCTGGTACCACGCGGCCAAAGCGTTCGGGTCTTTCGACCGGAAGAATATACCACCAATAGCCACTGCACCCGCCATTGGTACCTCCAAAAATGAAATGGGTCGCCCGCTGGGGCGACCCTTTCAAACAATCAAACGAGTCGCAAGCGACCCCAAATACGATCAGCCGTTCACGCTGTCTTTCAACGACTTCGCAATAGCAAATTTCACTTGGCGATCTGCTGCTTTAGTCATGGTTTCGCCCGTTGCCGGGTTGCGAACCTGACGCTCCGGGCGCTCGCGGCACGCGACTTTGCCAAGACCCGGAACAACTACGGTGCCTCCAGCGGCCACTTCGCGCGTCACAACGCTGGCAATTGCATCAAGCGCCGTACCGGCGGTTTTCTTATCAGCACCCATTGCATCGGCCACTGCGGCAATCAACTGAGTCTTGGTCATCGGTTTTGACATAGCATGTCTCCCATCATAGTGCCCCGTTCAAATCGTCGGGGTCTGTTTCGGCCCACGAAGGGCGGCGTCCCCCGCTACATAGGTTTTTGACGCGCAAATCAAGCGGATTCCGCCAGTTTCGGCCCGATACAGCCGCTTTTCGCCATATCATAGAAAGGCCGTTTCCTCAAAGCTACGCAACTTGCGGCTGTGCAGCCGTTCCAAAGGCATCTCTCGCAGCCGTTCCATCGCGCGAATACCAATCTGTAAATGCCGCGCCACTTGCGTCTTGTAGAACGCACTTGCCATGCCCGGCAGTTTCAACTCGCCATGCAGCGGCTTGTCGGACACGCACAAAAGCGTGCCATAGGGTACTCGAAAGCGAAATCCGTTCGCCGCAATCGTCGCACTTTCCATATCCAGCGCAATCGCGCGGGATTGTGAAAGCCGCTGCACCGGCCCGGATTGATCGCGCAATTCCCAGTTGCGATTGTCAATCGTGGCCACCGTGCCGGTCCGCATGATGCGCTTCAGCTCGTACCCTTCCAGCTGCGTCACCTCTTCAACCGCCTCTTCCAAGGCGATCTGAATCTCAGCAAGTGCCGGGATCGGCACCCAAACCGGCAAATCCGCATCCAGCACATGGTCTTCGCGCAGATAGGCATGGGCCAGCACGAAATCACCAAGACTTTGGCCATTCCGCAGCCCCGCACAATGCCCCACCATCAGCCAGGCATGTGGCCGCAACACCGCAATATGGTCGGTCGCCGTTTTGGCATTGCTTGGCCCCACGCCGATATTGACCAGCGTGATGCCCTGCCCATCATCCCGCTTCAAATGGTATGTCGGCATTTGCGGTGTCTTGTCAGATGTCGGCAAAACCTGATCAGGGGCGGTAATCTGCTGGTTTCCGGTTGCCACAAAAGCACTGTAGCCGCTGGTCGGGTCCGCCAGTGCAGTCCGCGCATAGGCCTCAAATTCATCAACGTAGAACTGGTAGTTGGTGAACAGCACGTGGTTCTGAAAATGTTTCGGTTCCGTCGCGGTATAATGGCTTAGGCGGGCCAGCGAATAATCCACGCGCTGCGCGGTAAACGGTGCAAGTGGGCCAGATCCGTCCGGGTTTTTCTGCCGCACGCCGTTGACGATATCATCATTCGTGGTGGCCAAATCCGGCACATCGAACACATCGCGCAGCGAAAAATCCAAAGCGCCCTCATGCGGAACAGACACTGCCGGGTTACCCGCAACTGCAAAATGCACCGGAATTGGCGTTTCCGATGCACCAATGGTTACTGCAACACCGTGGTTTTGCACCAACAGCGCAATTTGCTGGATCAGGTAGTTGCGAAACAGATCAGGGCGGGTCACCGTGGTGGAATAGGTGCCCGGCCCCGCCACATGACCAAAGCTAAGGCGCGAATCCGTCTTGGCATAGCTGGTCGTTGTCAGCCGAATTTCCGGGTAAAACGCCCGCACCCGCATTGATGGCTTATCGCCCTTCACCGCCATGCTGAAATGCTCCGACAAAAATTCCGTCGCCTGTTCGTACAGCTCTTGCAATCGGTCAACTGCGGCGTCGGCGTCTGTAAAGTCGTCGGGCTCCATCGGCACGGGCGACAGGATTTGCATATTTTGATCTGAAAATGTCATAGCGTCTTTCTTCTAAAGATCGCCCACAATGCACCATTGCCCCCAGCGGGATCAAGCCCTGCCCGGATAGCGGTTTTCAAAGACATTTGGGTGACATGGGCGCTGCGCAATCAGCACCTTGCACAGCAGTGCAGTGCCGGGGAATAGTGCCGCCATGACACAGGTTTTGCTTTCCCTCGGCCACGGCTATTCGGCATCGGCACTCGCCCGTCGGCTACTGCCGCGGGGCTGGCATATCATCGGCACAACCCGTGATGCGCTGGGGCTGGCGCGCCTTAGCGCCCAAGGCGTTGAACCGCTGCTCTGGCCGGGTGACAGTCTGGGCCCGGCCTTGGCCCGAGCCACGCATATCCTGTCCTCCATCGCACCGGGGGCCGCGGGTGACCCAGTGCTTGCCCACCACGCCGCCGAACTGGCAGCGTCCTCCGTTTCATGGGTCGGTTATCTGTCCACCACCGGCGTCTACGGCGATCATCAGGGGGGGTGGGTGGATGAAAGTACCGCCCTTACGCCCACCACAGATCGTGGCCGCCAGCGCGTGGTTGCCGAACGCGCGTGGCAAGCCCTTGGCCTGCCCCTGCACATCTTTCGTCTGGCAGGCATCTACGGCCCCAATCGCGGCCCGTTTGAAAAAGTGCGTGACGGCACTGCACGACGCATCATCAAACCCGGCCAAGTGTTCAGCCGCGTGCATGTCGATGACATCGCTCAAGTGCTTGAAGCCTCGATCAACCAACCCTGGCCCGGTGCCATCTACAACGTCTGCGACGACGATCCCGCCCCACCCGAAGATGTAATCGGTTATGCCGCCACGCTGCTGGGTTTGCCGCTGCCACCCAGCATTGCGCATGAAGATGCGGAAATGACCCCAATGGCGCGCAGCTTCTACGCCGAAAGCAAACGCGTGCGGAACGACAAGATCAAATCCGAGCTTGGCGTCCGCCTGATCCACCCCGACTACCGGGCTGGTCTTGCCGCCTTGCTTGCCGCCAATCCCCCAGCATAACTGCCGTGACACCGTTGCCACACCCGTCACGCGCGCGTGAATTTTTGAACCGCAACCCTTGCCAACTGCCAACTGTCGCCCCATCTGCCTGATGCGGACCGGGCCCCTCTGACGACGCTTTTGTCGTGATGTCGGACCGCATCGAGCGTGCTCGGTGCCAGCCCGGACCATCTGTCAGGCCAGTTCCAAGCGCACTCCTCAACATCAAGAGGTCGCCCATGGATACCCTGCTTTTTACAATGTTTCTTGGAACCCCGCTTTGGCTGTGGTTCTCGTTCATCGGCATCGTCGTGGCCCTTCTGGCCTTCGACCTCGGCATTCTGAACAAAACCGACCACGAAATTGGCGTCCGCGAAAGCCTGAAATTGTCAGCCTTGTACATCAGCCTTGGTGTCGCATTCGGCGGCTTCATCTGGTGGCAATTCGGCTCGCAATCCGCCGCCGAATACCTAACGGCGTTTGTGGTCGAAAAAACTCTGGCTCTGGACAATGTCTTCGTCATCGCCCTGATTTTCAGCTATTTCGCCATCCCCCGGCAATACCAACACCGCGTGCTGTTCTGGGGCATCCTTGGCGTCATCGTTCTGCGCGGCATCATGATCGGGCTCGGGGCCACGCTGCTCGCCCAATACGGATGGATCCTGTATATCTTCGCCGCGTTCCTGATCTTCACCGGCATTAAAATGCTGGTGACCGACGAACGCGAGATGGATCTGAACGCCAATCCGGTGCTGAAATTCATGCGTAAGCGGTTCAATGTCACCGAAGAATTGCATGGCAGCAATTTCTTCGTGAACCAACCCAATCCGAAAACCGGCAAACTGACCCGGTTCATGACGCCGTTGTTTCTGGCCCTGATCCTGATCGAGATCGCCGATCTGGTGTTCGCGGTAGACAGCGTTCCCGCCGTGTTTGCGATTACCACCGATCCCTACATCGTCTACACCTCGAACATCTTCGCCATTCTTGGCCTGCGTGCGCTGTACTTCGCGTTGGCCGCCGTTCTGCACCGCTTCCACTATCTGAAGTATGCGCTGGCGATCCTTCTGGTGTTCATCGGCTCGAAAATCTTCGTGGCCGACATGTTTGGTTGGGAAAAGTTCCCGGCAAGCTGGTCGCTTGGCATCACCTTCGCCATTCTGGCTGTCGGCGTGTTCTACTCGCTGTGGCGATCACGCGGCGAGCCGTCAGTGGTGCTTGACGCCAAGTAAGCAAATCTGCGCCCGGACGCATAGTCCGGGCGTAACTTCCCCGCTTGCCACCTTGCAGTGCAGCACTTTCGCCCTCATATCTTCGGGGCGAATAGCCGATATGAAAGTATGCCCCGGATGAATGCCGAACCACCTATTGATGCAGGCTCGTCCGAACCGGCAGGTGAAACCGAGGCTGAAGCTACCACGCGTGCCAGTCGCCTGCGGAGGTTAAGCCCGCAACCAGCGCCCCGAAAACTTTCGGAAATCTTGCAGACTGTAGCGCAAGAAAGCACGGCAGATCGCATTACCATCGGCGATCTTCTGCACGCGATGGAAGGCCGTGCCATTGGCGCCCTGCTGTTGGTCTTTGCCTTTCCTAACATTCTGCCATCGCCACCGGGTCTTGCCGGCATTCTCGGCCTGCCGCTGATTTATCTGGCATCACAGTTGATGCTGGGCCGCACCCCATGGCTGCCGCCGTTCATCGCCAATCGGTCGATGTCGCGGGAAGCGTTCGTCAGCCTGATCACCCGCGCCGTGCCGTGGCTGGCCAGGGCAGAAAAGATGCTGACGCAGCGCCTGTGGTTACTCGTCAGCCCGCCCGCGCAGCGCTTTATCGGCGCGCTGTGCCTGTTCTTATCGCTGATTCTGGTTTTGCCCATTCCGTTTGGCAACATGCTGCCATCCATCGCCATCTGCGTTCTGGCCTTGGGCCTGCTGGAACGTGATGGTGCCTGGATCATCGGGGGCTGCGTCGCCGCCGTCATCGCAACCGGCATCGTTGGCAGCTTTGCCTACGCGCTGGTCATATCGACCATTTTCCTGATCGTAAACGCGTTCTGACCGGCCTAACCGGTCAGACTGCTTTTCCAACGCGCTAAAGTTCAGTCAGAAACTGCCGCGGCCACAACCAGCACCAACATCATGATGCCAACCCAGTTGTCGCCCGCCGACGACCCGGTTTCCTCGGCCACCGCAGCCGGGTCCATCGCAGGTTCGGTCAACCCACCCGCCGACACCGGACCAATCGACGCCACCAACGCCAACGCAATCACCGACTTCTTCATTCCATCCCCCAAGGCCGAATTTTCTTATACCAGAAGAAGGAATGCCAAAGCGGCACTACGTCAACCTGACGCCGAAAGTTATCCACAGGAGTCTGGCCGCGCCGGAGTTGCCACTTGCACCCACCGAACATTGGCGCAACCAAACCGCGATCTGCCAACCAACCGTTCGCTTCTTGGCCAGATGCTGTGATCGTTCGCAGTCACAACGCCGAATCGACAAAACGGCTTAAGCCCGCTTCCCCACCACGGCCACGCCCAGCGCATTCAGCACTTTTGCCTCAATTTGCGCTGCGTTCATGCCTGCAACGGCATACATTGCCTCGGGGCTGGCCTGGTCGATGAACGTATCGGGCAGCACCATTGACCTAAACTTGATGCCCCGGTCGAATACGCCTTCTTCAGCCAACAGTTGCGCCACATGGCTACCAAAGCCGCCGATCGCGCCCTCTTCGATGGTCAGCAAACACTCGTGTTCCGCCACCAGCCGCAAGATCAAATCACGGTCCAACGGCTTGGCAAAGCGCGCATCCGCAACCGTCGGCGCAATCCCCCGCGCGGCCAAAGCTTCCGCCGCAACCAGCACTTCCGACAACCGGGTGCCAAAACTCAAAATCGCCACACGAGCACCCTCGCGGATAATCCGGCCCTTGCCAATTTCCAGCGGCACGCCCCGTGTCGGCATCTCGACCCCCGTGCCATCGCCGCGCGGAAACCGAAACGCAATCGGCCCGGCATCATGCGCCGCAGCCGTCGCCACCATATGCACCAATTCCGCCTCATTCGCCGCGGCCATCACCACAAATCCCGGCAGGTTTGCCAGAAACGCCACATCGAACGCGCCTGCATGCGTGGCCCCATCCGCCCCCACCAGACCCGCCCTGTCGATCGCAAACCGCACGGGCAGGCGCTGGATCGCCACATCATGCACAACCTGATCATAACCGCGCTGCAGGAACGTCGAATAAATCGTGCAGAATGGCTTCATGCCTCCCGCCGCCAACCCCGCCGAAAACGTCACCGCATGTTGTTCGGCAATCCCCACATCGAAACACCGCTTCGGAAACCGTTCCGCAAACAGGTTCAACCCGGTGCCATCCGGCATTGCCGCCGTCACCGCCACGATCTTGTCATCGCCCTCCGCCTGCGTGATCAGGCTTTGCGCAAACACCTTGGTATAGCTCGGCGCATTTGATGCTGATTTCGCTTGCGCCCCCGTCAGAACATCAAACTTTCCCGTGGCATGGCCCTTGTCGCGCGCAGCTTCCGCCGGCGGATACCCCTTGCCCTTCTTGGTGATCACGTGGATCAGCATCGGCCCCGTTTCCCGCGCATGCGCCGTGCGCAAAACTGGCAGCAACTGATCCAGATCATGCCCGTCTATCGGCCCGACATACGAAAAGCCCAGTTCCTCGAACAATGTCCCGCCCACGGTCATGCCCTTAAACATTTCCTTGGCCCGCCGTGCACCTTCCTGAAAAGGTTCCGGCAGCAGGCTAACCGCCCCCCGCGCCGCCGCTTTCAGTTCCTGAAACGGTGCGCCCGCATACAGCCGCGAAAGATAAGACGACATTGCCCCCACGGGTGGTGCGATGCTCATCTCATTGTCGTTCAGCACCACAAACAGCCGCTTTTTCAGATGCCCCGCGTTGTTCATTGCCTCAAACGCCATGCCCGCAGACATCGCGCCATCGCCGATCACCGCCACGCAGTCGCCCACATCGCCACCCAAATCCCGCGCCGCAGCAAAGCCCAACGCCGCCGAGATTGAAGTTGAGGAATGTGCCGCCCCAAACGGGTCATATGCACTTTCAGACCGCTTGGTGAACCCGCTAAGGCCACCCTCCATGCGAAGCGTCCGAATGCGCTCCCGCCGCCCGGTCAGTATCTTGTGCGGATAGCACTGGTGCCCCACATCCCAGATGATCTTGTCGCGCGGTGCCTCAAAGACGGCATGCAAGGCCACCGTCAGTTCCACCACGCCCAAGCCCGCGCCCAAATGCCCGCCCGTCACCGACACCGCCGAAATCGTCTCGGCCCGCAATTCATCCGCCAGCACCCGCAGCTGACGATCCGTCAGCCGCTTCAAATCCGCCGGAAGCGAAACCAGATCAAGCGTCGGCGTCTTAGGTCGGTCGGTCATATCCCCTCCAGGGGTCTAGCTTAGTCTGCCACAAATCGGGCGGGAAAACCGGTTTCCACTTTTCCCAGATTTGCTTCAACTGTCCCGCGCAATAACGAACCGCGCGGCCGCAATCAAGTTCCCCGCCGCCGCACCATAGGGCACCAACGCCGCCTCCGCCTCGACGACCAGCGCCTTCGCCCGCGCACGCGCCCCGTCCAGCCCCAGCAACGAAACAAACGTGGCCTTGCCCGCCGCCGCGTCCTTGCCCAGCCGCTTGCCCGCCTTCGCGGCATCCCCGGTCACATCCAGAATGTCGTCCGCAATCTGAAACGCCAGCCCTAACGCCGTGGCATATCGCCCCAACGGCGCAACATCTGCCCCCGCAATCACCGCCCCCGCCTGCGCCGCCCATCCGATCAAGGCCCCGGTCTTCCCCGCCTGCAACGCGGTGATCTGATCAAGGGTCAACGGCACTGCAGCCGTTTCCGCCGCAATATCCAGCGCCTGCCCCAGAACCATGCCCTCGGCCCCCGCAGCCCGCGCTAGCCCCGTCACCAGCGCAATTCGCACCTCGGCAGACCCCAAGCCTTCATCCCCCAGCAGTTCAAACGCCAGCGTCTGCAACGCATCGCCAACCAGAACCGCCGTCGCCTCATCCCATTTCACATGTACCGTCGGCTGCCCGCGCCGCAGGTCATCGTCGTCCATGCAGGGCAGGTCATCATGGATCAGGCTGTAAGCGTGCAATGCCTCAATCGCCGCCGCCGCCGCAACGGCACGCGCCTCGGCCACCCCCAGCATCCGCGCGCCCTCCAGCACCAGAAACCCGCGCAGCCGCTTGCCGCCCTGCACAGCGTACCGCATCGCGTGAACCACCGGCAAATCGGCCTTGCCCGCTAGTGCTGTGTCCAGCCGCGCCTGCACCAAGTCAGCGTCGCGGCTTAGAACATCGGCAAAGCTCACATCCCCTCCACCGGGGTCACACCCACGGCGCGGCCCTCGGCAGACCGGATCAGTTCGACCTTTTCCTCGGCATCACGCAACTTGCCCGCGCAATGCGCCTTCAGCGCCGCCCCGCGTTCATACAGAGCGATAGATTGCTCCAACGGCACCTCGCCCTTTTCCAGCGCCGATACCACCTGCTCCAACGCCAGCATCGCTTCTTCAAAGCTCATCTCGGCGATCTTTTTCTCGCTCATCGGCCCCGCTCCGCCAAAATCCCTACATGCGCCGCAACGCAATCTTCCAACGCATCAAGATCATATCCCCCTTCGAGTGTCGAGACTACCCGCCCCCCTGCCGACGCGTCCGCAACATCGCAAATCCGCCCGGTCAGCCACGCATAATCCTCCGCCGTCCAGCGCAACCCCGCCAACGGATCGTCCCTATGCGCATCAAATCCGGCAGATACCAAGATCAACTCCGGTGCAAACTCCAACAACCTTGGAAACGCCACCGCCTCAAATGCCGCCCGCATGTCCGCCCCACCAGTGCCCTCGGCCAAGGGGATATTCACAATCTGCCCCTGCGCGCCCCGCTCGCTCGCCGCACCCGACCCCGGATAAAGCGGCATCTGATGGCTAGAGATGAACAGACACCGCCCCTCGTCCCACAGCAAATCCTGCGTCCCGTTGCCGTGATGCACATCAAAATCCACCACCGCCACACGGGCAAGCCTATGCACGTCCAACGCCCGCTTCGCCGCAATCGCCACGTTGCCAAACAGGCAAAACCCCATGGCAGTTTCCCGCTCCGCATGATGCCCCGGCGGGCGGCAGCCCACAAACGCATTGCGCGCCTCGCCTGCAACCACCGCATCTACCGCAGCGCAAATTCCACCCACGGCCCGCAAAGCCGCATCAAACGATCCCGGCGACAGAAACGTATCGCCATCCATCTGAGCAAATCCCTGCGTCGGCACCGCCCCCCGAACCCGGCTCAAATACCGCGCCGGATGGCAGCGCAGCACATCCGCATCCGCCCCCATCGGTGCCTCGCGCCGCTCCACCGCCAGCCCCACCAACCCACGCTCCACCGCCCGCATCCGATCCACCCGCTCCGGATGCCCGCGCGGCGTCACATGCAACAGGCAATCGTCATGCAAAAAGACTAGCGTCGTCACGGCCTACCCATTTTTCTGTTCAAAAATATCCTCGGGGGTCCGGGGGCAGACAGCCCCCGGCGCTCTCAATCAGGCGCCAGCATATATCCCTCGCCGCGCACTGTTTGCAGATAGCGCGGCTGTTTCGGGTCCGCCTCGATCTTGCGCCGCAACCGCGTGATCTGCACGTCGACCGCACGTTCCTGCGCGGCAGACCCGTCACCAGACCCCAGATCGCCAACCAGCTTTTCTCGGCTTACCGCATTCCCCGGTTGCGCCGAAAATATCCGCATCAGCGCAGCCTCGGTCGCCGTCAGCCGTACCGGATCGGTACCCCGCCACATCTCGCCCCGGTCCAGATCATAGCGCACATCCCCCAGATGCAGCACCTTCGGTCCGGTATCCGCCGCCTTCACCTGCGGCACTCGCCGCAAAATTGCGTTGATGCGCAGCAGCAGTTCTTTCGGCTCGAACGGTTTCACCAGATAGTCATCCGCCCCCGCCTCGAAGCCTTCAATCCGGTTAGACGCCTCACCTTTGGCGGTGAGCAGCAAAATCGGCACTGTCATCTTGGCCCGCAAATCGCGGGTCAGCGCGATGCCATCTTCGCCCGGCATCATCACATCCAGCACCAGCAGATCAAACTCCAACCCCGCCAGCAGCCTGCGCGCCTGCAACGCATCGCGCGCGATGGTCACCAGAAACCCGTTGCGGATCAGAAATTTCTGCAACAACCCGCGGATGCGTTCATCATCATCGACGACCAGCAGATGCGCCTGTGGCTCGTTCATACGCCGCCCTCCTTTAGCGTCTGAAACTGCCTGCGCATTTCCGGGTCCATCATCGCCTCCAATACCTGCCGAAACCCTTGTACCGCAGCCGGGCCTGCCGCGCGGTATGCTGACCGCATCCGTGCCCTTTGCGCATCTGAAAGTGATCGTTCCAACGCCAGTCCCTTTTCGGTCAGATGCAAGTGCCGTTCGCGCTTGTCTCGTTTGCCGACCCGTGCCTCTACAAGACCATCCTCGATCAAACTGCGCAACACCCGGTTCAAGCTTTGCTTGGTTACGCCCAATATGATCAGCAGATTACTGACCGTCGTGCCGGGGCTACGGTTTATGAAATGAATCGCCCGGTGGTGGGCGCGGCCATAATCCAAACCTTCCAGAATGCGGTCTGGGTCTGCCGTAAAGCCCCGATAAGCAAAGAACATCGCTTCGATGCCCTTGCGCACCTGCTCATCCGTCAGGAACAAAAGCCCTTCGCCACCATCCGGCCCCGACACACTGGTTGCCATCGCATGCTCCCTCAACTCGACGCGATTTTACGTCAGCCTTGTTGACTATCCAAGACTCAACTGATAGCAAAACTGCGATTTCGCGCAATATTATGTCCGAAGCGGACCTATCTTGCGCAACATTCGCAAATTGTAGGACGGTAGGAGGATACAATGGCAGGCTACGATGATCGCGACGGCAAGATCTGGATGGATGGCAAACTGGTCGATTGGCGCGCCGCCAATGTCCACATCCTGACCCATGCCCTGCATTATGCGTCATCGGTGTTTGAGGGCGAGCGCTGCTATAACGGCAAGATCTTCAAGTCGGTCGAACATTCCGAACGCCTGCGTAAATCGGGCGAATACCTTGATATGCCACTGCCCTATTCCGTCGCCGAAATTGAAGCTGCGAAAGAGGCCACGCTAAAAGCCAACAACCTGACAGACGCCTATGTGCGCGCCATCGCCTGGCGTGGGGCTGGCGAAGATATGGGTGTAGCCTCGCTTAGAAACCCCATTCGCATGGCAGTGGCCGTCTGGACATGGGGCAACTACTATGGCGATGCCAAGATGAAAGGCGCGAAACTTGACATTGCCAAGTGGAAGCGGCCGTCGCCCGAAACCATCCCGCATGCTGCAAAGGCCGCCGGTCTTTACATGATCTGCACCATGTCCAAACACGCAGCCGAGGCAAAAGGTTGCTCCGACGCCATGATGTTCGATTATCGCGGCTACGTGGCCGAAGCGACGGGTGCCAATATCTTCTTCGTCAAAGACGGCGAGGTTCATACCCCCCTGCCCGACGCCTTCCTGAACGGCATCACCCGGCAGACCGTCATCGGCATGCTGCGCGAAAAGGGCATCAAGGTTCACGAACGCCACATTCTGCCAGCCGAACTTGAAGGCTTCCAGCAATGCTGGCTCACCGGCACCGCTGCCGAAGTCACCCCCGTCGGTCAAGTAGGTGACTACAACTTCGAAGTTGGCGCGCTGACGCAGCAAATCTCGACCGACTACGAAAAGATGGTTCGCTCATAACCTCGTAGAGTGCGCATTCATTGCGCACCCTTTTCTTATCTCACTGAATTGCCCTGATCACGCCTCGTGGCCACGCGCGATCCGGCAATAATGCACAACACGCGCACTCCCCGCCTTCGCCTCGCTTCTGTGCCAGGTTGACCGTGACGCGCGTGCGATCCGCAAGAAATGCTTTACCCGACCGCCCTGCGACGGTTTGCGATGATCGGCAAGATGCTTCGACATGCTTTCCTCCTGCGGTTGAATGTGCCCCACCCTAGCCCCGAATCGCCAATCGCCCAAGCTGCCATCTTGGCGCACCCGCGACAATCAGCCGACCCGTCCCTCACACCGCCGAAAACCCGCCATCCACAAACAAGCTCGTCCCGGTCACGAAATCCGCATCATCCGACGCCAGATACAGTGCCGCCCGCGCAATATCTTCGGGTTGTCCCAACCGCCCCTGCGCCGCCTTGATTGCCGCCTCCGATACATCCACCCCCAGCGCCGTTAATTCCTTCACCTCGCGCACGCCATGCGGTGTTTCAATGAACCCAGGACAGACAGCATTGCACCGAATACCCCGGTCGCGAAACTCCACCGCAATGGCACGTGAAAACATGTGGCAGGCCCCCTTGGTGGCGTCATACAGCACTTCCATCGGCGTCGCATAAACCGCCGATATGCTGGATGTGCAAACAATGCTGCCGCCCCCCGCTGCAATCATCTGCGGCAACACGGCGCGGGTCATCAGATACATCGACTTCACGTTCACATCGAACAAGAAATCCCAATCTTCTTCTTCCGTCTCAAGAAACGGCTTAATCACTATCGTGCCCGCATGGTTGAACAACACTGTAACGTGCCCCAGCGCGCCAGATACCGCAGCAACTGCCGCCTCGACCTCGCCCTTAACGGCAACATTGCAGGAGGCAAACACAACCCGATGCCCTGCTGCCACCAATTCCGCCGCCAGTGCCGTGCCCCGTGCAACATCGCGGTCGATAATCCCCACCGCCGCGCCTTCTGCTGCAAACAACCGAACCGCCGCAGCCCCGCAGCCGCCCGCCCCACCGGAAACAATCGCAACCTTACCCGCCAACCGATTACCCATCTGCCTCCCCCCTTTATGAAAGCCGATCCGCCGCCCAGCGCGCCGCATCCGCAACCGCCAAATCCGGATCATCCTGCAACGCCGCAGCCACGGTGCGCAACGTCGGCATCCCCGAATTGCCAATCGCATAGAGTACATTGCGCATAAACCTGTCGCGGCCAATCCGCTTGATCGGGCTACCGGCAAACCGCGCTCGAAACCCAGCATCATCAAGCCCGGCCAGCTCCGCCAATTCCGGCGCACCAACCCGGGGCTGATAGCCAATCTCGGTCGCGGCTTGGGCAAACTTGTTCCACGGGCACACTGCCAGACAATCATCGCAGCCATAAATCCGGTTGCCCATCAAGCCGCGCAGATCCACATCCACCGGCCCCTTATGCTCAATCGTCAGGTACGAAATGCAACGCCGCGCATCTAACTGATACGGTGCCGGAAATGCCTTTGTCGGGCAGATGTCCAGACACGCAGTACACGTCCCGCAATGATCCACTTCAGGCAAATTCTTCGGCAAATCATAAGTTGTGAAAATCGCCCCGAGGAAAAACCAGTTGCCCAGATCACGGCTCAACAGATTGGCATGCTTACCCTGCCACCCCAGCCCCGCCGCCTGGGCCAAAGGCTTTTCCATTACCGGTGCGGTATCGACAAACACCTTGATCTCGGCCCCCGTCGCATCGACCAACCAGCGCCCCAGCCGCTTTAACCGCCGCTTCACCAGATCATGATAATCGCGCCCTTGGGCATAGACGCTCACCGCGCCCTGATCGCGGCTTTGCAGCACCGACAGCGGGTCAGCCTCCGGCGTATAAACCTCCGCCAGCATGATCACCGACCGCGCCTCCGGCCACAAAGCCGCCGCCGACCCACGCCAGGCCTCACGCTCGGCCATCCACCCCATCTGCCCATGATGCCCAGCCGCCAGAAACGCCCGCAGCCGCCCTGCCGTTTCCGGCACCGCATCCGGCGCACAAACTCCAGCCTTGGAAAACCCCTCTTTCAAGGCCCGCGCCACCAGCCGCTCTTTCACTGCGGAACTCATCTGTTCACAAGTATCCTCGGGGGGTCCGGGGGGCAGACAGCCCCCCCGCTTTCAATCAGAAATCAAGGTCGGCATAATGCGCTGGCGGCGGAAAGCCCGACACCTGATCCACCAAAAGTGTCCTGAAACAGGGCCGCGATTTGATCTTGGCATACCAGTCTTTCACCACCGCATGCCGATTCCAATCGACATCCGAGATGTAATCCAGACACGACAGATGCGCCGCCGCCGTAAAATCCGCCAGCGTCATGTCATTGCCCGCCAACCAGCGCCGCTGATCCAGCAGCCACGCCATGTAATCCAAGTGGTACTTGATCCGGCTCGCCCCAGTCTTCACATTCTTGCTGTCCGGATAGCCCTGCCCGATCACCTTCTTGGTGATGCGTTCGTACAGCAGCTTCGATGTCACCTCGGCATGAAACTTGTCATCAAACCACGCACACAACCGACGCACTTCATAGCGCCCGTCGGCGTCGCGCGGCATCAAGGCAGGCGTCGGATGCGCCTCTTCCAGATACTCGCAAATCGCCTGGCTTTCGCTCATCACACGGGCATCCATTCGCAGTACCGGCACCTTGCCCGCCGGATTGCGTCGCAGAAATTCCTGGCTCGGCTCCCAATACCGCTCCTCAACCAACTCCACCTCAATCCGCTTTTCCGCAAGCGTCAGCCGCACCTTGCGGCAAAATGGCGATAGCGGCACGTGATAAAGACGGTTCATTGCGGCTCAAACTCCGGGTCGTCGTGTTCACCTTCATTGCAGCGCGGGGTGGTAGATTTCAATCCCACATCGCGCCAAACATCAATCAGAAGCCTCAAAACACCCCGCGCGCCCATCCGCTGCAATGGTTTCGGCCCCGCTCAAAATCTGTCCCGCCCGTTTGCGCACAAACGAGGATGGCTTGCCTGCAGATCGTCCCTTCGGGTCTGGCAACACCGCGGCCAGTCGGGCCGCTTGCACTCCTGTCAAATCCGATGCGTTGACGCCAAAGTAATGCTGCGCTGCCGCCTGCACGCCAAACACGCCTTCATCAAATTCGGCGATGTTCAGATACACCTCAAGAATGCGCTGCTTAGACCAGACAAGTTCCACCACAGGGGTAATCACCGCCTCCATCGCCTTGCGCAGCCAACTGCGCCCGTGCCACAGAAAGACGTTTTTCACGACCTGCTGGCTTAGGGTCGATGCACCACGGTTGCCGCCCTCTGCCGCTGCCGCGCGAATTGCCGCCATGTCAAACCCCCAGTGCAGGCAGAAATTCGCATCCTCGGCAGCCACCACGGACCGCGCGACGGCGGGCGCCATGTCTTCGATATTGACCGAGGCCTGTTCCACCCCGCCCAAACGCCGCCCCTCGGACCACATGTAAAGATTGCTCGGCGGGTTCACAAAAGCGAACAGCAAGATCAGCAGCAGGTAAACCCCCGCCAGCCCCAATAGCCCGCGCCCAACCCACCGCATCCCGCGCCGCCACATCGGCCCACGGCTGCGCCTTTCGGCACGTGCCTCGGCCGCGGCTTTGGCTGCCTTGCTTCGGCTTGGTCTGGGTTTCTGAGAAGACTTTTCAACCATCCGCAACCATAGCCACGAAGCGGGCAGTAGGGTCAAGCACCCGCCACTGTGGTCGATCGGCAAAAGTGTTGTCGGTTGTGCGAGCGGGATTGGGGACATTGGGGGCGGGGCCATCAGACTTATTAAAGGCCATTGGCCGATCTGCGGACGAAGCTGCCTTTCAATCAGAGCGAGCCAACGTCCGCTTCCATGGTGCGCGCTCGATTGAACTATTTCGCCTGTGCCAGGAGGGTTTGTGATATACTTCGTCAAAAGGGGTGGAAAATGACGGAAATTCTAGTGCGGCTAGCACGCGATGACGATGAGATCGACGCGGCACGTGCTCTCTGCCAAGAGTGGTTGGATTGGCATTGGGAAAACTACCCGACCGACTGGCCCACAGGCGCCGATCATCCGATGGACCCCGAAGGGTTCCAAACGATCCTCGAAGACATCCCTCAACTCCATAAACGACCGCGTGGCGGCATCCTTCTTGCCTCCCTAGATGGGAACCCGGCCGGATGTGTCATGTATAGCGAGGCAAGTCCGGGTGTCGCTGAGTTCAAACGAATGTTCGTAAGCGTCGCTGGCCGGGGCAATGGGCTCGGTAGCAAATTGTTGGACCGCATGTTCGAACAGATGGTCGCTGATGGATATGAAAAAGTGTTCTTCTCGTCGGCGACGTTTTTGACGCATGCGCGCGCAATGTATAAGAACGCCGGTTTCGTCGATATACCACACCCCCATGGCTTCCCGGATGCGTGGCGCGACAAAGTCTATTTCATGGAGCGCTCACTAGGGTAGTCGTACCAAGCGATCGTTTTGTCGATGCTCTCAGTTGACGAGTACCTTATGCGTGTCGGCGATCGCCCCAATTCAGCCAAGCGGCTTCTTCGGGCGACAGAAGCGACGCGCAGCGCCCGGCATATCGAGTGAGGTCTTCGTCACTGAGCTTGCCTTCCCACTTGTTCGACGTACCAGATGCAAAGAACTTGGCCTGGTCGACAAAGGGTGAGGTCTCATGAAACCGCATTTCGCTGGCTTCAGCGACCTTGCGCATGTTGGCAAATGTGTTTGCGTCCGTCAGAGCGGCCAAAGTTCCCTGAGGGAGATCGATTTTCAGAATATCGGCAAGACGTGAAATCTGACCGTGCAGGTCTCGGCTCAGATCGGCGTAGTGGAAAAAATGTACGTTTCCCTTGCTCTGACGAGCGCGCGCTTGCTGGTAATGATGGATGATGGACGACACGGTAAGATCGTCCGTACCCGTATCGGTCAGGGTGCCATCAAGAAACCGCCTGAAGCCGGCATTCACATCGGCGGGGAATAGATCCCTCAGGCCACCTGGGTCCTTCATAATCTCGATGTGGCTGCGAAACGAGAAAAGCGCATCCACCGGGTGACGATAGACAACGATGTACGTGGGTTCCGCCGCGTATGAGATCCCATCCATGGGCGTGTGGGTTTTTATGCAACGCCGACGCGTAAGGGCGGCTTGCTTGGCGGCGATGGCCGGTCGGTCCCGAAACGCGCAATCGAGCCATGGCGCATCATCTCTGTTGCCAGCATCCGGAACCACCCGACCGTGGATGAGCATCATGACGATGTTCAGCGTCCAAGTGGTGCCGCATTTTGGCGGCGTGCAAACGATCACATCGTTGGAACGAAGCTCGAAATCGTTCCAAATGTCGGTGTTCGTCACTGGGCCAAAATAGTCGCGAAGACGTTCGGCGTGCACTGTCTGCATTGAATTAACCCTGTTTTATACCCCGACGGTAGCATAGCAACGTGGAATCAAGAAGCAGCCTGAACAGCTGAGCCCCTAGAAATAAAGTCGACATCATCTGAAAAATATCGGCGGTGGTTTGGTTTGGCGGGGGGCTGCGCAGACCGTAAGCCGCCATTTGTTCGGAATGCAGCATCCGTCATTCTGGGCTCCAAGCAGAACTTCAGGTAATGCACGATGCCCCCAGCCCCGCCTACTTCCGCCCGCCGCCCAACTGATCCGCAGGCAGGCCCAGCGTCTGTGTCGGCTCCAACAGCCCGCGCAGCTTTGCCTCGGCGTCTTTCGACAGCGATGTCTGCACCACGCGGCCACGCGCTCGGAAGCCGCCAAGGCGATCCAGCACTTTATCTGCCGTCATCTTGCGCACAAGAAGGCAAACCGCCGAGCCGCCCTTGTCCAAAGATTTGCCCATATCGCGCATGAAGTCATCGTTGATGCCAATGTCTGTCGCGCTGCCTGCCAATGCCCCGGCTCCCGCACCAACCGCCGCCCCAATGATGGGGTTCAGGAACAGCATTCCCACCAGCGCGCCCCAGAACGTGCCACCAACGGCACCGGTGGCCGTCAGGTTCACCGGCTGATGCAACTGCACGTCACCGTCTGCGGTGCGGGTCACAACCACCACATCTTCCATTTCCATCAGATATTCTTTTTGCAACCGCACCAGCTCGGCACGCATTTCAAAGGCCGTGGCCTCATCCTTGAAGGCAACAACAATAAGATCGGACATGGCATCCCCCGCAGATAAAACCGCACATGCAATGTCGGCGGCACATTCACCCTACCACAACCAAAGCGCTTTGGGTAACGCTTTCGCAGCCCCGCCCAGATCGCATTTGCTATCCGCCGAACCTAGCGCCGCAGTACCCCCGCTTCCGCCCTGCAGATCACCGGCAGCGCAAATGGCCACGCTTGCGCCGTGTCGGCAAGGGCCGGAAACAGCGTCGACACTTCAATGTAGATGTCCCTGTCAGCAGCCAGAACCGCCTTGCCGGGATAGAAGGATTCGGTCGGTGCCCCTTCGGCAAATACAATCTCGTGCTGGTCGAACAGCAGATGAAAATATTCCACTACCGGGGTCAGAAACGGTAACACCGTCCGGCCATTCAGCAGATGCTTCGCCGCAACCAAAACCTCTGCCTCGCCAAAAAACAGCTCCGCCCGCCACCCCGATATCAGCATCCGATGTTGCGGCGATACCAGCAGATCGCGCGCGTTGCCCACTGCGCCCGGCAGAAAATGTATCGGCGCGAACCGCCCGGTTCCGCAAACCATCCGCTCCCCCGCCCAACGCAGCGTTTGCGGCCCATGATCGCGCGTCACAACGATGTCGCCAACGCGCAGATCTTGTACCGCACATTCGCCCAGCGGCGTTGAAATCATGGTGCCATGGGTGAAGCACGGCGGCCCAAACGCCGCGACATTCACCTGCGTCGACTGCATAACGTAGGTTGTCGATACCAAAGTCGCATTGTGCAAAATCGTGCCATCCGTCGGCGTGAAAACGGCGCCACCACCCTGCCGATAGAACGTTACGCCAACCACTGTCACCGGCCCGTGGCCCATATCCACCCGGATGGTGTCATTCACCCAAACTGCGGTTACCCTAAGCCCGCCAATAAGATCGCCGCTACCGGGTGAAATGATATGGTTGCCGTTCACATCGCCGATAGCCAGCTTCGCCACCTTAAGCGCGGTGCCCTTCGTCGGCGGCTGTGCCGGATCAATCGCGAAAAACTGATCCCCCTTCAACACTGTCATGCGCGACATTCCCGATGCCTGATGCTAAGGCACCAAGCTTGTCGGCATAGTGTTCACAAAGCCTTTCGCGGCGTGCAAATCCTGCAGCCTTCCTTGCTAAAATTTACGGCAAAAGTCCAAATTTACCCGCCCGGCGTTACTTTCGGAATGACGCTCAGGCTAGACCGATCTTTGGCCGCGTGCTCGGCCGTCTCGAACAGGCTTTCCAGAAAATACGCCGCCAACTCCGCCCGCCCCGACAGCCCCGATTTGCGGTAGATCGCTTGCGCTTGCTGGCGGATCGTCGCCTCAGACGTATCGCGTGCAATCGCAATCTCTTTCAGAAACATGCCTTTCAGCATAAGCCCGGCCACATCAATCTCGGCCATCGTCAGCCGCCATTGCAGGAATTGGTCTTCAATCGCCTGCCCCAGTGCCGCAATTTCACTGCGCCGCTGTGCCCGCCAGGCGTCACCCTGCGCCACCGACCGGGCGATGTTGTTGCTCAGCGCCTCTTGATTATCGCGCAGGTCAATAATCCCATGCACCGTCCACGCCACCGCAGCCATGGCCGCCACCAGCATCAGCTTTTCGGCCAGATCAATCACCACTTCGCCCAGCGGCGGAAACACCGGCTCGCGCAAAAGATCCATCGCCGTCAGCCCGAAGATCACAAAGGCGATAACCCCGATCAGCAGCATCAGTTGTGTGTTGGGCATGATGATCCCTTTGCAAGACAACTTGATGGTCGCCCCAAGTTACGCCAATCCAAAACCACCTGACCATCCGCCATTTGCGATATGTCGCTGCGTCCGGCGTCGGGCGGATTTTCACCCAAGTTCAATCGGCTCATCGTTCAGGGGTGATTTCACCCATGAAGGGAACCTACCATGAAACGCTTCGCATCCACAGCGCTTTGCCTTGCAGCGCTCGCAACCCCAATCACAGCATTTGCTGCCGACCCAACCCTGCCCGAATTCAACGCGGCAAACTTCGCCTACCCCAAAGCCAACCCCTACTTCCCCCTCGATATCGGCACCAGCCACACACTCAAAGGCACCCGCACGGACGGCGATCCTATCGTCGAACATGCCGTCATCACCGTGCAAGGCCCCGGCCCGGTAATCTTGGGTGTACCCACCGTCACGGTGTTGGATGAGGCATTCGAAGGCGGCATTCTGGTTGAACGCACCTTCGATTACTACGCCGCCGACAAAGACGGCAACGTTTGGTACTTTGGCGAAGACGTCACGAATTTTCGCTACGATGATGCGGGCGTCCTGCTGGGCACCGATAATAAATCCGCTTGGCGCGCCGGGGTCAACGATGCGCAACCGGGCATTTCCGTTTCCGGCGTGCCAGAGGTTGGCTTAGCGCTGTTCCAAGAACACGCCCCGGTAGATGAAGCAATGGATTACGCCGAGATTCTTGCCCTAGACGCCGAAGTCACCGGCCCGGCCGGCACCTTCAAAAACGTCATGAAAACTTTCGAGTCCAGCACCGTCGAAACCGATCTGCGCGAATACAAATACTATGCCCCCGGCGTCGGCATGATCCGCGCCGACGAAGACTTGACGGAAGGCTTAGATAACCCCGGCATCGTCGTCGAACTGCAACCGTGAAGAATGCTGTCGGGCGGGTCCAATCCTCGCCCGACAGATCGCGTTACTCCGCAGGTATCGCTTGGCGTTCATCGCTCAACGGATGCGGCAGATGCACCAGCATTTCCTTCGGGCAAATCTGCACGAAGTTACCCCGCTCAATCGCCCAATCCGCCAGAATACGCGCAGCCTTCACCGACCCGGTTTCTGCCACATGGCTTTCGATCAGCCCTCGCAGTTGCGCCTCCCAATGCGGGTGAGACACAGCATTGGTCACCAATGATTCGGCATTGATAAACGCCGATGTCATGCGCTTTGGATCATACAGATAGGCCATGCCCCCGGTCATCCCGGCACCAAAGTTGGCACCGATACGGCCCAGAATAACAGCCACACCGCCGGTCATGTATTCACATCCGTTCGATCCGCAGCCTTCCACCACCACCGATGCACCAGAATTGCGCACTGCAAACCGCTCCCCCGCGCGGCCCGCCGCAAACAGATAGCCCGCAGTGGCACCATACAGCACTGTGTTACCGATAATGGTATTTTCCGATGCCTCCAACGGTGACGCCATCGGCGGGCGCACCACAATCATGCCCCCCGACAAGCCCTTGCCGACATAGTCGTTGGCATCGCCCATCACCTCCAGCTTCAACCCGCGCGCGGCAAACGCACCAAGCGATTGCCCACACGATCCAGACAGTTTCACCGTCAGATGATCCGGCTGCAAATTGTTTCGCATCCCGAACTTGCGCACGATATGGCTGGATGCCCGCGTGCCAATCGTCCGATGCGTGTTCCGCACCGCATAAGACAACTGCATCTTTTCGCCGTCCTCAAAGAACCGCGCGCCATCTTTCACAATTTCGGCGTCCAGCGTATCCGGCACCGCATTGCGCGGCTTGCTGCGGTCATAGGTGATCTTCTGCGATCCATCGACGGTAATCAGCAGCGGGTTCAAATCCAGATCGTCCAGATGCGCCGCACCCCGGCTGACCTGCGACAGCAAATCCGCCCGCCCGATTATTTCATCCATCGACCGCGCGCCGATGCTCGCCAATATTTCCCGCACTTCCTGCGCGTAGAAGGTGATCAGGTTCACCACCTTATCTGCCGTGCCGGTAAACTTGGCCCGCAACGCCGGGTCTTGGGTGCAAACTCCAACCGGGCAGGTGTTCGATTGGCATTGCCGCACCATGATGCAGCCCATCGCAATCAGCGCCGCCGTGCCAATGCCGTACTCCTCGGCCCCCATCATCGCGGCCATCACCACATCGCGACCCGTCCGCAGCCCACCATCGGTGCGCAGCGTTACCCGCTCGCGCAGGTTGTTCATCGCCAGCACCTGATGCGCCTCGGTCAGGCCCATTTCCCACGGCAGACCGGCGTATTTGATGCTGGTCGCGGGCGATGCCCCCGTGCCGCCATTGTGCCCCGAGATCAGGATGATATCGGCCTTCGCCTTTGCCACCCCCGCCGCAATCGTGCCCACGCCGCTCGACGAAACCAGCTTCACCGTCACTTTGGCGCGGGGGTTAATCTGCTTCAGGTCATAGATCAGCTGCGCCAAATCCTCGATCGAATAGATATCGTGGTGCGGCGGCGGGCTGATCAAAGTCACCCCCTTGGTCGAATGCCGCAACCGCGCGATCAACTCGGTCACTTTCATGCCCGGCAATTGCCCGCCCTCACCCGGCTTGGCCCCTTGGGCGACCTTGATCTCCAACTCCTCACAAGCGTTCAGATATTCCGCCGTCACGCCAAAGCGCCCCGATGCCACCTGCTTGATCTTGGCACTTGGGTTATCTCCATTTGCCTCTGGCAAGAAATGCGCCGGGTCTTCGCCGCCTTCGCCCGAATCCGACTTTGCCCCAATCCGGTTCATTGCCACGTTCAGTGTCTTATGCGCCTCTGGTCCCAAGGCTCCAAGGCTCATCCCCGGCGTCACAAACCGCTTGCGAATCGAGGTGATGCTTTCAACCTCTTCAATCGGCACGGCTTTGCCCAGTGTCTTGATATCCAGCAAATCACGCAGATGGATCGGCGGGTTCGCCCGCATCGCCGCCGAATACTGCTTCCAGATGTCATAGCTGGCACGGTCACACGCCGATTGCAGCATGTGCATGGTCTGCGCTTCCCAAGCGTGCTTTTCCCCCGACCGGCGCGCCTTGTAGAAGCCGCCGATTGGCAGCACATCCTGCCCGCCCTTCCAGCCCTTGGCATGCACTTCCACCAGCTTCAGCTGGATACCAGACACCCCAATGCCGGAAATCCGGCTATGCATGCCCGGAAAATACTCCGCCACCATGGCACGGCTTAACCCCACCGCCTCAAAGTTCAGACCACCGCGATAGCTGGAGACGACCGATATCCCCATCTTCGACATGATCTTCAGCAGGCCCGCATCAATCGCATCGCGATACCGGCGCATCGCGTCGGTCAAACTGCCTTCAATCAGCCCGCGCTGCACCCGGTCCGCCACCGAATCCTGCGCCAGATACGCGTTCACCGTCGTCGCCCCACCACCAATCAGCACGGCAAAGTAATGCGCATCAATGCATTCGGCAGACCGCACGTTGATCGAACAGAACGTCCGCAACCCCTTTCGCGTCAGCCATGAATGCACGGCACTGGTCGCCAAAATCATCGGCATCGCCACCGCCTCCGGCCCCTGATGCTGATCCGTCAACACCAGATGCCCGGCGCCAGACCGCACTGCATCTTCCGCTTCCGCCCGAATCCGCTCCAACCCCTGTCGCAACGCATCGGGGCCGTTATCGGCAAAGGTGCAATCAATATGCGCCACCGCAGCGCCAAACTGCGTGACCATCACATCGAATTCGGCGTTGGCGATGAACGGGCTTTCCAGCACCAGAATTTCCGTCTGCGACGAATGCTCGTCCAGCACGTTCTTCAAATTGCCGAACCGCGTTTTCAGGCTCATCACCCGGCCTTCGCGCAGGCTGTCAATCGGCGGGTTCGTCACTTGACTGAAATTCTGCCGAAAGAAATGGCTCAACGGCCGGTAAATCGACGACAAAACCGCCGCCGGCGTATCATCGCCCATCGAGGCGACCAGTTCCTTACCATCCTCCGCCATCGGCGCCAGAACCTGTTCCAGTTCCTCCAGCGTATAGCCCGCCGCGATCTGCCGCTTGCGCAGTTCCGCACCGTCAAACAGCGCCGTCTCGGGCACGTCCCGCAACAGCGCGTTCAGGTCAACCACCTTGGACACCCACTCGCCAAACGGCTGCGCCGCCGCCAGTTTGTTCTTCAATTCGGTATCGTGGTACAGCTTGCCCGCTGCCATATCGACGGCAATCATCTGCCCCGGCCCCAGCGCACCCTTTTCGCGCACGGTAGTTTCATCAATCGGCACCATGCCCGCTTCCGAGCCCGCAATCAGCAGTCCATCCCCGGTCACCACATAGCGCATCGGGCGCAACCCGTTGCGGTCCAGCCCACCACAAACCCAGCGGCCATCCGTCATCGCCAACGCCGCCGGGCCATCCCACGGCTCCATCACCGAATTGCAATAGCCGTACATATCGGCCCAAGCTTTCGGCATATCGGTCGTCGTTTTCGACCACGCTTCGGGTACCATCATGGTCTTGGTCATCGGTGCATTCCGCCCCGACCGCACCATCACTTCGAACACCGCATCCAAGGCCCCAGAATCGCTGGTCCCCGCCGGAATGATCGGCTTGATATCCTCGGCCGCATCGCCAAAGTTGTTCGACGCCATGCGAATTTCATGGCTTTTCATCCAGTTCACGTTGCCCTTCAACGTGTTGATCTCACCGTTATGCGCCAACATGCGGAACGGCTGCGCCAGCCACCACTGCGGGAAGGTGTTGGTCGAATAGCGCTGATGATAAATCGCAAAGGCGGATTCAAACCGTTCGTCCATCAGATCGGGGTAAAACACCGCCACCTGCTCGGCCAGCATCATGCCTTTGTAGATGATCGACCGGCACGACAGGCTGCACAGATACACGCCCTGAATTTGCGCCGCCAACGCCGCCTTCTCGATCCGTCTGCGAATGATATACAGCTCACGCTCAAACGCCTCGGCATCAATGTCCTTGTCGCAGCGGATCAAGATCTGCTCGATCTCGGGCCGCGTCGCATTGGCCTTATCACCCAGCACAGACACATCAACTGGCACATGCCGCCAGCCGTAAATGTAATGCCCCATCCGCAAAACTTCGGTTTCCACAATCGTGCGGCAGCGTTCCTGCGCGCCAAAATCGGTGCGCGGCAAAAACACCTGCCCGACTGCTATCAACTTGCTGGTATCCGCCTCATGCCCGGTGCGCCGCACCTGATCATAGAAAAACTTCACTGGGATTTGCACATGAATACCGGCACCGTCGCCGGTCTTGCCATCGGCATCCACCGCCCCCCGATGCCAAACCGCCTTCAGCGCCGCGATGCCGTTTTCCACCACGCGCCTGCTTGGCTTGCCCGAAATCGCCACCACCAACCCCACGCCACAAGACGCATGTTCATCATCCGCCTTGTAAAGCGAATGCTCGTCCATAAAGGCGCGCTTTGCCTCTTCGGCAGCAACCCAGGCATCATCATAAATCATCGCGCGTCTCCCCGCACAAAACGGTGTTTCTGCTCATATTCGGCTCCGGTCGCTCGCGGATGGTCGCCCGCCAGCCGAACCGAGGCCATAGCCCTGTCGGAATAGACCTCTGATCGCAGCGGGGCACCTGCGGTCGCATCAAAAAGCCCCGGCATCAGGTCATAGGTGTTGGCCTCTGGCCCCGTATCGCGCATCCACAGATGGCTGCCGCAAACAGAACAGAACGCCCGTTCGGCAAAATCAGATGAAGCATAGCGCGCAACCGGGCCCGTCACCGTCACCCCTGCCGCATCGGCGTTGAAGCACAAGAACAGTCCGCCCGACCAGCGCTGGCACATCCGGCAATGGCAGGCACCGGGGCGCGGATCATGCGCGCCCGCCACCGTGATCGACACGGCACCGCACAGACAGTGCCCGGTGATCACCTTATCGCTCATGGCCGTGCCGCTACTGGCACGATGGCCAGCCCGCCGCCATCAGCCTGTGATGTCACCACATCGCAGTCAAAAATCGGCTCGGTCGATCCAAACTTCGGCTCACCCGGCAGGATGAAAAGCATCGGGCTGCCATCAATCGGCACAAAGCCGGTACCATCATCCCATTCCGATGGCCCGGCAAAGAACGTCCGCCATTCCGGGCTGATAAATTCGTTACCGCGCGACCGGCGCAGAACATTGCCGCTCATGTCCGTTTCGGTAAATTCGAACTCCGTCTGCTTCAGCGTCACGCCGTCGATGACAAAACTCTTGCCTGTCAGCTTGTCAAAACCGCGCACCCGGGTTTGCTCGCCGGTTTCCTTGGTCAGCCCAAAGGCAAAATCATCTTTGCCGGTCGACAACAGATCGCTGAACGACGCCGGGTCTTCGGGGTTCGGGTCAAGCGTCTGGCGCACCGTCGGGTTCACATCATAGCTTTCGATCCACTGCGTTTCAGAATCGACCTTGCTTTTGAAGAACACGCCCTCTTGGTCAAAGTCCTGCCGCCACAGATCACCCGGCGCGTCGGCGCTGCATTTGTAATAGTTTGAAACCCGGCATTGCCGCGATTGCACCGTCAAGAACGTTGTGCAGCCCTCGGGTGCCGCAAACGTTCCGGCAGTGGCGGGGGTGGCCAGCATCACAGCGAATAGAACGGCGGCTTTCTTCATGATCCATCCTCAACTTAGTTCAGGCGTGCTGCCCGATTTCGGTTTCAATCGCTGCGCAAGGTCCGTCAATCGTATGCACGCAGTATGCACAGGGGGTGCACAGACAGTGTATCACTCTGCCGCGACCGCCGCAGGCTGCGCCAGATAGTCCAAAATTGCATCGGCGGCCTCGCGCCCATCACGAATTGCCCACACCACAAGGCTGGCCCCACGCACAATATCACCCGCCGCATAAACGCCCGGAAGGTTGGTTGCATGGCTGCGGAAGTCCGCCTTGATGGTGCCCCAGCGCGTTACCGCCAGCTCTGGCACGCCCCACAGCGTCGGTATCGCCTCAGGCTCAAACCCCAACGCCATGATGACCAGATCGGCAGGCTCCACATAGTCAGCATCCTCAATGATTTCAGGTACTTGCCTGCCCGTTGCATCGGGCGCGCCAAGCCGCATCTTCTGCACCATCACGCCGTCAACCGCAGTGCCGCCGGAAAATCCTTTGGGGGCAGAAAGCCAAACAAATTCAACGCCTTCTTCCTCGGCATTGGCCACTTCACGCAATGATCCAGGCATGTTCGCGCGGTCACGGCGATACAGGCATTTCACCGAAACCGCCCCCTGCCGAACCGCCGTCCGCACACAATCCATCGCCGTGTCACCGCCACCAATGACCACCACCCGCTTGCCGGCGGCGTTCAATTCCCCGCTGTCAAATTCGGCGACCTCATCGCCAAAACTCTTCCGATTGCTCGCCGTCAGAAAATCCAGCGCCGCAACCACACCCGATGCGCCAACCCCCGGCGCCGCCAGATCGCGTGCCTTGTAAACACCCGTCGCAATCAGCACCGCATCATGCTTGCCGCGAATGGCATCAAAGCTGATATCTTCCCCCACACGGCAGTTCAGCACAAACTGCACACCCGCTTGTTCTAATTGAGAAATCCGCTGCATCACCACTGGCTTTTCCAGCTTGAAACCGGGGATGCCATAGGTCAGCAATCCCCCCGCGCGGTCATAGAGGTCATACACCGTCACCTGCACACCGCGCCTGCGCAACACATCCGCCGCCGCCAAACCACCCGGCCCAGCGCCAATAATCGCAACTGATTCCGTGCGTTCCGAATGCGGCACAATCGGCTTCACCCAGCCGTTTTCCCACGCAAGATCGGTCAGGTATTTTTCCACCGACCCGATGGTCACCGTGCCGTGGCCGGAGTTTTCAATGACGCAATTGCCTTCACAAAGCCGGTCCTGCGGGCAGATGCGGCCACAAATTTCCGGGAATGTATTCGTGGCCTGCGACAGTTCATACGCCTCTTGCAACCGCCCTTCCGCCGTCAGGCGCAGCCAATCGGGGATGTTGTTGTGCAACGGGCAATGCGTCTGGCAATAAGGCACGCCGCATTGGCTGCACCGCCCCGCCTGTTCCGCGGCCTTGTTGGCCGCGTACTCGCGGTAAATCTCATGGAAATCTGTGGCGCGCAGATTGGGCGCACGCTTCTCAGGCATTTCCTTCGCCACAGTGACGAATTTAAGCATGTGCTGCGTGGCCATAACTTCTGCTCCCTCACGGAAATCCCGGGACCGCCGTCATACTGCACCGCCCACGTAAATAAAAGGCAGCACTACTTACCTATTTATCGGTTTTCTTGGAGATAGTTCAAAAATACTGTCAGTTTCTGTGAAATATCAGGCAACTATACTTACCTATTACCTCAATACCCCAATGAAAGCAGCCCCAAAGCCACGCTGCCGACAATGATTCGCCACCAGCCAAACAGTGCAAACCCATGCGATGAAACATATCCAAGCACCCAGCGCACCACCAAAACCGCTGTGATGAACGCCGCAACGAACCCAATCACGATCTCCGTCATCGCCGTGGTGTCCAAAACATGGCGGCTTTTATAAAGGTCGTATACAAAAGCTCCAGCCATCGTCGGCATCGACAAAAAGAACGAAAACTCCGCCGCCGCCCTCGTGCTCGCCCCCAACATCCGCGCCCCGACAATCGTCGCCCCAGACCGCGAAACGCCCGGAATCATTGCCAAACACTGGATGAACCCAATCGCCAAAGCCTTGCCAATCGGCATCTCGGTGGCATCATCGACCACGACTTTCGGGGCCATCCGTTCCACAAACAACAGCACGATCCCGCCAATGATCAGCATGATCGAAATCAGCCTTGGCGATTCAAACAACACCGCCTTGATGAAATCCCGCGCCAGAACGCCAATGACAACAGCAGGCAAAAACGCCAAAAGCACCGCCAGAATGAACCGCCTGGCGGCAGGATCGCGCGGGGCGGAACTGAAGACGTTCCACAATTTGGCCGAATACACCGTCAGGATCGCCAGCACCGCCCCAAGTTGGATTACCACCTCGAACGTTTTGCCCGCACTTTCAAACCCCAGAAAATGCGCCGACAGCAGCAGATGGCCCGTCGATGATACTGGAATAAATTCGGTCAACCCTTCGATCAGCCCTAAAAAGGCTGCAACAACAGCGGATTCGGCCATCATGCCTCCGGTTCAGGTTTTACGAAGGTTTTTGGCTGAATCCTTGATGGCCGCATACTGCCCCGACGGCCGATAGCGCCACAGATACTCAGGCAGCACAGCAGCCATCGACGTTGGCGTAATGCCCAAATCGACCAGTCCCTTGGCCCCCGGCGTCACCACGTTGTCATGCCGCAGGCTGCGCACCTGATCAGCCGTGATCATGCGGTTTTTCAGCAGACCCAAGGTCAAGGCCTGCAAGATATCAAAGCCAAACGCCATAATCCGCGCCGCAAAGAACGGCATGTTCAACACCAACCGCCGTCGCTGGATCACGCCCAGCATTTGCGCCATCAAGTCTCGGAAGCTCGCCGCATCCGGCCCACCCAATTCATAAGTGCCCGACGACCGACCCAACACACCAGCAACTGCCGCTTGCGCCACATCGTCCACATAAACCGGCTGAAACTTGGTTTCTGCACCCACAACCGGCAAGATCGGCCCGAACCGAGACATGCTGGCAAAACGGTTGAAGAACTGATCTTCCGCCCCAAAAATCACCGACGGTCGCAAGATCATCGCATTCGGAAATGCCGCCAAAACCGCCGCCTCGCCCGCTGCTTTGCTTCGCGCATAAAGGCTGTCGCTTTTCGCATCCGCCCCGATCGCCGAGATATGGACCACATGCCCAACGCCCAGTTCCGTCGCCAGACGGGCGATCCGGGCCGCCCCTTGGTGCTGGATCACCTCAAAGCTGTTGCGCCCACCCTTATCGAACGTGCCGACGCAGTTGACCACTGCATCAGCCCCCTGCATCACTGCGCGCACTGATGCATCGTCACGGATGTTGCAAAACATCGGTTCTACTTGGCCTACCGTTCCGTAGGGCCGCACGAACAGCGCATCATTCGGTCGCCGAGTTGCCACCCGCACGCGCCAGCCCTCTTTGGCCATCCGTCGGGCAATGTAGCGCCCGATAAAGCCCGAACCGCCATAGATCGTGACCAGCTTGTTCATCTTTTCCGCCCCTTCAGGATCGGCTTTGCGTTGCCTGCTTCATTATCTATCGCGGGCGGCTGGAACAAGACGCAATGCACTTGGTGCTGGTAAGCGACCGATTTTTCCTATGCCCCGGTTGACACCGCACCGCCACCCAACTACGTAACCCGCACGACACTGGGCCCTGGTGGCGGAATTGGTAGACGCGCTGGTTTCAGGTACCAGTGTTCAAAAGACGTGGAGGTTCGAGTCCTCTCCTGGGCACCAAGTCGATAAGGCCGCCTATGGGCGGCCTTTTGCTTTTTGCCCACGGGCGTTGACCCTACCTCAACACAGGGCTACTCCGAACCATCGCTGTTGCAAGGAACGCGCTTTGGCCATTCACCTTTATCGCAATGATCTGCCCGACGGGCTTCAACTTGGCCCAGTTGTGGCCATTGATACCGAAACCATGGGCCTTGATCCGCGTCGCGACCGGCTTTGTCTGGTGCAATTGTCATCGGGCGACGGCAACGCGCATCTGGTGCAGATCACGCGCGGGCAGAAGACCGCCCCGAATCTGGAGCGGATGTTGACCGACCCACTGGTTATCAAGTTGTTCCATTTTGGCCGTTTCGATATTGCCGCGCTGAAAACCGCCTTTGGCGTTACCACGGCTCCGGTTTGGTGCACCAAGATCGCCGCCAAACTGGTGCGCACTTTTACCGATAGGCATGGGCTGAAATATCTGCTGCAGGAACTGATTGGCGTTGATGTGTCAAAGCAGCAGCAGACCTCGGATTGGGGCTCTGAAACCCTGACCGATGCGCAGCGCGACTATGCGGCGTCCGATGTGCTGTATCTGCACAAGCTGAAGGCTGAATTGGAACAGCGCCTTATCCGCGAAGATCGCATGGCCTTAGCGCAGCGCTGTTTTGATTTCCTGCCAACGCGGGCAGAATTGGATCTGCTAGGCTGGGAAGAACCCAATGACATCTTCCACCACTGACCCGTTCCTGACCATCGCCCGCCGCGTCATCACGCGCGAGGCGGACGCGCTGACCATGTTGTCAGACAGCATCGGCCCCAGCTTTGCCGAAGCCGCCAATCTGATCCTGGCCGCCAAAGGCCGCGTCATCGTGTCCGGCATGGGCAAATCCGGCCATATCGCCCGCAAGATCGCTGCAACGTTCGCGTCCACTGGCACGCCCGCACAATTCGTCCACCCGGCCGAGGCGAGCCACGGCGATCTGGGCATGTTGATGCGCGGCGATGTGGCACTGGTGCTGTCCAATTCCGGCGAAACACCTGAACTCGATCACATCGTCGCGCATACCCGCCGCTTTGGTATTCCGCTGATCGGGGTCGCGGGGCGCGAAGGGTCAACTCTGCTGCGGCAATCCGATGTGGCGATTCTGCTGCCCGACGCGCCCGAAGCCTGCGATCAGGGCATTGTGCCAACCACATCCACCGCAATGACGCTGGCCCTTGGCGATGCACTTGCCGTGGCGCTGATGGAACATCGTGAATTCACGCCCGAACATTTCCGTGTTTTCCACCCCGGCGGCAAACTTGGCGCACGGCTGGCGCGGGTCGAAAGGCTGATGCACGCCGATATGCCGCTGGTCCGCCACGAAACCCCGATGAGCGAAGCCTTGCTTGTTATCTCGGCCAAGGGCTTCGGCGTTGTTGGCGTTACGGACGGTGATGGTTATCTTATGGGTGTGGTAACCGATGGTGACCTTCGCAGGCATATGGACGGGCTTTTGTCGCTGACAGCCGGGCAGGTCATGACGGCAAATCCACGCACGATTGGGCCGAATGCGCTGGCCGAAAAGGCAGTAGCCGTTATGAATGACAAGAAAATAACCTGCCTGTTTGTCGTCGACCCCGAAGGCAGCCGCAGCCCGGTGGGCATCTTGCATATCCATGATTGCCTGCGCGCGGGCGTGGCCTGACGCAGATGGCGGCATCCGAAAACCTGCACTCGCGGTTGGTGGTTTGGGCAAAGGTCACGCTGCCGCTGTTAGCACTTGGCCTGCTTGCGACGTTGTTCCTGTTTTCCCGCCAGATAGACCCAACCGACGCCATTCCCTACGCCGAGGTCGATGTCGAAGAGCGCGCCCGAGAACCAAGGCTAACCCAGCCAACCTATGCCGGCGTCACGTCGGACGGGTCGGCCTTGTCGCTGTCCGCAGATGAAGCACGGCCCGACAATACCGCAGGTGTCGGCACTGCCACAAAGATCGTTGGCCTTCTGGAAACCCCCGATGGCGCGCGGGTTGACATGGTGGCAGCGAACGGCGAGCTGGATACTGCGGCGGGGCTGATGACGCTGAATGGTGGCGTTACCCTGACCACGACATTGGGATATTCCATTCAGACGCAGGCTTTGATCGCGAAGCTTGATCGAACTGGCCTTGCAAGCCCCGGCCCTGTGACGGCAATCGGGCCAATGGGGCGGATAGATGCCGAAGAAATGACCCTGACCCAAGACCCGGGAAAGTCAGACGCCTATCTATTGGTGTTCAAGGGCCATGTGAAACTGCTATACACCCCTGCAAATTGATCGGACGGATTAGAGGCAAGGCATGTTGAAACCCCTGATGATGCTGGCAACAGCACTGGCCTTGGGCCTGACTGCTGTGTCGGCGCGCGCCCAGCAGGCCAACATTGCCTTTGGCGGCATGAAGCAAGATACCTCGCTTCCGGTTTCGCTGGACGCCGATACTCTGGCCATCAACAACGCCGATGGGTCCGCCGTGTTCACCGGCAATGTCATCGTCGCGCAGGGTGAAATGCGCCTGACGGCCACCGAAGTTCGGGTTGAATACATACCGGATGGTGGTGGCATCAAAACGCTCTACGCCACCGGCGGTGTCACCCTGAAAAACGCCGCAGATGCTGCCGAAGCGCGCGAAGCCATTTACACAATCGAATCGGGCGATGTAGTGATGACGGGCGATGTACTTCTGACCCAGGGCCCAAACGCCATTTCCGGTCAGAAGCTGGTGATTAATCTAAAAGCAGGCACTGGCGTGATGGAGGGACGGGTGCAAACCGTGTTTTCCCCCGGTGCAAAAAATTGAAATCCACACCCGAACTGACAGTCACTGAAGGTGATGCCGGGCTGCAGATCATAAACCTGCGCAAAAGCTACAAGCGTCGCCCAGTCATTCGCGACGTGTCAATGCGGCTGAACCGGGGTGAGGTGGTGGCCCTGCTTGGCCCTAACGGGTCTGGCAAGACCACCTGTTTTTATTCCATCGCTGGCCTCGTCTATCCCGAAGGCGGGCAGGTGATTATTGATGGTCGCGATGTTACCGCCCTGCCGATGTATCGCCGCGCGCGCATGGGTATTGGCTATCTGCCGCAAGAGGTTTCGATCTTTCGTGGCCTGTCTGTGGAAGACAACATCCTGTCCGTGCTGGAGATTGCTGTCCCAGATAGGCACAAACGCCGTGAGCGGCTGGAAGAGCTGCTATCCGAATTTTCGATCACTCACCTGCGTTTGGCCCCAGCCCTTGCGCTTTCAGGTGGTGAACGTCGCCGTGTGGAAATTGCCCGCTGTCTGGCCGCCGATCCGAAGTATCTGCTGCTGGACGAACCTTTTGCCGGGGTTGATCCCATTGCGGTGGGTGAAATTCGGCATCTGGTGCAAGATCTGAAAAGCCGGGGTATCGGTGTGCTGATTACCGACCACAACGTTCGCGAAACGCTGGAAATCGTTGATCGCGCCTATATCCTGCACGACGGCAAAGTGTTGATGAGCGGCACTACGGACGAAGTTGTGCGCGATGAAACTGTGCGCCGCGTCTATCTTGGCCAGAACTTCCGCATCAACTGAGGCGCGAGTTATCGGGCAGTCGCTCGCCATTTGTTACAATCAGTTGACGAACCTGTTGACAAGCGGCCCCGCTGTGCCGCCAAATGACCGTGATGCGTGTAATGTCCACCAGACCAACAGCACCAACAGCGGCAAGCCAAAGCCACCGCCCCGTTTCCCACGCATCAAAATCAAATAACGTACCTACTTGGCACGCCCCAGCGCACTTTGCATTGGGGCCGTTGCCGTCTGCGCGAAGGAGGCATCATGCGCTACCAGATCAGTGGCAAACAGATCGACATCGGCGAAGCTCTGCAAACCCATGTGAAGGCCGAATTGGGCGAAGTGGTGGAAAAGTACGCCCAGCGACCGACCGAAGTGGTGGTCTTCTTTTCCCGCATTGCGCACGAGTATGTCTGTGAAACCATTCTGCATCTGTCTACCGGCCTGAATGCCCAAGCCAAGGGACATGCAACCGAGATTTACGCCGCCTTCGAATCCTGCCGCGAGAAGATGGACAAACAGCTGCGCCGCTATAAGCGCCGCTTGCGCAACCATCACCATGACCGTTCAGAACCCGTTGAATTTGACGGCGGTTCCTCTTATATCCTCGCTGGATCAGATGATCGTGACGACCACGAGGATGCAGAGCCGGACACGCTTCAACCCATTGTTATCGCCGAGATGGAAACCAAAATTCCGTCCATTACCGTTGGCGAGGCTGTCATGCAGTTGGAACTGGCTGGGCACCGCATGCTGGTGTTTCGTAACGAAGGCCATGGTGGCGTGAATGTTGTTTATCGGCGTGACGACGGGAATATCGGCTGGATCGACCCGCGTAACGCCAAGTAAAGCGCCCGCTTTGCGGCGCAGGAATTTGCTTCGTTCATGGAACTCTCAAAAATTTTGATCCCGGGCGCGGTTCGCGTTGTTGCCCATTTGACCAGTAAAAAACGCCTTTTTCAGGAATTGGGGGAGTTGGCGGCGCAAGCTTATGGGCTAAATCCTGCTACAGCCATTGACGGGCTGCAGGAACGTGAAAGCCTCGGCCCAACCGGCGTGGGGCATGGCATTGCTTTGCCCCATGCGCGGCTGGAAGACCTGCCGCGCATCGTTGGCGTATTCCTGCGCCTTGAACGCCCTCTGGATTTCGATTCGGTTGATCGTCAGCCGGTGGATCTGATCTTTGCGCTGTTCGCGCCAAAAGATTCGGGCGTTGATCACCTGAAGGCGTTAGCGCTTGTGTCGCGCACCATGCGTGATCCGGGTATCTGCGCCAAACTGCGCGCCAATACCGATGCGGCCAAACTTCATGCCATCTTGACGGAATCGCGGGCCAGTCAGGCCGCTTAAATCGCTTTCCGAAAAGTGTGAAACATTTTTGGATAAACTGCGCGACAAAACAATGGTTAAAGCGGGTGTTTGATTCTTATCAAACACAAACCGTTTTAGGGCTGCCAATCGCCAAAGCCGAACCCTACATAATCCCGCGCATATGCGTCGCGCGCAGCTGCCTCAAGGTCAGGACCATAAATCGCGGCCAGCGCAGAGGTGTCTGCCGACGGCACGAACGGGCACGAAACGCCAACTTCTTTGGCAATGAACTCTAGCCCCTCGGCCAGCCGATCTTCGCGCAGCACGTGATCCGGGCCCTGGAACTGTGCGAAGCCTTGCAGCACCGCCGTCTGTGATGCCCATTGCGCAATCACGCGAAACCCGGTTTGGCCACTTAGATTAAGCTTCAAGAACCGCAAGAACCCTAGAAAAGCAGCGCGCTGCGCATCCGTATCGGCAAATTTGGACCCTTCTTGCGGCAATTCGACTTTGTAGCTTCGGGCAAGCAGACCGCGCAGTTCGGGCAGATCGGCCGTCAGCACCATATCGGTAAACGCCGCATAGGCCCGTAGCAGCGGATGTCGCAGCATTGTAAAGCTGCGATGGCCGGGCCGCGCACGCTTCCACTGCCGCAGGGTCTTCTGGTTGAAATCGCGTGACACTGCTCCACCACCCGCCAACCAATCAGCAACCGCAGCGTCAGACCCACCACGCATCGGCATATACAAAAGCCCTGCTTCGTCAGACGCCACAAAGCCCGGAATACCTGGGTTTCGGCGTGGCTCGAACGCCGGAACATGGCCCAGCCCAAACAGATCGAGCCGCGCCAAAGCTGCGTCCATTTCTGCGGGATTGGTCACCTTGTCCGTCAAACCATCCGGGTTTTGCTTTTTCAAAGTCGAGTCGACTGCCGTCAGCTGCGCATCGACCCCTAGGTACCGGGCCAGACCATTCAACACGGCAACGTCCTGCAAATCGTCGTAATCCAACTGAAACGCGGCTTGGCCTGACTGTTGCAGCGCACCCCGAACCGTATCTAGAAACCCCTGCACCTGTTCAAGATGCGCCACAAACCCGCGTGGTTCGAACCGCACTTTTGCAGTTTTCAACGCCTTGCCATCGCCCAGCTTCCACTGCCCGGTTTCTCGGACTATCTGCAGCGACACATAGCTTTCCAGCGGATTGCGGGTCAGGATAATCTTGGCACATGTCACATCCTCCAGAACCGCCGCTAGAATGCGCGGATCATGGTCATGAAAGAACCGGAATCCAGATAGTCCCGGCGTCATATCGCGCAATTTGCGCAGCATCGCCAGCGGATCGGCCTCCCGCGCAGACATGGTGATGCCGAACAGCGCCGCCTGATTTTTCTTGCCAATGAATGACGGATTGAACACCTCGCCATGGCAAACCACCGCGCCAAACGCGTTCAGGTTTGCTTCCAGAAAGTTCGATCCCGTCCGCATTCCGGCCAGCACGACGAAACTCTCAAACGGCTTTTTTCCCAAAACTCATTTCACCAGATAAGGCCGCGCGCGGCGGGCTGCGATTGGTCGTTGTTCGTCACCCACCGGAAAATCCCCCATCAGAGTGGGTTGCATACCTTGGTTGCGCAAGCTTTGCAAAAACTGCCCAAACCCGGTCAGGTCTGCCAGCCTTGGTGCCTCGGCCAAGCGGCGCATCGCCCTTGGGCTAATCTCGTCAATAATTGTCTGCAGCGGCTCCATCGGGCTGTCGACAAATTCCGCCATCGTCCAAATTCGCACCCGCGCCTTTACCGGTGCTGCGCGCAACAGCTTTAGATGCGAGGCCTCGATCCGTTGCATCAGTGCGGCTTCTTTGCGCACCTCGGCCGCATCTTGGTTCGAATGGAACAAGGGCACGGCCCACGCCCCGGAGATCACCGAAATCTGCGCATTCGTATCGGCTGCAATGAAGGGGGCAATCGCCTGCAGATCGCGTGGGCCAAACTGAAAACACTGCCGTTCGCCGCGTGTATTCCAGATCAGGCTGGTCAGAAAGCTTTGCGCATTATAATCGCGCACTGCCGCACTATCGGGCAATCCACCACTAAATACTGTCTCGCCACCAGAAAACTGAGCCCGATCCGGCGCAAAAAGATGGCCATGCACCCGCGTGCCCGTTACCTTTGCCAACCACTGATCAAAATCCTCGAACAACTCGCTAAACCCCTGAAACACCGAATAGGGCGCCGCGGTTTTACCATTTTCCCAAGATTTGTTCGGAAACCGGCTTTGCATATATAGCCCGGCGCGACCTTTGGTGCGCCGCTCAACCGCTTTGGCGAACAACCGGTCAATTTTGCCGGCATTTGGTTCTGCCGCAGCCTGGCCAGCGGCATCTTCGGTCAGGAAGGTGCGGTACAACTTGTCTGCATGCGGCCAGATTTTGCGCGCAACGAAACAGTCCGACCGGCGCAGCAACTGCAAATGATCGTCATAAAAGATATGCGGCTTGCCCTGAAAATCAAACTTCGACAGCGTCAGTGATCTGCTTTCAACCTGCTCTGAAAACTGGCGCACCAAGGTCTGAAAATACGACTCGTCCGGAATCCAAACCCTACGAAAATACTGATCATGCGCCTCGCGCTCCGGGCTGTGCAGGATAGAGGCTAGCGTTTTGCGGGTCAGACACCACCATTGGCTGCCAAGATGTGGCACTAACCCCGGGGGTATCCGGCGGCGCAACCCGATTCTGCGTTGCAGCCGCACATAGCCATCAAACAATCGCCGCTGCTTGCGCCACGAAAATGGGAAGCGCAGGGTAAAGCGTTCAATATCAAGGCCACCTATGGTCCAACCCACATCTTCAGTAGTCACGGATTCAATGAAATCTGTCTGTTGGTGCTTGGCCAGATATGACACCAATTCGCCCACCGGGCGCAGTGGCAGGCACGACCCCGATGCCAAGAAGACATGGCCCAACCCGGGGAAATTTGCCAACATCAGCTCTGCCGCACTTTGCGTGGCAGAAACCAGCCCCCAAGTGCCCCATTCGCAGGCATAGCGCGGTGAAAACCGCACGTTGGCCAGATCGGCAAGATCGCTAACCAACTTGTCATAGGCGCGCCGCTTTACCCGCTTGTCCACATGAATGACGACAGGGCAATCACGCACAGCCCAATGCCGCGCCACCTGCGCCGCGCGGTCAAGTGCTGTGTGGCACATCATGATGAAACCGACGCTCACAGTGTCCCCGTTTCAGGCCCAGTTGCCCTTAGACATCAGCCCCAATATCTCAAGCTGCCGCCAGTTGATGTAACGCTCGCTCCACTTGCACCACAGATCGGGATGGTCGTTCATCCCCGCCTTGTAAGACTTGTATTCGTGGCTATCGGCATAATGCTGACGCCGTTCCATTTCCTCTTGCGCCTTCGAAGTGAAGGTATCCAGGAACTTTGCATGCAACAAACAACCGGAGGCCTTTTCACCACCCCATTCATCATAGACATGATTCAACCCACGCGGTAGTAACATATGAGTGGAACTGACATAGGCATAGTCGCGGTCCCATTTGACCAATGGCACCTTGTTCAGCGCAGGCGCGCGCTCGGGTTTATCGGTAAAGAAAGTCCGCGCCCGTGGCCCGCCTTGAATCCACAGATTGCCATACAACTTGTTGCGCGAAATCAGGTAATTGCCGCTGTCAAACCAAGACGCTATTTCGAACGGGTCCTGGCCTTCCTGGTAGGGCTGCGCATCAATTGGCCCTTTGGGATACATATCCAGCAGCATCGCCGAAAATGACCTGACAGATGATGCGTCAAGCCAATCCGTCAAAGCCCGCAAAGGCCGTGTGTCGCAGAACGGATAGACAAAAAACTCGTCCGCATCGACGACAATTGTCCAATGCCCATGGCCATATTTGCCCTGCAACCACGTCACCCAATCCATGCCAAAGCGTGATCGTTTATAGCTGTGGGCTGATCCCCAAACCGAAACGTCGGGCTGGCGCGACAGATATTCGCGGGTGCCGTCCGTGCTGTCGTTGTCAACAAACAGAAAATGATCAACCCCAAGGTCGCGGTAGTAGCGCAGAAAATAGGGCAACCGCACACGCTCATTGCGCAGGGTGGAAAACAGCAAGATGTCGCCGGGTGAAATCAGCGATACCCGGCTGACCACCGGCTTCAGTTCACGGCGTTTGCGAAACGCGCGTATCCGCCAGCGTTTTCGCTCCAGCCGAAGGCGATATCTTGCAAAAATGCTCACAAGCAATGTTTCCCAAGGGCATTCGCCCCATTCCCCGGCTGGTCGTCAGGCCAAGCTGAATACTCTGCTAAAATGATCCGGCCAATTTGGTGGAACGCGGATCTGTGTCGCGGCATTCTGGTCCTGCTTCCGCTGCGCTATTTGGTCATTTATTCTTTCCACCCAAGCATAAACGTCAGAGGTGTCAACGTAAACCGGGTAGTCACCTAGCATCTCTACCACTACAGCTAGCTTGCCCGCTATCACCTTCACACCCAAAGCAGCGGCTTCCAACGGCGGCAGACCAAATCCTTCGGCAAGGCTGGGAAACAACAACGCCTCAGCACCTTTCAGCAGTGCCGTTACGGCCCCGTCGCCAAGGTCGTGCAGCACTGTGGCGACACCGCTTGCAACCAGCACTTCCAATTGATCATACAGCGCTTGGTCTGCCCAACCCCGATTGCCCACGATGTAAAGATGCGGCATCGAGCCACCGCTCTTCAGCAACTCGCCCCACACCTCTGCCAACAACGCAATGTTCTTGCGCGGTTCTATTGTGCCAAGTGCCACAAAGTAGGGCGGCCCGGTTGGGCTCAAACCCTGCGCATCAGGTGGCGCAATACCCACCCCCAACGGAGCCACGATACCGCGCGGCACCCGCCCCAGCCGGGCAAGGTGCGTCTCCGTCTGCGCCATGGTGCAGCGCGCCGTATGCACCACAAGATCGGCATTAGCGGCAACCACCGCCAGCTTTTGCTTGAAAGCCTGCGGCACATGATGCCGACAAAGCTGCGGATAATCCAACGGGATGGTGTCATGCACCATCACGACAACCTGCGCCCCCGGTACAGATTTCACCGCCCGCATCACCAGCTCAGTCAAATTCGCATGGCCGACATTCAGGTAAACCGTGCCCTGCGGCAAAACACGGCGCAACATCGCCGCCAGCCGCATTGGCAAACAGCGTGCAATTGCCAACCGCCTCACATCAGCCTCGGCCCGCGCACGCGGCGGAATATGTCTGTGCGTCAAGCGCCCCAGAACATCCGAAGGCCCAACCGGCACTTGCCCCGTTACCCGGTCCAGAACCCCGCCCGCACCTGCCCTGTCCAGCACGACAAACCCAAGTGCCGTGCGAACCAGCCCAAACAGCGGTTCAGGCTGCAAGACCAAATACTGCAAATAAGCCAGTTCAACCCGGTCGATCCCGGTCAACGCCCCGCGCCCCAGACGCGACACAAGCCGCGTCAGATCAAGCAACCGCGCCGACGTAGCGATCAACTATTGCGCCGCTTTCCGAAGGGCAATCATGTCGTGCAGATAGGTCGCGAATTCGTCGCGCAGATCAGGCCGTTCCAAGCCGAACGCCACTGTCGCCTGCAAGAACCCCGCCTTCGATCCGCAGTCATAGCGCTGGCCGCGAAACCGAAAGCCGTAGACCTTGTCATTGCCGTTAATTTCCTCGGCAATCGCGTCGGTCAGCTGAATTTCGCCGCCCGCCCCCTGTTTCATCCGGTTCAGATTGGTCAGCACGTTCGGCGTCAGAATATACCGCCCGATCACCGCAAGATTTGACGGCGCATCCTCGGCTTTCGGTTTTTCGACCATGCCTTTGGCCATCACGATTGACCCCATGTCTTCGCCGATATCCAGCACCCCGTAAGACGATGCTTTTTCGGGTGGCACTTCCATCGCGGCAACCATATTGCCGCCGGTCTGGGCATACGCTTCGATCATCTGCTGCAAACAGGGCTTGTCAGCGGCAATTACGTCATCGGGCAGTAGCACCGCAAACGGTTCATTGCCGATCAAGCGGCGCGCGCACCACACCGCGTGGCCCAACCCCATTGGCCGATTCTGGCGCACATAGGCGATCGCACCGCTGTCCATATTGGTATCGCGCAAAATCTCTAGCAGTTCGGTTTTGCCCTGCCGCTTCAGCGTGCTTTCCAGCTCTGGCGAATGGTCGAAATAATCCTCAAGCGCCGATTTTCCGCGCGAGGTGACAAAGATAAATTCCTTGATCCCCGCCGCCCGCGCCTCATCAATCGCGTATTGAATCAAGGGCCGGTCAACCAACGTCATGATCTCTTTCGGGATCGACTTTGTCGCCGGCAAGAATCGTGTTCCCTGCCCGGCAACCGGGAATACAGCCTTGGTAACCTTCTTAACCTTCATGTCCAACTCGCTCGCTTTTGGCGTATTTTCTAAATGCTGCCGTTATGTATAACGTATCAATCTGTCGAGTTTACGGCTGATTGGTGCCAAATCCACCGATTCCGTCCTGCTCGCAAGCAGTATTCAATCGAAGCTTGCCACCATTGGTTGTCTATTTCAACTCAAGGGCCGGGTCATTGCAATTCGGGCGGTTTCTTCACGCAAACGTGTGGCAAAACCCTTCGCGCGGATCGGCATCTGATCCCGCAAAGACCTGCCGTACACCCCGCCTTGCTGCATCCAGAACCCTCCCGATTCGAAGTTGTGGTTATGATACCACGTCGTCGGCGAAAGACAGACGACCGTTACAATCTTGCCCATCGCAGCTTCAACGCCTGCACGGCGCAAAAGTTCCCGTCTTTGCCAACTACGCCCCGAAATTAGCACGCCAGCACGCGGCATCGTGCCAAGCGGCAGAAACGCGGCTTTCGTATCAAACGGCGGGATCAATCTTTGCACATCACGGGTCAGGCCGTCAGCCCAGCCCTGATCAAAGCCCTCCAGCAGCGGCCGAATATCGCGCGGCTCCATCCCGCCCCGCACCATGTGCCGCAAAAGTCGCTCCCTTTGCGCGTGGCGGTGCGCCCATTTTTGCGTCGCGAGATCGTCCGTTGGGGCATGGCGGCGCAGAAAATAGGCGGTGCTGGCACCAATGTCGTGCAGGCATATCGGCACTCGGTCGGCGCGGCGTCGGTCACTTGGCGCAAATCCGTGCTGCACGACCGCATCGGGAACAACTGCTGTCAGCCCACCAAAGGCAGCCAACCGCAAGCTAATATCCGCGTCGTCCAGATAAAACCGAAAGCCGCTATCAAACCCACCCAACGCCATCAGATCGGCGCGGCGAAACGCACAGTTCGTCCCCTGCGCCTTGACCGCCCGCAGCGCGGTTCCCGCCAGCAATGTCACCGCATGGCGATCCACCGACAATGCATGATCCAAGCCAAACTGATCCACATCGCAGGCCCGCCATTGGTCGGAAATGCCATTGCGGCCGCGCACAAAGCCCGTTGTCGCGCGAACGTTCGGGTTGACGAACGGCGCTGTCAGCCGCGAAATCCACGTCGGCTCTGGCACTGCATCGTCATCCAGAAACGCCACGACGTCGCCCGCTGCCACTGCTAGTCCCGCATTGCGCGCGGTGGCTATGTTCGCCTGATCAAACTCCACCACCTTGATCGGCAATTCCAACTGGCGCACCGCCGCCGCAGATGCCGGATCGGCCACCACGACCAGTTCCAACATTGGGTAATCCTGCAACCTCACTGCCGAAATCGCTCGTTGCAGCAGGGCCGCCCGGTGCCTGCTGACGATGATCAGGCTAACGGCAACGCTGGTCATGCGGCTCCCATTTCCGCCATCATCGCTTCAATCCGGGGCACATCTTCGGGGTTGTTCAGCTCCCAAAACTGCCGCCCGCGCGCTTGCACTTCCACGCAAGCCACCGCGCGACCGTTCTCGAGAAACCGCAACTGCTCCAACCCCTCCAGCGTCTCCAGCGGGCCAACAGGCCACGTCGGATAGGCCATCAAGGCATCGGGCCGATAAGCGTAGACGCCAACATGGTGGAATACCGGCGTGTCTTCGGCATCGCCATAAACCCGCCCGGTAAACGGGATCACTTCTTTTGAGAAATAAAGCCCGCGCCCACCAGCGCCAAACACCGCTGTTGTGCCGCCAACCCGCCCAGCCCGCCGATCGGCCAGAAACCCGTTCAATGCCCGGCCATCACAGCGCAACACCGGTGTCGCAATATCGGCACCAGCATCTGCCCGCAGCCCGGCAATCAGGTCTTCGATAAACCATGCTGGCGTCAGCGGCGCGTCGCCTTGCAGGTTCACCACCATCTCATGCCCCGGCAGCTTTGCTGCCACCTCGGCGCAACGTTCCGTGCCATTAAGGCAATCGGATGAGGTCATCACAACTTCGGCCCCAAAGCCTGCAGCATGATCGGCAATGCGCTTGTCATCAGTCGCGACAACCACGCGGTCCACACCCCGCACCGCCATCGCCGCATCCCAAGACCGCCGGATTAGCGTCTTTTCCCCATCCGGCCCGCGCAAAACCACCAACGGCTTGCCCGGATAACGCGTGCTCGCATAGCGCGCCGGAATGGCGATCAGCACGCTCATCCCTTCAACTCCACCCCCGGCGCGTAGGCAATGAAGAACGGGTTGTCCCAGCCGGGTTTGCCGTAGGCCAGTGCCTTGTGGTCATCAAACCGCACAACATGGCCACCGGCACCGCGCAATACCGCATCGCCTGCCGCGGTATCCCATTCCATCGTTCGGCCAAGTCGCGGGTAAAGATCGGCCTCGCCTGTTGCCACCAAGCAAAACTTCAGGCTGGACCCCGCCGATTTCATATCCTTAACCGTGTACTTGCCGATGTACTCATCCGTCGCCGCATCCCGGTGCGATTTTGATGCCACCACCATCAGCGCGGCATTGTCCGGCGCTGAGACGCCAATTTCGCGCAATTCGCCCACGGCATCCTTTGCCATCCCGCCGGTTTCTTCCACCGCCTGGCCATCAGCCCGCGTATAAAACAACCGCCCCTGCGCCGGCGCATAAACCACGCCGCGCACGGGTATGCCATTTTCCACATAGGCGATGTTCACCGTGAAATCGCCGCGCCGTTGCACAAATTCCTTGGTGCCATCCAGTGGATCAACAATCAAAAACGTGCTTGCCGTCAACGCGTGGCTCGCCGCCTGTTCCTCGGTAATCAGCACCTCATCCGGGAACGCAGCCCGCAACCCGGCCGAGATCAGCGCGTCCGCCGCCTCATCGGCTTCGGTCACCGGGCTTGCGTCGGACTTGGCCTTCACCTCGAAATCCGGCCCGTTGTACACCGCCATGATCACATCGCCTGCCTCCAGCGCAAGACGGCGGATCACGGGAATAAGCCGGTCAAAATCCATAAAAACTCTCCTGTCATGGCCAAATTCGGCCATGTTGTATTGCTACGCTGCCCGCCTTATCATTGCTCATCAAGAGAACATCAAGATTTCTCGGCAATACCACGGCAGAGCAGGCCTTTCAGGGTAACAGCAGATGTTTCGCATCGAACAAAAACAGACATTGCCAGCCCGTGCTTTTCGGCTGCTGGAACTGATCTATCACGCTACGGTTCGCAATATCCGCAAAAGCCATGGCTCGGCGATCATGGGCCTTGTGATGCACCTGATCCAGTCCATCATGATGGTGCTAGTGTTCTTGTTCGTGTTCGATCTGATGGGCATCCGGGGTGCCGCGATCCGGGGCGATTTCATGCTATATGTCATGTCCGGCATCTTCATGTTCATGACCCATGTCAAAGCCATCAGCGCCGTTTCAGGTGCCGAAGGCCCGACCTCTGCCATGATGAAACACGCACCAATGAACCCAATCATTTCGATCGCAGCGGCGGCCTTGGGCGTGCTGTACCTGCAAATTCTCGCGGCGCTGATCATCCTGTTCTTCTACCACGCCGTCTTCACGCCGATCACCATCGAACAACCCTACCAGACTTTCGGCATGTTCCTGTTGTCTTGGGCAACCGGCGTTGGCATCGGCATGATCTTTTTGTCGGCAAAGCCTTGGGCACCCGGTTTGGTGGGCCTGCTGTCAACTCTGTTCCAACGCGCAAACATGATCGCGTCCGGCAAAATGTTCGTCGCCAACACGCTGAAGGCCAAGATGCTGGCGATGTTCGATTGGAACCCGCTGTTTCACACCATTGATCAGGGTCGCGGCTTCATTTTTCTGAACTACACGCCGCGCTACACCAATTTCATCTACCCGATAAAGGTGCTTGCCGTCTGTATCGTGATCGGCCTGATGCTGGAATTCTTCACCCGCAAATATGCTTCCGCCAGCTGGAATACGTGACGTCAAGGCGCTGCTTTGGCAACCATTGGCAATTTTCCGCGATTTGGGATCATTTTCCATGGGCTACGGCGCTTGCAGGCTCCGCCCCCCCTCCTTATATACCCCGAGGAAGCTGAACGGGGTTCGCCCGTACTGATTTCACTGGGATCGGGGATCAGAGGCCGCTTTCGGATCTGGACCCCACAACATCGCCGCTAGAAGAAGGTGCACATCATGGCCAAAGTCATCGGGATTGACCTCGGGACAACCAACTCTTGCGTAGCCATCATGGACGGCTCGCAACCCCGCGTAATCGAAAATGCCGAAGGGGCGCGCACGACGCCGTCTATCGTCGGTTTCACCGAAAATGAACGCCTCGTCGGCCAACCGGCCAAGCGTCAGGCGGTTACCAACCCATCGAATACCATCTTTGCAGTCAAGCGCCTGATCGGGCGTCGCATGGATGATGCCCATATTGCCAAAGACAAAAAGAACCTGCCCTACACGCTGGTCAACGGCGGTAACGGCGACGCATGGGTCGAAGTGCGGGGTGAGAAATATTCCCCCAGCCAGATTTCCGCGTTCATCCTGCAAAAGATGAAAGAAACCGCCGAGGCTTACTTGGGTGAAGCTGTCACTCAGGCGGTTATCACCGTGCCGGCCTATTTCAACGACGCGCAACGCCAAGCCACCAAAGACGCCGGCAAAATCGCCGGTCTGGAAGTGCTGCGCATCATTAACGAACCCACCGCAGCCGCCCTTGCCTACGGCTTGGACAAGAAAGAAGCCCGCACCATCGCGGTTTATGACCTTGGCGGCGGCACGTTCGACATCACCATTCTGGAAATTGACGACGGCCTGTTCGAAGTAAAATCCACCAACGGCGATACCTTCCTTGGTGGCGAAGATTTCGACACACGCATCGTCAACTACCTGGCTGACGAGTTCAAGAAAGAGCACGGCGTTGATCTGACGCTTGACAAGATGGCCCTTCAGCGCCTGAAGGAAGCCGCTGAAAAAGCCAAGATCGAGCTGTCGTCGGCTTCGCAGACAGAGATTAACCAGCCTTTCATCTCGATGAACTCCGCCACTGGGCAGCCTCTGCACCTTGTGGTCAAAATGACCCGCGCCAAGCTGGAAAGCCTGGTTGCCGATCTGATCAAAGCCTCGATCAAGCCTTGCCAAGCCGCCTTGAAAGATGCCGGTCTGTCGACCTCGGACATCGACGAAGTGGTTCTGGTTGGTGGTATGACGCGGATGCCCCGCGTTGTGGAAGAAGTGACCAAATTCTTTGGCAAAGAGCCGCACAAGGGCGTGAACCCTGATGAAGTGGTGGCACTTGGTGCCGCTATTCAAGCCGGTGTTCTGCAAGGCGACGTCAAGGATGTGGTTCTGCTGGACGTGACCCCGCTGTCGCTGGGCATCGAAACTCTGGGCGGCGTGTTCACCCGCCTGATCGACCGCAACACCACGATCCCGACGAAGAAGTCGCAGATTTTCTCAACCGCCGAAGACAACCAGAATGCCGTGACCATTCGTTGTTTCCAAGGTGAACGGGAAATGGCGTCGGACAACAAGATCCTTGGCCAGTTCAATCTGGAACACATCCCACCGGCACCACGTGGCATGCCGCAGATCGAGGTTACCTTCGACATTGATGCCAACGGTATCGTGTCGGTGAAAGCCAAAGACAAGGGCACCGGCAAGGAACAGGCGATCACCATCCAAGCCTCGGGCGGCCTGTCGGACGATGACATCGAAAAGATGGTCAAGGAAGCCGAAGAAAACGCCGAAAGCGATAAAGCGCGCCGCGAGCTGGTCGAGTCCCGCAACATGGGCGAAAGCCTGCTGCACTCGACCAAGCGGTCGATCGAAGAACACGGTGACAAGGTCGATCCTTCAACCGTCGAAGCGATCGAATTTGCCATGGTTCCGCTGGAAGATGCGCTGAAAGGCGAAGATGTTGGCAAGATCAAGTCGTCGATCCAGAACCTGACCGAAGCCGCCATGAAGCTGGGCGAGGCAATCTACAAGTCGAGCCAAGCCGAAAATGATGGCCGCAGCGAAGACGGCCCGCGCGATGTTGATGATGATATCGTCGATGCAGACTTCGAAGATCTTGGCAACAACAAGCGGAAATAAACCGCACGGAGCGAAAATCGGGGCGGTCTGAATAGCAGACCGCCCCGGTTCCGTTCCCCAAAAGGGTTCGCCATGGCAAAGCGCGATTTTTATGAAATCCTTGGGGCAGCAAAAGGCGCTTCTGCGGAAGAGCTGAAGAAGGCCTATCGCACCAAGGCCAAAGAGTTGCATCCAGACCGCAATTCAAGCAATCCAAACGCCGAAGCGCAGTTCAAGGAATTGAACGAAGCCTACGACGTGATGAAGGATGCGGATAAAAAGGCCGCCTACGACCGCTATGGCCATGCTGCTTTTGAAGGCGGCATGGGCGGCGGCGGCCAGCGTGGCGCGGCAGGCTTCAGCGGCAACGGCGATTTCGGATCGGCGTTTTCGGATGTGTTTGAAGACTTGTTTGGCGATTTCATGGGCGGCCGCGGCGGCCAAGCCCGGTCCCGCGCGCAACGTGGATCGGACCTGCGCTATAACTTGCGGGTGTCGCTCGAGGAAGCCCACAAGGGCGTACAGAAAACCATCAACGTGCCCGCATCGGTCAGCTGCGATACCTGCAAGGGGTCCGGGTCCGAAGGTGGTGCCGAACCCGTCACCTGCACCACCTGTTCGGGCATGGGCAAAGTTCGCGCGCAGCAGGGCTTTTTCACCGTTGAGCGCACCTGCCCCACTTGCAACGGCATGGGCCAGACCATCAAGAACCCCTGCCGCGTTTGCCACGGCGCGGGTCGGGTCGAAAAAGAACGCGCGCTGTCTGTGAACATTCCGGCCGGCGTCGAAACTGGCACCCGCATTCGGCTTGCCAGCGAAGGCGAGGCCGGCCTGCGTGGCGGGCCGACCGGGGACTTGTACATCTTTATCGAAGTGAAAGAGCACGCAATCTTTCAGCGGGACGGCATCCACTTGTTCTGCCGCATCCCCGTTTCCATTGCCACTGCAGCCCTTGGCGGCGAGGTCGAAGTGCCCACCATCGACGGCGGCATGAGCCGGGTCAAAGTGCCTGCTGGCAGCCAAACCGGCAAGCAGATGCGCCTGCGCGCCAAAGGCATGCCCGCCCTGCGTGGTGGCGGCTCGGGTGACATGCTGATCGAACTGGCGGTGGAAACCCCCGTCAACCTGACAACCCGCCAGCGCGAATTGCTGCGCGAGTTCGAAAAGCTGTCCGAAGACAACAATCCCGAAAGCTCGTCGTTCTTTTCCAAAGTCAAAGGCTTTTGGGACGGCATGAAGGGCTAATCCCGAACAGGGGGCCGGTCGCAGGGGCATCGAGCCCCTTTGACCGGCGCTATCGCGGAATGACCTTTGATGGCAGTCTGGGGGGGCAAGCGCGGGATGCCTCCGGCGGGGATATTTTTACAGTTGCGAATGCCGTTAACCATTCCTTCATCATAGGGACGGACAGTTGCTGCATGTCGAACAGCAGCGCCTTTTCCGAAGCCACTTTCCCAGAGTTCACCTTCGGCGACGAGGCCATTGGGATCGCCATACCAGACCGCCTGCCATCCTACATTGCCGATCATCGCAAGCGCCTGCGGGCGCGGTTCCTTGATGGCGGTGCGGGGGCAATGCCGGATTACGAGCTGCTGGAGTTGGTGTTGTTTCGCGCCATTCCAAGGCAGGACGTAAAGCCGTTGGCGCGCTTGTTGATGGATACATTCGGCGATTTCAACCGTGTCATTACTGCCCCTGTGCCGCGTCTGATGGCGGTGAAGGGCGTTGGCGAGGCGGTCGTGCTGGAATTGAAGATCATCGAGGCTGCATCGCAACGCCTGATGCGGGCACGGGTGATGCACCGCCCGGTTCTGTCATCATGGGATGCATTGTTGGATTACTGCCATACCGCCATGGCGCATCTGGAGGCGGAACAGTTTCGTATCCTGTTTCTGGACCGTAAGAACGTGCTGATCGCGGATGAGGCGCAGGCGCGCGGGACGGTTGACCATGTGCCAGTCTATCCGCGTGAAGTGGTGAAACGGGCGCTGGAGTTGAACGCATCGGCGCTGATCTTGGTGCATAACCACCCCTCGGGTGATCCGACCCCATCGGAGGCGGATATCACCGTAACGCTGCAGATCAAGGAAGCGGCGGGCATTCTGGGGGTTACTCTGCATGATCATCTGATCATCGGCAAAGACCGCGAGTTAAGCTTCAGGGCGCAGGGCTATCTGTAACGACAACTGGCTTGATCCACAGTTCGACCCGCCGGTTCAATTGGCGGCCGGGTGCAGTGCTGTCGCAGGCCATCGGCATCGTCTCGCCAAAAGCATCCACCGTCGGGATCAGCTCGGGCGCGAGATCAGGTGCCTCGGCACGCAGGGCGGCCGCCACGCTTTCGGCCCGGGCGCGGGACAGATCAAGATTGGCTGCGGCTGCACCGGAGCCATCGGAAAACCCCGCGAAAACAAGTGCTTCCCCTTTGAAGGCCCCGGTTTGCAGCAGGCGTGCAAGATCGGTCAGGTTTTCACGTGAATGCGCATCCAAGGTAGATGACCCATCCTCGAACCGGAACGTCAGCGAAAGCCTGTCGGCCCCCGCCATGCCGTCGACCAGACGCTTCAGATCGGGCAGCGTCACCTCGTCCCCCGCACCCTGAATGGCGTTGATCAGGCGCAAACCATCTGCCGTCATCGCCTGGCGTTGCGGGCTGCGGTCGATGAAACCCGCCTCGTGGATACTGGCCTGGGCGGCCGGGGTGGCCAGAAAATCCAGGAAGTCCCGCGCGAACAGCGGCAGGCGTCGGCGGGGGGTCAGGAGAAAAATCGGCAGTGATAGCGGATAATCTTCGGCCTTTACCGCCAGCGCCGATGGCAACAGCGGAAAGCCGCAGCTATCGGTCAACGGCAGCGCCCGCGCAGGCCCCTGCATCGCCCGCCCTGTCACAGCTAGCGCCCAAGGGTCGCGCGCCACGGCATTTGCAAGGCTTGCCAAATCCGGGTGCAGCACTGCTGGCGCAACGGGTTGGTCCAGCCGGGCCGCCAAAGCACGTTGCAGATCGGTATCTGCGCCTAGACCATGCAGCACTATTGGCATATCGGGGCCGCCGACATCATGCCAATTGGTCGCCTCGCCAGTCAGTGCGCGGGCCAGATCGGCGGTCGAAATGCGCGGCGTCGGGTTGTCGGTTGCCATGATCGGCAGCAGCGCATCCAATGCCAAGGCGCGATGTCCAAAGTCTGGCTCGGTCGCCGCCGCGACAATCATTTCGGCCCGACCGGCAACCAATGCCGCACGCGATGCTTGGGGCGTCTGGGCTGCAAAACTGAACTCTGCCAAGGTCTTACCAGTGGCTGGATCGGTAATTTCGGCGACAAAGCCCGCGTCGGTTTTGGCATTAAACCCAAGCCCGCGCGATGCGGCAAAAGCTGCAACAAGTGGCAGCAGCAGCGTTTGCCCAGCGTCCGGCGCACCAACAAATCTAATCTCGGCTTTGGGATTGGTTAAATCCGGGCAGCCCGGCCCATCACACAAAACGCCCTGACCGTCGACAGTCAGCAGGCCGTAGATGGTTGCAATGCGGTAAAACTCGCCGTCATATCCCTGCAATTGCCCAGTCAGAGTTATGCCGCCGTCCAACGCCGTCAGCGTCACGTCTTGGGCGCAAGCAGGTTTGTGAAACAAAAGCATGACGACTGCTAGCGTCGCACGCCACCGGTATCGCCCCATATGCCGCCTGCCTGACCTTAGTTTGCAGAGGCGATCTTCAGGTCCGGATCAAGATTCTTCAACACAAGAATATCGCCAACGGCGCTGCAATCGGGCATCGCCAGCGTCAATTCGGTGACGGTCACGTCGCCAGCCAGATCAACCAGCGTTTCGCCCAAGATTTCACGGCCACAGGTGCCCTTGGTAATCGCCGCCTCGACGACAATCCGAACTGCGGCGTCCGACCCGACAGGATAGGTGTAAACCTCGGCCAGCATTGGCAATTCGACCTGATCATCACCCAGAACCGACAGGAACCCGCCCTGTTGCGGTGCCGCGGCCATTTCTAATCGTGGATCGGCGGCGGACACATGGCCATCGTCGCCATAATCAGCACCAGATTCGAAGGCGTTCAACTGGAACGCATCGCCGCCCATCCATTGCACGCCAAAACGACGCAAGTTCTTGGCTTCGGGCACCTCAAGCGATGCGGAAACCGTTTCGCCATCACGGAACCGCACAGAAACTGTCGCGTCGCTGGTCAGCGCTGGCAAAGACACGAACAACGCACCGGTGCCCGAGGTCTTGCCGGTTACGGCAAGACCAGCATGGCGCAACACCACGCGCTCATTGGTACGGCAGGGGGCCAACAGCGTCAGCCCGATCATCGCCGAAGGTTCGGCAAGTACATCAAGGGTTACTGGGCACTGATCGGCTACTACAGGCTTTCCCGGCATTTGCGCGCCAAAATCCGCCTGAACGATAGGATCGTCGGGAAGAGTAAACAAACTTGGGGCTTCGTCCGCTGGTATTTCGGCAAAAGACGGTATCGAAAACTCTACAGAGGCTACTGGCAGGTCGGGTAAAGTATCTTCGGGCCCTGCGGCGACAAGGGTTATGTCTTTTGGTTGTGGTTCCGCTGATGCCAAGCCGGCTGGCTTGTTCAAGACGTTTTGTACAAGATGCCCCGATCCCAGAGCAACAGACATGATTGCAACCACCAGTGACAGCCGGCGTTTTAGTTCCATCGAAATCTTCCCCAAGATCGCTACCTAAGCTACCTACGGGTGAATTCAGGCAGAGAAGTGGCAGCAACATGGCCAGAATGCGGGAACCCAAGGTTGTAAGGGCGGATTCACGACAACCCTAGGATTACTGCGCCACATTCTTGCCATAATCAGGTCAGTTGACCATGACAATGTTTGAATTTCTTGCCCGATCCGCAGGGGCAAGAATCATTCCGCGCGGGGTTGCCCCAGGTCGTCGGGTCTGATTCCACAAATCCGGCAAGCGCTGCGGCGGGTGTCGCTACTGGCGCTGTGACAGCCTCAGCAGGGGCTTCGGCCTGCGCTTGGCGCTGTTGCTGCAGCAGATACTGCGCCATCATTGCGTCCTGTTCTTCTTTGGTCAATGGCCGCACTTGCGCAAGCTTTTGCGTCACATCCTGTCGCAAAGAATTCAGCATGTTCTCGAACAGCGTGAAGCCCTCGTTCTTGTATTCCGACAGCGGGTCACGCTGGGCATAGCCACGAAAGCCCACCACAGACCGCAGATGTTCCAGCCGCAGCAGATGTTCACGCCATTTGCCGTCAATAGATTGCAGGAGCACCTGCTTTTCGATGTTGCGCATCGCCTCTGGTCCAAAGGCCGCAACCTTTTCATCCATCAGCTTGTCACTTTCCACCATGATCCGTTCGCGCATCACGTCTTGATCAACGCCCTCTTCCGCCGACCAATCGGCAATCGGCAAATCAAGGCCAAGCTTTTCAATAACACCGGCCTTCAACGCGTCCACGTCCCACTGATCGGCATAAGACTTCGGCGGCATAAAAGCGTCGACCATGTCATCAATCACCTGATGGCGCATGTCTTGTGCAATCTCACCCAGATCTTCGGCCTGCATGATCTCCAGCCGCTGACCAAAGATTGCCTTGCGCTGATCGTTCATCACGTCGTCGAATTTCAGCAATTGCTTGCGAATGTCAAAGTTGCGGCCTTCAACCTTGGCTTGGGCTTTCTCCAGGCTTTTGTTCACCCACGGATGCACAATCGCTTCGCCCTCTTTCATGCCAAGGGTCGATAGCACCTTGTCCAATCGTTCAGATCCGAAAATGCGCATCAGATCATCTTCAAGGCTCAGAAAGAACGACGACCGCCCCGGATCGCCCTGCCGACCAGACCGGCCGCGCAACTGGTTATCAATACGGCGGCTTTCGTGCCGTTCGGTCGCCAGCACGTAAAGCCCGCCAGCCTCAATCACTTGCGCTTTCTCGGCAGCATGTTCGGCTTCAATCCGCGCGCGCACCTCATCTGGGTGCAAATGCGGATCGGCGGCAATCGCTTGCATCACCGTCATTTCCACATTGCCGCCCAGCTGAATGTCGGTGCCGCGACCTGCCATGTTGGTGGCAATCGTCACTGCACCAAACCTGCCCGCATCGGCCACAATCTGCGCTTCTTGTTCGTGCTGGCGGGCGTTCAGCACATTATGCGTAACCCCAGCTTCCTTCAGCAATCCCGATAGAAACTCCGACTTTTCAATAGACGTCGTGCCCACAAGCAGCGGCTGCCCCTTGGCATGTGCTTCCTTGATCTCGGCCACGATGCCTACGTATTTTTCCTTCGCGGTCCGGTAAACCTTGTCATGCTCATCCTTGCGCGCGACGGGTTTGTTGGTGGGCACTTCAATTACACCCAGCCCGTAAATCTGCATGAATTCATCGGCTTCGGTCGATGCGGTGCCAGTCATGCCCGCCAGCTTTTCGTACAGCCGGAAATAGTTCTGGAACGTCACCGACGCCAGCGTCACGTTTTCCGGCTGGATAGCCACACCTTCCTTGGCCTCGATCGCCTGATGCAGACCATCCGACAACCGGCGTCCGCGCATCATGCGGCCGGTAAATTCGTCAATCAGCATCACTTCGCCGTCACGCACGATGTACTGCTGATCTTTGTTGAACAGCTTGTACGCCCGCAAAGCCTGCGTCACGTGGTGGATAAGTGTCGTGCTTTCCGGGTCGTACAGCGATTGGCCCTCGGGCAGCAGCCCGTTGTCCAACAGCGATTTCTCGATAAAGTCGTTGCCCTCGTCCGAAAACGTCACATTGCGGGTTTTCTCATCCAGCTTGTAATGTTCTTCCGTCAGCGCCGGGATCAACTTATCGACCTTCACATACAGGTCAGACCGGTCCTGGCTTGGCCCCGAAATGATCAGCGGCGTCCGCGCCTCGTCGATCAAAATTGAATCCACCTCATCGACAATCGCGTAGAAATGCCCGCGCTGCGACATTTCCTCGAGGCTGGCTTTCATATTGTCGCGCAGATAGTCAAAGCCCAGCTCGTTGTTCGTCGCATAGGTAATGTCGGCGCGGTATGCCAACTTCTTCTCGGCATCCGCCTGATAAGGGTAAACCACGCCCGTCGTCATCCCCAGGGCACCGTAAACCTTGCTCATCCATTCGGCGTCGCGCTTGGCCAAGTAATCGTTGACCGTAACAATATGCACGCCCTTGCCCGCCAGCGCGTTCAGATAGGCCGGAAGGGTCGCCATAAGCGTCTTGCCCTCACCGGTTTTCATTTCCGAAATATTACCCTGATGCAGAAAAATTCCGCCCTTCAGCTGCACATCAAACGCCCGTAGGCCCAAGGCGCGGCGGGCGGCTTCGCGGCAATTGGCAAAGGCTTCGGGCAGCAGATCATCTAGGCTGGTGCCAGATTGCGCACGCCCCTGCAATTCCACTGTCTTCGCCTTGATCGCGTCATCAGACAGCGCCTGAAATTCCGGCTCAAGCGCGTTGATCTTTGCGACCAACGGGCGAACCGATTTTACTTTGCGATCATTCGGGGTTCCGAAGACCTTTCGCGCAATAGTTCCAAGACCCAGCATGTTTTCTCCGCCTGGCCAATTTCCATATATCAGGGGTTCCTGACATCATCGTGTGAGCCTACGGGCTTGCCCGCCCTCACCACGTTCCCTAAAAGAACCAGATCGGCACCAATGGCCCGCTTCACGCGACTGTCGCGATGTAAGGGGTCGCATGGGTCAAGTCAACGTCGCGCAGGTCTGCGCATGAATCAGGAGTAGGTGAAGTGATGAAATCAACTGGTTTTTGGCAAGGTATTGCCCTGGCAACCGCCCTCGCCTTCACCTCTCCGGCATTTGCGCAAGATACCACCGCAGAGACCGTTATTGCATCGGTAAACGGCACCGACATCACCCTTGGCCAGATGATCGTGCTGCGCGGCACTTTGTCGGAACAATATCAGGCGTTGCCCGATGATGTTCTGTTCAAGGGCATCCTCGAACAACTGATCCAACAAACCGTTCTGGAACAATCGCTTGACGGCAACATCACCAAGCGTGACCAGATCGCCGTCGACAACAATCGTCGCGGTTATCTGTCGGGGATCGCCCTGCAATCGGTGGTTTCCGCCGCCGTAACGGACGAGGCTCTGCAAGCCGCCTATGACGCGCGCTTCAAAGATGCCGCCTCGCAAACAGAATACAACGCGTCGCACATCCTGGTGGACAGTGAAGAAAAAGCCAACACGCTGAAAACCGAAATTGATGGCGGCGCAGATTTTGCCGAACTGGCCAAGGCCAACTCCACCGATACCGGATCGGGTGCCAATGGCGGCGATCTGGGCTGGTTTGGCCTCGGCGCCATGGTAAAGCCGTTTGAAGACGCTGTCGTTGCCGCCGAAGTTGGCAAAGTTGCCGCCCCGATCAAGTCCGATTTCGGCTGGCACCTGATCTTGGTCAAAGAAACACGCATCGCCGCCGCCCCACCGCTTGATGATCTGCGTGATGAACTGGCATCCGAGATCGAACAAAAGGCAATCGAGGCGCATCTGAACAGCCTCACCGCCGCCGCCACTATCACCCGCCCCGGGATCAGCCTCGATCCCAAAACCCTGCGCGACGAAACACTGCTGGACAAATAATCAGGAAAGGCGGGCGCTGGTATGGGCAAAACCGATTGGAAGGCCAAGGCGAAATCCCTGAAGAAAAAACTGGCCAAAATGGTGGGTGCTGCCAAACCAGCGCCCGCCAAAGCCGCGAAACCCATCTCACCACTTGCTCCCAAAGACGGCTTTCCATCGCTGCCCCGCATCGCGGGAGTTGAATTTGCGGCCGTCGAGGCTGGGGTGCGCTATGCCAACCGCAAAGACGTGATGCTGATCCGGCTCGCCTCCGGCACCTCCGTGGCCGGCGTCTTCACCCGGTCCACTACCCGCGCCGCCTGCGTGCGCGATTGTCAGGATAAACTGGCCAAATCAGTGCCCCTTGGGGCGGGTGCCGCCATCATCGTCAACTCTGGCAATTCCAACGCCTTCACCGGCAAGGTCGGCGATGCCTCGGTTGCCACCATCACTTCCGCAGTGGCCACGGCCCTCGATCTGCCCGCCGCCCGTGTCTTCTCCTCCTCCACCGGCGTGATTGGCGAGCCGTTGCCGCACGACCGCATCATCGCCAAAATCCCATCCCTCACCGCCACCTTGCGCGAAAACGCCATTGAAATGGCCGCCCTCGCCATGATGACAACCGACACGTTCCCCAAAGGTGCCACCGCCACGATTCCTGGCGACGGCGGCCCGATCCACATCGCGGGCATCGCCAAAGGCTCTGGCATGATCGCCCCCGATATGGCCACCATGCTGGTCTACATCTTCACCGATGCGAAAATCCCCGCCCCCGCCCTGCAACGCATGCTGTCGCGCAACATCGATGACACCTTCAACGCCATCACCGTTGACAGCGATACCTCCACCTCCGACGCGCTGCTGCTCTGCGCCACCGGCCAAAGCCCCGCCGCGCAGGTTAAAGGCCCGGTCGCCAAAGCGTTCGAAGACGCCTTGCACGGCGTCATGCGCGATCTGGCTCATCAGGTCATCCGCGACGGCGAAGGGGCTACCAAGTTCGTCGAGGTGCGGGTTACCGGTGCGGCATCGCCGGATGATGCGCACAAAGTCGGCATGGCCATCGCCAACTCGCCGCTGGTCAAAACCGCCATCGCTGGCCAAGACCCGAACTGGGGCCGCATCGTCGCCGCCATCGGCAAATCGGGTGCCGCCGCGGACCGCGACAAACTCACCATCCATTTCGGCGACATCCTTGTCGCCAAGAACGGCTGGCGCAACCCTGACTATAAAGAAGAAGACGGTGCCACCTACATGCGCCAGCCAAACCTGATCATCGCTGTCGATCTCGGCCTCGGCAAATCAGCCAAATCCGTCTGGACCTGCGATCTCACCAACCGCTACATCGAGATCAACGCCGACTACCGCTCCTGACTTCGTTTCTGCCGAAGTATCCCACGGGGGTCCGGGGGTGTGAAACCCCCGGCGCTCTCCACACGCGAAGGCGTAAAAATGAAAACACTCCTCGTCTCCGCCGTCGCCCTGATAGACGCTGATGGCCGCGTGCTGCTAGCTCAACGCCCAGAGGGCAAATCCATGGCCGGCCTGTGGGAATTTCCCGGCGGCAAGGTAGAACCGGGCGAGACACCCGAGGCCGCCCTGATCCGAGAGCTGAAAGAAGAACTCGGTATCGACACCTGGTCCAGCTGCCTCGCCCCGCTTACCTTTGCCAGCCACAGCTACCCCGATTTTCACCTGCTGATGCCACTGTTCGCTTGCCGCAAATGGCAGGGCATCGCGAGCGGTGCCGAAGGCCAAAATCTGGCTTGGGTGCGTCCGCAAAACCTGCGCGATTACCCGATGCCGCCCGCCGATCTACCGCTAATTCCCATCTTAAGGGACTGGCTCTAGCAAGAAGCGGCGCAAATACGGCAATTCCGAATAGCTATGGAATATTTTGATTGCCTTCTCACGAATCCAGAATACCTTAACTTTCAGGGAATATGCTTCTGGGGGGAAGACAACAATGCTGCGAACAATATCTATCGGTAGTTGTGTATTTGTGCAGGGGCCAGTCGTGGCGCAACTTGCGGACGGCAAAGTCGTGATCAAAGTTGACGAGCGCAATTACGTCGGGTTTCCGGTAACTCAGGTTCGCGCTGCCTAAAATCCGAAATCCTTACAAATTCGAAGTCATCACAAAGGAAAAGGCCGGGCGATTTGCCCGGCCTTTTCCTTTTGCTCAAGCCTGAAATCAAGCCAGTTTGCGCGCAATTTCTTCGCGTTCAAAAATCTCGATCACGTCACCTTGGCGGATATCTTCATACCGCTCAAACGCCATGCCGCATTCCTGGCCGGACTGCACTTCCTTCACTTCATCCTTGAAGCGTTTCAGCGTTTTCAGCGTGCCTTCATGGATCACCACGTTATCACGCAGCAACCGCACACCCGCCGACCGGCGCGCAATGCCTTCAGTCACGATACAGCCCGCAACCATGCCGATGCCAGTCACCTTGAACACTTCCTTGATCTGCGCATAACCGATGAACGTCTCGCGGATCTCGGCCTTCAACAGCCCGGATGCAGCCGCCTTAATATCATCCACCAGATCGTAGATGACGGAATAGTAGCGAATTTCCACACCCTTCTGGCTGGCGGTCTGCCGCGCAGACGCATTCGCGCGCACGTTAAACCCGATAATCGGCGCGCCAGACGCTTCTGCAAGACCCACGTCCGAATCAGTGATCGCACCCACACCGTAGTGCAGCACACGCACCCGCACCTCGTCGTTGCCCACCTTTTCCATCGCCTGAACGATGGCTTCGGCAGATCCCTGCACATCAGCTTTCACCACAATCGGTAGCTCTGCCACGTCCTTGTCAGCCTTGGCTTTCGCCATCAGCTGCTCCAGCGTCACAGCGGCACCAACAGCGGCGCGTTTGTCCTTGGCGGCTTTTTCGCGGTAGGTCGCGATTTCGCGCGCTTGCGCTTCGGTTTCCACCACGTTCAGCGTATCACCCGCCGCAGGTGTGCCGTTCAGACCCAGCACTTCGACCGGCACCGATGGCCCAGCTTCGTCAATCCGCGCACCCTGATCATTGATCAGCGCCCGCACCTTGCCCCACTGTTCGCCGACCACAAAGATATCGCCTTTGCGCAAGGTGCCGTTCTGCACCAGAACCGTTGCCACCGGGCCACGACCGACATCCAGCTTGGCTTCGATCACGGCACCCGATGCTGCCCGATCCGGGTTTGCCCGCAGTTCCAGAATTTCGGCCTGCAACGCAATCGCTTCCAGCAGCTTGTCCAGCCCCTGTCCGGTTTTGGCCGAAACTTCCACATCCAGCACATCGCCGGACATGGCTTCCACCACGATCTCGTGCTGCAGCAAATCAGTGCGCACTTTGGTCGGGTTGGCATCATGCTTGTCGATCTTGTTGATCGCCACGATCATCGGCACATTCGCTGCTTTCGCGTGTTTGATCGCCTCAATCGTCTGCGGCATCACGGCGTCATCTGCCGCAACCACCAGCACAACAATATCCGTCACCTGCGCGCCACGTTGGCGCATCGATGTAAACGCCGCGTGGCCGGGCGTATCCAGGAACGTCAGCTTGGCCCCAGAATCCGTCGTCACCTGATAGGCGCCGATATGCTGCGTAATGCCGCCTGCTTCGCCAGTCACCACGGAAGTCTTGCGAATGGCATCCAGCAGCGATGTCTTGCCGTGGTCAACGTGGCCCATAATCGTCACGATCGGTGGCCGCGTAAACAGATTATCGGCAGAATCTGTAACCTGATCAATAACCTGTTCCACATCAGCGTCAGAGACCCGCACTGCTTTGTGGCCAAATTCTTCGATCACCAACTCCGCCGTATCGGCATCAATGGCTTGGTTCATCGTCACCATCATGCCCATTTTCATCAGGCTTTTGACAACGTCTGCCGCACGTTCCGCCATCCGGTTGGCCAGTTCCTGCACCACGATGGTTTCAGGCAATTGCACGTCGCGGAACTGCTTTTCGGGCTTGTTAAAGCCAAGCGCCTTTTGGCGCGCCTTTTCTTGCTTGCGCTTCATTGCAGCCATGCTGCGTGTACGCCCGCCTTCACCGGCCAGCGCATCATTCAGCGTCAGCTTGCCAGTCCGGCGCGCATCATCAACCTTGGCCTTGGCGTTGCGATCCCGGTCATCGCCGCGCAGTTCACGCTCGCGGTCGGTCTTGCGCGGGCCAAGGGCTGGCTTAAGCGAGGCCGGTCCACGAATGTTATCATCCACTGCGGCAGGTGCCGCCGGGGCGGCAGCCCCTGCTTTGGTTGGTGCCGCAGCTGCAGGTGCCGCTGACCGCCGCGTTGTGCCAAGCACATCGGCCTTGCGGGCATCCGCCTGCACAATCTTTGCCGCCGCCTCGGCACGTGCCGCACGTTCAGCTTCTTCGGCCTTCAGCTTGGCCGCCTCAACCCGTTCCCGCTCTTCGCGGTCCTTGGTTTCAATATCTTCGCGGCGTTTTGCACGATCTTCTTCGCGCACTTTATCATCGGCAGCGCGCTTGATCGCATCATCCGCTTCACGCGCTTTGGCAGCGCGAAGTGCCGCCATCCGGCGTTCCATTTCCGCATCGGAAATGCCCGCCGGGCGCTTGGACGGATCGCCCAAATGCGTGGCTGTGCCGGGCGCACTGGTTGTTCCAGCCGCACCAGGTTTGGTTGGCACCACAACGCGCTTGCGTTTGGTTTCCACCACCACACTTTTTGTCCGGCCATGGCTGAAGCTTTGCTTCACCTGTCCAGAACGGGGTGCAGTGCCGCCACCAAGGCCAAGGGGCTTTTTGCCGTCAGTATCGCTCATGCGTCTTTCGTATCCTTCTGGGCGGTCATGCCGCCTGCGGGCTCGCGCAAACCTGCAAGCCGTGCCGCTTCCTCTATAACACGTGACGTGAGTCCACCAGACGAAAGCGCAACGTGTATTGCACGATCACGCCCGAAAGCCAAACCCAATTCCTGTGCCGTCAAACAGCCGATAAAGCCGTTGTTTCCTTCGGGTGCGCGCAGCTTCGTCTTGCCGCGTTCCGATCCGTCAGATGCCTGGATCAAAACCCGCGCCTGACCCTTTGTCAGCAGATCCTTCACCTTCTCATATCCAGTCAGCGCAGACCCCGACTTGCGCGACAGAGAGATCAGATCAATCACCCGCCGCAGCACCTGCGCCTCGACCAGATCGACAAGCCCGTCGGGCACTTTCACCGGCTGCTTGGCTGCCCTTGCGAACAGCCCCTTCTTCGCGGCTTTCTCAATCGCCGCGCGGTTGGCTTCGACGTAGAAACCTCGCCCCGGCAACCGACCCAGAACATCTGGCACCACATCGCCATCCGGCCCCAGCCCAAAGCGGATCAATCCACCCTTGGGCTGGCTTTCCCCCGTCACGATGCACCGGCGCTCCGGTTCATCCTTTTGGTCGTCTTTGCCGCCGCGCGTCACTCTGGTGTTGCCCGAGGTCTGAAATCAGACCTCGGCCTCCTCTTCTTCGGGCTCGGGTTGCGCAAGCTCTGCTGCATCCACCCAACCCAGCATCACCCGCGCCGTCATCACCAGATGCTGTGCTTCTTCAAGGCTCACATCAAACTGCTCCAGCACGCCTTCGTCCTTAACCCGCGCCCCATTCACCGTGGTCCAACCACCGGCCAATTCCCAGTCGGCACAGGTTGCGAAATCTTCCAGCGTCTTGATGTTGTCCTTGGCCAGTGCCTCAAGCATTTGCGGCGTCAGACCTTCAAAGTTCACAAGGCTGTCTTCGACGCCCAGCGCACGCGCAGTTTCCATTGCCTTGATATTCGCCGCTTCCAGATAGTCTTTGGCGCGGGCCTGCAATTCGCTGGCAGTGCCTTCATCAAATCCGTCAATCGACAGCAATTCTTCGGTATCGACGTAGGCCACTTCTTCCAGATTGGTGAAGCCTTCCGAAACCAGCAACTGCGCCATCATCTCGTCAACGTCCAGCGTGTCCATGAACAGCTTGGTGCGTTCGGCAAATTCGGCCTGACGGCGGGCGGATTCGTCGGATTCAGTGACAATATCAATATCAAGGCCGGTCAACTGGCTGGCTAGACGCACGTTCTGGCCACGGCGACCAATGGCCAGCGATAGCTGCTCGTCGGGTACCACAACTTCGATCTTGCCAGCATCATCGTCGATCACAACTTTCGACACTTCGGCAGGCTGCAGCGCGTTTACAAGGAACGTTGCCTGATCCTGATTCCACGGAATGATGTCGATCTTCTCGCCCTGCAGTTCATTCACCACGGCTTGCACGCGGGAACCGCGCATACCAACGCAGGCACCCACCGGATCAATCGAGTTGTCGTAGGAAATCACAGCAATCTTCGCGCGCGAACCGGGGTCGCGGGCAACAGCCTTGATCTCGATGATGCCATCGTAAATTTCCGGCACTTCCATCTTGAACAATTCCGCCATGAACTGCGGGTCGGTCCGCGATAGGAACACCTGCGGCCCACGGGCCTCGCGGCGCACGTCTTTGATATAGGCGCGGATACGGTCGTTCGGGCGATAGGATTCGCGGCCGATCTTTTCATTCCGGCGCAGAATCGCTTCGCCACGGCCGATATCAACGATGATATTGCCATATTCCTCGCGCTTGACCTGACCATTGATGATCGTGCCCTTGCGGTCTTTGAATTCTTCGTACTGACGGTCGCGCTCGGCTTCACGCACCTTTTGCAAGATCACCTGCTTGGCCGATTGCGCGGCAATCCGGCCCAGATCAACTGGCGGCACTTCGTCAATCACTTCGTCGCCAACCTTCGGATCGGCCAGATGCGCCTTGGCATCCTTCACGGTCATCTGCGCATGGTGATTTTCCAGCGCCTCATCTTCCACCACGGTGCGAACCCGCGCAAACGTCGCGCGCCCGGTCTTGCGATCAATCTTTACGCGAATATCCAGCTCTGACCCGTAGCGCGACTTGGCCGCACGGGCGAGGGATTCTTCCATCGCCTCGATTACCAGTTCGGGGTCGATCATCTTTTCCCGTGCCACCGCCTCGGCGGTTTGCAACAGTTCCAGCTGGTTCGCAGAAGTAATCGCCATTCTATCCTCCGGACGTTTAGTGTTTGGTTTCAGGGGTCACGGCCTCGTCGCCATCCCCTTCACTTGTTTCAATCTCGTCGAAATCGGCCTCGTCAAACGTGCCGCTCGCTTTGCGTTGCCGCAGCATTTCGGCAATCAGATCATCAGTCAGCACCAGTTTGGCATCCGACAGCCATTCGAACTTCAATCCGATGGTCACCGCCTCGGCACCCTCTTCCAGCTCGATCAGCACCTCGTCGCCTTCGGTTCCGGCCAGAGTGCCCTTGAACCGCCGCCGCCCGTCAATCAGCTCGGTCGTCTCGATCCGCGCCTCATAGCCCTGCCAGACGTCGAAGTCCTTCAACCGTGTCAAAGGCCGGTCAATACCGGGGGATGACACTTCAAGAATATACTGATCCTCAACCGGGTCTTCGACATCCAGCACCGCCGAAACCGCCGTCGAAATCGTAGCACAATCTTCCACGATGATCCCGCCTTCGGGCCGGTCCGCCATAATCTGCAAGGTCCGCGTCTTGCCGCCCATCAACCGAATGCGCACCAACTCAAACCCCAAGCCTTCAATGGCCGGGGTCACAATCTCGGCCAAACGCCGGTCAATAGCGGTTTTCGCAATCAGATCAGACATGGTGTTTCCAAAAACAAAAAACGGGCCCACAGGCCCGCACGTGACGATCGGCAGCTTCGGGTGTGGACGCCGAAACCTCTGTTGCAGCCGATATAGGCGCAACACCGTCCACATGCAACCCCGCAATAAAGCTGAATTAGGGGGGAGCGAAGTTTGGCCCACCACTCCCCCCATAGTCTGCGCGCGGTAGTTGAAGAGCTTGCACCACGCACAGGATAGCTGCAGCCTATCGCTGGCTGTTAGCGTTAACATATCCAATCATCCCACCTTGGACAAGGGGGTTCAATGCGGTAACAAGGCAAGAACCACCGCATTCAAAGGTGCCGCGCCCCGTGTCCAACCCTGTTTCCAAACCACCCATTACTGCCCCCAAGCGCACCCTGACCCTGCGCGATGTGTCCGAGGCGTCGGGCGTCAGCGAAATGACCGTCAGCCGCGTCCTTCGCAGCCGGGGCGATGTCTCCCCCGCCACCCGCGAACGCGTGCTCGCCGCCGCCCGCAACCTTGGCTACGTGCCCAACAAAATCGCAGGCGCGCTTGCTGGTGCGCGCGTCAATCTGGTGGCGGTGATCATCCCGTCCCTGTCGAACATGGTCTTCCCCGAGGTGATGACTGGCATTTCCAACACGCTTGAACATACCGGCCTGCAACCCGTCGTCGGCGTCACCAACTACTCGCCAGACCGCGAAGAGGCTGTGCTTTACGAAATGCTGTCATGGCGCCCCTCCGGCGTCATCATCGCGGGCCTTGAACACACCCCTGCCGCCCGCGCCATGCTGCAAAACGCCGACATCCCGATTGTCGAGATCATGGATATCGACGGCACACCCATAGACAGCGCCGTCGGCATTTCGCACTACCGCGCCGGTCGTCAGATGGCCGAAGAAATCATCGCTGCAGGTTACCGCAAAATCGCCTTCCTCGGCACCATGATGCCGCATGACCACCGTGCCCGCAAACGACTGGAAGGTTTCGAAGAAGCCCTCGCCAAAGCCAACATCGCCTTGGTCGACCGCGAGTTCTATTCCGGCGGCTCCGCCCTGCTGAAGGGCCGCGAAATGACCGCCGCTGTGCTAAACCGCACCCCCGACGTCGATTTCCTGTACTATTCCAATGACATGATTGGTGCCGGCGGCTTGCTATATTGCCTCCACATGGGCCTCAATATCCCTGGCCACATCGGCCTCGCCGCCTTCAACGGTGTTGAGCTGCTTGACGGCCTTCCGCGCCAGCTTGCCACCATGGACGCCTGCCGCCACGAAATAGGCCGCCGCGCCGCCGAGATTATCGCAGGCAGCAAAAGCGGCGAAATCATCGAACTTTTCCCCACCCTGCAACGCGGCGATACGATCCGCAGCTAACTAAAATAGTCAAAAAGGCCACAGCCCCGCGCCTTGAACACAAAGACCGCCCAAACCCCGCGACAACGGGTGTGATGCAATGTAATTCACGGAAAACTTCCCGGCACCCAGCAGTTTCGCAGTAGCGTCGCGCGGTCAGCCCAATACTTGGGGAACAACGAATGAACATGATAGCAGACGCGCCACCAACCACCGCCGATCTCCCTTTTTGCACCCCCGTCGGCCAGGTGGTCCGCACCGTCATCCTGGGCGAGCCGGTCTATTTCACCATCACCAACCGCCGCGACGCCATCCAGAAATTCCACTGCCTCGGCCAGTTCTACGAAGAAGAAGAGCTAGAGATTATCCGCCGCTGGTTCCGCCCCGGATCTGTCTTCTGCGACATCGGCGCCAACATCGGCAACCACTCGCTTTTCGCCCTGAAATTCCTGCGCGCTGCCCAAAGCATCCTCTTCGAACCCAACCCTGCCGCCATCGCAATCCTGCGCTCCAACCTCGAACTGAATGGCCTCACCCAACGCGCCGATTTCACCAATATCGGCTTCGGCCTGTCTGATGCTGCAGCATCCGGCCTCGCCATCTCTGCCCCCGGTCGCAACATGGGCGCTGGCAAGCTGGTCGAAGGCGACGGCACCCTGCAAACCCTGCGCGGCGATGACGCCCTCACTGGCCGCCAAGTTGATTTCATCAAGATAGACGTCGAAGGAATGGAGCTGCGCGTGCTCGCCGGTCTGAAAGAGACCCTGACCCGCTGCCGCCCGCTGATCTTCGTCGAGGTGGACCGCGCAAATCTGTTCGAATTCAAATCGTGGTTCCGCTCAAACGGTTACGCCGTCCGCGCCCGTTACAAACGCTACCGCACCAACGAAAACTTCCTGTTGGAACCCGTCGCGCCGGAACCAGCGCCCGCCGCCTGACCACCAACGACGGCAGCCTATTTGGTCAGCAGCCGCACGCAATTCTCGGCAAACGCGATCAGGTTCGTCGCCAAAAGCGATGCGTTCTCCGGCGTATAGCGCAAGTCCATCGCCCCCGGTTCAATCAGCGGATCTTCCATAATCCGCACCGCCGATTTCGCCGCATAATTCAGCGCCACCTCATGCACATCGGCGTCGGTCAGCACTCCGCCCGCCAAGATCCGATCCGCCAAAGCCCGCCAGTGAAACGCCTCTTTCTGATCTTTAGCGTCGCGAAGCCGCATGTTCCAAGACCCGATCAGCACTTTCGACATCAGCTGTTCGCGTGACCGCACCGGAAAATGCGCCAGCGTCAGCCCGTCAATCTGCTTGCCGGCAATCCGCGACCCCGCAATCAAACTGTGGTTGCCAGCCCCCACCTCGGCCTTGCCGATCAGCCCGCGCGGCACCGTAGTCTTACTATACTGCGGCACCTCGCGCCGCCGCCGACGCCTGATCCGCGCCACCGGATTACGCTCCGACGCATCGTCCTCCACAAACGGCACATAGCTGACCCACGGCAATTGCACTGGCTGATCCGATACCAGCAATCCGGCCCGAAACACCTCGCGATCCCCCCGAACAAACTCGTCCGCATCCAGCAAAACCACCTGCGCCGCGTCGGTCCGCAGCGCCAGTTCCGGCAGCATCTCATTGACTATCGCCTGCTGCCCATGCCCCGCCCGGCGATCAACAGACCAGCTTAACCTGCCCGCAAACTCCGCCTGCAAAGCCGCCAAAATCCCCGGCGTCGCATCCGCGCTGTCATTGTCCACAACATGCAATTGGTCCAGATACCCAAGGTTATGCCGCACCATCGCCTCAACGATATCCGCCTCGTTCTTTGCGACACAAAGCCCGACAATGGCATTCCCCGCTGACATTCCCGCCCCCAAAAGCCCTGCCCGCAACTTGGTTGCGCCGGGGGGTAGTGTCAATCAATCAACGCAAACGCAAATCCACCCGAAAAACTCTCTCGATCCGCCAGCCTATGCTAGGGTGCGAAACGGTAGGCGGTAGCCGCCGTTGTTGCGCCAGTCATTTTGATCTCTGAGGTTCCCCCGATGTCTACGACTTGCCTACCGGCTCATGGCCGGGTCGCCTGTGTACTGTGTCACAGAGGTCAGGCTCCAAGTTTTGACCGCACGGCCACTATCGAAGGCGATTGGAAGATCACCGCCAACCCGCTTGCATGGGGCAGCCCGTTTCCGGAAGTCGTTGTCCTGGGTTTTTCGAAGGGTCCAACGCAAGCTGGGTCACTCGCGTCGACTCCCCATGACGCAATCGCATTCAAGGGTGGACGGCTCGCACTTGGCAAAATACTCGCTCATGTCGGGCTGCTTCCGCTCGATACTGACTGGTCTCTGAGACAGACCGTCGATCGGATAATTGCCGACAAAGCCGGTCGGTTTCACTTTGGCTCTTTGATCCGCTGTACGGTGGAACAGAATATCCGTGGTACATGGACCGGAACGGGTGGCGGAATTCTGGACAAGTTTGTCGGGACTTCATTCGGAGCAGAAGTCGCAGGCCGATGCGCGGCAACTTTTCTAGGAAATCTGCCGCAATCAACGAGGATCGTGGTGATGCTTGGGATGGGAGCAAGGGGCAACTACATTAACGAGACAAGAAAGCTATTTGCAGCTGCTCGACCGGGTAAGTGGGCGACCATCAATGAGGTTTCATACAGCGATGGTGCGATCACTGTTGTGCACGTGGAACATTTCAAATCGCAAGGGGCGTTGATCCCGAACTGGCTAGGCGGTAACGGCCATCCAAGAGGAAAACTTGGCCTCGCCGCTAAGGCCGCAATTGCCGCAGCGCTGAAAGCCAAGCGTGAAACACACTTAATGACGCGATCATAGTGCCACGGCGAAAACCTAGTGATCATTACTATCGGTCGCGGTCCTCCAGCTTCGCTTCTGCCCAAATATCCTCGCCGAAGGCTTCTTAACCTGCCAACGCACCTGACCCAAAACCCCTTAAAATTCCCTTAACAAAAAAACATATCTTAACAATATCAATACTTTACCAATCGTAACACGCGTGTTACCCGTGTTACGCGACCAATCTTCCAGCCTCAGTCCCCAAAATCAGGGCCTGCAAAATCTGCCCCTCCGGCTGATCTTTCCCAAAATCGACCTCGGCGAACCCTTCCGTCCGGCCCATTCTAGGCCCCTCCATCAAAACCGAATGAACCCGCCCGACCTGCGCCTTCAAATGCCCCCCCAAAGCCGCCTCCCCCGCCGCCCTCAACCGCGCCGCCCGATCCTTGATCGCCGCCCCCCCAACCTGAGGCATCCTCGCCGCCGGGGTACCTTTTCGGGCTGAAAACGGGAAGACATGAAGAAACGTCAGCCCACAATCCTTGATCAACGAAACCGAGTTCTGAAACATCTCTTCCGTTTCCGTCGGGAAGCCCGCAATTATATCCGCCCCGAACACCATTTCCGGCCGCGCTTTCCGGGCGTCCTCACAGAACCGGATCGCATCATCCCGCAGATGCCGCCGTTTCATTCGTTTCAGGATCAGATCATCCCCCGCCTGCAAACTCAGATGAAGATGCGGCATCAACCGCGCCTCCGTTTCGATCGCCCCCATCAACGCCTCGTCCACCTCGATGCTATCAATCGACGAAATCCGAAGCCGCGCCAGATCCGGAACCAGCCGCAAGATTCGCATCACCAGATCACCTAAGCGCGGCAGTCCCGGCAAATCCGCCCCCCACGACGTCAGATCAACGCCCGTCAGCACGACCTCGTTGAAGCCCTTATCAACCAGCCGCTTGATCTGATCGACTACCACCCCGGCCGGAACCGACCGCGAATTGCCCCGCCCGAACGGAATGATACAGAACGTGCAGCGATGATCGCAGCCGTTCTGAACCTGAACATAAGCCCGGTGCCGCCCGAAGCCGTCAATCAGGTGCCCCGCCGTTTCCCGAACCGACATGATATCGTCGACCTGCACCCGTTCCGTCAGGCCGATCAAATCCGGCACCGCCAGCCCGGCCCAGGTTCGTGCCTGCATCTTTTCGGTATTGCCGATCACCCGGCTAACCTCGGACATCGCGGCAAAGGTTTCAGGCTCGGTCTGCGCCGCGCATCCCGTTACGATCAGGGTCGCGTCGGGGTTTTCCCGCCGCAGCCGCCGTATTTCCTGCTTGGCTTTGCGAACCGCCTCGGCCGTCACGGCGCAGGTATTCACGATCACTGCGTCGCGCAGACCAGAGCCTGTCGCCAGTTCTTTCATCGCTTCAGTTTCATAGGCGTTCAGGCGGCAGCCCAGCGTGGCAAAGATGGGAGCGTTCATCTGTTTGCCGTCAGAAAAGCCGCCGACAAAACGCCGTCAAACGTGCGCGCGGTCGGGCCCGTCAACCAGACACCATCATCGCGGTAGTCCACCTCCAGCATGCCGCCATCGACGTCGATCCTTACCGAACGCCCGGTCAAGCCGCGCCTGTTGGCCGCGACGGCCACTGCGCAAACCCCGGATCCGCAGGCCAGCGTCACCCCTGCGCCGCGCTCCCACACCCGCATTCGCATCCGGTCGGGGCCGGTTACTGTCACAAATTCCACATTAGCTCGTTCGGGAAACAGCGGGTCGTACTCCAGTAACGGGCCCTGCCGCAAAAGATCGACCGCTTCGGCATCGGCCACAAAGAACACTGCATGCGGATTGCCCATGCCAACGCCCACTGGATCGCCTGGCAAGGGCAGGTGCAGCGTATCCACCGCCCGCGCAAGCGGTATATCGGCCCAATCCAGCTGCGGCTGCCCCATGTTGACGCTGACCAGACCATCGGTGCGCCGAACTGCCGCCAGATTGCCACGCGCGGTTACCAAATTGACCGACGACTTGCCCATCTCTGTCATCACATAATCAGAAATGCAGCGGGTGGCATTGCCGCAGGCAGCAGCACGCGACCCGTCGCTGTTCCAAAACTCCAAAGCAAAATCGGCATCGGCGTGATTGCGAATTTCGGCCAGTTGGTCAAACCCGACGCCACGGTGACGGTCACCGATGGCGCGCGCCAAAGTAGCTGTCATCACCGCCTCGCGCCCGCGCGAATCGATCACCACGAAATCATTGCCGAGCCCATGCATTTTCATGAAGGGCAGGCCGGAGGCAGCACGCGTTTCCATCATGACCCGCCTATACCCCGCCGATATGGTTTTTGCCAGACCACCCGAAGGTTTCGCGGTTTTGGCCCTTGACCACCCCCCCTGAAGTTTCTATGCACCCCCCTTGCGTGGGCCGGTAGCTCAGTTGGTAGAGCAACTGACTTTTAATCAGTAGGTCTCGGGTTCGGATCCCGACCGGCTCACCAAATTACTCGGATGATCGAGCGTCTTTTGACCGCTCCATGGCTGTTTCGCCGCTAACAACATAAACTGCCCCGCCGACGGCAGGGCAGTCAGATGACCGGGTGTACTGCGGTTAGGCCAGAATGCGACGGCGCCGAGTGGTGAAAGCCAGCGCTCCAGCAGCCCCAAGCAACAGCAGGCCGCTTGCGGGCAACGGAACAGCAGCGGCGGCTATCTGATAATAGCCAAAGGCGAGCGCTGCGCCGCCATTGCCGCCCGGCACGTAGTCAACGTACCACTGACCCGGAACTGGGCCAGCGCTACCCTCAAACGAAAAGGCGCATTCGCCGATGCCACAAAGGATCGGATTTGCGGCAATATCGGTGGTCATGAAGGCGACAGAGTTGAACACTGCACCAAAAGGCGCGCCTGATCCATCGACATCCATCGCGATGGAGTCGAATATTGGGGCAAGCCCACCCACACCCAGAACGTCAAAAACGCCACCCTTCACGGACATCAGTGCCGACGTCAACAAACCGCCTGCTGCTGGGGCCTCAAATGTGCCCAGCAGATCGGTAGTGCCATCTTTGAAAACGTCGTAGGTAGCGGCGCCTGCGGGGCCCGCGGCCAACAAAATGCAACCCGCGGCAAGAGATCGGAAATTCATTTTAAGCCTCACAAAGTTGTTTACAAAAAGTAGTTGATTGTATCTCAGATTCTGGGAAAAATCGACGATTTTCGAACGGTTCAGCTTCGCCCGCTAACCCATAGGTAGAGTCACAAAAATGTTTGGTGGGTGACGGTTCATGCCGTCGGTGATCTGGGTGTCGAAGCCGAATCGGGCCTACTGATGACAGCTGGATTTGGGCAGAAGGGACGGTGCCTTTTGCCTTGCGCGCCACAAACTAGTTTGCCCATGTTGAGGTGTCCATTTCTTGCAATGACGCTTCGATGACGATCTAACCTTACGTGTGTCTTGATTCGGCGTATTTCGGCGGCTGCAAGGCACCTACCTTCGTCGAGCACTGGGGATTGTTGTCGTGGAGGCGGAGTTTGGAGATGCGGATGCTACCGCGCTGGCAAAGAGAAATGAACGGTTGGGGGTCAGTTTTGTGCAGATCAAGGGATGGCTGCGAAGCGTATCCTCCGGTCAGGTGCAGCGCCAGCCAACTGACAAGACAGGTCGCCAAATCGGTGGTTCGTAGCGTAAACTTGCACCGACAGGGCTGACAGGCCCGGCTGGATATTCGTGAACTTAGGGGCTTTGGGTCAACGGAGGTAACATGGCGACGTCAAACAAAAGCAATAAATCCAACAAGTCGAATAAGTCGAACAAATCCAACAAGAGCGATTTCGACGACGACGAACTTTCGGCATTGGGCCAAGGGTCGTCATTGATGTTAAGCGAGGCTTTGCAATCGGCAATGCTGGCCTTCAATGGCCCCTTGGCAACAGTAACTGCCGACAGGCTGGTGCGCCCCAGTGAAGAGGACATTTATCGTCGTTTGAACAGCCGCCACCGCAGCCATCTAATTGCTTCTGCGCTGATGAACGGGGTGACGGTTGCCAGTGTGGGTGTCGATGATTTGCAGAGGCAAGCGCGGCTAAGTGTTGGAGCGTCAAACATCCTGTCCATGACGTTGGACACGAGGCCTGCTTCGCTTGGGTTTTGGCAGAACCAGATCAACGATCTACGCACCCAGAAATGGAATCGCGACGACCGGTTGACCGAGATTGTTCTGCAGCAGACTGATATTATTAGCTTTTTAGGGCTGTCGGTGCCGATAAGTGCGGACACACACCCTTGGCTGATGGTGCTGATGGATGCCGTGCAAGACGCCGCGTTTCGGGTAGCGACAGAGATGAAAGATATTCTTCGGATGCCCCGACCCGACGTGCTTGCGCATGACCTAGCGCCGCCGATAAGAACCCCGGCCCATAGTGCATTTCCAAGCGGCCATGCCACGGAGGCGTTTGCGGCGGCGGCGGTTCTGGGCGCGCTTTACCCGAAAAGCTTTGTATTGTTGCGCCAGATGGCCAACAGGATTGCGCTTAATCGGGGGTATGCGGGGGTGCATTATCCGATTGATCACCATGCCGGGGCGGTTCTTGGCGATCTGCTGGGTGCGCATATCGTTAGCCGGATGTTTGCCGCCGACCCGCGCACGAACCCAGCACATGGCGAGTACACATTTTCTACAGCAACACCGCCTACTGGTTCCGCGCTTGGTGTTTCGGTGGAAGATTTTGCCTTGCAACCACCGATTCTTGCGGCGCTTGCAGCACGGCCGACTGGTGCTCCGGTGGGTAGCACCGGCATCTTGCCGTGGCTGGCTGGCAAAGTCTTGGTCGATGTTGGGACCGATGCATCATGAGCGATGATCTGGCGATTTCTGACCCAGTTCCAGTGGTGGGAAGCTTGTTGCCATACAACTACATACCTGCGGCTTTCGCGCAGCTGGTGGCACCTCAGGATTATATCAACCGTATTGTCTTTGTGTTGCCCGGCAACAGCGACGAGCCCCGCGCCAGCATCCGATACCATGTTGCGTCGGCAAAGACGCTGTCCGAGCCTGGCGTTTTGGCTAAATTTTTGAATGACCGCGAGTTTGGTGATGAGGATACTTTTCGTCGTGCTTTTCTGGGGCCTCCGACACGGTTGGAGGAAACCAATCCCAATGATCCGCCAACACTGGCGTTTGACCGTATCGAACTGGCAAATGCCGAAAAATTCGACCAAGTGGCGGTGATCATCGACATCGGCATAGCCTTTTGGAATGCGCGCTTCCGCACCGCTACAGGATCGCGGTTCAAGGCCATGCGGTATTTGGACTTTGATGCCATCGGCGCGGGCTTGCCACCTTTCACGGGCTTGGGCGAAGCCGATATCGACGCACTTTGCGCAGTTTCGGATGGGCCGGATGGCTCTGCCAAGGTGGTGGCAGAGCTTGGCCAGCAGTTTCCAGACAGCTATTTTGGCCGGGGTGGCGGGGCGGTGCCCGATGCAGTGTGGCACGGCACTGCGACGGCCGACTTGATGGCCGGCCTGCCACCCGGCACGGAAGACAGCACCGCCCTATTCGGGATCGAGGTGCCGATGGCCGTGCTGCGCGACGCCGATGGCGACAACCTGACGACTGTGCTGACGCTGTTGGTCGAAGCGGCGTTGGAAATGACGGCGGGCCTTGCGGATAAACCTCTAGTCGTCATGATGCCTTGGGGGTTCAGTGCAGGGCCGCAAGATGGTAGCCATCCTGCGGCACAGGCAATTCAGCAGGCCTTGGCATCACGACGTCGGCGGAGAGTTACCCTTCTTGTGCCCGCCGGTAACCACCTGCAAGACCGCGGATGCGCACGCCTGCTGCCCAGCGACAAACCAACGCGGGAAGAAGTAGTTTGGCACCTGCCACCAGATGATTTTTCGCAGAATACCGTGGAAATCTGCGTTACGCCGTCGGTAGCGCCCTCGCCGTCGGGTGTGCAGACAGTCCGTATCAGCCCACCGTTTGGGGCAGCTTTCGTTGTAGCAATCAAGGAAAGCCATCAGGCGGTTGTCTGGCGCGGTGGGCAGATCATTGGGGTTTTGCTGCGTTTTCGCGACATCGCATCGGGGCCGCGCCTGCGGCTTACCTTCGCACCGACAGGTTGGCGAATACCCGGCCAGCGCCCGACACCTGCAGGCAACTGGACGTTGTCGTTCAGCCGCACCGACGACGTTTCGCTTTGGGTGCTGCGCGATGACCGTGACCGGATGCTTGACGGCCCATTCCCACGTCGCGCCTCGTTCTTTGATGCGCTTGCGTACCGGGAGCGCGAAGCACTGGGTGACTACGTTCTGACTGATGATCCGGGGTCGGCGGTCGTTCGGTCTGGCACGGTTTCGGTCCTTGCTACGACTACATCTAGGCCCGTTGTCGCTGTGCAGGCAAATGAGCAGTTTATCACAAAGCCAGAGGCACAGGCGTGGTATTCAGGTCGGCGGGCGGACGGTCAGGCCATAGCAACGACAGAATTGGTCGATGCCGAGCGTCGGGGAAGCGGTGTTCTGGCATCTGCAAACGGCACATGGCAGCGCGAACGTATCACGGGCACCTCTGCGGCTGTTGCCCTACACGCGCGCAGATTGCTGGGCCTGCCAAGCTCTTAGTGTCAGGAAAGCAGTGTGCGAAGCCGTTCGATCAAACCTAAGTTGCGTAGCGTGACGATCGGATAGTCATCATTGAGAAGGATCTTGAGGGTAAAGTCGGGCTCCAAGCGGCGCAGTTGGGCAGCGTACCGAGCGGCGTCGTCGGGCTTGTCGGTAAGGCAGGACAGCGCCGCCAGATACCGCAGCGCAGGCCGGTAGAACGGCATCTTGCGATGGCTGGACAGTGCCAGATCAAGTGCCGTGTCAATGCGACCGACACTGAGGGCGGACAGGCAGCTTTGCATATCCCAGCTAAAGCTGTGCGGCAGCCCTGCTGCGTTCTTGCGGGCGCGGTCGGCTACAATGTCTGCTTCGGCATACCTGTTCTGAAGGATCAGTGACTGACTAAGGGCATCAAGCGCGTAGGGGTTGGTTTCATCCTGTTCTACCGCCCGGGTAGCAAGGTAGTGAGCTGTATCTTGATCATTCGCCAACTTGAGCATGATCTGCGATACCAGCGCCAGAACAACGGGATGATCGGGTGCTATGAGTAGCGCCTCTTGGCCATAGTCCATTGCCTCGATCAATTTTGATGCATCAGCCTCGCGGAACTCCAGCGCTTCGGTCAGACGTACAAAGCCGCGCCACGCCAGCGCAGGACCCCGCAAATCACCTTCCATTGCACCGCTGAGCAATTCTTCGGCCTTAGCAAGCCCTGCTCGGTCAAATTCGAAGACGCGTCGGATTGCCCGGTTGATCGCAGACAATGACGCAAGGCCGGGGGTCGATACCACTGTGTCAGCAACCGCCTGAACGGCGCGATTTACGGCGCGCGACGCTTCTTCAGAGTCCCAGATATCGGCAAGCGCAGGCACCAACGCCAGCCGCCCCGACCAGACGATCCGACGGTTTGGATTTCCCGTGACCCGGATCAAGACAAAGGCGGTAGCGGTGTCATCCAGACATTCAAGTTCTATCCGGGCAGCGGGCTGATCATCGGCTACCAGCCGATCCTCGGCATCCATTTCGATGACGTCCAGATCGCCCAACAGGCCGAGGCCCGCCGAGATTCGTTGTGACAGGGCACGCAGGATGAATGCTCCCCGCGCGGTGCCCGACCGGTCGATACGGTAGATCAATGCGATGGGTCGATGGGCCCGCACCGGCAGAGATGTTGTCGCAAAGGCAGGCAACGGCGCTGGAACGTCTTGTTGCATCCGAAGGGTGCGCAACCAGTCCGAAAACTCGGGGTCGGCAATATCAATGTCGTCAAGCAATTCGCCCATTGCTGGATCAAACGCATCCGCGATTGGAATAGGTGGGGTGATCCAGATCGCTGACCTATCACTTTGCAGCCGATCACCCAAATCCCCCAGCGCTTTGCGCACGTTGGATAGGGCCTGTCGGCTGCTGCCGGAGGCCTGTTCAGGGGTGCGGTCACTCCATAATTTGTCTTGTATCCAATTGCGCGTACGCCGTTGCCCCGGCGACATCAAAAGAAGCGCCAACAACCCTCGTTCCTTGATGCCTTTGGGTGTCACGTCCCGGTCTTGATCGTCGAAAATGCGGAACGGCCCATTCAACTGGAGGCGCATGGGGCGTCACCTTGCCTGGTCATGAAGTCTATTTTGCGAACAATTATGCGATTATTACCGTTCTGGATAACGCCGCGTCAAGTTTCGTAAGCTAGCGTCGCGCGCTGCTTTGGCAGCAACGGGAACAGGCTTTTGGCCCAATCCCTTTTGGACCTCGGGAATGGACTCAGATTGCACGGATGGTAAGGCAGGTGCACGTGCAACTATGAAGATCGCAAGCAGCATCAGGGTGCATCCCAGTATTGGCAGCGAACTGGGGCGTTCACCCAGCACCAATATCGCCCCGGCCGCGCCAAACAAACTTTCCGCTGCTACCAGCACCGCTCCGGTCGAGGCGGAAACCCGTGCCTGTGCGGCGGCGGTCAACCCAAAGGCAACAGCAGTCGAAAACAGCCCAAGGTACAGCACTTCGGGCAGCGCGCCGCCCAATGTGCCGGGCTGTGTAGGTGCAAAGGACAACAGAAGGGCGCCGGCGAAAACCATGGTCAGTAAGCAGTGCAGAAATGTAGTTGCCAGCGGCTTGCCGTGAGCCGTTGCGTGCCGTGACAGGGCGACCATCCATCCAGCGTAAAACACCGCCGACACAAGGCACGCCATATCGCCGACATTCAATGTCGCCAAGGATCGACCAGCCCCGCTTAGCAGAAAAGCCCCGATCAGGGTCAAAATCGCCGCGACGGCGATATTCGGGCCTAAATTTTCTCTTAGCAGCAAGAAAGCGATCAGCGGAGTCAACACGCAGGCAACGTTCACCAGAAAGCTAGCGTTGGTCACGCTGGCGGTCTGATAGCCCCATTGCTGCGTCATGACAGCACCTGCAAAAAGGGCCGACGGCAAAAACGCGCTTTTGATCCATGCGGCGCGGCTGGTAACCTTGATTATATCCCTTAGGGCAAATGGCAGAAGCGCCGCAGCTGCTACTAGATTGCGTGCGACCACGGCTGCAACCGGGTCCATGTCTTGCAGCACCGTCTTGTTGGCAACATTGCCGGAGCCCCAAAAAAAAGCGGCAGCCAACAGCATCAGAACCGCCACTTTTTGGCTACGCGCGCAAATGGCCTTGTCAACCGGCGCACCAATGCTTTGAAAAAGTTCCATTCAAATATACCCTCAAATACCGCCGTCGGGCGGCGCACGGAATAGTGCGACGCCGTGATGTGATTGCTGGCCAAGAGGTGTCAGAAACCCGTCATCGCTCCGCAATCAAGTGGTCGCGGGGGAAGGCTGATGGCGAATTCTTGCCGTTGATTGACCTGAAACCATCGCGCAAAACAATGGGCGCAGACTTTTCAGCCACTGTCGCCCGCTGCCCTTGATCGGTGCATACAGTCAGCGACAACCGTGCGAAGCAAACCGCGCTCCAATGCCCGCCCCGTCATTGAGGTTTCGTATCTGCAGTGATACCCTGCTAGCAAGCCCAGCACCGGGGCCTTATCGGCGCGCCACCGAAGGAGGACAATGTCCTGTCTCATTCTGATCCTACGACCGGGCTTCCGGTCGGTCCGCGGGCCCCTCGTATGACGGCTTTGGCGAAATCCGGTGCTGATGGTGCCAAGCAACTTTCCAGCGAAGAACTGCTAGCCCACATCCTTGCGTCGCTTGACGATGACAAGGCCGAAGAGGTTGTGCAAATTGATCTGCGTGGTCGGTCGGAAATGGCCGATTACATGGTGATTTGTTCGGGTCGATCGACTCGGCAGGTCGCATCGATCTCGGAAAAGCTGGTTGACCGACTGAAGCAGGAAGATGGCCGTCTGTGCAAGATCGAGGGCAAAGATACTGGCGATTGGGTGCTGATTGATGCTGGCGATGTGATTGTGCACGTCTTCCGCCCCGAAGTGCGTGATTTCTATCAGCTTGAAAAGATGTGGCTGCCGGGCGGACATATGGGCGTGCGCGCAGAGGAATGAGGCTGCATATCTGTGCGGTCGGTCGGATGCGAGCCATTGATGCCGAGCGCACAGTTTTCGACGATTATGTGGCACGCTTCAATCGGACCGCCCGACCCCTTGGTCTTGGGCCATTGCTGGAACACGAGGTCGAAGACCGCAAAGGTGGCGGCATGACCGCCGAAGCCGATCTATTGGCGCGCGCCCTGCCAATTGGTGCCTTTGTGGTGGCGATGGATGAACGCGGGTCCGTGTTGTCTAGCCCCGAATTTGCCGCCCAGCTTGCGAAATGGCGTGATGACGGGCGTCAAGATTTGGCGTTCATCATTGGCGGGGCCGATGGTATTGCCCCCACATTGCGAGCCCGCGCCGATTCAGTGCTGTCGTTTGGGCGGATGGTGTGGCCGCATATGCTGGTGCGGGTGATGCTTGCTGAACAGCTATACCGAGCTGCGACAATTCTTGGCGGCGGTCCCTATCATCGGGCCTGACGCAAAAATTTCCCGCAATAATTCCACTACCTGACGCCGGTGGTTGCCCCAGCCGCCGTCGCCGCGTAAAACCCCGGCAAAGATATGAAGGGCCACGCAATGACTGCTCCTAAACCTGTTGTGTTGTGCATACTTGATGGCTGGGGTCTGCGCGAAGATACGTCTGGCAATGCGCCTGCTTTGGCCAACACTCCAACGTTTGATCACATCATGGCCACCTGCCCCCACGCGCAGCTGATTACACATGGCCCGGATGTTGGCCTGCCTTCGGGTCAGATGGGTAATTCAGAGGTCGGCCATACCAATATCGGTGCGGGCCGCGTGGTCGCTATGGATTTGGGCGCGATCGATCTGGCAATCGAAAACGGTAGCTTCGGGCAAAACCCGGCACTCTTGGCCTTCATAGACACGTTGAGGCGTACCGGCGGCACTGCGCATCTGATGGGCGTGATTTCGGATGGCGGTGTGCATGGCCACATCAGCCATGTCATCGCCGCCATGCGGGCCATTACCTCGGCAGGGGTTCCAGTCGCGTTACATGCCATCACAGATGGCCGCGATGTGGCACCTACATCGGCGCAGAAATACCTGACGCAGCTTACCGCTTGCATGCCAGCAGGTGCACAGGTGGTGACTGTCATTGGCCGCTATTGGGCGATGGATCGTGACAATCGGTGGGATAGGGTCGAACGCGCTTATCTTGCCATGATGCAAGGCAGGGGCGAAAGAGCAGTAAGCGCCGCCGCCGCCATTTCTGCTGCAACGGCGCGGGGCGAGACAGACGAATTTATCGCCCCCACTGCAATTGGCACATATGCCGGGGTCAAAGGCGGTGATGGACTGTACTGCCTGAACTTCCGCGCCGACCGCGCACGCGAGATTTTGGCGGCCCTGGCCGATCCTGGCTTTACGTCGTTTACAACAGCAGATCGCCCGAGGTTCGCCGCCGCTTTGGGGATGGTCGACTATTCCGCTGCCCATAACGCCTACATGGCCGTGGCCTACCCCAAACCCGTTTTGGAAAACACCATTGGCGAGTGGCTGGCTAAGCATGGTCGCACTCAATTTCGCTTGGCCGAAACGGAAAAATACCCGCACGTTACGTTCTTTTTGAATGGTGGCCGCGAAACACCTGAAACGGGCGAAGACCGTTATATGGCGCTTTCACCCAAAGTGGCGACATATGATCTGCAACCCGAAATGTCCGCGCCCGAAGTGACCGATCATTTTGTCAGCGCAATTGAGCATGGCTATGATCTGATCGTCGTAAACTATGCCAACCCAGATATGGTAGGCCATACCGGTGATCTTGCCGCTGCTATCGCCGCTTGCGAGGCCGTGGACGAAGGCTTGGGCCGGGCTTTAGCAGCACTACAAAAAGTGGGTGGCGCGATGATCGTTACCGCCGATCACGGCAATTGCGAAACCATGATTGATCCGGTGACGGGTGGGCCGCATACGTCGCACACCACCAATCCGGTGCCCGTCATGTTGGTGGGTGGCCCGCAAGGTGCAAAGCTGCGCTCTGGTCGGTTGGCTGACTTGGCGCCGACATTGCTACAACTGATGGGACTGCCAAGGCCGCCCGAAATGACTGGTGAAAGCCTGATCGTCTGATGCGTTGCCTTGCCCCATTGGCGCTGCTCTTTGCCCTTGCAGCCCATGCAGTCCTAGCTGAAACAGTGGCGGAACAGGCTGCCCGCGCCTCGGCCGATCTCTCCACCGCAGTTGCAGCGCTTGACGCAGCCCAATCCGCGCGCGATCAGGTATCGGCCCTTAGCCAAACCATTCATGCCTACGAAACCGGGCTTAATGCCCTTCGCGAAGCCCTGCGCGAAGCCAGCATTCGCGAAGCTGCTTTGACCCTTCAGCTCGACGCAAAGCGCGAGCGCGTGGCGCAGTTGATTTCTGTCTTGACGCAGATCGAGGCCGATCCCGGCCCGCTGTTGCTTTTACATCCAACCGGCGCACTGGGCACGGCGCGGTCGGGCATGATGGTGGCGGAGGTCACTCCCGCCCTGCACGCCGAGGCGGAAGCCCTGCGCGCCGATCTGACGGAACTGCGCGATCTGCGCCATTTGCAGCTTGGGGTGGGTGAAAAGCTGACCGCCGGTTTGAAGGCGGCGCAAGCCGCGCGCACCACTTTGTCGAAGGCAATTTCGGACCGTACCGATCTGCCGAAACGCTTCACCGAAGACCAGAACACGCTACTGGGCCTTCTGGAAAGCTCTGATACCTTAGATGCGTTTGCTGCGGGGTTGACGCTAAATCCGGATGCAACCGGCAGTATCCGCGATTTTGCCGCCGCCAAGGGTACGTTGCCAATGCCCGTGTTGGGCAAGCTCCTGCGCGGCGCAAACGAGGCTGATGCCACCGGCGCGCGCCGCCCTGGCATTTCACTGGCAACAAGGCCGCTGGCCATCGTCACTGCACCCTGGCCCGCAACCATCCGTTTTCATGGCCTTTTGTTGGACTACGGAAATGTGATGATACTTGAGCCCGGAGGCGGCTATCTTCTGATAATTGCGGGGATGGAGACAATCTATGGTGAACTGGGTGAAGTTGTTGCTGCGGGCGCCCCTTTGGGACTGATGGGCGGCAGCGTGCAAGGGGTTGCCGAGTTTCTTGTATCCGCCCAAGAAGGTGGTAGTGCGCAGGCCACAGAAACGCTTTATATGGAACTTAGACAGGGCACCACACCGGTTGATCCGGCAGAATGGTTCGCCACGGCGCAAAATTAAGTAGTCATTAAGGAAAACGGGTCGATGAAAAAGTATGCACTGGTTGGTTTGGGCGGCACCTTGGCGGGTGCGCTGATCGCCACGCAGATTGCTGGGCCGCTGATCGCACAAGAAGCCACAAAAAGTGCGTCAGTCTATGAACAGCTTGATCTGTTTGGCGATATCTTTGAACGCATCCGTGGGCAGTATGTCGAAGAAGTGGATAGCGAAAAGCTGATTGAGGCTGCCATCAACGGTATGCTGACCTCGCTTGACCCACATTCCAGCTATCTCAGCGCCAAAGACTTCGACGACATGCAGGTGCAGACGCGTGGCGAATTCGGCGGGCTTGGCATCGAAGTGACGCAAGAAGAGGGCTTTGTAAAAGTCGTCTCGCCAATGGATGATACCCCTGCCGACGCTGCTGGCGTGGAGGCTGGCGATTTCATCACCCACGTAAATGCCGAGTCCGTGCTGGGCCTGACGTTGGACGAAGCCGTTGAATTGATGCGCGGCCCGATCGGATCGGAAATTATCATTACGATCGTGCGCGAAGGCACTCCCGAACCATTCGATATATCAATCATCCGCGACACTATCAAACTTACCGCTGTTCGCGGCAGAACCGTTGGCAGCACCGTCGTTCTGCGGGTGACGACGTTCAACGATCAAACCTATTCCGGCTTGGAAGCCGAGTTGAAGAAGCAAGTCGAGGCGTTGGGCGGCATGGATAAGGTCGATGGTTTCGTTCTTGATCTTCGCAACAACCCTGGCGGGCTTCTTAATCAGGCAATCATGGTTTCCGATGCGTTCTTGGACAAAGGCGAAATTGTCTCAACTCGCGGCCGGTCGGTTGCCGATGGCGAGCGGTTCAATGCCGAAACGGGCGATTTGACGGGTGGCAAGGCCATGGTCGTGTTGATCAACGGTGGCTCTGCATCGGCATCCGAAATTGTGGCTGGCGCGCTGCAAGATCATCGGCGTGCCATTGTTGTTGGTACAAAAAGCTTCGGCAAAGGGTCAGTGCAGACACTTGTGCCATTGCGTGGTGATGGGGCAATGCGCCTGACAACGGCGCGCTATTATACTCCGTCAGGACGGTCTATTCAGGCGCTTGGCGTTGCTCCGGACATCATTGTGAATCAGCCAAAAGTTGAACCGGTTGATCCCGATGCGCCGGTTGTCGAGGAACCAAAACCGCGGTCAGAGGCTGATCTGCGTGGCAGCATCACCAACGATTCGATGACCGATGAAGAGCGCCGCCTTCTGGAAGAAGAGCGTGCGAGGGCCGAAGAATCAGCAAAGCTGCGCGATGAGGATTACCAACTCGCGTATGCCGTCGATATTCTGAAAGGCCTGTCGGCAGTCGAGCCGAAGCCTTGATAATTGCGGACCTGGGCCGCGTTTGGTGCGCGGCCCTACCAACCGGAAACACCACATGACGGCGAATGCAGACCGTTTGCCATACCGGCCTTGTGTCGGTGTCATGCTGATTAATGCTCAAGGCCTGATCTTTGCTGGCCAGCGCATCGACAGCACGACGCCCGCATGGCAAATGCCCCAAGGCGGCATTGATGACGGTGAAAAGCCGCGCGATGCTGCCTTGCGCGAACTGGTCGAAGAAACCGGGATCACCGCCGATTTGGTTAAGTTCGTCGCCAAGACGCATGATTGGCTGACCTATGATTTGCCGCCCGATTTGCTGGGCAAGGTCTGGGGTGGCAAGTATCGGGGCCAGCGGCAGAAATGGTTTCTTTACCGCTATCTTGGCCGCGATGATCAGATTGCAATTGCCACCGATCACCCAGAATTTTCAACCTGGCGCTGGATAGGTGCTGACGAAATGATTGCCGCTATCGTGCCTTTCAAGCGTGATGTCTACCTAAAGGCCGTTAACGCGTTCCGCGACCAACTTGCCTGATCAGGTTTTCACCAGCGACTTATCCGCCAGCATTTCCCGTACCATCGGGATCACTCGTTCGCCATAAAGCCGGATGCTTCTCAGCATCGCGCCATGCGGCAGCGGGCCACTGGAATACTTCATGTCAAACCGCGCAAGGCCCAACGTCCGAACAGTTGCCGCAATCTTGCGGGCAACGGTTTCCGGTGCACCAACATAAAGCGACCCCTGCGCAATCTCACCCATAAACCGTTCACGCGTGACCGGTGGCCATCCCCGTTCACCACCTATTCTGTCATGCAACACTTTGTAATGGGGCCATATTTGTTCCATCGCGTCGACATCGGTGTCGGCCACGTAACCGGGTGAATGCACCCCAAGTGGGCGAATGGAGCGGTTCAGTTGCGCGGTGGCGCGGTGGTACAGATCGACGTAAGGTTTGAACCGCGCCGGATCACCACCAATAATGGCAAACATCATCGGCAAGTCATGGCGCACCGCCCGCACCACCAACTCCGGGCTGCCACCAACACCAACCCAAGCAGCAAGGCCCCCCGCGCCAAGCGTCGGATAAACCTTTTGCCGGTTCAGCGGTGCCCGCGTTTCACCGGACCATGTAACTTCCGGCTTGCGCAAAAGCTGCGCGAAAAGATCGAGCTTCTCTTCAAACAACAGATCGTAATCTTCCAGATTTTGGCCAAACAGCGGGAAGCTTTCGGTAAACGACCCCCGCCCCAGTACCACTTCGGCTCGCCCGCCGGTAATGGCGTTCAGGGTCGAGAATCGCTGGAACACGCGCACCGGATCGTCCGAACTTAACACCGTCACGGCAGAACCAAGCTTGATGCGGCTGGTCCGCGCGCCGATGGCTGCTAACACCACTTCGGGCGAAGAAATCGCAAAGTCGGCGCGGTGATGCTCACCCAAGCCTATGAAATCGATCCCGACAGAATCAGCAAGAATGCCTTCTTCGACGACGTCGCGCAGAACCTGATCGTGGGGTTTGAGTACCCCGTCCGCACCAAGCGTCACGTCGCCAAACGTATCCAGCCCCAAAGAAACCTGATAATCCATAAAAGCCTCCTGCTGCCGCAAACATAGGACTGGCCGCCCGCAACGCAAACCCTGCATTCGCGCAGGCTGACGTTTGCAATGCTGCACTCTCGACTTCACGTGAAAGGCACGGCACCATCAGGCGCAAAGGAGCCTGCCGATGACAGATGCCGAAACCACTGCCCTGAGCTTGGGCCTTGATATCCCTGATTTTGATCGCTCCGGCTACTACGGAGCCGACTATGGCACGATGAAACCGTTTCACCGCGTTGGCAGATTGCTGTTCCTGTCCGGGCACGTCGCGCAGATTGGGGCCGAGATCACACACAAGGGCCGCCTCGGCGATAACTTGACCACTGCTCAAGGCTATGCCGCGGCACGTCAAACGGGTCTGAACGTGCTTGGCGGTATCCGGCAAGCCGTAGGGTCTCTTGATCGGGTGGCGTCGATTATCCGGACGCTGAACTTTGTGGTCTGCACACCTGCCTATGAAGAGGTGCATAGGGTTTCTTCAGGCCTGTCAGACCTGCTGGTCGAGGTGTTTGGCCAGGAACGCGGCTTGGGCGGACGTGCGACCATCGGGGTAATGGCGCTGGCGCAAGGCGTCTGCTTCGAAACTTGGGCCACGGTCGAGATTGCCGACTAGCGCGTTTCGGTCGATAGCTAGCTCTGAAACTGCCTGCCATTCGCCTTGGCAAACAGGCACAGGCGGAAATCGCCGCTTATATGCGCGAGAGCCTGCCGATGAATCCCCGCCATGGAACCAAATCTTCTTCTCCGCGTTAGAAGTAGGTGTGCGGACGTTTGTCTGCTGAAATGAACGAGGTAGAAAATGAACAAGTTTCTAATGATTTTGCCACTCGTCGCAGGACTCGCCGCCTGCGAAACTCAAGAACAAAATCAGGTTGCTGGCACTCTGACCGGTGCAGCTATCGGTGCTGCTGTTTCAAGCGACGATGACAAGTCCAAGGGCATCATAATCGGCGGGCTCGCGGGCCTTGCCGCAGGCACGTTGATCAATGGGCGTGATGCACAGGGTCGATGCCTGTACCAACGGCCAGATGGCACCAGATACTACGCATCTTGCTAACCTGAAATACCAAACCGCCCGGCGAGATATGCCGGGCGGTTTGGATTTAAACTTTTTTTGCCGACCTTTTGCATTAGTACACGACCACGCTTCTGATGCTTTCGCCGGAATGCATCAAATCGAAACCCTTGTTGATGTCCTCAAGCCGTAGTGTGTGGGTGATCATCGGATCGATCTGAATTTTGCCATCCATGTACCAATCCACGATCCGTGGCACGTCGGTACGGCCCCGCGCGCCGCCAAAGGCCGTGCCCTTCCAGATGCGGCCCGTCACCAACTGGAATGGCCGCGTTTCAATCACTGCCCCGGCGGGCGCCACGCCAATCACCACAGATACGCCCCAACCACGGTGCGTGCATTCCAGCGCGTCGCGCATCACCTTCACGTTGCCGGTGCAGTCAAACGAATAGTCTGCCCCGCCGATCTGGTCGAACGGTGTTTTCGTCATGTTGACGATGTGCTGCACAACAGATCCGTCAATGTCTTTCGGGTTCACGAAATGGGTCATGCCAAACCGCTCGCCCCACTCCTTTTTGGAAGGGTTCAGATCGACCCCGATGATCATATCCGCGCCCGCCAGCCGCAGTCCTTGGATGACATTCAAACCAATACCACCTAGGCCGAACACAACGGCTTTCGCGCCAATCTCGACCTTGGCAGTGTTGATCACCGCCCCGATGCCAGTCGTAACGCCGCAGCCGATATAGCAGATCTTATCAAATGGTGCGTCCTGCCGCACCTTGGCCAACGCAATCTCTGGCACAACCGTATGGTTCGCAAAGGTCGAACAGCCCATGTAGTGGTAGATCGGCGTGCCATCCAGCATCGAGAATCGGCTAGTGCCATCGGGCATCAAGCCCTGTCCCTGCGTGGCCCTGATTGCAGTGCACAGGTTGGTTTTCTGGCTAAGACAGCTTGGGCAGCTACGGCATTCCGGCGTATAAAGCGGGATCACGTGATCGCCGACTTTCAGCGTTGTCACCCCTGGCCCGCAGGCGATCACTACGCCCGCCCCTTCATGGCCCAAGATAGCGGGAAACAGTCCTTCAGGATCTGCGCCCGACAGTGTGAATTCATCGGTATGGCAAATGCCGGTGGCCTTAATCTCGACCAAAACCTCGCCTTCTTTCGGGTCGGCAAGGTTCACTTCCATGATTTCAAGTGGTTTTCCGGCGGCAATGGCAACGGCGGCACGAGTGCGCATGGTGAGTTCCTCCCCCTTTGAGTTTTCTCGAAGGTGTGCGAAAGAGGTACAAAATGCAACGCGGGAAACGACCGATGACCAAAGCTTTTGTGATCTGCGCGCTAGCTTTGATGCTTGCTGGCTGTGCGCCGACCCCCGAACCCGAGCCGCCCGTGGCGACAGCGCCTGGGATTGATCCAGTTACCGGGCAGCCAGTTGATCTGACCCCCGGATTTGATGATCAGGAGCCGGACGTTTGCAGGAGCTCGGTCTATTCCCACCTGATCGGCCAACCTGCCGCCGCAGTTGCTGCCGCGGGCATCAAGGCACCCGTAAGGGTTGTCCCGCTGGGCGGCGTGATTACCGAAGATTATAGCAGTTCCCGCATCAACTTTTACCTCGACGGTGCTGGCAAGATCGCGAAGATCAACTGCGGATAAAGATTGGCCGCTTACTTGGATTGCCCCCGCCCACTTTGAGCAATTGGCCTCATGTATTGGATCGTTGTGCCAGTCGCAGCGATCTTTTTTTGTCTGGCGATGTTTCATATGGGGAAGAATATTTGACAAGTATGATACAGCTTAACTAGGGTCATTCCATGCCACTCGGCGCCAAAATCGCGCTGGCCAAACTTGGAGATATCATGAAAAAACGCGTTGCAGTCATTGGGGCAGGGCCGTCCGGCCTTGCGCAGTTGCGGGCTTTTCAGTCGGCGGCGCAAAAAGGCGCGGATATCCCCGAGGTGGTCTGCTTTGAAAAGCAGGATAACTGGGGTGGGCTGTGGAATTATTCTTGGCGCACCGGGCTGGATGAATATGGCGAGCCGGTGCATGGGTCGATGTATCGCTATTTGTGGTCGAACGGGCCGAAAGAGGGGTTGGAATTCGCCGACTACACGTTCGAGGAACATTTCGGCCAGCAAATTGGCAGCTACCCGCCCCGCGCAGTTTTGTTTGATTACATCGAAGGGCGGGTGAAAAAGGCCAATGTGCGGCCGTGGATCCGGTTTCGCACGCCAGTTCGGATGGTGACGTTTGATGAGGGATCGCAGAAGTTTTCGGTGACAGTGCATGATCTGAAGAAGGATCACACCTATACTGAGGAGTTTGATGATGTTGTGGTTGCATCGGGGCATTTCTCGACACCGAACGTGCCAGAGTTTCCGGGGTTTGCCACCTTCAATGGTCGAATTCTACACGCCCATGATTTCCGGGATGCGCGGGAATTTGCGGGCAAGGATATTCTGGTCGTGGGCACCAGTTATTCCGCCGAAGATATCGGGTCGCAGTGTTGGAAATACGGCTGCAAATCGGTGACGGTTTCGCATCGGACGGCGCCGATGGGGTTTGATTGGCCGGAGAACTGGAAAGAGGTGCCGCTGCTGACGAAGGTCGAGGGGAATACCGCGACGTTCAAAGATGGCAGCACGGCGCATGTTGATGCGATCATTCTATGTACGGGATATCAGCATCACTTTCCGTTTTTGCCGGATGGGCTGCGTTTGCGGACCAAGAACAGGTTGGCTACGGCGGATCTTTATCGCGGGGTTGTGTGGCTGAAGAACCCGAAGCTGTTCTATCTGGGGATGCAGGATCAGTGGTATACTTTCAACATGTTCGACGCGCAGGCTTGGTATGTTCGGGACGTGATCATGGGGCGGTTGGCGGTTCCGAAGGATGAGGCAGATCGGGCGGCGGATGTGGTGGCCCGGGTTGAGGCGGAAGATAAGCTGGCTGATGGATACGAGGCGATTGCTTATCAGGGGGCTTATGTTCAGGAGTTGATTGATCTGACGGATTATCCGTCGTTCGATATTCCGGGATCAAACGAGGCGTTCTTTGCCTGGAAGAAACACAAGATCAAGAACATCATGACGTTCCGGGATAATGCCTACAAATCGGTGATGACGGGCACGATGGCGCCGCTTCATCATACGGCTTGGAAGGATGCTTTGGAGGATAGTATGGAGAGTTATTTGAGGAAGTAAGGGCCTGCGTAACACGGGTAACACGCGTGTTACGCGGGCTAAGTCTTTGTTATTGCTTGACTTGATGAAGAATCTTCATGTCTTGTTAAGCTTAGGCGACAGTGCTTGCGAGCCGTTCGAACAGGGCTACCACTTCGGCGTCCGTCGCGCGTTCGGGAACGCCGGCGCCGACTTCGGCCCTGCTCCAAATCCATGATTGGGCAGGGTCGTCTTTCATCGACCAGCGTGGGAACAAGCGGGCGTTTTCGGGAATTGTGCGGCGGGTCAGGGCACGCACCTCGATGTGGCGATCATCGCGTGCAATGCGGCGATAGGTGGCTTCAACCGCATCGGCGGAGCCTTCGAGCAGTTGCAGGAACAGATCATCGCGGCAGATCAGCGCGCCGGTGATGCCATCGCGTTCGTTGCAGCGGCGCGCATCGACCAAGATACCGGCAAGGGTTGGTCCATCATAGCCAAACGGGCGCGAAGCGTAAGTTAGCTGAAGCAGCGCCATTTGGGTTGGTCCTTGGACAAAGACATCTCACACGCACGCTAGCGGGAAACGTCTGGTGGAGCAAAGGGTTAGTGTAGCCCCTAACGGTTCTGATTATGCGCCACAGCGGCGCGAATAAGCGCCTTCAGCGCGTCTTCGTCAATCGTGTCGCCTTCCTGAAAATCAATAGCGCGCCGGGTGTTGCCATCGAGGCTGGAGTTGAAAATACCAGACGGATCTTGCAGTGAAGCACCTTTGGCGAAGGTCATTTTCACGACCTTCTTGTAGGTCTCGCCGGTGCAGATGATGCCCGCGTGTGACCATACTGGAACGCCGCGCCATTTTACCTCTTCGACCACTTCGGGATCGGCTTGCTTGATCAGCGTCCTGATCTGCGCCAGCATCGCCCCCCGCCAATCGACGAGTTCGCTGATTTTTGCGTCGATGAGTTGTGAAGCGGTGGCTTCCGTCTGGCCGCTCATCGTGTTCTCCCTAGCTGTTGTCGTTCACGTGTAACTTGAGTATCGCTAGTCAATACTTTGCCATCCCCGCAAATCCATTTTACTAGGATGTTCGACGATGAACCAGAATGTCATTCGAGAAGAGTGTGGCTGACGATGCAGCCCGTGTGCGGGCTATAGTGCGGGCTTCTGGCGCTAATCTAGAGCAGCGGCGCATTCGAAGCGAATTAGCGGCGTACGCGGCAGGTGTGTTTGAGGAGTTGGGGAAGCGACTTCATGTTGTTGGGCATGTATTTGGATCAGACCGCGACGATGGAAAATCAAAGTTTGATCACGGAAACGATGAAGCGGTCGCAATCTCGTTTCTCTTGCTCATTGCATCACAACTCATTTCAGCAAGTGCGGAATTGCTAGTTGGTGGACGCCAATATGCAGGTGCTGCACTGTTGCGCCAACTAGTAGAAGTTGAATACCTAGCGTGGGCATTTGAGACTCGTGATGAAGACGCGGCTATTTGGCTTCGAAGTGACAAGAAGCTGAGAGAGGGCTTCTTTCGCCCGGCGAAGCTCCGAGAGGCCGCGAAGGGTAAGTTTCGCAGCCGCGACTACGGCTTTCACTGCGAACTTGGCGGGCACCCCGTGCCCCAAGGAACGGTCCTATTACAGGGTGACGAAGGAACCGCCCAGCTACTCTTGTCGGACCTTCTTGGCCATGCTGGACGCATTTGGGATCATCTGGTCGGCTGGGCTCGCGCGCACGATCCGTACGGTCTTATGATATTGACCGATCAAGCGGAAATGTTGCGCCGCTTTCAGGAATGGAAGGCAAGTGATCAAATGGTAGACCTTCCGCCGCCGTAACCTTTGGCGCGTTAGGCGAATGATTGGCTGTTCGGCCTACACCCCTCTACAACCGTTCGCCGGGCAATTTGCTGGCTTGGCTGACCCAATGGGCAAACTGGGCTTCGTCGAACGCATCAGCCCCTTGAATATGGAGGTAGCGGGCATGTTGGCTTTTGGAAGCGACCGGCGGGACGGGCGACAGCGACAGGCCACGAAAGAACGCCACTTTGATGTAATTCGCATAGCAGTGCAGACTGAGAAACCAGCCATGTCCTTCGACGCCGTAAAGCGGCGAGTTCCATTTGACGGCCTTGCCGACGCCGGGAACTGTGCGTTCGATGATCGCATCGAGCCTGCGGCCGACATCGGCCTTCCAGCCCGGCATGGCGGCGATATAGGCTTGCACGGGGGCATCGCCATAGGCCTTTGCAATCTGCGGATTGCCGCCTGACAAGAGAGTTGGCTGGGCAGGCGCAATTTGGGTGGAGGGGTTTGTCGCCGGTGGTTTGATTGGAAGTTTGGCCATGGTTTCGCGCCCGGTGTTGATGCTCGAAGTGCAAGCCTACTTGATTCTGAGGAAAAATTGCATAACCAATATGACGCTTACCCAAAGCCGTCCTTGATACTGAAACAACAGTTTTATGGAGGTTAGCATGAATTTAGGGGCATTTTCAGTTAGTCTTACGGTGAAGAACCTGCCTGCGTCGCAGACATTTTATGAAAAGCTTGGGTTCAGCTACTTTGCGGGGGATGCGGCGCAGAACTGGCTAATTCTGCGGAATGGCAACTGCACGATTGGGCTGTTTCAGGGCATGTTCAAGAAGAACATGCTGACGTTCAACCCCGGCTGGGACGTGAACGCGCAAACGTTGGCGGAGTATACCGATGTGCGGGATATTCAGCGGCGGTTGAAGGCGGCAAGTGTGGAGTTTGCCAGCGAAGCCGACCCGGCATCGACCGGCCCTGCGAGTTTTGTGGTGGTTGACCCTGATGGAAACCCGGTGCTGTTTGATCAGCATGTTTAGGACATGCGCGGGAGAATTGTCCTTTGGCCCCAAGGATGAGCTTGGGGCCAAGTACTGATCAGATATCGAGGGTGTTGTCGCGTTCCCATTGTGAGAAATGGGCGGCGTAGTCGTTCCATTCCTGATGCTTCAGTTTCAGATAGGCGGCGGAAAATTCGGTGCCCATCATAGCCTTCAGGGTGGTGTCTTTGTCGTAATCGCGCAGCGCGTCCAGCAGGTTGAGCGGCAGTTTTGGCGCGCCTTTGACGGTGTGGCCCTGAGTGTACATATCAATATCATAGCGCTTGCCGGGGTCTGCTTTGCTGCGGACGCCATCAAGGCCAGCGGCGATAATGACCGCCTGCATCAAGTAGGGGTTGGCGGCGCCGTCGGGCAAGCGCAATTCGAACCTGCCGGGGCCGGGGACGCGGACCATGTGGGTGCGGTTATTGCCCGTCCACGTAACTGTATTGGGTGCCCAGGTAGCGCCCGAGATGGTACGTGGCGCGTTGATGCGTTTGTAGCTGTTGACTGTGGGGTTGGTGATGGCGGCAAGCGCACTTGCGTGTTTCATGATGCCGCCAAGGAAATTGCGACCCCGGTCTGACAGGCCCAATTCTTTGCTGTCATCGGAAAAGGCGTTCTGCGTGCCATCGAGGTTCCAGACCGAGATATGCGCGTGGCAGCCGGAGCCGGTCAGGCCCTTGAACGGCTTTGGCATGAAAGTGGCGCGCAATCCGTGCTTTTCGGCGACCGAGCGCATCATGAATTTGAAGAACGAATGCTTGTCGGCGGTTTGCAGGGCGTCGTCGTATTTCCAGTTCATCTCGAACTGGCCAATCGCGTCTTCGTGGTCGTTTTGGTAGGCTTCCCAGCCCAAGGCGAGCATGTAATCGCAGACCTCGGCGATCACGTCATAGCGGCGCATGACGGCTTGCTGATCATAGCAGGGTTTGACGCCGTTATCGTAGGGGTCGGAGACGGCGGTGCCTTCGGGATTGAGCAGGAAAAATTCGGGCTCCACGCCGGTTTTGACGCGGAGGCCTTCTTTGGCGGCTTCGTCCACGAGTTTGCGCAGGACGTTGCGGGGAGCTTGATCGACAGGTTTGTTTTCCATCACGCAGTTGGAGGCGAGCCATGCCACCTCTGGCTTCCACGGCAGTTGGATGACGGATGACGGGTCTGGCACGGCCATCATGTCGGGGTGGGCGGCGGTGAGGTCCAGCCAAGTGGCGAAACCGGCGAAACCGGCACCATCGACGGCCATATCATTGATGGCTTGGGCGGGCACCAGTTTGGCGCGTTGGCCACCGAACAGATCGGTGTAGGAGACCATAAAGTATTTGACGCCTTTTTCCTTGGCGTATTTGGCAAGATCCTTAACCATGAAGGTCGCTCCCTGTCGTGCTTTTATATCGACCGTCCCCGTTGGTGGGAACGGCCTGCGGATCAGTAACGGATTTTTCCGGGTATCCAGTCGGTGCCGGCGATGGGAACACCTGCCATTGCGGCAGCCTCGACGGTGAGGGCGCAAAGATCTTCGGGTTCCAGATTGTGCAGATGGTTTTTGCCGCAGGCGCGGGCGATTGTCTGGGCTTCGAGTGTCAGCACCTTGAGGTAGTTTTTCAGCCGGCGACCCCCGAGGACGGGGTCGAAGCGGTTGTAAAGATCGGGGTCTTGCGTGGTGATGCCAGCGGGGTCTTTGCCTTCGTGCCAGTCATCGTACGCGCCAGCGGTGGTGCCGAGTTTGTTGTATTCGGCTTCCAGCGCGGGGTCATTGTCGCCTAGGGCGATCAGGGCTGCAGTGCCGATGGCGACGGCGTCTGCGCCGAGGGCGAGGGCTTTGGCGACGTCTGCGCCCGTGCGGATGCCGCCGGAGACGATCAGTTGCACTTCGCGGTGCAGGCCGAGGTCTTGCAGGGCTTTGACGGCCAGCGGGATGCAGGCGAGGATGGGCATGCCGACGTTTTCGATGAACACATCTTGCGTCGCGGCTGTGCCGCCTTGCATGCCATCAAGCACCACGACATCGGCCCCGGCTTTGACGGCGAGGGCGGTGTCGTAATAGGGGCGGGCGCCGCCGATCTTGACGTAGATCGGCTTTTCCCAATCGGTGATTTCGCGGATTTCCATGATCTTGATTTCGAGATCATCCGGGCCAGTCCAATCGGGGTGGCGGCAGGCAGAGCGTTGGTCGATGCCTTTGGGAAGATTGCGCATCATGGCGACGCGGTCGGAGATTTTCTGACCCAGAAGCATGCCGCCGCCACCGGGTTTGGCCCCTTGGCCGACGACGATTTCGATGGCGTCGGCGCGGCGCAGGTCGTCAGGGTTCATGCCGTAGCGCGAGGGAAGGTATTGGTAGACGAGGGTTTTGGAATGGCCGCGTTCTTCTTCAGTCATGCCGCCGTCACCTGTGGTGGTGGAGGTTCCGGCGAGGGTGGCCCCGCGACCAAGCGCTTCTTTCGCGGGGCCGGAGAGGGCGCCGAAGGACATGCCTGCGATGGTGACGGGGATTTCAAGGTGGATGGGCTTTTTGGCGTGGCGAGTGCCGAGCCAGACGTCGGTGGCACATTTTTCGCGGTAGCCTTCCAGCGGGTAGCGGCTGATCGAGGCACCGAGGAACAACAGGTCGTCGAAATGCGGCAGTTTGCGTTTCGATCCACCGCCGCGAATGTCGTAGATGCCGGTGGCGGCAGCGCGGCGGATTTCGGCGTTTACGTCATTGCTGAAGGTCCAGCTTTGTTTGGGCGGCGTGTGGGGAAAATCGCTCATGCTCTGGTGCCTTAGTACGAGGACGCGTTGTCGATGTTGAAGGTATAAAGCTTGCGGGCGGAGCCGTAGCGCTTGAAATCGGTGGGCTTGGCCAAGTGGTCAGCCTCGCCTTGCTTCAGCAGATCGGCGAGCAGAGCCAGATGTTCGGGGCGCATTTCTTTTTCGATGCAATCGGTGCCAAGGGATTTGACGTTGCCCCGCACGAACATGCCAGCCTCGTAAAGGCTATCGCCTAGCGCATCGCCAGCGTCACCGAGGACCACGAGGTTGCCGGATTGCGCCATGAAGGCGGACATGTGGCCGATGTTGCCGTGGACGACGATGTTGATGCCCTTCATCGAGATGCCGCAGCGGGAGGATGCATTACCCTTGATGACCAAGAGGCCGCCGCGACCAGTGGCACCTGCGTATTGCGAGGCGTCACCGTCGATGATGACTGTGCCGGACATCATGTTTTCGGCGACACCGGGACCGGCGGAGCCTTTGACGCGGATGGTGGCAAGCTTGTTCATGCCAGCGCAATAGTAGCCGGTTGATCCGCGCACGGTGATATCCAGCGGCGCATCGACGCCAACGGCGATGGCGTGGCTGCCTTTGGGATTGATGATTTCCCACGCGGTTTCATTGGTGGTGCCGCGCAGGGCATGCAAGGTGGAGTTGAGCGCGCGCAGACCGTGCGCCGACAAATCAAAGGTCTGCATCTTAGCGTTCCCAGAAGTAGACGGTGGCGGGTTCTGGTTCCCACACGCGGGCATCAAGAATGCCGGGCAGGTTTACGAGGGCGCGGTATTCAGACCCGAACGCGACGTATTGATCAGTTTCGGCCATAACTGCGGGCTTGCAGGCGATGGGATCACGGATGACGCCGAAGCCGTTCTTGGTGCCAATGACGAAGGTGAAGAAGCCGTCGAGGTCAGTCAGCGTCGCCTCCATCGCCTCGCCCAAGTTTGAACCAGTATCAAGTTTGTGGCTGATGAAGGCAGCAGCGACTTCAGTGTCATTTTCCGTTTCGAACGTCATGCCGGCGCGCTTTAAAGTGCGCCGCACCGAGTTATGATTGGACAGCGAGCCATTGTGCACGAGGCACTGGTCGGAGCCGGTCGAAAACGGGTGCGCGCCCATGGTGGTGACGGCGGATTCGGTGGCCATGCGCGTGTGGCCAATGCCGTGAGTGCCAGCCATATGAGCCAGATCGAAGCGGGCCGCTACATCGGCGGGAAGCCCTACTTCCTTGTAAATCTCGATCTCCTCGCCGGTGCTCATTACTTTGGCATTGGGGCGCAATTCCCGCATAGCGTGGCGGGCGGCGTCGATGCGGTCTGACGGCACATCAAGCACCATATGGGTGTCTTTGATGGCACCCTTGACTGTTGCCGCAATGGCTTTGCCAAGATCAGCCTCAAGCGTTTCGAAATCCTTGTCCGGCGTGGCCGATTGCACGGTCAGCTTGGCGTGGCCTTTGTGCGGGCGACCATAGATCGCGATACCCGCACTATCAGGGCCACGATCTGTCATCGTGATAAGCATATCTGTCAGCATGGCCCCGAGTTGCGGTTCCAGCGATGGGTCTTTGAGAAATAGTCCGACGATACCGCACATGGGCCATGCTCCTACGTGATGCTTGAGGTGAAGCTAGCACCGAAGATTGCTTTGCTCAACTGAGAAGAAACTTTTTTTACTACTAGGGCGACTAATTGTTCCTTTTTTGGTTTTGTAGGGAGCTTGGGGCATTTTGGGACTGCCGATCGTGCTGCTGGAAGGCCGTGCAGCTTTTGACAGGGACTTCTGTTCGGCCTGAACTTTGTTCGAAAAGGTATAGGATTGATTGTTTTCTTGACAGAATGTCGCAGGGGATGTTTCCTTTAAGAAAAAAAACTTGACGGAGAGGGAATCCGTCGGTGTGGGCCGCCGCGGAACCAACAGCCCAAGGCCCGTGGGAGGGGAACACGTGTCTGATCTGACAACACGCATCGATGCGATGCACAAACGTGACGTGAAGGTTGCTTGGGCCTTTGTGATTGGCCTTTGGTTCGCGATCATCTTCGTGGCAGTTGCGACATGGTCACTGGCACCAAGTGGGCAAGCGCGGATTGTTCTGCTGATTGGCGGGGCGATCATTCTGATCCTGAACACGGCGGCGATCATGGCGATGCTGAAGCATTACCGCGAAGACCGGGATTTTATGTATGGGCTGGACATCAAGTTTCTTGATGCTGCCCGCGCACGGAAAGGGTGACGGAAATGGCAAAATATACCCCGCCCGTTCAATCGAAAGCCGGGCAGTTTATTGATGTGATCGTCCTGCTGGCACTGTCTATCGGGGCGCTGTTTGTGCCGCTTTGGCTGGGCCTTGCCGGATCTAGCAAAGTGCCGGTGCCGGTGGAAAATCCGACTTGGGAAAGCCTCGGGCAAAACGGCATCATGGTGGAAAAGTGGAACCAACTTGGATTTGCTGATGCCGCGTCAGCCGCCGATACGATTACGGCGCGGTTTGACTACAGCTTTTCGACCGCAAGCCTGCTGATCATGATCGTGGTGATCCTTGGCTATTATGTGATGTTGATCCGGTTTTCAGACAGCGAGTACCGCGACGTCATCTCGGAAAAATTCGGCGATAAATAGGGGGCACAATCATGGATATGTGGATCATTCTTGAATACGCGGCATGGGCGCTGTCGGCGTTGTTTGCCCTGATTATCGTGGTGGACTGGATCAGGACCGACAGCAGCTATTCGGAGGAAGTGCTGACGTCTTCGAAAGAAGGCGAGCTGGAAGCGATGACCGAGCAACACAGGCTTTAGGGGGCGGACATGGCAAATACGGCAACGACTGCCACCGAAAAGGTGGGGCTGCTGCGGGTGCTTGGCCCGGCGCATATCTGGGCGCTGGGCGTGGGCATTGTGTTGGTGGGCGAATACATGGGCTGGAACTTTGCAGTGGGCAAAGGCGGGGCCTATGCGGCGCTGATTGCGTGCTGGTTCGCGGGGATTTTGTACACCTGCGTGGCGATGATTGACAGCGAAGTGACATCGACCGTGGCGGCGGCGGGCGGGCAGTATACCCAAGCCAAGCACATCATGGGGCCGCTGATGGCGTTTAATGTGGGGCTGTATCTGGTGTTCGCCTATACGATGTTGGAGGCGGGGAACGCGATTACAGTTGGGTTCCTGATGGATACGGTGGCGAATATGTCCGGCCATGAAGGCTTGGATCAGCGACCGTTCATCATTTTGTGCATCATGTTTCTGGCATGGCTGAACTATCGGGGCGTGTTGGCGACGTTGACGTTCAACCTGGTGATCACGGCGTTTGCGTTTGTGGCGATTCTGGTGCTGTTCGTGGCGACCGTGCCATGGTCGGAGGCCAGCCCCATGCGGCATGCCGAATTGATGACCGATCTGCCCTATGGGTGGCTTGGGGTGCTGGCGGCGATGCATTTCGGCTTGTGGTTCTATCTGGGAATCGAAGGCACGACGCAGGCGGCGGAAGAAGTGCGATCCCCGGCGCGGTCGTTGCCGTTTGGCACGTTGGCGGGGATCATGACGCTGCTGATTGCGGCGACTTTGACGTGGTACGTGTGTGTGGGGCTGATGCCGTGGGAATATTTGGGCGGTGCCGGGGTGCCGTTGTTTGATGCCGCACGGCTGACGGGATCGACGACGTTGGTGGTGTTGCTGGGGGTGGGGACGCTGTTTGCGACGCTGGCTTCGGCGAACGGCTGTATCAATGATGCGTCGCGGGCGTGGTTTTCGATGGGGCGGGATCATTACCTGCCAGCATGGTTTGGTGCGGTGCATCCGAAGTATCGCACGCCTTACCGGTCGATTGTGTTTCTGGTGCCGATTGCGTTGATCTTTGCGCTGGGGGCACCGCTGGATCAGGTAATCACCTTCTCGATCCTGTCGGGGTTGCTGGGGTATACGTTCATGCCGCTGAACATGATCCTGTTCCGGCGGAAATGGCCGCTGGATACGATCAAGCGGGGGTATGTGCATCCGTTTCATCCGATACCGGCGGTGTTGCTGCTGGCGCTTTGTGCGGTGACGTTCTTTGCGGTGTTTCTGGGCTATGGCACGCAGCTGGTGGCGATGCTGGGCTTCTATATCGTGGCGTCGCTGTGGTTTCACTTCTGGCGCTATCGGTTTGTGAACCGAGGGGCGCAGTTCACGATGCCTTGGCCGCGGCCACAGGGGTATTGAGGTTAGATCGGCCCGCCATCACAGCGGGCCGATTGCATTTTGGCGGGGCGGAATATGAGTTGGGTTTTGGGTCTGTTGGCAGTCGCGGCGGCGTGGCTGGGCTGGCAATCTGTTGGATCGGCAGCAGCGCGGGCGAAGGCGCGGGCGGGGTATCTGGATGCTTGTGCACCCTTGTTCAGCGGGGTGATCAGGGGGGTTGCGGAAACAGGGTTTGCGCGGCTGTCTGGGCAATATCGGGGGCAGACGTTTGATGTGCAGGTGGTGCCGGATACCTTGAGCGTGCGCAAGCTGCCGGTGTTGTGGCTGCTGGTGACGCTGCCGGAAAAGCTGCCGTTGCAGGGCACGTTTGATGTGATGCTGCGCGCGACAGGGTTGGAGACGTTTTCGGGGTTTGCGAAGTTGCCAGATCAGATTGCGGTGCCGAGGGGGTTCCCGGTGGACTGCAGCATTCGGACCGATGCGCCGGATTATTTGCCCGATAGCGCGATGATTGCGCGGTATTTGGCGGGGTTGGATCGGGACCGGCTGAAAGAGGTGGTGGTGGCCCCGACCGGGGTGCGGGTGGTGTGGTTGGCGGAAGAGGCCGATCGGGGGCGGTACTTGCTGTTCCGCGATGCCGAAATGGGCAGCTTGGCATTGCCGCCAGCGATGTTGCAGCCGTTGATGGATGGGCTGTGCGATCTGTGGGCAGGGGTGATGGCGGATGCTGCCCCGATGAAAAGGGTGTTGGGATGACAATAAAAGCGCCGGCCAATCCGTATCTGGTGCTGGGCATTGCGGTGCTGCTGCCGGGGTGTGGGCAGGTTGCGAACCGCGAACCGGTGCGCGGGCTGATGTTTGTCGGGTTCATGCTGTTGCTGGGGGCGTACACGCTGAAAACCGCAGCGCCGGATGTGTCTATTGTGGGCAAGTTATCTGGCGGAATTTTTGTATATGCGATGTCGATCTTGGATGCCTATCGCCACGCGCGGGTGCGGTTCGAGGTCTGGCGACACGGGTTAGTCAAGAAATAGCGCATCGGCGCAGGTACGGGCAGATCAGCGACGGGTTAGGAAAAAAATATTCTTGGGGGGCAAATATTGCTTTGTGACTTGCCGGGATTGCGCCAAGGTGGGGGCGGATAGAGTTGCGTTGTGAAAGTTTGCGAACGAACCAGCCGGGGTGGTGAGCCAGCCTTGGCGGCGAAAACATAGGCTTAAGGGAACGGGGGTCTGATGACCGCACGTGGATTGGGAAAAGCCCCTTGGGGCTGCTGGCCGACTGGCCTGCCTAGTTCTGCGTTGCGGATGACAGCCAAACTGGCATCGCATAATGGCCCGGACAGCTGGCCTTGGGTGCCGTCATCACAACATACGCGCAACAGCGGAGGGACGATCAATGTCAATTGACGCAAACTCGGGCGGACTTGCCCGGTCATCAGAAGGATCGGGCGAACTTGTCCGGTCATTGAACTGGAAAGGGGCATTTTGGGTGGCTGCGGGCGTGCCGCCCCTGGTGCTTTTTTCTATCGGCGGCATTGCGGGGGTGACCGGCAAACTGGCGTTCGTGGTTTGGATCATTTCGATGATCATGGGCTTTTTGCAAAGCTTTACCTACGCCGAAATGGCGGGGATGTTTGGCAACAAATCTGGCGGCGCGTCAGTTTACGGAGCGACGGCTTGGCTGCGGTATTCAAAGCTGGTCGCACCACTGTCTGTCTGGTGCAACTGGTTTGCGTGGTCGCCTGTTCTGTCGCTGGGTTGTGCCATTGCGGCGGGCTATATTCTGAATGCGCTGTTCCCCATTCCCGCGGCGGATAGTGCGATGGTGCTGGATTGGGTGGCGGCTAATTTGGCCACTTACACTGCCGAGACGCCATCGATCGTGCAGTTCATGACGGATAATGCCGGAACGGCGCTGCCCGACGCGATTGCGGCGGTATCTTCGCAAGACGGTGTTACGGCACTTACGCCTTGGTTCCGGGGATGGGAAGCGGCAGCGATCAACGTGCCGGGGCTTGGCACCTTGCACTTTAACTCGACCTTTGTGATTGGCGTTATCTTGATGCTGATCATGTTCGCCATTCAACACCGTGGCATTGCATCTACTGCAGCGGCACAGAAGTGGCTGGCGATTATTGTGCTGGTACCGCTGTTGCTGGTGGGTCTGGTGCCGATCTTTAACGGTTCAATCGTAACCGCCAACGTAACCCACCTGTTGCCGCCGACTGCTGCGTATTCGGGAGTTGATGGCACGTGGAGCATCGGCGGCTGGACGCTGTTTCTGGGTGGTTTGTACATTGCCGCGTGGTCTACCTACGGATTCGAGACGGCGGTCTGCTATACTCGCGAATTGAAAGACCCCAAGACGGATACGTTCCGGGCGATCTTTTATTCCGGGCTGCTGTGCTGCGTGTTCTACTTTATCATCCCGTTCGCGTTTCAAGGCGTGCTTGGGCAAGAAGGCATGCTGGCGACCGGCATTGTTGATGGCACCGGCATTGCCGAGGCACTGGGCAACATGGTTGGCGGCGGCAAGGTTGTGACGCAGATCTTCGTGATCCTGATGATCATGGCGCTGTTTCTGGCGATTATGACGGCGATGGCCGGATCGTCGCGCACGCTTTACCAAGGGTCGAAAGACGGTTGGTTGCCGAAGTATCTGGGCCGTGCGAACAGCCACGGCGCGCCGACAAATGCGATGTGGACCGACTTTGGCTTTAACCTGATCTTGCTGGCGCTGGCATCGGATGTGGGTGGGTATTTCTACGTTCTGGCAATATCGAACGTCGGCTATATCCTGTTCAACTTCCTGAACCTGAATGCGGGTTGGATTCACCGGATTGATAGCGGCCATATCGCGCGGCCCTGGAAAGCCCCGACGATTCTGATCGGCATCAATACAGTGCTGGCCTTTGTGAACGCGCTGTTCCTTGGCGCAGGGGCAAAGGTTTGGGGATACGAGAATGCGCTGTGGTCGGGGCTGGTGTTTGCAGCACTGATCGTGCCGGTGTTCTGGTATCGGCACTATGTGCAGGATGGCGGCAAGTTTCCGGCGGGGGCGATGCAGGAATTGGGCCTTGCAGACAACGATCTGGGTGAGAGGAAGGCGGGGATGCTGCCGTATCTTGCGCTGTTTGCCGGGGCAGTGGTGGTGCTTTGGGCGAACTGGTTCTTCGTGCTGCCGGTCTGAACGGACTTCATCGTGAATGAGGAAGGGGCGGTCTTTCGGCCGCCCTTTTATTGGGCGCATGGCAAAAAATTTCCCTGACAGGAATATTTTTTGCACAAGAGCGTTGCTTTTTGGGATCGGAAAATTCAGAGTATGGGCGAGTTAGTATATCCGAATGGGGGCATTAGATGACCAATTCCTGGAGATTTTCGGCGCTGGGCGACCGGCATCGCGCGTTAGGCTCTGATCTGGAAGATTGGAGCGGGATGGGGACGGCGTGGTCCTACGCCAAGGGTGACCCGGATGCGGAATATCTGGCGATTCGCACCAAGGCGGGGCTGATGGATGTGTCGGGGTTGAAGAAGGTGCATATCACCGGGCCAGCGGCAAGCCATGTGATTGAACGGGCGACGACGCGGAATATTGAAAAGCTGATGCCGGGGCGGTCTGTCTATGCGACCATGCTGAATGATGCCGGCAAGTTTGTGGATGACTGCGTGATTTACCGGATGGGGCCGAACAGTTTCATGGTGGTGCATGGGTCGGGCGGGGCGCATGAACAGCTGACGATGGCGGCGACGGGGCGCGATGTTTCGGTGCGGTTTGATGACAACTTGCACGATCTATCGCTGCAGGGGCCGCTGGCGGTGGAATATCTGGAAAAGCATGTCGAAGGGATACGGGCCCTGCCCTATTTCGCGCAGATGCAGACCAGTCTATTTGGCAAGCCGGTGATGATTTCGCGCACCGGCTATACCGGCGAGCGCGGGTATGAGATTTTCTGCCGGGGGCAGGATGCGCCGATGATCTGGGATCGGATCTTGGATGAGGGCAAGAGCATGGGGATTATTCCGTGCCGGTTTACCACGCTGGATATGCTGCGGACGGAATCCTATCTGCTGTTCTTTCCGTTTGATAATTCGGAAATGTATCCGTTTGCCGATGAAGGGCCGGGCGATACTTTGTGGGAACTGGGTCTGGATTTCACAGTGTCACCGGGCAAGGTCGGGTTCCGCGGCGCGGAGGAGCATTACCGGTTGAAGGGGCGCGAGCGCTTCAAGATCTGGGGGCTGAAGTTGGAGGGCACCAATGTACCCGGCAATGGCGCACCGGTGATGCGGGACGGCAAACAGGTTGGGATTGTGACGCAGGCGATGTATTCGCCGCTGAACAAGCACAACATCGCAATTGCGCGACTGCCAGTGGATTGTGCGAATGATGGCACCAAGCTGGTGGTGAATTGCAGCACGCATGGGGCCATTCCCGCAGTGACGCATTCGATGCCGTTCTTTGATGTGGAAAAGAAGCGCCGCACTGCGAAGGGCTGATTTCTTCTGTTCCCTAAATATCCCCGCCGGAGGCTTTCTATCGATGACCAAGACCATTTTCGAGCCCGCGATCCGAAGCCGCCCAGTGTACGGCGTGCTGGAACCGCGGCCGGGGTCGGGGCATTTGATGGTGGCGGATGGCGAAGGGGCGGAGGCTTTGGCGGCGCTGGTTGCCAAGGCCGGGGAGGCGATGTTGGGAACCAGCCACATCATCTATGTGCCGGGGGTGAACGGGGTTGATCTGGCGGCAAAGTTGCATGCGCTGGGGGCGGCGCAGTTTGTGCGGTGCCCAACGTTCGCGACGGCTTTGCCCCGGCTGAAGAAGGTGCTGGCGGATGCGCATATGGGCTTGCAGATTTATGCAAGCGGCACCGAAGGGTTGATGGGGCAAGTGCAGCGCGAGGTGATCGAGGCGGGGTTACCACATAGCGCGTTGCAGATGGAACATCGCGGATCACTGGTGCGGCGGGTGCAGTGCGTGCATTGCAAAGGGATCACCGAGAACGTCAGGACGGACCCGTTCAAGTGCAGCCATTGCGGGTTGAACCTGTTTGTGCGCGACCATTATTCGCGGCGGCTCGCGGCGTTTCAGGGGGTGAATATCGACGCGGAAGACCCCGGATCAGTGCCCCCACCAGTGGAGCGGTTCCTATGAGCGTGGGTGCGCCGAAGATTCCGGTTCGGGTGGCCGAGGTGGTGCAGGTGAACGACCTGATCAAGCGGTTCCGCTTTGTGCGCCGGGATGGAGGCTTGATGCCAACATTCTCGGGTGGGGCGCATGTTGTAGTGGAGATGGACATTCAGGGTGTTCGGCGGATGAACCCCTATTCGCTGATGAGCGATCCGGGTGATCCGTCAGGGTATGAGATTTCAGTACGGCGCGATGATGTGGGTCGCGGCGGGTCTTTGCATATGCATGGCGCGGTCAAGCCGGGCGATGAGATGGTGATCAGCCATCCGGTGAACCTGTTCCCACTGGATTTGCGCGCCAAGAAGCATCTGATGATTGCGGGCGGTATCGGGATAACGCCGTTTTTGGCGCAGATTGCGCAACTGGCGACGCTGGGCGGCAAGTTCGAGCTGCATTACGCAACGCGGAATGCAGCGCTTTGTGCGTACGGCGCGGATTTGGTCGCGCGGCATGGGCGGCCGGTGCACCTGTACTTTGACGATCAGGGGCAGGCGATTGATTTGGGGCGCCTGCTGGCGACGCAACCACTTGGGACGCATTTGTATGTTTGCGGACCAAAGCCGATGATCAATTGGGTGCTGGGGGCTGCCAAGGCCGCTGGCTGGCCCGACGGGGCCGTGCACCATGAGGAGTTTCTGGCACCACTGCCTGGCAAGGTGTTTGAGGTAACGTTGGCCGCATCTGGCAAGACCATTCAGGTAGGCACGCATCAATCGTTGCTGGAAGCGATTGAGGCGGCGGGGGTGGAAGCCCCCTATCTGTGCCGGGGTGGCGCGTGTGGCGAATGCGAGACGAAGGTTTTGGGCTGCGACGGCAGGTTGTTGCACAATGATCACTGGCTGACCGATGCGCAAAAGGAGGAGGGCAAAGCGATCATGCCCTGCGTTTCGCGCTTTGAGGGCAAGTCACTGGTGTTGGACAGGTAAGGGGCGGATATGGGCTTTGAGTTCAACGACGAGACGTTTCGCGGCGATTTCACCTTTCGCAATTCGAAAGCGGCGATAGGACGGTTTCCATTTCCGTTTCCCGAAGACAGTTACATGTATTCGGTGAATATGGAGCCGCATGTGCCGGGGCCGAAGGGCAGCGTGTTCGAGCATATGTTCGATGTGGATGAACATTACGTTTCGGAAATGCGCGACCGGGCAATGGTGTTGGCCGAAGACCCGCTGCGGTGCCAGTCGTTGCCGCATATGACGCTGGCAGGGTGGGATCTGCTGGAACTGATCATGGAGAACTTTGCAAAAGATTACCCGCAGTGGTTTTCGCTGACAAGGGACGGGGATCGCTGGCATTGGATCAACAGGCCGCTGGGGATTGATCAGACGTTTACGTTTCTGGATGAAAGCACGCTGCCTTACGGACCAATGGAATACATCACCCGGCAAGCGCAGGGCGATTTCACGCTGCAAGACCAGCGGAACGATGATCTGTGGCTGGAAGCCGGGATGGTGACGACGCAGGCCGATTGGTCTTTGGATTTTGACATCGGGATGCGGTTTCACGAATGGCACGCACCAGTACCGATGGCGCATGAGATGGGTGTGTTTGACCGGGCATTGAAGTTTCTGTTGAACCTGCAACTGGGGGCACCCGTGCGGCGGTTCAACTGGACGATGACGGTTGACCCTTTGCTGGACACCGCGCCCGAAACCTACCCGATCTGGGGGCCAACGCGCGCCAGTTTGACGCCGGACACTGTGGGCTCGCGGATGCATCTGCGGGTCGAATTGCAGACGCTGATCCGGCTGCCACGGTCTAATGCGATTGTATTTCCGATCCGGTGCTACCTGATCCGGTTTGATGAACTGGTGACAGTGCCGAAATGGGGCCGCCGTCTGCACCGGGTGGTGCGCGATATTCCCGAGGCTTTGGCCGGGTATAAGGGGTTCTTGCGGAATCGCGATATGATGGCGGGCTATCTGGCGCAATTTGACGATGGCGCGCCGACGTTGCCGGGGTTTGGCAAGGATTAGGCCTGAGGGTAGGAGATTACCGATAAATACCGTGCGGGTAGTTTTACCAGAACCTCGGGACCATGCTGGGCGTCGGCGTCAAAAAACAGGCTGTCGCCGGGTTTCAGGTGGAATAGCTGATCGCCGTGGCGGTAGGTAACCTCGCCTTCCAGCATATAAAGCAGCTCTATCCCGTCATGCTGGAACGCGGGGAAAACGTCTGAATCTGTGGTCAGCGTGATGAGATAGGGTTCGACCACCACGCCAGAGGAGTTTGATCCGATATGGCCAAGCAGATTGTATTGGTGGCCGGCACGGGTGCCACGGCGTTCTATTTCGACATGCTCACCGGCGCGGACATGTTGCACCTCGCGGCGTTCTTCGAAACGGCGCAGGAAGGAGGTGATCGGCGTGGAAAAGGCGTGTGACAATATCTGCAGCGTGGTCAGCGACGGTGATGTGATGCCATTTTCGATTTTCGACAGCATGCCGATGGACAGGCCGGTAATGCCTGCCAGATCGGCCACGGTCATGCCTTGCTGGCGGCGGAAAGCGCGGACCTCGCGGCCAATCGCGACCTCCAGATTGCGCTCGCTGAGTTCGCGGACGCGATGCGGATCTTGGTCGAACGCGGGTTTGCCTTTGGGCACCAATGCGGTTTCTTCGAAATCGGTCGTATCCGTCATTTCAGGGCCTTTCGGGAAACAAGCGGGTGGCAGTCTTTCCTGCAGTGAAAGTTTAGCGCGTTCTTGGGAAAGTTCCAGTCTATGAATGGACATCGTGACGCACCACGGACGCTTGGGTTTTTGCTGTTTCCGGGCTTTCCGATGGCGTGCCTGACCTCGGCGATAGAACCGCTTAGGGCGGCGAATGAGATTTCAGGGCGCAGGGTCTTTGCCTGGAAACTGGTGGGCGAGGAAATGACACCAGTGCGGTCTAGTGCGGATGTGCGGTTTGATGTGGATATGGCGTTGGCGGATGTGGCGGGGGTGGATGATCTGTTCCTGATCTCGCCACCCACCGGGGAATTTGCGAACCCGAAGCGGGGGTTTGCGGCGCTGCGGCGGTTGGACCGAGCGGGAATTGTGCTGGGCGGGTTTAGCGGGGGCGTATTTCCGTTGGTGCGGGCGGGCGTGATGGCGGGACGGCGCTGTTCGGTGCATTGGTGCTATGAAGCAGCGTTCAAGGTGGAATTCCCCGATATTGAGGCCAGCCGGACAGTGATCATTCGCGATGGGCGGCGGACCACGGCGTCAGGCGCGGGGGCGGTGTTTGATCTGATGCTGCGGCTGATCGAGGAAACCTTGGGGCGCGATACGATGACGGAAGTCGCGTGCTGGTTTCAGCATCCGTTCGTCCGCGACGAAGATGCCAGCCAGAAAGTGCCGGTCCAGCGGGTGGGGGGGACGGACGATCTGCTGCCGAGTGCGATCCGGGATGCGATCCGGATTTTCGGCGAGCATATTGAAGATCCGATCCAGATTGCCGATGTGGCGGCGGCCGTGGCGATGTCTGAGCGGCATCTGGAGCGGTCGTTCAAGAAGGCGACTGGGCAGAGCCCGTTGAAGTATTATCGGCTGTTGCGGTTGAAGAAAGCGCGGCAGCGGGTGCTGTATTCGACCGATACGATTACGGAAATTGCGCAGTCGGTGGGCTATGCCGGGTCGAACCCGATGGCGCGGCATTATACCGAGGCGTTTGGCGTGCATCCGAAGGCGGAGCGGCAGCGGTTGGTTGGTCTGCGCGGGTTGGCCGGGGCGCAGGCGCCGGATCAGTAGGCACTTCTCGCGGCAGTGATCAGGGCGTGGTGCAGGGATTTGGCGGATGATCGGGGGCCGAGTATGGTGAAATGGTCAGCGCGGCGGGTGACGTAGCAGCCGAGGTGTTCGATGACGGTGCGGGTGGCGTGGCCGGGTTGCATGGTGCGGGTGTCCAGGTTGCAGAGGCGTTCGAACAGGGGGTGCAGGTCGGGGCCGGTCAAGTCGAAGCGGACCCAGGCATCGGTTTGTTCGGTGATCGAGGCGGCATCTTTGAAAGCAGGTTTCAGATGGGCGGTGATGTCTTCATGGGTGGCGAAGGGGGCCTCGATCAACCACTGATCGGGAGCAAGCCAGAGCGCTTTTTCAGAGGCGTGACCGGGAGTGGGCAGGGTAATTTTCAGGGCCTTCGCAGCCTTTGCAACATCGGCCTCGCGACCTTTGCGGATGGCGAGGGAGGCCAGGGCGACGGTGGTGTTTTCGGTGATGGCTATCGAGCCGATGGTATCGGTTTGTGGGGTGGCGTTGCCCAAGGGTGTCAGCGGTTTCAGGCGATGATCAGGCACGGAGGCGTTCCCCTTCCGGGTCTATGAAATGGGGCGAAACGATTTCTATTTCAGTCTCTGTGTTGGCCAGCAGGTTGACGGCGCGCAGGCGTTCGCCAAGGCGGGTATGGCCGTTTTTCAGATACCCAAGGGCGATGGCGTGGCCGAGGTGGGGGGAATAGACCACCGAGGTCAGCCAGCCGCCATCGTTTTTGGCGACCGGGTCTTTGCCGAGGGCGATGAAATGGCTGCCTGCGGTTAGGGAATCTTTGGGGTTAACCGGGCGGACGCCGACGAGGCGGTAGCCGTGTTCATCGACCATGCCGATCCGGGCAGACAATGGCACGCCGATGGCGTCTTTCTTGCGGGACACCATCTTGCCGAGGCCCATGTTCAGGGCGGTGGATTGGCCGTTCAGCTCATTGCCCGCGACATGGCCCTTTTCGACGCGCATGACGCCCAGCGCTTCGGTGCCATAAACCACGGCATCGAATTCGGCCCCGGCGGCGACAAGTTCGCGGATCATCGCGTCGCCGTAACGGGTGGGGACAGCGATTTCGTAGGCGAGTTCGCCGGAGAAAGAGATGCGGAAGAGGCGAGCGCGCAAGCCGCCGCAGACGGTGATTTCGCCGCAGGCCATGTAGGGGAAAGCGTCGTTCGAGATGTCTTGATCGACGATCTTTTGCAGCAGTTTTCGCGCATTCGGGCCTGCGACGGAATACTGCGCCCAAGCTTCAGTGGTGGAGATGAGTTGCACATCCATGTCGGGCCAAAGGCATTGGCGGCAGTATTCCAGATGGCGGAACACGGTCACGGCATTGGCAGTGGTGGTGGTCATGACGTATTCGTTTGGCCCCATGCGGGCGGTGGTACCATCGTCGAACACCATGCCGTCTTCGCGCAGCATCAGGCCGTAGCGAACCTTGCCGACCGCCAAAGTGGAGAAGGTGTTGGCATAGACGCGGTCGAGGAACGCGCCTGCGTCGGTGCCTTGGATATCGATCTTGCCAAGGGTGGTGACGTCGCAGATGCCAACGGATTTACGGGTTTGTAGCACCTCTCGGTCGACGGATTGCCGCCATGTGGCCTCCCCCTTGCGCGGCAGCCATTGGGTGCGCAGCCACATGCCAACCTCGACGAAAACAGCGCCTTGCTCGACGGCCCATTTGTGCGACGGGGTCAGGCGGGTGGGGCGGAAGTCTTTGCCGGTTGAGCGACCGGCAAGGGCGGCGATGGCGACCGGCGTGTAGGGGGGGCGGTAGATGGTGGTGCCGGTTTCAGGGATGGACTGGCCGGTCAGTTCGGCCATGACTGCAAGGCCGAGGACGTTGGAGGTTTTGCCCTGATCGGTGGCCATGCCAAGGGTGGTATAGCGTTTGAGGTGTTCGACGGCGCGGAAGCCTTCCTGGTGCGAAAGCTTGATGTCTTTGACGGTGACATCATTTTGCGGGTCGATCCAGGCGCGGCCTTTGCCGGAATGGACATACCAGAACGGGGTGACGGCAGTGGGGGCATCTTCAGCTTTTGGCAAATCGTTCGTTGTGGCGGTGAAGCCTAGGGCGGTGAGGGCTTCGGCGGCAGCGGCGACCCCGGTGGTGAGGGCGGCGTGGGTGGAGAAGTGGCCGTTGGCGGCCCCGGCGAAGGTAAGGTCCGCGGGGCCATTGGGGCCGGGGGTGAAGGCGGCGATTTGGTCATTCCAGATCGGGCGACCGCGGTGATGGCTGGAGATGTTGAGGTTGGGGTTCCAGCCGCCGGAGACGCCGAGGGCAGTGACTTGCAGGGTCTCGGTACCTTTCGGGCTGCGGACGGTGATCGACGTTAGGCCAAGGCGGCCTTTGGTGTCGATGACTTCGGCGCTTTGCAGGTGGCGGATGCCGGGTAGCAGGGGGCCACCTGCACGCGTGTCGATGACAGCTACAACGTCGACGCCTTTGGCGGCAAGATCGGTTGCGGTGCGCAGGCCATCGTCGTTGTTGGTAAAGACAGCGATGCGGTGGCCGGGGGTGACGGCCCAGCGGTTGGCGTAGGCGCGCATGGCACCTGCCAACATGATGCCGGGGCGGTCGTTATTCTCGAATGCGATCGGGCGCTCGATGGCTCCGGCAGTCAGGATGGCGCGTTTGGAGTAGATGCGCCACAGAATCTGGCGGGGTTTGCCGGGGAGTGGTTGGGGCAGGTGGTCGGAGACGCGTTCGACGGCGGAGTAGATGCCGTGATCTAATGCGCCGAGGATTGTCGTGCGCGGCAGAAGGCGGACATTGGGCATTTGGGCCAGTTCAGACACTGTTGCTGCTGCCCAATCGGCACCGGACCCGCTGCCGAGCGTGAAGGTTTCGGCGTTCAGGCGACCACCCATCTGGAAGTCTTCATCCGCCAGAATGACGCGCGCGCCAGAGCGGGCGGCGGTTAGGGCGGCGGCAAGGCCAGAGGGGCCTGCGCCGATGATCAGGAGATCGCAGTGCAGGTAGCCTTTGTCGTAAACGTCGGGGTCATCGTGCTTGGACAGCGCGCCCAGACCTGCTGCGCGGCGGATGATCGGTTCATAGACTTTTTCCCAGAAAGCGGCGGGCCACATGAAGGTTTTGTAGTAAAACCCGGCGGCGAAGAAAGGCGAGAGGCGGTCGTTGATCGCCATGGCGTCAAAGCGAAGCGAGGGCCAGCGGTTTTGGCTTTTGGCGGTCAGGCCATCGAACAACTCGGCGGTGGTGGCGCGGGTGTTGGGTTCCGCTCTTGCACCGGTGCGCAGTTCGACCAAGGCGTTCGGTTCTTCGGACCCGGCGGCGATTGGCCCGCGAGGGCGGTGGTATTTGAAGCTGCGACCCATCAGGCGGACGTTGTTGGCAAGCAAGGCCGAGGCCAGAGTATCGCCGGGGTGGCCAAGGTAGGGCAAGCCGTCAAAATGGAAGCGGACGGTGCGGGTGCGGTCAATCTGGCCACCGGTCAGGCGGTTGCTTTGGGTCATTTGCTGCGACCCTGTTTGCGGGCGACATCGCGGGCGAGTTCTACCGTGGTGATTTCGTGGGTGATGGTGTTGCGGGTGACGACAAGCCAGGAGCGATCACCCTGTTCGTGATACCACAACTCGCGGTGCAGACCGGCGGGGTTGTCGCGGAGATACAGGTAATCGTGGAATTTGTCGGCAGCATCGGGGGCCATGCCGTCGGGGCGGTTGATCAGATTGTCATCGCCGAGATAGACGAATTCCTGCGCATCGCGGGGGCCGAGGAGGGGGTGGTTGATGATCATCTAGCGGCCCTTAGTGCAAATTCGGTTGGGCGCCTTGGCCCTTTTCGTCGATCATCAGGCCGTTGCGGAAACGGTCGAAACGGTAGGCGGTGGCGGTGGGGTGCGGGGTGTCGGTGGCCAGCAAATGGGCGAAGACCCAGCCGCTGGCGGGGGTGGCTTTGAAGCCGCCGTAGCACCAGCCGCCGTTGAAATAGAGGCCATCGGTTTCTGTACGGTCGATGATGGGGCTGCCGTCCATCGACATATCCATGATACCGCCCCACATGCGCAGTAGTCTGGCGCGGCCGATCATTGGCATCAGGGCCATGCCGCCTTCGCAGACATCTTCGACCACGGCCATGTTGCCGCGTTGGGCGTAGCTGTTGTAGCCGTCGATATCGCCGCCGAAGACGAGGCCGCCTTTGTCGGATTGGGATACGTAGAAATGGCCGGCGCCGAAGGTCATGACGCCGTCGATAAGCGGTTTCAGGCCTTCGGAGACGAAAGCTTGCAGCACGTGCGATTCGATTGGCAGGCGCATTCCGGCTTGGGCCATCACCCGGCTGGAGGAACCGGCGACGGCGACGCCGATTTTCCCCGCAGCGATGTAACCGCGCGAGGTTTCAACGCCCAAGGCGCGACCGTTTTCGATGCGAAAGCCGGTAACCTCGCAGTTCTGGATGATATCGACGCCGCGGCTGTCGGCACCGCGGGCATAGCCCCAGGCGACGGCGTCATGGCGCACAGTGCCGCCTCGTTTCTGCGCAAGGCCGCCTTTGATGGGAAAGCGGGCGTTATCGAAGTTGAGGAAGGGATACATCGCGCGCACCTGATCGCGGTTCAGGATTTGCGCATCTGCGCCGTGCATGATCATCGCATTGCCGCGCCGTGTGTAAGCATCGCGCTGGGCATCGGTGTGGAACAGGTTCAGGATGCCGCGCTGGCTGACCATGGCGTTGTAGTTGAAGTCCTGTTCCAAGCCTTCCCACAGTTTGAGGGAAAATTCGTAGAATGGCTGGTTGCCATCCAGCAGATAGTTGGACCGGATGATGGTGGTGTTGCGGCCAACGTTACCGCCGCCGATCCAGCCTTTTTCCAGCACCGCGATGCGGGCTTGTTTGAATTCCTTGGCCAAGTAGTAGGCGGTTGCCATACCATGACCGCCACCGCCGACAATGATGTAATCATAGGCAGCTTGCGGTTCCGGGTCGCGCCATGCGGGCTTCCAGCCTTTGTGGCCGGTTAAAGCCTCGGCGATGACTTTGAAACCTGAATAGCGCATTGGTTGCCTCTGCGGATGTGCTGGTATCAATATCGCCGGTTCGGGGGTGGGCAGCCGTTTCATTTCCGACATCGACCCAGCCATTTCAGACTTAGATGCGGTTCTTTGGGCATTCAGATTTAGACGACGGTTGTGCCGGGGCTTATGTTAACTTGCGGGAATGCGACGGCTGCGTTATTCTTGCCATTAAACAAAGTTTACGCATATGCTAAACGCTGCAGAAGTGAGGTCAGATGCTGGACAGTCCCTATCCGCGCGTTATTGCAGGCCCGCCACGGCCTAGCCAGATCCTGACACCCGCATCATTGGCGCTGCATTCGGGGCGGGAGCGGTATGAGGTTGAAGGTGGGGCGGCGGTATTGATCCGGCTGGAGGCCGGGGATCGGATAACGCTGACCAATGCCGAAGGTGGGCAGCGCTGCGAGGTGGTGGCTGCCGATACCAAGGGGGCGATTGACGCCGGGGTTTTGGGGGCGGTGGCCAATTCTGATGCGTCAGGGTTGAAGGCGCTGTTGGCAGATGGGTTGGCGGGGTTGCGGCTGGGCATTACGCGGCGCGGGATTGATCTTTCGCGGGCCGGTGGGATTGGTCTGTTTGGGGCGGAAACGGCTGCGGGGGCTGCCGAGACGTTTACCGCCACGCGTGACGGGGTGGTGATTGTTGCTGCACCGGGGCTGGCGATGCATCCGGGCGAGCAGGCGACTTTATCGCCAATAGTAGTGACCCTTCAGCGGGCAGTGTTGCGCCGGGTTGGGCAGTTTGAGCTGCCCGATCCGCTGGCCGACCCGGTCCTGGATTTGCGGGTGAAATCGTCAACCGCCAGCGCGTATTTCGTGAAGGCGGGCGATTACATTCAGATCATCGATGTCGATGGCCGCCAGATGACCGATTTTCAGTGCTTTTCGGCCCGCAAGCTGGATCAGGGGGTCGAGCATCCGTTGGACGTGACGACGACCCGCACGTTGATGGGGCACGCCTACCCGATGCCGGGGTTGCATTCGAAATACTTCGATCAGGATTGGCTGCCGCTGGTGGAGGTGGTGCAAGATACTGTCGGGCGGCACGATGCCTTTGCGATGGCCTGTGCGCCAAAATACTATGACGATATTGGCTATCCGGGGCATGTGAACTGTTCGGACAATTTCAACTATGCGCTGAAGCCGCACGGGGTTGCGGCGCGGCCCGGTTGGATGGCGATCAACTTTTTCTATAACACCGGGATTGATGCGCATGGGGCACTGATATCTGACGAGGCATGGTCGCGGCCCGGGGATTATGTGCTGATGCGGGCGCTGACGGATATCGTTTGCGTCTCATCTGCCTGCCCGGATGACACCTCGGCCGGGAACGGCTGGTATCTTAGCGATATTCACGTGCGTACCTATGCCGGGGCCGAGAAATTTTCGCGTGCTATTGCCTATCGCCCCACCAAGGATTCGGAGCCGAAGATGACCAAGGAAACCGCGTTTCATGCATCCATCGCGGCAAAAACGCGGAATTTGGTGGAATATAAGGGCTACTGGCTGCCGCAAAGCTTTGCTGCCAACGGCCCGACCGAGGAATACTGGGCCTGCCGCCAAGCGGCGGTGGTGCTGGACCTGTCGCCCCTGCGCAAGTTTGAGGTGACAGGGCCGGATGCCGAAGCGTTGATGCAATACACGCTGACGCGGGATGTGAAAAAGCTGACCGATGGGCAAGTGGTGTATTCGGCGATGTGTTATCCGCATGGCGGGATGATCGACGATGGCACGCTTTTCCGGCTGGGGCGCGATCGGTTCCGCTGGATTGGCGGCGATGATTATTCCGGCATCTGGCTGCGCGAGCAGGCGGAAAAGCTGGGGCTGAAGGTGATGGTGCGCGGATCGACGGATCAGTTGCACAATCTGGCGGTGCAGGGGCCGAATAGTCGCGAGATCATGCGGCGGATGATCTGGACCGCACCACATCAGCCGACGGTGGATGAGCTTGGCTGGTTTCGCTTTGCGCCAGCGCGGGTTGGTGGGCCGGACGGGGCACCGATTGTGCTGTCACGCACCGGGTATACCGGCGAGCTGGGGTATGAGATTTTCTGCCATCCGAAAGATGGTGCTGCGGTTTGGGATGCGGTCTGGGAACATGGCGCCGATCTGGGGCTGAAACCGATGGGGTTGGCGGCGCTGGATATGGTGCGGATCGAGGCGGGGCTGATCTTTGCGGGCTATGAGTTTTCCGACCAGACGGACCCGTTTGAGGCGGGCATCGGGTTTACCGTGCCGCTGAAATCGAAGACCGATGATTTCATTGGGCGCGATGCGCTGATCCGGCGGAAAGAGCATCCGATGCACAAGCTGGTGGGGCTGGATATCGATGCGTCGGTCGATGTGGGGCATGGCGATAGTGTATATATCGGGCGGGCGCAGATTGGGGTGGTGACATCAGGGATGCGGTCGCCGCTGCTGGACAAAACGATTGCGATGGCGCGGGTGGACGTTGCGCACGCCGAGGTTGGCACGGAGGTCGAGGTGGGCAAGCTGGACGGGCAGCAAAAGCGGTTGCCAGCACGGATTGTCACTTTGTCGCATTACGATCCGAAGAAAACGCGCCCACAATCTTGATTGTGCAAAGCATGTTCGACCAGATCGGCGGCGAACCTGCCGTTCGAGCCTTGGTCGAGCGGTTTTATGATCTTGTCGAAACGCTGCCAGAGGGTGCACAGATCCTGCATCTGCATCTGCTTGGTCACGGAATGGCGCATGTGCGGGCCGAACAGTTCGATTTCATGAGCGGGTTTCTGGGCGGGCGCAGGATTTATGCCGAAAACCACGGCCATATGAACCTGCGCGAGATCCACGCCCATGTGCCAATCCGGGCAGTGGATGCAGAGAACTGGCTGCATTGTATGGCGCGCGCGCTGGTTGAAACCGGGGTAGCGACGGGGTTGCATAGGCCGATCATGGCGACGCTGGGCCGTGCGGCGCGGATGTTGGTCAATCAGCCGTCTTAGTGACCCCGGCTTGTCCCTAATTTCAGATTGGGAACGCGATTTGGGCAGATTTAGACCCTGTTCATGCGCTTTCTGCAACCATATGACCGCCACCGATATCGACCAGCATCAGCCGCTTTGGACCTTTGCCAAAGGCATGAACCGGGCTTGGCACTTCGCCGGAAAGCCGGGGCTGCGGGACGCGGATATGAGTGGGGTCGGGCACTGGCACCGCTTCGATCAGGCGGCGGGTGTAAGGGTGTTGCGGGTTGCCGAAGATTTGCGCGCGGCTGCCCATTTCAACGATCTGGCCCAGGTACATCACCGCAACGCGGTCGGAGATATTTTCGACGACCGCCATATCGTGGCTGATGAACAGGTAGGCGATGCCAAATTCGCGTTGCAGGGCTTGCAGCAGATCAAGCACGCGCGCCTGCACCGACACATCCAGCGCTGAAACGGATTCGTCTGCGATGATCAGATCTGGTTGCAGGGCAAGCGCGCGGGCGATGCAGATGCGTTGCCGCTGGCCGCCGGAAAATTCGTGCGGGTAACGGTCAAGTTGATCGGCAGACAGGCCGACGCACGCCATCAGATCGGCGGCGCGGGCGCGTTGTTCGGCGGGGGTGCCAAGTTTGTGGATCAACAGCGGCTCGGCGATCAGTTGGCCGACGGTCATGCGCGGGTTCAGGGCAGCCATCGGGTCTTGAAAGACAACCTGAATGCGGCGGCGCAGCGCCTTTTTGCCCGCAGTATCAAGGGTGGCGAGCGATTGGCCGGCAACTTCGATGGTGCCTTGATGCGGCACAAGGCCGACCATGGCTTTGGCGATGGTGGATTTGCCGCAACCGGATTCGCCGACAAGGGCGAAGGTTTCGCCGCGCCTGATCTCAAAGCTGACGTGTTCGACGGCGTGAACTTGGCCGGTGGCTTGGCCAAGGATGCCGCCTTTCAGGGGGAATCGCACGACAACATCGCGCAGGCTGGCGATGATGTCGGTGCCGGTTTCGGCGCGGGGTTTGCCCTTGCCGATCCGGGGCACGGCGGCGAGCAGGTCTTGGGTGTAGGGCATTTTGGGGTGCACGAAAATCTGGGTGGCTGTGCCGTCTTCCACCACCTGCCCGGATTTCATCACGACGACGCGGTCAGCCATTTCAGCCACAACGCCCATATCATGAGTGATCAGGATGATGGCCGTACCAAGATCGCGTTGCAGGTCGCGCAGTAGGTCAAGCACCTCGCGCTGGACGGTGACATCAAGGGCGGTGGTCGGTTCATCGGCGATCAGAACCTCGGGGCGCAGGGCAAGGGCCATCGCGATCATCACACGCTGGCGCATGCCGCCGGACAGCTCGTGCGGGTATTGGGCCAGCCGCTGTTCGGGCTGCGACAGACGCACGGCTTGCAACGCTGACAGCGCCATTTTGCGGGCCTCGGCGCGGCTGACGGCGGTGTGGGCGCGGATGGCTTCTGTAAGCTGTGTGCCGATGGACAGGACCGGGTTGAGGCTGGTCATCGGTTCTTGGAATATCATGGCGATGCGGCTGCCGCGCAGGCTGCGCAGTTGTGTTTCTGGTAGCTGCGTTAGGTCAGTGTTGCCGAGAGTGATCGAACCGGCGGTAACACGCACTGCGGGGGGTGGCAGCAGCCCCATAATCGCCAGTGCGGTGATTGATTTGCCCGACCCGCTTTCGCCCGCAATGGCAAGGGTTTCACCCCGGCGCAGGGTGAAGGACAGGTTTTCAACCAAGGGTCGGTCGCCGCTTTCGGTACGTACCGAGACAGTCAGGTTTTGTACCCGCAGAACCTCTGGGGCCAAATCGGCCCCAGGTGCAATTTTGCTGGTTTCGTTCATTCAAACACGCAGCGAGGGAAGTAAAAGCTGACGACCCAGTTGGGCATATCGACAATTTCCGAGATGCGAAGATCGCCGCAAGTGGAGACCAGCATATAAGCATCGACCGCTGCCATACCGCGTTGCGCGCACAGCAGATCAACCATCGCGGACACCGCATCGCGAGCAGCCGACATCAGGTCTGGGCCGATGCCAGTTGTGACCTCGTACCCCTTGGCGTCGAGGTGCCTTGTGACCGGCCCGGGGGTGGTGAAGCGCGGCGTCTTCAGGTTGGCACCTTTCACCACATCCAGCTTCAGAACCACATCCATCGGCGATTCAATGGCGGTGCCGCACACCTCGCCATCGCCTTGGGCGGCGTGGGTATCACCCACGCTGAACAGGGCACCTTTCACCTCCACCGGCAGGTAAAGCGTTACCCCGGCGGTCAGATCGCGGATGTCAAGGTTACCGCCAACACGGCGCGGCGGCACAACCGAATGCAGGCCCGGTTCAGCCAAAGCATTGCCGATGGTGCCGGCGAACGGCTTTAGCGGTACACTTCCTTCGCGGCCAAACAGGGCTGGCCCCATTTGGCCCGGTTCGTAGGACCAGATGTGCAGGGCCGGGTCGGTGAATTGGTCGGCAAGCAAGCCGAAGCCGGGAATATTGGCCGTCCAGCCAAAACCGCGCCCATCGTGCGCGCGTGGGGTGAAGCTTTCGATCGTGACCTTGATGGCATCGCCGGGTTCGGCACCTTCGACATAGATCGGGCCCGACACCGGGTTGATCTTGCCGAAATCCAGCGCCGTCACATCGGCGACGGTAGAGGACGGGCCAAGTTGGCCCGCCGAGCTATCCTGACAGTGAAACAGGATGGTTGATCCCGGCTCCACCCGTTCGGCTGGGGCAAGTGAATTGTCCCAGCCGAAGTGATGTTGCGCGCCGTGAATCGTATAATCACAGGCTTTGCACATGGCTTACTTCACATAGATGTAGTCAAAGTTCACGGTGGCAATCGGATCGACGTAAAGCGCATCTGCGCCGCCCATGCGATCTGATTTCATCGTGAAACGCTGATCGTTGAACAACGGTGCCCAAGGCGCGTCTTCCATCACCTTCATGTAGATATCCGACCACGCCTTCAGACGATCCGCCGATTTGGCGGGGTCTGACATGCTGTCGGCAGCCACCGCTGCGGCATCAAGATCGGCGTTGCAGTACTTGGACCAGTTCCAGCCGCCCGGTTCTGCCCCGGCGCAACCAAGGATCGGCCCGTAGAAGTTTGACGGATCGGGAAAGTCGGCGATCCACGCCATGCCGCCGGACCATATCATTGGGGCCGTGCCCGTGCCCCCCGCCTCGATCACGTTCGCAGCCGCTAGCGATTGCAGGTTGGCCTTGATGCCGATGGCCGCCAGATCCTGTTGAATGGCTTGCGCGATGCGCGGGTTCGGGTCGGTGTTCATTACGTAAAGATCGGTTTCAAACCCGTCGGGCATTCCGGCGTCGGCCAGCAGTTTCTTGGCACCTTCAACGTCATAGGGATAGCCCGCGTATTCGGCTGTGTAGCCCGGCATTGCAGGCGGCAGTGGCTGTGTGGCGGGCACCGCGCGGTTGTTGATGACCTGCACAACCCGGTCTTTGTTGATTGCCATGTTGACTGCACGGCGCACTTCAACCTTGTCAAACGGCGCTGTCATGACGTTCATAGTGATGTAGCCGGTGTGCAGCATACCGCCTTCGACAACGCGGGCTTTCTGCGCCGGATCGCCCATCACTTCGGTGAACTTGGCAGGTGGCACGCCATCACCGGGGATATCAATCTCGCCGTTCTGCAACCGCAGTAAGGCGACGATGGGTTCCTGGCCAAATTCGTAGGTGATCTGATCAAGATAGGGCTCGCCTGCGCGCCAATAGTCGGTGTTCTTGGCGAAAACCAAACGTTGGCCAAGAGTCCATTCTGTCATCTTGAAGGCACCGGTACCGACCGGCATTTTGCCGAAATCACCATTCGCTGCCTCGACCGCCTCTTTCGGCACGACAGAGCCGAAGTTGATGGCCATGACGTGCAGGAAAGTGGCGTCTGGGCGGGACAAATCAATGCGAACGGTCAGTGGATCAACGACCGTGACGCCTTCGAGGCTGGTTGCAGTGCCGCCAACCATTGCGTCATAACCCTTGACCGCACCGAAAAAGCCCGAGCCCGGCGATTGGGTTGCGGGCAAAGTCACGCGATCCAGCGAGTATTTCACATCTTCCGCCGTCATCTCACGGCCATTGTGGAACTTGACGCCGGGGCGCAGTTTGAAGGTATAGGTTAGCCCGTCTTCGGTAATTTCGTAGCTTTCCGCCAAACCGGGCCGCAAATCGGTGGTCCCCGGCACGTAATCCATCAGCCCATCAAACAATGACCTGATCATCGACCAGTTCTGCCAATCGTAGCCGATTGCAGGGTCTAACGTTGCGACATCATCCTTGTAGGTCATCACGATTGACCCGCCGGGTTTGGCGTTTGGATCGGGGGTGTAATCTTGTGCAATGGCGGGCAGCGCCAGTGCCATCATCACGGCGGTCGAAGTGAGTAGGTTTTTCATAGCTCTCTCCTGTTGCTATTTCAGTTTTATGCGGGGGTCGATGAACGGGGCGATCAGATCGGCCAACAGATTGCCAAGCACGATGGCGACGGCAGAAACCAGCGTGACGCCCATGATGATGGGAATGTCGATGCGTTGGATTGCTTGCCATGCCAGTTGGCCAATGCCGGGCCAGCCAAAGACAGATTCCACCACGACGATGCCGCCCATGAACACGCCGACATCAATGCCGATCATGGCGATGATTGGCAGAATGGCGTTCGGCAGTGCGTGGCCAAGCACGACGCGGGCGCGGGTCAGGCCTTTGGCGCGGGCGGTGCGGATATAGTCGGCGCGCATGACGTCAATCATCGAAGATCGCATCATGCGGGAATACCAGCCGGAGCCAAGGATGCCCAAGGTGATGGCGGGTAATACCAGGTGCTGGAAGGTGCCGTAGCCGCCGATGGGGAACCAGCCAAGCTTGACCGAAAACACGTAGAGCATCAGCAGGCTGACTACGAATTGCGGGGCAGACACGGTCACGAATGACGTCATCATCAGCGCCTGATCGGTAAAGCGATCACGCCTTAGTGCGGCGAGGATGCCCATGGAAAGGCCAATCACCAGCTCGCAGAAAATTGCGGCAGCCATCAGCAGTAGAGTCGCTGGCAGGCGCGAGGCGATCAGCACCGACACCTCCGATTTCTGCAGGTAGCTGCGACCCAGATCGCCTTGCACGAGGCCGCTTAAGTAGCGGCCAAACTGCACGAGGAACGGCTTATCTAGACCCAGTTGCTGCCGAATGCTTTCAACCGTTTCGGCAGTGGCAGACCGCCCGGCAATCTGGCGAACCGGATCGGCAGGCAGCACGAACAGCAAGAAAAAAGTGATCAAGGCTACGCCCAGCAGGATTAGGGCCGATTGGATCAGGCGACGCAGGATGTACCCAGCCATCACGCGCGCCCCCTTTGCGTTGGGTCCAGCACATCGCGCAGCGCGTCGCCGACAAGATTGAAGGCCAGCGCCAGCAGAATGATCGCGGCACCGGGAATGAACACCAGCCATGGGGCGGATTGGAAGTAGGTCTGGTTCTCAAATATGATGTTGCCCCACGACGGCGTTGGCGGCTGCACACCGACGCCCAGGAACGACAGCGTCGCTTCTAACAGCACAGTGGTCGAAATGCCCAAAGTGCCCCAAACAATGATCGTGGGCACCAGATGCGGCAGAATGTGGCGGAACAGAATGCGGGCGGTGCTGGCCCCCAGTGTACGCTCGGCGGCGATGAAATCGCGCGTCGCAAGCGATGTGGTTTCAGTGTAGATCACCCGCGCGGTTTGCACCCAGTTCACAAGGGCAATGACCATGGCCACGATCCACAACGAGGGTGAGAATATTGCCGCGAGACAGATCGCCAGTAGCAACGCAGGGAACGCCATCATCAAGTCGGTGAATCGCATCAGAATTGCACCGACCCAGCCGCGGAAATAGCCTGCGGTAATGCCCACAAGCGTGCCAATCAGTAGCGCCAGTCCGTTGGCCACAATGCCGATGATCAGCGACGTGCGCGCGCCGTAAAGAATGCGGCTGAACAGATCACGACCCAGCAGATCGGTGCCCATCGGATAGGCACCACCGGGCGGCATTGGCGCGCCTTCGATCGTCAGCCCGTCGAAGTTTTGCATGTCTGGCGGGAACGGAGCCAGCAGCGGGGCGAACAGCGCACCACCGGCAACGATAGCAATCAACACCAGCCCGAGCACGGCCAACTTGCGCTGCAACAGGCGCGCCAAAGCACCCTTTGGCCGCGCCGCATTAGCCTCGGTTAAGCTGGTCATCGCCATCCCCCGATGCATAGCGGGCAACAACGCGCAGGGCGGCGTCTTCAAAACTGATCCGCCATGCCATCGCCATTTGACGTAGCTGCGCATAGGCTTCGGCCTCGGTCTTGCCCATGGCGGCAAGCTGCGCCACGGCCTGAACCACGGTTTGGCGTTCATCCAGACGCCGTCGCAGATCGGCAATTTCCGCCGCCAAGGTGCGCTGTCGATCAAAACCATCGCGGGCAATCAACAGCGCCGAATAGGTGCCGTTGTCACCCACCGGTTTCAGCAATTGCGCATGGGCGCCGATTTGCAGTGACCATTCGATCCGCCCGGGCGCCTCTGACCCGATCAGGGCGATCATGGGCATCGGGGCCGAACCCGCCGCCCAGGGAAATTGTGCGTCATAGCCCATGTCGGCGTCGAAAAAGATGAAATCGGCGGCCAGCGCCTGCGGCCCGAGTTCCGGCCAAACCTGATCAACCGTCAGACCAATGGCCACCAACTGCCGGGTCAGCGCCTGTACTGTCGGATGCGGGCGATGCAGTATCGTGGCCCGCGCACCACCCAGGTTCTGAATGCGCACCTGCCGTTTCATGACACCACCCGCAGGGGCTGTGCGGCCGTGGCTGCACTGCGGGTCAGGTAGGGATCACCCGCCACCTCACCCCGATGCTGGATCACGCGAAACGCACCGTCCCGCACTTGGGCGATGATCACCGGCAGCGCTGTGTGATGCGTGCCTTGGTCAATCGGGCCGCCCGCGCCTTGCAACAATTGCGCCAAAGGCAATGCCTCTGCCCCCGGTTGACGCGCCAAAAGCCGTGCCAATTCGCGCACTGCCGCAAAACTTGCGGCCTCATGCGCTGACCCAAAATTGCCAATGCCAGGCCAACCCGCCACACCGCGAAAATAGGGGCCTGCCGCGATCAGCCCTTCGGCTGCTTCGCCGAGCGGTGGAAACTCGCATTCGGTCAGATTGCACGACAGCACCGGGCAACGGTCGGCCCTGAAATGCGGGTCGGTCAAGCCAAGCGCGCGATACGCCCGCAGAAATTCGTACGACGACACACCGACCAGAGAATTCAGCACGAAATCGGGCCGAGTGGCGTGAATTTCATCAATCATTCGCCCTACATGCAGCGCGCCGATTGGCAGATACCGCTCACCCAGCACCTCACCGCCTGCGGCCACAATGGTTGCACGGGCCAGACGGTTAATCTCCCAGCCCCAGATGTAGTTGGAACCGGTCAGATAAGCCCGCCGCCCATGCGCTGGCATCGCCCAATCCAGCAGCGGCAACAGGTGCTGATTGGGGCAGGCATGCGTGTAAACGACATGATCAGATGCCTCGAACCCTTCGTAGGGCAGCGCGTACCACAGCGTGCCGCCCAGCTTTTCCAAACTGGGGATGACCTCTTTGCGGCTCCATGATGTGACACAGCCGACCACGTGGCGCGCCGCACTGTCGCGCAGAATTTCCTCACACAAAGGGCCGTAGGCGTCGGCATTGCCGCCCGGATCGCGTTCGATTGGCACAAAGCTGAACGGAATTGTGGAGTCGGCGTTAACCTGTTCAATCGCCGCCAACGCGCCCGTTCGACTTGCCTCGGAGATCAGCGAATAGCTGCCTGTGCGCGAATACAGCAAACCAAGTTCAACGCGGCGCTTCATGCCTAGACCCACCAAACGAAAAAGCCCCGCGCCAGACCTGCAACGAAAAGGCCTGAACATCGGGGCGCGGATGCCATTCGGCGATCTGCCGATATATGCGCCAAGGATGCCGCGCTTCTGCATCGCGGTCAACGCGCATCTTCGTTCTGGGCTTTGGCGGTGTGGGTTAACGGCGTGTCGAGGTTAAACCTTGGGCAGCTTCTTCGAACACCGCCTCATCCTGAAGCGTCATTGCAAGGTTCATGCTACGTTCAAGCACCTCCGGATTAAGGGTTGCAAATGATTTGGCAGCGCCGACATCGGGTATCGGCGCTGCCAATGGCTTGTGCTAGCCAAGCCAAAGTCCGGTCAAATAATACTGCGTTGCTGCATTGAGCTCGCGCGGACGATCGACAGATTCGGACCCCTGCCGAACCGCATCGGTTAGCCATTGGCATCAAACAGAAACGCCTTTGCCAGATCAATGCTGATGGTCGCATTGCCGTATTCTTCGTCGAAGCGCTGACTGCGCGCTTCGACCACCACATGGGTGCCTTTTGCAGTGGACGCGCGCCGGAAAGTGATCTCGCCCATCTGTTCTGTCACACCGCAACAAACCTTTTGGGGCAGGCCGTCGCGGCCATTGAACTCAACATATCCGGGGCCGAAACCAAAGTTGAGGCTGGTGCCCACAGTCAGGGCCTGAGAAGCCCGCCCGGCGGGTCGCACCGGGCCTTAAGCCGTTCATTGCGCGGTATAGCCGCCATCGACCAGATGGAAGGATCCGGTGATGAAGCTTGCCCGGTCCGACAGCAGAAAGACGATCAGCGCCGCGACCTCGTCGGAGCGTCCAAGGCGGTTCATCGCATGCTTGCCTTCGAGGAATTTCAGTGTCGCATCATCCAGCGCATTCGCCACCAGCGGCGTGTGGATGAAGCCCGGACCAATAGCATTGACCCGGACTCCAGTCGCTGCATGCTCAAGCGCAGCATTTTTGGTCGCACCCAGAACGCCGTGCTTGGCGCTGACATAGGCGGTGGAATTGGCAAAGCCCACAGAGCCCAGGATCGAGGCCACGTTGACTATCGCGCCACCCCCGGCCTTTTCGATCTCGGGAATGGCAAAACGCATGCCGTAGAAAACGCCGGACAGGTTGATGTCGATCACCTTCTGCCAACTGTCGAGATCATAGCTGCCCGTCGGGGCGGACGGCCCGCCGATGCCGGCGTTGTTGACGATGCCATGCAGCGCGCCGGACTTTTTAACCGCGAAGTCCACCATGGCCTTAACGTCATCGGCCTTGGCCACGTCCACCGCGACGGCGTGGGCCTTACCCCCCTTTGCCGTAATGGCACTCGTGATCGCTTCGGCATGTGTCAGGTTGATGTCTGCCACGATCACGGTTGCGCCGCTTACGCTCAGTTCCTCGGCGGTGGCGGCACCTATGCCCGAACCTCCACCGGTTACGATGATCGTCTTTCCGTCGAACCGCAGATCCATGATCGTTTTCCTTCCATGTTGAGGTTACCAAATACCACGATGTTGCCGACGGGCAGTTCCCCCCAAATTCTTAGCGGGGCGCTGTCGTGGAATTTACTGAGCCATTTTCAGTTTCTGGCCGGTTGTGAGTTTGTCGAGGCCCATGTTTGGGCAGTCGTTGTTGTAAGTCCACAGCTGTTGTCTGGCGAAGTCGCGGGCCGAGGGTTGCCGGAACTTCGCGCCACCGTCATGCGATGCAACCCGGAGCCTTGGCGGCCAGCTGATGGACGCGCGTGTTGCTGCTCGTGGTCCGTCAGCCGGACCAAGCATAGGTGCCGCCCGCTGCCGCAATAGCGATCACGCTGGTCAGGGCTACGCGCCAGCCCACCGCCCAGCCGCCCACCCAGCCGGCCATGACGGCTTTCGCGACCGTGTTGACGGCCACCGCCAACAGGATGGCCTGGGCAGCAAGCTGCTCAGTGGCGTTCATACGCGCCATCGACAGCGTGATCGCGTCGACGTCCGCAATGCCCGACACTGCAGCCACAACCAGCACGCCGGTATTGCCCCAGACTCGCCTCACAAGTTCTGCCGCCAGCATAACCACAACGATGAAGACCGACAGCTTCAGCGACGTGCCAACCACGAGCGGGTTGGCAATTGTCAGCACTGGCTTGGCCTTATCAGCTGGTACGGCCCCCATGCCAAACACAAAGAGCATAGCAATCGCACCCAAAGTCACCACCGCAGCGCCAAGCGGCGCCGCCAGCGGCGCCAGCAGGTTCGGATTCAGCGCCGAGGCGATCACCCCTACCCGCAACGCCATCACTGCCCCGCTGATCAGGATGCCGCCCACCAGCAGGTTGACTGACCCCGGTTGCTCGCGCCCCACGCGCGCAAAGGTCAACGTCGTGGCGGTCGACGAGGCAAGCCCACCCGCCGCCGCAGTCACGACGATCCCCAAAAGGTCACCGAACAGGCGCACGGCGACATAGCCCGTAAACGAAATTAGCGCCATCATGATGGCCAGAAGCCAGACCTCATGCAGATTGACGACGCCCCACGGGTCTATCGCGCGGTTCGGCAAAAGCGGCAGCAGCAGGAACGACATCACCACAAGGATCAGCCCGGCGCGGATCTCCTCCCAGGTGACTCTGGCCAGCCAGCTGTGCAGTTGGGTGCGCAGTGCCAAAAGCACCGTCATGCTGACCGCCGCCGCAATCGCCACGGTGACATCGCCGACGGTCGCCATGGCACCCAGAAGAAACGTGACCATACCGGCAACGAGGGTCGTGGCGCTCATGTTGCCTTTTGTCTTCGCCTCAAGCCAGGCAAACGCTCCAAGCGCGGCGGTAAAGGCCACAAAGCCAATGCCGACGATCTGCGGCCCAAGCTGACCAGTCAGCACGCCGGAGATCCCGCCCATCAGACCGGAAAGGCCAAAGGTGCGCAGCCCTGCGGCCCGGCCATGGTCTTCAACCCCCCGCGCCCACCAGCCGCGTTCGATCCCCACCATCAGACCGATGGCCAGAGCCACCATGAGGCGCGAAAAAAGGTCGAGTTCTGGCATCTGCAAATCCGTCACAGTCCCCTTCAGCAAAACCCGAAGACCGCATCTTCACACTGATCTGACGCAAGCCGCCTGTAGTTCTTGTCCGACCCTGCAGGCGCGCCTTGCGCGAAATCAAACGGCGCTGCGCTTGCCTTGCCTCCAAAACGCGTGTGCACAGTATATACATGCTCCGGGTGAAGTCATGAGCAAGCCCAAATCTGACCGCAAGGGCAAGACGAAGGGCAGTCAATTTGTCATTCGGGGTGGAAAAGGCGGAACGTGATGCCTTCGTGACGCTTTGTAACCAGCTGGATACAAGCGCCGCCGCGAAATACGACGCTACATGCGTGAGTGGGTTGCTGCACATTCGGGCGAGGACCGTGTTTTCGGTGCCGAGCCGCAAGACCCGGTGAGTGCGGAATTGCGTGGCAACGCGCCACCGGGCGATGCGGGGGCCTCGCCTGAAACCGAGACGGACGCCGAAACCCCGGCGGACGAAACTGAATAGATGGGGTGGTTGCCGTCCTCCGCCCTATCAGCACGGGACGGCTGTGTCACGTGGGGAGATGTCATCATTGCACATCCTGGAGGGCGGGCTAAGGAATACACAGTCATCGGAGTGGATTTGGCAAAGTGCGTTTTCCAGCTCCACGGCTCAAGCAGTTCTGGTCAGCTCCTTTTTCGCAAACGCCTCACGCCTGACCAGTTTCGGGAGTTCATGTCGCATCAGCCGCCAAGCTTGGTTGTCTTTGAATCCTGCGGCCGTTCGGTTTACGTGCCCGCGAGATGCAGGCCATTGGCCATGCGGTTGATCGCGCCTAAGTGTGTGAGGCCCCTTGTCAAGCGTCAGAAGAATGATGCGACTGATGCAGAAGCCATTGTCGTCGCCGCCCGCCAGCTCGAGATGCGTTTTGTATCCCCCAAAAGCGAAGAACAGCAGACCCGGGCTGCGATCTTCCTTAGTCGTGAGCGTCTAGTGCGTCAACCAATCGAGCTGTTGAATGCATTGCGAGGACTTCTTAACGAATATGGGCTGGTTTTTCCCATTGGTATGGCACAGGTGAAGCGACTTGAAGCGCATATAACCAGCTCGCACATGGGGCTGCCGCACTTGGTCATTTGGGAACGTCAGGACCTTCCGAGGCAGATCGCTAAGCAGACAGCGTGTATTGAGGTCAAGACCAAATTGCTGGTGACGATCGCGGCGAATAGTGCGACGGCGCGTCGTCTGCAAACCATGCCTGGTGTTGGGCCGATGACCGCCCACAGTCTTCGATAGGCTGCTATAACGAGGCCTGACAGAAGACCGCACTCGATCTCGACCATGTGTCAGAAACCTCTTGCTTCAAGGATGGCAACCACAGAAGCTGGCCGCTTGCGAGCGGTCCAAAGCAAGGGCGGAGGGTATGTGGCACAAGATCGGACATTTGCCGCCCTGATCGCCCTCGTCACCCTTGCCTTCGGATGGGTTCTTTGGCCGCTGTTCGGCGCGCTGTTCTGGGCGGTTGCTTTCGTGATCGTGCTTGACCCCGTGGCGCGCCGTTTGTCGCAGCGCCTGGGTCGGCGCAGGAATCTTGCGGCGCTGACGATGATCATAGGCTTCGTGCTGCTTATTGTCATTCCAACGCTGCTGATCCTTAATGCCGTGATCAACGAGGCGACTGGCCTGATCGCCGCCGTACGATCCGGCGAAATCAATCTGCAAGAGTGGTTTCAGTCCATGATGAACGGCTTACCCATTTGGTTAAAGGCAGTTCTGTTGCGTCTGGGGTTGGGCGATTTGACGGCGGTGCGGGCCTCCATCTCGTCCTCGGTTAGCGACTGGATTGGGGACAATGCGTCGACCATGCTCTCCTTTGGAGTGAACACTGCCGGAGTCTTCGTCGCTTTGGGCGTGATGCTTTACGTTATGTTCTTTTTGTTTCGCGATGGCGATGCGATTTTGGCGCGGATTCAGGCCGCCATACCGATGGAAAATGCCATTCTGGAAGATCTCTTTAGCACTTTCACCCGGGTCGTGCGCGCTACGGTACGCGGCGATATTCTGGTGGCGCTCCTGCAAGGCAGCCTTGGTGGCTTGGGCTTCTGGGTGCTGGGCATTCATGCGGCGATCCTATGGACGGTGCTGATGTCGTTCCTGTCGCTGTTTCCAGTGTTCGGGGCTGCGCTGGTCTGGACACCTATGGCTATCTATCTTCTTGCCAATGGATTGATCTGGCAGGGTATTTCCTTGATCATCTATGGTGTAATAGTCATCAGCCTGATCGATAACATCGCCCGACCGTGGCTTGTCGGGCAGACAACGCGGATGCCTGACTATGTCGTACTGATATCAACTATAGGAGGGATCGCCACATTCGGGATGCAGGGTTTCATCACGGGCCCGGTTTTGGCTGCCATGTTCATCGCGGTCTGGACGACGTTTCTGGCACAATCCGGGGCGTGATGCCGATGTTCGCCAGGTCGTAGCCGTCAGGGATGAAGCCTGCTGATTTTCTATGGCCGGTCACGGCTGAATGGAGTGATCAGGTGCGCCGTCTTAACCATCATTCAAGAAAAGTGGCCTGACCGCTGCCCACTGGCTTAGAATGGTCGTCCACAATTGTTTCCGACGGCCGCGCACGATCGGCGAAGGATGTGCGGATCGGATGCGCAAGTGCGCGAGACGGATTCTGATCTCTTTTTCTCGGAAGTGCTAACCGCGCAGGGACTTGATCCGAACGGCATCCTGTCCGTCTGGAGGCGGGGCTGGCCCCCGCGCGAACCCATTTACTCAGATGGCGCGATGATCTCGGACAGTCTGAGGGCCGTATCATCTAAACTGCCAACGAAACCCGACAGGGCCATCCAGTCCCACCCGATGAGCCAACCGATGAGCCAACCGCGCGATTGAGCGCGCCGCTAAGTGTGATTCGCAAATCGCAGCAGCTTCCCGAAGTCCCCGACCTGCAAACGCCAGCCCAAACGCACGGAAGACGCCCGGCCCAGCGCCGATGAGTTCGCGGCCTCTTACGCCGACATAGTCAATTCAGGCAGGTTAGTAAGGGGTTGGTAATGAGTGTGAAGGCCGCGGCCAATTGTCGGAAGCGGTCTTCGGTCGAAGACCTGACGACGAAGCTGTGGGAACCACGTTCCTCGATGCTAACCAAGGCGGTGGAGGCGATGATCGAGGCCTTTCGGCGGCCTACGCTACTTCCGCTGGATGATCGCCTCTAGGCCTTGCGGCCGCCAATCCCACACCTGACCCGGTCGACGTTGCATCGTTGCCTGCAACGGCACGACATCTTGCGTCTGCCTGAGGTCGATGGCTACAGGCCGAACCCGCCATCTTGCATACATCAACGGCTTCTAAAAGTTCCGTCTTCGGCACTCAGCCCTCGGCTGGAACAGCCCTGCGGCCGTCGAACACAAGGTGGCCTAAACAAGCACTTGCGACGGCACAGATACGCGACGGGCCCAGACTGAACCGTATGCGTTGCACCGACCCCATGGTTGCACAAGGCGGCAGCCGATGTTCCGGCGCAACTGCCCGGCCCGGTGTTCGAGGACTTCAATCTGCTGCGCGCGGCCGTACTCTCTGGACAGGGTATTGCCCTCTGCCCGGTCGCCATGATTCATGATGATTTGAATTCGGGACGTCTGGTTCAACTTTCATCGATTACCGCGCTTGAGCAGTTCAACTATTATCTGGTTTCAGGACATCCTGCGGAACCGTCGATCAGGACCGCCATGGAGGCTTTCATGGATTGGGTGTTTACGGCCCGAAATCTTCCAAACCCGCCATCGCCCAATTGACAGAAGCAATCTGCACAGCTCCGCCCGCATAACCCTCGATTACAACGGTAATATTCTGCCACTGGGTCATTTGGAGAACGGGTTGCGATTGGCAAGTGGCGGAGGTAACGGGACTGGTGTCGAACCGTCTCTGGCATCAAACTGACCATAACGAGCTAACCCTACACGGGTGCAAAGCAACGGAGTGAGACTGCTGGACAATTTCGACGAATGGTGGAGTATTCGACCCGAGTTGCATCGCCTTTTCGTCGTCAGATGTTCTCCGGGCCGTAAATCTCGAAGTTCAGGATCCGTTTGGCTGGTGCGGTCCCGCTACTCACGTCCCGATGCATCTGGGCTATGGCGTCGGCGGCTAGTCGCCGAATGGGGTGTGCAAAAACCATCGACAACACGTTATCCATGAGCCCGTCACGGGTGTGGTCCGTTATCTCGTGCCCGACCACGATGATGTCGGAGCCCCTTCCTGCCGTCTGCAGAGCCTGAAGGACGCCCTTCATGCCGCCACCTGAAACGTACAGGCCCACCAGATCCGGTTCACGGCGAAGGAGTTGTTCGGTGACTTCCCGCGCGACAGTGTTGTCTTCAAAAGTCTGCAGCGGTTCCAGCAGAGAAAAGCCCGGCGCGTGTTCGCGGCAGTAGGACCGGAAACCGGTCTCGTTCAGTTCCTGACAGCGGTAACGATGGTTCCCGACAAGGATAGCTACTCTGCCTTCGCACTTGCTCAGCCCGGATATTGCCCACCCAGCAGTCCGCCCGACGCGCCAGTTGTCAAGGCCGATGTAACCGGTGCCGCAACCCGCCGTCAGTTCAGAAATCAAGCCATAGGTCGGGATACCACGCGCGGACAGTGTCTCAATAGCGTTGGATATGCGCGCATGTTCTGCGGTGATCACGGCAATAGCATGGACGTTAGCACCCAGCTTCAGCATGCGATCAGCCACTGATTCTGGCGTCAGATCGTCGAGATGTTCCACAACGACATCGACCGGTTCAGGCGAAAGTGCAGCGGCTTCGGACAAAGCGTCGGCGATAAGGCGGTAGAAGGTCCGGTGTGACTGCTGCAACAGAAACCCAAGACGAACCTTGGGCTGATCAACCCGCAACCTCTTGCGCAACGCCGGAAGGGCATAAAATTCAACAGCTTCAGCGGCAGCAAGAACGCGCTCTGCGGTTCCGGCACGCACCTTGTTGCGACCATTCATGATGCGGTCGATCGTTGAAACGCTGACGCCGGCCCTGTCGGCGAGGTCCTGAATTGTTGCTCTGTGTGCCATGGCGGCTCCTGAGGGAATCCTTCATTTCGGCGCTGCAGAGAATGAAGGAAATGAGAGTAAATTTCCTATATTAGATGAAAGGATTATGAAGGGGACTTTGTCAACAGTATGAGAATTCCAATCACGTTCGAATCGGAACGAACGTACCGCGGGAGGGCAGCATGGACGATCTGAAGTTTGGAACCCGCGACAAGCGTGGCAACTGGACGCCGAACCGCCGACTGACCATCGCGCCGTTCTGGGAGGGCCGCTTCGGCCAGATGGGCCGGTTCCTGATCGACTACATCTGGCCCTGGAACGCCTTCCACATGGCGACCGCGCTTTTGTACTGGGCGTATATCATCCCCGATGTCGCAACCCTGCAAACGCTGTCATGGGGCTGGGCGCTGTGGCTGTTCGCCGTCAATGCAGCCGGCATCTTCGTGATGTATGGCGCGGTGGAGCTGTTCTACTACGTGAAGCGCATCCAAGGTACGCGGTTCAAGTTCAATCACAAGTTTCCCGCCGAGAACCCTTCGGATGTGTTCTGGTTTAAAAGCCAAAACCTCGACAACTTCCTGCGCAGTTTTTTGTCGGGGATCCCGATCTGGACGGCGGTGCAGGTCATCGTGCTTTGGGCCTGGGCAAATTCCTGGGGCAACTGGGTCTCATGGGAGGATCACTGGCTATGGCTGGTGGTGCTGACCCTGCTGGTCCCGGCGATCCACGAGGTTCACTTTTTCTGCATCCATCGGCTGATCCATGTCCCAGTGCTCTACAAGTGGATTCACTCGGTCCATCACAACTCGATCAACCCCAGCCCGTGGTCGTCGCTGTCGATGCATCCCATCGAGCACGTGATGTATTTCAGCGAAATGTTCTGGCACGTGCTGATCCCGTCAAACCCGGTGGTCGCTCTGTTCCAACTCCATGGCACCGGGTTCGGCGCGATCAATGGTCACATCGGGTTCGAGAAGCTGGAACTGACTGAAGCTAAGGCGCTCGACAGCCACGCTTACGCTCACCACCTGCACCACAAATACTTCGAGGTGAACTACGGCGCCGACGGCATTGTGCCGCTCGATAAGTGGTTCGGCCTTTGGCACGACGGCTCGAAAGAGGCCGACGAGCATATGAAGGAACGTTTCCGCAAGAAGAAAGAACGTCTGGCCCAGAAGGCCGGAAAGGGAGCGACCCCGGCTGAGTAGTGGGGGGAAAGCACGTCAAAGGGCCGCAATCAGCGGCCTGTCTCAGGGAGGAGACCCGAAATGAAACTTGGAAATATTCTGGCTACAACTGCAGTTGTTACCGTTTTCGCCGGAATGGCGATGGCCGAAGGCGCGAATATCTTCGTCATCGGGGGCAAGCCTGACGACCCGTTCTGGGGCGTGGTGAAAAAGGGCGCCGAGGACGCCGGTCTGGTCGTCGCGGCGCAGGGCGGTTCGGTGACCTGGCTTGGCCCGCAAAACTATGACAACCTGGGCGTGGACGCGGCGGAACTGATCCGGCAGGCCATCGACCAGGGCGCCGACGGCATCGTGGCCCCCGACTGGGTTCCCGAAGCCATGGACCCGGCCTTCATCGCTGTCAAGGAAGCGGGCATCCCCTTCATCGTGTACAATGCCGGCGGGCTTGAAGCTGCCGACCGTCTGGGCGCGATGAACTATATTGGCGCCGTGGACTATCTGGGCGGTGTTGCCGGTGGCGAGTTTGCCGCCGCAAAGGGAGCCAAGAACGGCGTATGCGTCAACTCGCTGCCGGGCGCGGCCAACATCGAAGCCTATTGCACTGGCTATGTTGACGGCCTGATCAAAGGCGGTGCTGCCGGTACCGTTCTGCCACTGCCCGCCACCGCCGAAGGCAACGTGACCGCCGTGTCCGAGGCACTGAAGGCCCATCTGCTGCAAAACCCGACCATCGACGCCGTCTTCACCACAGCGAACCTTGACGCCGTGGGAGCTGCTCAGGCGATCGCGCAGTCGGGCAAGGCCGGGGCCGTGCAACTCTGCGGCATCAACTTTGACGAGGCAATCCTGGCGCAGATCAAGTCAGGACAGCAGAACTGCGCCATCGATCAGCAGGGCTATCAGCAGGGCTTTTACGCCGTGTCGATCCTGAATGGCTGGATCAACTACGGCGTCAGCATCCCGACCCGTGAGATTCTGACCGGTCCGGGCGTTGTCGATGCCGGCAACATCGACGCCGTGCTGGCCGGTGCCGCTGTCGGCAAACGCTGATCGGCACGACGCAGAACAAGGCCGCCCGGACATTCCGGGCGGTCTGATCGGTGCCAAGCGCTGATGGGGAGGAGGGGGATATGACAGAACTGACGACTTCGAAAGGCGGAACGCTTGGTCGGATGCTGCGGCGCCCGGAAGCCGGGGCCGTGCTTGGGCTGATCCTTGTCTATGTCTTCTTCGCCTCCCTTGGCGGCGCTATCTTTGTCAGCGCCCCGGGCTGGTCAAGCTGGCTGAATACCGCCTCGCAAGTCGGCATCATTGCCCTGCCCGTAGGCATGCTGATGATCTCGGGTGATCTGGATATCTCGGTCGGATCGGTCGTGCCGGCTGCAAGCCTGACGCTGGCCATCGTCTCGGGGCACTATGAGCTGCCCGCGTATGCCGGGATCGTAGCCGCATTGTCGGTCGGGCTACTTGTGGGCTTTCTGAATGGTCTTCTTGTGACCCGGACAACAATTCCCTCGCTGATCGTGACCATCGGGACAATGTTCGCGGTCATGGGCTTCACCCTTGGCCTGACCGTGATGATCGCGGGGTCAACCGGCCTGTTCTATGTGCCTGATCCGGTCTCAAAACTGCTGCTCGGGTCCGCCATCGGTGGCATGTTTCAGGTTGGCATCCTGTGGTGGGCCGCCTTTGCGGTGGTGGCCTGGTATCTTCTGCACGTTAGCCCCTGGGGCAACTGGATCTTCGCCCTTGGTGGCAGTCGGGAAAGTGCCCGCAACGCCGGAGTCGCGACCGAGCGCCTGACCATCCAGCTTTACATGATGTCCGGCTTTGCCGCGGCCTTTGTCGGCGTGTTGCAGGTGATGACCTTCTCGGGCGCGCAGGTGGCGGCGGGGCATTCCTTCATCTTCAACTCGATCATGTGCGTCGTGATCGGCGGGGTGCTGCTGAACGGCGGCGCGGGGTCGATCATCGGCATCGTCCTTGGCACCATGACCTTTTCCATCGTCAACCAGGGCATCTTCTTTTCCGGTCTGGATCCCAACTTCGGGTCAATCATCATCGGCGCGCTTCTCTTGATCGCCGTCCTGTCCAACGACAGCTTCCGCGCCGCGGCGCTGAGCTATGTCGCGAAAAAGAAGTGAGGGCCGCAAGATGGACATGATCAACGCACTTCTGCGCCGACCGGCCACGGGCGCCATTCTCAGCATGATCGGCGTGCTGGCCTTCTACGTCATTTTCGGCGGCGTTAATCTGGGCACACTGGCCGGTGCCGCCAGCTGGCTGAACTTTGCGGCCAATCTGGGGATCGTCGCGATTCCGGTGGGCATGCTGATGATCTCGGGCGAGATCGACATTTCCATCGGGGCGATGATCCCGGCGGGTTCGATCACCACGGCCATCATCTCGGGCCACTACGGCATGCCGATCTTTGTCGGGATGGCTGGTGCGCTTGGCATTGGCGTGATTGTGGGTCTGGTGAACGGGGTCCTGACGACGCGGACAACCGTGCCGTCGCTGATCATCACGCTTGGCACACTGGTCGCCATGCAGGGCATCGTCCTCAGCGCCGCCGTCTTCCTTGCGGGCAACGCCAGCGTTCCGCTGACCGCACCAGACTGGGCCAAAACCGCCTTTGGCAGCTTTATCGGCAGCAGCCATCAGATCATCATCCTGTGGTGGCTGCTGGCGACCGTCGTCTTCGCCTTTGTCCTGCACCGCTCGCCGATCGGAAACTGGATCTACGCTTTGGGCGGCGACAAGGTTTCGGCCCGAAACGCAGGCATCCCGACCACCAAGTTGACGATTGGCCTCTTTGTCCTGTGTTCGACCAGCGCAGCCTTCGTGGGAATGTGTCAGGCTATTCAGTTCAACTCGGCGCAGGTGTCGGGGGGCATGGGCTATATCTTCAACACGATTGCCAGCGTGGTTGTTGGCGGTGTGCTTCTGACAGGCGGCTTCGGCACCGTGACGGGGATATTCGTCGGCACCATCACCTTCGCGATTGTCGTGCAGGGCATCTATTTCACCCAGATCGACCGCAACTGGTCGAACCTGATCATCGGGGTGACGCTGCTGCTGGCAGTGGCCATGAACGAAAGCTTTCGCAAGTTGGCGCTGAGTTCAGGGCGAAGGAAACCAAAGCTCAACTAGAGATCGCCCTTGGGCGTAAACCGGTCGCAAGACCATCAGAATGCGCAGAACACTGCGCAATAAATGGGAGGAAACGTCAATGAAGCTTACCACGAAGACCTTTTTTGCAGCGGCAGCGCTTGCCCTGATGTCGACCAGCGCGATAGCGCAGGACATCGCCGTCATCGCCGGTTCGGTCGAAGACGCTTTCATGGACAAGATCAAGAAGGGCGTCGACGACGCTACCACCATGGTCACGGCCAATGGCGGCACCGTTCAGTATCTGCGTACCCAGAACTATGAAAATTTCGGGCCCGACCTGGTAACGCTGATCAATCAGGCTGTCGCGCAAGGCGTGGAAGGCATCGCCATTCCGGTCTGGGTGCCGGAAGCGCAGATCCCGGCGCTGCAGGCGGCACGGGAAGCGGGCATTGTCATTATGCAGTACAACTCCGGTCTGCCGGTGATGGGTGACGTGGGCGCGATCAACTACTTCGGTTCGGACGAATACGCGGCTGGTCTCGGCGGCGGCAAGTATCTCGCCGAAAAAGGTGCCAAGCACATCGTTTGCCACATTCAGGTGCCCGGTGCGATCAACCTCGAAGAGCGTTGCCGCGGCGTGGTCGATGGCGCCACCCCAGCCGGTGCCAAAGTGACCGTGCTGAACACCCCGCCGAACCTTGACGGTGACGTGACCGGTACCGCCGAGGCATTCAAAGCCGAAATGCTCGGCGACCCCACCATCGACGCGCTGGTGTCCTGCGCAGACTTTGGCGCGGCCGCTGCTGTGAACGCTGTTGAACAGACGGGCGCCAAATTGTTGATCGGTGCTTTTGACTTCAGCCCCGCCTCGCTTGACCGCATCAAGGCCGGCACGCAGACCATGGCAATTGACCAGCAGCCCTACCTGCAGGGCTTCCTTGCGACGTCGATGCTGTTCGCCCATCTGAAGTTCGGGACCAACATCTCCACCAATCCGGTCCTGACCGGCCCCGCGATCATCGACTCGACGAACGTCGACGCCGTTGTGGCCGGTGCCGCCCTCGGCGCCCGCTAAAAGACAGGCCTTCGTTCCCGGTCGGTTACACGTCGGCCGGGGACATCCACCACGCGTCAGCCAATCCGGTTGGCGGTCAAAATCAGTTTTCGCAGGAGATGGGCGGATATGTCAGACAGCAAGGCAATGATTGGCACAGCCAAGGTCCGAGGTTCCGCGCTCCTCAGCTTTTTCCGTCGTCCCGAAGCGGGCGCAGCTGCTGGCTTCCTCCTGATCCTCATCTTCTTCAGCTATTTCGGCTGGGACAAGCAGTTTGCCACCGCACTGGGAAGCTCGACTTGGCTAAACTTCGCCTCCAAGGTCGGCATCATAGCCATTCTGATCGGATTTCTGATGATTTCCGGCGAACTTGACATCTCCATCGGCGCCCTGATCCCGGCAGGTGGCATCGCGTTGGCCATCTCGGTAGATGTGTTTGGATTGAACTTCTGGCTTGGGGCCGCGATCAGTCTCGGCGTTGCGGGAGTCATTGGCTACATCAACGGCCTTCTTGTAACCCGGACCAATGTTCCCTCTTTGATCGTGACCCTGGCCACGCTCTTCGTGATTGCCGGGATGAATGCCTATGTCTCAAAGCATCTTGCCGGCACAACGCAGCACAGCCTGCAGGATGCAAGCGCCGTCTCGGAATTCCTGATGGGCGACTATCACAGCCTGATCATCGGGCCGGCAGAGACCGGCTTTGTCATCTTTCAAAGCCTTCAAAGTTCCTTCTTTATTTGGATCGTTTTTGCAGTTGTCTGCTACTTCATTCTCCATGTCTCCCCTTGGGGTAACTGGATCTTCGCCATGGGTGGTGACCAGCAAAGCGCCCGGAACGCCGGCATTCCGACGGCGCGCCTCAAGATTGCACTCTTTATGCTCTCGGCGATGTCGGCGGCTCTGGTGGGCATGACCGAGGCTGTGCTGGCCAATTCCGCAAGCACGACGACCCAGTTTGGCATGATCTTCAACGCCATCATCTGCGTTGTGGTGGGCGGTGTGCTGCTGACGGGCGGCTTTGGTACCGTGACCGGCATCGTCTTTGGCACGCTGACCTTTGGCATCGTGTTTCAGGGCATCAACTTCACCACCTTCGACAAGGACCTGAACCTTCTGTTCATCGGGGGGCTGCTGCTCTTCGCGGTTCTGATGAACGAGACATTCCGCAAGATGGCGACCAACTGGTCGTCCACCAAGAAATCCTGATTGGGGAGAAGAACAATGGCCGACCAAGCACCGATCATTGCCATGCGTGGCGTCAACAAAAGCTTTGGACCGATTGACGTTCTGCACGACATCAACATCGAGGTTCACGCCGGAGAGGTCCTGTGCCTGTTGGGTGATAACGGCGCAGGCAAGTCCACCCTCATCCGCCTTTTGTCGGGGGTGTACCAGCCGACCACCGGCACGATCGAGATGGATGGGCAGGCCGTCGCTTTGCCATCGCCGCGTGCGGCCGCCGATAAGGGTATCGCGACCGTCCACCAGTTCGGCGGCACCTTCCCGCTGATGTCGATCGGGCGTTCCTTCTTTGTGGGTGTCGAGCCGACCAAAGGCTGGGGGCCGTTCAAGGTCTACGACCGCAAGACTGCCAACCGGGTTGCCGTCAAGGCCGTGCAGGATTTCGGGATCACCCGGATTGATGACGGCGACCGTCTGGTTGGCGGTCTGTCAGGGGGCGAGCGTCAATCGCTTGCTATTGCCCGCGCCGTGCATTTCGGGGCGCGCGTCCTAATCCTTGACGAGCCCACCGCCGCACTTGGGGTCAAGCAGGCCGCGCACGTTCTGCGGATTGTGAACGAGGCCAAGCGACGCGGGCTTGCAGTGGTGTTCATTACCCATCAGGTGATGCACGCGATGGCGGTCGGCGACCATTTTGCCGTTCTGATCCGCGGCGCGGTCGCGGCCGATTTCAAGAAGGGCGACAAGACCCGCGAACAGATCACCGACCTGATGGCAGGCGGCGAGACCATGGCCGGTCTGGAAGCCTCCATTGAGGGCTACATGAACAGTCATGGCGGGCATCCGCCACCGCCCGCCCACTAGTCTCCCTGGAAGGCGACACCCTCCACGGTGCCTTCCCTCGCCTGGGCCGGACTGACCTCCGGCCCAGGCCCAAATCCAGCAACAACCGACAACCCGAGGCGGGAAGAATGACACAACGAATTGCCGTTATCGGCGCTGGCCTGATGGGGGCCGATCACGCCAGAATCGTGGCCGAGGACCTGCCCGGAGCCGTCCTCCAAGTGGTCTGCGACATGGATCAGGGACGCGCCCGCAAAATTGCTGATGACTGTGGTGCTGCAGACATCGGCAGCGATCCGGCCGCGGTAATCGCACGGGCTGACGTGGATGCCGTGATCATCGCCAGTCCCGATTTCACTCATGCGCCGCTCAGCCTTGCGTGCATCAATGCGGGTAAACCGGTGCTCAGCGAAAAGCCCCTGTCGCAAAAGCCCGCCGAATGTCTTGAGGTGATGGCCGCCGAACAGGCCGCTCGCCGCCGGTTCGTGCAGGTCGGCTTCATGCGCCGCTTTGACCAGGCCTATGTTGAGATGAAGACCGCCCTTGATCAAGGCCGTCTGGGCCGGGCCCTGATGATGCACAACTTCCACCGCAACGTGGAAACCCCCGCCGCTGACTTTACCGGGGCAATGGCCATCACCAATTCCGCCCCGCACGAGTTCGATGTCGTCCGCCATGTGCTGTCCTGCGAATACGCCAGCATTTCGGCGTATCAACCCAAGCGGTCTGATGCGCGGGTGGCGCCCGTGGTCATGGTTCTGGAAACCACCGACGGGCAGCTTGTGACCATCGAGATCAACAACAACGCCGCCTACGGCTATGACGTGCGCGCCGAACTGGTGGGTGAGGCAGGCTCGATCGCTATGAACAACGTCGCCTACACCCGGACCGACATGAAACTGGCCAGTGCCACAGTCTATGAGTCCGACTGGCGTGGCCGCTACCACGAGGCCTATGTGCGTCAGAACCGGGCGTTCCTGCATTTCGTCAATACTGGCGAGTTCACCAAGACCGGCTCCAGCGCATGGGATGGCTATGCCGCCGCTATCGTCGCGGCAACCGGGGCGCGGGCCTTGGCATCGGGCACGAAACTGAGCGTCGAGATGATCGCAAAACCGGAGTTCTACGCATGAAACTGGGATTTGTATCCGACAGCCTCGGCGGGATGTCGTTCACTGAAATGCTGGACCATGCCGCACGCATGGGCGTGTCCGGGGTCGAGGTGAACACCTGCGGCTGGTCCACCGGCCCGCATTTCGACCTGAAGGCCATGCTGGGCAACGCGTCCGGGCAGAAGGCGTTTCTCAAATCCTTTGCCGACCGTGGGCTGGAGGTGATCAGCATGAACGCCAACGGCAACCCCCTGCACCCGACCGATCCGAAACAGGGCAACGACCTGCGCGATACCATTCGTGTGGCTGGCGAAATGGGCATCAAGACCGTCTGCACTATGTCGGGCCTTCCCGCAGGTAGTGCTGTCGACCTGATGCCGAACTGGGTTGTCTCAAGCTGGCCACCCGAGACACAGGAAATCCTGCGCTACCAGTGGCAGGAAAAGCTGATCCCCTTCTGGGAAGACATCGTGGCCCTCGCGACATCCTGTGGTGTCACACGCATCGCGCTGGAACTGCACGGCAACCAATGCGTCTACAACGTTCCCAGCCTGTTGAAGCTGCGCGCCGCCGTCGGCCCGGTCATTGGCGCCAACCTCGACCCCAGCCACCTGTTCTGGATGGGTGCCGACCCGCTGATTGCAGCCGAGCGGCTGGGCGACGCCATCTATCATGTCCACGCCAAGGACACCTTGCTGAACGCCCCGGTGCAAGCCACCACCAGCCTTCTGGAAAACGGCAGCCTGATGGACATTCCGGCACGCTCCTGGAGCTATATCACCCTTGGGTTCGGCCATGGTGAGGAATGGTGGCGGCAATTCTGCTACCGGCTGAAGATGGGCGGCTACGACGGCTGGTTGTCGATCGAGCACGAGGACGTGCTGCTGAACTCATTGGAAGGATTGGAGAAATCCGTGACCCTTTTGCAGGGCGTCATGCCTTCCGCCCCCGCCGATTACAAACCGCAAGCAATCTGAGAGATGCAACATGGCCTGGATTGACGCCTGCTCTACCGAAGACATCGACGCCGAGGATGTGATCCGCTTTGACCACGGCGACCGCACCTTCGCGATCTACCGCAACCACGAAGATGGCTATTTCTGCACCGATGGTCTTTGCACTCACGAAGAGATTCACCTGTCGGGTGGTCTAGTGATGGAAAACACCGTCGAATGCCCGAAACATTCCTCGATCTTCAACTTCACCAATGGCGAAGTCGAAACCCCGCCCGCTTGCAACAACCTGCATTGCTATGCCACGCGCATCGAAGCGGGTCGCGTTCTGATCGACCTCTGACGTGGCTTTCCAGCTTGCAGCCTGCGCAGAAATGCTTTGGCGCGACCGGCCCATATCCTGGAGGGCCAGCCGCCTGAAAGAGATGGGCTTTGGCGTCGGGCTGTGGAATTGGCCCGCGTGGGACGTGGTCGCGATGGCGCGGACCGGTGCCACGTTCACGATCATGAACGGCTATCTGAAGGGCCGTCTGGCCGACAAGGAGGGGGCCGCCATGCTGCTCACCTCGGCGCGTGAGACCGCGCTGGTGGGCAAGCGTCTGGGCGTGCAGCGTTTGAACCTGCATGGCACGGGATTGGGCGATTTCGGCCTGCCGATCCCGCATCTGGCAAGTTTTGCGCCCGGGATGGAGCTGCGCGCGCGCGACACCCTGCACCGCATCTGCGATCTTGCCGAAGAGCTGGATGTCACATTCACGCTGGAAAACCTGAACCTGCGCGAACATCCGGGCTGCCCGTTCAATTCAACTGCTGCGGTGCTGTCGCTGGTCTCGGCAGTGAACCGGCCGCAGCTGCGGATCAACCTTGATCTTTACCACACCCAGATTGGTGAGGGCGACGTGATCCGCTGGGCCGAAGCCTGCCTGCCATGGATCGGCGAGGTTCAGGTCGCCGACAACCCGGGTCGCTGCGAGCCCAGCACCGGAGAGATGAACTGGCCGAACATCGCTCGCGCACTTGCCGCTATGGGCTATTCCGGTCCGGTCGGCATGGAAGCCTTTGCATCAGGTGAAGAAGAGGCTGCCTTGCAGGCCTTCCGCGCCGCATTCACACTTTAACGGAGAGACCCCATGGGAATGTACCACAACCGTCCGCATGTTCAGGACATTCGCGCCATGAAAAAGCGCGGCGAAAAAATCTCTATGCTCTATGTCTCGGCCCCTGAAGAAGCAGCGGCCGCCGCCGCCGCGGGCATTCACATGCTGTCTATCGAAGGCCGCTTCTTTGACGCCGAAATGCGCGAAGCGGCGGGGGATTGCTTTGTGCAGGTCGGCTTGCCTTTTGGCGGCTGGGGCAGCCTGAACGGGTTGTTTCTGACCACGGTCGAAGACTATCTGCGGACGGCGTTTCGGTTCTCGTCGATTGGTGGCGATGCGTTTTATTGCTCGGCGTCTTACGAAATCCAGAAGGCGCTGGCGGACAATCATCTTGCAGTGGTGGCTCACATCGGGCTGGTTCCATCCTACATCACTTGGACCGGCTGGCGCGCTGTCGGCAAGTCGGCGAACGAGGCGGCGTCTCTGTGGAAGCACACCAAGATGCTGGAGCAGATCGGCTGCTTCGCGGCCGAATTGGAGGTGGTGCCCGACCGCCTGGGCAAGTTCCTGTCCGAAAACTCTTCGCTCATCATGTTGGGTATGGGCGCCGGCAAATACGCCGATGCGCAGTACCTCTTTACCGAAGATGTCTGCGGCTATGGCAAGAACCACAAACCGCGCCACGGCAAGGTTTACCGCAACCTCGGCCCGGAATTGCAGCGTTTGCAGGACGAACGCATCGGCGCCTTCAAAGACTTCAAGGCAGATGTGGACAATGGTGGCTATCCGGCAGCAGACCATTCGGTGGCGATCAAGGACGACGAGTTCGAAGCCTTCCTGAAATCGGTCAAGGGGTAAGTCCATGCGCATCGGGGTGGTCGGCTATGGCACCGGCGGGCAGCATTTTCACACGCCGGAACCTTGCGGCGGCCACCTGCGCCGCCGCCCCCCCCGGTGAAGGCGGCAGAAGGTGCGCGCACCCCCGCCGCTCTTGGCGCAGCCCGCCAAAGCGCAGCCGAAGGCCGCTCGATCCGGCCATAATCGATAGGGAAACGCATCAGCGGACGAACAGAAATTCGGAACCCGCAACAGACGCGGCGACTATGCTCCGAACGCGCCGCTTGATAGCGCACCGCTGCTGCGCTGGCCAGTGCAGCCGCTGAAACTTCTCCGCTGGCTGCCGCATTACTTCCTGTCGTGGAACGCGCTTTTCTTTGCGCTTGGTGCAGCCCTGTGGTTCTGGGCCACGCCCGCGCGTGAAACTCTGACCGCGTGGGACTGGCAGTGGATGGCCCTGCTTCTGGCGCGGAATGCGGCCCTCGTTCTGGTGGTATTTGGCGCGCTGGGGCTGCGTCTCTATAACGAACTGATCGACCTCAAGGTGACATTGTCCTACTTTGTCGACCCAAACCCCGGGTTCTCGGCAAACGTGGACCCTCAACGATATCAGTCTTTGGTCTTCGGTTCGATCTACGCTGCATGGGCTAAACGGTTGGCTCGTTCAAGCGGCGCGTGAATGCCTCGGAGCGTGATGATCCGCGGATCGGCGGCGCTGCGCATCCAGACGATAGCCGCTGGCTGCTCGGACCCGACAGCATCTCAGCTGGGTCTCTGCACTGCGATACCTGGAGCGGGCCAGCTATTGACCTGCTGGGGCGAGACCGGCTGTGCATCAAGCCGGTCGGTGGTTGGTGGCGTGATCGCGCGCGACCGGAGGTTGTCAATCGGAAGGCCCGTTATGCGCTGGTTGTCACTCTGAAGGGACGCCGTGTAGACATCGACCTTCACACTCCAATCAGCATCGCAGTGCAACTTCCTGTCGAGATCGACTTGCCTATAGAAATCAAGGGGGACACCTACGGATAGCACAAGGGATTTGACCCAGTGAGCCCGACGCCGCTGATGCGCAACAGGGGGACTCGCAAAACATCTACCAGATGTTGACAAGGATTTCAAATAGCAAAACCCGACTGTTTAAGTCGGGTTCTATCTATTTGATATGTTTGTTTTTTTGGGTTGCGGGGACAGGATTTGAACCTGTGACCTTCAGGTTATGAGCCGAATCTCTCGGGAAGACGCGTGTCCTTTGATTTCAACGGGTCACGCGATAACCCATTGAACCGGCGACGTTTTCCAACCGCTTCTTGCCGCGGCCAACCGCAGCGGTCGAGTCCAAACAGGGAACAAAGTGTTAAACAGGTTGACCTATTGTTAACCCGCCATTTGAGGCTGGTCAGGTCACCCGGCAACAACAACACTGGGCGAAAGCGTTCAATCGGCCAAACAGTCAAGGCGACAATGACAGATCAAGGGCTGCGCATGTTTAGTGTGACATCTTGGCGGCCGTCATACCCAACTCCGTCACGAAAAGATATTGGGAACCGAAAACCTGTTCCTCCGAAGACGTTGTCGACAGCGCTCGCCAACTCCAGACGAGTTCTGATTCAGCCTGCAAAAAGATGCGTCATCGCCGGATCAAAAGCCAAGTTCATCGGTGTGCCAAGCGCAAACACCGCATCTTTGGTCAAAGATACAATCAAAGCTGTGCCATCGCGCAGCTGCACTTCCATTACCGTTTCGCTGCCCAGCCGTTCGGTCAGCATCACCTTGCCATGCAACTTGCCTTGCGCTTGATCGTCGGTTGGCGACAGATATTGCGGACGGATGCCAAGGCGGGCACGTTGGCCGGACTTCGGCAGGCCCACACGGATCGGCACTTCGACCGGATCAAGCGAGCCGTTCTTGACGACCGCGTGGCTGGCGTTGGCAGACACCACCTCGACATCCAGAAAGTTCATCGAAGGCGCACCCAGAAAGCCTGCGACAAATTCGTTGGATGGGTTGTGATACAGATCCATCGGCGCACCGATCTGCTGCACCAATCCGTCCTTCAGCACCACGATCTTATCCGCCAGCGTCATCGCTTCAACCTGATCATGGGTCACATAAACCATGGTGGCGCCCAGCGCCTTGTGCAGCTTGCCGATTTCCATCCGCATATCCATGCGCAACGCGGCATCAAGGTTCGACAGCGGCTCGTCAAACAAAAACACCTGCGGTTTGCGCACGATGGCCCGGCCAATGGCAACGCGCTGGCGCTGCCCCCCTGATAGCTGACTTGGGCGGCGGTCCATCAGATGTTCCATCTGCAAAATGCGGGCTGCCTCCGCTACCTTGGCATCTTTAACCTCTTTGCTGTCGCCCGCGATGGTCAGCCCGAAAGCCACGTTTTCGCGGACGGTCATATGCGGGAAAATGGCGTAGGATTGGAACACCATGGCGACGCTGCGGTCTTTGGGTGGCAGGTCGTTCACCACCTTGCCGCCAATGTTCAACGTGCCGCCGGAAATATCCTCCAAGCCTGCGATCATCCGCAGCAGGGTGGATTTGCCGCAACCCGATGGGCCGACAAAGACGCAAAACTCACCGTCTTCGATAGTGATATCTACGCCTTTGATGACATGGGCATTGCCGTAACTTTTCTTAAGGCCTGTCAGGGTGATAGCAGCCATTGGTTTTACTCCGCAGCTTGAGCAAGGGGGGTGACCTGTAGCAGCCCATCGGGGGCAACCGTCACAGGTTCAGGGTCCATCACATAGCCGCCAAAATTGTCGTGGCCGCCGTCGGCAAAGCCCATGATGCGCAGGCCATCCGGCGTTTGCAGGATACGGGCGGCATATCTGCGGCACGGCATCGCCCCGTCGAGAAATGCCCCGGGGGCTATGCGCCACGGGCCGCGCGGATGATCTGCGATCAAATAATGACTGCCAGTTACCGGGCTTTGCGGGTTGGCCGCACGGTAGGCATCAGACCAATGTTGGTCCGATGTGCAAAACAGGCAATACCAATGCTTTCCCACGCGGAAAACTTGCGGCACTTCCAACTGGCCAAATCCACCGACAAAAACGGGCGGGCGCAATGTCCAGGTCATCAAATCACTTGACGTAGCAAACCCGATCGCCCCGCCGGCATTGGGTTCGGCGATCCCAGGCGCGCGGGCTGTGAAATACATCAGCCAGCCGTCACCATCAGGATCGCGCATCACCCAAGGGTCGCGCATTGCGCGGTCGTGCCAATGGCCGATGGCATGGTCTTTTTCGTACAAGTCCGCCACGGGCCCGTTCAGGTCCAGACATTGGCCGCCGTTCACCCGCACCCAGCTATGCGCGTCCGTAGAGGTCGCATGGCCTATACGTTGATACATGCCGTCTTCAGCCCGGGTGGACCCAGTGTAGAATAGATGCCACAGCCCGTCTTCATCACGCACCACGGACCCTGTCCATGTGGTGAAATCATCCCAGGCGGGCGCGTCTGACGGGCGCAGCATGGTGCCAAGATGCGACCAGTTCACCAGATCGGTGCTTGTCGCATGGCCTTGGCTTACGTTGAAATGCCGCAAGTCAGGGTCACCAAGGCTGCGGTCGGCTTGCAGGAAATAGCCGTGCCATTTGTCGCCATCATGGGCATACCAGCTGTCCCAAATCCATTTGCCGTCGATTGAAATTACCATGATGTTCTCCGTTCAACCCTTGACACCAGTCGATGCGATCGACGCGATGAAGGCGCGTTGCAGGTAAAGGTAAAAGGCCAGCACGGGCACCGTGATCATGGAAAGATAGGCCATGATTTCGCCCCAAGCGCGGTTCAGCTGGAAGAAATATTGCAGGCCAACCATGACGGGGCGGTAACCCTCTTCTTGAACCACCATCAGGGGCCAAAGGTACTGGTTGTACATGTAAAGAAACTTCAAGATCGCGGCGGTAGCAATAACCGGGCCCGCAAGCGGCATTACGATGCGACGGTAAATCTGTACCCAAGATGCGCCTTCAACCCGAGCGGCCTCGATCAATTCGCCGGGCAAGTCTTTGAAGTACTGCACGAAGAGAAAGATTGTCAGACCATCTGCGATGAAAGGCACAATCTGCACATGGTAGCTGTTCAACCAGCCCGTAGTGAACCCGTCCAAGCCCAGCCAAGGCAATTTGGATGCAATCAGAAGCAACGGGATCGCGATGGTTTCAAACGGCACAATAAGCGTGGCCAGAATGATCGTCAGCGCAAGGTCCCTGCCCTGCCAGCCGATAAACACAAAGGCAAACGCGGCCATCGAACAAACCAACAACGACAGCACCACCGTCATGCCGGTAACTAACACCGAGTTAAAGATGAACAGGCCCACCGGTGCCCGTTTGAACGCGGCGGTGTAGTTATCAAGGCTGATATCGCCCACCGGAAGAAACGCGCGCAAGGACGCGGTATCGGCCAGCAATTGCTGATCGGGTTTCAGGCTGGACACGACCATGAACACCAGCGGAAAGACAAAGATGATGGCGATCAGGGTCAGCACGGCATAGCGCACGAACAAGCGCAGCCCGTGGTTGTCAGACGAAATCGAGGCCATTTATGTGCGCTCCCGTGTCAGCCAGCGTTGGAAAAGCGAAACCGACAGCACGATCACAAACAGAATGACCGAAATGGCCGACCCGCCCGAGATGTCTTGCTTGCCATAACCACGATCAATGGCTTGAAAAACAATGGTTTGCGTGCTGTCCAGCGGTCCGCCGCTTGTCATCACATCAATCTGCGCAAACACGGCAAAGGCCTGCATAGTGATCACGATCAGGATCAGCACCGCAGTGTTTTTCAGCCCCGGCCAGGTGATGTAGCGAAAGGTTTGCCATTTGCTGGCGCCTTCAATTGCGCCTGCCTCGTAGAGGGTGGGTGAAATGGTTTGTAGGCCGGATAGCCAGATCACCATGTGAAAGCCGACCGCCTGCCAGATCGACATGGCGATGATCGCGCCCAAGGCGGTGTTCGGATTGCCTAGCCAATCTATCTTGGGGATCGCTCCGAAACTGATCGCGCTCAGCAGGTTGTTCAACAGTCCTGAATCGCCATCATAAATGAACCGCCACAGTAGTGAGACGACGACGATGGAAACCACCACCGGCATGAAGTAAATCGTGCGAAAGATGTTGATGCCGCGCAGACGTTGGTTGATCAGAAGGGCGAGCCCAAGCGCTAGACCTGCCTGAACAGGTGCCACCACGATCACAAAAAGCAGAGAGTTGACGATCGCCGTCATGAATACCACATCGCGCGCCAGCACCACGAATTTCGCGTCACCCCAGCCAAGGCTGAACCATTCGCGCATACCGTTCAGGCCGGGATAATCGGGGTTGTTGCGGGTAAAACTGCGGATCGCCGTATACTCTGGCGCGCCGTCTTTCATCACGACCGCCCCCGCCGCATCGACCACAGGATCCAGCATCAGCGTGCCTACCCCCAGCAGTTGGCGATAATTGGCAAGGCCGGTAAACTCGGTTGGGTTGGGCGAAATCAGCCGCTGGTTGGTGAACGACAGGACAATGGCAAAGAAGAACGGCAAGATCACAAAACCCGCAATCAACAGCGCCGCTGGACCCGCCATCAGCCATCCAGCCCGGTTGGATCTTTGAAATTTCGAAGCCATCGAACCCTCCCCCAAGAGATGCGGTGTCGGGGTGGCGCGAACGCCACCCCGTTTGGTATTAGTGGCCGTAGCCGCCATTCTTTTCGATGTCGGCGTTGATCTCGTCCACAGCTGCATCCAGCGTGGCCGCAACTTCGGCACCATTGGCGATATCAGCCAGCGCCTTTTCAAACACCTTGGCCTCGACCACGTAGCCGGGGGTGACCGGACGCACCAAGGCCTGTGCTTCGGTCAGCCCGAAGAACACCGCCATCGGCCCGCCATCCTTGTAGTTTTCGGTCATCGCAGCCGCAGTTTTGGTGGCCGGGATCAGACCGATACCGTTGGAAAAGTCGGCCAAATACTTGTCAGCCAGTGCGAACTGGATAAACGCCGATGCCCCATCAGGATGCTTGGATGTGCCCGAAATGCCAAACTGCCAGCTTGCAGCACCAATTTTTGACCCATTGCCAAAATCGGGCGCGGGCAAAAACACAGTGTCCGCGTTGGCTTTAAGTGAATTCAGCGCGGCCCAGTTGCCATTCCATGAGAACGCATATTTGCCAGCCGCAAATCCATTGTCGCGGTCTGCTGGGTCTTGCGTGGCCTGCACATAGCCGCCGGTGAACAGACCCTGCCACCAATTGCCAAATGCCATAGCCGCATCGCCGTTCAATGCACCTTCGGCGGTTTTATAGGTGGTGCGATCAACCAAGTCACCGCCGAAAGACTGCAAGAAGGGCGAGAACGCATAGGGATACCATTCGCCTGTCCACGCCATGCCCAGATCCAGCGCATACTCAAATTTGCCAGATGCTTTGGCTGCATCCAGCGCCGCTTGGAATTCTTCGCCCGTCCAAGGCTCGGCAATCGTGGGCGTGCGCAGTTTCAATTCGTCCAGATAGGATTGACGCGTGACCAAAGCCACGGCCGCATCCCACAGACCAATGGAGTAAAGTTTGCCGTTCCAATAGCCTTTTGGGCCGGGCAGGAAGTCGGCAATAACTGCTTCGTCGATTTGCAGCGGTTGCATGTAGCCAGACCATGCCCAGTTTGGCATGACAGGGCCGTCTACGTCCAAAATATCGGGCAGATTGCCCGCCAGCGCGCCCGCAACGACACTATCGTTATAAGCAGCCTGAGGGAAACTTTGCAGCTCCACCTTCCAGTCGGTCTGGCTGGCGTTAAAGTCGGTGACGATCTGGTCGATGATCTTTGCCTCAACCTCGTTTCCCGCCCCGTGATACCACATGGTCAATGCAGTTTGGGCCTGTGCGGCGCTGCCCATAACGGCGGCAAGTGCCAGTCCTGATAGCCAATTCATCTTGGTCATGCGTCATTCCTCCCTGACGGTTTTCAACTGTTGGATGTTCGAGCGGCGTATTTCGGTAACCGAATTGCGCCAGTAGACCAGCCCCGACACCATTGTCGGGCTGCGGTCATCCCGGCTTTCACCGGAAATCATTGCCAAAAGACGCTGCGCTGCACGCACACCCATGGCGATATAGGGCAGTTCCACTGTGGTCAGTGGCGGATACAGGGTTTCTGCGATGACCCGGTAATTGTCGTATCCCGCGACAGAAATTTCTTCGGGCACCTTCAGCCCGCGAGATCGCAGAATGCCGTAAACTTTCAGTGCCATTTTGTCATTGCCACAGCAGAACGTCGTTGGCGGATCCGCCAAGCGCAGCATGCGGTCGATGGCATCCCACAAAAGCTGCGTCTCACCCGCCCGCTCTTCCAGATCGCAGTCTTGCACCAGCGTCGGATCAAAGCTGATGCCAGCATCAGCCAAAGCTGTGCTATATCCAAGCGTCCTAAGAGGCGTGGCCGCAATGCCGCTGCGCAACGTCAGATAAGCAATGCGACGGTGCCCAGCAGCGACAAGGCGCGCCACCAGATCATGCTGGCCCCGTTGATCATCGGGTAGCACGCTGGGTGTGCCAATGTCATCAAAGCAGTTTGCCAGTACCAAGGGAACATCGGCTGGAATTTTTGGCAGGATTACGCGCTGATGATACTCGGCAATATAAATCAGCCCCTCAACCCGGTGCTGCAAGAACGTGCGGATCAGGCCCGGCACATTGTCAGACTGCCCGTTGGTATCCGCAATCATCAGGGTCATGCCAGATTGCGCAAACGCCTTCTGAATACCTTGCAGAATGAAAAGATCGGGCAATCCGGTGGGCGTTGTCGGCTCCTGCGCGGTCGAGATTGCGCCTGTGATCAGCCCCACCAGCCCCGACTTGTTGGACCGCATCATCCTTGCCGCATTGGATGGCACATAGCCCAAAGCCACCATCGCCGCCTCAACAGCATCGCGGGTATGGCGGCCAACTGGCGCATCGCCGTTCAACACGCGGCTGACCGTCTTCGCCGAAACACCTGCAGCTTTCGCCACATCATAGATTGTCGCCACCCCGCCCTCCCGAGCTGCCTTCACCGCCCGCATGCTTACGCACTGCGCGATCACCCGAAATGACATCGGTGTCATGACATCGGTGTCATAGCCTGATCGGAAACCCTTTGTCAACTGAATCGTCGCATGGGTTGTGCAGTCTATCCGTTGAAAAATTGACCCCCTGATCGAAAAGTCAGACTCTCAAAGCCTGCTTTGTTTGATGTGTGCGAGAAGCGGTCACCTCGATATGGCCCATCAGGTCATTAACGGGTGTGATCGGTCATTCGTTACTACCGGCCTCTTCGAACTGCGGCGCGATTGACGCGGAATTCTGTGTTCTAAGAGTATTGGCAGGATGGTATCATTGTACGTTGTGCCCGCCTACCACCCGCAACCTCGGCTTCAGCATTTCCCCCACCCGCATTGACCCCGGCACGCAGTGGCGAGTCGATCAGGCGGGCATATCGCTGGGTGGTGCCTATTTGCGTGTGGCCGAGAAGCCGCCCGATCATTTCCAGCGAAGCCCAGCGGGGACCAGCAGGGATGCAAACGTGTTGCGAGGGTCATACCCACTAACAGCTGGTTGCCACTCCGAGGATTTGGGCTAGTGTTCGACGCCAACGCAACTTGGGATGTCGGTGATCTAATATCTCGGCTCTACTTCGTGTGCCGCCTTTGCGACCACTTTGATTGCATCGCCGCAACAAAGGTTCGATGCTGGTCCCATCTCGATGCAGACGGAACTAGCATTGAAAAGTGACGCACAAGATCATAAAGTTACGTTATTGCATATAGTTACAGCCTGTGAACTAAAATGCCGAAGTCCACAGCTTTGGAGAGTACCGGCCCGCAGAGAGCAATCTGCGGCAACAACACAATAGCCGCAGTTCACGGGTCTGCCCGCATAACCCTTGGATATAACAAGAAAATTCTGTGCATCCATTCGCCAGAGAGCGGATTGCAGTGTGCAAGTGGCGGAGGCGGTGGGATTCGAACCCACGGTGGGCTTCCACCCACGCTCAGTTAGCAACCGAGTGCTTTCGGCCTCTCAGCCACGCCTCCAACGAATTCCGTTTAACGAACAGCACTTGGCTGGGCAAGGGGGAAAGGGTGCGGCCAAGCATACTTAGTCACGCCGCATAGCGCCCGTTGTCCAACCGCTCGGCGTAGCCCATCACCGCCAGGCTTTCCAACAACGGCTCTACTGCCGTGGCGCGCAGCCGCACGAACTGGCGGGCCATCTGGTCGGGGCTGGCCTCGCCCATTTCGGCCAGCTTGGCGCGCAGGGCGGCAAACTGGTCTGGCATCGCCTTTGGCCAGGCCGCCTTGGCCACGCTTTCCACCACGCCCACATCCATCGCCGTTTGTGCAGGTATCGCCGCCGCATGGCCGCCGGGGTTCTGATATTCCGGCCGCAGCCAGCGGATCAGCCCGGCCGCCTCTTCCGCCGCGCGTTCGCGGTTCAGCGCCACCAGACGGTGCAGGATCTGATCGTCGGTCAAGTCGGCAGGCCAGCCATAGGCCGCCGCTACCGCCACATCGATCCGGTCATGAATGTCGCGCAGAATGCCGATCAGCCCCTGCTCATAGACCTCGTGATCGCGCCCTTCAATCCGCTCGCCGGCGCGGAGTTTTTCGAGGCAATTGTACATCGCCGTCAGCGTCAGTTTCGGATGCGCCGCCTGCCGCGCCTTCCTGTGCGCATCAAGGTCTTCGCCGAGTTGCCGCAGCACGGCCTTTTGCGAGTCAGTGGGGGTTGGGAAGGGGAAGGGGTCGAAGCATTTGGTTTTGGCATAAACGGGGTCGTTTCCGACGCCCAACCAACTTCCGGCTTCAAGAGACCACACCACATGGATTTTCGACGATAGTATTGCCAGAAACTCGCCTGAAGGCACAGCCAGTACGATCAGCTTGTTATCAGGCAATGTCGTCTCACTGAGAAACTGAAATACACGATGTTTCGAAGTTTCAACCGTGACCGCAAACCTGCCAATCCCCGAAAAAGCTGGCCTGAACGTGCTGAGCGTTTCACCGAAAAGCCACCAATTATTTCGTCTGGATGGCCGATTGTTCAGGTCGCGCTCCGGCTTAACATTGTCAACCACATGCTGATAGACGGCCGGGAACTTACTTCGAACCTGTAATTCCGTTAAGCCAAAAAGATCAATTACCATCAGGTCACGTGGTATGGCGTTCAGATCACGGCCATTACGGTAGTCACGGATATGCCTCTCTAATCCCGGCACAGTTCCCAAGCCTACAGCGCGCGCTTGATCACGGGTAATCAAGAAACCTGCTCCAAATAGCATTACCCCCCTCGAAGCAAGGCGCTCATTTGCTTGTAGTGGCTTTGCCGTTGCAACATCCGCACCCAACCGCAGGTCAGCAAATATCGTTCCCTGCTCCGTGCTCAGCGTAATATCCCGACCTTCGTTGCCGTCTTCGGTCTTCGCCTCACTCGCCACCGTCAGCAGCCGCCCGTCACCCTTCCCCCGTTCCGCCACTGTCATCGCAATCCGCACTGCTGCCCCATCGCCGGAATCCACCCAAGGGTGGTCCGGGATGGCAAACACCAGCGACAGCGGCGTTTTCGGGTCGGCCAAATGCGGCTCCAACACGCGCCGATTGAAGGTTTGGCGCAGCGAATTGGTGGTGATCAGCCCAAAGCGCCGGGTGCCTTTGCCCTTGGCCGCCCCATAGGCGCGCGCCGCCAAAGCCGCCTTTTCCCACCAATACATCACGAAATCTGCCGATTCCGGCAAGTTGGGGTAGGCTTTGCGAATGGCCTCAGTATAGCCATCGCCCAGCGCCTCGCGCATCCGGCTGGTGCCAATAAACGGCGGGTTGCCAACGATGAAGGTCGCCTCGGGCCATGTCGCAGGCTTCGGTTTCAGATAATCCCAGACCTGTACCTGCGCGTTGGGGTCTGGCACTTTTTCACCCGTCACCGGATGAATGATCTTGGTATCCCCATCCCACCGCGTCACAAGTTTGCCCGCGCTATCCCGCCGTTCCCGCCTGCTGTCCCAATCCAGAACCGCATCGCGGTTTTCGATATTGTGAAAATCGCGCAGCACGGGTTCCGCCGGGCTGGCGGTGCCATGGGTGCGGAAATGCCATTGCAGATAGCCGATCCACAGCACCAATTCGGCCACCGCCGCCGCCCATGGGTTCAACTCGATGCCCAAAAACTGATGCGGGTCCACGGTATGCCCGGCAAGGCCCAACGCTGCCTGATCTTCGCCCAGATCGCGCAGCAGGGCGATCACCTCGCCCTCCAGCCGTTTCATCAATTCCAGCGCGACATACAGAAAATTCCCCGATCCGCAGGCCGGGTCTAAAACGCGCACATCGCATAGCTTGCGGTGAAATTTATGCACCTCGGCGCGAGCATCGTCCAACTTGCCATCGGCGGCAAGGCGCTGCACAGCAACGGTGACATCGCGCCAATCATCCCGCAGCGGCTCCATCACCGTGGGCGTTACCAACCGTTCAACATAGGCGCGCGGCGTGTAATGCGCGCCCAGCTTGTGACGGTCCTTCACCGACAGCGCGCGTTCCAACAGGGTGCCAAAAATCGCAGGTTCGACCTCGCGCCAATTGTGCGTGGCAGCATCAATCAGCAACCCCAGTTGCAGGGCGTTCAGCGGCAGGGCGGCGGCATCCTTGAACAGCCCGCCGTTAAAGCGTTTCAGATCGGTGGATAGAACGGTCGAAAACCCACCGGCATTCATCACCTCCCACAGCGCCTTTAGCGTCGGGGCGGCATGTTCCGGGTGGCCACGCAATTCTTTCAGCTTGGCGGTAAAGCTGCCTTTCGGGATCAGATCCACATCTTCGGCAAACATGGTGAACAGGCAGCGCATCAGAAAATTCGCCACCGCTTCGGGTTTGTGGCCCTGGCCTTCAAACGATTTGCCCAGTTCCGCCAGATGCCCGGCCACTTTGCGCGTTACCGCCGCACTGATCTTGGCCGGGTCCAGTGCCATCGGGTCGTTCCAGATGGCGACCAGCCGCTTGCGCACGGCGTCATCGCGCAAATCGTCCAGCGTGATGCGGTAGCGGTTGCCATCGGGAAACTGGCTGTAACCCTGCCCCTGACGGGAAAAGTCGGCATAAACCTCGATCACGTGGCCCACATCGACAATCAGCAGAAACGGCGGCCAGCCGTCTTCTTTCGCCACCGCGCGGGCATAGCTGTCTGCCTGCGCCCGCGCCTTCAGCATGGTATCATCCCACTTGGCCGAGCCGCGTTTGCCGTGCCCCTTCTGGGCAATCGCAGGCATATCGGCGATCAGCGCCAGTTGGTTGTCGGGCGCAGGGTCGGCATCGGCGCCTTGCTTTGCCTCCAGAATGAAACAGCCGCGCCGGTACAGATCAATCCGCCCGCGCCGCCCCGGCGGGCCAGTGTGGGTAAAGGTAACCGGGCGTTCAAAGCGGTAATCGTTGTTCTGCCCATCACTGGTGGCAGGTTTTGGTGGCTCGACGCCCAAAAGCCGGGTCAATTCGCCCGCAAAGCTGGGGAAATTGGCCATTTCACTGCCGCCAGACGGTTTCCAGCGCTGAATGAACTCTTCAATGGCGGCGGTCATGATACCCTTGGCAATGAACTGCTGGCTGCAACCTTAGCGGCGATCAGGGCCACTTCAACCGCAAACCATGTGTGTTACTAGGCCGTGGGGGGTTAAAATTTCCCTAACGGAAATCACAATATGAAGTATTTTCAATGTGATACCAAACGTAACACGCGTGTTACCCCAGTGATATCTGAAAACTGGTGCCGCTGAAGGGATTCGAACCCCCGACCCCATCATTACGAATGATGTGCTCTACCAGCTGAGCTACAGCGGCCCAATTCCCGCCTCTTAGCATTCCATCGCGGCGCTTTGTAGCCCCTAATTTGCCTGCCGGACGATAGCTTCCACATCGATCACTTCCGGCTCCTCAACCGGCTGTGGCGGGGCCGGAATAATCAGCGGCGACAGATCAACACCGCCCGACCCCGTCACCGGCTCGCGCCAGCTAAGGGTATCAAAGCCGCCGCAATTGTCGCAGATCGGGGCCCATGTCGCGTGGATCGCCTGACATTTATCGCAGCACCACTGCGGCCCCCTAGGCGCCGCCATCGCCCGCACCAACCACTCGCGCACGACCGTATCATCGGCCCCCTCACCCCGTTCAATCGCCGCCATCAAAGCAACCGACCGCCCCGTCGGATGACTTTCCACCAAATCCCCCAAAGCGCGGCGAGCCGATGGAAAGTCTTCCGCAGCCACGTTCAGCTCCGCCAGCAACATCTTCGTTTCGGCATGATCAGGGCGCAGCCCCGTCAGCGTTTTGAATCGCTTCAGACGCGCGGCCGGCGTTTCCTCGGGTTCAATGTCCGCGAAAGCCGCAGCCAGATCAGGATGCGGCTGCGCTTCCCATGCTTTTTTCAGCACCCGCAGCGCGTTCTTCTTTTCACCCTTCAGGGTATAACTTTTCGCAGCCATCGCAGCAGCGGGAATAAGATCGGGAGACAGCCTGTTCGCCTCGATCGCCGCTTCGCGCGCATCAATCGAGGTTTCATCGTCCAGCACCACCCGTGCCTCTTGCAGCGCCAGCACGGCATCACGGCGGCGATACACATCTCGCGGCAACTCACCCGATTTCAGCTTTGCCCCCAGCGTCGTGCGTGCCCCTTTCCAATCGGCGTGCTCCGCTTGCAGTTTCAGCAGCACATCCTGCGTCTCTCCATGCTTCGGCTTCAGCGCAAACGCCTTTTCCGCCAGTTTCAGCGCGGTTCCGGTATCGCCTTCCGTCAGCTTTTGCTTCATCAGCCCGCGAATGCCGACAAACCGGGTTTTCTGATCGCCCAACAGCGCCTTGTAAGCCTCTGTCGCGCGTTTGGTGTCACCCGCCAGTTCGGCGGCCTGCGCCGTTAGCAGCGTCGTCAGTTCGGGCTGGCCCAAGTATTTCTCGGCCTTTGTCGCCCGGGCCAGAGCAATTCGCCCTTCGCCCGAGGCGATTGCCATCATGCCTTCCGCCAGCGCCTGATAACCCTTACGTTCCCGGTTCCGGTCGAAATAACGCGAGATTGCCGTCTCATCGCCGTTCACAAACCGCAACACGGCGACGATCAGCCCGACGAGCTTCATGATCAGCCAGACGAACGCCACCAGCAGCAGCGCCGCAATCACCGCCTGCAATGGTCCGAAGGTAAATTCGTAACCTGCCACTGCTATGCGAATGCCGCCGCCGGTATCCAGCAGCACCCCGGCACCAAACGTTAGCGCGGCAATCGTCGCTACAAACAGCAGAACCTTGATCAAGGACCAGATCATTGCGCGCCCCTATTCCCCATTCAATGCTGCGGAAAGATCGGCAATCGCCTGTTCGGCGTCCAATCTGCGGGTGGCATCGGCAACCCAAGGTGCCATCGCTTCGGCCCCAGCTGGTGGCAGGCCTGCAAGTTCGGTCAGTGCCGCCTTGATCTGGCCGTCGCGCAACGCAGCTTCGGCGCGTGAAAGCACTGCATCAGGATCAGTTCCTTCGCGCGGGGTCAGGGAACGGGCGCCACTTTGGCTGCGCAGGAATGCTGATAGACGGTCTGTCCAGCCTTCGCCCATATCGGCGCGAATAGACGCGTCTAAGGCCGCACGGGCCGGTTCGGTGAAGCCGTCTTGCAACGATAAAAGGCTGGGCAAGCCGTCGGCAGCAGACGCCAGGTTTTCGGGGATCTTAGCACCCAGTGATGTCAGCCCTTCTAGGGCGGGGCCAAGCGGTGCGCCGCTTTCGAAAGAGGCTCTGATATGGCTTAAAGCGGCCAGCCTCGCTGCTGATTGCGCGGCGGCCTCGGCTGCATCCAGCCGGGTTTGGGCGGCGGCGGATGCGGCCTCAATGTCTGCAGTCAGGGCCGAGCCTGCACCTTTTTGTGCCTCAAGCGCCGCTCTCAGGCCGGTCAATTCGCGGTTCATCGCGGCCAATGCCGCTGCAGGCGCGCCTTCGCCGCCCGCCGACGCCGCCTCGATTGCCGTCAACCGATCTTCCAGTGTCGCAAGCCGGGATACCAGCGCGCTGGTATCCGGAATGGACTTTACCGCAACCTCCAGTGCCCCAATACGTTCGGCAAACGTTGTGTCTGGCACCGGACGCGCCGCTACGGCGGCTAGGTCAGATTGCAATTTGGCATCGGCTGCTGACTGCGCATCGATCTGCGCCTGCAGGGCGGCAACAGCGTCCCCAGTCCCAGTGTAGGGCACTACATATTTCGCGATGCCAAACCCGGCAGCCGCCAGGATCACGCCGCCAACAACGTAGGGCAGCATCCTACTTTTCCGTTGCGGTGGTTTTGGGGCGGGTAAAGGTGCTGCATCGGGCGTAGGCGGTTCGCTATCGTGCGACACCCGGTCTGGTTCTTGCAAAATCACCGGCTCGGTGGCTTCGACCGCCAACAACGCCCCATCATCTTCGCCGGGCCTTGCGTTTTTCGGGTCTGCCATCGTCGGTTCTCCGCCTAATTGTCAGCGGCAAATGATGCACCGCATGGGTCTTGTTAACCAATCTTAGTCTGTCCGCAGGGCGGCATTCAAGCGCGCCTTATATCCGCAAAAAGCCGCGCCAAAGCGTCCAGCATCGACGCCGCGTCGGGCTTGGCTGCAACCTCAATCTGGGTTGCGCTTCCCCCCGCTTCAAGGGCAACTTCGTCACTGATCGCAGCAATAAACAAGGGGGAAATGACGGTTATCCGTCGCAGTTCAGCGGCAAATAACGCGGCTGTTCGGGGGGAGAAGAGTGGCACCAACACGGGGAATTTCGCCTTAAGAAGCGCCGCGGCTTCGGCCGCCAGCGGCTGCTCCGCTTGGACATAAGTAATCGCCTCAAACGTCTCTATTCCAGCGGAATTAAGGCCATCAGCAATATCGCCACGCGCATCGCGCCCACGTAAATGCAGCAGCCGGCCGACAGGTTGCAGCGCCTTTATCTGGTCAATCAAACTGCTGGCGTTTGCCCCGATTAGCACTGGCTGCAGTGCTGCCTTCCGGACCGCTTTTGCGGTGCGTTCGCCGACGCAGAAAATCTGCGTTGGCAACAGCTTCATTGCGTCACCCAGCCGCGAATATGCCTCTACCCCGGTTTGCGATGTGATGATCAACGCGGCAAACGGGCCATCCGGCAGGGTGGGCACAAAGAATCGTGGGGCCATCAGCGGCGTCTTCACTATCCGAATCTGGTCGCCAAAGCGCGCGCGCAGATCGTCGGCAAAGCGGGCACCTTGCGTTTCGGGGCGCGTCAGCAACAGCGGCACTGGTTTGGCGCGGGATTGTGTGACCATGGCTCAGGTGTTACCTGCGGTTAACCCTTCTGGCAATCGGTGGCCGATGCCCACAACACTTACCTTCCTCGGTCTGGAAAGCAGCTGCGATGATACGGCAGCGGCAGTCGTGCGGCATGTTCCGGGTCAACCAGCGGAAATTCTGTCATCGGTGATTGACGGCCAGACCGCCCTTCATGCGCCTTTTGGCGGTGTAGTGCCGGAAATCGCGGCGCGGGCCCATGCCGAACGGCTGGACTATTGCGTTGAACGTGCCTTGGCCGAAGCTGGTATTACACTTGCTGATCTGGGCGGCGTTGCCGTTACCGCCGGACCGGGGCTGATTGGCGGTGTGCTGTCGGGCGTCATGTGCGCCAAGGGTATTGCCGCGGCGCGCGGCTTGCCTTTGGTCGGGGTTAACCATTTGGCGGGGCACGCTCTGACACCACGGCTGACCGATGGATTGGAGTTTCCCTATCTGATGCTGCTGGTATCCGGCGGCCATTGCCAGTTTTTGCTGGTCAATGGCGTTGATGAGTTTACCCGACTTGGCGGCACCATTGATGATGCCCCCGGCGAGGCATTTGATAAAACCGCCAAGCTGCTGGGCCTGACGCAGCCCGGCGGCCCGGCGGTGGAAGCCGAGGCGCGCTTGGGCAACCCCGCGCGTTTTGCTTTTCCACGCCCGTTGCTGGATAGGCCGGGGTGCGATCTGTCATTCTCGGGCCTGAAGACGGCTTTGTTGCGCGCCCGCGATACGCTGATTGCGCCTCAAGGCGGCATCACCGTGCAGGATCGACGCGATCTTTGTGCTGGTTTTCAAGCCGCAATTGCTGATGTTCTCGCCGAAAAAACAAAACGCGCATTGGCGCTTTATCTCTCGCAATCTCCCCAAGCACCGGCCTTTGCCGTCGCCGGTGGCGTGGCAGCAAATGCCGCTATTCGCGCCAAGTTAGAGACTGTTTGCGCCGATGCAGGTGTGCCCTTCTTGGCCCCACCGCTTGCACTTTGCACCGACAACGCCGCGATGGTCGCTTGGGCTGGGATTGAACGATATCGCATCGGCCTGCGCGACGGTCTGGATCTGGCGGCCCGCCCGCGTTGGCCGTTGGACGCGTCAAGGCCGTCGATGTTAGGGTCCGGTAAAAAGGGAGCCAAAGCATGATTGCGGTTCTTGGCGCTGGGGCCTTTGGCACAGCTTTGGCGGTTGCCTTTGCGCAAGCGGGCATGTCGGTGCTGCTTTGGGCGCGGGATAGTGATCATGTCAGGCAAATGGCCACGTCCCGGCGAAACGAGGCGCGGCTACCGGGGGTAGCGTTTCCCGACAACATCAAAGTCACATCAACCCTGCCCAAAACCGCCGATGCAGTGCTTCTTGCGATGCCGATGCAGGCACTGGCGCGCGCGCTGCCCGCTATGGCTGCGGCTATAGATGGGCTGCCGCTTGTGGCTTGCTGCAAGGGCATTGATCTGGCCACGGGTCGCGGTGCCACGGCGCTGATCAAGGATGCCTGCCCGCAATCGGCTGCCGCGGTTCTAACTGGCCCCAGCTTTGCCGCCGATATCGCGCGCGGCCTGCCCACGGCGCTGACGCTGGCTTGTGCCGACGATGCGGTGGGCGACACTCTACAACAACTACTTTCGACCCTAACATTGCGGATTTACCGCACAACGGACGTTGCCGGTGCCGAAATCGGCGGTGCGTTGAAGAACGTTATCGCCATCGCTGCAGGCGTCGTTATTGGCGCTGGTTTGGGCGATTCCGCCCGCGCCGCCCTGATGACGCGCGGTTACGCCGAAATGGTGCGCGCGGCGCAAGCGATGGGGGCCAGAGGCGAAACACTCGCCGGGCTGTCCGGGCTGGGCGATCTGGTGCTGACCTGCACCTCGGATCAATCGCGCAATTTTCGTTATGGCCGGGCGCTGGGTCTGGCACAAGCTTTCGATCCGGCAATCACCGTTGAAGGCATTGCCACCGCGCAGGCGATGACAAAACTTGCGTTGAAGCATGGCCTTGATCTACCAATAACTGCGATGGTGGGCGCGCTGACCACCGGCCAGATCGGCTTGCAGCAGGCCATTCAGGCGCTGATGTCGCGCCCTTTGAAACAGGAATAACGCATGAGAGTTGCCCTTATCTGCATCGACAAACCCGGTGCCCTGCAAATTCGGGCAGATACCCGCGCGGCGCATCTGGCCCATATCGCCGCAACAGGTGTGGTCGAAATGGCCGGGCCGTTCCTGGATGCGCAGGGGCAGATGACCGGATCATTGATTATCCTGAGCGTAGAAACCTTGGCGGATGCGCAGGATTGGGCAGCGTTAGACCCTTATTCGAAGGCCAACCTGTTCCAATCCGTCACAGTCAGCGAATGGAAAAAGGTGGTGGGATGAAGCATTGGCTGTTCAAATCCGAACCCGATACCTGGGGCTGGGATGATCAGGTTGCGCGCGGTGATGTCGGCGAAGAATGGCACGGTGTGCGCAACTATCAAGCCCGCAATAACATGCGCGCGATGCAGGTTGGCGACCAGGGGTTCTTCTACCATTCCAATGTTGGCAAAGCCGTGGTTGGCATCGTCGAGGTGTGCCGGACAAGCAAACCCGACAGCACTACTGATGATCCGCGATGGGATTGTGTGATGATCCGCGCCATGCGCCCTTTTGCGCGGCCCGTCACCTTGGATGACTGCAAGGTTCAGCCGGGGTTGGAACATATGGTGCTGATCAATAACTCCCGCCTCTCGGTGCAACCCGTCACCCCGGACGAATGGCGCATCGTTTGCGGCATGGGCGGCACCGCCCCCTGATTTTCCTGTCCAGCCGCAGATTTCCGCGCCATAGTGCCCGAAAAATACTGCAATCGGAGGGAACAATGGAATTTCTGAATGTAATCGCCGCCGCGATCGGCGCCTACGCCTTTAGCGCGGTTTGGTACATCGCAATGTCTAAACCCTGGATGGAAGCGGCCGGAATACCAATAGATGCCAACGGCAAACCGCAAGGCAACGGCAGCCCGATGCCTTTCGTCATCGCCTTCGTGGCAATGCTGTTGGTCGCAGGCATGATGCGACACATGTTTCAGACCAGCGGCATCGTCTCGCTTGGCGGCGGTTTGGTCGCGGGTTTGGGCGTCGGTGCGTTTTTCATCACCCCGTGGGTCGCGATGAATTATGCCTTCGGAATGCGCAAACCGGCGCTAACAGTGATCGACGGCGTCAACGCTATCGTCGGCTGTGCGATCATGGGCCTGATCTTGAATTTGTTCTGAAAAATTGGAGGGTCCCGACCCCTCAGGACCCTCCATCCACCCCACGTGCTCCCTTAGCACCACACGTGTTCTGAAAAGGTCCCGGGCGTACTGCCCTATGACCAAACTGTACCCCATCCGGCCCAAGCACCGCAACACCTAAGCCGTTACGAATTAACGCAAATCCGCGCGGCATTCGCAAGGTTCCAGAAACCAAGACGCCCGCGCCAATAAAGGGGCGGGCGACCAGAGAAACCTAAACGCGTCTCGTTACTTGTAGACGGCTTCTTTGCCGAAATGCTTGACCAGCATGTAATAGATCACGGCGCGGAACTTGCTGCGCTCTGACCGGCCATAAGTATCAATCACGGCGTTGATCGCCTCCATCAACTTCGGGCTATCAGCCATGCCAAGCTTTTTCATGAGGAAGTTATTCTTCACGGTTTCAAGCTCTGACGCATCAGACCCGGCAACGGTGGCACTATCAGCGTTGTAAATCGCTGGGCCACAGCCAATCGTTACTTTGGTCAGCAGCGCCATATCTGGCGTCATCTTGCATTTGTTTTTCAGATCATCAGCATATTTTGCGATCAGATCATCTCTCTTACTCATTCAGCAGCTCCTCGTTCCAACCCTGTTAGGTCACTTATTCATTGTAAACTCGTCTCGCGGGCAGACCTTAGGCGAAACATGTCGTACGACAAAGGGAAATGTCAGCCCTTTTTCCCCTTGGCAGGTTTTGGCTCAGGCCGGTTCAGCTTGATGATGTATTGGTTCGCCATCAGGGTCAGGCTGGCCGCCGATCCCAATTCCCCGAGCATCTTTTCAACTGCGTGTTTCACCGGCGCGCCGCTTTGTTCAGATTGCCAGTTAAAATCGTCACCCGCGATCATGCCATCATGTTTGACCTTGCGCAGACACAGCGCCAGATCGTTGCCGATGAAGGGCTCGTTATGGTTGGCGTCGATGTAAACCCAATCCAACGCGCCATCCGGCATCGCGCCCAGTGCCACTTCCGATAGCGCGCGGTGCACTTTCACGCGCGGGTCATCCTTGAACTTGGCCACCACATCCAGCCATTTCTGTTCCATCAGATGTTCATTCTTCTTGCGGCCAAAACCGGTGTTCGCGAACTCTGGCATGTACAGCCATGGGTCAATCAAGTGCAGCACTTTTGGCTGGCAGATTTCCATGATGCGGCCGCTGAAAAAGCCTTCCCAAACGCCGATTTCGGCCACCACAGCACCTTTTGGCATGCCCTCCAGCATCCGGTCACGCAACCGGTCGCGTTTGCTAACTTCCATGATTTCGTCCCTGTCACTGCTTTTTCGAAAGCCTAACGTAAGGGCTGTTCAAACGAAAGCCGCGCAAAATCAATGCGCGGCCCCTGTTGCAATCACGCCGCCCCAACGGGCCGCCGATCAGTAGCGGTAGTGTTCCGATTTGAACGGGCCATTGACATTGACACCAATGTAATCGGCCTGATCCTTGCGCAATTCGGTTAGCTTCACGCCGATTTTCTTCAGGTGCAAACGGGCGACCTTTTCATCCAGAGCCTTTGGCAGAATGTAGACGCCGGGCTGATATTCGCTGCCCTTTGTCCACAGCTCAATCTGCGCCAGCACCTGATTGGTAAAGGATGCCGACATCACAAAAGACGGGTGACCGGTGGCATTGCCAAGGTTCAACAAGCGGCCCTCAGACAGCAGAATGATCCGATTGCCCGCGGGCATTTCGATCATATCGACCTGTTCTTTGATGTTGGTCCATTTGTGGTTCTTCAGCGCTGCCACCTGAATTTCGTTGTCGAAGTGGCCGATATTGCCAACAATCGCCATGTCCTTCATCTCGCGGATATGCTCGATGCGGATCACGTCTTTATTGCCGGTGGTGGTGATGAAAATGTCGGCCGATGCAACCACCTCTTCCAACAGCACCACTTCAAAACCATCCATCGCCGCTTGCAGCGCGCAGATCGGGTCCACTTCAGTAACCTTCACGCGGGCACCAGCCCCTTGCAGCGATGCAGCCGAGCCTTTGCCCACGTCGCCATAACCGCAAACCACGGCAACCTTGCCAGCCATCATGGTGTCGGTTGCGCGGCGAATGCCATCAACCAGCGATTCCTTGCAGCCATATTTGTTGTCGAACTTCGATTTGGTGACGGAATCATTCACGTTGATCGCTGGGAAAGGCAGTTGGCCTTTCTTATGCAGATCATACAGACGATGCACGCCGGTGGTGGTTTCTTCTGACACGCCCTTAATTGCCGCGCGGGTTTTCGCAAACCAGCCTGGGCTTTGTTTGATGCGCTTTTGGATCTGAAGTTTAATTACTTCTTCCTCTTCGGACGCCGGTACTGACAGAACGTCCTCGCCCGCTTCCATCCGTGCGCCAAGCAGCACGTAAAGCGTCGCATCACCGCCATCGTCGAGGATCATATTGGCACCCTCCGGAAACATGAATGACCGATCCAGATAGTCCCAATGTTCGGTCAGGGTCTGACCCTTGATGGCAAAAACCGGAATGCCAGCTGCAGCAATCGCCGCAGCGGCGTGATCTTGGGTCGAGAAAATGTTGCACGACGCCCAGCGCACATCGGCGCCAAGGGCGACCAGCGTTTCAATCAAGGCAGCGGTCTGGATCGTCATATGCAACGATCCCACGATCCGCGCGCCTGCCAACGGCTTGGTGGTGCCAAATTCCTCGCGGCACGCCATCAGTCCCGGCATTTCGGTTTCGGCAATAACCAATTCCTTGCGGCCATAATCGGCCAGTGCAATATCTTTAACGATGTAATCTTTCGGCATCCGCCGCACTCCTTGATCCTTGGGTTGGGGGGCAGATAGCATTAGAAAGGCGGTTCGACAACTCCGCGTGCCAAAGGACCACACCCCATGAAACAACCCCGCGCTTGGCAACGGATGCTTTCGGGCCGCAGGCTTGATTTGCTGGACCCAACTCCGATGGACATCGAGGTTGAAGATATCGCCCACGGTCTGGCCTTTGTAGCCCGCTGGAATGGGCAAACGCGGGGGGACTGGCCGTATTCTGTGGCTGAACATTCGCTGTTGGTGGAACAGATATTCTCGCGCCTTGGGGATCAGCCGCCGAAATGGTGTTTGGCGGCCTTGCTGCATGATGCGCCAGAATACGTCATCGGCGATATGATCAGCCCGGTAAAAGCGGCTGTCGGCCCCGGCTATGGCGAGCTGGATCTGCGCCTGACTGCCGCCGTGCATCTGCGCTTTGGCTTGCCAGCATCGCTACCTATTGTGGTGAAAAAGGCCATTAAGGCTGCCGACAAAATTTCCGCTTGGCTAGAAGCGGTGCAGATCGCAGGCTTCACGGAATTCGAGGCGGATAAATTCTTTGGGCGCCCCCAAACAGCACTTCTGCGCGGGCTAGAGATTAGATTGCGTCCGCCCGCAGTGGTACGAGCGGATTACGTAGCGCGGCATTCGGTATTGCTGGCGGCCTGCACTTAAAGCTTGATCCCCATAAGGCTGAACCAACGGCGAGCGGCTTTCTTTTCCGCCTCTGGCTCTGGCCGGGCGCGATAATCAGTTCGCCGTGTCGGTTCCATCCGGGCTGCAATCAGCAGCGCATCTGCCAAGATATGTAACATGACTTGCTCCTTTTTGCGTGGTGTCATAGGCATTGTATATCGCAAATCGGCCCACAACCCGAGTCAGCGATTTTGCTGATCTGTTAGACTGGCTAACATATGTCCCTAGACTGGAAAGCCTTCCCGTCCCTAACCGCCCTGCGCGCGTTTGAGGCCGCATCGCGGTTGCAAAGTTTTTCCGCCGCAGCGCGCGCCCTGAACGTCACCCATGCCGCCGTCGCCCAGCAGGTGCGCAGCTTGGAAGATCACCTCGGCCACGCGCTGATCTACCGCGAAGGTCGCGGACTTGCGTTGACAACCGAAGGTGCCAGGCTTGCCCAAGCCCTTGCCGAAGGGTTTCGCATCATCGATCAGGTGCTGACCGATCTGCGCGCCACCGACAAAGATGCGCCCCTGCGTGTCACGATGACCCCCGCTTTTGCCGCGCAATGGCTGATGCCGCGGCTTGGCAAATTCTGGTCCGCCCATCCCGAAGTGCCGCTGTCCATCCACCCCGACAAACGCCTTGTCGATCTGCGCCGCGAACCGATTGATCTTGGCATCCGCTTCGGCAATGGCAATTGGCCGGGCGTCGATGCCGAATTTCTGACCGCCGCGCATTACGTCATCGTCGCAGCGCCGTCGCTGCTTGATGGCCGCCAGAACCTTAGTCTTGCGGAAATGTCCGCCATGCCTTGGGTTATCGAACAGGACTGGCCCGAAGCGCTGGCATGGCTCAAAAGCTTTGGCCTGCAGCCCGATGCCATGAACATCGCCTATATCCCAACCGAAGAACTCGCACTTTCCGCCGCCCGCCAAGGCTACGGTCTGCATGTCGAAGCGGCGGCACTGGTTGAACAAGATGTGGAAAGCGGTGCGCTGCTCGTTGTCGGATCGATCCGCGACGATAGCTTGGCCTATTACATGGTCACCCGTCCGGGGCCAAAACGCGCCGAGATCAAGACCTTCATGAAATGGTTGAAGGCCGCAGTTTAGTGCGGCCTTCCCATTCGTGTCATCGAAGTTTCAGATCGCCATCTGTTCCGGCTTCTTACCGGCCTTCAAGGCTGCGGCAAACCAGCGCGGCTTGCGGCCACGGCCCGACCAGGTTTCGGATTTGTTGGCTGGATTGGCGTATTTCGGCACTGCGGGCGACCGCTTTCTTGGCACCGCAGTGCCGGTCAATTCAGACAAAGTAAAGCCCAGCGCGCGTGCGGCCTCTTCAACCTGTGACAACGCCTCTTTGCGCTTGCGATCTTCAAAACCATTCACGGCTTTGTTCACGGAAGATTGAAGTTCTTTAAGTTCTTTAAGGCTGAGCGAATTAAGATCGATATTCACGATTGTCATCCTTGCAATTTCAGAACTTAAATATAGGGCAAGAGACCATGGGCTGCAAGGCGCGGATTATTATTTTGGGCTGCGTTTGGCCAAAATACGCTGCAGCGTCCGCCGGTGCATGTTAAGTCGCCGCGCCGTTTCCGATACGTTGCGTTCGCACATCTCATATACCCGCTGAATATGTTCCCAGCGCACCCTGTCCGCCGACATTGGGTTTTCCGGCAGCGCCGGCAAGCCATCACCCTTTGCCAGCAAGGCATTGGTCACTTCATTCGCATCGGCGGGTTTTGACAGATAATCCAACGCGCCAATCTTTACCGCCGCAACCGCCGTCGCAATCGCGCCATATCCGGTCAGAACCACAATCCGGCAATCGGGGCGACGCTCGCGCAGCGTTTCCACCACATCAAGCCCATTGCCATCCTCCAGCCGCAGATCAACCACCGCATAGGCAGGCGGTCGTGCCCGCGCAGCCGCCTTGCCCGCCGCAACGCTAATGGCAATATCGGGCAGAAACCCTCTTTTTTCCATAGCCTTGGCCAGACGCCGTACAAAAACCTCGTCATCATCGACCAGCAGCAACGTGCAATCTGCACCCAGGTCTGGCGTCGTTTCTTCGGTCATGGTGAACCCTTTTGCGTGACGATATTCATGGAATTCGACATAGGCCAATATGCCACCGGGTCAATCAACCAGGATCAGCCTTCGGTCAGGAAACAAGCCACTGTGTCTGCAATCTTATCTGCAGTGACATCGCGGTCGAAAAACTCGGCGAAGCCCGTGCCCGGCAGCATCAGATAGGTAAACGTGGAATGATCCATTAGATAGTATTCGTCCTCTGCGGGTTGCTGCTTGAAATAGGTCTTATAGGCCACCGAGGCCGCTTTCACCTGATCGGCCGATCCGGTCAGGCCAATCATCTTGGGATGAATTGCATCGGTATATTCAGCCATTACCGCAGGCGTATCGCGGGCCGGGTCAATCGAGATGAAAATCGGCGTCACCGACAGGCCCTTTTCTTCCAGAATGTCCACCGCATCGGCATTTCTTTGGTTGTCCAATGGGCAGACATCAGGGCAGAAGGTATAGCCAAAATAAACCAATGACGGTTCTTTCAGCACGTCTTTCTCCGTCACGGTTGTGCCCGTTTCATCCAGCAGCGTGAACGGCCCGCCAATGGCACCGCCCGCAACCCGGCCGCCGCGGCATTTGTCCAGCGGGTCATTGCTGGATTGGGCAAGCCAGACATAGCCCGCCGTCCCGCCTAACAGCGCCGCAATACCGGCAGCGGCAGCAATGGCGTAAATCCTTGTCATCTGGGGCCTCTTTCGTCGTGCGTTTTCTGTGCGGATTGATCTGGTATCGTGCCAGACATAACACTGGCACTAATCCACCAAAAGGCCCGATTGCGCATGGCATCTTCGACACTTGGCCTGCTTCCCGGCGATATTCGCAGCGACACCGTTCGCTTGCGAACCTTGATCCTGCTGCGCTGGATGGCGATTGCCGGTCAAATCGCCGCAATCATCGTGGCTGATCAATACTATCAGATCGTGCTGCCAATCGGGCTTTGCCTTTTGGTAGTGGCTGCGTCGGTCGTTGCCAATCTGGTATCGGCCTATCTCTTTCCAGCAACCAAGCGCCTTACAGAAAATGAAGCGCTTCTAACCCTGATGTTTGATCTGTCACAGTTGTCGCTTCTGGTCTTTCTGACCGGCGGTCTTGCAAACCCGTTTGCTTTGCTGGTTTTGGCACCCGTTACAATTTCGGCCACCGCACTTGAACTGCGCACCACCGTCATCTTGGGCACCTTCGCCATCGCCCTGATGACGTTGGCCGCCTTCGCCAATGTGCCGCTGCGCTTTCCCGATGGCACCTTGCTAGAAATCCCGCAGATATTCGAGTTCGGCTTTTGGCTTTCGATTGTTGTCGGCATCATTTTCGTATCGCTGTATGCCCGCCGTGTGGCGACAGAGATCAGGTCAATGTCAAACGCGCTGCTTGCCACTCAGATGGCCTTGGCGCGCGAACAAAAGCTGACAGATCTTGGCGGTGTGGTCGCTGCCGCGGCGCATGAGCTTGGCACGCCACTGGCCACCATAAAACTGGTCAGTACCGAAATGATGGATGACTTGGCTGATCGCCCCGAATTGCTGGATGACATCCGACTTATCCGCGAGTCTGCGGATCGGTGCCGCGATATCCTTCGTTCCATGGGGCGGGCTGGGAAAGATGACACGCATCTTCGCCAAGCACCGTTTGGCGCAGTTCTGCGCGAAGCAGCCGAGCCGCATATTGCGCGCGGCAAACAGGTTGAGCTTTCCGTTCAGCCAGTGCCGGGCAGCTCTGAGTTGCACCCCAGCATCCTGCGACGCCCCGAGGTTATTCACGGCCTGCGCAACCTAATCCAGAACGCTGTAGATTTTGCCCGCTCAACTGTGTGGATCGAGGCGGAATGGTCCGATACCGCCCTATCAGTGCGCATTGTTGACGACGGCGAAGGGTATCCACCGCAAATCATTGGCCGCATCGGCGATCCGTTCGTGCGCGCCCGCGATCCCGGCACCGAAACCCTTCTGCGGCCCGAATACGAAGGCATGGGCCTTGGTCTGTTCATTGCCAAAACCTTGCTGGAACGAACCGGTGCGAAGCTATCTTTTACCAACGCCGCCGACCCGTTTCTGATCAAATCCGAATACCCCGATAAATGCGGCGCTATTGTCGCGGTAGTCTGGCCCCGAAATGCGTTGGCAGTCTCGGAAGATTTTGTTCCCGGTGCCAATGTCCCATTCAAGCCCTGATTGCACCGGTGCTGAACATATCGCCGCCTCTATCTGAACGACATTCCCCCTCAGGATTAATTCAGCCTTAACTTAGTCTTCCCTAGATTGAGCAGTGCTTAACGGAATCGGTGAGGCTCTGCACGATGGAATTGGACTGGATACTCGGGCTGGGGCTGATTGCCACAGCGATTGTTGCGGCCTTACTGGGCATCGTGATCCTCGCAACGATGCAGGGCCGAAATACGGCCGCGGGCAACAGCATCTTTTCCGGCGACAAGGCCGGAACAGTCTTTTTGTTTGACGGTGATGCGCTGATTGATGCCTCGCCCTCCGGCCGCGCCCTGCTGTCCGCCAGCGCCGCTCGCGGTGGGCCGATGATCCGGTTGATGGCCTATCTGCAACCCCGCTTCCCCGATCTTGAGACCCGCCTCATCGCCTTGTCCGGCGATGGTCGCCTGACGCTCGCGTCCGAAGGCCATGGTGCCACGCCCCTTGTGGTTCATGCCGAATTGCGTGGCGGCGTCACTCGCATCACCCTCGCCGATCCCAAAACAGACCGCACAGCCCCCGGTGCCGATCTGATCACCCAACGCGCATTGACGGAAGAGCTTGACCAAATGCGCGCCATCGCCGCCCAAGCCCCGATGATGATCTGGCGCGAACTGGCGGATGGTGACGTGGTGTGGGCCAATGCCACCTACACGGCCCATGTCTCCAAAAAGCTATCCCCCGATCAAACGCTCGCCTGGCCCCTGCCCCGCATCTTTGAACGCACCGCCTCTGCGCAAGGCATCGCGGGCCAGCGGCAACGCATTGACGGCCCGAATGACACCAGCCGTTGGTTTGATTTGATCAGCCAGACCGAAGGCGATGGTCGCCTGATCTTCGCCATCCCGATCGACGCCGCCGTGCAGGCCGAAACCGCGCTGCGCGATTTCATGCAGACCCTGACCAAAACCTTCGCGCATCTGCCGATCGGCCTTGCCATCTTTGATCGCCAGCGCAACCTGCAACTGTTCAACCCCGCCCTGCTGGATCTAACCGGCCTCGCCCCCGATTTCCTGTCAATGCGGCCATCTCTTTTCAGCGTGCTTGATGCCATGCGTGACAAGAATATGATCCCGGAACCAAAAGACTATCGCGGCTGGCGCAAGATGATGTCCGAAATGGAAAACGCCGCCGCCTCGGGTCTGTATGAGGATATGTGGAGCCTGCCATCCGGCCAAACCTACCGCATTATCGGTCGCCCGCATCCGAACGGCGCGCTGGCGTTGATGTTTGAAGATATCTCCACCGAAATGTCCCGCACCCGCCGCTACCGCGCCGATCTGGAACTGGGCCAGTCGGTGATCGACGAAATTCCCGACGCCATCGCCGTGTTTTCCCAAAGCGGCCAGCTGGTTCTGTCAAATCTTGCGTATTCCGATCTGTGGAACCACGACCCCGCCGCAACCCTTAGCGAAAGCAACGTCGCAACTCTGTGCAACCACTGGTCCGGTCTGACCGCCCCGTCGAATGTCTGGGCGGAGGTCGAAGATTTCGTCGCCTCCACCGGCAACCGCGACACCTGGAATGCCGAGGCGCGGCTTTCCGACGGCAGGCTGGTTTCGTGCCGCTTTGCCGCGATCACCGGTGGCGCCACCCTCGCCAGCTTCCGCCCCTTCACCCAAGCCGACGATGCCGTGCCCCGTTTCGCCACTGCCCGCCGCCTCTCCGCCTGACCAATCGACTTGCGGCCCGCGATGGTCGCGGTAGGTTGGCCGCCATGACAACGAACACTCTTTCCCTGTTCCTGCCCGATGATGCTGCCACAACGCGCCTTGGCGCGATTTTGGCGGGCCTCGTCCGTCCCGGCGATACGCTTTTGCTGCACGGCCCCATTGGCGCTGGCAAAACCCACCTCGCCCGCGCCCTGATCCAAACCCGCATGGGCCGCGCCGAAGACGTGCCCTCGCCCAGCTTTACCCTTGTGCAAACCTACACTGCCGATGGCACCGATATCTGGCACGCCGACCTGTACCGCCTGTCCCACCCGGATGAGGTGCTTGAACTTGGCCTCGACGACGCCTTCGCCACTGCCATCTGCATCGTCGAATGGCCAGACCGCCTAGGCAAATCCGCCCCCAAAAATGCCCTGCACATCACCCTGACTGCCGAAGGCGAAGGCCGCCGTGCCAATCTGTCCGGCATCACCCACACACAACTATTGGCACAACTTGGCCGCCTATGGGGCCAAAATGCCTGATCGTACCACCCTCTCACAGCAATTCCTGCAATCCGCCGGTTGGGGCAAGGCCGACCGCCGTTTTCTGGCTGGCGATTGGTCCGACCGCAGCTATGACCGCCTTTCAATGGCAGGCAAAACTGCGGTCCTCATGGACGCGCCACCCGGCAAAGGCGATGATCCCGCCGATTTCGTCGCCATCGCCACCTACCTGACCAACCTCGGCCTGTCCGCCCCAAAGATTCTGGCGCAAGATCTACCCAATGGCTTCCTGCTGCTCGAAGACCTCGGCGACAACCTGTTCGTCCGCGCCATTGCCCAAGACCCATCCCTCGAAATCCCGCTCTACACCGGCGCCACCGACGTCCTAATCAAACTCCAAGCCGCCAACCCCCCCGCCAACCTCCCCAACCTGTCACCATCAGATTGGGCCCAAGCCGCCACCTTCGCCTTAGATTGGTATCGCTTCGCCATCACCGGCGACCGCGCCGCCCACGATGATTTCGTCGCCACCCTGACAGAGGCCCTGACCACTAACGCCATCGGCCCCAAAGTCACAATCCTGCGCGATTATCACGCCGAAAACCTGCTCTGGCTGCCGCACCGCAACGGCATCGCCCGCGTCGGTCTGCTTGATTTCCAACTCGCCCAGATGGGCCAGCCCGGTTATGATCTGGTGTCGTTCCTGCAAGACGCCCGCCGCGATGTGCCGCCACAAACCGAACGCGCCATGCAAACCCGCATGATCGACGCTACAGGTGCCGACGACGCTACATTCCTGCGCGCCTACGCCGTGCTTGGTGCCCAGCGCCAGTTGCGCATCATCGGCGGCGCCGCCCGGCTCTGCCTCATCAAGGGCAAAACCCCACAGCTTGCCCTGCTGCCCCGCGTCTGGCGTCACTTGCAGCGCAACCTGGCGCATCCCGCCCTTGCACCCCTCGCCGCGATCTGCGCCAATCTGTTGCCAGAACCGACCCCCGAAAACCTTGAGCGGATAGCCAACCAATGCGGCAAACACCCCACGCCCTGATGCTTTTTGCCGCCGGACTTGGCACGCGCATGGGTGATTTGGTGGCAAACTGCCCAAAGCCCTTGCTTCAGGTCGGCGGCCGCACTCTGATCGACCGCGCGCTCGATCTGGCAGATCAGGCAAGCATCCCTCGCAAAGTCGTCAACCTGCACTACCTCGGCGATCAAATCGCAACCCACCTTGCGCCGCGCAAGGATATTGCTCCGTCGTGGGAGCGTGACCAAATCCTAGAAACCGGCGGTGGCCTGCGCGCCGCCCTGCCGCTGCTGGGCGATGGCCCGGTTTTCACCCTGAACCCCGATGTCGTGTGGGCCGGGCCAAACCCATTGACCCAACTGCGCGACGCGTGGGATGGCAACACAATGGATGGGCTACTGCTGCTACTACCGATGTCGTCCGTCAAAGGCCGCGATGGCCGCGCCGATTTCCTGCTTGGCGCCGATGGCCGCATCGCCCGCGCGGGCAGCATGGGTCAGCACCTTTATATCGGCGCGCAGATAATCCGCACCGAAGGGCTGGCCGATATTCCCGATGCCGTCTTTTCGCTCAACCGCCTGTGGGACATGATGATCGCGGATCGCCGCGCATATGGCCTGATCTACCCCGGCGAATGGTGCGATGTCGGCACCCCGCAAGGCCTTACTGAGGCCGCGACACTGCTGGCCAATGCCAATATTTGATGCCCCCGGCCCCCGCGTTTTCGCCCTGCCCGCCGGCGCAGATTTCCCCGCCGAACTGGTACGCGGGCTGCAAGAGCGCCTCGCCGGTCAACCGCCCGAGGCAATGGCGGCGGTGCAGCTCTACGTTAACACCTCGCGGATGCGCCGCCGGATCGTCGATCTTTTCTGCGCAAACGGCGCAAGTTTCCTGCCCCGGATCCGGCTGATCACCGAGCTTGGCCAACAAACCCTGATGGCAGGCATCCCCGCCGCCGTATCCCCCCTGCGCCGCAGGCTGGAACTCGCCCAACTGATCACCCCCCTAATCGATGCCGACAGCAGTTTTGCCCCCCGCGCCGCCCTTTACGATCTGGCCGACAGCTTGGCCGGACTGATGGACGAAATGCAAGGCGAAGGGGTTGAGCCGGAAGATATCGCCGCCCTCGATGTCTCCAACCACTCCGACCACTGGAAACGGACGCAAGCCTTCCTCGGCATAGTCACCCAATACATCGACAAAACTGCCGCCCCCGATACCGAGGCGCGCCAACGCATGGTCGTCGAACGCCTGACCGAACATTGGCAAACCAACCCACCAGCGGGCCCGGTCATCGTCGCAGGCTCCACCGGATCACGCGGCACTACCGCATTGTTCATGCGCGCCGTCGCCGCCCTGTCCCAAGGCGCGCTTGTGCTGCCGGGGTTCGAATTTGACATGCCGCCCGCCGTTTGGGCCGCATTAGACACTGCTTTGGCCGCCGAAGATCACCCGCAATACCGCTTTCACAGCCTTCTGACATCGCTAGACCTCCCCCACAGCGCCGTCAAACCATGGCGTAACATCGCCGCCCCCAACCCCGCCCGCAACGCCCTTGTCGCCCTCTCCCTACGTCCCGCACCTGTCACCGATCAATGGCTGACCGACGGCGTAAAGCTGCAAAATCTCGCCGGGGCCACCCAAGATATGACCCTGATCGAGGCCGCATCCCCCCGCGCCGAGGCCCTCGCCATCGCCCTGATCCTGCGCAAAGCCGCCGAAGACGGTCGCACTGCCGCCCTCATCACCCCCGACCGAGGCCTGACCCGGCAAGTCACCGCCGCCTTGGATCGCTGGCGCATCCTGCCCGACGATTCCGCCGGTCGCCCCCTCGCCCTATCCGCACCCGGTCGCCTTTTGCGCCATGTCGCGGCCCTGTTCGGCCAACGCCTGACCGCTGAAACCCTGCTAACCATTCTGAAACACCCGCTAACCGCCACTGGCGCCGATCGCGGCCTACACCTGAAACTGACCCGCGATCTTGAACTGCACCTGCGCCGCAAAGGCCCGGCTTTTCCAACCGGAACTGATCTGATCACTTGGGCCAAGGGCGATGATGCCGTGGCATGGGCCACTACAATCGCCGCAGCCCTAAACGGCCTGGAAACCATCACTACCCGCCCCCTTGCCGATCACGTCGCGCACCACCAATCCCTCACCGAAGCCCTCGCACGCGGCACTGCCCCCATTGGCTCCGGCGCGCTCTGGGCCGAAAACGCCGGCATCAACGCCCTCGCCACCCTGCAAGATCTGGCGCGCGAAGCCATCCACGGCGCACCGATGTCACCGCAAGATTACACCAGCCTGTTCACCGCCATCCTGAACCAGGGCGAGGTGCGCGACCCCTCGCAACCCCATCCCCAAATCATGATCTGGGGCACTTTGGAAGCCCGCGTTCAAGGTGCCGATCTGGTTATCCTAGGCGGTCTGAACGACGGCTCATGGCCCAAACTGCCCAATCCCGACCCGTGGCTAAACCGCGAAATGCGCCAGAAAGCGGGTCTATTATTGCCGGATCGCCAAATCGGCCTGTCCGCGCACGACTACCAACAAGCCATCGCCGCGCGTGAAGTGGTGCTAACCCGCGCGCACCGAAATGCCGATGCCGAAACCGTCGCCTCGCGCTGGCTGAACCGGCTGACCAACCTGCTGGACGGCCTGCCTGATCAAGGCGGCAAGCAGGCGCTGAAGGAAATGAAAGATCGCGGCAACAAATGGCTGGCCCTCGCCGCCGCCCTCGAAGACCCCGGCGCACCCATAACTCCTGCCACTCGCCCCGCCCCGCGCCCGCCAGTCGCGCATCGCCCAAAGCAGCTGTACGTCACCGCCATCGCCAAGTTGATCCGCGATCCCTACGCCATCTACGCCCGCGAAATCCTGCGGCTTTACCCGCTGGACCCCCTGCACCAAACCGCCGACGCCCGCCTGCGCGGCAAGACCCTTCATTCGGTGCTGGAACGGTTCGTCAAGACCCGTCCACCCGCCGAATCCCTGCCCGACGCCCGCACCCGCCTGATGCAAACCGCCGCCGATGTGTTGGCCGAAGACGTGCCCTACCCCGCCGCCCGCGCATTGTGGCTGGCCCGCCTGGACCGCGCCGCCGACTTCTTCCTGACGTTTGAGGCCACAGAAGGCGGCACCCCTTTGGTGATCGAAAACACCGGCACTTCGACTCTGACGTCGCTGGATTTTACCCTGAAGGCCCGCCCTGACCGCATTGATCTGTTGCCCGATGGCCGCCTGCACATCATGGATTACAAAACCGGCAAACCACCATCGGAGGCGCAACAGAAGAAATTCGACAACCAGCTTTTGTTGCAAGCCGCCATGGCACAGCGCGGCGGTTTCGGCCATGCCCTCACCGATGTGGCCCGCATCACCTACATCGGCCTCGGCACCAACCTGGCCACCGTAGCCACTGAAATCACGCCCGACCTGACTGCCGACGTTTGGGAAAAACTGCACAAACTGATCGGCACTTACCTCACCCGCGATCAAGGCTATCAATCCCGCCGCGCCGTCTTTGAAGACCGCGAAATTGGCGATTACGATCACCTCGCCCGCCACGGCGAATGGCAGCAAAGCGATTGGCCTGCGCCCGAGGATGTCGGCTAATGCGAAATGATGCCAGCACCCGGCAAGTTCAGGCCGCTGATCCCGCCGCCTCCACCTGGCTATCCGCCAACGCCGGGTCCGGCAAAACCAAAGTGCTGATCGACCGCGTCGCGCGCCTGCTTTTGTCCGGTGTCAAACCCCAGCACATCCTCTGCCTCACCTACACCAAAGCGGCCGCGGCAGAGATGCAAAATCGCCTTTTCAAGCGCCTCGGCGAGTGGGCGATGATGCCAGATCAGGCTCTGTTAAAGCAATTATCCGCCCTCGGCGACGATGCGCTGATGCCAAAACGCCTGTCTGCCGCGCGCCAGTTGTTCGCCGCCGCCATCGACACCCCTGGCGGCCTACGCATCCAAACTATCCACTCCTTCTGCGCCATGCTGCTGCGCCGCTTCCCGCTGGAGGCTGGCGTTTCGCCGCAATTCGTCGAACTGGATGATCGCGCGGGCCGCCTTTTGCGCGATGCCATTGTGCAAGACATGGCCGATATTCTGGCCCCCGAAGCCGTTGCCGCCGTCGCCCGCGCCTATACCGGCGAAGATTTCGCCACGCTGATGGATCAAACCTCGCGCCTGCGGTCCGCCTTTGAGCACCCGATGAGCATGGCCGAATGCCGCGCCGCCTTCGATGTGCCTGCCCACGTCACGCGCGAAAGCCTGCTCGCCGATGTGTTTCTGGGCGGCGAGGCTGACTGGCTGCCGCAAGTGGCGGCGATCATGGCCACGGGTTCCACCAACGACGCCAAAGACGCCCGAAGACTTCGCGCGATGCGGCTTGATGTGCCAGATCATGCAACGCTGGATCAGATGGAAGATGCTTTCCTAACTGGCGTTGGCACGAAATCACCCTTTTCCGCCAAGTTAGACACGCTTCCAACCAAAGCAACGCAGTCCGCCCTCGGCCCTCTGCACTCCCGCCTGCAAGACCTAATGCGCCGGGTTGAAGCCACTCGCCCGAAACGCCTTGCCCTGCTCGCCGCCGAAAAAACCGCCGCTCTGCATGCCTTTGCCGCGGCCTTCCTGCCGGAGTACGAAGCCCGCAAAGCCGCCCGTGGCTGGCTCGATTTTGACGACCTAATCACCCGCACCCGTGATCTGCTGGCGAAATCACCCGTCGCGCAGTGGGTGCTGTTCCGCCTTGATGGCGGCATCGCGCATATTCTGGTGGACGAAGCGCAAGATACCAGCCCCGATCAATGGCAGGTCATCGAACAGTTGGCCGCCGAATTTACCGCCGGGCAGGGCGCGCATACCGGCCCGCGTACGCTGTTTGTGGTTGGTGATAAAAAACAGTCGATCTATTCGTTCCAAGGTGCCGATGTCGCCGCGTTTGATCAGATGAAAGCCGCCTTTTCAAAACGGCTGTCCGATGCCGGATCGTCGCTTGCGCAGCTTGATCTGGAATATTCCTTTCGGTCTTCCCCCGCCATCCTGCGTCTGGTTGACCTGACGTTTGACGCCCGCCGCAACGCCGCCCTTGGCGGTGAAATGAAACACCACGCCTTCAATGCCGACATGCCGGGCCGGGTCGAACTGCTGCCAGTGGTGCCGCCGGGCAGCAAGAACACCGATGACAATTGGGAAAACCCGATTGACCTGATCACTGACCAACACCATTCCGTCCGCCTTGCCGCTGACATTGCCTCGCGCATCAAGATGATGATCGACGACGGCTATCAAATCCCGATCAAGGGCGCCGATCCAGTCGAGCTTCGCCCGATTCACGCCGGTGATTTCCTTATCCTTGTGCAGCGCCGATCAGAAGTTTTCGCCCAGATCATCCGCGCCTGCAAACAACTGAACTTGCCGATTGCAGGCGCAGATCGGCTAAAGCTAGGCGGCGAACTGGCCGTCAAAGATCTCGCCGCCTTACTCGCATTCCTCGCCACGCCAGAAGATGACCTATCGCTCGCCGTCATCCTGCGCTCGCCGATTTGCGGCTGGTCGGAAGGGCAGCTATACGATCTGGCGCAGGGCCGAACCGGCTTTCTATGGCAAGCCTTGCGGGCCAAAGCGCATCTCTACCCTGACACCATGGCGATGCTGAACGATCTGCGCGACCAAACCGATTACCTGCGCCCCTACGATCTGATCGAACGCGCCCTTACTCGGCACGACGCGCGGCGGCGGCTGATTGCCCGATTGGGTGCCGAGGCAGAAGACGGCATTGATGAATTGCTGTCGCAAGCGCTGGCCTATGAACGCAACGATGTACCCAGCCTGACCGGCTTTCTCGGTTGGCTGCAAACCGATGATATCGACGTGAAACGCCAGATGGAAAGCGAAGGTCACAAGATCCGGGTGATGACGGTGCACGGCGCCAAGGGTCTGGAAGCGCCGATTGTCATCCTGCCCGACACCGCAGATCGCAGACCGCAAGACCGGGATGAGATTTACCGGCTCGGCACCCAAGGCCCCGCCATCTGGAAGACAAGCAAAGACGAAAGCCCCGCCGCAATAGACGCCGAACGCAGTGATCGAGAGGCGCGGCGCGCGCAGGAATCCATGCGCCTGCTGTATGTGGCGATGACCCGCGCCCAAAGCATCCTCATCGTCGCAGCCGGGGGTGAAGTCAAAAGCCCTGACGCGTGGTACAACATCATCCAAGGCGGCATGCTGGCGGTTGGGGCCATCGCACAGCCTGACGGCGGCATGGTCTACGCGCTCGGCGATCTGCCAAACGCGCCGCATCCGCCGCAAACCGCCCCTGAAAAGCTGCTGCTGCCAACGTGGGCCGCCACCCCAGCCCCCGATGCCCCACGCGCGCCTGCCACCATAACCCCCTCAACTCTCGGCGGCGCAAAGGCCCTGTTCGGCGAAGACGGCCTTGATGAAGAAGCAGCCTTGGCGCGCGGCCACCTTCTGCACCTGCTGCTGGAACACCTGCCAACTGCAAGCCTCACCAACTGGCCCACCATGGCCGCCGCCCTGATCCCCGACGCAACTGATTGGGCCGGGCTGCTGGCCGAAGCCTCCGGCGTTCTGCAATCCCCCTCCCTCGCCCACCTGTTCGCCCCCGGTACACTCGCCGAAGTACCAATCACTGCCCAAATCGGCACACAACGCATTTACGGCACCATCGACCGCCTGATCATCACGCCTACCCGCATCCTGGCTGTCGATTACAAATCGAACCGCACCATTCCAGCCAATGCCGCCGCCACCCCCGAAGGCCTGCTGCGCCAGATGGGTGCCTATGCCCACGCCCTTGCCCAAATCTATCCGCACCACGAAATCGACACCGCCATCCTGTGGACCGCCCGCCCCCACCTGATGCCCCTTGATCGCGATATCGTGAGGGATGCCCTCTCCCGCGCCACCATCCCTTGACGTTTCTCCCCCGCATCCCTAGCTTCTAGGCCTCATCATTCATCCATAGGGATTACGATCATGGCCACCACAGCCGTCACCGATGCCACCTTCGACGCCGAGGTTCGCAAATCCAGCGTCCCCGTCATCGTCGATTTTTGGGCCGAATGGTGCGGTCCGTGCCGCCAGATCGGCCCGGCACTAGAAGAACTTTCCGCCGAATACGCGGGCAAGGTCAAATTCGTCAAAGTCAACGTCGATGAAAACCCCGATAGCCCGGCCATGCTGGGCGTGCGCGGCATCCCGGCGCTGTTCATGTTCAAAAACGGCGAAGTCGTCTCGAACAAAGTCGGCGCTGCGCCGAAGGCTGCCCTTGCCACCTGGATCGCCACCGCAATCTGATCGGCATCCAAATCACCAACAAGGCGCCCCGCAACGGGCGCTTTTTTGTTGCGCCCCAGGCAAAGCCTTGTGCCCCTTCGCCCCAGCAGCCATATCTTTCCGAAACCAGATGGAGACTTTCATGGCCGACGACAAATTCCCCGGCTGGCACGGCACCACCATTCTTGCGGTGCGCCGTGGCGGTGAAGTGGTGGTTGCGGGCGACGGCCAAGTCAGCCTTGGCCAAACCGTGATCAAAGGCACCGCCCGCAAAGTGCGCCGCCTATCCCCCGCTGGCCATGACGTCGTCGCCGGCTTTGCAGGTTCAACCGCCGACGCCTTCACGCTGCTGGAACGGCTGGAGAAAAAGCTCGAAGTCCATGCCCGGCCAACTGGCCCGTGCATCGGTTGAACTGGCGAAAGACTGGCGGATGGATAAATACCTGCGCAACCTCGAAGCCATGCTTATCGTCACTGACGGCGCCGATCTGTTCGTGATCACCGGCGCTGGCGATGTGTTAGAGCCCGAACATGATGTCGCCGCCATCGGATCGGGTGGCAACTTCGCCCTCGCCGCCGCTCGCGGCCTGATGACCACCGATCTATCTGCAGAAGACATTGCCCGCCGCGCCATGGCCATCGCCGCCGACATCTGCGTTTACACCAACGGCAACCTGACGGTTGAAACCATCAAGAAGTAATCAGCGCGGCGTAGCCTTCTTTTGTGCCTCCACATAGGCGCGCAAAACTGCGTTGATCCGGGTCTGGTAGCCAGAACCACCTTCCTTGAAAAACTCCAGCACATCAGGGTCAACGCGCAACGAAATGGGTTTTTTGTTCAGCCCCTCCACCATGACGGCGCGGGACCAGTCGACTTCGAAATCGTCTTCGTCCGGGCCATCGAAATCAGGTTCGTGCCGAAGTCGGGCCCAGTTCGTCTGGCCCTTCATCGCCCTGATCTGTTCCAGGGTATAGCTTCTGATATCTTTCTCGCTCATTTTGCCGTTCTACTCTTGCGGTGATGATCCGGATTTTGTCGTCCCGGAGTGTGAAAACCACGCAGATCATTTTTGGCCCAAGCGGCGCAACGGCCTTCTGCCGCGCCTCTATCTCGCTGCGCGCCGGCAACAGCAAAACCTTACCGCCAAAGATTTCAACTGCGTCGACAAAGTCGATTTCGTGCTTGGCAAGTGTTGCCAAGCGTTTCTGCTCGTCCCATTCGAACATTTTGAGTAACCGCATATATGCGACGGTTTGGCACCCCGGCCTCCATCTGTTGTAAAATGCAGCACCGAACTGGCGCGCGTGTGTCGCATGAGCGGATTATGCTTTGTGCAACTCTGTTTTAGACTTGTATATACAAATTGTCAATACATCTCTTCGTCCCTTGGTTTACCCCTTCAAACCACCTATCTCTAAATTGCTTAACGCAGTATTTACGGTGACCAATAAAATGACCGACCTTACCCCGCGCGAAATTGTCACCGAACTTGATCGCCACATCATCGGCCAGGCCGATGCCAAGCGCGCTGTCGCGGTCGCCTTGCGCAATCGCTGGCGCCGCAAGCGCCTTGCCGATGATCTGCGCGATGAGGTTTATCCAAAGAACATCCTGATGATCGGTCCCACCGGCGTTGGCAAAACCGAAATCTCGCGCCGTTTGGCCAAGCTGGCCAAAGCCCCGTTCCTGAAGGTCGAGGCGACGAAATTTACCGAAGTTGGCTACGTTGGCCGCGATGTCGATAGCATCATCCGCGATCTGGTCGATATCGCGATCAACGATACTCGCGCCCACATGCGTGATGAGGTGAAGGCACGCGCCAAAGCCGCCGCCGAAGACCGGGTGATCGAGGCTTTGGCAGGCAAAGACGCCCGCGACCAGACCCGCGAGATGTTTCGCGGCAAGCTGAAACGCGGCGAACTTGACGACACAATGATCGAGTTAGACATCGCCGATACCGCCAGCCCGTTTGCGCAAATGCCCACGGGCGGCGGCATGGATATGCAGATGCAGGGCCTGCAAGACATGCTCGGCAAGGCTTTCGGAGGCCGCACTAGTCGCAAGCGCGTATCGGTGCGCGACAGCTACGATCTGCTGATCGGGCAAGAGGCCGACAAGCTGCTGGATGACGAGGCTATCAAAAACACCGCCCTTGATGCCGTGCAGGAAAACGGCATTGTTTTCCTTGATGAAATTGATAAAATCTGTGCCCGCGCAGACGCCCGCGGTGCCGATGTCAGCCGTGAAGGCGTGCAGCGCGACCTGCTGCCGCTGATCGAAGGCACCACCGTTTCCACCAAATACGGCCCAGTGAAAACCGACCACATCCTGTTCATCGCCTCGGGTGCGTTCCACATCGCCAAACCCTCCGACCTGCTGCCAGAATTGCAGGGCCGCCTGCCAATCCGGGTGGAGCTGCAACCGCTTACCGAGGCCGACTTCGTGCGCATCCTGTCGGAAACCGACAATGCGCTGACTCTGCAGTATTCAGCGTTGATGGGAACCGAAAAGGTTTTGGTGAGTTTTACTACGGATGGCATTGCAGCCCTCGCTGCAATTGCTGCCGAGGTGAACCGTACGATTGAAAATATTGGTGCTCGACGACTGTATACTGTCATGGAACGAGTGTTCGAAGAGTTATCCTTCTCCGCCCCCGAACGGGGCGGAGAAGCGGTTGTTGTTGACGCTGCGTTTGTCGAAGCAAACTTGGGTGCACTGTCGCGCTCCGCCGATATCAGCCGCTATGTGCTGTAACAGATAAAGCTGCTACGTCGATCAATACGGTCGCCGGGCATCGCTGCACATAGGGGCATTCTTTGGCAAGATTTCTGCTTTTGGTCCTGCTAATCGCCTCGTGCACGCCGCGCGGTCAGATCACGCTTGCACCGCAGGCCGCTGCGGTAGGTGCGGTTCAAACCGTGTTTGTCGGCACCACGCGCCTGATAGATCCTGAAACCGGGCGCTATGGTTCTGGCCGGTCCGAGGTGATGCAGTTTGCCCGCTATGAAGTCTCTATTCCGCCAGATCGCGAATTGGGCGAGATCAAGTTTCCCCGCAAAAGTGGCAAACCAAACCCCAAAATCGATTTTCTGACCACGGCAGAGGTGCTGCACAGTTCGCCAAGCGATTTTCGTACCGATATCGCCCGGGCCGCGCTAAAAGGCCCAAGGGGTGGGCGCGAAGCGGTAATTTTCGTGCATGGCTTCAATACCAACTTTTCCGAAGGGCTGTACCGCATTGCGCAGCTTTCGCATGATTTGGAATTGCCAGGTGCCACTGTCCACTATTCGTGGCCCTCCGCCGCAAACCCGCTTGGCTATGTGCGCGATCGTGATTCCGCGCTGGTCGCCCGAGACGGGCTAGAGGCGCTGATGCACGAGGTCGACGCGGCGGGCGCTGACCGGATCTTGCTGGTTTCCCATTCGATGGGGGGCGCTTTGACGATGGAGGCGATGCGCCAGATTGCCATTCGCGGCGATAAACGGCTGTTGGCAAAAATTGCCGGGGTGATCCTGATTTCGCCCGATCTTGATGTCGATGTGTTCCGGTCGCAGGCGCAAGACATCGGTACGCTGCCGCAACCGTTCCTGATCTTTGGCTCGAACCGTGACAGGCTGCTGAACCTCTCGGCAGTGCTGACCGGCGAGCCTGAACGCTTGGGCAACCTGACCGACCTGACCCGCGTTGCAGACCTGAAGGTCACCTATCTTGATGTTGGTGCCATTGCCGGGGGGGCCGGTCATTTTGCCGTCGGCAATTCGCCGGTGCTGATCAGCCTGCTGGGTCGGATTGGCGAGGTTGACGCCGCCTTCGAAGACGATAGCCGTGGCCGGGTCGGCCTGCTGCCCGGGGTGGTACTGACGGTGCAAAACGCCACCCGGATCGTGCTGGCGCCCGTAACGGCGATTGCCTACCAGCCGGGGCGGTAATGGGTTAATTTTCGATGAACAGGAATAGTATTGCCCTTTGATATCAGCATGTTATCAAACGTAACACGCGTGTTACCCCCGCATTCTTCGCAGATAAACATACAATGCCCCAGCCCCGCCATGCTTTAAATGAGCCTCTGAAACCTGCAAAATAGCCGCCCCCAAGGGCGGCATTCGCAGCCAATTCGGCACCTGATGCTTCAAAACCCCGTATCGCTGCGGAATCGGCCCGAAGTCCGGCCCCGGCTTCCCTTTTCCAGTAATCACCAGAACTAGCCGCAATCCTTCAGATGACGCGTTCAAGATGAACCGGATCAATTCAGGATGCGCCTCCGAAACCGTCATCCCATGCAGATCAAGCCGCGCCTCCGGGGCCAGCTTTCCCTTCGACATCCGGGTGAAGGCCTTGGCATCCATCTGAACCGCCGGGGCGGGCAGCCCATCATCCGCCCGAAACTGCGCGACCCTCTCCCCAACCCGAAACCGAGGTATCGCCACATGTTTCTTCGGCTCCACCACCACCTGCGGATCCTGATCAATCACCACCGGATGCTGCGACGCAATGCCATGCAAAGGCCGCGCCGTCCGTGCGACGGCCTGCCAAAGATCCAACTCTTCGGGGCGAAGACTTCGCCGGCGCGCCATGTCTCAACCGTCCGGCAGCATCGCGTAGGCGCGATCAATCGGCAAAAGCACCACCATCCGCCCGGTATCTTTCACCGTGCCCGCCGCCTCGCCAGCATCAATTCCGGTACCAAAGAAGATATCCGCCCGCTGCGGCCCCTTGATCGCCCCACCAGTATCTTGCGCGATCATCAGCGCCCGTAGCGGCGTGCCGCCTTCCTTTTCCACCCAAACCGGCGCGCCAAGTGGCGTGAAATCCGGGTCCACCGCCACCGACCGCAGCGTCGTGATCGACCGCCCCATTGCCCCGATTGGCCCCTTTTCAGCGGGCAGATCGGCCAGCTTCTTGAAGAATACAAAAGACGGATTGAACGTCAGCAACTCCGCCCCCAGCCCCGGGTTTTGCCGCACAAACGCGCGAATAGATTGCGCCGACGCCTCGCTTTCTGTCATCAGCCCCCGCCGGATCATCTCTTGCCCGATAGACCGATAGGGTTGCCCATTTTTGCCACCATAGCCAACTCGAACCACCCGCCCATCCGGCATCCGAATACGGCCTGATCCTTGGATCATCAGAAAGTACACCTCGACCGGATCCTCGAGCCAGGCAATCTCCAGCCCCCGCCCGCGCAACAGGCCTTGATTTTCAATCACCTCGCGGCTGTGCCAGACAGTACCATCGGCCAGTTCCGGCGGCTTGCGGTAAATCGGATAGGCAAAGTTCGGGGTGCGAACCAGCGATCCCGCAAGTTCGGGTTCATAGTACCCGGTGAACAGCGCCGGCTGATCACCGATCACAACCGGGCGAAAGAACAGCTCAAAGAAATTGCGCGCGCCTGCTGCGGTTTGCCCGGCATCGACGGCCAGCTTGCACAGTGCAGTCCAGTCAGGATCGTCTAGCGCTTCGCAGGTTTCCAGAAATACCGACAATGCCGCCTGATGATCGTCCTCAGCCCAGCCATCCAGATCGGCAAAGCCCAACACTTGCGCCGGGGCCGGGGCCGCGATCATCGCGAACCCCGCCAAAACCAAGGCGCGCCAGGCCGCACGCATCAGTCCCCAGTGGCGGTTAGGTGCCAATTGGGGTCATCCGCCCCCATCCGGCGCGAAAATGTCCAGACGTCGCGCTGCTTCTTGATGGCGGTTGGGCTGCCCTCAACCACTTCGCCGGCCTTGTTGCGCACAACAGAGGTCAGCTCACCCAGAAAGCGCACCGAAATATCGGCCTCGCGGGTGTCACGATTGAACTCTGCTTCATGCAGCACCATTTCGCGCAGGCCAACAAAATTTGCCTCCACCTTCAGCCCGTCACGCTCGCGCTGGGCCACCGCTTCGGAAAAAGACTCGAACACCTCGGCAGACAGGAACGGCTTGATACGGTCCAGTTCGCCTTTTTCAAACGCCATCAGGATCATTTCATAGGCACCGCGCGCGCCCTGCAAGAAGGTGCCGACAGAAAAGCCTTGCTCGGCCGCTTTCATCGCCGTAAGCGCACTTGCCGCTTCCGAACCGTCGGCAACATGGTCGGTAACATCACGATCCGGCCCGCCTTCGATCACCTCAAAACCCCGGCGCGCACTTGGGCGCAGGTCATCCAGCGGCAGGGGCGGCTTTTCAAAACCATCCCGCGTACCAAGAACGGAGCGCAGTTTTACAAACAGGAAGATGGCTATCCCGGCCAAAACAAGCAGTTGGATGATCGACGAATTCATTCTCTAACCTCAGGGGCGGCATGTTGGTAACTTTGCCTACAAATGCTTATGTAGGGTAGGGGCGGGCGCAAGTCTACCGTTCGCCCCGAAAGAAGCATCGCCGAAGGAGTGTGGGCATGTGGATTTTTGCGCTGTTGTTGGCCGTTCCGCTGATTGAAATTGCGCTTTTCATCACCGTTGGTGGTTGGCTGACGCTTTGGCCATCATTGGCGGTTGTGATCGGCACCGGCATTTTGGGCGTCTTCGTGATGCGCCTGCAAGGCATACGCGCCATGACCGATATGCGGGGGGCGATGCAAAACATGCAAAACCCGATGTCGCCGATGGCCAATAGCGCGTTGATCATGTTGGCCGGGCTGCTGTTGATGCTGCCGGGGTTCTTAACCGATACTCTCGGGCTTTTGCTGCTGATCCCGCCATTGCGTCACTGGGCTATTAGACGACTTGCTGGCCGTGTGGCGGTGTTTACGCAAGCTGGTGTGGGCCGCGATTGGCGTGATGGACCGCAATCGCGTTACAGCGCTGAGGCGATAGATGCCGAATATTCCGAGATAGAGCCCGAACGTACCCCATTGCCCGGCACGTCGCGCTGGACACAGGATTGAGAGCGGCGCGCAAGCCTGTTAGGAAGCGCCAAATGGCATGTTTCAGGAGTGGGCAGTATGGCCGAGAATACCGACGGCACCAACGGCGCGGCACAAGCCGCAGCACCGCAGATCAAGATGCAGGTTCTGGCACAGTTTGTGCGAGACTTGTCGTTTGAAAATATGGTGGCGCAAAAAGGCCTGACGGGCACCGATGTGCAACCCGACATTCAAGTTGGCGTCAGCCTTGATGCCCGCAAGCGCCCTGCGGACCATCAATTTGATGTGATCACCAAGTTCAAGATCACCTCGAAGAACAAAACCAACGGCGATACGCTGTTTTTGCTGGAGCTGGATTATGCCGGCATTTTCCATGTCGAAGGCGTGACCGATGAACAATTGCATCCGTTCCTGCTGATCGAATGTCCACGCCTGCTGTTCCCCTTCGTGCGGCGGATCATTTCGGATATCACCCGCGATGGCGGCCTGCCGCCGCTCAACATCGACACGGTCGATTTTCTGGCGCTTTACCGGCAAGAACTGGCCCGGCGCGCCGAGGCGCAAAAGCCAGCCGTGATGCAATCCTAAACGTGGTTTAGCTGCGTTTCAGCCAAATCGCGCCGTCGCCCATGCGCGCCACAAAGGCGGTGTGGGCGACGGTTTCGGTTTCGGTCAACCGTGGCGCAAGTGGCGTCGGACGTGGCCTTGGTCGCCAATCCAATCCAGCCTCAGTTCGGTCAGCGGCGTTATTCTGTGCCTCGGTCGCCAAACCAAAATCGGGCTGACGACCACCGACCAATTCAAGATACACCTCGGCCAGAATTTCGCTGTCCAGCAGCGCGCCGTGCTTTTCACGCATCGAATTGTCAATGCTAAACCGCCTGCATAGCGCATCCAGCGACGCGGGCGATCCGGGAAATTTCTTGCGCGCAATCAACAAGGTATCAACTGCGCGATCATTGGGCAGCGGAGGTAAATCGGCCCATTGTAATTCGGCATTCAGGAATTTCATATCAAAGCTGGCGTTATGAATAACCAGCGGCGCGTCACCGATAAACTCAAGAAACGCCCGCGCAATCGCCGGGAAAAGCGGCTTGTCACGTAGAAAATCATCACCCAGTCCGTGCACTTCAAACGCCTCTTTCGGCATTTGGCGCTTGGGGTTGATGTATTGGTGATAGGTGCGCCCGGTTGGCATGTGGTTGAACAGTTCCACGGCGCCTATTTCAACGATGCGGTGGCCTTCAGTCGGCTCGAACCCGGTAGTTTCGGTGTCGAGAACAATTTCACGCATTGCGCACCCCCCGGATATAGGAAATCAGCGCCAGAACGCCCTGCTGCGCCGCCTCCAGCCCCAACGTTTCAATGATATGCGTCGCCCGGGCGCGTTTCTCTGCATCGGGCATCTGTCGGATTAGAATGGCCTGAAACAGCGCCTCTGTCATGCCGGGCCGCGCCAACACGCGGGCGCGTTGCAGGGCAGGCGGGGCCGTTACCAACAACGTCGCATCCACATCAGCCTCGGCCATGCTTTCGAACAGCAGGGGGATATCCAGTACTACAATATCACCCTTGGCAGCTTCCAGAAAGTTGGCTCTATCCATCGCAACCAGTGGATGAACAATGCCCTCAATTCGCGTTAACGCATCATCGTTCTTCGCGATGACTTGTTTTAGCACCTCCCGTTCAACACGACCTTGCCGAACAGCATCCGGAAATGTCTGGCCAATCGGCCCAACTGCAGCGCCACCCAATGCATAAAGCCGATGTACGGCGGCGTCGGCGTCCCATACCGGGCAGCCCGCGTTGGCAAAAAACCCGGCGGTGGTGGATTTGCCCATACCGATAGATCCAGTCAGGCCAAGCCGGAAAGTCATGCGCCAATCACCGCCGAACGCGTGGCCGCATCGACATCAGGGCGCTTGCCAAACCAGCGCTCAAAGCCGGGCGCGGCTTGATGCAGCAACATGCCAAGACCATCAACCACGGTGCATCCCACCTCTTCCGCCGCGATCAGGAACGCGGTTTGTATCGGCGTGTAGACCAGATCCGTCACTAACGCGTGGGGTGACAGTGCATCCAGCGGCACGCGAAAGTCTGGCTTGCCGGTCATGCCAAGCGATGTGGTGTTCACCACCGTCGCCGCCCCATCCAGCATATTGCCCGCCTTGACCCAATCATGCACGGTAACCCGGGCACCGAAATCAGACCGCAGCTGATCGGCCCGCAGACGCGACCGGTTGGAAAGCCGAACCTCGGGCACCCCCACCTCTAGCAGTGCCGCGATCACGGCGCGGCAGGCCCCACCTGCGCCAAAAACCGCCGCGGGCCCCGCTTGCGGCACCCATTGCGGCGCGTTCTGCCGCAGGTTGGCGATAAAGCCCGACCCATCGGTATTGTCGGCATGAATCCGGCCGTCCTTGCGAAAGATCAGCGTGTTCGCCGCCCCAATCAACGACGCGCGATCCGTCACGATATCCGCCAGCGCCAGTACGGTTTCCTTGTGCGGAATGGTGACGTTCAGCCCGACAAAACCCAAATGCGGCAACATCCGCAGCACCTCTGGCAGGTCAGCCTGCGAGATATCCATCGGGATGTAATGCCCTTTGATGCCATAGCGCCGCAGCCAATAATTGTGCAGCGCGGGCGATCTGCTGTGCGCAACGGGTGATCCGATCACGCCAGCCAAGGGAATGCGCGGATGATCTGTCATAGGTCGATAAACCCTCGTTCCCCAAGATAGCCCAGCAGCGGCAACAGCGGCAGGCCCAGAATGGTAAAGTAGTCGCCTTCGATGGTTAAGAACAACCGGATACCTTCTTCCTCCAGCTTATAGCCGCCGACAGACTGCTGGATGCTATGCCAATTGCGGATAACGTAGCCAGCGATCCAGTCGTCCGACATCATCCGCATGGTCAGCCGCACCTCGCCAACATGCCGCCAGATCGGTTTGCCCGCATCGTAAAGCACAACTGCGGACAGCAACTTATGCGACTTGCCGCGAAACGCCCGCAGTTGCTGCAACGCTTCCTCCGGCGTGTCCGGCTTGCCCCAAGCCCGGCCGTCAAACTCCAGCACCTGATCGCAGCCGAGCACCAGCGCATCACCGTCACGCTCCGCAATCTTGCGCGCTTTCATTTCCGCCAGCGCATCGGCAATATCGCGGGGGCTGGCCGCCTCTGCCGTTAGGCTGTCGCGAATAGCAGCTTCGTCAATACGAGGGCTGCGGGAGGTAACCTCCAGCCCTGCAGCCTGCAACAAACGCAGCCGGGTTTGGGAAGACGACGCAAGGATCAGCGGCTTTGTCATGGGGTGATACTGTGGATAAGCTTGCTTTGTTCTGGAAGACGATATGTGCGCAGGTAAGGTCCGGCGGGCATCCGGGCCTTAAGGCGGGTGGTTTGTCAAGAGACCCGGGCCGTTTATCCACCTGAGGATGGAGCTTTGGACGGGCTGGGGAAAGGTTTGGCGGAGCCTGTCTGGGGAGAATTCCATACAGAGACAGCGATCGTTATTTTTTGATCAACATATTGAATATAATTACTTTTATTAGGGTCTCGGCCCGATTTACCAGCTCGCCCGCATCTTATCCACAATGTTTGCCTTGGGGATAGATTTGGGGGGCACTGGCTGACTTCAGTTATCCCATGCCCCTACTACATCATTCTCTTTTAAGATTCTTCTTATTAAGAAGAAGTGAAAGAAGCTGAACAGGTGATGAATGTCGAGCATGATCGCGGATCTGTACCCTTGGGTGAAGGCCTTGCACGTGATCGCGGTTATCGCCTGGATGGCTGGCCTGTTCTATCTGCCTAGACTGTTCGTCTATCATGCTGAAAAGGCCGTGGCGGGGGATAAGATGGACGCGCTGTTCCAGGTGATGGAACGCCGCTTGCTGAAAGCCATCATGAACCCGGCGATGATTGCGAGCTGGATTTTTGGGCTCGCACTTGTGCTGACACCGGGGGTTGTGGATTGGTCAATGATCTGGCCATGGACAAAGGCTGTGTCAGTGGCCTTGATGACATGGTTCCACATCTGGCTGGGGCTGCGGCGCAAAGATTTCGCGGCGGGTCAGAACACCCTGACGGGCCGCCGTTACCGCATGATGAACGAAGTGCCGACGCTGCTGTTGATCATAATTGTCACGTCGGTGATCGTGAAGTTCTAAGCCCGCGGTCAAGCGGTTGACTTTTTGTAGGACAGCGCTTAGCTGCGCATCAAGCAGGCCGTCCGGCCAGACGCTATTTCCACTTATCATATGTTGCCGCCGCCGCTTCGTGCCGGGCTGCCTAGGACAAATACCATGACTGTTGAACGATTGAACCTCGCCGAGCTGAAAGCCAAAACGCCTGCCGATCTGCTGGCCATGGCCGAAGAGTGGGAGATTGAGAACGCCCCGTCGATGCGCAAGGGCGAGATGATGTTCTCGATCCTGAAAGAGCACGCCGAAGAAGGCTGGGAAATTGGCGGCGATGGCGTGCTGGAAGTGCTGCAAGACGGCTTTGGATTTCTACGCTCGCCGTCGGCAAATTATCTGTCCGGGCCGGATGATATCTATGTTTCACCCGAGATGATCCGCCAGTTTTCGTTGCGCACCGGCGATACGATTGAAGGCGTGATCCAGGCCCCTCGAGAAACCGAGCGCTATTTCTGCCTGACCAAAGCCACCCGAATCAACTTTGATGATCCCGAAAAGGCCCGTCACAAAGTGCATTTCGACAACCTGACGCCGCTGTACCCGGATGAGCGGTTCAAGATGGAAGTTGACGATCCAACGCTGAAAGACCGCTCTGCCCGGATTATTGATCTGGTCGCACCGATCGGCAAAGGCCAGCGTGGCTTGATCGTCGCACCGCCGCGTACTGGTAAGACGGTGCTCTTGCAAAACATCGCCCATTCGATTGCGACCAACCACCCCGATTGCTACCTCATCGTGCTGCTTATCGACGAACGGCCCGAAGAGGTGACCGACATGCAGCGGTCGGTGAAAGGCGAAGTTGTCTCGTCGACCTTCGACGAACCGGCGACGCGGCATGTGGCCGTTGCAGAAATGGTCATCGAAAAGGCCAAGCGGTTGGTCGAACATAAACGCGATGTCGTTATCCTGCTGGACAGCATCACGCGCCTTGGCCGCGCGTTTAACACCGTCGTGCCATCATCCGGCAAGGTGTTGACGGGTGGTGTCGATGCCAACGCCCTGCAGCGCCCAAAACGCTTTTTCGGGGCCGCACGGAACATCGAAGAGGGCGGGTCGTTGACCATTATCGCAACAGCGCTGATTGATACCGGTAGCCGGATGGACGAGGTGATCTTCGAAGAATTCAAAGGCACCGGCAACAGCGAGATCGTGCTGGACCGCAAGGTCGCCGACAAGCGCGTGTTCCCCGCGATGGATATTTTGAAATCCGGCACGCGGAAAGAAGACCTGCTGGTTGAGAAATCCGATCTGCAGAAGACCTATGTTCTGCGCCGCATCCTCAACCCGATGGGCACGACAGATGCGATTGAATTCCTGATCGGCAAGCTGAAGCAGACCAAGTCGAATGCCGAATTCTTTGAGTCGATGAATACCTGATAAGGTATCCATATCAAAGGGTTAGTCTGATTATGGACACGATATTTGCACCTGCGACAGCACGCGGGAAAGCTGGTATTTCAGTCATCCGCATCTCGGGCCCCACAGCGCATTTGGCGGTGGCCGCGCTGTGCGGCAACTTGCCCCCAGTGCAACGCGCGTCGCTGCGCAAGCTGGTTTGGGATGGCGTGCAGATAGACGAAGGGCTGGTTCTGCTGTTTGAGGCGGGCCATAGCTTTACTGGGGAGTTAATGGCCGAACTGCATTTGCACGGCAGCATTGCTGTTGTTGCCGCAGCACTACGGGCGTTGTCGGCCCAACCGGGATTGCGGCCCGCCGAACCGGGCGAATTTACCCGCCGGGCGTTGGAAAGCGGCCAACTTGATCTGACGCAAGTTGAAGGTCTGGCGGATCTGGTGGAGTCCGAAACCGAGGCGCAACGCAAACTGGCGTTGAGGGTGCTGTCGGGGGCCGTTGGACAGCGGGCAGAAGGCTGGCGCAAGCAGTTGATCCGGGCGGCGGCATTGCTGGAGGCCACCATTGATTTCGTCGATGAAGACGTGCCGGTTGACGTAACACCCGAAGTGCGGGCCATCCTTGAAACGCTTCTAATTGACCTGCGCTCCGAAGCGGAGGGTGCTGTTATTGCAGAGCGGTTGCGCGATGGGTTCGAAGTGGCGATCTTGGGCGCGCCAAATGCCGGAAAATCAACTTTGCTGAATGCGCTGGCTGGGCGAGAAGCGGCGATTACATCCGAATTTGCCGGCACAACGCGCGATGTGATCGAAGTTCGGATGGACCTTGCTGGCTTGCCGGTTGTTCTGCTGGACACAGCCGGGTTGCGAGAAACGGGTGATGTTGTTGAACACATTGGCATTCAACGGGCGATATCGAGGGCAGAACGGGCTGATCTTCGGGTGTTTCTGGTGATTGACGGCATGATGCCGATGGGGTTTTCCCCTAGTGCGGAAGATATCGTTGCGGTTGGCAAGGCGGATTTGGGCTGCGTCGACGTGCAGGGGCTGGCTGTTTCTGGCAAAACTGGCGTCGGCCTTGACCTCTTGATCGAAGAGATTGCCTGCAGGCTGGAAAAGCGCATGGCTGCACCAATAACACTAACCCGCGAACGGCACCGCGTCAGGGCGCTTGCGGCAATTTCCGCTTTAGAAGCGGCGCAGATTGAACTAGATGTGGGCATGCACAGAACTGAGCTGGCGGCGGAGAATCTGCGTCGGGCGATTCGATCGCTTGATGCGCTAGTTGGGCGGGTGGACGTTGAAAATTTGCTGGATGAGATATTTTCCAGCTTTTGCATTGGTAAATGAGGTGTTTCACGTGAAACATTACGATGTCTTGGTCATAGGCGGCGGTCATGCCGGCACGGAAGCGGCGGCTGCAGCCGCGCGCATGGGCGCAACTACGGCGCTGATCACGCTTTCCTGTGCGGGGATTGGCGTAATGTCGTGCAATCCGGCGATTGGCGGCCTTGGCAAAGGCCATTTGGTGCGGGAAATTGATGCGCTTGATGGCCTGATGGGCCGTGCGGCCGACAAGGCTGGCATCCAGTTTCGCCTGTTGAACCGTCGCAAAGGCCCCGCCGTTCAAGGGCCCAGGGCGCAGGCGGATCGAAAACTGTATCGGCAGGCCATCCAAGCGGCGATTTTGGCACAGGAATACCTGGATATCATCGAGGCAGAGGCTGCGGATCTTGTTGAGGATGGCGGTCGCGTTTGTGGCGTCATTCTGGCGGACGGCGCAGAAGTTCGCGCGAAATCGGTCATTTTGACTGCGGGAACATTCCTGAACGGCGTGATCCACATCGGGGATGTTCGCAGGCCCGGTGGTCGCATGGGCGATGCGCCATCGGTGCGCCTTGCCGCGCGCCTTGCCGCTTTTGACCTTGGCCGGGGCCGCCTGAAGACGGGCACGCCACCGCGGCTTGACGGAAACACCATAGACTGGTCGCGGGTTGATATGCAGCCTGGCGACGATGAGCCGACGATGTTTTCCTTCCTGAATGCCGCGCCCGAGGCAAGGCAAGTTGCTTGCGGGATAACGCACACAAATCTGCAAACCCATGATATTGTTAGACTAAACCTTGGCAAGTCTGCCATGTACGGCGGCCATATTGATGGTGTCGGACCGCGCTATTGCCCCTCGATCGAAGACAAGATCGTCCGCTTTGCCGACAAAGCTGAGCATCAGGTTTTTCTGGAACCTGAAGGGTTGGATGATTCGACTGTCTATCCAAACGGCATTTCCACCTCGCTGCCCGCCAATGTGCAGGAAACCTATGTCCGCACGATTGTTGGCCTCGAGCATGTGACCATCCTTCAGCCCGGCTACGCCATCGAGTATGATTATTTCGATCCGCGCGGCCTGCTCCCCACGCTTGAAGTGCGAAATGTGCCCGGTCTTTACTTTGCGGGGCAGATCAATGGCACAACCGGCTACGAAGAGGCGGGCGCGCAGGGCGTTGCTGCCGGTCTGAATGCCGCGGCCGCAGCGCTTGATCAAGATCCAATGCTGTTCAGCAGGGCGACAAGCTACATCGGCGTCATGCTCGACGACCTGACGACGCGGGGCGTGACAGAGCCGTATCGAATGTTCACGTCGCGCGCCGAATTTCGTCTGTCGCTGCGCGCTGACAACGCCGATCAACGCCTTACTCCGTTGGGCATTGCCGTCGGATGTGTCGGAAAGGCGCGGCAATTGGCCTATGAGCAAAAGGCCGCAGCACTTTCAGAGGCGAGCCAAGCCCTTGATGGCATTAATTTAACCCCGCATCAGATCGAGGCTGCAGGTATCAAGATTAGCCAAGACGGCGTGCGCCGCACCGCGTTTCAGCTGTTGGCATTTCCGGATATTGACCGCGATTTGATAGATGCGCTTTGCCCGAAGTTTGCTTCGCTCCCGGCGGCAATCAAAGATCAAACTGCAAAGGATGCGCTATATTCGCAGTACTTGACGCGTCAGAACGACGATGCTGCTGCGCTTCTGCGCGAAGAAAGCCACGTAATTATGCCGAACTTTGACTATGACGAAATCTCTGGGCTGTCTGCCGAACTGAAACAAAAGCTGCAGCGTGTCCGGCCCCGCAGCCTTTCACAAGCGGGCCGTATCGAGGGTATGACGCCCGCTGCGCTGACGCTTGTTTTGGCATTCCTGCGTCGAGCCGAACGGCACCGAATAGCGGGATGACAGATGATTCGCGCGACGCAGTCGTTTCGTCGCTGAGTGTTTCACGTGAAACGGAGGCGCGACTCCAAGGCCTTGTTGGCCTTCTGGAGAAATGGAACGTGGCGATAAATCTTGTCTCGAAGGCGACGCTCGATCAAATCTGGCAACGCCATATTCTTGATTCTGCTCAGGCTTTCGATCACGGCATCACCGCGCGACGTTGGCTTGATCTGGGTAGCGGCGGCGGTTTTCCTGGCCTGGTTGTGGCAATACTGGCGGCTGAAAAGGCACCCGAAATGCAGGTTACACTGGTCGAAGCGGATCAACGCAAGGCCACATTCCTTCGCGCCGTCGGCCAGTCGCTCGGTCTCTCAACAATCGTGCTGTCCGACCGTGTCGAGGCAATCGCACCACAGGCCGCCGACGCTGTTTCGGCCCGCGCACTTGCCCCACTTTCGCAGCTGTGCGCCTTTGCCCGGCAACATCTGGCGCCGGAAGGCACGGCAATTTTCCTGAAAGGCAAGACATTTGCCGCCGAAGTTGCAGATGCGCGCAAGAACTGGAATTTCGCACTTGAATCCCACCCCAGCATCACCGATCCATCGGCTGTCGTCCTGGTCCTGAAGGGGATTTCACATGTCTGATCCTACTCGGCAAAAGCAGCCGCAGATCATTGCGATCGCCAACCAGAAGGGCGGCGTCGGCAAAACAACAACGGCCATAAACCTGTCTGCGGGTCTTGCTGAACTTGGCGCGAAAGTGTTGCTGGTCGATCTTGATCCGCAAGGAAACGCATCGACTGGGCTCGGCATCACCGCTGAACAGCGCAAGTCGACGACCTACGACCTTATCATCGATGAGGCGCCGCTGAAGGACGTTATCCGCGAAACCACAATTCCAAACCTGTCAATTTGTCCTGCCAATAGCGATCTTTCGTCGGCTGACATGGAATTGGTATCGAATGAAAAGCGCAGCTTTCTCTTGCACGATGCGCTGCGGCAGCCAGCGATGGATAGCTATGGCTTTGATTTCATTATGATTGACTGCCCGCCATCGCTTAGCCTTCTTACCGTGAATGCTATGGTGGCCTGCCATTCCGTGCTCGTTCCGTTGCAAAGCGAGTTTTTCGCGCTGGAAGGCCTGTCCCAGTTGATGCTGACGATCAGAGAGGTCCGGCAGACAGCAAATCCCAACCTGCGGATCGAAGGCGTGCTGTTAACAATGTACGATGGCCGCAACAACCTGTCGCAAATGGTGGAGGCTGATGCCCGCCAGAATCTTGGCGAGTTGGTGTTCAAGACAGTGGTTCCGCGCAACGTAAGGGTCAGTGAAGCCCCGTCCTACGCACTGCCGGTTCTGAACTATGATCCGCACTCAAAGGGGAGCGAGGCCTACCGCGCGCTTGCCGCCGAACTGGTGTTGCGCCACCCGCTTGAACACCGCGAAAAGGAGCCAGCAAATGGATAAGAAACCCGAACGGCGCGGTCTTGGGCGTGGATTATCGGCCCTAATGGCCGATGTTAGGGTCGATTCCGATGCTGCTGGCGCCAATGCGCCGCGCCGCGCCGATCTTATGGTGCCGGTGGAAAAGCTGGTGCCAAACCCGCTGCAGCCGCGTCGCGATTTTCCCGCCGAAGCTCTGCAGGATCTCGCCGCGTCGCTTCGCCAAAAGGGCGTCATCCAGCCACTGATCGTCCGACCGATGGTCGCGGCTGGCGAATACGAAATCGTCGCTGGCGAGCGTCGCTGGCGAGCTGCCCAAATCGCACAACTACACGAGCTTCCGGTCATCGTGCGTGATTTTGATGATACCGAAGTGCTGGAAGTCGCGATCATCGAAAACATCCAGCGCGCCGATTTGAACGCGATGGAAGAGGCGCTTGGTTTCCGGCAACTGATGGACCGCTTTGGCCATACCCAGGAAAAACTGGCCGAGGCCCTATCAAAGAGCCGCAGCCATATCGCCAATCTGCTGCGCCTTCTGACGTTGCCCGAAGACGTTCAAGCCTTTGTTCGTGAAGGAAAACTTACCGCTGGCCACGCCCGCGCGCTGATCACCAGCCCGGATCCGTCCGGTCTTGCGCGCCGTGTCATTTCGCAGGGCCTGTCGGTGCGTGATACTGAACGCTTGGCGAAAACCGTTTCTGGTAACCCGGCAAAAACCAAAGCATCCGGTCCTCGGGGCGCTGAAAAAGATGCCGACACCAAGGCGCTGGAGGCTGATCTTTCCGCCAACCTCAAAATGTCAGTGCGCATTAACCATGAACCGGGCGGTGAAACCGGCATCCTCAGCATTCGCTATAACACGCTCGATGATCTTGATCTGCTGTGCCGTGTGCTGTCTGATCTGCCCCGCGACGGTTCTGTCTAGGCCGCCAGTTCCCGGATCACCGCATTCAATACCATACGGCCCTTTGCGGTTGCGGCGATCCCCTGTCCACTGCGCCGCACCATGCCGATGTCCGCCAACTCATTGATTTTACGGCAACTTAGGTCTTTTCCGGCCAGCGCCGAATACCGCCCAAGATCAATGCCTTCTGACAACCGAAGCCCCATCATCAGGTATTCCAGCGCCCGCTCCGCACCCGGCACCTCATCGCGTGGCCCCTCGCCAGCCATGCCGGCCTCCACCCGCTGCAGCCAGTCACCCGGTGCGCGCGGGGCCTCAGTCGCCCAGCGCGTGCCATTCAACGTCAGCCGCCCATGTGCGCCCGGTCCGATGCCGATGTAATCGCCGCCGCGCCAGTAAATCAGGTTATGGCGCGATTCCATGCCGGGTGCCGCGTGGTTGGAAACTTCATAGGCTGGCAGGCCTGCAGAATCGCAAATCTCTTGCGTCAAATCGTACATTTCGGCGGACAGGTCTTCGTCTGGCAAGCCTCTTAGACCGCCTTTGGCAAAGCGGTCGCCAAACGCCGTGCCATCCTCAATCGTCAGCTGGTACAATGACAGATGGTCCACCGCCATCGACAGCGCCTCGCGCAACTCTGCCCCCCAGGCCGCAAGGCTCTGGTCCTGCCGCGCGTAAATCAGATCAAAGCTAACTCGTCCAAACGCCCGACGCGCCACGTCAAACGCCGCTTTTGCCTCGGCGACAGAATGCATCCGGCCCAGCCTGCGCAGATCATCATCGTTAAGCGCTTGAATTCCCATTGAAATCCGGTTGACCCCGGCATCTGCAAAGCCCTTGAAGCGCCCCGCCTCAACTGACCCAGGGTTTGCTTCCAGCGTCACCTCCCAATCGTTCGTCTGTGGCCAGGCCGCTCTGATCCGGTCCAAAATCGCATGAATCAGATCGGGCTCCATCAGCGATGGCGTACCACCACCAAAAAATACCGATTGCAGCACCCGCCCGTCTGTTTCTGCCGCCAGACGGTCAATTTCGGCCAAATAGGCGCGCTTCCAGCGAGTTTGATCAATCGACGCCGCAACATGGCTGTTGAAATCGCAATAGGGACACTTCGATTGGCAAAAGGGCCAGTGCAAATAAAGCCCGAAACCGCCGTTGCGCCAATCGTCCATCATCATCCCTTAAAGGCCGTAACCTCGATCTCGACCTTCATTTCGGGCCTGATCAGACCCGCAATCACCATGGTTGCTGCCGGCCGAACGTCCGCCAACACCTCGCCCAGTACGGGAACCAACTCATCCACCAACCCGGCATCCACCACTGTATATTGCACCCGCACAATGTCATCTTTGGTAAAGCCCGCTTCCAGCAATACCGAATTGATCGTTGCAAAGCAGTTCCGCGCCTGATCGGCAATGCCATCAGGCATCGCCATAGTCTTGTAGTCATAGCCAGTCACGCCCGAGACAAAGCACCAGCCGCCTTTAACGATGGCGCGAGAATAGCCCATTGTTGCCTCGAACGGCGATCCAGTTGATATCCGCTTCATGCAAAACACCCCTTAACCAGCTTCCTGAACGCATCGGCGCGGTGGCTGATCTCGTTCTTTGCCCAGCGGTCCATTTCGCCGAATGTAATGGCATAGCCGTCGGGCTGAAAGATCGGGTCATAGCCATGGCCAAGCGCACCGCGCATCGGCCAAACCACTTGACCGCAGACTTGGCCCTCAAACACCTCGTCATGACCATCGGGCCAAGCCAGCACCAATGTACAACAAAATCGCGCCAAACGCGGGGCCGGTGCCTGCGCCGCCTCCAGCACGTCCCACGTCTTTGTCATCGCCATCACAAAATCGCGACCGCTCGGCGTTTCTGCCCAGTCGGCGGTGTAAACCCCCGGCGCATTGCCCAAGGCGGCCACCTCTATCCCCGAATCGTCTGACAACGCCGGCAATCCGGTGCACCGCGCCGCCGCATGTGCCTTGATGCGCGCATTGCCGACAAAGCTGGTTTCGGTTTCCGCAGGTTCTGGCAATCCCATATCGGCGGCTGATATTGCCTGCACACCAAACGGTTCCAGCAATCTGGCAATCTCTTCCAGCTTGCCTTTATTGTGGCTCGCCACCAACAGTTGCTTGCCCGAAAATCGCCGTGTCACCCCAGTGCTGCCTTTTGTGCTGCCACCAATGCTGCCGCTCCGGCCTCGGCCATATCAAGCAGCTGACCCATTTCAGAGCGCGAAAACGTCGACCCCTCGGCCGACATTTGCACTTCGATCATTCGCCCGCGCCCGGTCAGAATGAAGTTGCCGTCGGTGCCCGCTTCGGAATCCTCTGCATAATCAAGGTCCAACAACGGCTGGCCCGCATAGATACCACAAGACACCGCCGCCACATGATCAATGATCGGGTCCGATACAATTGCCCCTGTTTTCAACAGCTTATTCATTGCCAACCGCAGCGCCACCCAGCCGCCGGTAATGGCTGCACAGCGGGTGCCGCCATCGGCTTGCAGCACATCGCAGTCAATCACGATTTGGCGCTCGCCCAATGCCGACCGGTCAACACCGGCCCGCAGCGCCCGCCCGATCAACCGCTGAATTTCCTGCGTGCGCCCGGTTTGCTTGCCTGCAGCCGCCTCGCGCCGATTGCGGCTGTTGGTGGCGCGCGGCAACATGCCGTATTCCGCCGTCACCCAACCGAGGCCGGTGTTCTTCAGAAACGGCGGCGCTTTGTCTTCGATCGTCGCCGAACACAGCACATGCGTCTCGCCGACTTTAATCAGGCACGACCCTTCGGCATGTTTCATCACGCCGACCTCAATTGAAATCGGGCGCATTTCGTCAAGTGTTCTGCCAGATGGGCGCATGGCTGTGTTCCTTTGGGGTAAATCTGCGCCAGATACGCAATGCAGGGCAGCGGATGCAACCCTGATTGACGAAGGCCGCCACCGGTCCCTACAGTGCAAGGCCGCTCGATGCGAGATGCGGAAAAGTGGGCACCGGATTTCCGTGCCGCTCGCGCGACCACCAGGGAACCGCCAATGACTGATGGGCCAAGCCTTCTTGCCGAAATGAACGACCGCTCGCGCGAGGTGTTTCGCCGCGTGGTTGAAGGCTATCTTGCGTCTGGGGATCCGGTTGGTTCGCGCACGCTAACTCGCTCTCTGTCCGAACGGCTAAGTGCCGCCACCGTTCGCAATGTCATGCAGGATCTGGAATTTATGGGCCTGCTGGATAGTCCGCACATCTCAGCTGGCCGCATCCCAACCCAACTTGGCTTGCGGATGTTTGTCGATGGACTGTTGGAAGTGGGCTCTGTTTCAGACGAAGATCGCGGTCGTATCGACGCCAATCTTGGCGGCAACGATCACGATGTTCCGGCTATTCTTGATCATATTGGTGCTGCATTGTCGGGCATCACGCGCGGTGCCAGCGTGGTGTTGACGCCAAAGCATGAAGCGCCGATCCGGCATATCGAATTTGTAAGCCTGTCCGCCGACCGCACGCTTGTAGTGTTGGTGTTTGCCGATGGCCACGTCGAAAATAGGGTGTTTTCGCCGCCACCCGGCCAGACGCCGTCGTCGATGCGCGAAGCGGGTAATTTTCTGAACGCCCTGGCTGAAGGTAAAACCCTGTCAGAACTGCGCCGAACCTTTGCCCAAGATGTTGCCCGCCGACGGCAAGAAATAGATCAACTGGCGCATCAACTGGTCGAAAGTGGCCTCGCCTTATGGGAAAACCCGGGCGAGGGGTCAGAGCGGCTTTTGGTGCGCGGCCAGTCAAATTTAATCGGCGATTCCGCCGATGCGGGCGACATAGACCGTATCCGCACTCTGTTCGATGATCTGGAACGCAAGCGCGATATCGAAAAGTTTCTGGAACTGACTGAAACCGGCGAGGGCGTGCGCATTTTTATTGGCTCGGAGAATAAACTTTTCTCACTTTCGGGCTCCTCTTTGGTCGTCTCTCCCTATATGAACGCTGATCGTAAGATTATTGGTGCCGTTGGTGTGATCGGTCCGACCCGGCTGAACTATGGCCGAATCGTCCCGATTGTGGATTACACGGCGCAACTTGTTGGGCGGTTGGTGTCTGACAGAGGCAAAGGTTGAAAGATGGCGAAGGCTAAGAAAGACGAAATGGCAGATGATCAGCGCAGCGCTGATGACTTTGTACTGGATGAGATTGATTCCGAACCAGAACCCGATACCGATGAGCTGGATAATCTGCGCATCGAACGCGATGACATGCGTGATCGCTTCATGCGTGCGCTGGCAGATGCCGAAAACGCCCGTAAACGCGGCGAACGTGATCGGCGCGAGGCTGAACAATACGGTGGCTCCAAACTGGCCCGCGACATGCTGCCAGTCTATGATGCGCTGCGCCGCGCGCTTGATTCGGCAACCGACGAACAACGCGAGGCATCGCCCGCATTGATCGAAGGCGTTGATCTGACGCTGCGCGAATTGACCAAAGTTCTGACCAAGCACGGGGTGGAGCCTATTTCGCCGAATGTCGGTGATACGTTCGATCCGCAGCAGCACGAAGCGATGTTCGAGGCGCCATTGCCCGGCACCAAAGTTGGCCAGATCATCCAGGTGATGGCGGAAGGCTTCATGCTGCACGACCGCCTGCTGCGCCCGGCGCAGGTTGGCGTTTCGTCGAATACCCAAGGCTAGTTGGTTGGGGCAGGCCGGGGGTTTCACACCCCCCAGCCCGGCCACGGGCCGGGCGTTCTTCGCGAAAACCTTCCACCGGAAGGCTTTTGATCGCTCATCACCCCGTGGAGTATTTTCACAAATAAGAAGCCGAAAGTTTGAATTAAGTTTTCAGCATTTCGCGCAGCTCATAGATCAGCCGCAGCGCCTCGATTGGCGTCAGCTCATCTGGGTGAATGGCTTTCAGACGCGCCTCGGCTGCCGATTCTTTCGCCACCGGCTTGGGTGCCAACGCAGGTGTTGCCCGGAACAGCGGCAAATCGTCGATCAGCGTCTTTTGCCGTGCTCCACCTTCGCGTTCCCCTGATTCCAGCGCCTCCAGCACCAGCTTGGCCCGATCAATCACCGATGCAGGCAGCCCCGCAAGCCGTGCCACCTGCACACCGTAGCTGCGATCCGCCGCCCCCTTGCGCACCTCATGCAGGAAGATCACGTCGCCTTCCCATTCCTTCACTGTCACGGTTGCGTTTTCAACGCCTGCCAGTTTGCCCGCCAGTGCCGTCATTTCGTGGTAATGCGTGGCAAACAGCGCCCGGCAACGGTTGGTTTCATGCAGATGTTCCAGCGTTGCCCAAGCAATCGAAAGCCCGTCATACGTAGCCGTCCCGCGCCCGATTTCATCCAAGATCACCAAGGCCCGGTCATCAGCCTGGTTCAGGATCGCGGCGGTTTCGACCATTTCCACCATAAACGTCGACCGCCCCCGCGCCAGATCATCCGACGCCCCAACGCGGCTGAACAGCTGGCTGACCAACCCGATATGCGCCGCACTGGCAGGCACGAAACTGCCGGTTTGCGCCAACAGGGCAATCAGCGCGTTTTGGCGCAGAAACGTCGATTTCCCCGCCATATTCGGGCCAGTCAGCAACCAGATTGCCGGTGTTCCGTCTTCGGTCAATGCGCAATCATTGGCCACAAAACCCGCCCCACCTTGCTTGCGCAAAGCCCGCTCCACTACGGGATGGCGTCCGCCAGTTACGTTAAACGCGCGACTGTCATCCACTACCGGCTCGGCCCAGTTTTCCGATGCCGCCAAATCGGCGAAACCAGCAGCAAGATCAATCTCGGCCAAGGCCGAAGCAGCAGCGGCAATCTTGCCAGACTCCGCCAAAACAACGTCCTTTAGCGCCGAATAGTGTCTTTTCTCCAAATCCTGCGCATGGTTGCCCGCATTCAAAATCCGCGTCTCAATCTCGCTTAGCGGCACCGTGGTAAAGCGCACTTGGTTGGCCGTGGTTTGCCGATGAATAAAGGTTTGCGCCAGCGGAAGCGCCAGCATCCGTTCCGCATGGTTGGTCGTTGTTTCAATGAAATAGCCCAGCACATTGTTGTGCTTGATCTTCAGGCTGTTGATCCCGGTTTGCGCCACGTAATCGGCCTGCATCCCCGCAATCACGCCCCGCCCTTCATCCCGCAGCCGCCGCGTTTCGTCCAGTTCGGCGTCAAAACCCGGCGCAATAAAACCGCCATCGCGCGTCAACAGCGGCGGTTCTTCAACCAAAGCCCGCGTCAGCACCTCGATCAACTCTGTATGCCCGCTCAGCGCCTTGGCCGCATTCGCCAGCCGCGGCACGACATCGGCAAACGTCGGTCCAAGCGCCATCGCTTGCGTTAGCCCTGCCCGAATAGCCGCCAGATCACGCGGCCCAGTCCGATCCAACGCCAGTCGTGATAGTGCCCGATCCATGTCCGGCACACGGCGCAGCGCCTCGCGCAAATTGCCACGAAAGCGGCTCTGTTCCAGCAGAAATCGCACAGACTCCAACCGCGAATGGATATCTACAAGATCGCACGACGGGTTCGACAACCGCCGTTCCAGCAACCGAGCCCCCGCCGCCGTCACAGTATGGTCAATCGCCGCCAGAAGTGATCCGTCACGCCCGCCTGACAGCGCTGATGTCAGTTCCAGATTACGCCGGGTCGCGGCGTCAATCTGCATAGCGCCACCCGGAACTTCCCGTTGCGGCGCGCGCAACATCGGCAGTTTGCCGCGCTGGGTCAGATCAAGATAATCCACCAGCGCACCCATCGCCGAAACCTCGGCTCGCTCAAAGGCCGCAAACGCATCCAGCGCGGCCACACCAAACAGCGAACACAACCGCCGGTCCGCGGCGCTTAAATCAAAACTCGCACGGCCAAGCGGTGTCACAGCCGCTCCGGTTTCCTCAACCGCCGTCGCCCATTCGGCCAGCTGTGCCTCGCAGATCAGCACTTCCTTGGGCGAAAGCCGCGCCAACTCCATCCCCAGCCGCACTTTTGCCACCGGCATCACGCGCAGTTCACCGGTCGAGATATCAACCCAAGCCAGCGCCGCCCCGTCGCGAACCTCGGCAAAGGCCGCCAGAAAATTGTTGCGACGCGCCTCCAGCAAACTGTCTTCTGTCAATGTTCCGGGAGTGACCAAACGCACCACATCACGGCGCACAACGGCCTTGTAGCCACGCTTTTTGGCCTCACTAGGGTCTTCCAGCTGTTCCGCAATCGCCACGCGAAACCCTTTGCGGATCAGCGCCAACAAGTACCCTTCGGCGGCATGAACCGGCACGCCGCACATGGCAATATCCTGCCCTAAATGTTGCCCGCGCTTGGTCAGGGCGATGTCCAATGCGGCGCTGGCCGCGACCGCATCGTCAAAGAACATCTCGTAAAAATCGCCCATCCGGTAAAACAAAATTGCCCCCGGATACTGCGCCTTGATCCCTAAATATTGCGCCATCATCGGCGTGGCACTGTCTTCGGTCACCCGTATTCCCCCTGATCACGGGGTGACCCTACAAAACCCGACTGCTGACGAAAAGCACCAAGTGGCGATCCGCCCCTTGGCGATTTGCGCGGGCCGCCGTAGCGTGGCGCAAATCAGGGGGCTTTCATGACTGACCACGTTTCCACCCATCAGGCCGAGGAAGATGCGCGCAACGAGGCGATTTTAATCTATGTGAACGGTAAGATCGTACCAAAGGCCCAGGCTATGGTTTCGGTCTACGACGCCGGGTTCATGTTGGGCGATGGCGTCTGGGAAGGTATCCGGCTGTACAATAGCCGGTGGTCGTTTCTAGACGATCACATAGACCGGCTGTTCGAGGCGGCAAAGGCGATTGATCTGACCCTGCACCTGACTAAAGAACAGGTGATTTCCGCCGTATTAGACACTCAAAAGGCCAATGGCATGCTGACCGATGCCCATGCCCGCCTGATGGTAACGCGCGGCGTCAAGACCCGGCCGTTTCAACACCCGCGCCTGTCCCAGCAAGGCCCGACCATGGTGATCATCATGGAACATTCGCGCCAAAAGCTGCCGCGGCCGATCAAGCTCGCCACTGTGCCCCACTTGCGCGGGCTACCGATGACCCAAGACCCGAAACTGAACTCGCATTCCAAACTGAACTGCATTCTGGCGTGTATCGCCGCCGAAAAAGCTGGCGCGGATGAAGCGCTGATGCTGGACGTGCATGGTTTCGTGAACACCACGAACGCCTGCAACTTTTTCATTGTAAAAAAAGGCCAAGTCTGGACCAGCACTGGTGATTATTGCATGAACGGCATCACCCGCCAGAAGGTGATCGATCTGTGCCGGGCGAATGACATCCCGGTGTTCGAGCGTAACTTCAGTCTGGTCGATACCTATTCCGCAGACGAGGCGTTTTTGACTGGCACCTTCGGCGCGCAAACGCCGGTCGGTTCCATCGACGGGCGGCAGATTGGCACTGGCCAAATGGGGCCGATGACCAAGCGCTTGCGCGGGCTTTACAAAATACTGGTGGGGGCGTGATGCACAAATCGTATGCACAGGGGGTGCACAGCAGGTGTACGGGGGGTGACAGATGAGAATTGCCATGTGGTCCGGCCCCCGAAACCTGTCCACCGCGATGATGTATGCCTTCGCGGCACGGGGGGATTGCGTGGTTTGGGACGAGCCGTTTTATGCCGCCTATCTGCAGGCGACCGGCATCAACCACCCTATGCGCGATGAAATTATCGCCGCCCATGACCCCGATCCCGATGTGATTGCCGCCACCTGCAAGGGCCCGGTTCCGCAGGGCAAAACCTACTTCTACCAAAAGCATATGACGCTTCACATGATCCCGGAATTTGATCGTCGCTGGATGCGCGCCTGCCGCAATGTCTTCCTGATCCGGCATCCGGCTAGGGTAGTGGCGAGCTATGCGAAAAAGCGTGAAGGCGCCACTTTGCACGACATCGGTTTCACCCAACAGGCTGAATTGTTTGACGAAGTTGCCGATTGGTCGGGTGCTGCCCCCATCGTGATAGACAGTGACGATATCCGCTCCGACCCCGAAGCAATGCTGCAAAAACTATGTGCGGCCATCGGTATGCCGTTCACTCGAAAGATGCTGCATTGGCCCGCAGGCGGCAACGAAGCAGACGGCGTCTGGGCCCCACACTGGTACGCCGCCGTGCACCGCAGCACAGGGTTTGACGGTGCCGAAGGGCCGCTACCAAACCTGGGCGGCCCATACGCCGAACTGGCGCTTGCCGCCTTGCCGCATTATGAAAAGCTGGCCGAACATCGGCTGCAAATCTGCACGCGTCCACAGCACCCAAGCGAGGGCACCGAACCAATGCTAACCGAAAGCAAAACCGCCGCCCGCGCCGCCCGGATCTACCTGAAATCCGCTGATTGTGACGTGTCAGACCTTGCCAATTTGACGGCGCAAAAGGTCGATCTGGCCGACTATCCGTTGGCGTCTTCCGTCGTCTCGAACGTGCTGATCTACGATTGTGACGACCTGCGGCCTTTGCTGACAAGTGCCGAAAGTCGTCGGGAAATCATGGCGGAATGGGCTGATGCCATGCTGATCGGCCCCGGCGTTCTGGTGTTGAAACGGGCAGAAACTGATTTGGCGATGATCGACCAAGCCTCTGATATATTTCGCAGATTGATCGATGACCAGAGCCGCAGCGGTTCCGGTGGCGGTGATCATTTCGCCAAACCGGGCGCGAACGACCGGATTTGGAACTCGCTGGAAAAACATTGTCTGGCCAGCCCCGAAAACTTCGCGCGCTATTACGGCAACCCGTTTTTGGCGCTGATCAGCGAGGCTTGGCTTGGCCCGAATTATCAGATGACGGCGCAGTTGAACGTTGTAAATCCCGGCGGCGCATCGCAGTCGCCACACCGTGATTATCACCTTGGTTTTCAGACGGCTGCAGACATCGAACGCTATCCACTGCACGTCCATTTGCTGTCGCCAGTGCTGACGCTGCAAGGTGCCATCGCCCATGTCGATGCCCCGTTAGAAGCTGGCCCAACCATGCTGCTGCCGTTCAGCCAACAGTATTCGGCGGGCTACTTGGCAATGGGGCGGGCCGATGTGAAAGACCATTTTGCCGCACATCATGTGCAAGTTCCGCTGGAAAAGGGCGATATGCTGTTCTTCTCACCGGCGCTACTGCATGCCGCGGGTACCAACAAAACCTCCGACGTGAAGCGGATGGTGAACTTGTTTCAGGTGTCTTCCTCCTATGGTCGCGCGATGGAAACCGTGGATCGTTTGCGCATGGCAAAGGCGCTTTACCCAACCCTGCGTGCGGCCCGAAAGTCTAGCAATTTGAACGATATACAAATCGCCGCAGCCATCGCCGCCTCGGCTGAGGGGTATTCGTTCCCCACAAATCTCGACCGCGATCCGCCCCTTGGTGGCATGGCCCCAAAGACCATGGCGCAATTAGTGACCGAGGCTTTGATGGCCGATTGGGACGACGCAACGCTGTTTACCGCCCTGGATGATCAGGCTGCGAAAAAGCTAGCGTACCGCAACTGGGTCTAAGCTTCGCCGTCAGCCCTTCTTCGCGACCCGTGCGTTCCGTGTCGCGATCAGCTTTAGCCGCAGCGCGTTCAACTTGATGAAACCCGCCGCGTCTTTCTGATCATAGGCACCTGCGTCTTCTTCGAACGTCACGTGCTTTTCCGAATAAAGGCTATGGTCCGACCACCGCGCAACCGTGCGGGCAGAGCCTTTGTACAGCTTTACCCGCACCGTCCCCGACACATTATCTTGCGATTTGTCGATCAATGCCTGCAGCATCTCGCGTTCTGGCGAAAACCAAAAGCCGTTGTAAATCAGTTCGGCATAGCGCGGCATGATGCTGTCTTTCAGGTGCCCCGCACCAGCATCCATCGTAATTTGTTCAATGCCGCGATGCGCTTCCAACAGAATTGTGCCGCCGGGGGTTTCGTAAACGCCACGTGATTTCATGCCAACAAAGCGGTTTTCCACCAGATCAAGACGGCCAACGCCATGCGCACCGCCAATTTCATTCAGTTTTGTCAGGATCGTTGCGGGCGACATCGGCACGCCGCTGACGGCCACTGCATCGCCACGCTCAAAAGTGATTTCCACCATTTCGGGTGTATTCGGCGCCTCTTCCGGGGCAACGGTGCGCTGGTACACATATTCAGGCGCCTCATTACTCGGATCTTCCAACGCCTTGCCTTCAGACGAGGTGTGCAGCAGGTTCGCATCCACCGAAAACGGCGCTTCGCCGCGCTTGTCTTTGGCAATCGGGATCTGGTTCTTTTCGGCAAATTCAATCAGCTTGGTCCTGCTGGTCAAATCCCATTCCCGCCACGGCGCGATAACCCGGATAGCAGGGTTCAAGGCGTAGGCCGACAGTTCAAACCGAACCTGATCATTGCCTTTGCCGGTCGCCCCGTGTGCCACCGCATCTGCCCCGGTTTCCGCCGCAATCCGTACCAGATGCTGCGAGATTAGCGGTCGTGCAATCGACGTGCCAAGCAGATAAAGCCCTTCATACAAGGCGTTAGCGCGAAACATCGGAAACACGAAATCGCGCACGAATTCTTCGCGAACATCGACGATATGGATGTTTTCCGGCTTGATCCCCAGCAAAACCGCCTTGGCGCGGGCTGGTTCCAGCTCTTCGCCTTGGCCCAGATCGGCGGTGAACGTTACCACCTCGCAACCGTATTCGGTTTGCAGCCATTTGAGGATGATTGAGGTATCAAGCCCACCCGAATAGGCGAGCACAACCTTTTTTGGCGCAGATAGTTTCGTCAGCGCAGTCATGGGCAGCCTCTTTCCAAATTGGGCAATCTGGGGCTGCGATGTATTTGGTTTTGCCGACAGCAGCAAGGGCGCTGGGGGCGGCCATTATGGCTATCCCCAGCGCAGATTTTTAGATATCCAGTAGCTTGCGAATATAGGCAATCGCTTCTGGTGAAAGCGTCCGTCCGTTGGCGGCAGCAAGCAACGCTTCGGCTTCGGTTTCACCCGCACCGGCGGCGGCAGTCTCGGCGTCGGCAATGGCGTCAACCAAGGCCGCACGATCTTCGTCGCGGGTTTGGGCCGCAGTAAGTTCTGCATTCAATGCCTCCAGCAGTGCCGGATCGTAACCTTCGGCCGCGGGATCAAGCGCTGCAATGTCAGTCTCAATTTCTGCAATTGTACGGCCCTGATCTGCCGCATCAAAAGCCGCCAGAGCATCATTCGCATCATCAATCGCAGCTTGCGCGCCCACCGCAGCCAGCGCTGCGTCGCGGTAAGCGGCCAAGCGGCCAACCTGGCTGTTCGGACTGGCGTTTGCCAGTGCGTTCGGGTTGGCATGGGCTGCATTCAGCCCCTTCAGTTCCGATGCCAACAACCCGTGCGCGTTTTTGCCTTTTGACGTTTCACCAGCCGAGGCGGTGTCGGTCGACGCTGCGGCTTTTCCGTTTCCACCGCCGTTGCCGGAATTCGACTTGCCGCCGCTCTTTCCGTTGCCGCCGCCATTACCACCACTATTGCCGTTGCTGCCACCATTGCCGTTGCCATTGCCCGCGAAAGCGGCATCAGCACCGACGGAGGGGATCTGCAGCCCGACAGGGCCAAGAAGCATGGCTGATACACCAAGAACAATTAGAATTGGCTTTATTGAACGCATTATGACCGTCCTTTTCCATTTGGCCGCAGCCGATGTGACATCAGATTTCCTTGACCCTACCTAACTAATGGAAAAGAAGGCCAGAGTTGGGAAGAAATGTGGCAGTAGGCCAGAAGCGGCCAACAATGACTTCGCAAGACCGTAGTATCGGTGAAAACGTCAACAATGGTGGCAAGAAAAGCGACCTACAAATCAAAAAGGCGAATCGATGCAGGCTTTTCCAACGATGGCAAAGGAAGCAACCAAAGCCCTGCGAGAGGTTTTCCCCGAGACGCCGTTGCAGCGCAATGATCACCTTTCGACGCGATATGGTGCAGAGATTTGGCTTAAACGCGAAGATCTGTCGCCGGTGCGCAGCTACAAGTTACGCGGGGCGTTCAATGCGATGCGCAAGGTTCGCAGCGCCAATCCGGGGCAGGGCGAGTTTGTCTGCGCCAGTGCGGGAAACCATGCGCAGGGTGTCGCATTTGCGTGCCGCCATTTTGGCGTTAAAGGCATGATTTTTATGCCGGTAACCACGCCGCAGCAGAAGATCGACAAGACCCGCACCTTCGGTGGTGATGCGGTAGAAATTGTGCTGGTTGGCGACTATTTCGACCAAACACTTCACGCGGCGCAGGATCATTGCACGCAGGTTGGCGCGCATTTTCTGTCGCCGTTTGATGATCCCGACGTGATTGAAGGGCAAGCGAGTGTCGCGGTTGAAGCGGTTGCCCAACTGGGCAAAGCGCCCGATATCATAGTGCTGCCGGTTGGCGGCGGCGGTCTTGCGTCGGGCGTGACGGGGTATTTGCGAGCAATTGGTGCGGATAGCGAGTTTCATTTTGTCGAACCGCTGGGCGGTGCCAGTCTGATGGCCGCCTTGCTGGCAAAAGGCCCGACTCGCCTTGCGCGAATCAACACGTTTGTCGATGGCGCCGCGGTGGCACAGCTGGGGGTTAACAACTACCGGATGCTGGATTGGGTTGGCGCCGATGCGGTCCATCTTGCCCCCGAAGACCGCATCTGTGTGACCATGCTGGAAATGCTGAATGTCGAGGGTATTGTGCTGGAACCCGCCGGCGCGCTGTCGGTTGATGTGCTTCCAGAACTGGCCGATATTATTCGCGGAAAGACGGTTGTTTGTGTTACCTCGGGCGGCAATTTCGATTTTGAACGCCTGCCAGAGGTGAAAGAACGCGCCCAGCGTTTCTCTGGTACCAAGAAGTATTTCATCCTTCGGATGCCGCAAAGGCCCGGCGCACTGCGCGAATTTCTTATGATGCTTGGCCCCGACGACGATATTGCCAGGTTCGAATATCTGAAGAAATCGGCCCGCAACTTTGGCTCCGTTCTGATCGGAATCGAAACGAAAGCGGCGCATAACTTCGTCACGCTGTTCGAACGGTTAGACAAAGCAGAATTTATCTATCGTGACATCACAAGTGATGAAGCTTTGGCTGAATTTCTAATCTAACCCGGCCTTGGCTGAGCCAAAGATGCCAAAAGCAGCGCTTTCGACGCCTTGTAGCTTGCCGTTACTAAGTGCAATTCCACCTCTGACGCAGTACCTGATGCAACGCGTTTTTCGCCAGCCTGACAAAGCGCCGCCAGATCAGACAGCCCGAGGTTCAATGCGGAGCCTTTCAGGAAATGCAGCAGACTTTCTACCCCACCGAAATCTGGCGGACCGTCCAAGTGGGCCGCTACTTGATCGGTTTCCTCAAGAAACATTTCGACGACCTCAAGAAAATCGTCGTCGCCAATCTCGGATTTCAAATCGTCGACACGCGTCCAATCAATCATCGTACCCTCCCGCACCAGCGGCCACAGTTCACACCAAGGGCCAAGGATCCGGCGAAAGCTTTAACAAGCGGTAACGCGGGCACGGATGAAACGCGTTAATTTCTAATTTTTACCTGCCCTTAACGGAACGCCGCCATAAGTCTGCACAGCGGGCTGTGGTGAGGGATCAATGTTTGTGAATTTGCAGCTCAAACTGCGGCGGGGGGTGGCAAATGATGCAGTCGTTGCAGCCCCTTTGCGCGTGCTGGTGGTAGACGATAGCAAGGCGCAACGAAGGATACTTGCGCTGTCGTTGGCGCGGTGGGGTTATGACGTGGTAGAGGCCGCGTCCGGCGACGACGCGCTGGCGCTGTGCCGTCTGGAAAGTTTCGATCTGGTCCTAAGCGACTGGATGATGCCGGGAATGACGGGGCTGGATTTCTGTCGCGAATTTCGCGCACTGCCCCGCGAAGGCTATGGCTATTTCATTCTGCTGACGTCGAAGTCTGAAAAAGCTGAAATTGCAGATGGTCTGCATGGCGGCGCTGATGATTTTCTGACCAAACCTGTAAGCCCTGACGAGCTGCGCGCGCGGCTTCGGGCGGGGGAGCGTATTCTTGGCATGCAGCAAGAGCTGGTCGAAAAGAACAGATTGGTTGGGTCTACCTTGAAGGAACTGCAAAAACTGTATGATTCGCTCGATCGTGATCTGATCGAAGCGCGCAAGTTGCAGCAAACGCTGGTGCGCGACAGGAACCGCGAGTTTGCCGGCGGCACCGTTTCAATGCTGTGGCGCCCGTCAGGCCATGTTGGTGGCGATCTGGTTGGCTGCTTTGAAATTTCGGCCCGCCGCATTGCGGTTTACTCGGTGGATGTGTCCGGACACGGCGTTGCTTCGGCTATGATGACGGCGCGGCTTTCGGGGCTGCTGTCCGGCGGTTCGCCCGAACAGAACATGGCGCTTAGTGCCGGTGCCGATGGGCGGTGCCGAGCGTGGCCACCCGAAGCGGTGGCATCCCGGTTGAACTGTCTGATGATCGAAGAGTTGAAGGTCGAACAGTACTTTACCATGGCCTATGCAGAAATTGACCTGGATAGCGGCAAGGTTTGGTTGGTGCAGGCAGGCCATCCGCACCCGGTTATCATGCGAAAATCCGGTCAAATTGAAGTGCTGGGCGAAGGCGGACTACCGATTGGATTAATCCCTGATGCCAGTTTTCAGCGGGTGGAAGCACTGCTTGCGCCGGGTGACAGACTGGTTTTGTTGTCTGATGGGGTAACGGAATGCCCCGATCCATCGGGCACCGAACTTGGCGAAGACGGGCTCGGGGGCGTGCTGGCCGCGAACGACGCCATGCAAAGCCCAGCGTTGTTAGAGGCGCTTGTCTGGGATTTGACGCAGTTTCACGGCGGGCCGGACTTTCCCGATGATGTGTCGGGCGTTATCGTTGATTTTGTAGGGCCAACCTTACCTTAGCGCGTTGGCAAATGTGGCAAGCATAGCCCTATCGCCTTCATTGCCTAACCGGTCCAACGCTTGCCGAATTGTCATCCAGACTGCCAGATGCCCCGCCTCCGTCGGTGGGCCAAGGCGGTAGATTGGCCGCGCGAGATAGACGGTGCAGACCTTTTCGGCCCAAAGATCGTATTCGGGCATGAAGGTGAAGCGCCGAAATGCGCCTAGCCTGCTGCCGACCGCGATCTTCCAGCCGGTTTCTTCACGCACTTCACGGTGCAGCGCGGCAACCGGATGCTCGCCGGCGTCAATCCCACCGCCGGGCAATTGATATTCCGGCACCGGCGCGACCTGATGTGTAGTCAGGATCATGCCGTCCCGCGCCAAAATAGCATAAACACCCGGCCTGCGCTTATACCATTGTCCGGCCTTCACCGGCTCGCCGTACCGTCTGATCATGCCCAGCCCCTTGGACGCGAGGTTGCCCTGCCTATATAGTCGCGGTATGCCAAAGCTGGCACGCCAAGGAAACCCCATGACCATCGGATCACAAATCGCTTGGGACGATACAGTCCTGCCATTTCAGTTGGATCGTTCAGACATCCGTGGCCGCGTGGTGCGGCTGGACGGTGTTTTGCAGCAAGTTCTAAAGCAACACGACTATCCTCGGCAGATCGAGGCGCTGGTTGCCGAGGCGGCATTGCTGACGTCGTTGATCGGGCAAATGATCAAGCTGCGCTGGAAGCTTTCTTTGCAAATTCGCGGTAGCGGCCCGGTACGGCTGATTGCGACCGATTATTATGGGCCGACCGAAGATGGTCAGCCCGCCCGCATTCGCGCCTATGCCGGGTTTGAAGCCGACGATTTGGTCGCTGACGCCGAACCGTTCAGCATGATTGGCGACGGATATTTCGCGATATTGATTGATCAGGGCGAAGGTACCATTCCCTATCAAGGCATTACGCCAATCGCAGGTGGATCACTTTCGGCATGCGCCGAGACATATTTTGCGCAGTCCGAACAATTGCCAACGCGGTTTTCGCTTAGTTTTGGCCAAAGCCAGCTGCCCGGAAATGCGGCATCTTGGCGCGGCGGTGGTGTGATGTTGCAGCACATGCCAAAAGCATCGCCGTTTGTTGCCGCCGAAGAAGGGTCTGGCGAGGGTGGTTTGCTGACGCATGGCGATATCCTCGATGGGGACGAAGGCGAAAACTGGAACCGTGCGAACGTGCTGCTTGATACGGTCGAGGATCTGGAGCTGATTGGCCCAACTGTGCAGCCGACCGATCTATTGGTGCGGCTGTTTCACGAAGAAGGGCCGCGGGTGTTTGATGCGCAGCCGATCAGGTTTGGCTGTTCCTGCTCGCCCGAACATGTGCGCAAGTCCTTGTCGATTTATGCTGCTGATGACATTGCCGAAATGACGACACCCGAGGGCATTGTTACTGCCGATTGTCAGTTTTGCGGCGCGCATTATGAGTTTGATCCGCTGACTTTGGGCACTGCCGCCGAAGCGGATCAAAGCGATGCACACTGATATCAGCCGTATTCGCGATGTGCTGGCCCAACCTTGGGCGGCATCGTCTGATTTTGATCTGAACCCCGGGATTGTGTTGCCGCAGGGCCGCGTTTTGCGGCCAGCGGCTGTGTTGATCGGCCTGTGGGAACAGCCCTCGGGGTTGTGCCTGATTCTGACCAAGCGGGCATCGCATCTGCTGCACCATCCCGGGCAAATTGCGTTTCCCGGCGGGAAGGTTGATCCGGGCGATGCAGATGCCGAGGCGGCAGCGCTGCGTGAGGCGCATGAAGAGATTGGCTTGCCAATAGGTTGCGTGCAGATTTTGGGGCGAATGCCAGCCCATGAAACGGTGACCGGCTTTTCCATTGCGCCATTTCTAGGCCTTATTGCCGGCGACTTCGATCCAAGGCCCGAAGTCGGCGAGGTCGACGAAGTATTTTCAGTGCCGCTGCGGCATTTACTGGACCCCGCGCATTACAGCATTCAGCGCAGGCTTTGGCGCGGCGAGTGGCGGCATTACTACGCGGTGCCCTACGGCCCCTATTACATCTGGGGCGCAACCGCGCGTATCTTGCGAGGGTTGGCGGAAAGGCTGGGGCAATGAAAGTTGCTGGCGCTTGGCTAGAAGCGAAGGGAACGGCGGCGCTGATGATCGCGCTGCGGGCGGCTGACCATTTGGCGCTGTTTGTCGGTGGTTGTGTGCGCAATACGATTATTGGCGTGCCGGTTGGTGATATTGATATCGCAACGGACGCCCATCCCGATGTGGTGACGAAGATCGCAACTGATGCGGGCTTTCGCGTGGTGCCAACTGGCTTTGATCACGGCACAGTAACGGTGATTGCCAGCGGCGTGGCACATGAGGTGACGACGCTGCGACGAGACATAAAGACCGACGGTCGACATGCTGTTGTGGTCTATTCGACCGATGTTGCCGAGGATGCGGCGCGGCGTGATTTTACGATGAACGCGCTTTATGCCGAAGCCGATGGTACGGTGATTGATCCGCTTGGTGGTTTGCCCGATCTGCTGGCGCGTCGGGTCCGGTTCGTCGGCGATGCGCATCAGCGGATAGCGGAGGATTACTTGCGCATCCTGCGGTTCTTCCGGTTTCACGCGATCTACGGAGATCCGGTGCAGGGATTGGATGCTGATGGATTGGCCGCCTGCGCTGCTGATGCGGCCGGAATAGGCATGCTGTCGCGAGAGCGGATTGGCGCAGAGATGCGAAAGCTGCTGGTGGCACCAGACCCCGCGCCAGCTTTGGCGGCGATGGAGCGGGCGGGTATTCTGGCGCTCGTGCTGCCCGGTGCGACGGCGCGCGCAATGCCCGTCCTGGTACATTTGGAAGGCGGCGATCCCTGCAGCTGGCTATGCAGGCTGGCGGTTCTGGGCGGAACAGACGCCGCCGGAAAACTGCGTTTAAGTCGGGCTGAGGTGGCCGCACTGTTAGCTATTTCGACAGAGGTCGGGTCAATGGCCCAGCCGGACGCGCTGGGCTGGCAGCACGGCGCGCCGCTTGCACGTGACATCGTCCATGCGCGCGCGGCCTTGCTGGAAGCGCCGCTGCCACCGCATTGGCAAGCTGACACAAAGCGCGGCGCGTCCGCAGTTTTCCCAGTGAGGGCCGACGATCTAATGCCGGGATTGCAGGGGCCGGAACTCGGGGCAAAGCTGAAGGCCCTCCAGAACCGATGGCTGACATCAGGCCTGTCGCTGACGCGCGATCAGCTTTTGGCCTAAAGCAGCGGCCAGAGGTTTTCCTTCCGCCGCAGACGGGCTATATCAGGGGTCCAACGCGCAAGAGGCATATTGAAGTGTTCCGCTTCTTTGAAGGTCTCGTTGACCCCTACGGTCCCTACGAGCAAACAGACACGCCGCCTCGGCGGCTTTGGCCGTTCCTACGGGATTATGTCCGCCCCTTTCGGGCGGTCTTTGCCGTTACCGCGCTGCTTTCCATTCTGGTTGCTGCGGGGGATGTGGCGCTGATCTGGTATGTTGGGCGGCTGGTCGATGTGCTTGCCGCCGGCGAGCCGCAAGCGGTTTGGCGCGACTATGGAACAGAGATTATTCTGGTCGGCCTTGCTGTTCTGGTGCTGCGACCAATTTTGGCCGGGGCGGATGTAGCTTTGCTGCACAATACCATTCTGCCGAACTTTGGCACGATGATCCGGTGGCGGGCGCATGCGCATGTTTTACGTCAACCGGTCGGTTGGTTTGAAAGCGATTTTGCCGGGCGTATTTCGAACCGCATCATGCAAACGCCGCCTGCGGCGGGCGATGCCGTGTTTCAGACGTTTGATGCAGTGACCTTTGCCGTTGTCACGATCATTGGTGCGGCGGCGGTACTTGGCGAGGCCGACCTGCGGTTGATCTTGCCCCTGGCGATCTGGTTTGTACTCTACGCGATGCTGGTGCGCTGGACGTTGCGCCGCGCCGGGCCAGCCTCGAAAGCATCATCCGATGCGCGGTCCGCGGTGACAGGCCGTGTGGTGGATGCGTATACGAACATTCATTCGGTCAAACTGTTCGCCCATCATGATCGTGAACTGGCGTATGCCAAGGAGTCCATCGAGGCTGCGCGGCAGACGTTTCAAAAAGAGATGCGCATTGTCACCAAGATGGATATCGCGCTGACGCTATTGAACGGCCTTCTGATCATCGCGATCACCGGCTTTTCGATGGTTCTGTGGTACCAAGGGCAGGCATCGGTTGGCACGGTTGCTGCAGCGACTGCGCTTGTGCTGCGGCTGAACAATATGACCTATTGGATCATGTGGGCCACGACCAACCTAGTGCAATCCCTGGGCGTCGTGGCCGAGGGGATGGAAACGATCGCTCAGCCTATTGCATTGGTCGATAGGCCAGATTCTGCGCCGTTACAGTTCAAGGTGGGCAAAATAGAGGTTCAGAGGGTTTCGCACCACTATGGGCGCGGGTCGGGTGGTTTGCAGGATCTGAATCTGACGGTCAACCCGGGCGAAAAGATTGGGCTGATCGGGCGGTCAGGGGCCGGGAAATCGACCCTCGTAAAGCTGATACTGCGGCTCTATGACCCCGAGGCGGGCCGCATTCTGATCGACGGTCAGGATATTCTGGGGATGACCCAAGAAAGCCTGCGTCGCCAGATCGGCATGGTGCAGCAAGACAGCAGCCTGTTGCACCGGTCTGTGCGCGACAACATTCTGTATGGCCGCCCCGATGCGACCGATGCACAGATGGTTACTGCGGCAAAACATGCCGAAGCACACGATTTCATCTTGACCCTGCAAGACCCGGAAGGGCGCAAAGGCTATGAAGCGCATGTTGGCGAACGCGGTGTGAAGTTATCTGGCGGGCAGCGGCAGCGGGTTGGTTTGGCACGGGTCATCCTGAAAGACGCGCCGATCTTGATCTTGGATGAAGCGACGTCCGCGTTGGATTCAGAGGTTGAAGCCTCAATTCAGGCAACGCTTTACGGGGTGATGCAGGGCAAGACGGTTATCGCGATTGCGCACCGGTTATCGACAATCTCTGCAATGGACCGGATCATCGTGCTGGATGATGGCCGGGTCGTAGAAACTGGAAGTCATGCGGAATTGCTGGTGAAAAACGGGCTTTATGCCCGGTTCTGGGCGCGCCAATCAGGTGGGTTCATCGGGGCAGAAGAGGACGCTGCAGAATGAAAACCCTGATGCGGCTCGGCGAGTTGATTGATGCGTTTCGCCCGGCGGACGGCCCGCCGCCGCAAGAGTTGTGGCCGTTTATGGGGTGGGGCCTCAAAGGGTCTTGGCCAATGTTGTGGGTTTCCGGGATTATCTCGGCGGTCGCGGGGGCAAGCGAGGTCGTCTCGGCGCTGATACTTGGTTGGGTGATTGATGCGGCTGTGGATTCGGGACCGACTTCATTCTTCTCTGACAATATGGCTTTGCTGCTGGGTTTTGTCGTTTTCTACATTGTGCTGCGGCCGCTGGCGTTTGGTGTTTCTGCGGCGTCAAACAGCATTATCGTTGGGCCGAATGTCTTGCCGTTGGTGCTTAGCCGTTTGCACCGCTGGACGCTTGGGCAGCCGGTTACGTTCTTTGACAACGATTTTGCCGGGCGGATTGCGCAAAAACAGATGCAGGCGGCGCGGGCGATGACCGATGTTGCGACAGAAGTGATCAACACGGTGTTCTTCGCACTGGCCTCGGTTATCGGGTCCGTGGTGTTTCTGGTGGCGGTCGATTTGCGGATTGCTTTGGCGCTGGCCGCCTGGCTGGTGGCCTATGTGTTGTTGATCAAGTTTTTCATGCCGCGCATCCGGGTGAATGCAGCGGCGCGTGCAAGTTCACGGGCCATGGTGACCGGGCAAGTGGTGGATACGATCACCAATATCAAAACCGTCAAATTGTTTGCGCACGCCGCCTATGAAGACAAGGTCGCGCTAAAGGCTATGGAAGTTTTCCGGGATCGGTCGCTGGAGTTTGGCGTTATCTCAACGTGGTTCCGGCTGGCATTGATGACACTTGCGGGGGTGCTGCCAGTATTGTTGATCGGCGGCACGGTCGTTTTGTGGCAGCAAGGCAATGCTACGGCTGGGGCAATTGCCGCGTCTGGTGCGATTGCGATGCGCATTGCGCAGATGTCGGGCTGGGTCAGCTTTACCCTGATGTCGATCTATACCTCGATTGGCGAAGTTGAGGATGGAATGCGAACGCTGTCTGTGCCGCATAAACTTGCCGATGCGCCCGACGCAGTTGCGCTGCCGCGTGTGGGAGGGGAGATCAGGTTTGAGGAAGCATCTTTCGCGTACGGCCGCCAGCGGGGTGGTGTTGAGGAGGTAACGCTTACGGTGAAAGCGGGTGAAAAGCTGGGGATAGTGGGGGCTTCTGGGGCGGGAAAGTCATCGCTCGTGTCGTTGCTGCTTCGGCTTTATGACACCGAAAAGGGCCGTATCCTGATTGATGGCCACGACGTGCGGACAGTAACGCAGGAAAGTTTGCGTCGGCAGATTGGTATGGTCACACAGGAAACCGCCATGTTTAACCGGTCGGCGCGTGACAACATCCTTTACGGCAGGCCGGACGCCACCGAGGCAGAGGTTGTAGCCGCAGCGACTTCGGCCGAGGCGCATGAATTTATTGCCCAGATGGTCGATCACAATGGGCGCAAGGGTTATGATGCGTTTCTTGGCGAGCGCGGCGTGAAGCTTTCGGGCGGGCAGCGGCAACGCATCGCTTTGGCGCGGGCGTTTCTTAAGGATGCACCAATTCTGGTACTGGATGAGGCGACCTCTGCATTGGACAGCGAAGTTGAGGCTTCGATCCAACAGGCGCTGGGCCGGGTGATGCAGGGCAAAACGGTTTTGGCTATTGCGCACCGCCTTAGCACCATTTCGGCGATGGACCGGATTATCGTGATGGATCAAGGACGCATTCTGGAGCAGGGCACACACGCTGCCCTTCTGGCAATGAATGGGCTATACGCGCGCTATTGGAACCGGCAATCAGGCGGGTTTATTGGTGTAGAAGACAAGGAAGCGGCTGAGTGAAGGTTGTTATAGATCGGTTGGGGCACCACGGCGACGGTATTGCGGTGGGGCCAGAAGGGCCGATTTTCGTCAGCCAGATGCTGCCGGGCGAAGAGGTAGAGGGTGATCTTGCCGGGGACCGGCTGATCAACGCGCGGATCATAACACCGTCTGATCAACGGGTACGCGCCCCTTGTGCCCATGCCAAGACCTGTGGCGGATGTGTGATGCAGCACGCCTCGGATAGGTTCGTGGCAGGGTGGAAGGTTGATATCGTTAGATCCGCCTTGGCCGGGCAAGGGTTGCAGGCCGATTTTCTGCCCATTATCACCTCGCCACCCCGCAGTCGCAGGCGTGCGACAATTTCGGCGCGGCGCACCAAATCGGGCGCGCTTTTGGGGTTTCACGCGCGGGCGTCCGATATGCTGGTTGCGGTGCCGCAGTGCCAGCTGCTGCATCCTGATCTGGTAGCGGGCTTTCCGGCCCTGGAAGCCTTGGTGAAAACTGGCGGCTCGCGCAGTGGCGAGGTTTCTTTGACCATTACGAAATCGCTTGGCGGGCTTGATGTGTCTGTGACTGGCGGCAAGCCGATAGAGTCGGGCTTGGCAATGGAACTCGCGCGGGTGGTCGAGGCGTTTGGCCTGGCGAGGTTGACTTGGAATGGCGAAGGTGTGGCGCTACGCACGATGCCGATGCAGCGGTTTGGGCGGGCACTTGTGGCACCGCCGCCGGGTGCGTTCATGCAGGCAACCGCCGAAGGTGAGGCGGCACTGCTGGCAGCCGTGATTAATGCCGTTGGCGACGCACGTCGGATTGTTGATCTGTTTGCGGGCGCAGGCACGTTTGCCTTGCCCTTGACTGAACGGGCCGAAGTTCATGCTGTTGAGGCTGATGCCGCAATGGTTGGTGCGATGGAGAAGGGTTGGCGTCAAGCCGATGGTCTGCGTCGCCTAACGACCGAGGCGCGCGATTTGTTTCGCCGTCCGCTGGAGCCGGATGAGTTCAAAGGCTTTGATGCCGTGGTGATTGACCCGCCGCGTGCAGGGGCCGAGGCGCAAATCGCCACATTAGCAAAGTCGGAGGTTCCGGTGATTGCATCGGTCAGCTGCAACCCGATTACCTTTGCCCGCGATGCAAAAGTGTTGGTGCAAGCGGGTTACCGAATGGCTGCGCTGCAAGTGGTTGATCAATTTCGTTGGTCATCGCATGTGGAACTTGTGGCCAAGTTTGAGCGCAGTTAGGCCCTTGCGATGACGATACCGTGAAAAGCTGGTGAAAACTCAATCTAGGCAGAACGTCAGATATTCGCTAAGTCTTTGGGAAAAACACAAAGCGGGCGAAAAATGTGGGCAGTGCGACTATTCGTGATCTTGGCGTTGGCGCTGGGCCTTTCGGGGTGCGGTTCGAAGTTCTTGCGCTACAACGGCCCAGAAGTGACGTCCGTTCAGGTGCACAAGTCGGCACGGAAGATGTATCTTCTGCACCATGGTCAGGTGCTGGAAAGCTATGACATCGCCCTTGGGTTTGCTCCGGTCGGGCACAAGCAGTTCGAAGGCGACGGTAAGACGCCGGAGGGCACCTACATAATTGATCGGCGCAATCCGAAGTCTGAATATCACCTGTCATTGGGTGTTTCGTACCCAAATATCGCCGATAGGGAATTCGCTGCCCTGATGGAGAAACAGCCGGGAGGCGATATTTTCATCCACGGCCATTCGTACTATCGCGGCAAGAACAAGGGCGACTGGACGGCAGGCTGTATTGCCGTCAGGGACCGCGAGGTCGAAGTGATCTATTCGATGATCAAGCCCGGCACCGTTATTCACATATTGCCGTGACCGAACGATAACTTAGCCCCCGGTTACCAGCGTCCACCAGATTTTGCCGTTTGATTCCTGGAACCACGCAAAACCCAGTTCCCGCGCGGTCGGGTCCATGATGACATCGCGGGTATCTGGTTGGGCCATCCAGGCAGACAGCGTTTCAAGCTCGGTCTCGTAGGTTTCCGAGATCAGCTCGCCAACTAGGCGGCCCGTATATCCGACGCGTTGCACGCGTGCCAAAGGCGATGATCCGTCAGATCCGAAATGCCACGGACGGTTCTGCACCGACATATCACGTGAATGGGTGGCTGCCGCTGCGTTCAGCTGCGCGCTGAAGGCAAGTGGTGTCAGGCGTTTCGCCGCTCGCAACGAGTTCACGGAATCAAGCAGACGAAACGGGATCTTGGCCTCCGTATCTGCATTGATCCGGTAAACCTGCGGCAATGGTCTGCCGTCCGGGCTGTTTTGCGTTTCAGGCGCTGGCGCGCAGGCGGCCAAAGCGGCCATACCGCTAAGCATCAGGATCATACGTCTGTTCATGGTCGTGCCCTCGTTCTGGACTGCAATTTGAACATCGCGCCCGGATTTTCTACACCGTCCTTACAGAAAGCCGTGGCGGTGTTCAAACCCAACTCTGCGTCTCTTTGCCGAATGACATTGGTTTGATTTGCGGTTTTCCGCCTTTGGGGCTAGTTAGACGCGAAATTACGTGTCGAAGGAGAAAACACATGAGCACCGATAGCCCGATCAAGTTTGATCGTCGCGCCTTGCTTGGCGGTGCAGCTGTGGCCCTTGGGTCTATTGCGATGCCTGCGCTGGCGCAAGTTGGGACGACCGAGTTTGAGGCCCCTCAAGGCCCGATTCGCAACAACATTTCCAGCTTCCGGATGCTGGATTGGCGCCCCTACTTCTCGGATACCCGGAAGGGTGCCATTCTGGTTGATATAACCTCGCGCGCGCTTCACTACTGGTCGGAAGATCAGGCAACCTACAAGCTGTATCCAACGTCGGTGCCTTTGTCGGAAGACCTGACGCGCCGTGGCCGCACACAAGTTGTGGACAAAGTCGTCAATCCGTCGTGGAGGCCAACCCCGGCTATGCGCGAACGCAACCCTGAATGGCCAGAAGTTGTAGAGGGGGGGTCACCTGATAACCCGTTGGGTGTACGCGCCCTTTACCTGTCGTGGACGTATTACCGAATCCACGGAACGCACGACACGCGCAAGATCGGACGCCGCTCGTCGAACGGTTGTGTCGGCCTTTACAACGAGCACATCTTGGAGCTCTTCGAGATGGCGCAAGTTGGCACGCAGGTGTTGCTGATCTGAGTTTTCCATTTTTTGGCAAAAAATATAAGGCGCGCCAGGATGCTTTGGCGCGTTTTTTCTATGGCGGGGCGCATATTTGCAGGAAAATCGCGATCTAGTGTTGCTAAATTGACGCCACGATGGTGAAGCGAGTTTTGCCCCAATAAGTCGGATTGCAAAAAGTTGACCAAACTGATTAGAAGTCAGTTACGAGGATTTGACTTGGGTGTGCGATATCGCCTCTGAAATACCAGATATCGCGCGATAAATGGAGAATACTATGAAAAAGTTCGTACTTGCTGCCGCTCTGTCGGTTGCTGCTACCACCACTTTCGCTGGCGGCCTTGAAGAGCCAGTAATGGAACCGGCAGTCGTTGCTGAGGAGACTTCGTCTTCCTCCGCTGGCATCATTGTTCCGCTGCTGCTTCTGCTCGTGATTGCAGCAGCTGCTTCGTCGAACTGATCTTCGGATCATTTCATTAAAAAGACGGCAGCCTGTCTGCCGTCTTTTTTGTTTTAAGGGCCTATCTTGCCAACCAGCCCGAAAGATTGTCCTCTATTATCGCGACCAAAGCTGCGATATGCGAATCGTCGTCGTTCAGGCAGGGAATGTAGGTAAAGCTTTCGCCGCCAGCGTGTTCGAACGCCTCGCGAATCTCACCATTGATTTCTTCAAGCGTTTCAATGCAATCGGCAGAAAACGCGGGCGCAATAACGGCGATTTTCTTCTTTCCCGCCGTCGCCAGTTCGGCCACATGTTTCACCGTGTAGGGCTTCAGCCATTCTTCGGGGCCAAACACTGATTGGAACGTGGTGTCGATCGCCTCTTTTGGCCAACCAAGCCGTTCACGCAGCAGGCGCGATGTTTTGGCGCAGTGGCAATGATAGGGGTCCCCCAACATCAGATAGCGCTTTGGCATCCCGTGATAGGATGCAACTAGAACGTCCGGCTTGTGATCAAGCGCTGCATAAGCCCGTTCAACCGATTGTGCCAAGGCATCAATATACATTGGGTGATCGAAGTATTCCGGAACAGTGCGAGATGCGGGCTGCCGCTTTTCTTTCATCAAAGCGCGAAAAAACTGGTCGTTTGCCGTTGCGACCGTCGCCCCGGCGTAGTGCGGATAGAGCGGAAAAAAGAGTACCTTCTCGCACCCGGCAGCCACCATCGCGCTAACCTTCGAATCGGTAGACGGATTGCCATAGCGCATGCAGAAATCGACAACCACCTCGGGCCCATGCCGATCGGCCATTGCTGCTGCGATCTTGGCAGTTTGATGCTTGGTGATTGTCATCAAGGGGCTTTCACCCTTTTCTTGGTTCCAGATCAGCTTGTAATTCGCACCCGAACTGAACGGGCGCTTGGTTAGGATGATCAGTTGCAGCAGCGGTTGCCACTTCCAACTGGCATAATCTATCACGCGTTTGTCAGACAGGAACTCATTCAGATAGCGGCGCATGGACCAGTAATCGTAGTTGTCTGGGGTGCCGAGGTTTGCCAGTAGAATCCCAATCTTTGCGGGGCGTACATCTGGATGGTCGGCTGGCGCGTGCGTTAGGCGCCCTTCGCCTGCTGCAACTGTCGCCGTGGAGGCGGCAGTCGGGGGGGATGCCCGGCCCGGCTTGTCGTCTAACATCGCGTTGGTCCTATCGTTCCTGCGCATTCAACTCGACATAACGGCATTCGCGGCCGGGTCAACTGTCGCCGGGACTGCGTGGCAGCGGCTTTTCATCGGTGCCAAGTTGATCGGCAAGCCGGCGGGTAGCTGATCCGGGGCGAAGCGGCTTTTGCTGGCTGTCAGCCGGAGCCCAGCCGGTTAGGCAGATAATCTCAAAAGTTGCTGAAACGCGGCCGTCGCCGCCAGCAAAGGTGTCTTGGTAGATTTGCGCTGCTTTGGTGAAAACGGCTCGTCGCGTTGGGTGACGAAGGCGTTGATGCAGGGCGTTACCCTCGCCCATGGCGCGCAAATCTGCCATCAGATGAAACGCGTCGCGGTAGCGGACATTGCGGATCAGGCTATCGGCAACCGGCAGGGCAAAACCCGCTCGTTGCAAAAGCCCACCAAGATCGCGAATTTCGCCCATCGGCAGAATGCGCGGGGATAAGCCGCCCGAAATTTGTGCCTCGGCTTCAGCCATCGCACTCCGCAACTCTGCTAGCGTTTGCCCGCCAAACATCAGCCCGAGGAACAGCCCATCTGGTTTTAGGGCGCGGCGGCATTGCACCAATTGGCCAACGGGATCATTGGCCCAGTGTAGCGCCATCGCGTGAATAATAAGATCGTGGGTATCTGTCGTCAGGTCTAACACGTCGGTATCCGCAACAAGGCGTGCCTTTGGCATCACGCCGCGCCACAAATCGGGAAAAGGCGTTACAACGGCGGGCGACGTAAACGATCTGTTAACCTCAATCAGTCTTTCTTGAACCTCAAGTGCGGCCTCATCGTGCAGGAACAATGCCGGTGCAAGCAAGGCGCGGGCGCGGTTGCGATCTAGGGCCGGTCGGTCTGTCAGTAGTGGTGCGGTCTGCATGGCGCGGACCATAAGCGGGACAAATGGGATTGCAAGGCGCACTTCACCTGATCTATCCGCCGCAGTGCATCAGCTGCGATGCGCTAGTGACCACAGATTTTGGGCTTTGCGGGGCGTGCTGGCGAGAGACGCCATTCGTTACGGGTTTGGTCTGCGATCAATGCGGCGTGCCATTGCCGGGCGAAGACCCCGGCCATTCTGTTCATTGCGATGATTGCCTGACAATAGCGCGGCCATGGTCACAAGGGCGGGCAGCGCTTTTGTACCGCGACAACGCCCGCCGAATTGTACTTTCATTGAAACACGGCGACCGGCTTGATTTGGCTCGTCCGGCGGGGGCATGGCTGATGCGCGCCGCAGAGCCGATGTTGCAGCCGGGCATGGTTGTCGCTCCGATCCCGCTGCATTGGATGCGGCTGCTCAAACGGCGCTACAATCAGGCGGCGCTGTTATCAGGTGCGTTGGCGCGGTTGGCCAGCCTTGCACACTGCCCTGATCTGTTGGTTCGGCGGCGCAGTACTGGCAGCCAGGAAGGCCGTGATCGCGACGGGCGCTTTCGCAATATGAATGATGCGATTGCAGTCCATCCTAGCCGTACCAAGTATATCGAAGGGCATCATGCGCTTCTGGTTGATGATGTAATGACATCAGGCGCAACGCTTGCCGCCGCCGCGGAGGCTTGCATTGCAGCAGGCGCAAAGGCGGTTTCTGTTCTGGTTCTGGCACGCGTTGCGAAGGACGCCTAAATACCTATAGTCACGCGCAAGCAAGTGCGTGTCGGTCAGGAAAAATCGTTCATGAAACCAGTAGAGATTTATACAACCCCAAGCTGCCCTTATTGCTATGCTGCCAAGCGGCTGCTGGCGAAAAAGGGCGCATCCTACACCGAGATTGATGTCAGCCGTGACCCAACCATGCGGCTGGCGATGACCAACCGCGCGAAAGGTGCGCGCACGGTGCCGCAGATATTCATTGGTGCCACGTATGTTGGCGGATCGGATGATCTGCACGAGCTGGATCACGCGGGCAAACTTGACGCCTTACTGGCAGGGTAGGCCGTTATGCGGGTTGGTCTGGTGCAGCTGACTGTTGGTGATGATCCAAGGGCCAACCTGCCTCAGACCATTGCTTTGATTAGAGAAGCCGTGGTCGGTGGTGCAGGTTTTGTGCTGACCCCGGAATGCACCAATTGCCTGTCGTCAAACCGGGACCATCAACGCGCAGTTTTTCACCAAGAGGCAGACGACCCGACGCTTGCAGCCCTGCGGGCCGAGGCTGCCATAGCCAAGATTTGGTTGCTGATCGGATCGCTGGGTTTGAAAACCGATGACGGAGATGGCCGGTTTGCCAATCGGTCTTTCCTGATTACCCCGGATGGCAGCATTGCCGCTCGCTATGACAAGATCCATATGTTTGACGGGAATGTCTCGGAGACCGAGGTTTACCGAGAATCAGCGGGTTATCGCCCTGGTAAGCAAGCCATACTGGCTGATACTCCGCTTGGCTGCATTGGCATGACTGTCTGCTATGATCTGCGGTTTCCGCATCTTTATCGACGCCTCGCCAAAGCGGGTGCGCAGATATTGACCGCCCCTGCCGCCTTTAACCACATAACAGGTGCGGCCCATTGGCAGGTTCTGCTCCGCGCCCGCGCCATCGAAACCGGCTGTTTTGTGTTAGCGCCAGCACAGACCGGCTTTCATACGGAAACCGCAGGAAAGGGCCGCCGCACGTATGGTCATAGCCTTGTCATCACCCCCTGGGGCGAGGTTTTGGCGGATGGAGGTGACGTTCTTGGGGTGACCCTTGCCGATATTGATCTTGCTGAGGTTGGTAAGGCGCGCGCGCGCATTCCGTCTCTTGACCACGACCGCGAAATTATCGGCCCGTGATGCAAGAAAAGACCGAAGACATAGCAATTGCCTTGTTCGGAGAGCTGTTCACGGCCGATCAGTTAGCGCGCAATCGCATATCCAAAGTGCTGCCGCGCGGGATGGAGCTTTCGCATTTTTCCGTGCTGAACCATCTTGCGGGCATTGGCGACGAACGATCGCCCGCCCAGCTTGCGCGCGCCTTTCACGTAACGCGTGGTGCCATGACAAACACGCTGGCCAAACTTGAATGGGCCGGCCATATTCATATTCGCCCGGATTGGGATGACGCGCGGCGCAAGTTCGTGGCGATCAGTCCCTCTGGCCGAGCCGCACGCGATGCAGCTGTTCAGGCCATAGCGCCGCTGATTGGCGAAGTCGTGCAGGCGCTGGGTGCAGACCGGGTCCGGTCCGTGCTGCCCGTCTTGCGTGAATTGCGGACCCGGCTGGAAGGCGACGTCTGATCGTCGGCAGCTAAGATTTTGTCAAACATTTGGACGTAACTCTTTGTCGCAGTGTCGCCCGTTTCTGGCGCTGTGGTGCAAAGGGATATTTCATGCGGGTTCTGATCACAGGGGCAGCTGGCCGATTGGGGCGGATGCTGCGCGCCGCTTGGGCAGATACCGCACCGTTGGGGTTTGAGCCGATCTGGTCCGCTCGGTGGGCCGATGGTTCAAACGATCTTGCATGGGATATATTGTCTGGTTCCGCACCCAACATCGCGGAAGGCGCCGCCGTCCTGCACTTGGCCGGAGTTTTGCGGGGCCATTCCGCTGCGCTATCGGAAAATGCGGCTATGGCGCTGAAGGTTTGTGCCGCTGCAAGGTTTGCCGGTGCGAGACATGTTTTTCTGACGTCTTCCGCGGCCGTCTATGGCTCAAGTTTTCGCGACCACGTCGAAGTTCACGCGCCAGCACCCTGTTCCGGGTACGGGCGTGCAAAGCTGGCGATGGAACGCGCGGCATTGTGTTGGGCGCACGACGCGGGGTCAGATGCACCGAGTGTGACCTGCATGCGGATCGGGAATGTTCTGGGGGCCGATGCGCTATTAGGCCGGGGTATAACCGGGCACGATATCGTGCTTGATTCGGTTATGGGGCAGCCGCGCGGCCCACAACGATCCTACATTGGCCCCACGGCGCTGGCGAGGGTTCTGGCCGACTTGATCATGCAGGTCCTAGCTGGCCGGACTATGCCGCCGATCCTGAATATAGCAGCGCCCGGTGCCGTGTTCATGACAGATTTGCTAGACGCCGCAGGTATGCCATTTCGCTTTGCTCCACACAAGAACCGGACCATTCCCAAAGTTAGCCTTTGTACAGCCAAACTATCGCGCATGGTGGCGCTGGGCGCCGCGGATGCCGCTATTATGGTCGCCGACTGGCGGCGGCTGTCGGTGGCCGTTTCGTGACGCCTTACAAAAGAGCGTTCGATGTCGCGCTGGTGCTGTGCCTTACTGCGCTACTTGCTTTGCCGGTTTGCTTTGTCATGCTGGCTCTACTTATCTGCCAGAGTGGTCCGATCTTCTATGCATCTGAACGGATGACGACGCCAGATACGCCGTTCTGGCTTTGGAAGTTCCGCACCATGCAGTTCTCGATTGCCGACAGTGGCGTGTCTGGTGGTGATAAGGCGGTGCGGATCACGCCAATGGGGCATTTCCTCCGGTGTATGCGGCTGGATGAAGTGCCGCAACTGTGGAACATCATTCGCGGCGACATGACCTTTGTTGGCCCCAGGCCGCCGCTGCGCGACTACGTCGAACGCTTTCCGCATCTTTATGCGCGCGTCCTGAAATGCAGGCCGGGTGTGACCGGCCTTGCCACGCTGATCTTGCATGAGCGTGAGGAGCGCCTATTGGCCGCCTGTCCAACGGCCGCTGAAACCGACGCGGTCTATGCGAGGCGATGTGTTCCAGTCAAGGCGCGTATCGATCTGATCTATCAGCAAAAACAGACTCTATTGTTAGACGTTTGGATACTCTTCCTCACCGTTCTGAATGTTTGCAGAACGGGCAACTCTGCTTAACCTGCGATTTACTAGGGCAGAGATATGGTGAACACAAGTAACGGTTCGGGACTGAAGCTGAGGGTACAGATGTCAGTGCGCCTATCTCTTTTTTGTCTGGTCAAAGGCCTTTCGTGGCGGCAGAAGTGGCTGGCGTTTCTGCTTGTCGATACGGCTATGGCACTCGGCGCGTTTGCCCCAGTGCTTGGGTCCGGTTCGCCAGTTGCTCCGCCGCTAGCCGTCGCTTCACTCGCGGCAGTTTCGTGCATTACCGCGGCCGCTTCTTTGGCGGTGGGTCTACCTCGGATCAAGCTGAATGCATTCGGGCGGCACGCGCTTTTGGTGACGGTCAAGTTTGCGATGCTCGTGACTACTGGCGTTGTGATGGTTTGCCAAATCGCCTCTTTGGCAATTGATGTGGCTGCTTCGGCGATGTTTGGAAGTAGTCTGTTTATTGGTTGTGTCGCCAGCCGCTATGCCACGCTCAGCACGCTTCTTTGGCTGCGTCATCAGGGTCAAACGCGACGTCGGGTGCTGATCTATGGTGCGGGTGATACCGGGGTTCAGATGGCGGTGGCGCTTCGCACTGATCCCGGGATTCTGCCGGTGGCATTCTTGGATGGCGATGTCGATCTTCAGGCAATGATAGTTGCAGGCTTGCCAATGCTGTCACCTGCAGGGCCGGACCCGAATCTGCGCGATTTGGCTGCCGATAGCGTGCTACTGGCGTTACCGTCTGCGCCGGCTGCTAAGTTGCAACAGATCAGCTGCAAGCTGGAACCGCTGGGCTTCGAGGTGCAGGCGTTACCCTCCTTTGCGCCATTGCTCGGAACTGAAGCGTCGATCGTGCTGGCCGCCCCTGACCGTCCGGGGCAGTTTCTGAGCCGCGCGGTTGCTGGTGACGAAACGACCGATGTTGGTCGTGCCTATGCAAGGCGAGTAGTCCTAATATCGGGTGCCGGAGGGTCGGTCGGGTCAGAGTTGTGTCGTCAGCTGATCGTCCATCGGCCCAAAGCCTTAGTCTTGTTGGAACACAGTGAAATTGCGCTGTACACAATTGACCGGGAGTTGCGCGATTTGGTCGCCGGTCTTGATATTCAAGTCGTTCCAGTCCTTGGGTCGATCTCTGACGCGCGCCTAGCGAAAAGCGCGATGATTGAGGCTGGTGTAGAAGTTGTATTTCATGCTGCCGCCTACAAGCATGTGCCGTTGGTTGAGGCCAATCCAGTGGCGGGCCTTTCGAACAACGTCATTGGCACTCGTGTCTTTGCAGAGGCCGCGGTTGCCGCCGGCGTTGCCCGTTTCTTGCTGATTTCCACCGATAAAGCCGTTCGACCCACCAGTGTGATGGGCGCTACAAAGCGGCTCGCCGAACTCGTTGTGCAAGATTTGGCACGACGATCATCGAAAACGCAGTTCTCGACGGTGCGCTTTGGTAATGTCCTCGGGTCCTCGGGGTCTGTTCTACCGCTTTTTCGCGATCAGATTGCCCGGGGTGGCCCCGTTACCCTCACCCACAACGATGTGACACGGTACTTCATGACGTTGGCCGAAGCGGCACGTTTGGTGTTGATAACCGGGGCGCTCCCGCAGGCCGACGGTTTGGCCGATGTCTTTGTTCTGGATATGGGATTGCCAGTCAAAATTCGTGATCTGGCAGAGCGGATGATCAAGGCCGAAGGACTATCCGTGCGAAGCGATGATAACCCCTTTGGCGATATCGAGATCGCGGTGATGGGTCTGCGATCGGGCGAAAAATTGCATGAAGAACGGATGATCGGCGGCCACTCTCTACCTACCCTGCACCCTAAAATACTTCGGACACAAGAGACCGGACTTTCGGAGTTTGCGATGGCCAGAGCGCTGAATGCCGCCCGCGCAGCCATCCACTCGGGCGACCATGCGACCGCACGGGCGGTGATCTCTGCTTGGGTGAAAGGGTTTCCCATGTACGAAGCGCGAGACTCTGAACCGATCAAGGAGGTCGACGCGCAAGTTCCGGCTTGAACTGACCACTTTCACTATTCGCGCGGCAAGGCTTTGGCAAACCCCACCTCGTCAATTAGATTTCAAAAAATGGAACTTAAGAGTTGAGGAAACGAAACTCTGCCATTCGGACTTGCCCAAGGTCAGATCACATTGCGATATCGGTCCAGCGGAGGTGCAAAGATGGAGCTTTGCCAAAGATCGGTGGATTTCGGGCAGGCTGGGCGTCTGGCGTCTGTTCGCGTTGAATCCGACTTCGATGCCGACAACCTAAACCTCATCTTGCAAAATGGTCATACTTTGGGCCAGCCAAGGAAACGCTTCAAGTCCCGGATCTACCGCCTCAGCCTGCAAGAGACTACGCACGGTGCTGGCTATGATATTGGCAATCTCTTCGGTCCAGTCGCCCGGTTGGAACAAGGAGATTACGCGGGAAAATCCGGCAAACGGCAGTGGGTAAATGTCAATCTGGCCTTGAAACTGCCGCGCGCGCAAGAAACCAAGGGGAGTCGATATTGCCCATCCGGCACCGGCCGCGATCAGGCCGAAAATCGCCTGGTTGCTATCCAGTTCAACCCGTCCCGGCGGTTGCAACTTCAACCGGGCCAGATGCGTGGCAATCTGCCGCCCCATCACTTGGCTTCGATCATAGCGCAGGAATGGCAGGTCTTTCAGCACATCAAGGCTGTGGAGCGACCCTTTCAGGTAGCCCCGCGGCGCTACCAAAACGAAGGGGTCGCGCAGCAAGGGAGTTTCGGCAACTCCGGCAGGCACCTCAAGCGGTCGTGCAGCAATGCCAATATCAAGGCTACGATCAGCAATGCTTTGAAGGATCGCATGGCTGGGTATGGTTTGCAGCGACAAATCGCACTGGGTCAGCACGCTGGCCAACCTGACCGTCAGCTTTGGCGTGATGTCAGTGTCAAAATCGTCAATGACGCCAAGCCGCAAGCGGCGCAGGCTGGTCATATCCATCAACGACAGGGCAGTCGATCCGTATCGCAACTGCGCCATTGCATCGTGGACGTGCACCAGATAGGCGCGGCCCGCCCGGGTCAGGGTCAACGGCCGTCGCCCATGATCGACCAAAGTTTGCCCAAGCGCCGCTTCCAGCTTTTTCAACTGTTGCGAGGCGGCAGGGGCACTGAGGTCAAGTTTATGGGCAGCGTCCTGCAGGCTGCCGGTACGGGCGATCTCTTCGAACACCTCGATGGCACGCAAGGAAACTGTTTTGCCAAGAAGCTGTGGCAGGATAGTCCCTTTCGGTTGGCGGGTGTTTCAGGGCAAGATACCTCAAACAGCCGAGGTGCGCCTTATATGATGGACGTTTTCCGAAAAAGCTTTACGCAGCAAGAGCCAATATCAGAGGCTGCGATTGCAAGGTCAGCAGACGTGATGCGGTCTGGTCGGCTGCATCGCTATAATGTTGCGCCGGGCGAGGTCGGGCCTGTCGCCGAGTTCGAGCGTGCTTTTGCGGCTTGGTTGGGCGCTCCCTACGCGTTGGCTTTGGCATCGGGCGGCCAGGCGCTTCAGATTGCTCTGCGCGCGGCGGGCGTCAAGCCGGGCGACCGGGTTCTGACGAACGGCTTCACGCTTGCCCCGGTCCCAGGTGCGATTGCCGCAGTTGGCGCGCGGCCCTTGTTGGTAGAAACCACCGAAAGCCTGCGCCCCGATCTGGATGATTTGGATGTCAAAGCGGCGACTGGCCAAGCGCAGGTTATGATGCTTTCCAATATGCGCGGCCATCTGCCAGATATGGAGGCTATTCAAGCCATTTGCGCCCGGCACGGTTTGCTGCTGTTGGAGGATTGTGCGCATACGATGGGCGCTGCGTGGAAGGGCAAGCAAAGCGGCACGTTCGGCATTGCCGGGTGTTTTTCGACGCAAACCTACAAGCACATGAATTCGGGCGAAGGCGGTATTCTTACGTCAGATGATGCGGCGTTCATGGCGCGGGCGACAGTGCTTTCAGGGTCTTACATGCTTTACGACCGCCACGGTGCCGGCCCGGATGCCAAGTATTTCGAGGACGCTCGCTATGACATGCCTAACTGTTCTGCCCGGATGGACGCCGTTCGGGCGACATTGTTGCTGGATCAGATTGGATCTTTGGCAGACCGAATTCGGCGCTGGAATGAACGCTATCATGCGGTGGAAAGGGGGCTTGCCGGGGTGCGGGGGCTGACTTTGCCGCACCGTCCGAAGGAAGAAAGCTACGTGGGATCTTCGATCCAGTTTCTGGTGCCTAAATCGTGGAGCGAACAGAACTGCACTTGCTTTGCCGAAGCCACTGCAGCGCGCGGTGTCGAAGTCAAATGGTTTGGTGCGGTAGAACCGAAAGCATTCACCAGCCGCTACGATAGCTGGCACTATGCCAAGCCTGACCCGCTGCCCAACACCGATGCTGTACTGGCACGGTTGTTTGATATGCGGCTGCCCCTAACGTTTGATGTAACTGATTGCACGTTGATCGCCCAGATTCTTGTCGACGAATTTGCCAAAGAAAACCGCAGACCCAATCTGGCAGGCGTGTAATGACCTTTACCTATTTCAAACGTGGCACGCCCCTTGACGCGGCAGCTTCGGCCGATGTCAGCAGCAGAGTTGCTCGCCTGTTGGCCGAGATTGAGGCTGGCGGCGAAGCGACGGCCACCCGCATTGCGCGCGAATTTGACCATTGGGATGGCGATATCGTCTTGTCGGACGAAACCATTGCCACCGCCTGTGCCCGGGTTCCACAAGGCCTTAAGGACGACATCGCCTATGCGCATGAAAACATTGCGCGGTTTGCCCAAGCGCAGCGTGACAGTTTTACCGAGACAGAGGTTGAGCTGCGCCCCGGCCTGCGCGTTGGGCAAAAACTGATCCCGGTGCAGGCGGCTGGCTGCTACGTTCCGGGCGGGCGCTACAGCCATATTGCCAGCGCGATGATGACGGTTACCACAGCTAAGGTGGCGGGCGTTACACACGTGGCCGCGGTCTCCCCGCCTAGGCCTGATGCCATAGCCGGCATACCCGATGCCATTTTGTACACCCTGCACCACTGCGGGGCCGATCGGGTTCTGGCGCTTGGTGGCATTCAGGGTGTTGCCGCGATGGCGTTTGGCCTGTTTGGTTTACCGCGTGCCGACATGCTGGTCGGCCCCGGAAATCAGTTCGTGGCCGAGGCTAAGCGCCTGCTTTACGGTCGTGTCGGCATTGATATGGTTGCAGGCCCGACCGACAGTATGGTCATCGCCGATGCTACTGCTGATGCGCTTGTGGTGGCTTGGGATCTGGTTGGCCAGGCCGAACACGGCGTGAATTCCCCAGTGTGGCTTGTGACTACCAGTCCCGAACTTGCTGCCGAAGTGCGTCGATTGGTGCCGCTTTGTGCTGCCGACCTGCCAGAACCAAATCGGTCGGCTGCGCTCGGCGCTTGGGATGCGCTGGGCGAAATTGTCATCTGCGCAACCCCGGAAGTCATGGCTGCGTATGCCGACAGGGTGGCGCCGGAGCATCTGCACGTGCAGGCAGATGATCTGGATTGGTGGTTGGGGCGGCTGCGCGCCTATGGGTCGTTGTTTTTGGGGGCCACTTCGACTGTGGCTTTTGGTGATAAGGCTGCTGGCACCAACCACGTTTTACCCACCAGTGGGGCCGCGCGATATACCGGCGGCTTGTCGGTGCATAAGTTTCTGAAAACGGTAACTTGGCAGACGGTATCGGCTGAGGCGTTACCGCAACTCGCCGGGGTAACGGCCCGCATTTCCCGCTTCGAAGGCATGGAAGGCCATGCCCGCACTGCTGACATTCGTCTTGGCAAACTTGCCGCCAATTCCCCCATCTAAAGGACTGATCCATTGAACCTTGCCCGCTTTCCCCGCATTCGCCTTGGCCACCTGCCCACCCCGCTAGAGCTGATGCCGCGGCTAACTGCCTTGCTTGGCGGACCAGAGATATGGATCAAACGCGATGATTGCACCGGGCTTTCCACTGGCGGCAACAAGACCCGAAAGTTGGAGTTTCTAATGGCCGAAGCGGTGGCAATGGGGGCCGATATCGTGCTGACTCAAGGTGCCACGCAATCGAACCACGCGCGGCAAACAGCTGCGGCGGCGGCAAAGCTGGGCATGGCCTGTCATATCCTGCTGGAAGATCGTACTGGGTATAACGAACCGAACTACCGCATGAACGGTAACGTGTTGCTGGATGTGCTGCACGGTGCCACGATTGAACATCGCGGGCCGGGGTTGGATATGAACGCCGAGATGATGGCGGTAGCGGACAAGTTTCGCGCCGACGGCCGCATGCCCTATGCCATTGTGGGCGGCGGATCGAACGCTACCGGTGCGCTGGGCTATGTGAATTGCGCGTTGGAACTGCTGGGCCAGATGGTAGACAGCGGCCTGGTGTTTGACCACATGATTACGGCGACCGGGTCTGCCGGTACGCAAGCAGGGCTGATTGTTGGGCTTAAGGCGCTAAACGCCCAGTTGCCGCTGTTGGGCATTGGTGTGCGTGCGCCCAAAGAAACGCAAGAGGCGAACGTATTTCGTCTGGCGCAGGCGGTTGAAGAGAAAATGGGTCTGCAAGGCGTCGTCGCGCGCGCCGACGTGGTGGCCAACTGCGATTACATCGGGCAGGGTTACGGCATTCCAGCCGACAGCACGCTAGAAGCGATTGATATCTTTGCGAAAACCGAAGCCATTTTGCTTGATCCGGTCTATTCTGGCAAAGGGGCTGCAGGGTTGATCGACCTGATCCGCAAGGGGCATTTCAGGAAGCGGGAGCGGGTGGTGTTTTTGCATACCGGGGGCGCTATTGGCCTGACCGGCTACACCCACGTGCTGCCACACCTGTGAAAGCGGTTGGCATCATCGGCGGTATGGGCCCGGAGGCGACGGTTTTGCTGATGCAAAAGCTGCTTGCCGCTGTGCCCGCCCGTGATGATGCCGACCATATCCCCCTGATTGTGCACCAAAACCCGGCCGTGCCCAGCCGCATCAAACGGCTGATCGACGGTGTGGGCGATGATCCGGCCCCTATTCTGGCGCAGATGGCGCAAGACTTGGCGGCGGCTGGCGCGCGGGCGCTTGCAATGCCCTGCAACACCGCACATGCCTATGCACCGCAAATCATCGCCGCGACGTCGCTGCCATTTCTGGATATGCGCGACGCGAGCATGCAGCATCTGTGCCGTTTTTTGCCGCCCGGGGCAAAAATCGGGCTGCTAGCTTCTCCCGCCGTGCGTATGGTTGGCGTGTTCGATCAGCCCTGCGCCAATGCTGGCCTGACGCCAGTCTTTCTGGACGATGATGCGCCGCTGCTTGGCTTGATCCAAACCGTCAAGTCCGGCGATATGGGTTGTTCTGCTCAGGCTGAAATGGCGCGTCTGGCCGATCTGCTTGCGACCCGCTGCGATCATCTTCTGATTGCCTGCACCGAATTGTCGCTGCTGACGTCCGCGCTCGTTGGCTTGGCGTGGACGGATACCCTTGATTGTCTGACGGCAAGGATCGTTGCCTTTGCCAAAAGCCGCTAGGCTTGCGGCCATCGTCGCCAGCGCCTACCCTTTGCTCGGAATGCTGAAAACGAGGATGCAATGACCTATCTGCGATCTCTTATGACGCTGATCGCAGCGCTGATGCGGCGCAGCGAACGCGCCGAGTTGGGCCTGATAGCGGCGGGTGTTGCGTTCTTCGGTTTTCTGGCGATCTTTCCGGCGGTGGCGGTAGTTATTGCCGTTTGGGGGTTTGTGGCAGACCCCGCTGTGATCCGGCAAGAGGTTGCCCTGTTGCAGGACTTTTTGCCGATCGAGGCCTATGTCTTGATTGTGGCGCAAGTCGACGGCCTGCTTTCTGCCAATAACCGTACATTGGGGTGGTCGACCGTTTTCTCGACGGTGCTTGCGTTTTGGGCGGCGCGCGCCGGTATGGCCGCGCTGATCCAGGGGCTCAACGCGGTGCATCATCTGCCACAGCGCACCAACGTCTGGCATCAGGTGCAGGCACTGGTCATGACGGTTGCGTTGGTGGGGCTTGCCTTGGGTGCGATGTTGGCATCGGTTGTTGGGCCGCTGGTGATCGGGCTTTTACCACTTGGGCGTTTTGCTGCGATTACGTTAGAGTTGGCGAACTTTGCCTTAGGCGCGGCACTTTTGGTGCTGGCGATCGGACTGGCCTACCGATTTGGCCCGAACCGAACGCTGGCCCATCCCCTGTTTACGCGGGGGCTGTTACTAGCCCTTATCCTTTGGGCGCTGGCGTCACGTGGGTTTGTGATTTATCTGGCTAACTTTAACACCTATAACCAAATATATGGATCAATCGGCGCAGTGGCTGCCCTGCTAATGTGGCTTTATCTTAGCGTGTACGCTGTGCTAATTGGGGCTGCGTACGATGCCGAACGCAGCGCACAGGCCAATCAATAGTCCTTTTCCAAGACGATGCCGATACCTGTGGTGCCATCCGCACTGGCACGTCCGCGAAGAGTAATGTTGTCGGTTACATCAAGGTTCAGCTGGATTTGGCTTTTGCCATCTTGGTCAACCTCGATCTCCGAATAAACGTTGCGCGAAATGTATTTGCCTGCCCGCAAAGATGCCGTGCCCTCTTCGTCGGTGCGTACATCCAGATCGTCCAGCCCAAACCCCTTGCGCAACTTGGCGACGATGCCTTCGCCACCTTTGCCCGCCAGACTCGCCACGGCACTTGCCAACTGAGCCGCCTGAAATGCCGACAGAGTTTCCAGCCCACGGTCAAACAAAAGTCGCGAAAGAACTTCTTCTTGCGGCAATTCAGGGGATGATGTGAAGCTGACTTTCGGATCATTTGCCAATCCTTCGATCAGCACGGAACTAGTGATACCATCACTTTCCGTGGATGCTGCAATCCGAATGAAAGGCACGAAATCACCCTGAAGCTGCACCTGTGCCTCTGATAGAACAAGCCGCTTGCCAAGAATATCAAGTCGGCCACGGATCAGGTTCAGCCCGCCTTCCGGGATCACCGTCGCCGTGTTGCCCCGTAGCCGCAAACTTCCCCCCAGCTCTGCATCAAGTCCGCGACCGCGCAGAAACACTCGGTTCGGGGCGGAAATTGTCAGATCAAGGCCGTAGGCACGAACGTCGGCCCGTCCTTCGCCTCCGTCCGCAGAGCCCAACAGACCAGCACGGGCGCGCGTCGCCCGCACTGGACCAGGTTCGCGGATGTGCCGCAAATCGGGAATAGCCTCGACACCGCCAAGACCGCTTGAGGGGATCTGCAATTCGGTGTCGCGTAGCGCAATTGTTCCGGCGATCAATGCCCCGCCCACTAGCGGCCCCCTGACCGTCAGATCGCCAGAGGCGCGGGTTTCGTACAGCTGCGGGTCACGCAAAACGACACCGCGCAGCCCAAGCGCAAGGTCGGCGGTGTTCGGCGCGGCAAGGCCAACCGAGCCGCTGATCGCGGTTGTGCCACCCGTCGAAACCGCTGCCTGTCCGGTAATCTGCGCCTGCCCGCCAGACAGTTCTGAAACCAGCGATGCGTCTTGCAAGGCAAACGGCAGGTCAGGGCTGCTGATCCGCCCGCCCGATAGAGACACCCGGCCGGTAAGGGATGCCAGCTGCGTCGGCCCGTTCAGCCGCAGATCAAAGTTTAGTCCACCAGACAGCGCGCGAGGCTCGATGAACGGATTTGCAAGCGCCGCTTGCCCCGTACCTTTGATCGTCAGATCGGCCTGACCACCGCTGGCCACCAGGCCTGCCACCGTTGCATTAATCTGTCCCGGCCCCCGCGCCTGCAGGTTCAAGCGGAGCCCTTGGCTTTCATCAATGGCAGTGCCGGAAACCGTAACTGGGCCTGGAAACTCCGGCAGCAGCAGGCCCAGATTTGCCAGTTTTGCCGTCAGATCAATCTGCGATGCCGCCCCGTTTGGTGCCTTGGCGTTAACGGTGATTTGCGGATTGCGAACGTTAGCTTCGGCCACCCAGACGTTGCCATCTGTGACGTTCATTTTGAGCGACAGTGTTGACTGGCCGCGCAGTAGTTTGTCAGCTTCGGCTTGGCCAATCGAGAGGCTGTCACCCAACCCATCAAATGTGATCTTGCCCGATTGCAGCGTTCCCGTCAGCGTAGCCTTCGCCATCAATGCGCCCTGATACTGCCGCCCCATGGCTGACAGATCGGCAAAATTGAGTTCGGCCACAATTTCACTGCCCGAACTTGCAATTTTGCCCGACGCCGTGGCTTTCAGGGTGGCAGCGGTGACAACTAGGTTGCGCAGGTCAGTTCCGGTTTCCGTCCGTAAAACCGACACATCTACGCGGGATTGGCCTTTCAGCAAAGCATCCACTTCTGCCTGACCAATACGCAAGTCGGTGCCGTTGATTGCCGCTTTCAGGTCGAACGTACCTCCTAGGATACTGGCGGTTCCTACCAGACTTGCATTGCCACTTCCGGCAAGTGGGCGCCCTGCAATTGAAGACAGGCGGGCAAGATCGGCAAGTTGCGCCGTGGCTTGTCCAGTCACTGCGATGCCGGTCGAAAGCCCTTCAATCTTGCCGGTCGCAGTAAGATCAACACCAGTGGCCACCAAATCGAAGGCTGAAAACTCAAGATTGCCAGTTCCTTCTTGCCACAGTCCACTTGCTGATCCAGTGACTGTGGGGCCAAGTGCTTGCGCCAAAGCCGGGTCCGCAGGTGCCAATCCATCGGCTCTGAATTGGGTCGTGAAATTGAAAAGCGTCCCTGTGTCGACGCGGCTAATATTGCCCGACCCATCCAACGACAGCCGGGTGATCGTCAGGTCAGGCCGATCAAAACCGTCGATCTGACCCGCGATGATCCAGTCATCGCCCTTTGTCGCATCAAACGACAAATCAAGATCGGCGCTCGAAATACGAATTTCCTGATCGGTGGTCAGCGGCAGCAGAACTGGCGTTCCGTCGGGTGATCCGAGGGCCGCGTTCAGGTTGAACTTCTCTGGTAAGCCATCCGCCGCTATCGCAAGATTTCCCTTTAACGCCAACACCCGCGTCTGCACCGACAGATCAGATAGCAGCATTCGCCCATCAACCGCGCGCGCGCCCGACGCACTAAGTGCCACGTTTGAACCGAAAAACTCCGCATATTCGGGCAGAAACAGCGGGGCGAGATCGCCCGCCAAATCGGCACTGAACTGCGTTGCACCGTCCTCGCTGCCACCCAGCGTAACTTTGCCGCTTAACCGATCGACGCCGTCGGTCGAAAGGCCAATGTCTGCGGTAAAGTCAGTGACTGGCCCGCTGCCCTTGATCGTCAGGCTGGCGCTTGGTAAGCCGGGCAGATCCAGCAGCGTGGCGGAAATGCCGCCCGCCGCCTCGGTCGCGTCCAGATCAAGCACCAATTGCTGGCTGGCATTGGAATAACTGGCGGAAAGGGCAACGTTGCCGTCCGGTCCATCATCGGTACGATCGACAGTAAAGTTCGCCCGTCCCTCGCCGCCGAACAGCGAGAGTGACGCCTCGAACGTGCCCTCAATTGCGGTACCCATAACGGGCGCGCCAAGCTTGATCCGTTCGGCAGCGATCCGGCCGATATCAACTGAAACCGGCAATTCCGGCAGTGAAAACCCAGACGCTTCGGGCGATGGCAACGCACTTTCATCGGCCACCGGTCGTCGGGCGACAATAATTTCCTCGGCCGTCAGCGCGTTTACCGAAAGCTCGCCGCTAAACAGTGCGGCCCGGTTCCAATCCAACGCCACACCGTTCAGCGTCAGCCAAACTCCATCCTTGTCGGCAATGGTCATCGACGTAAGTGTTGCCTGCGACGACAACGCCCCCGCAAATCCCGTAATCGTAACCTTCCGCCCGATGTCAGATAGGTTGTCTTCCAAAAACGCCGTCAGATAACTGCGATCATCTGTTTGCGCCGCGACTATGCAGGGCCACATCAGGACAAAGGGGAAAAGCCAGCGCCACATCAGAACGATTGCCCAATGCCGACGTAAATCTGCACGCCTTCGCCCGTGTCGCCCCCAACCGGCGTCGCCACGTCCAGCCGTATCGGGCCAAATCCGGTCGCATAGCGCAGCCCTAATCCTGCCCCAGCGTGCCAATCTGCCGACACGTCATTGAAGCTGGCTAATGATACTTGGCCGACATCAACAAACCCCACTACTCCGATCCTTTCTGTAACTTTGGCGCGCACTTCTGCACTGGCAGCCACAAAATATGTGCCGCCTGTCTTAATCTCATTGCCTGGCGTGCCAAGCTCCTCGACGCCCAGCGATTGGTAAGGTTGCCCCCGCACTGTCCCGCCACCGCCGGTGTAAAACAGAAAGTCCCGAGGCGTGCCTTCAAGGCTTGATCCCAGTATGGCCCCGCCTTGCAGCCGGGCCGCAAAAACCACGCCATTGTTTTCGCCAAACCCGCGATAGGCGCGCCCATCAAACGTCAGTCTTGCCCCCGAATCCGTTGTGCCAAACCCCAAGAACGGCTTCGCTTCGGCCTCCAGGTAGAACCCCTTGGTGGCATCGGTCTTGTTATCGCGCTTGTCCCAGACCACACCCAGCGGCAGCGACAAGTTGCGGTACAGAAAATTGCCCGCTTCATCGCTGCCATCCGAATATTCATAGTCCAGCCCGACACTTGCACTTAGCTGTTCGTTGAAGATGTGCGAAAAGCCAATGCCCGTCGAAACCGTATTCGCGATGAAATCCTGTTCGTCCAGATGGGCTATGTCGAAATGAAAACTGGCATTCGTATCGGGCGACAACGTTGCCGGTCGATCCAGCGTCACGCCCAAAGCATAGTCCACACCGCTGGCTTGCGCGCCGATATTGGTGACTTCTGCGGAAAAGCCAAGCCGTTCACCGCCGCCCAAAAGGTTGCGATGCAGCCATGATCCGGTCAGGTTAAGCCCATCGAAACTGGCAATTTCCGCACCAATGCTGTAGCGGCGCAGCTTTTCTTCTACCAATGTAGCCGTGACGCCCAGCTGATCCGGCACCGTAACCACCTCATCCTCGGTCAAAGAGACCGATTTGAAAATGCCGGTGCGCCGCAAGCGTTCTGTCGCGCGTCTGAGCTCGAGCGGGCTGAAAACCTCGCCTTCTGGCAAGCCCGCAATCTTGCGGATACGGCGCTCGCGCATCCGCTCCTGCCCGGTGATCACCAGCCTGCCAAAGCGCAACTTCTGGCCGGGGTTCAGCTTTACCGATGCCGCCAAGGTGTTGTTGCGATGGTCCGCCGACAAGTCTTGCGCGGCGGTTTCGGCCTTGGCATGGCCGACATCGCGCCAAGCGTCGATCCCGACAGTCACCGCCTCGCGGATCACGCCAGACGCAGCAACTGCACCAAGTGCAAACCCTTTTGGCAGCACGGTTCCAGGCGCAAGTGGGGCGATGTCGGCGCGCGAAAACCTAAAAGCTGGCCCTGGCTCAACGATGACTTCAATCTTCCCTATCTGTGATGGCGCATCCAGCGGAGCAATGTTTGCTGCCTCTTTCCCGTCAATCAAGACGTGGATCACGCCAGAATAGTGCCCGCGCGCATACAGAGCGCCCAAAAGCCTGCTGTAATCGGCGCGTGCAGCGGCAAACAAATCTTGCGGATCAACCACATTGTCGCGCTTGGCCGCCAGCAACAGTGACGCGCCGCGCAGGTCGTCACTCAGGTCTTCTGATGCGCCGGGGGTGTTGAACTCGATCCGGTCGAACGCAAAAGCTTGCGGCACAACCAGCATCAGCCCAGCAACCAGAGCCAAGACCAAACCCGTCTTTGCGTGCCGACCTAACCGTGCCACGTTTGCCCCCGATCCGATGATCTCAAACTATTGCAGCTTGGCCCGGCAAGGGCAATGCAACCAAAAGTGAAACGGCGAAAACCGCCCTTTGGTTCCGTGACTTCGCGTTATTGCGCCGCCAAATCCCGGCTTGGTGCAATCAGGCCATCACTAACCACCGAAAGCGCGAGCGCAGCCGCGCCATGCGCCCACAGCAGATCGCCCCAAGCATGAATTTCGATCGGCGGCAGTGGCCGCCCCGTTACAATTGCCAGATTGTCCATTTCGGCCAGAGTTTCGGCCGCATACAGATAGTCATATCGCATCCGTTCGCCGGAAAGGATAATCAACGCAGGATCAAACAGGTTGATAACGTTCGAAAGGCCGACTGCCAGATACCGGCCTGCACGTCGAAAAATTGACCGGGCCGCACCATTGCCCGCCTTGGCGTGATCATAAAGGCTTTCCAAAACCACCGATATGGATTGGCCTTCCTTATGCTCCCAATTCAGCGCTGTCGTCGCCTCGCGCGCCAGCGCGTAATCGGCAACATACGCCTCAAGGCACCCTCGCTGACCACAGCGGCAAAGTGCGCCGTCCAGCTGCACCTTAGTATGGCCGAGCTCCATTCCCAGCCGCTGCCCGCCGCGAAAGATCCGGTGATTCAGCACATAACCCATGCCGACCCCATGCTCGATTGTTACTACTGCAAAATCGGACAGGCCGCGCCCTGCGCCAAACCACAATTCGGCCAGAGTCACAAGATTGGCGTCGTTGTCGATGGTAACCGGCAATCCAAGTCGTGACCCAGCTACTGCGGCAAGCGGCACGCCGCGTTCCAACAGTACCGACGACCAATGGACAATGCCTTCAACGCAGTCGACAAACCCCGGCATGCCCAATCCCATAGCTGACAGCTGCGATGATGGGATGCCTGCCTTTAGACAAACACGCTCCAAAAGGGTGTCTATTGCAGCCAATAATTCGGCTAATGACATCGGGCCTGGCTTCCGAGGTATCACATCATCGGCGATCATGTTCCCGGCAAAGTCAACGATCACGGCAGTATGTTCGCGGTCCGACAGCTTCATGCCCGCAACGAAATGCGCTTCGGCACGAACGCCAAGCGCCACCGCTGGTCTGCCGCGCCCTGCCTCGCCTTCGCGCGGTGCAGCTACCTCCTCGATTAACCCTGCCTCCAACAGCTCTTGGGTAATGGTGGTAACAGAGGCTGGGCTAACACCTAAGTCCTTGGCAAGCTGAACCCTGGGAATAAGCCCAGTCGCGCGCACCCGCTCAAACACCTGTTGCCGCATTGGCCGCAACATGTCGGAAAGCGGCGGAATAAGCGGGCCACAGCCCTTCCGACCCTCTGATGCTTCCTCTGATGGCGGTCGCGGCAGCATTTCTTCGCTCTCCAAACAAAAGACCGGGGTTTTCTTTCGCAAAGCGCCAGTTTCTGCCGCGACGCAGCGAAAGATGACCTACACAGCACCAGAACACAGCTTCAACCATGTTTTTTAATTTGACAACTGAAATTATTGTCGCCATTTTCGATCCGTGCCGACAAATCTGTCGGACCGGCCATTCGCTGGCCGCATCCATAGGGAGGATAATCATGCGTAAGGCAATTCTGCTGGCAGTAATCGCTGCTGCTGGATTCTCGTCGGCAGCACTGGCTGAGGGCAAGAAAATTGGTGTTTCTTGGGCAAGCTTCCAAGAAGAGCGTTGGAAGATCGACGAAGCTGCTATGAAAGCTGCTATCGAAGCCGCTGGTGACGAATACATTTCGGCTGATGCTGAATCGTCGTCCGCCAAGCAGTTGACTGACGTTGAAGCACTGATCGCACAGGGCGCAAACGCGCTGATCATCAACGCCTGGGACAAAGACGCCATTGGGCCTGCCATTGAAGCCGCTGCTGCCGAAGGCATTCCGGTTGTTGGCTATGACCGCCTGATCGAAGATGCGCGCACGTTCTATCTGACATTCGACAACATCGGCGTGGGCCGGATCATCGCTGAATCGGTGATGGCCGCGAAGCCTGAAGGCAACTACGCGATCATCAAGGGCGACCCCGGTGACCCGAACGCTGCCTTCCTGCTGGAAGGCATGATGACGGTCATTGGCCAGTCGGTCACCGACGGCAAGATCAAGATCGTCGGCGAGGCGTTCTCCGACAGCTGGAAGCCGGAAAATGCTCAGAAGAACATGGAGCAGATCCTGACCGCCAACAACAACGCCGTTGACGCCGTTCTGGCCGAAAACGACGGTATGGCTGGCGGCGTGATCGCTGCGCTGGCGGCGCAGGGCTTGAACATTCCGGTCGGTGGCCAGGACGGTGACCTTGCTGCCCTGAACCGCGTTGCCCGTGGCAGCCAGACCGTTTCGGTTTGGAAAGATGCCCGTGCGCTGGGTAAAGCTGCTGGCGAAATCGCGTCGGCTCTGGCTGGCGGCGCTGCGCTGGACGCCGTTGCTGGTGCGACGAAGTTCTCGGGCGGGGCGAATGGCGTTGAAATGAACGCTATCCTGCTTGACCCGACTCCGATCACCAAAGACAACCTGAATGTCGTGATCGACGCGGGCCACATTTCGAAAGAAGCGGCTTGCGAAGGTGCGATGGACGGCATCGCTGCTTGCCAGTAATAAGTTGACGTCTCCGGCGCAGGCCTATGGTCTGCGCCGGAACATTCTCGCGGCATTTCTGTCGGTAGACCCGCAGCAAAACGAGCTATTTGGCGAACGGTCAGGCGCGGCCTGAGATTGTTCAGTCGTCATTCCCAACAGTATTGGACGAGGACATGACCGAAGCAAGCAAACCCACCCCCCCCGCCGGCTACGCCCCTGATGCACAGGCGGGCCCCTTCGCAAGGTTCTTGCGTGCAACCGAATTAGACACACGCCTTCTGGGCATGGTGGGTGCACTTGTGATGATCTGGATCGGGTTTCATGTCTATGGCGTCCTGTTCCGCGATGGAGGCACATTCCTGACCCCGCGCAACTTGTGGAACTTGTCGGTTCAGACCTCGTACATCGGCATCATGGCCACCGGGATGGTGTTAGTGATCATCACCCGCAATATCGACTTGTCGGTTGGGTCAATCATCGGGGTGACGGGTATGGCGATGGGCCTGTTGCAGGCGGAATTCCTGCCGCCGATCCTTGGCATCGGCCATCCGATCATCTGGATCGTGACCGCGCTCGTTGGGCTGGTGCTTGGCCTTCTGATCGGCGCCTTTCATGGCTGGCTGATCGCATATCGCAATATTCCGTCCTTCATTGTCACGCTTGGCGGCCTGCTGATCTGGCGCGGCATGGCCTTTCTTTCAGCCTCGGGCAGAACGATTGCGCCCTTGGATGAAACCTTTGCACTGCTTGGTGGCGGGCCTTACGGGACGGTCGGGGCAGTTGGCAGCTGGATCGTCGGGGCATTTGCCTGCGCTGGGCTGCTCTATCTTTTGCAGAACGGCAGGTCGCAGCGCCGCAAGCACCATTTTCCGCAGCGCCCGATGTGGGCAGAGGCGTTTTTGGCCGTTGCCGGATGCAGCGCGATCGTCGGGGCGGTACTTCTGGTCAACGCTTATCCTTGGGCCAAAGGCATTGTCGCAAACTATGCCAAGGCAACCGGGCAAGACCTGCCCGAAGGCACCTTTATCAGCCACGGCTTTGCCATCCCGGTGCTGTTGCTGATCGCCGTCGGCATCCTGATGACCATCATGATGAATCGCACCCGGTTTGGCCGATATGTCTTCGCCATCGGTGGCAATCCCGAGGCCGCGTTGCTGGCCGGTATCAACACGCGCTGGGTGACGTTGAAGGTCTTTGCCTTAATGGGCGCGCTAGCTGGTCTTGCCGCCGTCATTACCTCTGCCCGGCAGAATTCTGCCACCAACGCGATGGGCGAACTTGACGAGCTTTACGTTATCGCCTCGGCTGTTATCGGCGGCACGTCTCTGGCGGGCGGGTCCGGTACGATCTACGGCGCGATTCTTGGTGCGCTCGTGATCCTGAGCCTGCAATCGGGCATGGTCTTGATTGGTTTTGGTGACGGGTCTTACCAAAAGATTGTCGTCGGTACGGCCCTGGTCCTCGCCGTCTACCTCGACATCCTTTATCGCAAAAACGTCAAGTGAGGGGAAAGCCATGACCAACAGCGGAACACCCCTTGTCGAGTTGCGCGATATCTCGATCTCTTTCGGCGGCATCAAGGCCGTCGATCACGTGACCGTCGACCTCTATCCTGGCGAGGTTGTTGGCTTATTGGGCCACAATGGTGCAGGCAAATCGACACTGATCAAATGCCTGTCGGGGGCCTACAAGGCTGATGCTGGCGATATCCTGATCAACGGCGAAAAAGTGGAAATCAACAATCCCCGCGACGCCCGCGCCCAGAATATCGAGACGATTTACCAGACTCTGGCACTTGCCGATAACCTCGATGCTGCCTCGAACCTCTTCTTGGGGCGCGAGCTGGTCAGCGCCGCGGGTTTCGTCGATGACAGCACGATGGAGGCCGAGACGCGCAAGATCATGAAGCGTCTCAACCCCAACTTCCGCAAGTTCAATGTTCCAGTGTCGGCACTTTCAGGTGGACAGCGGCAATCCGTGGCCATTGCGCGCGCGGTCTACTTCAACGCCAAGATATTGATCATGGATGAACCGACCGCCGCCCTTGGCCCGCATGAAACTCAGATGGTGTCGGAGCTGATCCAAGAACTGAAGGCACAGGGCTTGGGCATCTTCCTGATCGAGCATGACATTCACAACGTCATGAAGCTGTGCGACCGCGCATCGGTGATGAAAAACGGCCAACTGGTAGGTACGGTCAACGTCAATGAAGTCACCGACGAAGACATTCTCGGCATGATCATTCTGGGCAAGAAGCCGGCAAAGGCCGCGTGATGTTTATCGGGCTTGATCTGGGGACGTCCGGCCTGAAAGGCATTTTAATCGACGATACTCAACGTGTTTTGGCCGAGGCGATAGCCCCATTGACCGTAAACCGACCGCAGGACGGTTGGTCGGAACAAGCGCCAAGTGATTGGATTGCCGCTGCCGAAACGGTGATGGACGCGCTTGCAGCCTACGGCTTGGGCAAGGTGAAAGGAATTGGTCTATCGGGCCAAATGCACGGTGCCACTTTGCTGGACTCCGCCGACGAAGTGCTACGCCCGTGTATCTTGTGGAATGACACCCGCAGTAGTGATGAAGCAACCGAGTTGGACGCCGATCCAATGTTTCGGCGCATTTCCGGCAATATTGTTTTCCCCGGCTTTACCGCGCCGAAACTCGATTGGGTCCGTAACCACGAACCAGCCATCTGGGCGAAAGTCACCAAAGTTCTATTGCCCAAGGACTATCTACGCCTTTGGCTCACCGGTGACCATGTTGGGGAAATGTCGGATGCCGCAGGCACCGCTTGGTTCAACACCGGTGCGCGCGACTGGTCGGATGAACTTCTGGCTGCAACGGGCCTTTCACGTGCCCATATGCCGCGCTTGGTTGAAGGCTCGGCGGTTTCCGGCACCATCCGCGCCGCACTTGCGGGCCGTTGGGGCCTGCCAAAAAGCGTCGTCATTGCTGGCGGTGGTGGCGACAATGCTGCATCCGGCGTCGGCGTCGGCGTGGTCCGCGCGGGTGAAGCGTTTGTTTCGCTTGGGACCTCCGGCGTTCTGTTTGCCGCCAATGATCGCTATCAGCCTGACCCTGCCACCGCCGTTCACACCTTCTGCCATGCGTTGCCCAACACGTGGCATCAGATGGGCGTTATCCTGTCCGCGACGGATTCGCTGAATTGGTATGCCGGTATGGTCGGCACTGATGCAGTCAGCCTGACTCGTGGTCTGACCGCGCTGCAAGCTCCCGGCAAACCGCTGTTTTTGCCCTATCTTGGCGGCGAACGTACGCCGTTAAACTCTGCTTCGATCCGCGGTGCGTTCCTGGGGCTTGAACATACGACCGACCGCACCGCCGGTACTCGCGCCGTGCTGGAAGGTGTGACCTTTGCAATCCGTGATTGCCGCGATGCACTGGCCTCCACGGGCACCAAGCTAAAGCACCTGCTTGCCGTTGGGGGCGGGTCGCGGTCAGACTACTGGCTGTCAGCCATTGCAACTGCGTTGAACTGTCCCGTTTCGGTGCCGGTCGCGGGTGATTTCGGCGGCGCGTTTGGGGCTGCGCGACTTGGCCTTATGGCTGCAACTGGTGCCGGTGCCGAAATCGCTACTCTACCCGCCATTGCCCGCCAAATAGACCCTGATCAATCCCTTCTCGCGGCTTTCGATGCGGGCCACGCCCGGTTTCGCGCCGCCCAAACTGCCATCAAGGATCTGCAATGACCGATTTTTTCAAAGATATCCCCGCCATCAAGTACGAAGGCCCATCGTCAAGCAACGAATTCGCCTTCCGGCACTACAACCCTGATGAAGTGATCATGGGCAAACGCATGGAAGACCACATGCGTTTTGCCGTTGCATATTGGCATAGCTTTGCGTGGCCGGGCGGCGACCCGTTCGGCGGGCAAACCTTGGATCGGCCATGGTTCGGCGACACCATGGCGCTGGCAAAGATGAAGGCCGATGTTGCGTTCGAAATGTTCGATATCTTGGGCGCGCCATTCTATTGCATGCATGATGCCGACGCGCGGCCCGAAGGCGCGACCTTCGCCGAAAGCAAACGCAACCTCGAAGAGATCGTCGATTACCTCGGCACAAAGCAAACCAACCACAAAACCAAACTGCTGTGGGGCACTGCCAACCTTTTCTCCCACAAACGCTGGATGTCGGGTGCCGCGACCAATCCCGATCCCGACGTTTTTGCCTATGCCGCTGCAACCGTGAAGTCCTGCATGGATGCCACGATGAAACTTGGTGGTGCCAACTACGTCCTGTGGGGCGGGCGCGAAGGCTATGAAACCTTGCTGAACACCGACTTGTCGCGCGAGGCGGAACAAGCTGGTCGGTTCCTGACGATGGTTGTGGAATACAAACACAAGATGGGCTTCAAAGGCGCGATCCTTATCGAGCCAAAGCCACAAGAGCCGTCAAAGCACCAATATGATTACGACGTGGCAACCGTATTCGGCTTCTTGCAGCGCTTTGGTCTTGAGAAAGAAGTGCAGTTGAACATCGAACAAGGCCACGCGATCCTGGCGGGCCACAGCTTCGAACATGAAATTGCGTTGGCCGCCTCGCTTGGCATTTTCGGCTCCATCGACATGAACCGCAATGATTACCAATCGGGCTGGGATACTGATCAATTCCCCAACAACCACGCCGAAAAAGCCGTCGCCTTTTACGAGATTCTGCGCGCGGGCGGCTACACCACTGGTGGCACCAACTTTGATGCTAAAATCCGCCGCCAAAGCCTTGATCCTGCCGATCTGATCCTCGCCCATGTTGGCGGCATGGATACCTGTGCCCGCGCGATGAAATCCGCTGCGGCCCTACTGGCTGACGGCAGTATGGAAGCCAACCGTAACGCCCGCTACTCGGGTTGGGACAAGCCCGCTAACAAAGCGATGCTCACTTCGTCGCTTGAAGCCATTGCCGCCGACGTCCTGACCAAAAACATCAACCCAAACCCACGATCGGGCCGCCAGGAACGTCTCGAAAACCTGTGGAACCGCTTCATCTAACCTTGCGGCTTCCTGGTAGTCCAAATACTCATCTGTTGGTCGGGCCACTCGCCCGACCGCAGCAAAGGGACGAAAGCCATGGCCTACCACCCCGCCGAAAATCGCTATGACCGGATGATCTATCGTCGCACAGGTCGGTCGGGCATGATGCTCCCGGCTATTTCGCTGGGCCTGTGGCACAACTTCGGGCACGACACCCCGCACGATACCAAACGCGCCATCTGCCACGCTGCGTTTGACAATGGCATCACCCATTTCGATCTGGCCAACAACTACGGCCCCCCGGCCGGCAGTGCCGAATCCGCCTTTGGCGAGATTTTGAAGACCGATTTCAAGCACCTTCGTGACGAGCTGATCATTTCGTCCAAAGCGGGCTACCACATGTGGAACGGCCCCTACGGCGAGTGGGGGTCGCGCAAGTACCTGATCGCGTCCTGTGACCAGTCGTTAAAGCGAATGGGTCTTGATTACGTCGATATCTTCTATTCGCACCGCTTTGACCCTGACACGCCGCTGGAAGAAACCATGGGCGCGCTGGATCACATCGTGCGGTCCGGCCGCGCCCAATATGTCGGCCTGTCCAGCTACAATTCCGAAAAGACACGTGAGGCCGTGGCAATTCTGAAATCGCTTGGCACACCCTGCCTGATCCATCAGCCCAGCTATAACATCCTCAATCGCTGGGTCGAGAAGGATGGTTTGCGCGAAACGCTTGCCGAACTGGGCGTTGGATCAATCGCCTTTACGCCGTTGGCCCAAGGCATCCTAACCCGCAAATATCTGGGCGGTATTCCCGAAGGCAGCCGTGCTTCCCAAGGCAAGAGCCTTGATCCGGCGGTCATTACCGCACGCGCCATTCAATCGGTCCGCGCGTTGGATGCAATGGCGCAAAAGCGTGGTCAAACTCTTGCGCAAATGGCATTGGCATGGGTGCTGCGCGGCGGAATGATCACGACGGCGCTGATCGGGGCTTCGAAGCCGGAACAAGTCGTGGATTGCGTCGGCGCGATCCAAAACCTTGATTTTACACCGGCAGAGCTTGCCGAAATTGACCAAATCTCGTCGGAAGAGGCGGTAAATCTTTGGGCTAAGTCATCTGCTACTGACTAAGTTCTTACGCTGACGGTGCCTAAAATCTGGGCACCTTCTTTTGCAAAATGCAAACGCGCACGTGTTTTTTGCGTATCTTAGGACGCTGCGACATCTGGTCACTTGACCTTTAGGTAACTCAAACCACTTGAGTGAATGAACGTTCATTCTTTCTGTGTCGCTGCCGATTCCCTCGGCGATGCAGCCTATCAAGTGGAAGCCTGCTCTAATGACGATGCCCGCCCCTCCCGCTGATCTTCGCAGCGCCTTGATCTTGGCTTCGATTCGGCGCGCCTTCATGGAAAAAGGTTTTGACGGCGCATCCATGCAGGATTTGGCGCGCGAAGCGGGAATGAGTGTCGGTAATTTCTATCGCTATTTTCCGTCCAAAGCCGCCATTGTCGAAGCCATAATCACCGGCGACCTCGCAGAGTTGGAGCGGGATTTTTTCGCAATCATCGGGTCCGCTGACCCGATGCAAAGCCTGCGCGACACGATCAAGCGGCACGTGGAAGACAATCTTTGCGATGGTGAAGGCCAACTTTGGGCAGAGATAACAGCCGTTGCCCTGCGCAAGCCGGAAATAGCCGCCATCGTTGGCAGGATGGAAGTCGACCTGAAGCTTTATCTGACAACGGTATTTTCAATCACCAGTGGCCTAAGCATGGCCAAAACGATTGAACAGTTTTCCGGCCACGCGTCGTTGGTGATCTTGATGGTCAAGGCAAGCGCCATGCAAGCCTGTGCCGCTGGGCAACAGCAGGCCGATCTGACCGCGCTTGTGTTGCGCACTATCAATCAGACGCTTGATGAAATTCCTCAGATGACGCTGAAGGGCTGATCCGATGCCAATCTACCACACTTTGCTTTCGTTTCTTGTCGGCATAATTTTGATGACGTCACCTGCGGCCTTTGCCGAAACGGCCAAGCCTGCCGCGCCGCCATCTTCGGTGCCTGCAATCACCGTGTCGTCGGTTGCCATGCAGGTGCTGCGCGATCAGGTTTATGTTTCCGGTCTTGTTGGCCCGCTTGAAGAAGTACAGGTGCAGCCGCTTATCGAGGGCCAGCCAATAGAGACGCTGAATGTCGATATTGGCGACAGAGTTGTCGCAGGGCAAGTGCTGGCAAAGCTGTCTGCAACGACGCTGGAACTTCAAAAAAGCCAATATAATGCATCGCTTGCCTCGGCCCGGGCCACCATTGCGCAAGCCGAAGCACAGTTGATTGAAGCCCGCGCTTCTGCCGAAGAATCGCAGCGCGTGAATGATCGCACCGCCAGGCTAAAGGCCCAAGGCACGGCATCGCAGGCGGCGGCAGACCAAGCCAATGCCGCTGCAATCTCCGCCACGGCGCGCGTTACCGTCGCCGCCCAATCACTAGAGGCGGCCCGCGCCCAACTATCGCTGGCCCAAGCTCAATTAGCAAATGTGGAATTGCAGCTCACCCGTACAAGTGTCGTCGCACCGGTTTCGGGTGAGGTTGTAGAACGGAACGCACTTGTCGGTGGTATCGCATCGGCGGCGGGCCCCGCGATGTTCAAATTGATCCGCGATGGGGCGCTGGAACTGCGCGCCGACGTGGCCGAGGCTGACTTGGTGCGCCTTGCACCGGGCCAAACAGCGCAGATGACGGCAGTAGGCACTCATGAGCCGTTGACCGGCACCGTTCGCCTTGTCGAGCCGACGATAGACACCACCTCGCGGCTTGGCCGGGTCCGCATCACGCTTGATCAGCCAGACTTTGTCCGCTCGGGCATGTTCGTTGACGCTACAGTTCTGGTGGTCGAGCGCGAAACAATCGCGGCACCTGTCACCGCCATCGGCTCCAGTCCCGAAGGGGCAACTGTCATGCGCGTGCGTGACGGCTTGGTCGAACGGATTGCCGTGGAAACCGGCATTCGTGACGGCGGCATGGTGGAAATCACGTCGGGCGTTGTTCCGGGCGATCTGATCGTGACCAAGGCCGCTGCCTTTGTTCGCGATGGTGATCGCATCAATCCGGTTCAGGCGCAGGTTGAAACAAACTAGAGGCACTTTTCGATGAACTTCTCAGCCTGGTCGATCCGAAATCCGATTGCGCCGCTATTGGCATTCCTGATGCTGATGGTGCTTGGGTGGCAGTCTTTCCAAAGCATGCCGATCACCCGGTTTCCCAACATCGACGTGCCTTTGGTTGCAGTGACGGTCACCCAATCCGGTGCTGCCCCGGCAGAGCTGGAAGCGCAAGTTACCAAGAAGATCGAAGACGCGCTTGCAGGGATTGCCGGGGTCAAGAACGTGATCTCCACGGTGACCGATGGTGTTTCGACCACAGCCGCCGAATTCAACATGGAAGTGCCTACCGAAAAGGCCGTGCAAGACGCCAAAGATGCGATTGACCAGATCCGCGGCAATTTGCCCGGCGACATCGAAGCGCCGATTGTCACGCGAATAGATGTCGAAGGTCAGGCGATCATGTCCTTCGCCGTCTCGGCACCCAGCATGTCAATCGAAGAGCTGTCGTGGTTCGTCGATGACAAAATCACCCGAAATCTGCAGGGCCGTCCCGGCGTAGGCCGGGTTGATCGCTATGGCGGAGCCGATCGTGAAATTCGGGTTGAACTGGACCCTGTGCGTCTTGACAGCTTTGGCATTACCGCCCAAGCGGTCAGCGCCCAGCTTAGCGCCACCAACACAAATCTGGGTGCTGGACGCAGTGAAATCGGCACCGGCGAACAAGCCATCCGCACGCTTGGCGATGCTGCCACCGTCGAAGGCCTGGCCAGCACCACCATAGCCCTACCCTCCGGTCGCTTTGTCCGGCTGTCCGATCTGGGCACCGTGCTTGATACCTACGAAGAACTGCGATCCTTCTCGCGCTTCAACGGTGAACAGGTCGTCACTATGGCCGTATTCCGTGCCAAGGGATCGTCCGAAGTCTCGGTCGCCGAGGTGGTAAATTCGTCGCTTGACGGTATCCGCGAAAAGTATCCTGATGTGGCGATTACCGCGGTCGATGACACCGTGTTCTACACCTACGGCAACTACGAAGCCGCCCTCACCACCCTCGTTGAAGGCGCGATCCTCGCCGTTCTGGTGGTGCTTGCCTTCTTGAAGAACTGGCGCGCCACCCTGATTGCTGCCGTCGCCCTGCCACTATCCGCCGTCCCAACTTTCTGGATGATGGATCTGCTGGGCTTTTCCCTGAACCTGATCAGCTTCCTCGCCATCACCCTCGCAACCGGCATCCTGGTCGACGACGCCATCGTCGAAATAGAAAACATCGCGCGACACATCCGAATGGGCAAAACCCCCTACCGCGCCTCAATCGAGGCTGCTGATGAAATCGGCCTTGCCGTCATCGCCACTACCTTCACCATCGTCGCCGTGTTCGTGCCAGTGTCGTTCATGCCCGGCATCCCCGGCCAGTATTTCCGCCAGTTCGGCCTGACCGTCGCCATCGCCGTGCTGTTCAGCCTGCTGGTCGCCCGCCTGATCACCCCGATGATGGCCGCGTATTTGATGCGCGCGAAAGACGCCCATGAGGAAAACCAAAAAGACGGCTGGATCATGCGCAACTATCTGCGGTTCGTGAAATCCAGCACCAAAACCATCAAACTGCCGTTCGGGCTAAAGCTGGGCAAATATTACCTGACCCTGCTTGCAGCACTCGGCGTGCTTGCCACATCGATCTACTTCATGCTTCAAATCCCCGGCAGCTTTATCCCGCCCGAAGATGTCAGCCGCATCGCCATCAGCGTCGAATTGCCCCCCGGTTCAACCCTTGCCGATACCGACACCACCACCACCGCGATCGTCGACAAGATCAAGGATCTTGAGGGAGTCGACAATGTCTTCGTGCTCGGCGGCAGTTCCCCCACCGGCGAACGCGATATCCGCCGCGCCAGTGTCACTGTGCTGCTTGGCAAGCTGGATCACTCACTGATTCACAAGTTCAGCAAAATAGGCCAATCGATTCCCCTGATCGGCCCGTACGTCCCCAAAACGGAGTCAACGGGTCGCGAAGTGCCGCAAAACCAGATCGAGGCGCAGATTTTCGCGCTGCTGGCCGACGTGCCCGATGTGCGCGCCTTCAAACTGAACGACCGCGGCGAACGCGATATCTCGTTCTCGATCCTGTCGTCGAATGAGGCCGATTTGAACGTCGCCGTTGGCCGACTAGAGGCGGCACTGCGCGGCGATCCACTACTTGCCGGTGTTGCCGCATCAGGCGCACTGCCCCGCCCCGAGGTGCAGATTACCCCGCGCGCGGAAGAGGCCGCTCGTCTAGGCATCACCGCCCAGCAAATTGCTGCCGTGGTGCGTGTCGCCACCATCGGCGATATCGACGCAGCGCTTGCGAAGCTGTCCATCGATAATCGGCAAATTCCAATCCGCGTCCGGCTGAATGATGATGCCCGCGCCGATCTCGGCCGTTTGGCCGCCCTGAAGGTCAACACCGCCAGCGGGGCCACGGTGCCGCTTAGCTCGGTTGCCGAGATCACCATCGCCGAAGGCCCCAGCGTTGTAGACCGTCTTAACCGCGAACGCCGCGCCACCATCGGGGCCAACCTGCCCGTCGGCGTGGCGCTTGGCACGGCAACTGCGCGCTTCAAAGAAATCACCGACAGCGTCGAACTACCGGCCTCCGTCCGCGTGGCCGAAGCTGGCGACGCCGAAATTCAGGCCGAACTGAACCAAAGCTTTGGCAACGCCATGATCTTTGGCCTGATGCTGGTGCTCACCGTGCTGATCTTGCTATTCAAATCTGTCCTTCAGCCCTTCACCATCCTGTTCTCGTTGCCTCTTGCCATCGGCGGCGTTGCGGCGGCACTGATCATCACCGGCAATGCCGTCTCGATGCCGGTGTTGATCGGCATTCTGATGCTGATGGGCATCGTCACCAAAAACGCCATCCTGCTGATCGACTTCGCCATCGAAATGACCCGCCAAGGCATGGGTCGCCTAGAGGCGGTGATAGAGGCAGGCCACAAACGCGCCCGCCCCATCGTGATGACATCCATCGCCATGTCGGCAGGCATGTTGCCATCGGCAATGGGCGCGGGCGAAGGCGGCTCTTTCCGGTCGCCAATGGCCATCGCCGTCATCGGCGGCATCATCGTGTCAACCGTGCTTAGCCTGGTGATCGTGCCGTCGTTCTACCTGATCATGGACGATATATCGCACCTGATCAGTCGGTTCTTCAAACAATTCGTTGGCAGCAAAGAGGCTGAGCCAGAGGCACCCGAAGCCGCAGTTCTTGCAGAACGCATCGCGGCGGGAAAAGCAGAGATTTCAGATCTCGAAAGCCGCATCGACGATCTGGAAGCCATGCTAGGCCCAAAAAGTCGCAAGAGAGGCGAGTTGCACGTGGCTGAATGACACTTTGCGGGACATGGCCATTTGGCCGTGTTCGTCACCACCTCAGTCAGCCCTTCCCATACAACTCGTCCGCTTCCGCCTTGGAATACCGCCCCAACCGCACATCCTCGGCAACGGCTGCAGGCTCGCGCCTTGCCGGATCGCCGTATCCACCGCCGCCCGGTGTTCGCACCCGCACCCGGTCGCCCGGCCCAAGCACAATGTCCTGCGCCTTCGACAGATGCTCCGGCACCATCACCACGCCGCCCCGCGTCACTTCAACCCTGTTCAAAGCGCCGTCGCCACCACCCAACGCGCCTTGCGGCCCGGTGCGCCCGTGATCCATCACGAAACTGGCCCGCGCGTTGCCCCGCAGTAGCTCAATCTCGTAATCCAATCCAAAACCGCCCCGATGCTGCCCCGCGCCGCCAGATCCTTCATGCAAACCATAGCGGCGATACAGCACCGGAAAGTTCTGTTCCATAATCTCAACCGGCGGGGCTTTCGAAATGCCAATAGTCGAACAGCCATTGCTTAACCCGTCATGGTCGGCATTGCCGCCATAGCCGCCACCCGAAATCTGATACATCACATAATCGCGCCCGCGCTCCGGGTCATGTCCACCAAGGCCAAAGTTGCCAGACGTGCCTGCGGGTGACGCTGTTACCCGATCCGGCAACGCCTGTACCAATGCCGCAAACACTGCTTCGGCAATGCGCTGGCTTACCTCGGCCGCACAGCCAGACACCGGGCGCGGATATTGCGCATCAAGAAACGTACCTTCAATCCCGGTCACTACCAACGGCTCGAACGCGCCGGCAGAAATCGGCACATCCGGAAAGATATGACGCATCGCCAGATAAACTGACGACAGCGTTGTTGCGCGAACCGAATTCATCGGCCCCATACAGGGCAGCGACGACCCAGCAAAATCAAACGTCAACGCATCACCATTCGCCGTCACCGTCAGCGCAATCGTCAATGGTTCATTCACCACGCCGTCGCTATCGACATAGGCGCTGGCGGTGTAACTTCCCTCCGGGATCAGCCCGATGTTGGCCCGCATCTGCCGCGCCGCAAGCACCCGCATTTCGGCAATCGCCTCGGTCACTACGACATCGCTATAGCGATCCAGCAATGCCGTCAGCCGTGCCGCCCCTACCAACAGCGCCGATGCCTGCGCCTTTACATCGCCAATCCGTTGTTCGGAAACCCGTATGTTGGAGCAGATGATCTGGTAAATCTCAGTATCCATCACACCGCGCTTGAACAGCTTCACCGGCGGCAGACGCAGACCCTCTTGTTCGGCACTTGTCGCACTTGCTGAAAACCCGCCGGGCACTGACCCGCCAGTATCTGGCCAATGTCCGGTGTTGGACAACCAGCAATAGATCACCCCATCTCGATAAAACGGCATCGCAAAGCGCACATCCATCAAATGGGTACCGCCAAGATAGGGGTCATTAACAATATAAATGTCGCCCGGCTCCGGTGCCGCCGTCACCCCCGCTGCAATACGCTCCACAATATGCCGGGTCGAAAACTGCATGGTGCCGACAAACACTGGCAGACCACGCGCGCCCTGCGCAATCAAAGCGCCATCCACAGCGGAATAAATGCCATCCGACCGATCATCCGCTTCGGCTATCACCGGCGAAAACGCGGCACGGCTGAAGGTCAGGTCCATCTCATCGCAGACCTGCTGCAACCCCGCCTGAATAACCGCCAATGTTACCGGATCAAGCATCATGTCCCCCAATCGTGATGATCAGATTGCCATCGGCGTCGCTGGTCACGAGGTCCCCCGGTTCCACCACAATCGTCGTATCCATCTGCTCGATAATCGCCGGGCCAGTCAGCTTGGCATCCAGTGGCAGGTGATCGCGCCAGTAAACCGGCGTCTCCACCCAATTGCCAAAATAGACCCTACGCTGGCCTTTTTGCGCATCTTTCACCGAATTTCGTCTCCCTGCGGGATCAATCAACCGTGATAAATCCACCTCCGGTCGCCGCCCGATTACCGAAACGTTCAAGTTCATCAAATTCGCCCGGATGTTCGGCAAATCCACATGAAACCGAGCATGATAGGCCGCCTCAAAAAGTAACTGAAGCGTTTCCCGATCGGGCGTTGCATCGGGCAGAGCTATGCGTAAAAGATGGGTCTGCCCCACAAATTGCATATCACACGTGTTACGCACCTCGATGCCGCGCAATTCCAGCTTTTCAGCCGCGATCAAAGCCCGCCCTTCCGCCGCCTGATCCGCCAAAATCGCATGAACCCGCCCCATATCAACGCTATCCAGCGGCTGATTCAAAGACCGAACAAAATCATGCCTCAAATCCGCAACCACGCAGCCCAAAGCATTCGTAATGCCTGGCCTCGCCGGGACCAAAACTCGCGGGATAGCCAGCTCCCGCGCCAAAGCCGCCGCATGAAGCGGCCCCGCCCCGCCAAAAGCAAACAAAGCAAAGTCGCGAGGATCAGCCCCCATCGAGATGGAAACCATCCGGATAGCCCCCCCCATATGCGCGTTCGCGACCCGTATCACCGCCTCGGCAGCCGCTTCCACCGACAGCCCCAACGGCGCTGCAATCTGATCCTGCATCGCCGCCCGCGCTGCCCCGATCGCCTGCCCGAACCGTTCCGCAGGCAGCCTTCCTAGCAGCAAGTTTGCAGTCGGAAATCGTCACGCGGGTACCACCCAACCCGTAACAAACCGGCCCCGGATGCGACCCCGCACTTTCTGGACCCACCCGCAGCATCCCCCCCGCATCAACCCGCGCGATAGACCCACCCCCAGCCCCAACGGTGCGAACGTCCACCATCGGCACATGAATCGGCATTGCGTACTCAATCTCGATCTCGTTCGAAACAGGTGCCAAACCGCCCTTAATCAGTGCCACATCGGTTGAGGTGCCGCCCATATCATAGGTCACCAAATCAGCCATGCCCGCCCGAGCTCCGGTGTAAACCGCTGCCATAACCCCCGATGCTGGCCCGGACATCACGGTTTTCACCGCCTCGCGTGACACTTTCGCCGCCGACACCATGCCCCCATTGCCGTTCATCACCAGCAACTCGCGCGCATACCCCCGCGCTGCCAACCCTTCGGCCAGCCTCCCGATGTACCGTTCCAACATCGGCTGCACCGAGGCGTTCACCGCCGCTGTCACCCCCCGCTCATATTCCCGGCTTTCCGACAGCAAGGCATGGCCCATCGTGATGTATGGTGTCGGCCAAAGACTGGCGGCAATCTCCGCCGCGCGGCGTTCATGGGCCGGGTTGGCATAGCTGTGCAGAAAGTGGATCACCAAGCTTTCGCACCCAGCAGCGACAAGCTGGGCCACCGCATCGCGCACCGCACCCTCGTCCAAAGCCGTTACCACACGCCCTTGCGCATCCATCCGCTCCGGAACTTCCAGACGCAGATCGCGCGGGATGATCGGGGTAAAGCGCCCCGTCATGCCATACGGATTTGGTCGTGTGCGCCGCCCCAGCTCCAACACATCGCGAAATCCGACAGTCGTGATCATCCCTGTCCGACATAATTTCCGTTCCAACACGGCATTTGTCGTCGTCGTTGTACCGTGCACGATCAGATCAATATCGGCCAGCGGGGCGTCAGCAGTCTCTAACGCTGCCAAAACGCCTGCCGCCTGACCACCCGACGCTGGGTCTAGCGTTGTTGGCACCTTGGCTAGTCGCACGGCGCCAGTTAGGGGATCAAAGATCACGAGATCGGTAAATGTGCCGCCAACATCAACGCCTGCAACCAGCCCAGCCATCCGTCAGACCCCCACGTATTTGCGAAACTGCGGGGCGTCCGCCGTCAAATCGCCTACCGCAACGGCTTCCATCACTTTGCCACCCACCATAAAGGCTACTTGATCGGCCAAAGACAGCACCGCATCCACCCTTTGTTCGACTAGAACGGTCGCCACCCCCGTGGATTTCAACGCCAGAACCGTTTCGCGAATCAGCGCAATCATGGATGGTTGCAAGCCCTCTGTCGGTTCATCCAATAGCAAAACCTGCGGCTCCAGACACAATGCGCGGGCCATGGCCAGCATCTGCTGCTCGCCGCCAGAGAGGGTGCGCGACTGCTGTGCCAATCTTTCGCGCAACCGCGGAAACAGGTCTAACACCCGATCCTTGGTCGCCGCCCCTTTTCCGCGCGTCATCAGCCCGATTTCGATGTTTTCGGCCACAGTCAACTCACCAAACAAACGGCGGCCCTGCGGCACATAGCCAATTCCGTGACGCGGCACCTCATGCGCGGGTAGATCGCCAATATCTGTGCCGGCCAGCGTAATCTTGCCGCGCGTGACACGCACTTGCCCCATCACAGCGCGCAAAGCGGTGGTTTTACCCGCTCCGTTGCGCCCCATCAGGCACGTCACCTGCCCCGCTCGGGCGAATACTGTCAGCCCATTCAACACCTGGACGACACCATAGCCTGCATCAACATCGTCAATCCGCAGCATAGTCCGCCCCCAGATAAGCGGCCTGCACGGCGGCACTGCCGCGTATTTCGGCGGGCGCTCCCTGCGCCAGAACCTTGCCATAATTCATTACGGTAATACGGTCTGCCAGATCCATGACCACATCCATGTTGTGTTCGATGAGCAGCACTGTGGTTTGCGGAATAAGGCTCTGAATAAGGCTTTTGAAGCTTTCAGTCTCGGCATTCGCCAGACCTTGGGTCGGTTCGTCCAGGATCAAAAGCCGAGGCTGCAGCGCCAACCCCATGGCGATTTCCAACAACCGTTGATGGCCATAAGCCAGCGTTCCGGCAGTTTGCGCGGCCAAGTCGGCTAGGCCCACCCGAGCAAGGGCCGCATCAGTTTCGGTACGCAAATCCTTCGGACCCCGCCGCTGCACCGCCAGAGCCACGTTATCAAACACCGAAAGCCGCCCGTAGATTGAGGTGATCTGAAACGTGTAGGCAATGCCGCGCGCAACACGGGCATGGGCGGCCAGATGCGTTATGTTGTTGCCATCAAAGACAATCGTGCCAGCCTGCACCGCAACCCGTCCACATAGCAGGCCCACCAACGTGGTTTTCCCTGCCCCGTTCGGCCCGATCAAGGCATGAATTTCGCCCGCCATCACGTCGAAGTCCACATTGTCAACGGCCTGAAGCCCGCCATAGTGCCGGGTTAGGCCACGCGTTTGCAGCAACGTCATGGCAGCCATGGCAACCACCGTTCTCGCACCATGCCCAATATGCCGCGCGGGGCAAATAATACTAGAACAAGCAGTGCTACACCGACGACCAACAGGTTCGCTGTGGTGTAACTGCTTGAAAGATCAATAAGATAAAACATCAGCAGGGCACCGATGAATGGCCCCAACACCACCCCTGCACCACCCAGCAGCACCCACAGCATCGGCAAAATGGAGTACTGGATGGTAGCAAAGCTAGCCCCAGCATAGCCAAACATCAATGCAAACGCCGCCCCAGCCACGCCCGCGTAAAGACCAGAGATGACCATGACGATCAATTTTGTGCGGTAGGGATCGTAGCCTAACATCCGACTGCGATCCTCGTTTTCGCGCATGCCCACCATCACCCGGCCAAACGGTGCGCGCACCAGCGCCAGATTGCCGATCAAAGCGACGCCAAACAGAAGCCACGCCACGAGATAACGCGGCATCTCGGCCGAAAGGTTGAGACCCACCAAGACACGGGATTGCGCCGTAATCACGATGCCCTCGTCGCCGCCAGTAACGGCACCAAAGTAAAGCACGCACAGATACCCCGCCTGCGCGAACATCAGTGTGACAATCATGAAAGACACCCCGGCAGTACGGAGCGCCAACGCACCAACCGCCGCGGCCATCAGCCCGCCGGCAAGCAGCCCGGCAATCATTGCGGGCAGGGCAGGCCATGCGAAAAGTTGCGCCGTGAGCCCCGCACCATAAAGACCGGCGGCAAACAGCAGGGCGTGACCGAGGCTAAGCAACCCCGTGTAACCAAACGCTATGTTGTAACCCATCGCGAACACCGCCAACACCATAATGCGCGCCAGATTGGTGTGGTGATAGGCCGGCAAGAGCCAGTTCAGCGCCAGCGCCAAGGCAACGACCCCAAGATGCAGTGCCCAAATTTTGCGGCCATGTCCGATCATGGCTTTGCCCCAAACAGGCCCTGCGGGCGGAAGACCAACACCATGGCCACAAGCAGGGTGGCAATAATCTTAGCCAACGTGGGCGAGAAAAACATCGAGATGACGCCATCCGACAACCCGATCATCAGCGCTGCCACAAAGGTGCCGCGCAGGCTGCCCAAGCCACCAATGATCACCACGATGAACGCCAATAGTAACGGATCGCCGCCCATCAAATACTGCGCTTGGCTGATCGGCACGATTAGCACTGCAGCCACCGCCGCCAACCCAGCGCCAAGGGCAAAAACGCCAGTATAGACCCTATTTACGTTGATCCCGAACGCCTGCGCCGTTGTACGATCTATCTGCGTTGCCCGCATGATCAGCCCTGTTTTGGTGCGGGTCATCACCCACCAAACTGCACCCAAAATCAGCATCGTAGCCATCACCACAAACAGTTTGTAGCCAGAATAGCCGAACCATGGGAATTGCAGGCGCAGGGTAAACGGCGCCTCGACCGGGCGGGCATCGGGGCCGTAAATCGACAGCGCGGCCTGCTGAAAAATGTAAAGCAACCCGATGGTGGCAAGGATCGTCGCCTCGGGGTCATAGTTCAGGCGTTTCAGCACTAGCCGATCGGCAATCGCCGCTACCGCTGCAATCGCCAACGGACACAAAACCAGCGCCGCAATAAAGCCAATCCATGGCGGGCCGGGTGCCGCTTGTGTTACAAACCACGCACCGACGGCACCCAGCATGAAAAACTCGCCATGCGCGACGTTCACCACGCGCATCACGCCAAACACCAGACTTAAGCCAACAGCCGTCAGCGCCAGCACCGCCGACGTGACCAGCCCCTCCATCACGGCCAGCAATAGGTGTGGTCCGAAATCCAATATGCGCTATCCGGGAAATGTGGGGGGTCCGCCAACTGCAGACCCCCTATTTGTTATCAGAACGACTGCGTGGTGTAATCCACCGCGTCGGGGTACGCGCCGTCTTCAAGCGAAGTGGTATGCACCCGCATCAACTTTCCGCCTTCGACCTTGGATATGTTCTGATGGCCGAACACTTGGTGTGTCTTGCCATTGAAGCGCTTGTCGCCCTGCGGGCGTTCCATGCCCGCGGGCAGGTCGTTCATCGCCTCAATCGCCTCGACAAACTTCTGGCGGTCTGCGGTCGTTTGATAACCAGACGCCTCCATCCCGGCCTTGATCATGAACAACGTCTCCCAGCAGGAAAACATGTGCGAATAGGTCGCGACGTCGGCAGGATCGGTTATGGATGCACCATTATCATCCACACCAACCGCTGCACGGTAGAATGTTTCATGTTCTGACGCGTCGGCCTGTTTGAATCGATTGTGCGCTTCCCAGAAATGGGTGCCTTCAAGGAATTCCAAACCGGGGCTGGCAATATCTACGGCTTCGACGCTGTCGATGAAGCCAAAAATTTGTGGTCGCGTGCCACTACCGTAAAACTCGCCCAGTTCCTTTACAAACGTCAACACAGCCGGGCCAACCATCACGTGATACAGCACTTCGGTATCGGTCGGAATTTGTGGGAAATAGCGGGTGAAGGTAGTCTCTGTCGGCGGAATTGCAATCTGCGCAAGCACTTCGCCGCCCTGCGCCTCGATCGCAGCTTTGAAAAAATCCCGGTGGTCATAGCCAAAGGCGAAGTCGGGGAACACCATGGTGATCTTCTTGCCAAGGTTCGCCGCCACCCACGGCGCCATCGCCGAAATCTGCGACCGCACATCAGTGATGCCGGGTTGCAAAGTCCAACGGTTCAGCATCCCCGATGCGACATGGAACCCCTCCGAACAGACCAGATAGGGCACCTTAAGTTCCGCCGCGCGCGGGGCAGAGCCAATCACCACATGGCTGAACAATGGCCCGAAAACTGCATCGACGCCTTGCTGGTTCACCAGCTTTTCAATCACCTCGGACCCGCGCTGTGGATCGGTCGCGTCATCTTCAAACACAATCTCGACCGGGCGGCCATTGATACCGCCGCCATCGTTGATCACCTTCAACGCCGCTTGGGCAGTGCGTTCGTACCAGCGGCCGTACGATGCGCCAATCCCGGTACGGTGCAGCTGAAAGCCGAGTTTGATGGGCGCGGCTGTCTGCGCCTGAATGAACCGAGGCATCGCGAAAGTGCCTACCCCTGCTGCAGCTCCGGCTGCAAGCCCGCGCAAAACCGTACGGCGCGATGGTTTGGTGTCGATCAAAAGCTTTGTCATTGGTCATTCTCCACTGTTGATTGTTCGCGTCTTAGCCGCGCGTTTTTGGTTAAAGTTTGTCGGCACACAAATGAAAAGTCTACTGATTTCAGGCTCCCCTGGCTGTCGACAAAAGCCAAAGACCAAGAACGGTATATGCCACCATAAGAACGGTCGTTGGAAGATGTGCCGATACCGGCATCGTGCCATTTCGCCCAGCCAGCTTCAGGGTCAGAATCACCGCCAATATATGCGCACCAAGAATGGCGGAAAATTGGGCAGCATAAATCAGACTCATGCTGGCGCCATCCGTCAGAAATCCGAAAGAGACATAGGCGAAGGGCAGTCCCAACAGGCTGTCGCCCCGAAACAGCGGATCATCCAGCGCCGCCAGCGTATATTGCCCGGTGGTCAATAGCGTCACCAGATGGTGCGCCGCGTGGTAGCCTGCCGCGATGGCAAGAAAGCTTAGCACCACCGGCCCTGCGGAAAATCCTGCACCGCCGATCCAGCTTGACACCCGCAGCGCCGCCAAGATCAGGGACGCCGTCAGCACCCAAACAGAGACTAATCCAGTGGAATTGACCCAAACCACTGCCGATCTACCGGTAAATTCAAGCGGGTTTTGGCCAATTAGCCCCATCCACCAAAATGTTTCGGAAAGTCCGTCAAACGTGAGCACCGCCAACGCCAGCGTGACAAATGCGATGGCCGATGGTGTCAACGCCTCCATCCGCAACACTTGCGCGCCCGGAACCCCCACAAATAGCCGCGCGCGTTGCCCGTCCTGATCAAGCCAAACCGGCGCAATCTTGGCAATGTAGCCAAAGAACACTGTCAGAAACTCGCCCTGCGGCAACCAATCGTCGCCCTCGGCCACTGCCAGCACAAAGATCACCAACCAGTAAATCAACGCTGCCTGCGCCAAAACGGCGGGGTCATCGGGCGACAGTGATACGATCTGAAACCAGCCAAATCCCGCATATCCCAGAACTGCCGGCCAATACCCGAACCGGCGCAGGCCAATACCTCGCGTCCGGCCCAGCAAGATACGGGCGATGCGGACCGGTGCCGTCCACGGATTCAATGCACGCCACAAATTGCCAAACACCATGCTGGCCAGCGGCAGGGCAATCCAGACCCCAGTCCAGAACACCAAGGTCATCAAGTTGTGCATCGGGTCGCGGGAGCCATAAAACCCGATCACGACAAGCCCCAGAAAGCACAGGAAACTGATGTAGGATGTCACCGAAACCGGCACCCAAGCCCGGCGTTCGTAAATCAGATGCGCCTGCATCGTGGGCAGGCGCTGCGCCATCGCGCCCAACATGGCGGTCAGTGCAACCGTCACAGCGGCACCTAAGATGTAGTGCCCCGTCGGCAGTGTCAGGATGACCGAGGGTGGCAAGGCGCAGGCAAAACCGGCACTTGGCAGCAGCGCAAGGCCTGCCGCCAGCGCCCGCATCAGCGTAGCCCGTCCTTGCCGGTTACATCCCACGCCTCTAGCCCGCCCATGCGCGAATGGATGCGCGGCCCTTTCGCCATGGCCAGCACGAATACAATCTCGCCTGCGCGGGGCCCGTCGGGCACGCTGACAGTTATCGCATCGAAATGACTGCGCACATAGGCCGCGTTGATATGGCCTAACGGTACATCCAGGCTGCCACCCATGCCCGCAACTTTCATCACCGACGGAACAATGGCCCGGCTTTCTCCCAGCCGTTCGCGCATCGCATAGCCGCCCGGCACATGCCAAAGTGCCGCATGTTCCGCCTCGCCGGCCTCGCCCACTATGGCCCCTTTGCCATAGCCATCGATGCCATCGATCCCGCCCAAAGCCGCTATCAAACGGTCGGTCAACATCAGGCCAAGCGGCTTCAGATCGTCCATCGCCGCTTGCAAATCTGGCGCATGATGCCCGGCAAATGGGTTCGTCACTACGGCCATGATGGCCCCGCGTTGGCGTAACCCAACTGGCCCGCCTTCGTGCAGGATATCTTCAATCAGCACGGTAATCCGGCGCACGGAGAATTCAGGCAAAAGCAGGCTCCTTCATAGCGAGTGGTCCAACAATACGACTTTCACCCTGCAGGAAAAGTGCTGCAGATTGAATCAATCCGGCAGAACGATAGGCGCTTGCCGCCGCCGCCCCCCTGGCTAATGCCGCGTTCACATCAGCCCGGGTCAGCCGCCCGACCGCAACCGTCACCAACCGCGCGCCAAGGTCACTGTCGGCTTGCAGGTCACGCGCCGGCCTACGGATAATCGCTGAATGCCCCAGCAAATCCACTGCGTTCGCAATCATCGTCGCCGCCGCGTCTGCGATAGCGGCAGTTCTAGCCAAAACAGACACTGAATCCGCAATCCCCAAAGACCAGCTACGCCCGCGCCACCCCGACGTCGCAATCCCTCGTACGGCATCTTGGCTGCGGATGGTGATCTGGCTATCCGCCCCGGCAATCGCACAAACCAAGCGTTCGCCCGGCGTTAAATGCAGCGCCATGTCGCCCCCATTGTTCACGTAGGCTCGGCTGATCCCCGACCCTACCAATGCGGCCAGCACCGCCTCGGCCACCGCCCCCGCTACTGCTGCCATCGGAGTGATGAACTGCGGGCGAAACGGCGCAACCGCCCTGCCCATCGCCTGCGGAATTGGGCCGATTAGAGCCTTATTCTCACTGCGAAGCGCGGGCAGCTCTGAAACCAGCTCCTCCAGCAAGCCGTCAAACCTGCGGCAAGCGCGCCGATAGCCCGCTTCGACCAAATCGCTTCGCCCCCAAGCCTCACAGATCAAATCAATCGGCCCGTGCTGCAAATGCAACCGCCCGTCCGGCAACCGGTTTGCCACGGCAACGCTCATTCGTCACCCTCCGGCCAATTTTCTAGCCGCGCCGCAGTTTGATATTCGCCACCCGCCCGCATCACCTGATCCAGCGTTCTAATCGCATCATCATGCCCACCCAGCGCCAAGTAGTCGTCGCGCGGCATGGTAAACTCCAGCGGTGCCACCAATGCAGGTGTCGGCACATAACCGAACGCCCCCTTCGGCAGCGCCAGCACATCGACCATAAAGGTAATCCCGCCGCCCGGCCATACATAGCATGCTGCCCCGCCACTGGTCAGCCGCGTTGCCCGCGATTGCACAGACCGCGTCAACCGAACCGGGTTTTTCGTCACCCCGGCGCGCAGGCTGCCCCCCGCACCACCCATGAACAGCACTGTACAAAGCGACGGCTCGCAGTTTTCATCAATCATCTCGACCGATGGCTGCAGCGCCTTCGGAAGTGCATGTTTCTGCGGTATCAGAGCCTCATCCAGCACAAAGTAAGCATATTCCTCACCAGTGGTTGATACCATCAACATCGTCAAACCCGGCCGCGCACCCTTCTTCGGGTTCCATTCGCCGAGGATCTCCAGCGGGTCGGTCAACTTGGTACCGCCCCAGCCCAACCCCGGTTCTGACACCTTGAAATACCGCCCCGGTGTCGACCGATGACCCTTGATCTTGATCCCCGACGGTTGCCATCCCAGCACCTTACCCGCTTGATGTTCCGAGACGACGCCGGTGATGTGGTCATCCACCACCACAACCTCATCCACCAGCCCATACCACTGCGCCGCGAACATGCCGATCGTCGCCGATCCACAGCCCACCCGCATCCGCCGTTCCGCCGTGCCATCCACAATCGGTGCCGCCCCCGCCTGCACCACAACCGCCGATCCACCATCAATCGTCAGCGCCACCGCTTCGGCATTACACAGCGCAAGCATTGCGGCACAGGTCACCCGCCCCTCGGCTTTCGCACCGCCAGTCAGATGATGCACCCCGCCGATAGACAGCATCTGGCTGCCATACTCCGCGGTCGTCACATGGCCAATCGCCTCGCCCTCTGCTCGAACAACCGCCCCTTCCGGCCCAAGATAGCGGTCGGTGTCAATTTTCACCTTGACCCCGCAATAGGAAAAGATCGCCTCCGTCACCACCGTCACCATATCAGCGCCTGCCACTTTTGATGACACGATGAAAGGCGCTGGCTTGTAATCCGGGTACGTAGTGCCAGACCCGATCCCGGTTACAAACGTATCGTCAGGCACCATGTCGCCGTCCCAATTGCGAAGGGCGAACGGCACAATGCGCGATCCGTCGACTAGGGCATTTGACAGCATCACCACCGGATCGGTGCGCACAATCCGCCCAGCATCATTGGCATAACGATCGCACGCCCCAGTCTGCCCCGGCGCGATATAGCACATCACCGGGCAGGCATCGCAACGGATCTTTTCGGCGGGTTCGGTCATAGCCGTGCTGCCTTGATTGCGTCCAGCACCCTATGCGGCAGCGCTGGCAGTTTGGTAATCACCGCCCCGGTAGCATGGCGAATTGCGTTTAGAATCGCGGGCGCAGTCGGGATCAGTACGTGTTCGCCCAAACCCTTCGCCCCCAATGGTCCCTCAGGGTCGGGCACTTCGATCAGAATGCTGTCAATAGGCGGCACGTCCCCCGTGGTGGGTATCAGGTAATCATGAAGGTTTTCGGTGCGCCCTGGCAAGTATTCCTCCATCAGCGCCATCCCGATGCCTTGCGCGATACCACCTTCAATCTGCCCTTCTGCCAGTTGCGGATTGATCGCTCGGCCAAGGTCGTGTGCTGCAGTGATCTTGATTAGTTTCACGGTGCCGAGGCGGGTATCAACCGCCAGTTCGACCATCTGTGCCCCATAACCATAAACCGCATAGGGTGCGCCTTGACCACTTGCATCCAACGCACTGGTCGGTGGATCATAGGTTTCCTCCGCCGAAATGGCATAGCCAAACGCGTCCGTCGGCAAGGGCAAAAGATTAATTTTCCGCCGAACAGAGCCTTCTGACACCACCAGATGCCCATCCTCAAACCCAATCATTGCAGCATCGCTCGCGTTCGCCAACCGCAGCACTTTGGCCCGCAGACTACGCCCCGCCGCCAACGCCGCCCGCCCGGTCACGAAGGTTTGCCTGCTGGCAGATGTCTTGCCTGCATCTGGCGTAAGCGCGGTATCTGGCCCAATCAGGCTGATGCAATCCAGCGGCAAACCCAGACCATCCGCCGCAATCTGCGCGATCACAGTGTTCGACCCCTGGCCAATATCCGTCGCCCCTTGGTGCAGCATCACCTTGCCCTGCGCGGTAATCCCGATGCGAATCGTCGATGGGTTCGGCAGGGCCGTATTCCCGCAGCCATACCAGCACGACGCCACACCAACCCCCCTCCGCATCACCGGATTGCCCAGATTGGCAGCTTTCGCGTCGGCCAGTGCGCTGCCCCACGGCACGCGCAGGGCTTCCAGACAGTCCCGAATCCCCACCGCCTGTAACTGTTGCCCAGTGGCGCTGGCATCGCCGTCCCGCAGTGCGTTGATCAAGCGAAACTCCAGCCGATCTATGCCCGCAGCCTCGGCCAGCCGATCATACATCGTTTCCTGCCAGACCGCCGCTTGTGGCACCCCAAAGCCCCGAAACGCGCCCGAAACCGGGCCATTAGTATGAATGGCGCGGGCTGTAGCGGTGATATTTGGTGTCAAATACGGCCCGGAAACATGCACCGGCACGCGGTTGGCCACAGTCGGGCCCCAACTGGAATACGCGCCGGTATCAAACCGCCCATCAAACTCCACCCCGGTAATCCGGCCCTTGGCATCGCAGCCAATCCGTCCCTGCATTTCCGCCGGATGCCGCTTGGTTGTGGACGCCATGCTTTCGCTGCGCGAATAAACCATCCGCGCAGGTCGCCCAGTCTTCAACACCACCAACCCAAGCAGCGGCTGCAAGCTGACGTCCAACTTTGATCCGAACCCGCCCCCCACCGCGGATGGAATGATGCGCACGCAGTTTTGCGGCAGGCCCAGAATCGCTGCCGTCTCATCGCGGTCCATCACCGGTGCTTGGGTGCAGGCGCGGATCACCAGCGTATCGCCGTCCATCCACGCGGCCCCCGCCTCCGGCTCGATGTAGGCGTGCTCCACGAAAGAGGTAGCTACACTGCCCGACACTACATGGGCAGACCCAGCAAGTGCCGCTGCCACATCGCCCTTACGAACACGGCCCTCGATCAGCCTATTAAGGGGTCGATTTGCGTGGATCAGAGCCGCATTTGGTGCTTCGGCGGCGCTTGCGCTCATCAACGCGGGCAACGGTTCCCACAGAACGGGAAACGCTGAAATGTCGGTATCCGCCCCCGGTTCAAACGCAACCAAGGCTACCGCCTCGCCCCGAAACCGCGCGGGGCTTGGCGCAAGTGCTGGCTGGTCGGCGAATGGCGGTATTACCCCAAACGCATTGCGCCCGCGAACATCTGCTGCTGTCAGCACGCATGCCACACCGGGTCGCGCGGCAAAATCCGCCAGATCGCCAAACTGAAATGCGGCATGGTTATGCGGCGACCTGACCGCCTTCACCACCAGCGCACCTTCGGGCCCATAGTCGGCACCAAAACTGTCACCGGCCACTTTTGCTGCCCCATCAAGCCGCGCCACGCTTTTGCCAACGGCATTGCCAGCGGTGGGTAAGTCGGACACCGCATTACCGCCTACATCGCAAACCGCCGCAATAATCTTGGCATACCCGGTGCAGCGGCACAAAACCCCACCAAGGGCATCGCGCGCCTGACTTGGCGTCGGGTTGGCAACATTAGACACTAACTCCGCCGCCATCATCAACATGCCCGGCGTGCAAATCCCGCATTGCGCGGCCCCATTACGCAGAAACGATGCGCGCAGGCGGGCCAAAATATCAGTCTTCGCCTCAACGGTTTCAACCCGGCACCCCTCGGCTCGGGCTGCCGGAACAAGGCAGGCGCAAACTGCCCGCCCGTCCATCAGCACTGTACAGGCCCCGCAATCGCCAGCGTCACAGCCCACTTTCGTGCCTTTCAACCCGGCTTTTTCGCGCAAAACCTCTGACAAGCGCTCGGTTGGTGCTGCATCCAGTGCAACGTCTGCCCCATTCAGCGTAAAGCGGATCATGCCACCACCTGAGCTATCGCCCGCCGCACCAGTTCGGCAGCGGCTTCGGCCCGATAACCAGCAGTCGCGCGAACATCGTCGATCGGCGCAAGTGCCGCCGCCACATCGGCGTTGCGCACCAGCCCAGCGGCTAAAGCAGTCGGCGCATTCACCAGCGCCGCCTCAACTTCCTGCAGCCGTCGTGCAACGCCGCTGCACGACCCCACGGCAATATGCGCCTGCACTACCCGGCCCTGTTTCACCACCAACCGCACCGCCACCATCGCGATTGAAATGACCAAATGCGCCCGCGCGCCCAGCTTGATGAATGCCGAGCTTCCCAGCAGCCCCGCGGGCGGTATCCACACCGCCGTCAAAATCTCATCCGCCGCCAACGCGGTTTGCCGTGGCCCGGTGATAAACGCCCCCAGCGGCAATCGCCTCGTCCCACCTGGCGATGCCAACTCCACGTCCGCCCCCAGCACCAAGAGCGGCGGGACACCATCGGCAGCAGGCGATGCATTGCACAAATTCCCTGCAATAGTGCCTGTATTCTGGATCTGACGGCCACCAATCTGCACCGCCGCCTGCTGCAAGGCAATCAGTGCAGGCGGCAGACGCGCCTCCGCAATTGCCGCCCAAGTTGTGCAAGCCCCAATCCGCAAGGCACCATCCTGCATCGCAATACCCTGCAACGCCGCGATCCGCGTCACATCCAGCATTGGCCCCACCAACGACGCCCCCGCACCCGGATAATGGTCCGTCCCGCCCGCCAGAACCCGCGATCCGGCACTGCGCAGCGTCAATGCCTCGGTTAGCGTCGTCGGGCGGGAATAGTCGCGCATCAGCCTCGCCGTATTGTTTGTGTGCATATTAATCTGATCGCAGAACGCCGCATCTGTCAACTTTCTTGCGTGGTCTGTTGTGGCCCTGTATCCCGAACCGCATAATGCCAAATAAAACGCCATATGTGTTGGATGACCAGATCGGTTATGTGCTGCGGCGCGTAATGCAGCGCCATCTTGTGATATTCTCGGAAACCATCCCCAGCATCACCACCACCCAGTTTGCCGTTCTGGCCCGGTTGGCGCAGATGGGCCCGCTGTCACAAAATCTGTTGGGTCGCGAAACGGCGATGGACGCGGCAACTATCAAGGGCGTCGTCGACAGGCTGGCCAAGCAAGATCTGGTGACCACTGCTGCCGATCCCGCAGATCGCCGCCGCCTGACCGTGCAGTTGACAAAAACGGGGGCCGCATTGTTCGACAGCACCCGCGATGCCGCAATCGCTGTGTCATCCCAGACATTGGGGCCGCTGTCAAAGGGCGAACGCGCAGCTTTGCTGGGGCTTCTGGGTAGACTGGTGTGATGGCTGGCCAGTTCTGGCCACGAAATGTCGGTTTTCCACGTTCAGATTGCTGACCCTAAACCTACCCTGAAACCAAACCACACACGGGAATACGCCATGTCAACCGATCCGCTGCTGCAACCCTATCAGCTAAAGCACCTGACGCTGAAAAATCGGATCATGACGACCAGCCACGAACCAGCTTATCCCGAAGACGGCATGCCGAAAGATCGCTATCGCCTGTATCACCTTGAACGCGCCAAAGCGGGCGTCGCCCTTACAATGACCGCCGGTTCAGCTGCCGTTTCGCGCGACAGCCCACCCGTTTTCAACAACATTCTGGCCTACAAGGACGAGGTCGTCGGCTGGATGCGTCGCATGGCCGATGATGTGCACGAACAGGGCTGTGCAATCATGATCCAGTTGACACACCTTGGCCGTCGCACCCGCTGGGACAAAGGCGATTGGCTGCCGGTGGTGGCGGCTGGCCCATCGCGCGAGCCATCGCACCGTGCGTTCCCAAAGGTGATCGAGGATTGGGACATTGCCCGCATCATCGAAGATTACGCCGATGCTGCCGAACGGATGCAGGCCGCAGGCCTCGATGGGGTCGAATTTGAATGCTACGGCCACTTGATGGATCAGTTTATGTCGCCGCTGACCAATGCGCTTGCAGCTCCCTATGGTGGCAGTTTTGAAAACCGCGCCCGCTTTGCGATGGATGTGCTGGCAGCCTGCCGCAAGCGCGTGGGCGAGACATTCTTGCTGGGCGTGCGCTATACGGCAGACGAGGCGGCGCAGGGCGGCATCACCCCTGATGAGGGCATCGCCATCGGCAAACTGTTCCGCGACTCGGGGCTGGTTGATTTTCTGAACATCATCAAAGGCCGTATCTTTACCGATCCCGCGATGACCGATGTTATCCCGATCCAAGGCATGAAATCCGCGCCGCACTTGGATTTTGCCGGGCGCATCCGTACCGAGGTCGGCCTGCCCACCTTCCACGCCGCCCGCATCCCCGATGTGGCCACCGCGCGTCACGCCATTGCCACAGGCCAGCTCGATATGGTCGGCATGACCCGCGCCCATATGGCCGATCCGCATATTGTGCGCAAAATCATTGAAGGCCGCGAAGAAGATATTCGCCCCTGCGTTGGGGCGACTTACTGCCTTGATCGCATCTACCAAGGCGGTATGGCCCTGTGCATCCACAACCCGGCGACCGGCCGTGAAGAAACCATGCCACATGACATTTCCCCAGCAATAGGGTCGAAAAAGGTCGTTGTTGTCGGCGCTGGCCCAGCCGGACTAGAGGCCGCTCGCGTCGCCGCACTGCGCGGCCACTCAGTAACCGTGTTCGAAGCGGCACCCCACCCCGGAGGGCAAATTCGCTTGACCGCACAAAGCCCAAGACGGCGCGAAATGATCGGCATCATCGATTGGCGCATGGCGCAATGCGCTGCCCGAGGCGTTGAGTTTCGCTTTAACACTTTCGCCGAGACCGCCGATGTCACCGCGCTGACCCCCGATGTGGTGATCATTGCCACCGGTGGATTGCCTGAAACTGCGGTGTTAGAAACTGGGAATGATCTCGTCGTGTCCACATGGGACATTCTGTCAGGGGATGTGAAGCCCGGCTCAAACGTGCTGCTCTATGATGACGCTGGCGATCACGCCGCCTTACAAGCCGCACAGATGATCGCCGAGGCCGGGTCGCATGTTGAAGTGATGACGCCCGACCGCAGCTTTGCCCCCGACGTGATGGCGATGAACCTGGTGCCCTATATGCGTGCGATGCAGGATAAAGACGTCACTTTCACCGTAACCTATCGCCTGCGGGCTGTTGCCCGCGACGGCAATCAACTGCGCGCCACCATCGGCAGCGATTACATGAATCTCGCGAAGGAACGGCAGTTCGATCAGGTCGTGGTCAACCATGGCACGCAGCCGCTGGCAGAGATTTACTTCGATCTGAAGCCGCTGTCGTCAAACCTTGGCGCAGTGGATTACGACGCGCTGATTGATGGCCGCCCGCAGGCACTGAACGGCGGCCCGGCTGGTTTCCAGTTGTTCCGCATCGGCGACGCGGTAGAAGCACGCAATACCCACGCTGCGATTTACGATGCATTGCGGCTGATGAAGGATATCTGATCAGCGCTTCACACTAGCCGTAACATAGTTCACCGACAGATCGCGGCTGGAAAGGCTCCACGACCACGCAACGGGATTGAACACCATGCCTTTGCGATCAACAGGGTCTAAACCGGCCTTTCGGACTAATTCCGCCAACTCATCCGGCGTGATGAACTTTTTCCAATCATGCGTGCCTTTGGGCAACCAACGCATCACCCACTCCGCCCCGATAATCGCCATGCCAAAGCTTTTGGCATTTCGGTTCAGGGTCGAACAAATCATCAGGCCCCCCGGCTTCAGCAGGGTCTGACAAGCGGTCAGAAAGGATTGCGGGTCGGGCACGTGCTCGACGACCTCCATGTTCAGCACCACATCAAACTGCTCGCCCGCCGCTGCCAGATCTTCCGCAGTGGTCAGGCGGTAATCAATCGTCAACCCCGATTGTTCGGCATGCAACTGCGCCACCGGGATGTTGCGGGTGGCCGGATCGGCCCCAACCACGTCGGCCCCCAGCCGGGCCATCGGTTCTGACAACAGGCCGCCACCGCAGCCAATATCCAGGATACGCAGGCCCGCGAATGGCAAAGGTGCCACCAGATCCCGATCAAATTCGGTTGCGATTTGTGAGGTGATATAGTCGAGCCGACAGGGGTTCAGCATGTGCAATGGCTTAAACTTGCCATCAGGGTTCCACCATTCGGCGGCCATCGCCTCAAACTTCGCCACTTCAGTGGGGTCAACAGTTGACGCAGGATTCATTGGGTGTCCTTGTTCTTTCGGCCATAGCCGGGCGGCCTCTGTAAGGCTATATAAGAGAATATGGACCACAGATCAGGCCAAAAGCGCGCAGTCGAGTTTTTATACCCGCCGATCGATCCGTTCGATCAGCGGGTGATGGATGTTGGTGGCGGGCATCGAATTTATGTTGAACAGTGTGGCAATCCGCGGGGTATCCCGGTGATCGTGCTGCACGGCGGGCCGGGGGGTGGGTGCAGCCCGGCGATGCGGCGGTATTTTGACCCCCATGTTTACCGCGTGGTGCTGTTTGATCAGCGGGGCTGTGGGCGGTCGCGGCCGCATGCGAGCGTCGAGGAAAACACGACCTGGCATCTGGTGCAGGATATCGAGGCGATCCGTGCGGCGTTGGGGATTGAGCGGTTCATCGTTTTCGGCGGCAGCTGGGGCGCGACGCTGGCGTTAATCTATGCGATCACGCACCCTGATCAGGTGTCGCAACTGGTCCTGCGTGGCGTGTTCTTGATGACCAAGGCAGAGCTGGACTGGTTTTATGGCGGCGGGGCGGGGGCGTTCTTTCCGGAACTGTGGGCGCGGTTTGTCAATCCGATCCCGGCGGCGGAGCGGAAGAACCTGATTGACGCGTATAATCGGCGGCTGTTTTCCGGCAACTTGATGGAAGAAACCCGGTTCGGACGAACTTGGGCAAACTGGGAAAACGCGCTGGCTTCGGTTCAGAATGAGGGGCCGATCGGGGAAAGCCCGGCCGAGTATGCGCGGGCCTTTTCGCGGCTGGAAAATCATTACTTCCAGAACGGCGGTTTCCTGCAAACAGATGGCTGGATTTTGCGGGAGAGGCACCGGATCGAGCATATTCCGGCGACGATTGTTCAGGGTCGGTATGATATGATTTGCCCGCCGGTTTCGGCTTGGAAATTGGCGGACGGGTGGGATAACTGCGCGCTTCGGATGGTTGCGATGGCGGGGCATGCTTTATCGGAGCCGGGGATTTCGGCAGAGCTGGTTCAGGTTATGGATGGGTTGAAATTGTTGGCGTAACACGCGTGTTACAGTTTATAAGTATTTGATTTATAATGGTATGTTGAATTTTATTTACTGAATTTTAACAGATTTCTTGCGGTAACACGGGCGGTAATCTGGCGGAGGCGCGTGCCGCGCCATTGCTTTTGCCTCGGCTTCGCGACTTCGCGCGCAGGCTCAGAGTGAAGATGGATATTTGGCCGATGCGAATTTGGGGCGGGTGCGATGACAATCCCGTGATCCGCGGCATTGGGCACAAAACTATACTACCGCGACGTCATGTCGCGGGTATAGTGGCGGGGAATTTGAAGCAGGAGAGCGGGAAAATGAAGTTTGTAACCAAGGCCCTAGTGGCTGGACTGATCTTCAGTGCAGGAATCGCGTTCGCCGGGAAATCTACTGATCCAGATGCGAAGGCACGTCAGGATCTGATGGATGCCAATGGTATGAATACTGGCATTCTGGGTGACATGGCCGGGGGCAAGACAGAGTTTGACGCCGCCAAGGCCGAAGCCGCAAAAGCCGCAATTATCGAGATCGCAGGAAAGATTCCGGCGACTTTCGAGCCACAGGGCACGGATACGGAATCCAAGGCGAAACCCGAGATTTGGACCAACTGGGAGAAGTTCTTGGCCCATGGCGAGAAACTGGGTGCTGCCGCAACGGCACTTGATGCGACAAGCCTTGAAGGCGTGCAGGCTGGCATGGCTGGCCTAGGTGGGGTCTGCAAGGACTGCCATACCGAATTCCGCCTGTAAGATTGGCTTAGGCTTGATTTGGGATCGGCCGTGGGCGACCGCGGTCGATTTTTTTTCTGGTGAGTTGCGAGTTGGTGCCTAGCGCCAGACGGCCAAGCGAATTTAGCCGGGCAAAGGCGCGATTCGCGGCAGGTGACGCGGGGGATTGCCGTTCTGGCGTGCCTTTGGGCAAGATTCGCGTGCCCAGAGCTGCCGGGTCAGGGAAGCATATTTACACGCGGCGCGGTTCGGCAGAGAGAGCGGCGATTGGCAAAGTCTTCTTACTGGGTCGGCCCCGGATCAGCCGCTGAACAGGAAGTGCAGAACGTCACCGTCTTTGACCTCATACGTTTTGCCTTCGACGCGGAACTTGCCAGCTTCTTTGGCCCCGGCTTCGCCATTACCGGCGATGTAATCATCGTAGGCAACGGTTTCGGAGCGGATGAAGCCTTTTTCGAAATCGCCATGGATGACGCCAGCCGCCTGTGGCGCCAACGTGCCCTTTGGAATGGTCCAGGCGCGGGCTTCTTTGGGGCCGACGGTGAAATAGGTTTGCAGACCCAGCAACTGGTAGCCTGCCTTGATCAGACGATCTAACCCGGCTTCGTGCAGGCCCATTTCTTCGAGGAACATGGCGGCTTCGTCATCGGCAAGCTGGCTGATCTCTTCTTCGATACGGGCAGAAATAACGACGGAGGCAGCACCCTGTTTGGTGGCCATTTCGGCAACGCGAGCGGATTGGGAATTGCCGTTTGCGGCACATGCCTCTTCGACATTGCAGACGTAAAGCACTGGTTTTGAAGTTAAAAGCTGTAGCAGCCGCCATTGGCGTTGATCGTCTTCGGCGATTTTGACGGACCGTGCGGGAATGCCTTTTTCAAGTGCCGCAAGGGCGGCGCGCAACAGGCGGTCTTGGTCGGCGGCGTCTTTATCGGACCCACCGCGCAGTTTGCGGGCAAGGTTGGCCAAGCGCTTTTCGATGGATTCAAGGTCGGCGAGCATGAGCTCGGTTTCGATGGTTTCGGCATCGGCAACCGGGTCTATGCGGCCTTCGACATGGGTGATATCGCCATCTTCGAAACAGCGCAGCACATGGGCGATGGCATCACATTCGCGGATGTTGGCGAGGAATTGGTTGCCGAGGCCCTCGCCCTTTGAAGCACCGCGCACCAGCCCGGCGATATCAACGAAGGTCATCCGGGTGGGGATGATCTGTTTCGAGCCAGCAATAACAGCGAGCTTATCAAGCCGGGCATCGGGCACTGCCACCTCGCCGACATTCGGTTCAATCGTGCAGAACGGAAAGTTTGCCGCCTGCGCCGCTGCTGTGCGGGTTAGCGCGTTGAAAAGGGTTGATTTGCCAACGTTTGGCAAACCCACAATACCCATCTTGAAACCCATAGCCGCACCTCCATTGTCGGGGCCGTTCTAGTGGGGTGGTGGTAAAGGTTCAAGCTTTCGCGACTCGGGCAGCGGGACTATGATTTTGGCATTCAGCCGGAGGAGATGGATCATGAGTTTTGCCCCCTATTTAGGTTTTCAAGGTAACGCCCGCGAAGCGATGACGCGGTATGCCGAGATATTTGGCGCGACAGATTTGATGGTTATGACCTTTGCCGAAGCGCCGCCGGAGCAGCGCCCACCGATGATGGATGACAAGGTTATGCATGCACAGTTCAGTGCTGGACCCGGCGCGCCGTTGATGGGGTCCGACACGCCGCCGGGGATGGAAGGGACGATGAAAAGCGCGTCGGTTTATCATGCGGCAGACAGTGTCGAAAAGGCGGAGCAGATTTTTGCTGCCTTGTCGGAAGGTGGGACAGTGACGATGCCAATGGCGCCGACGTTTTGGGCACCGATTTTTGGCATGGTGACGGACCGTTGGAACACCTCTTGGATGATTACCACGGAGCAGAATGCTGCATGAGGCATTGATTTTCCACGCGCGCCCGTGCAAACCGCAGCTGGATTTGCAGGGATGGATGGGCCGCGGAATGACTAGGATTGACGATACCTTTGCGCGGTTGCGGGCGCAGAAGAAGAAGGCGTTTGTCGCCTATATCATGGCGGGCGATCCAAGCGTTGAGGCGTCTTATGCGGTGATGCAGGGCTTGCCGGCGGCGGGGGTGGATATCATCGAGTTGGGGATGCCGTTTACCGACCCGATGGCGGATGGGCCGACGATACAGCTGGCGGGGCAGCGGGCGCTGGAGGCTGGCATGACGCTGCAGAAGACGCTGGACATGGCGACGGCGTTTCGGCGCAGCGATAGCACGACGCCGATTGTGATGATGGGGTATTACAACCCGATCTATTCACGCGGGGTGACGCGGTTTCTGGCGGATGCCAAGGCGGCGGGAATTGATGGGTTGATCGTGGTGGATCTGCCGCCGGAAGAGGATGCTGAATTGTGCATTCCGGCGCAGGCGGCGGGGTTGAACTTTATTCGTTTGGCGACGCCGACGACCGATGCAAAGCGGCTGCCGAAGGTGCTGCAGAACACGTCGGGGTTTGTGTATTACGTGTCTATTACAGGGATTACCGGGGCAGCGGCGGCGCGGCCTGAAGATGTGGCACCAGAAGTGGCGCGGATCAAGGCGGCAACGGATTTGCCGGTGATTGTGGGGTTTGGGATTACCACGCCGGAAGCGGCGCAGGGGATTGCGGCGATTGCGGATGGGTGCGTGGTTGGGTCTGCGATTGTGAAGGATATCGGGTCGGGGATGCCTGCGTCGGAGGTGCTGGCGCGGGTGGCAGCACTTGCTGCGGGCGCGCATCGGGGGTGAGGTTCGGGAAAAGTCGGGCCCTTTGAAACTTTTCGTCGGTCGCCGCCGTAACGCCAGACAAGAGCGATGTTTTGTGGGAGGTGGCGATGGCTGGGGATTTGAAGGGACCGCTGATTTACCGGCAGTCGCGGTGGACGCGGGCGACGCATTGGGTTTGGGCGGTGTGCCTGTTTTTCCTGATGCTGACGGGGCTGCAGATTTTCAACGCCTATCCGTCGCTGCATATTGGGTTGGAAGCTGGGTTTGAGTATGACAACGCGATCCTGGAGATTGGCGCGCGGGAAGAGGAGCTGGCGAGGTATTCCGGCTATACCAAGGTGCTGGGGTATGAGTTTGATACCACTGGCGTGCTGGGGGTTTCGGGGGTTGATCAGGACATACAAGCGTTTCCGGCGGCGCTGACCATTCCGTCAAATCGCAGTCTGGCGACGGGGCGGGTGATCCATTTCTTCTTTGCCTGGGTGCTGGTGGGGACGCTGTTGGTGTGGGCGGTGGCGTCAGTTTGGAACGGGCATTTGCGGGCGCTGATCCCGACGGGTGCCGATTTGCGAGCATTGCCGCGCGATGTGGTGGACCATGCGCGCCTGCGGTTTCATCATGGCCGAAACTACAATGTGCTGCAAAAGCTGGCCTATGGCTCGGTGCTGTTCGTGGCGTTGCCGGTGATGATTTTGACCGGGCTTTCGATGTCGCCGTCGTTTAACGCCATTGCCCCTTGGTTGCTGGATGTGTTTGGCGGGCGGCAGACGGCGCGGACCATTCATTTTCTGATGATGGTCGGGCTGATCGGGTTTTTCGTCGTGCATATGGTGATGATTCTGGCGGCGGGGCCGATCAATGAACTGCGGTCGATTGTGACGGGCTGGTACCGGATTGATCCTGACAAGGGAGGCGAAGATGCTTGATCGGCGTGGGCTTTTGTTGGGGGCGGCGGCGCTTGGATTGTCGGGCTGCAAAGTGCTGGACGGGGCGAATGCGAAGGATTCAGCACTGCGCAATGCGTTTGAAAGTGTCAGCGGGCTGACCTACCGGGCGCAGCGGTTTTTGGGTGGCGGGCATACGTTGGCACCGGAATATGCTGAGGCGGATATTCGGCAGGGGCAGCGCCCGAATGGCAGTGTCGACCCGGATGGGGCGGAGTATCTGGGCCTGAAGGAGGGCGGATTTGCCGGGTATCAACTGACGGTGACGGGGCTGGTTGAGAAGCCGATCTCGGTATCACTGGGTCAGTTGAAATCGATGCCGGCGAAGACGCAGATCACCCGGCATGATTGTGTGGAAGGCTGGTCCTGCATCGCGAAATGGATGGGGGTTCCGTTGGCGGCGGTGTTGAATGAGGCGCGGCCGAAAGCGAACGCGCGGTTCGCGGTTTTTCATTGTTATGACGCGCTGGAACGCAGCCTTTCGGGCGAGGTGAGGTATTACGAGTCCATTGATCTGATCGACGCCTATCATCCACAGACAATCTTGGCTTATGGGCTGAATGGAGCGGATTTGCCGGTGGCGAATGGGGCACCGTTGCGGCTGCGGGTCGAGCGGCAGTTGGGGTATAAGATGGCGAAATATGTGCATACGATTGAGCTGGTGGAGAGTTTCGCGAGTTATGGGTTGGGGAAGGGGAGTTATTGGGCGGACCGGGGGTATGAGTGGTATGCGGGGATTTGAGGGGGGGGGTAGTGCGTGTGTTGCGGAGGGTAAGGGGTTGATTTTGTTGTAGTAGGAAAGGGAATTTTAACCAGTCACGCGTGTTTCACTGTGCCAAGACAGGGCCTTGCGTGGGGCCACCTCCCGCTCCATCTTGGGCGGCGTGGAGGGCACTGAATGAGCGATGCGAATAGGGCCTATAAGGCGGCGATTCGGTTGATTGCCAAGGCAAAGAAATCGGGGGCCGTTGAACTTGCCCTGAGCGATCGGTCCTTGCAGACGCTGCCACCGCAGATTGCTGAGTTATCGACACTGAGGGTCCTAAGCCTTCGTGGCACAAAGATCTCTGATCTGTCGCCGATTTCTGGACTTTCAGAATTGACCGAACTCGAAGCTGGCGCATATGACAAAAGACGCACAGACATCGGCCCGCTTTCTTATTTGATAAATCTAAGGAGATTACATGTTGATTACGCTAGTGCAGACGACCTATCGGCCCTGGCTTCGCTAGTTAAACTTCGGTCTCTCAGTTTAAGCCGCGCAAGTCTGAAGCGGCCAGTTAACCTAGCCGGTCTACAGAATTTGATCGAATTGTCGAAATTGTCACTGACAGAGATTCGCAATCTTGACGATATTTCTCCCCTTGCCGCGCTAATGAAGTTGACAGAGCTTGACTTGAGTTATTCGTATGTTTCCGATCTTCGGCCCTTGCGAGGGCTTAGTCGGTTGGCGGAAGCGCCGACCGGAAATGGACTGAGATTTGGTTTCACAACTGCAGCAATGCAAGATGCAAAGATTCGTGAGATTTCGGGCATTCAAGACAACGCAACACGGGCAAAAACGCTGTTCGCGTATTTGAAGGATTGGGAGCCGCCGGGGGAGGTGGTGGGGCCGGAGCCAGCGCCAGAGATCGTGCCGCAGTCTTTCTTCTTCCTTTCCTATGCGAGCCCCAATCGATCCCTAATTGCGGAAATGCGGGCTTTTCTGATGTGGTCAGGGGTGCCCATATGGTGGGATCAAGACATTCCCGCTGGGGCGACGTGGCGCGCAGAAATTGCAGAGCAGTTACGTGCAGCGAGGGCAGTGATCACTTTCTGGACCAAGGAAAGTGTCGCGTCGAAGGCGGTGATTGAAGAGGCGTCAACCGCGCAGGCGGCAGGGCGTTTGGTGCATGTGCGGTTGGAAGATGCAACGCTGCCTTATGGTTTTGGCGAAACCCAATATGTTGATCTCCGGGATTGGGATGGAACGCCCGAGCATCCACAGATACGAAAGCTGTTGCAGGCCCTGCAGGATAAGTTGAAAGCACCACCGGGACTACCTGAGCGCATACCTGCTCCGCTTGAAATTGAAGTCGTAGAAGGTCGCCTGCGTTTAGAGTCCACGACCACAGGGCTTCTGACGGGCGGCGCTGCTACCCGTGCTGAACAGGGTTGGCACGCATTGAAGGACTATCGTGAGAGTTTCGGGGAAAGCTTCAATGTTGGAAATTATGCGCCGCTGCCTTCCGTTCTCAAGTCCTTTGACCGTGCGTTGGGTGAAACCTACAACCCGACGCGGCAAATCGCGTTAGGAATGCATGGTCAACGGATCATCGGATTGGCGTATGATGCTGATTTTGTAGTGAATCTGCCCACTGGTGCAAAAACGGAATTGAGGGGCTTTGCGGCGGCAATCGCGACCCTCGTCAACCGCTTCCCAGACTGGATCTTGTACCAGGAAGAGGCTGAGGCATCAGACCCGGCGGCGCAAAAGGCCATCGCAGAGCGATTGTCCTTTGAAGAAATAGATGCAGTAATCTCAGCCGCTGATCACGCGGATGCTGAGGTAAAGGCTGAATACCACGACGAAGTTGTTGCGGGCACCGACGCTGGAGCAAGCGAGATCGAAGCGAAGGGGCTTGTTGCGTCGACGGGGGAAGTTGCGCGAGTTTTGCTTGAGGCCGGAATAGCTGAGGCTAAAAGCGGCAAGGCGGCTCGGAATTTTGGCAAACAAATGGAAGATATGCATCAAAAAGAGTTTCCCAAACTGGTCTATTACGCCGGTGGTCTTGTTTTGCCGATGCTGTCTCGGATGAGTAAGCCATTGCGCAGGCTTGCAGTGCGGTACCCAAAGAGATTGGGGTTTGTTGTCGCTGCTCTCGACTATCTATTTGGGCCTGAAAACGGTGCGCAATGAATGCGCACCCTACCCGCCAAATGCACAGTGGTGCGCGAACCTTCGCGTTCGCGAAGAACCGTACACCCTACGGGTTGGGGGAGTGTGGTTGTGGGCCGGATCAGCGTACCCAACCATCCAGAAATTCGACCCTATCACAGCCGGCGAACTGGGCCATTAGGTTTAGTTCGGATTCCAGTTTGGCGATGCGGCCCAAGCCCAGTTTGATGCCGGGTTCGGGCCAGATGGCGCGGACTTCCAGCACGCCGCGGGCGCGGATGGCTTTCATGTCTATGCGGGCGATGATTTGGGCGCCTTCGAGGATGGGGAAGACGTAGTAGCCATAGGTGCGTTTGGCTTGCGGCACGAAAACCTCGATCCGGTAGGTGAAGCCGAACAGGCGTTCCGCGCGGTTGCGGTCGCGCAGGGCGGGATCGAAGGGGGAGAGGATGCGGATGCGGTTTGGTGGCTCGGGTGGGGTTTCGGTTAAGGTTTCGGGGCGGGTGTAGGCGGGGCGGGGCGTGCCATCGGCGCTTTGGACGGCGATTTCGATGAGGGTGCCGAGGCGGAGTTCATCGCGGCACCATTGGCGGGCGTCGGCGATGGGGACGGCGTGCCAGTAGGCGGCAAGCTCGGTGGGGGTGGCGAAGCCGAGGTGGTTCAGGGCGGAATTGCAGGCCCAGTGGGTGGTGGTTTCGGGGTCGGGATTGGCGTTACGGTGGGCGGTTGGGATGACCCGTTCGGTCAGGTCGTAGACCTTCTGGAAGCCATCGCGGCGGGTGATCGACAGCGCACCGGTGCGCCACAGCCATTCGAGCGCGGTTTTGGAGGGGTGCCAATCCCACCAGCCGCCCTTGCCGCGCGCCTCGCCCACGCCGACATCGGTGCAGGTGACGGGGCCGTGGGCGGCGATGCGGTTGAGGATTTCGTCGAACTTGCCTTCATAGCCACCCTGAAACCATTTGCGCCAGTTTTCGTGCAGGCGGTGAGTGTCGCGGGCGAAGCGGTGCTGCCAATGCGGGAACAGAGTGGTGGGCAGGATCGAGGCGTCATGGGTCCAATGTTCGAACAGAGTGCGGTCGCGTTCCAGCAGGGGTTTCAGGTTTTCGGGTTTGTAGGATTGGCGGCGGGCAAACAGGATCATGTGATGCGCGCGTTCAACCGTGTTGATGCTGTCGACCTGCACAAAGCCGATGCGGGTGATGAGGTCTGCGAGGGCAGTGCCGGTGGCTGCGCCGGTGGGGGCTTCGGACAGCGCGTGGCGGGCGAGGAAGATGCGCCGGGCGATGGGGTTGGGGAGGATGGGGAGCGACATTCGGGCAAGCTAGCAGCGGTGAATGGGTGATCCAAGGGGCGTTTTGGGCTGCAATTTGTCGCGATAGGCAAGGCAGATTTCTTAGGCGTGGGGATAGTTAGAAATTGGCACGCCATTGCATTCCAAACTGCTATGCCTAGATTGGCTTTGCATCTTGAATGCCGTGGTGATCTGGGCCGCTTCGCCTGACGAAGTCTGGTTTGCGCTCTGCCCGGCTTGCCGAAGCGGAGCCGCCCTTGACGCATGAGACGCCCCTTATCGCCACCATTGTTGCGGGTCTTGGTCTGGCGTTCATCTTTGGCCTTCTGGCGCAGCGATTGCGGCTGCCTATTCTGGCGGGGTATCTGCTGGCGGGTGTTGTGATCGGGCCGTTCACGCCGGGCTATGTGGCGGATCAGAAGCTGGCGGGGGAATTGGCCGAATTGGGCGTGATTCTGTTGATGTTCGGGGTCGGCTTACATTTTTCGGTGCGGGATTTGATGAAGGTGAGCTGGATCGCCATTCCGGGCGCGCTGGGTCAGATTGCGGTGGCGACGGGTTGTGGCGTGGGTGTCGGCTGGTTTTTGGGCTGGGGGTGGGGTGCGAGCCTGATCTTTGGTTTGTCGCTGTCTGTTGCATCGACCGTTGTGCTGCTGCGTGCCTTGCAGGATCGCGGTCTGGATCAGACGCAGCGCGGCAAGATCGCGGTTGGCTGGCTTATTGTTGAAGATGTGGTGATGGTGATCGCACTTGTGCTGATCCCGCCGCTGGCTGGATTGTTGGGCGGCGTATCGGTGCCGCTGCAAGAGGATGCACAACAGGCGGTGACCATGGGCTTTGGACCGATTGCCGCGACGCTGCTTGTTACAGCCGTCAAGGTTTCTGCGTTCATTGCCCTGATGCTGGTGGTTGGGCGCAAGCTTATTCCCGCTGTGCTGCACTATACCGCGCATACCGGATCGCGAGAGTTGTTCCGGCTTTCCGTTCTGTCGATTGCCTTGGGTGTGGCGTTCGGATCGGCCTATTTCTTTGGCGTGTCGTTTGCACTTGGGGCGTTCTTTGCTGGCATGGTAATGGCGGGATCAACCTTAAGTGCGCAGGCGACGCGTGATATACTTCCGCTGCGCGATGCCTTTGCTGTGCTGTTTTTTGTTTCGGTTGGCATGCTGTTTGATCCGCGGGTTGTGCTTGACGCACCATTGGCCGTGTTGAGCACAGTGGCCGTCATTATCGCGGTCAAGGCAGCGGCGGCTTACGCGATCGTCAGTGCCTTTGGGCAGGGCAGAGGCACGGGAATTACAATTGCTGCCAGCCTTGCGCAGATTGGCGAGTTTTCGTTCATTCTGATCATGATGGGGCAAAGCCTTGGGATTGTGCCAGCTGAAGCCCGTGATCTTGTTGTCGCGGGGGCGTTGGTGTCGATCTTGCTGAATCCGCTGCTGTTTTATGGTCTGGATGCCTGGACCGCGCGGCAGGCTGCGGCGGCACCAACTGCCGAGCAGCGCAGCGACGTGGCTTAAAGCCCAGCCTCTGCAGCGATCCCGGCCTTTGATTTACGCCCGCGTTCGGTTGCTGATTTCAGCTGGCCGCAGGCGGCCATGATGTCTTCGCCACGGGGGGTGCGGATGGGGCTGGCGTAGCCTGCGTCATGGATGATGTCGGCGAAGGCGTGGATGCGGTTGCCGGACGAGCGTTTGTAGGGGGCACCGGGCCATTCGTTGAACGGGATCAGGTTGATCTTGGCGGGGATGCCGCGGATCAATTCGACCAGACGGTAAGCGTCTTCCTTGCTGTCGTTGACGCCTTGCAGCATGACATATTCAAAGGTGATGCGTTCGGAATTGGTCAGGCCGGGATAATCGCGCAGGGCGTCCAGCAGGGTGGCGATGTTCCACTTTTTGTTGATCGGGACCAGTTGGTCGCGGACCTCGTCTGTGGTGGCGTGAAAGCTGACGGCGAGCAGGCAGCCGATTTCGGTGGCGGTGCGGGCGATTTCTGGGACGACGCCGGAGGTGGATAGGGTGATGCGGCGGCGGCCAAGGGCGATGCCTTCGTTATCCATGATGACGCGCAGGCCGTCGCGGACGTTTTCGAAATTGTACAGCGGCTCGCCCATGCCCATCAGGACGACGTTGGAAATCAAGCGGCCTTCGCGGTTGGGGTCGCCTTGGACGGGCCATTCATCCAGGTCGTCGCGGGCGAGCATGACCTGACCGACGATTTCGCCGGCGGTCAGGTTGCGGACCAGTTTTTGCGTACCGGTATGGCAGAAGGAACAGGTCAGGGTGCAGCCGACCTGGCTGGAGATGCAGAGCGTGCCGCGATCAGTTTCGGGGATATAGACAACCTCGACCTCGTGCCCGCCTGCGATACGGACGAGGTATTTGCGGGTGCCATCGGTACTGATCTGGCGGGTAACGACCTGCGGGATTTCGATGCTAAAGCGGTCTGCCAGCAGCGCGCGCAGGTCTTTGGAAAGGTTGGTCATGCCCGCAAAATCGCGCAGACCCCAGTGGTAAAGCCATGTCCAGATTTGCCCGACTCGCATTTTGGCTTGGCGTTCCGGGGTGCCAGCCTCGATCAACGCATCGCGCAACTGGTCACGCGTCAGGCCGATCAGGTTGATGCGGTCTGTTGCGGGCAGTTTGCGCGGGATGGTCAGCACGTCTTGGGTGATGGGGGCGGTAATGGTCATTGGAGCCTTTGGCAAATCCGGGGAAAGGCCCGGTTGCAGCGTGATATAAGGGATAATGGTGGAAAACGAAACGGGGTGCCTTTGGAAAAGCAAAAGCCCCGGCTTTGGGTGCCGGGGCCGGGTGATGCTGTTTGGCGTCAGATTACTTGCAGCGCGACTCGGCTTCTTCCATTGCGGCGGTGAAACCAAGAAGCGAGAAGGTGTCTTGGGTTTTGGTGCCTTTGCCTGACTGAGCAGAGATCACGGCCGTTGAGCCACCTTTGAGGGCCGCCAGCAGGGCCGCGTCATCGGTGGGGCTTGCTGGCCAAGCCCATTCGCCGTCCGAGAACATCTCGAATGCTGTGCCGCCAATATCGACGTTGACGGTTGAACCGGCTGCAAAGGGGTAACCGCCGGTAAAGGACACTTCGCCACTGGCACCTGCACCGGGGCGGAAGGTGACGAACAGCAAGATATCACCGCGCCGCACCGAGACCGGCGCACCATCACGGGTGTTTACGGTTTCCTTGGGGCTGGATACGCCCCAGCATTCTTTGGGGCTTTCTTCTGTAAACACGCTCCAATCGGTTTTCACTGCAACCTGATTGGTGGATTCTTGCGCGCTGGCAAAGGTGGCCATGCCAGACAGGGCTGCTGCGATCAATACGCGACCAAAAACGCGCCCGGGAAAGGATTTCATATCTTAAAGAGCCTCCAGCTGCTCAACTTAGCCCCTGCCAGACCAGGGCCGCGATTGCGCGAGCTTTTCCTGTGGCGTCCGGCATTTCAACTTAGTATCTCATCCATAACGCAAAATACGCAGGCGGCGAAAGCCCTATGGGCGACAAATCGCGCATCTGTGAGGGGGAAGTTTATGGCAAATGCAATACCGATGGTCGAATTGTGGCGTGGTGGGCTGCTGGAAAGCGCTCATTCCGGCCATGCGGTGATTTGCGGGGCCGATGGTGAGATTGTTGAGGCGTGGGGTGATCCTGCAGCGGTGATCTTTCCGCGGTCATCGTGCAAGATGCTGCAGGCGTTGCCGTTGGTTGAAAGCGGGGCTGCGGATGCCGCCGGATTGACCGAGGCGCAACTTGCCTTGTCCTGCGCCAGCCACCGCGGGGCGGCCATTCATACGGAGATGGTGACCCGTTGGTTGGGCGATCTTGGGTTGTCGGAAACTGATCTGCGCTGCGGGCCGCAAGAACCTGACGACCGCCCCGCGCGCGATGGGTTGATCCGGGCGTTTGAGACGCCGTGCCAGATTCATAATAACTGTTCGGGCAAACATTCCGGTTTTCTGACCCTGAACAAGCATTTGAAGGCAGGGTCGGAATATACCGAGGCCGATCATCCGGTGCAAAAGGCGGTGCGTGATGCCTTTGAAAGCGTGACGGGCGAGACGAGCCCCGGTTTCGGAATTGACGGCTGTTCTGCACCGAATTTTGCCACATCCCTGCATGGATTGGCGCGGGCCATGGCCCGGTTTGCTACGGCCACTGACAGCGGAGATGCGCGAAACCGTGCGGCGCATCGGTTGACGCGGGCGATGGTCAGCCATCCTGAACTGGTCCATGGCCCTGGCGGTGCGGACACCGATTTGATGCGGGCGATGGGGGGACGGGTCGCCACCAAGAACGGAGCCGACGGGGTTTATGTGGCGATTATTCCGGAGTTGCGGCTTGGTATTGCGCTGAAAATCATGGATGGCGCGGCGCGTGCGAAAGAGGCGGCTATTGCGGCGCTTCTGGTGCGGGTGGGTGTTCTGGATGCAAAACATCCGGCGACGCTGAACCTGCTTGGCGTTGATTTGCGGAGCAGGCGGGGATTGCGGGTTGGCGAGTTGCGGATTTCTGACGGATTTTCGGGTCGGTAGAAAATCGGGCTGTAGAAAAAGGTAAAGCCTCTGTCGGGGTGACAGAGGCTTGATCCTCACTCGCAAGCGCCCCGGATGAGTGGCTATTTGGGGGGGCTAAGCAACCGCCCATCCGGGGTTTCGTTGACTCGCAACAATCATAAGATGCATCGCAATCTAGGCGCGGATTGGGAACAATCGTGACGATGCGTCGGTCATTACATGGCTGAATTCAGACGATGATGTCTTGCACCAAGCGCTTGATTTGCGCCGCGAGGGCGGTAATCATTGGCGCATGACGGTGCAATCGCCAACGCCATTTCCGCACAGCACGCAATCGGGCGAGCAAGTCAGCTTTGATCGGCGTGAGTTATCGACGATTTTGGGGCTTTATGGCCGGATGGTCGCGGGTGGCGAATGGCGCGATTACGGCATTTCGTGCCTGCGTGATCTGGCGGTGTTTTCGGTGTTTCGACGGACGGCGGAGTTTCCGCTGTACCGGATTGAAAAGCGACCGAAGCTGCGGGCAAAGCAGGGCATGTATGCGATTGTGGCGATGGACGGGCAGATTTTGCGCCGGGGGCATGATTTGGCAGCTGTTCTGCGGGTGCTGGAAGGCAAGCTGATCAGGGCGGTGGACTAGGGTCTTCTGCGCGCAGTGACCGGACCGCCGCCTTGGCCAATGATGCGTTTGATGGCGGAGCGGGTGTTTTCCATGACAACGGCCATGAAGGCGGCGGTAGAGTGGATCATGAAATCGGCGTTCATGCACATGGCGACGTGGCCATTCCAGAACAGCAGATCGCCACGTTTGAGGGCGGCTTTTTCAGCGATGGGTTTGCCGAGGGCTTGTTGCAGATCAGAATCGCCGGGGCAGTCTTTGCCACAGGCCATCAGGCTGGCTTGGACAAGGCCGGAACAATCGAGGCCAGCGCGGCTGTTGCCACCCCACAGATAGGGCGTGCCGAGGTAAGTTTGAGCGATGGCGACCGGGTCTTTGTGCCAATCGCCGAGTTTGCGCAGGTGTAGAGTGGGAACGTAGCCGCGCGTGGTTTGGGTGAACTTGCCTTCTTCACCAATGGCGGTGACGCGGGCGTTCAGGGTTAGTGTGCCTGTTTCGCGCAGTTTGATGCTGGGGCCGGGGTAGAGGTTGGTGGCCGGGGCGGCGACCCAGTGGGTTGGGGTTTCAGCCGGGCCGAGGGCGGTTTCGGGTACATAGCCGCAATAGCCGTCTTTGGTGGACTGGCCGAAAGCGTAGCCCTGGTGACGGTCGATAATGGTGAAGCCATCACCGAGCAGCAGTTGGCGTTCGCGCGGGCCATTGGGACTGGCCAGCAGGTCGGTGAGGGGTTGGATCAGTTGGGCAGGTTCGCCTTTGGTGAAAACCGGTACGTCGATGGTGCCGCGCAGGGATTCGAGGGCGGCGCGGGCGTTGGCGGGGGTAATGCGGGGATCGGTCACAGGCCTAGGACTTTCGGCAATGCGGCGAGCAGGGCGCGGGCACCTTGGCCGACGCCGCCTTTGGGACGGGCGGGGGCATCAGTTGGGGTGTGGCCGTAGATATCAAAATGCATGTAGCGCGGGCAGGATACGAAGCGGCGCAGGAACAGGGCGGCGGTGATGGAACCGGCAAAGCTGCCTGCGGGGGCGTTGTCGAGGTCGGCGATTTTGGGTTCGATCATCGGCTCGTACGCGTCCCAGAAGGGCAGGCGCCAGACCGGGTCGAAGGCGCCGGGGGCGGCGGCGGACAGGGCTGCCGCGAAGGCATCATCATCGGTGTAGAATGGGGCCAGATCGGGGCCGACGGCGACGCGGGCTGAGCCGGTTAGAGTGGCCATTGAGATGATCGCATCAGGGGTTTCTTCATCGGCCCATGTTAGGGCGTCGGCGAGGATAAGACGGCCTTCGGCGTCGGTGTTGTTAATCTCTACCGTCAAGCCTTTGCGCGAAGTCAGGATATCGCTGGGGCGCATGGCGTTGCCGGAAATGGCGTTTTCGACGGCGGGGACGATGACGCGCAGTTGCAGTTGCAGGTTTAGCGTCATGATCATATGGGCAAGGCCCATGACGGTGGCTGCACCGCCCATGTCTTTTTTCATCAGCAACATTCCGGCGGAAGGTTTGATATCAAGTCCGCCGGTATCAAAGCAGACGCCCTTGCCCACCAGCGTCAGGCGCGGACCTTTGGTGCCCCAGCGCAGGCTGAGGATGCGGGGCGCGCGGGGGGAGGCGCGGCCAACGGCGTGGATCATCGGGAAGTTTTGCGTCAGCAGATCGTCGCCGCGGATGATTTCCGTGGTGGCGTTGAAGCGGGCGGTAAGGGCGAGGAAGGCGGCTTCAAGTTCAGCCGGGCCCATGTCGGAGGAGGGGGTGTTGATCAGGTCACGCGTCAGGAATTCGCCTTCGGCCATTGCGATCAGCTGGGCGGCATTGCTGCCTTCTGGGCATTTGAGCAGGGCTTGCGGTGTGGCGGATTTGGCGGGGCGATAACGATCAAATTTGTAGGCGGATAGCAGAGCACCAAGGGCGGCTTCATCGCGCTGGGCTGGGGTTAGGTTGCCGTCAAGATGCCAATCACCGGCGGGTAAGGATTGCAGGGCGCGGGCAAGGCCAAAGCGCGTGCGGGCCTGGGATTTGGCAGTGCCAAGCCCTGCAACGGCGGCTTCGATTGCGCCGTCAGCACCGGGCAAAAGACGCAACTCACCTAACGCGGCGTCGAAGTTTTGGCCCGCCAGCCATGTTTGCCAATGGGCGGGTTGGCGTGACAGCCAGCTTGCGAAATCATCGGTGGATACGACGTGCAGAGCGCGCGATGGGTTGGCGGGATCGGCAAAAGTTGGGGTCATTCAGGGCGTCCGGGATGCGTGGCTTTGGTGACATCACCGGTGCCATAGGGTCGCGCCAAAGCGTAACGCAACCAACGCTGCCTGCAAGCCCCGCCCGGACTGTGCCCGCTAAACCGACTGATCGCGCGCGTTGCGATCCGTGGCGAGGGAGCGTTCGGTGACCCGGATCAACCGCGCCCAGACTGCGGAAAACGCTGTGACATCGTTGCGATCAAAGCAGGTGCGCGCATCGTCGGCAACCGTGCCAAGGCTGACCATGCCAAGATGTTCGGCCATGCGTTGCACTTTGCGCAGGCGGCGGGACACATCGGCCAGATCGTGCAGGCGCACCTGTTGGGCAAGGCCGCCCATCGCCAACCCAAGTTCGGCAAGTGCACGCGTTACCACCTGTTCGGCGGCAGAAGTTCCCAGATTGCGATAGATCGTGGCGATCGGTTCCGCATCCTGGCGTACCCGTTCAACCAGCGGCAAAGCTGCTATGTTTGTCATTTCATTCACCCACGTAGTCGTTTCACACCCAAGGCCGATCTTGCGCTGGCGTGCTGAAGAAAAGGTTTCAGGCCACAAAAGAAACTCCTCGAATTTTCTGCAATTGCAGCCTAGTTAGGCGGGGAACCAGCAGGGAGAGTGACGCGATGGATCAGGCAAAGCCGCTACCAGCCTATCTTGTGCAGCGCTTTTTGGGATGGCGTGCGACGGCGTATCAAGAGAACAAGGCGTGGTTTCGCAGGCTTGCCGAAAGCGGGCAGCATCCGCGTGCGATGGTGATTTCATGCTGTGATAGCCGCGTGCATGTGACCTCGATTTTTGGGGCGGATGAGGGTGAGTTTTTCATCCATCGCAACGTGGCCAATCTGGTGCCGCCGTATAACGCGGATGGGCAGACGCATGGCACATCGGCGGCGGTCGAATATGCGGTGACCAGTTTGAAGGTGGCGCATATTGTGGTGCTGGGGCATTCCAACTGCGGCGGCGTGAAGGGCTGCCACGATATGTGTTCAGGGCTGGCACCGGAACTGGAAGAAAAATCATCGTTCGTGGGGCGGTGGATGGACATTCTGCGCCCGGGATTTGACCGGGTTGCGCATTTTCCCGAAGCCGAACGCCCGAGAGCGCTGGAAAAAGAGGCGGTGGTGGTCAGCCTGGAAAATCTGATGACGTTTCCGTTTGTGCGCGAGGCGGTGGAAGATGACATGCTGACGCTGCATGGGCTGTGGAGCGATACTGGCAATGGCGGGTTGGAGCAATATGAACCGGCCTTGCGTGGTTTCTCGGTGATTTCATAGTAGGGCGCTGCCTGCGAAGGGTGTTTGCAGGACTTGCCCGGCCTGAACTGACAGTGCCCGAAACGGAGGCGAAGGCAGGGCGGCCCTAGCGGGCGAGCGCCAATAATCCGGTGACATCAAGATGCTTTTCCAGATGCGCGGCAAGCGCGTCCAGCACGGTTTCAACATCTGCGCTGTAGGCGTAGGACGACGGGGCCGCGCCCAGAGTGGCGAGGAAGGCTTGCCGGAAAGCGTCGCCCGAAAACATGCCGTGCAGGTAGCTGCCGATGATGCGGCCATCGGGGGATAAGGCCCCTTCAGGGATGCCGTTGATATGGGCGAAGGGGCGGGCGCGGGCGGGGCCGTCGGTACGGCCGATGTGAATTTCGTAGCCGTCCATCGGGGTTTGCGATGCGGCGTGGATGGCGCTGACGCGGGTCAGGTTTTTGTCGGGGGTCATCAGGGTTTCAACATCCAGCTGGCCAAGCCCGGGAGTTTCGCCCTTTGGCCCTTCGATGCCGTCTGGATCACGCACCCAGTGGCCGAGCATCTGGTAGCCGCCGCAGATGCCAAGGACGCGGCCACCTCGGCGGACGTGGGCAATAAGGTCGATGTCCCAGCCCTGAGCGCGCAGGAAGGCGAGGTCGGCGCGGGTGGATTTTGAACCGGGAATGATGACCAGGGTGATGTCGCCGGGGATGGGTTGGCCGGGTTTGATCAAGGTCAGGCTGACGCCGGGTTCCTGCGCCAAGGGATCAAGATCGTCGAAGTTGGCGATGCGCGACAGGGCGAGGCAGGCGATTTTTGTGGTGCCACTGCCACGTGCGGATGGTAGATCAAGCGCATCTTCGGCGGGCAGGTGAGAAGCCTGGTCGAAAAACGGCACGACGCCGAAACCCTGCCAGCCGGTGCGCCGGGCGATCAGGGCATAGCCATCGTCGAACAAAGTCGTATCGCCGCGGAATTTGTTGATGATGAAGCCCGCGATCATAGCGTTGTCGGCGGGGTCCAATACCGATTGGGTGCCGACAATTTGCGCGATGACGCCGCCCCGGTCTATGTCGCCGACCAGAACTACGGGCACGTTCGCGGCGCAGGCAAAGCCCATGTTGGCGATATCGCCTTTGCGCAGGTTTACCTCTGCCGGGCTGCCAGCGCCTTCGACGATGACCAGATCGACGGTTGATTTGAGGCGATGGAAGCTTTCCAACACGGGGGCCATCAGAGTGGGCTTTAGCGCGGCGTAGTCGCGGGCTTTGACGGTTGCGATGCGTTTGCCCTGCACGATGACCTGCGCGCCGGTTTCCGATTCGGGTTTAAGCAGCACCGGGTTCATGTCGACCATTGGTGGGCGGCCCGATGCCATGGCTTGCAGCGCCTGTGCGCGGCCTATTTCGCCACCGTCTGCCGTGACGGCGGCGTTGTTCGACATGTTTTGTGGCTTGAACGGGGCAACGCTTAGGCCTCGCAGTAGCGCGGCCCGGCATAGGCCCGCCACCAGTAGCGATTTGCCAACGTTGGAACCTGCGCCTTGGATCATCAGGGATTTCATGGCGCAACCTGTTTGCGTTTCCTTTTCGCGCGAATACTCATCTGATCTTTCAGCAACGGCATGATCAGAATTCGACGCCCTTTTGGGCTTTGATGCCGGAGCGGAACGGGTGTTTGATCAGGGTCATTTCGGTGACCAGATCGGCCAGTTCGATCAGTTGTTCCTTGGCGTTGCGGCCGGTCAGCACGACATGGGTTAGGGGCGGTTTTTCATCGCGCAGGAAGGCCACGACTTCGTCTATATCAAGGTAATCGTAGCGGAGAGCGATGTTGATCTCATCCAGCAGAACCAGTTGGATGGTGGGATCAAGGATCAGGTCTTTGGCGCGTGCCCAGCCTTTTTGTGCCATTTCGATATCGCGGGCGCGGTCTTGCGTCTCCCAGGTAAACCCTTCGCCCATGGCGTGAAACTGGCACAGGTGGGAAAAATGCGCTTCGATCATCCGACGCTCGCCAGTATCCCAGGCGCCTTTGATGAATTGCACCACGGCACAGGGCATTTCGTGCGCGATGCAGCGCAGGATCATTCCGAAGCCTGAGGAGGATTTGCCTTTGCCGGCCCCGGTATGGACGATGATCAGACCCTTTTCGCCTTCTTTCGTCGCCATGATCCTATCCCGCGCGGCCTTTTTCTTGGCCATCTTGCTGGCGTGGCGGGCGTCGGTATCTACGGTTTCGGGGGTCGACATGGCAGATTCCGTTGCTTGACAAGTGGGGGCGCTATGCCTCAGGTGAGCCTGCGCTGGTTCCTGTCTATGACAGGCGAAGAGGGAATGCGATAGGGGGCGACCCCAAGGCGCAGCCGCCCCCGCGACCGTGACCGGAAAGGTCGCCCGATGCCACTGATCACGTTGATCGGGAAGGTGGGGTGGCCGTTGGGGAAACCCTGTATCCGTAAGCCGGGAGACCTGCCTGCGCATAGGACTTCACGGGTGGACGGGGTGTTCCGCGACCGGTTGGCATATGCGTCAGGGTTATCCTGCGCTTAGCCTCTGGCCATTTCCCCGCTTTCGCACCCGGCGCTATGGGAATGGATGATGACGGCTACGCTTTTTGTTTGCATGACGTGTAAGGCGGGCGAGCCGTTGGAAGAGGGCCAAATGGCCCCCGGTGCGTTGTTGCATACGGGCATTATGGCACATGATTTGCCGGACGGTGTGCGGGTGCAGGCAGTTGAATGTCTATCGGCCTGTACCAATGGCTGCGCGGTCGCGCTGTCTGCCCCCGGTTGTTGGACTTATGTTTATGGCCGCCTGTCGCTGGCGGATATACCCGATATCCTGTCGGGGGCGGCTGCTTATGCGGCCAGCCCTGATGGTATTGTGCCCTGGCGCGCGCGCCCTGTCATTTTCCGCAAGCAAAGCCTTGCCCGTATTCCGCCGTTGGAGGCCAAACATGACTGATCTTGCGAAAATTCCAGTGACGGTGATTACCGGATTCTTGGGGGCGGGGAAGACCACGCTGATCCGGCATCTGATGATGAACCCACAAGGCAAGCGGCTGGCGATTTTGGTGAATGAGTTTGGCACGCTGGGGGTGGACGGCGACATTCTGAAATCTTGTGCCGATGCGAACTGCCCGGTGGAGAACATTGTCGAACTGGCGAATGGTTGTATTTGCTGCACAGTTGCCGATGATTTTATCCCCACGATCGAGGCGCTGATGGCGCTGCCAGTGCGGCCCGATCATATCTTGATCGAGACGTCCGGGCTGGCCTTGCCGAAGCCGCTATTGAAGGCGTTCGATTGGCCGGGGATACGGTCTAAAATCACGGTTGACGGTGTGGTGACGCTTGCGGATGCCGAAGCCGTGGCGGCGGGGCGGTTTGCGCCGGATTTGGCGGCGGTTGAGGCACAGCGGTTGGCGGACCCCAGCATTGACCATGAAACACCGCTGTCCGAAGTGTTTGAGGATCAGATTTCTTGCGCGGATATTGTGCTTTTGTCGAAGGCTGATCTGGCGGGCGAAGCGGGTTTGGCAGCGGCGCGTTTGGTGATCGAGGCAGAATCGCCGCGGCGTTTGCCGATTATCGCCATGTCGGAAGGCGTGATTGACCCGCGGTTGATCCTAGGCCTTGGGGCAGCGGCGGAAGATGACATTGCCGCCCGCCCCTCGCACCATGATGGGCATGACGACCATGAGCATGATGATTTCGATACTGTGGTGATGGATTTGGGCGAAGTGGCCGATCCTGACGCCTTGCAAGCGGCGATTGTGCGGCTTGCGCGGGAACAGCACATTCTGCGGGTGAAAGGCTATGTTGCCGTCACTGGCAAGCCGATGCGGATGCTGGTGCAGGCGGTGGGCGAACGGGTGCGGGTGCAGTATGATCGCCCGTGGGGCGGGCAAGCGCGGCAAACCCGGCTGGTGGTGATTGCAGAGCATCACCACGTGAATGAAGCCGCGATCCGGGCTGTGTTGGAGGCCTGACGATGCATGTCGTCTTTCGCGAAAGCCATGGGCTGGAGGAAACGGAAACACCGTTCGATCTGGGGCAAAGCCCGGCGGAACTGGTGGTGCTGTCGTTTTCTGACAGTGACCTTGGGGCTTTCGCGGCAGGCTGGAAACGCGGGCAGGCAAGTTTGCCAAGCTTGCGCTTGGCGAATTTGGTGGCGCTGCGGCATCCGCTGTCTGTGGATACCTATGTCGAACAGACCCTAAGCGGCGCAAAAGGCATTCTGATCCGGCTGATTGGCGGGGAAAGCTATTGGCCTTATGGGCTGATGCAGGTGCAGGATATGGCGCGGCGGCGTGGGATTGCGCTGGCGATTTTGCCAGCCGATGGGCGGGACGATGCGCGGCTGGATGAATTGTCGACGTTGCCAGTGTCGACCCTGCGCAGGCTTTCGGCGCTGTGTGATGCCGGGGGCGCGGTGGCAGCACAAGCGGCCTTGGCTCAACTTGCCTTGGCGGCGGGGCTGTATGCTGGTCCAGTGATGGGCGACAAAACCGTGCCCGATTGCGGCTGGTACGACCCAGCGCGCGGGGTTGTGGCGGGGCCGCAGGGTGACGGGCCGTTTGTGGCGGTGACGTTTTATCGCAGCTATCTGACGTCGGCGGATACCGGGCCGGTGGATGGGTTGATTGCGGCCTTGCGGGCGCGGGGGTTCAATGCGGTGGGGCTGTTTGCGCCGTCTTTGAAAGCGGCAGGGGCTGGGGAGTTTCTGCGCAGCGCTTTGGCCATGTTAGACCCTGTTGCGATTGTGAATGCGACGGCGTTTTCGGCGAAGGACGTGGATGGGGCGACGCCGCTGGATGGGCCCGGCTGCCCGGTGTTTCAGGTGGCTTTGTCGACTGCGCGGCGCAAGGATTGGGCGGCGGCGGAGCGGGGGTTATCGCCTGCCGATTTGGCGATGCATGTGGTGCTGCCAGAGGTGGACGGGCGTATTTTTGCCGGGGTGGCCAGTTTCAAATCCCCCACGAAGCGCGATCCGGATTTGCAGTTTTCCCGCTTTGCGCATCGGGCGGATGTGGGGCGGATTGCGGCGGTGGTGGACCGGGTTGCGGGGTGGGTTTCGCTGAGAGCGACGGCCGTGCAAGACCGCAAACTGGCGGTGATTCTGTCGACCTATCCCGGAAAGGCGCACCAGTTGGCGCATGCGGTGGGGTTGGATGCACTGGCCTCGACTGAGGCGATCTTGAGGGAACTGGCTGCAGCCGGGTATTCGGTTGAAGGCGGCGTTGATATGGGGCGGGCGCTGGGCGAGCAAACGATAGCTTGGCCGCTGATCCAATATCAGGCGGCGTTAGACACAATTCCTGCGGTTTTGAAGCAAGACCTGATCGCGGCTTGGAGTGCGCCTGATACAGACCCGGATTGCCGGGATGGCGCCATGCATTTCAGGGCGCTGCACCGTGGCAATGCTTTGGTGGCGTTGCAGCCGGAGCGGGGCGATGTGGTGCGGCGGGATGATGATTATCATGATCTTTCCCGCACGCCGAGGCACGCCTATGTGGCGTTTTATCTGTGGCTGCGGGCGCTGGGCACGCAGGCTTTGGTGCATGTCGGCGCGCATGGCACGTTGGAATGGCTGCCGGGTAAGGCGGTGGCTTTGTCGGATGCGTGTTGGCCAGAGGTCTTGTTAGGGTCTTTGCCGGTGATTTACCCCTTCATCGTGAATGATCCGGGTGAGGCGGCGCAGGCCAAGCGGCGGATTGGGGCGGTGACTTTGGGGCATGTGCCGCCACCGATGGCGAATTCTGCGGTGCCCGAAGCGATGCATCGGTTGGAGCGGTTGTTGGATGAATATTCCACCGCCGATGGGCTGGACCCGTCGCGGCGGGATCGGTTGATAGCCTCGATACGGGCCGAGGCGGATGGCGTGGGCGTGGCTGCCGATCTGGGGCTTCGGGCGGAGGCTTCGGCGGCCGAGGCGATTACGCGGATTGATCGGTTTGTGTGTGACATCAAGGAAAGTCAGTTTGGCGATGGGCTGCATGTTTATGGTGCGGCTGTGGGCGAGATGGACGGATTGCTTGACGCTTTGGCGGGCCGCCGCGTGGCGCCTGGCCCCGCCGGATCGCCGTATCGGGGGCGGGTGGATGTTTTACCGACCGGGCGGAATTTATTCTCGGTTGATCCGCGGGCGGTGCCAAGTCGGGCGGCGCATGCGCAAGGGGTGAAGCTGGCGGAGGAGCTGCTGCGGCGGCATTTGCAGGATCACGGCGATTGGCCGCGCGGGTTGGTGGTGGATCTGTGGGGGTCGGCCACCATGCGGACAGCAGGCGAGGAGTTTGCGATGGCGCTGCATCTGGCGGGGTTGTCGCCCCGATGGGATGAGGGGTCGGACCGGGTTTCGGGGTTTGAAGTGGTGCCGTTGGCGCTGCTTGGGCGGCCGCGCATTGATGTGACGTTGCGGGTTTCGGGCCTGTTCAGAGACGTATTTCCGGGGTTGGCGCAGATATTTGAAGCCGGGGCAGCGGCGTTGGCGCAGCGCGACGAGGCGGCGGAGGATAACCCTTATACGCAGCAAACCTACCGGGTATTCGGGCCAAAGCCGGGGTTGTATGGCACGGGGATGACTGGCGCGCTGGAGGATTATTCCAGCGAGGGGCGGGCAGCGGCGGGCGAGGCTTGGCTTGCCGCATCGGAATGGGCGATTGATGCGGGGGGTGTTTCGCATAGCGCGCGGGCGGCCTTGGAAGCGCGGGTTTTGGCGGCGGATGGCTTTGCCCATGTGCAGGATTTGGCGGAAACCGATGTGTTGCTGGCTTCGGATTACGCAGCGCATGAGGGTGGGTTTGCGGCGGCTGTGGCGCGGCTTGGGGGGGCGGCACCGGCGCTGTATCATCTGGATGCGACGAAGGCAGATCGGCCCATGGCGCGGACTGTGGCGGAGGAAATTGCCCGCGTTGTGCGGGCGCGGGCGACCAATCCGGCGTGGGCGGACGGCATGATGCGGCATGGGTTCAGGGGGGCTGCCGAGGTGGGGGCGACGCTGGATCATCTGGCGGCGTTTGCGCATCTGACTCGGGCGGTGCCGGCGCATTTGTTTGATTTGTACCATGATGCGACGCTGGGCCGCGATGATCTGGTGGCGTTCATGCAGCGGGAAAACCCCGGTGCGTTGGCGGCGATGCGGGATCGGTTTGCGGCACTGCACGCAGCGGGGCTTTGGGTGACGCGGCGCAACTCGATTGCTGTGAGTGTTGGGGCGGGGGCATGAGCGCGCCGATTGTTCAAGGCTGGTGTCCGGGGGCGTTGCGCCCGATGCAATCTGGCGATGGGTTGGTGGTGCGTGTAAGGCCGCGCGGGGGGCGGTTATTGCAGGATCAGGTGGCGGGGATTGCGGCGTTGGCGGCGAAGCATGGCAATGGGCTTATTGATCTTTCGGCGCGGGCGAATTTGCAGCTGCGGGGTGTGACGGATGGCAGTTACGACGCGCTGATGGCGGGGTTGCAGGGGTTGGGGCTGCTTGACGTTTCGGCTGAGGCGGAGGCAAGGCGGAACATTCTGGTGACGCCATTTTGGCGAGATGGGGATGGTGCGCAGGAGATTGCGCAGGGATTGTCGTTGGCTTTGGCATGGTTGGATGCGCCGGACGTTCCAGGGAAGTTCGGTTTTGCGGTGGATACGGGGGCGGTGCCGGTATTGGCGGCAGCGTCGGCTGACATTCGGATTGAGCGCGTTGAGGCCGGGTTGATTTGTCGGGCGGATGGGGCGGTGACGGGGGCAAAGGTGACACCCGAAACGGCTGTTAAGACGGCCATTCGGTTGGCGCATTGGTTTGTGGAAAGCGGCGGAGCGCCAGATGGTCGGGGGCGGATGGCGGCGCATTTGGCGGATGGTGCAGTGTTGCCGCCGGAGTTCGAGGCGGTATCGGTGCAACGCGTCGTGACGTCGGCCCCCGCGCCGGGACCGCATGCTTTGGGGGTTCTGGTGGGGTTGGAGTTTGGTCAGATCAGTGCCGAGACTTTGGCGCAAGTGGCCAAGCTGGGGGCAGTACGGGTGACGCCTTGGCGGATGTTGTTGATTGAGGGGCTTGAAGCTGCCCCCGATCTGCCGGGGCTGATTACGCGCAGTGATGATCCGCTGTTGCGGGTGGTGGCTTGTACCGGCGCCCCGGGGTGTCCGCAGGGGTTGCAGCCGACGCGGGGGCTGGCGCGGGCTTTGGCCTCGCATGTGCCGAAGGGGGTTTTGTTGCATGTTTCGGGGTGCGCTAAGGGCTGTGCGATGCCTAGGGCAGCTGCGATGACGTTGGTGGGGCAGAGTGCCGGATTTGGGTTCATCCCAAAGGGGCTTGCGGCGGATGCGCCGCTGCGAAATGGGCTGACGGCAGTGGCGTTGATGGCTGATCCGAGCATCTTGATGGGGAGGCCGTAGTGCCGCACGTCTATGAAACCGATGGTGCTGCCATCTATCTGCGGTCTTTTGCGACCATCCGGGCGGAGGCTGATCTGGCGCGATTTACGCCCGAGGAAGAGGTGGTGGTGGTGCGGATGATCCATGCGGCGGGGATGGTGGGGCTGGAGGCGCATGTGGCGTTTACCCGCGGCATGGCGATTGCGGCGCGCGCGGCGTTGGAGGCTGGCGCGCCGATACTGTGTGATGTGCGGATGGTGTCGGAAGGGATTACCCGCGCCCGGCTGCCAGCGAATAATGCGGTGATTTGCACGCTGCAAGACCCGACAGTTGCGGGATTGGCGCAAGCGATGGGCAATACACGTTCGGCGGCAGCGGTGGAGTTATGGCGGCCGCATCTGGCGGGGGCAGTGGTGGCGATTGGCAATGCACCGACGGCGCTGTTTCATCTGTTGAACATGCTGGAAGACCCGGAATGCCCGCGGCCTGCCGCGATCATCGGTTGCCCGGTCGGTTTCATTGGGGCTGCGGAGTCTAAAGCGGCGCTGATGGAGGTGGCACCAGTGCCGTCGATGGTGGTTATGGGGCGGCTTGGCGGATCGGCAATTACGGTGGCGGCGGTGAACGCGCTTGCCAGCCGGAAGGAGTAGACGTTGGGCAAGATCATCTGCGCAGGCCTTGGCCCCGGCGACCCGGATCTTATCTCGGTTCGGTCGGATCGGCTGATCAGGGCGGCACGGCATGTCGCCTATTTTCGCAAGGCCGGGCGGGCGGGGCAGGCGCGGGCTATTGTCGAGGGGATGCTTTCGGCGGAGGCGACGGAATACCCGATGGAGTATCCGGTGACGACGGAACTGCCATTTGATAGCCCGGCGTACAATGACGTTCTGGCCGGGTTTTATGATGTATGGGCGGACCGGCTGGCGCATCTGGCGCAGTTTGATGATGTGATCGTGCTGTGCGAGGGCGATCCGTTTTTCTATGGGTCGTTCATGCATTTGCACAGCAGGTTGCAAGGGCGCGCCGTGGTTGAGGTGGTGCCGGGCATTACCGGCATGGCAGGCTGTTGGCATGCAACGGGCACACCGATTACCTGGGGCGATGACGTGATGACAGTGCTGATGGGCACGTTGCCCGAGACGGAACTGGTGCGGCATATGCAATCTGCCGATGCGTTGGTGGTGATGAAAACCGGGCGGAATTTGCCACGGGTGCGACGGGCGTTGGTTGCGGCTGGGCGGCTGGGCGATGCGTGGCTGGTGGAGCGTGGCACGATGCCGGGGCAGCGGGTTGTTCGACTGGCGGATGCCGACGCTGCCGATTGCCCCTATTTCGCGATTGTGCTGGTGCATGGGCATGGGCGGCGGCCCGAAGCTGGTGGTTTGGAATGACCGGCTGGCTGGTGGTGGCAGGGCTTGGGCCGGGGGATGTGGCGTTGATTACGCCCGAAGTGACGGCGGCATTGGACAGCGCGACGGATGTGATTGGGTATTTTCCCTATGTGGCGCGGGTAGCTCCGCGTGATGGGTTGACGCTGCACGCGTCGGACAACCGGGTAGAGATGGACCGGGCTGGTCTGGCGCTTGATCTGGCGAGCGCGGGGCGGCGGGTGGTGGTAGTATCATCGGGCGATCCGGGGGTGTTTGCGATGGCTTCGGCGGTGTTCGAGGCGTTGGAGGCGCGACCGGCGGATCACGCTTTGGACATTCGTATTTTGCCGGGGATTACGGCGATGCTGGCGGCGGCAGCGCGGGCGGGTGCGCCTTTGGGGCATGATTTTTGTGCGATCAACCTGAGCGATAACCTGAAGCCGTGGGCGATGGTGGAGGCAAGGGTGCGGTCGGCGGCGGCGGCGGATTTCGCGATGGCGTTCTATAATCCTCGGTCGGCCAGCAGGCCGCATCAGTTTGGGCGGTTGCTGGAGGTTTTGCTGGCGACGTGCGGGCCGGATCGGTTGATTACATTTGCCCGCGCGGTGACCACGCCGGAGGAACATATTCAGACCGTGACGCTGGGCGAGGCGACGCCCGACATGGCCGATATGCGGACTGTGGTGATTGTGGGCAATTCGGCGACGCGGCGGGTGGGGCGGTTTGTTTATACGCCAAGGCGGGCGGAATGACCGAGCCATTCCATGACGGCGCTGATGGTGGGGGCCATGGGTCGGTCTGGCATGGCAGGTCTTGCAATCAGGATGACAGGCAGGTGCAGGCGGCGGGCGGCCTCCAGTTTTGCCAAAGCGCCGCTGCCGCCGGAGTTTTTGGCGACGATATGGGTGATGGCGTGAGTGCGCATCAGCTCCATATCGGATTCAACGGTGAACGGGCCGCGATCGAGGATGGCTTCGGTGTTTGGCAGGGGCAGAGCGGTATTGGGTGCATCGACAAGGCGCAGCAGGTAGAAATGCTGGGGTTGGGCCGCGAAGGCGGGAAGCGTTTGCTTGCCGATGGCGAGGAAGATGCGGGCAGGTTCGGCGGGCAGGGCGGCAACGGCGGCTTCGGTATCGGCGACGCGGTGCCAATTATCGCCCGGTTGCGCCAACCATTGCGGGCGTTCATGGCCGATCAGCGGGGTGTCGGTCATCCGGCACGCCTCCACCGCGTTGCGGCTGATTTGAGTGGCGAAGGGATGTGTGGCATCGACGACATGGGTGATTTGGTTGTCGATAATGTAGTCGGCAAGGCCTTTTATGCCACCGTAGCCGCCGAGGCGGGTGGGCAGCGGTTGCTCGATAGGGTTGGCGGTGCGACCAGCGTAGGAAAATACAGCGTCAATGCCAGCTTTGGCGAAGGCGTGAGCAAGGGCCGTGGCTTCGGTTGTGCCACCCAGAAGGAGGACGCGCATTATGGGTGATCCTTGGCTTGTAATCATTGGCTTAGGTGAGGATGGACTGGCGGGGCTGACAGATGCAAGCCGCGATGCGTTGGCGGGGGCCGAGATTATTTTTGGCGGGCCACGGCATTTGGCATTGGTTAGGGCGGGTGATCGGGGGCGGGCGTGGCCAGTGCCGTTTGATGTGGGGCCTATTTTGGCTTTGCGACGGTCTAACGTGGCGGTTTTGGCGTCGGGTGATCCATTCTGGTTTGGCGCGGGAGGCAGTTTGGCGGGGCATCTGGAACCGTCCGAATGGCGGTGTTTTCCGGTGGCATCGACGTTTTCTATAGCGGCCTCGCGGCTTGGCTGGCGGATTGAGGAGGTGGCGTGTTTGGGTCTGCACGCGGCACCATTTTCGCGGCTGCTGCCGCATCTGGCGGTGGGACGGCGGGCGATTTGTTTGGTGCGGGATGGGGCGGCTGTGGCCGCGTTGGTGGAATGGCTGGTGTCGCAAGGTCAGGATCAGGCCCGGCTTTGGGTGATGGAGGCGCTGGGCGGGCCTGCAGAACGGGTGCGGTTGGTGATGGCTGATGGTGCGGGGTTGCAGGATATTGGAGCGTTGGTGGCGGTGGCGGTGGAGCCTGTGGGCGCGGTGACTGTGGATTTGCCGATGACGCCGGGTTTGCCGGATAGCTGTTTTGCCCATGATGGGCAGATTACGAAATCGCCGATCCGGGCGCTGACGTTGGCCGCGTTAGCGCCGCGACCGGGGCAACTGCTTTGGGATATTGGGGCCGGATCAGGGTCTGTTTCGGTGGAATGGTGTCGTGCGGGGGGCCGGGCGATAGCGGTAGAGGCGCGCAGCGACCGGGTGGCGAATATTCGCGCCAATGTCGACAGTTTCGGGCTTGGCGGGCAGATGATGGTTGTTGAAGGGATGGTCCCGGCGGCTTTGGCCGGGTTGGCGGTGCCGGATGCGATCTTTGTGGGCGGCGGGGCAAATCAGGGTCTATTGCAGGCTTTATGGGATGCACTGCGGTTGGCCGGGCGCATGGTCTGCAATGGCGTGACGTTGGAAACCGAGGCGCTGTTGGCCGATTGGCATGGCGCGAAAGGCGGGTCATTGCTGCGGATTGATCTTGCGCAGGCGGTGCCGTTGGGGCGTATGCGCGGCTGGCAGGCATCGCGGCCCGTGGTGCAATGGAGTGTGGTGAAATGAAAGTTGCAGGGCTTGGGTTTCGGGCAGAGGCGGATGTGGCCTCGTTGCGGGCAGCGCTTGCTGCGGCGGGTGGGGCGGAGGGTGTGACGCTGCTGGCGACAAGTGAGGCCAAAGCGGGGGCTGCTGTGATGGTGGCGTTTGCCGCGGAATTGGGGCTGCCGGTGGTGGGGGTTTCAGCGGCGGACTTGGCCGCGCAGGATACGTTGACGGAATCCGCCCGAGTACGGGCGAAAACTGGGGCAGGATCGTTGGCGGAAGCGGCGGCTTTGGCTGCAATAGGGTCTGATGCGCAGCTTTTGGGGGCGCGGGCGGTGTCGCCGGACCATATGGCGACGGCGGCGATTGCGGTGGGGTTAGGGCAATGACAGTGCATTTCATTGGGGCGGGGCCGGGGGCACCTGATCTGATTACGCTGCGGGGGCGCGACTTGATCGCGGCTTGCCCGGTGTGTCTGTATGCGGGATCACTCGTGCCAGAAGCGCTGTTGGCGCATTGCCCGGCTGGGGCGCAGATCGTGAATACGGCGTCGTTGTCATTGGATGAGATTATCGCGGCGATTGCTGCGGCCCATGCGGCGGGCAAGGATGTGGCGCGGCTGCATTCAGGGGATTTATCGGTCTGGTCGGCGATGGGCGAGCAGCTGCGTCGGCTTCGGGCGTTGGGCATCCCCTATGATGTGACGCCGGGCGTGCCATCTTTTGCAGCGGCGGCGGCGGCCTTGGGGGCGGAATTGACGTTGCCGGGAGTGGCGCAATCAGTGGTTCTGACGCGGACGTCGGGGCGGGCGAGTGCGATGCCGGAGGGCGAGGAGTTGGTTGCCTTTGCCAAAACCGGGGCAACGCTGGCCATTCATCTGTCGGTGCATGTGCTGGGACAAGTGGTTGCCGATCTGACACCGCATTATGGGGCCGATTGTCCGGTGGCAGTGGTTTGGCGGGCAAGCTGGCCGGATCAGCGGATCGTGCGGGCGACGCTTGCCACCCTGCAAACCGCGATCGGCGCAGAGATGGAGCGGACGGCGCTGATTTTGGTGGGACATGCTTTGGGCAGTGATGATTTCGACGAAAGCAGGCTCTATGCAGGCGATTATGACCGGCGGTTTCGGCCCGTTGGCACGGCACCTCGGTTTCCGGACGCGACATGATACCGCCCGGATTGATCATATCGGCGCCTGCGTCGGGCACGGGGAAAACGACCCTGATGCTGGGGCTGCTGGCGGCGTTTCGCGCGCAGGGGGTGACTGTGCAGCCGTTCAAAAGCGGGCCGGACTACATTGATCCGGCGTTTCATGGCGCGGCATCAGGGCGGCCCTCGGTTAACCTTGATAGCTGGGCGATGACGGCTGCGCGGATTTCCGGGCTGGTTGGAGCGGCGGACGGGGCGGATTTGATTCTGTCGGAAGGGTCGATGGGGCTGTTTGATGGGGTGGCAAAGGCGGGTGAGACGGGGTCGGGGGCGAGTGCGGATGTTGCCGCGCTGATGGGTTGGCCGGTGGTGTTGGTGATTGACGTGTCGGGGCAGGCGCAATCGGCAGCGGCGGTGGCGGCGGGCTTTGCTGCCTTTCGCCCCGACGTGCGGGTGGCGGGGGTGGTGTTGAACCGAGTGGCGAGCCCCCGGCACGAGGCACTCGTGCGTGCGGGGATGGCGGCGGCGGGGATTACGGTTTTTGGCGCGTTGCCGCGACAGGCGTCGATTGCGTTGCCAGAGCGGCATTTGGGGTTGGTGCAGGCGGAAGAACAGCCGCAGTTGGCGCAGTTTTTGGTGGATGTGGGAGCGTTTGTGGCGGCGCATGTTGATCTTGCGGCGCTGCGTGCAGCAGCTGCGGGTGAGCGGGGTCTTGCCCCGCAGTCGGCGCGGGTGACGCCGCCGGGGCAGCGGATTGCTTTGGCGCGGGATGCGGCGTTTTCGTTTGTTTATCCGCATTTGCTGGCGGATTGGCGAAGTGCGGGCGCCGAGGTTTTGCCGTTTTCGCCGTTGGCAGATGAAACTCCGGATGCGGGTGCCGATGTTTGCTGGCTGCCGGGGGGCTACCCTGAATTGCATGCAGGTTCGCTTGGCGGGGCGACCAAGTTTCGCGCAGGGCTGCGAGGCTTTGCCGAGACGCGACCGGTGCATGGGGAATGTGGGGGGTATATGGCGATGGGGGCGGGGATGATTGATGCCAAGGGCGCGCGGCATGAGATGGCTGGGCTTTTGGGGTTGGTGACATCTTTTGAGAAACGGCGGATGCATTTGGGCTACCGCGTTGCAACATTGAAATCGGCTGCGAATGGTCATGCGGCGGGGGCGAGATTGCGGGGGCATGAATTTCACTATGCGACGATTGTCGATCAGCCTGATCAGCCGTTGGCCGAGGTCACGGATGCTGCCAGCGCCACCGTTGCGGAAACAGGGTCTATGCGGGCCTTTTCGGGCGGTGGACGGGCGACGGGCACGTTCTTTCACTTGATTGCCGAGGCGACATGACGGGTTTCGTATCTTTCGTATCCTCGGGGCCGGGCGACCCGGAATTGCTGACGCTGAAGGCGGTGGCGCGACTGCAGGCGGCGGATGCGGTGCTGTTTGATGATCTGTCTTCGGGGCCGGTGCTGACCCATGTGCGGGCTGGTGCCGATCTGGTTGGGGTGGGCAAACGGGCGGGGCGGGCGTCGCCGAAGCAAGATCATGTGAGCCGGTTGCTGGTGGATTATGCGCGCACCGGGGCAAAGGTTGTGCGATTGAAATCCGGCGATTGCAGTTTGTTCGGGCGGCTGGAGGAAGAGATAACGGCACTTAACGCGGCGGGTATCGGCTACGAGATTATTCCCGGCGTCACCTCTGCCTCGGCTGCCGTGGCAGCGGCGGGCATTCCACTGACGCGGCGGTTAACGGCGCGGCGCGTGCAGTTTGTGACCGGGGCCGATGTGACGGGTGGGCTGCCAGAGGGGCTGAATATGGCCGCGTTGGCCGATCCGGGGGCAACGACGGTTGTTTACATGGGCAAGCGGACGTTTGCGGCGCTGGCGAAGATGCTGATGGAGCACGGGTTGTCTGGGGACACGCCCGCGATGCTGGCCGAGGCGGTATCGACGCCAGAGCAGCAGATTGAGTGGTTCACGTTGGCGGCACTTGCGGCGCATCTGGAGGATGCCCCAAGCACGCGGCCCGCGCTGATCTTGTACGGCCCGCTGGCAAAGGGGCTGTGATGCAGGTTTCGGTATGTGGCACGTGCCCGCTGGGCAAAGACGGGTTTGCGGACAAGTTGCGGGTGGCTTTTGGGTCTATTGCGGCCGAGGTCGTGCAGGTTGATTGCATGTCGGGCTGCGCGCGCGAATCGGCGGTTGCTTTTCGAAGCCGCGGTAAGGTGGCATATCTGTTTGGCGATTTGAGCGAGGCCGATTTGCCCGATCTGCTGGCATTTGCAGCGCTTTACGCGGCGTCGCGTGATGGTCAGTTTGCGGATGCGCGGCCACTTGGGGCGTTGCGGATGAAGGCATTGGCGCGCATTCCGGGGTAAGTTCGGCAACAGCGTCGCTGCTGCGGCTTTGAATGGCGCATTTCGGCTTGACCATACCTGTTGCCTGCTGACACAAAGATAGGGCATGGTGTCCGATCAGCGCAAAGCGCCCGGACTGAAACAGGAATGAGGAATGGGCGGACTGAACACAGCGCCCCAAACCCCAACCGCCCCCGCGACTGTATGCGGCGAGCGGCCTTCCGAAGTGCCACTGACCCCCGTTTGGGTTGGGAAGGCGGAAGGCGGCTTTGACCCGCGAGTCAGGAGACTGGCCATGCAAAGAAACGATGCTGCCGTCGGGTGTGACGGCAAGGAGAGATAGAATGACTACGCTGAACCAAACCACTGCCAAAACCACGTCGTCGCTGATGTCGGTTGTGTTTGTTGCCCTGCTGGGTGGCGTGCTGCTGTTTGTGGCCGGCCATGCGCAATCGGGTGCACTGCATGATGCAGCCCATGACGTGCGCCATGCGACCGGCTTTCCCTGCCACTGATCCGCATCTGACATCATGATGCAACGGATGGTGACCGGCGCTTTGATCGCTGGTTTTGCCGCAGGGCTGTTTGCAGCCTTGTTGCATTTCGCGTTTGTGCAGAAGTCCATTCTTCTGGGTGAGCAATATGAAACCGGCGCGCTGACGCATTTTGAAAATGGCGTGCAGCCAGAGGAGGCGGCGCATGATCATTCCGATCCTGCGCAACATGTGGACGGTGAGGCGCTTGCGCATGATGACCACGCCGATGGCGAAGGCTCGGATTTCAGCCGGAATGCCTGGACCGTGCTGTTTACCAGCGTGGTCTACGTATCTTATGGGTTGATCCTTGTTGCGGGGTTTGCCGTTGCCGAACACTTTGGCAAGCAGATTACGGCGCGCGAGGGGCTGCTCTGGGGAATTGCCGGGTTTGCGGCATTCCAGTTGATGCCCGCGATGGGGCTGGCACCTGAATTGCCGGGCACGATTGCTGGCGAACTGCATTTTCGGCAGATCTGGTGGTGGGGCACAGTTGGGGCAACGGCCACCGGGCTTGCATTGATGGGCTATGGCAAAGGGGTGGTGCCGGTTGCCATTGGCCTTGCGCTGCTTGCGGCGCCGCATGTGATTGGCGCGCCCGAAGCGGAGCAGTATTGGGGTGTTGCGCCGCCGGAATTGGCAGCAACCTTTGCGGCGCGTGTGCTGGGTGTCGGGCTGGTTGTCTGGGCGCTGCTGGGGTGGCTTGCTGGGTATTTCTGGTCTGACAAGACGGCGTAGGTGCCACCATCCGAGGCTTTATACGGTGTAGGCCAAGTTAGGGCGGAGGATTTGCGATGTTTGATCTGACCCTTGTTGGCATCGGTACTGGCAACCCTGATCATCTGACGCGGCAGGCGATTATCGCACTGAACGCGGCCGACCTGATCTTGATCCCGCGCAAGGGAGCTTCGAAAGCCGACCTTGCCGAATTGCGCCGCTCCATCTGCGCGGATGTGGTGACCAATCCGGCGACACGGCTGGTGGAGTTTGCCTTGCCGGTGCGTGATGCCGCCAACCCCGATTACCGCGCTGGGGTGGATGATTGGCACGACGCCATTGCGCAAAGCTGGGTTGATGCGGTGGCTGCGGCACCATCGCCCGCAAAACGCGTGGCGTTGCTGGTTTGGGGTGATCCGTCGCTGTACGATTCGACGTTGCGGATTGCGGCGCGGCTTGTGCCTGCGCCAAAGGTGACAGTGATCCCGGGCATCACCTCGATTCAGGCGCTGTGTGCGGCGCATGCCATACCGCTGAACGATATCGGCGCGCCGGTGTTGGTGACAACCGGGCGGCAGCTGCGCGATCATGGCTGGCCTAGCGACGTTGACACGCTGGTGGTGATGCTGGATGGCGATTGCGCGTTTCAGGGGCTTGATCCGACCGGTGTGACGATTTGGTGGGCCGGGTATGTGGCGATGCGCGAACAGATTTTGTCTTCCGGCCCGCTTGCAGACACTGGCCCGCAGATCATTGCCGCGCGGGCGGCGGCTAGGGCACGGCATGGGTGGATAATGGATATCTACTTGCTGCGCAGAAACCTTGCCTGATCCCCTATCCGGCGCTGATTTGCGGCGCTAGATAAGGCGCATGCGGCAAACCCTGACCGAGATTTATGAAGCGCGCGTGGCCGGGGCACAGCTTCAGGCCGACCCGGCACAGCATGCGGTTCTGCCGCAGTTGGAGCATTTGCGGTTTTGGCTGGAGGAAAACGCCACCAAGAAACGGGGTTTGCTGGGCGGGCTGTTTGCCAAAGCGCCGCAGCCACCGAAGGGGCTTTATCTTTGGGGTGGAGTTGGGCGCGGTAAGTCCATGCTGATGGATCTGTTCTTTGAGGCGACCGAGATTGAGGCCAAGCGCCGCGTGCACTTCCATGCGTTCATGCAGGATATCCATCGTGGTATGCATGCTGCACGCAAGAAAGGGGTCGAGGATGCGCTTGCCCCGGTTGCCGATGCCATCATTCAAGACGTGCGGCTGCTGGCGTTTGATGAAATGCAGATCACCGACATCACCGATGCGATGATTGTCGGGCGGTTGTTCGAAAAGCTGTTTGCCGCAGGGGTCGTTGTGGTGACCACATCGAACCGCGCGCCGCAGGGGTTGTATAAAGACGGTCTGAACCGGGCGTTGTTTTTGCCGTTTATTGACTTGATCTGTGCGCAGCTGGCGGTGACGGAATTGCAAAGCCCAACCGACTATCGCCAGCATCGGTTGGAAGGTGCCCAAGTATATTTTCAGCCCGCAGCGAGTGCGAAAGACAAAATCGCGGCGATCTGGCTTGATCTCACTGGTGGTGCGGGCGGCGATCCGTTGCTGCTGCCGGTGAATGGGCGCGAGGTGGAATTGCCTCGCTTTGCCAGCGGCGTCGGTCGCGCCAGTTTTTGGGAACTGTGTGCAAAACCGCTTGGGCCAGCGGATTATCTGGCCATCGCCCGTGCCGTGCGGGTGTTGATACTTGAAGATATTCCGCAGCTGTCGTCCTACAACTACAACGAGGCGAAACGTTTCGTCACCTTGATTGACGCACTGTATGAGGCGCGTGTGCGGCTGATCTGTTCCGCCGCCGATGTGCCGGAGCGGCTGTATCTGGAAGGATCAGGATCGTTCGAGTTCGAACGCACCGCCAGTCGGCTGCGCGAAATGCAGGCGGCGGGCTGGGGTAAGTGAAGCCGATTGCTGGCGTCAAAAGCCCGAATAACCGCAAATACTTTTCATATCTTCGCCATGTTTGAGCGCGATTGGTTGCGGAGGCATGGCATTGAAGCCAGCACATCAACAATCGGGCGGCACCATATGACCACGCAACACACTTCCGCACCCACGACCGCGCCACGCAGTTCACTGCTTCAATATGAGGATCTGGCAGGCAAATTTGTGCTGCTGATGTTCTTTATCTGGCTGCTTTACGGATCAGTGCTTTCTGCTGCAGGGCATATTGTGAAGGCCGAGCACGATTGGATGTGGGTGTTGGGCCTGATCTCAAAAATAACTTCGCTGGCCTTTGCCGGGCTTATTGTTGGGCTGACTGTTATCCGTAAGCCGCCCGTCGATGTGGCAGCAGGGTTAGAAGCGCGGATCAGTTCGTTCATAGGGACATTCATCCTATTGACCCTGATTGCCGTGCCGCGATCAGAGATCAGCAGTGCGCAAGCGCTGATTTCGACAGTTCTGATCATTGTTGGAACGGCGTCGTCGGTATGGTGTCTTTGGTGGCTGGGTCGCAACTTTTCGGTGATGGCAGCTGCGCGTGAATTGGTAGTTGCTGGGCCCTATGCGCACGTTCGGCATCCGCTCTACACCGCCGAAGCGATAACCGTTTTGGGCGTAGTTCTATCAACTGGCAGCCTGCTTGCGGTGCTGGTTGGGGCGATACAGTTCTTCTTTCAGTATCGCCGCATCAAGAACGAAGAGAAGGTGCTGAGTGCTGTTTTTGACGGCTACGCTGATTACAAGAAAAGCACTCCGATGATCCTGCCGGGCCTGCGTTAACGTTAGCCCAACCAACACCGTAGACCGGAGCGTCTGATGGACATTCTTTCGTTAATTGATTGGCGGGGCATCTTGATTGTCGCGCTGATCTTTATTCCGCTGGAGCATATATTGCCTCTGCACCGTGAGCAGGGGACATTGCGGAAGAGTTGGCTGAACGATGTGTTCTACCTGATTTTCAACGGGGTTCCGATCAAGCTTGGCTTGATGGCAGTGCTGGGTGCCGCGATGGTGGCGATTGAAACCTATGTTCCGGCAGGGTTTCACGCATGGGTGCAGTCTTGGCCGTTGCTCGTGCAGGTTTTGGTTGTGATCGTGGTTGCAGATATAGGTTTCTATGCAGCGCACCGGACGTTTCATGCGGTGCCGTTTCTGTGGCGGTTTCATTCGGTTCACCACAGCATCGAGGAAATGGATTGGCTTGCCGCGCACCGCGTGCACCCGGTGGATCAGATCATCACTATGACCTCATCATTGTTGCCAGTTTACGCGCTTGGGTTCGAGCCGTTGGCGATCGGGATTTCGGCGTTCATCTACCATTGGCAATCGCTGTTGATACATTCCAACACGCGCATCAACTTTGGGCCGTTGCGTTGGATAGTGGCCTCGCCGCAGTTTCATCACTGGCACCATGCGAACGAGCGCGAGGCGTATGACAAGAACTTTGCCGGGCAGCTGCCGTTCATTGATGCGATTGGCGGCACACTACGGATGCCAAAGCAAATGCCGACAGCTTATGGCTGTGACGATCCCGTGCCAAAGCTTTACCATCAGCAGATGATGTATCCGTTGCTGCCAAAGGAAAAGCCCGCGGCGGTTCCTGAGAGTTTAACCAAAGCCGGTTAAGTGCCACTCACAGCATCTGGACAAAAACCCGGATGGCCAGGCCGACCGATATAATGACCAGAAATGGCCTGATCACTGCAGCGCCGACACGAATGGCAACGCGGGCACCTAGCATTGCCCCGGCGATTTGGGCGATGCCCATGGCAATACCGGTTAACCACCATGTTGCGCCGAAGATGGCAAAGATAACCAGACCGCCGATGTTGGAGGAGAAATTCAGCAGCTTGGTGTGTGCTGTGGCTTTCAAGATGCCATAGCCCGCCAGCGTTACAAAACCGATCATGTAAAATGCACCCGCGCCCGGCCCGATCATCCCGTCATACGTGCCGATCAGGGGCACGAACAGGGCGGTGAATATGGACGGTTTGATCCTTTGCGCCTGATCCTCGTCTGACAATCCGGGTTTAAGGGCAAAGAATAATGCGACGCCAATCAGAACGACCGGAATAATGACGCGCAATATCTCGGTCGGCAGGCGCGTTGCCAAAAGCGCGCCGACAACCCCGGCGCCCAGTGCCATTAGCGCAGGAACACGCTGTTCCTTCAGATCGACTTTGCCTGCCCGCGCGTAAGAAATTGCGGCGGTTACTGCGCCAAAGCTGCCTTGGACTTTGTTTGTTGATAGTGCCTCGATTGGGCTGGCCCCAGCCAGAAGCAACGCGGGCAGCGTAATAAGACTGCCGCCACCCGAGATTGCATCGACAAATCCGGCTATAAAGGCTGCCCCAAGCAGCATTAGGACAAGTTCAAGGCTGACTTCAAACATGCATAACTCAACTATTAGGTAAGCACTTGATCATGTGCCGGGTAGCATAAGTAAAGCCCTCTCATGCGGCAACATGAAGGCGCGCAAGAACCCGCTTGTAGTGCGGTTTTTAGAGATGATTACAGGTCTAGATGGTGAATTCTTCACGGGGATAGCCTTGCATGAATAACAGCGCTGTCAAATCACCGTGGTTGATCCGCAGATCACATTCCGCGGCGACCACGGGTTTAGCGTGCAGTGCCACGCCTGACCCGGCCAAAGCCAGCATCCCCAGATCATTAGCGCCATCACCCACGGCGATCGCATCTTGCGGAGTGATGCCCAGCTGCGCGGCGATGTCTTGCAGGGCCTGCACCTTGGCGGCGCGTCCCAAGATCGGTTCGGCGACCTGGCCGGTCAGTTTGCTATCCTGCACCAGCAGCAGATTGGCGCGGTGTTCGTCAAAGCCAAGTGTCGCCGCGAGGTGTGCCGTAAAGGCGCTGAAGCCACCCGATACCAGCGCTGCGTAGGCCCCGTTTGCCCGCATGGTGGCGACCAACGCCTGCCCACCCGGCATGAGTGTAATCCGGTCCCGGATAACGTGGGCGATCACCGCTTCGGGCAAACCCGCCAGCAGGCCGACGCGTTCGCGCAGTGCGTCTTCGAAGTTCAGCTCGCCGTTCATCGCGCGGGCGGTGATGTCGGCCACGTGCGCGCCAACGCCCGCCTCATCCGCCAGTTCGTCGATACATTCTTGTTCGATCATTGTGCTGTCCATATCGGCGATCAGCAGGTGCTTTTTGCGCCCCTTTGCGGGCTGCACCACCAAATCAATACGCAGCGACTGCAGGCTTTGCCAAACGTCCCACCGGTTTGCCGGCATCGTCTCAACGCCAAATTCCGCGGCAACGCCGGGCTCTAGCCATTTGGCATCGGTGCCGCCCCAGGCGTTGCGCAGGCTTTCCACGGTAGCGCGGTCAAGCACCGGGGTGGCGGGGTTGGTCAGCAGCGTCACGATGAACATCGATGTTTCCGATAGTGGAGGTGCGCGTCGCAAATACGCGGTGATGCGGCGCTTTACGATGATTTTCCGGCTTGTGCCAGAGCGCGACAGCCCCTATTTCCGGCAGTGGGACACCCTTCCCCAACGAAGGGCACTTATCTGGAAGGATACCATGTCTGAACTGCAAGCTCCGGCCAAGCGCCCGGCAAATCCGCGCTTTTCATCTGGCCCTTGTGCCAAAATCCCCGGCTATTCGCTTGATCTTCTATCCGACGCGCCGCTGGGCCGGTCGCATCGTGCTGCGGTTGGTAAGGCCAAGTTGCGGGAAGCCATTGATCTGACGCGCGAAATTCTTGGTGTTCCAGAAGGGTACCGCATCGGCATAGTGCCGGGCTCGGATACCGGTGCCGTAGAAATGGCCATGTGGACGATGCTTGGCGCCCGCCCGGTGGAAATGCTGGCATGGGAAAGCTTTGGAGAAGGCTGGGTCACTGACGTGGTCAAGCAACTAAAGTTGGATGCGAAAGTGAAAATTGCGGCCTATGGGCAGATTGTCGATTTTGCAAAGGTCGATTTCAACTCCGACGTCGTGTTTACGTGGAACGGCACGACATCTGGCGCGCGTTTGCCGAATGGCGATGCGATCCCCGCAAACCGTGCCGGCTTGACCATTTGTGACGCCACATCGGCGGCTTTCGCGATGGATTTGCCGTGGGATAAGCTGGATGTCGTTACGTTCAGCTGGCAGAAAGTGCTGGGTGGCGAAGGCGCACATGGCATGTTGATCCTGTCGCCGCGGGCTGTGGAGCGGTTGGAAAGCTACACCCCTGCCTGGCCGCTGCCGAAGATTTTCCGGCTGACGTCCAAAGGCAAGCTGATCGAGGGCATCTTCGTTGGTGAAACCATCAACACGCCGTCGATGCTGGCCGTCGAAGATTATCTGGTGTCGCTGAAATGGGCAAAGTCGGTGGGTGGGCTGAGCGGTTTGGTCAACCGCGCCAATGCGAATGCAAAAGCAGTGTGGGATTTTTGCGCCGTTAACCCGTGGCTGCAAAATCTTGCTGAAACTCCGGACATCGCCTCCACTACCAGCGTTTGCCTGAAATTCGACGATGCGCGCATCACGGATGGCGAGGCATTTGCCAAAGCGGTCGCCAAGCGGCTGGAAAAGGCGGGCGTGGCGTTTGATATAGGCGCCTACCGCGATGCCCCGCCCGGCCTGCGCATCTGGTGTGGATCGACGGTCGAAACGGCCGATGTCGTGGCATTGATGCCATGGATCGCGCACGCATTTCACACCGAAATCGCCAGCCTTTCGCAAGCGGCCTGAAGCCATTGGTGCGCAGGTCTGCGCGCCCCCTTTCCCCAAATCACAGGAGCCCACAATGGCCCCCCGCGTTCTAGTTTCCGACGAACTTTCCGAAACCGCCGTGCAGATCTTTCGCGATCGCGGGGTTGAGGTGGATTACATGCCAAAGCTTGGCAAAGACAAAGACGAGCTTGCCCGCATTATCGCGCAATATGACGGTTTGGCGATCCGGTCTGCCACGAAGGTGACCGAAAAGTTGCTGGCGCTGGCGACCAACCTGAAGGTGATAGGTCGGGCGGGCATTGGTGTGGACAACGTCGATATTCCGGCAGCGTCTAAAAAGGGCGTGATCGTGATGAACACGCCGTTTGGCAATTCGATCACCACGGCGGAACACACAATTGCGATGATGTTCGCCGTCGCGCGGCAAATTCCCGAAGCCAACGCCTCCACCCATGCCGGGAAGTGGGAGAAGTCGCGGTTTATGGGCGTCGAGTTGTTCAACAAGACCCTCGGCGTCATCGGTGCGGGCAACATTGGCGGCATCGTGTGCAATCGTGCGATTGGCCTGCATATGAAAGTGATGGCCTATGATCCGTTCCTGTCGGACGAGCGGGCGAAGACGCTTGGCGTTACCAAGGTTGATCTTGATGAATTGCTGCACCGCGCCGATTTCATCACCTTGCACGTGCCGCTAACCGACAAGACCCGTAACATCCTGTCGCGCGAAAATCTGGCCAAAACCAAGAAAGGCGTGCGCATCATCAACTGCGCCCGCGGTGGTTTGATTGACGAGGCGGCGTTGGTGGACGCGCTGAAATCCGGCCATGTTGCAGGGGCCGCGCTGGACGTGTTCGAGGTAGAACCGGCAACTGATAACCCGCTTTTCAATCTGCCAAATGTTGTCAGCACGCCGCATCTTGGTGCCGCCACGACCGAGGCGCAGGAAAATGTGGCCTTGCAGGTGGCTGAACAGATGTCGGATTACCTGTTGACCGGGGCGGTGCAAAACGCGCTGAACATGCCGAATGTGACGGCAGAAGAGGCCGCCGTTATGGGCCCTTGGATTAAACTGGCATCGCATCTTGGCGCTTTCATCGGCCAAATGACCGACGAGCCGATCAAGGCGATCAACATTCTTTATGACGGTGCAGTGTCGGATATGAACCTGGCGGCGCTGAATTCGGCAGTGATTGCCGGTGTGATGAAAACCGCCAATCCGGATGTGAACCTTGTATCGGCACCGATTGTCGCCAAAGAGCGCGGCATCCAGATTTCCACCACACGGCAGGAAAAGACCGGCGTGTTTGACGCCTATATCAAAGTCACGATGGTAACCGACAAACGCGAACGATCCATCGCCGGCACTTGTTTTTCGGATGGCAAGCCGCGCTTCATCCAGATCAAAGGCATCAATATCGACGCTGAAATCGGCCAGCACATGCTGTACACCACCAACGAAGATGTGCCGGGCATCATCGGGTTGTTGGGCATGACGATGGGCAAGAACGGTGTCAACATCGCCAACTTTACCCTTGGCCGATCCGGTGTCGGGCAAGAGGCGATTGCCATTTTGTATCTTGATCAGGCGATTGATCCGAAGGTGGTGGATACGCTGGAATCGACCGGCATGTTCCAGCAAGTCAAAGCGTTGGAATTCGATGTGGCATAGCGTTGGCAAGCCCAAGCCGCTCTTGCCGTTTCGCTTCTGTCAAAATATCCCACGGGGGGTCCGGGGGGTGTGAACCCCCCCGGCTCTTGCCAGCAGATCAAAGGCGTTGATGATGCGCACTTACGCAATTGGCGATATTCACGGCCATCTTGATCTATTGATCGAGGCACATGCCCGCATTGCGGCAGACCGCCGCGAAAGCGGTGTCGATGATGGGCCAATTGTGCATATCGGCGATCTGGTTGATCGGGGGCCGAACAGCCAAGGGGTGATCGAATATCTGCGGGCCGGTATTGCTGCGGGCGAAAACTGGGTGGTGCTGAAGGGCAACCATGACCGGATGTTCACCGGCTTTCTGTCGGATATGGGGTATCAGGACGAGGGGTTGCGCGCCGATCTAAGCTATCTGCACTACAAGATTGGCGGGGCCGAAACGCTGGCATCCTATGGCATCAAGAACGCCGCTGATCGCCGTATCGCCCCTGTGCATGCCGAAGCGGTGGCGGCTGTTCCACAGGCGCATCGTGATTTTCTGGTGTCCCGCCCGACATCATTCGTGCGAGGTGAGGTGATGTTCGTGCATGCGGGCGTCCGGCCCGGTGTGCCGCTTGATGCCCAAACGGAGACTGACCTGTTGTGGATCAGGGGGGCGTTTTTGATTGATCCAGTTGATCATGGAAAACTGATTGTTCACGGTCATACCGCCATTGATCGCCCACGAAACTATGGAAATCGTGTCAATACAGACAGCGGGGCTGCTTATGGCGGGCCGCTGAGTGCCATCGTGCTGGAGGGGCGCGATGCTTTTCATCTGACCCAGACTGATCGCGTTTTGCTGAGACGGGAAGCGTAGCTAATCCGCACGGTCTTTCCACAAGTTCCAAGCCGACCAAATGACAGTGCCACCAAAGAATACGCCACCAAGACCCACCACTTCGACAAATGCGGGCCCGGTAGGGATACCGCGCAACCAGATGGCAGATGCCAAAAAGCAAAGCCCGCCTATCCCCGCGCAAAGGCGAAACCACCATTCGCCGCGCGAGGGGCCAAATTTGTTGGGCATGATTTTTCCCTTCAATTTAGTAGACGCAGGCGTTTTGATGTGATTCCAATGCCCGCATGACACGCCATCGTTTGCCCTATTTCGTGGTTTTCGCAATTATCCTTGCTGCCGGTGCGTGGCTTTTGTGGATCGGTCGCGAACCGATCTGCAAATGCGGCTATATAAAGCTGTGGCATGGCGAAACGGTTAGCTCTGAAAACTCGCAGCACATCGCCGATTGGTATACGCCGTCGCATTTGCTGCACGGGATATTGTTCTTTGGCGCGCTTTGGCTGGTGGCGCGTCGATTGTCTATTGGCTGGCGTCTGGCCATTGCCACCCTGATCGAGGCGGCGTGGGAAATACTCGAAAACTCCGATTTCATCATCGAGCGCTACCGTGCGGTGACCATATCGTTGGATTACTACGGCGATTCCGTTCTGAACGCAGTGTGCGATATTCTGGCGATGGTGCTGGGGTTTGCTTTGGCGCGGGTGATCCCGGTTTGGGCCAGCGTCGTTCTGGTTATCGGGTTCGAGGCGCTGACCATCTGGCTGATCCGTGATGGCCTGGCGTTGAACATTTTGATGCTGCTGTATCCGCTGGATGCGGTGCGTATCTGGCAGGCAGGCGGCTAGGCTCAACGGTTCATCGGCTGCATGACTATGAAAGCAGCAGTGGCCGTGAGGCCGGCGACGCCTGCAATTACCCAGAAGAAGCCGTATTGGCCGAGCCCGGCGGTGATGTTGCTCATGACTACTGGCGACAAAATGCCGCCCACCAGACCAGCAGCAACGATTGTAGCGGGAACGCGGGCATCAGTGCCCATTTTGCGCGCTGCGGTCACAAAGAAACTGGGGAAAAACAGCGCGGCGCTGGCCCCGATGATCACAAAAAAAACGGCAGGGTTTAACCGCGCCGCAGCAACAGCAGCCAGTGCCGCCCCGGCCATGGCAAACGCGAACAGCGTGAATGACGCAACGTACTGTGCTGCAAAGACCAAGCCGATACGCGCCAGAAGGAACGCCACAAAGAACATCGACAGCAACTCTGCTGCATCGGCTTCGGTTTCGCCTGCTCTAATCAAGGCGGTAGGGCCAAGGCCGATAAGGCAGGCTTCGAGCCCGACAGCCACCATGCCGAACAGCAGAATGCCCCGGTGGAGTTTGTACGGCGCGGAGGCGAGGCCGCCGACGGTTTCGGTTTTGCCCGCAGCACCAGCACCAAGGCAGACGACTGCGCAACTGGCCGCCACAATGCCAAAAGCCAGCGATGGAGATGATCCCAGCGCCACGAAAACCAGCGGTGCGGCTATGGCGCCAAGGCTGAAAATGGCGTTCAGCAGACTTAGCATCGACGCGCCCTTATCGCCAAAAGCCGCCAGAACGCGCGGGTTGAAGACCACGGTCGCACAGCCATAGCCCACGCCAAACATCACCGCCCCGGCCAGTGTGCCTACCCAACCCGGTGTCGAGGCTATCAACGCAGCGCCCGCCGCCATCAGCCCAAGGGCGATGCGTGGTGTGACGTGGGTGCCAAAGCGAAACATCCCGGCGACGCCGATAATGCAGCCGATCCAGTGGGCGGAAACCAGCCAACCGGCCTGTGCTTCCGAAAGCTGCAGATCGCGCGCAAAGGCCGGTAGAGCCGGGCCGTATAGCGATTGCCCAGCCCCCATCAGCACAAAGCTGACCAGCCCGGTGATCAACAGAGCGGCGTGGGTTTTGATCAGGGCATTCATTCTGGTGTCTCCGGCCACGGTCCGCGCGGTGCCGTATCCACTGCAACGCTCGCGGCGTCAATGGACCCGAACTGATGCCCTTGCAGATCGCCCACCAGCATCGATGACTGACAGCGTAACAAATCCCGGTCCGGGCAAAACCAGCATCGTTTCGCGGGCGCTAAGTGACACAGCCATCGGCACTCCGTCGGCAAGCCATGTGAAAGGCGCATTGCCGCCGCGGACCCTGACCATCAGACCTTCGGGCAGCAATTCCACCTCTGCCCCGTCGGGTGGAAAGGCGACGGCTGGCGCGTCTGCCGCTGCTTCGAACGCGGCAGACCGTGACCGGAACTTTTGCAACGGCGGCGGTAGCTGAGCATTGGCCACCAGCAGGGTTGCGGCGGGGGCGGGGGGTTGCGGGGTTAGGGTGGGTTTCAGCCGGGCAAAGGCCTGGAACAACGCAGGTGCGGCCAGATCGGCCCCAAATGCCCCCGGCACAGGCGTCCCATCAGGCCGACCAAGCCAGATGCCGATGACATGCTGGCCATCAAAGCCAATTGCCCAGGCATCACGGTGGCCATAGCTGGTGCCGGTTTTATAGGCCAGCCGGTTCGCCGGTGCCCCCGGTGGCGGCGCCAGGCCGGCCAGAATATCGCCGACTTGCCATGCAGCGCTGTCCGACAGCACCCGCGCGCCATCACGGCGTTCGCCGTCCATCAGATGCGTCAGCGGCAGGCTGACACCGCCGCGCGCAATGGCGGCGTATAGTTGCACCATGTCTTCCAGCGTGACGCCGACACCTCCCAGCGCGATTGCCAGCCCCGGCTGGCCGCCGGGTAATTCAGCCTCCACCCCGGCGCGGCGCATGGCGGCCAGCAGTTTCGCCGGGCCAAGCGCCTCAGTCAGTGCAACGACGGGAATGTTCAGTGATTGCTGCAGTGCCTCACGCACCCGGATGGTGCCGCGATACAGCTTGTCGAAGTTCTGCGGGGCATAAGTGCCAAACACCGTCGGGCGATCTTCGATCAGAGTTTCGGGGTGCGCCAAGCCTTCGTCAAACGCCAAGCCATAGACCAACGGCTTTAAAGTTGATCCGGGCGACCGAATGGCGTGAGTCATATCAATGAAGCCTTGGCGCGCGTTGGCCTGATAGGCGCTTGATCCGACCGAGGCCAAAATCTCGCCCGACCGATGATCTGCTACCACCATCGCCACTTGCAGCCGCTCGCCATGGCTTGCCACCAGATCGCGGGCCAACGCCTCTAGCTGGCGCTGCAACGTCGCGTCTATCGTCAGGTGATGCACGGTACTCTGCGGCGCTTCGGCCAAGCCCCGGTCGGCCAGATGCGGGGCAAGGGCTGGGAAGGCGCGTCTGTGGCGCGGCACGGTTTCGGTGCGCGCGGCTTGTGCCTGATCGGCATCGACTATTCCCGTGCCGACAGCCCTGTCCAGCACCCGCGCCCGCGCCGCCTCGGCCACCTCGGGATTGCGATCGGGGCGGCGAGCCTCGGGCGATTGGGGTATGGCTACCAGAAGGGCAGCTTCGGCGGGGGTCAAACGGCGCGGTTCCTTGCCGAAATACGACAGCGTCGCGGCGCGCAACCCTTCCAGATTGCCGCCATACGGTGCCAGATGCAGATACAGCTGCAAGATCTGATCCTTGCTCAGGCGCCGTTCCAGCGCCAGAGCGACACGAACCTGCCGCAGCTTGCCCGCCACTTTGCCGGTGCCGCTTTCTTCCAGCAGCCGCGCCACCTGCATGGTCAGGGTCGAGCCACCCGACACCACGCGGCCATTCCAGACCGCCTGTATCACCGCCCGCGCCATAGCCCGAAGATCAACGCCGTGGTGGCTCGCAAAGCGCTTGTCCTCAAACGCCAGCAGCATCTCTACATAGGCGGGGTCAACGGCGGTGGGGTCGACCGCCAATCGCCAGCGGCCATCAGCCACGGTGTAGGCCCGCAGCAGGGTGCCGTGCCTATCCAACACCTCGACCGAGGTTTCAAGCGCCAAGGGCGGCAAGACCGTCGCCGCGATCCAGTCATCGCCCGCATCCCGCAACGTTGCCGCCAGCCAAAGGCCCGCCGCAACAGCAAAGATCGGCCAAGCGCGCATCACTCGGCGATTGTGATCTGGCCGACGTCACTGCGCGCGCGCAGATCGGGGCGGTACATATCCTCAACCGATGCTGCCGGATGAAGGAACGTGCCGGGTGACACGGCGCGCACCACATAGGCCAGCCGGAAAACATCGCTGCCGTAGCGGTCAATCGCCGTCAGGAAACGGTCTTGCCGAAACTCGCTATGCGCCACTTCGGATTCAAGGCCGAGCCAATCCAGATTGGCCAAAGACCCAGCCGTGATCAGGTTTGGGTTGTCAATCTCGAACCCCGCTGGCAATGGATCGCTGACCATCAGACGGGCTTCGCCGCTGCCGAAGGGGGTTACCTCCAGCACTGTCACCAGCCTTGTGCCGACTTTCAGACCGTCCAAAGAGGCTGCCTCGCCATCCATAGTGTAATAGCTGCGCGTGATGGCGTAGCCGTTGCCACCAGCAGGTTCAGGTTCGGAGGGTACGCCGTAGGTGGTTAGCGTTAGCGAGGTGTTTGTCGTCGATCCGTTTACCACCACCATCGGGGCGGTTGACGCATCCAGCACCCGCACCAAAGGCCCGGTTGCCGCAGCACCATCAATCGTGATGCCGTCCAGCCCCGGCCCGTCAATCAGCGCGTTCGCCGCCAGCAGCGCCCATGTCGCCTCTTGCGTCGACAAGACATTGCCAGCCGTTGCAATGCGGTTGGTCAGCGCCTCGCGGTCGATTGCGGTTGATCCCGCTTCCACCGCCAGCGTCAGCACCGCCGCCGCATCACGGTAGTTGGTGCCGTAATCCGCGCGGAAAATCTGCTCGGTTTCCGGCCCGACCAGCGCATCGATACGCAGCGCCGCCTTGCGGAACATCATATCGGCGCGCACCTGATCACCGTAGCTGGCAAGGGCAGCACCCAGTTGGGCCTGCGCAATGGGCGTGGCAAACGCATCGCCCTTCACATCCGCATAATAGCGCAGATCGCCCACTGCTGCCGCCCCTTCGCGTGCCAAGACCATCAGCGCATAGGCCAGCGCCTCGCCGCCATTGTCGAAATCGGCTTGGTAATTCACCTGATTGCGCAGGTTATCCAGCGCTTGGCGGAACGCGAGGTCGGGAACCGCAAAATCATGCGCTTTGGCTCGGCTCAGGAAGTCGGTGACATAAGCATCCAGCCAGAAATCGCCCGAACTTGGCCCCCATAGGCCGAAGCCGCCACCCGAGGATTGGTTAGTCAACACTTCAGCCACCGCTTGTTCCACCCGCTGGCGAATGTTGTCTGCACCCTTCAACTGCATGGCCTGTGCCACCTCGTCGAAATAGATGAGCGGCAACGCCTTCGATGTAATCTGTTCAGTACAGCCATAGGGATAGCGATCCAGCGAGGCCAGCAGCCCCGGCGCGTTCAGCCGTGCAATCGGTCCGATGGCAAGCGTGGCTGTCGCACTGCCGGGGATCAGCCCGGTAAATGCCGCCTGATCAAAGTTGAAGCTTTGCCCCGCCGCGAGATCAAGCCGCGTTGTGCGGGCAATTTCGGGGTCGTTTACTTGCACCGGCACTTGCAGGGTTTTCTTCAACTGCTTGCCGTCTGGTGTGGTCAGGGCGACATCAATGCTGAACAACCCCACATCATTGGCCTTCACAGGCACCGCGAACACCACCTTGCCTTTGTCGGCCAAATCAAAACCTGATGGCACGTCACCGAGCGTCAGACCCGTGGCAGAAACATCCAAGCCCATACGGCCAGATGGCCCGGTGGCATGAACAATTTCCAGTAACACGCGGCTTTCATCACCGGGTGACAGGAATCGCGGCATACTTGCGGTTACTACAACAGGGTCACGCACCAGCACATCGGCCGAGGCTTGGCCAACACCCTTGGCCGACCACGCAACCGCCATCACTTTGACGGTGCCGTTGAAGGCGGGCAGATAGAAAGTGGCCCGCGCATAGCCGTCGGCACCAACTTGCACCGGGCCGCTAAAGTAGGCGACCAGTTCTTCGGTGGGGGGGGGTGATTGCAGGCGCGCCTGCGCCCCCGCATCGCCGCCCGACCGAACCGTGCCTTCCGCGCCGTTCAGACCGTCAATCAAGCGGCCATAGATGTCGCGAATGCCGACACCCAGTTTGCGTTGGCCAAAGTAATGGTCTGATGGATTGGGGGCCTCAAACCCGGTTAGGTTCAAAATGCCCACGTCAACCGCTGCAATGGTGACAAAGGCAGTATCGCCCGCCTCCACACCATCAACCTTAACCGCCACTTCCATCGGCCCGCGTGGGGCTGCCTCGGGCGCCGTCTCAATCGTTGCCGTCAACTGTCGCGCCCCCGGATCGACGCCCGCATGGGTCAGCCCCAAGGCCCGCGCTGGATTGCGTCCCGCCGCCACATCCATCGGCCGCAGAACAGAGGCTGTCACGTAAACCCCGGCACCCCATTCGTCGGTCACCGGCAGGTTGATGATGTTTTCACCTTCCTTAACCTCGACCGCCTGCATCGCCACCAGCCGGTTCGACAGCACGGTAATCAGTGCCGTTCCCGCCGCGCGCGGCACAATGCGCAGCACTGCCATGTCGCCCGCTTTGTAGGCGGGTTTATCCAGCGACAGCTCCAACGTGTCGGGTGTTGCCGATACATCGGCGGGCGCATACCAGCCTGCGTAGAACGTGGTTGACGTGGCTGCAGGAACGCCATCGTTGCGTTCTACAACCAGTTCATATTCGCCCCAAGTCACGGCACCGGCAATTTCGGTTGGCGCTGCACCCAGATCGGCAGTGCCTTCTTCCACCACGGTACGGCTAACGACCGGTTCCCAGCTCCAATTGCCAAAGTTCTGATACCATTGGTAATTGGTTTCAATCCGGGTCAGTTGCCATTTCACTTTCATCGGTGTCAGTGCTTCGTCGGGCCCGACCCCGATCAGGCTAAAGCGCGCCTCGTCGCCTTCGCCCACCACATCTTCGAACAGCGGCTTAACCCCAATCATCGCCACCGACGGTGTCAGCAGCTTGGTGATCTGCCGTTCCACCGGGCGGCCCGATCCTTCGGCCACCCGCACCGTCATGCGCGCCTCAAGCGGGCGGCCGGGGTCATCCACGACTGGCAGCGAAACCGGCACCACAGCGGTGCCCTCTGTATTTGTGCGCTGCCCGCCACCCAGCACTTCTAGCCGCGCATCAAAGGGCGCGTCGTGGCGGCCAAACACATAGCCCGGATAAGCGGCAAGACCGTCTGCCGCGCGCAGCAACGTCTCGCCTTCGATCGCAAGGTCCGCACCCGGCGCGCCAAACAGATATCGGGCGGAAACTGTCAGTTCGGGCGTATCGCCCAACCGCAGCGGGCCGTCAGCCAGTGCCAGATCGAAATCAATGCGCTCCGGCAGGAAGTCTTCGACCAAGAAGGTGCCCGATGTCAGGGCCGCAGCCTCAAGATCGGCAAACACGTCCAGACGCCACACACCGCGCGGGGCCGATCCGGCAATCGGCAAGGCAAACACATGCCCACCCGCACCACCATCAGGGGCAAGCTGGCGCGAATATTCAACACCGTCAGGGCGCATCAATACTGCCGTCAGCGGTAGGCCCGGAATGGCTGCCGCCTGCACATCGCGCGCAAGGGCGGTGGCATAAACCGTCTCGCCTGCGCGGTAAGCGCCGCGATCTGTGGTCAGAAACACATCAACCGGGGGTGCCGGTTCACGCCCTTCAACACCGCGATCCGACAGGTCATATTCCGGGTCCGTCAACGACAGAAACGCCAGATCGCCGTCGCCTTCGCGCGCCACGATCATGGCGGGCGCTGTGCCGCCAGTGCCACGGGTCAAACCGCCGGGGAAACTGGCATAGCCCACAGCGTCGGTCGTTGCCGTGCCCAGCACCGAATTGGCGCGGTTCAGCAGTTCAATCGTCACACCTTCTTTCGCACCTGCAGTTCCGAGGGAGCGTACAAACACATGCAACCCGTCAACCCCGCTCATTGTGGTCAGACCCAGATCAGACACCACAAACCACTGCCAAGCCGCCCCGATAACATAGGGGTCCACCCCCGGCACGGCGGCTTTCAGCGCGTAAATCCCGGCCGGCAGGTCTTTCAAGGCTTCATCCATCGGCAGCCGAGTAGTGACATCGCGGTTCACCTCTTGGCCGACATCTGCCGTGCCTTGCCAAAGCTGTTCGCCAACCTCGTCGGTGAAAAAGCTTTCCTGATATTCCTGCATTGGCGATCCGAAATAATCGTTCTGAATGGCACGCAGCAAGTTGCGGTCAGTGACCTGATACAGCGTCAGATCAAGCTTGTCGGTGTTGACCGTTTCCACCGGAATAGACGCCCCGCCAAGACGCGGCAGCACATATGCCCGCCCCGCAAAGCGCACGCCGGGGCTACGATCGCGCACATAGGCTGTGATCGGAATGGATTTCGCCAGCGTCTGGCCATCCGCAGCAGGCAGCCCTTCGCGGAAGGTAAAGGTATAGCGGCTGCCATGCGTCACACCTTCCACGCAAATCTGCCGGGTGCCGACGGCTTCGACTGTAAGGCCCGCCTGATCCACCTGCACAAAGCTGGAATAATCGACACCGGTGGTGAACAGATCTTCGGTGAAGTTCGCGCAAACACGCGGGCGGGCGCTGTCAGATTGCACCTCGTTGTCGGCGATGCGGAAGCCGTATTTGCCAATCGCGCTATCCAGAAGTGCCGCCGTATCATCACGCGGCTGCAGGGCCTGTGCCAGACGCAGCGCCTGCACGGTATCGCGGCCCCGCTCAAGGCTTTCCAAAGCCTCGCCCATGGTCACCAGAATGGAATGCCGCAGTGCCGGTGTTTCCGCCCGAAGGTAAGCGTTGATCGTGGCGTTATAGGCCCGATCACGGTAGCTGCGCTGGTTATCGCCGTTCGGTTGGCCCGCCAGCAGCAGCAAACGCGCATAATCGGCCCAGGTTTCCGGCAAATCTGTCAGGTTGATCGCGGCCCCGGTAAAGCGACTAGCCAGTTCGGGGTCGCCACTGTTTTCGGCATCAAGGGCGGCTTGCAAATGCTCTTCGGCGGTAAAATCATTGGTCACATGGGCGTTGCCCATGCCATCCGCTTGCGCAAAGGCTGCCGAAACATCCCAATCGGGTACGAACGGCAACTCTGACCGGCGAAGCGTTGCGCGGTCCACCGCCCCGGCATCGGTCTTGATTAGATAGCCGGAATACGCCCCCAAAAAGAACGCACGCTCACCTGCGTTGGCCTTGGGAAAGCATGATCCGTTGTTGCCGTTAAACGTAAACGCCGTGCAGTTCTTGTTGGTTGCACAGGCACGTTCACACGCCTCAAGCGTAGTGTCGAAAATCGACGCTATATCACCACCCGGAAAATCGGCATCTTGGCTAAGCACGAACCGCTGTTTCGGGATCAGATCCTGCGCGGGGGCCATTCCGGCAAGCATCAGACCAAGGCCAATAGACAGACCCGCCAAAGCACGATTGGCATAACGTTGCATGAAAATCCTCCGGGGTGTGACCGCGCCGATGGTTACATGAAGCCCGGATTCTAGCAAGGCATCGCTCCCCGCCAAAATGCTTGGCAGCGTTAAACTGGCGTTCATCTTGTTGCTGCAATCTCCAATTTAATCAGGGGGCTGCCAGAAGGCGGCGCGCCGAAACGCTGGGCTAGGAACATTACTGGAATGGAAATCGCTGAAAGGCTCGCGAAAGAACGACGAGCGCGATTGGCGGCGGAACGCCTGTTGGAACATAAAAGCCGGGAACTGATCGTTGCCAATCAAAAGCTGGCGTTTCATGCGCGCGGCCTGTCGGACCAGATCGTAGAACAGCGCCACGTCACACAGGTTGCCGTGACCGAAGCCGAACAGTTAAAGGGCCAAAACAGCCGCTTCCTGTCAGATCTGGAAGTCGCCCACAGCACTGCCGTTCTTGCCGAACGCCGCCTGTGGGATTCAATCGATACCATCCGCGATGGCTTTGCAGTGTTCGACACCAACCTAAAGCTGGTCACTGCTAACGCCGCCTATCTTGCCCTGTTCGACGGGCACCCAATTGCCCCCGGCATCAGCTATACTGAAATTCTGGGCATCCTTGCCGAAGCCCCACTGATTGTGCTGGAAGCTGACGCGCCGCAAGACTGGATCGCGGATATGCTCGGGCGGTTGGACGGCGAGCCGATTGAACCCGTCGTTTTGCCGTTCACCAATGGCACCTGGGTCAAGCTGGTTGATCGGCGCGCCCGCGATGGCGATCTGGTTAGCCTCGCTCTGAACATCACCGACCAAATGCGCATCTGGGCCGCTGTTGAAGCAATACCGGATGGCTTCGTTCTATTTGACAGAGAGGATCGTTTGTTGACCTGCAATCAGCGTTACCGCGAGATTTATGCCCAAAGTGCCCCTGCCATGGTGCCGGGGGCCAAGTTCGAAGACATTCTGCGTTTCGGTCTGGCACGGGGCCAGCATCTTGATGCCGTCGGTCAGGAAGAGCACTGGATTGCCGAACGCATGGAACGGCATCGCAATCCGGTGGCTTTGCATGAACAGCAACTAAGCGACGGCCGCTGGCTGCGCGCCCATGACCACCCAACGCCTGACGGCGGCCGCGTCGGCCTGCGTGTCGATATATCCGAGATCAAGAACCAGCAGGCCGCACTGGAAACCGCCCGCACGGCTGCCGAGGCCGCAAATCGCGCCAAGTCGGCGTTTCTGGCGAACATGAGTCATGAGATCAGAACCCCGATGAACGGCGTTGTGGGCATGGCCGAATTGCTGTGCGACACCGATCTGACCGACGATCAGCGCCTGTTTGCCGAAACCATCCGGTCATCCGGCGAGGCGCTTCTGGTCATCATCAACGACATTCTGGATTATTCCAAGATCGAGGCTGAACGTCTGACCCTGCAGCCAGAACCCTTTGATCTGGAACGCACAATCCACGAAGTGGCGATGCTTCTGCAACCCCGTGCCCGCGCCAAGGGCCTTGATCTGATGATCGATTTCGACATGTTCCTGCCCACCCGCTACATCGGCGATCCGGGGCGGCTGCGGCAGGTGCTGACCAACTTGGTTGGCAACGCGGTGAAGTTTACCGAAACCGGCCACGTCCTGATTCGCGTTGTCGGGCTAGAGGTGGAAACGGGCAGCCAGCAGTTGCACGTCACTGTCGAAGATACCGGCATTGGCATTGCTGCCGAAAATCTGGACCACGTGTTTGGCGAATTCAATCAGGTCGAAAGCCAGACAAATCGCAAGTTTGAAGGCACTGGGCTTGGGCTGGCGATCACCCAAAAACTGATCGAACGGATGGGCGGTGCGGTTTGGGTCGACAGCGAATTTGGCAAAGGCTCCAGCTTTGGCTTCCGCCTGACGATGGACGTGGCCGAGGATGAAGCGGCATCGCAGGCCCCGATTGATATTCGCCGCGCACTGGTGGTCGATGATCAATTCATCAACCGCACCATTCTGGAACGCCAGCTTGTGCCATGCGGCATTGCGGTAACCCTGTGCCGATCTGGCGCTGATGCTCTGGCGGCGCTGGACAAAGACCATGATTATGACGTGGTCATCACCGATCACGACATGCCCGAAATGGACGGAATGGCCCTTGCCGAGCATATTCAGGCGAGGGGTCTGTCAGTACCGATCATGCTGCTGTCCTCCAACCCCGCAGCACGTCGTGACAGCGCAAGCCCGGCGCGTTTCGCCGCTGTTCTGCAAAAACCCGTGTTGCGATCCGAGCTTTACCGCCGCCTGCAAGCGCTGACAGCGACCACCGCCCCAGACGCGCCAATTGTGCTGCCTGTCGTTGCCACATCGGGCAGCCGCGTGATGCGCGTTCTTGCCGCCGAAGATAACCGCACCAATCAGTTGGTGTTCCGCAAAATGGTCAAGGATATCGACATCGAGCTAACCTTCGCCAACAACGGACGCGAGGCGGTGGAGCTTTACCAAAGCCTGAAACCCGACCTGATCTTCATGGATATCTCGATGCCCGAAATGGACGGTCGCGAAGCCGCCCAGGCCATTCGCGCGTTGGAGGCTGGTGGGAAATCGCGCGTGCCGATCGTGGCGTTGACCGCCCACGCAATGGATGGTGATTCCGACAGCATTTTTGCGGCAGGTATCGATCGGTATATGACCAAACCCTTGCGCAAATCCACCATCACCGGTGCGTTGGTGGAGTTTTGTCCGAAAGACGCCCGGCCCGTGGTGCCAGACACGGCGTTGACCGGAACCTAGGCCGCCTCAGCCTCAACTGCCGGGCGCAGAAACACCCATGCATCGGCTTTTGAAAGGCTGGCATCATAGCGGTATCCGCCAGTTGTAAATCCGCGAATATCCGCTGGATCAGTCAGTTGATGGTCTGCGATGAACCGCGCCATGGCACCGCGGGCTTTCTTGGCCCAAAAGCTGATAATCTTGGCATCGCCGCCACGATCTTCCAAGAACACAGGCGTAATCACCTGCAGCTTCAACGCCTTGCGATTCACCGCGCCAAAATACTCGGTCGATGCGCAGTTGATCAGAGTTCTCGCACCCAGCTCGGCACCTTGCGCATTCAAAGCCTTGGCGATTTTATCGCCCCAAAAAGCGTAAAGATCGCCACCTTTCGGGTTGGCCAACTTGCTGCCCATTTCCAACCGATAGGGGTGAATGGCATCCAAAGGCCGTAGCGCGCCGTAAAGCCCCGAGAATATCCGCAAATGCCCCTGCGCCCAGCGCAAAGCATCGGCTTCCATCGTTGCCGCCTCTAGCCCCGCATAGGTATCGCCAGCGAACAGAAACGCCGCTGGCCAAGTTTCCGCCAGCGAAGGCTTTGCCCGAAATGCCTTGAACCGATCCCGGTTCAGCCGCCCCAAAGCGTCTGAAATCCCCATCAGCGCACACAGATCGGCAACGCCCAGCGCCTTTGCGACCTTTACCAGCTTTACCGCATCCGTCGCAAAAACCGGCTGCGTCTGTGCCATCCCGTCGGGCAGCACATGCAGCGTCTGATCAAGCCGTTTGGCTGGGGAAATCACCGTCAGCATCATCACCTCTTGCGGCCAAATTAGCCCAGACGGCAGCGGGGTCTAGCCCTGCTGCAGAATTTCCAGAAACGTCGGCCCAAACCGCTCAATCTTTTGCGGGCCCAACGCGCCGACCCGGTCCAGATCGGACAGAGTCGAAGGCCGCGCCTCGGCAATCTTGCGCAAACTGGCTTGTGTGCAGCTAAGGTGCTTGCCAATGCCGTCTTCACCGCGCGCCAGTCGCAGCTGCTCTTCCGCAAGCAAATCAAACACCGCACCCGCATCACGCCCGGCAAGCCGCATCCGTTGTGGGTGCAAAGGCATCGCCTGCGCCCCGGTAATCACCGCCAGAAACAGCGCGCCATAGCTTTCCAGCTTTTTCGCACCAACCCCGGTAATCTGCGCCATCTGGTCCAGCGTGACCGGCTTTTTTTCTGCCATTTCAATCAAAGTCCGGTCGGGGAACACCACATAGGCCGGCACTGAGGCCGCCTCTGCCAGCGCGCGCCGTTTCGCCTTCAGGGCCGACAGCAACGGCGCATCTTCATCCGACACTTGCGATTTCACCGCCGTCACTGCCACCGCTGAGGTGATTGTATCGCGCCGCAACGTAATTGACGCCTCGCCGCGCAAAATCGGCCGCGCGGCATCAGTCATGCGCAGCGCGCCATGCCTTTCTCCATCCGGGCGGACCAGATCTTGCCCCATCATCTGACGAAACACCGCCCCCCAGGCGGGCTTCGACAGGTCTTTGCCCACGGCAAAAGTTGGCAACTGATCATGCCCGCGTTCGCGCACTTTTGGTGTCAGTGTTCCGGTCAGGATATCAATCAAATGCCCAGCACCAAACCATTCACCAGTGCGCAAAATGGCCGACAGTGCCTTGCGCACGGCGTCAGTAGCATCAAACACGTCAGCGGGTCGATCACACAGGTCGCAATGCCCACAGGGCCCGGACGTTTCGCCAAAATACCCGAGCAAGACCTGCCGTCGACATTTCGTTGCCTCGGCCAGCCCCAAAAGCGCATTCAGCCGCCCATGATCCGCGTCTTTGCGATCGGCGGGCGCGGCGCTTTCGTCAATCTGGCTGCGGCGCAGGCGAATATCTTCCGGGCCATACAACGTCATTGTTTCGGCGGGTGCGCCGTCACGACCAGCACGGCCTATTTCCTGATAGTAACCTTCGATGGATTTTGGCAGGTCGGCATGGGCAACCCAGCGGATATCAGGCTTGTCGATACCCATGCCAAAAGCAATCGTCGCAACCACAATCAGCCCATCATCCTGCTGAAACCGCACTTCCACCCGGCGGCGCGCCTCTGGGTCCATCCCGCCGTGATAGAAGCACGCCAAATGCCCAGCTTCCGTTAACGCTTGCGCAAGCGTTTCGGTCTTGGCCCGGGTGCCACAATAAACGATCCCCGATTGCCCGCGCCGTGCTTGCGCAAATCGCAAAATCTGCGTGCGTGGCGTGTCTTTTACCTCAAACGCCAAATGGATGTTTGGCCGATCAAAACCGCGCAGGAATGTCGATGGCGCTACACCATCAAACAACCGCGCAACAATCTCATCCCGCGTTTCGGCGTCTGCTGTGGCGGTAAATGCCGCCAAAGGCACGCCCAGAACGCGGCGCAGATCGCCGATCCGCAGATAGTCGGGCCGGAAATCGTGCCCCCATTGCGATACGCAATGCGCCTCGTCCACGGCAATTGCGCTAACGCCAATCCGGCGCAGCATTGGTAACGTTGCCGGTGTCGCCAGCCGTTCTGGCGCGATGTACAACAGCTTTAGCCGCCCCTGATCCAGCGCCGCGAAAACCTGTTCGGTTTCTTCCTCGGTGTTGCCCGAGGTCAGCGCCCCCGCCTCTACCCCCGCCGCCTTCAACGCCCGCACTTGGTCGCGCATCAGGGCGATCAACGGCGAGATCACAACCGTCACCCCGGTGCGGCACAGCGCCGGCAGCTGAAAGCACAGCGATTTGCCTCCACCCGTTGGCATGATCGCCAAACAATTCTGCCCGGCCAGCACGGCGTCGACAATTTCCGCCTGACCGGGGCGAAATTCGGAAAATCCAAAAACCGATGCCAACAAATCTTGCGGTAGCGGCAGCGCCCCATGAATGTTCATGTCAGCTTTCCCGCATTCAACCGCATGCCAGTCAGTTCAGGATATTGGTGAAACGGTGCAGACCATACTCGATGACATAAAGTCCAAAAATCGCAACCAGCGGTGCAAAATCCAGCCCCCCACTTGGTGGCAATAGCCGTCGGATACGCGAATAAAGCGGCTCTACCATGCGGTTGATGCCATCCCAGATTTGCGCAACAATCGGCTGGCGCAGGTTCAGAACCTGAAAGTTGATCAGCCAGCTAAGGATGATATGCGCAATCAGGACAAAGCGCACGATATCGAAAAGCAACTGAAGCGGGTTCTGCAAGATCGGCCTCCTGACACAAGCTATTGTGGTTAGGTAACGCCAGCACCCCAAAAGGGCAACCCATTCCGCAGCGTTTCACTTGACCATTTGCCCGGTCTGCGGCACGGCCAATTTGCACAGGAGGTACCAATGTATCCATTTTTCCGGCTAGCCAAAGAGTTGTGGAAATTCCGGAATGCGCCACCCCTGCCGCTGCTGGGCACGCACCGGTCACACCATATCTGCTGGCCGTGGGATCTCGATCCATGGATCGAGCTGAACAATGGCCGCACCCTGACGCTGTATGATCTGGGACGTCTGCCCCTTGCCCGCCGCACAGGTATCGACAAAGTGCTGCGCGCCAATGGCTGGGGCATCACAGTGGCGGGCAACACCACGCGCTATCGCAAGCGTGTGCGGATGTTTGACCGCTTGGAAATGGTATCGCGCTGTATCGGTTGGGATGCGCGCTTCGTCTATATGGACCAAAGCATGTGGAAGGGTGACGATTGCACCAGCCAGATGATCATACGATCGGCGATTGTAGGGACGTCCGGCATCGTGCCGCCGAAAGATTTCATCGCGGTCCTGGGGGATGCCATGGAAAGCCCGACCTTACCAGATTGGGTGCAAGCATGGATCATGGCTGAGAACGCGCGCCCTTGGCCGCCGCAAAGATAGGCGCCTGCTTGCAACCGCCCGCCATTTCGGGCTTGATCCGCAAAACACCGAGGGGCGGATAGAATGATCAGCGCGAAGAAACGCATTCTTGGCTGGTATTTTTTCGATTGGGCCAGCCAACCCTACAACACCCTGCTGCTGACCTTCATTTTTGGCCCCTATTTCGCCGAGGTGGCCCGCGCGCATTACATCGGGCTAGGTCTTGATCCAGAGGCAGCAGGTGCGGCCGCGCAATCCTATTGGGGTTATGGCCTTGCCGCCGCCAGCGTCATTGTTGCCGTCCTAGCGCCCATTCTCGGCGCGATCGCCGATGGCACCGGGCGTCGCTTGGTCTGGGTCTGGGTGTTTTCCGCACTTTATGTCATCGGATCTTTCGCCCTTTGGTGGCTGGTTCCGGGGCAGGGCAGTCTGTTCTGGGCAGTCGCCTTTTTTGGCCTTGGCTTCATCGGCATGGAATTTGCGACGATTTTCACCAATGCCCTGCTGCCCTCGCTGGGTGATCATGATGATATCGGCGGTATCTCGGGGTCTGGTTTTGCCTTTGGCTATCTGGGCGGTGTCATTTCGTTGGCGCTGATGCTGACACTGTTTGCCGAAAACGCTGCAACAGGATTGACCCTGCTAAAGATCGATCCGATTTTTGGCCTCGATGCCAGCGCCCGTGAAGGAACCCGCGCGGTGGGGCCGTTCACTGCGATCTGGTATGTGGTGTTCATGATCCCGTTCTTTCTTTGGGTGAAAGAGCCAAAGACCAAGGCCCGCCCGTTGCGCATCGGGGCCGCCTTCGGCAGCCTTGTTGCGCTGATCTCCAGCCTTGCGCACCGGCGCAGCCTTGCCGCCTATCTTACGTCGTCACTGTTCTACCGCGACGCGCTGAATGCGCTTTATGGCTTCGGCGGCGTATATGCCAGTGGCGTACTAGGGTGGTCCATCATCCAGATAGGTATCTTTGGGGTTGTGGGCGCTGTCACTGCAACAATCTCAAGCTGGATAGGCGGCAAGTTGGATCGCCGCTTTGGTCCCAAACCGGTGATTGTGTTCTGCATCCTGATCCTGATCGCGGTCTGCTGCATCATTGTCGGCATGACCCGCGAAAGTCTTTGGGGCCTGCCAATTGATCCCGTCGCTGGCACTGCCGACCAGATCTTTTTCGGCTGCGGTGCCCTGATCGGCGGCGCTGGCGGCGCATTACAAGCCGCATCCCGCACCATGATGGTTCGTCACACAACGCCCGACCGCGCGACCGAGGCTTTCGCGCTGTTCGCCCTGTCGGGCAAGGTCACCTCTTTTCTTGCGCCGTTCCTGATCGCGATTGCAACCTCTGCCAGCGGATCGCAGCGCATCGGCATTTCGCCCTTGATCGGGCTGTTCCTTGTTGGTTTGGTTCTGCTAATCTGGGTCCGACCAACGGGAGAACGGGCAAGCCGATGATCCGCAATTTGCTACTGATCCTTGCACTGTCGCTATGCGCGCTGCCCGCCAGCGCCGAAAAGCTGGCCAACCGTTTGTTCGGTGCCCAAAACGCCCCGTCACAGCAGGCCCCTATGCCCATTGGCAGTTACGCCCGTGGCTGTGCCGCCGGCATGGTGCAATTGCCTGAATCCGGGCCAAGCTGGCAGGCGATGCGGCTGTCGCGCAATCGCAATTTTGGTCAGCCGGTTTTGGTTGATTACCTGATCGGCCTCAGTCGCGCCGCACAACAGGTTGGCTGGGCCGGGCTTTACATCGGCGATATGGGCCAGCCACGCGGCGGGCCAATGACCTCTGGCCATGCCAGCCACCAGATCGGGCTTGATGCCGATGTGTGGATGCTGCCACCCCGCCGCCTTGATCTTAGCGTCGCGGAGCGGGAAAAGATCAGCTCCATCCCGGTCCGGTCGGCAGATCAACGATCGGTGACCGAAAACTGGACGCGCAGCCACCACGCCCTGTTGCGCGCCGCCGCATCGGACCCGCGGGTTGACCGCATTTTTGTCGCCGCCGCAGTCAAGATCGAAATGTGTAAGACCGCCAAACGCAAAGACACGGACTGGCTGCAGAAAATCCGTCCTGTCGCGGGCCATGACACCCATTTTCATGTGCGACTGAAATGCCCCAAAGGCGCGCGTTTTTGCCAAACGCAAAAACCGACCGTGGCCGAGCTGTCAAAGGGCGGCAATGGCTGTGATGAAACGCTGACCTATTGGGTGACGGACTATCTGAACCCGCCCAAGCCCACCAAAAAGCCAAAGAAGCCCGCAAAACGTGAACGTGGTCCGCGTGAATTCACCATGGCCGATCTGCCAAAGCAATGCCGCGGCGTTCTGTCGTCGGATTGATCCTTGGCTTGTCGGTGGTGTTCGGGCTGGTTGGCAGCGCCGACACCCCGATGCCGCCCGGCTTCTTTGCCGCCTATCACTGGCAAAGCAATGATCCGCTATTTGGTGGCTTTTCAGCGATTGAAACCGATGCAGACGGTCTTGGCTTCGTCGTGGTGTCCGATAAGTCGGCCTATACCACAGGCCGGTTCACGCGTGACAGTACAGGTCGCATTGCCAGCATACTGGCCGAAAAGATTGCGCTTTTGCATGGCCCCGATAACCAACCATTGCCAAAATACCGCAAAGATACCGAAGGGCTGGCGTTGCTGCCCAATGGGCAGGCTTACATCTCGTTCGAACGCGACGCGCGGGTTGCGCACTATCCCACCTTGAACGGCCCCGGCATCATTATAGCCGGGCCACCCGCATTCGACACGATGCGCCGAAATTCCAGCCTCGAAGCGCTGGCGGTCGACGCCGATGGCACGCTTTACACCCTTCCCGAACGATCGGGTGATCTGCTGCGGCCCTTCCCGGTCTACCGATTTCGGGGCGGCGTCTGGGATCACCCCTTCAGCATCCCACGCATTGGGACATTTCTTGCAGTCGCTGCCGATTTCGGCCCCGACGGCCGGTTTTATCTGCTGGAACGGCAGTTTCGTGGCTTGTCCGGCTTCGCCAGCCGTGTTCGGCGCTTCGAAATGGGGTCAAACCAGTTGTTCAACCAAGAGACGTTGTTCCAAAGCATCCCCGGCCAGCACGACAATCTTGAAGGGCTGTCCGTCTGGCGTGATGCAAGCGGCACCCTGCGCCTCACGATGATCTCCGACAATAATCTGCTGTTCTTGCAGCGCACAGAAATTGTCGAATACCGGGTTCCAGATTGACGCTATGCCGCTACGGCGCTAAACGACGCGCCTGCCCACAGATGGGCCAAGTATCCGCAACCTTGTCAAAACGGACATATCGTATGAAATCCCTGATCCCCGGCATTTTTGCCATGGCGGCCATTGTGCTTGCCTCGAACATTCTTGTGCAGCATCCGCTTGGCCTCTGGCTAACTTGGGGTGCCCTCACCTATCCGTTCGCCTTTCTGGTCACCGATCTGACCAATCGTATTCAAGGCCCGGTTGCCGCCCGCCGTGTTGTGCTGGCCGGTTTTGTCACCGGCATTGCATGCTCGTTGGTCGGCACGCAGATCATCGGTGAATTTGGCCCGCTGGTCACCCTTCGCATCGCCATCGGCTCGGGCGCGGCGTTCCTGGTGGCGCAGTTGCTGGATGTCGCGGTGTTCGACAGGTTGCGCCGCGCCGCATGGTGGCGCGCACCGCTGATCTCCACTGTTGTCGGGTCAACGCTGGATACCGCCATCTTCTTCACCACCGCGTTTTCTGCGGCATTGATCTGGCTGGAGCCCGCAAATGATGTGTCCTGGGCCACCACCACCCAGCCTTTATTGGGCTTTGGTCCAGACCTGCCATTCTGGGTATCGCTGGCGATTGCCGATTGGTGCGCGAAGATCGCCCTAGCTATCGTTGCACTTTTGCCATTCCGCCTGACTGTCGCAAAATTGACCGCAGGGGTTGCGTAAAATCTTTTGACAAACACAAAATCTGTGCCACCTTCGAATCATCGGCAACCATTTTGAAAGGAGGTGATCCAGTGTCTAGAGTGATATTGGAGACTTGTGTCGGGACAGTCATGGGGGGTGTCTTCTAAGAGCAACCTCTTGAAAGACAAACCAATGATTGGATTTGAAGCCTAACTGGCCCATCTCCTAGGATCTCGGAAAGGGTTGCCGTCACTGGCGACCCTTTCTCTTTTTCGCAAGCCCCGACACGGCCTTTGGACATCTGCGTTGGCTGGATATTTTTGCCAAAACGAAACCATCTGCGTTCCGTTTCGTTCAATTAATCGTTAGCGTTCGGCCATGTTGCGCATCAACGACACCATCACCCTTGCCGACTGGGAGCTTTCGGAAAGCTTTACCCGCTCGTCCGGGCCGGGTGGCCAGAATGTGAACAAAGTCTCAACCGCCGTCGAGTTGCGGTTCGAGGCGGAACGCAGTCCGCATCTTTCAGCGTCTCAAAAGGCGCGGCTGAAACGGCTGGCCGGGCGGCGCTGGACGAATGAAGGTGCCATTGTCATTCGGGCCGAAGAAACCCGGTCGCAAGCTCGCAATCGCGAATTGGCTGAGGCGCGGTTGATCGAGATGATCCAAGCCGCCCTGATTGCCCCAAAACGCCGTATTGCCACCAAGCCCACCTACGGTAGCCAACAACGCCGATTGGTGGCCAAATCCGTGCGTGCCGACGTAAAGGCAGGCCGCGGCAAAGTGGAGGACGATGAATGACCGAAACCATGCTGGCCGAAACCCTGCTCGAACGCCGCGCGCGCCTGATGGGCCCGAATGTGCCGACCTTCTACCAATCACCCGTTCATATCGTGAAAGGTCAGGGCGTTTGGCTGTGGGATGCATCCGGCAAGCGCTATCTGGATTGCTACAATAACGTCGCCCATGTAGGCCATTGCCATCCGCGCGTGGTGGCCGCGATTGCCGCCCAAGCCGCAGTTCTGAACACCCATACCCGCTATCTGCACGACGGCGTGCTGGAATACATCGAACGCCTGACCGCGCGTCTTGACCACGGCATCAGTCAGGCCATCATGACCTGCACCGGGTCCGAGGCGAACGATATCGCCCTGCGCATGGCGCAGGCGGTCACTGGCAAAACCGGCATCATTGCCACCGACAACACCTATCATGGCAATACGGCTACGGTCAGCCAACTGTCCACCCGCCGCCCGCCCATCGGTGGCTACGCCCCTAACATCCGCCTTGTGCCATCCCCTGACACCCTGCGCCCCGTTGGCGGCACCGCCGAACACCAAGCCGCCGCCTTCGCCGCCCACGTTTCCCGCGCGATTGCGGAACTGGAGGCTTCCGGCCACGGCTTTTCGTGCATGATGCTATGCCCGGTTTTCGCCAACGAAGGCCTGCCAACCGTAACACCCGGCTTTCTCGACCCAACCATCGCCGCCATCCGCAAGGCCGGTGGCGTGGTCATCGCCGACGAAGTGCAGCCCGGCTTTGGCCGTGTCGGCAGCCACTTCTGGGGCCACGACCTGCTGGGTTTCGCCCCTGATATCGTGACCATCGGCAAACCCATGGCCAACGGCCACCCGGTTGCTGCCATTCTGGCGCGCCCTGATATCATGGCCGCTTTCCGTGATGCGTTTGGCTATTTCAACACTTTCGGCGGCAATCCGGTGTCGGCGGCGGCCTGCCTTGCCGTGCTGGACGTGATCGATGACGAAGGCCTGCAACAAAACGCCAGCACCGTTTCGGCATACATGCTGGACCGCCTGCGCGCCCTGCGTCACCCCTTGCTGGCCGATGTGCGCGCCACCGGTATGTTCTTCGGCGTCGAATTCGTCACCGACGCCGCCATGACCCCCGCCACCGATTTCGTGGCATCACTGGTCGAAGATATGGTCAATCGCGGCTTCCTGCTGAACAAGATCGGGCGCGGTGGCGGTGCCTTGAAAATCCGCCCACCGATGCCCTTCTCCATCGAAAACGCGGATCAGCTGGCCGATGCCTTGCAAGCCGCCCTTTATGCTGCCCCGGTTGCCGCATGAAAATCCACGATCAAGCCGCCGAGGCCGCCACACATTGGCAAGGCCGCATTCAACGCCTGATCAGCAATCGCGAAAATGCCGTCTTCGAAATGGCAACGCCGCATGGCCGCTCTGCCTTGCGCCTGCACCGGCAAGGCTATCAAAACCCTGCCGCAATCCAGTCTGAACTGTGGTGGTGTGCTGCCCTTGCCGATGCCGGGGTGTCGGTGCCGCGCCCGCTTGCTGCACTGGATCAATCGCTTCTGGTGCGCCTGTCGGATGGCCGCCTCGCCTCCAGCATCGCGTGGGTAGACGGCAAGCCGCTGGGCGAGCATGGCAAGCCCTTCGATGCCCCACTTGCCGTTTTGCTGGATCAGCACCGTGCGCTGGGCGAATTGCTGGCCAAGATGCACAGCGTAACAGATCAACTGACCCTGCCCGACGGCTTCACCAGGCCGCGCTGGGATGTCGATGGTCTGGTCGGCGAAACCCCGTTCTGGGGCCGCTTTTGGGATCATCCCATAGCCACGCCCGCACAAGCCACCCAACTGCGCCATATCCGCGATTGGCTGAAAACCCGGCTCACAGACCATGCCACCAACGGCAATTTCGGCCCCATCCACGCCGATGTTCTGCGCGAAAACATTCTGGTGCAGGGCCAATCGCTTTCGCTGATAGATTTCGACAATTCCGGCCTCGGCTTTCGGCTTTACGATCTTGGCACCGCAATGCTTCACAACATTTACGAACCCGCTTACCCCGATCTTCGCGACGCCATGATCGACGGCTACACCACCCTGCGCCCCGCAGATCGCGACACGGTCGAGGTGTTTACGCTGGCCCGCACCTGCGCGTCGGTTGGCTGGACCATGCCGCGCCTTGCCGCCGACGATCCGATCCACAAAAGCCACATCGCGCAGTGTCTGTTCTTTGCGGACAAGATCATACCATAACGGCCTGCGCGACCTGCGCCCCCACCCCGAACACCCGCTTGTAACGCGCAATCTCATCCGCCGGACCCATAGCTTTGTTCGGGTTGTCCGACAGCTTCACCGTTGGCCGCCCATTCGCCGACACCGCTTTGCACACAAGGCTGAACGGTGCCAACGCGTCATCCGCCACCAGCCCACGGAAATCGTTGGTCAACATGGTGCCCCAGCCGAAAGACACTTTCACCCGACCGGTAAACTGCCGATGCAATGCCGATATCTGCGCCACATCCAAGCCATCCGAGAAAATCACCAGCTTTTGGTGCGGATCTTCACCGCGTGATTTCCACCATTTGATCGCCATTTCTGCCCCGGTCGCCGGATCACCGCTATCAATCCGAATACCCGTCCATTTGCTTAGCCAATCCGGCGCGCGGGCCAGAAACCCTTCGGAGCCAAAGGTATCGGGCAGAATGATGCGCAGATTGCCATCATGTTCTTCGTGCCAATCGGCCAGCACCTGATAGGGGGCCTGCGCCAGCTCGGCATCATTCTTCGCAAGTGCTGCATAGACCATCGGCAATTCATGCGCATTGGTGCCAATTGCCTCTACCTCGCGCCGCATGGCAATCAGGCAGTTGGACGTACCGGCAAACTTGCCCGGCAGACCCTCGTGCATCGCCTGCACGCACCAGTCTTGCCACAGAAACCCATGCCGCCGCCTTGTGCCAAAATCGGCAATGCGCAGCCCTTCGATCCCCCGCAGCACCTCGATCTTTTCCCACAACTTGGTCATCGCGCGGGCATACAGCACCTGCAATTCAAAATGCCCCATCCGCGCCAAAACCGCGCGGCTGCGCAGCTCCATCAGCACGGCAAGCGCCGGAATTTCCCACAACATCACCTCTGGCCAGCGGCCTTCAAACGTCAGTTCATACTGCCCGTCGCGCTTTTCAAGGTGATAGGGCGGCAGTTGCAGCCCTTCGAACCATTCCATGAAATCGGGGCGAAACATCTGGCGTTTGCCGTAAAACGTATTGCCGCGCAGAAACGTAGACTCGCCGCGTGACAGCCGCAGCGTGCGCACATGATCCAACTGTTCGCGCAGTTCCCCTTCATCCACCAATTCCGCCAACCGAATGGTCTTGCTGCGATTGATCAATGAAAACTCGACCGAGGTATCGGGTTTATTGCGGAAAATAGACTGACACATCAAAAGCTTGTAAAAATCAGTGTCGATCAACGACCGCACAATCGGGTCAATCTTCCACTTGTGGTTATGCACCCGTGTTGCGATATCAACCATGGTGGTTTTCCCCGAAATTCCAGCCCTTTACGCTAAAGGACATCCCCCACGGGCAAAAAGCCACGCCAACGCCCGGACATCAAGCCGAAAGATATCGCTACAGTCTAAGGGCAACCCCCGCCCCTTGCATCAAACCACGCGCCTCAGCCAGCGATCCGTTCAGATCAATCGCGCGGCACGCCCCTTCCAGAACTGTCACGCCAAACCCAAGCCGCGCCGCATCCAGCGCCGAATACGCCACGCAGAAATCTGTTGCCAACCCCACAAGGGTAACGGCAGTAACCCCCCGCGCCCTCAGATACCCTTCCAACCCGGTTGGGGTTTTATGATCATTCTCAAAGAACGCCGAATAGCTATCAATTGCCGCACGAAAGCCTTTGCGGATGATCAAATCGGCGGGGTCAGTTACCAGCCCGCTATGAAACGCTGCCCCCGCCGTGCCCTGTACGCAATGCGTCGGCCACAAAACCTGCGGCCCATACGGCATATCCACCACGCTGAACGCTGCAGCACCGGCATGATTGGCGGCAAAAGACATATGATCCGCCGGATGCCAATCTTGCGTCAGCACCCGCACGCCAAAATCGCCCATCATCGCATTGATCCGTGGAATGATCGCGTCGCCGTCCACCACCGCCAGCAGCCCGCCGGGGCAGAAATCATTCTGCACATCAATCACGATCAGCGCGTCAGTTGAGCTTGCCATCCCGGCCTCCGAATTTTCCCCAGACTTGCGCAAGTTCCGCCGCAGCACAACCACCGCAATTTGCTTTCCGCCATTGATCCACCCGCCAAGCTGGGGCAATAAGCGCCCCATGTTCACAATCGCCGCCCTTTATCACTTTACACGGCTGCCCGATCCTACGGCCCTACAGGCCCCACTTCTGGCTTTGTGCAAAGCGCAGGGCGTTAAGGGGTCACTTCTGCTTGCCAGCGAAGGCATCAACGGCACCATTGCTGGCAGTCGCCCCGGTATCGACGCCGTGCTGGCCCATCTCCGCACTTTGCCGGGCTGTGATGCGCTGGAATGGAAAGAAAGCTTTGCTGACACCATGCCCTTTGGCCGCGCAAAAGTGCGGCTGAAAGGTGAAATTGTCACCATGGGCCAACCCGACATCAACCCCTTGGCCCGCGTTGGCCACTATGTCGCAGCTGCCGACTGGAACGCCCTGATCGCGGCACCAGACGTTGCGGTTATCGACACCCGCAATGACTACGAGGTCGCAATCGGCACCTTCCACGGCGCAGTCGATCCCGAAACCCATGCGTTCAGGGATTTCCCGGCGTGGTGGCAAGCCAACAAAGACCGCTTCACTGGCAAACGCATCGCCATGTTCTGTACCGGCGGCATCCGCTGTGAAAAATCGACGAACTACCTGCTGGGGCAGGGGGTGGAAGACGTGTTTCACTTGAAGGGCGGCATCCTGAAGTATCTTGAAGCGGTACCTGCCGACCAAAGCCTCTGGCAAGGCCAATGCTTCGTCTTCGACAAGCGCGTGTCAGTCGGTCATGGCCTTGTGCCCGGCAATTACGACACCTGCCATGCCTGCCGCAGACCGCTATCAACCGATGACAAAACCAGTCCGCTGTACGAACAAGGCGTCAGTTGCCATCACTGCATGGATGAACACAGCGACCAAGACCGCGCCCGCTTCCGCGAACGGCATCGCCAGTTGGCATTGGCCGCAGCGCGCGGCCAGAGCCATTTCGCTGATTAGCGCAAACGCAATCCGACGCCGATCTTGCCACCCGCTGCGCCAGGTGGACCCCTCACATTACACCCGCAGCTATGCCAAACTCTATGTCGATCACCTCCAACAAGCCCACCTCGGCGCAGACCTCGATTTCCTCGTCGGCAAAGACACCCGCCCGATCACACGGGAAAGCCATTGATGCTCCCGCCCGTAAAATCTATCCAAGATTGTTACCAACGATTTTCACAAAATCCTTACCTCCAGCCCCACGGACCACCCCATGATTGATCTGCCCACCTACCCCGACCTCAAAGGCCAATCCGTGTTCATCACCGGCGGCGGCTCTGGCATAGGTGCTGCCCTGACCGAAGGCTTCCTGCGCCAAGGCGCCAAGGTCGCATTCTGCCAGCGCTCCGACGCCACCGCATTCTGTGATGACATGGCCAAAACCACCGGCAGCCGCCCGCTGTTCCTGCCGTGCGACATCACCGATATGACTGCCCTGCAGGCCACCATTGCCCAAGCTGCGGCGGCGCATGGCCCGATCACCGTATTGGTCAACAACGCCGCCAACGACCAACGCCATGAAACCCTGAAAGTTGATGAGGCGTTTTGGGATTGGTCCATCGCCATCAACCTCAAAGCGTATTTCTTCGCTGCCCAAGCCGTCATCCCCGGAATGCAGGCTGCTGGCGGCGGCTCCATCATCAACTTCACCTCGATCAGCTACATGTTCGGCGCTGCGGGATATCCGGTCTACACAACTGCCAATTCCGGCATAAACGGTATGACCAGAACTCTTGCCCGTGAATTCGGCCCCGACCGTATTCGTGTCAACGCGCTTGCCCCCGGCTGGGTTCTCACGCAAAAGCAAAAGGATCTTTGGGTAACGCCAGAAGCGCTTGCAGCCCATGTCGCCCGGCAATGCCTGACTGACACGTTGGCACCGGAAGATATCGTTGGCGGGGTGCTGTTCCTGGCCTCGCGCAGTTCAAAAATGATGACAGGACAAGCTTTGGTAATTGATGGCGGCGTGGTGGTAACCGGATGACCCATACACCTTCACCAGATTGGATTGCGGTTGATTGGGGCACCACCAACCTGCGCGCCTTTGCCATGCGCCAAGGGGCCGTGGTCGCCGAAGCAGTGTCCGATGACGGCATGGGCAAACTCGCGCGCGATGCGTTTGAACCCGCCCTGATCCGGCTGATAGCACCATGGCTGTCGGCCACCGGCGCAACCCCGGTCATCGCCTGCGGCATGGTCGGATCGCGCCAAGGCTGGTTTGAAGCCCCCTATCGCACGGTTCCCTGCCTGCCGCTTGATCCCTTGGCGTTGGTTGCTGTGCCTACCACTGACACCCGCATCACCATGCGCATCGTCCCCGGCCTGCGCCAAGACAAACCCGCCGATGTGATGCGCGGCGAAGAAACCCAGATCGCTGGCGCATTGGCGCTATCCCCCGGCTTTGACGGCGTATTCTGCCTGCCCGGCACTCATAGCAAATGGGTCCATGTCAGCGCTGGCGAAGTCGTCAGCTTTCAAACCTTCATGACGGGCGAGTTGTTCGCCCTGCTGTCCGAACACTCCGTCCTGCGCCATGGCATGGTTGGCGGTGGCTGGGATGATGCCGCCTTTGATGCGGGCCTGTCCGATGCCCTGTCGCGCCCCGAAAAAATTGCCGCCATGCTGTTTTCCCTGCGCGCCGAAGGCCTGCTCGCAGGTCTTGCTGCCCCCCAAGCCCGCGCGCGCCTGTCGGGCCTGCTGATCGGCATAGAACTGGCCGCAGCCAAACCCTATTGGCTGGGTCAACCCATCGGCATCATCGGCGCCGGTGCCCTGTCGGCCACCTACGCCCGCGCCCTTTCCGCGCAAGGGGCGGCACCGCGCCTGATCCCCGCCGCTGAAACCGTCCTTGCGGGCCTTAGCATCGCCCATAAATCCGTAGTGGAGCCTGCCCGATGACCCACCTGCCCCTGATCGCCATCCTGCGCGGCATCTCCCCAGACGAGGCCGAAGCCGTCACCGAAGCTCTGATCGAGGCGGGGATCACCCGTATCGAAGTGCCGCTGAACTCGCCGCACCCCCTCACCTCGATCCGTGCAATGGTGCGCGGTTTCGGCTCACAGGCCCAGATTGGTGCAGGCACCGTCCTTAGCATCCGCGACGTGCACGAGGTTCGCGATGCTGGTGGCACACTGATCGTCTCGCCCAATTGCGACCCCGAGGTGATCGCCGCCACCAAAGCCGCCGGAATGGCAAGCTGGCCCGGGGTAATGACCCCGACCGAATGCTTTGCAGCACTCAAAGCCGGGGCTGACGGGCTGAAGATCTTCCCAGCCGGTCTGATTGGCCCAAAAGGCCTTGCGGCGGTTCGCGCCGTTCTGCCACGCATGACCCAGGTCTATGCCGTAGGTGGTGCTGGCCCCGACAATTTCGCCGAATGGATCGCGGCCGGGGCAGACGGATTTGGAATAGGCACCGCCCTTTACACACCGGGCCTGTCGGTGGCCGAAATCGCCGCCCGCGCAGCCACAATCGTCGCCGCCTATGAAGCGGCAACCCAATGACCAGCGTGTTCGACAATCGCCGTTGTGAGCTTGGCGAAGGCCCGCTTTGGCACCCCGAACGCCAGCAGCTGTACTGGTTCGATATCCTCGGCAAGCGCCTGCTCACCCAAAACGACGATGGCCCGCAGGAATGGCATTTCCCCGGCTGCGTGTCCGCCGCAGGCTGGATCGACCGCACCACCCTGCTGATCGCCTCGGAAACATCGCTGTTCCGCTTCAACCTCGACACTGGCACCAAACGCGAGGTTGCCGCACTGGAGGCTGATAATCCCAACACCCGCTCCAACGATGGCCGCGCCGATCCGTTCGGCGGCTTCTGGATCGGCACCATGGGCAAATCCGCCCAGCCCGGCGCAGGCGCAATCTGGCGCTATTACCGGGGCGAACTGCGCCGCCTTTACGACGGCATCAGCATCCCGAACTCGATCTGCTTTCCCGCCCATGGCCGCTTTGCCCATTTCGCCAACTCCGCCACCAAAAAGGTGATGCGCGTCGCGGTCGATGCTGATGGCTGGCCCAAAGGCACACCAGAGCTATTCCTTGATCTGACTGCAACTGGCCACGATCCCGACGGCGCTGTCATCGACGCAACTGGCACCATGTGGCTGGCCCATTGGGGCGGCGCCCGCGTCTCCGCCTACGCCCCCGACGGCACCTTGCAGCGCTCCGTCGCCTTCGACGCCCCCCACACCAGTTGCCCAGCCCTCGGTGGCCCAGACCTCACCACGCTGTTCTGCACTTCCGCCCTGCAAGACATGGACACCGCCGCCCGCGCTGCCAACCCCCATGCAGGCATGACATTTTCCGCCCCCAACGTCGCCAAGGGCCAGCCTGAGAACCGGATTATCCTATGACCCTGAAACGCACTCTCGGCGTCTGCTACTATCCCGAACACTGGCCCGAAACCCAATGGGCCGACGACGCCACCCGCATGGCCACGCTTGGCCTGACATGGGTGCGCATTGGTGAATTTGCATGGGGTCGCATGGAACCTGAGCCCGGGCGCATGGATTGGGGCTGGCTTGACCGCGCCATCGAAACGCTCGGCAAGGCGGGCCTGAAGGTGGTGCTGGGCACCCCCACCGCCACGCCGCCGCGCTGGATGCTGACCAAACACCCCGACATGCTGCCTGTCGGGCGTGATGGCCAAACCCGTGGCTTCGGATCGCGCCGCCACTATTGCTTCAGCCATGAAGGCTATCGCAAAGAATCTGCCAGCATCACCACCCTGATGGCAGAACGCTACGGCAAGAACCCCCATATCGCGGCGTGGCAAACCGATAATGAATACGCGTGCCACGACACCACGCTGTCATATTCCGCCGCCGCCTTGCGTGCCTTTCGCAACTGGCTGGCGCAGAAATACCAATCTCCCGCCGCCCTCAACCGCGCCTGGGGTAACGTGTTCTGGTCGATGGATTACGACCATTTCGACGACATCGCCTTGCCCAACCTGACAGTGACCGAGGCAAATCCTGCCCACATCATGGATTTCCGCCGCTTCTCGTCGGATCAGGTCATCAGCTACAACCGCATCCAAACCGACATCATCCGCAAACATTCCGCCTACCCAATCGCCCACAATTACATGGGCCGCGTCACCGATTTCGATCATTTCGGCACTGGTGCCGACCTTGATATCGCCTCGTGGGATAGCTACCCGCTTGGCTTTCTGTCCGACCGGCTCGAAGCCAGCCCAGATCACAAACGCCGCTTCGCCCGCCAGGGCGACCCCGATCTGCAAGCCTTCCACCACGACCTCTACCGCGCCGTGGGAAAGGGTCGCTGGTGGATCATGGAACAACAGCCCGGCCCGGTAAATTGGGCCCCCTACAACCCCGATCCGCTGCCCGGCATGGCCCGTCTTTGGGCGTGGGAGGCGTTCGCCCATGGCGCAGAAACCGTCTGCTATTTCCGCTGGCGCCAAGCCCCGTTTGCGCAAGAACAGATGCACGCAGGCCTGCTGCGATCAGATAGCGTCGCCGCCCCCGCACATGACGAGGCCGCCCAAGTCGCGCAAGAACTGGCGCAAATGCCCGATGTTGGCACTGCCGCCGCGCCCGTCGCCTTGGTGTTCGATTATGCGTCAGCCTGGGCATGGGAAACCCAACCCCAAGGCCGCGATTTCGACTATTCTCGCTTGGTATTCGCCTTCTACAAAGCCCTGCGCCGCCTCGGCCTGAACATCGACATTATTGCCCCCGACACTGCCGATCTGTCGGCCTACAAACTCGTCCTCGCGCCGGGTGTCGCCACGCTGTCCCCGCAACTGCTGTCCGCGCTCGAAACCTACAAAGGCCACGCCCTGATCGGCCCGCGCAGCAACGCCAAAACCGCAGACTTCGCCACGCCGGTGCCGCTTGCCCCCAACCTGCCGGGCCTTGATGCGCGGGTGATGCGTGTCGAAAGCCTGCCGCCAGACCTGCCGGTGCCACTGGCCATGGGGGGCAATTTTCTGCATTGGCGCGAAAAGCTGGAAGGCACCGCCACGATTGTCGAAGCAACCGAAGATGGCTTCCCCGCCATCATGGCGCAAGGCGCGATCAACTACCTCGCGGGCTGGCCCGATGACCATGCGCTTGATCGCATCCTTCTCACCACCTGCGAATCGATCGGCCTAGAAACCGACATCTTGCCCGAAGGTCTACGCCGCCGCGATACGCCGACGCATCGCTTCTGGTTCAACTACAACCCGGTTCCGGTGGAATTGGCCGACATCACAATCCCCCCCGCAGGCGTGCTTTGGCACCCCCACAAAACGTAATCAACGACCCGTCATCACACGAAAAACGCGAACCCATTCGGCCCAAGGGTCAACCCCGCAGCCCCCATTTCGGCATTCTGCGAAATGCCGGTCAACTCGCCCTTTGCCGCCACCTGCACACTGCCTGCTGACAGGTTGAAGGCGCAGGTCAGCGTCGTTCCGTCCAAAGTGCGGTCGAACATCAATACCGGCTCTGGCACGTCATGAAACCGGGTCTTGCCCACCCGCAAGGCCGCCGCTTCGCGCCGGAAGGCAAGCAGTTGGCGATAGGTTTCCAGAACCGATCCCGCCACGCCCTGCTGGGCCGCCACATTGCGCGCGTGTTGTGGCGGCTTCACCGGCAACCACGGCGCGCCATTAGTAAACCCGCCATGCGTCGTATGATCCCACACCATCGGCGTGCGGCAGCCATCGCGGCCTTTGTACTCCGGCCAAAACGTAATTCCCGGCGGGTCGGTCAGTTCATGAAACTCGATCTCGGTTTCGGTCTGCCCCAGCTCTTCGCCCTGATACAAGTAAATCGTGCCCTCAAAACTAAGCAGCATCGCCGCCGCCAGCTTTGCCACATCGTCCTGTTGTCCATGTTCCGCCCAGCGGCTGACATGCCGTATCACATCATGGTTGGAAAACGCCCACGCCGGCCAGCCATCCGGGGCGCCCTTAAAGAACGCCTCAATCTTTCCCCGAAAGTGTGAGGCGGTAAACTGCGGCCCCAGCATATCGAAGCTATAGGCCATGTGCAGGCGCGATGACCCGGCGGTATAATCCGCCATCACCTGCACTGCGCGCTGGCTTTCCCCCACTTCGCCCACCATCGTGCGGCCCTCGTATTCATCCAGCAGCGCCCTGATCCGCGCCAGAAACGCCAGGTTTTCGGGCTGGGTCTTCGAATACAGATGATCCTGCATTTCATACGGGTTCACTGCGGGCGTCACATCATTGTTGGCCAGTGGCGGGTTTGATCGCAACTGCGCATCGTGGAAATAGAAATTCGCGGTGTCCAACCGAAACCCGTCCACCCCGCGTTCCAGCCAAAACCGCATGGCACCCAGCAGCCAATCCTGCACCTCCGGGTTGTGAAAGTTGAAATCCGGCTGGCTGGTCAGAAAGTTGTGCAAATAATACTGCCGCCGCCGCGTATCCCATTCCCACGCCGTACCCCCAAACACTGAAGGCCAGTTGTTCGGCACCGATCCATCCGGTTTCGGGTCCGCCCAAACATACCAATCTGCCTTGGGGTTATCCCGGCTTGACCGGCTTTCTTTGAAAAACGGATGCTGCGCTGACGAATGACTAAGCACCTGATCAATGATCACCCGCAGCCCCAGCGCGTGCGCCCGCGCAATCAGCGCATCAAAATCTGCCAGCGTGCCAAACAGCGGGTCCACATCGGTATAATCCGAAACATCATACCCCATATCCGCCATCGGCGACGTGAAGAACGGCGAAAGCCAGATTGCATCCACCCCCAGCTCCGCAATATGGTCCAGTCGCGCCGTGATCCCGGCCAGATCGCCAATGCCATTGCCAACCGTGTCCTGAAACGACCGCGGATACACCTGATAGGTCACCGACCCCCGCCACCATTCCTGCATCGCAGCCCCTTTATCTACCATTAGGTCAAGGCTATGCAGGCCACGGTGTATCTGCAACCCTCCGCGTTCCCCAAAACGCATCGCTGCTATCACCAACACTGATTTGACCCAACGCCCACCCCATCGCAGCGTGCACGACCAAAGCCCGAGGATGCTATGACCAAAGCCCCCCTGTTCACCGCTGTCCTGATCGCCGGGTCGATGATCCTGATCCTCAACTTCGGCATCCGCGCCAGCTTTGGTTTGTTCCAGATCCCCATCGCCACAGAATTCGGCTGGCTGCGTGCCGATTTCTCGATGGCCATCGCTATCCAAAACCTCGCCTGGGGCGTTGGCCAGCCGATATTCGGGGCCTTGGGCGAACGCTTTGGCGACCGCCGCGCCATCATCGCAGGCGCGCTGATGTATGCGCTTGGCCTGCTGCTCTCCAGCTTCGCCGTCACACCGGGCCAGCACCACCTGCTGGAAATCCTTGTCGGCTTCGGCATCGCCGGCACGGGTTTCGGCACCATCCTTGCCATCGTTGGCCGCGCCTCATCGCCCGAAAACCGCAGCCTGTCGCTTGGCATCGCCACTGGCGTCGGATCGGCGGGCCAATTCATCGGCCCCATCGCCGCCGAATACCTGCTGCGCTTCTACTCCTGGCAATCCGTCTTCGTGATCTTCTCGGTCGTCATCCTTGCTGTCCTGTTCGCCCTGCCCTTCCTGCGTGCGCCCGCAAAAGCCACCAAAGCCGAGCTGGAGGAATCCCTTGGCACCGTCCTGATCCGCGCCTTCAAAGATCCGTCCTACACGCTGATTTTCCTCGGCTTCTTTTCCTGCGGCTATCAATTGGGCTTCATCACGGCCCACTTCCCCGCCTTCATCACCGAAATGTGCAGCGCGATTGCCCCCGGCAGCCTGCTGGCCGCCTTAGGTGTCACCACAACCTCGGCACTTGGGGCCGTCTCAATTTCCCTCATCGGCATCGCCAATATCGGCGGCTCGATCCTCGCCGGTTGGCTGGGCAAGAAATACCCAAAGAAATACCTGCTCGCAGGTGTCTACGCCGCCCGCACCATCGCCTCGATCCTGTTCATCCTAGTGCCGATGACGCCGCCAACAGTGGTGATCTACTCCCTGGTGATGGGCTCCCTGTGGCTCGCAACCGTGCCGCTGACCTCGGGCCTTGTCGCCCATATCTACGGCCTGCGTTATATGGGCACGCTCTACGGCTTCATCTTCTTCAGCCATCAGGTCGGCTCGTTCCTTGGCGTCTGGCTCGGCGGCCGCATGTATGATCTGACCGGCAATTACACCCTCGTGTGGTGGGTCGGCATCGGCGTCGGCGCGTTCTCCGCCATCCTGCACCTTCCAATCCGCGAAAAGACGCTTTTCGCGCAACCGGCCTGACACGCATGAAAGTTGGCATCACCGCCCTGATCCTTGGCTACATGCTAAGCCAGTTTTACCGGGCTTTTCTGGCCGTGCTGACGCCTGTGCTGAAAACCGATCTTGGTGCCACGGCGCAGGATCTGTCAGTCGCCTCTGGCCTGTGGTTTCTCACCTTCACGCTTATGCAAATTCCCATCGGCTGGGCGCTCGACAGGATCGGCCCGCGTTGGACTGCATCCGTTCTGTTGCTGATCGGTGGGGCAGGGGGCGCTGTGCTGTTTGCAACTGCCACAACCCCGCTTGATCTGAAAGTTGCCATGGGCTTGATCGGCGTCGGCTGCGCGCCGGTTTTGATGGCCAGCTATTTCATTTTTGCGCGCCAGTTCTCGCCCGCCTTGTTCGGCACCCTTGCCGGCGCTTTGATTGGCATCGGCAGCCTCGGCAATATCGCCAGCTCATTGCCGCTTGCCGCCGCTGCAACCTACTTTGGCTGGCGCGAAAGCGTCGCCGGCCTTGCTGTCATGACGGCCATTATCGCCTTCGCCGTGGCTGGTCTGGTGCGCGATCCGCCACGAGCAAAGGGCGCTGTTCAGGGGTCATTGCTTGATCTGCTGCGAATGCCCGCCCTGTGGCTTGTGCTGCCGATGATGGCGGCCAATTACGCCCCCATCGCTGCCCTGCGCGGCCTGTGGGTCGGGCCGTATTACACCGATGTGTTTGCCGCCGATGCTGCCCAGATCGGCCGCGTCAGTCTGGTCATGGGTCTCGCGATGGTGGCGGGCAACTTTGCCTACGCGGTGTTCGACCGCATCTTCGGCACCCGCAAATGGGTCGTGCTGACAGGCAACCTGTGTGCCGCCGCCTGCCTTTTGGCACTTTGGGCCATGCCGACCCTTGGCGGCTGGCCCAATATCGCATTGCTGGCCGGGGTCGGCCTGTTTGGTGCCTCGTTCCCCATGGTTCTGGCGCATGGCCGCGCCTTTGTTCCCGCCCATCTTATGGGCCGCGGTGTCACGCTGCTGAACCTGTTTGGCATCGGCTTCATCGGCATCGCCCAAATTGCCACCGGTCGCCTTCATGCCGCCCTGCCGTCCGATCCGCCGCAAACTGCTTATGCTGCTATCTTCCTGTTCTTCGCCCTGATGTTGCTTGCAGGTTGTGCCATCTACGCCTTCAGCACAGATCGCACCGACTGACCCCCTTTCCCCCCGCCCGCCATTGCGCTAAAGCCGCTGCCATACTGAAGGAGTTGTCCGAATGGGCTATAAAATCGTCGTCGCAGGTGCCACCGGTAACGTTGGCCGCGAAATGCTGAACATCCTGGCTGAACGCGAGTTCCCAGTTGATGAAATCGTTGCCCTCGCGTCCCGCCGGTCGCTTGGCACTGAAATCAGCTTTGGCGATAAAACCCTCAAGACCAAAGACCTTGATACCTTCGATTTCACTGGCTGGGATATCGCCCTTTTCGCCGTCGGGTCCGAGGCCACCAAGATCTACGCGCCAAAGGCCGCGGCCGCCGGCTGTGTGGTCATCGATAACTCGTCGCTTTACCGCTACGACCCCGCCGTACCGTTGATCGTGCCCGAAGTGAACGCTGACGCCATCATCGGCTACAAGAACAAGATGATCATCGCCAACCCCAACTGCTCCACCGCCCAAATGGTTGTGGCGCTGAAGCCGCTGCATGACCGCGCCCGTATCAAGCGCGTTGTCGTCTCCACCTATCAATCGGTGTCCGGTGCTGGCAAAGAAGGCATTGATGAACTTTGGGATCAAACCAAAGGCATCTATGTGCATGGCCAAGAGGTCGCGCCAAAGAAATTCCCCAAGCAAATCGCCTTCAACGTCATTCCGCAGATCGACGTTTTCCTTGATGACGGCTCGACCAAAGAAGAATGGAAAATGGTCGCCGAAACCAAGAAAATCCTCGATAAATCTATCAAAGTCACCGCCACTTGCGTGCGCGTGCCGGTTTTCGTTGGCCATTCGGAATCCATCAACATCGAGTTCCACGATTTCCTCGATGAACACGAGGCCCGCGACATCCTGCGCGAAGCCCCCGGCGTGATGGTGATCGATAAACGTGAGCCCGGCGGCTACATCACCCCCATCGAATGCGTCGGCGATTACGCCACCTACATCAGCCGCATCCGCCAAGACAGCACCATCGACAATGGCATCAGCCTGTGGTGCGTCTCCGACAACCTGCGCAAGGGTGCCGCACTGAACGCGGTGCAGATCGCGGAACTGCTGGGCAGCAAGCATTTGAAAAAGGGCTGAACTAGGGCGGGGCCTGCCCCGCCAAGCTGCCCCCTCACATATCTCCCCGGAGGGTGCGCATTCATTGCGCGTCTTTTTGTCTGTCCGGCCTGGCAAAGAAGCCCGATCTCCAGCGCATAAATCGCGGCACCTGTCCGCGAAGCTTGCCGTAGATATGTGTCACATGCCGTTCCACTGTCTTTGGTGAAAGCGCGGCGTCGGCGCGATGGCCAGATAACTCTAATCGCGAGACACCTGTCGGAACCGCCAACCAGGACTCGTCCGAACCCTGGCTGGCAGACCGACCACCTTTTACAATTCGACCAAGATCACCAGCGACTCCGGCACCACCCCGTCGAAAGCCATCGCATCAGCGGCGGCCTTGCCCTGCATCGCGGCGTTCATCGCATCCATGTCCGGAACATCCATCATCACGGCCACCCGCTTCGGATTCTGCGGGTCCACGAATGTTCGGATGTTGGTCACGCCGAGTGCGCCGAAAACTTCTTTGCGCTTCGGTGAGTTGAGCCAGTGCTTCACGTCTTTTGTAATGTTGTGATGTCCAATAACTGTAGGCATGATATCATCCCTCTACAGACACCGTCTGACGAATGCGCCGACAACCGGCGTGATTGGCCAGCGGCAATTCAGTGAGCGCTGTTGCTGTTGGGTTGTCAAGTGACACGCCGAGTGACGGCAGATGGATTGAGGGGCGGTACCCGCTGGGTGGGCGCGCCGCTGCATTGGTTGCTCGGCTCAAGTGCAGCACCCTCAAAGGCGCAACATCAAAGTTATCCGGCCCATCGGGCGAACATGCGCCGCGTATCATTCAAAACTCCAGTTGCATCAATGACCTTGGGCGAAAGGGTGACACAGCGAAAACGGCGGCTCCAAGCCCGCCACCAAATCCCTAAAATATCCTTAACAAAAACAGACATATATAATCTAATCAATAAGTTATAAATCGTAACACGCGTGTTACTCACCTAGTAACACAGCAATCATCTTGCAACGCCCCCAAGACCCCTCTATCCAAACCAAGCCTGATAGGCCTCGTAGCTCAGGGGATAGAGCGGCCGCCTCCTAAGCGGCAGGTCGATGGTTCGAATCCATCCGGGGTCACCAGTCCCTCAGATATCCAGATGCTCCACATTCAGCGCGTTTTGCTGGATGAATTCACGGCGCGGCTCCACAATATCACCCATCAGTTTGGTGAAGATATCATCAGCCTCGACCAGATCATCGACCTTCACCTGCAACAAAGTCCGCGCTTCCGGATCGAGCGTGGTTTCCCAAAGCTGTTCCGGGTTCATCTCGCCCAGCCCTTTATAGCGCTGCAGGGACAGCCCCTTCTCACCCTCAGCCAGAATGGATTTCAGCAGATCAATCGGCCCATAGATCATCACTTCGCGGTCTTTCCGAACCAGCCGGGCCGGGTCTGTATAAACATCCCGCGTCGTGGTCGAAATCTGCGACAACCGCCGCGCCTCACCCGACCTAAGAACCGCACCATCCAGCGTGCGCAATTCTTCGACGCCGCGCAAGATACGCGACAAACGAATACCGTGATCTTGGGTGATGCGACCGGACCAGCCTTTTTCATACTCGGCGGCAATCAGGTTCAGGCGGCGGGCCACGGTGTCTGCTTCTTGTTGCAGATCGCTATCGGCTTGCCCCGGATCAAACGCACCTGCAAGGGCGGCCTGTTCCAGAATGCCGCGCGGATAGTGGGTCGGGAAGGCGTCAAGCACGCGGCGGAACGCTCGCGCGCCGTCGATAACGCGGGTCAGGTCTGCCCCAGCAATTTCCTCGCCATTGCCAAGACGCAGGACCGCGCCTTCGACGCCCATTTCGATTAGATAGTCCTCAAGGGCGGCCTGATCTTTCAGATACACCTCGGACTTGCCGCGCGCGACTTTGTAGAGCGGCGGCTGAGCGATGTACAGAAAGCCGCCTTCGATAACTTGCGGCATCTGGCGGAAGAAGAAGGTCAAAAGCAGCGTGCGGATATGCGCGCCGTCCACGTCTGCGTCAGTCATGATGACGATCTTGTGGTAGCGCAGTTTGGCGATGTTAAACTCGTCACGGCCTATGCCCGTACCGAGGGCTGTGATCAGGGTGCCGATTTCCTGGCTACCCAGCATCCTGTCAAAGCGGGCGCGTTCGACGTTCAGGATCTTACCCTTCAGGGGCAGCACGGCTTGATTGGACCGCGAGCGGCCCTGTTTCGCGGAACCACCGGCTGAGTCGCCCTCGACCAGAAAGATTTCGGATTTCGACGGATCACGTTCCTGACAATCAGCCAGTTTGCCGGGCAGCGACGCAATATCCAGCGCCGATTTGCGGCGGGTCAGTTCGCGAGCCTTGCGGGCGGCTTCGCGGGCCATTGCGGCCTCAACAATCTTGCCGACGATGATTTTGGCCTGACTTGGATTTTCTTCAAACCATTCCGACAGCTTTTCGTTGACCAGATTCTCAACTGCGGGCCGCACTTCGGAGGACACCAGTTTATCCTTGGTCTGGCTGGAAAACTTTGGGTCCGGTACTTTCACAGATAGAACGCAGGTCAGGCCTTCGCGCGCATCATCACCGGTGAAATCAATTTTTTCACGCTTGGCGATGCCCGATGTCTGGGCATAGTTGTTGATCGTGCGGGTCAGCGCGCCACGAAAGCCCGCCATATGGGTGCCGCCATCGCGCTGCGGGATGTTGTTGGTAAAGGGCAGCACCATTTCATTGTAGCTGTCGTTCCACCACATCGCGACTTCAACGGTCATACCGTTGCGTTCACCGATCATGTAAATCGGCTCGGCCAGGATCGAAGATTTCGACCGATCAAGGTATTTCACATATTCGCGCACGCCGCCTTCGTAGAACAGTTCGGAATGCAGCGGTTCAGCGGGGCGTTCGTCTTCGATTATGATGCGGACGCCGGAATTCAGGAACGCCAATTCGCGCAGGCGGTTTTCCAGCACCTTGAAGTGGTAGTCGAGATTGGAAAAGGTGCCATCCTCGACATTGGTTTTGGCCGACGCCAGAAACCGCACTTCGGTGCCACGTTCACCGGGGGCGGGACCAACGGGGTAGACATGCACAGTGCAATCGCCGTTTTCAAACCGGGCGCGATATTCGGTGTCATTGCGCCACACGCGCAACTCCAGCCATTCGGACAGGGCGTTCACCACCGACACGCCAACGCCGTGCAGGCCGCCCGAAACCTTGTAGGCGTTGCCGGTGTCATCAGTGTTGTTGAATTTGCCGCCCGCATGCAGCTGAGTCATGATCACTTCGGCGGCGGAAACGCCTTCTTCGGCATGAATATCAACTGGGATGCCACGGCCATTGTCGCGCACGGAAACCGAGTTATCGGCATGTATTTTCACCGTCACCGCGGTGGCATGGCCAGCCAGCGCTTCGTCAATTCCGTTATCGACAACTTCATACACCATGTGGTGCAGGCCTGACCCATCATCAGTGTCACCAATATACATGCCGGGGCGCTTGCGAACCGCCTCTAAGCCTCGGAGAACTTTGATAGAATCGGCATCATAGGCTTGTGTGTTGATTTCGACGTCGGACATGCGGCCAGAACCCTTGTGTTGCCCGCGACTTATAGCGGTTTAGGGCGGCATTGTCACGCGTTGGGCACAAGATTTAGCGGTTAGCCGCTGGCAATCGCCAGCCCGACAAGGATCATGAGCCCCCCTGCGATAATGTTGGTGCGGCGCAGTGCCGTCGGTGAGGTAAGCAGCTTGCGGGCGCGGTCGATTGAGGCGGCCAGGATCAAATTTCCGGTTAGCGGGATGGCGACCGACAGGGCGATAATAGCAGCAATATCAAGTGGCGTGACGCGGCTAAGATCGAAGAAGCCCGGCAGCACGCCCATGTAAAAGAGAATGGCCTTTGGATTGCCAATAACCACGGCGACCCCGGTGGCGAAGCCTGCCCAAAGGCCGGGCTTGGTAAGGCGGCTGTCGGACGAGATGCCCTTGCCGGCATGGCGGATCAGCATTGTGCCCATAACCACAAAGGTGATGGCAGCGATCCAGTGCATTACCGTCATAAATTGCGAAAACTGGGCAACGATCCAAGTAAGGCCAAAGATCGCGACCAACGGCCAAAGTGCATCGCCGATAGTAACGCCCGCGGCAAGCGGCCATGCTGCGTTAAAGCCGCCTGACATGGCGCGTGCCAGCAGGGCAACCCAGACCGGTCCGGGGGTTGCAAACAACACCAGAAGTGCCCCAGCGTAAAATAGCAGATCGGTCGCGGATACGGTCATTCCGGGGTGGGCAACGTTAATGACCCATCGGCCGACAATGACCAAAACGGGTTCATCGCCAGTTCCCACACGTGGCCATCGGGATCGGCCCAATAACCGGAGTAACCGCCCCAGAAGACCTTTTCTGGGGCTTTTAGCGCGGTGCCCCCGGCGGCGATGGCGGCGGCGAAGGCGGCATCAACCTCGGCCTCGGTGGCAAAGTTCTGCGCCAACGTGACGGCACCTGTGCCTAAACGCGCGCCGGGGCGACCCTGATCGGTTGCCAGATCATCGCGACCAAATAGGCCTAAAACTGCGCCGTGCATTTGGTAGAACGCAACGCCATCAGTGCCCGAATGCTGTATCCAGCCCAGACGGCCATAAAACGCGCGTGACGCCGCCAAATCAGCAACGCCAAGAGTGATCAGGGTGATGCGTTGCGGAGTCATGGTGTGATCTCTGTTACAACCGAGTCGCCGTTATAGTCTGTAATTTCAAAATTTTGGGCGCGGGCACCGAGGGTATCGAACAGCTCGGCCCCGGTACCTGTCATCAGTGCCTGTGCCCCGAGGGCACAAAGCTCATCATAAAGGGCAGCGCGGCGCGCGGCGTCAAGATGAGCTGCGACCTCATCCAGCAGAACGATCGGGGCGGTGCCGACATCGGCTGCAAGGGCACGGGCATTGGCGAGGATAAGGCTGATGAGAAGCGCCTTTTGTTCGCCAGTTGAACATTGATCAGCGGGCATCGCCTTGGAAGAATAGATGGCCGCCATGTCGTCGCGGTGCGGGCCAACTAAGGTACGCCCAGCTGCAATGTCGCGGCGGCGACTATCAGACAGGGCTTCGGCCAGATGTTCCGCGGCAACAGTGTCGTCACCGTCTGGACCGATTATCGCCAGATCTGCCTGCGGAAAGGCAGTTTCGGCCCCGACTTGCGCGTGCAAAAGGCGCTCAAGTGTCGCAGCGCGGTTTACCACGATTTTAGCACCAGCCCGCGCCATCTGGCCTTCTAGCGCGCTATACCAATGTGGATCGGTTACTTGGTCTTTTAGCAAGCGGTTGCGGTCGCGCATGGCCCTTTCGTAGGTCAGCACCGCGTCGGCATGATCGGGGGCAAAGCTAAGGGTCATCCGATCAAGGAAACGGCGACGGCCCTCAGCAGCCTCGATCCACAGCCGATCCATTGCGGGGACCAGCCAGACCATCCGCAGGATGCGGGCGAGGCTGATTTGCGTGGCTGCCTTGCCATCAATCAGCAGCTGCCGCCCCTCGCCTATGGTCGCCCAAGTTTCAATCTGATGCGCGGTGCCAAGGCCTTGGACGTCTGCGGTAACCTTCCAGCCCAAAGCTTCGGGTTTGCGAGCCATTTCATCGGCCGCGGCCCGTCGCAGGCCGCGACCGGGCGATAGCAACGAGACGGCTTCGAGGATGTTGGTTTTGCCTGCGCCATTAGCCCCGTAAATCGCTACAGGACGACCGTCGAACGCCAACCGCGCGGCACGGTGGCTGCGGAAATGGGATAGTGTCAGGGAAGTGATTGCCAGCCCAGCCACTCGCGTTTTGGCCTTTCATTCGGGTGAAAATATCCCAAGGCGTCCGGGGGCCGGGCCTAGGCGTATATCACACGCGCATTGGCATGACGACGTAGACTGCCGACATGTCGTTGCCTTCGCGCATCAACGTTGGATCGCCTGAGGAGTTGAAAAGGAAGACGGCATTTTCGCGATCAACCTGACTGGCGATCTCTAGCAAGTATTTGGCGTTAAAGCCGATTTCCAGATGTTCGTCAGCATAGGCGACGGCCAGCTCTTCTTCGGCGGCACCTGAATCTGGTGCATTGACCGACAAGATAAGGCGGTCTTCATCCAGCGATAACTTAACCGCGCGCGACCGTTCCGATGACACAGTTGCCACACGGTCTACCGCCTTGGCGAACTCTGCGGCGTCCACCTCCAAACGGCGGGTGTTGCCGGTGGGGATGACGCGGGTGTAATCGGGGAAGGTTCCGTCGATGACTTTGGAGGTAAGCGTGACGGCAGGCGTGGCGAAGCGGATCTTGGTTTCAGACACTGAGACCGCTATTGTTGCTTCATCATCATCCAGCAGTTTGCGCAGTTCGCCGACGGTTTTGCGCGGCACGATGACGCCCGCCATGCCTGCTGCATTTTCTGGCAAAGGTGCGTCGATGCGGGCAAGGCGGTGACCATCCGTTGCGACACAGCGCAAGACAGGGCCGCTGTCGCCGGTTGCAACGTGCATGTAGACGCCGTTCAGGTAGTAGCGCGTTTCCTCGGTCGAGATGGCGAATTTGGCCTTGTCGAACAGGCGGCGCAGCACTGGGGCAGGGGCCGAAAAGTTGGAAGCATACTCCGACGTTGCCATGACCGGAAAATCTTCGCGCGGCAGCGTGGCAAGGCTGAATGTTGACCGACCTGCCGCTATGGTCAATCGACCGGTTGCTCCGTCTTCTGTCAAGCTAACGAGTGAGCCATCGGGCAGTTTGCGAATGATTTCGTGTAACATCACCGCCGAGACAGTGGTGGCACCGGGACGTTCGACCACAGCCGGGGCACGATCAACAACTTCGATATCTAGGTCCGTGGCGCGAAAGCTAACCTGCGCCCCTTCGGCTTCGATCAGTACGTTCGCAAGGATCGGGATAGTGTTGCGGCGTTCTACAACCGATTGGGCCTGACCAAGCGCTTTAAGCAGAGTTCCGCGTTCGATACTGATTTTCATGGTCTTTTCTCCCAACCGTCGCCCCCTCGGGGACGTCGAAACTAGCTGTTTCTAAGGGTTTCACAAGGGCTTTGAACCAAAGGAAATGGGTTTCGTGGCGACAGATTGGGAAAGTCGGCTCAAATGGCGCGTTATCGTGGATTTAAGTTACTGAATCAAAAAAAGAAAGTGGCAGCAGCGATGCAGTTGCGTAGGTGCCGACGTCAACGGAGCGCCAGAATTTACCTATCGGTTTCGATGTGGTGTCGAATCGCGATCACAACGGTTTGGTCGGGTATGCAGCCTACGAAATATTCGCCGACGGTGCTGTCGGATGCAACGATGTAGGCCGGAAATGGCACGACGGCTTTTGAGTCAGCCTTGCAGCAGGCGGCGCAGAAGTTGAAGGTCATCGGACAACTGGCTGTCTGTCGACATCAGCTCCTCGATCTTGCGGACACCGTGCATGATGGTCGTGTGATCACGTCCGCCGAACCTGCGGCCGATTTCAGGTAAACTTCGGGGCGTCAGTTGCTTGGAGAGATACATCGCAATCTGTCGGGGCCGCGCGATGGTGCGCACACGTTTGGGGCCAATCATGTCGGACAGCCGGATGTTGTAATGCTCGGCGACCTTGCGCTGAATTTCCTCGATAGTGACCTTGCGATCTGAGGCGCGCAAAATATCCGCGAGGCAGTCTTGGGCGAGATCAAGGGTTATTTCCCGCCCGACAAGGCTGGCAAAAGCGAAAAGGCGCATTAGCGCACCTTCAAGTACCCGCACATTGGTAGTGATGCGGTGAGCGAGGAATTCGACAACGCCGTCAGCCAAAACCAGACCGCGATACTGCTGGCGGTAAAATTCGGCCTTCTGCTGCATGATCCCCAAGCGCAATTCATAATCGGTAGGATGCAGATCAACGACAAGGCCACACTGCAGGCGGCTTTTAATTCGCTCTTCCAGATCCTTAATCTCACCCGGCGCGCGGTCCGCCGAAATAACGATCTGCTTATTCTGATCAACCAGAGCATTGAAAGTATGAAAGAACTCTTCCTGGGTTGAGTCTTTGCCGGCGATGAATTGCACGTCATCGACCATCAGAACATCAACCGACCGGAATAGCTCTTTGAAATCCATGATCTGACGTTCACGCAGGGCTTGTACAAAGCGGTACATAAATTGCTCGGCAGAAAGATAAAGCACGCGCAAGTGCGGCTGGCGCAAATTAATCTCATGCGCGATGGCGTGCATCAGGTGAGTTTTGCCTAGCCCGACGCCACCATAAAGGAAAAGCGGATTAAACGACACTGGGCCGCCCTCAGCAACACGGCGGGCGGCGGCGTTTGCAAGCTCGTTCGGTTTGCCAACAACAAAGGTTTCAAAGGTAAAGCGAGCGTCGAGTGGTGCACCGGGGACCTCCTCGAACGCAGAAGCACGTGATTTGTTTGCTGTGCGAGCCATTGGTTTGGCGGCGCTTTTCTTTTGGTGGGGTGAAGAGGCCGTAAGTCCTGCCAAAAATTCAAGCCGTTCAACCGAAGCACCGGCATCAATCATGTGCAATTGAATCTGGTCTGCATAATTCCGCGACACCCAATTACCGTGGAACTGCGACGGCACTTCAAATGAGGCAACGCCATTCTTTAGCTGGGTCAGCTTGAGTGGTTCGATCCAAGTCACGTAATTGTTCTTGCCGATCCGCTTGAGCAATTCCTGCTGCACACGTCCCCAAGTTTCGTTCGTCATTGTCTTTGCCCGCCCCCAAACACGATACCCGGACAGGCCGGTCGTGTCGTTATTCTTGTCGCATATCAACTTTTCACTGGCCTTGGACGTGCCGTCAAAAATCCACTTTACACGGTTGCAATTTGCAGCCGCGCAATCGCAGATAAGACACATCACAGAGACAGATCGCAACCAAAACTGCGGGGCAGACCCGCAAGCATTGGCAGAACCAAAATACGCGCCGCTAGATGCGCACAAACCAGCCACTGCGCCGCAATTCATAAATCCTGATCTGTGTTGGCGTTTGGCAGCGCGTGATCTTGGACTTACTTATTGCGACCGCGTCATGTCCCCCAAGACGAAGTGAATCGCTTGCTTAAGCTAGCAAGCCTCCAGCATGGACCGCAACCGAACATCTCGCTTGACAGGGCTTTGCTGTGGCGAATCCTTTTGGTCTTGCAAATTAGCAACGGCCGTCTTGCCAGACTGGCAAAATGCAAAAGGACGCGATCCTTTCGGATGCGTCCCATGCATAAAAAGTGCTATGTTATTGCGATCAGGCGGCGGTTGCCGAAAGCCCCTTAACACGCGAAGACAGCCGCGACATTTTCCGCGCCACAGTGTTCTTGTGCATGATGCCCTTGGTGATTCCCCGAGCGAGTTCTGGCTGAGCAAGTTTTAGCGCAGCGGAAGCAGCGTCTTGGTTGCCAGAAGCCAGCGCTTCTTCAACTTTGCGCAGGAAGGTGCGAATCCGGGAGCGGCGCGCCTTGTTGATGTCGGCACGGGCCTCGGACTGACGGGCGCGTTTTTTGGATTGTGTGCTATTGGCCATTGATGTCGGCTTTCGGGTTTTCGCTTACGATAAATCTGAAGTCGGGTCTTTACGGGCGAGTCGGGCACAAGTCAACCGGGCAAGCACGGATTGTGACGTTCATTTGTCGCGAAACTGCGGCTGGCGCTTTTCAAGGAACGCTGCCATGCCCTCTTTCTGATCCTTGGTGGCGAAAAGCGCGTGGAAAATCCTGCGCTCAAACAACAATCCTTCGCGTAGCGAGCCTTCTTGGGCGCGATTGACCGCCTCCTTTGCAGCCATAACGGCGAGCGCGGATTTCTGCGCGATCTTGCGGGCAATTTTCAGCGCCTCTTCGATCAGGATGTCAGCGGTAACGACGCGGCTGACCAGGCCACTACGTTCCGCTTCGGCTGCGTCCATGAACCGGCCTGTCAGATGCATGTCCATGGACTTGGACTTGCCAACAAAGCGGGTCAGGCGCTGAGTGCCGCCCATGCCCGGCACGATGCCGAGGTTAATTTCAGGCTGGCCGAATTTGGCCGTGTCGGACGCGATGATGAAATCGCACATCATGGCCAGTTCGCAGCCGCCACCTAGGGCAAAGCCAGAAACGGCGGCAATGATGGGTTTCCGAATACGAAGAATCGCCTCGGCCTCGGGGCCGAATAGATCACCGCTGAACGCGTCGACAAAGTCCTTGCCAGCCATTTCGCGTACATCTGCCCCAGCGGCGAATGCCTTTTCCGACCCAGTCAGAACGATGCAGCGAACTTGGTCGTTGGCATCAGCCGATGTGAGTGCCTGCGCAAGTTCCGCCATCAACGCCGAGTTTAGTGCGTTCAGGGCATCTGGGCGGTTTAGCCGGATCAGAGCAACATCATCGTCGATCTCGACGATCAGGGTCGTGTACGTCATCCGCTTGTTCCCCATCCCAGTTGATTAGTGTGATCTAACAGGCCGGAAGTCTGGATCAAGCTATCTCTGGCAAGTCGGGCAGTAGAACGATGATCGACCCGATTGTACGATGCGGATAATGGACGATCTGCAGCCGGGGGTGTTACAGGGCTCGCCCTCGCGACCGTAGACGTTGAACGCGTGCTGGAAGTAGCCCAATTCGCCGTCGGTCTGACGATAGTCGCGCAGGGATGACCCGCCAGCATCTATCGCCTCGGCCAGAACATCGCGTATGATTGGCGCAAGGCCCGCGACGCGGACAGCGGCAATCTGGCCAGCCTTGCGTGCTGGATTGATGCCGGCACGAAACAGCACTTCGCAGACGTAAATGTTGCCAAGCCCGGCCACGACGCCCTGATCCAGCAGCGCAGATTTGATCGGCGTGTTGCGAGATTTAAGGCGTTCCGCAAGATAATGCCCGGAAAAGGCATTGCCCAAGGGCTCGGGGCCGAGGCTTGCCAATAACGGGTGTGATTCGGCGCGATCTGTCGCGATCAGGTCCATCGAGCCGAAGCGTCGGGCGTCGTTGAATGTGACCCGCGCGCCACCCTCCATATTCAGCACCACATGATCGTGTTTGGCAGGGGTGGGATGATCGTGGTGAAAGTCGCCCAGCGGGGCACCCGACACCAACATACGCCCCGACATGCCAAGGTGAATGATCAAGGTTTCACCGGAATCCAGATCAGCCAAGATGTATTTGGATCGTCTGCGCAGGGCCGTGACGCGCTTACCCATCAGTCTGCCAGCCATGCCAAGTGGCAATGGCCAGCGCAGATCTGGACGGTTGACTACGGCCTGCACGATCAACCGGCCTTCCATGACGGGCAAAAGGCCACGCCTTACCGTTTCAACTTCGGGTAGCTCTGGCATCGGTCGTTGGGTTCCAAGCTATGATTTGACGACAGGGGAAAGGAAACGGGGCGAACCCACAAGGCGTTTTGCGGCCGCGATACAGCAAATTGGCAAAATTGCGCGGTCGCCATGCCGCAGCGACCGACGCCATATTGTGGTTTTCACTTGGGAAACTTCCATATATCCCAAAAGCTGCAAATATTTGGCGGGCAGGCGATGACTGACGACAGGCAGGGCACCACGCATTTTGGATATCAGACGGTGCCGGAGGCTGAAAAGGCCAGCATGGTGCATTCTGTGTTTACCCGCGTCGCATCGAAATACGATGTGATGAACGATCTGATGTCGGGTGGCATGCACCGGCTTTGGAAAGACGCCATGATGGACTGGCTGGCCCCGCGCCCTGGCCAGCGGCTGTTGGACGTGGCTGGCGGTACTGGCGACGTGGCGTTTCGATTTCTAAAGCGCGCCCCGGGGGCAATGGCGACGGTGCTGGATATGACGGAATCCATGCTGGTTGCCGGGCGGCAGCGCGCCGACGCTGACAAGATGGCGGACCGCCTTGATTGGGTGGTCGGGGATGCGATGGCGCTGCCTTTCGCGGACAATAGCTTTGATGTTTACACCATTAGTTTCGGCATTCGGAACGTGACACGGATTGAGGATGCACTAACCGAGGCGTATCGCGTCCTGCGCCCCGGGGGTCGTCTGATGGTGTTGGAGTTCAGCCAAATCCCGAATGCGGGGCTGCAATGGGCATACGATCGCTATTCGTTCAACGTTATTCCGGCGATGGGGCAGGTTGTAGCCGGGGATCGCGACAGCTATCAGTATCTTGTTGAATCCATTCGTAAGTTTCCAGATCAAGAGCGTTTTGCCGAAATGATACGCGACGCGGGTTTCGGGCAAGTTAAGTATCGCAACCTGACCATGGGCGTGGCCGCCTTGCATTCCGGGTGGAAGCTGTAGGTGCGTGGTCCGCATAACATCTGGCGGCTGATCCGTACGCTGGCAACGTTTGAGCGCACTGGCGGTATTGGCGTGGTCCTAGAGGCGTTCAAGGCACCGCCGCGCTTGCGATTCGTGGCACGGGTGCTGGGTTGGCCGTTTAAGTGGTTTGGCCTGAAAGGTGATCCAGCGCTGCCGCCCGCTACACGTGCGCTGACCGCACTTGGGCCCGCATATATCAAGTTTGGTCAAATCCTATCAACTCGACCTGATATTGTAGGAGATGAGTTGGCGTTGCAGCTGAAGTATCTGCAAGACAAACTGCCACCGTTTTCGACCGCAATTGCAAAAAAGATGATCGAGGCAGAGCTGGAATTGCCTATTGATCAGGTATTTTCAGAATTCTCTGAACCGGTTGCTGCGGCGTCGATCGCGCAAGTGCACCGCGCCAAGATTGCAGAAACCGGGGCTGATGTAGCGGTAAAGGTGCTGCGCCCGGGTATCGAAAAGGCGTTCCGCAAAGACATCGACGCATTCTATCTGGCGGCATCGGTCATTGATCTGCTGGCACCATCGACGCGACGCCTGCGGCCGATGGATGTGATCGCCCATTTTGAAGGCGTCGTTATGGGCGAGTTGGATTTCCGCCTGGAAAGCTCGGCCGCTGCCGAGTTCGCGGCAAATACGGCAAAGGACGCTGGATTTCAGGTGCCAAGGCCGGTTTGGTATTTGTCTGGCCGTCAGATGATGACGCTGGATTGGGCCGAAGGGGCCAATATGGCCGATAACGACGCGATTGATGCGGCGGGCCACAACAGGCAGGCATTGGCGGCACGGGTGCTGCAGCTTTTCCTTAGTCATGCACTGCGCGACGGATATTTCCACGCGGACATGCATCAGGGCAACCTAAAGGTGGCGGCGAATGGCGATATCATCGCGTATGATTTCGGGATCATGGGGCGCTTGGATGAATATACGCGGCGGGTTTACGCGGAAATTCTGTTTGGCTTTATTCGCAAGGATTATCGCCGAGTGGCCGAGGTGCATTTTGAGGCGGGCTATGTGCCAGCTGATCGCGACATAGACGAGTTCGCGCGAGCATTGCGGGCGGTGGGTGAGCCGATTTTTGGCATGGACGCGTCACGCATTTCGATGGCACGTTTGTTGGCCTATCTTTTCCAGGTAACCGAGCGCTTTGGCATGGAAACCCGGACCGAGTTAATCTTGCTGCAGCGAACGATGGTGGTCGTCGAAGGCGTGGCGCGCAGTCTGGACCCGCATATTAACATTTGGCAGGTGGGGCAGCCGATTGTGGAAGGCTATATCAAGGAAAACATCGGCCCGAAGGCCCTGCTGCGCGACCTAATCAAGACAGCGCGGATAATCTCGCGCTTTGGGCCGCGTTTGCCAGGTTTGGTTGAGGCCGCATTGATACAGCAAGCGGTAAAGCCAGAACCGCGTCGGGTGCGCGGGCGCAAGCGCAAGCTGGCTTGGGGTGCGGCAACGGCGGCGCTGGTCGCGGCAGGGACTTGGGTCGGGACGCGCCTTTAACGCCTTCTGCCATCAAGGCACACGCAGCGCCGTGACGTCTTTTGCAGCAACCTCGATACCACCATCAAGGATCAAGGTGGTACCAAGCGGGCCATTCTTTGCCTCGATGATCCGGGCATAGGCTTGTACGGGTGCCGTTTCTAGAAGGCGATCACCGGAATAGCTTTCCATTGCCAAACTATACTTGCCTGTCGCCAGCGGGTTGCCCTCGATATCTGCGCCAAGCCATTCGTAAGAGTCATTTGATGTCGGCATGTCTTCGCGCGACACCATGGTGCCAGCAGCATCCCGCACCACAAGAACCGCGCGGTCAGCCCCCGCGGATGGCGTCGGTGACAGAGTGACCGGATCGCCATCCATCCACACTGGTGCGGATGCCCGCGCCTCTTGCCCTACCCAAGCGGCGAGTTGCGACATGCCCATGATGCCAAACTGGCTGGCAAGACCTTCCAGCAGCTGGTTGGTTTTCACCTGTTGTTCGACGCCGGAAAAGGTTGCGAGCTGCACGGCGTAATCGGCGGAGTCGATAGGTTTCAGCGGGTCTTGGTTTTTCAACTGCGTCGTCAGCATTTTAAGAAATGTGTTGAAGTCGGAACTGATCGCCGACGCCTTCGCGACGGGTGCAGGCGTGGCCGCGTTCATCGTAGTCGGGGCAATATCCATTAAAAACTTCCTTTCAAAACCGCAGATCCACACCGGACCCTTTTGAGGATCGGTTAGGTACTGGCGGTCTGGTTTCAGGGGAGGGGGACTGCAATTGGTCGTTGGCGGCTTCGGAGTTTTCTGCAAATCGCGCTGGCTGGCCTTGGCCGCCGTGCGCAAAACTAAGCGACGCGCCGGAAAAGCCTGATTGACGCAGATCGGCAATCAGGTCACTGGCATGGCGGCGCAGCAGATCAAGCGTTTCAAAGCGTTCTGCCGCAATGGTAACGCGAACAAAATCGCCTTCTTGACGGATAGAGATGGCCACCCGCCCCAATTCTTCGGGCGACAGCGCCAGCTCTAACGGGCCGTCGTTGCTGGATTTGGTCATCTCGATAATAGCCGGGGTCAGGGCTGGTGGAATGCCAGCAGCAACCGCGCTCGCCGACGGTACGGCGGGAAAGCTGGCGGCTGCTGATGGAGGGGGTGCTGCTGCACCAATGCCCGGGGCTTCTATACTTAGCTTGACGAGTGGCGTGTCTTCCAGATGCTTGGCAACAGTGACCTGCGCCGTCAAAGCTTCTGCAGCCTGCCGCGAAATATTTGCATCCGTAATGAGGGTCGTCGTCTTTGCCGCAAGAGGCGGAGGAACTGGTTCTGCGGCTATTGGGGCCTGGGGAATGGCGGCAACGGCCAATTTTCCTAGCCAATGCTGAGACGCGTCCGCGCTGGTGGAACTGAAGGATATGCCTTTTCTTGGTGCCGTCGTCCCTTCATCCTCCACGACATCTTTAGTGACAGCGCGTTGGTCTGTGCCTATCCACCTTTGTCGCCAGGCATTTTCTGCGGTCGATGGCGGCGTGTCCGGTTTTGGTCCGTGTTCCGACAGTTGGCTAAATGAATGCGCATCACTCATTGCACGGGCAGGCGCTGCTGGCGGTTCACTGGTGGCGTTGGTCGGCAGGTTTTGTGCCGCGTCCGGCTTTGAAACGGTGCCTGCCACACTAGCGTCTGTAAGATCAATGATGTCACTTTTCGCCGACACGATGTTTGATCTGCGCAAATCGGCTGCCACCGGCACTATGGTGTTCGGGCCATCCGACGGCGTCGGTGCTAGCAAGGCCCGGTTGTTGGCTGACGCGGTTGCCTGCACCAAAACTGGCTGTGCGATTTCCTTTTGTGGCGATGGCTTGAGGTTGGCTGGGTCGGTCGATGTGTCCGGGCGCGCGTGCGCCAAGACGTCGTTCTCCGCCGCATCACCGACTTTCGTTATTCGCTTGGCAACTGCTTGTTTGACTTGATGGGTTATTTGGGTGGTTGGATCAAGAACGGCGCATTCAGAACGTGTGGCTTGCTGCGCCCGGACTTGGAGCAGTGCCGATACTGGCGCAGCGACGGGTGCGCCCGCAGCGCGCATGTGCGGCACCATTAGAAACTGCGCAAAGATTGGCAGAATGGCGTTGTCTGGTATGGTTTCGTCGGCATTTAGTTCTGGTTGATCACGTATGCCAGTTGCACCGCTGGCCGCGGTTGCGGTCGTTGCTGGGCCTGAGGTGTCGGGACTAAGGACCGCTGCATCAACCGCGGCCATAACCTGACAGAAATCGCTTTCCTTGGCGGCAGCGACATCGGTGGGCAAAAGGGCACCCGCCGCGAGCGGAACTGCCGACATACCTAGTGCCATGTTTTGCGTAACAGCGATCATTCTTTTTCCACGACTTCTGCCGGATGACTGTCGTTATTGCTGCAACTGGTTACCACCTGTTTACCGGCAACCCGCATAGTCCGAAAAATCTGAAATAACGTTTGGTCCGGACATGCTTGTTACAACCGCCACGAACACCCCACCCCCACCCACCAAAACCGAAGCCCTACGAAAGCAGGCGCAAGCCTTGGAAGCAGCGTTTCTTGCGGAAATGCTGGCCCACACTGGGTTAGATGCCGCCAGCGAAGGCTTCGGTGGTGGTATTGGTGAAGATCAGTTCGGGTCTTTCCTACGCGAAGAGCAAGCCAAGTTGATGGTGTCTCGCGGTGGAATCGGCCTTGGCGAAAGCCTGTTTCGTGCGTTGTCGGAGAGAAGCAATGACTGATCCCGTCTGCCTCGAGGCTGCACTTGATCAAATGTATCATTGCGTTCTGACGGCTGATTTTGGCGATTTACCTAAAATCGTACTGGAAACGGAGCGGCTGGTCGGAGGGCTGGAGGCGCTGCGCGACCAAGCGTTGGCAGCGCGATTGCGCCACAAGGCACACCGCAATGGCCGATGCCTTCAGGCAGCGGCGCGGGGGTTGCGTGCAGCACAACGTCGCATGGGTGAAATGAGCAGCGCAACAGATCGTCTTTCCACCTACACCAGCAGCGGTCAGCGTGCCGAAGTGACGACTGCCCCCGGAACGCTGGCGCAGCGGCTATGACCAATCATTCAAATTCGTCGCATTCTGATCTTGCCGCTTAGCGAAGCGTTAGAACTTCGACGGCATTTCTAAAGATGCATTCCACAAGGGGTGGCGCGTTTGGGGGCAATCCTGGCGCAAGGGGATGAAAGCCCGTTATGCCGCTGTAATGGCTGGTTCAACTCGCCGTGCGCAAAGCGCCGGCCATATGAAGGGAAACGACAATGTCGTCCATTTTGACCAACACCGGTGCTATGGTTGCACTGCAGTCGATGAAAAGCATCAACAAAAACCTCGGCATGGTTCAAGCCGAAATTTCGACTGGAAAGTCGGTTTCAAGCGCCAAGGATAACTCTGCCGTTTGGGCAATTTCCAAGGTGATGGAATCCGATGTGAAGGGTTTTAAAGGCATCAGCGACAGTCTCGCGCTGGGGTCTTCGACTGTTACTGTGGCTCGGAAGGCTTCTGAAACCGTTACAAACTTGCTGACTGAAATCAAAGGCAAGATCGTTGCGGCGCAGGAATCGAACGTTGACCGCGGCAAGATTCAGACCGACATCGTTGCATTGCGTGACCAAATTACTTCGGTGGTCGGGGCAGCGCAGTTCAACGGTTTGAACCTTGTCGATGGTTCGCAATCGACAGTGAATGTGCTGTCGTCGCTTGATCGTAGTGGTACCAGTGTGACGTCCAGCAGCATCGCGATCGACGCGCAGAACTTGTCGACCACTGCGGGTGCTGCTTTGACTGGCGGTGGCGGTACGTTGAGCGCTGCCACCGTTTCGACGGGCACACCGGCGACGTTGAACGGGTTTGCGTTTCAGGGTGCCGGTCCTGCACTGGCGAAGAATGCTCCAACTGCTGCTCCTGCAACGCTTACCGGTCTGATCGAAGGCGATCAGATCAGTCTGAAGATTGGCTCTACCGAGGGTAAGTATGTCATTCAGAAGGGTGATACTGCAGACTCGCTTGTTAGCGGCCTGAAAAGCTCGCTGACATCAAACGGGCTGTCGGATACCGACTTCACCTTGTCACTTGCTTCGGGCGAATTGTCGGTAGCCAACAACACGAACACCGCCGCAGCGCTGTCCGTGACTGCAACCCGGGGAACTGGTGCGTTGGCGGGTTTGACCACGATTGACGTCGAAACGGACCCGGCGTCGGCACTGACCGCTATCGAAAGCATGATCGACTCTGCAATCGATTCTGCAGCCTCGTTTGGTTCCGACCAAAAGCGCATCGACATCCAGAAGGAGTTTGTCGGTGAGCTGACGGATGCGCTGAAGGCGGGGATCGGTTCTTTGGTTGACGCCGACATGGAAGAGGCATCGGCGCGCTTGCAGTCACTTCAGGTGCAACAGCAGCTTGGCACCCAAGCCTTGTCGATCGCCAATCAGGCACCGCAGAACGTACTGTCACTGTTCCGGTAAAGGCATCGCTCGGGGCATCCACCTTGGTGCCCCGAGAAACTTCCTGACCCCTAGTGTCACCGGCCCTCCGTCGCTGCGGCCCCCAATTTTCCGAAAGACTTTCCCGTGAACACACACAACATGGCGCGTAATGCATATGGCCGATCCGAGACACCCGTTCGGTCGCAACGCAGCATCGAATACGATCTATTCGCGCGCGTAACCAAGCGGATGACAGCCGCATGGGCGGCGCGCAGCAGCGACTTTGCCGGTCTTGTGCGGGCCTTGCACGACAATACGACGATGTGGCGTACCTTGGCGGCCGACGTGGCCGAGCCGGAAAATGGTTTACCAAAGCAACTGCGAGCCAAGCTGTTCTACCTGTACGAGTTTACCGCGCAGCACAGCCCGAAAATCTTGGATGATCGGGCCAGTGTCGAGGTGCTTGTTGATATCAACACCGCCGTAATGCGAGGCCTTCGCGGGGAAGGAAGTGGCATATGAGCGGCCTGGTCCTGAAGCTGGGTCCGCATGAACGGGTCTTAATCAATGGTGCGGTGATTGAAAACGGCGACCGGCGGTCGCGGTTGGCAGTGATGACACCGAATGCAAACATCCTGCGCCTCCGCGATGCAATTCACCCCGAAGAGGTGAATACTCCAGTTCGGCGTGTCTGCTACATCGCACAACTCGTCCTTTCAGGGGACGCGGCACCGGAGGATGCCCGAATGCAGCTCTTGCGCGGAATTGAACAGCTTAGCCAAGTATTGACAGACTATGACAGCCGGAACTTGCTTTCTCAGGCGACTGCGGCGGTGCTGGAAGATCAGCATTATCAGGTGCTTAAAGCGCTGCGCAGCTTGTTGCCGCGCGAAGAGCGGCTGATGGCGGCGCATCCGGCATGACCTTTTCGCCGACGCTACCCTTTGCGGGCTATTCTGGCTGGGCGTTCCTAAAGCGAACCATGCCCACCCAGCGTGCAGCATTTGATGCCACGGCGACACAAAAACGCGAGGAAGACTACTTTCGCAAAAACATTGGCAAGATCAATACGGCGGAAGAGTTGGTCGCAGATCGTCGGCTTCTACAGGTCGCCCTTGGTGCCTATGGCTTGGAAAGTGATGTAAACAACAAATACTTCATCAAAAAGGTGCTGGCTGACGGGACGTTGAAAGACGGAACTTTGGCGAACAGGCTGTCCAACAAGCAATATGAAAAAATGTCGGCTGCGTTTGGCTTTGGCGACTTTTCTACCCCAAGAAACAAGCTGTCGAATTTTGCCGACAAGACGATGGCGCTATTCAAGGAGCGGCAATTCGAAACAGCAGTTGGCGAAAAAAATGGCGATTACAGGATTGCGCTCAATGCCGAACGTGAATTGCCTGCCCTTGCCCTTAAATCGGGTAGCGAAGACACGCTTTGGTACACGGTCTTGGGCAACATACCGCTGCGCCGAGTTTTCGAACGGGCTTTGGGTCTGCCAGCCGGTTTCGGGTCGATTGATCTTGATCAACAGGTATCCACGATGAAAAATCGGCTTGAAACACGGTTTGGGTCTGATTCGGTCCGACAGTTTTCCGATCCGGCAAAAGTTGAAAGCATCATCCGACGTTTCCTTGTGCAATCCGACATTGCGAACGCATCGGGACAAACCTCGCGGGCCTCCGCGGCGTTGGAACTGCTACAATCCGGTGGGTTCCGCACAAGATTGCGCTGATCCGCGCTGGGCAAATGCCTGTATGGTCATGGGCTTTCAGCCATGCTGCAAACTTGCGGCCAGCATTTGAAAGCTGCCCTCGATGCCGTTGCTGGGGGCGGCTTCGGCAAGGAAGGCATCCAACTTGGGCCACACCGTGATCGCAGTATCAACCTGCGGATCAGACCCTTTCACATATAGCCCAGCCTTGATCATCATTTCGGCCCTATCCCACGCGCCCAGAAGACGCCTTGCTTCGCTGATCAGCTGATTTTCGTCGGGCGTTGCCGCATCGGGAAGGCTGCGCGATACCGACCGCAGCAAATCAATCGCCGGGTATCGGCCACGTTCGGCAATTTTGCGATCCATCACAACGTGACCGTCCAAAACACCGCGCAAGATATCGGCAACAGGTTCGTCCATATCGGATCCTGCCACCAGAACGGTAAACACTGCAGTAATGTCGCCGCCGCCCTCTGGCCCGGGGCCAGCGCGTTCCGCCAGTGACATGATGGCGTGTGAGACAGATGGCGGAAAGCCACGAAGGCTGGCTTCTTCGCCTGCTGCCAGCGCAATTTCGCGGTGTGCCTCGGCAAAGCGGGTGATGGAGTCTGCTAGAAACAGAACTTGTAGACCTTGATCACGAAAATGCTCTGCCACCGCCATGGCTGCCCAAGCGCAACGACGCCGCAATAGCGGGGACTGATCCGATGTAGCGGTCACGACAACAGATCGGGCCATGCCAGCTGGCCCCAGGACCTTTTCCGTGAACACCCGCAGTTCGCGGCCGCGTTCGCCGATGAGGGCAATCACCACCACGTCGGCGGCAACGCCCTGCGCAAACTTTGCGAGCAACGATGACTTCCCGACGCCAGAACCTGCGAATAGCCCGATCCGCTGACCACGCGCCAAGGGCAACAATGTATCAAACACCGCGACCCCGGTTTCAAGGCGCGGGCCTATGCGGCGACGCATGGCGGCTGCAGGCGCGTCGCTTCGCAGGGCGCGCGGCTCAGGCCCCCGAGCAAGTGGGCGTCCATCAAGAGGTCGACCCATCGGGTCAATAATTCTACCAATCCAGCTGTCATCGGGCGAAATGGCGGTGGCACCAACCAGGTCGACAACATCGCCAATCGCCAGTCCTTCTGCAGAGCCGTCCGGCAGAACGGTGGCTCCGTCGCGCGCAAGGCGCAGAACTTCGCCCCCGATGGGCGCGCCGCTACCCCGGATCATAACGCGGTCACCAAGGCAGGCCGCACGCTCCAGCCCAACGACGCGCAGCATTCCGCCCGCCAAATCGACCACGCGACCAACGCGCGTTGTGAGAGAGATGTCTCCGATCTCAGATACCAGATTTGCGATGATGTCCTGCACCAGATTCCCTCTTTGTTCGCCGCTTACGCTTTCTAAAGGAATCACCATTAAGCCTTGATGAAGTTGGTCGAGGGAGAAGCCCCGATGTTTGAGAAACTCGAAATCACCGCAATGGCGCAGGCCATGGCATCACATGCGGGGGCACGCCTTGGGGCGATCTCGCAGAACATGGCGAATGCCGATACGCCGGGTTACAAAACCCGCGATGTAGCCGATTTTGCCGCTGTCTGGGAAGCAGGTCAGGGCAGTGACGGCATGCGCACCACGCGCAACGGCCATCTCGGCAGTGTCGCGATGCCGCCAACAGAAATCATCCTTGCTGGCAGCGGCGCGTCCGCCCCAAACGGCAATTCCGTCTCGCTGGAGGGCGAAATGGTCAAGTCCGTCGAGGTGCGCCAACAGCATGACATGGCATTGGCGATCTACCGCAACACATCAGACATCATCCGCGCCTCGCTAGGCCGACGGTAAGGGGAAGCATCGATGAGTGATCTGTTAAGTGCCTTGTCGTTCGCAGCCTCCGGGATGGAAGCGCAATCAATGCGCCTTCGGCATGTGTCAGAAAACATCGCGAACGCCGATACCCCCGGCTATCACCGCAAAGTCATGGGCTTTGAGGCCGCTATGGATGACGGACGGGTGACCGCTGGTCCGGTGAAACTGGACCGCGGCGAGTTGGTGAAGATCTACGATCCCGGCCATCCGTTGGCAGATGAAACGGGTCACTATGATGGATCGAACGTCGATCTGGTGATCGAAATCGCTGACGCGCGCGAAGCGCAGCGCAGCTACGAGGCGAACCTGAAGATGTTCGATCAGGCGCGGCAAATGACGCAAAGCCTGTTCGAGCTGTTGCGCCGATAGGAAGGATCCAGAATGGATATCAGAACCTCAATTGCCACCCAAAGCTATGCGCAGGCACGGTCTGCCGCTGCCCCAAAGGCACAGAGCGGTAGTGCCGAGTCTGGCTTTGGTAGACTGGTCGGCAGCTTTGCCGAAACGCTTGCCGGTGGCGAGCGAACGGCAAAGGCGGCGATGACGGGCGGCGCTGACCCGCATGCTTTGGTGCAAGCCTTGGCGGCATCGGAACTAGCGGTCGAAACTGCCGTCACAGTGCGCGACAAAGTGGTCGAGGCCTATCAGGAAATTCTGAGGATGCCGATATGACGGAGGCGGCTATTTTCGACATCTTGCGGCAAGGTCTTTGGATTTCTGTCGTCATCTCTGCCCCGCTTCTGGCCGTTGCGTTGCTTGCGGGGGTTACAATTGGGCTATTCCAGGCGCTGACGTCCGTGCAGGAAATGACGCTGACATTTGTACCCAAAGTTGGGGCGATGCTAATCGTGTTCTGGGCCTCGATGAGCTTCATGACATCGACCCTGGTCGGCTTTTTTCAGAACCAGATCATTCCTTTGATTGCAGGGGGCTGAGGCATGGACGCGGCCGGATATACCACGCTGACGCGCCAGGCAGGTTTGATGCGCGAAATGCAAGTGGTGGCAAACAATATCGCCAATATCTCGACCAACGGTTTTCGGCGGGAAGGAGTGATCTTCGCGGAATACGTCGCGGCTTCGGATGATGGCCCATCGGTTTCGATGGCGCATGCCACTGCACGCCATGTCGATCTGGGCCAAGCCGGGCTTTCCCAAACTGGCGGTGCGTTTGACTTTGCCATTCAGGGCGATGGGTTTTTCCTGCTTGATACACCGCAGGGTCAGCAACTGACGCGGGCTGGCAGTTTTACGCCGTCGGCAGAAGGCGAGCTGATGACGGCCAATGGTTTTCGCCTGTTGGATCAAGGCGGCGCGCCAGTTTTTGTGCCCCCTGATGCCGGGCAATTGGCGATGGGTGCCGACGGCACATTGTCTGCAAACGGAGTGCCGTTGGCGAAAATCGGGCTGTGGCAACCGGTTGATCCCAAACAACTGCAGCATCAATCCGGCACTTTGTTCGCATCGCCCAGTGGTGTCGAACCTGCGGCAAGCGGCACGATGATGCAGGGCTATCTAGAAGACAGCAACGTTGACGCGGTGTCAGAAATTGCCCGGATGATCACGGTGCAGCGTGCCTACGAATTGGGCCAGACGTTTCTGGACCGCGAAGATGCGCGTGTGCGCGATGTCGTGCAAACGCTTGGCAAGTAGGAACAATAGATGAAAGCCCTTCAGATTGCCGCCAGCGGGATGAGCGCACAGCAAATGCGGGTGGACGTCGTGTCCAACAACCTCGCCAACATGTCGACCACCGGCTACAACGCTCGCCGTGCCGACTTTGCAGATCTGCACTATCAGCAGTTGGCGCGGCCGGGATCGGTTACTGCGGCCGACGGCACGGTGCTGCCAACAGGGGTGCAAATCGGATTGGGTGTCCGGCCATCCGCTGTTTCGGTGGTCTTGGCGCAAGGGTCGCTTACACAAACCGGCGGTGATCTGGATGTAGCACTGGAAGGCAAAGGTTATCTGGAGGTAACACTCCCTTCGGGACTGTCGGCCTATACTCGCGATGGTGCCTTAAAGCGCACCGGCGACGGATTGATCGTCACATCAGACGGCTATCAAGTGGCACCTGGTATCACCATCCCGTCGGACGCGCGCAGCCTTTCGGTAAACGCCGATGGTGAAGTTTATGCCTACTTCAACGATCAGGTCGCCCCGCAACTTTTGGGTCAATTCAACCTTTCAGGTTTCACCAACGAAAAGGGGCTAGAGGCGATGGGATCAAACCTGTTTCTGGAAACACCAGCGTCTGGCCCGGCACAAGTTGGCACACCAGGTCAAGATGGCCTAGGCACTATGCGGCAAGGCTATCTGGAAGATAGCTCGGTCGACGCGGTGCGCGAAGTAACCGAGCTGATAAAGGCACAGCGCGGCTACGAATTGAATGCCAAAGTCATTACTGCCGCTGACCAGATGCTTTCTGCCACGACGCAGTTGCGCTGATGTGGCGGCTGATGCTCCTGATCATGTCCCCTTTCCCAACGATGCCGGGCATGGCGATGGCTGACAGTCTGGTCGCCACACGTACCATCCGGGCGCAAAGCGTTGTGCTAGCGGAAGACGTCGCTCTGGTCGCGGCGAATATCCCAAACGCTTTGGACCAAATGGCCGACGCGGTCGGGCAGGAGGCGCGGGTGGCAATATATGCGGGCCGCCCGATAAGTGCCGCTGATGTTGGCCCGCCTGCCGTTGTTGATCGAAACCAGATTGTCCCGCTTGCCTATCAATCGGGCGGTCTCGTCATCCTGACCGAAGGCCGCGCCTTGGCGCGTGGCGGTGTTGGTGATGTGATCCGCGTTATGAACCTTGCCTCGCGCAGCACCGTGAAAGGGCGTGTTTCCGCCACTGGCACGCTGGTTGTTGGGCCCAATTTCTGAAGGACAACTCTATGAAGTATCTGCTGCTAAGCCTGATGTTGGTCGCAAGTTGCGGTCGGCTCGATCAAGTCGGCCGCGCACCTGCGTTTTCGCCGCTGGAGGGCAGCTATCAACACCACGCGATGTATTCTAGCCCGTTGCCAGAGGAGACAGAACTTAACGGTCCGACCGATGCATCGTCGCTATGGACCGCTGGCGAAAGCTCTTTGTTCGGTGACAGACGGGCCGGGGCACGCGGCGATATCCTGACAGTAGTGATCGAGATCGATGAGAAGGCCGAGATTTCGAATTCTACCGATCGCAGTCGGTCGGGGAAAGAAAAGCTGGGCATCCCGTCACTTTTCGGTATCCCGCAGCGGCTTGATCCGCTGCTGCCCGAAGGGGCCAGTATGGCGGACGCGGTCAGTGCGACCTCGGCTTCTTCTTATGCCGGCAACGGATCGGTGGCGCGCAATGAAAAGCTGACGCTAAGGGTTGCGGCGACAGTAGTGGAAGAACTGCCCAACGGCGTCTTGCGCCTTGAAGGACGGCAAGAAGTTCGCGTCAATAACGAGCTGCGCGAATTGATTGTGACGGGCTATGTGCGCCCCGTAGATATTTCGCGCCAGAACGAGATTACCTATGACAAGATCGCTGGCGCACAGATTTCGTATGGTGGACGCGGGCAAATATCGGATGTGCAGCAGCCGCGCTATGGGCAGCAGGTGGTTGACGCCATCTTGCCGTTCTGACCGCCGCCATGAAGAAACTATTTCCTCTGCTGCTGGGTTTGATCGGCCTTGGCATCGGCGTCGGCGCGGGTGTGCTTCTGCGCTCTGCGCCCGCCGCAGAAGACCACACTGAAACGGCTGAAACCGAACACAAAGAGCCGCCGGAATACGTGAAACTAAGCAATCAGTTCGTCATTCCGGTAGTGGAAGACGGACAGGTGGCCGCCCTTGTCGTGGTATCCCTTAGCCTTGAAGTGACAACCGGCAGCACCGAGACAGTGTTCGCGCGGGAACCAAAGCTGCGCGATGTGTTCTTGCAAGTGCTGTTTGATCACGCCAATGCTGGCGGCTTTCGGGGGTCTTTCACCGATGGATCAAACCTTGTGGTTCTGCGTCAGGCTTTGAAAGAAGTGGCGATGCAGGTGCTCGGCGATATCATCACCGACGTCCTGATCGTGGATATCGCGCGACAGGACAGTTAGCGCAGTCTTTTCTGCAATCCGCGCAACGCCTGATCCTTGCCAAACGCCTGGCCGGCCTCATCGCGGGCCAAATGCATTTCGGCAGTCTGGCGCGCAAGCAAAAGGTTGATCTCGGCCCGCCGTGCATCGGCCCAATGCTGATAGCGCAGTTCTGCGCGGTGTGCGGCAATGGGTGACAAGTCACCCGCAGCACTGGGCATATTCAGGTTTGCCAGCAAATCAAGGCTTTGCTGCCGTTTGCCAGCCGCCACATGCAAGGCCGCAAGTTTGACGTCCAGGATCAACTGAGAGATTTGGCCAAGCCGCGCGAGATCTTTGGCTTTGGTCATCGGCGGGCTTTTCGAGCGCGTTTTCGCATGGCCTCGGCAAAGCGAATAGCGGCGGCAACGGCGCGGTAATCTTCCGGGCGAATGTGCTGACCGATCTCGACATTGGCGTGCAGCGCGCGTGCAGTTGGCGGATCGGAATGAATTGGAATACCCGCCTCAGCTGCCTTCTCGCGAATGCGGGCGGCAATTTCATCGGTACCCTTGGCAAGACAAACCGGTGCCTGCTTTGCCGCCCGGTTCCATTGAAGGGCGACGGCATAGTGCGTTGGGTTCACCACGATAACGTCGGCTTTGGCAACATCGGCCAGCATCTGGTTGGTCGCAATGTCATAGCCGCGCTGCCGCCTTTGTGCCTTCATGTGCGGATCGCCGTCCTGATCGCGGGACTCGTCCATCAGATCTTTGCGCGACATACGGTTCTGCCGAATATGCTGCGCTCGCTGCCACATGAAATCTATGCCGCCGCTGACAACCGCAATGATCAACACAATCGACAAGAAATGCAGAAAAAGCTGCATCAGAAGGGCGGTAGACATGGCCGGCGCAAGATAGAGCGTTCCGATCACATCATCTGACCGCCGAATCAGGAACATTGTCAGCAATGTGGAAATGAGCCCGAGTTTCACAAAGCTTTTGGCAAATTCGAACAATCCTGTGCGACCAAATTTCTGCTTGGCCGTCGAGACGGGTGAAATACGTGATAGCTTTGGCGCAAGCTTTTCTGGCGTGAAGATCAGTGATTTGCTGGCCAAAAGGTAACCCAACGCTGCCAATCCTGGTAAAACAAAAAATGGCGCTATGGCCCAGATGATTGGCGACAATAGCCCCGCCAGTGGTGCTGCCCCGCCGCGCATCAGCAGCGGCGCAAGCCTGTCGGGCTGATCCAATAACACCGACCCAACCTCACCAATTGCCTGCAGCGATTGCGCGCCGAGGGCCGTTGCCGCCAGCAATAGCCCGCCATAACCGCAGGCGGTAACCAGATCGGCAGACCGCGCAATTTCGCCCTTGGCACGGGCATCATCCAGCCGCTTTTGCGACGGCTCATGCTCTTTTTCAACGCTGTCGCCGCCGCCGCTCATGGTGCAACCTGAAACGGATTGGCAACATAAGCTTCGACTGCCGACAGCCAAACGGCCAGCGAAAGCGGTGTAACCACTGCCAACAATAGTAACCCGCCCGCTGCCAAGGCCGGAGCACCAATCAACGATACCATCAAGGACGGCATCGCCCGGTTGATTGCGCCAATTGCGACATTGTAGATAAACGATGCTACGACAAAGGGTGCTGCCAAAGAAAAGGCCAACGCGAACGTCCGCGCAATCTGGAACAGACCCCAATCGGTCATGTCCGATGCGCCCGGAAACTGGCCAGCGGGAAGTGGCTGGTACGACAAGATCAACAGCTCTGCCACGTGCAAGTGTAGCCCGGTCGCCACGGCAAGCGCCAAGCCTGCCATCACCAAGAGGTTGCTGATAGCTGGCTGTGGTTCTGGCCCGGTGCCTGCGAAAAGCTGCGAAAGCGTGGTTGCTTGCGCAATGATGGACCCTGCCGTCTGCAACGCGTGGATGAAGAACCGCAAACCGATACCAATCATCAGCCCCGCGATCACTTCGGTCGCCAAAGGTGTTACGAAGCCCCGCTTAACCGCCATAACATCGGCGTTCACTGCGGGGGCCACGACGGCGGTAAAGGCTAGGGCCAGCACCAGTTTCACGCGTTGCGGAACGGCCTGTTCGCCAAAAGCCGGGACCAGCGCCATGGCCGCGCCAACCCGAAGGAACACCAGAAAGCCCACCCGAAGCATATCTTGCCCTAGGCCAGAAAATTGCGTGATCAAGGCAATCATTTCGGTCATGCCGGAATTTGCCCGACCATCGCTGGACGCGCATCCATGCCGATTTCTTCGTACGACAACACCGGCGCGGACAGGCCCTTCGCGCCCATCACGGTGCGCAAGAACCGTCGGCGCAGAGTGGATGTAACAAGCGCCGGGTAAATCCCGGATTCTGCCGCCCGGTTCAGGCGATCTGCCAAAGCATTGGCAAGGCGGCTGAATTGTTCTGGCGGTAGTGCTACGTCCCTTTGGCCGCGGTCACCTTCCATCTGATAGGTGGTGAAGGTCTTCTCCCATTCGGGGGCCAGCTGAATCAGGGGGATCGTTCCATCGTCACGTTTCAATTCGGCCACAATCTGAAACCCGAGGCGCTGTCGTACATGTTCACAAACGGTCTCGGGCGAACCAATGCCGCGAGATTCTGCGATTGATTCAAGGATAAGTGGCAGATTTCGGATCGAAACGCGCTCCTCCAACAGCAAACGCAGCACAGAAAGTAGGAGGTCGATCGGCACCTTTTCCGGGACCAGTTCATCCAGCAGTCGGCGGTTTGCTTCGGCTCGGCCGGAATCTGAGAGAGTTACGAATTCATCCAGAAGCCGCCGCAGGCCGCGCAATGTCAGCAACCGGGCGAGGTTGGTTTTCATCACTTCCAGCAAATGCGTTGCCAGCACTTCGGCGGGCGACACCACCGTAAGCCCGGCAAGTGCGGCCACTTCTTGATCGTCCGGTCTAATCCACCGGGCCGGGGCACCGTAAACCGGTTCTTTTACGTCTTGACCATCAGGCGCTGAAATACCGTCCATCAGCAACGCCAATACCCGATCCGGTACCAGCCCATCGCGGACGCGTTCCACGCCCTGCAAACGAATGCGGTAATTGCCGGGGGCAAGACTTGCTTCATCTGTCAGGCGAATTTCGGGCAAGATAAGACCAAACGCACTGGCTACATGGGTGCGCATATTGGCGATGCGCGCTTCTAAACCAGTGGCGGGATCAAGCACCATTGCCACGAGGTTTGGCGCAAACTCGATATGTACATCATCAAAATCAAGGATATCGCCCATTTTCCGAGGGCGCTTCGGCTCTGCCATGACCAGCGGAGTGGATTGTGAGCGATTGGCTTTTTGGTAGCCAAAATAGGCAGCCGCCCCCAACGCTACCGCACCAAACATGAACGGCAGAAAAGGCATACCCGGCACAATGGCAAACACACCCATCAAGACCGCAACAGTGCCAAGCGCGCCAGGATAATGGCCAAGTTGCGCAAAGAATGAGACATCTGTGGCACCCTTGGTGCCGCCGCGCGCCAGCAAAAGCGCCACTGCGACAGAGATGATCACTGCGGGTATTTGGCTGACCAGGCCGTCACCAACGGTTAGAATTGCATAGGTCTCGAACGCCAAAGACATCGGCATATTATGCATGACGACGCCCATGATCAGACCAACGACGATGTTCAGTCCGGTGATCAGCAATCCAGCGACAGCGTCACCTTTGACGAACTTTGATACCCCATCGAGTGAGCCGAAAAAGTTTGTCTCGGCCAACTCTTGTTCGCGCCTGCGCTTCGCCTCGGCGTGGTCTATTGCTCCTGCGGCCATATCGCTATCGATGGCCAATTGTTTGCCTGGCATTCCGTCCAAGGCAAAACGAGCGCCAACTTCGGCCATCCGGCCAGCCCCTTTGGTGATGACCACAAAGTTGACAATCATCAGCACCAGAAAGATCACGACACCCAACAAGATATTGCCGCCCATGATGAAGTTGGCAAAGCCTTCGATCACATGCCCGGCGGCATCGGTACCTGTGTGTCCTTGGCCGATGATCAACTTGGTCGAGGATACATTCAACGAAAGGCGCAGCATCAGCGACGCCAGCAAAATAGTCGGAAAGGCCGAAAAATCCAGCGGCCGCTCGATGAACAGGGTTACGGTCAGCATCAAGATCGCTAGGGCAAAAGACAGGGCAAGACCTACATCCAAGACCCAAGACGGCACGGGCAGGATCATCATGATGATCACCGCCATTAGCGCCAGAGCCAGCAGAATTGTAGGATGGTAGAAGCTGCCGAGTGTCAGTTTCATGGCGACCCGCCAATCAACCTGATACCAGTAGCAACTCGTGGAACAAGTGAGGCCGAACTTCCTTGAAGGCCTGCCTGTAACAACGGAAAGCGGTTGATGCGGGGGGCTTGTGGTCCATCGGCGTAGCTTTGCAAGGGTTGGTCCGCCAGCCCGGCCAGTATCGTATCGAATTTGGCTTGATAGCGATCTGCCAGTTCCGGCGTGCGCGAATGGTAGGCTGCGGCGGCCAACGACCAATCACCTTTTTCGGCGTACAAGTCCGACAGAAACTGTGCTGCATAAAGTGCGTTGCTGGTCGGATCGAACATGTCGATGGTCGATGTGAAGCCTTTCGAATGCCAGCGATGGTTCAGCTGAAAACAACCCACATCAAAGTTGCGCAACCCCTGATCCAGTTGGGTTTCCGCAAAACTAACTGCCTCTTCCGGGGTGGAAAACCAGTGCCCCTTCCCGGCTTGGTTGACGGCCCACGGCCAGGGCCTAAGACCAGTTTCGGTGCTGCGACCTGTTTCCGTAAGCGTGACGGCCAGCAACACTGACTGCGGCACACCGGTTTGGTTGGCGGCTTTCTGGGCGGCAATATCGCAAAGATTGGCGGCATCCCGTGCGCCCCTTGCGGTCGTGTTGCCGTCGCAGGGTAAAATCGCGAATAAAACAGTCGCCAAGCCTGTCTTCAGCGCAAACAAACGAAGCCCAGTCGACATTGTCAGTAAGTTTGAACGCATCTTGGGTTTCACCCGTCACGGTGGCCCATTCGCCCCGTATTTCCATGCTGGAGCCTAGGGTGCGAATCTTTCCAATCCGTAACCAAACCCGGATATCTCGAAGCAAAACCGAAAAAACTAATCCCTCGGACCCGGGCCGGGAACGCCCTGCAAAAGGGCAGTCAGCGTCGCGCGCGCAGCGACACTGTCCGCTACCAGCGCCGTCCCGACCGCAAGGGGCCCGGGCGCTTCTGGCACACCGTCGGCTGTGCCAGCGACCACTAACGCAGCTGCGGCCTGCCACGGTGAGGTGTCACTTTGTGACAGATGGTCCCAATTCCGGGCCCAGCCTTGCGCGCGCAATTCGGCTTCGGTGTTCCCGGCGTTTCGCCACGCCTGCGCGGCGTCGCTGGGTTTGCCCAACTGCGCAAGTGCCCTTGCTCGCGATTCTGATGCGGCGCTGTCTTCTAACCCGATAATCCAGCCTAAACTCGCCTCTGCATCCCCGATTGATAGGCTGGCAGTTGCTGCCAAAATACGATCAACCTGATCGGTTTCATTTGTCATCGGGCCGATCCAAACTAGTGCTGCATCCGATAATCCGAGAGCCTGTAGATGCGCCGCAATCTGGCTGCGTTCAGCGGCGGCAACGACCGGTAAGGTGAAATCCTTCGGCAGAACCGCATGATTGAGGATCGCCATATCCGACCCGGACCCTGCCAATAACCGCCAAAGATCGGGCTCTGCCGTGGCCATCTGGGGCAGCAGCGCAAAGGCCTGATCAAAATCACCAGATGACGCCAGCGCCAAGATTTGTGCGCGTCGCAGCGTCGGCTCAAGATCGCTGCCGGCCTGTTCGCGCAACAGGGCCGCTAAAGCTGTTGGGGTTTCTGGATCAACTGCGTCGCCTGCCGCAATCTGGGCGTCGACTATGGCGATGAGGGTCTCGGCGGTGACCGACCCGGCCTCGGGCAACAGCGCTTCCATTTGTGCCCCAGCGGCACCGGCATCGCCTGCGGCAAAGTCGATACTGGCTTTCATCAGAGCGACTTCGGGCCCCGGTTCGGTGACAGATCGTTGAACGGCGCTGCTGATCGATCGGGCGGTGGCCAGATCATCAATCGCCAGAAACTTGGTTGCCAGATCGGGCCCAAGATTTTGCCGGAGATGCGCCGGAAGGGCCGAAAATGCGCGCAAGACAGCATCCGTCTTGGGCTTCTCTGCCATGCTCAGTTGCGGCAGTGCCAAGCTGGCCCAGAGCGCCGCCGCGTTATCGCAAGTCTGCATATTCCTGAATGGGCCTGTAGCATCAGGTTCGCCGTCAACCAGCTTTGCCATGCTTTTCCAAAGCGCCGCATCCGCGTCATCGACTGCCATTTCCGTCAGCAGTTGCTGGGCTTCGGCCCCAAAACCAAGATGGATTAGCAGCTTAACGGCACCAATCACCACACCATTATCTGGCCGATCAAACTCCCCGATCAACCCGCTGCGACTGTCCGAAAGCTGGGTCGAAACCGGTTGATCACTCCCCCAGGCCGACAGATCAAGACGTTCATCGGAGACGCACGCTGCGCCGTCATGGATCAGGCGGCTGTCGGGATCTTGCTTGGTCATCACCTCAAATCCCGGCACATCGCCCAGAAGAATGTTCGCGCGCGCACCAATGGGTAAAGGGTCGGCTGCGTTGCGCGCGCTTAGGCTTGGTTGCTCCATCTGAACGATGCCTTGTGCGGCACCCCGGCTAAGTTGCCGCAACAGCGCATCTTGCAGTCGACCTACATCGTGATGTGGCAGGATGATTTCAAACGCGGGATCAGGTTCCTGCGTCTTAAGCGGCGGCGGCTCATCAGAAACCAGCCAATCGTAATTGGGCATGGGCGTCGTTGCGTTGCCATTCACGGCGAATCCGGCTCGCGGTCTTGCGCGCGGGCGCTGGGTCGGGCGAGCAGCAAGTTCTATCGCACCAAGACCGTCTGCCGGGCTATCCAAACCCAATTCGAAAGATGATTCCTTTGGCGGCGGGCCATCACGCAGATCGATCACGATGATGCCGGGACGAAACTCGAACGGCAGAGCGTGACAGGCGCAAGCAATACCCAACCGCAAACTGCCACTTGCCGGGTCCATCCAGATAGCAGCAAGGCGGTTGCGCTGAATGTCGTCAAACACGCGCGTCACATCAAAGCGCAAGTTTTCACCGGTGATGCGCAACTCGTATCCTTCAGCAGTGCGGCCGACATGCCATTCGGTTGGCTGTGGTAGTTCCAATACCAGCCGGGTGAAACCGGGGTGATCGCCCGATTTGACGGCGACAGTCTGGGCAAATGCAGTTTGCGCCATCGCGAGCCAAATCAACAACCCGAGACGCTTCATGCCGCGTCCTGCTTTAGACCACGCAATGCTGTCTCCAAATCACCAAAGCTGGGGCGCACGCTGTGCGGTGTGTTTTGCCGCCCCACTTCGATGCAGATATTGGGGGCATGATTGTGTAGATTGGCCACCAACACCTCGCGGATGAGCAAGTAGAAACGGCCGTCTTCGTCCACCACAGCCTTTACGCGGGTTGCGAAGGGGCCGACCAAACCATAGGCCAGAAACACGCCCAAAAAGGTGCCAACCAACGCCCCGCCAATCATCTTGCCAAGAATTTCGGGCGGCTGATCAATTGACGCCATGGTTTTGATCACGCCAAGCACGGCTGCCACAATGCCAAGCGCGGGCAGCGCATCCGCCATCGATTGCAGGGCGTGGCTGGAGTGCAGCGCGTGATTGTGGTTATTTTCCATACGCTTATCGAGCACCTCTTCCACTTGATGCGGATCATCATAGTTCATCGAGGCAGCGCGGAAGGTATCGCAAATCAGATCGACCGTTTCATGATCATGCTGGATTTTGGGATAGCGGCCAAAAATTGCGGACTCGTGCGGATTTTCGATGTGTTCTTCCAGCCCAATGGGGTTGGTGCGGGCTATACGGATCAATTCGAATAACAGACATAGCAGATCGCGATAATCATCCGGTTTCCATCGCGGACCTTTAAAGACTTTTCCGACATCCCGGATGGCCTGCTTTACGCCCGCGAAGTCGTTTGACAACAGGAACGCCCCAACTGCGGCGCCGCCAATCATGATCATTTCGAACGGAAGCGAATGCAGGATGATCCCCATCTTGCCGCCCGCAAGCACATAGCCGCCAAAGACCATGATGAAGATTACTGCGATTCCTATGAAGCCGAACATGCCCTGATCCCTAGCTGATGTTTTGTTGGGGCATTCTCGCAAACCCGCGTTAAGAAACCCTCACTTCAATTTTTGGGAACAAGCGCATTTCGTCCAGCCAACAGCACGCTGATGCCGTACGCCGCTTCTGGTGACAGGCCGGTCATCACGGCGGCAGCGGCATCAGGGCGCATGCGGCCAAGAAACCCGGCGGCAAATTCCGGGGCCATAGCCTCGAAGACAGCCGATGCGTCTTTCGGCTTCATGGCCTCATAGACCGACGTCAATCGCGCAAGATCATCCTCGGCGGCTCCATCGGCAAGTGACAATGTTTCCGAAAGCTTTGCCTCAACTGCCGTCATTTCGGCCAAGCGCGACGCAATTGCGCTTTCGGCAAGCGCCAGCGCCGCCATCCGATCTGCCAGCGCCGCTTCCTGTTTGGCAACGTGGCTCTCACGCTTGATCAAGGCTTCGGCTAGGGCCAGCGGCGGTTCGGGGCAATTCATTGCGGCAACATCTCCGTCTGCCGCTATGGCTTCCGCCCCCTCCTCCGCCAAGGCAACGCCCACGCCTGCACCAGTGCGCAAAGCGCCGGATGACGCAAACAGCAACGCAAGGATAATTAGCGTGCCGCGGCCACCAGATCTACGCCGGGCCGTCATTCTGCCGCCTCCAGGTCATCGCGAACAGGTCGGCGGCGCATGAAACGCAGTTTGCGTTCACCGATGCATTGGTCGACCTCGACCACAGACCCACCACCGGGTTCGGGCAAGTCGTGCATTGATGCCATCAGAATTTCCAGCTTCGCTGCAACCAATTCTGATCGACCTGTCAGCGCCTCAAGGCTGGCAGCGGACCCAATGGCTGCAGCACGTGCTTTATCAAGTGCGTGGGTCATGTCATCGACTTGCGCAGACAGAACGGCAATTGCGCCGCCCATTCCGTTTTCCAAGGTGGAAAAGCGCTTGAGCCGTGCCGCTAGGACGTAGCAATAGATGGCGGCCCCGAAAGTGCCCGCAATCATCAAGATATTTGCGATAAGTTCCATCCGACACCTTCTTAGTTCAAAACAAATTCAGTGATCAGCAGATCGCGCACGCGGCCTTCGCCAGTCACAATCTGGATACGACGCAGCATCTGCGCCCTGATCCGCACGAGCGCCGACGGGTCTTCCAGTTCGGCCACTTCGACAGCACGCAAATAGCTGTTCAGCACATCCAGAATGCGGGGTTTTAGCAGCGTAACCTCCGCCGAATGCGGCCCGGAAACTTCCAATTGGGCGGTAAAGCGCAGGTGGCGGCTTTGCGACGCGGCCCCTAGCGATATGACGACCGGATCAATCGGAACAAAAGCAATATCCGGCAGTGCCGCCACATCGTGTTCGGGCGCATGCGCGTCACCCGATCCCAGGATCATGCCCGAAAATGCTGCATAAAAGCCGCCCCCCCCAAGCGCCAGTGCAAGCACAAGCCCGATGATCATCGGCCGTTTGGATTTCTTCTTGGGGGCCGTGTCCAGTGCTGTTTCAGGTTCGGCCAAGGGCCACCTCCGGGTATGTTGCCTGAACAGATATAGAACATAGGTCACTAACCGATTGTTAAGACCGATCCTGCAAAGCTGAATTCGAACGGGCAGAAGCCCATGGATCGGATAGATGTTTTGCAGAACTTAATTTCGCTGTGGTCATCCTTTGATGCGCGCCGTCGCGTAGTGATAATTGGCACCACTTTGGTGGTCTTTCTTGCGGTTATCGGCCTTGCACGCATGGCCGGAACACCGGGAATGGGCCTGCTATATGCAGGCCTTGATGGGGCATCGGCCGGCGAAGTCGTGGCGGCACTGGAACAGCGCGGCGTTGTCTACGAAGTCCGAGGCGATTCGATTTATGTCGATACAGCGCAGCGCGACAGCCTGCGTATGACACTGGCCGCGGATGGACTGCCTGCAACGGGTGCCGCCGGATACGAATTGTTGGATGGTCTGTCCGGCTTTGGCACCACGTCCCAAATGTTCGACGCTGCTTATTGGCGCGCCAAGGAAGGTGAGCTTGCCCGCACAGTGCTGGCGAACACGCAGATACAGGCCGCGCGCGTGCATATCGCACAGGCACCCTCGCAGGCGTTTCGCCGTGATCAGCGCCCAACCGCCAGCGTTACGGTAACGACGGCACTTGGCAATTTGCCGGTGGCGCAGGCAAACGCGCTGAAGCACCTGGTTGCCGCCGCCGTCGCCGGAATGCTGCCAGAAGATGTCGCCGTGATAGATACGGTCGGCGGACTGATAGACACCGGCGGTGGTGACGCGCCTACAACCGGCAAGGCGCAAGATCGCGCCACCGAAATACGCGCCAATGTCGAACGGCTGCTGGCCGCACGGGTTGGCCCGGGCCGTGCTGTTGTTGAGGTGGCACTTGATCTGGTGACCGAAAGCGAAACCGTCGTAGAGCGGCGGTTCGATCCGCAAGGCCGGGTTGCCATTTCTTCAGAGACGCAGGAAAAAACCGGTTCTAGCAGCGAGCCCGGCGGCGCCGTGACCGTGGCGTCAAATTTGCCCGAAGGTGATGCTGCGGGCAGCGCAAACGGCAAAAGCCAGACATCCGAGACGAGTGAGCGGTTGAATTTCGAAGTTTCCGAAACAACACGCGAAGTACTACGCGCACCGGGATCTGTCCGGAAATTAAGCGTTGCTGTGCTGGTTGATGGCCAACAAATCGTCGCCGAGGACGGCACGGTTACTTGGACTGCGCGCACTGACGAGGAATTGGCGGTTTTGCGCGAACTTGTCGCCTCCGCTGTGGGGCTGGATGAAGTGCGCGGCGATGTGCTGACCTTGAAATCTCTGGCCTTTGAACCGATAGCTGCGGTCGGCACACTGGCCGAGGCACACCTTTTGGCGGCCTTTGCGCCGATCAACATCATGACCGCCATCCAAGTTGCTGTCCTCGCGGTTGTGGCGCTGATCCTCGGCCTGTTTGTCGTGCGCCCGATCCTGACGGCACAGGCACGCCCAGTGCTGGGGCTTTCGTCGCAAGCCAGCCAGCTGGCGTTGCCGGGGGGCCCAAGCAATGGGCCACGGGTGCTGAGCGGCGAAATTGATGATGGCACTGGCCTGCCCCCGTTTTCGGTGAACGCAGCAAATGGTGCGAAAGAACTGCCAAATGACCCCGTCGCGCGGCTTCGGCGATTGATCGAGGAACGGCAGGTCGAATCCGTAGAAATCCTGCGCGGCTGGATGGAAGCGGAAGAGGAGAAAGCCTGATGTGTGCCATACGGCTCGAGGTGTTCGAAACGCCGGATGCTTCCGCATCACGCGCCTCGATGATGCTGGATCAGAGTGCCTTAGAAGATATCCGGATGCAGGCCTACGAGCAGGGCTATACTGCAGGCTGGGATGACGCCGCCGCTGCCCAAACCGATGATCAAAGCCGCATCAAGGCTGACTTCGGCCGAAATCTGCAAAGCCTTGGCTTCACCTTCCAAGAAGCGCGCACGCATGTCCTGCGGGCCATTCGCCCGTTGCTTAACCAGATCATCACTTGCCTTTTGCCCGAGCTCGCCCGCGAGGTGCTGCCTTCTGTTGCGCTGGAAGTTTTGATGCCGCTGGCCGATGAGATGGCCGATGCGCCGGTTACTATCGTGGTTAGCCCCGCCTCCCGGGCGGCAGTTGAGGTGTTGTTGGAACAGGCTACTGGTCTGCCCCTGACCCTGATCGAAGAACCAACACTTGGCGATGGCCAAGTTTACCTGCGGCTTGGCGACATCGAAACGCGCGTCGACCTGGACCGCGCAACCGCTGATATCGCCCGCGCCGTGCGGGATTTTTTCGCCGTAACAGAAAAGGATCAACGTTATGGATGACAGCGCAGAGACGAGCCCGTTTTCGCAAGTTCCAATTGAAATCATTATCTCGGTCGGCAAGGCGCGCCCCCTGGTGCGGGATCTTTTGCGCATGGGCCGCGACGCCGTACTGACGCTTGACCGCAAGGTTGATGATCCGGTCGAGCTGTATGTCGGTGATCGGTTGATCGCGCGCGGCGAATTGCAGGAACTGGAGGGTGATCAGGCAGGCCAGTTGGCCGTGCGGTTGACCGAAGTTGCCAATCTGCGGGGCGGGCTTTGAAGCCGTGCATCGCACTTGCATTGGTCTTGCTCGCCATCACCACGCCAGCGGTGGCACAAGAGTTGACGCTGAACCTTGGCGATGACGGCTCACTTGCGACCCGTTCGGTGCAGTTGATCCTGTTGATCACGGTGTTAAGTCTGGTTCCGGGCCTTGCCGTGATGGTCACCTGCTTTCCCTTCATCGTGACGGTGCTGTCAATTCTGCGTCAGGCCATCGGGCTGCAACAAGCACCGCCGAACATGCTGATCGTCAGTCTGGCGATGTTTCTGACCTGGTACGTCATGGACCCGGTGTTTACCGAAGCCTGGACCCACGGGTTGCAGCCCCTGTCCGAAGGCAAGGCCGAGCTGCCCGCCGCGTTTGAGGCAACGATGGCTCCGTTTCGCGTGTTTATGGCGGCGCGGCTGGATGCCGATACGTTTGCGTCGTTGCAGGCCTTGCGTCCGGGCGAAGTCGGCGCTCCGATTGTTGCGCCGCTGTCGTTGCTGATTCCATCGTTCTTGCTTAGTGAAGTGCAGCGCGCATTTGAAATCGGCTTTCTGATTTTCCTGCCGTTCCTGATCATTGATCTGGTGGTGGCGGCAGTACTTATGTCGATGGGGATGATGATGGTCCCTCCGGCGGCGGTGTCCTTGCCCTTCAAGCTGGCATTTTTCGTCGTGGCCGATGGCTGGTCGCTTATCTCGGGCGCTTTGGTGCGCAGTTACTTTTAGCCGCCCACTCTGGCGGTTGCGCGGGTTGTCCTGCCAGCAAGCAAAGGGCCGATGCGGAAACTCGCATTGGCCCTTTCGCTTGTCGTACTCGGCACCTAGCAGCCGATCAGTTCACCAGAAACTCGGCGTGCAGCGCGCCTGCGGCGTTGATGCTCTTGAGGATATCAATCATGTCATGTGGTGCCACGCCCAACGCGTTCAGCCCCGCCACCACCTCTGACAAGTTGGTGCCGCCGGTAATTTCTGCCAGGCCATTGCCGCCTTCGACGTCCAGTCCCACCGTGGTGCGTGGCACAATGATCGTTTCGCCGTCGCTGAAGGGGTTCGGCTGCACCGCAATCGGAGCCTCTTCAATGCGAAGTGTCAAATTTCCCTGTGCCACCGCAACTCGGCTGATGCGCACATCGTCGCCCATCACAATCGTGCCCGACCGCTGATCGACGACCACGCGCGCCCGGGTTTCCGGTTGAACGCTGATGTTTTCAACCCGTCCCAGCACATGCGCAGGCGACGTCATGTTTGCCGCATCCAGATCAAGCGCTACTGTGCCACCATCCAGCATCGCAGCCACCGGGCGCCCAAATTCATTGTTAATCGCCGCCTCGATCCGGCCTGCGGTCGTGAAGTCTGGCGTCCGCAGCGCCATCCGAATGGAATGCAGAGCGGTAAAGTCAAACTCCACCTCGCGTTCCACCCTCGCACCCGATGGAATTGTTCCTGCCGTTGGCACGCCCTGCACGATGCGCGCCGCGTCGCCTTCAACCGCAATCCCACCTGCGATAATCGTCCCCTGCGCCACCGCATAAATCTGCCCATCGGCGCCATTCAAGGGTGTCATCACCAACGTGCCGCCAAGCAGGCTTTTGGAATCTCCAATTGCCGACACTGTAATGTCAATTCTGCCACCGGCCCGGGCAAACGCGGGCAAAGTGGCCGTCACGAACACGGCGGCCACGTTCTTCGGGCGATATTCCTCGCCCGCAACATTCACGCCCAGCCGCTCCAACAGGTTCGACATGATCTCTTCCGTGAAGGGCGCATTGCGCAGGCCATCGCCAGTGCCGTTCAAGCCCACCACAAGGCCGTAGCCCACCAGATCATTGCCGCGCACCCCGTCGAATTCGACAAGGTCCTTGATCCGGATCGGCCCGGCAAAGGCCGGCAATGACAGACACAGAAAACAGATCAGAAGTCGGATCATCTAAGGAAATCCACCAAGCTAAGGCGCGAAATTCGCGCGGTAAGGGTATACAGCATCTCAAGTTGTTGGCGCGTCGCCTCTAGCGTTGCGGCGGTTTCATAGGGATCGATGGCGGTGATGCCATTACGCGCGATTGTAAGCGCCGACGCCTCAGCACTGTTGCGCACCGAAGCGGCCTCCACCTGACCCTCCACAGTGCCAAGCCGTGCTGCCATATTGGTGCGACTAGTCTGGCTACTGATCAGGTTTTCACCGGCGAGGCGCGCAAGATCGGCACGCGCCGAAGGGTCGCCGGCAAGCGCCCCACGACCAAGCATCGCGGCCATCGCCAAGCCTTTCAGCGTATCCCGAATGCCGGGGTCCGCCGCGGTGAAGTCAAGATTAGCTGTTTCGCCGGGCGCCACGGCAACCGAGGTCAATGGGTCACCCCCCAGATAGCCCGCTGTTGCATAGCCAGCTGGTGCCTCAAACCACGCAGTAATGCGGGCTTCTAGGTCGTTTGCGGTCGTCGCACCAAGGATTTCCAGATCCAACGCAGTCAGCAGGGTTTCAACATCAACCACGGCGTTTCCATCAGTCGCCACACCGGCAAACAGCGCCCGACCGCCCAGATCAGTGTTGTAAAGTGCAACGGCGGTGTCCAGCTTCTGCCGCGCTTCGCCTGCCGCCAAATTAACCTGGGTTGCACCTGCATTCGATGCCGCCAATAGCGACGGCCCAAGGCTGCTTGCCATACCTTCGACAGTGTTTAGCACGGTCTGCATAGCCCCGGTCAGCAGTGCCGTCTCGGATGTAGTCGCCTTGTATCCCTGCAGCCGCGAAAGTGATGCGTCGATACCGGCCAGTGGCGAATAATCCCCGCCGACATGCCGTCCGGTATCGGCAGCAGTACCGGTGGTTAGTTCTGTCGTCAGCCGCTGCAAATCGGATTTCAGATCGGTATTCTGTCTGCGCAACATATAGGATTGCGCCAGATCACCCAATGATATCATTGACATGGCTCATATCCCCAACAACAGGTCTAGCATCTGATCAACCGTTTGAATGACTTTCGCGTTGGCCGCGTAAGCCTTTTCAATCTGTAAAAGATCCTGCAATTCGCGGTCGGTATCGACACCGCCTTGCAGTTCTTGCACTTTCAACCCTTCGGACCGAGCAGCCGAAAAACTGGCTTCGGTATCGGCTGACAACCGGGATGTGCCAACAGCCGACAACATGTCAGCACTCAAGCCGGCAAAGCTGCGCGCCCCTGGCAGAAAATCACCAGAAACCGGCTGTCGTGATGCGGTCAGGGCGGCCTGCAGGCTGCGCAGCAGTGATGAATTTCCAGTGGGGCCGGGCGCTGTTGCCCCCAACCCATCGCGCAGCCGCCACAAAGCGCCGCCTTGCTGCGGGTCAGCGGCGGAATTCAGGGCAAGCCGCTGCGCAAGGCCAACCTCGTCACCAGTGACAAACGCGCCGCCAGCGTTGGTGAAAAGGCCGGGGTCGCCCGGTGCCACTGTCGCATCAACGCCACCAAACCGCTCCACCAAATCGCGGGCCACCGCATCAACTCGGGCTTGCGCGGAAGGGGCCAGATCATCCCGCACCGCGAAATGCGCTGCAAGCGTGCCACCGGCTATTGTGCTGTAGGGACCCGATGTCGCAATCGGCAGTCCGTTCAATGTCAGGGCCGACAGGCCACCGGAAGCAGCTGTCATATCGGGTTCAATCACACCGACAGGCGTAAAGCCCAGTTCCGCCGCACGACCATCGACCAAAACCGCGCCACCGGTGGTGAAAAGTGCGATCTGGCCATGGTCACGTTGTACTTCGCGCAACGGCACTACCGTTGCGATTTGGTCAATCAGCTGCTGGCGTTGGTCCATCAGCGACGATGGATCCCGCCCCGAACTCAGGTGTCCGCGAATTTCGACATTCATCTCGGCGACGCGGGCCATCGCCGCATTTACTTTTGAAACTTCGGACCCAATCGCGTGATCGGCGTCGGCGCGGGCGGTCTGCACAGAATTGGCCGCCGCCGCAATTTGCTTGGCCAATGCCCGGGCGGTATCCGCCACCTTGGCAAGGCGGCCCTCGGATTCCGGCCTGCTGGTGGCCTCGATCAATGCGGTTTCAAAGGCGGCAACTCGGGCGGTCAGTGACCCTTCCGCTCCGGGTACGCCAATCGCCGCCTCAAGGCCTGCGAAAAACTTCGCCCGGGTTTGCCTGTCACCCGTGCCCGCTTGTGCCACTCGGCGATCCGACATCAATATCTGATCGACGGCCCGCGATACCCCGGTCACGCTGACGCCTTGGCCGGTGCCGCCTAAACTGCGCTGACCAAGCACCAGTTCGCGCCGGGCGTAGCCGTCGTTCAGCGCGTTCGCGATGTTGTTCGATACCATTTCGGCCGAGCGTGACGAAGCTGTCAGCCCTGAAAGAGCGTTCGAAAGGGCACCAGAAATGCTCATCGCTTACGCCTATCGTTTGATATTGGTGGTTTCTTGCAGCATTTCATCGACTGTCTGAATGACCTTGGCATTCGATGAATAGGCGCGTTGAGTCTGGATCAGGTTGGTCAATTCACCGGCAACATCGGTCGTAGATCCCTCACGCGCATAGCCCACGACAGACCCGGTTGGCCCTTCGCCAGCGTCCCACAAAAAGAACGAACCAGACTCGGGCGAAATTTGGTAGGTCTGGTTATCCAGCGCAATCAGACCGTTGAGGTTTGGCATGTCAACCAACGGTATCTGGTAAAGTCGGCGCGTAAAGCCGGTATCGTAAGTGGCCGTTATATAACCATTTTCATCCACCTCCACGGCCGTCAGGTTGCCGACAGGCGATCCGTTCTTCGATATCGCGGTTGGCGCAAAACTATCGGAAAGTTGCGTCAAACCGTTCGGATCACCCAGTTTACCAATGGTCATCTTCAATGGCCCGCCACCGACGTTCAGCGCCAGCGTTCCGTCCGAGACATTATACGCGCCGCCTGAGACCACGGCGACCGTCGCAAGCGTACCGCCGTTGCCCCTGGTGTCATCAAAGGTCAGAGTATACTCGCCAATAACCGCGTTGCCTTGCGCAGAATCTCGCAACACCAGCGTCCATTCGTTCGACGATCCCGATCCGGGCACTGTGGGGGTGAACGTCACCCCAATGGATTCCGACGTTCCAAGGTTGCCAAAGTATTCCACCGACAGTGGCAGCGACGTGCCCGGCGCACCTGCAGCCGTGTTTGTCGCCGGCAGATTAACACCAAGCTTCATTTCAGTGGTGGGATCACCGGCCTGCTGGTTGGCGTTCACGACTACTGGCACCAAGCCCGCCATCGTATCGCGCGGCAGCACAGGAATTGTGCCATCGGCATTTGCGGGCCATCCCAGCAATACCAGCCCCGATTTGGTTCTCAAAACACCGTTTGCATCAGGGTTGAACGAACCGGTGGTTGTCATCATCAAAGTGCCGCCGCCGATAGTGCCGCCAAGACCTGCCGATTGAGTAACCGGCAACATACCGCGCCCGGCAATCGCGATATCCAGCGCATTCGCCGTTGATACCAACGCCCCGCGTTCGTTGATCAACCGCGAGGTAGACGCACGAACGCCGCCCGCCGAATAGCTGCCCGCCCCCGGCGCTTCGGTGATGACCATGCTTTCAAAATCGGTTGCGGCGCGCTTGTAGCCATAGGTCGCAGAGTTTGCGATGTTGTCGGAAATGGTGGCCAGCCGGGTGGCATTGGCGTTAAGCCCAGCCACGCCGGCGTTAAGCGCAGAGGAAATTGTCATGAAATAGCGCCTTTCTGATGCTTCGACTCGTGGTCAAGGCAGACGTTGGGGCCCCCAGTCTTAAAATCGGGCTAACAGATAAAATGCGATCTTCTTCCTAGCGATCTTTGCGCAACAAAATCACCTCAAGCCGATTGTTCCGGATGTCGGTCGGGTTCGGCGTTATCGAAATACTGTCGCGATAACCCGATATCCGCTGCATTCGATTGTCGCCCAGCCCACCCGATTCGATCAGCATGCGCAGGGCTTGCGCCCGATCCGCAGACAGATCCCACGCTGGGTTTTCGATCAACGTAATCGGGTAAGATTTCACATGACCACTGATGGCGATTTGGTTTTTCGTCAGCGCCAGCACTTCCGCCAGCATCAACGCAATGTCTTTCGTCACCGCTGCTGGCGTGGCAGAGCCGTCTGCAAACATCGGTGCCTCTGCCAGATCAAAGATTTCAATCACCAGCCCCTCGTCAGTAACGCGGGTCACCACATGGCGCAGCATGGTTTCCATGGTCATGCTTTCGCCGCCCCGCGCTAACAGGCTTTTCTCAATCTCCTTCAGTTCGGCCATCTCGCCGCCGCCTTCACCATCGGCAGATTTGGCGTCGCCCCTGGCCTTGTTCTGTTCAGACGGCGTTCCGGTTGACGCGTCTGTGCCGGTTTGCGCCAACTGTTCCTCTGAAAACACTGAATCCCCGCCAAAAGCGCCTGATCCACCGCCCGAAATGCGCACAATCGGGATTGCCGGGTTAAAGTAATCCGCAATGCCTTTGCGTTGTTTTTCCGTTGTCGCGTTTAGCAGCCACATCAACATGAAGAAGGCCATCATGGCCGTCACAAAATCGGCATAGGCAACCTTCCACGCCCCACCGTGGTGACCGCCGCCCTGAATGATCTTCTTCCGTTTGATAATGACTGGCGCGGCATTTGATTGCCCTGCCATTCCACCACCCAATTCATAACACCCAACGCCAGACTTAAAGCATCAGCATGAACATGCGCTTAACCCAATGAATTTTATTGATTTATTCTTATCTCTGCAGCAAAAGTGCCAACCGATGCCCAGATTGATGATGCGATGTCGGGCAGTCTGTGCCGCTGCGGCACCTATCCCCGCATCAGGTCGGCCATTCACGATGCCGCCGCACCACCGGTTGTCCCGACCCTCGCCAGCGCAATCCTCGACCTAATCTGCCAGCGCATAAGATCACTGCCACTAGGGCGCGACATCGCCTTTGCCTCACCGCGTTACCGCGCCAGCCCAACATCGCCGTGCGCCACTGCCACCGACTTGACCACCGCATAGCACGCCATGCCCTCCGTCAACCCCAGCGCCTCGGCTGACCTTCGCGTCACCCGCGCAAGCAACCTGTCATCACCCGATTGCAAACCGACCGCGACGCCGGGGCCATCGCCCTGATAAATCCTGCCAATGATCACCGGCAAAATATTCAACGCCGATAGCCCCTCAGGCCGATGCAAAGACAAGATTACATCTTGCGCCGGAATACGCACTCGCACCGTGGCCCCTACTTCGGCTTCAAACCGTGGCAGCAGCAGCTTGCCCATCGACACAGAAAGCTCGGTCAACCCATCGGCATGATGTGCCACAACGCACGCCAGTATCACCGCGCCCGCATCGCGAACCCCAAGATCAGGTACCGCTGATGGGTCTGAAAGCACGTCCTCTACAGTGCCAGATCGTAGCACCTTACCGCCCTGCATCACTACAATATCCGACGCAATTCGCGCCACCTCAGCCATGGAATGGCTGACATAAAGAACGGGCAAATCGCTGTGGTCGCGCAGCCGTTCCAGATACGGCAAAATCTCGGCCTTGCGGCTGTCGTCCAGGGCTGCAAGCGGCTCGTCCAACAGCAGCACCCTTGGCGACGACAGCAGCGCGCGCGCGAGGGCAACCCGTTGCCGCTCCCCCCCAGACAGACCATGCGGCCGACGGTCTAACAGCGGCTCCAGATCAAAATCGCGCGCAATCGCGTCAACCCCAGCCCCGCGCAGCCCCTTCGCCCGCTTGGCCGCATAGGCCAAGTTGCCTGCAACCGTCAAATGCGGGAACAGCCGCGCGTCCTGAAACACCAGCCCCACGCCCCGCGCCTCTGGCGGCAGATGAACGCCCGGTGCCTGCCAAACCGTGCTGCCCATCGCAACTTGGCCCTTCGCGCCCGGCTCAAGCCCCGCAATAATCCGCAGCAGCGTGCTTTTGCCAGACCCCGATCGCCCGAACACAGCCGTAATCCGACCCGGCGCAAAACTGTGGTTCACGGCCAGATCAAAATCCGGAAAGCCAAGCGAAACATCTAGGTGCAGCGCCATGCCCTATCCCAGCCGCACAGGAAATCGACGGTTCAGAACATAAACGAACAACAGCACAACAAACGCAAAGATCAGCATGATCGCCGACAAGATATGCGCGTCGGCATAGTTGATCGTCTCAACCTGCTCATAGATCGCAATCGAGATCACTTTGGTCTGCCCCGGAATATTGCCGCCCACCATCAAAACCACGCCAAACTCGCCCACGGTATGGGCGAAACTCAGCACGCCGGCCGTCAGAAAGCCGCGGCTTGCCATCGGCACGGCAATGGTCAGAAACCGATCAATCGGCCCGGCGCGAAGGGTGGACGCCAACTCAAACGGCGCGCGACCAAGCGCCTCAAACGCACCTTGAAGCGGCTGCACGGCAAACGGCAGCGAATACAGAGCCGACGCGATGACAAGGCCGGTAAAGGAAAACGTCAGCGTGCTGCCCGTCACATCAACCCAAAACGAGCCTATCGGCGAGCGTGGGCTGAGGATGATCAGCAGATAGAACCCCAGCACGGTTGGTGGCAGAACCAACGGCAGGGCTGTAATCGCCTCGATCACCGGTTTCAGGCGGCTTCTGGTTTGTGAAAGCCACCACGAAAGTGGCGTTCCCAAGATGAGCAGAACTATGGTCGTGACGGCGGCCAGCTGTAAGGTCAGCCACAGGGGGGATAGGTCGGGCAGTGTCACTCCAGCACCCCATAGCCGAACTGGACGATGATCGCGCGGGCTTCTGGACCTCCAAGATAGTCAAGGAATGCCTGCGCCGCCGGGTTGTCGGCCCCGGCTTTCAATAGGGCCGCGTCTTGCAGAAGCGGGGTGAAAAGACCCTCCGGCACGTCCCAGCGTGACCCACCGAAATTCGCATCGGGGGCATCAAGGGCAGAGCGGGCGATGAAGCCCAGTTCGGCGGCACCGGATTGAACCAGCCCGAAGGTTTGCCCGATGTTCTGGCCCATCACGATGCGGGGCTGAAGGCTGTCCCACAGGTCCATGCTTTGCAAAACCTCGCGCGCGGCCTGCCCATAGGGGGCGAGGTCGGGGTTGGCGATGGCGATGAAACGTAAGCTTGGGTCAGTCAGGGCGATCTTGGGATCGGGGCCGATGCGGGCGGGGTCGGCGCTCCACAGGGTTAGCTTTCCGATGGCGTAGGTGAAGACTGATCCGGGGATGGCTAGAGTTTCGGTTTCCAGGCGGGCGGGGGCTTTTGTATCCGCAGAAAGAAGCACGTCGAAGGGGGCGCCTTCGGTGATCTGGGAGTATAACTTGCCGGTTGATCCGGTTGTAATCAGGGCTTCATGGTCGGTTTCGCGGCTGAAATCCTCGGCGATCTTTTCTGCCGCCCCGGCAAAATTCGCGGCGACGGCGATCAAGACTTTTTCGGCTGCGGCAGGCGTTGAAAACGCGGCCAGGAAGAGGGCGGCGAAAGTTTGGGCTCGGATGAAAGAAATCAATTTCATAGGGGGATCATCATTTGATGGCCGCCGCGATGCAAGCTCGGATTGAGGGGGTTTTGAGGTGGGGTTCAGGTTGGGTAACACGCGTGTTACGATGGGTATCGTATTGATATTGTTATAGTCTACTGATTTTGTTATTCTTTTGGTAGTGTGTTGCCGGTGAGTTATTGCTTGCTTGGCTGGGGCTACGTGGGCGCACAGCGATTGTTCGGTGCTGATTTGGCATTGCGCGGAACAGTAGCTTTTTTTGAAGTCTGCATCGCGGGACCGAACGGTCATCTGGTTTTCCCGTCCGAATGGCGGTTTATCGACAATCCGTCAGAACCGCTCGCCAAGCAGTTTATAGCACCAAAACGCTTCTTCGGTCTCGATTGCGCGGTTGAGACGGGCTGGGGAAAGTCCCGTCGCACGGCGAACGGCGCGGCCCATGTGCGACTGGTCGGCATATCCCGCCTCTACTGCGATTTCCGCAAGCGGGCTTTCGGGGCTCTGCCGCGAAATACGGTGCAGGTTCTCGATCGAACTGTAGAAATCGAGGACGCGCCGCTTGTGCCCGCTGAACCGTTTGATGCGCCGTTCAAGCGAGCGCAAGCTGCGGCCCGATCCTGATAGTGCGGAGCGGATCATGACGGCCCGCGCCCAATCCACGATTCCAGTGGCGCCGTGCCATGGTGAGGGCCGCCTGCCCGCCCACACTCCGTTTAGCGCATCGCAAAAGGCCGCCCATCCTGTTTCTGGGTTTTCTTCTGCCGCGAGTCGCTTCAACGCGGTCGCCAGGCATTCCGGTGCAACAGAAAAATCCTCGTCCCCACCCAGCCGAAGCCAAGCATCAGGATAGATCCCGACCGAAATCGCTGTGATTTCCCCCGGGGCCCAACTGGAAACGGGGGCGTTCTGCGGCCCCATGACAAAGAGTCGAGGCAGAGGGAGCATGCTTCTCGCCGCAGGCCCACTTCGCGCAGGCAAGAGATGCAGTTCGCCACAACTCACCAGTGTCACCGACACCAGTGGTGAGGCCGGGAAGTGATTGATCCGGTCCGTATCAGACAACATCACGCCGCGTGTGTCGCGGTAAACGGCGGCGAACAGGCAGCCGGATAGCGGTGGCGGAGGAAGAAACAACTTGGAAACCGGACGCAAGGGCAAGCTCCTACCTGTCGCAATCATTCTATATCCAGCCGCTGGCTGCTGGCAATGAAAGGGCTAAGACCCGCCGAGGAATAACCATGGCCAAACTCAAGTTCTCCGGCCCGCTCGCGCTTCGACTGTGGAGCTTCGCAACGCTGTGGCGGATCGCGCTGACTACCAAAATTCGTCATGCCTCGGGCCGTCGCGCCGCGCCCGATTGGGATGCGAATTTCGAGACCGGCATACGCTTCTGGCGGCACCAGTTTACCGCCGCATTGACCCACCCCGATATTGCGCGGGGGCGGCTTCTGTTCGACAGCCTCCAAACAGAAACCGATGATCGCTATGACGTAACAGTCGAGCCATGCGTCACTCCGAAAGGTGACTGGTATTACCCTGAGACACCGCGCAGCGGCGTGGTGCTGCTTTATCTGCACGGCGGCGGGTATTCGTTCCACGGTGGTGTCAGCGCGCGGTTCGCCGCCATGCTCGCCCATCATACCGGCGCGGTCCTGTTCGCACCCGACTACCGCCTAACACCAGAACATCCCCACCCTGCGCAGGCGAAGGATGCTTTAGCGGCTTGGACATATCTGGTCGGCAAATTCTCGGCGAAGAAAATCGTGGTGATTGGTGACAGTGCAGGCGGACATATGGCGCTGATGCTGCTGCAAACGCTGAAGGCGGAAGGTTTGGAGCAGCCCGCGCTCTGCATCGGGCTTTGCCCCTGGACCGATACTGGCAATCGTGGCGCGAGCCTGCGAGACAACGACCGCTACGATCTGGTGCAGGGTTGGATGGCGGTCAAATTCGGCGAGTGGCTCGATCCCGAAGGCGCATACGGACGCGAGGCACTTTCGCCCATTTTTCAGGATTTCGCCGGTCTGGCCCCAATCTATCTCCAAGCGGGTGGGCGGGAAGTTCTGTGCGACATGATCGAAGATTTTGCAAAAGCACAGAAGGCAAAGGGCGCAGAGGTCACCCTCGACCTTTGGCCTGACATGCCGCACGATTTCCAAGCCTTTGACAGCCTGAAGGCTTCGTCTTCGAAGGCGCTGAGCAGAATCGTCGAGGTCATCCAAACGCGCGCGGAGAAGAATGAGCATTTGAGCGTCTTAGCGGGCATAACCGTGGTCTGAGACTAAGCCCGGGCATGAGTGCACACTGCATCGTGTCAGACTTGGACATTCGGTAACATAGCCGCGTCCGACAGTTTGGGCCTTAAATTTGTTAATTCCCGATCCCCCTTCACCCGCCATGCCGACTACGGTGCCCGATCTGATAAAAGTTCCCCGTCGTCGTGGCCAGATACGGGGCCAACGGAATGTCTTCTTGTTTCAAAAACCCTTGGCTCGGCAGTTTGCCGTCGCGGACCATTTCGATGACGGCGACGACGGAGGCCGAGGTTGTCCAGGCTATTGCGGTGCGGGATTTTCCGGCGATTTCCAACGGGTAATAGGCGCGGACGAATTCTTTGCGGCGCAGCGCGCCCGCAACCCAGCCTTCAGCGGCGACGTGGACATAGACGACGTCTTCGTCAACCGGGGGTTTGGCGTTGGTTAGTATGCGGCCCGCCTCAGCACGGTTTTCGCGCATCAGCAGCTCGTGGAAGAAGAAGTTCATCAACGACATGTGGCCGGGATAGCGCATGGTTTTGTAATCGAGGTTTTCGATGATGCCAGCGTAGGTTTCGCACATGGTGCCAAGGCCGCCAGAGGTGGTGAAGGCTTCCAGCTGCAGGCCGTCGATATGGATGGTTTCCAGCCATTCCATCGCGGAGACGGTTTTCAGCGTGCCTTCTTCGATAACCTCACAATCGTTCAGGTATTCGTTGACCACACCTTCGGGTGACCAGTTGAAGGCATAACCCAGCAGACCCGTGGGGTTTTGCGGCAAGGCACCGACGCGCAGGCGGATGGAGCGGACCTTTTCGAATTGGCCCGCCAGATCGGCGGCGACAATACCGACAAACCCCGGCGCAAGGCCGCACTGCGGGGCCATCAGGCCCTTCGATGTTTTCGCAAGCTCGCGGATGTGGCGGGTGGTCGGCACATCTTCAGTCAGATCGAAATAGTGCAGGCCAAGCGCATGCGCCGCCGTGCTGACGCCGATGTTGACGTGATAGGGCAGGCAGGACAGCACAGCATCCTGCCCCTTCAGCACATCCGGCAGCCCTGCGGTGTTGGTCAGGTCTGCCGTGCGGGTGTGGAACGGCGCGTTCACCTCGCGGCTGTCAATGCCGGTGACGGTGAAGCCTGCTTCAACCAGCAGTTCGGCGGCCAAATACCCGACTTTGCCAAGGCCGAGGACGGCGATTTTGTTCATGGTCATGATTTTTCCTTAGAAGTCGAATTTCACGCCCTGCGCCAGCGGCAGTTGGGCGGAATAGTTAACGGTGTTGGTCTGGCGGCGCATGTAGCCTTTCCAGGCGTCGGAGCCGCTTTCACGGCCACCGCCGGTTTCTTTCTCGCCCCCAAACGCGCCACCGATTTCGGCACCGGATGGGCCGATGTTGACGTTGGCAATGCCGCAATCCGAACCCGCTGCGCCCAGGAACTCGCCTGCCTCGCGCATGTTCAGGGTAAAGATGCAGGATGACAGGCCCTGCGGCACATCGTTTTGCAGATGGATCGCCTCGTCCAGCGTGTCGTAGCCAAGGACGTAGAGGATCGGCGCGAAGGTTTCGGTTTTGACCGTGGCTGTTTGGCTGGGCATTTCGACCAAGGCGGGGGCGATATAGGCGCCGCCTTCGGGAACGTCTTTGGTCACCGTGTGGCCACCATGCACGACGCCGCCTTCAGCTTTGGCCGCGGCGAGTGCCGCAGTCATGCGGTCTTTCGCGCCGTGATCGACCAGTGGGCCGATCAGGGTGGTGGCGTGGCGCGGGTCACCAATGGGCAGGCTGGCGTAGGCTTTCGACAGTTTCGCCACCAGATCGGCGCGGATGGAATTATGCGCGATCAGGCGACGAAGTGAGGTGCAGCGCTGGCCTGCAGTGCCGACGGCGGAGAAGACGATGGCGCGCACGGCCATGTCGAGGTCTGCCGAGGGGGCGACGATCATGGCGTTGTTACCGCCAAGCTCCAGAATGGATCGGCCAAAGCGGGCGGCGACTTTTGGGCCAACGACCGAGCCCATGCGAGTAGAGCCGGTGGCAGAGATGACAGGGACGTCTTTCGATGTAACCAGCGCCTCGCCAATGGCCGGGCCGCCGATGACCAGTTGCACAAGGCCTTTGGGGGCGTCGCCAAAGCGGGCAAGGGCACGGTCCATGATCTTCATGCAGGCAAGGGCGGTGAGCGGGGTTTTCTCGGACGGTTTCCAGATGACGGGGTTGCCGGTGACGAGGGCGAGGGCGGCGTTCCAGGACCAGACCGCGACGGGGAAGTTGAAGGCGGAAATGATGGCGCAGGGGCCAGCTGGGTGCCATGTTTCCATCATCCGGTGGCCGGGGCGTTCGGATGCGATGGTCAGGCCGTAAATCTGGCGTGACAGGCCGACGGCGAAATCGCAGATGTCGATCATTTCCTGCACTTCGCCCAGGCCTTCAGAGGTGATTTTGCCAGCCTCCAGCGTGACGACAGCGCCAAGTTCCGCTTTGGAGGCGCGAAGTTCTTCACCCAGCAGGCGGACCAATTCGCCGCGCCGGGGGGCGGGGATGTCGCGCCAATCCTTGAAGGCGGTTTGGCTGGCAGCGATGATTTGCGGCATGTCGGCGAGGGCGGTTTCCTTGATGCGGGCGACTTCCGCTCCGTCGATCGGGGAATGCACGGGCAGAGTGCCGCCAGTCAGGTCGGCGGATGTCAGGCCAGCGGCGGCCAGAGTTTCGGCGTGGGTCATGATGTTTCTCCTGAAACGAGGCGGCGTTGATCATCCATGCCCATGGAGATCAGGAACGGGGCCAATTGCTGTGCGGTTTGGAAGTCGGATTTGGACGTGAGGCCCTGCCAGTTGGCAAGGATAAGGGATTGTGCGGTGGCCCCACCCAACGTGGTGCCGGGGCCGGTGATGATGAACAGATCCGGCGCGAATTCGCGGGCGGCTGTGGTGATGGCATGGGTGAAATCATAAGGTTCAGTGACCTGATGGCCAAGCGTGTAATCCCAAAGAGCGGCGGGGTCGATGGCATTTGGCCACCAGATCGCGCCGCGACCGTCGATCAACGGGTGTTTGGGTTGGGTGAAGAGGGTGGCGGGAAGCTGGGTGCGGCCTATTGCGGCGACCGGGGCTTGCAGGGCGGTGTGGAACGCGGCGTGATTGGCAAGGCGCATCGGGAAGCGGGATTGGGCTTGCGGGACCGTCGCTTCGAACGCCGCAAGGCCTGCGTCGTTGCCTGCCAGAACCAGCATACCGCCGAGGTTGATCGACAGGGCGAGGGTGTGGTTGGGGCGGGTGTTGATTTCTGCCGTGACGGCCAGAAGCGCGGCTTTCTGAGTGGGATCATTGCGCCAATCTTCGGCCATGAAGGGGTGGATCAACTGGCCGCCGATCAAGTGGGTTTGCATCAGGCTGCCCATGGTATTCACCACCTCAAACCCATTTTCGGGGGTCAAAGCCCCCGCGCAGGCGAGGGCGGAATACCAGCCCATCGAATTGCCGGTGACGGCCAGAATTTCGATGTCTTGCAGGGCCGCAAAATCGGCGATGGTGGCGGCGTAGATCAGCGCCGAGGCATTGTCACCGCGCGTGTGTTTTGCGACGGAATAGGTGGCAGCGCTATCCAGTGCAGTCAGCGTTTCCTGGCCCAAAGCTGTGCGGCGGGCGTCGAAATGCGCCAGCAGCGCGCGGTTTTTGAAGTGGCGGCCAAGGGTGCCAAGTTCGGCTTTGCCATAGGTGCCGCGACCGGGGCAGATGACGACTGCGGTTCTCATGTGCGCACCAAGGCCGTTGCGGCGGCAAAGATATCATCGGCGGATGGCATGGTTGCCGCATAGGCGGGGCCGGTGGCGATGAAGCTGTCTTTGGCGGTCAGCCGGGCGGTTGGCACCGAAGTGCGTTCGGCGAACAAGGCCATCAGCGCCTCGGCTACGCCACCCGAATGCCGGGTTTCATCGACGATCAGGATATGTTTGCAGCCCTTGGCAGCCTCAACCAGCGCATCAACTGGCAGCGGCGACAGCCAGCGCATGTCGATGATGCGGGGCTTGATGCCAGCGGCAGTAAGGCGCGGCAGGGCTTGGTGCGACAGGTAGTTGCCATTGGCGAAGGTGACGATGGCAAGATCGGTGCCAGTACCGTCGACGCCGACTTCACCCAAAGAAATGGTTTGGTCGGGCGCGGGATAGGTGTTCATCCATCCGCCGTCTTTATCGGCGTGCAGATCGCGCATCGGATACAGGGCGATGGGTTCGAGGAACACGACAAGGCGTTGCTCTTCCCGTGCCAATCGCACGCATTCGCGCAGCATCTTCGCGGCATCCGCGCCGTTCGACGGGCAGGCAAGGATCAGCCCCGGAATATCGCGCAGAACGGCAACGGAATTGTCATTGTGGAAATGGCCACCAAAGCCTTTTTGATAGCCAAGCCCCGCGATGCGCAGCACCATCGGGTTGGTGTATTGGCCTTGGGAAAAGAACGGCAGGGTTGCCGCCTCGCCGCGTATCTGATCCTCGGCGTTGTGCAGATAGGCGAGAAATTGAATCTCTGGCATTGGCGTAAAGCCGTTCTGCGCCATGCCGATTGCAAGACCCAGAATCGATTGCTCATCCAGCAGCGTGTCGATCATCCGGTCGGCCCCAAAGCGCGCTTGCAGCTTTTGCGTCACACCGTAAACGCCACCTTTGCGCCCCACGTCTTCGCCCATCATCACGATATCCGGGTGCTGCAGCATCAGATCGGTTAGCGCCCAATTGATGATCCGGCTCATCGGTTGCGGATCGGCCATTTGTTTCATGTCTGACCCAAAGGCAGCGGCGCGGGCATCGGCGCTGGGGCCATTGGTGGGTTTGCATAGCCGCTTTGGCGGCACGATGCTGGCCATCACATCGCCGGCGGTTTTCAGGCGGGGGCGTTTGATGGCCTGATCGGCAATACGGGCCACGCGCGACAGGGTTTGTTCGTAGATTTTCAGCGCCTCGGTGGAGGGCAGCGCACCGCATTGGTCCAACTGGCGGACGGCGTGCAGCAGCGGATCATTGGCTTCCACTGCTTCTACCTCGGCCTTCGGCAGATAGGTGGTCGGCATGTCGGCCCCGGCATGACCGTAAAGCCGGATGGTGTTGAGGTGCAAGAATACCGGCTTGCGGCGGGTTCGGGCGAAATGCGCGGCTTTTGTGACCACTTGGTAGGTATCAAAGATATCAAGGCCGTTGGCGGCGAAATACTCAAGGCCGGGGCGGTTTTGGAAGCTTGCCGCGATCCAACCCTTGGGGGTTTTGGTGGAAATGCCGATGCCGTTGTCTTCGCACACGAACAGCAGCGGCAGCGGAATGCCCTGATAGGCCGTCCAGCCCGCAGTGTTGAAGGCACCTTGGGCGGTGGAATGGTTGGCCGAGGCATCGCCAAAGCTGCACATGATGATGGCATCGTCCGGCAATTGCCGATGTTCCGGCGGTTTGCGCTTGGCGGCGGCAATGGAGTAGGCGGCTCCAACGGCTTTGGGCAAATGGCTGGCGATGGTCGATGTCTGCGGCGGGATGTTCAGGACGCGGGACCCCAACACCTTGTGGCGACCACCGGAAATCGGGTCATCGGACGAGGCTGCAAAGCTAAGCAGCATGTCCCAGGTGATGGATTGGCCGGGAACTTGGCCCGCGCGGGCGATCTGGAACGCGGCGTCGCGGTAATGCAGGAAGGCCATGTCGGTTGGCCGCAGGGCCATTGCCACCGCAGCCATGCCTTCGTGGCCCGACGATCCGATGGTGTAAAACCCCTGCCCGGCGCGTTGCATGGCGCGTGAGGTGCGATCCAGCGCGCGACTGGTGCAGGCGGCGCGAAAGATCGCAACGGCATCGGTGTTGGTCAGTGGCCCGGTGGGCGCATTGCCCTGCGGGAAATCGCGCGCCGCGACGCGAGTCAGGAAGTTTTCATGAACGATATCGGCGCGGTCCATCGGGCGGTTCTTCTTTGCGGGTCGCTGCATCATCTGCGCCGTAGTGGCGCTGCGCAAGGCGATGCGGTCATGCGTTTCGCTATGCTCTATCGGTTATTGAAATGGGGAAAACTACTGATATTTAGACAGTGATTTATGTGTAAATGGAATAGTCATGCCCAATCCGCGCCGCCTGATCCCTTCCCTTAGCCTGCTTTCGGCATTCGAGGCGGTTTGCCGGACAGGATCGACGCTGGCAGCGGCGCGGGATCTGGATCTGTCGCAAGGGGCCGTCAGCCGGTTGATCCAGAATCTGGAGGGGCAGTTGGGGGTGACGCTGTTTCTGCGCGAACAGCGTCGACTGGTGCCGACCGATGCAGCGCTGGCTTACCGACGAGATGTGGTCAAGGCGCTGGATCTGATCACGCGGGGGGCGATGCGGTTGCGGTCGAACACCAGTGGTGGCACATTTTCGCTGTCGGTGCTGCCAGCGTTTGGCACGCGCTGGTTGACGCCGCGTTTGCCGGGGTTTTTGGCGGCGCATCCCGGTATCACCGTCAATCTGGGCACACGCGTGCGACCGTTTGATTTTGAGGAAGAAGGCTTTGATGCGGCCATTCACTTTGGCGGTGAAGATTGGCCGAATGCAGGCTTTGCCAAGTTGTTTGATGAAGTCTTGGTCGCAGTCTGCTCGCCAGATTACTTCGCGCGGCATTCATTGACGCAGGCGCAGGATTTGCTGACGCTGCCTTTGCTGCAACTGGAATCGCGACCATCGGCGTGGGCAGGGTGGTTTCAGCATCATGGTCTGGTGGCGCAAAGCCCGCAGGGAATGCTGTTTGATCAGTTCGCGCCAATGATCGAGGCGGCAATCCATGGGCTTGGCGTGGCACTGTTGCCGGAATTTCTGGCGCGGGCGGAAATTGCCGATGGGCGGCTGATCGGGCTGTGCGGTGGGACGGTGGCTGCACAGGGAAGCTACTATCTGGTGTGGCCGAAAACCGGGGCGTGGTATCCGCCGCTGCAAGCGTTTCGCGGCTGGTTGGTGGCGGAATGCGCGGCGCTATAGCGGGCTAGTTCGGGTCGGGGGCATCCAGGGATTGAAGCGGCGGCGCGTCGCGGTCTTCTATTGCGGCCATCACGGCGCGCACCAGAAAATCACCGGCGCGCCCGACATCTTCGTAAACCACGATCATGCCGGGGCGGAACAGACCAAGGATCGGGATCGCCTCTTTACCGGCAACGTCGAATTCCTGTCGGATGGTCAGGCCTGCCGCCTCGCCCGCTGCAACGGCGCACATGGCGGCGGTGGTAGACCCGACGACAATGCCGTCGGGGCGGTGTGGCTGGGCAAAAACCTGCGCCATGCCCGCCTTGATGCGGTCGCTGGAATGATCGCTGTTGATGCCTTCGATGATGTGGCCTTGAACGCCGAGTTTCTGGGTTTCTTCGAGGAAGCCCTTGATCATGTGCAGGCCGTAGCTCTGCGCAAGGGGCGGGCTCAGCAAGGCAAGATTGCTGCGCCCACGCGCCACCAATGCACGCACCATGTGGCGGGCGTAAGCTTCGTTATCATAGTCGAAGTAGGGATGCTCGATGCCCATATCGCTGCGGCCATGGGTGGCAAAAGGCATGCCATGTTCGGTCATGAACGCAACACGCGGATCGTTTGGCTGAATTTGGTTGATGATCACTCCGTCCGCCGATCCGGTTTCCCAGATATACCGGATCGGGGCCATCGGGTCTTCTTCGGAGAAATAGGGCATCACGACCATATGATAGGCCGTGCCGCGCAAGCCGTAGGCAACGGAATGGATCAGCTTTGCAGTGTGGTTCATGATGTCTGATTCTGCCGACATCACAAGGGCGATGACATTGGTGCGCCCGGTGCGCAGGCGGACCCCGGCACGATTGGGGCGATAGCCGATTTGTTTGGCAATATCGCGCACCCGCGCCTTGGTGTCTTCGCCAATATCGGCGGCGTCTTTCAGTGCGCGCGAGACGGAAGCAATTGACAGCCCCGCCAGATTCGCGATGGTTTTGAGAGTAGGCCGTTCTGTTGCAAAATCGTCCGAATCTGTCACCGGATACTCCGTTCAACTGTGAAAAGTCATTATTTTACAGGCGGGTCTTACGTCCATCGATGCCTGGGAATAACGACATTCTTTTTTCTTGATAGGGCGGACTACAACGTTATAGTGACCACTATAACGATTACGTTAGGGAGGAATCAATAAAATATAAACATCTCGTAGCGGGCTTGCTTGCTGCAACTGCACTGACCACCGCTGCACATGCGACCGATCTTGAAGTCACCCATTGGTGGACTTCGGGCGGCGAAGCTGCTGCCGTGGCCGAGTTCGCCAAGGCGTTCGACGCCACCGGCAACAAATGGGTCGACGGCGCCATTGCCGGTTCGGGCGATACGGCGCGGCCGATCATGGTCAGCCGCATCACCGGCGGCGACCCGATGGCTGCCACCCAGTTCAACCACGGCCGTCAGGCGCAGGAACTGGTCGAGGCCGGAATGTTCCGGGATCTGACCGAAGTTGCGACCAAGGAAAACTGGGCCGGTCTGGTGAATCCGCCGTCGCTGCTGGAAAACTGTACGCTGGATGGCAAGATCTACTGTGTGCCAGTGAACATTCACTCCTGGCAGTGGCTCTGGCTGTCGAACGCCGCGTTTGAAAAGGCCGGCGTTGCGGTGCCTGCGAACTGGAACGAATTCACCGCCGCAGCGCCCGCGCTGGAAGCGGCAGGCATCACCCCGCTTGCGATGGGCAAGCAGCCCTGGCAGCAATCGGGCGCATTCAACGTGCTGATGGTCGGCGTGGGCGGGTCGGACTTGTTCCTGAAAGTGTACAAGGACAAGGACGCAGCTTTCGCCGCCGGTCCGGAAGTTGCTGCCGTTTTCAAGGCAGCCGACGATGCGCGCAAGCTGGCGGCAGGTGCCAACGTGCAAAACTGGAACGAAGCCACCGCGATGGTGATCAACGGCACGGCCGGCGGTCAGATCATGGGCGACTGGGCGCAGGGCGAATTCCAGGTTGCGGGCCAGACCGCAGGCACGGATTACACTTGCCTGCCGGGCCTTGGCCTGAACGAGGTCATCTCGACCGGCGGCGATGCGTTCTACTTCCCCAAGCTTGAGGATGCAGAAAAGTCGGCAGCGCAGGATGTGCTGGCCTCTATCATGATGTCACCCGCGACGCAGGTGGCGTTCAACCTCAAGAAGGGCTCGCTGCCAGTTCGTGGTGATGTTGACCTCGCCACCGCGAACGACTGCATGAAGAAGGGCCTCGCGATCCTGGCCAGCGGGAACGTGATCCAATGGACGGATGAGCTTCTCGATCCCGACAGCGCCACCCAGATCAACGACCTGTTCGCGCAGTTCTTCAGCGACATGTCGATCACACCGGAAGCAGCGCAAGCTCAGTTTGCCGAACTGATCGGCAGCGCGCAGTAAATCTGCCGCCTGAAAGGCCGGCCCTGACCGGGGCCGGCCACTTTCGCAGTTGTCACCTCCGTCAGGAAGGCCCCGCATGGCAGACACTTCGCGCCCGAGCCGATTGTTCAAGAACCTCAACGCCAAGATTGCCTCGATCCCGATGATCCTGACGGCAGTGGTGGTGTTTCTGGGCGGAACGATCTGGACGGTGGTTTATTCCTTCACCAATTCCAAGCTGCTGCCCCGGCTGAACTTTGTCGGACTGGATCAGTACGAGCGGCTTTGGGGTGCGCCGCGCTGGTTGACCTCGATCGAGAATCTGGCGGTCTATGGCGTGCTTGCGCTGCTCTTCAGCTTTGTGATCGGCTTCATGCTGGCCGCACTGCTTGACCAGAAGATCCGGTTCGAGGATGCGTTCCGCACGATCTTCCTTTACCCCTTCGCGTTATCCTTCGTCGTCACCGGCCTTGTCTGGCAATGGATCCTCAACCCGGATTTCGGGGTGCAGCACATCGTGCGCAGCATGGGCTGGGAAAGTTTCACCTTCGATCCGCTCTATGACGCCGACATCGTGCTTTATGGCCTGCTCTTCGCCGGGTTGTGGCAGGGCACGGGGCTGGTGATGTGCCTGATGCTCGCCGGTCTGCGCGGCATTGACGAGGATGTCTGGAAAGCGGCGCGGGTGGACGGCATCCCGATGTGGAAAACCTACCTCTACATCGTGATCCCGATGATGCGGCCGGTGTTCGTGACCGCGCTGGTGATCGTCGCTTCGGGCATCGTCAAACTCTATGACCTCGTGGTCGCGATGACCGGCGGCGGGCCGGGGCAGGCATCGGAGGTGCCGGCGAAATATGTCTATGAATTCATGTTTCGCGCTCAGAATCTGGGGCAGGGCTTTGCCGCCTCTACCATGATGTTGGTTTCCGTAGCGATCATCCTGATCCCCTGGGCCTATCTCGAATTCGGAGGCAAGCGCCGTGGCTGATCCCGCAGGAACCCCCGCCTCGGCAACGGCCCTCGGCGACGGCCCCAGCGGGGCCAAGCCGCGCCGCACCTTCTCGCGCCGCAACATCATGCTCTATGGCACGCTGATCGTGATTGCGGCTTATTACCTGCTGCCGCTTTACGTGATGGTCGTGACCTCGCTGAAGGGGATGCCGGAAATCCGGATTGGCAATATCTTCGCGCCGCCAGTGGAGGTCACTTTCCAGCCCTGGGTCAAGGCCTGGGCCGAGGCCTGTACCGGGCTGAACTGCGACGGCCTGTCGCGTGGCTTCTGGAACTCGGTCCGCATCACCGTGCCCTCGGTGATCCTGTCGATCGCCATCGCCTCGGTGAATGGCTATGCCCTGTCAAACTGGAAGTTCAAGGGATCGGAGGTGTTCTTCGCCATCCTGATCTTCGGTGCCTTCATTCCCTACCAGGTCATGCTCTACCCTATCGTGATCCTGCTGCGCGAGATGGGCATCTATGGCACGCTCTGGGGCCTGATCCTGGTGCATTCGATCTTCGGCATGCCGATCCTGACCTTGCTGTTCCGCAACTACTTCTCCTCGGTCCCGGAGGAGCTGTTCAAGGCGGCGCGGGTCGATGGGGCGGGGTTCTGGACGATCTATATCAAGATCATGGCACCGATGTCGCTGCCGATCTTCGTGGTGGCGATCATCCTGCAAGTCACCGGAATCTGGAACGATTTCCTGTTCGGCGTGATCTATGCCAAGCCCGATACCTACCCGATGACAGTGCAATTGAACAACATCGTCAACTCGGTGCAGGGGGTCAAGGAATACAATGTCAACATGGCGGCGACGCTGCTGACCGGCATCGTTCCCCTGACCATCTACTTCATCTCCGGCAAACTTTTCGTTCGCGGCATCGCCGCCGGCGCCGTGAAAGGCTGACCTATGACCCATTCGATTTCCGTCCGTGATCTGACGCTTAACTTTGGGGCCGTAGCGGTGCTGAAGCAGATGAACCTCGATGTCGTCGAGGGCGAGTTTATCGTGCTTCTGGGGCCATCAGGCTGTGGCAAGTCTACGCTGCTGAACTGCATCGCCGGGTTGCTGGATATCAGTGATGGCCAGATCTGGATCAAGGGCAAGAACGTCACTTGGGCCGAACCGTCGGAACGTGGCATCGGCATGGTGTTCCAATCCTACGCGCTTTATCCGCAGATGACGGTGCGCGGCAACCTGACCTTCGGCTTGAAGAACGCCAAGGTGCCGAAGGACGAAATTGACAAGCGAGTGGCACGCGCTGCCGAGATTTTGCAGATCGGGCCGCTGCTGGACCGTAAACCGGCCGCCCTGTCTGGTGGGCAACGGCAGCGGGTGGCGATTGGCCGGGCGCTGGTGCGCGATGTCGATGTATTCCTGTTCGACGAGCCGCTGTCGAACCTGGATGCCAAACTGCGCGCCGATCTGCGGGTGGAGATTAAGCGCCTGCACCAGCGGCTGAAGAACACGATGATCTATGTGACGCATGACCAGATCGAGGCACTGACGCTGGCCGACCGGATCGCTGTCATGCGCGGCGGGTTGATCCAGCAACTGGCCAGTCCGGATGAGGTTTATAACCGACCCGTCAACAAATACGTCGCAGGCTTTATCGGCAGCCCAGAGATCAACTTTCTGGACGGCTTGCTGGAACGCACGGCGTTTCATTCCGGCGATGTCACGATGGATGTGTCGCGCTATCCGTTTGCCAAACAGCCGGGTGGACCCGCGTGGTTTGGCGTTCGGCCCGAGGCTGTGCTGACCGGCGATGCGGCGACGGCTTGCCCCGTGCATCTGGATACGGTGGTCGATGTTGTAGAACCGATGGGTGCCGATACGTTGGTCTGGACCACGGTTGCGGGGCAGGATTTCCGCCTGCGGATGGAGGGGCAGGCCAAGGTTGCCCCCGGTGACGCGCTGCATATCGGCTTCGATCCGATCCGCGCGTCGATTTTTGACAAGGGCACCGAAGAAAGGCTCTGACTGAATGTTGGTCAATTTGGGCGGGGAATGGCATCTTTCGGATGATGCCAAAGGCATTGCTGCCCCTATGCAAGTACCGGGGGACGGTAACTCGGCGCTGCATGCGGCGGGGCTGATCCCTGACCCGTATTTTGGTCGCAACGAATATGATCTTCGTTGGATTTGTGATCGTGACTGGGTGATCAGTCGCAGCTTTGTGGTGGACCGCACCGATTTGGTGCTGGTGGTATCCATGCTGGACACGTTGGCCGAAGTGGTGGTGAACGGCGTGTCGGTGTTGCGGGCGGCGAATATGTTCCGGTCGTTTCGCGTTGATCTGTCGGCAGTGCTGCAGGTAGGCAAGAACAACATCGAAATCCGCTTTGGCAATGTGGTTGCCGAAGCCGCGCGGCTGCAGGCGGCACAGCCGTATTTTGTGCCCTTCAGCGCAAATAACACCCCCATTCACAACGGCAACATGCTGCGCAAACCCGCGTGTGATTTTGGTTGGGATTGGAATATCGCTTTGGCCCCGTTCGGGGTTTACGGCGAGATCGGACTGGAGCCTATCGTCGCCGCACGGATTGCCTCGGTGGTGATAGATCAGGCGCATTCGCCGGGGCGCGCGGTGGTCAGCGTTGAAGCACAGATTGAGGGCGACGCCGAGGGGAAGACGGTTGCTTTTGATCTGGCCGGTGTATCGGCGACGGCGATTGTCACGCGTGGCGTGGCGCGGGCGGAACTGGTGATCGACAACCCGGTTCTGTGGTGGCCAGCCGGTTCCGGGGCACAGGTGCTGCACGATCTTGTCGTAACGCTAGGTGCACAGGGGGTGTACAGAAGGTGCGGGCTGCGCGATGCGCGTTTGATCACCGAAAAAGACGCCGCCGGGCTGGGTTTCAAGTTCGCCATCAACGGTCGGGATATCTTCGCGCGTGGCGCAAATTGGATACCCGCCGATGCTTTGGCTGGCCAAATTACAGTCGAGGCAACCCGCGATCTGCTGCAATCGGCGGTGGACGCCAATATGAACATGATCCGCGTCTGGGGCGGTGGTCGGTATGAACCGGATTGGTTCTACGATCTGTGCGATGAATTGGGCCTGATGGTCTGGCAGGACTTCATGTTTTCCTGCCACATCTACCCCGCGAATGATGCGTTTCTGGCCGACGTCGCTATCGAAGTACGCGAACAGGCGCTGCGGCTGCATCACCATGCATCTTTGGTTTTATGGTGTGGTGACAATGAGTTAATCGGCGCGCTGACATGGTTTCCCGAGACCCGCGCGAACCGGGATTTGTATCTGGTGGGCTATGATCGGCTGAACCGCACGATAGAACAGGCCTTGAAATCGGCAGTGCCGGGGGCGGTCTGGTGGCCCTCCTCCCCCAGCCCCGGCCCGATGGATTTCGGCGATGCGTGGCATGATGACAGCAAGGGCGACATGCACTTTTGGTCTGTGTGGCATGAAGGCCGGGATTTCGACCATTACCGGGACGTAAGCCCGCGGTTTTGCTCAGAATTCGGCTTTCAATCCTATCCATCCATGGATGTGATCCGCAAATTTGCCGACCCGAAAGATTGGAACATTGCCGCCCCGGTGATGGAAAGCCACCAGAAAAACGCCGGTGGCAATGCCCGGATCGCCGAAACGATGTTCCGCTACTTCCGCTTTCCGGTGGACTTCGAAAACTTCGTTTACTTGTCCCAAGTTCAACAAGGCCTAGGCATCAAAACCGCCGTAACCCATTGGCGAAGCTTGAAACCTCACTGTATGGGCACCTTGATCTGGCAGTTGAATGACACTTGGCCGGTGTGCAGTTGGTCCAGTCTTGACCATGGGGGTGGCTGGAAATTGCTACATCACATGGCAAAACAGTTCTATGCGCCGCTGCTGGTCACGGCGGTGCCGACCCCGGATGGCATCGTTCTGCGGGCGGTGAATGACGCCCTAGAAACCTTGGCGCTGGAGGTGGATATCTATGCCGTGGCAATGTCTGGCGCGATCCGTTCGCTTGGCACCCATCATCCGCAGGTTCCCGCAGACCGCGCGATTGACGTTATGCGCCTTGCACCCGACGCGCTGATGGCTGACGAGGTGCTGTCGTTCACCTGGCGCACGGCAACTGCGCCACATCAGGGCGATATCTTTGCGCCAAGGCCTTGGAAAGCTTACGATTTACCTGCCGCCAAACTGACCCATAAGGTTGAGGCAGCAGGCGAAACCTATCAGATTTCCGTCGAAGCCGACCTTCCTGCATTCTTCGTGGCGCTTGAAGCTGACGTGCCGGGCCGGTTCAGCCACAATGCTTTCACGCTTTTCCCCGGCTATCCGGCCACCGTTACTTTTACACCGGCAATGCCCGGTTCCAGACCGCAGTTCGTGCTGCGCGATCTTCATTCGGCCACTTACGGCCCCGCCTGAAAGGACATGACCATGACCGACTTTTCGTATCAACTTTACAGCAGCCGGAACTTCCAGCCGCTGGATGCCACGCTAAGCATGCTGGCAAAAGCGGGTTATACCTCGGTTGAAGGCTTTGGCGGGCTTTATGCCGATGCCGCAGCGCTGGCGACGCAACTGAAAGCCCATCATCTGGCGATGAAAACCGGGCATTTCGGCTTGGATATGCTGGAGCATGAAGTTTCACACACACTGAGCGTGGCGACGACTTTGGGGATGGAGCGGATCTACTGCCCCTATGTGCTGCCCGCTGATCGGCCCGCTGATGCGGCTGGCTGGCGTGCCTTTGGGGCGCGGTTGCAGGCGGTGGGCAAGCCCTACCGCGATGCCGGGTTTGGTTTTGGCTGGCACAACCATGACTTCGAATTTGTGCCGCCGACTGATGGCAGCATCCCGCAGGATCTGATCTTTGAGGGCGGCCCTGATCTGGAATGGGAGGCGGATATTGCCTGGGTCATCCGCGGCGGCGCCGATCCGTTTGCGTGGATCAAGAAATATGGCGATCGGATTACCTCGGTGCACGTCAAGGACATTGCCCCCAAGGGCCAGAATGTGGCCGAGGATGGCTGGTCCGATGTAGGGCACGGCACAGTGGATTGGGCCGGGCTGATGGCAGCGCTGCGAGGCACCAAGTGCAGCAACTTTGTGATGGAGCATGATAATCCTTCGGATCATGTGCGGTTTGCCACGCGGTCTATCGCTGCGGCTAAAGGGTTCTGATCATGGATAAATTGGGTATTGGGATCATCGGGTGTGGCAACATCTCGACCACGTATTTCAGTTTGGCACCGATGTTCAAAGGCATCGAAGTGCGGGCCTGTGCCGATGTGAATTTGGCGGCGGCCACGGCGCGGGCCGAAGAATATGGTGTGGTTGCGCAGTCGGTGGAGGATTTGCTGGGCAACCCGGTGGTGGATGTGGTGATCAACCTGACCATCCCGGACGCGCATTTTGCGGTGTCGAAGGCGGCGCTTCTGGCGGGTAAACATGTGTGGAGCGAGAAGCCCCTTGTGCTGTCGATGGCTGAGGGGTTGGAGTTGCGGACGTTGGCGGCGGCGGGTGGTTTGCGCGTGGGCTGCGCGCCGGATACGTTCCTTGGCGGTTCGCACCAGTTTGCCCGCGCGATGATTGATGAAGGCAAGATCGGCCGGGTTGTGGCGGGATCGACCGCCGTGATGAGCCATGGGATGGAACATTGGCATCCGAACCCGGATTTCTTCTTCTTGCCGGGTGGTGGGCCGATGCTGGATCTGGGGCCATATTACATTGCCAATCTGATCAACCTGATCGGGCCGATCAAGCGGGTGGCGGCACTGGCGAATGCGTCCAGCCCAACGCGGACGATTAGCAGCGCACCCAGAGCGGGGGAGAAGATACCCGTCAAGACGCCAACGAACATTCATGCGCTGTTGGAGTTTCACAATGGGGCGACGGTGAACCTGTCGACCAGTTGGGATGTGTGGTCGCACAAGCGGGTGAACATGGAGATTTATGGCGATCAGGGGTCACTTTATGTGCCTGATCCGAATTTCTTTGGCGGGCCGGTGGAAATGGCCGGTACGGACGGCCTCATCAAAGAGGCGGCGCTGTGGGACCATCCGTTCGGGCGGGCGAACCAGGATCATGGCGGCGTTGCGCGGGCGAATTATCGCTGTGCCGGGCTGGCGGATATGGCAGCGGCATTGCGCGATGGTCGGGATCATCGAGCATCCTTGGACCGCACGCTGCACGGGGTCGAGGTGATGCTGGCGGTGCTGCAATCGGGCGAAACCGGCCAGTTCGTGACGTTGCAGACAACCTGCACGCAGCCGGCACCATTGGGGCCGACGGAAGCTGCGGCGCTGCTGGCGTGAGGCGGTGATCAGCCCTGACCCGTCGATCTGGCGGGTTGGGGGTGCTTGCTGCATCGCGACAACTGCACGATCGGCATTCGCCTATTTCTACTATGCCACGCTGTAGGGCGCGCTACAGGGCGATTGCGGCGGCGTCTGCGACGGATTCAAGATCAATGCCTGTGGCGGGGCCGACGACGACATAAGATGCGTCGTCGCTTTTCCACCAGACCATGTTGACGCCATCAGCGGTGCGCAGTTTGGGCGGGGTGTGGCCAGTGCCCGCGCTGGTGTCACCGCCCGCTAGGAAACAGATCGCCACGACTTGGCCAGCAGCGTCTGTGTACAACAGCTGTGCCACCGGCTTGCCGGAAGCAACCAGCAGGCGCGCGCCTTGGAAGGTTAGGCCGCTGGCGGAAAGATCAGGCACGGTGAACGAAACACCCGTGCTGTCTGCCAGCCATTGTTGCAGATGCTCGGTTTCGGAGGCGGGCACTTCGACGAGGTGGCGTTTTTGGGCAGCATAGACAAGGTGATAATCGGCGATCTGATCAAGCCAGCCCATGGCTATCTGTTGCGGTGCAGGGTCAAAGCCACGGGTCAGAAATGCGCCACCAGCACCACCGATCAGAAGCAGGGCCAGTCCTGCGGCAATGCTTTGCCATATTGGCCGCGTGGGCAAGTTGGCGGCCTGTAGTGTGGTGGCCGGGCTATCGCCCATTGGGGAGCGATCAATGGCGCGGGCCAAGGCCATGGGAACGGGATCTGCAAGCATTGCATCGAAGGCGGATTTGGTCAGTTGATCGACGCGGGACAGCGCTTCGAATTCGGCAGCAACGACGGCATCGTTTTCGACTAACAGCTCCACCGCCAATGTGTCCGCAGGCGATAGTGCCCCGTCCAGATAGGCGGAAAGTTGATCGCGCAGGCCTTGGTCAATCGTCCGTGTCATTGTAGAACCAGTTCCCCTGTTGCAGCCAGTTTTTCCTTCATCATTTGGCGGGCGCGAGACATTCTGCTCATCACGGTGCCGATTGGAATATCCAATATCTCGGCAGCTTCTTGATAAGAATGGCCCTCGACCGCGACCAGTAGCAGGGTAGAACTTAGGCCGTCGGACAAAGACATCACCATGTCGACCATCTGGTTGCCATAGAGATGGTCGTGGCCGCCGATGGATGATGCCAGCTCATCCGCGTCAGCGGCGTCAACCTGGCCGCGGCCTACGCGGACGCGGCGGCTGCGCAGTTCGGACACCCAAAGATTGCGCATCATGGTGTAAATCCAGCTGTCAATGCGAGTGCCGGGTTGCCATTGAGACAGGCGCAAAATAGCGCGCTCGCAGGCGGTTTGAACAAGATCGTCGCCGTCTTCACGGTTGCGGGTTAATGTTAAGGCAAATCGTCTGAGGCGCGGAAGCATCTGCACCAGGTCCTTCTTAAATTGAGCCATATCCGTCACGATCTGAAATCCCCGGTCGTGTTCAAGATGCGCCTGCTTCACAATGCTTAGGTGAACACCTTTGCTGTTGAAGGCGCAACCGCCGGCCTTATGGGCCGGCGGAAACGAGACTGGGGAGGGTGAGGCCATGGCGCAGCGATTACCAATCGGTAGCGTCACCACGCAGGGCTTTTTCAAGGGCTGCGTATGCCCAGGTGTCTTTGCCGCCCCGATTTACAATCTGGACCAGTTGTTCTTCGGCACCGGTGAAATCACCTTCTGTGATCATCGCCTGCCCCATGTAGGACCGGGCCAGAATATAGTCGGGGTCGATTTTCAGCGCGGCCTGATAGAAATACATGCCGTCCTCTAGCCGCCCGGATTTGCGCAGGGCAAAGCCTTTGTAGTTCAGGATGCGCGGATCGTTTTGGTTTTCGGCGGCTGCCAGCACGTTCAGGGCGTTTTCGTATTGGCGATTGTAGGCCAGTTCGCGGGCGGCATTGTAAATCTGGTCATCGGTCAGGGCACCGCTTTGTGCATCAACGCACTCTGCTTTCTTTTCGTCCCAGATCTTGCCGTCTTTGCATTTCTGGGTGGTTTCGGTTTGCACCGGTGGTTCGGTTGAATCCGATCCGGCAGCGAAGCCCATGGTCGCGAAGGAGGCGGCGAAAATGGTGGTAAGAAGTGTTTGGGTGCGGGTCATCGTGTTGGTCCTTTCGAGTTGGAAGTTGGTTTTGGTTTTTGGCGTGGATGGTGTTGCCTATGATGATCGAACGCCTGATGGGCTCGGATTATTCACTGGGGTGCGAAAAAAGTTGCAGGTGGTGAATGTGCAGGTTGGTCAGAGGAGTAAATTCAAAGCGGTGAATAATCGGGGTGGATGAAGCGTTAGCATGGTGTGGGGAGAACAGTCTTCGGTGGCACCCCGGGCTCCGGTTGTGATCTGCGGTTTCACCAACCATGTGCGCGGTTTTCCGACGGCGCGTGATCCGAGCACGACTGCGAGAGTGCATCCGAGATCAGGATGACGGCAAACAGCACCATTGACGCGAGGCATGACAACGAACCAAAGATAACAAGTGGCACAAGCGCCTGGTCGCCGGTTGCAAGGTAGTATGCGAGGCCGCCGGTAAACAGTGGGAACCCCAGGCCGCCGCATAGGGCTTGGGTCCAGGCAAGCCAACGGGGCGATGTTTGTGCCACCATATGGTAGAAGCCGTAGATCGACATGGTAACCCAGCCCAGCAGGTTAAGGTGGGCGTGGCTGGGGGCGAGGGTGAAATCTTCGTTGATGCCCATGTAGATTCCCATCGAGATGCCAGTTGTTCCGGCGAGGGCGGCAAGGATGAAGCAGAAGTAAGCGATACGCATGAAGGGAGGCCTTTGATGATGCTAAGTTGGGATGAGTTGGATCAGCGCAGTGAAACCGATGCCGCACCAAGATGTAGCCGCAACAGGTGACGTCTGATTTCGTTGCGAGAGACGTCAAGTTCGGCCATCTCGGCTTCCGAAAGCAGAAGCAGATTGTGCAGGCGCATAAGTCGGTTCCGGCGCGCCTGACGTTGGCGAAGTCTTTCGCTTAGGCGGGAAATCTGATTACGGAAATAGTGCATTCTAACGTCTCTCGTGCCAAAAAAGGATTTCGGCGTCTGGCAAAGTCTAATGTGCCAGACGCCGGTTCTTGCAAGATGCGATGACTTAGAAGGGGTATCAGTCACCGCAGACCAGCAAGCCAGACCGGAAATTCGGAATGGTCGTACTGTCAACGATCCGTCAGTTGGAAAGGCAATGGCTGCCCCCACCCTGCCCGCGCGCTGCAAAGCCTGTGGATCGTCAGCCGGGTGTATTGTGGGCCGTGGTTGTAGCCAGCGTGGTAGCCTACGTGGTATTACCCAAGGTCAACATGGTATTTTAGACAAGTTTGCAAATAGGCCAAAAAAATGAAGTCTGATCTTGAAATTTGCCTTTTGGGCGAGCTGCGCCTGATCCGTTCGGGAGTCGAAGTTCAGTTGCCGCCATCCCGCAAGACGCGGGCGCTGCTGGCCTATCTGGTTTTGACGGGCCGGGCACAGCGTCGCGAGCGGCTGTGCGAGATGCTTTGGGATTTGCCTGATGACCCGCGCGGATCTTTGCGATGGGCACTCAGCAAGATCAGGGCGCTGGTGAATGATCCGGCAGTGGCGCGCATTGATGCAGATCGTGACCGGGTGGTTTTTGCCCCAGTCGGAGTGAAGATCGACTATGTGGATATCAGGGCCGCATTGGCGGGAAGTGCCGTTTCCATTCTGGGGCTTTATGAAATGGCGGAGGCTTTGGGGTACCCATTGTTGGAGGGTATCGACTTGCCCGGCTCGGAGGTATTTCAGGCTTGGCTGACTGCCGAACGTGAAGAGGCGGCGGTGCTATATCGGCAGATGCTGGAGCGGATTGTTCTGCATCCGGAAATTGAGAGCCATGAAAAGGTGAAATGGGCGCGGCTTTGGCACGCGGCAGCGCCATTTTCCAGCCGGGCGGCGGGGGCACTGGTGCTTTTTCTTGGCCGAAGTGGTCGGAAGGCCGAGGCCGATCTTGTGATGGCGCAGTTTCGAGCGAATGCAGACAGTGCAGGGATTGCGGTAGAAGAGGATGTGTTTCGCGAACCGCCCTCGACGAGTTTTGAAGCAAGCGACAGGCCACACCAGACAATCGGGTTCTGCACGACGGCTGATGGGGTGCGGATCGCCCATGCTTCGGTTGGGTCTGGCCCCGCGATCGTAAAAGCGGCGAATTGGCTGAACCACCTCGAACTGGATTGGGACGGCCCGATCTGGGGCAAGACATTTCAGGCGCTGGCCAGCCGCAATACGCTGGTGCGCTATGACGAGCGTGGCAATGGATTGTCGGATTGGGATGTCGACGACCTGAGCATGGATGCGTTTGTCCGCGATCTTGAAACGGTTGTGGACAGTTATGGACTGCGGCGGTTTCCACTGATTGGCATGTCGCAGGGATGTGCTGTGTCGATTGCGTATGCGGCAAAGCATCCTGAACGGGTGACGGGGCTGATATTGATTGGCGGCTATGCTACGGGATGGCGAATAGGGGCCACGCCGGAAGAACGCGAGCGGCGCGAGGCGGTTATGACGTTGACGCGGCTTGGCTGGGGCAGCAGCACGGCGGCCTATCGGCACATCTTTTCGCAGACGTTCATGCCTGATGGTACGGCAGAAGAGCTGGCCTGGTTTGACGAATTTCAGCGGCAAACCACATCGGCGGAAAATGCAGTGCGGTTTCAGGATGCGTTTGGCGATATTGACGTGCGCGATTGCTTGCCGTTGATCAAAGCGCCGACATTGGTGCTGCACGCACGGCATGATCAACGGATCCGGGTCGATCAAGGGCGCGAATTGGCAATGGGCATTGCAGGTGCGCGGTTTGTGACGCTGGAAAGCCGGAACCACATCTTGCTGGGCCACGAACCCGCGTGGGAAGTGGCGCGCCGTGAGATCGAGTTGTTCCTGTCATCGCTGACTGTGCGGCCCGAGGATGTGGCAGGGGCCGACGAAACCAGTCTCGGCAAGGTCGTGAAGTTCAAGCGCTAAGGAAATCACCGCGAATTGGAAGCGTTCGGGTCGCACCGCGTTCGCCCAGCACCGACAGTTGGTTGCCCGCCAGATGGATGTCTTTCACCGGCTCGCCTGTTGGCCAAGCGATGCAGCCGGTGACATGGCGGACTTCGGTCTGGGTATCTGGTGACAAGATCAGCGCTGAAGCCTGACCGGACCGGGATAGAAGATCGGGGTCTTCGCGCCGCGTAATATCCAATAGCGGCATGGCGATGCCTTCTTCAACACCAAGGCAGCCTTTGTGGCGGCCCAGCCAAGGCGCGTAGTCACGCCCGCCGTTGGAATGCCAAAGCATCGTCATCGGCAGGCGGCGCGGGTTGCGCAGGCTGAGGTAAAGATCGCCTTCGGTTGGCCTGACGACGGCAGTCCAGCCAAGCGGGGTATCCTGCGCTTCCAATGCGATGACGAAATCTTCGTGGGCCGGGCCAAAGGGATAGCGGGTCAGGTCAACTTTGCCTCCATCAGCGGCTGGAAAGTGCCGCGGGTCTGCACTGCGGGCAGGATAGCGCAGGCATGATCTGCCGCGCGCCGGATCATCCTCGACTGGGGATGCCGGGGTTTCGAACCAGCGTTTGGGCGAGAACCGCAACAGGCCGCCGTTGGGCAGCGAGATCATGGCGTGATTGGCCGTTGAAATTGCGCCCTGCCCGCCGGTGAAAATGTGGCGCTGATAAAGAAAGGGGTGATCGTTGGTTAGCGACAGCTCTTTGACAAGGGTGGCACTCATCACTTTGCGGGCCAGTTCGTAGCGCCACGTAGTTGGCGTTGACATGGGCAGCGCTGTCCACGGGCTGTTGGCGGGCCAGCCGTGCAGTGGGGCGTTCTGGTCAGCACTTGCATCGCTGAACGGGGCACAAAAGAAATCGCCGGCCAAGTTGGCCAATTGCGGGGGTGCGTCGGCAAGCATCGGATCGCCTGATCCAACCCACGGCGCACGGTGCATCATGTCGATGTCGCGGCCCTGATCCCGCACGACCATGGATGAGATCATTCCGCAATCCGGGGCGAATGTCAGGCTGATGCCGTCTGCTGTTATGTGCGCCATGCCCTGCGTCATTGCCCTTGTTGAAGTGCCTCTGCTATTAAGTCAGCATCGGCCTGAGGTTGCGATAAGGTCAAGTGTTGAAAATAGAATAGATATTCCGTTTCATTGACGTGAAAAACTATTTTGGCTATTTTGGTCATGTGCCTAACTGAACGGAGTTGGTCATGTGCCTAACTGAACGGAGACTGAATACCATGGCGTCTGACGTCCGCTATCCCCGCGACTATAGCCTGACAGGCCCCGATGCGGTGCGCGCGGTTGAACGCGGGCTGGCATCGGCTGAGTGGTATCAGGCCCCAATTCCGCGCAAGCGTATGAAAGAACTGATGCAACGGTCTGACGGCCCGGCGATTCGCGATACCGCGATTTGGGTTGCGGCGTTTATTGTGATGGGCGGGATAGCGGCGTGGCTGTTTCCCGGATGGGCATCGGTGCCGTTCTTTTTGGCATATGGAGTGCTGTACGGATCATCGACCGATTCGCGTTGGCATGAATGCGGGCACGGCACGGCGTTTAAAACCCGCTGGATGAATGACGTGGTTTACCAAGTTGCCTGCTTCATGATTTTCCGCAATCCGAATGCTTGGCGGTGGAGCCATGCGCGCCACCATACCGACACGATCATCGTTGGACGCGACCCTGAAATTGCCATTATGCGGCCAACCGTGGTGGCGAAGGTCGTGCTGCTGTTCTTCGGTATCCCGCAAACGATTTCAGCGGTGCGTAGCATGGTCACCTATGCGATGGGCACAATTCCCGAGGATCAGAAATCCTACATTCCGGAAATGGAACGGGCGGGCGTCATCCGGGTGGCGCGGGTTTGGATGGTGATCCATCTGGCGGTGATTGCGGTTTCGGTTTGGGCGGGATCAATTCTGCCGATGCTGTTGATCGGGCCGCTGCCGACGATGTACGGCGCGTGGTTGCATGTGGTTACCGGGATTACCCAGCATGGCGGGCTGGCGGAAGATACGCTTGATCATCGGTTGAACAGCCGGACGGTGTTGATGAACCCGTTATTGCGGTTTTTGTACTGGAACATGAACTACCATATCGAGCATCACATGTACCCGATGGTGCCGTATCACGCGCTGCCCGCGTTGCATGAAGAGGCCAAGCCTTATCTGCCGAAGCCAAGTAACGGGTTGATCGCGGCCTACCGCGAAATTCTGCCAGCGATTTTGCGGCAGGCGCGTGATCCGTCCTATGTGCTGCGGCCCGAATTGCCGGGGGCGGCACTGCGTGAGGATGGCCCTGCAGCCGCAATGCCCGCCGAATAACCCCCCTGACGGAGAATAGATGTGTCTAACTGGATTGCCGCGTGCAGCACCGATGAAATTGACGAAGAAGACGTTATGCGCTGGGATCATGAGGGTCGCAGTTTTGCGATTTATCATGCGCCGGAGGGTGATTTCTTTGCCACTGATGGGCTTTGCACCCATGAACAGGTGCATTTGGCGGGCGGATTGGTGATGGATCACATCATCGAATGCCCCAAGCACAACGGCCGCTTTGACTATCGCACGGGTGAGGCCAAAGGCGCGCCGGTTTGCGTGAACCTGAAGACCTACAAGGTGAAGATCGAGGGCGGCAGCGTTATGGTTGATGTGGGCTGATCAGCGGGTCGATTATCAGCGGCCTACCCCGACATACGCATCAAATCCGGCACGTTCGACCTCGGCACGGCTATAAAGATTGCGCAAGTCGGCCATCCGCGGGGCGGCCATCTTGCGGGCCATCTTTGTTAGATCAAGCGCGCGAAATTCGTTCCATTCAGTCAGGATCACCACAAGATCGGCACCTTGGGTGGCCTGATAGGGATTGTCGTACCATTTGACGCCGGGCAAAAGCTGCTCGCCTTCGTGCTTGCCTTGCGGATCAACGACGCGAACCTTTGCACCGGCCCCGACCAAAGCTGGAACGATAGTCAGCGACGGCGCATCGCGCATATCGTCGGTGTTGGGTTTGAAGGTTACGCCCAGCACGGCAATGGTTTTGTCGCGCAACATGCCATCACACAGATCTTCGATCTTGGTGATCATGCGGCGTTTGACCTCGTCATTCACCTTGATGACGGTTTCGGTGATTTGCATTGGCACGGCGTGTTCCTGGCCCATACGTGCCAAGGCTTTGGTGTCCTTAGGGAAGCACGATCCGCCGTAGCCGGGGCCAGCGTGCAGGAACTTGTTGCCGATGCGGCCATCCATGCCGATGCCTTTTGACACGGCCTTGATGTCAGCACCAACACGTTCGCAAAGGGCGGCGATTTCGTTGATGAAAGTGATCTTGGTCGCAAGAAAGGCGTTGGCTGCATATTTGATCATCTCGGCGGATTCGAGGCCGGTGTAGACAACGGGGAAATCGCGCAGGAACAGGGGGCGGTAAACCTCGGCCATCACTTCTTTTGCGCGGTCATTTTCGACGCCGACGACCACGCGATCGGGGCGCATGAAGTCGTCGATTGCGGCACCTTCGCGCAGGAATTCGGGGTTTGAGGCAACGTCGAATTCGGCCTTTGGATTGGCGTTCGCGATCACCGTTTGTACTTGACGGTTGGTGCCTACCGGCACGGTCGATTTGGTGACGACCACGGTGTAACCGGTCATGCACTGCGCCACTTCGGCGGCGGCGGCCATGACATAGGTCAGATCGGCATGGCCATCGCCGCGACGGGTCGGCGTGCCAACCGCGATAAATACAGCCCCGGCACCGTCAACCGCTTGGGCCAGATTATCGGTAAAGGCCAATCGCCCGGCCGCAACGTTTTTGGCCATCAACAGATCAAGCCCGGGCTCATAAATCGGGACTTCGCCGTTTTGCAGCTTTTCCAGTTTCGCCAAGTTCTTGTCAACACAGACAACTTCATGGCCGAAGTCAGAAAAGCATACGCCCGACACAAGGCCGACATAGCCGGTTCCGATCACCGCAATCTTCACAATAGCCACCTCAAACACATTGTTCCTTGGGCGAAGGCGATGCTTGAAAGCGGGATCAATGTCAACGGAAAGACGATGTTAGCGATAGTGGGGATCGCTGGGTGTGCGTTGAAGGCCAAGAGGGCAAACCTTGGTGCTTTGCCCCTCGACAACCCCGCCGGAACCTCGTTAAGTTAACGATAACATTTTGATAGGGCCCCCCGTGACAAAACCACAAATATTGCAGATCGGTAGCTATCCTGACTGGGATCAGGTGCCCCTGGATGCGGCATTTACCTGCCATCGGTATTTTGAGTCGGCAGACAAGGCCGTTTTTTTGGCCAAAGTCGGGCCAGCAGTGCGGGCGATTGCAACGCGCGGCGATCTTGGGGCTTCGCGGGCGGTGATAGAGGCGTGCCCACAGTTAGAACTGATTTGCGTCTATGGCGTGGGCTACGACGCCGTGGATTTGGCGGCCTGTCAGGCGCGCGGCATTCATGTGACGAACACACCCGATGTGCTAAGTGAAGACTGCGCTGATTTGGCGGTAGCGATGATGATGTGCCTCGCGCGCGGCATGGTTGCAGCCGAGGCTTGGGTCCGGGACGGGTCGTGGGCGACCAAGGGCGGCTATCCGTTGCAGCGACGGGTTTGGGGCAGGCGGGCGAGCATTCTGGGCCTTGGTCGCATTGGTGTTGAGGTGGCAAAGCGATTGCAGGGTTTTGGTATGGACATTGCGTATTCGGCCCGCAGTGCAAAGGCGACACCGGCGAACTGGGCCTATATTGCCGATCCGGTTGCATTGGCCGAACGGTCGGATTTCTTGTTTGTGACGTTAAGCGCGTCGGCGGAAACTCGGCATATCGTGGGGCCAGAGGTTATAGCGGCGCTGGGTCCACAGGGGATGCTGATCAACATTTCGCGGGCGGCAAATGTTGATGAAGAGGCGCTGTTGACGGCGCTGGAAACTGGTGCGCTGGGATCGGCGGCGCTGGATGTGTTTGAGGGCGAGCCAAAGTTGAACCCGCGATTTGTCGCCCTGCCGAACGTGCTGCTGCAACCGCATCATGCGTCTGGGACGGTCGAGACGCGGCAGGCGATGGGAAAGCTGGTGCGGGACAATCTTGGCGCGCATTTTGCCGGGAAGCCGCTGCTGACACCCGTAATGTAGGACGGAGTTTTGATCACTTCCGGTGACTTCGGTGTCAATTTACTGGCATTTCCGGCGGCAATCGTCAGCATGGGGGCAAGGTTGGAGGTTAGCTGAATGACATCCTTTGAGATTATTGACCCACGCTTTGGCACCTACGTGATGGGCAATGCTCCGATTAAAAAGCTGGCAACCGGGTTTGATTGGGCTGAAGGGCCGGTCTGGTTTGGTGATGCAGGTTGCTTGTTGTTTTCTGATATTCCGAACAACAAAATTCTGCGCTGGACGCCTGGTTTGGGCCTTAGCACATACCGCGAACCGTCAAATTATGCCAACGGCCATACGCGTGATCGCGAGGGGCGGCTGGTGTCTTGCGAACACGGTTTGCGGCGGGTGACTCGAACCGAGCTTGACGGACGCATTACCGTGATTGCTGATAGGTATGATGGTAAGCCCCTGAATTCGCCCAATGATGTGGTGGTGAAATCGGATGGCTCGATCTGGTTTACCGATCCGCACTACGGCATCCTGACGGATTATGAAGGCCATAAGTCGACGCAGGAGCTGCCGTGCCAAGTGTACCGCGTGGACCCTTCTGGCACCATCTCGGTGGTGGCGAGCGACTTTCAGTGCCCGAATGGGCTGGCGTTCTCGCCTGATGAAACGCGGCTTTATGTGGCTGATACTGGACGAATGTTTCATGCCGATCCGCAGCATATCAGGGTGTTCGATGTGGCGGTGGATCGGCTGTCCCGCGGGGCGGTGTTTCATGTGATCAGCCCTGGATGTGCAGATGGGATACGTACCGATACGGACGGCAACCTGTGGTCATCGGCGGCGGATGGGGTGCATTGCATTGCGCCGGATGGGCAGCTGATGGGTAAGATTTTGGTGCCCGAGGTGGTATCGAACATCTGCTTTGGGGGCCGCGCCAAGCATCAGTTGTACATCACCGCGACGACCAGCCTTTACGCAATATCCCTGAACCGAAACGGAGCGCAGACACCATGAACCAGGCAGAAATGGGGAGCGATGCACAAATTGGCCTGATCGGCCTCGGCACGATGGGTGCGATGTTGGCGCTGAACATCGCGGAAAAGGGCTTTGCGATTGCGGTATGGAACCGGACGACAGCGGTGACGCATGAGTTTGTGGCGCATGCCGGGGAATTGGCGGCAAAGATTACGGCCACGGAAACTCTGGCTGATCTGGTGGCGGCGATTGCGCGACCGCGCGCGATTATTCTGATGGTGCCAGCGGGGCAGGCGGTGGATGACCAGATTTCGGCACTGCGGCTGCTGCTGGACAAAGATGATCTGATCATTGATGCGGGTAACGCGCTGTTTCATGACACCAATCGGCGGGCGGCGGATGCTGCCGTTGAGGGCCCACGGTTTCTGGGCATCGGGGTGTCGGGCGGCGAAGAAGGCGCGCGGCATGGGCCGTCGATTATGGGCGGCGGCGTGCGTGCCGATTGGGACCGCGTCGCGCCGATTTTGACCGCGATTTCGGCTAAGTACAAAGGCACCCCGTGTGCCACTTACATGGGCGAAGCGGGGGCCGGGCATTTTGTGAAATCGGTGCATAATGGGATCGAATATGCCGATATGCAGATGATCGCCGAGGTTTACGGCGTCATGCGCGATGGCATGGGGAAGGCGGCAGTTGACATTGCAGATGTGTTTGAGGGGTGGAACAAGGGCGTCCTGCAATCGTACCTGATCGAGATTTCGGGGGCTGTTTCGGCGGCGACAGATCCTAAATCGGGCGCTGCGATGCTGGACGTGATCCTTGATCGCGCAGGGCAGAAAGGCACGGGCCGATGGACGGTGATCGAAGCACAGCATTTGGCGGCAACGATTCCGGCGATTGAGGCGGCGGTCATGGCCCGCAACCTATCGGCGCGGCTGGAAGAGCGTCGTGCGGGTGAGGCGGTGTTTGGCGCAGCCCCCGTCAAGATGCCCGCCGGAACGCTTGATCTGACGACGCTGGAACAAGCGCTGATTGCGGGCAAGATCTTGTGTTATGCGCAGGGGTTTGCCTTGATCGGGGCGGCGGGGCGCGAGTTTGGCTGGGCGATGCCGTTGCCGGATATCGCGCGGGTCTGGCGCGAAGGCTGCATCATCCGGTCGGGGATGCTGAATGATATGGCAACGGCGCTGACCGACGATCCGAACCGCAATCTGATGCTGGCGCCGTTTTTCGCCGATTTGCTGCGGCAGTCGCATGGAGCGTTACGCAAAGTGGTTGCTGCGGCCGCGTTGCACGGGTTGCCGATGCCTGCACTGGCGTCTGGGCTTGCTTGGTTCGACATGATGCGCACGGGTCGGTCTACCGCCAATATGATCCAAGCGCAGCGCGATTTCTTTGGCGCGCATGGGTTTGAGCGCGTTGACGGTGGGGCCGGTAAACATGGGCCTTGGGGCAGCCACGGGTAGGAGGCGTTACGCGCCTTTGTGGCGGGGCCAGCCTATGGCGTCGAACACGCCGCGGTAATGCCCGGCCAGGGCGCGCAGGCTGGGGCCGGTCAGGCTATCGTTGATATCCCATGCCTTGCTGGCGACGCCAAGGATGCGCGGGGCCAGCATCGGCATCATTTCGTTGTCTGATGCGGTGAATTCGGACCAGAAGCAGCCTTCAACCCCGATGATGCGGGGCGTGATATCTTCGGCACCATCGGGAATCGGCTTCCAGTTGATGGTGTCTTCCAGAGAGACGAAGGCCGCCCAAGCCGCGCCCCAATCACTTTCATCACCTGTGTGGGCCATATCGAGATAAACGTTCTGGGCGGGCGACATCACGACGTCATATCCGGCGCGGGCGGCGTCTATGCCGGGGCCTTGCCCGGTCCAGGAAAACAGAATGGCGTTGTTGCCGATGCCGCCATTCGCACCGCGTGCAGCCTCTTCCCATGCGGCGGGCCGGATGCCAAACTTTGTAAGATGGGTCGCGAGGCGATGCATAGTCCAACCTTGCACGTCATCGCGGGTGGCAAGGCCTTCGCGGGCTTTCAAGGCATCGACCGCAGACGATCCGGCCCAAGTGTTGGGGGCCAATTCGTCGCAGCCAAGGTGCAGAATGCCGATGGGGAAAAGCGATGCTACTTCAATCGATAGTGGCTCTAGCAAGGCCCAAACAGCGCTGATTGCGGGGTTGATTGCATTTTCGGGATAGCCTTGGATGCTGGTTTCTGTTCCGTTATCGGCAGGGTCGCGCAGGCCGGGAAGAACGCGGTTCATCGCGAAAGCATGGGCGGGCACTTCGATTTCGGGCAGCACTTCGATGTGCAGATCGCTGGCGTGGACGATCAGCTTGGCGACATCTTCGCGCGAATAGCTGCCGCCAGAACGGATGCCGCCGCCGAAGACCCCTGGCACGGGTAATCCCTCGCCGCGAAACGCCGTCTTTTGCCACAGGTCTGGCGCGCATTCGACCTGTAGCCGAAACGCCTCGTCATCGGCGAAATGCCAATGGAAGCGGTTCAGTTTCAGCAGGGCCATGAGGTCAAGCAGGCGGTGCAGGGTGGCGGGTTGGTAGAAGTGCCGGGCACAGTCCAAATGCTGACCGCGCCATGCAAACCGTGGCGCGTCGCTAATGGTGCCGTGCGGAAGCTGGCAATCGTAGGTCGCCATCAAGTTGATCAGGGTGGTGCCTGCATAGTGGATACCTGCTGGGCTAGAGGCGCGCAGGGTGACCCCGTTTTCGCCGATGTTCAGAACATAGGCGCCGTCGGGCAGGCCTTGGTCGGGCCGCACACCAAGGCGCACCCCAGCGGGCGATAACAGGGGGTGCAGGCCACTGCGCCGGGCAAGCGCATCGGCGGCCAGCAAGTCGTCAGTCTGGGCGCAAAATCCGCGCGGGCAATCCAAGTGGCCGGGCCTCGGCAGCCAGTTGGTCGGTTGCGGGATCAGGCGCAAGCCGTCAAACGGCGTAAATGGCTGGTCGGGCATTTTGGCAAGCCCTGATCGCAGCGGCGGCAGTGGAGTTGTGCCGCCCGCGTGCCGCAGATAGGGGCCAAGCGGCAACCATGCGCGGTTGACCGGGCCAAATTCGGGGCTGGCGTGTTCCAGCACGATGGAGGTGGTTTGGCCGGGCGTGATGTCCGGCAGTTGCACCTCGGAATAGCCCGCGATGGATTTGATCAGGGCTCCGCCACGGACCACCGCTGCCGGTGCCATCAGGGAAAAACAGAAGATGGGGGCTGCGAGGGCGGTATCAGAGGATATTTCGCATTGAATCTGGTGGCCAGCTATTTGCGCATTGAAGGTCAGCTTCATGTCTTTTCATCCATGCGAAGCTCGGCGACAAAATCGTACAGATCAGACCGGTAAAGGCCGCGCGTGAATTCAATCGGGCGGCCTGACGGTAGATAACCTGTACGATCAATGCGCAGGGCGGCGGCCCCTTCGGCAAGCATCAGCAGCTTGCCTTCGTGGAACGACAGATTGACGGCTGTGATCCGCTGCACTGCGCGGACGGGGGCAAGACCTGCCTCGCGCAGCACGGAATATAGCGAGGTTTCAACAAGCTCGGGATTGGGCAGAATGTCTTGCGGCAAGGACGAACGCTCTATCGCCATGGGGGTGCCATCGGCGCTGCGCAATCGTTCGATGCGCGACACCCGTTCAGTGGATGACAGCCCGAGGGCAAGTTGTTCGTCTGGCGACGGGGCGAACAGGCCGCGCTGCAGGATCTGGCTGGTGGAGGTGCGGCCGCGTTGGCGCATATATTCGGTGAACGAGGTCAGGGTTGACAGCGCCAGTTCAAACTTGGGCAGGGCGGGCCGCACGTAGGTGCCGGACCCGCGCCGCTGTTCAACAAGGCCGTCTTGCACCAGCCGGGCCACAGCGTTGCGGACCGTTACACGGCTTACGTCCGCCAAGTCGGCTAGATCGCGTTCGGTCGGCAACTGGGTTTCGCCTTCAAGCTGGCCCGATCTGATGACCCCGCTGATATAGCGATACAACTGCAAATACCGCGGGCCTTTGCCGGGGTGATACCAGAGGTCCGGCTTGAACATGCCATTCAGCGGAGTGCCATCCATGCGGTCGACCTTCGTTTGGTATCAACTTCGGCGGTATTTATGCTACCAATGCAAGTATTGGTAGCATAAAATGACGCCAATTTCTGCCATAACAACGGAAATTCTGCAATTTTCTCTATTTTGGTATTATATAGGTAGTAAAAAATCCTGCAATTGGTATTTTCGTTGTTAACTGGGGATTCGCCGGGGCCATAAAGGCGGCACGTAGCGGGTCAGTACAGCTGGGGGCACATGGTAGATCAATCGGCAACAGCGGTGTCGGTACGGCCAAAGATACGGCGTCGTGCGCTGCCGGAATGGGTGTTTGCATGGCTGCTGATATTGCCTGCGCTTGGGTTTATCGGGGTGATTGTCGCCTGGCCGTTGTTGGAAACCATACGGCTATCATTCACCGACGCCGACATGGGCGGCGAAAACTGGGTCGGTTTTGCCAACTACCAAGAGCTGTGGGCAAGCGCCAAGTTTTTTGACGTTATCGGGCGGACCTTCTTCTGGATGGTGCTGTCGGTCGGGCTGAAGCTGATCCTTGGTCTGGTCGGGGCGACACTTCTGAACGCCGCGGTGCCGGGACGGGCGCTGTTTCGGGTGCTGATCATGCCGCCATGGGTTATCCCGATAGCAATCGGCTGCATCGGTTGGCTGTGGCTGTACAACGGGCAGTTTGGGCTGCTGTCGGGCGTGGCGCAGCGTATCGGGCTGATCGACGGGCCGTTTGAGTTTCTGGCCTATAGGAATTCGGCGTTTTATGCGGCGATTGTTACCGATGTTTGGGTCGGCGTTCCGATGGTGTCGCTGTTCTTTTTGGCGGCGATGCAGGGTGTCAGTCGCGATTTGTACGAAGCGGCTTGGGTTGATGGTGCGGGGCGTTGGTACCGATTTCGCCGGATTACCATTCCGCAGATCATGCCGGTGATCGTGTCGATGGCGCTGTTGTCCGCGATTTGGACGTTCAACAGTTTTGAGATCATCTGGATCTTGACGCAAGGCGGCCCGAGGGGCGCCACAACGACGCTGATCGTGGATACCTATAAGACGGCGATTGGCAATTTCAAGTTTGGTGAAGGGGCCGCGCGGGCGGTGGTGATTGTGGGGTTGCTGGCTACATTCTCGTTGATCTATCTGTATTTTCTAAACAAGATCAACAAGATATACGGGGTGAAATAGCATGATGGAACGCTATACCCGATGGCAGACCGCTGGGATTTACCTGTGTATCGCCATATTCCTGATCTTCACCCTGTTGCCGTTTTTTGAGATGTTCATGGCATCACTACGACCCATGCGGCACCTGTTCCGCGCCCCGTATCAGTTCTGGTCCGATGACTTTTCGTTCGAAGCTTATCGCAAGATGTGGGTCACGGTGCCGCTTTTGGGGCGCTATATCCTGAACTCGATCTTCATCGCCACGTCGGTGACGGCGATCACCATGATCTTTGTGATCCCGGCAGCCTATGCCTATGCGAGGCTGGAGTTTCCTTTCAAGAACGCGACGCTGGGGCTGTTTCTTGGGGTGAACATGTTTACCGGGGCGGTGCTGTTGATACCGCTATACCGGGTTCTGCGCAGTTTGGGCCTGCTGAACACGTATTGGGCGATGATCGTGCCGGGGGTGGCATTTCTGATACCGACTGGCATTTGGCTGCTGCGGTCATATCTGGAAAAGATTCCGCGCGAACTGGAAGAGGCAGCTTATGTTGACGGGGCAAGCCGTCTTTACACGCTGCGCCGGGTGGTGCTGCCGCTGGCGGTGCCGGGGCTGATCGTGGTGGGCGTGTCGGTGTTTATCGCGGCTTATGCGCAGCAGTTTCTGTTTGCGATAACTTTCAATCAGGAACGCAGCTATCAGCCGCTGCCCGCCGGCCTGTTCGAATTCATCGGCTATCAGACTGTTACGTGGAATGAGATGATGGCAGCTGCCCTGTTGGGGGTGACGCCGGTGATGGTGCTTTTCTTGTTCCTGCAGAAATACCTTGTCGCCGGGCTGACAGCCGGCGCGGTGAAAGAGTGAAAACGTCCAACCAGAGGGAGACTAAGTAAATGAAGCATCTGAAAACAATAACACTTGGGGCGGCGCTGCTGGGCTGTTCCGCAATGACCGCGATGGCAGAAAGCCATGCAACAGAATTGAAGTTTATCATGTGTGGCGGCGAAGTGCGGCCCGCCGACCAAGTGGTGATCGACAAATTCATCGCCGATAATCCCGGCGTCACGGTGAATATGGAGGCGGTTCCTTGGGGCACCTGTCAGGATAAATCCATGACGTTGGCGGCGGCTGGCGACCCAGTTTCAATTGCCTACATGGGGTCGCGCACGTTGAAACAGCTGGCGGGCAACGATCTGATTGTTCCGGCCGAAATCTCGGAGGAAATGCTTGGGCTGTATCAGCCGGGCGTTCTGGCGACAGTTAGCACGGGTGGCAAATACTGGGGTTATCCGCACGCGTTTTCGACCAAGGCGCTGTATATCAACTGCGATCTGGTGACGGCCGCGGGTGCCGAATGCGTGGCACCAACCACGTGGGACGAGATGTACACGATGGCGAAAGCCATTTCCGACAATACCGACGCTGCGGGCATCGGTCTTGCGGGCAAAGACTTTGACAACACCATGCATATGTTCCTTGATTTCCTATATTCGAACGGCGGCAAGGTGCTTGATGCGGATAGTGGCGAGGTGCTGCTGGACAGCCCGCAAACCCGGGAAACGCTGGCGCTGTATGAAAAGTTGCTGCCGGTTGCGCAAGAAGGCCCGACTGCGTGGGAACGTGATCAGATGAAGGATCTGTTCAACGACGGCAAGCTGGGCATGTATGTTAACGGCCCCTGGGGTAAGGGGCAGCACAAGCCCGAGATTAACCAGTTGATTGTGCCAGTGCCGCACGGACCTTCGGGCGCGTCGGGATCAATCTTGATTACGGACTCCATCGTTGTGTTCAAAGGCACTGAGCATGAAGAACTGGCGCATAAACTGGCACAGGCCCTGACGTCGGGTGCTGCACAGTATGACCTTGATCAAAGCTGGGGTCTGACGCCAATCCTGCAGTATGAAAAAGCCGGCGTCGAAGCCCCGTATTACCTGAACGATCCAACTTGGGCGGTCTATACCGCAGCCATTTCGACGGGCGGGCCGGAGCCTCTGGTGACCGATTTCAAATCGTTGCAGGGCGTGTTCACCAACATGATCCAAGGCATCATGCTGGGCGAAGGCACCGTTGACGAGCTGGTAACGGCTGCTGCTGCCGAATTGGCCGAGGTGAAGTGAACCAACCGGCGTCGGGCAGCCTTTGGGCTTGCCCGACGCCCCCGACCGCAATTCTGACCGACTGGACGAGGACTTCGTATGGCGACGCTTGATCTTCAAAACATTGGCAAATCTTTTGGCACAGTTAGCGTGCTTAAAGACATCAGCCTTGCCATTGCCGACAAAGAGTTCGTGGTCTTCGTCGGCCCGTCAGGCTGTGGTAAATCTACTTTGCTGCGCATTGTTGCCGGGCTGGAAGAGGCAACACGCGGTCGAATTGTGATTGATGGGCGCGACGTCAGCCGTGAACACCCGGTCGATCGGGGCATTTCGATGGTGTTCCAATCTTACGCGCTTTACCCGCATCTGTCGGTATTCGAGAACATCGCCTTCCCGCTGCGGGTGCAAAAGATGCCCGAGGCGGAACTGAAAACCCGTGTCGAGCGGGCGGCGGAAATACTGAAGATGACCGATAAGCTGCCACTGAAGCCCGGCCAATTGTCGGGTGGGCAGCGCCAGCGCGTTGCAATCGGGCGGTCCATCGTGCGCAATCCCAAGGTGTTTTTGTTTGATGAACCGCTTTCAAACCTTGATGCCGCTCTGCGCGGCGACATGCGTGTAGAGCTGAGCCAACTGCACAGAGAGCTGAATGCGACCATGGTGTATGTCACCCATGATCAGGTCGAGGCGATGACGATGGCGGATCGGATCGTCGTGCTGAATGCCGGTCAGGTGGAACAGTTTGGCACGCCGATGGAGCTTTATCATCATCCGGCGACCAAGTTTGTAGCGGGGTTCATCGGGCAGCCAAACATGAACCTGATCCCGGCAACGGTGAAGGCCATCGCGGCGGGCGGCTTGACGGTGGAATTGTCGGGTGGGCATGTGATGACGGTACCGGTGGAAACCAGCGGCGTGCGGATCGACGACCGGGTTGAGGTGGGCATTCGGCCAGAGAATGTTGATTTGGGCGGCGATCTGCAGGTTGCAGTGCGGGTGTTGGAGCGGCTTGGTGGTGTGTCGATCGTCTATGGCGCAATTGGTGACGGCGTGCGGTTTTGCGCATCATTGGCGGGGGATGCGCCGGTTTCCGAAGGCGGCACAGTGGGGCTGAAGGTGGCCCCCAGCGACTGCCATATTTTTGATGACACGGGCAAAGTGCTGCGGCGGCGCGAAGCTCCGGCACTGGTGGCATAAGGACGCGATGAAATGAGAGTTGTCACTGCAGGGATTGGCCTGCGCGCCGGCCATGTGCTTTCGGTGCTGTCGCAGCAAATGCCTGAGCTGGAGATTGTTGGGTTTTATGACCCGCAACCGACGCATCTTGCGATGATTGGTGAAGATACGCCGCGATTTGCTTCGGTTGAGGCAATGCTGTCTGATGCCAAGCCAGATCTGTTCTGCGTGTTTTCGCCAAACTGCTTTCACTTGGATCAAATCCGTTTGGGGCTAGAGGCCGGGGTGCGGGTGTTCACCGAAAAGCCGGTGGTGATCAGCATCGAAGAGACGTTTGCACTGGCAGAGTTGTTGGCGAAATACGGGTCTGATCGGCTGATGGTAGGTTTGGTTCTGCGCTATTCGCAACATATGATTGATCTGCGCAGCGCGCTTGCGGCGGGGGCTTTGGGGGCGATTACCTCGATGGAGGCGAACGAGCATATCGCGCCCTATCACGGCGCGTTCTTCATGCGCGATTGGCGGCGGCGCACCGATTTGACCGGTGGTTTTATGCTGGAAAAGTGCTGCCATGATCTGGATATCTACAACATGGTCACGGCGTCACGGCCTTTGAAAGTGGCGAGTTTTGGTGGGCGGAAATCGTTCCTGCCCGAACACGCCCCGGCGCGAAATTCCGAGAACGACATTTTTCATGTGAAGAAATCGGTCTGGGAAAGCGTCGATGATCCGTTCCGATCAGACGGCGACATCATTGATTTTCAGACATCGATCCTCAGCTACGAAAGCGGCGCGGCACTGGCATTTCATACCAACCTGAATGTGCCCGATGAACATCGGCGGTTTTGCATTATGGGCACGCATGGCATGGCCGAGGGAGACTTTGTGCGGGGCTATCTGCGGGTAACTTCGCGTGATGGCAGCCGATTTGCCGAGCATGACTATACCAAGGGCGACAAGGCCACGCAAAGCGCGCATTACGGGGCCGACCATATGATGGCTGCCGATATCACGGCTTATCTGCGCGGGCAGATCAGTGATCTGCCAGTTTCGATCATTGATGCGTTGGAGGCGGGGGTTGCGGCGCTGGCGTTGGATCAGGCGCGGGTCAGCGGGCAGATTGCCGATCTGGCGCCGGTCTGGGCGCGCTTTGACAGCTATGGGTTGCGCACATGACCGACGCCAGCAAAAAACGTGGTCAGCATATGGCGGCGGAAATCGCCGAAAGCCCGGCGGTTTTCGCAAGGGCAGCGGGTGCTGATCATGCGACGGTCCTTGCGGGTCTGAATCTGGGTGCCATGCGGTCGTTCTACACCATCGCGCGGGGGTCGTCGGATGCGGCGGCAAACACTGTATCCTATGAACTGATGCGCGAATTGGGTCGGCCCATGACCAGCCTGCCACCGTCGATCTTTTCGTTGGGGCGCGGGGTCGATATGGCGGGGTCTGCGGCGCTGGTAATCTCGCAGTCCGGTGCCAGCGATGATCTGGTGCGGTCTGCACGCGGGGTGCGGGGTGCGGGAGGCGTGGTCCTGGCGATTACCAATCAGCCGGGGTCAGCAGTTGAATCGGCGGCGCAAGCGACGCTGGCTATTGCGGCGGGCGCCGAACTGGCGGTGCCTGCAACCAAAACGGTGATCGGGTCTATTGCTGCGGGAATGGCATTGATTGCGGCGTTGTCACCAAAGTACGCGGACAGGGCCGCGCAATCGGCGCAGGTATTTTCGCAGATTGCGGGTGTGGCGCATCCGAAAGCTGGTGATCTATGCGCCTCATTGCTGCGGGCCCAGCATGTCTATGTGATTGGTCGGGATACCGGCTTTGGCGCGGCGCATGAAGTGGCGCTAAAGCTGAAGGAATGCTGCGCGCTACATGCCGAGGCTTATTCGTCATCCGAGGTATTGCATGGGCCGCTGCAATTGGTGACCAAGCCGCTGATGATCTTGATGCTGGATACCGAAAACGCCGATACCAAAGATAGCCTCGATCTGGCCGAAGCGCGGTTTCGTGCGGCGGGCGGGGCTGTGCACCGGGTCCGGCCCTCTGATGTCGGTGCGCGGGGAATGACGCCTGCGGCGGCGGCGGCGATGCTGCTGTATCTGATTTACCCTGTCATTCTGGCGGCGTCCGTGGCACTTGGCCATGATCCGGATCGGCCTGCCACTTTGTCGAAAGTTACCCAGACAACATGATTGCCCGGCCCCCCATTTGGCGCTTATCGGCAGGAGTTCATCAAAGCCGCTGGGTGCATCGATGATCGCGGCAGGCATTGATCTTGGCGGCACCAAAATTGAGACGCAACTCTTTGATGCCCATTGGATGTGCGTTGACAAACGCCGGGTCGATACGCCGCAAAGCTACGATGCGATCGTGCGGGCTTTGGCGGATCAGATTGGCTGGGCGGATCAGCGCGCGGGTAAACCGCTGCCGGTAGGAATTGGGGCGGCGGGCCTCGTGAACCCGCAGACTGGCCTTGCCTTTACCGCGAACCTGCCAGCGATGGGCAAACCGCTTCCGGCGGATATCGCGGCGGCAACAGGGCGAAAGATTACCTACATCAACGATTGTCGGGCGCTGGCGCTTTCCGAAGCGGTGTTTGGGGCAGGGCGGGGCAAGTCGCCAGTCGTTGGGCTTATCCTTGGAACAGGGGTTGGCGGCGGACTTACCGTTGGCGGGCGGCTGGTGCCCGGCTTGGCTGGTGTGGGCGGCGAGTTTGGCCATTTCACTGCATCTGCCGATTTGATCAGCGCCCATGCCTTGCCGCTGTTGCGCTGTGGCTGTGGCCGGATGGGTTGTACCGAAACCTTGGTGTCGGGGCCGGGGCTCACTCGCATAGCGCAACGTTTTGTCGGGCAGGCGTTAACCCCGGAACAGTTGGTCGAGGCGAAGTCGACCAACGTGATGGCGGCAAAGGCTTGGACAGTTTGGTGCGATCTTTTGGCTGATCTATTGATCACGCTGGTCTTTACCGCCGATCCGGCGGCAATCGTCATCGGCGGCGGTCTGTCGAAAATTCCCGATCTTATTCGAGATCTTACCCCGGCCTTGCAGGTGGCCCAACTGCCCGGCTTTGCGATACCGGAACTTCTGATCGCGCAAGGCGGGGATGCCAGCGGCGCGCGCGGTGCGGCCTATGCGGCTTATCAGGACGGCAAAAATGGCTAATCGGGGCACATATTGGCTGTGCCCGAACGGGCTGTTTGATGGCACCGCGTTGCATCAGGGAATGGCGCTTGGCTTTTCAGATGGTAGGGCCAGCGCTTTTGTCGCGGTCGCCGACTTGCCCGAAAGCGCGGCTCGGCGCGATGTGCAAGGCCTTGTGACGCCGGGGTTCCTTGATTTGCAGGTGAACGGCGGCGGCGATGTTTTGCTGAACACCACTCCTACGGCGGATGGCATGTCGGCAATCGCTGCGGCGCACCGGCGGTTTGGCACAGTTGGTATTCTGCCGACAGTGATTACCGACCGACCGGAGGTGTTGGCAGAGGTTGCCAAGGCGGCGTTTGCGGCAAAGGGTCGCCAAGGCATTTTGGGTCTGCACATCGAAGGCCCGCACATCTCGGCCGCGCGCCGCGGCACTCATGCCGAAAATCTGGTGCGGCCGCTGGATGCGGCGACGATTGCCATCGTGAAAGCCCTGCGGCACGCGGAGATTGCCGTGATGATCACGTTGGCACCCGAGGCGGCTATGCTGGCGCAGATTGCCGAACTCGCCGCGTCTGGTGCAGTTGTGTCGCTGGGGCATACCGATGCAACGGCGGATCAGACAAGGGCGGCACTGGTGGCTGGGGCGAGTTGCTTCACCCATTTGTTCAACGCCATGTCGCCGATGCTGAACCGCAGCCCCGGGGTGGTCGGGGCGGCGATCAATTCAGGTGCTTATGCCGGCATTATCTGCGACGGGTTTCATGTGGCAGACGAGATGGTGGGGTTGGCAATTCGGGCGAGGCTCGTTCCTGACCGCATGTTTCTGGTATCGGACGCGATGCCAACGGTTGGAGGATCTGATCGGTTTGATCTTTACGGTCAAGAGGTGCGGCTGGTTGAGGGGCGGCTTTTAAACGCAGAAGGATCGCTTGCGGGAGCGCATGTCACCATGGCGCAAAGCGTGGCGCGGCTGGTGAATGTGCTTGGTATTGATCTTGCTGCTGCACTTCGTATGGCTGTTACTGTGCCTGCGGGCATAATTGGCAGGCCAGAGTTAGCACAGGTTTCCGGGCGGGATGCGGCGGATCTGCTGGTGCTGAATCAGGGGCTGATCGTGACGGGAACCTGCGCCGAGTTGATCGATTAGGTCTACGCAATCAAAAACTGAATGGGTCCGTGAACAGCCGACGCCCAAGCGTCAGCGCATCCGCAACATGCACCATCGGGGCCAGATCGACATCACTTTCACCATGCGCAATCAAGTCAGTCATGCGCGCGTAAAGGCTTGGATATTCGCGGTCCGGACCTTCGGATTTAACTCCGTCGCTGGTGGATAGTTTCGATCCGCCCAACTGCAGGGTCAGCGCGCCGCTGTTGGTTTGAACCTCGATATCCCACGTTTGTGGGCCGGTTTGGCGCCAGTCAAATTCAGCCGTCACACCACCGCTGAACGTCAGCGAGGCGGCAATCGGGGTTTGCCGGTTTTCCGGGAATGTCAGCGTCGCGGCAGTCAGGTGGACAGGCTGTGGCAGAATCTCGGTCAGGATCGACAGGGCGTTGATGCCGGGGTCGAACACCCCCATGCCGCCCGGTTCGAACACCCAATCCTGGCCGGGATGCCATTTGCGGACATCTTCTTTCCAGGTGATCTGAACGGCGACGATCTTGCGGTTTGCCAGCCACGCCTTCGCGCCCGCCACACCATGTGCCATTCGACTGTGCCATGTCGCGAACAGGGTAACGCCGTTGGCCTTTGCCAGTGCTTGCAATGCATGCACCTCGGCCAGCGTCTGGCCCGGCGGCTTTTCCAGCATCACATGGCGGCCGACGCGCAGGGCAGCTTCGGCATAAGCAAAACGCGGTTGCGGGGGCAGGCACAATGACACAACCGGAATATCGGGGCGGGCCTGCAGCATTTCACCGAAATTGGCGAAGGATTCTATACCGTCCACGCCGCCCGCGCGCGATACCGTTGCGGCCAGCTCCCAATCGGGCGAGGCCGCAAGGGCAGGCACATGCTGATCCCGCGCGATTTTGCCGATGCCGACGAGGGCTACTTTCATCAGTGCCAATCCTTCACTAGTGGGAGTCCTTGCCCACAGGAGCGCCACGGCAACCTTTCAGGAAATCGAGGTCAGCGCCAGTGTCGGCCCCCATCACATGGGCGTTGTGCAGGAAGGCATAACCGCTTTCCGGCGGTGCCGTGCGGGGCGTCCATTTGGCCAGACGGGCGGCCAGTTCTGCGTCGGAAATGTCCAGATGCAGGCGGCGGTTTGGCACGTCCAGTTCAATGAAATCGCCATTCTGCACCACCGCCAAAGGCCCGCCCGCAGCAGCTTCGGGTGAGGTGTGCAGCACCACGGTGCCATATGCGGTGCCCGACATGCGGGCATCGGAAATACGCACCATATCGGTAATGCCCTTGCGCAGAACCTTTGGCGGCAGCCCCATATTGCCCACTTCGGCCATTCCGGGATAGCCCTTTGGCCCGCAGTTTTTCAGAACCATGACGCAGGTTTCGTCAATATCCAAAGCCTCGTCGTTGATCTTGGCCTTGTAGTCGTCGATGTCCTCGAACACCACGGCGCGGCCGCGATGCACCAGCAAGGATGGCGTTGCGGCAGACGGTTTCAGCACCGCCCCTTTGGGGGCGAGATTGCCTTTCAGCACCACGACGCCGCCTGACTTTGCCAGGGCCTTGTCGGTGGGCAAGATCACATCTTCGTTGTGGTTGACCACATCCTTGACCTGATCCCACATGGTTTCACCGGACACGGTCAGCGCGTCTTTGTGCAGCAAGCCCGCCTCGCCCAGACGTTTGATCACCACGGGCAGGCCACCGGCGTAGAAAAACTCCTCCATCAAGTATTTTCCCGATGGCATCAGGTTGACGATTGTCGGCACGTCGCGACCGCAGCGATCCCAATCGTCCAGCGTCAGATCAATGCCAACGCGCCCGGCGATAGCCAGCAGATGGATCACTGCGTTGGTCGATCCGCCGATGGCACCATTGGTGCGGATCGCGTTTTCAAACGCCTCTTTCTTCAGAATGTCGGACGGTTTCAGATCATCCTTCACCATCTGCACGATGCGCCGCCCGGTCATCTGCGCCATCACCCGGCGGCGCGAATCCACTGCTGGGATGGCGGCATTGCCGGACAGGGCCATGCCCAAAGCCTCGGCCATGCTCGCCATGGTGCTGGCAGTGCCCATGGTGTTGCACGAACCTGGGCTACGCGACATGCTGGCCTCGGCTTCAAGGAATTCCTCTTTGGTCATGGTGCCAGCCTTCACCGCCTCAGAGAACTTCCACAGGTGCGTTCCAGAGCCGACCCGCTCATTCTTGTAATAGCCGTTCAGCATCGGCCCGCCAGTGACGATGATCGACGGCAAGTCGGTGCTGGCCGCCGCCATCAGCAGGCTTGGCGTGGTCTTATCGCAGCCGACCAGCAGCACACAGCCATCCATCGGCTGACCGCGCATTTGTTCTTCAACCGCCATCGCGGCCAGATTGCGGAACATCATTGCAGTCGGGCGGAAGGCGGATTTGCTGGTGGAAAATACCGGCACTTCCACAGGAAAACCGCCCGCCTCGTAGATGCCGTGCTTTACCCGTTGGGCGAGGTCGTTCAGATGGGCGTTGCAGGGCGTCAGTTCCGACCAGGTGTTCAGAATGCCAATCACCGGGCGGCCATCAAACAGATCCGGCGGGAAGCCTTGGTTCTTCATCCAGCCGCGGTGATAGATATTATCCTTCGACGTGCCACCAAACCAAGTTTGCGAGCGCAATTTGCGGGGCCATTTGGCGGGTTTGAAGGTCATCGGAACCTCATAATGCTGTGACCGTTACTGCATCCGTTTCGGCGGCGGCAATCGCCAGCGGGTTTTTCAGAGGCAGGCCAAAAGGGCCTGCTTCAATTTCAAAAACGTCGCCGGATTGCGGTTTGATGCCATCGGCAAAACTAAGTGTGGCAGTGCCGAACATATGCACATGCACGTCGCCCGGTTGGCGGAACAGCGCGTATTTGAAGTGGTGATGTTCAAGGTTGGCGAAGCTGTGCGACATGTTCGCCTCGCCCGACAGGAACGGCTTTTCCCAGATGATTTTGCCATCCCGGCGAATGCGGCTGGTGCCACGAATGTCGGTTGGCAGAGTGCCAACAAGAATTTCCGGGCCGAACGAGGCGGGGCGCAGTTTGGAATGGGCAAGGAATAGGTAGTTGATCCGTTCAGTCACATGATCGGAAAACTCGTTGGCCAAGGCCCAGCCGATGCGAAAGGGCTGACCATTCGGGCCAATGATGTAAACGCCAGCAATTTCAGGCTCTTCGCCGCCGTCCAGCGCAAAGCCGGGGGCGGTTAAGGCGGCACCGGACGCAACGGCCGTGTGGCCATTGCCCTTGTAAAACCACTCCGGTTGCACGCCGACCTTGCCCGGCGCAGGTCGCCCGCCGTCCAGCCCCATGCGGAACATTTTCATGCTGTCAGTCAAGGTGTCGGCCTGCAAAGTCGTGTGCATTGCGTCACGGGTGCTGGCCGAACCAAGATGCGTAAGGCCAGTACCGGTCAGGTGCATATGGGCCGGGTCGGGGTGAGTTACGGGCAAGGTGAGGTGGCCCTCATCGGCTAGCCGAGACAAATCAACCGCGCCGCCAAGCCCGTGTTCGGCAATCACTGCGGCAAGGCTGCGCCCGGTGCTGGCGGCCTGCATCGCCAGTGCGTAAGTGCTGGTCGCACCCCGCACCAAGGCCGCTTCTGATCCGTCACGCAGCATCACAGCGATGCTACCATCGGGACGGATGATTTGAGAAAGCAGCATGATGGGCCCTCTGTTTGAATTCGTTGTAGACGTCGAAAATGGCAGTTGCCAGCGTAACTTTTGCAGGGCCGATGCGACGCGAACAGGTGTGTGTTAGACGACTTGATACATGAGCTCATGGCGAAATTGGTCTGCCAAACTGGAACCGACCAGATGTTGAATTCCAATGTGGGTTGACGCTATTGCCCGGCCCAGCGGGGGGCCAAGGTTAGGCCGAAGGTATCTGGGGCGCAGGGCGGTTCTGGATGGGTATTCCATTCATCACGATTGGGGCGCTGTTGTCCTATTTGCCCAGCCTGCACCACCAAATCCAGTGTCTGCTAGCTGTGCACCTGCTGTACACCCCCCGTGCAGACGTTTGGCGGAAAAATGGGTGCGCTTAATTCCAGATCAGGCTTTGCTTGCCGCCGAGTTTGGAATTGCTGAGGTCTTCAAAGTTTAACGCGAACGCCTCGATCTGCGGGTCTTCGACTTGCGACAAGAACGAGGTGATCCAGGCGAATTCAAAGTTCTTCAACTTTGTTGGATCGGGGTTGAAGGTTTGTTTTTCGCCCGCAATCGGCTCGACGATTTTGGGGTCTTTGGCACCTGCCACGGCAAATTGTGCGGCGCGGATGATTGCGCCATCACAGCTTTGCAGCAGGTCGGGATTTTTGTCTTTCAGAAGGCCCGCCGTGACCACCAAAGGCCCAACCGCGTGGATTTGATAATGCAGCGCCAGCTTGCCGCGCCACATTTCGTTTGGCAGGCTGCCGTCGGCATTGGCAGTGCAGGCGACGCGGTTTACCGATGCGATGGCCCAGTCGAGGATAATCTGGTCATCCAGCAGCAGGCCGACTTGGGCTGCCCCCAGCCCGGCCCAAGCGCGCAGGTTGTTGCGGCTGGCGCGCGGGGGGGCTTCGGTATCAAAATACGTCATGCTGTCTTGCACGCGAGTGCGTAGCCAGTTTTCGATGACCGCTTGACGATCATCTGCCGTCGCTTTTGGTTTGACCTGCGCATAGGCGATGGCAATTGCCGCGACCCGGCTGGGAACGGACATTTGCGCGCCTTCACTATCAAGCGCGCTTAGGGCATCGGCGACAGCCCATTTATGGATATGGTCAACTACACAATCGGCGGCAAACACGGCGCCTTCGTCTTTGCGGGTTAGCGAATTGTTGGCTTCGGTTGCCAATTTCTTGATGAAGTCGTCAACAGGTTTCAGGGCGGCATCGACGGCTGCATTGGCTTTTTCATCAAAGTCCGACCGCGATTTGCTGTCTTTGGTATAGCGGCTTTGGTAGGATAGTTTCGTGACCGGGGTCACGGGCGCGAAGCATACGGTATCTTCATCTTCGGCAGCTGCGGTATCTTCGGCCGGAGCGGTTTGGGCCTGGCTGGCAGCGGTGCTGCACGTCAATAGCAGTGCTATGCACAGGCCTTTACTGAACCCGGAAATAATCATTGCGTTACTTTAACCTCTAGTGTCAGGCCGCGCACTTTTGCCGCCGCCTCTTCGTTGCCTGCCTCTGCTGCTTTGGTAAGCCAGACCAATGCCTGTTCACGCGAGGCTTCTGCCCCGATGCCGAATGCAAGCGCGTCGGCGTAGGCAACCATTGCATCAACATCGCCTAGTTTGGCCGATTTGCCAATCCAATCGGTCGCTTCGGCCAATTCATCGGCGGAAACCGCCCTAGCGCGGATTAGTTTGCCCAATTCCAGCATCGCCTCGGGCGAGCCGTCTTCGGCGGACATCAGATACAGTGCCTCGACATCAACGCGGGCGTAGACATCCGAGCTGATAGCGGGCGCGGCTGATGCGACGCGGGCTAGGGTATGGGGCAGGTCTACCGGTTCTATGCGGCCCAGAAGATCGACGAACAAGTCGGCGGACCGGCCGGGATTGTAGTTTGGCGTGCCGGGTTTGGAGAAGGTTTCCAACAGGCGGTGGATGGCGGTGATGCTGCCTGCCTTGTAGCCAACTTCAAAAAATTCGATCTGATCGGATACGGTGCGCGCGTCACCAAACTGGCGCAGAGTGTCGCCCATTTTGACCATGCGCCAGCTATCACTTTCGCTAAGAAACTCGGCGATGTTCATCCATTGAGCGAAGCTTTCGCTATCGCCGATGTCGCCCATAGCGCGGACCATCAGCATGACCTGATCAAAGCTGCAATCGGTGAGGGTGGTGGCGCGTGCCTTGTAATCTTCCACCGCTTCGGGGGAGGCGAGGAATGGCAGGGCCAGCAGCAGCGCGTCAAAATCGCCGCGTTCGTCGATGACCTGAGCGTAGGCATCATAGACCGCCTTGATATCGGGGAAGCGTTCGGGGTCGGTTTGCGGTAGCAGCGCCATTGCGGCACCGTTGCCCTTCGCGGCAAGCGGCAGCAGCGCGGCGGTTGCTTCGGCGCCAAAGGCCTGCGGGTTGGTTTCCATCAGGGTTTCGGCCAGTTCGATACCCGCGCTAAGGTCACCCTCGGCTAAGGCCATGCGGAAATAAGTGCCTGGATCGCCGATGTTCTGGCCGATTTCGGCAAATTTCCGTTCCAGACGCCCGCGCGACAGGGCAACCTTTTCATAACGCTGGGCATATTGTTGCCAGAACCGTTTTTGTTCGGGCGAAGTATCGGTGCGATCCAGCACAGCCATATATTGGGCAAGGGCTGTTGGGCGGCCATACAGGGCCTGCGATTGAAGGCGCGCAATTTCCTGTATATCGGGGCGAGCAATCAGGCGCAGCAGTTCTTCGGGCGAGAATTCGACGGTTTTGGTGCCGGTGGCAGCACTGATATCGCGCCAATAGTTCGCCTCTTCACGCTGTGGCGCTTTGGGGGAACGGCAGGTGAAGGCACTTTTCAGGCCATTCATCGGGTCAATTTCGCCCTGAAGGTGGACGGTCTCGATAACCTCGTCGATGATTTCGTAGAATTCCGCCGGGGTTTTGGCATGGCGGAAGCGGATCGGGGTCAGCCATTTGGCGGCGTCGGAATCGCCCAAGGCGACGGCTTTTTCCAGTAGTTTGACCGCTTCTGCCTCGCCAGCCCAGCGACCTTTTTGTTCCAGCACAACTTCGGCCAGACCGATGTAGGCCCAGCTTGGCGCATCGGCGCGCTTGGCCAGCTCGGCCAGTGCGGCGCGGTAAGCAGGCAGATTGGCTTTATCATCCTTGGCTTCTTGCTGCAGGAACAGCACGTTACGGACAACGCCGGCACGGTCGCCGAATTGCGCCGATGCGGCGTATAGCTGGCGGGCGCGGTCAAGGTCTTGTGGCACGAGGGCGCCCAGTTCGTAGGCGCGGCCTAGGGTGACTTGCGCGAAGGGCAGGCCACCATCGGCGGCTTTGCTGAGGTATTGGACCAGCACATCGTTGGATTTTACCAGGTCTTCGGACCGCATGTGCATTTCGGCAATTTTCCAGGCCGAGGATGTATCGCCGAGGTCGGCGGCGAATTTGAACCAGGTTTCGGCCATGGCGACATCGCGGGTGACGATGGTGCCGTTCATATATTCGCGGGCGATGCGCGAGACGCGGTCGCAGATCATTGGGTCGAGCTTGCCGACCAAGGCACCGAACGCCATGGTGACGGCAATGTCTTGCGGCACGTCCCAGCCGGGGACTTCGGTGCCTGCTTGTTGCAGTGCGACGATTTTCAGCAGCGCGTCGGCGTTGCCACCATACCCGGCGGCGACCAGCATCGAGATGGCTTTTTCCTTGTCTTGTTTGATGCCGATGCCTTGCATCAGGTAATCCGACAGAGTGTTGAGCATTTTGGGCGAGCTGCCCTGTTTGGAGGCCAGCAGTTGATCGACCAAGCGTTGGTTGGTCAGTTCCTTCAGACGACCAGCGGCGATCAGCAGGGCGGCGCGTTCCAGCATGGCTTTGTCAGGGCCGAACTGGCTGTCGACCGAGGGCATCAGGGCGTAGACCTTTTCGATGGTCGGGAACCATTTGATGGCGTTGAGTTCCATAAGCCGCTTCATGTCACGGCGGATCAGTTCTGGGGCCCGGTCTGGCAAGGTGTCGCTGGACCAGCCTTTCCACATCGCTTCGAGCTGTTCGTCGGCGAGGCCTGCGATGCAGATCGGTTCGCGGGCGATTTGTGGGGGTTCGAAGACGAGGGAGACGGTTTCGGCAGATGCCATGGAGCCAGCCAGAAGACCAGCGCCAAGCAGGCAAGCCCGTGCGGTCAGGGTGGTGAGGCGGCTTTTGAAAACGGTTGGCATCTGCATGGCAGCGGTCCTTTGTTACGGGTAGGCTAGGTGTCTGCTGGCGACCAAGGGCGGACGCCAGCAGAGGTGGGACTATTTGGCGATGGTGCTGGGTTGCATGGCGACCTGGTAGGTGCCGCCGGAGCCGCTGAACACGACGGCGATGCCTGCGCGGCGGGCCAGATCGACGCCAGCGAGCGAGGCAAGGACGGTATCGCCTTCGCGGACTTCGAAATCGAGGGTCAGCGGGGCTTTCAGGGCAACCGAGCCAGACGAGTTGGCAGCAACGCCTTTGACCGCTACAGCGCTGGCGGCGGGAACGTAAAGATCTACCATTGCTTTGTCGGACAGGTTGAAGACGGTTATGACGGCCTGTGCCGGGCTGGCGGTGACGTCTTCGGGAACCAGGGTACTGGTGCCATCGGCGCCTACGACGAACGAGTAATACTTGCCCGCTTCGACAGTTACCTTGGTTTCATCGACACCGGCGGTGATCGATATTTCGCCGGGTTGGTTGACCACGACATAGCCCGACACGCCCGATGGCAAATCGTTGAGGGTGGTGCTTTGAACGACGGCGTTGGTCAGGTCAGCGCCGACGACGCGCACGAAACTGGCGTTCGGATCTGGCACATCTTCGTACAGGCCGCCGTCTTGGGCGAAAGCGGGCAATGCCACTGTAACAGCCAGGGTCAGGGTGAAGGCTTTGATCCAGCCGCGATTGATAGTCATGAGGCATCTCCTTTAGGGCCTGTGCAGAAAGTCAGTTCTGTAGTGTCGGTCACGGCGCGGTCGAAGCGCACCGTTATTTGCTTGAAGCTGGGGTGGCGAAACGGGCTTAACCCGAGATAAAAGTTGCCAGTGCCGCGCAGACGTTGGCCGCGTTCAATCTTCGATTTGCGAATGATCCCGTCGGTGGTTTCCAACGCAAAACTTGCCGTTCGTGCACCTTCTTGGCCGAAATCAGCAAAGATTGCATCGTCGGGACCGATGCTCATGCCCTCAAGTGAAGCCGAGACTGTGTGTTCATCGACTTTCGTTATGGGCAACGATTTGGTGCAGCTTGTCCCGGCGGCGGCAATCAGTTCTTCCAGAGGGGCCGATCCGTATTGCGCCAGATTGTTATAGATCGGGTTTTCCCAGATCAGGAAGCGGGGGCGCTGATCTTTGAATTCATCGGACGTCAGGTAGGAGGTCATCGCGCCAAACTGGTTACCGCCAGTGATGGAGTAGTTGATGACATCCAGCCCGGTGTATTCGGTTAGAAAACCAATAAAGTTGTTGATCGGCGAATCTGAAAACGAGGTGCCGACCAGAACTGCGGGAAGGGCCGTATCGGACCCGGCAAAGATATCCAGATCGCCGGATTGTGTGGTGGCGCTTTCGACCGGGCTGGTCTTGTAGGCCTCGGTTTCGGTTGGTGGCAGCGCGTTTTTGCAAAAGCCTTGCAAGGAACGCCGCATCCCGGAAAACGCCACTTGCTTGCCAATGGGTTTGCTTTCGTAGGCTGACGGCGTCAGGTCTGCGAAGGACGGGTGTTCCTTCATGGCGGCAGCAATCGCTTGAGCGGCAGCGCGCGCGCCGCCCGACGTCCAGTGAAAGTCTGCGCCGAAGAAGGCCCGCTCGTCGCCTTCGACATTTTGCAGGGCGGTCATCACATCGGGGGCGATGATGCCGACCGACGACATGCGGGCGATGATATCGGTATAGATCATCTCGGCCATTTCGGCATCGAAGCCGTAATCGTTGGCGCGTTCTGGCAGATAGTCTGCCATCGCCTGACTTTTGGCCGGGATCGTTACGTAAACCAGCGTGGTGCCGTTTTCTGCAAGCACCTCGGTCAATCGACCCAACAGAACGATGGTGCGTTGATCCATCGGATGTTGAAGGCGCAGGTCGGCGAAGGTGCGAAAGAATACGCCTTCGCTGCCCTCGACCGACGGCAGGGCAGTGGAAAATTCGTAGGCCGAGCAATCAAAGCCCGATGGGGATTCGGCCTGTGCTGCGAGCGGGGCAATCGCGGTGAAAGCAGCTAACCCAAGGGCAGCGCGGTGCGCATAAGTCATGGGGAAACTCCTAGATTTTTGGGGCGAGGAAGGGGGCGCGGGCTGGAGGCTGGCACAACGCTTGACGCATCGGCAGATATGTCGGCCACGATGATCACAGGTGCGGGGGGTGGTTTTACGCCCAGTCTTGCCAACAGGGTTTGCGCCATGGCTTTGGTGCCGGGATCGGGTTGCGCTAAGGCAATTTCAAGTGCTGCGATAGCCTTGTCATTGTCAGCGGCTGTTCCGTCCGCCGGCATCATGTAGGCCAGCGCCAGTTTGACAGCGGCATCACCGCGCCCGGCTTTTGCGGCGACTTCGAGCCATTTCAGGGCGGCGTCCAGGTCTTTGCCGAAGGGTTGGCCGGAGGAATACATGTTGCTGAGGGCGAAGGCGGCGTCGGCATTGCCAGTGCTGGCTTGCACGATCATGGCATCTTGGGCTTCTTTTTGCCGGGATGCCGATAGCCAAAGATCGGGCACCGCAAGCAGTGCCACCAAGCGGCGCACGGCGAAGTCGCGGTCGGTGTAGGACGCGATGGCATAGTAATGGGTGGCATCCGCCAGCAGTTGCGGCTTGCCCTGTTCTTCGAGCCATCGGCCGTATTTGAAGGCGGCTAGACCATCACCGGCATCGGCAAGCGTGCGCAAATCGCGGGTGCCAAGAGTGCCTTGCGCGTTCATCTTTCGGCGCAGATTGCGCAGATGTTCGGTCGGCAACTGATTGGTGCGCGAAATGCCGTTGGCTTCGGCGAACGCTGGCATTGGCAGCGCCATTGGCCCCAGCGTAAGTGCTGCGACCATAGTCAGCATACCAAGGGAGTGCCGATTAGTTCGCACTTGCCAGCTCCACTGATGCGACGGGGTCGGACCAAAGGTTTGCATCGGTCAGGTAACGCAGTGGGAATTCCCAGATGACCACCTTTGGGGGGGCATCGCGAAACGTGTCTGATGCCAGATAATCTGTCATCGGCTGAACTGGGCCCAAACCTTGGGCGGCGGCGTTCAGCACATCGGATTTCAGCGATAGTTTGAGGGCTTCGGCAAAGCTCCAGTCAGGATTGGCGCTGTAGGAGGTGCCGATCAGGACGATATCGACGGCTTCAGCACCGAAGATATCGCCAAGATCGGCGGTGGTGGGGGGACTTGCAGCATAGGGCAGCAGGTGTTCTGGCGCGAGGCCGACGAACGGGGCCATGCCATCGGTGGTGACATAGGACACCAGATCGCCGGTGATGGTTTTGGCGGGCAGCGGTTCGACTGCCATATCGGTGGTGCCAGCCGCCAGAAGGCCAGATGCGGCAACGGATTGCGCGACGGCTTTTGCGCCTTCCAGCGTCCAGTGGGTATCGGTGGCGAAGAAGGCCGGGGTCGTGTCGGTTAGCGCCAGCAGGGAGGGGCGGGTATCGACGACGTCGACGCCTTGGCTGCGCAAGCCACCGATGAAGGTGGCGTAGAGGCTTTCCATTTGGCTGGAAAGCTCGGGCATGTTGGCTTTGGCGGCGGCGACATCAACTTTGGCGGGAACGGGCACCAGCACCAAGGTTGACCCTGCCGCGGCGAGTTGATCGCGGATGTTGGAGATTTGTTTCAGGCTGGGGGCGAGGTCGCTGATCACCGGGCGGGCCTCTTCGGCGGTGAAAAGCCAGCCGTCGTTGCCCGCGATAACGCCTTTGCGACCTTCGCCAGACAGCACGTAACGGGCGGCACCGATCAGGCCGATGGACGCATCGCGGTGCGGCATTGCGGTTTTGTAGGCATGATCGAAGCTGGCCGTCAGAGTGCCCTTCAGAACGCCCATATCGAAGGGGGCAAGCTTGCCGCCCGGTTCTTCGAAATAGGCCAGATTGGCGAACGGTGCGTAGCCAAAGAACACCACCGGAAGGACGTAGCGGGACATGCGGTATAGGGTTTGCATTTTCGGCATGCTCCTAGAACTGGAAGTAGAGGAAGGGGGAGAAGCTAGCCTCGGCCAGCTTCATGATGCTTAGAACGCCGATTGCCGAGATGAGCAGGGTGGGCAGTAGCGAGGTGGCGGCAGTCAGGGTGCCAGCGCCGCCGATTTGCGGGTTGCCCATCTGCGGGTTAGACGGGGTGAAGTACATCTGGCGCGAGAGGGCGTTCAGTTGTGGTTCGGTGGCGGCAACGGCCATGGCCAAGACCAGCAACATCAGACTTTCGCTGCTGATTTGCAGGGCGACCTCTAGCGGGATGGCGATGCCTTGCAGGCCAATCATGCCAGCGTAGACGTCGATTGCCTGCGTCATGTCAGCGGCGCGGAAGGCGACCCAGCCGATGAGCACGATAAGAAGGGTTTGGAACAGGCCTACGGTGCTGGTGCGGTTGGCCCAGCCGGTGCGGCGTTCCAGTGCCAGCCAAGCGCCATGCCAGATGCCCCATGCCAGGAACGTGCCGTTGGCACCGTGCCACAGGCCGCCCAGAACCATCACGAGGGTCAGGTTGATGTACGTTCTGCGTTCCGAGATGCGGTTGCCGCCGAGCGGGATATACAGGTAATCGCGCAGCCAGACTGACAGGCTGATGTGCCACCTGCGCCAGAATTCGGTGATCGAGCGGCTGATGTAGGGCATGTTGAAGTTGGCGCGGAAACGGAAGCCCATCATCAGGCCAAGGCCCATGGCCATGTCGCTGTAGCCAGAGAAGTCGAAGTAGAGCTGCATCATGTAGGCGATGGAGCCGAGCCAAGCGAGTGCAAGGGACGGATCGGGGGTGGCGAAGGCGACGTCGGCAATGGGTGCGACGCTGTCGGCGAGGATGACCTTTTTGCCCAAGCCGATGATGAACAGCGCCGTGCCATCGGCGAACATTTGCAGCGAATGGGTGCGGTGCCGGAATTGATCGGCCAGATCCTTGAAGCGCAGGATCGGACCGGCCACCAGTTGCGGGAACAGGGCGATGAAGGCAGCGAAATCAAAGAAATTCAGCGTAGCATCGGCGTCGCGACGGGTGACATCCACGAGATAGCTGATCGAGTGGAAGACGTAGAACGACACGCCAATGGGCAGGATCAGCCGCCAATGCACGCCAAGGCCAGCGGCGTCGGTGCCGACCAGTTGGGCCAGACTGTCGATGAAGAAGTTGAGGTATTTGAAGACGCCAAGCACGCTTAGGCAGCCGATGACACCGATGGTGCACCAAAGCTGCGCGCGCTGCGTGCCGATGTTGTTGCGGATCAGCAGGCCGATGCCGAAGGTCCAAAGCGTGGTCAAGAACAGCAGCAGCAGGAAGTCGAACCGCCACCAGCCGTAAAACAGGTAGGAAGCGAACAAGATGACCAAGGATTTGCCGCGTGTCGGGGTCAGGTAATAGACCACCAGAAACAGCGGCAGGAACAGAAACAGGAAAGTTTCAGACGAAAAGACCATTGGCTTAACCCTTGTTGCAGGCGGTTAGAAAGGAATCCGACGTGCGCCCGTCGCGGGCCGAGATGCGGTAGCTGGTTCCGGCGTTCTGCTGCACTTGCGTCAGATACGCTGCCAGATACTGGGAAAACTCGCCGTCAAAGAGACGGGGCATTTGGGCGGAGAGGTTGTTTTGATCCAGCACCACTTCGCCGATAGCGACGCCGGTTAGCCCGACGCGGTTGCCAGCAAGAAGGTTATCGGAAACCTCGACTCGTCCGCCTTTGTTTTGCGCACCAACGTGCAGCCCCGCCGTGGTGTTCAGCACCATGGCGTTGCCCTGTACGCGCGATACGCCGCTTTCGTTCAGGCGCAGGCCCGAGGCACCGTTGCGAGCGATGGAGTTATCGGCGACCAATACGCAGGTGGCGCGCTGTGTCGCGATGCCGGTTTCGGCGTTGGTCAGGACGGCGTTGCCGCTAACCTCGACGCCTTTGCTGTTGCCGCCGATGGAAATGCCATTGCGCGCGCCGCCAGCAACAAGATTGCCGGTCAGTTGTACGCCGTTGCCATTGGCAATTTTGACGCCAGCGCCGCCTTTGGAGCCGATGACAGCATTGCCGGACACCACAGCGCCCTGCACAGCAGCAAGCGCTATGCCGCCACCACGCCCGGCTTTGATGATGTTGCCCGCAATGACGCCGTTGGTAACACCTGTCATGGCGACAACACCGACATCATCAAAACGGTTCTGAGTGAAGGTTGGCGCAAAATCCGGTTGGAACAGCCCGCGTCCAGACACCACGACACCGCTGAACGGATCGGCCCCGACCATGCCAAGGCCGGTGAACTGGGTATCTTGGGCATAGATCGTGCCTTGCCCGGTGATCAACACGAAGGGCCGGTAAGCCGCCGGATTGGTGGTTAGGCCAACAGCCTTAACCACTGCCCCCATCATTTCGATCTGACCAAAACCAAGCAGGAACGCGCCGCTTTTCGCATCGAGTTGCAGTTGATCGCCGGGTTCAAGCCGCAGCCCGGCCCCAAGCCACACAACCAGTGGCCGTGAGAGATGAACAATGTCGCCGTCCACGCGGATGCCATCGAGGCTTTGTGCAACGGCGTCTTTCGCCAGTTCGCGCAAGGTGAACGTGCCGCTTTGCAGGATCAGGGCATCGCGGTGATCGCCCTGCGCCTGCATGACCCGGATCTGGTTGTTGGTGCCGATATGAATGGAGAGCTGCGTCATCGCCAGTTGCAGATCGGACGACACCAGTTTGCCTGGCCCACCTTCGGCAAAAGCGGGGCGGGTGATTGGCGGCGGGGTGTGATTGCCAACCTCAAGCTGAAGGATGCCTGCCAAGTCATCGACCGTTTGCTGTGTATTGCCGGTGCCTGCCGCGACCGCCTCGATCAGCGCTTGCGCCTTGGCCGCATCCGTCCACACCGGGGTGGCAAGGCCAAGACCGGGGGTTAGCAACGCTAACAAAGCGAAGGGGGCGATACGGCCGCGCATATTAGCCTGCCACCCGTGCCAGTTTCAGCGCTATTGCGGTGGTTCTGGCTTTGTCTTGCGCCACCGATGTCTTGGTGGGCCCGAACATGGGGGCCACAGCGATGGACCCCATGTCCGACAGATCATCAGCGTCGTCAACGCCTGCCGTCAGCATCAGCTGCATCGCGCGCAGTTCGCGCCCGGTGCCGTTTGTCATCGGCAAGATGACGTCTGCCGCAATGGATATGCTTTCACCGCGCTGGGCGGTGATGGACCGACCATCGATTTCGTAAACGGCGCCGCCATTGATGAAGGTGAGCAGGCTGGGGCCGATGCCGGTGCCGTTGACTTTGACGGTGGCACCGGGGGCGACCACGATCATACGCATGTCATAGCCGTGCGCCTTGGACAGCGGTTCAACCCGGCCCCAGCTGGTTTCGCGGATGACATGACTTTGCACTTCGCGGCGGGACTGCTTTTTCAGTTGATCCACCATCTGCTTTACGTTCTGCGCATTTTCACGGTTGGTCACCAAAAGCGCATCTGGCGTATCGATCACGATCATATCGCGCAGGCCGATCACCGCGACCAAGCGGTTATCGCTTTGAATCAGCGAATCCTTGGTATCCATTGCGTAGACATCGCCGGTTTTGACGTTGCCATCATCCGCCTTGGCCGAGATTTTCTGGACAGCGTTCCATGCGCCGACATCATCCCATTCGATGTTCAGCGCAGGGGCGAGGGCGGTGGTGGGGGAGCGTTCGAATACCAGCCGTTCAGTTGGTTCGGCGGTTGCCTTGACAAAAGCTGTGGCCTCCAGAAGCAGCGTGTTGTCTTGGCGCGTGGCACCGGTGACTGCCTCGGAGACGGTGTAGAAGGTGTGCGGGTCAAAGCGCAGAAACTCTTCGATGATGACATCGGCGCGAAACATGCTGATGCCGGATGCCCAATAGGCATTGCCACCTGCGATCAGGGATTTTGCCACTTCGATCGGCGGCTTTTCAATGAAGCGGTCAACGCGGTGCAGGCCGGGGATAAAGCCGTAAGCACCCCCATCGGTGATGTAGCCATAGCCGGTTTCCGGATGCGTTGGCGGCACACCGAACAGCACGATGCGGCCATCATCGGCAGCTTCGCGCATCGACAGGATGGTGGCGTTCAGATTGCCGCTGATGATGTGATCCGACGGCAGAACCAGCAGCAGCGCCTCGGGGTCGGTCTGAGCGATGGTCAGGGCGGCGGCCAGAACGGCAGGGCCGGTGTTGCGGCCCATGGGTTCGGCGATGACGGTGGATTTGATCTGCAGATCTTGCAGTTGCCGATGCACCAGCACGGTTTGCGCGGCACTTGTTACCACAATGGGCGCGTTGAAATCATCGCCGCGGTGGCGTTGCACCGTGGTCTGGAAATAGGACAGGCTGCCTTTGCCCCGCACGGGTTGAAATTGCTTTGGCTGCTCGATCCGGGACATGGGCCAAAGACGTGCGCCCATGCCGCCGCATAGAACCAGGGGATATATAGATTTGGTCATGGTGATCACATCCAGTTCAGTTGCCAGAGATGGAAACAGGGACTTCCAGATTGCCGAGGTTGAACGGAAGCGGGCGGATGATGGTCAGTTCGCCCAATTGGCCCGCGCGGTCTGCGGATAAGGCGGTGTCGGGGATCAGGCGGACGGGAACCAGTGCAGCACCCGATTGGCTGCGCAGGGTTTCGGTTTCGGCGCGGGCGCGGATGCTGGTGCCATCGGCGAAGCGAATGGCGACGTGATCGGCGAAGGCCAGTTCCAGCAGTTCTTCGGGGGTGACTTCGGTTGTCACGATCAGGGGAGCATTGGGCTCGGACACTGACATCACCGCGTCGCCAGCTTGCACAGTGGCCCCGACGGACGAGCCGAGCAGTTTGGCGTCACAGGTGCAGGGCATGGCGATGGACAAAAGGTCGCCGGAGGTGGTGCGGATGGAGAAGGCAACCTCGCCTTCGCTGGCCTCGAGGTTGACGTAGTCAAGCTGACCGGCGGCGATTGCGCCAAGGGTCATGCCGTCTTGAATGACGCGGGCCGGGGTGGCGATGTGTTGGGTGAAGATGCGGTTGTAGGCAAGGATGCCAGCGCCGCCGAGCAGCAGGGCGGTGGCGAGGATCATGCCCGCGCTGCCGATCAGGCGGGACAGGGTTTTCTTGGGGGCGGAGGCAGCGTTGGCGGCACGGGCGGCGGGCGATGGCAACGTTGAGCCGACGCCGATGACACCGCCGAGGGCAACAAGATCACCGGCGATGTAGGAATTCAGGATGTGCCGCATCTGAGGCAGATGTTCGCCGCCCGGATCGGTGAAGGTGACAGTGGCGAGGCCTTTTTCGCGGTCGACATGCTTGATCTGGCCCAGCACGCCCAAAGTGACGCTGAAGCCGTTGAAGGGGAACACCAGCCGCATCAGGCGGGTGGCGTTTTCAAGCGCCGGGTCCATCAGACCGCCGATTTCGGCCATCACCAGCGACAGGCGCATACCGCGATATTGGCGGCCATCAATGCCGACCATGAAGGGGATGTCCATCAACGGATGGTCGCCCTTGGTGGGCAGGAACGACAGCTGATCTTTGGTCAGTTCCAACGCGGTACGGGGTTCCATTCGATCTTCCTTCAAGTGTTCAGACGGTGCGAGTCTTTGGTGGGCGGGTTTTCAGACGATGCCGGACAGAACGACGACGCCCAGCGTCAGCCAGCCGAGGGCCAAGGCGTGGGTGTAATCGGACGAGAATTTTTTCAGCCGCGCCTGCCATGGCAGGGCGGAGCGGGTGGTTGCGGCGGCGGTTGATTGGCGGGTCCAGCGCTGCTTATCCAACCTGAACAACACGAAGCTTTTTACGGCAGCGCCGCCGATCTGGCCGAAGTACAGTAGGAACGGGTAGGTGATAGGAAAACGCTCGAACCTGACCAGAGACAGGATGCAGCAGTAGGCGTAGCGGGTGAACATGACCCAGGCGATGTAGGCGGGCAGCACTAGCGGTTCGATGAAGACGGCGCCGACCAGAACGGAAATGGGGCCGGCGAGGGTTGTCCAGATACCGATGCGCTGATCCAGGATGGACCACCACGTAAAGTAGCCGATTTTCGAGGGCGGCAGGGCGAGCGCGCGGCCGTTGGTGCGCAGCATGTTGCCGAACCAGCGGATCATCAGAGTGACGGCGCTGTCGATAAAGCCGGGTTTAGGCTGGCTTTCCATCGACACCGAGGCCACGTCGGGCAGATAGCCCATTTTGTAGCCGTTCTTCAGCAGCCAGAACCATGTTGATTTATCATCGCCAGTCAGGAAGGTGACGCGGCCCAGCCGCCAATGATCGATGAAATCGGACTGCACTTGGTTGATAAAGCCGGGATCAGTGGCCAGATCGGCGCGCACCACGCTCATCCGGCCAGTCAGGGTTAGCACGCGGTCTGACAGGCCCATGGATGACATCATCACCTGCCGCTGATTGAAGCGCAGGGAAAACCAATCGCGGAACAGGGCGCTGTCTTTAATCTCTACCTCTTCGTCGGTGGTGACAGCGCCCATATCGGGATCAACAAAGAACGGCGCGGTTGAGGCCACGATGTCTATGGGCACGCAGCTATCGCCATCGACGAACAGCACGATGTCGCGGCGGGTCGGCGCTTCGCGGGCAATCAGGCGCAAGGACCGCGCGAGGGCATCGCGTTTGCCGGTACCTGGGATCTGATCGATGATCAGGCGCACCACGGCCGCGGCAGGGTTGGAGTCATAAATCTGGCGGATCATCCGGCCATCGGCGGCATCGACCACTGAGGCCACCACAGTAGCGCCGCCTGCAGATTGGGCGGCGGCGTGAAAGATGGATTGGTAGACCCGTGTCGTAACCTCGGGTTCGATTTTGTAGCTGGTGACCAGAAAGTAAGCGTGGGCGGCATGGGGTTGTGCGGCATAGGCCGCCATCGCGCGGGCCTTGCGGCGTGGATAGACGCGTTTCAGGAACAAAACGGCACGCAGGAAGTTCAGCAGGGCCCAGGAATATCGCCACACCCCGATTGCGCCGACCACAGCCAGAGCACCCGCCACATTGCTTACTGAATGCGCCGGAATGCTAAGGGCGAGGCCTGCGAAAACGCAGATGTAGGCGATATGTCCGAGCATACCCATTACCAGCAGATGCCTTGATAACTGCCGCCCGATTTTGCGCCGGGCATGATGCGGGCAAGGTCGATGACCAAGCGGTCGGCGACGGCTGCTTGCAGGGCTTCGACGGTTTCGTCGTATTTGTTGCCGACCAGCACGATTTCTGATTTCGCCAGCAGTTCGGCGATTGTCGGCACAAGGCGATGCTTCAGATCAATGTTGTAATCGTTGCCACGGCCAGCGGCGCTCATGTCATTGGCGTAAGCTTCGTGAACGAAGGGGTCGTAGACGGTTAGGGTGATGCCGCTGTCGATCAGCCGGGATGCAAGCTCCGCCAAGGGGCTTTCGCGCATATCGTCGGTGCCGGGTTTGAAGCTGATGCCGACCATGCCGACGGAGGTTGACCCCGAGGCGTGGATCATGCGTTCGGCGCGGTTGATCTGTTCTGCATTGGCGACCAGAACGGCGTCCAGCAACGGCGATGCCACGTTGATATCTGCCGCGATAGATCGCAAGGCACGCACGTCTTTCGGCAGGCAGGAGCCACCAAAGGCAAAGCCTGGCTTCATGAAATACGGGCTCATCGACACTTTGTGATCTGAGCACAGGATTTTCATGATCTGCTGGCCATCAAGACCGCAGGCTTTGGCGATGTTGCCGATTTCGTTGGCGAAGGTGACTTTGACGGCGCGCCACGAGTTTGAGGTGTACTTGACCATCTCGGCGGAACGCACATCGACGACGTTGATGGCGCAGTTGAGATCTTTGTTCAGGGCAGTCAGGAAATCGGCGGTTTTGGTATCCAGCGCGCCGAACACGATAAGGCCGGGATCGTAGTAATCCTGGATGGCGGTACTTTCGCGCAGAAACTCGGGGTAGTAGCCAACGCCGAAGCCGGTCCCCGCTGTCAGGCCGGACACCTGTTCCAAGATCGGAATGCAGGTTTTTTCCATAGTGCCGGGCACGATGGTGGACCGCAGGATAACCGAATGGAAGCCGTCCTTGCCGGGAAGGGCAGCGGCAATGGTGCGGCAAACGCCTTCGACATAGTCAAGCCCGATGGAGCCGTCGGGTGCGGATGGGGTGCCGACACAGACGAATGACGCGTCCGCGGCGCGCACGGCGGCGATGCCATCAAGGGTTGCGGTGAGTTTACCTGCAGCCACAACTTCGGCGATCAGATCGTTCAGACCGTGTTCCACAATTGGGGACAGACCTGCGTTGATCGAGGCGACCTTGCCCGGATCAACATCTACCGCAATCACCTGATGCCCATCTTTTGCCAGACAAGCCGCGGAGACAACCCCGACATACCCAATTCCGAAAACCGCTATTGTTGCCATTTCTGCTTCCCAAAGGTCTGATTGCCTGCTTGGCCAAATGCGGCGCTGCGGCGTAAAACAACCATAAGTTGAGCATCGAGGGCTTGGAAAGTCGGGGTTAACCCTTAATTCTTTATTAAGTTTTACCTGAATCCCTACAAAACCTTACATTTTCGTGTCAGGAAAATGCTGAAGTTATGCTGCGGCGCGGCGAACCTTCGCATGGCAGCGCGCAACGCAAGAGCGTTTCCAGAACTGCAACAATGAAACATGATTCGGGATAATGACTTCCCAGGTGCTACTGCACCCATCCGCTGCGAATCGCATATTCCACGATGGCACGCCGTCCTTGCAGGTTTAGCTTGGTGCTGCCCCGCGCCTTGTAGGTTTCGATGGTTTTGGACGACAGCGCCAGTTCGAGGCCAATCTCTTTCAGGCTTTTGCCGCGCGCCACGGATTTAAGCACATAAGCTTCGCGGTCGGTAAGATCGCGAGAGCGTGCAGATGGGCGGGGTGCTGGGGGTTCGTAAAGCAAATCGGCAAAGGTTGCGTCGATGTAAAGCGCGCCACCTTGTACCGCAGCGATTGCGGTTTGGAGGGCATCGAATGCTGCCGTCTTTGGCAAGAAACCGCGAAAGCCAGCTGCGATGCAGCCGCGTGCCGAAATAACGGAGACATCGCTGAAGTAACCGATCAGTCTGATTGAGCTACCTTGTGCCGTCAGGATGGCGGCAATTTCAGACGGCGCAAGATCGGTCTGGCTTGGATCAACAATCGCGATGTCATAATCCGACACATAGGTAGGACTGCCCTGTTCGGGCATGGCTACAGAAACTGCGCACACGTTCTGGCGCTGTTCCAGCAGGGAACAGATGCCCAAAGCGAGCATCGGGTTCTGGTCGTAGACTGCAATCTTGATGAAAGGTGAGTCTGTATTCACAGCTATGCTCCGTAAGATCCCCACCCCACGGTTCCGATTATGTCAGCGATGTGCCATTCCGGCGACTTCGTGTTCACAATAACGCAACTGTATGTCGGAGCAATGACACTGTGCTGGAAAGTCAGTCTAATGGCGAATTTTCGTTAAGATTCAGCATAAACTTTGGGCCTATGCCCGAATTTCTGGCCAGGTTTGTATGGATGCTGCGGATTTTGCTGCGCGATCCAAGGGCGAAATGATTCGCGTCAGGGTTGATTCGGCTGCGCACGACGCAATTCTACGTGCGGCAGCCGATATTATAGGCGGGGATGTTAGGCCAATAGGTGGGCGTAAAGGTCAGCTGCCTGCACCGATTGCAAAGCAAGGCTGTCGCCGGCGTCTGAGGTGATCAACAGAGTCGAGTAGCCGCCGATGTATTGCACCGAGATGGCGAAATCATCGGTCGAAAGGACGTGATCATCGAGATGGTTGTTCAGCGACGTGATCAGATCAGCATCAGTGAAGCCGCGGAAGGCAAGCGTGTCGCCTTGGGCGAAGTTGAAATCATCGACGATGTTGGAGCCAGTGCTGGCGATGAAGACGTCTGAACCCTGACGGCCTGATAGGGTGTCGTCGCCAGCACCGCCTGCCAAGGTGTCATTGCCAGCACCGCCATGCAGGAAATCATCACCAGCGCCGCCATCAAGAGAGTCGTTGCCCAAACCGCCAAACAGGCGGTCGTTGCCATCTTCGCCAAGAATAAGGTTGTTGCCGCTATTGCCGATGACGTTGTTGGCAAGCGCGTTGCCTTGAAATCCGATGTTGCGGCTGCCAACCATCGTAACCGCGTTGACCTGATCATCGGCGACCATGGTGCTGGCGATATCGGTGCGTTCAAAGCCTGCATCCCCGCGTAGCGTTGCGGTGTGGGCAGCGCCCGCGGTTACAGTGCCATCGTTGAACCGAAGCAATTCAACATCGGTCAGAGAGGCAGTGCCGAGGGCGGTTGTCACAACGGTTTTGGTGCCAGTTGCGCGGACGATTGCCTGATCCCGTTCGAAGCCGAAAACGAAGGTGTCGGTGCCAGCACCGCCAACGGCGATGTCATCGCCGCGCGATGCTTGGATCCAGTCATTGCCGGTGCCTGCATCCAGCACATCATTGCCAGCGCCGCCGATCAGGGTGTCGTTGCCGCCCAGTGTGGCCATGTAAACGCCACCGCTGTGGGCTGTTACCACGTCTGCCCGCACGGTTCCGACGACATGGCGAAAGGTAATGCCATTTGCATTGGGGTCCGTTGGCGCGCCGTAGCTGGTGCCGGGGTTTACGAAGGACACCGCTGCCATATAGCTTTGTTCGATCGTCGTGCGGGATGACATATCGACGACCACCGTATTGCCATTGTCCAGGCCGCCGTGAAAGTTGATGTCGCGGTTGGTGAAGGCGACGTGGACGTTGTTGCCGGTTGCCGAAGTATAGCTGGCAAACAGAACCGCGTGGCGGGTGTCGACGGCGCGCAGATCATCAAACGAGCAATCGGTGACGTCGCGCAGCCAAAAGGCATAGCCATTGCCGCCGTCGCCCTTGTTATGGGCGCCAGTTACTGACACGTCATGCACGACAGCGTCCATTGACCGGCCAAGCACCAACCCGTTCGACCCCGGCTGGACAATATCAATGTCGGATAGATGCGTGCCGACGGATGCGTTTACCACAAGCATCATGCCGCCATTTTCGCAGGCAATGCCGTTGTTGAAATCGGCGGCGTCCGATGTGCCATGATCGCCGCGAAAGGTGATGTTCTTGACAGTGACGTCGCGCACCATCTGGGTGACTTCAACGGTGGTGCTGTTTGCCTCAAAATTAAAGGGCAATGCCCGATCAAGGCTGACCGAATTGCCGTTTACCGAGGTGACGGTTGCCAAAGCGGTGCGCAGGGGCTTGTCTTCGCGCCACTGCGTATCGCCGATCGCTGCGAACAGTGCGGCGTCGTTGGGCTGTTCAACCCAGATTATATCGCCAACCTGCACGCCATGACCCGTTTCAAGTGACAGCGATCTTGCACCTTTTGAGGCATTAGCGGTTACGCGCACCGGATCATCGGTTGCTTCGGTATAAAGCGGTGCGCCGATCTGGATTGCGGGCTCGCCATTCAGGCAGCTGTCGGCAATAATCGTTACCTCGCCCTGACCTTCCAGGGTGATACCGTCACGGTCAATCTCGACTGTTCGGGTAAAGCGATAGGTGCCAGCTTCCAGCACGATCCGCGCCCCTTCGGGAGCGTTGTCGATGATGTTTTGCAGGGACGCGGCACTGCTGCCCGCCTGAACCAGAATTGTCGCCATGGGATTGCTGCCCTTTTTTGTAGTGATAGAATATACAACCACAGGTTGCATGGCACCTTTAGTTGCCCCGGCACAGGGCGACAATGTGTTTCCTTCGTGGCGATCTTATGAACGGCATGTTTTTTCCTATCGCGGCCAAATTCTGACCCGATTTCGCTTGGTTAGGCGAAGTGCCGCAATTTTAGGCTGCCAGAAGAACCCGTGCCTCGTGTGCCTTTAACGACATGCGGGCTGCGGGGAAGAGTTGCGTCTCCCCGGCAAGGGCAGGGAGCAGCGTCAGTAGTTCATCGCGATGATCCGGGTCCATCGACTGCATGGTCATCGCGCCGGGTTGATAGCTTTCTGTCCAGCAGCCATTGGCGCGGATGATTTCATGCTGGTCACACATGACGTGGATGTAGCTAACGCTTTCAGGGTGCGCGCGGGTGATGCCGGGCTGGCCAAGCAAATGCACGGCGGCAACCAGAACCTCATGGTCGCCAAACATCATTTCGGCGCGCGGGCCGGTGATCAGCATGCGGTGCTGCGGCGATACCAGCGTGTCTTGGGTAGGTAGGTTGGCACCCATCGCACCCGCCCGGATCAGGACCGGGTGAAGTTTTGGCTGCACCAACAGGTCGGCGACAGACAGATCACGGCGACCAATCCAACGCACCGGCTGATAACCGTTGTCGCGGGTTAGCACCATGTCGCCTACCGCCAGATATTCGACCAGCCGGTCGCCGCGCTGCGTTTCGATCAGAGTGCCGGGCGTGAAGCAGGGGATGACATTTTCAATGTTGGTGAACGTCATCGACCCGATGACATTGCCGAGGTTGTTCAGGAACTGAACCGTGCCCGCTTCGGCATTGCCGGGGGTGTAGAGGATATTCGTGAACGCCTTGCCGTAGGATTGCAGATTGAGCGTATCGAAATCACCGGTCAATTCGTTGCCGTCGATGATATCCCCCGCACCGACGAAGAACGTGTCGGTGCCATCGCCACCGGCCATGCTGTCGCTGCCAAGACCGCCCGTCAGCGTGTCATTGTCGGCCCCGCCCAATAGCGTGTCATCGCCATCGCCGCCATCAAGGTTGTCAGCGCCTGCGTCGCCAGAGAGGATGTCGTTGCCCAACCCGCCGAGCAACGTATCAAGACCGTCACCGCCTAGAAGGCTGTCGTTTTCAGTGCCGCCGTCGAGGCTATCGTTGCCGATGCCGCCGCTTAGGGTATCGTTGTCGGCCCCGCCAAGCAAGGTATCGCCGCCGTCGCCGCCATCAAGGCTATCGGTGCCTGCTTCGCCTGTAAGGCTGTCATTCCCTGATCCGCCCAATAGGGTATCAAGGCCGTCACCCCCCAGCAGGGTGTCATTCTCGGATCCGCCGTCAAGGCTGTCGTTGCCGATGCCACCGACCAGCGAGTCGTCGCCGGCCCCGCCATCAAGGCTGTCGTTGCCATCACCGCCCAGCAGTGTGTCGGTACCGATTCCGCCAAGCAGCGTGTCATTTTCAGTGCCGCCATCAAGGCTATCGCTGCCGTCACCGCCGACAAGCGTGTCAGTCCCGATGCCGCCAAGCAGAGTGTCGGCACCCAGACCGCCATCAAGCAAATCCGCGCCATCGCCACCCGACAACGAGTCGTTGCCGTCTTCGCCGCGCAGCGTGTCATTGCCGGTGCCGCCGGTCAGAGTATCGTTCCCGACGCCGCCAAGCAGGCTGTCGTTGCCAACTTCGCCGTTCAGAACATCATTGCCAAAACCGCCGGAGACGGTGTCGTTGCCATCACCGGCGTTGACCAGATCATCATCGGTGGCGGGTATTGCACTAAACTGGATATCGGTGATGTAGATGTTCTGGTTGCCGGAGCCGGAGCTGTTTCCATAGTCGATCGAGATGCGGCTTAGCGGCCCCGGAATGGTGACCAAGGCTGACCCGTTCGCCGATGATGTGCTGTCGCTTGTGGCGGCGGCGGTGATCGTGCCCCCAGAAACCGTGTCGTTGCCGGGGGTGATGGTGAAGGTGACCGGGTTATTGTTGATATCAAACGCAGTGATGATGATGACATCGCGCCACGTACCGATTGTGGCATCGATATCGTTAATGCGGAACGAAACGTTCTGAACCTGGTCCTGAAAGCTTGAGCCCAACACCGATGAGAAGTTGATGTTGGTCGTCGATGTATTGTTGTTGCCGGTGCCGCCCAGCTGCACAGACGAGGTCTGGGAAAAGGTTTCACCAGTGGCGCGGTACATCGTCGACGCGGTGTTTACAGCGAACGTCGGATTGTTGTTGCCGTCATTCGTGAAGCTGACGTCAACCTTGATGCCGCCGGTGTCTTGGCTGACACCGCCTGCGATACTGGTGCCGTTAGCACCTAGGGTTGACCAGTTGAAATCCAGCGGCGTGGTTACAGTGGCGGCAGCGGGACCGGCGTTGATAACATCGTCGCCACCACCGGCATTTACGGTGTCATTGCCGGCATAGCCGTTGATGACATCCGCCGTTGCGGTGCCGGTTAGTGTATTGTTGGAACTCGTACCGTTTACCGTAGCCATAGCTCTATCCGAAGTGGTGGTTGGTACGGGCGTTTTGGCCAGTCATGGAATGGGGCGAGCTCTTGCTGCCGAAGGAATCGGCGTCAATCCCCAGCGTTGTATTTGCCATTCGTCGTAACCCTTAACACCCGATATCGACTGTTCTCTAAATCTTAACTTCGGCTTTACTATGGCGAAATCGGGCAGTTGGTCGTCAGATTGTGGTCGGCCAGCGCGAAAGATAGGGTGCTTGGGTGTGCTGGCGTGTGCGCTTGGCGCCGATTGCCGTTTGTGGTGTAATCGATTGAAAGTTCACGCTGTCTCGGCTGCGCAGCTGGGCGAAACCATCCAGATCGGCGGATAGGATGGTGGCGATTTTGGGGTAGCCGCCGGTGGTTTGATGATCGGCCAGCAGCACGGTTGCAACCCCGTCACCCGCCACCTGAATAGCGCCGCGGACGATGGCTTCGGATGGCATGTCTAGCGGGGCGGCGGGGTGCAAGGGCGGGCCGGACAGGCGCGCACCCATGCGGTCATAGGCATCGGTCAGGGAGAAGGGGTTTGACAGCAGCGCGTCGATGGTTTGGCTGCCAAAGAACCGGTCTTGTGGGCCGAGCACGATGCGAATGTTGTGCCGGGGGCGGGACGACACCGGGCAGGGGATAGTTGCGTGTTTGTCTGGCCGGGTTTCGGGATGGTCGACGCGCAAGGTGCCGCCGGTGACCAGTTTGCCGCCGCCAAGACCCGATGGGCCATGGGTGGCGGCGCTGCCGAGCCAGCGATTGCTTTGTAGCTGTCCGGCGAAGGCAAGGTAGCACCAGCTGCCCCAGCGACCGGGGCGGATGGTGAGTGTTTGCCCGGCGTGAACGGTGTTGATGCACCATGACCCGAGCGGTTGATCGTTTAGCAGAACCTGAAAGCCGCCACCTGCGACGGCGAAGCTAATCGGGCCTTCGGTGCAGTGCAGGGTCAGGCCGCCCAAGGATATCTCAATTGCCGGGCGGTCGGTTGGGTTGCCAAGTGCTATGTTGACGACCTGATACGCAAAGCGGTCCATCGGGCCAGAAGCGGGCACGCCGTAGCGCATCAGGCCGGGGCGGCCTTGGTCCTGGATGCTAACCTGCGGGCCTGCATGGGTAATGTTGAGATGCGCGGTGTTCATTTGCTACTGGTCTTGCCGTCGAACGTTAATCGGTCAATACGTTTGAAGCGCACTTGGTCGCCTACGTCGAACAAAAACGGCTGGTCGGGATCATCACGCAAGATGCAGGTGGGGGAGCGGCCGATGATCCACCAGCCGGTTGGCATGGTGAGCGTGGTGATCAGGCACTGGCCGCCTGCGATGATGACGCTGCCTGCGGGGACGCCGCGTTTGGCGCTGGGTTTGCGGGGCAGGTGAAGGCTGGGTGATACCCCGTTCAGATAGGCATAGCCGGGGGCGAAGCCGTACATGAATACTTGGTAGGTTTCAGCGAGGTGAGCATTGATCACTGCTTCCTCGGTCACGCCGGTGCGCTGGGCCACCTCCGCCAGATCGGAGGCAAGGTCGGCGTCGTAGCAGACATCAACTTCACGCAGGATGCCCTTTGGTCGGGGCAATGTGGGGGTCTTGAGCAGGGCGTTGATTGCACGTTCAACAGTGGCATGGTCGGTGACAAGGGCATCGAACGCGACCAAAAGGCTGACATAGGCGGGCACCGATTCGGTAAAGCCGGGGAAGGGCGTTTGTGCCAGTTTGGCATCAAGTGAGATGACATTGGCATAGGCTGCATCATTGATAACATGGTCAAATTCGACCAACAGCGCCTGATCCGCGACGGCACGAAACTGGGGGAACGGCGCGGTCATGCGGGCGGTAGGAAGGCGGCCATGGTGATGCCAGCGGCGGTTAGTGATTGGCGGATGTGGCGGGCCATGGCCGCCGCGCCGGGGCTGTCGCCGTGGACGCAGATGGAGTGCGCGGCGAGCGGGATTGACGAGCCGTCAAGCACTGGCATCAGGCCGGAATGCAGAAATTTGATCAGCCGTTGTGCCGCAGCTTCGGCATCATCGATCATTGCGCCGGGCTGGTTGCGAGGGACTAAGCGACCATTTGGTAGGTAAGCGCGGTCAGCAAACACCTCGGAGAACACTTGTAGTCCGGTGGCGCGGCCCGCAGTTTCCAGTTCGGTGCCTGAAATTGCCAGCAGCGCCAGATTGCGGGAAACGGCGGTGGTGGCCCGGGCAATTGCATTAGCAACGGATGCATCATCGGCGGCAAGGTTGGCCAGTGCGCCATGGGCTTTGACATAACGCACTGATGCGCCAGCCAAGGCTGCTGCCCCCATCAGCGCACCGATCTGGGTGGCGACCATGCGCTCAATTTCGGCAGGCGACATCGGAATAATCTGGCGGCCAAACCCGGCGCGGTCTGCGTAGCCCGGATGCGCGCCAATAACGACGCCGTTGGCATGGGCGCGGGTCAGGGTTGCGAACATGGTTTCGGCATCGCCAGCATGGCCACCGCACGCGATGTTGGCACTGGTGACGACCTTCAGCATTTCGGCATCATCGCCCATTGGCCAAGGGCCGTAGCCTTCGCCAAGGTCTGCATTCAGGTCTATGCGGGTGGGTGACGCCATCGCCTTTGCCTGTGCTAAACGGTGAATAGATCCGTAGGCAACCGCAGGATCAGGTTCGGATCAAGGCATATCTCGGACCACACATCGACAAGGCTTTCGTGGCCCACACCAAAGAAATTGCCGCTGTTCTGATCCAACATATCGGTCATCAGTTGAAAATGGATGTGCGCGGCCCAACCGCCATTTTCGTGCCAATCGCCTAAGTGTGCGATCAGCTGGCCTTGGTTTACATGATCGCCCTTGGCCAGCAGTTTCGGCAAACTGGCGCCCAAATGGCCGTAAAGGGTGAAAAACCGCTCGCCGTCAGCATCATGCTCCAAAATCAGAGTATGGCCATAATCCAGCAGGTCGGCGTTGTAGGTAACGTGAAGAACTTTGCCTGCAAGGGGTGCAAAAACCGGGGTGCCAGCAGGTGCAAAGACATCGATGCCAAGGTGCATGGTGCGCCATTCCGGGCTGGCGACATCGGCGAATTGTGCTGTGGCGTAGACGGATCGTTTCTCCAAATATGCACCAAGGCCATACAGCAGACGGCCCTGCCCCTGTTCGGCAAACCACGCATCGAAGGCATGATCCGAAAACGGTGGCATGTCGGGGTGTTCGCCATTGGTCAGCAGCGCCAGCGACGGGCTTTCGAAGATTGGTGGCAGGAAAAGTGGCGCGGGTGTTGCTGCCTCAAGATACGCCCGGACGGCGGGGGCGTTGGGGGTTGCGGGCAGGCCAGCGCCCTTGCGCAGGATGGCTTTCAACAGCCCCCGGTCAACTGATGCAAGGCGGGCTGCAGTGGCTTGGGCAACCGTGTGGCCCTTTAGCAGCGCGGCGATGATTTCGGCCAGGATCAGCTCTTGCCCCGCCTCGGCGGCAGAATTGCGCAGGGCCAGATACAGATCGACAGATCCCGCGATACGGGCTGCAATGCGAGTGGGGTCGATCTCTGTCAACTTATGGTCCTTCCAAGGTGTTTGGCGCAGTTTGATCACCTTCCGCGTGCATATGCAAACATCGGTAGCAATCCGTTCTTGCCCCTGTCGGCGGTGGGCTTTATCCCTGCCTGCAAAGCCAGTTCTCAGAGGATCATCATGAGCACGAACCAGCGTTTTGATAAATCGAAGCTTCCAAGCCGCCATGTGACGGAAGGGCCATCGCGCGCGCCTCATCGCAGCTATTTCTACGCGATGGGGATTACCGAGGAAGAGATACATCAACCGTGGGTTGGCGTTGCAACTTGTTGGAACGAAGCGGCACCGTGCAACATCGCGCTGAACCGGCAGGCGCAGTCGGTGAAGATGGGGGTGAAAAAGGGCGGCGGCACGCCGCGCGAGTTTACCACCATCACGGTGACTGACGGTATTGCGATGGGGCACGAAGGCATGCGGTCATCGCTGGCGTCACGCGATGCGATTGCCGATACGGTGGAACTGACGATGCGCGGGCATTGCTATGACGCGCTGGTGGGGCTTGCCGGGTGCGACAAATCGCTGCCGGGCATGATGATGGCGATGGTGCGGCTGAACGTGCCGTCGGTGTTCATCTATGGCGGGTCGATCCTGCCGGGGCGGTTGAACGGCAAAGACGTGGTTGTGCAAGATGTGTTCGAGGCAGTGGGCAAGCATCAGGCGGGCAACATGTCGGACGCCGAACTTGCCATTCTGGAGCGGGTTGCGTGCCCGTCGGCGGGCGCATGCGGCGGGCAATATACTGCAAATACAATGGCTTGTGTTAGTGAGGCGATTGGTTTGGCGTTGCTGAATTCATCCGGCATGCCAGCGCCCTATGAAAGCCGCGATCAGTATGGCGATGCCTCTGGCGTGGCGGTGATGAACCTGATCGAAAAGAACATCCGCGCGCGGGATATTGTTACGCTGAAGTCGTTGGAAAATGCGGCGCGGGTGGTGGCTTGCACGGGCGGGTCGACCAATGCCGGGCTGCATTTGCCGGCGATTGCGCATGAGGCGGGACTTGCCTTCGATCTGTTCGATGTGTGCGAGATTTTCCGCGATACGCCGTATTTCGTCAGCCTGCGTCCCGGCGGCGAGTATGTGGCGAAGGATATGTATGAAGCAGGCGGCGTGCCGGTGGTGATGAAGGAACTGCGCAAGGCCGGGCTGCTGCACGAAGATTGCATCACAGCCTCGGGGCGGTCGCTGGGCGAAGAGCTGGATCTGATCACGCGCGAGGCGGATGGTCGGGTGATCTATCCGATTGAAACGCCGATTTCCCATACGGGCGGCGTGGTGGGGTTGCGGGGCAACATCTGCCCGGACGGCGCGATCGTGAAAGTTGCAGGCATGTCGGAGGCCGAGCAGGTGTTTACTGGCCCGGCCCGCGTGTTCGAATGCGAGGAAGACGCGTTCGAGGCGGTGCAAAAGCGAGAGTACAAAGAGGGCGAAGTTCTGGTGATCCGCAACGAAGGCCCGGCAGGTGGGCCGGGGATGCGCGAAATGCTGTCAACCACGGCAGCACTTAGCGGGCAGGGCATGGGCAAGAAGGTGGCGTTGATCACCGATGGCCGGTTCAGTGGCGCTACGCGCGGGTTCTGCGTTGGGCATGTGGGGCCAGAGGCGGCACATGGCGGACCGATTGCCTTGCTGCAAAACGGTGACATGATCACGCTGAACGCGTTAACGGGCGAATTGTCGGTGGCGCTGACGGACGCGGAGCTTGCTGCGCGCAAGGCGCAATGGAAAGGCCCGCGTCAAACTCAATATGAAACAGGCGCGGTATGGAAATTTGCCAAGCTGGTTGGCGGTGCAAGGTGGGGTGCGGTGACGCATCCCGGCGCGAAAGCGGAGCGGCATGTTTACATGGATCAGTAAGGCGGCGATCTACGGGGCGGCCAGCCTTGCGCTGATCGGCTTGCTTGCTGCCTGCCAGGTCACGCCGGGGGCTTTGAGTCTGACGGGGCAGACGCGGTCGATGTCTGTTCTTGGTGGGGCAATGCAGGTGGCCGCACCAGCAGGCTATTGCGTCGATAAGCAGTCGGCGCGGCAGCAGGCTGATGGTGCAGTGGTACTGATCGGCCGGTGCAGCGGTGCGTCGCAACAACCGCCAGCTGTGATCAGCGTGACGATTGGTGCGGCGGGTTCGGCAGGCGTTCTGGCGGGCGGCGACGCGGCACTGGCAGAGTTTTTCCGATCGTCGAACGGGCGGGCCGCCCTTAGCCGCACCGGCAGTGCCGAGACGGTGCAAATTCTTGCGGCGGCAAGCTTTGATGGCGCATTTGCTTTGCACATTGCCGAAACCGGTCTTGGCGATTATTGGCGCGCCGTGCTTGGTGTGTCGGGTCGGCTGGTGACGCTGTCGGTGCAGGGGCCGAACGGGTCTGCCATCGACCCTGCAGTCGGGCGGGGGCTGCTCGGGGGCACGATTGCCGCAATGCGGCGTGCCAATCCGGCCATTTGACGGTGTATCGGCCCCCAGCAGATCAGCTTAGGGTGGAGGCTTGCGTAACGCCCCAAGATAGGGGATTTGTTTCCAAATGAACCACAGTAAGCTCCATGCCAAGACACTTTTCTTGGTCGCCGCAACAGAGATAGAATGCTGAAGAATTTTGACAAGGTGATCGAGCGGTTGTTGCACAAGCGTATGCTTGGCCGTTGGAACCGCATGGCCGATGCGGCGGCGGCGATGGATATTGATACCTTACGCGGCGCGCGGACCCGGGCGCGCGCGATCCGGCGCGAACTGGACCGGGTGATCCTGGAGGCCGACAATCGCCTCGCCCTGCCGCTGATCGGATCAAATGCGATGCGCAAGCCGCTTGGCACAGATTGGTCGTGGCGGCCCGATCTGTGGCGCGGCGCAATTGCGACACCCGGCATTGCGTCGGTGCCGGGGCGGGCGGCAATCTGCGAAGGCGCAACAGTCTTTCATGATTGCCGCCGGTCCGAACTGACCGTGCGGCAGATCCGCAATACCCGCGAGGCTGATATTGCGCCCTACGGGTTTCGAATGGATGTGTTCCAGTTTGACGGGTCATTCCTGTCTCTGGTCGTCGATCTGCCGGAACCAGCTGTGCAGGGCTTGAAGTTGCGGCATTTGATCCGGGTCGATGTGATTGTCGAGATGGAAAAGCCGTTAGAGATTTATGCCCGTCTGAACGTGAAGCATGGGCCAAACCTGGAGCAGATCGTGCGGGAACTGCCGCTGAACGACGCCGAGGTGATGGTGGAGTTTGACCTGACCTATTCGAAGATCAGCGAAAAGCGGGTTGAAAAGATGTGGGTTGACCTGATCTTTGAAGGGCCGCAGATGAACCAGATCATCCTGCGCGATGTCACGTTCAGCAGACGGCCAAGGGCAGAAGTGTGAGGCAGGAATGACAGGTGCAACGCTGACGGGCACGCGGATACGGGCGGGCATCTGGGAAGGTGTGTTGACCGGGCCGAAAGTGCAGCCGCGACTAGAGGTGATGCATCTTGAAGTGCCGCTTGACGGCGTGCGCGTGACCGAAGCCGCCAGCAACCCCGGTGAATGGGCAGTGCATGTGCCGATCCCCGTGCAAGCGTTAAGTGACGGGGTGCAGACGTTTGTGGTTCGGGATGCGGTGACCAGCGAAAGCCTGGCGCATTTCACAGTGATTGCCGGGCAGGCCGCAGATGAAGACATTCGCGCCGAGATCGATCTGCTGCGCGCAGAGTTGGATATGCTGAAGCGGGCATTTCGGCGGCATTGCGTGGAAACCGCTGGCTGAGGCGAGCCCAAGAAAAATTTTTGTGGGAAAAATTTTGGGTGCCCGGTCGGAAGTTTGGGGCGCGCGGTGCTGGGTTTTTTGAGTATTTGTGCGAACAGTATGCAGTTTAGCGCCGGGTTTACGCGGCGTTTTGGGTGACAGTTGCCAGTGCAGCAGGCAAGGTAGCCGTCTGTTCTGGAGGCTTTGATGTCCGAATATCCGCACTTATTGGCACCGCTTGATCTGGGGTTTGTCACCCTGCCGAACCGGGTTTTGATGGGGTCGATGCATACCGGGTTGGAAGAGGTCGGCGATTGGAACCGGGTTGCAGAGTTTTACGCCACCCGTGCGCGCGGCGGTGTTGGCCTGATGGTGACGGGGGGCATGGCACCCAACCGCGAGGGCGGCGTGTTTCCGGGTGCTGCCGGGCTGTTCGACGCGAAAGATATTGCCAATCACCGCAGTGTGACCGACCGGGTGCATGATGCGGGCGGCCGTATTGCCATGCAGATTTTGCACGCCGGGCGCTATGCCTATGGGCAAGGCTGTGTGTCGGCATCGGCGGTAAAGTCGCCAATTTCACCGTTTGTGCCGCTGGCATTGGATGAGGCGGGGATTGAGAAACAGATAGCCGATATCGTGACTGCGGCGCAGCGCGCGCAAGAGGCGGGCTATGACGGGGTCGAGATTATGGGGTCGGAAGGGTATTTTCTGAACCAGTTCCTCGTGACGCATGTGAACCGTCGCGTTGATCGCTGGGGTGGCAGTTACGCCAACCGGATGCGCCTGCCGGTCGAGGTTGTGGCCCGCGTGCGTGCGGCGGTCGGGGCGAAGTTCATCATCATCTACCGGATAAGTTTGATTGATCTGGTGCCGGATGGGTCCAGTTGGGAGGAGGTGCTGCTGCTCGCCAAGGGGATCGAAGGGGCGGGGGCGACCATTCTGAACACCGGCATTGGCTGGCACGAAGCGCGAGTTCCGACGATTGCGACATCTGTTCCGCGGGCTGCGTTCGCGCATCTGACGGCGCGGTTGCGGCCGGAGGTGGGTATTCCGGTGATCGCCTCGAACCGGATCAACACACCGGAGGTGGCCGAGCGGCTATTGGCGGATGGCATGGCGGACATGGTGTCGATGGCGCGGCCGTTTCTGGCCGACCCGGATTTTGTGCTCAAGGCGGCGGCAGGGCGCGCCCGTGAGATTGCGCCATGCATTGCCTGCAATCAGGCGTGTCTGGACCATACGTTTAGTGGCATGGTCAGCTCGTGTTTGGTGAACCCGCAGGCGTGCCATGAGACGGAATTGGTTTATGCACCGGCCGAGGTGGCAAAGCGCGTTGCCGTGGTGGGGGCCGGGCCTGCGGGTATGATCTGCGCCATGGTGGCGGCACAGCGTGGGCATCAGGTGGTGTTGTTCGACAAGGCAGCAGTGCTTGGTGGGCAGTTGAACCTGGCGCGACAGGTGCCGGGGAAAGAAGAATTTCACGGGCTGGTGCAGTGGTTTGAGACGATGGTGGCGCGAGCCGGTGTTGAGGTGCGTTTGAGTGCCGAGGCTGGGGTGGACGATTTGCGCGGCTATGACGAGGTGGTTATCGCCACGGGCGTCGTGCCGCGCGATCCGGGCATTCCGGGGCAGGACCGCGCGATCAATTACATCGACGTGCTGCATGGTGCGTCGGTTGGGGCATCCGTTGCCGTGGTGGGCGCGGGCGGCATTGGCTTTGATGTGGCGGAATATCTGGTGCATGCCGGGGTCAGTCCAACGATGGATGTGGCCCTGTGGCGGCGCGAATGGGGGGTTGGGGATCCTCGTGCAACGCCGGGTGGGTTGGCCGAGGCCGGGCCGATGCCCGAAACGCCCGCGCGGCAAGTATGGCTGTTACAGCGCAAGGCGGAAAAGCCGGGGCGCGGGTTAGGCAAAACAACCGGCTGGATTCACCGGGCGGCGCTGGCGATGAAGGGCGTCAAAATGCTGGGCGGTATCAACTATGAGGCGATCACCGATACCGGGCTGCGGATCAGCCACGGGCCGGGGCGCGAAAACCCGCAGGAGATTGTGGTTGATATGGTGGTTCTCTGTGCGGGTCAGCTGCCGGAACGCCGGCTTGCCGATGCGCTGACTGCTGCCGGCATTGCGCATCACGTGATCGGTGGGGCCGATGTTGCGGCGGAACTGGATGCCAAACGGGCGATCGATCAAGGGGCGCGTCTGGCGGCACGGCTTTAGGTGGGTGGGGGGTCACTTTAACGCCGTGCCGGTCTGCTTCTGGTTGGGCCGATAGACAGGCCCTCGCCGACATAAATTACCAGAGTTGAAAGGGGGCAAATGTGCCCCCTTCCGTTCAGCTAAACGTCACTGCGCGACAAGCGTACCCGCTGCAATCGCAGTGGTCAGTTCGGCCGTGTCGATGCCGCCATCCTGGTTGGTATCGAGCGTCAGAAACACCTCTTCCGTCAGATCAGGATAGGCGGTCTGCATTTCAGTCAGCGACCAGATGCCATTGCTATCTGTATCGGCGATTTCAGGCAGATCCTGAGCAAGTGCGGGCAGGGCTGCAAGGCCAACCAGAGTGGCGAGGGTGAGGGCGATGTTTTTCATCGTGATCTTCCTTTTTTCATGGTCTGCAGGCAGCAGGAATGCCGCCCTGTGGTTGAGTTAGGGAAAAGGAGTTGGCATTGCCAGACCTGATGGCCTATGCCGCCGGAACGGGCCGCATTGCGCCGAAATTGTGGAATTCCCAGAACATTTTCTTGCTCATGAAATAGGCGCAGCGGGTTCCCGCCGCTGAAAAGAAGCCGTTCCAACGATTCTCCGCTCACGTCATGGTTGTTTCGCTGTCACCAACGATCCCTCATAATACCCCGGACTTGACCTGCCCTCACCGTAATCTCGCCCGATTCCGGGATCAATAAGGGCCATCAACCCGCATAAGTGGCATGGGGACTACAATGGATCGACTGACGGAAATGGAAGCCTTTGCCACTGTTGTGGATCAGGGCGGCTTTACGGACGCTGCCAAGAAGATGGGGATTTCCAAATCCGCAGTCTCAAAGCATGTCTCAGCGCTTGAGGCCCGGCTTGGTGCACGGCTGCTAAACCGCACGACGCGCCGGGTTAGCCCAACGGAAATTGGCCTTGCCTATTACGACCGCGCCCGCCGCGTGTTGAATGACGCAGGTGAGGCGGATGCGCTGGTGACATCGATGCAATCGGCACCGTCGGGGTTGCTGCGCATTTCGGTGGCGACGGATTTTGGTGTGAACTTGCTATCGCCGATCTTGGGGGAATTTCTGCTAGAATACCCTGATATCACGGTGAACATGGTGCTGAACAATCGTTACGTGGAACTGATTTCAGAAGGTTTCGATATGGCCATCCGCGTTGGCGAGATGGAAGATTCGACTTTGCGCGCCCGTAAGCTGACCGAAACCACCAAGCGGATGATCGGCTCGCCCAGCTATTTCCAGAAATTCGGGCGTCCGCTGAAAATTGACGATTTGAACGATCACAAGCTGCTGCATTATTCAAATCAGGCCAATGGTAACGTGTGGAAGATTACCGCACCGTCGGGCGAAAAGCGTCAAGTGCGGTCTGTTGGCTGGCTGACGGTGAATGACGGGCAATCGCTGCTGAACGCGGCGGTGTCTGGCCTTGGCATCGCCTATCTGCCGTCGTTCCTTTATGCCGATGCAATGAAGTCTGGTCAGGTCGAAGAGGCTATTCCGGGCCTGCCAAGCGAAGTACAGGGCATTTACGCGGTGTATCCGCCGGGCCGCTTTACCCAACCGAAAGTGCGGGCTTTCATCGACTTTCTGGCGCGGCGCTATATCGACAAAGGCCCCGACAACTGGTGATCTGATCGCAGCCGGGGGGCTGCTTTACAGCCAGAATACTAGGGGTTTACCAACAGCATCACTTCAACGCGGCGGTTTCGGGTTAGGCCTGATTCCGTCAAATTGCTGTCTCGGGGGGCAAGATAGCCGACACCTTCGGCGGTGATTTGGTCGGAAGGAATGGCATAACTTTCGATCAAGCGGTTGCGCACCGATTCTGCCCGTTTGCGCGATAAGGCCACATTGCCCGCAAGCCCGCCAGACGCGTCTGTATGGCCAACAAGTGCCACCTCTGTTTCAGGATTGGCGCGCAGGTAACTCGCCAGTGCCTCCAGTGACGCATATTCGCCGGGTGCCAGATCCGCGGCCCCCGAGGCGAAAATCAGATCGTCCAACGCAACTGACCCTTGCTTTGCCAGCCCTTCGGCCATCGGGCTGGTATCCGCAGTGGTTGGAACCGCTGAGTCTTCGGGCGGTGGCTCGGGTGTTTCAAGCACGGTTGGCGTCGCGCTTGCCTTACCGATTTGGGTGAGTTGAACAAAACCAAGTGTCGATGATCGGCTGACGATCAGGGCCACATGCTCCGGCCCGTCGCTGCCGGTGCGTTTGGCGGCAAGATAGCGGAAATCGCCCAGATCAACGTGCATGGCTGGTTCGGCGGCGATGTCGATGCCAAAGCGGAAATCGAAGCCACCGCAACCAAAGGTTTCGCATTCAAAAATCATGGTGTAACCGGCCGCCGTCAACTGATCGCGCAGGGGGGCAAGCAGTTGTAGCGTGGTCAGCCCCTTGGCCTGCAAGCTCCACGCGGTTTGGGTCAGCGCCCCTTCGATCAGCTCAGTTTTCGTGGCACCGTCTGCGAACGGCCCAATCGGCAGGGCGAAGCTGGTCAGCACCTCGGCGCGTGCAAAAGTCTGGTTGGCAGGGGCTGGAAATTTGAGCTCAAGCGCATGGCCGACCAGCGGCAACGCCATTGTCGCAACCGCAGCGCACAGCAGTCGCAGGGCGGTTGATTTTGGCGTCGAGCGCTGCACCTCTATTGGCCTCTTTCCGGGCTTAGGTTTGTTTTCGTATGTGGGTCGGCGGCATTGGCCATTGCTATGCCTGACCGCCTAGAGCTGTCGATAATGATACTGTCCCACAACTTGCATCCCGAAGGAAGCATAGAGCGCGCGGGCGGGCGTGTTCGCGGTAGTGACTGCAAGGCCAAGGTCGGTCGCCCCATTGTCCTGCGCCCATTGTATGGCAGCTTGCAGGATATGGCGGGCCGTACCCTTTCGACGCATCGACGGCGCCACTTCCAGCGCGTGCAGCATGGCGATTGGGCCGTGCAGAGCCACGAACGCCACTCCAGCGGCACGATCAGAGTTGCGGCCAAGGATCGCACACTTTGCCCCCTGAACCCGGTGCATCACATCAAGGCGCGCTGGGCCAATACCACCTTCGGCCCACAGATCAACTGCGATACCCAGCGGTGGCCAGTGCGGGAAGGTTGTCATCAGTGGGGGGGCGGCCTGCGGCAGCTCGGCAAGTCTGGCCGCGTAAATCACTACCGGATCGACGACTGCATAGCCGCGCGCCGCCAATGCCGCATCCAACGCCTTTTCACCGGGGCGCAGTTGAAACGAGGGCCGCTCACCCGCTGCCTGCATCGCCGCTTCGGCATCGGCAATGCTGCCTGCTTCAAATTCCCCCGCCAACGTCGCCGCCGACACCCGCTTGCCACCGCCTTTACCATCCCGCAGCAGCCATGGGCCAAACGGCATTTTGGTTGCGGGCGGCCACGTCGCCTCCATCGCGTCGGCGAATGCGTCCCCCGTCATGGTGTGCCAAACAGCGTTGTCAGACGGGCCATTGCGCCATCAAGCCGCGCCGCATCAGTGCCTCGGATCACCAGATTGGTGCCAAAGACGCCGTTTTGATTGAACGGATACGATCCCATCGACAGATCGGGAAAATCGGCTGCCAAAGCCGCAAACGGTGCCGCAATATCGCCTTCCCCGCGATTGACCCGCAGCGATTTGCTTAGCAGCGGCTGCCCACCCGTCAGCGTCGGCAGAACCGATGCCAGCATCGCCTCGAATATCTTCGGCACCCCAGCCATCACGTGCACATTTTCAAGGCTGAAACCGGGGGCGATGGACACCGGATTGTCGATCAGCCGTGCCCCATCCGGGATACGCGCCATGCGTTGCCGGGCCACGTTAAACTCCAACCCCGACCTGTCATAATGCGCTTGCAGCAACGCGCGGGCATCGGCGCGAATATCAATCGGCACGTCAAAGGCGCAGGCAATGGCGTCGGCAGTGATGTCATCATGTGTGGGGCCAATGCCGCCGGAGGTGAACACATGGTCATACTGCGCGCGCAGTGCATTCACCGCCGCGATAATCGCAGGCTGGTCGTCCGACACCACCCGCACTTCGGCCAGCACGATGCCAACTGCCGTCAACTGCCCGGCAAGATGGAACATATTGGCGTCACGGGTGCGGCCCGACAATATTTCATCGCCGATCACCAGCATCGCGGCAGTGGGGTTGGTCATCGTTTGCTCCCTAAACACAGGCGGCTACCATAGGGGGCAAGGCCCGGTCTTTCAAACCCCCACCGCGCCCGATTGACGTGGCCGTGATCAGGCGCTCGTAAGGTCTGGCATTGGCGGCGCAAACTATTTATCTAGGGGGACGACCAGCCCACAGAAAGACCAGCCGTTGGACCATACCCGCGCGCGCATCACGAAAGACGGCATTCGCATCTATGAAGATGCGGATTTCGCAGGCATGCGCAAAGCCGGGCAAACGGCGGCCGAAATACTGGATGGTGTCGCCGATCTGGTGAAGCCCGGCGTGACCACTGGTGCGCTTGATGATTACATCCGCGCCGAGGTCGAACGCCGCGGTGCGACATCGGCAACCATTGGCTACAAAGGCTATCGCCATGCCTCGTGCATCTCGGTGAACCATGTGGTGTGCCACGGCATTCCGGGTGGCAAAGTATTGGCAGACGGCGATATCGCCAATATTGACGTCACGGTGATTGTGGATGGTTGGTATGGCGATACCAGCCGGATGTACGTGGCGGGCGATTTGCCGCGCAAGGCTGGGCGGCTGATCGAGGTGACGCATGACGCGCTGATGCTGGGGATTGCGGCGGTAAAGCCCGGCAACACTTTCGGCGATATCGGCTACGCCATTCAAAGCTTTGTCGAGGCTAACCGGATGTCGGTGGTGCGCGATTTCTGCGGCCACGGCCTTGGTCGGGTGTTCCATGCGCCGCCGAATGTGCTGCATTATGGTCGTGCCGGAACAGCGGCGGTACTGGAAGAGGGCATGTTTTTCACCATCGAGCCGATGGTAAATCTGGGCCGCCCCGAAACCAAAGTGCTGGCCGATGATTGGACAGCCGTTACGCGCGACAAATCCCTATCGGCGCAGTTCGAACATTCCGTCGGCGTCACCGCCACGGGATGCGAGATTTTTACCGTGTCGCCTGCAGGCAAATTCCACCCAACCTGGGTTGCGTAGGGTTACATACCCAGCAAGCCCGGCAATTCGGCCATATCAAAGAAAACCTCGGCTCCTTCGGCACGCAAAGCGTCCGCATGCCCTTTCGCGGCATAGCCCAAACACCGAATGCCCGCTGCCCGTGCGGCCCGTGCCCCGGTGGGGCTGTCTTCCACCACGACACATTGCGATGGCGCTGCGCCCAGCGATTTTGCTGCGTGCAGATACAAATCGGGCGCTGGCTTTGGCGCACCCAGCGTTTGGCCCGAAAACAGCCGTCCATGAAAACGGGCGATCAGGCCCGGATGTTGGCCCAGCGTCACTTGCATCTTCTGGTCGGAACCGTTCGATCCCACTGCATAGGGAATGCCGCCCGCATCAAGCTGGTCCAGCACGCCAAGAATGCCGGGCACAAGTGGCGTGCCAGCCGCCAGACGCGCATACAGCTTTTCATAGAACGTTTCGACCCAGCCGTCCGGCAGGTTCGCCCCTTTGGCCCGCGCCAGATCGGCCACGCCCGCCATCGTACCGCCGGTGAAATCGCGAGCGATCTGGTCTGGCGTCATTACCAAACCATGCATCGCAAAATCCTGTGACAGCAGAACGAACGTCGGCCCCTCGCTATCCACGATCACGCCATCACAATCGAAAATCATTGCGACCGGCGTCATTCCTGTACCCGCATCATACTGACAACCGTATCGCCATACTTGCGCTGATCGAGCATGGCAAAGCCTTGCGGGGCAGCGGGTGCCGAACCTTCTTCCCACACGATCAATGCATTAGGGGCCAGCCAATCGCCCGCCACGCAAGACGCAAGGGCGGCTTGGCCAAGCGATTTGCCATAAGGCGGGTCGAGGAATACCAGATCAAACGCAGCCCCGCGATTGGGCAGCAGGGCGGTGGCATTGGCAGGCAAAAAGCTGGTCTGCGCCCCGGCGCGCATCAGTTCAATATTGCGCTTGATCAGGGCGCGCGCCACCATGCCGTCATCGACAAAGGTTGCAAACGCCGCCCCGCGCGACAGCGCTTCCAATCCCAACGCCCCCGTGCCGGCAAACAGATCAAGCACGCGGGCGCCGGTCACCGGATCGCCATTTTGCGCGACCTTGCCGTTGATCAGCAGGTTAAAGATCGCCTCCCGCACCCGGTCGGACGTTGGACGCAGATGCTTGGCGGCGTCCCCTTCGCCAACGGGGGCAAGGTGCAGCCCACGTGCCCGGCCACCAATAATGCGCATTACTTCAACAGCGCCTTCAGCACGGTTTCGGGGTTGCGAATGGCCGCCGGATCAGCTGTGCGCCCCATTTCCAGCAGGCGTTTGCCCACCATATAAGCCCGCGAATCGTTCATCGCATCAATCGCCAGCAACTGGTCGCCCTTGAAGTACCAATACGACACCGCCTCGCCTTCCGGCCCCCGGGTCACGATGTGATCATACCCGGTATTCAGCCCCGCGATTTGCAGCTTGCAGTCGTATTGATCCGACCAGAACCAAGGGGTCGGCACATAATCCTTACCCGCCCCCAGCATGTTTTCCGCTACCAATTCCGCCTGATCAATGGCGTTCTGCACCGATTCCAGCCGCAACCGCCCGCCCTGCCACGGGAACGACGCGCAATCGCCCGCCGACCAGATGCTAGGGTCCGAAGTGCGGCCCTGCGCATCGGTCTTGATGCCATTTTCAATCGCCAACCCGGCCAGTTCCGCCAGCGCCGTCGCAGGCATAATGCCGACGCCCGCAATAACGAAGTCGGCCGCCAACTCGCGCCCATCCGTCAGACGCGCCCCACTGACATGACCGTCGCCCAGCAGGCGGTCCAGCCCGACCCCTTCAAGTATTGTCACTCCGTGCGCCGCATGCAGTGCGCGAAAATAATCCGATGTTTCCGGTGCCGCCACCCGTTGCAAAATGCGCGGTGCCATTTCCACAACAGTCACCTGAAGCCCCAGCTTCGAGGCAACCGCCGCCGCCTCCAGCCCGATATAACCACCGCCAACAATGACGACGCGCCGACTGGCCACGAATTCCGGGCGCATCGCGTCCACATCGGCAAGGCTGCGCACGGTGTAAATCCCACCCAAATCGCCACCAATGGCCGCAGGCAAACGGCGCGGCACCGACCCGGTGGTCAGAGCAAGCTGATCGTAGTGCAGCGTTTCGCCACCAACGGAAATAGTCTTGGCCGTAGGATCAATCGCCGTAACCTTTTGCCCCAGCCGCAACGTGATATTGTTGTTAGCATAAAACTCGTCCGACCGTAGATAAAGCCGTTCTTCCTCCATCTCGCCCATCAAATACGCTTTCGACAGCGGCGGGCGTTGATAGGGTGGTGCCGGTTCTTCGCCAATCAGAGTGATCTGCCCGTCATGGCCGGAACTGCGCAGTTTCGCCACCAGCGCCGCCCCGGCCTGCCCGGCCCCGATCACAACAATATGGCTCATGTTCCGTTCCCTCTGGTCGACCACCGCGCCGAAGCCTATATCCCCGTCAGGGAAAAACGCAACGCGAGAGGGATACGCCCATGACGATTTCTATTGGTGGAACATTGCCAGAGACAAACCTGGCGCATTTTGGCGAAAGCGGGCCAGAGACGGTTTCGCTGCATTCCAAGCTGAAAGGGCGCAAGGTCATCGTGTTTGGCTTGCCGGGTGCCTTTACCGGGCCATGCACGACGTCGCATATTCCAAGTTTCATCCGCACCGCCAACGCGTTTCGGGCCAAGGGCATCGAAGAAATCATCTGCATCTCGGTGAATGATCCCTTCGTGCTGAAGGCTTGGGGCGATTCCACCGGGGCAACAGCTGCTGGAATTACACATCTGGGTGATGCCGACGGGTCGTTCACCCGTACTTTGAAGATGGAATTTACCGCCCCGCACCTCGGGCTGATCGGCAGGTCGAACCGCTATGCTGTGGTTCTTGAGGATGGCGTTGTCACCAAGGCCAATATCGACGAGCCAGGTGTTTGCAATATTTCAACCGGCGAAGCCTTGCTGGCCGAGATTTGATCGGCGACCAACCAGAAAGGCACGCCAGATGCTGACAGAAGGCATGTCATTGCCAGATGCCGCCCTTCTTTCGATGGGCGAAGATGGGATGAAATCCGTGGGTTTGGGTGACAAGTTAAAGGCGCGCCGCGTCGTGATCTTTGCGGTCCCCGGCGCGTTTACCCCGACCTGCAGTTCCGCCCATTTGCCAAGCTTCATCCGCACTGCCGAGGCGTTTCGGCAAAAGGGGGTGGATGAGATCATCTGCATTTCGGTCAATGACCCGCATGTGATGCGCGTTTGGGGCAAACAATCCGGCGCTACTGATGCCGGGATCACCATGCTTGCCGATGCGGGAGCCGAGTTCACTCAAGCCGTCGGCATGGCCTATTCCACACCGGAACGCGGCATGCTGAACCGATCGCGCCGCTATGCGATGCTGGTCGAAGACGGCGTCGTGAAGGCGCTGCATCTGGAAGCCTCGACCGGTGCTTGCGACATTTCCGGTGGCGAGGCGATGCTGGCCGCAATCTGAACGCGCCTTAGCGTTAGACCGAAAGGGGGGCGAACCGCCCCCCTATTTCTTTGCGGCGATCTGGCACAGGCTTTCGATCGGCAGCGTATGGTCCTTCTGAACCGTCGCGTCGCCCGCCATCGCATCCATCTTGCGGGCCAGATCCAAGTCCAGCTGGCTTAGGCCATGGCAGTCATGGGTGCTCAGCGTCACATCCACCACGTTGTAAACATTAGACCATTCCGGGTGATGGTTCAGCTTTTCTGCCGCCAAGGCCGCCCTCGTCATAAACCCCCAAGCTTCGGAAAAATTCTTGAACTTCCAAACCTTGCGCAGCGCGTCACGGTCCGGCACAGCCCCCCAGCCGGTTTTACCTAACGCTGGCAGAAATTCGGTGCGGGCGGCGTGGGTTAACAGGTCTGCCATCTTGTCATCCTTGCATCAGTCTTCGGAATGCAACCTGCGGAACGGTCCATAGGCGGTCAGCACTTCTATTTCTTCCTGCACGGCGGCAGCTTCGGCGCGCAGATAATGCGCCACCGCCTTGGCAAATCCGGGATCGGCGATCCAGTGCAGCGAATGAACTGGCGTTGGCAGATAGCCCCGCGCCAGTTTGTGTTCGCCCTGCGCCCCGGCCTCGACCCGCTGCAATCCGTTCGCGATGGCCCAATCTATGGCACGATAATAGCACAGTTCGAAATGCAAACAGGGGTGATCTTCGACGCAGCCCCAATAGCGGCCAAACAGCGTATCGCGGCCGATAAAGTTCAACGCCCCGGCAATCGGCTTGCCGCCGCGTTCCGCCAAAATCAGCAGCATGTCGTTGCGCATGGTGGCGTGCAGTTCGTCAAACGCCGCGCGGGTCAGATAGGGCGTGCCCCATTTGCGCGCCCCGGTGTCCTGGTAAAACCGCCAGAACGCATCCCAATGCCGTGGCTCGATCGCATCCCCCGTTAACATCTGAATGGTGCCACCAAAGGCATTCGCCGTTTCGCGTTCCTTGCGGATGGTCTTGCGCTTGCGCGATGAAAGATCAGCAAGAAAGGCGCCGAAATCTGGGTAATCCCGATTTTCCCAATGGAATTGCTGCGTGGTGCGCCGCAGCAGGCCCATCGCCTCGCCCGCCTGCGCCTCATCTTCCGTGCAAAAGGTGATGTGCAAAGACGAGATCTGGTTTTGCGTCGCCAGTTGCAGCGCGCCTTGCAGCAGGGCTGCCCGTCCGGTGTCAGTATGGCCGGGTGCGGTCAGAAAACGTCGGCCTGTGGCAGGCGTAAACGGCACAGCAATCTGCAGTTTCGGATAGTACCGCCCGCCTGCATTCTCATATGCCTGCGCCCAGTTGTGATCAAAGATGTACTCGCCCTGGCTATGGCTTTTGGCATACATCGGTGCCGCCGCGATAATCTGGCCATCAAGCCGTGCGACCAAGGGACGAGGTTGCCAGCCCGTGCCCTTGCCAGTGGACCCCGACCGATCCAGCGCCAGCAAAAAGCGATGCGTGGTGAATGGGTCAATCGGCCTGCCCTCTGCCGCCTCCGGGCACGCGACGGCATCCCACTCTGTGGCCGCCACATCCGCGAGGCTGGTCAGAACAGAGACTTCTGTTTCTTGCATCAGGTTCAGTCACCGCCGGAATTTGTGGAGGTAGCCGGGGGGGGCTGTCTGCCCCCCCCGGACCCCCCGAGGATATTTGTGCAGAAACGAAGCCTGCATTAGGAATCTGGCGTCAATCTGCCGTTGGTCAAGCACGTAGAGGGGCGGGATACCCCTCGAACGTGATGTTATCCGCGATCTGGCGCGCGTTTGCTTCGGCTTCTGGCGAACGGATGGTCCAGCAGAGTATGGCGGCCCCATTGGCTTTCAACTCCGCCACGCGCGGATAGGCCAAATCTTTGGCGCTATGCGAGATAAAGCTTGATTGCGTCGCGTCATAATCCGGTATCTCGCGCAGCCGATCACAGGCGTCGTGCGGCAGCGGGGCCCAATCGTCGTAATCGAAACGATCCGTCGTCAACCCGCGCGCAATGTTGGGGGCAAGCTTCGCCATTTCCGCCATGCATTGCGGGTTGAACGACATCACCGCCACCGGGCCGTCATAGCCGACCAGGGCTTTGGCCGTCGCGTCCTCCAGCTTGCCCACGGTATCGAATTGATCCTTGATCTCGATCAGCAACGGCACTTTGCCCGCCACCAGATCAAGCACTTGGCGCAATGTCGGGATCAGATCATCACTATCCACCAGCCGCATCGCCCCAAGTTCGGCGACGGTGTGATCCACCACCGCAGCCTTTATCCCCACCATCCGATCCAGCGTTTCATCGTGAAACACCACAGCCTGCCCGTCAGCCGTCAGCTGCACATCCAGTTCAATCCCATATCCCGCCGCAATCGCCGCCCGAAATGCCGACATCGAGTTTTCCGGGCGACGTTTTGCCCGGTCATGATAACCGCGATGCGCAAGCGGCGTGGTCAGGAAACTGGGGTGCAGGGCAACGCAGGCCATCATCTGATCTCGAATATGCCTTCGATTTCAACCGCCACGCCCAATGGCAAACTGGCCGCAGAAACCGCAGACCGCGCATGCCGCCCGGCATCACCAAGGGCCGCGACAAGGAAATCTGATGCGCCGTTGATAACCTTTGGCTGGTCGGTGAAATCGGCGGTTGAATTGACAAATCCAGTCAGTTTGACCACCCGCACCAGCCGCGACAGATCGCCACCGCAGGCCTTTTTCACCTGCGACAGCATCGAAATGGCGCAGTGCTTTGCCGCCTCGGCCCCGGCCGCCACATCCATATCGGCACCAAGCCGCCCCTTGATCAGACCGTCGGCGTTCTGGCTGATCTGCCCCGACACATAGACCGTGGTGCCAATCACCACGAACGGCACATAGTTTGCGGCAGGTGTCGGTGCGTCGGGCAAAATAACGCCCAGTTCGGCAAGGCGGGTTTCGAAATCTGACATGGCGTCCTCCGGGTTTTGGGTGACGCTAGACGCTAGACTGGGGCGCAGCAAGGCTACCTTGCCTTAGCTCTCGCGAAACGCCCGAGTAAAGTAATCGGTAAACGGCTTCAGCAGATACGTCATTGGCGTACGCGCCTCCGTCTGGATGAACGCCTCCACCGGCATCCCCGGAATAAGGGTTTGGCCTTCCAGTTTTTCCATCTCGCCGTCATCCAGCAAAATCTCGGCGCGGTAGAATGGCGCCTGAGTGCGCTGATCAATGATGGCATCGGCTGACACCACGGCAACGTGGCCGGTCAACTCGGGCGTATCGCGCGATGAAAAGGCCGAAAACACCAGTTTGACGGCTTGGCCAACATGCACCTGATCCACGTCAATCGGTTGCACTTGGGTCGCAATCACCAACGGCCTGTCCTGTGGGATCAGGTATAGAACCGGGTCGGCAGGCCGCAGAACCGCGCGCGGCGTCGTCACCGTCAGCCCCAGCACGATGCCCGACACCGGCGCGCGCACATCCAGCCGTTCGATGCGTTCGGCAAGCGCACGGCGACGTTCCGCCAGTTCCAGTTCCTGCGCACCGCTGTCGCGCAGCTGAGTATTCGCCTCTTCGCGCCGATCCGACGCAAGGCGCAGCACTTCGATTTCAATTTCGGTGATCCGGCCCAAGGCTTGCGCGCGGGTGGCGGCCAGTTCGCCCAATTGGCCGCTTAACCGGGCCGCTTCGCGTTGCAGTCCAAGAACCCGGCTGGCTTCGGCAAGGCCCTTTTCAAGCAATCCCTGCTGATCCGTCAGTTCTTTCTGCAACAGCTCCAGTTGCGTCTTTAACGCCAGACCTTGCGCATCGATGCCGATAACCTGCTGATCAATCTGCTCGCGCTGCTTGGTAAACTGCTCGATCTGACTGGTCACGCTATCGCGTCGCGCCTCGAACAACCGGCGTTGACCTTCCACTTTCTCGGCAATCTCGGCGCGCGCCGAAGCCGCATCCAACAGGTCACCATCAAAGCTCAGCGTATCAAGATCATCGCGTTCCGCCTCCAGCCGCCCGCGGCGCGCCAGCGATTCGAACAACTGGCCTTCGACAATCGCCAATTCAGATCGTATCGACGCGCCATCGAGACTAAGCAGCAGATCACCGGCGGCAACCGTATCGCCTTCGGCCACGTTGATCGTGGCCACAACACCGCCGTCAGGATGCTGCACGACTTGCCGGTTTTGCTCCACCTCGATTTGCCCAGAGGTAACGATTGCCCCCGATATGGTGGTGGCCACGCTCCACCCGCCAAAGCCGAATACCAGTGCCGCCACAGTCAGAAGGCCATAAATCACTGGGCGGCGAGTCGACCAGATTTGCGCTGATTTGGTCATGACACGCCTCCGACCGCGGTGGGTTTGGTAATCTCGGCGTGGTTTTTCACCATTTCACGCAGCACTTGGTCGCGCGGGCCAAAGGCGCGCCGCATCCCGTCTTCCAGCACCAACAGCAGATCGCATTCCTGAATCGCTGCAGGCCTGTGCGCCATGATCAGCACTGCGCGGCCATCTGCCTTCATCTCGCGAATGGCAAGGTTCAGCGCAAGTGACCCATCATTATCAAGGTTCGAATTCGGCTCATCCAGCACCAAAATTGCCGGGTCACCATACAGCGCGCGGGCAAGGCCGATGCGCTGTATCTGCCCACCAGACAGCCGCCCGCCAAGCCTTGAAACGCGAGTGTCATATCCATCTGGCAGCTTCACGATCATCTCGTGCGCCGCTGCCTTTTTTGCCGCCTCAACCACTTTCAAACCATCCGGGTTTTCTTGCAGGCGCGCGATGTTCTGCGCGATTGTGCCGTCAAAAAGCGTGATGCGCTGCGGCAGGTAGCCAAAATAGCTGCCCAGCACATCTGGGTCATATTGATCCAGTGTCGCGCCATCCAAGCGCACTTTGCCACCCGCTGGCCGCCAAACGCCGATCAGGGCGCGCGCAAGTGACGATTTGCCAGACCCAGACGGCCCGATAATGCCCAGCGCCTGCCCCGGCTCCAGCCGAAAGCTGACAGATCGCAGCACCGGCTGGCTATCGCCGGGGGGGACGACGCTTAAATTCTGCGCCTCCAATATCGCCTTCGGGCGCGGCAATGCGGTGCGCGGCGGGTCAACCGGGGTGCGGGTCAGCAGATCGGCCAAACGCGCGTGGCCCTCGCGCGCGCGGCTGACCAGCGGCCAACCACCAACGGCCTGCTCAATCGGCGCCAAGGCCCGGCCCATCAGAATTGATCCGGCAATCATCGCGCCGGAACTCAGCTCACCACGCAGCACAAGCCACGCCCCTAGTCCCAGCATCGCCGATTGCAAAAACATGCGGAACACTTTGGACACCGATCCAAACACCCCCGTCACATCCGACGCGGCAACGCTTTGACCCAGCGCAAGACTGCGCGCCTTTTGCCAACGATCAAACCCGGCCCCTGCCATGCCCAGCGCCTGCACCGCCTCGGCCTCGGATTTCAGGTTTTCTGCCATCCGCTCGGCTTGCATCCCGGCTGCGTTGGCGCGGATCAGCGATTGTTCAGAACTGCTTTGGTTCAGCAGCGCCACCACAACCAGAATCAGTCCACCCGCAATCGCCAACAGGCCCAGCCAAGTATGGAACACAAAGATTGCGGCAATGAACAATGGCGTCCACGGAATATCAAACAGTGCCAGCAGCACGGGCGATGCCCACAACCGCTGCACTGCCTCAAGATCGCGTTGCGCCGCCAAAGCCGCCGGATCACCGGGGGTTAGCGTCAGACGATGCACTGCCGCCGAAAACACGCGCCGATCAAGCCGATCCTGCAGCCGCGCCCCAATGCGCGCCATGATCCGAGCGCGGGCATGATCCAGAATGCCCATCGCCAAAAACAAAAACGCCACCAGAACCGACAGGGCGACAAGCGTTTCAACCGATCTGCTGCCCAGCACACGGTCATAGACCTGCAACATGTAAAGTGGGGCCGTCAGCATCAGCAGGTTCACAAACACGCTGAACAGGAACACTGCAACCATCGCCATCCGCGATTCCCGTCGCGCAGCACGCAGTTCGGCCAAACCTCGGATTGTTTTCATCAACACGCGTCCCGTTCGTCCGGATGCTCGTCACCTTGCCCCGGCTTGGGGTCGGCGGAAAACAACCAGTATTGCCTCATTTGCCACGCTTGAATGTTGTCATCCGCCAACAGGCAGCATAAGCCTTGTCGTCCTGCGTGACAGCTTGTGTTATGACTTCTTATGGGCGGGAACCTAGGAAGATGAACCTTACTAATCCATTGCTTTCTTTCGAACACGCAAAGAATTGCCGCAGCCGAGCACTGTTAGCCACAGTTATCGCAGCAAGTCTCGCAGGTTGTGCGAACAATACCGCGCCGCAAGGCATCACCGACCCGAATGAGGCGGCAAATCGCGAAGTTCACGCGTTCAATCGCGGGGTTGATAAGGTGTTGGTGCGCCCAGCGTCGGGCGCTTACGGGTCTATGCTGCCGGAACCTGTGAAGCGTGGCGTGTCGAACTTTGCCAGCAATCTGGATGCGCCCGGCGATGTGGCGAACAATCTGTTGCAGGGCCGCATTGGCAATGCCGGGCAAAACAGCCTGCGTTTTGCAGTGAACACCATTTTCGGCATCGGCGGCCTGTTTGATACGGCCACCGCCATCGGCCTGCCTGGCAAGCCCACCGATTTCGGCGAAACACTGCATGTCTGGGGTGCGGGCGAGGGCAACTATGTCGAGCTGCCGTTTGTTGGCCCCTCAACCGAGCGCGATCTGGTCGGCATCATCGTTGATGTCGCGCTTAATCCCGTGCGGTTGGCGCTGCCCGAACCCGAAGCATCCTATGCGACCGTCGCGAAATTGGGGTCAAAACTTGGTGATCGGGATCGCTATTCCGATCTCGTCGATGAAGTCTTATATGAATCCGCAGACAGTTATGCGCAGTCGCGCTTGCTTTATTTGCAGAACCGGCGCTTTGCGCTTGGCCAGACTGCTGGCGATGACACCTTTGTTGACCCGTATGAGGATCCCTATGCGCAATGAACTCAAGCTAACACGCCGCGGCTTTGGTGCGGTATTCGCAGCTGGCGCAGTGACGCTGGCAATGCCAGGTTCGGCGCAAGCTCTAACGGTTGAAGATGCCCGCGCGCTGGTCGGTCGTGCCATTGATACCGTGAACAGCATCATCAGTTCGGGCAAATCCGAATCCGCGATGTTGCGTGACTTTGAAAAGATGTTCGCCCGCTTTGCCGACGTGCCAGTTATCGCGCGGTCGGCCTTGGGTGTAGCAGCCAAATCTGCCAGCAAGGCGCAGCTGTCCGGCTTTAGCAAAGCGTTTCAAGGCTACATCAGCCGCAAATACGGCCGCCGTTTCCGCGAATTCATCGGCGGCCGGATCGAGGTTACCGACGCAAAACCGCTGAAAAGCTATTATGAAGTCGTCTCGATTGCCTACCTGCAGGGCGAGGCACCGTTCGATGTGCGTTGGCATGTGTCGGATAAATCCGGCAAGGATCTGTTCTTCAACATCATCATCGAAGGCGTCAACATGCTGGCGTCTGAACGTGCCGAAATCGGGGCACTATTGGACAGACGCAAAGGTAATATCGATCAGCTGATCGAAGACCTTAAATCGATTTAAAGCGCATTCCGAAAAGTGTGAAACGGTTTTGGGTAAAATGCGCGACAAGACAAAAGGCTAAAGCGGGGGTTTGATTGTTGTCAAACCCCCGCTTTAATTGCCGTCTGAAATCCCCAGCAAGTTGCGCAGAACTCGCTCCACCGGATCAATATCATCCTGCGGTGCCGGAAAGCGTTCGATCAGCACATCGGGCTGCGCCTGCTGCTGATACTCCGGCTGCGGCGGCAGCTTCGGTTCCGGCACATCCATTGGCAGCGGCGTTGCGGGCAGGCCGTCTTCCACCCGCACCATCACCTCATGCCATATTTCGGCAGGCAATCCGCCGCCCGTCACACCCTGCAACGGCGTGTTGTCATCATAGCCCATCCAGACGCCCGCCACATAATCAGCAGTAAAGCCGATGAACCACGCATCGCGGCCCGCCGTCGTCGTGCCGGTTTTGCCCGCCGCTTCCCGGTCCGGCAAACGCGCACGGCTGCCGGTGCCGGATGCCACCACCTGCGACATCATGTAGGTCAGATAGCGCGCCGATTGCTCGGAAATCACCCGCTCGCCAATACCGCCACTGGCCCCCATCAGCGATTCGTCATCACCCTTCACCCGCAGATCAAGTATCCCGTAAGGCGTCACCGATGATCCGCCATTCAAAATGCCTGCATAAGCCCCGGTCATTTCCAGCAAAGTCGATTCCGACGCCCCAAGCGCCAGCGCCGGCCCCGCCGCAAGATCGCTTTTAATGCCAAAATCACTGGCCACTTGCCGCACCAGATCACGCCCCACCGCTTCGGATATCCGCACCGCGGGTATATTGCGGCTTTCCATCAGGGCTTGGGTCAGCGTGATCATGCCCTTGAATTCATGATCATAATTCGAAGGTGACCATTGGCCTGAACCGGGAATGCTTAGGGTCAGCGGTGTATCCTCAACATAATCCGACGGGCTGTAGCCCAGATCCATCGCTGCGGCATAGACAAACGGCTTGAACGCAGATCCGGTCTGACGGCGGGCTTGCGTGGCCCGGTTGAAAGACCCGGCAACTTCGGTCTTCCGGCCACCAACCATGGCGCGAACCGCCCCATCGGCAGACATCACAACAATCGCCGCTTGCGCGGTGGAGCCATCCTTAACCTTGTTCTCAAAGATATACGTCAGCGCCTCTTCAGCCGCCCTTTGCAAGTCCTGATCCAGCGTAGACTTGATCACCACATCTTCGGTCGTCTCTGATGTCAGAAACGCCGGCGCGCTGTCCATCATCCAATCGGCAAAGAAACCACCGGACTGAGTTTCCGCCGCCGCTGACAGCCGTGCAGGATTGGCGCGCGCTTCGTCCGCTTCTTCCTTGGTCAAATAGCCCTGCTCCTCCATCAAGCCAACAATGACCGCACCGCGATCCTGTGCCCGTTGCAGGTTGTTGGTGGGCGCATAGCGTGACGGTGCCTTCAGCAACCCCGCCAGCATAGCCGCCTCTGCCGGGCCCACCTCGTTGGCAGACTTGCCGAAATACCGTTGCGCCGCCGCTTCGAAGCCGCGCGCACCGGCACCCAGATAGGCGCGGTTGAAATAGATTGTCAGAATTTCCTGCTTTGAATACTTGGCTTCCATCGCCATCGCATACGGAATTTCCTTAACCTTGCGCCACACGCCGCCTTGGCGACAATCGGCTTCGTACTCGGTTTCGGATTTCCACAGTGTCGGGTTGTATTCCACACCAAGGCACAACAACTTTGCCACCTGCTGGGTGATGGTCGACCCGCCGTTGCCACTTAGCGGCCCGCGCCCTTCTGACAAGTTGATGCGCACTGCCGATGCAATTCCGCGCGGGCTAATTCCGAAATGCCGGAAAAAGCGCTTGTCCTCAGTCGCCACAACCGCATTCATCAGATAGGGTGATACCGTATCCGCCGTGATCTGCCCGCCAAATGTCTCACCGCGCCAGGCGAAAACCTTATCGTTGCGGTCCAGCATGGTAACAGACCCGCGCGACCGCCCATCCAGCAATTCGGCTACTGGTGGCAGTTGCACATAGAAAAAAAGCACCGCCCCCGCCAGGATCATCCCGAACACAAATCCAACGCGCCAGCCAATCCCCCAAAGAATGCGCCAGATCAGCCGCACAAAGCCCACCAGCAATGCCATGATCGGGTTGCGACGCGGCCGTCTTGGGCTGGCGCGGCGTGCAGTTTTGGCGGGCCGACGGCCACCGTTGCCACCGCCCTGCGCACCACTGCGCTGCGTTGCATACCGCCGGTCAGCCTTAAGCGGACCATTCCCGTGACGTGTACCACTCATGCCTGTTCCGCCGTTCTGCCGCGCGACTTGTTTTGCCGCACTGTAGCGCGACCCGTCAGGAATGTGGAGCGGTCGCGATGATGATTCGCGTTTTCAAGTCGCATAAAAAACAGGCGAATTGCTACGAATGTGCAAAACTTGTGCGTTCATGCCAGTAAGTGGGCAGATTTGCGCCGCCGATTTCTTGTGCTGCACCTGCGAAACCCGCTTCCTTGCTGCGGGGCCATCAGCAACCCCAGCCAAAGATATAGGGGAGCGATGTGAAACTCATCATAGCAGCAATCAAACCGTTCAAGCTTGAAGAGGTCCGCGAAGCGCTGACCGCCATCGGCGTGCGCGGCATGATGGTAACAGAGATCAAGGGCTTTGGATCCCAGTCCGGCCATACCGAAATTTATCGCGGCGCAGAATATGCCGTGAACTTCGTGCCAAAAGTCCGGCTTGAAATTGTTGTCAGCGACGCGCTGGCCGATCAGGTCGTCGAGACAATTGGTAGAACCGCCAAGACCGGCAAAATCGGTGACGGCAAGGTTTTCGTGCTGGATGTGCAGCATGCATTGCGCGTGCGCACCGGCGAAACAAACGACGAAGCGCTGTAACGCGCACGGGAAGGGGATCCAAAGATTATGAAGAACTCGATGAAATTTACTGGCTTGGCCACGCTTGCAGCGTCGCTATTTGCCAGCCTGCCCGTCTGGGCACAAGAGGCCCCGGTGGCCTATGAATATGTCAAAGCGGTCGACAAAGGCGATGTCGCCTGGATGTCCATTTCGACGGTGCTGGTGCTGTTGATGACAGTGCCCGGCCTTGCGCTGTTTTACGGCGGCTTGGTGCGCACCAAGAACATGTTGTCGATGCTGACCCAAGTGTTCGCAATCGCGGCTGTAGTCGCAATTATCTGGGTGACCTACGGTTACTCCTTGGCGTTTTCCTATGGCGGTGGCTGGGATGCTTACGTTGGCGGCTTCTCCAAGGCGTTTTTGCGCGGTGTTGATGTAACCACACTGGTGCCCACCTTCACCAACGGGGTCTGGCTGCCGGAGTTCACCTTCGTCGCCTTCCAGATGACCTTCGCGATGATCACCCCGGCGCTGATCGTCGGTGCCTTTGCCGAACGCATCAAGTTTTCTTCGCTGATGGTTTTCGTTATCCTTTGGGTCACCTTCATCTACTTCCCGATGGCGCATATGGTCTGGTGGTGGGGCGGCCCGGATTTCCTGGCTGAACAGCAAACCCTGAAACTGATCGCCGAGGCTGCAGGCGATACTGCCGGGGTCGAGGCTGCAAGTGCCAATCTGGCCGCGAATGGCCTGCTATGGAACTGGGGTGCGCTCGACTTTGCCGGTGGTACAGTTGTGCATATCAACGCCGGGATCGCGGGTCTTGTCGGTTGCCTGATGCTGGGCAAGCGTGTGGGTTATGGCAAAGAATCCATGGCACCGCATTCGCTGACCATGACGATGATCGGTGCTGCCTTGCTATGGGTCGGCTGGTTCGGCTTCAACGCCGGGTCCAACTTCGAGTCGAACTCGATCACCTCGCTGGTCATCGTCAACACCTTCATCGCAACGGCGGGTGCTGGCGTGGCGTGGATGTTCGCCGAATGGCTGATGAAGGGAAAACCGTCGCTTCTGGGCTTGGTTTCCGGTGTTGTTACCGGTCTGGTGGCCATCACCCCGGCCTGCGGCTTTGCTGGCCCGATGGGATCGCTGGTCTTGGGCTTGGTCGCTGGCGTCTGCTGCTTCCTGTTTGTGGGTTACATCAAGAACATGTTCAATCTGGACGACAGCCTTGATGTCTTCGGTATCCACGGTCTGGGCGGCATCATCGGCGCTCTTGCGACGGGTATTCTGGTAAACCCAGCCCTCGGCGGCGCCGGTATCCCAGACTACATCAGCCAACCCGGCACGCTGCAGGTGGCCGAATACGTCTTCTCCACCGCCTTCATGGCACAGCTAAAAGCCGTGCTGTTCACCATTGTCTTCGTCGGTATCGGATCGGCGATCCTGTACAAACTGGTCGATCTGGTGATGGGCCTGCGGGTGGTCAACGAAGTTGAACGTGAAGGCCTCGATCTCGCCGAACATGGCGAACGCGCCTACAACATGTAATCTGCTCGGGCCGGACCACTCCCGGCCCGACATCCCCCACGATGCGCCCAAGGGCCCTCCCCCCCCAAAGCGCACACGAAGGCGGCCTGCGCGCATGCTCCCCGCGCAGGTCGTTTAATTATTGGCTAACCGATAACGCTGGCAATCGCCGCGGCCAGTATCGGTACCGTCCGCGCATTCAGCCCGGCAATGTTGATCCGGCTATCGCCCACCATGTAAATCCCATGCTCAACCCGCAACCGTTCAACCTGATCAACCGTCAGGCCCAGCCGTGAAAACATGCCGCGATGCTGGGCGACAAAGCCAAACTGGTCTGATCCCGTCGCATCGCGCAAAGCATCCGCCAAAGCCTGCCGCAACGACAGCATGCTAAGGCGCACTTCCTCCAGTTCCGCCTGCCAATCGGCCGTCAGGCCGACATCCTGCAAAATCGTCGTCACAATCCGCGCGCCATGATCGGGGGGGAACGAAAAGTTCACCCGGTTCAAATGCGCCAGATTGCCCTGCACGGTAGCCCGCTGGTCCGCCGCACATAGTACAATCAAAATCCCGGTCCGTTCGCGGTAGATGCCAAAGTTTTTCGAACATGATGCTGCAATCAACACCTGCGGAAACCGCGTCGCTATCATTCGGGTGGCTTCGGCGTCGTCTTCCAGCCCGTCGCCAAACCCCTGATACGCCAGATCAATGAATGGTATGGCCCCGCGCGCCACCAGCAAATCCGCCACCTGCGCCCATTCGACAGCGTTCAGATTTGCCCCGGTCGGGTTATGGCAACAGCCATGCAACAGCACGATATCGCCCGGCTTCACCGCGCTCAGGTCGGCGATCAGCCCGGCAAAATCGATGCCCCGCGTTTCGGCATCAAAGTACCGATACGTCGCCGATGGAATGCCCAGATAGCTGATGATCGACAAATGGTTCGGCCACGTCGGGTCCGATACCCAGATTGTCGCCTTCGGGTTGGCCAGCCGGATCAGCTCCATCCCCTGCCGAATGGCCCCCGTGCCACCAACTGACGCCGCCGATGCCACCCGATCCATCGGCACACCATCACCAAGGATCATCCGTGTTATTGCCGCGTTGAACGCGGCTTCCCCGGCAAGGGCCGTATAGGTCTTGGTTGCTTCACTGTCCAAAAGCCGCTGTTCGGCAGCTTTGACCGCCCGCATAATCGGCGTCAAACCCGTCTCATCCTTATAAACCCCAACCCCCAGATCAATCTTGGTCGTGCGCGGATCGTCTTTATACAACTGCATCAGCCGAAGGATCGAATCGGCAGGCTGCGGCGCCAGATTCTCAAGCATTATCTAACCCTTCGCGACCTGCAGGTCGTCATACATGCCCCATTCCGCCCATGATCCATCATAAAGTGCGTGGTTACGGTGCCCAATCCGCTCAAGCGCCAGACTTAGGATCGCCGCTGTAATCCCGGACCCGCAAGTAGTGATTGCCGGCTTCGATAAATCAGCACCGGCATCGGCAAACACCGTAGCCAGATCCTTCGGTGCCTTCATCGTGCCATCCGCATTCAGCAGCGTGCCGAACGGCACATTCTTCGACCCTGGAATATGCCCTGATCGCAGCCCCGGCCGAGGCTCCGCCGCCTCGCCCTTGAACCGCGCCGCAGACCGCGCATCCAGAATTTCTGCCTCGCCCAGCTTCGATGAATGCGCCACTTGCGTCACATCCTTCACCAGCCCGGCCTGCCGTTGCACAGTCATATGCCGGTCCCGCAGCACTGGTGGCATGTCTTCAACAGCGCGCCCTTCGGCCTGCCATTTCGGAAATCCACCGTCCAGCACGGCCACATCCGTCTTGCCCATCAACCGGAACGTCCACCAGACTCGGGCCGCAGACAGCAGGCCAGACCCATCATAAACCACCACCTGATGACCATCGCCCACCCCCATCGCCCGCATCCGGCTGATGAATTTCTCAGTTGGCGGTGCCATGTGCGGCAGCGGGGATCGCTGATCGGAAATCTCGTCAATATCGAAAAACCGCGCACCGGGAATGTGCACCGCACCATATTCCGCCCGCGCATCGCGGCCGCTATCCGGCATGTACCAAGACGCATCCAGCACCCGCAAATCCGGGTCCGCCAAATGCGCGGCCAGCCAGGTGGTCGAAACCAGCGTCTTCGGGTCATCCATTGGCGAGGGGGTCATTTTACGCTCCGTGCGGCTCATGTTCCGGATTAGTCGGACATCGGCATCGAAGCAAGGGTGCTGGGTTGGCCCGGGCGCAACAAAGCACGCCCGGGCCGGGGTTAATTACTTCGCCATCATGCCTTTCAGCGCGCCGACGATAGCAAGCAAGACACCCCCGCCAACGCCACCCGAAGCGATGGAAGAGATGATCGAGCCAATGTCCAAGCCACCAGCCGCCGCAGCTGGATCAACGGGCGCACCCATCATCCCCAGAAGGTAGGTGCCAATGCCACCGCCAAGAAGGCCGACAATCGAATTGCCAAGCGTCCCGAGGCTGAAGTTTTTCATAATTGCGCCCGCGCCGTTACCGCCCAGTGCGCCTGCAATCAGACTGATGATCAGTTCCATGATACTCGTATTCCTTCCCTAACTCTGTTTCGGTTCCCGTCGGGATTTGCCGAATTACCCAAGCTCTTTCACACCGAAAGGTGCTGGCCCGGTGGACAAAGTGTCGCAGACTGTCGCCAATGCGGCAACAGATATTGAAACTTCAGAAAGACTTAGTGCTTTGCCGCAACAGCCGACCTTTTTCGCGGTCCCAGTCTTTTTTGGCCTCTGACGCGCGTTTGTCGGCCAGCTTCTTGCCTTTGGCGATGCCGATCTTCAGCTTCACGATGCCACGGTCGTTGAAATACATCTTCATCGGCACAATTGTCATGCCTTCGCGTGCAGTGGCGTTCCACAGCCGCGACATCTCTTTCTTATTGACCAGCAGCTTGCGGCGGCGGCGCTCTTCGTGGCCCCAAGTCTTGGCTTGCATGTAGGGCGCGATGTAGCCGTTGATCAGCCACAACTCGCCGCCTTCAACCGACGCATAGCTTTCGGCAATGTTCGATCCGCCCTTGCGAAGTGACTTCACTTCAGACCCAAGCAGCATGATCCCAGCCTCGATATCGGCCTCGATATGATAGTCGAACCGCGCGCGCCTATTTTCGGCAATCAGCTTGGAATTGGGATCAGATTTTTCGACCATGATCCGCCCGAGATAGGCGATAGGGGCAGCCAAGTCCAGATGCGGCCCTCGCCAATCTTGGCATCAGATCGGTATGCACGGGGGGTGTACAGGGGGTGCACAGCAGGTGACGTGCCAAAAAGCGGCCGTTTTGCCCCGATCAAACCACCGCTGATCGACACCCGCTGCGGATCAAAGCGAACACCGACCTGGTATAGCGGAGCGGCGCAACCATCGATTCATCCCCCATCCGCACGGCCGCCGTCACGGCACAATAAGCGCCCCATCAGCTCAAAAACCGCCCGAATGGCATTCTGGCGGGTCAGACTCGCGGGGCGAAAACCGATCTCCGCGTAGCTTGGTCAGGATGGCAAATGCCACAATTCCACCCCGAGTCAAACATCATCAGAAGCTGCCCGGCCGGCAAACTGCGGGCGGCAAATTTCAGAAACATATCCTCGACATCAAAGCCAAGCATCTGTTTTGGCTTAGTTTATCAACCCGGCATGGCGCATCGCTGCATCGATCCGCGCCTTGGTGCCATCGGTCAGACCAACCAACGGCAAGCGCACGTCGGGGCTGCAGAGATTCAGCTTTGACAGGCCATATTTCGCCCCTGCAAGACCCGGCTCGATGAAAATCGCCTCATGCAGCGGCATAAGTCGGTCCTGATATTGCAGCGCCTTTGCGTAATCCCCACTCAGCGTCGCGGCCTGAAATTCGGCGCAAAGCCGCGGCGCCACATTCGCCGTCACCGAGATACATCCGACCCCACCATGGGCATTAAATCCCAGCGCAGTGGCATCCTCGCCCGACATTTGGATGAAGTTCGCACCGCAACTAATGCGCTGTTGGCTGACCCGTTCAATCTTGCCAGTAGCGTCTTTGACGCCAATGATCCGCGGCAGTTTTGCCAGAATACCCATGGTTTCCGGGGTCATATCAACCACCGATCGACCCGGAATATTGTAGATGATGATCGGCAGATCGCAGCAATCATGCAGGGCAGTGTAATGCGCGATCAACCCAGCCTGCGTCGGCTTGTTGTAATAGGGTGTCACCACCAATGCCGCATCCGCCCCAACCTTGGCCGCGTGGCGGATCAGCCGCATCCCCTCGACCGTGTTGTTGGACCCAGCCCCGGCAATCACCGGCACCCGGCCTCGGGCGGCTTTCACAACCACCTCGATCACCGTTTCATGCTCTTCATGGCTAAGCGTCGGGCTTTCACCAGTGGTTCCTACAGGCACCAACCCGGTCGATCCTTCGGCAATATGCCAATCGACCAAGGATTTGAGCGTATCAAGATCAATGGCACCGTTCTTGAACGGCGTCACCAAGGCTGGAATGGACCCTGTGATCATGGCGCGTCTCCTATCCTTTGGGCGGTGATTGCTTAAACTCGCCCGTTGCAAACGCGCCCTTCCTAGCGCCGCTGCGGCCCATTGCCAAGCGGCGCTGACGCCCGTGCTGGCGATGATGTGAGTTGCACCCAGCCACCGTCTAAGGCACCACTGCGGGTATGATCCGATTTGCCTCCCTGCTCCGCCACGCCATCGCCCTCACTTGCCTTGGATTTCTGATGCTCTTGGCTGGCTTACCGGCGCGTGCTGACGAAGTGTCAGCCCTACGCGCGGCCCTCGACCGTGCGTCGGTCGAAGATTGGGCTGGCGCGCAGGTCGCTGCGGAAGGGGCGCTTGCCCAGGACATTGTTGAATGGCTGCGCCTTCGGTCAGGGGATGGCAAGCTTGGCGAATACGAGGCATTTCTTGCGCGTCGCACCGATTGGCCCGGTTTGGCCTTGCTGCGCGAAAAGGGTGAAGAGGCCGTTGCGCGGTCTACCGACCCCGACCGTGTGCTGGCTTACTTTCGCGATGCCAAGCCCAGAGTGCCAGTGGGGTCGTTGGCACTTGTGAAGGCCTATCTGGCCCTTGGTCGGGCCGCAGATGCCGAAACCGAAGCTATTCGCGCGTGGACAGAACTGGAATTTACCGCACCCGAAGAAGACGCTCTTATGGCCCTGATGCCTGACGCCCTTTCGGTGGCCCATGAAGTGCGCCTTGATCGGGTTTTGTGGGCGGATCGCGCCCCAGAAGCGCGCCGCATGTTGCCCCGCGTTGGCAATGATTGGCGCAAGCTGGCAGAGGCGCGATTGGCGCTGCGCGCGCAGACCAACGGGGCCAGCGGGCTGGTTGATGCGGTGCCAAAAGCGGTGGCCGGCGACGCTGGTCTGGCGTTTGAGCGGTTCTTGTGGCGGATGAAGAAAGACCGCACAGCCGACGCGACAGCTCTGATACTGGAGCGTAGCGAGACTGCCGCAAGTCTGGGCGACCCCACTGCATGGGCTGAACGACGGGCTAGCCTTGCCCGCGCCTTGATGCGGGCGGGGCAGCCGCGCGACGCCTACCGTATTGCAGCACGCAACCGGTTGGCCCAAGGACAAGACTACGCCGATCTCGAATTTCTGGCAGGGTTTATCGCGCTGCGGAAGCTGGGTGATGCCGATACTGCGCTAAAGCATTTCGTCAATCTGAAAGCGGCGGTGGAAACGCCGATTTCGCTGTCACGCGCGATGTATTGGCAGGGCCGTGCATTGGAAGCAAAGGGCGATGCGGCGGCGGCCAAGACCGCTTATACAGATGCTGCACGAAATCAAACGGCGTATTACGGGCTGTTGGCTGCAGAACGGCTGGAACTGACACTGGATGCTGGACTGCTGTCTGACACCCGCCCATCAGATTGGCGCAATTCCAGCTTTGCTGGATCGTCAGTCTTTCAGGCAGCGCGTCTTTTGGTGCGGGCGGGGGATCGCGGCCTTGGAAAACGCTTTGTTCTGCACCTCGCAGAAGGATTGTCGCCGGGCGAGTTGGACCAACTCGCCGACTATGCACTGGAAGCCGACGAGCCGCATATCGCAGTGCTCGTTGCCAAGCACGCTGCCGAACGCGGCATTATCCTGCCCCGCGCCTATTTCCCGGTGACGGATATGGTACCGGATGATCTGCCCGTCAGCCGCGCCCTTGCCCTGTCAATCGCGCGGCGCGAAAGTGAGTTTGATGCGGTCGTTATCAGCCCGGCTGGCGCGCGGGGTTTGATGCAGGTGATGCCGGGAACGGCCAAGCAAATCGCCCCCAAGGCAGGTCTGCCGTACAACCCGGGTCGGCTAACCTCTGATCCTGCTTATAACATTTCCTTGGGCTCGACCTATCTGCGCCAATTGGTTGATGAATTTGGACCGGCGATTGCTCTTGTCGCGTCAGGCTACAATGCCGGCCCCGGCAGGCCCCGGCGCTGGATTACTGAATTTGGCGATCCTAGACTTGATAGTGTCGATGTTGTGGATTGGGTTGAAACCATCCCCTTCACCGAAACCCGTACCTACGTGATGCGGGTGGTGGAAAGTGTGGTGATCTACCGCGCCAAGTTGAAAGGGGCCGTTGGCCCAGTGCGAGTTACAGCGGAGCTGACGGGGAATTGACGGCCAGTGCTCTGGCACCTGTCTGTGCCCGTACACGGCTGCCGTCGCGACGATTGCCGCAATGAACCAATAGCGGATCATCACAACCAATCAGACGTTGTTTTGCCCGGTCAGATGCCGCGACAGGCCGTCTTGAATGGCGAAAACGACGGTCGTGGCGATCATCAACCGATGCCAAAGCGGGTATACTGATCGGTCATTGCGGCAAGCTTACCGCGACTTTACTGCGGGTTTGCAGTAGTGCGAACAGCCCCGCCGCGACAACGATCGTCCCGCCGATGATTACTGGCATACGCAAAACCTCGCCGTAGACCGCGATTCCGATCAGGCTGACCAGCACGATCTGCAGGTAGGCGAAGGGCTGCACCGAGCTTGCTTCGGCCACTTCGTAGCAGCGGATCAGCAGCCAGTTGCCCAGCAATGCAAGTAGCGCGTACAGCGTCATCCAGACCCAATCTTCGCCAGTCATCGGTTCCCAATTCGGCAAGCCGATTGCAGTGACCAAGACGGCGCCAATGATGCCGGACCAGAACAAGGCCACAAACGCAGGTTCATCCCGCGTCGTCAGGCGGGTCAGCAGGCTGTAGACCGCGAACATCAAAGCGGCGGCGAAGGGCAGTAGTGAGGCGATGGAGAAGACGCCCGATCCCGGCTGCAAAATGATCAGCACGCCGGCAAGACCGGCCCCGATGGCAGCCCACCGTTGCCATGAAATACGCTCACCCAGTAGCGGCACCGCCAACCCCGCTACCAAAAGGGGGCAGACGGCAAAGATGGCATGGCTGTTGATCAGCCCGATCAGGGTATAGCCCTGCACAATGGCGCAAACCTCGGCGATCAGCAGGCTGGCGCGCAGAAGGTGCAGCCAGGGGTGTCGGGTGTGAATAACGGCGCGAAGCCCTTGCGGTTGGCGCAGGGCCAAGGCCACTACAAATCCCGCGAAGAACCAATAGCGGATCATGATCACCATGAAGGTGTTGTAGGTTTCCGCCAGATGTCGCGAAAAGCCGTCCTGCGCCGCAAAGACAGTAACGGCGGCTATCATCAGCCAGATGCCGCGCTTGGCGTCTTTGTCGGTCATGCTTGAAGTGCCCCGGTAGACATGTGGCGTTTTGTGCCGTAGCCGACGCGACGTTCAACTGCAAAGCCCGCGGCGGCTAGTGCCCTGCGCACATGGCCTGCGGCAGTGAAAGTGGCGAACGTGCCGCCCGGTCTGGTATGGTCGGCGACGCTGTGCAGCAGATCGTCCGCCCATAGATCGGGGTTCTTGGCAGGTGAGAAGCCATCCAGATACCAGGCATCAGCAGCAGCATTCCATGCGGGTAGTGTCACGGTTGCGTCACCGATGATGATGGTTGCTTTTAGGTCGGGCAAGGCAATCTCGGTCTGTCCAGCCGCCCATTGTTCAAGGATCGGGCCAGCCAAACTCACCGCTTCGGGGAATGCTGCAAGAGCGCGAGCCATATCGGGGGCGGCCATCGGATATGCCTCAAACGAGGTGTATCGGAGTACGCCTGACCCGCCCGCCGCCCGCCAGGCGATCAGCGTGGCAAGCATGTTCAACCCCGTGCCAAACCCTAGTTCCGCCACATGAAAGCCGGGGGCAAAGCGGGCGGGCAGGTCATTGCCGGCCAAGAACACGTGTCGAGTTTCTGCCAAACCGCCAGCAAGCGAGAAATAGGGGTCATCAAACCGGGTCGACACCGGGATAACATCGTCTCGCCAGTTCAGTGTGGCGGTCTGGCGGGGGGAAGTCATATGCCGTAAACCCTTGATCGCGGGCAGGGATCACCACGACGGTCGATCGGACAATGGGCAAGGACGCGACGAATGGCAAGACCGGATCTGACCGTTATGGGCGCTGGGATCTTTGGCTTGTCCATCGCCTGGGCGGCAACCCTTCGTGGCGCGAAAGTACGGGTGATTGAGGCGGGCGGCGTAGGAGCAGGGTCCAGTGGCGGCCCGGTCGGGGCGCTATCGCCGCATGTGCCAGAGGCCTGGAATGCGAAAAAGGCGTTTCAGCTTGATAGCCTGTTGATGGCTCGAGATTGGTGGAATGCAGTATCCGGAACCTCCGGCCTGCCGAATGGCTATGGCCGTACCGGGCGGCTGCAACCGTTGGCCGACGAGCGCGCGATAGACATCGCGCAGGCCCGTCAACGCGAGGCGCAGGTGCTGTGGCGAGGCTTGGCTGCCTGGCAAGTTGTGCAAGCCAGCGGTGCCGCGTGGCAGCCGCACAGTCCGACAAGTTGGCTGGTGCATGATACCTTAAGTGCAAGGGTGAACCCCACGCAGGCTTTGGCGGCTTTGGCGGCGGCGATCATCGCGCGAGGAGGCGAGATTATCATCGGTAACGCTGCCCCGAAGGGCCCGATTGTCTGGGCGACGGGCACCGATGGCTTGGCCGATCTGTCCGCTGATCTGGCGCAGCCCGTAGGCAACGGCGTCAAAGGTCAGGCGCTGCTTTTGCGCCATGATGCCGGTGATTTGCCGCAACTGTTTGTTGATGGCCTGCACATCGTGCCCCATGCCGATGGGACGGTGGCTGTTGGGTCCACCTCGGAAAACCAGTGGCAAGACCCCAACTCCACAGATGGTCGGCTTGATGCCTTACACCGAAAAGCCATTGCCGCTTGCCCGGCTCTTGCCGACGCCCCGGTCATATCGCGCTGGGCTGGGCTACGCCCACGTGCGAAGTCACGCGCGCCGATGCTGGGGATATGGCCGGGGCGGGAGAAGCATTTCATTGCCAACGGTGGTTTCAAGATCGGCTTCGGCATGGCCCCGAAAGTGGCCGAGGTGATGATTGATTTGGTGCTTGAGGGCCGCGATACCATACCACGCGAGTTTCGGGTTGCGGCTAGCCTGACCCGCTAGGCTATCGCATTGCTTCGGCACGAAGGGACTGCATCAGTTCGGTCAGCACCTTGACCGTAACAGGATCAAGCAAGCGCCCGTTCGTATCAAATGCCTTCCGCGACGAAGCAACCATAACCTCTTGCCCTGCCAACAGTCTTGGTCGAAACGCCACCATGCAAAGCCGCAATGCAAACTGCGCCCTGTCGCCGCCACCGCGACCATCCGCCGCCGATACAATCGCCACCGGCCGATCACGCCAAGCGGACCCCGGCACACGGCTAACCCAGTCCAACGCGTTCTTCAGCACGCCGGACAGGGATTTGTTGTATTCCGGGGTCGAGATAACCACTGCATCGGCGTTCCGAATTTGATCGGCAAGCCGCTGAACCTCGGGTGGAATGCCGGACGCATCTTCCAGATCATTGTCATAAAGCGGCAGTCGCAGATTGGCATCTACCACGTTTGCCGGACCAAAGGCACACGAAGCCTCTGCCAGCAGCAGCCGATTGGTCGATCCGGCGCGCAAAGCGCCGCAGATGGTCAGCAGGGTCAGGTCAGTCATGATCGTCCTTTGGGTCGGGCGGTTTGTTGTAGAGTTTTGGTGAAGACAAGCGTGGTCGGACGATAAAAGCCAGCATGGGTACTGCTGGCGGTTTGCACAAAGCCCAAGGAATTGAATGTGGCGTGGTTTTCCACAAGTTCAATGCGGGTCGACAGTTCTAATGCTGGCAAGCCAAGCTGCCGGGCGCGGTCTTCTGCCATGGCAATCAGCGCACGACCATAGCCCTTGCGGTGGTGCGCCGGGTCCACCGCCAGTTTTCCCAGATACAGCGCATGGGGCAGGGGCGTTAGAAACACGCAGGCAACGGCGGGTGTGCCAATCGCCCAAACCTCACCTTCAATGGCCTGTTTGGCAATATCGAGCGCGGTCAAACGATGCAGCGATGACGGCGGGTCAATGCGCCCCTCCATCCCGGCAAAGGCACGCGCGATCAGATCGCGCAGGGCCGGCCAGTCATAGGGATCAACCGCGCGAAACGGGGTGGTCATGGCAACTCCTTTCCGGCATTTGGCTTTTCGCCGCCCAACACGTCAAGACAGGCAATATATTGGGGATAACCCGCCGATATGCTCTATATCGGGTGGCGTAACGGTTGACAGCCCGCCACCTTCGCCAGACGATAGGCGACTGTCGGAATCACCTTGGGTACTCGGTTGCGCTTTTCTCGCCTTCGCCTTAACGGCTTCAAAAGCTTTGTCGACCCGACGGATCTGGTGATCCATCAGGGTCTTACCGGCGTGGTTGGGCCAAATGGCTGTGGCAAATCGAACCTGCTTGAGGCGTTGCGTTGGGTGATGGGCGAAAACCGCCCTACCGCGATGCGCGGCGGCGAGATGGAAGATGTGATCTTTGCTGGTGCCGCCACGCGCCCCGCCCGCAACTTTGCCGAAGTGGCGCTGGTGATCGACAATGCCGAACGATTGGCACCATCGGGGTTCAACGAGGCGGATCAGATCGAAATCGTCCGCCGCATCACGCGGGATGCCGGGTCGGCCTACAAGGCCAATACCAAAGACGTGCGCGCCCGCGATATCCAGATGCTGTTTGCCGATGCCTCCACCGGGTCGCATTCGCCCGCCTTGGTGCGGCAGGGGCAGATTTCGGAACTGATCAACGCTAAGCCAAAAAGCCGACGGCGCATTCTGGAGGAAGCCGCTGGCATATCGGGTCTCTATCAGCGTCGGCACGAGGCTGAGCTGCGCCTTACTGCCACGGAAACCAATCTGGCGCGGCTTGATGACGTGCTGGAGGCGCTTGCCACACAGCTGGCGACCCTAGCGCGCCAAGCCCGCCAGGCCGCCCGGTACCGCGAAATAGGCGAGGAATTGCGCCGTACCGAGGGCATGCTGCTGTACCGTCGTTGGCGCGAAGCAGATGCGGCCCGGCTGGAGGCCGATGCCAATTTGCGTGACAGGGTTGTTGCCGCAGCCAAGGCCGAACAGGCCGCGAGGGTGGCCACCGGACAGCGCGCTGCCGCCGACGAAGCGCTGCCCGCAAAGCGCGAGGAAGAAGCAATTGCAGCGGCGGTTCTGCAGCGTCTGTCTGTGCAGCGCGATACGCTGGCTGATCAAGAAGCCCGCGCGCAAGCCTTGATCGAAACTCTGCGCGCGCGGTCCGATCAACTGGGCCATGATATAGAACGCGAGGCTGGCCTTAATCGTGATGCGGTTGAAACCATCACGCGGCTGGAGTGGGAACTTGATCAAGTTGCCCGCGCCCAGGAAGGCCATGAAGATCGGCTAGCTGACGCGGTAGAGGCGGCGCGCCTTGCGGCAACCGCCCTGACAGACCTTGAAACTGTGCAGTCGCAAGCCACCGAAGATGCGGCGCGGCTTGCAGCGCGTCACCAATCCGCACAACGGTTGCTATTGGATACCCGAACCACGGTTGAGCGGACCGAAGCCGAAGCCGCCAGTGCAAACGCCGCTGTTGGCGCTGCGGAGGCTGCCCTTGCCACTGCTGCTACCGCATTCGAGATGGCCGAAGAAGCTACTTATGCCGCCGCTGCATTGGCCGAAGCCGCGGATGAGGCTTTGGCCAGCACCGAAGTCGCCCGCGCCGATGTTCAGGGACGTGAAGCCGAGGCGCGTGCGGCAAGGTCCAGTGCGGAAGGCGAGGCGAACGCGCTGCGTGCCGAAGTCGCCGCCTTGGCGCGTTTGGTGGAGCGTGAAGCCCTTGCCGGATCGCAGATCATGGATCTGTTGCAGGTGACACCGGGTTATGAAGCGGCCTTGGGTGCCGCCTTGGCCGACGATTTGCGCGCACCTGAAGTGACCAAGGATCGCCGGTCTGGCTGGGCCCTTTTAGCCGACTACGCATCGCCGCAGCCCCTTCCCGACGGTGCGCAGCCATTGTCAGTATGGGTCAAGGCGCCTGCCGTTCTTGCCCGTCGCCTTGGCCAAACCGGCCTTGTGTCGCGCGCTGACGGCCAGCGTTTGCAAGCCGACCTGTCGCCGGGGCAGCGGTTGGTCAGCCTCGAAGGCGACCTTTGGCGGTGGGATGGGCTGCGCGCCGCCGCCGAAGACGCGCCGTCCGCTGCTGCGCTGCGACTGCAACAGCTGAACCGCTTGGTCCAGCTAAAGCGTGATCTGGAAGAAGTGGCGGCCCGAGCCGAAGGCGCGCGCCAGGCCCATGACGCATTGCATCAGCGCCTTGCCGATCTGGCCCGCGCCGATCAGCTTGCCCGTGATGCCCGTCGTGCCGCCGACGCACGGGTGACCGAAGCCAGCCGAACCGCTGCACGGGCCGAGGCCGACAGATCCATCGCTGGTGGCAAACTAGAGGCTGCTCGCCTTGCCGTAAGTCGGTTCGAAGACGAAGCGATGGCCGCCCGCAGCCGCCTGCGCGAGGCCGAAAGTGCGACGCTTGGCCTGCCCGATCTTGAGGCTGCCCGCGCCGCTGGCGAGGCTGCAAAGTTCGCGGTCGAGGCGGCCCGCATTACCATGCTGACTCGCCGTTCAGCCCACGATGAATTGCGCCGCGAAGGCGAGGCGCGCACCAAACGCCGACAAGATGCTACCAAGGAGCTGTCAGGATGGCGGCACCGGCTTGAAACGGCAGAACGGCGGTCCACCGAACTTGCCGATCGCAAAGCGGCGACTGAGGATGAACTGGCCGAAGCGCTCGCCGCCCCAGAAGACATTGCCGCCATGCGCGAAGACCTGAACGACGCGATGGAAACCGCCGAGGCACGCCGCCGCACCGCCGCCGATGCATTGGCCACCGCAGAAGCCGCTGCGCGCGACGCACATCTTTCCGAACGCGACGCCGAGCGCGCTGCAGGCGAAGCCCGCGAAGACCGCGCCCGTGCCGAAGCCCGCGCCGAGGCTGCACAGGAAGCGGTTGTTCTGACCGAGGCGCGGATCGCCGAGGAAACCGAAGCAACGCCAACTGACTTGCTGGAAAGCTTGGCTTCTGACCCCGAGACCATGCCTGATGCTGAAACCTTGGAAACCGATGTAAACCGCCTGAAACGGCAGCGCGAGGCGTTGGGTGCCGTGAACCTGCGCGCCGAAGAAGATGCGAAATCGGTGCAGGAAGAACATGACACTTTGCTGCAGGAAAAGACCGACCTTGAAGAGGCGGTGAAAAAGCTTCGCTCGGGCATTTCGGCCCTAAACCGCGAAGGCCGCGAACGGCTGCTGACCGCGTTTGAACAGGTGAACGCAAATTTCGCCACGCTGTTTACCCATCTCTTCGGCGGCGGCGAAGCGCGTCTTGTGCTGGTGGAAAGCGACGATCCGCTGGAGGCCGGGCTAGAGATCATGTGCCAACCGCCGGGCAAAAAACTGGCAACGCTGTCGCTGCTATCGGGAGGCGAACAAACTCTGACCGCGCTTGCCCTGATCTTCGGTGTGTTCCTGGCAAACCCCGCACCGATCTGTGTGCTGGACGAGGTTGATGCACCGCTTGATGACGCCAACGTAACAAGGTTCTGCGACCTGCTGGATGAAATGACCCGCCGCACCGATACGCGTTTCCTTATCATCACTCACCACGCCGTCACGATGGCTCGGATGGACCGGCTGTTCGGTGTGACCATGGCTGAGCAGGGGGTTAGTCAGCTGGTATCGGTAGATCTGAAGAAGGCTGAGGCATTGGTGGCTTGAGTAGTGCGTTCGCTCTAAAGCCTATTCAACAGCTCCGCCGTCGGCCAGGCATCGGCAGGCAGACCAAGACGCACTTGTTCCTTTTGCACGGCGATGCGGGTTTGTGCCCCAAGAATGCCGTCGATCTTGCCAACCTCATGCCCCAATGTGGCCAGCTTTTGCTGCAACACCATCATTTGGTCCAACGACAGGGCCGGGTCCGGATCGCCAGAAACATAGACATCGGCACCTTCCAGCCGCGTGGCGAAATAGGCGGCGGTGGTTACGTAGACGAAGCTTTTGTTCCACTCAAACAGCACCCTGAAATTTGGATAGGCCAGAAACGCGGGTCCGTCACGACCTTGTGGCAACAAGACCGACGCCGTCATTCGACCCTGCGGTAGTCCCATGCCGCGCGCTGCCACGCCCATCGCCGCCCAATCTGCCACGGAAAGCTGCGTCTCCAGCCCGGTTTTGGCCCAATCAAGATCCTCCGGCAAGGTTACCTCTTGCAACCACGGCTCGCCGGAACGCCAGCCCAATGATTGCAGCATGTTAGCCGCTGACAACAAGGCATCGGGCGCGGACGTTTTCAGGCTGATCACGCCGTCGCCATCGCCGTCAACGCCACGTTCCAGAATATCTTTTGGCAACATTTGCACCATGCCAATTTCGCCCGCCCATGCCCCGATGGTGTTGGCGGGGTCGAACATGCCTTGGCCCGTCAGATCAATCGCTGCGAAGATTTGCGGTTGAAACAGCTCTGGCCGCCGGCAATCTTGCGCCAACGTGACCAGCGCGTTGCGCGTGTTGAAATCACCCTGCACGGCGCCGAAGTCCGTCTCGAACGCCCAGAACGCCAGCAATATACCGCGCGGCACACCAAACTCGGCCGCCGCTCTGTTGAACTCGCTGTCCCATTTTTGCGCCAAAGCTGCACCGTTGCTGATCCGGCTTTGGCTGATCAGCGCTTTTGAAAACTCAAGGAAAGTCTTGCGAAAGACCCCTTGCGATCGGTCTGCTTTCAGAACCTTCGCATCCACCGCAGCCCCGTCAAAGAACGCGTCAATGTCCGGCTCTGCCAGCCCCTTCGCCAAAGCTTCGGCCTTCATCGCCGATACGAAGTCGGAAAATTCAGCACCACATGGCGCACCAGCGACGGGCGAGGCCAATAGCAAACACAGCAACACCAAACCTAATCGCATCAACGTTTCCTTCAGCTGTCTTAGGGCAATCAGATCAGACCAATCAAAGCGATCACTGCGGTGCCAATAAAAATCACAACCCAGCTGCGCCACAGTGCTTTCACGCTGGCATCTACGTCATCCGGCCCTGCGTCGCGCCGGCCTTCGGGATAGACAAACGAAAAATCCGTCATCACGCCGTTGTAGCTCCGCGGGCCAGACAGCGACAGGTTCAGCACGACGGCCATCGCTGCCTCTGGCCAGCCGGCATTGGGCGACCGATGCAGGGCCGCATCGCGGAGGATGGGCTTCGCTGTATCCCACCGCCCATGGGCCAAAACGATGATCAGCGCAGTCAGCCGCGCGGGCACCCAGTTCAGAAGGTCGTCTAATCGGGCGGCGGCCCAGCCGAACTGTTCATAGCGCGGCGTACGATGGCCAATCATGCTGTCGGCGGTATTGGTGATCTTGTACAGCATCAGCCCCGGCAAGCCGCCGATCAGAAACCAGAACGCAGGCGCAATCACCCCGTCCGACAGGTTTTCCGAGGCGCTTTCGATCGCTGCGCGGGCAACCGCCGCCTCATCCATCGCGGCGGTATCGCGGCCAACGATCATCGCCACGGCCCGCCTTCCATCGTCCAAAGATATCCGCAGCGCATCGGCGACTGTCTGCACATGCTGCACCAAACTGCGCTGCGCCAACAACATCGCGGCGGCGATCACTTCCAGCGCCCCGAAATCCGGCACCAGATGGATCAGCCAACCCAGCAGCACCGCCACGATGGCAAGACCAACCATCGCCACCAAGCCCTTCAGCTTTCTTTGCGCTCCGCTATTCAAGCGTGCATCGGCAAATGCGACTGACCGCCCCATCAGAACCGCTGGATGCGGCAGGCGCGACCATAGCCATTTCGGCTCGCCCAGCGCGGCATCCATGGCCAGCGCGGGCAACAGCAACATGGCACTCATCGCGCCGTGTCCAGATGCTCAAGCGCGTTGGCAAGCCGCGCCCAGTCGTTAGGTGATCCAGGCAGGCCAAGCCGCAACCAGCCTTTGGAGTATGGGAAAATCCGCGTCCATATTTGATGACGTGCCAGGCTATCCTGCCACCGGGCCGCATCGTCTGTATCATAAAGCCGAAACAGGCTGGTGCCGCCTACAAGTTTCGCCCCAACTGACGTGACCAACCCGTCCAGCCGCCCTGCGTCGACCTGCAGCCATGCTCGGGTTCGCTCGGCCCAGCCCGTATCAGTCAAAGCGGTCACCCCTATCCTAAGGGCTGGGCCAGACACAGGCCACGGACCCAGCATCTGCGACAATCGCGCAATCAACGCAGCATCGCCGATTGCAAAGCCAAGCCGAAGGCCTGCCAGACCCCAGAACTTGCCAAAGCTTTTCAGCACGATCACACCGGGCCGGGCTGCCGCAGAAATCAGGCTTTGGCCGGGCATCACATCGCAAAAACTTTCATCGATGACGCATAGGTCGCCCGTTACATCAGAGTCCGCCCAGACCCGCCCATCAGGATTGTTCGGGTGCACCAGCACCGCTGCGTTGCCAATTTGGTTTAGCTGCACATCCCATCCCGCCGCCGAAAATGCGCGGCTATGCTCGTTATAGGTTGGGTTCGCTATCCGCACTTTTCCGCGGATCTGCAAAGCTGGAATGCGGGCAATCAAGGCAGACGCACCGGGGGCGGCAAGCACTGCGGCACCATCCGGCACGTGCCAAAACTGCCGTGCCGCCTCTGTCAGTGTGTCTTGCGCGACGGAATCGGGCAGGGTGCACCAATCCTTGGGCGAAAGCTGCGGCACCGGGTAGGCGACCGGGTTGATCCCCGTCGACAGATCAATCCAGGCATCGCGCCTGCCGCCGTACTGCCGCACTGCCGCATCAACTCCACCGCCGTGATCAGGTGCCTCAGCTTCCACGATTTGCCCTCGTTTCCACGAATCGGAAGGGACGATTCGCGATCCCAGCCATTAGTTCTTCAGCGTGAAAAATATTCTGGTGTGTCTCTGCGTCCCTAATGGCCTGCGCAGCTCCGTCGTTCAAAACGCCATTCGTTGTTGGTGATTTCCGACCGTCTCGTTGGCGATCACTGCGCCCCAAAGCGCGCTCGGACGTCGCCGTTTCTCGCAAGAAATACCTGCCAACCCACGCACACGCATGGGGCCATCTGCCTATTGAGCACTCAACCTCCGCCATTTCGTTGGAAGGGACGTTTGGTCCGCATATGTGGTTGCCGGACGCCAAAATTGTCGGCATTGCAGCGGGGGGTCTGTTGGGCAAATGGGTCATCAATTCGCGCGCTCCGGTTTGGCGAACACAGACCCTATTCTTGCGCTTAGTGCAACCAAACTGGCGCTACACTACGGACGTTCTTGGCCGACACCGCGACATGTTCGCTGCTACATCGCGCAATCCTGCCACCCAACGTTTCACAAGCCCAAACAATCACCAGCTATGTAGCTGGATTATCTTCATTTTGATATCAACGCCCTGACGGTGTGGTCTGCGTGCCAACCTCCGCCCGACTTCATCGCAATCACGGCCTCGCAGCCACGCAAGGTAAGTGATGCGGCTAACCCAAGCAAACTGATGTCCCAACGAGGGAGCAGATACTGCAACAGCAGACACCGTTCGCAATGCCTTTCAACCCAAATTAGCTGCCTTGCCCAAGACGCCGGAGCGATCAAAACCAAGTGAGAGGAAATGTCGCTATTGATGGCCAGCGAGGGCTAGAGGCGGACAACTCTGGCCTTACGACATGCCGCGAGAGGCGGCCAATCTGCCCGGCGCAGAGCCCGATCAAATACAGATCTTTTCGCAGGGCCCCAACGCCGCCCGACGTGACTTTTTCGGCACGCATCAGCCTGTTTGAAAAACCGTTTATTCTCTGCCTTGATTTTAACCATTTGCGGTTCACACTTCGGATCAGGAGACTGCCATGTTGGAATTTTTCTCGAAGGAACTGCGTGAAGGGTTTGAGGCGGCGCGCAAGCGGCAAGACGCCAAAAAATCTCGTTTGCGGCTGCAAATTGGTGCCGAGGTTTATCCTATTCTGCGCATCTGGGATGATGGTTTGGCCGTCGACGCCGACCATATCTCGCACCTGCGCGGGTTGGTCGACGTCTACGATGGCGCGCGGCATCTTTCGCAATGTCTGATCGTGGCGTCCACTGTCGAAAATGGCCAACTGATTTGTGATTTCAAGCGATCAACCATGGTCACAGATCGCGCACCGCTTGACTTCTGGCGCGACGAAAACGCGCCTGTCGGGTATCTGCCCAGCAGCTGACCTATGGCCGCACATCCACCACTGCGCCACTAGCGGTAGCGGCAAAAATCTCCCGTATCTCGGCATTTGAAACGGCGATGCATCCAGCCGTCCAGTCGCCCTTCAAAATCATGTCATCTGGCAGCGCGTTGGGCTGGCCATGGATGAAGATATCCCCGCCCGGATCATAGCCGCCCGCCGAAGCACGCTGCACGTCAGCTGCTTGCGGATAATCAAGCCCAAGTGACAGATGATAGCTGCTTTGCGCATTCAACCTGTCGACGCGAAACCGCCCCTCCGGCGTCTTGCCATCGCCTTGGCGCATCTTCGCCCCCTTGGGTGAAAACCCCAAGGCAACGCGGTATTCTAGCAGCGCTTTTCCGTCGCGGTAAACCACCATGCGCCGGGCGGATTTTTCAACCACGATCCGGTCAATAGGCCCGACCAATGGCGGCAAAACCGGCGTAGGCGCGGGATCTGGACGCTGCAACAACAGCGCCGCCCCTGCCCCGATCAGTGCAAAGAATATCAGCTTTCGGCGCAACTAGCGGATCATTGCAGATCGGCAAACGCCGCTTGCATCCGCGTCACGGCATCAATGACGTTGGCCCGTGTCGTCGCGATGTTGAAGCGCAGAAAGGTATCACCGCCCGCCCCGAAAGTCGGCCCATAGTTGGTCGCAATGCCGGCGGTTTTCTCAACCCGGGCGATGAATTCGGGTGCCGTCATTCCAGCACCGGCAAAATCGACCCATGCCAGATAGGTCGCATCCAGCGTCATCGACCGCAGCCCCGGAATGGCATTGATCCCGGCATCGAAAATCTGCCGGTTGGTTTCCAGATAGCCCATTAAACCGTCCAGCCATTCGGCCCCTTCCGGCGAATAGGCGGCGGTCACCATGTGCATTCCGAACGAATTCGGCGAAATGCCAAGCGCATTCATCCTTGCGGCGAAAATTGCCCGAAGTTTAGCGTCCGCGATAATCACATTGCCGGTATGGCAGCCCGCGATGTTGAAGGTTTTGGTCGCTGCCGTCATCATCACCAATCTATCAGATATGCCCGGCGCGACATTCGCCATGATGTAATGCTTTTGGCCGGGGAACACCAGATCATGGTGTATCTCGTCCGACACCAGGATCAGATCATGGCGCTGGCAGAAATCTGCGACGCCCTGCAATTCCGCTTCGGTCCAGACACGACCGCCCGGATTGTGTGGCGAACACAGAACCAGCAGCTTTTCGTGGCCCGTTATCTGGGCGTCCCAAGTCGCAAAATCCATCTCATACCGACCGGCGTTTTGCGCCAGCTTGCACTCTACTACCGTGCGCCCACCTCCCTTAATGACACGGGCAAAAGCATGGTAAACCGGGGTCATCAGGATCACCCCGTCGCCCGGCGCGGTAAACGCATCAATACAAAGTGCTATGCCATTGACCAAGCCATGGGTGGTAAAGATCGTCTCCTTTGCCACATCCCAGCCATGCCGAGCCTCCATCCACCATTGGATGGCCGCGATATACTTCGAATCATCGCCGAAATAGCCGTAAAGCCCGTGTGCGGCCATCGCCTCGACCGCTTGCTGCACAACCTGCGGTGGCCGAAAGTCCATGTCCGCAACCCACATGGCAAGCCCGGTCTGTGGCGAAACACCGTATAGTTTCTCCATCATGTCCCATTTTGAGCAGTGGGTGCCTACGCGGTTGATCGGTTCGTCGAAGCTCATCGTTTGCCTACCTGTTTGTTGCAAGGTATGATGTTCCATGTGAAACGTTAGGATTGGAATATCATTCTGTAAATTTGACATCAAGCCACATTTTATTCCATAATATCAACGCAAGTTAGAATAGCGTTCCAATGCCCCGCTGACTTCGGTCACGATCAATAACCTTATGCCTTCCACTTGCAACATTGTCCCCTGCGCCGTAAATCGGAAAATATGATCCGATCCATCCTGATCCACCCCGATCCGCGTCTTAAACGGCTTTCCGATCCAGTGACCGAAATTTCGGCCGAGATGGGGAAGCTGGCTGAAGATATGCTTGCAACCATGTATGATGCGCCCGGCATTGGCCTTGCGGCACCGCAGGTTGGCGTTAACAAGCGCATGATCGTGATGGATTGTGTGAAAGACCCTGATCTTGCGCCGCGCCCCCTAGTGTTGATCAATCCCGAAATTACCTGGGCTTCCGAAGACCTTGCCACCTACGAAGAGGGCTGCCTTTCCATCCCCGATCAATATGCCGATGTCGAACGGCCTGCCGAAGTTGCCGTGCAGTGGACAGGGCTGGATGGCAAACCCTACGAAGAGCAGTTCGCCGGCCTGTGGGCAACCTGCGCGCAGCATGAAATCGACCATCTGAATGGTAAGTTGTTCATTGATTACCTGCGCCCACTGAAGCGCCAGATGATCACCCGCAAGATGGAAAAGCTTAAGCGCGAACTGGCGCGCGGCTGATGCCCACACGCGCGTTCTTGCGGTGGCCGCACGCCTGCCTTTCGACCGCTGCGGTTCCAATTACCACAATCACCGATGACGCTCGCGCCATATGGGCCGATATGGTCGACAGCATGGACGCGATGCCCGGCTATGGCCTTGCCGCACCGCAAATCGGCGTGTCCCTGCGTCTTGCTGTCGTCGATTGTTCGGATGACCGTGGCCAGGCGATCCTGATGGCCAACCCCGAGATTTTGCATGCCAGCGGTCAGTTGCGCGAGCAGGACGAAGCCTCGCCCAACTTGCCCGGTGTGTCCGCTGTTATCCTGCGGCCACGCGCCGTGACCGTGCGGTATTTGAACGCGGACGGGGTGATCGAAGATCGTGATCTGGTCAACCTTTGGGCCACGTCAGTGCAGCATCAGATCGACCATCTGAACGGCCACATGTATTTCGACCGCCTGTCGCCGCTAAAGCGCAAAATGCTGATTGCAAAGGCGGAAAAGTTGCGGAGGCGGACATGAGGATTGTCTTCATGGGCACCCCCGATTTTGCCGTGCCGATCCTTGAAGCGCTTGCTGCCCACCATGATGTGGTCTGCGTTTACTCCCAACCGCCGCGTCCCGCTGGCCGTGGCAAGCAGGATCGGCCCAGTCCGGTGCAATTGCGGGCACAGGCCTTGGGTATTCCGACACGGCATCCTACCACTTTGCGAACCCCCGAAGTGATCGCCGATTTCACCGCCGCGAATGCCGATATCGCCGTTGTCGTCGCTTACGGTTTGATCCTGCCGCAGGCCATTCTGGATGCCCCCGCGAAGGGCTGCCTGAACATCCACGCCTCGCTTTTGCCGCGTTGGCGTGGTGCTGCCCCGATCCACCGCGCAATCATGGCTGGCGATACAGAGACGGGAATTTGCATCATGCAGATGGAGGCGGGTCTGGATACCGGCCCTGTTATGCTGCGCCGGTCGATCCCGATCAGGGCCGATGATACCACCGCCGATCTGCACGACCGGCTTGCGACGCTTGGTGCGACGTTGATCATAGAGGCGCTGGAAACGCTGCCCGAACCGCAGCTGCAATCGGCTGAGGGCGTGACTTATGCCAACAAGATTGACAAGGCAGAGGCGCGCGTTGACTGGACTCAGACCGCAGTGCAGGTTGATCGCCAAATTCGCGGCCTCTCGCCATTTCCCGGCGCATGGTGCGACGTGGCGGGTGAACGGCTAAAGCTGCTCCATTCGTGTGTTGTGGATGGTGACGGTGCGCCGGGGCAGGTTTTGCACGGTCTAACCATCGCCTGCGGGACGGGTGCGGTTGAAATCACCCTCGCGCAGCGCGAAGGCAAACGCCCGATGCTGCCAGAGGATCTGCTGCGTGGATGGGTTCTGCCGGATCGGCTTTCTTGACGGAAACTTGCAGGTGCGCATCACAGAGCGGTCGGAGATGTGGGGTGGCTGGATACCACGCCCACACCAATCCGCGATCTGTTGTAAAACATCGATCTGACACCGAGGCAATGAAACCGGGATTGCAGATCGGACTGAGGAAGAACGCGTGGGGTGACTTCGCCACCATCGGGCAGGCGATGCTGGCGAATCTGCGCCATGACATTGCAAGCCAACGCGTCACTACCTAAGTCTGTTGCCAGAGCGGATCGGAGAGAGTGATGCCTAGCCTCATTTTGGTTGCAATCATCAGTGCTGCGGCGGGCTTTTTTGCCACCCGGTTTATGCGGGTGCAAACTGACGTGCTAACAACAGTGGTGATCGGTATTGTGGGGGCGGTCATCGGCTCGACCATCTTGCGGTTCTTGGTCACGATCACCGGCATTGCCGCTTATTTTATTGGCGCGATCCTTGGGGCTATGGTGCTGATATGGGCATGGCGGACCTATATCTCTAAGTAAGCTGCTTCACCGCATCTTTGATCTTAAAGCTTTTACCACCCGCAATTTGCCACAGAAGTTGGCCCTGCCAAGCGGCAAACAGCATCGCCGCTTTTTCGCGCGCCTTTGTACCACGACCAAGCTGTGAACCCAACGTCGCTTCAACTGTTTGACGCCAGGCTTCAGCCCGCTTTCGCAAGACTGCATCACGAAAGTCCATCGACAGGACGGCAAGGTCAAGCGGCTCTGCCTGATCACCACTCAATGATTTCAATAGATTATGCGCGCCCTTGGCTGAGAATTCAGCACTTGCAATCGCTGCTGCAGTCGCCGCATCCAGCGCATCCCATCCCGCTAGATGCGCCGCACGGATCATACCCGCACGCGAGCCAAATCGTTGCACCAAGGTTGGTCCGGCAAGCCCTGTAGCCTGCGCCACGGATGCAAATGCCACGGCCTTTTCGCCACCAGCAAGCAACAATCTGCGGATTGTGAGGAAGATTTCTGCATCGGAAACAGTTCTTGAACGGCCCATTGCAAATATGTAAACGAACGTAAGTTTATATTCAAGTGTCTTGAAAATCTGATGCCCAATTATGTGCTAGGGTGGCGTCGAAAACTCCACCCCTCAGTCCACTTTCACTGTTTTGAACGGTGCCATGCCAGCTCGCGCCAATTCATCTGCACGCTCATTTTCAACGTGCCCCGCATGGCCCTTGATCCATTTCCAGATCACCGAATGCCTCCCCCGCGCCGCATCGAGCCTCTGCCACAGATCGACATTCTTTACCGGCGGCCCACCCGCCGTGCGCCAGCCCTTACGCTTCCAGCCATCCATCCATTCGGTGATGCCGTTCTTCACATAGGCACTATCCGTCACGATGGTGATCTCTGATGGCTTCGACAGCGCTTCTAGCGCCGAAATCGCCGCCATCAGCTCCATCCGGTTGTTGGTGGTCAGCGCCTCGCCACCCTGAAGGGTGCGCTCTTTCACCACCGCCCCACCCTCACGCGCCAGCATCAAAACACCCCAGCCACCGGGGCCGGGGTTGCCGGAACAGGCTCCGTCAGTATAGGCAAATAGGTCTGGCATCGTTCTTCTTTGTCCAAATACTAAATCAACGGATGCCAGATGGCCCGACGAAACGCTCAAGCAAGTTCCCGCAGCACACGGGGCACTTTAAATTCCACCGCTTCACGCGCGGTTTCGACCAGTTCGACGGTCACGTCATACCTTGCACGAAAAGCCTCGATCACCTCGTTCACCAACACCTCGGGCGCTGACGCCCCTGCGGTGATGCCAACTGCGCCAATCCCGTCCAGCGCCCGCCAATCAATATCCGCCGCACGCTGCACCAGTTGCGCATAGGCACATCCCGCCGCGCGGCCGACCTCAACCAGCCGCAGCGAATTTGACGAATTCGGCGCACCGATCACCAGCAACGCGTCAATCTTGCCCGCAATCGCCTTGACCGATGCCTGCCGGTTCGTTGTTGCATAGCAGATGTCTTCCTTATGCGGCCCGATAATGCTGGGAAACCGCGCTTGCAGGGCGGCAACAATGCCCGCCGTATCATCTACCGACAAGGTGGTCTGGGTGATGTAGGCAAGCCGCGCCTCGTTGCGCACCACAAGACGCGCCACATCACCATCGGTTTCCACCAACAAGACCTCGCCGGGCGGCAGCTGCCCCATGGTGCCGATGGTTTCGGGATGGCCCTGATGGCCGATCATCACCATTTGCAGGCCGTTCTCAAAATGCCGTTGGGCCTCGATATGCACTTTGCTGACCAAGGGGCAGGTGGCATCGACGAACACCATTTCACGCCTTGCAGCCTCGGCCGGCACCACCTTTGGCACGCCGTGGGCCGAAAAAATCACCGGCCGTCCTTCGGGCACGTCATCCAGTTTTTCGACGAAAATCGCACCCAGCGCGCGCAACCCGTCGACCACAAATTTATTATGAACAATCTCATGGCGCACATATACCGGCGCACCCCACTTCACGATTGCCATCTCGACAATCTTGATCGCCCGATCAACGCCAGCGCAGAACCCGCGTGGCGCAGCAAGATAAAGTTTAAGCGGTGAACGGGTCATCATGGCCTCGACGGACTTTCCCAAGACCTAGTGCCAAGCATTCCTCAGGTCTACCCCCGACGGCATCACCTTGGCCGACAAACAGACAAGAAAAAACCGGGAAGCGTTTCCGCAACCCGGCAGGTCAGTCGTGTCGGCAAGGTCTTACTTCGCCTCGATCGACATCTCTTCACGCTCCAGCCTTGGCTCGCGCGGAGGGCGACCAATCACGTCACGCAATTCATCCAATTCGATAAAGTTATCGGCTTGGCGGCGCAGCTCGTCGGCAATCATCGGTGGTTGGCTGCGGATGGTTGATACCACCGAAACACGCACGCCTTGACGCTGCAGGCTTTCAATCAACGGACGAAAATCCCCGTCACCCGAGAAGATCACAATATGGTCGACGCGCGGCGCAAGTTCCATGGCATCGACCGCAAGTTCGATATCCATGTTGCCCTTGACCTTACGTCGCCCTTGGCTGTCGGTGTATTCCTTCGCCGGTTTGGTCACCATGGTGAAGCCGTTGTAATTCAACCAATCCACAAGCGGGCGAATCGGGGAGTACTCGTCATTTTCCAGCAAAGCAGTATAGTAAAATGCACGCAGAAGCTTGCCTCTGCGCATGAACTCGGAACGTAACAGCTTGTAGTCTATGTCAAATCCCAACGCCTTTGCAGCGGCGTACAGGTTTGATCCATCAATGAACAGCGCAAGCCGTTCGTCCTTGTAAAACATACCCCAGTCCCTTCAAAATACTGCTCTCCAATCGATTTTCCGTGAGCGGACTACATTAATGTAGTTAAATGCGATGGCGAACAAAGGGGAATATCGCCCAAATATTCCCCATGGCAAGCGTTTCTATACGGAAGTGTAACACTTAAGATGGTTCAATTACAGACTGCCCTTCTTGCGTTTGGCGCTAACCTGCCTTTTGCCGACCTGATGCCCGTACAAACACTGCATTTGGCAATAACCAGTTTCCCTAACGTCAATTTGCCATTGCCGCAGGTCAGTCGGTTTTTCGCAACACCCTGTTTTCCCGCCGGTGCCGGGCCAGATTACGTCAATGCTGCTGCTATACTTCAGGTTGCAAAAGATATGTCAGCGGCTGAACTGCTGTCCCGGCTTCATAAGATTGAGGCCAACTTTGGCCGCCAGCGGACGCAGCGCTGGGGGATGCGCACGCTTGATATTGATCTTCTGGCACTGGGCGACGCGGTTCTGCCCGATGCGGCAACCCAAACCCGCTGGCGCAATCTTGAGCCACGCCTGCAGGCTACCCAAACGCCGACTGATCTGATCCTGCCGCATCCGCGCATGCAAGATCGGGCATTTGTTTTGGTGCCCTTGGCCGATGTGGCCCCAGAATGGCGGCATCCGCTGTTGCACCTGACAGTCACTGAAATGCTGGCGGCCCTCCCTGCTACCGATGTCGCTGAAATGCACCCACTTTAGCCGTGCTAACCTGCCACGATTCAAGACTTGTCAAGCCATTAGTCAGCGCTTACATAGGCCGCTCCATATCCATAGCCTGCATTGGAGTATCCCATGGCCCGCGTGACGGTCGAAGATTGCGTTGACAAAGTCCCGAACCGGTTCGAACTGGTGATGCTCGCCGCACATCGCGCGCGTGAAATTCAAGCAGGTTCCGCGGTGACAGTTGACCGCGACAATGACAAGAACCCGGTTGTGTCGCTGCGCGAGATTGCCGACGAAACCCAAGGTGCCGAAGATCTGCGCGAGCGGATGATCGAAAGCTATCAAACTCAGATCGAGGTTGATGAGCCTGAAGAAGATCAGATGGCGCTGCTGATGGGTGGCGAAGTTGACCGTCCGATGACGGATGATATGTCCGAAGAAAAGCTGTTGCGCGCATTGATGGAAGCGCAAGGCGATAACTAAGACCGGGATGCCCGGCAGGATGCGACGAGGATGATCGACGTAGAAGACCTGATCGCCCTCGTCCGCAACTACAACCCGCGCACCAATGTCGATCTGATCCGCCGGGCTTACGCGTATGGCCTGAAGATGCACGAAGGTCAGCTGCGCCATTCAGGCGAGCCCTACTTTACACATCCCATCGCCGTTGCCGCCATTCTGACGGAACAGCGGCTGGATGATGCAACCATCATCACCGCGCTGCTGCACGACACCATCGAAGATACCAAATCGACCTATACCGAAGTCGCCCGCATGTTTGGTGACGAGGTCGCAAAGCTGGTCGATGGCGTGACCAAGCTAACCAACCTGCAACTGTCATCGGCCCAAAGTCAGCAAGCGGAAAACTTTCGCAAGCTGTTCATGGCGATGTCCGAAGATTTGCGGGTGATCTTGGTCAAGCTGGCCGACCGTCTGCACAACATGCGCACCATAAAATCCATGCGCCCCGAAAAGCAGGCACAAAAAGCCCGCGAGACGATGGAAATCTTTGCCCCGCTTGCCGGTCGCATGGGTATGCAGTGGATGCGCGAAGAGCTGGAAGACCTGGCCTTCAAGGTGCTGAACCCCGAGGCGCGCAATTCCATCATCCGCCGCTTCATCACGTTGCAACGTGAAACGGGCGATGTGGTTCACAAGATTACTGCCGATATCCGCGCCGAGTTGGAAAAAGCCAAGATCGACGCCGATGTGTTCGGTCGCGCGAAAAAGCCCTATTCCGTCTGGCGCAAGATGCAGGAAAAGGATCTCGCATTTTCGCGGCTGTCCGACATCTACGGCTTTCGCATCATCGCGGCGTCCGAGGCGGATTGTTACCGCATCCTTGGCGTCATCCACCAACGCTGGCGCGCCGTGCCGGGCCGGTTTAAAGACTATATCAGCCAGCCAAAGAACAACGGCTATCGGTCTATTCATACCACCGTCTCAGGTCGTGATGGCAAACGGGTCGAGGTGCAGATCAGAACACGCCAGATGCACGAAGTGGCCGAGGCGGGCGTCGCCGCTCATTGGTCATACCGCGAAGGTGTGCGCGCAAAGAACCCGTTCGCGGTAGATCCGGCAAAATGGATTGCCACCCTGACGGAACGCTTTGAAGAAGGCGATCACGACGAATTTCTAGAGCACGTGAAGCTGGAAATGTATTCCGATCAGGTGTTTTGCTTCACCCCAAAGGGCGATGTCATTCAGCTGCCGCGTGGTGCCACGCCGCTTGACTACGCCTATTCGATCCACACCCGCATCGGCAATTCCTGCGTCTCGGCCAAGGTTGACGGCATCCGCGTGCCACTATGGACACGGCTAAAAAACGGCCAGTCGGTTGAAATTATCACCGCTGAGGGCCAGTTGCCGCAAGCCAGCTGGATCGACATCGTCACCACTGGCCGCGCCAAAGCCGCCATTCGGAAATCCCTGCGCGAAGAAGACCGTGGTCGTTTTGTCAAGCTGGGCCAGGAGCTTGCCCGCGCCGCGTTTGATCATGTCGGAAAGAAAGCCACCGACAAGGCCCTGCGCACAGCCGCCAAAATGCTTGGCCTGTCGGACGAACTGGATTTGTTGGCCCGCCTTGGCAGCGCCGAATTGACCGCGCGCCGGGTTGTCGAAACGCTGTATCCCGAACTGACACTTGCCAAAACTGACGAGGTTGATGGCCAGCGCCCGGTTGTGGGTCTGCCAGCCGATCAAAACTTTCGCCGCGCGCCGTGCTGCCAGCCAGTGCCGGGCGAACGCATCGTTGGTATCACCTATCGTGGGCAGGGCGTGGTCATCCATGCCATCGACTGTCCCGCGCTGGAAGAATTTGAAGAACAGCCCGCGCGCTGGATAGATTTGCACTGGCATTCGGGCCGTCACGCTCCTGTGCATACCGTTTGTTTAGAGATTACCATATCTAACGATGCCGGTGTACTTGGGCGCATCTGCACCTTGATTGGCGAACAGAAGGCCAATATCTCAGACTTGCGGTTCACTGACCGAAAGCCGGATTTCTACCGCCTTCTGGTTGATGTGGATTTGCGTGATGTCGAACACCTGCACATGGTGATGACGGCGCTGGAGGCTGAAACCGATGTGGCGCAAATTTCGCGCCATCGTGACCTGAGTAAAAGGCCCTGACCGGCCAAGAATGGGAGTGGCCGCAAGGTGGTGTTTAAGCGGCGCAATAAACGAACTGTCCTCGCTTGGGCGCGTCAACTGGTCTATCCGGCTGGCGGCTTTGCCCGCGCGGGGCGCTATATGTTGCACCGTATGCGCCGGTTGCCCGACGAGCCGCACCGCATCGCTCGCGGCGTTTTTGCCGGCACTTTCGTCAACTTCCCGCCTATCTTTGGCATTCAGTTTCTGTCGGCAGGCCTTCTGGCCTGGGCTATGCGCGGCAATATTCTTGCGGCATTGCTATGCACGTTTTTATCCAACCCGATCACTACGCCAATTATCGCGGTCACTTCTCTGGAACTCGGTCACTGGATGCTGGGCATTGACGCGCCACTGGATATCCGATCCATCTTCGGCGCGTTCGCAGACGCCGGCGGCGAAATCTGGAGCAACATCAAGGCCATTTTCACCGAGGAACGGACCCATTGGCATAGCCTTTATGGCTTCTTCCGCCGGATATACCTGCCCTATTTCGTGGGTTCGATCATACCGGGCATCATCACTTCGACCATTCTCTATTGGATCACCATCCCCGGGGTGAGAGCCTACCAAAAACTGCGCGCCAACAAATCGAAGGAACGCAGTGAAAAGCGCGGCCGCCTTCGGGCAGCGCTGGCAGAGGCGTCAGCGCTGCTGAAGGCGCGCAAGGAAAACGGGGATGACGACGGCGCGTCTGCACCCTAAGTATGGGGGCAGGTGCACAGCAAAGGCAGCAACCCGACATGGCATTTCTTGGTCCCCTTCGGCTTGGCGTGAACATCGATCATGTGGCAACCGTGCGCAACGCGCGCGGCGGTGCCACTCCGGACCCATTGCGCGCGGCTTTATTGGCGCAAGAGGCGGGCGCGGACGGCATCACCGCCCACCTGCGCGAAGATCGCCGCCATATCCGCGATGCGGATATCGAGGCGCTGATGGCTAGCCTATCCGTGCCGCTGAACTTTGAAATGGCCGCGACGGCAGAGATGCAGGCTATTGCGCTGCGTTACAAACCTCACGCTGTTTGCTTGGTGCCCGAAAAGCGGCAAGAACGCACCACAGAAGGTGGGCTTGACGTGGCCAGCGATGATAACCGTCTGGCCGATTATATTGCGCCCCTCCGCGATGCGGGGTGCCGCGTGTCGATGTTTGTCGGCCATGATCCACGCCAGATCGAAGCATCGGCCCGCATCGGTGCCGCCGTGGTCGAACTTCATGCAGGCCACTACTGTGACTTGCACGCCGAAGGCCACATCGCCGAAGCTGAAATTGAACTGACCGCCCTGCGCCGCGCGTCCACCTATGCCCATTCGCTGGGGCTGGAGGTGCATGTTGGACACGGCCTTAGCTACGACAACGTATCCCCCGTCGCCGCATTCCCCGAGGTGATGGAACTGAACATCGGCCATTTCCTGATTGGCGAGGCGATCTTTCGTGGCCTTAGCCCGGCAATCGAAGAAATGCGCCGCCTGATGACTGCCGCACGCGAGGCCACGCAGTGACGCCCAAAAGAACTCCCGCGCACCTTCCGGATGCAGCTGCATGATCCTCGGCATCGGCACCGACCTGTGCAATATAGAACGGATCGAAGCGACATTAGCCCGCTTCGGCGACCGTTTTCGCAACCGCGTTTTCACCCCCCGCGAACAAGCCAAGGCCGAAGGTCGCCGCGATGTCGCCGGAACCTATGCAAAACGCTGGGCCGCGAAAGAGGCGTGCTCCAAAGCACTTGGCACCGGCCTTCGAATGGGCATTTCGTGGAAGGATATGGCCGTTTCCAACCTGCGTTCTGGCCAGCCCGTGATGCACGTTACCGGATGGGCGGCAGACCGGTTGAAATCCATGACCCCCGCAGGTCACGAGGCGGTAATCCACGTCACCCTCACCGATGATCACCCCTGGGCGCAGGCCTTTGTGGTCATCGAGGCGCGGCCTTTGGCAACGCCAACTTGACACCCAAGCCCCCTGCGCGCATGTAGCGCGCCGAACTCTATGAAAGCAGACCCGATGGCAAGCAGAACCAAAACCGATGGCGGCATCGTCGAAACCATCAAAACCGTGGTCTATGCACTGCTCATCGCGGGTGCCTTTCGCACCCTTTTCTTTCAACCGTTCTGGATTCCCTCCGAATCGATGAAAGACACCCTGCTGATCGGCGATTTCCTGTTCGTCAACAAAATGGCCTACGGCTATTCGCGCTATTCCTGCCCGTTCGCGATGTGCCCATTTTCGGGCCGCATACTGGCGTCGACTCCCGAACGCGGCGATGTGGCTGTGTTTCGCCACCCCGTAAATGGCACAGATTTCGTCAAGCGGCTGATCGGTCTGCCGGGTGATACCGTTCAGATGAAGCAAGGTGTCCTGTTCCTGAACGGTGCCGAAGCAAAGCAAGTTCCCGACGGTGTCTTTGAAGAGGTGTTCGAACGCCAAGGCCCCATGGGCAACACGCCACGTTGTGAAAACGGCCCGGTTGGCGAAGGCGGCACCTGCCAGCGGACCCGGTCCATCGAAACCCTGCCGGATGGTGTCAGCCATCATGTGCTGAACATTGATACCAACGGCTTTGGCGACAACACAGATGTGTTCACCGTCCCCGACGGCCACTACTTCTTTATGGGCGACAACCGCGACAACAGCCTTGATAGCCGCTTTGGTCAAGCCGCCGGTGGCGTCGGCTTCGTGCCCGCCGAAAACCTGATCGGCCGCGCCGATCGCATCATGTTCTCCTCTGCTGGGCGGTCGATGCTGGCGTTCTGGACGTGGCGATCTGATCGCTACTTCAAGGCGGTGGAGTGAAGCTTTCAGCCGATCTCTCGGCCTTTTTAGGCCGCCTTGGGCACAATTTCCGCACGCCTGAACTGCTGCTGCGCGCCGTCACCCACTCTTCGATTTCCTCGCAGACCCGGCCCGACAATCAGCGGCTGGAATTTTTGGGCGACCGCGTGCTTGGTCTGGTGATGGCCGAGGCGTTGCTGGCGGCCGATCCAACAGCGACCGAGGGTCAATTGGCCCCCCGGTTCAACGCCCTGGTGCGCAAGGAAACCTGCGCCGATGTTGCGCGCGATCTAGGCTTGGGCGAGGTTCTGAAGCTCGGGCGTTCGGAAATGATGTCTGGCGGGCGGCGCAAGGAAACATTGCTGGGCGATGCGTTGGAAGCCGTGATTGCCGCCGTCTACCTTGACGCAGGCTTTGATGCCGCGCGCAACGTTATCCTGCGGCTCTGGGATGGTCGCGTTGAGGCAGTGGAAACCGACGCTCGCGATGCCAAGACGGCATTGCAAGAATGGGCACAGGCACGCGGCCTTACCCCGCCCACATACACCGAACAATCCCGCACCGGCCCCGATCACCAGCCGATTTTCACCGTCGAAGTGCGGCTTGACGACGGGCATACCGAAATTGCAAAGGCTGGCAGCAAACGCCAAGCCGAACAGGCCGCGGCGCGCAGTTTGCTGGTCCGCTTGGGAAATCCCTGACTTCACGCTCGTGGGGTTGGGGGAAAACGTCCCTTTTGACGGGCATCAGCGCGCCAAAGTAGTTTGCGCATTTCTGGTAGCTCGAACTGGCGATATCGCCCCCCCGAATACTTTGGCCAATCCAACGCCATCCCACATTTGACCATCTCAGCCGAAAGGTCTCGTCCATCAGGCAAGTAGCAGATGGCCACACTGCGGTCGTGTGAAAGGTTTCCGTCAAATTCGGCGCGAACAACGTGTCCCGTGCATAGTTTCAACAGCGCCCACTTTGCTTTTTGACCAAATGGTTGATCCAATTCTGGCGCATCAATCCCAAATAGCCTGATCGTGATCTTGTTAATAACAATTGTGTCACCATCAATGACCCAACAAGGACCAACGACTGCAGAAACGGGCGGCTGCGCCGGGGTGATATTTTCCACCCAGACCGTTGTCTTTGTATGAATTTGGGTGACACTTGCAGGTCTTTCGTACTCGACAGGGCTACTGCGGCGCGGCGCTGTTGACTGCCCGCTCGACAAGGCCCGAAAAAGAATTCGCAATATTCCCATGATTAAAGCACTCAAATACAACGAAACATTTGCTTGATTACATTCACGACAAGTATGGCAACTTTAAGTTGTGCGTGTCGCAGCCACGGACGAGGGCGGAGATGCATTGATATCGCTGGCCAAGGCGTGGCAATTGGATTAAGCGGCAAAGCCATGGAAAATCAGGAACCAACGAACCACATCACCCGCGCCGGGTTCGTCGCCTTGATAGGTGAGCCGAATGCAGGCAAATCCACCCTGCTGAACAAGATGGTCGGTGCGAAGGTCAGTATCGTCACCCACAAGGTGCAGACCACCCGGTCGCGTATCCGTGGCATCGCGATGGAAGGCGTGGCCCAGATCGTGTTTGTCGATACCCCCGGTCTGTTCCGCCCTCGCCGCCGGTTGGACCGCGCCATGGTCAAGGCCGCTTGGGGCGGTGCCGCCGATGCCGACATCATCGTGCTCCTGATCGAGGCGCATCGCGGCCTGACATCGGGCGTGCAGGCCATCATCGACCGGATGCGCGACCAGATCCCGCAAGGCCAACCGGTTGCGCTGGCGATCAACAAGATCGACCGGGTGAAATCTGAAGTGCTGCTGGCTTTGGCGCAAAAGATGAATGAGGCGTTTCCATTTGCTGAAACCTTCATGATCTCAGCCGAAAAGGGCTACGGCGTTGATAAACTACGCGCTTGGCTTGGCGGGCTGTTGCCCACTGGCCCGTGGTTCTACCCCGAAGATCAAATCGCCGATCTGCCGATGCGCAACATCGCGTCAGAGATCACCCGCGAAAAGCTGACCCTTCGCCTGCACGAAGAATTGCCCTACCAACTGACCGTCGAAACCGAGAAATGGGAAGATAACCCTGACGGGTCCACCCGCATCGACCAGATTATTTATGTCGCCCGCGATGGCCACAAAGGCATCGTTCTGGGCAACAAGGGGGAAACGATCAAGGCTATCGGGCAGGCCGCGCGGCTCGAACTCGTGGCCTTCCTTGAACACCCGGTGCATCTGTTTTTGCAAGTGAAAGTGCGGCCAAATTGGCTCGAAGAACCCGAGCGGTACTCAGAGATGGGTCTGGATTTCAAGGATGGCAATTAGTCCGCATCTTTCGCAGACCTACGCTTTTGGTTGCGTCGAAGCCTCCGGCGGGAGTATTTCTGCAAACAGGAAACCGCAAGGGCAGGCGGCATGATCCCACGATTGACGGCAGATTTTTGGGTGCGTGCCTATCTCGCGCGACTGGAACAGGCTGGCATTCCGGCGTTCGTAACCGCCAAAGGCGATGCGACGGCAGGGGCAGTTATGGTCAAGGTTGCCACCCTTGATGGCCAAGCGCGAGCTTACCAGCGGTCGTTTGACCTGAATACCGACAGCCGGATTTGGGTCGTGTTGGCCGAAGGCGATGAGCCATCGGTTGATGCCGCGATCGCCCGCCAACGCCGCTTTGACCCCGATCTGTGGGTGATCGAGCTTGAAGATCGCCAAGGCCGCAGTCTGCTCGATGAGCCCGGCCTGGCAACGGATTGACTTGCCGAAGCCTCCCGCTTTGCCGATAAGCGGCTGATGGAATGGCGTGACGAAGGGGTGCTTTTGTCCGTGCGCCCGCACGGCGAAAGCTCGGCAATCATCGAGGTGTTTACCGCTCTGCACGGCAGGCACGCGGGTGTCGTGCGCGGTGGTGCGTCGCGCCGCCTGTCGCCCATTTTGCAGCCCGGCGCGCAACTGTCAGTGACATGGCGCGCAAGGCTGGATGACCATATCGGCGCATTCGCAGTCGAACCCCTGCGCAGCCGCACTGGCGTGCTGGGTGATCGGTTGGCGCTTGCCGGTCTAAGCTCAATCTGCGCGCTGTTGCAGGTCGCCCTGGCTGAGCGCGAGGCGCATCAAAGCCTTTGGATATCAAGCACCGGCTTGCTTGATGCCCTGCTGGTGTCGCCTGATTGGCCGCTCCAATACCTGCGCTGGGAAATGCTGCTGCTGGAAGAGCTGGGCTTCGGCCTTGATCTAACCTCCTGCGCTGTCACCGGCAGCCGCGATGATCTGGCCTATGTCAGCCCCAAAACTGGCCGCGCAGTCAGTCGGGGCGCGGCTGGCGAATGGGCGGCGCGACTGTTGCCCTTGCCGGTGGCTCTGCTGGGTCAAGGGCCAGCCGATACCACCGAAATTGCACAAGGGCTGGCACTGACTGGGCACTTCTTGTTGCGAGAGTTGACCCTTATGTTAAATGGCCGCCCCTTGCCCGAAGCCCGCGCGCGATTGGTCGATCTTCTGGCGCGCGCCGGGTAATCCCGCAACAATTCTGCCAGACATGTTACAAGCGACGGCGGGTTGTCGCGACAGTGCCAGACGAGGGCCTGTAAATGGGGCGCTAATGACCGTAGAGAACGCGCATGGCCACCAGATACATCCCCCTTTTCCTAAAGCATTCCGCCACCCCTCGGTTAGAGAACTTCGCACTTCTTGCGGGGCTGGAGGCGTCGGTGCGTGGCATGCTGATCTCGGTCATGCCGCTGGCAGTTTATGATGCGTTAGGTGATGCCGGGTCGGTGTCGCGGATCTATTTCATCGCCGGCATCGTGTCGCTGATCTGGGGCCTGATGGTGCCTTGGGCCACCCGCCATTTGCCGCGCCGCTGGATGTACACCGTCGGTGGTGGGCTGTATCTGCTGTCGATGGTGCTGGCAATAATCGGCGGCCCGGTCGCTATGCCGCTGGCCCTGATGTCCAGCGCCATGGCCACAGCCACAACCTTTGTCTGCTTTAACGCCTATGTGCTGGATTACGTGCAACGCGCCGAACTTGGCCGCAGCCAGACCATGATCATGGTCTATGCCGGCGCGCCTTGGGCAATCGGCCCGATGGCTGGCGTGTGGCTGCGCAGCATCTGGGCACCGTTGCCGTTCATCGTGGCCTCTGGCCTTGCGCTGACGTTGATCACCACGTTCTGGATCTTGCGGCTTGGCAATGGCAAACAGATCACCCGTGCCAAAGGCCCGGCGCTAAACCCGTTGGCCTATCTGGGGCGTTTCTTCGCGCAGCCCCGCCTGATCGCGGGCTGGCTGTTCGCCGTCATCCGATCCTGCGGCTGGTGGGTTTATGTCGTGTACCTGCCGATCTTCTGCATCGAGGCGGGCTTGGGTGACAAGGTCGGTGGCGTCGCCCTGTCCATCTCGAACGCGTTGCTGTTCACCTCACCCCTGATGCTGCGTCAGGTGCGGCGCTATTCGGTGCGTCTGTCGTTGCGTGTGGCCTTCGCCCACTGCACCGTCCTTTTCATCGCGGCAACGGCGCTGTCGCATTGGCCGTGGCTGGTGGTGATCTGCCTGATGGTTGGCGCCGTTGGTCTGGTGCTGCTGGATGTGATCGGCGGATTGCCGTTCATGATGGCGGTCAAACCCTCCGAGCGCACCGAAATGGCCGCCGTCTATTCCAGCTTCCGCGATGTCTCCAGTGTCTTCACCCCTGGCGTCGCCTACTTGCTGTTGCTGGTTGCCCCGCTGGCCAGCATCTTTGCCGCCAGCGGCGTCGGCATGGCCATTGGCTGGACGATCGCGGGCCAGCTACATAAACGCCTCGGTGCAAACCGCCCCTCTCACGGCGGGCAGGCGGCAGAGTAGGCCCTAGTCCAGCAAGCGCCGCGCTATCACCTGCGCCTGAATTTCCGCTGCACCTTCAAAGATGTTCAGGATACGCGCGTCGCACAGGATGCGTGAAATCTGATACTCCAGCGCAAAGCCGTTGCCACCATGGATCTGCAACGCATTGTCAGCCGCAGCCCATGCCACCCGCGCACCCAACAGCTTTGCCATCCCCGCCTCAAGATCGCAGCGCTTGTCGTGATCCTTTTGCCAAGCGCTGAAATATGTCAGCTGCCGCGCAATCATGATCTCGACCGCCATCATCGCCAGCTTCCCCGCCACACGCGGAAACTCGATCAGCGCTTTACCAAACTGCTTGCGGTCGGTGGCATAAGCCATCCCCACCTCCAGCGCGTTCTGTGCCACCCCTACGGCACGGGCCGCCGTCTGAATGCGGGCAGATTCGAACGTTTGCATCAGTTGCTTGAAGCCTTGCCCCTCAACCCCGCCAAGCAAGTTTTCGCCCTTCACAGCAAAGCCATCGAACGCCAGCTCATATTCCTTCATGCCGCGGTAACCCAACACCTCGATCTCGCCCCCAGTCATCCCGGGCGTCGGGAAGGGCTTCGCATCTGTGCCCGGCGTCTTTTCGGCCAGAAACATGCTCAGTCCTCGGTAATCCGTGCTGGCCGGATCAGTGCGCGCCAGCAGCGTCATCACATGCGTCCGCGCGGCATGGGTGATCCACGTCTTGTTGCCGGTCACTTGCCAATCGCCGCCAACCTTCACCGCGCGCGTGCGCAATGACCCCAGATCAGACCCGGTATTAGGTTCAGTAAACACTGCTGTCGGCAAAATTTCACCACTCGCCAGCTTCGGCAGCCACTGCGCCTTTTGCGCATCCGTGCCGCCACACAAAATCAACTCGGCGGCAATCTCCGACCGCGTCGCCAGTGACCCCACCCCAATATAGCCGCGCGACAGTTCCTCCGACACCACCACCATCGAGGCTTTCGACAGACCCAGCCCGCCAAACTCTTCGGGGATGGTCAGCCCGAACACGCCCATGTCCGCCAGCGCCTGAATAATCTCCATCGGGATCAGTTCGTCGCGCATGTGCCAGCCATGCGCATGCGGCGCCACCTGCTCATCGGCAAACCGGCGGAACTGATCGCGGATCATTTCCAGCTCGTCCTCCAGCCCGGACGCGCCGAAAGTCGCCCGCCCGTGGTTGTCCCGCATCAACGCCACCAGCGTCATCCGCGCCTCAGGCGTGTTGCCGCGCGCGATCAAGTTGCGCGCTGCTTCACCCACTGCCGCCGTTAGCCCGAGATCCCCCAGCCGAGCCACTTCGCCCTGGCTCATCGAAATGCCGCCATGAATTTGCGCCAGATACTCGCCAAACCCGATCTGCAAGATCAGTTGCTCCATCGGCCCAAACTGCCCAGCTTGGTCCAACCTCACCGCCCAAGCCCGCAACTGCCGCAGGCTTTCGGTATAGGTCGCCAGCCAAGCCAGCGTATGCGCTGCAAACTGATGCGTCTCCAGTGCCGCCGCAGAAACCTTGCCCGCCACAGTCACCCGCGCTCGCAACGCCTCACGAGCATCTGCAAACAGGGCCTCCACTTCTGGCAAAGCGGTTTCCGTCAGCCCCAGCAGGCCCACAAGAACGGGCGAGGACGCTAAACTTTGTCCATCATGGGCCATGAGAGTCTCCAATGCTGCAACTGCAAACTAGTTAAGGGCATTGAGATGGCAGCGCAACAAAAATACGTCCAAGTAACGTCTTGCGACCGAAAATGTCGCAGTCGCTCTCTAATTTCGCATTTGTAAAAGTATCCTCGGGGGGTGCGGGGGCAGACGGCCCCCCGCTGGCTCAGGATCATCCGATCGCCGCCGCCTTAACATCATCATCAATAAACGGCACATACTGGCCAAAGTTGTCGGCGAACATGCCCACCAACTTCGCCGCCTGTGCATCATAAGCCGCTGCATCGGCCCAAGTCATTCGCGGGTTCAGCAGCTTGGCATCCACGCTCGGTGCCGCAATCGGCACATCGAAGCCAAAGTTCGGATCGCGCCGGAAGGTGCCCGCCGCCAGCGTTCCGTCCAAGGCAGCCGTCAGCAGCGCCCGCGTTGCTTTGATTGGCATCCGCCGCCCCGTACCGTAGGCCCCCCCCGTCCAGCCCGTATTCACAAGCCAGCAGGTCGCCCCATGCTTGGCAATCTTGGCCTGCAACAGCTTGCCATATACTTCGGGTCGTCTCGGCATGAACGGCGCGCCAAAACAGGTTGAAAACGTCGGCTGCGGTTCGGTCACGCCTTGCTCGGTGCCCGCCACTTTCGAAGTGAAGCCCGACAGGAAATGATACATCGCCTGCGCCGGTGATAGCCGCGCAATGGGTGGCAACACGCCAAACGCGTCGCAGGTCAGCATGACGATGTTCTTCGGATGCCCACCCAAGCCTGTCGCCGATGCGTTGGAAATATACTCCAACGGATAGGCGCAGCGGGTGTTCGCCGTCAGGCTGTCATCGTCAAAGTCCAGCTCCAGCGTTTCCGGATCAAACACCATGTTTTCCACCACTGTCGCAAACGTATGCGTGGTGCGGTAAATCTCCGGCTCGGCTTCGGCGTTCAGGTTGATGGTCTTGGCATAGCACCCCCCCTCAAAGTTGAAGGTGCCCCGGTCTGACCAGCCATGTTCATCATCACCAATCAAGGTGCGCGACGGGTCTGCCGACAGCGTGGTCTTGCCAGTGCCCGACAGGCCAAAAAACACCGCCGTATCCACCGGATTGCCGATTGCATGGTTGGCCGAACAATGCATCGGCATGATGCCGCGTTCCGGCAATAGATAGTTCAGCAGCGTAAACACCGACTTTTTATTTTCCCCCGCATACGCCGTGTTGGCGATCAAGATCAGCTTTGTGTCAAAGTTGAATGCAATCACCGTCTGGCTGCGGCAACCATGCCGTGCAGGATCGGCCTTGAACGACGGGCAGTTGATGATCGTCCAATCGGGCACAAAACTGTCCAACTCAGCGCGCTCCGGCCTGCGCAGCATATGGCGGATGAACAGCCCATGCCACGCCAGTTCGGTCACTACCCGCACATCAAGCCGATGCGCCGGGTCAGCCCCCGCGTACAGATCTTGCACGAATGCCGTGCCGCCTTGCAGATGCGCCAGCATATCGGCGTGCAACAGGTCAAACCCTGCCGGTGTCATTGCGGCATTGGCATCCCACCAGATGTGGTCTTCCACCAATGGCGACCGCACGACGTGCTTATCTTTTGGCGACCGTCCGGTATGGCTGCCGGTTGATACCAACAACGCCCCACCACGGCCAAGTCGGCCTTCACCGCGGCACAACGCCGCTTCAACCAGCGCGGGCTCAGAATAGTTATAGTAAATATGTCCTAACCCGCTGATCCCCTGATGTTCCAATGTGTGATTTGGGTTCACGCGTCCAATGGTCATTCTGCAAGCTCCCGGTGCCGCAATGGCGGCTGTTTGTCGGTTCCAACTAGATGCCCGGGCCAAGGGGCACAAAGGGGTGACTGTATGACACCCCTAACATGGCTATAACATGTCGATTTCCCACGTCCCTAGCACCGATGTGTGTCGTTAGCGCAACCATTGTCGGGTTAGCGCAACCATTTGGCGAACTGCAGCAGCCTTGCGGCCAAACTGCGGCAATTTAGTCAAATATTCGACAGTATTGCCTGCTTTGACTGGCCCTCGGTGGGGTGATTCGCAGTTAAGAGTTGATTCTGATGGTCGGAACCTTGATCATCCCGCGAAAAGCAGAAAAGAAAAAACGAGCATAAAAGGAAACAGCGCATGTCACGGATCGCCCTTGTGGACGACGACCGGAATATTCTGACGTCAGTTGCTATGACGCTAGAAGCCGAAGGATTTGAGGTTGAAACCTACAACGATGGCCAGTCCGCCCTCGATGCGTTCAACCGTCGGCTGCCCGATATGGCCGTATTGGATATCAAGATGCCCCGGATGGACGGGATGGATCTGCTGCAACGCTTGCGTCAGAAAACCTCGATGCCGGTGATCTTTCTTACCTCCAAAGATGATGAAATTGACGAAGTTCTGGGCCTGCGTATGGGTGCCGATGATTACGTCAAGAAACCGTTCTCGCAGCGCCTGCTGGTGGAACGCATCCGTACTCTGCTGCGCCGGCAAGAAGCGATTGCCAGTGGTGAAGTGGCGGTAACCGAAGAAACAAAGATCATGGAACGCGGCGCCCTGTCGATGGACCCGCTACGCCATTCCGTTTCCTGGAAGGGCATGGAAGTTTCCTTGACCGTGACAGAGTTTCTTTTGCTTCAGGCTCTTGCCCAGCGCCCCGGCTTTGTTAAAAGCCGTGATCAGTTGATGGATGTGGCTTATGACGATCAGGTCTACGTCGACGACCGCACGATCGACAGTCACATCAAGCGTCTTCGTAAGAAGATGCGCATGGTGGACGATAACTTTACCGCCATCGAAACGCTTTACGGCATCGGCTATCGCTACAACGAAGAATGATCCAAACGAAAGACTGCGGTATTGTGCTATCTGGTGATCTATGACTGCAGCCCCACGTATTGGCATGGATGACATACGCCGCAAGAAATCAGGCGATGTGCTGCTTGGTGAAGACTGGATATCACCCGAGGCGGTTGCTGATCCGGCCCTGCGTTCTGCGCGGGGTCGCAAAGGTTTCCTATCGCTGAACCGCTCGCCGCTGGCGCGCAAGATCATCATCTTCAATTTGATGGCCTTGGTCATTCTGGTGGCCGGCGTGCTGTTTCTGAACCCGTTCCGTGACAGTCTTGTGCTGCAGCGCGAAGATGGTCTTGTGTCCGAAGCCCGCCTTGTTGCAGACGTGTTCGAAGCGCGTATGCCTGCATCGGGCACTGTCAATCTGGCGGCCGGCAATGGCTCGGCCCTGCGCCAGACGCTGAACGGCATCGACATCAGCGAAGGCGTCGAAATTTTCGTTTTCGACAATGATGGCAAGGTTTTGGCCACCATCACCGGCGCTGCAAAATCTGTCACCGCACCAGCCCGGTCTGGCAAATCCACCATCATCACCGATTTTCTGAATGCCGTTTGGGAAGCGGTATCGGGCGTTTTGTCGTCCAGCACTGGCCCGGCTGACAAGGTTGATGTCGAAGCCATGGCGCGCGGCCTGTTTGATCAGGCCCGTTCCGGCGATACCGCAATCAACACCGGGCGCGGGTCCGATGGCGGTGCCGTGTTTTCCGTGGCAACGCCAATCGTGCGCGGCGGCGAGGTTTTGGGTGTCATCGCACTAACCTCGGCGGAGGGCGAAATAGACGGCCTTGTGCGTTATGAACGCGAACAAGTGCTGCAGATGTTCGTCATCGCCTTGCTGGTATCCATTGGCCTTAGCCTTGTGTTGGCGTCCACCATCGCCAACCCCCTGTCGGATCTTGCCGCCGCCGCCGAACTTGGCCGCGACCGTGACGCGCGCAAGATGGCCCCTGGCCGTGTGCGCATCCCCGATCTTGCCGCGCGCCCCGATGAAATCGGCCGCCTGTCGGTTGCGATGCGCGGTATGGTTGCCGCCCTTTATGACCGCATTGATGCCAATGAACAGTTCGCCGCCGATGTGGCACATGAGATTAAGAACCCGCTGGCATCGCTTCGGTCCGCCGTGGGCACCATGCGCGTCGCCAAGCGCGAAGATCAACGCGACAAGCTGCTGGATGTCATCGAACATGATGTGCGCAGGCTTGACCGTCTGGTAAGCGATATCTCCAACGCCTCCCGCCTCGACAGTGAACTGGTCAAGGAAGAGGAAGAAGAATTCAGCCTGATGAAAACGCTGTCGAACCTAAGCGAATACCTTGGCAAGCAGGCGGGTGAAAAGGGCGTCGATTTCATCGTCGACTTGCCGAATGATGCGATCAGTATTCGCGGTCTGGAAGCGCGCCTTGCGCAAGTCTTCGTCAACCTGATCACCAACGCGCTGTCGTTCTGCGAAAGTGGCGACGCTGTGCGGGTCTGGGCGCGACGGCGCGAAAACCGGGTGCTGGTAGTCATCGAAGATACCGGCCCCGGCATCCCCGAACAGGCGCTGACCAAAATTTTCAAGCGCTTCTATTCCGAACGGCCAGAGGGTCAGTTCGGCAACCATTCCGGTCTCGGTCTTGCCATTTCGAAGCAAATTGTCGAGGCGCATGGCGGCGTAATTTGGGCCGAAAACATTCGCCCAACCAATGCTGACATCACGTCAGAACCGCTTGGCGCGCGCTTTGTGGTTGGTCTGCCAGTGTGACAACGCCCGCCACTTTGCATCAGGAAATCCTGCATGCCACCTGCGTGGCCTTTGCAAAACGCGGCGTTCTGATCCTCGGCCCCTCTGGTTCAGGCAAATCCGGTCTCGGCCTGCACCTGATGGCCCTCGGTGCCCGCCTCGTCGCCGATGACCGCACAATTGTTACCGCAAAGGTCGGCACACTCATCGCCTCCAGCCCCCCTGCCATTCGCGGCTTGATCGAGGCGCGCGGCGTGGGCTTGATCCACGCCGAAACCGAAACCTCGGCCCCCATCGCCCTTGTCGTCGATCTAGGGCAAGCCGAAACGGACCGCCTGCCGCCGTTTCGGCGCATTACGCTATGTGGCATCGACCTCGCCCTTGTTCTTGGCCAACAAAGCCCCCATTTCCCATCGTCGCTGCTGGCCTATATGAACGGCGGACGGCAGGCATGAGGGAAACGCAACAATGACCGCACCCCAGCAACCACCCGAACACGAGTTGGTGCTTGTCACCGGCCCGTCAGGTGCTGGCCGGTCCACTGCAATTCATGCGCTCGAGGATCTGGGGTTCGAGGTCATTGATAACCTGCCCCTCAGCCTTGTACCCCGCCTGATTGAAGGCCCGCCGCTGGGTCGCCGCATCGCGCTTGGCCTTGATGTGCGCAACCGCGACTTCAACACCACCACCCTGATCGAACTGATAGATACCCTCACCCGCGATCCCGCCGTTTCGCTAGAGGTACTGTATCTTGATTGTGCCCCCGGCGAACTGATCCGCCGCTATTCCGAAACCCGCCGCCGTCACCCTCTGGCCCCGTCGGAAACGCCCGATCTCGGCATCGCCCGCGAAATTGATCTGCTGGTGCCGATCCGCGCCCGTGCTGACCACCTGATCGAAACCACCGATATGTCGCCGCACGACCTGAAGGCAGAAATTGCCCAATGGTTCGATCAAAGCAAAACCGCCGCCCTCGCCGTTTCGGTGCAATCCTTCTCCTACAAACGCGGTGTGCCACGTGGCGTAGACATGATCTTCGACTGCCGTTTTCTGCGAAATCCCCATTGGGACGTGTCTTTACGCACAATGGATGGCCGCGATGACGCGGTGCTGGCACATATTGCCGAAGACCCGCGCTTTGCGCCGTTCTACGCCAAGTTGCTGGATCTGATCACGCTTCTGCTGCCGGCGCACCGCGACGAAGGCAAAGCGCATCTGACTATCGGTTTTGGCTGCACCGGCGGGCAACACAGGTCGGTTGCCGTTGCGGAATTATTGGCAAAAGACCTTGCGAAAGCTGGCTGGCCAGTGTCAAAACGGCACCGGGAACTTGAACGCAAGGCGGCCTCGCTGCCGCCTGACGCATTGAAGGTAATCTAGTCGTGATCGGTATCGTGATTGTCGCACATGGCGGTCTGGCGCGGGAATATCTTTCCGCCGTCGAACATGTCGTTGGCAAACAGCAAGGCATGCGCGCCATCGCCATTGAAGACGATTGCAACCGCGCCAACAAACAGGCCGAGATATGCACTGCTGCTGATTCCGTCGATCAGGGTGATGGCGTGGTCATGGTGACCGACATGTTTGGCGGGTCACCCTCAAATCTGTCGCTCATGGCTTGTGCTGGCCCCGGGCGCCGCATTCTGTACGGCGCAAACCTGCCAATGCTGATCAAGCTGGCGAAATCTCGCGATATGCCGGTCACTGATGCGGTCGCCGCTGCTTTGGACGCCGGTCGAAAGTACATCAATAGCCTTGATTTGGGCGGTGGGGCGTAGCGCATGAATAACCGAACGCTTCGTATTATCAACGAAAAGGGCCTTCATGCCCGCGCGTCCGCCAAATTTGTCGAAGTTGTAGAATCCCACGATGCCCAAGCGGAAGTCCGCAAAGATGGGCTGTCCGTCGCCGGTGATTCCATCATGGGGCTTTTGATGTTGGCAGCCTCGCGCGGAACCTCTATTGAGGTTCAGACAAGCGGGCCACAAGCGGATGCACTTGCTGACGCGCTTCAAACGCTGGTTGCTAACCGTTTTGGTGAAGATCACTAAGGCATGACAAGGAAACGTCGACACCGATTTTCCTCTTGAGTCATGCAAAAGCAAAGATCCGTTGGCACGATGGCGTTTGGTAGAAACACCATGGCGCCACGGGTGCCATTGATCAGGAAGGCAGACGCTTCGTGACCGACATGCCAAATCTAAAAAGCGTAGCCAAGGCCATAGGAGGCTCGTTGCCGCCGTCTGGGCCGCGCAAATACGATATGCGCAGGCTGTCTTACGCCGGCACTTTCACCAACCCGTTCAAAGCAGGCACCATCCGCACAATCGAATGGCTAACTGCCAAAGTGCAATTGTTAACCCTGATCCGGTCGTTCGAAAAATCCGGCGCTCCGTTCGGCTCGCCATTCTGGCCCAAAGCAATTCGCCATATGGGCATCCGTATCGATACGCCGCCAGAAGAAATCGCCCGCATCCCCGCTACTGGCCCGGTGGTTGTGGTGGCCAACCATCCGCACGGTTTGGTCGACGGTATGATCATGGCCGAAATGATCAACCGTGTCCGGCCTGATTTCCGCATCCTGACCCGGTCTTTGCTTACCGGCATCCCCGAAGTCGCCGAATTCATGATCCCGGTCCCGTTCCCGCACGAAGAAAACTCGCGCGAATTGGGCTTGGAAATGCGCAATCTAACCATGGAACACCTGAAAAACGGCGGCGTCATCATTCTGTTCCCGGCGGGCAAGGTCGCCTCATCCCCCGGGTTTTTCGGCCCCGCGATCGAGGCGGAATGGAACGTTTTCACCCACAAGATGATCCAGCGCTCAGGTGCCACCATCCTGCCGATCCACTTCACCGGCCGTAATTCGCGCACCTACCAGATCGCCAATCGGCTGTCGGCGACGCTGCGTCAGGGCCTATTGCTCTATGAAATCAAGCGCGCCCTGTTCAAGCCGCAGCGCCCCCATATTGGGCATCCCATTTCCGCCGATGTCCTGAAAGACTGGGAAGGCAACCCACGCGGCTTCCTTGCTTGGCTACGCGACCACACCCTAAACCTCGGCAAGTAGGGTGCGTGCTTGCACGCACCGTCCATAAGAGCTGCCCCTACCGCGTCGGAACCGGCACTTCGCCGCGATAATCATAAAACCCACGCTGCGTCTTGCGGCCCAGCCACCCAGCCTCAACATACTTGGTCAGCAGCGGGCAGGGCCGATATTTGGTATCCGCCAATCCTTCATGCAGCACATTCATGATCGCCAGGCAGGTATCCAGCCCGATAAAATCCGCCAGTTCCAGCGGCCCCATCGGGTGGTTCGCCCCCAGCTTCATCGATTCGTCGATGGATTTGACCGACCCCACGCCTTCGTACAGCGTATAAACCGCCTCATTGATCATCGGCATCAGAATCCGGTTCACGATGAACGCCGGAAAATCTTCTGAACTCGACGCTGTCTTGCCTAGGCGGTTGACCACCGCCAAACAACTGTCGAATGTTTCCTTATTTGTCGCGATCCCTCGGATCAATTCCACCAACTGCATCACCGGCACCGGGTTCATGAAGTGAAATCCCATGAACTTTTCTGGCCGGTCGGTCCGGCTCGCCAACCGCGTGATCGAAATCGATGACGTGTTCGATGTCAGTATCGTCTCGGGCTTCAGATGCGGCCCCAGATCCTCAAATATCGCTTGTTTCACGGTTTCCCGTTCCGTTGCCGCCTCGATAATCAGGTCGCACACGCCCAAATCGGCCAACTTTAGCGTGGTTTTGATATGCGCCAGCGCCTTTCCCTTGGCCTCGGCAGTCACCTTGCCGCGCGATACCTGCCGTTCGATGTTGCGATCAATCAGCGCCACCGCCCGCGCCAGGCTTTCCTCGCTAATATCGGTCATCAGAATGTCAAAACCCGCCAGCGCGAACACATGCGCAATGCCGCTGCCCATCTGCCCGGCCCCCACGATGCCCACGTGCTGAATTTCCATCGCGCCGCTCCTGTTCCTCACTGTCGCGCCGAACCATAAGCGCCGCAAAGGGCAGGGCGCAAGGGCAAGCGGTTGGCTAAAGTTTGGGCCGAATTGGCGGTTTAGCCTTTTGGCAACGAAATCCCGTCAGGCTCGCTCGTGGGTGTAACTAGATCTGGGTGGGTCTCATGGCTTTTGCTTTTCCGGGTGCCGCGGCGCTCGACTATTCGACATGCCGATATGGCACGTCAAAGGTGCAGTTTCGCGGCCCGCGCTGCGATCTATCGGGGGATTATGTCGCCTGTCTGGGTGGCACCGAAACCTTTGGCAAGTTTGTGCCAGACCCCTATCCTGCGTTGGTGCAAGGCAGGCTTGGCATTCCGATGGCCAATCTTGGCTGCGTCAATGCCGGCATTGACGTGTTCCTGAACGAACCCGCCATTGCTGATGTCGCCGCCGGTGCGCGGGTCACGGTTGTGCAAATTGTCGGCGTGCAGAACCTGTCGAACCGCTATTACACCGTGCATCCGCGCCGCAATGACCGCTTTGTTCACGCGGCCCCGGGGTTAAAGGCGCTGTACCGCGACATCGACTTTACCGAATTTCACTTCACTAGGCATCTGCTTGGCGCATTGGCCCGCAAATCGCCCGACCGGTTTGAAATTGTCGCCGAAGAACTGCGCGCCGCATGGATTTCGCGCATGAAGCTGTTGCTGGCCCGGGTTTCATCCAAGACGCTGTTGCTGTGGGTTGCCAATAACGCACCGTTGTTACGCAGGCAGACTGACCGGCTGCTGCACCACGATCCGCTGCTGGTTGATACCGAAATGCTAGCCGCCATTCGCCCCTATGCCACCGAATATCTCCAGGTCATAGGCTCGCCGATGGCACAACTGAACGGTCTGCGCGGCATGGCCTTCGCCGAATTTGATCGCCCCGCCGCCGCCGAGGTTCTGGGCCCCGCCGTGCATCACGAGGTGGCGCAAGCCGTCGCCCCCGTGCTACGCGCGATGCTGTAAATGAAAAGGGCGCACCCGAAGGTGCGCCTTATTTCGGTAGGGTGTGCTTCAGTGCACCGCCATCACAACTTCTCTATCAACTCCGGCACGGCGGTAAATAAATCCGCCACCAACCCGTAATCCGCCACCTGAAAAATCGGCGCGTCTTCATCCTTGTTGATGGCAACAATCACCTTGCTGTCTTTCATCCCGGCCAAATGCTGGATCGCGCCAGAAATGCCAACGGCCACATACAAGTTCGGTGCCACCACCTTACCGGTCTGCCCCACTTGCCAATCGTTCGGCGCATAACCTGAATCCACCGCCGCGCGCGATGCACCGACTGCCGCCCCCAGCTTGTCCGCCAGCTTTTCGATCAGCGCGAAATCAGCCTGTGAACCAACGCCGCGCCCTCCTGAAACCACAACTCCGGCTGATGTCAGCTCTGGCCGATCCGACGATGCAACCTTGTCCTCAACCCAGGCTGACAGGCTGCCATCGGCATCCGTCGCAACCTTTTCGACCGCCGCCTTGCCACCCGTGCCAACGCCGGTAAACGTCGCCGTCCGTATCGTCAGCACCTTCTTCGCATCGCCGGATTTCACCGTCTGAATGGCGTTGCCCGCATAAATCGGCCGCTCAAACGTCGACCCGTCGACCACGGCAATCGCGTCCGAAATCACCATTACATCCAGCAGTGCTGCTACCCGCGGCATCACGCTTTTCGCAAAAGCAGTCGAGGCCGCAACGATATGCTCATAGGGCCCCGCCAGCGACACGACCAGCGCCGCCGTCGGTTCAGACATCGCATGGCAATAGACATGGGCATCCGCGAACAAAACCTTCGACACGCCTTCAAGCCCGGCAGCCTCGGCCGCAGCAGCATCACCGCCCATGCCAGCAATGAGCACAGTCACGTCACCAAGGCTTTTCACAGCCATCAGCGTTTTCGCCGTTGAATCGGTGGCCAAATGCCCGTTGATCACCTCGGCAAGCAATAGAACGGCCATCAGATCACCCCCGCTTCGTCTTTAAGTTTCGCAATCAGTTCATCCACCGATGCCACCTTAACCCCAGACTTCCGGCCCGCCGGTTCCACCGTCTTGATCACGCTCAACCGGGGTGCCACGTCGACGCCGTAGTCTGCCGGTGTTTTCATCGCCATCGGCTTGGCCTTCGCCTTCATGATGTTCGGCAGGCTGGCATAGCGCGGCTCGTTCAGCCGCAAATCGACTGTCACAATCGTCGGCATCTTTACCTTGATGGTCTGCAAGCCGCCGTCTACTTCGCGCGTCACAACCGCATGATCGCCGTCAATCGCCAGTTCGGATGCAAACGTTGCCTGGCTCCAGCCCAGCAGCGCCGACAGCATCTGCCCGGTTGCATTCATATCGTTGTCAATGGCTTGCTTGCCACACAGCACAATCCCCGGCGCTTCTTCCTTCACAACGGCTGCCAACAACTTGGCCACCGCCAGCGGCTCGATATCGACATGCACATCAGTCACCGCTTCGATCAAAATCGCGCGGTCCGCGCCCATCGCCAACGCCGTGCGCAGCGTTTCTTGCGACTGTTTCACGCCGATAGACACGACCACAACTTCCGTCGCCTTGCCAGCCTCGCGCAGACGGATCGCCTGTTCGACAGCAATCTCGTCAAACGGGTTCATCGACATCTTCACATTGGCCAGATCAACCCCCGTGCCATCCGCTTTGACGCGAACCTTCACGTTGTAATCGATCACCCGCTTCACAGGCACCAAAACCTTCATAGCAAAGCACTCCCTCTGCGCTGGCCCAAAAGGCCGCCAATCCGTTGCAGCCGGTGTTAGCCCGTTCAATGCCCGGAATACAGACCAAAACCGACAGGTTCGCGCGGCAGGACGTCGCGTTTTGTTAAGCGTGGGTTAGGCGCGCGTTAAGCCAGGCACCCAAAGCACATCATCCTTGCCGTCATTATTCGCAATCCGTCCCGCCACGAAAAACCAATCACTCAGCCGGTTCAGGTATTTCACCGCCTCATGGTTGATCTCTTCCATGGTGGCCAATTCCACCGTCAACCGCTCTGCCCGCCTGCTAACGGTCCGGCACAGATGCAGCTGTGCCGACAACGCTGTTCCCCCCGGCAGAATGAAACTGCGCAGTGGTGTCAACTTCGCGTTCATCACGTCAATCTCGGCCTCCAGCCGCAGCACCTGACCCTCAAGAATGCGTAGCGGCACATAGCCCGCCTCATGGTCGCGCGCCATGTCGGGGCGGCACAGATCGGCCCCCAGATCGAATAAATCGTTCTGAATGCGCTGCAAGGCCGCATCCATATCACCGCTGGAATGCTGCCGTGCCAAACCCACTGTGGCGTTGGTTTCGTCCACCGTGCCGTAGGCCGACACCCGCAAAGAATGCTTCGCCACCCGTGCACCATTGCCAAGGGCCGTTTCCCCGGCATCACCGGTTTTCGTGTAAATCTTTGATAAAACGACCATCAATTCCCCCCGCGCGACCGCAGCCACGCAAACCCCACAATCAACACCACCGCAAGTGCCTGCGCGTAAATCCGGTAGCGCATCAAGCGATTGGCGTGCTTCTTGTTGAACTCGCCGCCTTTGGCAAAGCCACCAATGCCGATCATCAGGATCACAAACACCCCCAGCACGGCAATTGCTGCCACGATGAACAACGGATCTTTCAACATGGCTTTGCCCCTTTGGTTCAAGCCCTATGTAGCTGACATCGCCGGAAAGGCGAACCCACCGCCGCAGCCACGCCCGAATTTTTTCCAGCCTCACCCCCGCCGGATCATCCAATCCAACGCCGACGTTGGCAGCACTCGCCGTGCTACGTTCATCAGATAGGTCACCCGCGTGACGAAATACCGCGCATGCGGCTTCGGGCTTTCCAGCGCATGGATCAACTTTTCCGTCACTGCCGAGGCCGGTAATTCAAACCGGTCCGGGCCACGTTCCTCGTAAAGCCGGTTCAGAATGCTCTTGTATTCCTCCGCCCGCGCCGAGTTTTTCCAGTCAATCCACCGCTCAAAATGCGGAATGGATTTCTTGCGAAGACTGGACGTAATCGGCCCCGGCTCGATCAGGATCACCTTGATCCCGGTGCCTTCCATCTCCAGCCGCAGCACGTCAGTCAACCCCTCCATGGCAAACTTAGTTGCCACATAGGCCCCGCGCCATTTCATCGGCACCAGCCCCAGAACGGACGAGCAATTGATAATCCGCCCGTGCCCCTGCGCCCGCATCATCGGGATCACCCGCAAGATCAGGTCGTGATAGCCAAACAGATTAACCTCGAAATTCGCCCGCAACGCCGCTGTCGGCAGGTCTTCCACCGCGCCGGGGCAGGCAATCGCTCCGTTGTTGTACAGCGCATCCAGCCGACCGCCAGTGCGCGTCTTCACTTCGGCCACAGCTGCGGCAATGCTGGCCTCATCCGCATAATCCAGAACAAAGCTTTCCAGCCCCATCCCGCGCAGCCGCTCGCAATCGGCCTCTTGTCGACAGGTCGCAAACACCCGCCACCCCCGCGCCGCCAACCCCTGTGCCGCATCAAACCCGATGCCCGATGAACAACCCGTCATCAGAATGCTGCGCGCCACCATATTCTGCCCCATCTTTTGCTTTCGCCCTACCTAGGCGATTGCGTGGCGGGGGCAAACCTAAAAAGCCTGATGGAGGCTGTGCAGGCCACTCACAAGAGGACGGCCTATGAAATCGCTTCAGCGCCTAAATCCCGCAGCAAAGGCATTGCCGCTGTTAATCTTGGCCGTCAGCGCCGAGTTTTCGATCCAATTTTTGATTTCTGGCGTCAGCAGCCCAAGAAACGTGACCTCGCTAAGAGTCGCCACAGCATGCAGCCCAACCATCTCCGGCCATCCCATCGCGATATCATGATGGCCAATCCATGCTTCGGCATTCTCATAATCTATCACAGCGCGCGCAGACTTTTCGCTGTCGTTGACAAAGAACCGATACGATAGAACACCGGGGTGCCCCTCGCGTTCGACGCGTGCCGCAAGCCGCTTGATCGCCGCCTCAAATTGCGCACCAGTGCCCTTAAGCGAGTAAAGATTTAGCACTGTAAGACGCGTTTCTGACATCGGACCCGCACAGGTTTTCAGAGGCAGCTCGCTGGCACCTTAGATGCCGCAGCCCTTAGCCGCAACATTGGCCTCAGCCAAGTTGCCCCCAAACCGATCCTAGTTGAAACTACGGTGCCTCGGGCGTCAAAAACCGCGTGGCCACATAGCCCTCGATCCCGTCGCCCTCAATCCGGATGCGGGCCCAGTCCTCGCCTTCGCGCCAGACCACCAGCGTCGCCTCACCGCGGGACAATTTGCCCACGACCTCGTCATTGGTCGATGGTCCAGCACGCACATTCACCGAATTGCCCGCCACATACCAAATCTCGCCCTCGGCGGCAGGTTCCGGGGCAACCGGCGCTTCAACCACCGGATCGGCATAGTTCGACAGGGTGAAAACGCCGTTGTCCTCGGCGGCTGGTTCAGGCACCGCTGGAACTGGCACCACTTCCGCAACTTCCGCAACCGGCAAAACCGGCGCTACAACCTCTGGCCCCGGCATCACCGCTGCAACCACAGCCTCCGGCTCCGCCGCTACAGCAGCCGTCACGTCAGACGCGAGCACAACTGTTTCCACCGCTGCCACCTCTGCCGTCACAACTTCGGCTTCCGCCTCTGCCCGCGTCAACCCTGGCCGCATCTGCCCATAATCGCGTCCACCGATCAACAAAGCCAGAAACAGCCCCGCGCACAAAAGGAAAGTCAGTCGCAGCATAGCACCACCTAAATCATTAATCCCCAACGCAACCTTAACACGATTCGCAGCCAGCGCAGGGGGGAAAAACTCTTATTTTTCACGCTGTTGCATCGCATTTAGTCCACCCGACGCAATTACGCTAGACCGCAATAGCCGGGTATTCTACACAACATCCATGACCAAGAACGCGGACACCCCCAAGATAGAGCCTATCTTGATGAACGAACCATTGGCCCGCGCCATTGGTGAACGCTATCTTACCTATGCATTGTCCACCATCATGCACCGCGCCCTGCCCGATGCGCGCGATGGTTTGAAACCGGTTCACCGCCGCATTCTGTATGCCATGCGCGAACTGCGCCTTACCGCCACATCGGCCTTCCGCAAATCGGCAAAGATCAGCGGCGACGTCATGGGTAACTATCACCCGCATGGCGATGTCGCGATTTACGACGCCATGGCGCGCCTCGCGCAAGACTTCAACGTGCGCTATCCGCTGGTCGATGGCCAAGGCAACTTCGGCAATATCGACGGCGATAATCCGGCCGCCTCCCGCTATACTGAAGCCCGCCTTACCGCCATTTCCGAAATACTGATGGAAGGCTTGGCCGAAAACGCCGTCGACTTCCGCCCCAACTATGACGGCACGCTGACCGAACCCGTCGTCATGCCCGCCGCGTTCCCGAACCTGCTGGCCAATGGCTCCAGTGGTATCGCCGTCGGCATGGCCACCAACATCCCGCCGCATAATCTGGAAGAGTTGATCGACGGCTGCCTCGCCCTGATCCGCGATCCAGCCTTAAGCAACGAAGCCCTCGTCGCCCTGATCCCCGGCCCCGATTTCCCCACCGGCGGCGTGCTGGTCGAACCGCGCGAAAATATCCTCGAAGCCTACCGCACCGGGCGCGGCTCCTTCCGTGTACGTGCCAAATGGCAGATCGAGGATCTGGGTCGCGGGTTGTGGCAGATCATCATCACCGAAATCCCCTATCAGGTGCAAAAATCCCGCCTGATCGAGAAACTGGCAGAGGTGATCCAGACCAAAAAGGTGCCGCTGCTGGCCGATGTGCGCGACGAATCCGCCGATGACGTCCGTATCGTGTTGGAACCGCGCGCCCGCACGGTTGACCCCGACATGCTGATGAACATGCTCTACCGCAATTCCGATCTGGAAACGCGGTTCTCGTTGAACATGAACGTGCTGATCGATGGCCGCGTGCCCCGCGTCTGCTCGCTGGCCGAAGTGCTGCGCGCCTTCCTCGATCACCGCCGCGATGTTCTGAAGCGCCGCTCGCAGCATCGGCTTGAAAAGATCGATCACCGCCTCGAAATTCTCGAAGGCTTCATCATCACCTTCCTGAACCTCGACCGCGTGATCGATATCATCCGCTACGATGATGACCCCAAACGCGCTTTGATGGCCGAAGATTGGGGTCGCCCCCATGTGCGCGCCATGTCGGAAAAAGATTATGTGCCGCCAGCACCCGGCGAAGGTGAGCTGACCGATATCCAAGCCGAAGCCATCCTCAACATGCGCCTACGCTCCCTGCGTCGACTTGAGGAAATGGAGCTGCTGCGCGAACGTGACGCGCTGATGAAGGAACGCGCCGATCTGGTCGATCTGCTGGAAAGTGACCGCTTGCAGTGGAAAACCATCGGCAAGGAACTTGAAGCCATCGCCAAACAATTCGGCAAAGCCACGCCCCTGGGTGCCCGTCGCACGCAATTCGCCGAGGCAGGTGTCACCGAAGACGTCCCGTTCGAGGCGATGATAGACCGCGAGCCCATCACCGTGATCTGTTCCAAAATGGGCTGGATCCGCGCGTTAAAGGGCCATGCCGCCTTGGATGCCGACGTTAAATTCAAAGACGGCGACGAAGCCCGATTTGCCTTCCACGCCGAAACCACCGATAAAATCCTGCTCATCGGCTCCAATGGCCGCTTCTACACCTTCATCGGTGCCAACCTGCCCGGCGGTCGCGGCATGGGCGAACCCCTGCGCCTGATGGTAGACCTGCCCAACGACGCCGAGATTGTCGATCTGATGATCTTCCGGCCCGGTGAAAAACTCCTGATCGCCTCCACCGCAGGCGACGGTTTCGTCCTGCAATCCGATGAAGTCCTCGCCCAAACCCGCGCTGGCAAACAAGTCATGACTCTGGGCGCATCCGTCAAAACCGCCCTCTGCCGCAAGATCACGGGCGATCACGTTGCAGTCGTCGGCGACAACCGCAAACTCCTCGTCTTCCCGCTGTCCGACCTGCCCGAAATGGCCCGCGGCAAAGGCGTGCGCCTGCAAAAATACAAAGACGGCGGGCTAAGCGATGCCACCACCTTCACCCTTGCGCTGGGCCTGACATGGAAAGACCCCGCAGGCCGCACTCGCACGGAGAGCGACCTAGCAGAATGGCAAGCGGGGCGAGCGACGGCGGGACGGATGGCACCGAGGGGCTTCCCGAGGGACAATCGGTTTACGTGACGGATCCTTTCACCATGTCATAAAGTGGCAGCACTTCCCAAGGGTGCGGGTTGCAGAAAGGTTGGCAAGGTCGACATACAATCGGGTGCACTGCCAGACGTAGAAAAGGAAAAACATATTGCCAACAGCACTTGCGGTCATTGGGCTTGTCTTGGTCATACCGATTGCGGTGATGGCGATATCGCTTCTTGCCTTTTTTCCGGCCTATCCAAAAAACCGGATCATCAAGGCGGCGTGGATGCTTCTACTGGCAACAGCCATTGGGTTATTCGGATGGAAAACCTTTTTTGTGACGCCCAGTCCGCTTCCAGTTTGGAAACCACCGGCTTGGTATCCGACTTTTGAACTTGCGCTCTTCATATTTGTCCCGTTCGCCACATCATTGCTGCTTCAACGCGTTCGGCTGCGTTCGCCCAGCAAGGTCAGCCCCACGCTGTCAACTTTCATTGTCATTGCGGTTTGCGTTCTGACTTATATTTCGCTCGCGATGTTCAACAAACACTGCGTCTTTTTCGACTACTTTCACGATTCTGGCCAAGCGTGGTGCCCAATCTCATGGCAAGCAACAAGGTAGCGCAAAAGGCTTCCGACGAACATCTGGTCCTCTGAACAGCAATTGACAGAATGTGATGGTGTTCGTTTTTCTCCTCGATCTCCCACAACTTCCGTTTCGCCCAAATACACACCTTACCACTTTTCAAACCCGCTCCGCCACCAACCAAACTCCGCCCTCTGGCCGCAGCGTCAAGATCATAACCGGCTTCGGCTCTTTCCCCGCCACCGGCGCGAACCTAAACCGCGCCAGCAGCGTTGCCAGAATAATCACCGCCTCCTGCAGCGCAAAATTCGCCCCGATGCATATGCGCGGCCCGTCGCCAAACGGCAGATAGGCAAAGCGGTCAATCGCCTTGGGGTCGGCGAAGCGTGAGGGGTCAAACTGGTCCGGGTCCGGCCACAACAAATGATGCCGATGCAGCGCATAGATCGGCAGAACCACCGTATCCCCGGCCCGAATTTCCCGTCCGCACAAAGTATCCGCCTTCATCGCCGTCCGCGATAAAAACGCCGCCGGCGGATACATCCGCAGCGTTTCGTCCACGATCCGGCGCACCAACGGCAACCTGGCAATATCGGCCACCGTCGCCGCCCTGTCGCCCAACACCGCCCGCGCTTCATCCCGCGCGGCGGTCTGCACGCCCTGATCAAACGCGCATAAATACAACGCCCAAGCCAGCGTCAGCGCCGTGGTTTCATGACCCGCCACGATGAACGTCAGCAAATTATCCCGCAGCTCCGCCGTCGTCATCCGCCGACCCGTCTTCGGATCTTCGCCCTCCAACAACAGGTCCAGCAAATCCGGCACCGCCTTTGCCCCATCCGCCCGCCGCTGTTCAATTCCCTTATCCGCTAGCCGCTTCATCTCCAGCATCGCCCGGCCGGAAATCATCCGCCCTGGTCGGGGCACCCACGCCGGCGCGCCGATGATATCCAGAAGCGACACCTTTGCCGCCGCCCCGATATACGTCTCAATCGCACGGTGCACCGCCGCGCGGTCAAACCCCTCGCCGCCTGAAAACGTCACGTCGGAAATCACCTCGAACGTCGCCGTCACCATCTCGTCAAACATGTCCACCGCACGGCCCGCCGCAGCCGCCTCTATCCGTGCGTAAGCCCGCTCCGCCGCCGCCGTCATCACCGGCGCCAAAGCCGCCACATTGCGATGCGAAAACACCGGTGCTGCTGCGCGCCTTTGCCACAGCCAGTTCTGCCCCTCGGCTACAAACAGACTGTCGCCAATCGCCGGTTCCAGAATCAGCTTGGTCACCACCGATTTCGGATAATCCTCCACCGCGTCGCGCAAAATCCGCTTCAACGCGCCCGGGTCCATCACCATATGCCACCGCTTGCCCGTCTTGCCCGACAGCATCGGCTGCCGCGTTGCAATTTCCGGTATCAATTCCAACACGTTGCGCCGCCCGGCCTTCAACGATCCGAATATTCCCAGCGGCACCGTCGTCAGCGGCACGCGCACCGGACGGGCGGGTTGGATCGGGCGCTGCTCGGTCATGGTCGGCCTCCAATTCGCTATTGTACAATATAGTGCGCACCAAGGCACATCAAACCCCGTGGCTTGCGCGAAGGTAACGAAGCGGGTATCGCTGCAAACTTGAATTGTGGCCACGTCATAGGAATGCCCGCATGATCCTCCGTAATCTGATGGCCGTTGTAGTGGGTGCGTCGCTGCTTGCGGCGTGCCAGAAAAATGATCTGGCAGAACCACCCGTGCCGCTGGGCAACTTCGAACTGGGCCTGAATATCGTGGTCGCCGACAACATGAAGAAGGTGCCGATTTCCCGCCCCGCTACGGTGGAAGAATGGGAAACCGCCCTGATCAAAGCCGTTGATGATCGTTTTGGCCGCTATTCCGGCACCAAGCTTTACAACATCGGCATCGCGGTTGATGGCTTCGCGCTTGCCCCTCCCGGCGTGCCGCTTGTCGTTTCGCCCAAATCGGTGCTCGTGATCACCGCTAATATCTGGGATGATGCCAGCGGCACCAAACTTAACGCCGAAGGCAAGCAGTTCACCATTTTCGAATCCTTCTCCGGCGAAACCGTCATCGGCTCCGGCCTGACACGCTCGCGGGCCAAACAGATGGAGATCCTGTCCTACAACGCCGCCAAGCGGGTGGAAAAATGGATCCTCGAAAACCCCGAATGGGTTGGCATGCCGAAAATCATCAGACCGCGCGGGGCCGATGCGCCCACCGTGGTCAGCAAAGCTGCGCCAGCACCTCCCCCCACAGTGACCCCGCCCGCCAACTGAGGCTTGATTTTTTGAAGCCCGGTGGCTAAGTCCCCCGCGATGCAATCAGGGTTCCGCTTTGGGGCCCCCAAAATCGTGAGGCCATGATGGCGAAGGCAAAGTTTGAACGGAATAAACCGCACGTAAACGTTGGCACGATTGGCCACGTTGACCACGGCAAGACGACGCTGACGGCGGCGATCACCAAGTATTTTGGCGAATTCAAGCCCTACGACCAGATCGATGGCGCGCCGGAAGAGCGGGCTCGCGGGATCACGATTTCCACCGCCCACGTGGAATACGAATCCGCAGCACGTCACTATGCCCATGTCGATTGCCCCGGCCACGCCGATTATGTGAAGAACATGATCACCGGTGCGGCGCAGATGGACGGCGCTATTCTGGTGGTGAACGCGGCTGACGGCCCGATGCCGCAAACCCGCGAGCACATTCTGCTGGGTCGTCAGGTCGGCATTCCGTACATGGTCGTGTACCTGAACAAGATCGACCAGGTGGATGACGAAGAACTGGTCGAACTGGTCGAGATGGAAATTCGCGAACTGCTGTCGTCCTACGACTATCCCGGCGACGACATTCCGATCATCCGCGGCTCGGCTTTGCACGCGATGAACGGCACCAACAAGGAAATTGGCGAGGATTCGATCCGCGCGCTGATCAAGGCTGTTGACGAATACATCCCGACCCCGGCGCGCGCTGTTGACCAGCCGTTCCTGATGCCGGTCGAAGACGTGTTCTCGATTTCGGGTCGTGGTACAGTTGCCACTGGCCGGATCGAGCGCGGCGTGGTGAAGGTTGGCGAAGAAGTTGAAATCGTCGGCATCCGCCCGAACAAGAAGACCGTCTGCACCGGCGTCGAGATGTTCCGCAAGTTGCTGGATTCTGGCCAGGCGGGCGACAACGTTGGTCTGCTGCTGCGCGGTGTTGAACGTGACGGCATCGAGCGCGGGCAAGTGCTGTGCAAACCATCCTCGGTGAAGCCGCACACCAAGTTTGAAGCCGAAGCCTACATTCTGACCAAGGAAGAAGGCGGTCGTCACACACCGTTCTTTGCGAACTACCGGCCACAATTCTACTTCCGCACCACGGATGTGACCGGCACAGTTCAGCTTCCTGAAGGCACCGAAATGGTGATGCCGGGCGACAACCTGAAGTTCAACGTCGAACTGATCGCCCCCATCGCGATGGAAGAAAAACTGCGCTTCGCCATCCGCGAAGGCGGCCGCACTGTCGGCGCCGGCGTGGTGTCGAAGATCATTGCATGACCCATATGTAGGGTGCGCATTCATTGCGCACCTTGCCAAACCAAAGGCGCACGCAGGCAACCGCGCGCGCCTTTTTCATTCATCGCCGCAAAACCATCTCCCGCCAACCCGCAACGGGGGCCGTTGACGATTCGCCCATTCCTTTGCAAACTTCGCCGTAGGGGGATCAGATCGATGTGCCAGATGTTTGCAGGCCAAAACCCGGCTAGATATGAAAACGTCACCCGCCGACTGCGCCTGAATGGTCAGTCCACCAGCATCCGACTAGAGCGCGCCTTTTGGGGTATCGTTGATCGGATGGCTGAAAAGGAAGCGATGTCTACCCCGGCGTTCCTGTCAAAACTGCATTCCGAGGTGCTGCAACAGCATGGTGAGGCACCCAATTTCACCTCGCTGCTGCGCTGCGCCTGCACCATCCATCTGGGGGAACTTGACCAGATCCCACAACCAGAAGCGCGCTACGCCGCCGAGTGACGATCAAATCGGTACTGTAGTAAAGGGGTACTACCAGCCCTTTAAATTGGTTCGCTAGCCTTACCAAACCACACTGGGCTTGGGGGGGCAGAATGGCCAAGACGATACATTCGATGATCCGCGTGCTGGATGAGGCACGATCAGTGGCGTTTTACAAAACTGCCTTCAACCTGACTGTCGCCGACCGCTTGGATTTTGACAGCTTCACGCTGATGTATCTCAGCAGCCCCGAACAGGAATTCGAACTGGAACTGACGGTCAACAAGGGCCGCACAGATCCCTATGACTTGGGCGATGGCTACGGCCATATCGCGGTCAGCGTGGCGGACGTTGACGCCGAACACGCCCGGTTGACGGACGCCGGACTTGCCCCCCGCAAGCTGGTCGATTTCCAGAACGCCGGTAAAACCATCGCCCGTTTTTTCTTCATCGCAGACCCCGACGGCTATCAGATCGAGGTTCTGCAACGCGGCGGCAGGTTCAAGTAGCCACCAACCGAATGTTCGCTAAAAGGGAGGACGCAATGACGACAACTGGGATAAAAGGCATGACGCGCCGCGCACTGTTGGGCCGCGCCATCGCCACCGGAACGCTGGCGGTCAGCGGCGTAGGCTTTATCGCCGCCCCCAACGCCGCCTGGGCGCTGGAGGTGCAGGTGATCAGCGCGCAACACATGGCTGTGCTGATGCAAATGGCGCGCGATATCTACCCGCATGACAAGGTCGGCGACGAATTCTACGCAATCGCCGTCAAAGGTTACGACGCCGAAGATAAAAAGGCGCTGGTCGAAGCGGGCGTTGCAGAACTTGACGCCTCCGCAAAGGCCAAGGGCCACAAGGATTACATCTCCATCGGTTGGGAAGATGACCGCGTCGATGTGCTGAAATCCATCGAAGACACCGCGTTTTTCCAAACTGTGCGCGGTGGCCTTGTAACCGGCCTTTATAACCAAAAAGCAGTCTGGCCGATCTTTGGCTACGAAGGCGAGTCCTTCTCGCTGGGCGGTTACATCAACCGCGGCTTCGACGACATCAACTGGCTGTAAAGGGAGGACGAACACATGGTTGCGAAATTTGATCAGAACGACGATTCCGTGGTCGTCATCATCGGCACCGGGGCAGGGGGTGGCGTACTTGCCAACGAACTGGCCCAAAAAGGCGTCAAGGTTGTCTCGCTGGAGGCTGGCGGTCGCTATCTGCCAGAAGATTACATCAACGACGAATGGGATAGTTTCGGCCAACTGGCCTGGACCGATGCCCGCACCACCAGCGGCGACTGGCGCGTGGCGAAAGACTTCGCCGGTCTGCCAACATGGATCGTCAAAGCCGTCGGCGGCACCACGACGCACTGGGCCGGGGCATCGCTGCGCATTCAGGACCACGAATTTCGCGCATTAACGTCCTATGGCAAGGTCGAAGGCGCGAACCTGCTGGATTGGCCGATCACCCTTGCCGATCTGGAACCCTACTACGAAAAAGCCGAAACCAAACTTGGCGTCACCCGTACCGGGGATCGTCCCGGTCTTCCCGGCAGCAATAACTACAAAGTGCTGGAAAAGGGCGCTTTGGCAGTAGGCTACAAAGAAGTCCACACTGGCCGCATGGCGATCAATTCCACCGAATATGATGAACGCATGGCCTGCCAGCAAACCGGCTTTTGCTTTCAGGGCTGCAAATGGGGCGCGAAATGGTCCACCGCCTACACTGACATTCCGCGAGGCGAGGCAACCGGCAATCTTGAAGTGCGTGAACGCGCCCATGTCGCCCGCATCTTGCATAACGAGGCAGGCAAAGTTACCGGCGTCGAATACTTCGACAAAGACGGCAATCTGCAAATGCAAAAAGCCCGCATCGTCTGTGTCGCGGGCAACAGCATCGAAAGCCCACGCTTGTTGCTGAACTCGGCATCGTCGATGTTCCCCGATGGGCTGGCAAACTCGTCCGGCATGGTTGGCAAAAACTACATGCGCCATATGACAGGCTCGGTCTACGGCGTGTTCGACAAGGAAGTGAAGATGTGGCGCGGCACCACCATGGCAGGCATCATCCAGGATGAAGCCCGCCATGACCCATCGCGCGGCTTCGTCGGCGGTTATGAACTTGAAACCCTAGGCCTCGGCCTGCCGTTCACTGCGGCGTTTCTAGATCCCGGATCATGGGGTCGCAGCTTCACAACCGCACTTGACAGCTATTCCAACATGGCTGGCATGTGGATCGTCGGCGAAGACATGCCACAAGAAACCAACGCGATCACGCTTAACGCGGAAGTCAAAGATCAATGGGGTTTGCCCGCGCCCAACGTCAACTTCACCGATCACCCCAACGATATCGCGATGCGCAGCCATGCCTATGCCCGTGGCACCGCGATATATGAAGCGGTCGGTGCCACCCGCGCTTTCCCGACGCCGCCCTATCCGTCCACCCACAACCTCGGCACCAACCGGATGTCCGCCGAGGCAAAAGACGGCGTCGTCAACAAATGGGGCCAAAGCCACGACATCGCGAACCTGTTCGTGTCCGACGGCAGCCAGTTCACCACAGGGGCGGCGGAAAACCCGACGCTTACCGTCGTGGCACTGGCCATCCGCCAGGCCGACCACATCGCAGCCGAAATGGTGGCAGGCACGATCTGACCACCAACAGCCGCCCGCCACATCCCGGCGGGCGGTGTCTTTTTGTGCCACCACAGCGCGGCCTCCCTTGATTTCCCCGCCAAGGTGCCGTAACCCCACCGCAGGCTTAGGAGTTTAGCTCAGTTGGTAGAGCATCGGTCTCCAAAACCGAGGGTCGTGGGTTCGAGTCCCCCAACTCCTGCCAAGCCTTTTCATTCAATCGCATTGCCATGCAATCATATGCTTTTTTACCAGATTGCGAACATATTGCTGCCCTAGTCCCCCGCATTATAGCCTCCAATCACTGGTGGAGGCCCCCGATGAACCTGATACTCGCCCTGTTTTTCCGCACCCCGTTCTGGGTCCAGTTTGCCCTCGCCGCCGGTCTGGTCTGGTTTGGCTTTACCGTCCAACAAGACGAAACCAATCGCCAAGCCGCCCGCGCCGCCCTTCTGGAACAAGCCCCGCCCGCTACGATTCCCATCAGCGCAGCCACCCCCGGCGAACCCAGCCGCATTCCGGTCGAACTGTCCGTCACCGCCCAAGTCGCGACTGATCACAACACTCGGCTGGTGCAAAAAACCAACTTCATCCAAACTGGCGAAAGCCTGCTTTACGTGCTCGTCGATCCCGCCCCCGGCGGCGATCCCAATCGCGCCGAAGCCGCGATGATTATCGACCCCGATGATCTTGATGCTTTCGCCGAATGGCTGGCGGGCAACTCAACGGACTTTGGCGAAGTCGGCCCAATCGCCACCATCAACGGATTGCTGGCGATGCCATCAGACCGCTCGCAGGCGCAGAAGGCGATGAAAGAACAAGGCATGATCATCCCCGACGACTTCTTCTTTGTCGAACCATTCTTCAACGGCCGCGAAGCCTCGCTCGCCGCGATACCAAACAGTGCCGCGCAAATCTCGTGGCCGATCTTCGGTGCAGCGGCCATCATGGCGCTAATCGGCGCTATGAAGCTAAGGCGCGGCTCGCGACCGCAGGTTGCCAAGGCTGATCCCATACCAGCAGCCCGTCCCCTTGGTGCCTATACCGAGGCAGAGCTGACGGCGGGTCGTATGCTGCCTGCCGCAACCAAATCTGCCAAGCCAGCCAAACCAGCGGTCGCGAAATCAAAGCTGATTGTCTGGTCCCTCGGCTTGGTCCTGCTTGCCGGTTTCTTCTCCGGCCAAAACTGGGCCTATGCCATCATGCCGCTCGCCTTCTTTGGCCTCGTGTTCCTCGGCCTGCGCAACGGCGTTCGCACATTCACCCAAGCGGTCGGGTCAGTGGTCGAAAATGTAACCACCAAGCCCGCGTCGGCACCTAACCCAGCCTTGGGTGCTACGCCCGCATCCGAAATCGGCGCCACCACTGCCCTTGCAGCCCCGGCAGGCGGCGGGCCGATCCGGTCTGGCAACAGCGCGTTCATGTCGACCAACGTCCGAAAAGATGACGGGCCAATTCGCCCCGGTTTTTCGTTCAAAGACCTGCTGCCGCAATCGAAACGCAAATCGGTCGCCACCTCTGATCCCTACGAGCGATTGGCGCAGCAGCGGCGGCAAGACAGCAGTGCCCCAACGCGGCGGTAACCCGGTCAATCGCTGAAATTGGGTCGCCGCACCCCGGCGCACATCGTCTGCACGGGGGGTGTACAGGGGGTGTACGCATATCATACCGCCGCTTGGTGCTTGAAATCTGCCCTCTGAAAGCGTATCTCGGCGGCGAACTCGATATGTCAGGATAACACCAATGGCCACCACGAACCCCCTTCAGTTCCTTCAGCAGGTGCGCGGTGAGGTTGCCAAAGTGGTCTGGCCAACCCGTCGTGAAGTGATCCTGACCACCATCATGGTGTTCATCATGGCAGCGCTGACGGCAACGTTTTTCAGCCTTGTCGATCTGGCAATCCGGTCCGGCCTTAGTGCCGTTCTTGGCGCGTTCGGCTGAACTGACGCAAAGGTAGGCGGCGTAAAATTTCCTTGATATTGGCGGGTTGGCGGGGTATCCCGCCCCCAGATCAAGGCAACAAGCGCGCGACGATTCGGTTCGCGCGCTGTTTTTTGTTCCGGGCATTGCGGTCTAACCGCTTGATAATATAAAGATCTTCGGGGCATTCCCCTTAGACGAAAAAGGTGGCTGAGGCATGGCAATGCGGTGGTATTCGGTAAGCGTTCTCTCGAACTTCGAGAAGAAAATTGCCGAGCAGATCAAGACAGCCGTTGCTGATGCGGGTCTCGAAGACGAGATCAGCGAAGTTTTGGTGCCTACGGAAGAAGTGCTGGAAGTCCGTCGCGGCAAGAAAGTAACCTCTGAACGTCGCTTCATGCCCGGCTATGTGCTGGTGCGGATGGAGATGTCGAACAAGGGCTATCACCTGATCTCGTCGATCAACCGCGTGACGGGTTTTCTGGGGCCGCAAGGCAAACCCATGCCCATGCGCGACGCCGAAGTGAACGCCATTCTGAACCGTGTCGAAGAAGGTCTGGAAGCCCCGCGCAACCTGATCCGTTTCGACATCGGCGAAACCGTCCAAGTCACCGACGGCCCCTTCGAGGGCTTCTCTGGCATGGTCGAAGATGTTGACGAAGCTCACAGCCGTCTGAAGGTGACAGTGTCGATTTTTGGCCGGGCAACCCCGGTTGAATTGGAATTCACGCAGGTGACGAAAAACACCTGACGTGCTTGCGTGGGAGGCGCGCGCCCCAGATTTAGTCTCGGGTGACAGACCGAACCACTAAACATGCCCTAGTTTTCAGGGCGGTGATAAAGGAGAGGCCAAATGGCCAAGAAGATTATCGGCAGCTTGAAGCTGCAAGTTAAGGCGGGGCAAGCCAACCCGTCCCCGCCAGTTGGCCCAGCTTTGGGTCAGCGCGGCTTGAACATCATGGCGTTCGTGAAAGAATTCAACGCCAAGACTGCTGATGCAGAACCGGGCACCCCGACGCCGGTGATCATCACCTACTACCAGGACAAGTCGTTCAGCCTTCAGTTCAAAACGGCGCCCGCGTCGTTCATGCTGAAGAAAGCTGCCGGTCTGCCACCTGTTGGCAAGCGTAACCGCGCCAAGGGTTCGGTCAAGCCGGGCCATATGGTTGCAGGGTCGGTGACCGTGGCGCAAGTGCGCGCTATTGCCGAAGCCAAGATGAAAGATCTGAACGCCAACGATATCGAAGCGGCGATGCAGATCATCCTTGGTTCGGCCAAATCCTGCGGTATCGAGGTGAAAGCATAATCATGGCAAAGCTCGGAAAACGCACAGTAAAAGCACAAGAAGCCTTTGCGGCCAAATCGAACATCTCGATTGAAGATGCGGTCAAGCTGATCAAGGGTGCTGCGTCGGCCAAATTCGACGAAACTCTTGAAATCGCGATGAATCTTGGCGTTGATCCACGCCACGCAGACCAGATGGTTCGCGGTGTGGTCACGCTGCCAAACGGCACTGGTAAAACCGTGCGCGTTGCCGTGTTTGCGCGCGGCCTGAAGGCTGATGAAGCCAAGGCCGCTGGTGCTGACATCGTTGGCGCAGAAGACCTGATGGAAAGTATCCAGGCGGGCAAGCTGGATTTTGATCGTTGCATCGCAACGCCGGACATGATGCCGCTGGTCGGTCGTTTGGGTAAAATCCTTGGCCCCCGCAACCTGATGCCGAACCCAAAGGTCGGCACTGTGACGATGGACGTGAAAACGGCTGTCGAAGCGGCCAAGGGCGGCGAAGTGCAGTTCAAGGCTGAAAAAGCAGGCGTTATCCATGCCGGTATCGGCAAGGTATCGTTCAGTGAAGGCAAGCTTGCCGAAAACATCCGCGCCTTTGTGGATGCCGTGACCAAGGCTCGCCCGTCGGGTGCGAAGGGCGCTTATCTGAAAAAGGTATCGCTGTCGTCCACCATGGGGCCGGGCGTTTCGGTTGACCTGACATCAGCCACCGGAAACTGATCCGGCGGCTATACGAAATTCACACGGCCCTTCGCGGGCCGGGTGAATGATGGGGCGAAAGCCCTATCCTGTCCGAGACGGTGGGTGGCCTTGCGCCTTAATCTTCCTGCCTGAGATGGGGATCGAGACGAAAATTCGGGGGTGAAACCTCGGGTGATCTGGCCTCGGGACCCGTAACTAGGACCCGAACGTTTCCGATCTGATCGGGAACAGATATGAGCCGGGGGGAAACCCCCAACCTTGGAGTGAAACTGTGGATAGAGCCCAAAAAGAGAAAGTGGTCGATGAACTCGGCCAAATCTTCGCAAGCTCTGGCGTGGTTGTGGTTGCACACTACGCAGGCATCACGGTTGCTCAGATGCAGGACCTGCGCGCGAAAATGCGCGAAGTTGGTGGGTCCGTACGCGTTGCCAAGAACAAGCTCGCCAAGATCGCCCTTGAAGGAAAACCCGGTGCAAATATGGGTAACCTCCTGACGGGCATGACCGTGATGGCCTATTCCGAGGACCCAGTCGCAGCTGCGAAGGTCGCGGAAGCCTATGCCAAGACGAACGAAAATTTCGTTATTCTTGGTGGGGCAATGGGTGACACGGTTCTTGACGCCGCCGGTGTGAAAGCCGTCGCATCCATGCCGTCGCGTGAAGAGCTTATTGCTCAGATCGTATCGTGCATCGGTGCGCCAGCATCCAGCATCGCCGGGGCCATTGGTGCGCCTGCCTCTAACATCGCGAGCATCCTCTCTACTTTGGAGGAGCGGCTTGCCGCTTGAGCAATTGTCGACCTGCGTGGGTTGACCCCACCATGTTGGAACCCATCTTAATGGAACGGAACGAAACAAATGGCTGATATGAACAAACTCGCCGAAGAAATCGTTGGTCTGACGCTTCTTCAGGCACAAGAACTGAAAACCATCCTGAAGGACAAGTATGGCATCGAGCCCGCTGCTGGCGGCGCTGTGATGATGGCTGGTCCTGCTGCTGGTGGCGCTGCTGCTGCCCCTGCTGAAGAGCAGACTGAATTTGATGTTGTGCTGACCGAAGCTGGTCCGAACAAAATCAACGTCATCAAAGAAGTTCGCACGATCACCGGTCTGGGCCTGAAAGAAGCCAAAGATCTGGTTGAAGCCGGTGGCAAAGTCAAAGAAGGCGCATCCAAGGCTGATGCCGAAACGATGAAGAAAAAGCTTGAAGAGGCTGGTGCCAAGGTCGAGCTGAAGTAATCGTCAAAGGGTGCCCTTTGCATCCTGACATGTAAACTCTGGCTGGGTCCGATCAAATTCGGGCCCAGCCAAACCCGTCTTGGCAAGGGCTTTCACAAGAAGCCCCTTCCAAGGCGCGGTTTAAGGTTCGGGAGCCATCCGGTGGGACGGGTGGCACGAATAGAACCTTCCCCCCTGCTTCGCATGCGGCGAGCGCTGTCACCCCAACAGTGCCGCCAGCGAATGATGAAAGGTGACTTCGAGCATGGCTCAGAGCTACGTTGGCCAAAAACGCATCCGCCGCTACTTTGGCAAAATCCGTGAAGTTTTGGAGATGCCGAACCTTATCGAGGTTCAAAAATCGTCCTATGACCTGTTCCTGAAGTCGGGCGAAGGCCCGAAGCCCGCCGATGGCGAAGGTATTCAGGGTGTGTTCCAATCGGTATTCCCGATCAAGGATTTCAACGAAACCAGCGTGCTGGAATTCGTGAAATATGAGCTGGAAAAGCCGAAGTACGATGTTGATGAATGTCAGTCCCGCGACATGACCTATGCAGCGCCGCTGAAGGTGACGCTGCGTTTGATCGTGTTTGATGTTGATGAAGATACTGGCGCGCGGTCGGTGAAAGACATCAAGGAACAAGACGTATTCATGGGCGACATGCCTTTGATGACGCATAACGGCACATTCGTGGTGAACGGCACTGAACGGGTCATCGTTTCCCAGATGCACCGTTCGCCCGGCGTGTTCTTTGACCACGACAAAGGCAAAACCCATTCGTCGGGCAAGCTGTTGTTCGCCTGCCGGATCATTCCGTACCGCGGTTCGTGGCTGGACTTTGAATTTGATGCCAAAGACATCGTCTTTGCCCGCATCGACCGCCGCCGCAAACTGCCGGTGACGACGCTTCTGTACGCGCTTGGCATGGGCCAAGAGCAGATCATGGACGCGTATTATGAAACCGTCAGCTACAAGCATCTGAAGAACAAGGGCTGGGTGACCAAATTCTTCCCAGAACGTGTGCGTGGTACGCGTCCGCAGTTTGATATCGTCGATGCAGCCAGTGGCGAAGTGATCTGCAAGGCCGGCGAGAAGATGACGCCGCGCATGGCAAACGAACTGATCAAAACCGGTAAAGTGACCGAGTTGTTGCTGCCGTTTGACCAGATTCTTGGCCGCTATGTTGCGAAAGACATCATCAACGAAGAAACCGGCGAGATTTACGTTGAAGCCGGTGATGAGCTGACGATGGAATACGACCGCGATGGCGGTGTCAAGGGTGGCAGCCTGAAAGTACTGCTTGATCAAGGCATTACCGATATTCCAGTACTGGACATCGACAATGTCAACGTCGGCCCCTACATCCGCAACACCATGGCCGCCGACAAGAATATGGGCCGTGATACCGCGCTGATGGACATTTACCGCGTGATGCGCCCTGGCGAGCCACCGACGGTGGAGGCTGCAAGCCAGCTGTTCGACACGCTGTTCTTTGACAGCGAGCGTTATGACCTCTCGGCCGTTGGCCGCGTGAAAATGAACATGCGTCTGGATCTGGGTCGCCCAGATACCCAGCGCACGCTGGACCGTGCCGACATCATCGCCTGTATCAAAGCCCTGACCGAGTTGCGCGATGGCAAGGGCGAGATTGACGATATCGATCACCTCGGCAACCGCCGTGTGCGTTCTGTCGGCGAATTGATGGAAAACCAGTATCGCGTTGGTTTGCTGCGCATGGAACGTGCGATCAAAGAACGCATGTCTTCGGTCGAGATCGACACGATCATGCCGCAAGACCTGATCAACGCCAAACCAGCGGCGGCTGCGGTGCGTGAATTCTTCGGCTCGTCGCAGCTGTCGCAGTTCATGGACCAAACCAACCCGCTGTCCGAAGTGACGCACAAGCGCCGCCTGTCGGCCCTTGGGCCAGGTGGTCTGACCCGCGAACGCGCAGGTTTCGAAGTGCGCGACGTTCACCCGACCCACTATGGCCGGATGTGCCCGATTGAAACTCCAGAAGGCCAGAACATTGGCCTGATCAACTCACTCGCCACGTTCGCCCGGGTGAACAAATATGGCTTTATCGAAACGCCGTACCGCAAGGTGATCGACAACAAGGTGACTGATGAAGTCGTCTACATGTCGGCGACCGAAGAAATGCGTCATACGGTGGCGCAGGCCAACGCGGCACAGGATAGCGAAGGTCGTTTCACGGATGACCTGATTTCGTCGCGTAAAGCGGGCGAATTCATGCTGAACCCGCCAGAAGCGATTGATCTGATCGACGTGTCACCGAAGCAGCTTGTGTCTGTTGCGGCGTCCTTGATCCCGTTCCTTGAAAATGACGATGCTAACCGCGCCTTGATGGGTTCGAACATGCAGCGTCAGGCAGTACCTTTGCTGCAATCCGATGCGCCGTTCGTAGGTACTGGGATTGAAGCGGTGGTTGCACGGGATTCTGGTGCCGCCATCATGGCGCGCCGGGCAGGGGTGATCGATCAGGTCGATGCAACCCGGATCGTTGTGCGGGCAACCGAGATGATGGAACCCGGCGAGCCCGGCGTTGACATCTATCGTCTGCGCAAATTCAAGCGGTCGAACCAATCGTCCTGTATCAACCAGCGTCCGCTGGTGAAGGTGGGCGATATCGTGACGCGTGGCGAAGTGGTGGCCGATGGCCCTTGCACCGACATGGGCGAACTGGCCCTTGGCCGGAACATCATCGTCGCGTTCATGCCTTGGAATGGCTACAACTACGAAGACTCGATCCTGATTTCGGAACGCATTCTGCGCGATGACGTATTTACCTCGATCCACATCGAAGAATACGAAGTCGCGGCCCGCGATACGAAACTCGGGCCAGAGGAAATCACTCGCGACATCCCGAACGTCGGCGAAGAAGCCCTGCGTAATCTGGATGAAGCCGGCATCGTCTACATCGGGGCCGATGTGGTTCCGGGCGATATTCTGGTTGGCAAAATCACCCCCAAAGGTGAATCGCCGATGACGCCAGAAGAAAAGCTGCTGCGCGCAATCTTTGGTGAAAAAGCGTCTGACGTTCGCGATACCTCGCTGCGTCTGCCGCCCGGTGCGTATGGCACGATCGTCGAAGTGCGTGTGTTCAACCGTCACGGCGTAGACAAAGACGAACGCGCGCTGCAGATCGAGCGTGAAGAAGTTGAACGTCTGGCACGTGATCGTGACGATGAGTTGGCGATTTTGGAGCGGAACATCTATTCGCGCCTGAAAACGCTGGTCATGGGCAAAGCGGCCGTGAAGGGTCCGAAAGGCATCAAGTCGGGGTCAACCATCGACGAAGAACTTCTGGGCACGCTGTCGCGCGGCCAGTGGTGGCAGTTGGCGTTGGGTGAAGAGTCCGATGCCAAAGATGTCGAATCGCTGCACGATCAGTATGAGGCGCAAAAGCGTGCGCTTGATAACCGGTTCGATGACAAGGTGGAAAAGGTCCGTCGCGGCGATGATCTGCCCCCCGGTGTGATGAAGATGGTGAAAGTGTTCGTGGCGGTTAAGCGTAAGCTGCAACCGGGCGACAAGATGGCCGGACGTCATGGCAACAAAGGCGTTGTGTCGAAAGTCGTGCCGATCGAGGATATGCCGTTCTTGGCAGATGGTACTGCGGTTGACATCGTTCTGAACCCACTTGGTGTGCCATCGCGCATGAACGTCGGTCAGATCCTGGAAACCCACATGGGCTGGGCTGCACGTGGCCTTGGCATCAAGATCGACGACGCTTTGAAAGAGTATCGTCGGTCGGGTGACATGACTCCGGTACGCGAAGCTGTGCGTTTGGCGTATGGCGACGAGACGTATCAAGACGCCTTTGCCGACCGTAACGAGGCTGATCTGCTGGAACTTGCCGGCAACGTCACCAAAGGCGTGCCCATCGCGACGCCAGTGTTTGACGGCGCGAAAGAATCCGATGTGAACGACGCGCTGCGCCGTGCGGGCTTTAACGAGTCTGGCCAAAGCATTGTGTTCGATGGTCGTTCGGGCGAGCAATTTGCCCGTCCGGTTACCGTTGGCGTAAAGTACATGCTGAAACTTCACCACTTGGTGGATGACAAGCTGCACGCACGTTCCACCGGGCCATACTCGCTTGTGACCCAGCAGCCGCTGGGTGGTAAGGCGCAGTTCGGTGGCCAGCGTCTTGGGGAAATGGAGGTCTGGGCGCTTGAAGCCTACGGTGCCGCCTATACCCTGCAAGAGATGCTGACAGTGAAGTCGGACGATGTGGCGGGCCGGACCAAGGTGTACGAATCCATCGTCAAGGGCGAAGACAATTTCGAGGCAGGTGTCCCGGAGTCGTTCAACGTTCTGGTGAAGGAAGTGCGTGGCCTCGGCCTCAACATGGAACTCCTGGATGCGGAGGAAGAGTGACGGTGTGGTGGGGTAAAACCCCACCCTACGCCGCCCCGTAAGGTGGGTTTTCAACCCACCTTACCCTCTCCCCCGCCGCCCCCCATTCTTAGGAATTGAAGATGAACCAGGAACTCTCGACCAACCCGTTCAACCCGGTTGCCCCCGTCAAGACCTTTGACGAAATCAAGATCTCTTTGGCCTCGCCAGAGCGGATTTTGTCATGGTCATTCGGCGAGATCAAAAAGCCGGAAACCATCAACTACCGCACGTTCAAGCCAGAACGTGACGGCCTGTTCTGTGCCCGTATCTTTGGCCCGATCAAGGATTACGAATGCCTCTGCGGCAAATACAAACGCATGAAATATCGCGGCGTTGTCTGCGAAAAATGCGGCGTGGAAGTAACCTTGCAAAAGGTGCGCCGCGAACGGATGGGCCATATCGAACTGGCCGCTCCGGTTGCCCACATCTGGTTTCTGAAATCGCTGCCAAGCCGCATCGGCCTGATGCTGGACATGACGCTGCGCGATCTGGAACGTATTCTGTACTTTGAAAACTATGTGGTGATCGAACCGGGCCTGACCGATCTGGTCTACGGCCAGCTGATGACCGAAGAAGAATTTCTTGATGCGCAAGATCAGTATGGCGCAGATGCTTTCACTGCCAATATCGGTGCCGAAGCCATCCGTGAAATGCTGGCCGCGATTGATCTGGATACGACCGCCACTCAGTTGCGCGAAGACCTTCGCGAAGCGACTGGCGAGTTGAAGCCGAAAAAGATCATCAAGCGTCTGAAGATCGTGGAAAGCTTCCTCGAATCCGGCAACCGCCCGGAATGGATGATCCTGACCGTGCTGCCGGTTATCCCACCAGAACTGCGCCCCTTGGTGCCGCTGGATGGTGGCCGCTTTGCAACCTCTGACTTGAACGATCTGTATCGCCGAGTCATCAACCGCAACAACCGTCTGAAGCGTCTGATCGAACTACGTGCGCCCGATATCATAGTGCGCAACGAAAAGCGGATGCTGCAAGAAGCGGTTGATGCCTTGTTTGACAACGGCCGTCGTGGCCGCGTGATCACCGGCACCAACAAGCGGCCGCTGAAGTCTCTCAGCGACATGCTGAAGGGTAAACAAGGCCGCTTCCGTCAGAACTTGCTGGGTAAGCGCGTCGACTTCTCGGGTCGTTCGGTTATCGTGACCGGCCCGGAGTTGAAGCTGCATCAGTGCGGTCTGCCAAAGAAGATGGCGCTGGAACTGTTCAAGCCGTTCATCTACTCGCGTCTGGAGGCCAAGGGTCTGTCTTCCACCGTCAAACAGGCGAAAAAGCTGGTTGAAAAGGAACGTCCCGAAGTTTGGGATATCCTGGATGAAGTGATCCGCGAACACCCCGTGCTTCTGAACCGCGCGCCAACCTTGCACCGCCTGGGCATTCAGGCGTTCGAACCGATCCTGATCGAAGGTAAGGCTATTCAGCTGCACCCATTGGTCTGTTCGGCCTTCAACGCTGACTTCGACGGCGACCAGATGGCGGTTCACGTGCCGCTATCGTTGGAAGCACAGCTTGAAGCCCGCGTTCTGATGATGTCCACGAACAACGTGTTGTCGCCCGCCAACGGCGCGCCAATCATCGTGCCGTCGCAGGATATGGTCTTGGGCCTGTACTACACCACCATGCAGCGTAAGGGCATGGTCGGTGAAGGCATGGCCTTTGCTGATGTTGACGAAGTCGAACACGCGCTTGCCTCCGGTGCCGTGCATCTGCACGCCGCCATCCGCGCCCGCATTCGTCAGATCGACGAAGAGGGCAACGAGGTTTGGAAGCGCTACGAAACCACTCCGGGCCGCCTGCGTTTGGGTAACCTGCTGCCGGTCAACGCGAAAGCACCGTTCGATCTGGTGAACCGTCTGCTGCGCAAGAAAGACGTGCAGAACGTCATCGACACCGTCTACCGCTATTGCGGTCAGAAAGAGTTGGTCATTTTCTGCGATCAGATCATGACCATGGGCTTCCGCGAAGCGTTCCGTGCCGGGATTTCGTTTGGCAAGGACGACATGCTGATCCCTGACAACAAGTGGGAAACCGTCAATCTGGTACGTGATCAGGTGAAGGAATTCGAACAGCAGTACATGGACGGCCTGATCACTCAGGGCGAAAAGTACAACAAGGTTGTCGATGCCTGGTCGAAATGTTCCGACAAGGTTGCCGGTGACATGATGTCGGCCATCTCGGCGGTTCAGTACACCGATGCTGGCGCAGAAAAAGAACCGAACTCGGTTTACATGATGTCCCACTCGGGAGCTCGTGGTTCGCCTGCACAGATGAAACAGTTGGGCGGTATGCGCGGTCTGATGGCCAAACCTTCGGGCGAGATCATCGAAACGCCGATTATCTCAAACTTCAAGGAAGGTCTGACCGTTCTTGAATACTTCAACTCCACCCACGGGGCGCGTAAGGGCCTTGCGGATACGGCGTTGAAGACGGCGAACTCGGGCTATCTCACGCGTCGTCTGGTTGACGTGGCGCAGGATTGCATCGTGCGCAGCCACGATTGTGGAACAGAAAACGCGATCACGGCGGTTGCCGCGGTCAATGACGGCGAGGTTGTCTCCAGCCTTGCCGAGCGTGTTCTGGGCCGTGTCGCGGCAGATGACATCATGGTTCCCGGCACCGACGAGGTGATTGTGGCCCGTGGTGAGTTGATTGACGAACGCCGAGCCGATCTGATCGGTCAGGCATCCGTTGCATCAGCCCGTATCCGCAGCCCGCTGACGTGTGAGGCCGAAGAAGGCGTCTGCGCGATGTGCTACGGTCGTGACCTTGCACGCGGTACACTTGTGAACCAAGGCGAAGCAGTGGGTATCATCGCGGCGCAGTCGATTGGTGAACCCGGCACACAGCTGACGATGCGGACCTTCCACATCGGCGGCATTGCGCAGGGTGGTCAGCAGTCGTTCCTGGAAGCCTCGCAAGAGGGCAAGATCGAGTTCCGAAACGCCAACCTGCTTGAGAACGCCAGCGGCGATTTCATCGTGATGGGCCGGAACATGCAGATTGCCATCATTGATGATGCCGGTCAGGAACGGGCTGCTCACAAGGTCAGCTACGGGGCGAAAGTTCACAGCAAAGACGGGGCTGCGGTCAAACGCGGTGCCAAGCTGTTCGAATGGGATCCCTACACCTTGCCAATCATCGCCGAAAAGGGTGGTGTCGCACGCTTTGTCGATCTGGTTTCGGGGATTTCGATCCGCGAAGATACTGATGAAGCAACCGGCATGACCCAGCGGATCGTATCTGATTGGCGGTCTGCGCCAAAGGGCAATGATCTGAAGCCAGAAGTCATCATCATGGACCCGGTAACGGGTGATCCGGTGCGTAACGAGGCTGGCAATCCGATTTCCTACCAGATGTCGGTGGATGCAATCCTGTCGGTCGAAGACGGGCAGGATATCCGGCCCGGCGATGTGATTGCCCGTATCCCCCGCGAAGGGGCACGGACCAAGGACATCACCGGGGGTCTTCCTCGGGTGGCGGAATTGTTCGAGGCGCGTCGTCCGAAAGATCACGCGATCATTGCGGAGTTCTGACGGCTATGTGCGCTTCGGCAAAGACTACAAGAACAAGCGCCGGATCACTATTGAACCGGTTGATGATACGCTGAGCTCTGTCGAATATATGGTGCCGAAGGGTAAGCATATTCCGGTGCAGGAAGGCGATTTCGTCCAGAAGGGCGATTACATCATGGACGGCAACCCGGCCCCGCACGATATCTTGCGGATCCTGGGAATCGAGGCGCTTGCCAACTACATGATCGACGAGGTGCAGGATGTTTATCGTCTGCAGGGCGTGAAGATCAACGACAAGCATATCGAAGTGATCGTGCGTCAGATGCTGCAGAAGTTCGAGATCTTGGACTCGGGCGAGACAACGCTTCTGAAGGGCGAGCATGTTGATAAGGCGGAGCTGGACGAGTTCAACGGCAAGGCTTTGGCCCATGGGATGCGGCCGGCTACTGCCGAGCCGATCTTGTTGGGGATCACGAAGGCTTCGCTTCAGACGCGCAGCTTTATCTCGGCGGCTTCGTTCCAGGAAACCACGCGGGTGCTGACCGAGGCTTCGGTTCAGGGCAAGCGGGATAAACTGGTTGGCTTGAAAGAGAACGTCATTGTTGGCCGGTTGATTCCGGCGGGCACGGGCGGGGCGACGAGCCGGGTCAAGAAGATTGCGGCTGATCGTGATCAGTTGGTGATTGATGCCAGACGGGCGGCGGCGGAGACGGCGGTTCAGTTGGCGGCACCGGTTGTTGAGGCGGAAGTTGAGGTCGATTTCGGCCTGGTTGATATCATCGAAAGCCGGGATTGATCGTTTAAGAGACTGAAAACCCCCGTCATCAGAAAGGCTGGCGGGGGTTTTTCTTTGGGAAATGCATGTGGTAACACGCGTGTTACGGTATTTAAGTTATTGATATATAATGGTAATGGTAATTTTGTTAACACAAAATTAGGTGTTTCACACGGGGGTCACCCTTGCCCTCGGATGAGAAGCGTCATCCGTGGGATGAAAGATCGGCGTGGGTTTCACCGACCCTGATCTTGCCGGATATCGCTGTTAGTTCTAACTCAGGGTTGTGCCACCAACTAAAGTTTTTTCGTTTCGAAGTCACTTTGCATGTCCATTAGTTGCTTCGCGACTGCCGCCGACTCGTCAACTCGTCCCGTCAATTCTTCTAGCGAGATTAACTGGCCGACGTTCTTTGCATCTTTGGCCGTAAAGCCCAGGATGCCATGGATATGGAGTGTGCCGTCTTGGTTATTAGAAATTGCGAGGGGACTATGGGCAATGATGTTTCTAAACCCAGTAAGTTTCAACGCTACGGTAAGCACGTTCATAGCCCAAGCATGGCGGTCGACCGGCGAGCGTGGAAAGCGTGCTCGAATAAAGCCGAGTCGCGAAGCAAGCTCATCCGCGAATACAGGGTTTCTGTCGGAGCCCGAGATATGGACAACGAGAACACGAGTTGCTGCTTCAACAGCGCCCATGTTTAGCATGTATCGCCCGACTAGCCACACCCAAGCGTCGTCTTGCGGATTGAAGAGTGGTGCGATCATATCCATCATTTCTTTGCTTGAGCCTGGGTGTTCGTGCTGTGCCCGAATAGAGTAACCGAGTTCAGGCAGCCTGGTCGAGAAAGCTAGGTGGAGCGAGCAAATTCCCCCCCTTCGCCCGGGAATCAAGGGCGAAGCCCGCCGGGCCGCGCCCGACCTCCCCCCGGGAGGGCGCGTTTGATGGGTTGCCAGCAGAACTTCTGCGGGAGTGGTTGCGCCATAAAGTGCCTAAGACGAGCGTTGGTGCGCCTTCCCGAGGTCGGGGCGCGGCCCTGTGTTGTGTTGGTGTTGTAGCGAACGGAAGATTGGTCGGACGCAGCCTCTATACGCGAGGGGCGATTGTATCCCGCACAAGTTTAACATGGCCCACGCCTTCCCGCCCCGCTATCACCAGCCCCAACAGGGCAGGGGCGACATGCAGATTTCCGATAACTCGCGCGGTGCGCTTTATATGTGCGTGTCGATGGCCGGGTTCACCATCAATGATACCTTCATGAAGGCTGCCATGCAGGTGTTGCCGTTGTATCAGGCGATTACCATGCGTGGGGTGCTGACGATGGTGGCCCTGATCGGGCTGGGCGTGATCACCGGTGGGCTTAGGCTGCGGTTAAGTCGTGGCGACGCTGGGGCTTTGATCGTGCGGTCATTGGCCGAGGTGGGTGGAACGGCGCTGTTTTTGGCGGCGCTTGTGCATATGCCTTTGGCCAATTTGTCGGCCATTTTGCAGTTTTTGCCGCTGGCGGTGACGCTGTCTGCCGCACTGGTTTATGGCGACAGGATTGGCTGGCGACGGATGCTGGCCATTGTTGCGGGCTTCATTGGGGTTTTGATCATCATCAGGCCGGGGGGGGATGGCTTTGATCAGTGGTCGATCATGGGCTTGGGGGCGGTGGTCTGTGTCGTGATCCGGGATCTTGCGATGCGTAAGATGTCGGCGGCGGTGCCATCGGTGACGATTGCAATTGGTGCAGCAGTATCGGTGACGGCAATGGGCTTTCTGGGCTCGCTGGGCCAAGGCTGGGTGGCGATTGATGCATACTCGGCGTTGGCGATCATCGGTGCCGCCTCTGCGTTGATCGCGGGCTACATGTTTGCAGTGATGGTGATGCGGGTGGGCGACATCAGCTTTGTCGCACCGTTCCGCTATACCTCGCTTTTATGGGCGATTGTGCTGGGCTGGGCGGTGTTCGGAACCTGGCCGGATTTCTATACTTCCATCGGAGCGGCGATCGTTGTGGCGAGCGGTGTTTTCACGCTGGTTCGCGAGGGAAGACTGGCCCGCGCCGGGCGCTGAAACCGGCCCGCCGGTGCTGTTGACATCCCTTGCGACTCCCCCTATACGCCGCCTACCTGAGCGATGGGGATACCCTTCGCGCAGGCCAGCATTACTAGAAGTGGTCATGATCCGGGCCTTAGAACCCCGATCCTCTGTATTTCCACCGCGTCGTCCTCGCGAAGGGGACGCATGCGGTTTTATGTTTTGCGGTCGCGCAAGACACTGGCGAATGAAATGCCCCCGGAAAAGTCGCTGACGGGCGATGTCTTAACGGGTTGCAAATAAAGGGCGAACCTAATGCCGACGATCCAACAGCTTATTCGCAAACCGCGGGTAGCAATTGTAAGAAGGTCCAAGTCGCAGCACTTGGAATCCTGCCCACAGAAGCGTGGCGTTTGTACGCGCGTCTACACAACAACGCCGAAAAAGCCGAACTCGGCTATGCGGAAAGTCGCCAAAGTGCGTCTGACCAACAGCTTTGAGGTGATCTGCTATATCCCCGGCGAAAAGCACAACCTTCAGGAACACTCTGTGGTTCTGATCCGCGGCGGCCGTATCAAGGATTTGCCCGGTGTTCGTTACCACATTCTGCGCGGTGTTTTGGATACGCAAGGCGTGAAAGATCGCCGTCAGCGTCGTTCGAAATATGGCGCGAAGCGTCCGAAATAAGGAGAGGCAGAGATGTCCCGTCGTCACGCCGCCGAAAAGCGCGCAATTCTTCCCGACGCCAAGTTTGGTGATACGGTTCTGACCAAGTTCATGAACAACCTGATGATGGATGGCAAAAAGTCCATCGCGGAATCGATTGTTTATGGTGCGCTTGACCGGGTGCAGACCCGCCTGAAGCGCGCGCCGATCGAGGCGTTTCATGAAGCGCTGGAAAACGTGAAGCCTTCGGTTGAAGTGCGCTCGCGTCGTGTTGGCGGGGCTACCTATCAGGTGCCCGTTGAAGTGCGGACGGAACGCCGCGAAGCATTGGCCATCCGTTGGCTGATCATCGCTGCCCGCAAGCGCAACGAAAACACCATGGAAGAGCGTCTTGCAGCCGAGCTGTCGGATGCGTGCAACAACCGTGGCACCGCCGTCAAAAAGCGCGAAGACACACACAAGATGGCCGACGCCAACAAAGCGTTCAGCCATTACCGCTGGTAAACAATTAGCCTGAGGCAGCCCAATGGCACGCGATTATCCCCTGACCCGTTACCGGAACTTTGGCATCATTGCCCATATCGACGCGGGTAAAACCACGACGACCGAGCGGATTCTTTACTACACCGGCAAATCCCACAAAATCGGTGAGGTGCATGATGGTGCCGCCACGATGGACTGGATGGAGCAGGAGCAGGAACGCGGGATCACGATCACCTCGGCTGCTACAACCACCTTCTGGCAGCGCATTATTGACAGCGGCGATCTGGCTGCGGATGACAAGTACCGCTTCAACATCATCGACACCCCCGGACACGTGGACTTCACCATTGAAGTTGAACGGTCTTTGGCGGTGCTGGATGGGGCTGTTGTGCTGCTGGACGGCAACGCTGGGGTAGAGCCGCAGACCGAAACCGTTTGGCGTCAGGCTGACCGATACAAGGTGCCGCGGATCGTGTTCGTCAACAAGATGGATAAGACCGGCGCGGATTTCTACAACTGCGTCAAGATGATCAAGGAACGCACCGGGGCTGTGCCGCTGCCGATCCAGATTCCGATTGGCGCGGAAGACAAGCTGGAAGGCATCATCGACCTCGTGACCATGGAAGAGTGGGTTTATGAGGGCGAAGATCTGGGCGCGTCCTGGGTGCGCCAGCCGATCCGTGCGGAACTGAAGGCCGAGGCTGACAAGTGGCGCTACAACCTGCTGGAAATCGCGGTTGAGCAAGACGATGCAGCGATGGAAGCCTATATGGACGGCACCGAGCCGACTGAAGACAAGCTGCGTGAGCTGATCCGCAAGGGTTGCCTGTCGATTTCTTTCATTCCGGTTTTGGCGGGTTCGGCGTTCAAGAACAAAGGCGTTCAGCCGATGTTGAACGCCGTGATCGATTATCTGCCAAATCCGCTGGACGTGCCGCCTTATCTTGGCTTCTTGCCGGGTGATGAGACCGAAACACGGAATATCGAACGGTCTGCCGATGACAACCAGCCGTTTTCTGCGCTGGCCTTCAAGATCATGAACGACCCCTTTGTCGGCTCATTGACCTTCACACGCATCTATTCGGGCGTGCTGAAGAAGGGCGATGCGATGCTGAACGCGACCAAAGAGCGTAAAGAACGTGTTGGCCGTATGATGATGATGCACGCGATCGACCGTGAAGAAATTAGCGAAGCCTATGCCGGCGATATCATTGCGCTGGCTGGCCTGAAGGAAACCACCACGGGCGATACCCTGTGCGATCCGGCCAAGCCGGTGGTGCTGGAAACCATGACGTTCCCGCAGCCAGTTATCGAAATTGCGGTGGAGCCAAAAACCAAGGCCGACCAAGAAAAGATGGGCATCGCGTTGGCGCGTCTGGCGGCCGAAGACCCATCGTTCCGTGTGGAAACCGATCACGAGTCGGGCCAGACGATCATGAAGGGGATGGGCGAACTTCACCTCGACATTCTGGTTGACCGGATGCGCCGTGAATTCAAGGTTGAAGCGAATATCGGTGCACCGCAGGTGGCATACCGTGAAACCATCAGCCGCGAACATGAGATCGACTATACCCACAAGAAGCAAACCGGCGGTACGGGCCAATTCGCCCGCGTCAAGCTGATCATCACCCCGGTAGAGCCCGGCGTTGGTTATTCGTTTGAAGCGAAAGTTGTGGGTGGTTCGGTGCCGAAGGAATACATTCCGGGCGTCGAAAAGGGCATCAAGTCGGTGATGGATAGCGGGCCGCTGGCTGGTTTCCCGGTGATCGACTTCAAGGTGACGTTGATTGACGGCGCTTATCATGACGTGGACTCGTCTGTGCTGGCGTTCGAAATTGCGGCGCGGGCGGCGATGCGTGAAGGCCTGAAAAAGGCTGGTGCGAAGTTGCTGGAACCGATCATGAAGGTCGAAGTTGTGACGCCGGATATCTATACCGGCGGGATCATCGGTGATTTGACATCGCGTCGGGGCATGGTTCAAGGGCAGGACACCCGCGCCAATGCGAACATCATCACTGCGATGGTGCCGCTGGCCAACATGTTCGGCTACATCAACAACTTGCGGTCGATGTCATCAGGGCGGGCGAACTTCTCGATGTCGTTCGACCACTACGACACTGTGCCGCAGAACATCTCGGACGAGATTCAGAAGAAATACGCTTAACCGGTGTGGCGGGGTGAACCCCGCCCTACCAAACCCGTAGGGCGGGGTTCACCCCGCCGCGACCGAACGATAATAGGAGGCCATGATGGCGAAGGCAAAGTTTGAACGGAATAAACCGCACGTAAACGTTGGCACGATTGGCCACGTTGACCACGGCAAGACGACGCTGACGGCGGCGATCACCAAGTATTTTGGCGAATTCAAGCCCTACGACCAGATCGATGGCGCGCCGGAAGAGCGGGCTCGCGGGATCACGATTTCCACCGCCCACGTGGAATACGAATCCGCAGCACGTCACTATGCCCATGTCGATTGCCCCGGCCACGCCGATTATGTGAAGAACATGATCACCGGTGCGGCGCAGATGGACGGCGCTATTCTGGTGGTGAACGCGGCTGACGGCCCGATGCCGCAAACCCGCGAGCACATTCTGCTGGGTCGTCAGGTCGGCATTCCGTACATGGTCGTGTACCTGAACAAGATCGACCAGGTGGATGACGAAGAACTGGTCGAACTGGTCGAGATGGAAATTCGCGAACTGCTGTCGTCCTACGACTATCCCGGCGACGACATTCCGATCATCCGCGGCTCGGCTTTGCACGCGATGAACGGCACCAACAAGGAAATTGGCGAGGATTCGATCCGCGCGCTGATCAAGGCTGTTGACGAATACATCCCGACCCCGGCGCGCGCTGTTGACCAGCCGTTCCTGATGCCGGTCGAAGACGTGTTCTCGATTTCGGGTCGTGGTACAGTTGCCACTGGCCGGATCGAGCGCGGCGTGGTGAAGGTTGGCGAAGAAGTTGAAATCGTCGGCATCCGCCCGAACAAGAAGACCGTCTGCACCGGCGTCGAGATGTTCCGCAAGTTGCTGGATTCTGGCCAGGCGGGCGACAACGTTGGTCTGCTGCTGCGCGGTGTTGAACGTGACGGCATCGAGCGCGGGCAAGTGCTGTGCAAACCATCCTCGGTGAAGCCGCACACCAAGTTTGAAGCCGAAGCCTATATCCTGACCAAGGAAGAAGGCGGTCGTCACACGCCGTTCTTTGCGAACTACCGACCCCAGTTTTACTTCCGCACCACGGACGTGACCGGCACGGTTCAGCTTCCTGAAGGCACCGAAATGGTGATGCCGGGCGACAACCTGAAGTTCAACGTCGAACTGATCGCCCCCATCGCGATGGAAGAAAAACTGCGCTTCGCCATCCGCGAAGGCGGCCGCACTGTCGGCGCTGGTGTGGTGTCGAAGATCCTTCTCTAAACAACTGTAATTGGAAGAGGGGCCGGGTTCGGTTTTTTAAAGAAAGAACCGAACCCCGCTTCCCGCCAAGCCCGAGGGCATTAAAATGCAAAGTCAGACGATCCGTATCAGGCTGAAAGCCTTCGATTACCGCGTGTTGGATGCCAGCACGCTGGAAATCGTAAACACAGCGAAACGTACCGGCGCACAAGTGCGCGGGCCGATTCCGCTGCCGAACAAGATCGAGAAATTTACCGTTCTGCGTGGTCCGCACATCGACAAGAAGTCGCGCGACCAGTGGGAAATCCGCACGCACAAGCGTCTTCTCGACATCATTGATCCGACACCGCAGACCGTAGACGCGCTGATGAAGCTTGATCTTGCGGCCGGCGTTGATGTCGAAATCAAAGTATAAGGGGGGGCATGAGAAAATGCGCTCTGGCGTAATCGCAAAGAAGCTGGGCATGACCCGGCTGTTTCTGGAAAACGGTGCACAGGTTCCTGTGACTGTTCTTCAACTCGACAGCTTGCAAGTTGTCGCACAACGCACTGTCGACAAGGATGGCTACACCGCCGTTCAGCTGGGTGCCGGTATGGCCAAGGTCAAGCGGACCTCGGCCCCGATGCGCGGCCACTTCGCGAAAGCGAATGTCGAACCCAAGCGCAAGATCGCGGAATTCCGGGTAACCCCGGATTGCATGATCGGCGTCGGCGAAGAGATTACAGCTGACCACTACTTTTCGGGTCAGTTCGTTGATGTTGCCGGGACTTCGATCGGTAAAGGCTTTCAGGGTGCCATGAAGCGGCACAACTTTGGCGGTCTGCGGGCCAGCCACGGTGTGTCGGTCTCGCACCGTTCGCACGGGTCGACTGGTCAGTGCCAGGATCCGGGCAAAGTGTTCAAAGGCAAAAAGATGGCCGGCCATATGGGGTCCGTCCGTAGCACCACGCAGAACCTGCAAGTGATCAAGACCGACAGTGATCGTGGTCTGATCATGATCAAAGGCGCTGTTCCCGGTTCTAAAGGCGGTTGGGTTACCATCAAGGATGCGGTGAAGAAGCCGGTTCCGGATACGGTAATTCGTCCAGCAGCGCTGAAGTCTGACCGCGAAGCAGCACACCGCGCAGCCGAAGCGGCGGCGTTGGCGGCAGCAGCGGCAGAAGCCGAACACGCAGCAGCCCTGGCTGCCGAGCGCGCGGCGGCGGAAGAAGCTGCCGAACGTGCTGCAGCAGAAGCAGCGGCAACACCCGCGTCCGATGCACCACAGACCGACGGGGGTGAAGCATGAAACTCGATGTGATCAAACTGGACGGCGGCAAAGCCGGGTCCATCGATCTGGACGAAGCGCTGTTCGGCCTTGTGCCGCGCGCCGACATCCTGCACCGCGTTGTGCGCTGGCAGCGGGCGAAAGCCCAGGCTGGCACACATTCGACGCTGACCCGTGCCGAAGTTTCCTATTCGACCAAGAAGATCTACAAGCAAAAAGGCACCGGCGGCGCACGTCACGGGTCCAAGAAAGCGCCGATCTTCCGTCATGGTGGTGTTGTGAAGGGCCCACAGCCCCGCAGCCACGCCCATGATTTGCCGAAGAAGTTTCGTGCCCTTGGTTTGAAGCACGCGCTGTCGGCGAAAGCTGCAGCGGGCGAGCTGATCATCATCGACGCGATCACGATGGCCGAAGCGAAATCCTCGATCCTTGCCAAAGCGGCCAAGGAATTGGGATGGAAGCGCGTGCTGATCATTGATGGCGCTGATATCAACGAAAACTTCGCCATGGCTGCACGCAACATCGAGGGTATCGATGTGCTGCCGTCGATGGGGGCGAATGTCTATGACATCCTGAAGCGTGATCAACTGGTGATCACCAAAGCGGGTGTGACTGCTTTGGAGGCCCGACTGAAATGAACAAATCCGCAGTTGGCGTAAAGCCCGAGCATTACGACATTATCAAAAAGCCGATCATCACCGAGAAGGCAACGATGGCTTCTGAAGCCAATGCTGTTGTGTTTCAGGTGGCGATGGATGCGACCAAGCCGATGATCAAGGAAGCTGTTGAAGCGGTCTTTGGCGTTAAGGTGAAGGCGGTGAATACCACCATCACCAAAGGCAAGAAGAAAAAGTTCCGTGGTCGCCCAGGTGAGCGGTCCGACAAGAAGAAAGCCTATGTGACGCTGGAGGCTGGAAACAGCATCGACGTCTCTACGGGCCTCTGATAGGTAACGCCGAATCCAACGGCCCCGGTGTTCCGGGGCCGCTGATATTTAAAGAAACAGGGTCAATCCCGACCCGATCCTAGCTAACGGAAGACAGAAAGCATGGCACTCAAGTCGTATAAACCGACGACGCCTGGCCAACGTGGGTTGGTTCTGATCGACCGTTCGGAACTGTGGAAAGGCCGCCCGGTCAAATCCCTTACTGAGGGTTTGACCAAGACAGGCGGTCGGAACAATACCGGACGGATCACGATGTGGCACAAAGGTGGGGGCGCCAAGCGTCTTTACCGCATCGTGGACTTCAGACGCACGAAGTTCGATATGGCGGCAGTCGTAGAGCGGATCGAATACGATCCCAACCGCACCGCCTTTATCGCATTGGTAAAATATGCCGATGGCGAGCTGGCCTATATCCTGGCGCCACAGCGCCTGGCCGTTGGTGACAGCGTGATCGCTGGCGCCAAGACCGACGTAAAGCCGGGCAACGCAATGCCGTTTTCCGGCATGCCAATTGGCACGATCGTCCACAACGTGGAAATGAAGGCCGGTAAGGGTGGGCAGATTGCCCGCGCCGCTGGTACCTACGCACAGTTTGTTGGTCGTGACGGTGGCTATGCGCAAATTCGTCTGTCATCGGGCGAATTGCGGATGGTGCGTCAGGAATGCATGGCCACCATTGGTGCTGTGTCGAACCCAGACAATTCGAACCAAAACCTTGGTAAAGCAGGCCGCAAGCGCCACATGGGCGTTCGCCCAACCGTGCGCGGTGTTGCTATGAACCCGATCGACCACCCACATGGTGGTGGTGAAGGCCGGACCTCTGGTGGCCGCCACCCGGTCACACCATGGGGCAAGGGCACCAAGGGCAACAAGACACGCAAAGCGAAGGCATCGGACAAGTTGATTGTTCGGTCGCGTAACGCGAAGAAGGGGCGCTAATCCATGGCACGTTCTATTTGGAAAGGCCCCTTCGTTGACGGCTACGTCCTGAAGAAGGCTGAAAAGGCGAAAGAGGGCGGCAAGAACGAAGTGATCAAGATTTGGTCGCGCCGGTCTACCATCCTGCCGCAATTCGTTGGGCTGACCTTTGCTGTGTACAACGGCAAAAAGCACATCCCGGTGAATGTGACCGAAGAAATGATTGGCCAGAAGTTTGGCGAGTATTCGCCAACGCGGACCTATTATGGTCATGCGGCTGATAAAAAAGCGAAACGGAAATAAGCCATGGCAAACGATAAAAATCCGCGCCGCGTGGCCGAAAACGAAGCACAGGCGATTGCGCGTATGCTGCGCACCAGCCCACAAAAGCTGAACCTCGTCGCCGGTCTGATCCGGGGCAAGAAGGTGGAAAAGGCGTTGGCCGATTTGACCTTCTCCAAGCGCCGCATTGCGGGCGACGTGAAGAAATGCCTGCAATCCGCGATTGCGAACGCCGAAAACAACCACAATCTGGATGTTGACGGGCTGATCGTGGCCGAGGCCTATGTTGGCAAGAACCTGGTGATGAAGCGTGGCCGTCCGCGGGCTCGCGGTCGCTTTGGCAAGATCATGAAACCGTTCAGCCAGTTGACCATTACGGTCCGTCAAGTCGGGGAGACTGCATAATGGGTCAGAAGGTCAATCCTATTGGCATGCGTTTGCAGGTCAACCGCACGTGGGACAGCCGCTGGTTTGCGGAATCCAAAGACTACGGCAATCTGCTGTTGGAAGATTTGCGCATGCGCGAATACATCCACGAAGAATGCAAGCAGGCTGGCGTTTCGAAGGTTATCATCGAGCGTCCGCACAAAAAGTGCCGTGTGACCATTCACACCGCGCGCCCGGGCGTGATCATCGGCAAAAAAGGCGCCGATATCGAAACCCTGCGCAAAAAGCTGACAGTGTTCACCAAATCCGAATTGCACCTCAACATCGTTGAAGTGCGCAAACCGGAAATGGACGCGAAACTGGTGGCAGAATCCATCGCGCAGCAAATGGAACGTCGGGTGTCCTTCCGCCGCGCCATGAAGCGCGGTGTGCAGAACGCCATGCGTATCGGTGCGCTGGGTATTCGGGTGAACGTGGCTGGCCGTTTGGGCGGGGCAGAAATCGCCCGGACCGAATGGTACCGCGAAGGCCGCGTGCCGTTGCACACCCTGCGGGCCGACATCGACTATGCCACCTATGAGGCGAAAACCGCATACGGCATCATCGGTGTGAAAGTCTGGATCTTCAAAGGCGAAATCCTTGAGCATGATCCACAGGCGCATGATCGTCGTCATGCTGAGGCCCAGGAAGGCGCTGCACCGCGTCAGCCGCGCCGCGAACGCGCGTAAGGGAGCATAAAAAATGTTGCAACCGAAACGGACCAAGTTCCGCAAACAGCACAAGGGCCGTATCCACGGTGAAGCGAAGGGCGGCTCGACGCTGAACTTCGGCACCTATGGCCTGAAATCGACCGAGCCGGAGCGGGTAACCGCACGTCAGATCGAAGCGGCCCGCCGCGCGATCACCCGCCACATGAAACGCCAGGGCCGTGTCTGGATCCGTATTTTCCCGGATGTTCCAGTGTCGTCCAAGCCCGTTGAAGTGCGGATGGGTAAAGGTAAGGGTTCGACCGATTATTGGGCAGCCAAAGTGAAGCCCGGCCGGATCATGTTCGAGATTGACGGCGTGATCGAAGTCGGTAGCGCGTGAAGCTTTGCGTCTGGGGGCGATGAAGCTGCCAGTAACGACGCGTGTGGTTATTCGCGAAGATTGGTGAAAGTCGGGGTTAGCCCCGACCGATCAGATTGGCCCCTGCTGGAAACGGCGGGGGCTTTTTTTTTACTTCTGTTCTTTTACTTCGGACCGATCTGGAAACGCTGCGGGGCAGCGTTTTTCGGTTCGTTGCTCATAAGGCGGAACGCCGGTTGAGCAAGGGATGTGGTCCAGATCGCCGCCTTTGGGAAATCAGGCCGCGCCTGACTGGGCTGGTGCGGAACGCGCCTGCCGAGGGCAGGCAGGCGCGGCCTGATTTGACGCGTGTCAAATCAGGCAAGGGAAGGGGGACTTTTTCCCAAAGAGCCAAAACTCTCAGCAGTCTGAATAGCAAATGTTGTGAGGGTTCTCCCAAAGTTTGTAGCATCTACGATTTCTTGAATCGGAATTGCTTCAACCGCCATGTGATCCTGCCCCTCGCGCTCAGTGATCGCGAAAACAATGTATTGGTCGTCACTAAGCAAATATCCGCAGCAGTGTGCATGTGCGATACGATCTCGCGGCTTCGAATGCTTTTCATACCGCTTCTTCAATTTTTTGAATTTTTTGACCATTTCATTTGCCACTTCGGACGTGAGCCTGATGCCTTCAAGAAGAGCAACGATTTCGAGTATTTTCATTGAACCTTTGAGCTTGCCCATTCGGTCTGCGGCTTCATGGAGAGCTTCGCCGGTAAATGTTGAGACGAGGATAGTTAACGCTCCATCTAACGACCCCCACGCCAATACCAAATCCAGCAATGTGTCTCTTTGAAATTGTTTGAGTGGGCTGCCGTAATCTGCAGCTTGTAGTTCATCCATTAATTTGCGTGACATCATCAAAAGTCCTTAAGGGGCAATACACCTGTTGCGGCTGGGAAGGTAACTTGGCTTAGGGCGGCTGTTTTCACAATGCAATCTGGCTCATTTGATAGGTGATCCACGCGTCCAGGTCGCCAAACGTAATCTTCCCCCTTGCCCCCCACCTCCCCTTCCCCTATAGAACGCCATCCACGGTTCCGGGGCGACTCGGAATCGGGGTTTATCATTGATCCACCGGGTTCAGCGTGACCTTGCTATCCTTGCAAGGGCGTTCTGGTGATGTTGAAAAGGAAATGCCGCATGGCCAAGAAAGCCACTGCAAAGACAACGCCGGTTGCGCCCGTTAGTGCTGCAACGGAGTTTCGTGCAAAAACGCCGGATCAGTTGCGTGACAACCTGATCGCTTTGAAAAAAGAAGCGTTCAATCTGCGCTTTCAGCAGGCCACTGGCCAGCTTGAAAACACTGCTCGTATGCGCGCTGTGCGCCGCGATGTGGCCCGTATCAAGACAGTCTTGACCCAAAAAGCCGCTGACGCGGCTGCAGCGAACTGAGGATCACCCCATGCCCAAGAGAATTCTGCAAGGTGTCGTGACCTCTGACAAGAACGAACAGACCATCACGGTTCTGGTCGAGCGCCGCTTCAAGCACCCGCTGCTGCAAAAAACCGTCCGTAAGTCCAAGAAGTACCGGGCCCACGACGAGCACAACAAGTTCAAAACTGGCGATCAGGTCCGCATTGAAGAATGCGCCCCGATTTCTAAAACGAAACGCTGGACAGTGGTGACTGAAGCTTCGGCTTAACACTTCTGTCCAGTTCTAACGAAACCCTGGGTTAAGAACCCAAAGGTCGGAGAAACCAAATGATCCAGATGCAGACCAATCTGGATGTTGCTGATAACTCAGGCGCTCGCCGAGTTCAGTGCATCAAGGTTCTAGGCGGTTCACACCGCCGCTATGCATCCGTTGGCGACATCATCGTGGTGTCGGTAAAGGAAGCAATTCCACGTGGCCGTGTAAAGAAGGGTGATGTCCGCAAGGCCGTTGTCGTGCGCACCGCCAAGGAAGTTCGCCGTGAAGACGGCACCACGATCCGTTTTGATCGCAATGCAGCCGTCATCCTGAACAATCAGGGCGAACCGGTTGGCACGCGTATCTTCGGGCCAGTGGTGCGCGAATTACGCGCCAAGAACTTCATGAAAATCATCTCTTTGGCACCGGAGGTGCTGTGATGGCTGCTAAATTGAAAAAAGGCGATACCGTCATCGTGCTGACTGGCAAAGACAAGGGCAAGAAGGGCGAGATTTCGTCAGTTGCCCCTGCTGCCAACAAGGCGGTTGTTGATGGTCTGAACATCGCGATCCGTCACACCAAGCAAAGCCAAGGCTCACAAGGTGGCCGCATCCCGAAAGCGATGCCGATTGATCTGTCGAACCTGTCCTTGCTGGACAAGAATGGCAAAGCAACCCGCGTTGGCTTCCGTATGGACGGCGACAAGAAAGTGCGTTTCGCCAAAACCACAGGGGAGGCGATCTGATGCTTGACGCACAAACCTATACCCCGCGCCTGAAGGCGGAATACAAGGCCAAGATTCGTCCGGCCATGATGACCGAATTCGGCTATAAGAACGAAATGCAGCTGCCCCGGTTGGACAAGATTGTGATCAACATGGGCGTTGGTGAAGCGGTTAAAGACACCAAAAAGGTGAAAGCCGCATCTGAACAGCTGACTGCGATTGCTGGCCAGAAGGCCGTTATCACCCATGCGAAAAAGTCGATTGCCGGCTTTCGTGTGCGTGAAGAAATGCCGCTTGGTTGCAAAGTGACGCTGCGCGGCGACCGGATGTACGAATTTCTGGACCGTCTGATCACCATCGCACTGCCCCGCGTTCGCGACTTTCGCGGCGTGAAAGGTTCGTCCTTTGATGGTCGTGGCAACTTTGCCATGGGTCTGAAGGAACAGATCGTGTTCCCCGAGATCGAGTTCGACAAAATCGATGACGTGCTTGGCATGGACATCATCATCTGCACCACCGCGAAGACCGACGCGGAAGCGAAGGCATTGTTGAAGCATTTCAACATGCCCTTCACAAGCTGATCGCGGGAGGAAAGAGATATGGCTAAAAAATCCATGGTGAACCGCGAAGTGAAACGCGCCAAGCTGGTCAAGCAATTTGCTGCCCGCCGCGCTGTTCTCAAAGCTGTTGTGACTGATCAGGCAAAACCGATGGATGAGCGCTTCAAGGCGACTTTGAAATTGGCAAGCCTGCCGCGCAATTCGTCGGCAACCCGCATGCACAACCGCTGCCAGCTTACCGGCCGCCCGCATGCGTATTACCGCAAATTGAAACTCTCGCGCATCATGCTGCGTGATCTTGCCTCGTTCGGCCAGATCCCCGGCATGGTCAAATCCAGCTGGTAAGGAGGTTCTGAAATGATGATGAACGATCCTATCGGCGATATGCTGACACGTATCCGCAATGCGCAGATGCGCGGCAAATCGACCGTGAAGACCCCCGCCTCCAAGCTGCGCGCCTGGGTTCTGGATGTGTTGGCCTCGGAAGGCTACATCCGCGGGTATGAAAAAGCCGAGACCGACAATGGTCAGGGCGAACTGACGATCAGCCTGAAGTACTACGAAGGCACGCCTGTGATCCGCGAATTGAAGCGCGTATCGAAGCCTGGCCGTCGGGTGTATATGAGCGTCAAAGAAATTCCGACGGTCCGCAACGGCCTTGGTGTTTCGATTGTTTCCACGCCGAAAGGTGTCATGTCCGATGCAGCCGCACGATCCGCCAATGTTGGTGGCGAAGTGCTCTGCACCGTATTCTGAGGAGGGTATAATGTCTCGTATCGGCAAAAAACCCGTCCAACTGCCGCAAGGCGTTTCGGCCTCAGTCTCGGGTCAGTCGGTAGAAGTGAAGGGGCCGAAAGGCACTCGCAGCTTTCATGCGACCGACGATGTGACGCTGACCATCGAAGATGGTGCAGTCAAGGTTACTCCACGTGGCACGTCCAAGCGGGCGCGTCAGCAGTGGGGCATGGTCCGCAGCCAAGTGGAAAATCTGGTAACCGGTGTGACCACCGGTTTCAAGAAAGAGCTTGAAATTCAGGGCGTTGGTTATCGCGCAGCGATAAACGGCAATGTGTTGAAGTTGTCTCTTGGCTATAGCCATGATGTCAACTTTGACGTTCCAGCCGGGGTGACGGTTGTCACACCAAAGCAAACCGAAATCATTGTGGAAGGCATTGATCAGCAGCTTGTTGGTCAGGTCGCCGCGAACATCCGCGAATGGCGCAAGCCCGAGCCCTACAAGGGCAAAGGCATCCGCTATAAGGGTGAATTCGTGTTCCGCAAAGAAGGCAAGAAGAAGTAAGGGGCGCAACATGGCGAACACAAAGAGAGATCTGTTCCTCAAGCGCCGCTTGCGTGTACGGAACAAAATCAAGGCGATGTCGGCTGGGCGCTTGCGCCTTTCGGTGCACCGCTCGAACAAAAACATCAGCGTGCAGCTGATCGACGACGTCAAAGGCGTTACACTTGCAGCGGCTTCCAGTCTGGAAAAAGACTTGGGTGTTGTGGGCAAGAACAACGTCGAAGCGGCGGCGAAAGTTGGCGCAGCAATTGCCGAACGGGCGAAAAAGGCTGGGATCGAAACGTGTTATTTCGATCGTGGCGGTTTCCTCTTTCACGGGAAGATCAAGGCTTTGGCCGAGGCTGCCCGTGAAGGCGGCCTGAAGTTCTGAGGAGTTTGAAAAATGGCAGAACAACGTGATAACCGCCGTGAAGGCCGTGGCAATGATCGCGCTCCGCGCGAGGAAACCCCGGAATTCGCAGATCGCCTGGTCGCGATCAACCGTGTGTCGAAGACCGTAAAAGGCGGTAAGCGCTTTGGTTTCGCAGCCCTTGTGGTTGTGGGCGATCAGCGTGGCCGTGTCGGGTTCGGCAAGGGCAAGGCGAAGGAAGTGCCGGAGGCCATTCGCAAGGCAACCGAGCAGGCCAAGCGCCAGATGATCCGTGTGGCCCTGCGTGATGGCCGCACCTTGCACCACGATATGGAAGGCCGCCATGGCGCCGGAAAAGTCGTGATGCGCACAGCTGTTGCGGGTACTGGCATCATCGCCGGTGGCCCAATGCGTGCCGTGTTCGAAATGCTGGGTCTGCAGGACGTGGTGGCGAAATCCATCGGGTCATCGAACCCTTACAACATGGTTCGGGCAACGATAGATGGTCTGAAGCAGGAAACCTCACCTCGTCAGGTTGCGGCCCGCCGTGGCAAGAAAGTGGCGGAGATTCTGCGCAAGCCGGAAACCGAAGCTGCTGTTGAAGCTGTGGAGGCCTGATCATGACCGAGAAGAAAGTGCCAACCGGCAAAACGATTGTGGTCAAGCAGGTGGCTTCTGCCGCCCGCCGGCCAGCCAAGCAGACTGCCACGCTGAAGGGCCTTGGCCTGAACAAGATGAACCGCACCCGCGAATTGGAAGACACACCTTCCATCCGCGGCATGGTCACGAAGATCTCGCATTTGGTGCAGATCATCGAAGAGCGCGGTTAAGGTTAGGGGCACGCCCCGACCGACGCAAGATTTAGCGCCCTGCCGAAAGGTGGGGCGTTTTGTTATGTGCCGCTGCCCCCCTCCCCATCCCTCCCCCACCGTGGGGGGAGGGGGCCTGCCGGACCCTACGCCTGATAGTTGGCATTTGGCTCTTCCCCTCCCCCTTTGTGGGGAGGGGTTAGGGGAAGGGGGGGCGCCGCAAACAACTCCTTCCCCAAACGAAAACCCGTGCTATCCTGCCGCGACGCCCCGGAGGAGCGGGGTCATTTCAGGGAGGGAATTATGGCCGCAAAATACGCCGGGGGCTGCGAGCATGTCCATGTGACAGCAAGCGCCGAACCGATCGACAACCACGAGTGCCACTGCAACGTCTGCAAAGCCGTGACCAAGCAGCACACCACCCATGTGGCGTTTTTCAATTATGGCGATGTGAAAGCCGATCATCCCGAAAAGATGAAGCGCGTGCCGTTCAACGCGAACAATCCGGATGGCCCGCTGGAAATCTGCCTGTGCACCGATTGCAGCGCCGTGCTGATGCTGGACGACAAGCAAAAGCGCATCCGCGTGGCAGTGCCGAATGTCATGGGCTATGACGACGCGGCGTTCCCGAAAGCCACGTATCACGCGTTTTGGGATGAGACGAAGGGGTACGAGAAGCCGCATGACGGGCGGCAAGTGTATGAAGGGTTGCAGCCGAGCTTTCATTGGCCAGCTGGGGCGTAGGGCGGGGTTCACCCCGCCGTTTTGAACATTGTAGGTGGGGGAAACCCCCACCTACGTTTGTTTAGTGACTATAATTTCGGAGAGCGTTTTGGATCTTAAAGAATTTATTACTGCCACCATCTCGGCGATCGCCGAGGCAACTTCCGATTTGCAAGAAAAATTCGCTAACGACGGATTACTCATCAATCCGCCATCTGCTCAGTCTGGAGCTGACGTATACCAACCCGGAAGCTCAAATTACACGATGAGACGTGTTCAAAGGGTTGTGTTTGATGTCGCCGTCACGGCGTCGACAGCAGCCACGGGTGAGGGTAAAGGGTCAGTCAAAGTTTGGTCAGCGGAAATTGGTGGCAAGGTTGAAAAGACATCTATGGATGAACGGGTTAGCAGAGTTCAATTCGAAATTCCAATTACCTTTAAACCGAGTGTAGACGAGGCTGCAAATGCGAAGCTAAAGCTCGAAGAGGAAAAGCGTTCACAAGATGCGATAAGAAACTATCGCCCACCAACAGTGTTTTAAGCCCCTTTGGGCTACTTAAAGCTAGAACACTTGCACAAAGCGCTGCTCACCTCTATACGCCGCCGGTGGCCCCCTATCGCCATAGAATCAACATACGCCGTGTTTGTCCTCGCCGTCGCAGCTGGGGCAGTTCCGGCATAGGAGAATGCGACATGAAACTGAATGAACTTTCCGACAACGAAGGTGCCACCAAAAAGCGCAAGCGCGTGGCGCGTGGCCCGGGTTCGGGCAAGGGCAAGACTGCAGGGCGCGGGATCAAAGGGCAGAAATCCCGGTCCGGCGTGGCAATCGGTGGCTATGAAGGCGGGCAGATGCCGCTGTATCGCCGCCTGCCAAAGCGCGGCTTCACCAAGCCGAACCGCAAGGATTATGCGGTGATCAACCTGGGCCTGATCCAGAAATTCATCATCGAAGGCAAGCTGGACGCAAAAGTTGCGATCACCGAGGATCTGTTGGTTGAAACCGGCATCATCCGCCGCGCGCTTGATGGCGTGCGTGTGCTGAACAAGGGTGAGATCACCGCATCCGTGACGATCAGCGTAACTGGCGCATCCGCAGCGGCGATTGAAGCTGTAGCAGCGGCTGGCGGCACCTTGACCGTGGCCCCGACGCTGGAGCCACATGGTAAGTCAAAGCGCAAAGCGGTTTGATCTTGTGAGCCGTCCCCGGACGGCTTACATGACGTAAAGTTTTCCCGCGCCGCCGACCGGACAAACGGTCCGGCGGCGCAGTCATGAAAGACCAAAGACATGGCGTCAGCAGCAGAGCAAATGGCCGCGAACCTTTCTTGGGGTACGCTTGGCAAGGCGACGGATCTTAGACAGCGGATTGTGTTCACGATTCTGCTGCTGATCGTGTACCGCCTTGGCACTTATATTCCGGTTCCGGGTATTGATGGCGGTGCGCTGCGCCAGTTCATGGAAGATGCGGGCGCTGGCATTGGCGGCATTCTGAACATGTTCACCGGCGGTGCGATCAGCCGGATGGGGATTTTTGCGCTTGGCATCATGCCCTACATTTCGGCGTCGATCATCGTGCAATTGTTGTCGTCGATGATCCCGAAGTTTGAGCAGTTGAAGAAAGAAGGCGATCAGGGCCGCAAGAAGCTGAATCAGTATACCCGCTATGGCACGGTGTTTCTGGCGATCTTCCAGGCCTGGGGCATTGCTGTCAGCATCGAGGCTGGCGATCTGGCGCATGATCCGGGGCTTTATTTCCGGCTGGCCTGCGTTGTGACGCTGGTGGGTGGCACGATGTTCCTGATGTGGCTGGGCGAGCAGATTACCGCGCGCGGCATTGGTAATGGTGTGTCGTTGATCATCTTTACCGGCATTGTGGCTGAAATTCCCGCCGCGATTGCGCAATTCTTTAGCCAGGGCCGGTCGGGTGCGATTTCGGCACCAGTGATTATTGGTGTGATTGTGATGGTGGTGGCCGTGATTGCCTTTGTGGTGTTCATGGAACGGTCACTGCGCAAGATCCATATCCAGTATCCGCGCCGTCAGGTGGGGATGAAGGTTTATGATGGCGGGTCGTCGCATCTGCCGATCAAAGTGAACCCGGCGGGGGTTATTCCGGCGATTTTCGCGTCGTCGCTGCTGCTGCTGCCAACCACGATCTCGGCATTTTCAGGGGCTGCTACCGGGCCTATCATGTCGACCATCCTTGCGTATTTCGGCCCCGGTCAACCGTTGTATCTGCTCTTTTTCACGTCGCTGATCGTGTTCTTTTCGTATTTCTACACGGCCAACGTGGCGTTCAAGACCGATGACGTGGCGGATAACCTGAAAAATCAGAACGGGTTTATTCCCGGTATTCGGCCAGGCGCGCGGACGCAGGAATATCTGGATTACGTGGTGAACCGCATTTTGGTGCTGGGGTCGGGTTATCTGGCGCTGGTGTGTTTACTGCCCGAGATTTTGCGCAGCCAGTTTGCCATTCCGTTCTACTTTGGTGGCACGTCGGTGTTGATTGTGGTTTCGGTGACGATGGATACGATTCAGCAGATACAATCACACTTGCTGGCGCATCAATACGAAGGTCTGATTGAAAAGTCGCAATTGCGCGGCAAAAAGCGGACGGGCACCAAAGCCCCGTCGCGGCGCTGAACCGGGGGGCAGGCGTGGTCAATATTATTTTACTTGGCCCGCCGGGAGCGGGAAAAGGCACGCAGGCCAAACGTCTGGTTGATGAACGGGGCATGGTACAACTGTCCACCGGGGACATGCTGCGCGAGGCAAAGACCAGTGGCACCGAAATGGGCCGCAAAGTGGCCGCCGTGATGGATCGCGGTGATTTGGTGACCGATGATATCGTGATTGGTCTGATCGCGGAAAAGCTGGCGACGCCGTCGGTTGGCGGTTTCATCTTTGATGGTTTCCCGCGCACGCTCACGCAGGCGGATGCGCTGGGGGCGTTGCTGGATAACTCGGGGCAGCGCCTTGATGCGGTGATCGAGATGCAGGTTGATGATGCGGCACTGGTGGCGCGGATTACCGGGCGCTACACCTGCGGCAACTGCGGCGAGGTGTATCACGACACTACGCGGCCAACCAAGGAGACCGGGGTTTGCGATGTTTGCGGGTCGACCGACCTGAAACGCCGTGCCGATGACACTGAAGAGGCGCTGCGCACGAGGTTGATGGAATATTACAAGAAAACCTCGCCGCTGATTGGGTATTATTACGCCAAGCATAAGCTTTCTACGGTGGATGGATTGGCGGAAATGGACGCTGTTGCAGCGGCCGTTGCAAAAGTTCTTGACAGCCGGGAATAAGCCTTGCCGTGCCCTTGACGGGCCTAGCAAAACCCCATAGATCACACCGTCTCGTCAGAGAATCGTTGGGGGCTTTCACCTTAAGTCAACCGCGAAATCGTACCTCGGTGCCAGCAGGCGCTGTCAGGTGTTGTGAAAAAAGGTTCCGGCATTACGGAACCGCAACAAAGAAGGAAAAAACGTTTGGCACGTATTGCTGGCGTAAACATACCCACTGCGAAACGGGTTCCGATCGCACTGACGTATATCACGGGCATTGGCCCGTACATCGCAGAACAAATTTGTGCAACTGTTGGCATTGATCGCGCCCGCCGCGTCAATCAGCTGACCGATGCAGAAGTGCTGTCGATCCGCGAATACATTGACGCAAACCTGACGGTTGAGGGCGACTTGCGTCGTGAAACCTCGATCAACGTCAAGCGTCTGATGGATCTGGGCTGCTACCGCGGCCTGCGTCACCGTCGTAACCTGCCAGTTCGTGGCCAGCGCACCCATACCAACGCACGCACGCGCAAGGGCCCTGCAAAGGCCATTGCCGGCAAGAAGAAATAAGGGGCGCTGAGATATGGCACGCGAAAAAACACGCGCTAAGAAAAAAGAGCGCAAGAATATCGCCGCTGGTGTGGCGCATGTGAACTCTTCGTTCAACAACACCAAAATTCTGATCTCGGATGTTCAGGGCAATGCGATTGCCTGGTCATCGTCGGGCACCATGGGCTTTAAGGGGTCGCGTAAATCGACACCTTATGCGGCCCAGATGGCCGCCGAAGATGCCGGCCGCAAGGCGCAGGAACATGGCGTGAAAACGCTTGAAGTTGAAGTGCAGGGCCCGGGTTCGGGCCGCGAAAGCGCCCTGCGCGCTTTGGCAGCAGTTGGTTTCAACATCACCTCGATCCGCGACGTAACGCCGATGGCCCACAATGGTTGCCGGCCGCCGAAACGCCGCCGCGTCTGATACCATTTTCTACAGTCGGGCCGTGCGAGGATCGCGCGGCCCTGCTTCGTTTTTTCTGATCCTCGGGCGTCTGCTGCTTAGGGACATGGGCAGGGGACTAGTATGGAGGCGACACGCATGATCCATAAGAATTGGGCTGAACTGATCAAGCCAACGCAGTTGGTGGTCAAACCGGGATCGGATGCTGCACGCGTGGCAACCGTTATCGCAGAACCGTTGGAGCGTGGCTTTGGCCTGACGCTTGGCAACGCTTTGCGCCGCGTTCTGATGTCGTCGCTGCAAGGCGGGGCCATCACATCTGTGCAGATCGACAATGTTCTGCACGAGTTTTCATCGGTTGCTGGTGTGCGTGAAGACGTCACCGACATCGTGCTGAACCTGAAAGGCGTTGCCCTGAAGATGGAAGTCGAAGGGCCAAAGCGGCTGTCGATTTCTGCCAAGGGTCCGGGCGTTGTGACCGCTGGTGACATTTCCGAAAGCAACGGGATCGAGGTTCTGAACAAGGACCACGTGATCTGTCACCTTGATGACGGTGCGGATGTGTTCATGGAACTGACCGTGAATACCGGCAAAGGCTATGTTGCTGCCGACAAGAACCGCCCGGAAGATGCGCCAATCGGTCTGATCCCGATTGATGCGGTCTATTCGCCGGTGAAAAAGGTCAGCTACGAAGTGCAGCCCACCCGTGAGGGCCAAGTGCTGGACTATGACAAGCTGACCATGAAGATCGAAACCGATGGCTCGCTGACGCCGGATGACGCCGTGGCCTATGCTGCCCGCATTCTGCAAGACCAGCTTGCGGTGTTCGTCAACTTTGATGAACCGGAATCGGCGACGCGTCATGATGTGGAAGACGGGCTGGAATTCAACCCGCTGCTGCTGAAGAAGGTCGATGAGCTGGAACTGTCTGTTCGTTCCGCCAACTGCCTGAAGAACGACAATATCGTCTATATCGGCGATCTGATCCAGAAAACCGAAGCAGAAATGCTGCGCACTCCGAACTTTGGCCGCAAGTCCTTGAACGAAATCAAGGAAGTGCTGTCGGGCATGGGGCTGCATCTGGGCATGGACGTGGAAGACTGGCCGCCGGAAAACATCGAAGATCTGGCCAAGCGTTTCGAAGACCAGTTTTAAGAATTTGGTCGGGCGGGGGCAACCCCGCCTTACCGCAAATGCCCGGAATGCCGGGGAAACTATGGGTTGAAAAAACCCCAAGGTGAGCGGGGCCGCACGTAGGCCTCGCCGGACAAAGCAAAACGAAGACGATAGGAACATATCATGCGTCACTCTAGCGGTTACCGCAAACTGAACCGAACCCACGAACACCGCAAAGCGATGTTCGCCAACATGGCGGGTTCGCTTATTGAACACGAACAGATCAAGACCACGCTGCCAAAGGCCAAAGAACTGCGCCCGATCATTGAAAAGCTGATCACGCTGGCCAAACGCGGCGATCTGCATGCGCGCCGTCAGGCCCATGCACAGCTGAAGCAAGACATCCACACAGAGCGTCTTTTTGCCATTCTCGGGCCCCGTTACCAGACCCGGACCGGTGGTTATGTGCGCGTTCTGAAGGCTGGTTTCCGTTATGGCGACATGGCCCCGATGGCAATTATCGAGTTTGTCGACCGTGATCCAAGCGCCAAAGGTGCCGCAGACCACGCCCGCACAGCCGCCGAGGAGGCCGCTGAAAGTTAAGGACTGCCAAAACCAGCAGTCATCCATCAACAAACCCGCCCCTGTGGCGGGTTTGTTCGTAATTGACAGAATTTTTATTCTTAAGCTAAATTAGGCGGTTATCTTCTAAAGAAGCTGATATGTGCACCCTATAGTTGTCTTAGAATCGAAGAGCCCACCCAAACAAATGTCTGTAAAGCTTGGAATTGACGTCGAACTGCACCAGCTCGCGCTGTATGCGCCAGCGGGTTACTTTATCGGCCTACACATTAGGTTTACCGCCCCCCTCTTTACCTATCAGACCTACGAGCAGGCCTGGATCGATCATTACACAGAAAATGGTTATGTCCTTCGCGACCCGATGACGGCTTGGGGTTTCAGTACCACAGGCGCCATACGGTGGAGCGATAAGTCCTTACCCGATCCTTTCGGTTTGTTCGCAGAGGCCGCACGCTATGGCCTGAACTACGGTGCAACAATTGCCTGTGGTCCGATCAAATCACGCACTATCGCTTCGTTTGCCCGGCCAGACAGGGAAGTTACGGATGAGGAAATTGCTGCAATTTCCAAAATCGTGCACCGCTTGCATGATATCACCGAACCCCCCGAAGAACTGACCAAGGCGCAGATTGAGGCTTTGAAATGCATTGCGGGGGGCGACCGTCATGCTGCTGCAGCGGCTAAGCTGGGGATATCTGAAAGCGCGTTGAAAGCACGGGTTACTTCGGCACGGATCAGGCTTATGGCCCGAACCACTGCCGAAGCTATTCAGCGCGCCAAGGACTACCGACTGATGTAATACTATCGCCCTCCGTAAGTTAATTTGTGCAGGCGAAATCTACCGGAGGCTACAATGCAGACAACGACACTATCCTTTGCGAACCTTCATGATCATGGCGAGTTGTTCGCGAATATGCTGCGCGCCCGGCGTGAGCTGTTCATCGTGCACAACAAGTGGAAACTGCCCGAAGCCATGGGAATGGAATATGATCAATACGACACGCCAGCCAGCCGCTGGGTTGTGGTGCATGATGATCTGGGGCGCGTATTGGCCGGCAATCGCCTGACGCCGACCACCACGTCGTGTGGCATTTACAGCTACATGATCCGCGATGCGCAGCGCGGTCTTCTGGATACGATACCGTCGAACCTGCTCTACAAGGATGCCCCGGTCGCCGAAACCATCTGGGAAAGCTCGCGCCTGTTCGTGTCGCATGACGTGCCATCGTCTATTCGCCGCCGCGTGCATGCCCAGTTGATCGCGCATCTTGGCAGCGCTGTTCGCAGCCTTGGCGCAACGCATTGTCTGACACTGTTGGCGGCGACCTGGCCGCGTTGGTCAGACCGTGTTGGCGTGAAAATGTCTGCGATGGGTCCGGTGATGGAAATTGATGATATCGACAATCAGGTTGTCATGATGGATTTCAGCACATCCTTGCACTGATCATCCTGGCAGTGTCGCGGGGTTCCTGCGGCGCTGCACGATCCCGGCTTTTCCCGCCCCAGCAGACAGCGTAGTCTGCGCTATGGCTGATCTTTTTGACCAAACCCCAACGTCAGAGCCGAACGCGCCGCGCCCATTGGCGGATCGTCTGCGCCCGCGCGTGTTGGCCGATGTGGTGGGCCAGGAAAAGGTGCTGTCACCCGATGGCCCGCTTGGGGCGATGCTGACGGCGGGCAGCCTGTCGTCGCTTATCCTGTGGGGGCCGCCCGGTGTCGGCAAAACCACCATCGCGCGTTTGCTGGCGGCGCAGACCAACCTCAGCTTCGTGCAAATCTCGGCGATCTTTACCGGCGTGCCAGACTTACGCAAAGTATTCGAAGCGGCGCGTATTCGTCGGCAGAACGGGCAGGGGACGCTGCTGTTCGTGGACGAGATTCATCGTTTTAACAAAGCGCAGCAAGACGGGTTCCTGCCCTATATGGAAGATGGCACCATTCTGTTGGTCGGGGCCACCACTGAAAATCCGTCGTTTGAATTGAACGCAGCACTTCTTTCGCGCGCGCAGGTGATCGTGCTGGACCGGCTGTCGCTGGCCGATCTGGAGCGCCTGACCCAGCGCGCCGAACAAGACCTTGGCCGCGCCTTGCCGCTGACTGGTGATGCGCGCGATGCGGTGCAGGAAATGGCCGATGGCGACGGGCGGGCGCTGCTCAATCTGATCGAACAGGTCATGGCGTGGCGGTTGGACAGACCGCTGGACCGGGATGCCCTTGCGACCCGCCTGATGCGCCGCGCGGCGAAATACGACAAGTCTGGCGAAGAACATTACAATCTGATTTCGGCCCTGCACAAATCGGTGCGCGGGTCTGATCCGGACGCGGCGCTGTATTGGTTCGCAAGGATGCTGGAAGGTGGCGAAGACCCGCGGTTCCTTGCCCGGCGCATTACCCGAATGGCGGTCGAAGACATCGGTCTTGCCGACCCGCAGGCCCAGGAGGTCTGCTTGCAGGGCTGGCAAACTTATGAGCGGTTGGGCAGCCCCGAGGGGGAGTTGGCGTTGGCGCAGGCGGTGGTTTACCTGGCACTCGCGCCCAAGTCGAATGCGGTTTACACGGCGTACAAAGCGGCCCGCGTTGCCGCGCGCGATACCGGCAGCCTGGCACCGCCCAAACACATTCTGAACGCGCCGACCAAGCTGATGAAAGACATCGGTTATGGCGCGGGCTATACCTATGACCATGACGCGGAAGATGGCTTTTCGGGGCAGGATTACTTCCCTGAAAGTATGAAGCGCCCGGTTTACTACACGCCGCCGGAACGCGGTTTTGAACGCGAGTTGAAAAAGCGCATCGAGTATTTTGCTAAGCTGCGTGCAAAACGCCAGTGAGCTGAGCTGTTTCGTCCCGAACATCTCAATGATAGATCTTATCACCCCGCACAGTTGACAAATCTGTGCCTCAGGCAGATTGAACCCTATGATTTTGACGCTGACTCATGTTGCCATCGGCGGGGCCATAGGTTCCGTGCTGCGCTACCTTATGGTGGTGCTGGTTGGCACGCCAATTGCCACCCTTGTGGTGAACGTGCTGGGCAGCTTTGCGATGGGCGTGCTCTTCATAACCCTTGCTAGCCGCACCAGCCTTTCACCGCTTCTGATGACTGGCGTGCTGGGTGGTTTCACCACGTTCTCGGCTTTTTCGCTTGATGCGCTGAAGCTGTGGGACGCTGGCGATACCCTGCACGCCACGCTTTATGTGCTGGCCTCTGTTATCCTGTCCCTTGTTGCCGCAGCGCTAGGCGCTGCCATAGCCCGCGGAGCATTTGCATGAGCGGCGTAAAACTTCTGACTGTTTCAACCGACGAAGGCGAACAACGCCTTGATCGTTGGTTCAAGCGGCGCTTCCCGCAACTGACCCAAGGCCATGTCGAAAAGATGTGCCGTACAGGGCAAGTGCGCGTTGATGCGGCGCGCGCCAAGGCGTCGGATCGCGTGGTTCCCGGCCAAGTGATTCGCGTGCCGCCTTTACCAGATGTCGAAGCCCCATCGCGGCCGCGGGATGGCGGTGTTTCGGCGGCGGATACCAAGATGATCCAGAACGCGGTTCTGTGGAAAGATGAGCATATCATCATTTTGAACAAGCCGCCGGGGTTGGCATCGCAGGGTGGGTCTGGGCAGGGCGATCGGCATGTCGATGGTCTGACCGAGGCGTTGAAGTTTGGCTACAAGGAACGCCCGAAGCTGGTGCACCGGCTGGATAAGGATACCTCGGGTCTGCTGATGCTGGCCCGCACAGACCGCGTTGCGCGGGCGTTGTCAGAGGCATTGCGCCACCGCCTGACGCGCAAGATCTACTGGGCTGCGGTTGCTGGTGTGCCGCATCCGCGCAAGGGATCGATCAAGTATGGCCTGATGAAAGCCCCCGGCCATGGTCGTGGTGGCGAAGGCGAAAAGATGATGTGCATCCATCCGGCCAAAATGGCGGATTACCCCGATGCCAAGCGGGCGCAGACTGATTACTTTGTGCTGTGGTTCCTGGGCAACCGGGTGTCTTGGCTGGCGATGGAACCGGTGACGGGGCGCACGCATCAGTTGCGCGCCCACATCGCCGAAATGGGGCATCCGATTATTGGTGATGGTAAATACGGCGGTGGTGGTCAGGAAAATCTGGGCGATGGCTGGGGTGCCGATATGGGCGGCGAGATCAGCAAAAAGCTGCATCTGCATGCCCGCAGCCTGACCATTGAACACCCGATCACGAAGAAGATGATGACCTTCACCGCGCCCCTGCCAGAACATATGGCGCGCACGTGGAAAACCCTTGATTGGGGCGAAAACGATGTGCCCGCCGACCCGTTCGGCGACAGCGAATAGGCTCGGGCGCAATGGCGGGATGGAAGGCTAAACGCTTCTGGAAACAGGCCACCGCTACGGCCTGTGACGGTGGCTTTACGGTGCATCTAGATGATCGCCCGGTACGAACGCCGCTGAAAACCGCACTCGTGGTGCCGACCCTTGCCATGGCGCAGGCGATTGCCGCCGAATGGGATGCACAGACCGGGCTGATCAAGCCGCAAACCATGCCTGTCACCCGGTCTGCCAATTCCGCGATTGACAAGATCGTGCCGCAGTTCGACGAAGTGGCGACGCTGGTTGCCGCCTATGGCGCGTCAGACCTGCTATGCTACCGCGCTGAAGCACCGCAAGCGCTGGTGGCACAGCAGGCGCAGGCATGGAGCCCTATCGTCGCTTGGGCCGCCGATGCCCTGCACGCGCCGCTGGTTACAACTGCTGGTATCGTGCCCATCGAACAACCCGCAGCCGCCCTTGACCAGTTGCAATCGCGCGTCTTTGCGCTTGATGCGTTCCGGCTGGCCGGGTTGCACGATCTGGTGGCAATCAGTGGCTCGCTGGTTTTGGCCTTTGCCGTTACGCACGGTCGACTAAGCGCCGAAGACGCCTGGGCGCTGTCAAGAATTGACGAAACTTGGCAACGCGAGCTGTGGGGGCAAGACGAAGAAGCCGCCGAATTAGAGGCGCATCGCCACCGCAGCTTTCTTGAAGCAGACCGATTCTATCAATTGTGTGGGTAACAATCCGTCGTGGCGCGGGCGGATGCCCTAAAACTTAGTCGGTTTGCAGGCGTAATGCCTTGTATATAGGCAATTTTCGTTACTATCCCTTGTTTGTCTTGACCTTTCAAAGCGCTTCGGCAGAAAGTAATAGGTACTTGGGGCACTGCCCCGGCACTCCTTGCCCCAAACCATTGGGGCACAAATAAAACCGTCTGAAGACAGGCGGAAACTCAGGAAGAGGTAAGTATGAAAAAAATCGCATTTCTTGGTGCGTTGTCTGTCGTTGCACTTGGTGCCGGCATGGCAGCTGCCGGAACACTCGACGACGTAAAGGCTCGTGGCGAACTGATCTGCGGCTCGAACGCAGCTTTGGCCGGTTTTGCAGCACCTGACGCGAATGGCGTGTATCAAGGCTTTGACGTCGCGATCTGCCGCGCTGTCGCGGCCGCCGTTCTGGGCGACCCGATGAAGGTGAAGTTCGTTCCGACCACTGGTGAAACCCGTTTCACCGCATTGGCATCGGGCGAAATCGACCTGCTGTCGCGCACCACCACCTGGACCTACAGCCGTGATACCGACCTGAAGTTCACCTTTGTTGGCGTGAACTACTATGACGGTCAGGGCTTTATGGTGAAGAAAGCGCTTGGCGTTTCTTCGGCCAAGGAACTTGAAGGTGCTACGATCTGCATCCAGACTGGCACCACGACAGAACTGAACCTGGCCGACTATTTCAAGTCGAACAACCTGACTTACGAGCCGGTTCCGATCAAGGACAATGCTGAAGCTGAACAGCTGTATTCCGCTGGTTCCTGCGACGTGTACACCACAGACGCATCTGGCCTTGCAGCCACCCGCGCGACCTTCGCTGATGCGGCAGAACACATCATTCTGCCAGAAATCATCTCGAAAGAGCCGCTTGGGCCACTGGTTCGCCACGGCGATGATCAGTGGGCTGACATCGTGAAATGGACCTATAACGCGCTGGTCGCCGCCGAAGAATATGGCGTCACCTCGACCAACATCGCAGAACTGTCGGCAGCACCGGGCAATAACCCCGAGATCAACCGTCTGCTCGGCACTGAAGGCGAAATGGGCGCGATGATGGGTCTTGATAAAGACTGGGCCAAACGCGCGATCATGGCGGGCGGCAACTACGGCGAGATTTTCGCTGCCAACATCGGCGAGTTTACCCCGATTGGTCTGGCTCGTGGTCTGAATGCACTGTGGACCCAAGGCGGCCTGCAGTACTCACCACCGTTCCGGTAAATCTATTCTGATAAAGGCGCGCTGTAACGGCGCGCCTTTTTTCTATCACCAGCACGAAAGATCCAGGCTGACCGGGTTGCCATTTGGCGCTGGTCGCACAACCCGGAAAATCGGGGGCGAGGCTTGGCACGACAGGGGGTTTTATGACGCTGAATATAGACGCACCAAAAAGCGGCTTCCGTTTGGGTATGCTGCTATACGACACGCGGTATCGGTCAATCACGATACAAGTGGTGTTCCTGGCACTGTTCGTCGCGTTGATGGCGTGGCTGGTTCAAAACACAGTCCAGAACTTCGAGGCGTTGGGTAAGAACTTCAGTTATGACTATCTTGGCGTGCGGGCCGGGTATGACATCAACCAAATGCTGGTGGAATACACCAATGACAGCACGCATGGTCGCGCCCTTCTGATCGGGCTGTTGAACACCCTATTCATGGCAGTGATCAGTTGCGCGCTTGCCACGCTGATCGGCGTCTTTGCCGGCGTGCTGCGCCTGTCGAAAAACTGGGTCGTGGCCCGGTTGATGACTGTCTACGTCGAACTGTTTCGCAACGTGCCGGTCCTTTTGTGGATCGTGCTGGTTAACGCCATATTTTCTGTCTCGATGCCCGCGCCGAATGCTTTCAGGGGCGAAGATGCAACGGCTTCGATGATTTTCGGGTCTGTCGCCATTACCAATCGTGGTGTCTACGTGCCCGAGCCGCTGTTTACGCGGTCGCTTGGCAATATCGACGTTGGTATCTTTCTGATCTCGGTTGATCTTCTGGCGATCATTGCTGTTATCGTTGCCAGTGTCTGGGTCTATCGCAGGGTTCAAAGCAGTGCCACTGTCATCCAGAACGCCACCGGCGTGCGCCCCGCGACGCTGTGGAAATCGGCGGCCATTCTGGTGTTGCCAATTGTTGCACTGCTGCTGGCCTTGGGCTTTCACCTTGGCTACCCCGAACTGAAAGGCTTCAATTTCGTCGGCGGCATCCAGGCGCGGACATCGCTGATTGCACTGTGGCTGGCGCTGTCGATCTATCACGCCACCTATATCGCCGAAGCCGTGCGTGGTGGCATTCAAGCCATTTCGCGCGGTCAAACCGAAGCCGCCTATGCCTTGGGTATCCGCCCCGGCCTGACCACCAAGTTGGTTGTTCTACCACAGGCGTTGCGCGTTATCGTGCCGCCGCTGATCTCGCAGTTTCTGTCGATTACCAAGAACACGTCGCTTGGCATTGCGGTCGGCTACATGGATCTGCGATCCACTCTTGGCGGCATCACGATGAACCAAACTGGCCGAGAGCTGGAATCCATGCTGTTGATGATGGCGATTTACCTGACCATCAGCCTGATCATTTCTTTCGTGATGAACCTCTATAACCGCAGCATCAAGTTGAAGGAGCGTTAAGATGGTCAAAACATCCCCGGCCTACGTTCGCTCCGAAATGATCGCGCAGCAGAAGCCACCGATATCGCAGGTGGGGGCGGTGCGGTGGATGCGCGAAAACCTGTTCTCCGGCCCGCTGAACACCATCCTGACGCTGGTTTCGCTTTACGCCGTCTACTTCATTGTCACGCTGATTGGCCCGTGGCTGATGCGGTCGGTGTGGGATGCCAACAGTCTGGCGGAATGCCGTCAGATCGCCGCTGCCAAATACGGTGAAGGTGTTGAAGGCGCGTGTTTTGCCTTGATCCGCGAACGCTGGAACCAGCTTCTGTTCGGCTTTTACCCGCGCGAGCTGTACTGGCGCCCGGTGCTGACCTTTGTCTTGATGCTGGTTGCTTTTGCGCCAGCGCTGTTCCCCAGCTTGCCTCGCAAGATGCTGTGGTTCACGGCGGTTTTTCCGGCTGTGGGGTTCTGGCTCCTTTGGGGTGGGCCTGTCTGGCTGCCGATCACCATTGTGCTTGGCTTGGCGGCGACGGCGTATGTCGGCCTGTTGGTGTCACAATGGCGCGGCATGTTGTTCGGGGTATTGGCCGCCGTTGCGGTTTTCATTCTGATCTTCTTTTTCCCAGTCAGAAGCGGCATTGAAGAAGCGCTTGAAAGAATTCTGCCGCTGAGCATTCAAAAACTGCAATCGGATGATATGGGCGGATTTCTTCTGTCGCTGACCATCGGCATTTCGGGGATCGTGTTTTCGCTTCCCATCGGCATTTTGCTGGCGCTTGGACGGCAATCCGACATGCCGCTGGTCAAGATGATCTGCGTGGGCTTTATCGAGATTATCCGCGGCGTGCCTTTGATCACCTTGCTGTTCACCGCATCGTTGCTGCTGAACTACTTCCTGCCGCCCGGCACGAATTTCGACATCATCTTGCGCGTGATCATCATGGTAACGCTGTTCGCCGCCGCCTACATGGCCGAGGTGATCCGGGGGGGATTGGCCGCCCTGCCGCGCGGGCAATATGAGGCCGCCGACGCGCTGGGCCTGAACTACTGGCAGGCGCAGCAGCACATCATCATGCCGCAGGCGCTCAAGGTATCGATCCCGAACATCGTCAGCAACTTCATCGGGCTGTTCAAAGACACCACGCTGGTGATCTTTATTGGCCTGCTTGACCCGCTGGCATTGGTCAGTGCGATCCGCGCCGATACCGCGTGGAGCGGCACCTATTGGGAACCGATCATCTTCGTCGGTTTCTTGTTCTTCATCGTCTGCTTCAGCATGTCCCGCTACTCTATGTATCTGGAAAACAAGCTGAAAACCGATCACCGCTAAGGGGAAAACCATGGCCGAAACTGCAAAACGCGCAAAAATGGAAATCTCCGATGAGGTGGCCATTGAAATCAACCAGATGAACAAGTGGTACGGCACCTTCCACGTGCTGCGCGACATCAACATGACGGTCAACCGGGGTGAACGCATCGTTATCTGCGGCCCGTCGGGGTCTGGAAAATCAACGCTGATCCGCTGCATCAACCGGCTAGAAGAACACCAACAGGGCAAGATCGTCGTCGATGGTACCGAGTTGACCTCAGACCTGAAGAATATCGACAAAGTCCGGTCGGAAGTTGGCATGGTGTTTCAACACTTCAACCTGTTCCCGCATCTGACCATTCTGGAAAACCTGACGCTGGCCCCGATCTGGGTGCGCAAAACGCCGAAACGCGAAGCCGAAGAAGTGGCGATGCACTTTCTGGGCAAGGTCAAAATCCCGGAACAGGCGCATAAATACCCTGGTCAATTGTCGGGCGGACAGCAGCAGCGCGTCGCCATCGCCCGCAGTCTGTGCATGAAGCCGCGCATCATGCTGTTCGATGAACCCACCTCGGCGCTTGATCCCGAAATGATCAAAGAAGTGCTGGATACGATGATCGAGCTGGCGCAGGAAGGCATGACCATGCTGTGCGTCACGCATGAGATGGGCTTTGCCCAAGCGGTGGCGAACCGGGTGATCTTTATGGATCAGGGGCAGATTGTCGAACAGAACGAGCCGAAAGAGTTCTTCAACAACCCGAAATCAGACCGCACCAAGCTGTTCCTGAGCCAGATTTTGGGGCACTAGAGCCGTCCGCGGCTCAGCCTTTTTTCTTCGCCTCGGCGGCGGCCTTCATCCGCGCCAGAAGCTCCTCCTTTGAAGGGCGCGCGCCTTTGGCCGCCTCCGCCTTGGTGGCGGGTGATTTGTGGCGAAACAAATCCTTGCTCAACTTGGGGTTTCCCGATTTTCCGTAATCCATTGGGTGCGCTTTCCGACAGGGCTTTATAAAGCCAGTTCGCGCGGCACGATGAAATCAAGTGCAATGCCGCTGCCATATGCGGCCTCTTCCCACGATGAAAACGTAAAGTCCACCACCAGCGTCGCGCCAGTTGGAAAGCGCTGAAATTCCACATTCAGCGGCGCTTGCGCCACCAGCCGTTCGGCAAATTCGGCGATGCCCGGATTGTGGCCGATCATCATCACAGTATCCGCCGTGGCATGGCGCAGAACGGCCAGCATCACGTCAGGCCCGGCGTGATAAAGGGCTGGCTTGATCTCCAGTATCGGGGTGCCGGGCAGCGCTGGCGCAATACCCGACCAGGTTTTGCGCGTACGCTCGGCGTCCGAACACAGCACCTCCTCCGGCACATAGCCGCGTGAGGCAAGCCACTGGCCCAAATCTGCCGCCGCCGCTTTGCCGCGTTCGTTCAGCGGTCGATCATGATCGGGTACCAGCGGATCATCCCAGCTGGATTTGGCATGTCGCGTCAGGATCAGGCGTTTGGTCATTTGTGGAATTGCCCCATATGATATGCCGATTGTTCTGGCATCCTTGCATAGCCAAGGGACACGGGGCAAGCACGTCGCACAACGCAACCGCCCGTCATGCACTCCTGACCGGCTTCGGTATCCAGATAAGTGTGGCAGACGGGAAGATCATACCCCGCACTTGTCAGTGCCCCAACAGGACAGGCGGTCAGGCAGGGCTTGCCGATGCAAGTATTACAAGGGCGCTGCGGGGCAGGGGGCAATACCACCGCCTGTTTCAGCGCCAGCGCGCCGCGGAACGACACGAACAACCCCGCCGTATCATGCACCAGCAGCCTGACCGGGCTGTCCCAGCATCGTCCAGATCTTAGCGCCCATTGGTAGAACGGATGCCAAGGCGGGCCGCCAAACGGAAACAGCGCCTTGGCCCCCAGATCACAGGCCATGGTGCCAATCACCCGCCGCGACCAGCGATCCACCGGATCAGGCACGCCCCTCTGATACTCAGCCCACTCCCGCTGCGCCTTCAGATGCGGCCAGAACCCCGGCTCCTTTGGCCCCAGCAACAGCAGCGTCTTGGTGCCACGCGGCAGCCCCTCATCCGGCCCCACCGCAAAGCCGCCCAACACCACCAACTGCTGCCGTGCTGCCAGCGCGTCTATCTCTGCCAGCATCACTTTTCCCGGAACGGCAACAGCAGGCTCCACGCCAGCCGTGCTGGCCGGTCATCTTGCCACCGTAGTCCCACCTGCATGGCATCATGCCCACCGTCGGGCTGTGCCCGATAAGTGCCAAAGATCCGATCCCAGATCGAAAGGGCAAAGCCGTAATTGCTGTCGTGCTCATATTTATGCACCGAATGGTGAACCCGGTGCATATCGGGCGTCACCAGCACCAGCCGCACGACGGCATCCAACCATTTGGGCAGGCGCAGATTGGCATGGTTGAACAACGTGGTGCCATTCAACAGCACCTCAAACACCAGAACCGCTATTGCCAGCGGCCCGATGAGATAGATCAACCCAATCTTCAACCCCATAGAGGCCGCAATTTCTACCGGATGGAACCGAATACCTGTCGTCACATCCATATCTCGGTCGGCATGGTGCATCCGGTGAAATCGCCAAAACAACGGCACTTTATGGGTGATCAGATGCTGCGCCCAAATGGCAAAATCCAAGACCAACAGCGCCAGCAAACCCTCAATCAACCAAGGCCATTGCACCTGATTAAGCAGACCCCAGCCCAAACGCCAAGCATCAACAGCCGCGCCAATCGCCAGAAACGGCAACGCCACGGCCATCGCCCGCAAGGTCACGGCATTTAAGACCGTGATCGAAATATTGGTGAACCACCGCGTCGCAACTGGTACGCGTCGCTTGCGGCGGGGTACCAGTGCTTCCAACGCCGCAAACAGCGCGAACAAAGCGAGAAAAATCGAAAACCTGATCGCTGCCTCGTTGGCCATCTGTGCCCCTTTTCAAACTATCAAAGTCTAAGCGCAGCAGCCTCGAAACGCTAGCCGCGCCGCGGTTTCACCCGAGGCTCGGTTGACCGGATCAACGACCCCGCACCATGGTCGGTGAACAATTCCAACAGACACGCATTCGGAATACGGCCGTCCAAGATCACCACCGCCCGCACCCCCGCCTCCAGTGCCGCCAGCGCCGTTTCGGTTTTCGGAATCATCCCGCCCGAGATTACGCCGTCGGCCATCATCTTGCGCACTTCCGCCGGGGTCATCTGGGTCACCACCTCGCCCGCCGCGTTTTTCACGCCCGAGACATCGGTCAGCAGCAACAACCGGTCCGCCTGCAACGCGCCGGCAATCGCCCCTGCCGCCGTATCGCCGTTTACATTGAACGTCTCATTGTCTTCCATGCCGGTCGCTACCGGGGCGACCACCGGGATGATCCCGGCACCGTAAAGATCGCGCAAGACCTGCACGTTCATTTCCACCGGTTTGCCGACAAAACCCAATTCCGGGTCATCGGCGACGCAGACCATCAGATCATCATCTTTGCCCGAAATTCCAACCGCGCGCCCGCCCGCATCCATAATCGCCTGCACGATGCGCTTGTTGACCAGACCCGACAGGATCATTTCAACTACCTGCACCGTCGCCTTGTCGGTCACCCGCTTGCCGCGCACGAATTCCGATTTTATGCCCAGCTTTTCCAGCATCTCATTGATCATCGGGCCGCCGCCATGCACCACAACCGGGTTCACGCCGACTTGCCGCATCAGCACGATGTCGCGGGCGAATTCGGCCATCGCAGCATCATCGCCCATGGCGTTGCCGCCGAATTTCACCACCACAACTGACCCCGCATAACGTTGCAGATACGGCAGTGCTTCTGAAAGGGTCCGGGCGGTGGTGATGGAATCGCGCATGGCTGCAAGCTGCTTTTTCATTAGGGCCTCCGTCACGCGGAACCCGCGCGTGCATTTGCTACTTGCTTTGTGCCGCCCTGCCAAGACCACACGGCCGTATTGTATTTTCCGACAGGAAGTGTCAGGTTTTTTGTCAGCAAGGGAACGACCATGACCGAACAGAAAATTATCGTGCTGACGGGCGCAAGCCGAGGTATCGGCCATGCCACAGTAAAACGCTTTTCGGCCGAAGGGTGGCGCGTGCTTACCTGTTCGCGGCAACCGTTTGATCCGCGCTGTCCGTGGCCCGGCGGCGAAGAGAACCATATTCAGCTTGATCTGTCGGACCCTAACAAAACCATTGCGGCGATCGAAACGATCAAGTCCAAGATCAATGGCCGCCTGCATGCGCTGGTCAACAACGCGGGCATTTCGCCAAAGGGCAAGGCGGGCGAGCGGCTGACCACCTTGGATACCGATCTGCGTACCTGGGGTCAGGTTTTTCACGTCAATTTCTTTTCCAGCGTGATCATGGCGCGCGGTTTGCAAGCGGAATTGGCGGCCACCAAAGGCTCGATCGTCAATGTCACCTCGATTGCCGGGGTGCGGGTGCATCCGTTCGCCGGGGCGGCCTATGCCACTTCCAAGGCGGCACTGGCGGCGCTGACCCGCGAAATGGCGCATGATTTCGGGCCCTTTGGCGTGCGGGTGAATGCCATCGCACCGGGCGAAGTGGAAACCGCTATTCTATCTCCCGGTACTGACAAGATCGTCGAAAAGCTGCCGATGCAGCGGTTGGGCCAGCCGAAAGAAGTGGCCGATGTGATCTGGTTTCTATGCTCAGATCAATCCAGCTATATTTCCGGGGCCGAGATTGAAGTGAACGGCGCGCAGCACGTCTGACGCGGTGCGCTATACCAGCGTCGCGATAATCGCGCGCAACGTTTCAATCCCGTCGCCCTTTTCCGAACTGGTCACCACCAGCTCGTTATAGGCTGCCGGGTGTTTGACCAACGCGCCCTGCACCTGTGCGATCACCGCGTCGCGTTCGGCTTTGCTGACCTTGTCGGCCTTGGTCAGCACCACCTGAAACGTCACTGCAGCCTTGTCCAGCATGGTCAGAATTTCCTGATCAACCGCTTTCACCCCATGCCGGGTATCGACCAACACAAAGGCCCGGCGCAGGGTTTGCCGACCCTGCAGGTAATTCTTCAGCAGCCGCTGCCATTTCTCTACCACAGGCAGCGGAGCCTCGGCATAACCATAGCCCGGAAGGTCGACCAGATACCGCTCGGTCCCCAAGGCGAAATAATTGATCTCCTGCGTCCGCCCCGGCGTGTTCGACGCCCGCGCCAAAGACTTGCGGCCCGTCAACGCATTGATAAGGCTTGATTTACCGACGTTCGACCGGCCTGCAAAGCACACTTCCAACCGGTCGGCAGGCGGCAGGCCAGACATCGCGACCACGCCTTTGACAAAATCAACCGGGCCTGCAAACAACAGCCGCCCGGCTTCGCGGTCCGCAAATTCCGGGTCTTCGGCAAGCGGGAATGGCAGGCTCATAGCAGCGTCACCGTATCGCCCAGTGCCACGGCACCGCCCGAGATCACCCGTGCATAAACGCCAAAGTCTTGATGGCCGTAGCCCGCATTCAACGCACCCAGCGTGTCGGCGTCGATCTGACCAGTCATAGGGTTGGCGGATGTGGCTTTGCAGCGCACAATGCGTTCTTCCACATGCAGAACCGCGCCGCCAATCTGCACGTCCCGCCCGACCCACTCAAATTCGGCCCATGGCTGCAAGCCGTCAATCCACAGATTGCCGCGCCAGCGATAGGGTGAAAGGTCGTGCCCCATCCGCGCCGACAAATCGCGGTTCGATGCCAATCCAAAGATCGACACCGACGGAAAATCGGTATCCGTCATGGCAACGCCGCCGGCGACGATACTGACCGGCTGCTCCCGATCCGCTGGGTTCAGGTCACGCACCCAATCCAGAAACCGCGGCAGATCGTCGGCGTCATCGGGCCGAAACGTCAGATCTGGCTTATCAGGATGTGTCAGCGTAACCGTCGCCGTCGCCTCATCCAGCGTCGCCCAGATTGCCATCAGCCCCGGTGCCTTGGACCCTCGCGCGAAGTTCACGCACGCGTTCCAGCCCGGCACCAGCTTTGCCGCCTCATGCGCCACTGCCCAATGCCGATCAAACGGCAGACTTTGGCCCGCCGTCAACAGCACCGATGCCAGATCCTGCCGCCCATGCGACTTGATCGGATGTCGGGCAATATGGGCCAGCGTCGCGGTCATTTCTTGCCGACAGGTTTTTTCGCGGGGGTCGCTTTTGCGATTGGTTTTGCAGGCGTCGCTGGCTTTGCCTGCGCCGGAGGTTTTGCCGGGATTGCGGGCTTTGTCGGTACCGCAGGCGCAGGTTTCTTGCGGAAGCCGGATTTGATGTTGCCAAAAATATCCGGCTTATGCCCATGGCTGCGCATGATCAGATATTGTTGAGTGAAGGTGATGGTGTTGTTGGTGATCCAGTACAGCACCAACCCGCTGGCAAAGCTGCCCAGCATGAACATGAACACCCACGGCATCCAGGCAAAGATCATCTGCTGCGTCGGATCGGCGGGTGCCGGGTTCAGCTTTTGCTGCAACCACATCGAGATACCCAACAGAATGGGCAAAATGCCGATGAAGACCAGCGCCAGAATCGATCCCGGCACTGGAACCGCCCACGGCAACAGCCCGAAAAGGTTGTACAGCGACGATGAATCCGGTGCCGAAAGGTCGTTCAGCCAGCCAAAGAACGGCGCGTGGCGCAATTCCAAGGTAACGAAAATCACTTTATACAGCGAAAAGAAAATCGGAATCTGGATCAGGATCGGCAAACAGCCTGCCGCCGGATTGACCTTCTTATCCTTGTACAGCTTCATCATTTCGCGCTGCATCAATTGCTTGTCGTCGCCGGCGCGTTCTTTCAACGCCTCCATCTCTGGCTGCAGTTCCTTCATTCGCGCCATCGACACGTAGGACTTATAGGCCAGCGGCAGCACCAGCAGCTTCAGAACAAAGGTCAGCCCGATAATGGCAAGGCCCATATTGCCGATCAGGCCGTTCAGCCAATGCAATACGGCAAACATCGGCTTGGTCAGGAAGAAGAACCAGCCCCAGTCGATGCTGTCAATAAAGCCGCCAATGCCGTTATCGCGTTGGTAGTTGCCGATGGTTTCCCATTCTTTGGCACCGGCAAACAGCCGTGTGGCCGAGGTTGCCTTTGATCCGGGTGCAACGGTCATCACCGGCTGGCGGGCCTCAGTCTGGTAAATGTCAGAGGACGGCACGTATTTGGTTACTGCGGTAAACGGCTTGCCCTGTTCCGGCACCAGCGTTGTCATCCAGTAATGGTCGGTAAAGCCGATCCAGCCATCAGTCGTTGCCTCAACCACTTCTGCCAGCGCGCCTTCGCGTTCGACAACCGGATAGTCGGTGACATCGCCATAGTCGGTTTCAGTCAACTCGCCATCGGTGCGCGATACGATGCCTTCGTGCACGACGAATATATTCTGCAAATCGCTGGGCAATCCGTGCCGGGCAATCACACCGTAGGGGGCCAGCCGGACTTCGGTTGCCCCGGTGTTTTCAACGGTTTCGGTGACGGTAAACAAATAGCGGTCATCCACCGCAATTTCGCGGGTAAAGATCAATCCCTTGCCGTTATCCCAGCGCAGGGTGATCGGCTTTTCGGGTGCCAGCGTGCCGCCGCCCGCAAGCGACCATTCGGTCTTGGCGCCCGGAACATCTTCTGTCGTAAGATCGCCGCCGGGTATCCAGCCGAACAGGGCATAATATGCTTCAGGCTCGCCCACCGGGGACAAAAGCCGCACGGTTTCCGACCCTGGCTGCAGGCTTTCGCGGTAGGTTTTCAGCGACAGATCGTCGATCCGCCCACCCAGCATCGAGATGGAACCGGCAAGGCGTGGTGTGTCAATGGTCAGGCGCGGGGCATCGGGCACCGCTGTGGCGGCCTCGGGCGCAACGGACGTGCCATCTGTCGCTGGTGCCGTGGTGCCTTCGGTGGCCGTCACTGCGGCGGGTAGTGTTGTGTCAGCCACCGGTTCAGGCGGCGGAAACATGACGAACCACACCAGGATCACAAGAAAGCTAAGCGCTGTCGCGAGGATAAGGTTCTTATTCTGATCGTCCATCGGGACTGTCACCATTGCTGTTCTGAGTCAGCGGTGGTTCAACGATAGGGGGGCGGAAAGGTCAAGCGGTTTTCCCCCCGGCAGCCGTCTTACGCCGCGCTTTGCACATTACTTTAGGGGCTGCCACGCGAAATCGCGAACGAAATCCCGTCAGCGCGCCTTATGCCCTATCTTCGGTGCCGCGATCACTTGCGCGCGGTGGCGGGCAATCCAGTCGGCGGTTTCCTCGAACGGCATCGGGCGCGCAATGCCGTACCCCTGCACATGGCCGCAACCGAGTTGACCCAACATGGAAAGCTCGGCTTGGGTTTCCACCCCTTCGGCCAGCGTCTGCAGCCCCAGACGTTCGGCCAGCGACAGCACGGCAGACACCACCTTTTGCTGCTCCCGGTCTTCGTCGACGCGGGTCACAAAGCTGCGGTCAATCTTGATGCGGCGCACGGCAAAGCGCCGGATGCTGGTGATCGACGCATGGCCAGTGCCAAAATCATCCAGATCAATGCCGCAGCCCAGCCGTGACAGCGCCGCGATGTTATGAACGATGACGTCATTGTCGGTCTCCGCCACCACGGTTTCCAAGATCTCGACCGCCAGCCGGTCGGGCGTCAGATCAAACCGGTCCAGTTCCCATTTCAGCTTTTCCGCCAAACGCGGGTTGCGCAGTTCGGCAGCCGAAAAGTTTACCCCCACGGCTGGCACCCGCAGCCCGGCCTTGTCCCATTTTACCAGCGATGTCAGCGCGTGAAACAAGATCACTTCGCCCAGACGTTCGCAAAGGCCAGCCTCTTCGATTGCGGGCAGAAACTCGGCGGGCATGATGATGCCGCGTTCCGGGTGGTGCCAGCGCGCCAAGGCCTCAAATCCCGACAACGCGCCGGTATCCGTTGAAATCTGTGGCTGGAAATGCGGGCGGATCTGGCCCTCATCCAATGCTGCCTCCAGTACGTCGCGAAAGGCGTCGCGGTCTGCCCGGTTGCGCGCCATGCCCGGTGTAAAGGCGCGAATGCTGCTCGGCCCGTGGCCAAGTGCTTCGTCCGCCGCTATCTGGGCGGCGTCCAGCAGCGATGCGCCTGTGCCCTCTGGTGCCCGTGCGCCAAGGCAAAACCCGATTGACGCGGTCACGTAAAGCCGTGCTGCATCCAGACTGATCGGGTCGGCCAGCGATGCCTGCAGGCGTGTTGCCAATTGCACCATGGTTTCAAGATCAAGCCAGCGCACCGGGGCCAGTGCGATTGCAAAACCGCCGCCTTCCAACCGTGCCACAGTATCACCCCCACGCAGGGCCGAACAAATCCGTTCCGCGCTACGCAAAAGTATCTCGGTCTGGGCAGCCCGCCCGTGCCGATCAAGAATGATCTCTGCATCATCAAACTGCACCACAAGGCAGCCAGTCATCCGCCCGCCAGACGCGCCGTCGCGCAGCGCATCGTCCAGCATGTTGATCACTTGCGGCCGCAAGGCCAACCCGCTTGGCCCATCGGGCTGGGTGGCCAGTGCCGTTTCCTGAAACCGGAATGCGCCAGACATGGTAAACACCATCGGGGCGGCAAGCGCTGTCAGTATCAACGCCTCTTCTCCGCCAAACCAAAACGCGGCCAGCGTCACAGCAGGCAAAAACACCATCAGCTCAGGCCGACGCAGCAGGGTCGCGCCCCACATAAAACGCCCTGCAATCCGTTGCGTGATCCGTTTTTGCATTCCGCCATACCCCATAAAACGACTGGCCACATGCCCATCGAACAGGGATCAAACTAGGCAAGCAGGCTAAGCGGTTCGTTAATCCGCCCGGTTAAGTTGCATAGGATTTTCGTTAAATGCGCCTAGATTGCGCGATGGCACAGGGCTTACGGCGTAAGGCGCGCCCAGCAATCCAACCTCAATCCGGCACGTTGTCGATGCCGGACCCGCCCCATGGATGACACCGGCAAATACGGTGCATCATCAGATAGCCGCCTTTCCAGCCGCCATGCTTTTCCAGCGCCTCAAGCGCATAGGCGCTGCATGTCGGCTGAAACCGGCAGCCGTGGCCAACCCACGGGCTTAACACCAACCGATACACCCGCACCGGCAGCGCAACCAGATGCGCAAGCGGCGTCATGGTTTGGCCGCCTTATGGATCACGCGCAGCGCCGTCTCCATATCTGCCAGCAGTTCGGTGAAATCGCGCGCCACTGTCACGTTTGGCCGTGCGACAAGCACATAATCCCAACCCGGCACACCCTGCAAAGGCAACAGCTTGCGGGCAACCTCGCGCATCCGGCGTTTGGCGCGGTTGCGCAGCACGGCGTTGCCGATTTTCTTCGATGCGGTAAAGCCAACTCGAATGTCGGGGCTATCATCGCCGCGCAACCGCGCTTGCAACAGGAACCCACCCGCAGCATGCCGCCGTGCCTGCGCTGCTTTCAGAAAGTCCGCGCGCACTTTCAGAACCGAAATCCCGCTTGGTACTGCGCAAACAGAAACCGCCGGGGGCGTCTGGGCCCCGGCGTTGCTGCCTGTTCCCTGTGCCTCCGGCGGTGTCATGTCATGCATCCGCGTGATTGGCCTCAAAGGGCCAGATGATATCAGGCAGAAAGCTTTTTGCGGCCCTTGGCGCGACGCGCAGTCAGCACCAGACGTCCACCTTTGGTGGCCATACGAGCACGAAAGCCGTGGCGGCGTGCGCGGACCAGGTTCGAAGGTTGAAATGTGCGCTTCATTGCGGAACTCCATCAGACGAGGCGCCAACCCGACAAATTCGAGAGCGCCACTTTTATGCGAAGCCCGGTCTTTAGGGGCAGGCCGGGGCGAAGTCAATTCGCCGCAACACCGATTTTTGCAACAATTCGCAGTGGCCCAGCCGTTTCATCGCACCATACCGGACCAAAGGTTTCAATTCATCCGTTTCCTCGCCGTTTAAGCCCTGAATCGGTCACCGCAGATCAAGCGCCCGTGATGCCCCTATCGCCGGGCACCTGTGCAGCGCATTTTCAGCATGACAATTGACACAGCACCACACGGGGCGACAAGTGCACAGCATGACCCAGAAAATGACCAACGGCCTTGCCGCGAAACTGCCCTTTCTGTTGATCCTTTTGGTCGCCGGGATCGGGGCCTTTGTGTTGCGCGATCATCTGACCTTCGACGCGCTTGCGAAAAACCGCGATGTGCTGGTGGCGTTCCGCGATGAAAACTACCTGTTGGCGGTGCTTGGCTTCATACTTGCTTACATTTCGATTGTCGCCTTCAGCCTGCCGGGGGCCACAATCACCACGCTAACTGGCGGCTTCCTGTTCGGCATCTTTCCCGGCGTCTTGTTCAATATCTCTGGCGCCACAATCGGCGCCACACTGATCTTCCTCGCTGCAAAACACGGCTTCGGTGCGCGGTTTGCCGACAGGATGGCCGAGCGTGGCGGTGCGGCCTCTCGGCTGCAAACCGCCCTGCAAGACAACGAATGGTCGGCCCTGATGATCATGCGGCTGGCCCCCGTCGTGCCGTTCTTCATGGCCAATCTGATCCCGGCTTTCGTCGGTGCGCGTACCGGCCGCTACATCATCACCACCTTTTTCGGTATCATGCCCGGTGGCCTCGTCCTCACCTCGATCGGGGCGGGGCTGGACAGTGTCTTTGCCAGCGGCGAAACGCCGAATTTGTCGGTTCTGTTTGCCCCCCAAATTTTGCTGCCGATCCTCGGCCTGGTCGCCCTGTCGGCCTTGCCAATCGTGATCAAATACATTCGGAAGAAACCGCTATGACCACGCCGCCGACCCACGTCACCACCGACCTCTGCGTCATTGGCGCAGGCTCTGGCGGTCTGTCTGTTGCCGCAGGTGCGGTGCAAATGGGCGCGCGCGTGGTTCTGGTCGAAGCCGATGAAATGGGTGGCGATTGCCTGAATGCCGGCTGCATCCCGTCCAAAGCTCTGATCGCTGCCGCCAAACACGCGCATGCGATGACCACCGGCGCCCCCTTTGGCATCAAACCCAGAACTCCAGAAGTCGATTTTTCCGCCGTCAAAGATCATGTCGCCCGCACCATCGCCAGCATCGCCCCGGTCGATAGCCAGGAACGCTTCGAAGGCCTCGGCGTCCATGTCATCCGCGCTTTCGGCAGCTTCCTATCCCCAACTGAATTGCGGGCGGGCAATCACATCATCCGCGCCCGCCGCTTCATCATCGCCACCGGGTCACGGCCATTCATCCCCCCCATTCCTGGCGTCGATACTGTGCCCTACCTGACCAATGAGACGGTCTTCGCTCTGCGCGAAAAACCGACGCATTTGATCATAGTCGGCGGCGGCCCGATCGGCCTGGAAATGGCTCAAGCGCACCGCCGTTTGGGCTGTGGTGTCACGGTAATCGAAGGCGCCAAGGCGCTGGGCAAAGATGATCCGGACCTTGCCGCCATAGTGCTGGATACTCTGCGCGCAGAGGGGGTGACGATCTTGGAGCAAGCCCCGGTTGCCACCCTGTCGGGCGGCGCCGGTGCCGTGCAGGTCACGCTTGCCAATGGCCAAACTGTCACCGGCTCGCACCTGCTGCTGGCGGTCGGGCGCAAGGTGGCGCTTGATGGCCTAAACCTTGCGGCCGCCGGTGTCGCCCAGACACCCAAAGGCGTAACTGTCGGCCCCAACCTGCGCAGCACAAACCGCCGCATCTATTCGGTCGGCGACGCCGCAGGTGGTCTGCAATTCACCCATGTCGCGGGCTACCACGCCGGTGTCATCATCCGGTCCGCCATACTCGGCCTGCCCTCGCGTGCCAAAACCAGCCATATCCCATGGGTCACCTATACCGACCCCGAACTTGCCCACATTGGCCTGACTGAAGCCCAAGCTACCGCCGCCCACGGTGACGCAATCACCATCATCCGGTCAGAGTTTCAGCACAACGACCGCGCCGTCACGATGGCCGACACCAAAGGCCTGATCAAAGTCATGGTCCTCAAAGGCCGCCCTGTCGGCGTCTCCATCGTCGGCCCCCAGGCGGGCGAGTTGATCGGCCTTTGGGCCCTCGCACTATCGGCAAACCTGAAGATGTCAGCCATTGCGGGCATGGTCGCCCCATACCCAACTTTGGGCGAAATATCCAAGCGCGCCGCAGGAGCCTATTTTTCCCCCAAGCTTTTTGATAACCCTAGCGTCAAACGCATTGTAGGCTTGGTGCAACGCTTTTTGCCCTAAGCGAAAATCGTGCAGCAATCGGGCCAAAGCAAGAAGGAATGGCAGTGGTAAACGGCAGGCGGGGTCGGTTTCTAAACACCCTATCGGGGCGCTTCTTGCTGCTGACCGTGGCCTTTGTCATGCTGGCCGAAGTGCTGATCTTCGTGCCCTCCATCGCGCGTTTTCGGGCCGACTATTTGCTGCTGAAGCTGGAAAAGGCACAGATCGCGTCGCTTGCCCTGCTCGCCACCGATGGCATGATCATGCCCGAACTCGAGGCGGAGCTGCTAAAGAATGCCGAGGTGTTCAACGTTGTTCTGCGCCGCGATGACGTGCGCCAGCTGGTGTTATCGTCGCCGATGCCGCAACCGGTCGAACGCACCTATGATCTGCGCATGTCCGGCCCGCTGCAACTGATCAGCGACGCGATGGCGGAACTCGTCGATCCGCAAAACCGGGTGATCCGGGTCATCGGCCATCCGGTGCAAGACGCAGGTCAGCTGATCGAAATTACCATGGATTCGATGCCCCTTCGCAGTGCCATGTTGGATTATGGTCTGCGCATCCTGCTGCTGTCAGCGCTGATCTCGGCTGTTACGGCGGTGCTGCTGTTCCTTGCTGTGCGCCGCCTGATGGTGCTGCCGATCCGCCGTGTCGTGCGCCATATGCAGGCCTATGCCGAAGCCCCTGAAGATGCCCGCCGTGTTATCGCCCCTTCCGCCAATGTGGAAGAACTGTTGGTTGCCGAAGAGGCGCTGCAATCCATGCAAACGCAGCTGACTGGTGCCTTGCGTCAACGCGAACGGCTTGCACAACTGGGGTCTGCCGTGGCCAAGATCAGCCATGATCTGCGCAATATCCTGACCACGGCACAGCTTTTCGCCGACCGTATCGAAGGCAGCGCCGATCCCGCCGTCGCCCGTTCAGTGCCAAAACTCGTCGGCTCCATCAGCCGCGCTGTCAGCCTGTGCGAGTCGACCCTCGCCTTTGGCAAGGCCGAAGACCCCCCCCCCACGCTGAAACGCCTCGCGCTCAAAGCACTGGTTGACGAGGTGGTTGATGGCGAAGGTTTCACTCCGGAAAATGGTGTGACCTGCATCGTCGATGTGCCCTCAACGCTTGCCATCCACGCCGACGGCGAACAATTGCACCGTGTGCTCGCCAACCTTGTCCGCAATGCCCGCCAGGCAATCGAAGCTACCCGCGAACCCGGCACCATCGAAATCTCGGGCGGCGAGGATGAACATGATTGGTGGATACGCGTCGGCGACACTGGCCCCGGCCTCCCCGCCCGCGCCCGCGAACACCTGTTCACCGCATTTCAAGGTGGTGCTCGCAAAGGCGGCTCCGGCCTCGGCCTCGCCATCGCATCAGAACTGGTGCGCGGCCACGGCGGCAAACTGGAACTCGCCCGGTCAGACGCGACCGGTACCGAATTCGTCATCCGCCTGCCCAAACAACGCGACCCGTCAGAGCCGCATTGAAGAACTTTGCGCCATCCATGAACCACGCAGCCCCTGACCTGCTCCGGGGCCGCGACTTAGCTTCGGCAGACCCCGGATCACGTCCGGGGCTGCGGTCGAAAATCGGCACGGGCGGCGCTGCGTGCTAACCGCACAGCGCATTCAGCAGCACCCGTCGCTGCGCAGACTTTCCCGCCAATGCCCATCTTTCACCCTTGCAAACCCCGCCCCACCTCGCTAAATCCCGCCTCACCGTGCACCCGTAGCTCAGCTGGATAGAGCATCAGACTACGAATCTGAGGGCCGGGCGTTCGAATCGCTCCGGGTGCACCAATTCTCCCTGTTAGGTTTTGCAAGCAGCGGTTTTTCTGCGGTCGACCGAACTACACCTAAGGTGGCATAAGGAGCGTTGACTGGAGTTAGGCGTTGACATTGTATATTTTGGTCAAGCTAGATTGGATGGTAAAAACTAGTCCTCTTTAAAGGCAGGTACTTATATGAACAGTATTGGTAAGAACGGCATTATTGTTTCGTTTATTGGTATTTCCTGCCTTTGTACCGTTTCCGTTGATGCTGCAACTATGTCTGACCAAATACCAATTGGATGGACTTTCTTAGGCAATGCCGGAACAGGTACTGCGGATGGGGACGTCTCTGCCTCCCCAGCTCCAACTGGAGCTTACACCTACGTTTCTACAGATGGAGGTCTAGCGGGTGTTGGGTCGATTGACGGCTACGGCGGTGACGGTCAGCCCACCAACGGTTCAACCTTGACGTCGACACCATTTACTGGAACGATTGGCGACAAATTGGAGTTCTTCTTTAACTATGTAACGTCAGATGGCGCAGGATTTTCTGACTATGCTTGGGCACGGCTGATCGATAGCGCTGGGGAACAAGCCTCACTCCTTTTCACCGCCCGAACCACACCCTCTGGAAACTCCGTTCCAGGTTTTGCCCTTCCACAGCCTAGTGCACGCCTTAACCCTGAGGTCGTCGAGATCAATAATGCAGCCACCGATTGGTCGGCGCTGGGAGGCAGCTCCGGTTTATGCTACCAGGCTGGCTGCGGTAGCACGGGTTGGGTATCTTCCAGCTACATTTTTAAAGAAAGTGGAAGTTATAAACTCGAAGTTGGCATTACAAACTGGAATGATACGGCCTATGAATCGGCACTTGCTGTCGCGGTAAAAAAACAAATATTGGCCCCGACAGAGCCTGTACTCAGAGCGCCGAATGCAGATGTCTATTATCAGGCAGGCGGGCACTTGTTCGGCGGTGAAAGCTTCGATCCAGACAGACCTACCATTGTTTTGACCCATGGTTGGCAGCCGATTGGTTATCTAGATGGAATAAAACAGCAAACTGGGCCAATTATGGCGTTTCTGCCAGATGCTGCCGCAACCGCTGATGATGTTGATTTTACACGTGAGATGGCTGAAGAAATCCGCGGCGAGCTTGGAAACTCAGTAAATATCCTAGTATATAATTGGGACGAGGCGTTCGCTTTGTTGGCCGGTGCGAGGAGCCTAGCGCAAGGTGATCTTGCTGATATTGGTTATCGTTTAGCCGCAGAACTACAGAGGGTTTTCCCATCTGGTTATGATCAAGATATTCAGTTTATTGGCCACAGTTACGGCTCAGCGGTAAATGCTTACGCTATCGAAGATCTCACAGCTTCAGGCGTTAAAGTTGCCCAAGCAACAATTATTGATGCGCCAACTCAAAGCCGAGCAAGCAATCTTCTTGGATTGAGTGTTCCAGTAAAACTTTATACTGATCTGATTGGAAATGTAGAGAGGCTTGAGAATTTTTTTGGCGGCGGTGATCTTGCATTCGGAACGCCGATAAAGGGTGCGATTAACACGCTTTACCCTGATGCTAGCCACAGCGATGCTTGGCAAGACTATTTGGAGACGGTGTCGGACCCTAACATCAACGACGGTGGTTTTTATTTTTCTACTGTCCAACCTAGTGGCGGATTTTCCCCAAACACCCCCGTGACAGTAGCGCCAAGCTTTTCTGTATCGCTAAGCAACCCACCAATTTCATTCCAGAATGCTAGTTTTGAGACGGCGAACTCGACTATTCTTTCGCAGGGCTCAGATTCATTCTCAGTTTATGATTTTCTTATTCCAACTGAAGCTGATACGTTAAGTTTTACGCTTCAAATGCTTGAAATTGGTGATAATGACTGGTTTGAGGTCTTCTGGAATGATATCAGCATCTTTGCAATACTCGGATCAAGTTTCTCCAATACCACCAGAGATGTTTCGATTGATGTAGCGGACTTCTCCGGCCAGTCTGGGTATTTGGCGTTTTTGATGTCTGATCACGGACCCTCGCTGACCAAACTGAAAGTATCCAACGTGCAATTTATCGGGGGCTCAGAGGTTGCTATTGCTCCAGTTCCATTGCCCGCTTCTGGTTTGCTGTTTTTTGTTGGGCTACTGGTCAGTTGGGTATTTATGAACAGAAGGAGATTGGCGTTCAAGCAAACGGAATCATTACCCTTTTGCATGTAGTGCGCAGGGCCGACACAAAGCGCAAGTCCAAGGCGTCGTGAACGTGCCCTCAACTCGCCCAACCTCTAAGAGTGCGCCTGTTGCCGCCTATGCAACCTTCTTAAAGAAACTCCCCGTCTGCTTCCTTGTCGCTCCAAAAGCAACGGACTGCTCACTTGCGCATGTCACCCAACCCATCAAATCCCAACCCACCCCTGTGCTGCCTTTTTCAGATGCGTCAGAAAGCTCTGCACCTTCAGCGTCCGGTGCAAATCCACATGGGTCACGATCCACAACGGCGAGTCCCATTCCGGGCGGGGGGGCAGCACTTCAATCAAGTCGGGGTCGTCGGCGGCCATTCGGGCCGACAGAAACCCAATTCCCGCCCCGGCCCGCAATGCAGCTTCGGTCGACGCCGGATCTGTGGCCAGATAGGTCAGGCAGTCTGCAGGCACTGTGTCGCGCAGCCAGCGGTAAAACGGGGCGCGGTTTTCGGGGTTGTCATTGGCAACAAAGCGATGCTTCGGAAATTCATCAATGCTTTGCGGCAACCCGTTCTTTTCCACATAACTGCGCGCTGCATACAGCCCGGTTCGTATCCGCACCAAAGGCTGCGCCACATTGTCGGGCTCCTGCGGCGGCCCGCCGGCGCGGATCGCCACATGCGCCTCGCCGTAATCCAGCCGGAACAGCCGCATATCGGTCAGGAACCGCACGATCAGACCGGGGTGCAGGGCCTGAAACTCGGCCATAACCGGCGTCAACAGCCCGGCGATCCCCGCGATAGATGTCACCACCAACTCGCCACTCACCGTCTCGCCCTGGCCCTTGATGCGGCTGGCAAGCTGGCTGAACTGCTCGTCCGTCGCCTGCGCCACCCCCAGCAGATCGCGGCCCGCCTCGGTCGGTGCATAGCCCCGCGCGTGGCGCTGAAACAGCCGCACGCCCAGCCGTTTTTCCAGCGCGTCAATATGCCGGATCACCGTCGCATGATGCACCCCCAACACATCCGCGGCACCCGATACTGTGCCAAGCCGTGCCACTTGAAACGCGGTTCTGATCTCATCCCAGGTATCAATGCTCACGTTTGCCGTCCTTGATCTTGATTTGCCCAGTAGGGCCCGAAACTCGGCTTTCGGCAAGGGGAGGGCGGGACTATTCTGGCACACCACCATCCCGCCGCCACCCAAAAAGCGGCGCGCGTGCTTTTTGGTTTTGCTTGACTCCACCGCAGCCAAAGCGTAACCGCCAGCAAATTCCCCCCGGAGGCACTGCTTCCGGTCCCACGGCATTCGCCGGGATCGCCATCCGTCAGCGCGTTGCGCCCACGGGTGCCACCCTGCTTTGCGTTGGGGCTTTGGGGTTTCCGCCGCCGGCAACTATATTCCGGCATGTTTGCAACCGAAGGATCGCGCCGATGTTCGAAAACCTCTCAGAACGCCTTGGAAGCGTTTTCGACCGCCTCACCAAACAAGGCGCGCTGACCGATGCCGATGTGGCAACCGCGCTCCGCGAAGTGCGCGTGGCACTGCTAGAGGCTGACGTTTCCCTTCCGGTTGCCCGCGATTTCATCAAAGCGGTGCAGGATAAGGCGGCAGGGCAGGCAGTCACCCGCTCCATCTCGCCCGGCCAGCAAGTCGTCAAGATCGTGCACGATGAGTTGATCAATGTCCTGCGCGGCGATGGCCCCGCCGATGCGCTGAAGATCGACAATCCGCCTGCCACCGTTCTGATGGTCGGCCTGCAAGGCTCGGGCAAAACCACTACTACGGCGAAACTCGCCAAGCGGCTGAAAGACAAGCAAGGCAAGCGCGTGTTGCTGGCCTCGCTGGATACCAACCGCCCCGCCGCCATGGAACAGCTGCAAATCCTCGCGGCGCAAGTCGGCGTCGACAGCCTTCCCATCGTCAAAGGCGAAACCGCCGTCCAGATCGCCCGCCGCGCCAAAACCCAAGCCGCGATGGGCGGCTATGACGTGCTGTTCCTTGATACCGCAGGCCGCCTGCACATCGACGAAGTCCTGATGGACGAAGTGCAGGCCGTCCGCGACATCGCCCAGCCGCGTGAAACCCTGCTGGTCGTCGATGGCCTGACTGGCCAAGACGCCGTCAACGTCGCCACTGAATTTGACGGCAAAGTCGGCATCACCGGCGTCGTTCTTACCCGCATGGACGGCGACGGTCGCGGTGGCGCTGCCCTCTCGATGCGCGCCGTCACTGGCAAACCCATCCGCTTCGTCGGCATGGGCGAGAAAATGGACGCGCTCGAAACCTTCGAGCCTGAACGCGTCGCAGGCCGTATCCTTGGCATGGGCGACATCGTTGCCCTTGTGGAAAAGGCGCAAGAAACCTTCGAGGCTGAACAAGCCGAACGCATGGCCAAGCGCTTTGCCAAAGGCCTGTTCAACATGAACGACCTCAAGGGCCAGCTTGAACAGATGCAAAAGATGGGCGGCATGCAGGGCGTCATGGGCATGATGCCCGGCATGGGCAAAATGCAAAAAGCCGCCGCCGACGCGGGTTTTGACGACAAAATGCTGCGCCGCCAAGTTGCCCTGATCAACTCGATGACCAAACGCGAACGCGCCAACCCCGATCTGCTTGCTGCCTCCCGCAAAAAACGTATCGCCACTGGCGCTGGGCTGGAAGTGCAGGAACTGAACCGTCTCTTGAAACAGCACAAGCAGATGGCAGACATGATGAAGAAAATGGGCAAAGGCGGCATGATGAAAGCCGCAATGAAACAGATGCTGGGTAAAGGCGGCATGCCCGACCCCAGCAAGATGGACCCCGCCCAACTGGAAGAAGCCGCCCGCGCCATGAAAAGCATGGGCAACGGCACCATGCCCGGCATGCCGCGCGGCATGTCGCTGCCCTCCGGCCTGTCGGGGCTGATGAAAAAGAAATGAGCTATGTTTTGCGTCAGGATGCCTATGCAGCGCCGGTCCTTGAGACCGAGCGTCTTGTGCTGCGCCTGCCGCAATTGGACGATTTGACGGCTATGGCTGCGTTCTGGGCCTCCGAACGGTCTCATATGATGGGCGGGCCGTGGACGACGGATGAAACCGTAACCGAATTTCAGGGCTTGTTGGATCAATGGGCCAAACACGGTTTCAGCCTATTTACGGTCACTCTCAAAGGCTCGGATAACGGCATTGGGGGAATTGGTCCGTTCTTCCCTGACAGCCACCCAGAGCCGGAACTCGGTTGGAGCCTGTGGAATGCAGCTTATGAAGGACAAGGGCTTGCCCGTGAAGCCCTGATCGCCGCCCGCGCATGGTTCTTTGCCGCAACCGACTATGTTTCTGCGGTCAGCTACACTCACCCGGAAAACGCACGCTCGCACAAACTGGCCGAAGCAGTCGGTGCAACGGTTGATCCGACCGCGCCCTGTCCCTACCCGCCACCGGTGCGCATTTATCGCCATCAGCGGGGGCTGGCATGATCTCGCTGTCCCCCATCCCCACCCTGACCACCGACCGGCTGACCTTACGCGCCCCCGGCCCGCAGGATTGGCCAGCGTTTCGCGGCTTCATCGCCTCGCCCCGGTCGTCTTTCATCCGCAACGAAGACTTGACCGAAGGTCAGGCTTGGCGCGCCTTTTGCCATATCATCGGGTCTTGGGTGGCACGCGGTTACGGCTCGTTCGTCTTCGCGCTAAAGGGTGAAGACGCAGCATTGGGCCTCACCGGCCCGTGGCACCCGATCGATTGGCCCGAACGCGAATTGGGCTGGACCGTCTGGTCCGATGCCGCCGAAGGCAAAGGTTTCGCGTTCGAGGCCGCCTCGGCAGCCCGCAACCATGCCTTCAATGGCCTCGGCTGGGATACCGCGGTCAGCTACATCAACCCCAGCAACGCCCGCTCAATCGCCCTTGCCGAAAAACTTGGTGCGCAGCTTGACCCATCGGCGGCGTTTCCGGGCATCGGCCCGTGCCTGGTGTACCGCCACCCCAAACCGGCGGCGCAATGATGATCGCCCCAACCCTGCATACCGACCGCCTGACGCTGCGCATGCCGTGCCTCGCCGATTTTGAGCCGCGCGCGGAATTTGCATCGTCAAACCGCTCCATCTGGGAAGGTGGCCCAATAGACCGCGCCTCCACTTGGCGCGTCTTCGCGTCTGAGGTTGGTCAATGGCCGCTGCTGGGTTACGGCCCGTTTTCGGTGGATGAAACCGCAACGGGCGCTTACGTCGGCGAGGTTGGTATTTACCATCCCGTGGACTACCCCGAACCCGAACTTGGCTGGTTCGTCATCCCCACCGCAGAAGGCCGTGGCTTCGCCGCCGAGGCCGCCGTTCGCGTCATGCAATGGTCGCGGCTAACGTTTCGTTGGGACCGGCTGGTAAACTACATCGACCCCGGCAATGCCCGGTCCATCGCACTGGCGTTCCGGCTTGGCGGCGTGGCCGATAGCAGCCTGCCGGGGCAAGACGAAACCGATGTTGTAATCCGTCACGATCTGCGGGGGCTGGCATGACCGCGGTCACAACAGGTCTGCACAGGGGGTGCACAGCAGGTGTACCGCCAGTGCATCCGCAAAATCGCCCCGGAGTCCGCCATGACTAACGCCGCCACCCGCGCGCAGGCGCTGCTGAAAGATCACCGTGAAAGCATTGATCGCCTTGATGCGATCCTTGTCTACACGCTTGCCGAACGCTTCAAGCAAACCCAAGCCGTGGGCCGCTTGAAGGCCGAACACAACCTGCCGCCGTCCGATCCGGCGCGCGAGACCGCCCAGATGGCGCGCCTTGAACAGCTGTCCATCGCTGCCGATCTTGATCCGATCCTGGCTAAGAAATTCCTGACCTTCATCATCTCCGAAGTCATCAGGCATCACGAGAAATTACAGAAATAACCGGGACTTACCCGGTTCAACCAACCCTAAGGAGACTACCCAATGTCAATGAAAATTCGTCTTGCCCGTGGCGGTTCCAAAAAGCGCCCACACTATTCCATCGTCGCCACCGACAGCCGCATGCCGCGCGATGGCCGCTTTTTGGAAAAGCTGGGCACCTATGATCCGCTGCTGGCCAAAGATCACGAAGGCCGCGTCAAGATGGACCTTGATCGTATCGCCTACTGGCTGGGCCAAGGCGCACAGCCAACAGACCGCGTCGCACGGTTCCTGGAGGCCGCCGGCGTTCGCCCAAAAACCGCCCGCAGCAACCCCAAAGCAGCCGTTCCCGGCAAGCGCATGACCGACCTCGCCGCCAAGAAAGCCGCCCGCGCCGCCGCCCCTGCAGACGCCGAATAAACCGCTGTGACGGCCAGCTTTTCGCCAGAATTCCGGGCAGAGCTGTGTCGCCTCATGCAATGGCGGCGCGACGTGCGACGCTTTCGTAAAGACCCCGTAGAGGCAGCGGTTCTTGACCGCTGCCTCTACGCTTTCACCCTTGCCCCGTCGGTTGGCCTGTCCGAGCCATGGCGGCTGATCGAGGTCACATCAGACGCCGTCCGCGCCGCCGCCATCGCCAATTTCAAAGCGGCAAATGCCGAAGCCCTGGCAGGCTACAGCGATGAAAAGGCTAACCTTTACGCCTCTTTGAAACTATCCGGCATGCAAGATGCCCCAATACATCTGGCCGTTTACTGTGATGATGCCACCCCAAAAGGTGCAGGTCTTGGGGCCAATACGATGCCAGAAACGCGCGCTTATTCCGTGGTTGGCGCGATCAATCTGTTCTGGCTTCTGGCTCGTGCCGAAGGCCTAGGCGTAGGTTGGGTTTCTATCCTTGATCCGGTCCAACTGGCGCAAGATCTGAAAACCCCTGACGATTGGCGGCTTATCGGCTATCTCTGCGTTGGTTGGCCCGAAAGCCACGATGATACACCGGAATTGGAACGCGCAGGTTGGGATGTTCGCACCCCCACCCTGATACGGGAGACGCGCTAAATGATAGCAGACCGCATCTGTGTTGGTGCCATCGCAGGCTCTTTCGGCCTGCAAGGCGAGGTGCGGCTGAAATCATTCTGCTCCACCCCCGAGGCCATCGCCACCTACGGCGAGCTTACCACCGAAGACGGCCAGCGCAGCTTTAACATCAAATTAACCCGCCCGGTGGCAAATGGCCTTGGTGCGCGGTTGACCGGCATCGCCACCAAAGAACAGGCCGACGCCCTGAAAGGCACCAGCCTTTATGCCGATCGCACCAAACTGCCCTCGCTGCCCGATGATGAATTCTACCATACCGACCTGATCGGCATGGAAGTGCGCGATACCGGCGGCGCTGTCATCGGCACCGTGCAAGCGGTCCACAACCACGGCGCGGGTGATCTGCTGGAAATCATGGGGCCGGGCATGAAGACGGCCCTGCTGTTGCCTTTCACCCGTGCGATCATCCCAACCGTTGATCTGGCCGCGCGCCGCATCGTGGCAGATTTGCCCGAAGGGCTAGACTAAACCGCTGTAACCGCTGTAAATTGCGAAAAAAGATCAAGATGGGAACAGTCATGGAACACCGCAGGCGCTTTTTGATGGCGGCAAACGCGTTGCTGTATTTCGGCCCCTTGCTGGCTGGCTTGGGTGGATTTGGCTGGGGCTTTGTCGCGGTGTTCACCGCGATTTTCGTGCTCTGGCTGCTCATCCTGCAACCGATGGAATTCCCGATCAACCGCGCCGAATGGCTATCCACCGATGCTTGGATCGCCGTTTCCGCCCGCGCTGCCGTGCAACTGCTGCTGGTGGTCGTGCTGTTCGGCATCGGTCGGGGCATCGGCGGCATTCTGGGGGCAATCCCGGCATTTCCAGTCATGCTGCCGCTTGCGATCTCGTTCCTGTCGATTCCGCTGGCCCGCTTGATCTGGGATCCATGGGCACAACCCCCGGCACCACCAATCGCGGCCCCGGCTCCAAACCCACCGGCTGAGGCCACCCCACCAACACCAGATACCAGCACGCCGAACTAACCGGCAAACCCCTATCCGACAGCCCGATTTCGCGCTAGAAGCCGCGCCATGACTGATGCACCCGATCCAAAGCTGAAATCGCATGGCAGGCTGACCATTTCCGCCTCAGTCGCCCCGCGCGACCTGATGGAAGGTGCCCCGCGCGTGAAAGGCGCATGGGAAGCGCGGATTATCACCCTGTTCCCCGAGGCATTCCCCGGCACGCTGGGCCTGTCTTTAACGGGCAAAGCCTTGGACCAAGGCCTATGGCGGCTGGAAACCATCGACTTGCGCCCTTTGGGGGAAGGCAAACACCGCAATGTCGATGACAGCCCCGCAGGCGGGGGTGCCGGCATGGTGCTGCGGGCCGATGTGGTAGACCGCGCCTTTACCGCCGCCGCCGTCAACACCCCCAAATCCCGCGCCCGCTGGCCAATCCTGTACCTGTCACCCCGCGGCAAACCCTTCGATCAAGCCATGGCCGGCCGCTTCGCCGCCTGCGACGGCATCACCCTGCTGTGTGGCCGCTTTGAGGGCGTCGATCAGCGGGTACTTAATCATCACGCCGTCGAAGAGGTCAGCCTTGGCGATTTCATCCTGACCGGCGGCGAAATTGCCGCGCAGGCCCTGCTGGATGCCACCGTGCGCCTGCTGCCAAACGTGCTGGGCAACCAAGCCTCAACCGAGGAGGAATCCTTCGCCGACGGCCTGCTGGAATTCCCGCAATTCACCAGGCCAACCGTCTGGAATGGCCGCCCCATCCCTGATGTCCTGCAATCCGGCCACCACGGCGAAATCGCCAAATGGCGAAAAACGCAGGCCGAGGAAATAACCAAGGAACGGCGTCCCGATTTGTGGGCAGCGTATCTGGCGCGCAGACGCTAGGCCGGTATCGCTTGACCCACCATGCCCCTCAGCTTATACGCCCCCTGTCCGGGGTCTAATCGCCCAACGGGCCCGATTCTTTTTGCCGTAACACCTGCCTTCTTCGTCAGATGTGGCCCCGAGGATCGGTCGAAAATAGCAGGCCCCATCTCTGGCGGGCTTACCACGCGTGGTAGGGACCCGGTTGAAGAACAGAAGCTCTGGTGCGGCATCACTTCGTGGGAAAACCACGAGCATTCGAAAGGACCAAGCGCATGAACCTGATCGCGCAGATCGAGGCCGAACAGATTGCGGCTCTCGGCAAGACCATCCCGGATTTCAAAGCGGGCGACACTGTTAAAGTCGGCTACAAAGTTACCGAAGGCACCCGTTCGCGCGTGCAGATTTACGAAGGCGTTGTGATTGGCCGCAAAGGTGGGGCGACCATCTCTGCCTCGTTCACCGTTCGTAAAATCTCGTTTGGCGAAGGTGTGGAGCGGGTGTTCCCGCTGTATTCCACCAATATCGACAGCATCGAAGTTGTCCGTCGTGGCCGTGTGCGCCGCGCCAAGCTGTATTACCTTCGTGATCGTCGCGGCAAATCTGCCCGGATCATGGAAGATACCAATTACAAAGCCCAAGACAGCGCCAGCGCGTAAGGACCGGACCGATGAAAGCAGATACTCACCCCGATTATCACACGATCAACGTCAAGATGACCGACGGCACCGTGTTCCAGACCCGCACCACCTGGGGCAAGGAAGGCGATCAGATGGCGCTTGATATCGACCCATCCGTTCATCCAGCCTGGACCGGCGGGTCCGCCAAGCTGCTGGATACCGGTGGCCGCGTGTCCAAGTTCAAGAACAAATATTCCGGCATGGGCTTTTGATCGCGCCGCGGAACTGCTCAACTCATTGTCGGTTCCGCCACCTGGAATAATTGCGATCAAAGGCTTGGCGTCTTCCCAAGCAGGAATGTTGTAAATACACTAAAGGCGCGCCGGGGTTCTGGTGCGCCTTTTGCATCAGGTCCGGGGGGGTCCGCGTGGCGCATATCATTGTTGTGGGTAACGAAAAGGGTGGGTCGGGCAAGTCCACCACTTGTATGCATGTGGCCACGGCCCTTGTGCGCATGGGGCACCGGGTTGGTGCATTAGACTTGGATCTGCGGCAGAAAAGCTTTGGCCGCTATGTCGAAAACCGCCTCGCCTATCTGCGCCGCACTGGCCTGACCCTGCCATCCCCAGACTACCGCGATCTGCCCGAAATTGATGCCGCCACCATTCCGCCCGGTGAAAACGCCTATGACCACCGCCTGTCCGCCGCAATTTCGATGTTGGAGCCAGTGTCGGATTTCATCCTGATAGATTGCCCCGGCTCGCATACCCGGCTTAGCCAGGTTGCCCATTCGTTGGCCGATACCCTGATCACACCGCTGAATGACAGCTTCATCGATTTCGATCTGCTGGCACGGATGGACCATGAAACAGGCAAAGTCAAAGGCCCGTCGATCTATTCCGAAATGGTCTGGAATGCGCGCCAGCTTCGGGCGCAGGCCGGGCTGAAACCGATCGATTGGATCGTGCTGCGCAATCGGCTTGGCGCCCAACAGATGCACAACAAGAAAAAGGTTGGCGCCGCACTGGAAGATCTATCCAAACGTATCGGCTTTCGCGTGGCACCGGGGTTTTCCGAACGGGTTATCTTCCGGGAGCTGTTCCCACGCGGCATAACCCTGCTGGATTTGAAAGACACTGGTGTAGATCAGTTGAACATCTCGAACATCGCGGCCCGGCAAGAGGTCCGCGATCTGATCCGCGAGCTTAGGCTGCCAGGAGTGTCCGTTGATTTTTGAACAGCGCTTTCTGGGCGGCATACTTTGCCTCGCGCGCTTCGATCCGGCGCAAACGAAGATCGAACGCATCCGGCGCTTTTTCGGCTTTTTCCGTCAGTCCAAGGTGGGCGAGTAGGGCGTTTGCGTATTTCATCGTGTGCTCCAGTGCTGTCTTACTATACCGCTAGTTGTGGTTAATCAGCGCGGCGAAACTTAGGCACACAAAAGGGCATGTCAGGGCGTTTTTGGGTTCGCACTGAACAATCGGTTTCTGATATTGCCGTAATTCCCGACGAAATTTGCGCCCGGCTTGCCGCTACCGTCTGCCCAATGTTATGCCGGTTTGACCAAGATTTGCAGGAATAAACCCGTGGCCAACCCCCTATTCGACGCGCTTTTCGCCCGGTTGGCCAACCGGTCCACGCCGTTAATGATCATGGCAGATCACGGCGAAATCGCAGCCAATACCTTTCACGGCATGATCTGCCGCCAATCCAACGCCCTGCATCAATCAGGCGTAGCGCCCGGCGACAGAATCGCAGCCCAAATCGCCAAAACGCCCCAAGCCTTGGCGCTATACGGCGCATCCGTCGCGCTAGGTGCGGTATTCCTGCCCTTGAACCCCGCCTACACCGATGCCGAACTCACCTATTTCCTGACCGACGCCAACCCGACAATCCTGATTTGCGACGATACGCGCAGACCGGGGCTGGTGCCGATCGCCGCCAGCCTCGGCATCACCCTGCTAACTCTGAATGCTGATGGGTCCGGCAGCCTGACCGACGCCGCCGAACATCAACCAAACACCTTTACCCCGGTCCCGCGCCAACCAGATGACCTTGCCGCACTCCTGTACACGTCCGGCACCACTGGCCGATCCAAAGGCGCCATGCTTACCCATAACAACCTGCTGTCCAACGCTCTGGTGCTGGCCGACCTCTGGCAGTTCACGTCGCAAGACACGCTCCTCCACGCCTTGCCGATCTTCCACACCCACGGCCTGTTCGTCGCCTCCAACATCACTCTGCTCACTGGCGGCACGATGATCTTCCTGCCAACATTTGACCTCCCCACCATCCTGCGCCACCTCCCCCGCGCCACCACGATGATGGGCGTGCCCACCTTCTACACCCGCCTGCTGGCCGATCCCGGGTTCGACCAAGCCGCAGCCGCCCACATGCGCCTGTTCATCTCCGGCTCCGCCCCGCTGCTCGCCGATACTCACCGCGCATTCGAGGCGCGCACAGGCCAGCGGATTTTAGAACGCTACGGCATGACAGAAACCAACATGAACACCTCGAACCCTTATGTGGGGGAGCGCAGGGCAGGCACGGTTGGCTTTGCCCTGCTGGGGGTAGACATCAAAATCACCGACAGCGGCTCTGAAATCGCGCAAGGCGCTGTCGGCGTCATCGAAGTGCGCGGCCAGAACGTGTTCAAAGGCTACTGGAACATGCCCGACAAAACGCAGCAAGACCTGCGCCCCGACGGTTTTTTCATCACCGGCGATCTGGGGATGATAGATGCCGACGGCTACCTGCACATCGTCGGCCGCCAAAAAGACCTGATCATCACCGGCAGCTTCAACGTCTACCCCAAAGAGGTGGAACTGCTGCTAGACGCCACCCCCGGCGTCGCGGAAAGTGCCGTAATCGGCTTGCCACACCCGGACTTTGGCGAGACAGTGTTTGCCGTGCTGACCGCGATGCCGGGGGTAGTGCTGAACCCGGATCAGGTTCTGGCAAACCTGCAAGGCCAACTCGCCCGCTTCAAGCAGCCGAAAGCCGCAGTTGTGGTGCGCGAGTTGCCAAGGAACGCGATGGGCAAGGTGCAGAAGAATGTGCTCAGGGCGGAGTATGGGGGGTGGTTTGGGGGAGGGGGCTCACAAACTGGCTAGGAGCAGAAGCTTGGCATGTTAAACGGCCGCTATGCGGACTAAAGCGGTCGTTGATGTCCGCTCGGCCAGTGACCGTTTTCCCGACTTCCGCTGAAAACGACCCAAAATGTCGTGATCCCGGTAGCGTGCAGCTTACCAAGAGACTGTAGTGGGATATTTGCACCTCAATCGTGGGCGAGCCAATGCAACTTGCGGCCAGTGACCTGATCAACCTCGAAAACTATCCGATTTCGACGCCCGGACCTTTGCGTGAAGCAATCTTGACCCGGGTGCGCGGTGAGCTTGAATTGCGAGGATGCGCAGTCCTCAAGGGCTTCCTGAAACCGACAGGGATTGCCGCTGCAGTTGCAGAAGCCGATGGCGTAGCAGACAAAGGCCACCGCAGTTACTCGCGCACCAACGCTTATTTCACAACGGACGACTTGAGCCTGCCCGAGACCGATCCGAGACGCCGGTTCTTTGACAGGTCGAATGCGTTCATCCCGGCTGATAACTTTGATTCAGATGGCGCTTTGCGAACCATCGTCAACAGCGAAGGGTTCGACACGTTCATTCGTGAATGTCTTCAGGAACCCGAAGACCGTTTCTTTCGCTATGCCGACCCGCTGGCCGACGTGATCGTGAATGCGGCCTGGGAGGGGAACGGGTTCCCGTGGCACTTCGACACCAACAATTTCACCGTCACGCTGGCGCTCCAGAACGCAGACTGTGGCGGAGCCTTCGAGTACGCCCCAATGATACGCAACAGCGACGACGAGAACTTTGACGAGGTTTTCAAGGTCCTAGACGGCACCTCCGACAAAGTGATTTCGTTGAGGCTCGAACCCGGCGATCTGCAGCTATTCAAGGGACGCTACTCACTGCATCGGGTCGCACCCCTGGAAGGCTCGACGCCCCGCTACGTTGCAATTCTTTCCTATGCGCAGGAGCGAGGCATGGTGGGTAGCGTCGAGCGCACCCGACAGCTCTATGGAAGAACACTGGCTATCCACCACGAGCGAGCCGGGCAGCGGGGAGACGCCTTGATTGATTGACTGACCGGCTGAACCAACTTGCGGCGCTGCCAAACTGTGGTCGGCTTCGGAAACCTGTCCGGCCAGTAAGCGGTCATTGGAGCGGCCAGCAGTATAAAGCAAACCGGGCTCGATTCAGTCCTTCGGCAGTAGTTGGTTGCCTCCGCTATGATCTCTCCCCTACCCCTCAATCTCCTGCGCCAAGAACCGCTCGAAATCATCCAGATCAATCGGGTCGAACTGCCCAAATCCCTGCATCCACACAGACGCCGCGCGCATCGCGTCGGGGTCGAGTTTGCACCATTTGACCCGGCCGCGCTTTTCTTGGACGATCAATCCAGCATCGGCCAGCACAGCAAGATGCTTCGATATGGCCGCCAGCGACATCACGAACGGCTCGGCCACATCGGTGACGGCCATGTCATCCTCCAGCAACATCGTCAGGATTGCCCGGCGGGTCGGGTCGGCAAGGGCGGCAAAGATGGCGTCAAGCTTTTGGGTCATGGCGGAAGTCTTGGCGGCGTGGGGCAGGATCGTCAACCAGTTGGTTGAATATGGTGGGTGGGACAGGGGGTGTGTTACCGATGCCGTAACACAGTTAAAATCGAGTTAACAGGAATCGCGAAGTTACATGTTTTCAATTGCTTACACATCGTAACACGCGTGTTACCGATAGCTTGACTTAAAGCCGCCGTCTGCGTACCTATCCCTCGACTGAGAAGGGGCAGATTCATGCCGGAAGAACCCGATTCCGACCGATTAAAGGCCCTCACGGCCCGCATCGACCGGATCAAGGGCAAACCGGTGGGGGCAAAAACCAACGCAGTCAAAGGTTTCTCGCAAGGCGAGGTGGCCTGGAGGATGATCATCGAACTCGTGACCGGCATGTTGCTGGGAATGGGGATCGGTTACGGTTTGGACGCGGTCTTCGGAACGCTTCCCATCTTTCTGGTGATCTTCTCGCTGATCGGTTTTGCTGCGGGCATCAAAACGATGCTGGGCACGGCGAAACAGTTGGCGGCGCGGAACAAGGCGGATTATCCCGCCGCAGATAAAGACGCGGGCATCCCCGCAGATGATGAAGAGGATTGATCATGGCTGTCGAGGCGGAAGGCGAACACGCGGCAAGCGGCTTGAACATCCATCCGATGGATCAGTTCGTCGTGAAGCCGCTGTTTGGCGGCGATACGATCAATTGGTATACCCCAACCAACGTCACGCTTTGGATGGGCCTCGCCGTGCTGGCCGTGATCGCCCTGCTTGTTCTCGGAACCAGCCGCCGGTCGATCATCCCGTCGCGCCTTCAATCCATTGGCGAGCTGCTGTACGGGTTCATCCATAACATGGTCGAGGAAGTGACCGGCCACGATGGGATCAAATATTTCCCCTACGTGATGACCCTGTTCATGTTCGTGCTGCTGGCCAACCTGCTTGGCCTGATCCCGATGAGCTTTTCCACCACCTCGCATTTCGCCATCACCGCCACGTTGGCCCTGCTGGTGTTTTTTGCGGTCACCATTCTTGGGCTTGTCAGACAGGGCATCGGCTTTCTGGGTATGTTTTGGGTCTCATCCGCGCCGCTGGCCCTGCGTCCGATTTTGGCGCTGATCGAAGTGATCTCTTACTTCGTCCGCCCGCTGAGCCATTCCATTCGTCTTGGCGGCAACATCATGGCGGGCCATGCCGTGATCAAGGTTTTTGCGGGCTTTGCTGGCGCATTGGGTGTGGCTTCGGTCGTGCCAATCGCGGCAATCGCCGCAATCTATGGGCTGGAGCTGCTGGTTGCGGTGGTTCAGGCTTACGTTTTCACTATTCTGACCTGCGTTTACTTGCGTGACGCAGTGGGCGGCACCCACCACTAGGGCCTCCACAAGGGTCTTTAACCAATCCAATCATTCCATTCCAAACAAGGAGCACGACTATGGAAGGCGATATCGCAGAAATGGGTAAGTTCATCGGCGCAGGCTTGGCCACGATTGGTCTTGGCGGTGCTGGTATCGGCGTGGGCCACATTGCAGGGAACTTCCTTGCTGGCGCACTTCGCAACCCATCAGCGGCCCCCGGCCAAATGGCCAACCTGTTCGTCGGCATCGCGTTTGCCGAAGCACTCGGCATCTTCTCTTTCCTGATCGCCCTTCTGCTGCTGTTCGCAGTCTGATCCTTTAGGACCAAGCTTCCGGCGGGGTGGCTAACACCACCCAGCCGGGTTATCTTAGGTTCCGCGAGGAGAATGTTATGGCGACAACAGCGACCGAGGCCGTTACGGGTGCGGCGGAAAATGCCGAGAAGACCGGCCTGCCACAGCTGAACTTTGACACGTTCCCGAACCAGATCTTCTGGTTGGCGGTGACGCTTGTTTTGATCTATCTGGTGCTGTCGCGCGTGGCTTTGCCGCGTATCGGTGCAGTGCTGGCTGAACGTATCGGCACAATCACCAATGATCTGGCTGCTGCCGAAGAGCTGAAGCAAAAGGCCGTGCAGGCCGAAAACGCCTATAACGATGCGTTGGCAACGGCGCGCGGCGAGGCCGCAAAGATTGTGGCTGCGGCGAAAGCTGACATTCAGAAAGATCTGGATATAGCGACCGCCAAGGCGGATGCGGAGATTGCTGCTAAAGCGGTGGAATCTGAAAAGACGATCAACGAGATCAAAGCTGGTGCGATGGATGCAATTTCCGAAGTAGCCAACGCAACTGCCAAGGAATTGGTGGCGGCTTTGGGCGGCAAAGCTGACGCGAAATCAATCACGGCGGCGGTTACCGCCCGATTGAAGGGATAAGCCATGAAAAAGCTGATCATTGCTCTGATCTTGGTGGGTCAACCGGTGTTTGCGGCGACAGGCCCGTTCATTTCGCTGAACAACACTGACTTTGTTGTTCTGATCGCCTTTGTCGCGTTCGTGGCACTGCTGGTTTACATGGGCGTGCCGGGCAAGTTGACCGGAATGCTTGATGCCCGGGCGGTGCGGATCAAAGCCGATCTGGAAGAAGCACGCAATCTGCGCGAAGAGGCCAAGACCATTCTGGCGTCGTATGAGCGCAAGCAGCGTGAAGTGCAGGTGCAATCTGACCGCATCGTTGCAGGTGCGCGAGAAGAGGCCATCGCGGCGGCAAAGCAGGCTAAGGCAGACCTGAAAGCCGCGATTGCCCGACGGCTTGCCGCAGCGCAGGATCAGATCGCATCAGCCGAAGCGTCGGCAGTGCGTCAGGTGCGTGAACGCGCGGTATCGGTTGCAGTTGCGGTTGCGGGGGACGTTCTTTCCAAGCAGATGACTGCCGAAACAGTTGGTTCGTCGATTGATGAGGCAATTGTGCAGGTCGAGGCGCGTTTGCACTGATCTTTTGACATTGCGAAAAATGCCCGGTCGTTGGATCGGGCATTTTTCATTTATGACGCGTCTGTCTTAGCGGCTCTGTTCATGCTCGAACCGCTGTTTGGCTACCGCCTCATTGCGTTCGGCCTTGATCTGGTCTGCAAGCGATTGCTCGACATAGCTTAGATGCGCTGTCACGGCGGCACGTGCCGCGACCGGATCACGGGCTTGCAAGCCGATATTTATTTGGCGGTGCTGATCCAGCAGCGTCTCACGCGTCATGCGTTGTTTGAACATGATCTGGCGGTTGTAGAACACGCCTTGGCGGAGCAGATCGAACATCGACCGCATCATGTGCAGCATGATGATGTTATGGCTGGCTTCGATGATTGCCATGTGAAACTCGGCGTCCAGGGCTGCTTCATCGGATGGATCGCGTTTGGCGTGGGCAGCCTCCATCTTTTCAAAGATCATGTTGATGACCAGCAAATCGGTGTCTGATCCAAGAGTGGCGGCGCGTTCGGCTGCCAAACCTTCCATATCGCGTCGGAAGGCAATGTAATCGAACACGGCCTCTTCGTGGCTGGCGAAAAGATGCACCAAGCCTTCGGAAAACGCCGATCCCAGAACATCAGCCACAAAGATGCCGGCACCGGGGCGGCTGACCAGCAGGCCCCGGTCATGCAGATCGGCGATCGCTTCGCGCAGTGACGGGCGCGATACGCCTAGGCGCTCGGACAGTTCGCGTTCCGCGGGCAGCCGTTCACCGGGGCGCAAAATGCCGCGCAGGATCAGTAGCTCGATTTGGCGCACCACCGACAGCGAAAGCTTTTCCGCCTGAATTTTCAGAAATGGCATGGTTTTCCCCGAAATTGGTTAAAGTTTTAGACCACATGCCAAGAAGCGCAATGAAAAACAGCCGAGGCGATGCCCCGGCTGTCTAATCAGTCCTGATATTTCGATCAGGCTGTTGGGCGGATGATGATTTCCACCCGGCGGTTTGCGGCGCGGCCTTCGGGCGTCAGGTTTGACGCGTTTGGCAGCGGTTGGTCTTCGCCACGGCCAAAGGCAGCGATCCGGGCATTTGGCACGCCAGCCTCGCGCAGCACGTTGGCCACGGAAACGGCGCGGCGCTGCGACAGGTCTTGGTTATAGGCCGACGAGCCCGTGTTATCGGTGTGGCCGACAACTTCGATCTGGCTGTTAGGATATTGCTGCAGATTTGACGCGATCGCCTTGATGTCACGCGTGAGATCAGGGCGCAGAGAGGCGCTGTCGGTGGCGAAGAGCAGGTCTTGCGGCATGTTGACGACCAGATACTGGCCGTTATTGGTGACGGTGAAGTTGCTGTTCACGGCGCGCAGATCGGCTGCCTGCCGATCAAGGGTGTCGCCGATAGCGCCTCCGATTGCGGCACCGATGCCGGCACCGACCACGGCCTTCGCCAGCTTGTTATCACCGCTGCTGGCACCGATTGCGCCGCCCAGCAGCGCACCAGTTATAGCACCGCCGCGCGCGCGCGCGTTCGGGTCACCCGGAAAAGCGTTTGGATCGACCGTGCAGGCCGTCATGCCGAAAATGCCAAGAGATGCTACGATCAGGGGTGTTTTGAAGTTCATATCTGCCGCCTCGTTTCAGGGGGCCCGTTTGCCGGGCTCCACAGTCTTATAGCAATGCGCGCCAGTCAGCGAAAGATCGTCACCCCAAGCGGCAGAATTTCGCCCATCACAACTCTGTGCGGGCGGCCTCCCACGCCAGCATGGCGCGTTTGACGGGCAGGCCCCAGTGATAACCACCAAGCCCGCCCGATTTGCGCATGGCCCGGTGGCAAGGGATCAGCCAGCTGATGGGATTACGGCCGACGGCGGTGCCGACGGCGCGCACAGCGTTAGCATGGCCGACAGCACCCGCAAGTTCGGTGTAGGTGGTGACGTGGCCGGTTGGAATTTGCAAAAGTGCCTCCCACACCTTAATCTGGAATGGCGCGCCGATCAGGTGCAGCTTTGTTTCGGCGGGGCTGTCATCAGTGCCGAACGCCCTGCCGATATAGGGGGCTACAGTTGCGTCATCGCGGATGTAGCTGGCCTTGGGCCAACGGCCTTTCATGTCGGCCAAAGCTGCGTCAAGGCCAGTTTCGTCGGTGAACGCCAGCCCACACAGTCCGCGATCGGTGGCCATGGCCAACGCTTGCCCAAACGGCGTTGGGAACAGGCCCCAGGAAATGGCCAGACCATCGCCACCACGAGCAAAGTCACCGGGGCTCATCGCTTCCCAACGCAGGAACAGATCGTGCAGACGGCCACCGCCGGACAGCCCGGCGGACATAGAGGTTTCCAGCACCGAAAAGCGGCTGGCGAGCAGGCGCTTGGCGTGATCCAGCGTCAGGTATTGCTGATATCGTTTGGGCGAGACACCGACCCACTGCGAAAACACGCGTTGAAAATGTGCGGGGCTCATGTCCATGCGGCCAGCCAGATCTTCCAGCGTCAGCGACGGGCCGCCTTCGTCAATATGGCGCAGAGCGCGGGCGATGACAGCGTAATGATAGGCGGGGGCGTCGGTTGTGTTGGTCATGGCAATCTCCTTACCCGGCAAGATATGCTGCCAGTGCCGCCGCTGCGACCCGGAAATTGCGCCTTCGCGCTTGCCGGATCGGGGTGGTTCGGGCATATCGCAGCCATGGCGAGCCAGCTTCCCTATGCCGCGATGCAAGCGATCTTTTCCCGGTTTCAGGCAATTGAGCCGGAACCGAAGGGCGAATTGCACCATCTGAACGCCTATACGCTGCTGGTCGCAGTGGCACTTTCGGCGCAGGCGACAGATGCTGGCGTGAACAAGGCGACGAAGCCGTTGTTCGCAATTGCCGATACGCCGCAGAAGATGCTGGATTTGGGCGAACAGGCGCTGATCCAGCATATCAAGACCATCGGACTGTTTCGCAACAAAGCGCGCAATGTCATTCGCCTTAGCCAGATTTTGGTTGATGGTTATGGTGGCGAAGTGCCGTCCTCGCGCGCCGCCCTGCAGTCGCTGCCGGGGGTCGGGCGCAAGACGGCGAACGTGGTTTTGAACATGTGGTTTCGGCTGCCGTCGCAAGCGGTAGACACGCATATATTTCGGCTTGGCAACAGGTCTGGCATCGCACCGGGCCGCGATGTTGATGCCGTAGAGCGAGCGATTGAAGATAACGTTCCCGCCGAATATCAGTTGCACGCGCATCACTGGATGATCTTGCATGGCCGCTACATCTGCGTGGCGCGCAAACCGAAATGCGGCATCTGCCCGATCCGCGAGCACTGTCTTTTTGAGGATAAAACCGAATGAAATCGTATCAGGTTGTCGGCATCGGCAATGCCATTGTCGATGTGTTCTGCAGCGCCGATGACAGCTTTGTAGAGCTTATGGGTATTGAAAAAGGCATCATGCAGTTGGTGGAACGCGAACGCGGCGAAATGCTGTACGCGGCGATGAAAGACCGGATGCAGGCACCGGGTGGGTCGGTTGCGAATACGCTGGCGGGTCTTGGCAACCTTGGCCTGACCACAGCCTTTATCGGGCGGGTGCATGATGATGCCTTGGGCCGGTTTTATGCGCATGCGATGGCCGACAATGGCACGGATTTTGTCAACGCGCCGGTGGCGGGAGGTGATTTGCCGACGTCTCGATCGATGATCTTTGTGTCACCGGATGGTGAGCGGTCGATGAATACCTATCTGGGGATTTCGTCCGAGCTGGGGCCGATTGACGTGTCGGATGATGTGGCGGGGCAGGCGGAAATTCTGTTTCTGGAAGGTTATCTTTATGACAAACTAAAGGGCAAGCAGGCGTTTGAGCGGGCGGTTCAGCTGTGTCATGCCAGCGGCGGCAAGGCCGGTATCGCGTTGTCAGACCCGTTTTGTGTTGATCGGCACCGGGATGATTTTCGTCGTCTGGTGAAGGACTTGGACTACGTGATCGGGAATGAACATGAATGGTCATCGCTGTATCAAACAGATTTGTCGGCGGCGCTGGAACAGGCGGCGGCGGATTCCGGTTTGGTCGTTTGCACGCGGTCTGGCCATGATGTGATTGTGGTGCGTGGCGATGAGCAGGCGATTGTGCCTGTGCGCAAAATTGTGCCTGTGGATGCGACGGGCGCGGGGGATCAGTTTGCAGCGGGCTTTCTTTACGGTTTGGCCACGGGGCAAAGCCTCTCCAACTGCGGGCGTATGGGCTGTGTCGCCGCGGCTGAGGTGATCAGCCATTTTGGCGCAAGACCAGAAACTGATCTGAAGGCACTGTTCCGCAAAGAAGGGCTGATCTGACGGATACGGCTGGAGCTATTCCCCTAACTTGGCGTGAACCTCAGCCAGATCTACCGGGCCAAGCGGCATCTTGTTGGCCGGGTTGTCGAAGTCATAGTTGAACAGCTGAAAATCGCGCTTGTAGATTTCCCACATCAGATGGCGCGACAGATCGTCGAAATAGTCTTCGACCGGGTGCAGGCGTTTCGGCCCGTGGCCTTCGCTTTCGTTGAACTTCGGGATTTTCTTCAGATTCACCTTATGCTTGGTCTTGATGCTGTTCAGGACCACCTGCATGCCGTCGTCAAACGCTTCGGTAAAGAAGATGTGGTCGTAGCGCCCGCCATTGACGATGTAGGTTGAGACATGCCCGGCCATGGCTGACCAGTGGATGTCAGGCTCCATCGGTTTTCGCCAGCGAATGGTATCGCGGGCAAACAGCAAGAAACGCCGGAACGATGCGATCTGGTCGAATTCGGCGGTGCCATCATCGCCACCGACGTCGATACCATATTTCTGGGTTAGCAGCGGCACCAGATTGCCCCGATAGCGTTTGCCGTTGCGCTGCACGCCGCAGATTTTGTCAAAGAACGACGACAGGATGCGCGTGTAGGGATTGCGCACGCAGGTAAAGGCATATGACGTGTGGTTTTTCACGTTATGCTCAATCTTCGGTTGGCTCGCCTCGATCGCCCACTTGTGCATGCCGCCAGTGGCATCGTGGATGTCGCCATCATAAAACTTACCATGATCGGAGTAGAACATGATCTGACCGATTGAAGAGCACGCGCATTTCGGCACGACCCGGTAAACCACGCTTTCGCTTTCCGTCATCCAAGTGCCGGGAAACCCCATGAAAATCCTGCCTTTTGCGTTCCGCACTGCCAAGCTTGGCAAACTGGAACAATAGACCCCAAAGAAGCAAACAAATGCTGTATTTTCAATGGCTGATAAAGCTATCTATGGAAACAATATGCGAAATAGCGCAGGCAGAGTTCATTGAATGGCAAAGATCGCCTACATTCTTTTGTGCCACAAAGATCCTGAAGGGGTTATAGCGCAGGCCGAACGGCTGACCGCGACGGGTGATTTCATTGCCATTCACTTTGATGGTCGGGCCAAGGCAGCTGATTTTGACCGGATTCGCGCGGCACTTGCCAGCAACCCGTCTGTCACCTTTGCAAGGCGTCGTGTGAAATGTGGTTGGGGGGAATGGAGCCTGATCGCCGCCACCTTGCAGGCGGTGCGCGCGGCAATTGACGCGTTTCCGCGCGCCACGCATTTCTACATGCTGTCGGGCGATTGCATGCCGATCAAATCATCGGAATATGTGCACCAGTTTCTGGATCAGACCGAGGTTGACTACATCGAATGCTTCGATTTCTTCAATTCCGATTGGATCAAGACTGGCATCAAGGAAGAACGACTGATCTACCGGCATCTGTTCAATGAACGCAATCAAAAGCAGTTGTTCTATGCCTCGATGAACTTGCAAAAACGCATGGGTCTGACGCGGCAGGTGCCCGGCGATGTTCAGATGCAGATCGGCAGTCAGTGGTGGTGCCTACGTCGTCGCACGGTTGAGGCAGTGTTGGATTTCTGTACCAAACGGCCCGACGTGATGCGGTTTTTCCGCACCACATGGATCCCGGATGAGACGTTTTTTCAGACCGTTGTCGGCCATCTGGTGCCGGAGGCAGAGATCAGATCGCGCACACTGACGTTTCTGATGTTTTCCGATTATGGCATGCCAGTTAGCTTTTATGACGATCAGTATGACCTGCTGATCAGTCAGGACTATCTGTTCGCGCGCAAAATCTCGCCTGAGGCGACGGTGCTGAAGGACCGCTTGGGCAAGCTGTATGCTGCCGAAGGTGTGACGTTTACCATCTCGAACGAGGGGCGCGGTTTGCATCGGTTTATCACCGGGCGCGGGCGTATTGGTCGGCGGTTTGCGCCGCGGTTTTGGGAAACAGAAAGCAGTCTTGGCCGTGGGCGCACGCTGCTGATGGTGACGTGCAAGAAATGGCATGTGGCGAAGCGCTTGGTGGACCGGGTGCGCAAGGTGACCAATTTGCCGTGTGTCGATTATCTGTTCAACGAGGCGGATACCGAGCTGCCCGATCTTGGTGGCATCCAGACCACGTTGGAAAAGCGTACTCGTCACCGGCGGGCCGTGGTGCGGATGTTGTTTGATACGTGGGGGACGGATCGTCTGGTGATCTGCATTGATCCGGCGAATGTTGATCTGATGCAGGATTTCTATTCGGACAAATCCGATGTGCGGTTGCTGGAAATTGAGTGTGAGTTCACCGATGAGTTCCTAATTGGCCATGCCCGCAGGGTTGGTTTGGCGGGGGTGGCCACGCCGCAAGAAACCATCGACCGGCTGTTGCCGACGATTCGCTATGACGTGCGGTTTGAGTCCGACCGGTTGCACGATGCGAATTTCGAACAGTTTTTTGTCATGCGGCAGACCGCGAGTGTTGACGAAAACACCATTCCATTGGCGGCGTTTCTTGGTATTTCCGAAACGAAGGCGCGCGAGATTGCGGAAACCGACTACCTATTTGTGGATTGAGCCATGCACTATGCCTACGACCCCCAGAATGTCTTTGCGCGTATTCTGCGCGGCGAAATTCCGAATAAAACCGTGCTGGAAACGGCGCATACGCTGGCGTTTCACGATATTGGCCCGCAGGCGCCAGTGCATGTTTTGGTTATCCCGAAAGGGGCTTACGTGAACTTCGATCATTTTGCGGCCGAAGCTTCGGCCGAGGAGTTGGTGGACTTTCACCGAGCGGCGGCGCAGGTCGTCGCAGAGTTGGGCGTAGCGCCGGGCGATGGGGAAGCAGGTTATCGGACCATTTCAAATGCTGGCGATCACGGTCACCAAGAGGTGCCGCATTTCCATGTGCATATTCTTGCAGGCCGCCCGCTTGGGCCGATGCTGACGCGGGTTTGACGTTGCCCGCCTGACAAGAATGCGCAAAATTCGGGTCGCACGTTGACCAATGATTTTGCATGTTGCGGGGGCAAAAAGGAGATGCGCATGACCATTCATTTCACCCCGATCCCGACGCCGATCGTGCGCGCGTATCAGGCAGGTGGCCTTGATGCCAACGGCCAAAAACCAGAGCGAAGCGTTTCGGACGGTGACGGCAACCCCTGCCGTCATTGCCTGAAGATGATCCCAAAAGGGGCGGGCATGCTGATCTTGGCACATCGCCCGTTCCCCGCGCCGCAACCCTATGCCGAACTGGGGCCGATTTTCCTGTGCGCTGATGCCTGTGATGCCCCAGTTGATAGTGCCGAAACGCCAGCAATGCTTGCGTCACCCGACTACATCGTTCGCGGTTACGGCGCGAATGATCGCATCGTTTACGGCACCGGTCGTGTGGTTCCGACCGATCAGATCGCGGCGCAGGCAAAGGCCAAATTTGCGGATCCGGACGTTGCATATGTGCATGTCAGATCAGCGCGTAACAACTGCTTTCAGGTCAGGATTGATCGCGGCTGAATGATAGGGCGAAGATCGCGCCCTGACGTTGGGACGGTTTTGGCCGCTGGCCTGACACTGCCGATGATACGATATCGGCAGTCCGTTGATCGCGTAGGGCCGGCGACGTCGCAGTTTTGACCCATTCCAGCGTGGCGCGCATGATATTTGGCCTATTGGCCTCGCAGCCTGTCATCGCGATACCAGCAAGCAGTGGCACGGTCAGATCGCCCCGCCTGTGGTATTTTAGTGCGCCTCGGCCCAGCTCTTGCCTTTCCCAGCCTCAACCGTCAGCTTGACGGACAGTTTCACCGCCGGGTCTGCGGCCCCTTCCATCACATCGCGGGCGATGGGGATCAGCGCTTCAACCGCATCTTCGGCAACTTCGAACAGCAATTCGTCATGCACTTGCAGCAGCATTTTGGCGTCGAGCCCGGCTATTGCGGCAGGCATCCGGATCATCGCGCGGCGGATCACGTCGGCGGCGGTGCCTTGGATGGGCGCATTTATGGCGGCGCGTTTGGCAAAGCCAGCCGTTGGGCCTTTGGCGTTAATCTCTGGTGTGTGGATTTTGCGACCAAACAGAGTTTGCACGTAACCTTCGGCTTTGGCAAAGGCAATGGTGGTTTCCATGTATTCCTTGATGCCGGGGAAGCGTTCGAAATAACGGTCTATAAAGCCCTGCGCCTCGGCCCGTGGGATACGCAAGTTGCGGGCGAGGCCAAAGCCGGAAATGCCGTAGATGACGCCGAAATTGATGGCTTTGGCTTGGCGGCGTACCATCGGGTCCATGCCTTCGATCGGCACGCCGAACATTTCGGATGCGGTCATAGCGTGGATGTCGAGGCCGTCGCTAAACGCCTTCTTTAGCGCTGGAATATCGGCCACATGCGCCAGAATGCGCAGTTCGATCTGGCTGTAGTCAAGGCTGACCAGTAGCCGACCTTTGGGGGCTACAAACGCCTCGCGGATGCGGCGGCCTTCGTCAGACCGGATCGGGATATTCTGCAAGTTCGGGTCGGTTGATGCTAGACGGCCCGTAACCGCGCCGGTTATGGAATAGCTGGTGTGAACGCGGCCGGTTTCGGGGTGGATGTGGTCTTGCAGGGCGTCGGTGTAGGTTGATTTCAGCTTGGATAGCTGTCGCCAATCCAGTACGCGGCCCGGCAATTCATGTTCGGTCGCGAGGTCTTCCAGAACATCGGCACCGGTAGCATAGGCGCCGGTTTTGCCCTTTTCACCGCCCGGAAGCGACATTTTGTCGAACAGAATTTCGCCCAGTTGCTTTGGCGAGCCGACGTTGAATTTCTCACCCGCCATTTCGTGAATTTCCGCTTCGAGCCCCGCCATTTTTTGGGCGAATGCGTTCGACATGCGCGACAGGGTATCGCGGTCTACCTGAATGCCAGCCATCTCCATGGCGGCCAGAACTGGGACCAGCGGGCGTTCCAGAGCTTCGTAGACGGTTGTCACTTTGGCGCGGTGCAGGTCCGGCTTGAACGTCGCCCACAGGCGGAACGTCACGTCAGCATCTTCGGCGGCATACTTTACTGCCTCGTCAATCGGCACGCGGTCGAAGGTGACTGATGACTTGCCTGACCCAAGAAGAGATTTGATCGAGATCGGGATATGGCCAAGGTAACGTTCCGAAAGGGCGTCCATGCCGTGCAAATGCAGGCCCGCGTGCATGGCATAGGACATCAGCATGGTATCGTCGATTGGGGCGACATTGATGCCGTGACGCGCAAAAATCTTTGCGTCGTATTTCATGTTCTGGCCGATTTTCAGGATGGCGGCGTCTTCCAGCACAGACTTCAGCAGAGCAATCGCATCATCCAGCGGTATTTGGTCTGGGCTTAGCTCGGTGGAGCCAAACAGATCACCGCCCCCTTGCTTGTGGCCAAGTGGGATGTAGCAGGCGTTGCCCGCCTCGACACACAGCGAAATCCCCACCAGGTCGGCGCGCATTTCATCAAGGCTTGTGGTTTCGGTATCGATAGCGACATGGCCGCGATCACGAATGGTGGTAATCCAGCGGGTTAGCGCGTCTGTGTCGCGCACAGCCTCATAGCCCGCATGATCGAAAGGCAGGTCGGCGGCGTGAAAACTATTCGTACGAATAGTTTTGGCTTCACCGCTTGCTTGGCTTTCAATCACAATGGTTTCTGATTGCAGCAGGACGGGCACCTTTAGGCTTTCGGCAACCCGTTTGGTCAGGGTGCGAAATTCCATCGTATTCAGGAATGCCATCAACGCCTCGGGCTCTGGTAGTTTCACCTCAAGGCTTTCCAGTGTGAAATCCAAAGGGGTTTCGCAATCCAGCGCTACCAGCCGTTTTGAAATGCGGATCTGATCGGCGTTATCCACCAACGCCTCGCGCCGTTTGGGTTGCGGGATTTCACCCGCCCGCGCCAGCAGCGTTTCCAGATCGCCAAATTCCTGGATCAGCAGGGCAGCGGTCTTGATGCCAATGCCGGGCGCACCGGGCACGTTGTCGACCGAATCCCCAGCCAACGATTGCACATCAACCACGCGGTTCGGGGCAACGCCGAATTTCTCGAACACCTCATCCGGCCCGATGCGTTTGTTCTTCATCGGGTCGAACATTTCGACGCCGTCACCAACCAGCTGCATCAGGTCTTTGTCGGACGAAATGATGGTCACGGCCCCGCCGGCATCGCGCGCGCGGCAGGATAGGGTCGCGATGATATCGTCGGCCTCGAACCCTTCGGTTTCGATACAGGCGATGTTGAAGGCGCGGGTCGCGTCGCGGGTCAGCGGAAATTGCGGACGCAGGTCTTCCGGCAATTCGGGGCGGTTGGCTTTGTAGGCGGGGAAGATGTCATTGCGGAAGGTTTTCGAGGAATGATCGAAAATCACCGCGACGTGCGTTGGCGCATCGCCGGATTTGTTGCCTTCCAGATAACGGAACAGGATGTTGCAAAACCCAGCCACCGCCCCCACCGGTAGCCCATCAGATTTGCGCGTAAGTGGTGGCAAAGCGTGATAGGCGCGGAAGATATAGGCCGAACCGTCGATCAGATGCAGGTGATGGCCTTTGCCGAATGTCATCGCAAATTCTCCTGCAGCTGTTGGCTTGGCCTGACGGCGCTGATCGCTTACCGAAGATGGGCGGAAACAAACCGATTAGGCACCTGATGCCTAATGATCATCATGGGCGTGTGCCCGGTCAATTTCGTAGCGTTTGTCACAATAGCCGCATTCGACCCAGCCGCGATCTTGCGGGATCGTCAGCCAAACGCGCGGATGGCCAAGTGCGCCCTCGCCACCATCACAGGCAACCTTCCACGTGGTGACAACTTCGGTTTCTGGGGCAGCATTTGGCATGTCGGGGAATCCTTGGCGCAGGGCGTTTGGCACATTCTAGCGATTGGGCAACAGGGGGCAAGGGCGGCGTCTGCCTGAACGATCAGCTGCCCATTGGTTGCGCGCGGCCTTTCAGCGCCCCAAGCCAAGCCAAACCTTGCAGCGTCTGGCGCGCGGGGCGATATTCGGCGGCAATCCAGCCTTGATAGCCCATCTGATCCAGATCAGAGCATAGGCCGGTTAGATCGAAACCGCCACCGCCCGGCTCCGTCCTAGTGACCAGACCCGAGATCTGCACATGGTTTACGCGGTTCCGGTGCTTTGCCCAAACCGCATCGGCATCGCCGTGCAGGCGGGCTGCGTGCCACAGATCGAACTGCAAACCCAGTTTCGGAATGGCCAGATCGTCGATCAACCGGGCGGCCTGATCGAAATCGTTCAGGAAATAACCCGGCATGTCGACCGGGTTCAGCGGTTCAATCGTGAGGCCAAGATCTGGGGCCTGCGCCGCTGCCCATGCCAAGTTCTCGCAGTAGGTTTGCTCGGCTACCGGGCCACGGGCAATGCCCGCCATTACATGCACGCGTTCGGCACCTAGCCGTGCTGCCAGATCTGCGGCTTTCAAAAAACTGGTGCGAAACCGCGACTCGCCGCCCGGAACGGCGGCATGTCCTCGTTCGCCCGCAACCCAATCGCCCGGCGGCGTGTTGATCAGTGCAAGCGGAATGCCTGAAAGTGCCGCCTCCCAATCCTTGGCGGAATGATCATAGGGAAACAGCACTTCGACGCCGTCAAAGCCTGCGTTATGGGCATGCCGTGGCCGCGACAGCATCGCCGCCTCGTTGAACATCATGGTTAGGTTAGCGGCAAAGCGCGGCATCAGATAAGCTCTTCTGACGGAATGATTGGAAAGAATACGTTGTCTGACCACAGACCGAACCAGCTGGCCCCGTCAGATCGTTCGTGCTGGCACAGATCAATGAGCCGATAGAAGGACTTGCGATCGATAAGAGCCTCCAGATTGGCACGGATCAGTATATAGGGCGACGGTTCGCCTGTCGTGGCATCACGCAGAACCCTAAGCGGATGCGCCGGGCCAGCAACAGCTGTATCGCCGACTTGGGTGGTAAATGTCACGCACTGGTTGTGCCCGGTGCCGGTAGTTTCGAAATCTATGGCCACAAAAGGCGCGTCATCCACCTTAATGCCGACCTTTTCCACCGGGGTAACAAGAAAATAGGCGTCACCTTCGCGTTTAGTGATGGATGAAAACAACTTGACCAGCCCCGGCCTGCCAATTGGTGTGCCTTGATAGAACCATGTGCCATCGCGCGCGATCCGCATGTCGATGTCGCCGCAAAACGGCGGATTCCATAGATGCAGCGGTGGTGGGCCTTTGCCTGCGGCCTTTTGTGCCGACGCAAGCAGGCTTTCCGCCGAAGGTTTCACGATCATTTGTCCGCTTTTGCCTTTTGTCATTTGTGCCGGGCGTTAAGTTTCGTTCTAATACCTATATATATGTTGAAGGAGCATTGTCATGGCCGATACCGCAACCTTGATCGCCGAGATCGAAACCCTCGGGGATCGGCTGGCAGAGGCTAAGGTCAGCATCAACCACCGTTTCATTGGGCAGGAGAAGGTTGTCGATCTGGTGCTGGGCGCGTTGTTGTGCGGCGGACATGCGCTTTTGGTGGGTCTTCCCGGCCTTGGCAAAACCCGGCTGGTGGATACGCTGTCAACGGTGATGGGGCTGAAAGGCAGCCGCATTCAGTTTACGCCAGACCTTATGCCAGCGGATATTCTTGGCTCGGAGGTGCTGGATACTGGGCCGGATGGCAGCCGTGCATTCCGGTTCATCGAAGGCCCGGTGTTTTGCCAGTTGCTGATGGCCGATGAGATCAACCGCGCCAGCCCGCGAACGCAATCTGCGTTATTGCAGGCCATGCAAGAACAAGAGGTTACAATTGCAGGGCAGCATCGCCCGCTTGGCCGCCCATTCCATGTGTTGGCGACGCAAAACCCAATTGAACAAGAAGGGACCTACCCGCTGCCCGAAGCGCAACTCGACCGGTTCTTGGTGCAGGTTGATGTCGATTACCCGACGCGCGCGACGGAACGCGATATCTTGATTGCGACGACCGGGGCCGAAGATGCCGCGGTGCATCAGGTGTTTGCTGCCGATGAATTGTTAGCGGCACAAGCCGTGCTGCGCCGGATGCCCGTCGGTGACAAAGTGGTTGAAGCGATCCTTGATCTGGTGCGCGCCTGTCGGCCCGGCGAGCCTGAAGGTGCGGCGCTTGAGGGGATGCTGAGCTGGGGGCCGGGACCACGCGCGGCGCAGGCGCTGATGCTGACGGTACGGGCGCGGGCGTTGCTGGATGGTCGCTTGGCACCTTCGGTTGCGGATGTTGCAGCGCTTGCCCGACCCGCACTCTCGCATCGTATGTCACTGTCTTTCGCGGCCCGCGCGCGGGGTGAAACGCTGCACGGCATCATCGACCGCGTGTCATCACGCGTTTTAGGTCTTGAGACGGCTGCATGACGCTGGCCGAAGCCCCCCTTCGACCCCGGGCCGAAGCACTTGGTCAATCGCTGCCACCACTGCTGGCGTCAGCCGAACATTTGGCATCGACCGTTATGCTTGGGGAACATGGCCGACGTCGTTCGGGCATGGGAGATGAGTTTTGGCAGTACCGCCCCGCCCATGCGGGGGATCCGGCGCGGCTGATTGATTGGCGCAGATCGGCGCGGTCGGACGCACATTTCGTGCGTGAACGCGAATGGCAGGCGGCGCAATCGGTGTCGCTTTGGGTGGACCCTTCAAAATCCATGCAGTTTTCCGGGGATAAATCGCGCGCACCAAAGGCCGACAGGGCGCAGTTGCTGGCTTTGGCGATAGCGGTTCTGCTGTTGCGTGGTGGTGAAAGGGTTGGTCTTGCAGGCGATGCCGCGCCGCCAAGGTCCGGTCGGGCGCAGCTATTGCGGCTGGCGACATTGCTGCAGGCTGCGCAAGCGTCCGATGACTATGGCCGCCCCAATGCGCAGGGTTTGATCTCACATGGGCGCGCGGTGTTCTTGTCTGATTTTCTGGGCGATATTGCCGGGGTCGAGGACGGTTTGGCGCGGGCCGCCGATAAGGGCGTGCGCGGGGCGCTGATCCAGATCCTTGATCCGGCGGAAGAGGATTTTCCGTTTGATGGCCGGACGATTTTTCAATCCATGGGGGGCAGTCTAAGCCACGAAACCCTGCGTGCGGGTGATTTGCGCAGCCGCTATCTGGCGCGGCTGGCCGAACGCAAAGATCGGCTGCAGTCGCTGGCGCGCGCTACCGGGTGGCATTACGACTGCCATCATACCGGAACCGCTGCATTGCCAGCTTTGCTATGGGCGTACCGCGCGCTGGAGGATCGGCGCTGATGTGGATTATTGGCCCGCTGGGATTTGCAACACCTTGGCTTCTATTGGGGCTGATTGGCCTGCCGGTGTTGTGGCTTTTGCTGCGGGCCGTGCCGCCAGCGCCAGTTCGGCGGCTGTTTCCGGGTGTAGCGCTGCTGCTGGGCCTGACGGATGAAACGCCGGAAACCGACAAAACGCCGTGGTGGTTGTTGCTACTGCGGATGTTGGCGGTCGGCGGAGCAATCATCGCCTTCGCAGGCCCGGTGCTAAACCCGCAGACCCGTGATCCGGGCACGGGGCCGTTGCTGATCTTGATGGATGGCAGTTGGGCCGATGCCCGCGATTGGACGCGTCGGATTGACCGCGCTGCGGCACTGATCGAAGATGCTGGGCGGGTCGGGCGACCAGTGGCATTGCTGCGGTTGACCGATACGCCAACGCAAACTTCATTTCAGACCGCTGATACGTTGACCGGGCGGCTGGTGTTGCTTGCCCCGCAAGCTTGGGCACCGGGTGATCTGGGGCAATGGGCAAACACCCTGCCGGAAGGCGACTTTGACAGTTTCTGGTTGTCAGACGGGCTTGCTCATCCTGGACGCGAAGACTTGCTGGCTGTGTTGGAGGGCCGCGGTGCGGTTTCGGTTTTTCAAAGTCCGCGCCCGGTTTTGGCGCTGCAGCCGCCAAAGTTTGCCGACGGCGTTATCAACCTTTCTGCGCTGCGCCTGCCAGCGGGCGACGGTGTTTCGGTTGAGGTTTCTGCGCGCGGCCCTGATCCATCGGGAATTGACCGAGAACTGGCGCGCCTGCCGCTGAACTTTGCAGCCGGGGCCGATCAGGCAACTGCTGATCTGTCCTTGCCGCCTGAACTGCGCAACCGCGTCACCCGCTTCGAAATTGCTGGCATCCGGTCTGCCGGCGCGGTCAGCCTGACGGATGACAGCCTGAAACGACGTAAGGTTGCGCTGATTTCGGGCGTGCCGCAGGACCGCGAGGCGTTGCAACTGCTGTCGCCTACTCACTACTTGCGCCAAGCGTTGGAACCCGTGGCCGATCTGGTTGATGGCACGCTGGAGGATGTTTTGCTGGCCAATCCCGATGTCATCGTGCTGGCTGACGTGGCGCGGATGACGCAGGTTGAAACCGACGGTGTTCTGGATTGGCTGGATAAGGGCGGGCTTTTGCTGCGCTTTGCTGGCCCTCGACTGGCGGCAAGTGATATTGACCGGATGGAAGAAGACCCGCTGATGCCCGTGCGCCTGCGCGAAGGCGGCCGAACGGTCGGCGGCGCGATGAGCTGGGGCGAGCCTAAGGCGCTGGCACCGTTTCCAGAGGGATCACCGTTTCTTGGCCTGTCCGTGCCCGATGAGGTGACGGTGACCGCACAGGTACTGGCGCAACCCGACCCCGATTTGCCCGCTCGTACCATCGCAGCGCTGGCTGACGGCACGCCGTTGGTGACGCGAAAAGATGTGGGGCAGGGGCAGGTCGTATTGGTGCATGTAACAGCTAATGCCGAATGGTCGAACCTGCCGTTGTCGGGGTTGTTTGTGCAGATGTTGGAACGGCTGGCGGTGTCGACGCGCCCTGCTGCGCCGACCGCTGAAGATCTGGCTGGCCAAACCTGGGTGCCTGAAGTGGTTTTGAACGCTTATGGCGAGGCGATGGATGCAGGTGAAGTGGCAGGTGTTGACGGAGCGATTCTGGCGGACGGCTTGAAGACCGGTCCGGCACCGGCCTTGCCCCCTGGCCTTTACGCGGGCGAGGACCAGCGGGTTGCGTTGAACGTTATCAGCGCGGAAATGGTGCTTGCACCAGCCGTTTGGCCGGCGGGCATTCCGATTGAAGGGCTGGAGGCGGCCCGCGAACAGGCGCTGAAGGGCGCATTTCTGGCGGGGGCGTTGGCATTGCTGTTGATCGACATCCTTGCATCGCTTTGGATTTCGGGGCGATTGTCAGGTGCCATTGCACGCCGCACCGCCACCAGTCTGGCATTGGTTTTGGCCTGCCTTGCAGTATCGCCCAGCGATTTGCGGGCGCAGGATACGGATGATTTTGCTATTGCCGCCACCTCGGGCGTCGTCTTGGGCCATGTTCTGACGGGTGATGCGCAGGTTGACGACATTGCGCATGCGGGCCTGATCGGGCTTGGCGAGCGGCTGTTTGAACGGACGTCAGTTGAACCCGAGGCGCCGCTGGCGATCAATTTGGAAACCGACGAGCTGGCGTTCTTTCCGTTTCTGTATTGGCCAATTTCTGCCAACCAGCCGCTGCCATCCGCCGCCGCCTATACCAAACTGAACCGCTATTTACGCACGGGCGGCCTGATCTTGTTCGATACGCGCGATGGCGATGTTGCGGGCTTTGGCGGGTCCACCCCCGAGGCCGCGCAACTGCAAACGCTGGCGGCGGCGCTGGACATTCCGCCGCTGGAACCTATCCCGCAAGACCATGTTCTAAGCCGCACGTTCTATTTGCTGCAAGATTTCCCGGGTCGATATGCCAGGCAGTCGATCTGGGTCGAAGCCTCGCCCCCCGACGCCGAACAGGCAGAGGGGATGCCGTTTCGCAATCTGAACGACGGGGTTACGCCGGTGGTTATTGGCGGCAATGACTGGGCTGCGGCATGGGCGGTTGACACGCGTGGTGCGGCGCTGTTTCCGATTGGCCGCGGCTTTGCCGGTGAACGCCAACGCGAGATGGCCAATCGCTTTGGTATAAACCTGATCATGTATGTGCTGACCGGCAACTATAAATCTGATCAAGTGCATGTGCCTGCCTTGCTTGAAAGGCTGGGCCAATGACTGGAACCGTGATCTTCGACCCGCTGTTGCCGTGGCCATTTCTTTGGGCACTGATCGGGGTTGCCGCACTGTTGCTAATTGCGGCCCTGTGGCGTGGTCTGGCAGGGTGGTGGTTGCGGGGGTTGACCGCTGCTGTGCTGCTGACGGCGCTGGCAAATCCGGCGCTGCAGGAAGAAGACCGAGAACCACTGACCGACATCGTAATCGCCGTCGTCGATGATAGCGCCAGCCAGTCGCTTGGTGATCGCGCGGATCAGACGGCCAGTGCGCTCGCTTCGGTGCAAGCCGAAATTGCAGCGATTGAAAATACCGAACTGCGTGTCGTACGTGTGGCCGACGGGGTGGATGACGCCGGAACGTTGGCGATGACTGCACTGGCCGAGGCGCTTGCCGAAGAACCGCGCGCGCGGGTTGCCGGGGCCATCATCATCACTGATGGGCAGGTGCATGACCTTGATCTTGCACCCAATATGCCCGCTCCCCTGCATGTTCTGCTGACCGGGCGCGAGGTGGATTGGGACCGCAGGCTAATCATCAAGAATGCCCCGGCCTTTGCGATTATCGGTGAAGAGGTGCTGTTGACCCTTCGGATCGAAGATCAGGGCAATGTGCCTGCCAATCTGACCGGCGAAGTTGACGTGACCATCGCAGTAGATGGCGATCCGCCGCAAACCTACCTAGTGCCAACGGGTGTAGATCTGGACCTGCCGGTGACGTTGCAGCATGGCGGTATGAACGTGTTGCAGTTTTCGGTTGGCTTGGCAGAGGGCGAGCTGACAGACCGCAACAATGCTGCCGTGGTGCAGATTAACGGCGTGCGCGACCGGCTGCGGGTGTTGCTGGTATCGGGTGAGCCGCATGCCGGTGAACGCGTCTGGCGCAATCTTTTGAAATCCGACCCATCGGTTGATTTGGTGCATTTCACCATTCTGCGCCCGCCGGAAAAGCAGGACGGCGTGCCGGTGGATGAATTGTCGTTGATCGCCTTTCCGACGCGCGAGTTGTTTGTCGAAAAGATCAACGAGTTCGATCTGATCATTTTTGATCGCTACCGCATCAGGGGCATTCTGCCGTTGTCGTACCTTGAGAACGTCCGCGATTATGTACGCGGTGGCGGGACGGTTCTGGTTGCCGCTGGCCCTGAATTGGGGGCTGTTGATAGCCTTTGGCGGTCACCACTGGCCGAGGTTTTGCCAGTGGACGTCACATCGCGCGTCATCGACGGCGGCTTCAAGCCCGCGCTGACCGATCTTGGCCGCCGTCATCCCGTGACCGAGGGGCTGGAGGCGTTGGCACCGGAGGGTGGTTGGGGCCGATGGTTCCGCACCATAGAGGTGACGCCGCGGTCGGGCCAAGTTGTGATGTCTGGCCCCGGTGAACGGCCTTTGCTGGTTCTGGATAGAGTCGACGCGGGGCGCGTTGCTGTGTTGGCATCAGATCAAGCGTGGCTTTGGGGCCGAGGGTATGAAGGCGGCGGGCCGCAGCTGGAACTGCTGCGCCGCCTGGCGCACTGGATGCTGAAAGAACCCGATCTGGAAGAAGAGGCGCTTACGGCTACGGCAAAAGGCGATGTGCTGACCATTACGCGCCGTTCCATCGAAGAAGATCCGCCGGGCGATCTGACCATCACCGCGCCTGATGGGACCGAGGCAGTTGTTGCTATCCCGCAGACGTCCCCGGGGCGGTTCCAAACGGAATGGAAAGCACCGATGATGGGCCTGTTCCGACTGGTGCAGGGCGATCTGACGCGCGTGGTTGCCGTTGGCCCTTCAGCCCCACGCGAGTTTGAAGAAACCATCGCTGATGCGGAAGGACTGGCCCCTATGGTCGCGGGTTCACGTGGTGGGATTTTGCGGCTGGAAGATGGTACGCCCGATATTCGCACTGTGCGCGATGGGCGGCAGGCTGCGGGTCGGGGTTGGATCGGCATCGTGCCGCGCGGCGCCTATGTGACGCAAGATATCCGGGTGGCGGCGCTGCTGCCCGGCTGGCTGTATCTCGTGTTGGCGGTTGCTCTTGCCCTGGCAGCGTGGCTGATCGAGGGGCGGCGCGTCAGTGCAAAAGGCAAAGCTGCCTGAACCACTACTGCTTTGGTTTGCGGTGCAAGATAACCTCGCGCGACACCGATGCGAATTCACGTCGCACCAAAATGCCGGTGGTAATCACCGTTGTCGCGATCAGCGCCCATGGCCCCGCCAACCATCCCAGCGCGCCAAGCGCAAAGTAAATCGCCCGCAAACCGCGGTTGAAACTGCGCGCAGCGGTTATGTTCACCTCGGCTGCCTGCCCCGCCCTGTGATAGCCATGTGGATCAGCGGGGTCATTCGGCACTGCCGCCATCATGATGGAACAATAGCCAAAAAGGCGGTGCGACCAGACGAATTTCAACAGCGCATTGGCCATGAAGGTCAGTACCAGAATGATTTTCAGCTCAATCGCAATGGCACCTTCCTCCAGCGATAGCTGAGCCGCCAGGCCCTTCAGGATGGACGCATTGCCAATCAGCGCCACTCCACCGCCAATCGCGATCATCGACGCCGAGGCGAAAAACGCAGTGCCTTGGCGCAGGCTGTCGATGACAGTAGCATCAAAGATGCGCGGATCGCGCGTTACGAATTGCCGCATCCAGTCACGCCGGTAGTCGTTCATCAGCACGGAAACTGACGGTCGGCCCGCAGGGGGATGTTCGATAAACCAACTGGTCGCAACCCAAGCAAGAACAAGCCCAGCAAAGGCAATCAAGTCCATCATAGTGGTGTTTAGAAGTGTGCTGATCATGGTCATGAGGGCAGCATAGAGAATGGCAATACGTCTTGCCATAGCCTGAAATTGGTTATATAAATTTACCAATATATGACAGGGTGGGGATTTCCATGCAAATGCCAGTGCCCAACGCGGATGTTCTGGCGCTGAAATCGCGCATTGTGGACCGGCTGTTGGCCATTCTGCCCGCCGATGCGGTGGTGCATGATGAAACCGAAACCCGCGCCTACGAATGTGATGCGCTGACAGCGTATCGCTGCCCACCGCTCGCCGCAGTTCTGCCCCGGTCTACTGCTGAAGTCTCTGCTGTGCTGAAGCTGTGCTTCGAAATGGGTGTTCCGGTTGTGCCGCGCGGATCGGGCACCAGCCTCGCCGGGGGTGCATTACCTACTGCGGATTGCGTGATCCTTGGCGTCGCCCGGACGAGTGAGGTGATCGAGACGGACTACCAAAACCGCTTTATCAAGGTGCAATCGGGTAGAACCAATTTGTCCGTGACTGGTGCTGTTGAAGCGGACGGTTTCTTTTACGCCCCCGACCCGTCAAGCCAGCTTGCGTGCGCCATTGCCGGCAATATTGCGATGAACTCGGGTGGTGCGCATTGTCTGAAATATGGGGTTACGACCAATAATCTGCTTGGCGTCACGCTGGTGTTGATGGATGGCACGGTTGTTGAAGTTGGTGGCGCGCATATGGATGCGCCGGGGCTTGATCTGCTGGGAGTGATATGCGGGTCGGAGGGACAGCTAGGTGTGGTTACTGAAGCGACCTTGCGCATCTTGCCAAAGCCCGAAGGTGCGCGGCCCGTGCTGATCGGGTTTGATAGCAACGAGGTCGCGGGGGCCTGCGTTGCCGACATCATCAAGGCCGGCATTTTGCCGGTCGCCATCGAATTCATGGACCGCCCCTGCATTCGCGCGACCGAGGATTTTGCCCATGCCGGATACCCCGATTGCGAAGCGCTGCTGATTGTCGAGGTCGAAGGCAGCCCGCCAGAGATTGACGAACAGCTTGCGCTGATCAAAACCATTGCGATGCACCACGACCCGGTAGAATTTCGCGAAAGCCGGTCGGAAGAGGAATCCAAGAAAATATGGCTGGGCCGCAAATCGGCATTTGGTGCGATGGGGCAGATCAATGATTACATGTGCTTGGATGGCACGATCCCGATCACAGCGCTGCCCTTGGTGCTGCGCCGCATTAGTGAGATGTCAAAGCAGTATGGCCTTGATGTCGGCAACGTGTTTCACGCGGGTGACGGCAACATGCACCCGCTGATCTTGTATGACGCCAACAAACCCGGCGATCTGGAGCTGTGTGAAGCTTTTGGCGCCGAGATATTGAAGCTATGCGTCGAGGTTGGCGGCTGTCTCACTGGCGAGCATGGGGTTGGTATCGAAAAGCGCGATCTGATGTCGGTGCAGTTCAGTGATGCCGATATGGAAGCCCAGATGCGGGTGAAAGATGTGTTCGATCCGGCGTGGCTGCTGAACGCCGCCAAAGTATTTCCGCTTCATCTCACCTCCAGTCGGCGCGCAGCGTGATGTTGCGGGCCAACACTGAGGCAGAGCTTGCTGATGCAGTTCTTGGGGCAAACGGCCCGCTACGGATTGTGGGTGGCGGCACGCGGTCGTTTGGCAATGTCGGACCTGCCGAAGTGCTGGAGACTGGAAGCCTGTCGGGCATTTCACTTTATGAACCGGGCGCTTTGACGTTGGTTGCCCTTGCTGGCACGCCGTTGACCGAGGTGGAGGCATTGTTGGCCAGCGAAGGCCAGCGACTGCCGTTTGAAGTCCCGGATATGCGGGGCCTTTTGGGGCGTACCGGCATTTCGACCTTGGGCGGAGTGGTGGCTGGCAATGCATCGGGGCCGCGCCGGGTGCAGGTTGGGGGTTGCCGCGACAGCCTAATCGGGGTTCGTTTTATCGATGGCACTGGGACGGTGATCAAGAACGGCGGCAGGGTGATGAAGAACGTCACCGGCTATGATCTGGTCAAGCTGATGGCGGGCAGCCATGGCACGTTGGGGGTGCTGACCGAGGTCAGTTTCAAGGTGCTGCCAGTGCCAGAGGCGGAAATGACTTTGATATTGACGGACCTGGACGATGCCCGCGCTGTGACTGCCATGTCTGCCGCCCTTGCATCGCCCTATGAGGTATCTGGTGCCGCACATTGGCCGGGCAGCGGCACCTATTTGCGGCTGGAGGGGTTTTCCGCATCAGTTGCCTATCGGGCTGATCAATTGGCCGATGTTTTGGCCGATTTTGGCCCGGTAACGCGCGAAGAGGATACGGCAACCCGTTGGGCAAACATCCGTGATGTGGCACCTTTTCATAGTCGGGAGGGCGATGTCTGGCGGGTCTCGGTCAAGCCGTCCGATGCGCCGATGATTGCGGCGCGGGCTGGGGCGGAGGCGTTGGCTTATGATTGGGGCGGCGGGTTGATCTGGATGCTGATGGCCCCGGGCACCGATGTGCGCGCCCGTCTGGCACCTTTTGCGGGGCACGCGACGCGGGTGCGGGGGGCGGCTGGCGATGGGATTGCGGCTTTTCATCCGGAAACCCCGGCGCTGGCAGCTATTGCCAAAGGGCTGCGCGGCAAGTTTGATCCGCGCGGCATTCTGAACCAAGGGCTGATGTAGGGTTTGACCATGGAAATTGTCATCGTAGCTCTGCTATTGGCATTGCAGATGTTACTGGCTCATTTTGCCAAATCGCGGTCGGTTTTGACGGTTCGATTGCACGCAACTGGCGGGCCAAGAAACTGATATGCAAACAAATTTTACGTCAGAGCAACTGAAAGACCCGGCGATGGCCCAGTCGAATGCCGTGTTGCGCACCTGTGTGCACTGCGGGTTTTGCACGGCCACCTGCCCGACGTATCAGGTGCTGGGGGATGAGTTGGATAGCCCGCGCGGGCGGATTTATCTGATTAAGGACATGCTGGAAAACGGTCGTCCTGCGGATGCGAAAACGGTCAAGCATATTGACCGCTGCCTATCGTGTTTGGCGTGCATGACCACCTGCCCGTCGGGCGTGAACTACATGTATCTTGTTGATCATGCCCGGGAATATATCGAAAAGACGTATCGCCGCCCGTTCATGGACCGGATGTTGCGTCACATTTTGGCGTGGGTTATACCGCACCCGACGCGGTTTCGTTTGGCGCTGCTGGGGGCCAAGATTGCCCGGCCTCTGGCGGGTCTTATACCCGATGGCAGGCTGCGGGCGATGTTGGATATGGCGCCAAAAACCATCCCCTCGATCAGCCCCAATGATAACCCACAAGTGTTTGCTGCCATTGGGAAAAAGCAGCTACGGGTGGCGTTGCTGACGGGGTGTGCGCAGAAGGCGCTGAACACCGATATCAACGATGCGACGATCCGTATTTTGCGCCGATTTGGCTGCGAGGTGGTGATCGCCAAGGGCATGGGATGTTGCGGGGCGTTGACCCATCACATGGGCAAGGCCGATCTGGCACATGCTTCGGCAGCGGCCAATATCAGGGCTTGGATAGCGGAAAAAGCGGCTGGTGGGCTTGATGCGGTGGTGATCAATACAAGCGGTTGCGGCACCACTGTGAAGAATTACGGACATATGTTTCAGCATGATCCGTTGGCTGCAGATGCCGCTGTGATTTCCAGAATGACAATGGATATCAGTGAGTTGCTGGTAAAGATCGGACTGCCAGAAGGGGTCACGAAGAACCTGCGCGTGGCTTATCATGCGGCATGTTCGTTGCAGCACGGGCAGCAGATAAAGTCGGCCCCGAAAGACCTCTTGAAGCGTGCGGGATTTGAGGTGGTGGAGCCTGCCGATAGTCATCTTTGTTGTGGATCGGCGGGCACCTACAACCTTTTGCAACCCGAGATTTCAGGCCAATTGAAGGCGCGCAAGGTCAAGACGCTGGAGGCGCGCAAGCCCGACATTATCGCTGCGGGCAACATCGGGTGCATGATGCAGATAGCGTCTGCCTCCCGTACACCTGTTGTGCATACAGTTGAGCTGCTGGATTGGGCAACAGGTGGGCCAAAACCGCGCGCGCTACAAGGTTAACCTAGCGGAGCCACAAATCTGCCGTATAGGGTGCCTACAGGCAAGCCAATGCCCGGAGGATTTATGCGCCTGCCTTTGTTAACCCTTTTTTGTCTTTTGTTTCTGGTTCCGGGCCCTGTCGGGTCGCAGGAGACGCCGCTTAGAGCACTTGAAACCGGGGATGACAGTCGGGGTTGGGAAGCAGTTGGTCGGCTGAACTTTGGTACGCGTGGTTTTTGCACGGGTGCGTTGATTGAACCGCAGCTGGTTTTGACCGCCGCTCATTGCATGTTCGATCAGGAAACCGGCGCGCGGATTGATGAAAGCCAGATCGAATTTCTGGCGGGATGGCGCAATGGCCGAGCTGCGGCCTATCGCGGGGTGCGTCGCGCGATTATTCACCCGGATTATGTGTTCGGCGGTGTTGATCGGCTGGACCGCGTGGCGTTTGATCTGGCCCTGATAGAGTTGGATCAACCTATTCGTCTGCCGTCGATCACGCCGTTTGAAACTGATGTCGGCCCCGAAAAGGGTGCCGAGGTGGAAGTCGTGTCTTATGCCATGGACCGGGCCGAAGCGCCGTCTTTGCAGGAGGTTTGCTTTGTGCTTGGCAACCAGCCCGGCGTTGTGGTGCTGACCTGCTCGGTTGATTTCGGATCGTCTGGCGCGCCGATTTTTACGGTTCGCGATGGTGTTGCACGGGTGGTTTCGGTGGTTTCGGCCAAGGCCGAAGTTGACGGAAAAAAGGTGGCGCTTGGCACGGCGATAGCGGCCCCACTAGAAAAACTGCGGGCTGAGCTGGAATCCGGCATTGGTGCGCCGAGGCGCTCGCCAGGCTCGGTTAGGGTGTTGTCGGGCAATGGGTCCGGCGGGGCAAAATTCGTCAAGCCGTGACGGCACCTGCGCCGACGGGGGGCATGACCCCTTGAAAACGCACTTCTGATTTCCCAAATCTGCCTTAGCCGGGTGCCGTGAAGGGCCCGGACCAGCCCGCCCGTTCCCAAAAGGAAGGGCATCAACATCGCTTTACGGAGGATGCTATGCGTAACTATGACTTCGCCCCACTTTACCGCGCCACAGTCGGCTTTGACCGGATCACCGACCTGATGGATCGTGTGCTTTCCAGTGACGTGGTGCAACCCACATATCCACCTTATAACATTGAAAAGACGGCAGAAAATGCGTATCGTATTTCTGTTGCCGTGGCCGGTTTCACCCAGGACGAGCTGGCTGTTGAAGTGAAGGAAAACACCCTGCACGTGACCGCCCGCAAGGCCGCTGATGAGACGGAGCGCAACTATTTGCACCGTGGCATCGCGACACGCGCCTTTGACCGCCGCTTCGCGCTTGCCGATCATGTGCGTGTGACGGGTGCGGCGCATGAGTTGGGAATGCTGCACATCGACCTTGTGCGCGAAACGCCAGAGGCGTTGAAGCCGCGCCGGATTGAAATTGGCCGGGCGAGTGATGTGCAGGCAAAGGCCGTCCTGACCGCACCGGACGCCGTGTCGAACTGACGGCTTGGCAGGGCTCTGCCTGCGGATCTGGCTTGGGGCAACCGACGGGTTCGGTTGCCCCAAATTTTGTCAGCGCGCCGGGATATGGTTCCGCCAGAGGTGCAACATAGACGCCAAGGCACGAATGTGCCAACCTTTGGCGATCTTTGCCAATGGCGGAGGCGGTGTGAAGGCGGCATAGAATTCATCTTCGCTCTGGTTCATGGGGCGAAGCTTGCCTTGATCGAGCGACAGGATGTTCTGAGTGCTGAGCATGATCTGGTTCCTCAACTTTTGCGCAGGGATTGGATCGAAGCGTGGCGCGGGTTTAGGTTCTGGCTTGGATGAATATGTCCCAGTGGTGCAGCGCTTGAACTGCTGTTCCACATCGCGCAGGTGGGACATGGCCGAGAGCGAATTTCCTTCAAACATTGCGATCTCCATCGGTTTAAGTCTTGATGGATTAAGGTTTAGGCTGGGGGCGTCATCGCTCCGTCAGTTCGGGCGTGACGGGGGCGTGAAAAGTGCTTTCACAGGGCAATAACGCTGGCAAAGCAGGGCTTACGGTCAGCCTGCTTGGCCCATTTGCGGCTGTGGGGCCGGATGGGGCAATCATCCTATCGTCGCGCAAGGCGCAGGCGCTTTTGGCCTATCTGTGCCGTCGCCCGGCGATGAGCGCGCCACGCGAGACGCTGGTTGGCTTGCTTTGGGCCGACAGCCCCGAAGAGCAAGCACGCGCCAGCCTTCGTCAAACCCTTTCCACATTGAAAAAAGCCCTCCAGGGCGCAGGATATGCCGGGTTGAACGCCGATGGCAGTTCGGTCGGGCTGACCGCGGCCGACCTGGAGGTTGATGCCAACCGGCTTGCAGCCCAGCGGGGCGATGAACCTATCGCCGAGATGAAATTGGTTGCAGACCAGCGGCGCGGCGAATTTCTGGAAGGTTTCGGGCCGGTCACGCCAGAATTTGACCGTTGGCTGGATGCCGAACGGGCACTGTTCCGCGCCCGCCTTTCTGACCTGCTGATGCGCCTTTGCGAGGTTTGCGATGCAGTGGGCGATCTGGATGGCGCGATTTCCGTGGCACAGCAGCTTTTGCAGGCCGATCCGTTGCAAGAACAGGTTCACCGCAGGTTGATGCGTCTGTATTTGCGTCAGAAGCGCTATGATACCGCCCTGCGCCAGTTTGATACCCTGCGGGGGATACTGTCGCAGGAATTGGGCATCACCCCCGACGCCGAAACGAATGAGATGGCTGCCGAAATTCGCCGTCTGCGACGCGCACCCGGAGGCGACACTGCAGGCAAAGCCACTATCGCGGCGAAGGAGGAAGCGGCATCTCGCCCGTCGATTGCGGTGATGCCGTTCCGGGGATTGCCGGAGGGGGGCGAGGCTACGCTTTTTGCCGAAGGCATCGCCGAGGAAATCACTGTCGAGCTGGCCCGAGAGGCCGGGTTGATTGTGGTCGCGCGCGCCTCGTCCTTCATGCTGGATCAGGCCGATGCCAGCCAAGCCGATATTGCCGAACAACTGGACGTGGGCTTTCTGCTGACCGGGTCGGTGCGCACGGCGGGCGACAAGGTTCGCGTTACAGTGCAGCTGGTTAATACGGCGTCGGGGCAGGCGTCTTGGGCCGAACGCTATGACCGCGATTTGCGCGATGTCTTTGTGATTCAGACCGAAATCGCGCGAACCGTGACCGCCACAGTGATCGGCCGCATCGCGGCGGTCGAGGCAGCGGCTGCGATTGCGCGTCCGTTCGAAAGCCTGAAGGCGGCGGCATTGGTTGCCCAAGGGCAACGCCATTTCCTGACCTTCACCCGCGACGGCTTGCAAAGCGCCAGCGATTGCTTTCGCCGCGCGATTAAATTGGACACGAATTACGCGCGGGCTTGGGGATTGGAAGCCATGGCGCAGCTTTACCTGCGCTGGGTGTTTGATCTTCGAATGGACGTGGAGGAATTCCTGCCAATCGCCGAACGGGCCGTGCTGCTGGACAATCGCGATGCCAAGGGCCATTGCGCATTGGGTATGGGCAACCTTGTGCTGCGCCGATTTGACAAAGCCAGGCATCATTTCGAACTGGGGCTTCGGGCGAATCCGAACGACGAATTGCTGTTGGTCGAATACGGTCGTTTCCTGATCTATGGGGATTACCCGGAACTGGGGCTTGAACGGGTGCGCGAGGCGATGCGTCTTAATCCGTTTCACCCCAACTACTACTGGCAACTGGAAGGGCGCTGTTTGCATATGCTTGGCCGCCATGCCGAAGCGTTGCAGGCCTTCGCCCGGATGGAAAATCCGCCGTTCTGGATTTATGTCTACCTGGAGCTGTGCCACCGTGAACTTGGTGATGAAGCGGCGGCCCAAAAGGCCCGAGCCGCCTATCTTCAGCACAGCCCCAGTTTTGATCTGGAGCAGTTCAAGTCGATCTTTCCGTATCGTAACCCCGCAACAGCCGCGCGCTTCTTTGCTGGGTTGTCCCAAAGCCAATAGCGACGCGGGCCGTCATCCCCACGTCGCCATTGCGTTATTGCCCTGAAAGCGCTTTGGCCATCCGCATCAGATTGATCGCTTCGATCCGATAGCCGTAGGCGTCGTCACCACGTGCGCCAAGCGCGAGGTCAATCGCATCATCCCAACCCCAGTCGTTCAGATATTCTGATCCGGTCAACAACTGGCCAAAACCGGCAATGGCCGCCGCAAAGCGAGCGTCGTCCGGGGCTGGACCATCAGCCTGAACAATCGGCGTTTCGATCAGGGCCGAGGCATCTGCGCCCGGTGCCTTGTAGCGCAGCCGCAGGAAGCCAAGCTCGGCGGCCTGACCTTCAAATTCGGCGGCATTGCCATAGCGCAGCGGATCATTGCGTAGGGCATCGCTGCCTGGGGCAGTGATTTCGTAGATGGCTGTGACCGAATGGCCCGCCCCAATTTCCCCGGCATCAACCTTGTCGTTATTGAAGTCTTCGCGACTTAGAGCGCGGGTTTCGTAGCCAATAAGGCGGTACTCGGCGACGGCGGCGGGGTTCCATTCAACCTGGATTTTCACATCATTTGCAATCGGGAACAGCGCGCCGGTTAGCTGATCAACCAGCACTTTGCGGGCTTCGTTCAGCGTGTCGATATAGGCCGCCGTGCCGTTGCCGTTTTGGGCGAGGGCCTGCATCGTCGCGTCATCCAGATTGCCACGGCCAAAGCCGAGGACGGACAGGTACACCCCAGTGTCACGTTTCTTGGCGATATAGGCTTCAAGGCCATCGGGATCATCGATGCCGACGTTGAAATCACCATCGGTGGCCAGCAGAACGCGGCTAACTTCGCCGTCGGCGGCCATGGTATCGGCCACTTTGTAGGCTAGCGCCAGCCCTTCGGCACCAGCGGTTGACCCACCCGCGGCTAGGTTATCAAGGGCGGCGATGATCTTGGCGCTTTCGCCAGCCTTTGTCGGCTCCAACACCGTGCCTGCGGACCCGGCGTAGGCGACCATGGCGACCTGATCTTCGGGGCGCAGTTCGGCCAGCATCAGTTTCAGCGATTGCTTTAGCAGCGGCAGTTTGTTCGGCTCGTCCATCGAGCCCGAGGTGTCGATCAGGAAGACGAGGTTCAGGGGGGGGCGGTCTGTCACTGCGGGCACGCGGCCTTGCAGGCCGATGTGAACCAGCCGGGTGCCGGGGTTCCACGGGGTTTGCATTACGGTAACGGTGCTGCGGAACGGGGCGTCGGTGGTGTCGGGGGCGGGGTAATTGTAGGGGAAGTAGTTCACCATTTCCTCGACCCGGACGGCGTCGGGTGGGGGAAGCATGCCGTTCATCAGGGATGAGCGGATGACCGCGTAGCTGGCGGTATCGACGTCGATCGAGAAGGTGGAAACGGGGACTTCGGCGGTGACTTTGACGGGGTTTACGTCGACTGTTGGGAAGGCTTCGGTGTTTTCGAGGGGAAGTAGGGTTTGGTTAAAGTCGGCTTCCGGCTGCGCGATGTTCGAGGCGTAGCCTTGGTGCAGCGGGGCGGCGGCTGGGGCATCGGTGCGCAACTCGGCGTCGGCGGAAAGCATGGTGTCAGAGGGGGCTGCGTCAGTGAGGCCTTCGGCGGGGGCCTCTTGCAGGAGAATTGCCCCCGCGTCTGGGGCTGCAGCATCGGGGGAGGCAGTTTTGGCGGCTCGGCCTAGCTGATCGGTGCCTTGAGGTGGAACCGTGGCTTCGGCTTCGGCGGTGACTTCCGGTTTCGACGGCGCTAGCCTTGTGCGGGTATCGTCAGCTTCGGGTAGGGTGATGGTTGTTGAGTTAGGTTGGTTCAGGGTCGGCAGAACGACGATCAGGCCGAGGCACAGGGCGGCGACTGAGGTGGTGGCGGCGAGGAAGCCGCGGGAGGTGATTGAGGTTAGCATATTGCGTACTCCGTTCAGGAACCCCGCCTGACTTTGGCGGTCCTGATTGGGACGCAGGGGTTGGGTCGATCCTTGGAGCGCGTCGAAGTTTTTCATCGCCAGCGCGATTGCATCTGCTTTCGCGACGGGATCAGCGGCTGGAATGGCGCGCAGGGCGCTTTTGAGATTGTAGAGTTCGTCGGTCATAGTTTTGCCTCCTCGGCCGCGATGGCGCGCAGGCGTTTTTTCACTTCGGACATGCGCCATGCGATGGTGCCTTCGGACAGGCCCAGGATTTGGCCGGCCTCGGCTTGAGTCATGTCTTCGCCAAGGATCAGGGCGACGGTGTCGCGCAGTTCGGAGGGGAGCTGGCTCATTGTTTGGGTCAGCCAATCCATGGCGATGCGTTCGGTTTCTATTTCGTCCTGGCGGGCGATTTCCCAGTCTCCCCACCCTAGGGCGGCCTTTGAATGGGTGGCTTGGCGGCGGCGGAGATCGTGGGTGGCGTTTACGATTACCCGGTAGAGCCAGGTTGAAAAGCGGGCCTCGCCGCGCCAGCCTTTTAGTTTGGCGGGGAGGGCGGCACAGATATCCTGGGCGAGATCTTGCGCCTCGGCGCGGCTTCCGATCAGGCGGTAGGCCAGACTGAAGATGCGGTCATAATGGCGGGCCAGAAGGGCTGCGAAAGCTTCGCGGTCGCCGGAAGCGGCGGCGGTGGCGAGGGTTTCATCAGGGGTTTCCATGCGCATCACGATAGGTGAGACGGATGGGGGAGGGCAATCCTTGGTGAGAAGTGTGTTACGGGCTGGGTAACACGCGTGTTACGATGGTTAGTGCATTGATATATATAGATAATGTTTATTTTGTTAATCTGTTGTTTAGGATTGCCGAATGTTGGTGCGGGCCGTTGGTTGGAAGAAGGGCCGTTCTTAGTAGCCGACTTGATGACCGTGGATACGTTGCTGGCGGAGGCCCTAAAGGCGAGCGGTGTTGGCAGGGACGAACTGCTGCGTGTGCTGCTGAAACGCATAGATTGGCCGATGGTGTAAGGTCGGCAACACTGTCAGTTTTTGCTGCCCCCGTTCTTGTTGACTGGCCAATCAATGCTTGACATGACTGCTTGATGGGCTAGTTGACGTTGCGTAATGGTCTCTGTTTCACCAGTGCCGTGGTTTTTTGCTCGTAACCAGTGAGAGGTCAGGCTCTGGCGATTTCGTGACCTTCGGGAAGCGGTAATGTCGGGGCCTGACTTTTTTTGTTTGCCGCCCCACGGCCCCTGATGCAGGTGCAGCATCACCGTTGCCAAATATAGCTAGAGTATTGATTAACAGAGGTTGCTGCGCTGCGGCGGTGCCGCGTCGGTGCATTGTGACCGCACCCCCTTATAGGTTGAAATGGCGAATCACCTAGGTGTTTCAGGGTGTAAGTGGGGTGATTTTTGCCCTGCTCTGTATTGGTTAACGAGGTGATGAAATTGGAAACAAACCGTCGAGAATTGGGCCGTGTAACGGCGTTAGACAACAATGGTCTGCATTTCGTTACAATTTGCAAAAAACCCAATTCTTCACCTGTCTAAATGGACAAGTCCCAATATCCAAGTTCTCAACCGGGGCGGGATATGAGAGAACCACTACATGGAGCGAGTGAGTGGTTACGAGTTAGAGTTGTAAAGTTGCGTAAGTGTAGTGCCCTGTAAGTGTAGTGCCCAGCAAGTGTTGTGAGCGTATCGTTTTCCAGTCCTGTCGTGTTTTGTGAAAAGTAAATTTACCCTCGCAGAGACGCGCCAAGCCAGTATTTTTTGGCAAGGCGCGTCCTGCAGGAGTAGCTGGCAGGTATGCTAAAGTGTGATGTGGTTGGTGGCCTGGTTTTTTCGTCTGTCGGTGTGAGTGTAAGCGGTTTTGTTGTTACCCTAGCGTGGCGTAGATAGTTGTTTTGGTGCTGTGACCTTCGATGTGTGTACCGAGTGTGGTGAGTGCCGTGTGACTGGTTTTGTAAGTGTTTGCGCAGGTTGTGTATTTGGTAACCAGTGTTCTGTTTGTGCTGTGAGTACTTAGTGTTAGCTGCCAACAACCGAATTTCGGCCAGAGACTGAAAGTTTGGTTGTATGTTTGGCAGTGTGATCCTGCAAAGCCTGAGCGGCGCGTCTATTTTGGCGGCCGTCGGCTTGCAGGGGTGAAGGGCGGGTCATGCGGGTTTGCCGCGTGGCGGGAGTGATGGCCGAACTTGCCATTTTTTGCAGACGCGTGGCGGGTTCGGCAAAGCACCAAGAGCGTTGATCGGTTTTGGGACGTTCTAAAGTGCATTCGGAAAAGTGTGAAACGGTCTTCGGACAGACTGCGCGATAATTTAAAGGCGCGTTACCAAAACCTTGTCGATGCGGCGATCATCCAGATCAATAACCTCAAACCGGTGGCCTTCGGCGGTGACCGTGTCACCCAGATCGGGCAGACGGTGGAACTGGTGCAACATCAGGCCAGCGACTGTATCGTAATCGCCGGCCATGGTGCGCGGCAGGCCCATGCGTTCGCAAAATTCGTCAACCGGCATCCAACCGGCAACAAGCCAGCTGTCATCGGTGCGCTGGAACATCGCCGGTTCTTCTTCTTTGTGTTCCAGAAAGGTGCCGGTGATCGCCTCAAGGATATCGCCCGTGGTGATGATGCCTTCGAAGCTGCCATGTTCGTCATAGACCAGCGCCATGTGGTTGGGCGAGGCGCGCAGGATTTCAATGACCGCCAGCGCATCGGCCTTGTCGGTGACGACCGGCACTTCGCGCATCAATTTGCCGACGTCGAGGGGCTTGCCTTGCGATACTGCGGCGAAGGCATCTGTCATGTAAAGAACGCCGACCACTTCGTCGGTATCGCGATTGCGAACGGGAATGCGCGGGCGGCCAGAGGCGCGGATGGCGGCGATGGTTTCTTCGGGCGTGGCTTGCAGGTCTATCAGCTCGACATCGCGGCGCGGGGTCATCAGGGCGCGGGCGGACCGGTCGGCCAGCCGCATGACGCCCGATAGCATTTCTTGTTCTTCATCCTCGATCACGCCGTCATAGCGAGCTTCGGCAAGGATGGTGCGCACCTCTTCTTCGGTGACGCGGGCCTTGCTATCGCGCGAGACGCCAAACAGGGTCAGAACTGTGCGACCGGACCAATCAAGGAACCAGACCAGCGGCGAGGCGATGCGGGCGATCGCCACCATGAACGGGGCGGCGCGCATCGCGATGGCTTCGGGATTGCGCAGGGCGATCTGTTTGGGGACCAATTCGCCGATGATCAGGGTCAGGTAGGTTAGGGCGACAACGACACCGCCGACGCCAAGCGTATGCGCCCATTCGGTATCGACGCCGTGTGTTGTTAGCCAAGCGGCCAAGCGGGCACCGAGGGTGGCACCAGAAAATGCGCCGGATAGGACGCCGACCAGGGTCATGCCAAGTTGCACGGAGGACAGGAAACGGCCAGGCTCTTCGCAGAGGCGCAGCGCGATGGCGGCGCGTTTGCTGCCAGCCTCGGCAATGGACCGAAGGCGGGCGGGGCGGGATGACACGAAGGCCAGCTCGGACATGGACAGACCGCCGTTCAGGGCAATAAGCACGACGACGATGAGAATCTCGGTAAACATTGGGTCCGGTTGATAAGGTGCGGGCAGGGTAAGGGCAACCGGGGAGGGTCGCAAGAGTTACCACTCGTCGGCTGCGATTCGATGCGGAAAACGGGTAGTTTTATCATATGCCTTGCTATTTGGCGGGCGCGCGCCTATGTGACTCTCGCGACGCTTTCTTAATCGACCATCTGTTCCCTTGTGGCTGCAGTCTCGATCTAGACACACAGCCGGGTCATCGCAGTTTCGCGGATGGCAAATATGATGGAGTAAACACGATGGCCAATGGCACCGTGAAATGGTTTAACGCAACCAAGGGTTTTGGCTTTATTGCCCCCGCAAATGGCAACCGCGATGTGTTCGTACACATTTCGGCGCTTGAGCGCGCAGGCATTCGCCAGTTGGACGACGGTCAAGCCGTAACGTTCGACATTGAAGCTGGCCGTGATGGCCGCGAGTCGGCAACGAACCTCGCACTGGCCTGATCTTCGGATCCAGTTGAATTTAACGGGGGTGGCGAAAGCCGCCCCCGTTTGCGTTTGTGCGGACCCAGATCACCATTGCGGTCCGGGCTGCTGGTTCAGTCCAGTTTGAAATCGAAGTGTTTGCGGACGGCTTCTTCGATTTTCCAGATGCCTTTGAAGTCTTTCTCCACTGCGAAGGCGTCGCCTGCGACGACCGTTACCGGGGTGCCGCCGTCGGGAGTAATCACGATGCGGCCTTCGATCAGATGGACAAATTCGTAAGCGGTGTAGGTGGCGTGGTAGCTGCCGGGCGTGCATTCCCAATAGCCCGACATCATGGTGCCATCGGCAGAGGTGTGCAGCACCCAGGTTGACATTTTGGGGCTGCCTTCGGTGACGATCCAGCCGTCGAGGTCGGCGGTGGACGGAGTGACGGTGCTGAGGGCGGGCAGTTTGGTGATGGTTTGCATGTTGGGCCTTTGGGTTGGTCGGGAAACGGGTCAGATCGACAGGCAGATGTATTTCAGTTCCATATAGTCGTCGATGCCGTGGTGGCTGCCTTCGCGGCCCAGGCCGGATTGTTTCACGCCGCCGAACGGGGCCATTTCGCTGGAGATCAGGCCGGTGTTGACGCCGACCATGCCGTATTCAAGCTGTTCCTGCACGCGGGTGATGCGGCCGATGTCGCGGGCGTAGAAGTAGCTGGCGAGGCCGAAGATGGTGTCGTTGGCGCGTTTGATAACCTCTTCTTCAGTGTCGAATTTGAACAGGGGGGCGAGGGGGCCGAAGGTTTCTTCGTTGGCGACCATCATTTCAGGGGTGACGCCGGTGACCACGGTGGGTTGGAAGAAGGTGCCGCCAAGGGCGTGGCGTTTGCCGCCGGTTACGACTTTGCCGCCGCCCGCAAGCACATCGGCGATGTGTTCTTCGACTTTTTCGACGGCGTCCATGTTGATGAGCGGGCCGGTGGTGGTGCCGGCAGTCAGGCCATCACCGATGTTGAGTTTGGCGACGGCTTTTGCCAGCTTTTCGGCGAAGGCGTCGTAAACACCGGCCTGCACGTAGATGCGGTTGGCGCAGACGCAGGTTTGGCCGTTGTTGCGGAATTTGGAAATCATCGCGCCTTCGACGGCGGCATCCAGATCTGCGTCGTCGAACACAATGAAGGGGGCGTTGCCGCCAAGTTCCATTGAGCATTTCAGAACCTGATCTGCCGCTTGACGCAGCAGGATGCGGCCGACTTCGGTGGAGCCGGTGAAAGTGAGTTTGCGGATGGCGGGGTTTTCGCAAAACTCTTTGCCGATGTCAGACGAGCGTTTTGAGGTGATGACGGAAAACACGCCACCGGGGACGCCTGCGCGTTCGGCGAGCACAGCGAGGGCGATGGCCGATAGGGGGGTTTCGGCGGCGGGGCGGGCGACGAAGCTGCAGCCTGCGGCCAAGGCCGGGGCGACTTTGCGGGCCAGCATCGCGTTGGGGAAGTTCCACGGGGTGATCGAGGCGCAGACGCCGATGGGTTGTTTGATGACGGAAATGCGTTTGTCGCGCATGTGGCCGGGGATGATTTCGCCGTAGGTGCGTTTGGCCTCTTCGCCGAACCATTCAATATAGGCGGAGCCGTAGGCAATTTCACCTTTCGCCTCGGCCAGTGGTTTGCCCATTTCGGCAGTGAGGATGGTGGCGAGGTCGTCTTGGGCGGCCATGCACAGATCGAACCATTTGCGCATGATGGCGGCGCGTTCTTTGCCAGTGCGGGCGGCCCAGTCGCGGCGGGCGACATCGGCGGCGGCAATGGCGCGGGCGGCGTCGGCGCGATTTAAGTCTGGCACATGGGCGATGACATCGCCGCGTGCGGGGTTGCTGACGGGAAACGTCGCACCGTCGGCTGCATCGACCCATTCACCGGCGACATAGGCCTTGTTTGGCAGCAGGCCGGGATCTTTTAGCATGGAGCGCAGGTCTGTGGCGGTGTCGAGCATAGTAGCCTCCCTTTCCGTGGACGCATATGCAATGCAGTGTGGGGCGGGATTTGTCCAGTTCTGGTAGGGCTAACACGGGCAGATTTGATCATAAACGGGGGTGGCCAGATGGATATGGACCGGGCTTACGCGAATGGGGCGTTCATCGCGGGGGCTGACGCCTATCCGCCAAAGTGGGAGGCGGCGGCTGCTGCGTTTCGGGCGGAGTTAGGGGCGCGGGCAAAGCTGGGCTTGGCCTATGGGCCGGGGGCGCGGCAGAAGTTCGATCTGTTCATGCCGGACGGCGTGCCGCGGGGTTTGCTGGTGTATGTGCATGGTGGCTATTGGTTGGCATTTGGGCGGGAAAGCTGGTCGCATCTGGCAGCGGGCGCGCTGGCGCGGGGATGGGCCTGTGCGATGCCGTCTTACACGCTGGCACCGGAGGCGCGGATTGCCGAGATAACAGTTGAGATCGGGCGCGCAGTGGATGCGGCGGCGGGCATGGTTACGGGGCCGGTGGTGGTGACGGGGCATTCGGCGGGCGGACATTTAAGCGCGCGGATGGGGTGTGTGGGGGCACCTTGTGGTGCTGCTGTGGCGCGGGTGGTGCCGATATCGCCGGTAGCAGAGCTGGAGCCGTTGATGGCGACGGCGATGAATGCGCGGTTGGGGATTACGGAAGCGGAGGCCAAGGTGGAAAGCCCGGCGCTGTTGGATTTGCGCCGGTCGGTTGCGGCGCATGTGTGGGTCGGCGGGAATGAGCGACCAGCGTTTTTATGGCAGGCGCGTCTGTTATCCGAGGCTTGGGGATGCGAGTGGACAGTGGTGCCGGGCAAGCATCATTTCGATGTGATTGACGATTTGGCGGATGCCGGGTCGGGGTTGATGGAGGCGTGTCTGGGTGGGTTTTAGCCCTGATTATTCATGCGCTCTATATAATTTCGCATTTCTTCGGCTTCGCGGCGGGCATCGCGCAGGCCGTCCATGGCGGCGCGCAGTTCGGCCTCGGTCTGGGTGATGTGGTTGGTCAGTTCAGCCTCGCGCTGTTCCAGATAGATAATGGCCTGATCGCGGGTTTCTTCGGCTTCGTGCAGGGATTGGGCCATTTTATCCAATTCGGCCATATCGCCACCGGCAACGCGGGTGAAGCGGTGCAGGGCCCAATAGGCGAACCAGCCCATCGCGAAAGCGGCGAACAGGATGATGGCGGTGGCGATGACGAATTCGGAACGGTTCATTGCAGGCCTATGCGCGGGGATGGGGGATTAGCGTTCGGGGCGGGTTTTGGGGCGGAGGGTGACAGTGGCGGGGGCAACCGAGGGGCTGTTGTCGGTAGCCGGGGTGGCTGCGTCTTCGGTTGCGGCAGGTGTTTGCGTGCCGGGCTGAACCGCAGCGGGGGCATCGAGGAAGGTGAATTCGATGCGGCGGTTGGCTTCGCGCCCGGTTTCGTTGCCATTGTCGGCGATGGGAAATTCCTCACCGTAGCCGACGGCGGTGAAGCCATCGACGGCAACACGGCGGCCTTGCAGCGCGATCAGCACGGCTTCGGCGCGCGATTGGCTTAGGGCGCGGTTGCCCTCTTCGCTGCCTTGGCTATCGGTGTAACCGGCGATTTCGACGCGCATGTTGGGGCAATCACCCAGCACGGCAACCAGCGCGTCTATGGTGGCGCGGGCCGAGGTGGCGAGGTCGGCGGAGCCGGGGGTGAAGGTGATTTTCTGGGTAGCAAGGGCGGCTTCGATGCGCTGGCGGCATTCGGCGGGGGTGGGCAGGGCGGCGGTTGGATCAAGGCTTTCAACATAGGTGACATCGACCTTGAAGGTTTTACCTTGGCCGAGTTTGGCGGACAGGACCTGAGCAATTTTGGCTTTGGCGCGTTGTGATCCAGTGACGCCTTTCAGTTCTACCGTGTCTTCGCGGACCAGCAGATCGCCGCTTTCCAGTTCGGACATGGCTTCTAATCCGGCGAGGACGCGGATTGGCCAGCCGTCGGGCAAGTCGGGATCTAGGCGGGTGGCGACGTAGACATCACCCGAGCCAAAGCTGGCGCGGGAGAAGGCTTCGACGGCATCGCGCAGAGTGGCATCGGTCAGGCGGCCGCGCAGTTCGACCTTGCCTTCAGCGGTCATGCTGGCGGTGAATTCGGCGGGGCCAGAGGCGGCGGAAGTGGTGGCTTTTGGCAGCGTGGCGTTCAGCGAGAACACGTCGGGCAGCGCCGTTTGCAATTCGCCGACGGCGCGGTCAAAGGTGGCTTGCGGCGTGGTTTCGGCGGCAAGCAGGGTGACGTCGGCATCGGAGAACGTGATGGTGCCTGCGCCGATGGCTTTCAACGCGACAAGGCCGGCCTCAACGGCGTCGGCCCATTTGGGTGTGGGCACGCCAAGGCCGATAGTGCAGGTGGCCGTGGCGGTGGAACCGAGGTTTTTGGCGGCTTCGAGGATGCGGTTTTTGGTGCGTTCAGTATCGGCGGAGCAGGCGTCGAACCGACCGCCTTTGTCATCCATCACAAAGCGCAAGGTGAACGGCGTCAGCACCGGGCGGGGGGCGGAAATGGCGATATCGACAGTGAGGCCATCGGGGACGAGTTCATTCAGGTTAGCCTCCAGCGCCTTTTTTTCGGCTTCGGAGCCGGAAATTGCGGTGATGGCGACGCGGGTTTCGCCCACTGAAATTTTGGCGCGTGGCAGCATTTTTAGCGCGGCCAGGCCGAACTCCACTGCATTTTGCCAGCCTTGCGGGGCCGGGTAGGCGGCAGTTTCCAACATGTCTGCTATTGCCACGTCGGGGTTGATGGCGGCGGCGGCGGCGGCAATTGCAGCCTCGCCCGTGCTATCGTCGGTGGAGGCGGGGACCAAGCCTATCAGTTGGATGCCATCGTCGTTGCGCAGCATTTCGACGGAAAACCGGGGGGCGGTGATTTCGCTTGCCGGGGTGACATCAAGGCGGTCACGCACCCGCGCGGCATCGACCACCGAGCCTGCACGGTTGACGGTGCGAAAACGGGCGGCTTCATTCGGCGCGGTGCCGTTCAGGCGGACAAGCAGGCCGTCGGGTTCTACCGTGACCCAGGTGACACCATCGGCAAGAAGGGCCGAGTTTACGGCGGCGGCGGAGCGGTTTTCGATCACCAAGGCCGCAAGGTACGACACCAGAACCGACAACAACAAAGCCCCGACAAAAGCCGCCACGGCGATCATATTTTGCGAAACGCGCATAGGAAACAGGCCTTGGTCCGGGGTTACGTGCAGCACATGGTACGAAACAGCATCCCGTTCCTTAGGCCGTTCGCGCGGCGGGATCAATCAGAAGCGCCGTTACAGCAGCGCCGCCCCGGCAAGAAACAGCGCAGGGATCAGCCCGGCATTGCGGTTGGAGCGGAAGATTTGCAGGCAAATGGCAGGGTTATCGGTATCGAGCCGGGACAATTGCCAGATCAGATGGCCACCAAAACCCCAGATGCCACCCAAAGCCAGAACAAGTTCCATCGGCGAAGCATGGTCCAGCAGGGCAAGTAAAACCGCTTGAGTCATCAACAAGATGCAAACCACGGCAAAGCCGCGCAGCCATGGTTTGCTATTGGTCCCGAACAACCGCGCGGTCGATTTCACGCCGATCAGCGCATCATCATCGACATCTTGGTAAGCATAAATGGTATCGTAGAACAGCGTCCACGCGATGCCTGCCAGATAGAGAAAGATGGCGGGTGTGGCGAGGCTGCCGGAATGCGCTGTCCATGCGAATAGGGCACCCCAGTTGAAGGCGAGGCCCAAGAACACCTGCGGCCACCATGTGAAGCGTTTGGCAAAGGGGTAGATGGCGACGAGGGCCAGCGAGGCGACACCAAGGATGACGGCGACGCCATTGTAGGTGAACAGAATCGCGGCGGCGGCCAAGGCTTGCACGACCATCCAGATGGCGGCTTGTTTTGTGGTAACCTGACCGGAAGGGAGCGGGCGGCTTTTGGTGCGGGCAACCGAGCCGTCGATATGGCGATCGGTTATGTCGTTCCAAGTGCAGCCAGCGCCACGCATCAAGAATGCGCCAATGGCGCAGCCGAGGGCAATCCAGACGTCCCACAGGCGAAAACCGTTAGGATCGGCGGCCATGGCAAGGCCGAGGCCCCAGAAGCAGGGGATCAGCAATAGCCATGTGCCGATGGGCCGGTCGGCGCGGGACAGGCGCAGATAGGGGCGGCTTATGGCGGGGGCATAGCGATCAACCCAGTTCAGGGCGGGTGCATCAGCAACCGGCATGTCACCGGGGTTATCCAGCATTTCAAGCGGGGCTGCCTCTGGCGTTCTGGGTGGTTGGGTCATAAGTTCCGGCCTATGGCTGAGGCAAAGATACGTTTGTTTGTAGAGCACCCGCTTGGGCCGGGGCAACCTGTTCCGCTGAACCCGGATCAGGCGCATTACCTTTTTGGGGTGATGCGGTTGGCGGCCGGCGCGGCGGTGCTGCTGTTTAACGGCCGTGATGGCGAATGGCGAGCGGATGTTGTTGAGGTGGGCAAGCGCGGGGGCATGCTGGTCTGTGCGGAACTGACAAAGCCTTTGCAGATGCCGCCGGACCTGTGGTTGCTGTTTGCGCCGATCAAGAAAGCGCGTACGGATTTCATTGTCGAGAAAGCGGTCGAGATGGGGGCGGCCCGGATTTTGCCGGTGCAGACCCAGCATACACATGCTGACCGGATCCGGCAGGACCGGCTGCAGGCACATGCGGTGGAGGCGGCCGAGCAATGTGGGGCGACGTTTGTGCCAGAGGTGGCGGAGTTGGTGGGGCTGGAGCGGGTGCTGGCAGGCTGGGATGCGGGGCGGCGGATTTTGTGGTGCGACGAAGGGATGGCGGGCGGCTCGCCTGCGTTGACGAGCCTCATCGCGGAGCGGGGGCGGGCTTGGGCGATACTTATCGGACCGGAGGGCGGCTTTTCGGCGCGTGAGCAGGGGCGGTTGCGCGGGATGGAGTGTGTGGTGCCGATCGCGCTGGGCCCACGGATATTGCGGGCGGATACGGCGGCAGTTGCGGCGCTGACGCTGTGGCAGGCGGCGCTGGGGGATTGGGTGTGATCCGCGAGGCAAGCGTCGCGGACCGCGCGGCGCTGGAGGCGTTTTTGCTGGCGCATATCGATGTCGCGATGTTTCCGATGGCGAATTTGCGCGACCATGGGATTGGTGCAGACGGCTTTGGGTCGGAGCATCCGAATGCGGCGCGGTTCTGGCTGCTGGGACCGGAGGTTGGCGGCGTGGTGGCAGTAACGCGGCGCGGGATGATCATGGCGGTGCTGCCGAGTGGTGGGGATTTGCGTGGGCTGGTGGCCGCGATGGCGGGTGTGATGGTCAGCGGTGCGGTTGGTGAGGCGGTGGCGACGCGGCGGGTTTTGACGGCGTTGGGGTTGGACGACGTGCCGATGCGCCGCGATATCGATGAGCCGGGGTTTGGGCTGAATTTGGCGGAGCTGGTGGTGCCGGACGCGACCAACGCGCGGTTGATCATGGCAACCGGGAGGCTGCGCAAAATGCTGGTGGAGTGGCGCGTGGCGTATCATTTGGAGACGATGGGCACACCACCGGAGCAGGCCGCAATACTTGCTGTGCGTGATATTGAGACTTGCATCGCGGCGAAATCGCATCGGGTGTTGCTGGTGAGGGGCGCGCCGGTGGCGTTGACCGGGTTTAACGCGCGTTTGCCTGAGATTGTGCAAATCGGTGGAGTCTACGTGCCACCTGATTTGCGGCGGCGGGGCTATGCGCGATTGGCAGTGGCCTTGCATCTGGCCGAGGTGCTGCCGCAGGGTGTTGCGCGGGCGGTGCTGTTTGCAGCGAATGACGCGGCGGCGCGGGCATACAGGGCGATTGGGTTTCAGCGAAGTGGCGCAATGGCGGTGGTGGTGTTTCAGGCTACGCATCGGGTGCAGGCATGATCGTGATCCGGCCAGACGTGATGGTGTCGTTGGCGCGCTGGCGTGAGGTGATTGCTGCGCTGGGGGTGGTTGGTGTTGGGCTATGGCTGATGTGGTTGGGCGGGTATTTTCTGGTGCCGGTTGGGCTTGGGGTTTTGGGGTTAGGAGCGGCTTGGGGCGTGTTGGCGTTTCGGCGGATGCGGTTTGCGCAAGCGGTGGATGCGCCAGGTGTGGTTGAGGTGGACGAGGGGCAGGTGGGGTATTTCGGGCCGGGGCAGGGCGGGTTTGTCGGACTGCCCGATCTGGTGGAGTTGCGCCTGATTGCCGTGCAGGGCGGGCGGTTCTGGCGATTGAAGCAGGCGGATGGGCAGGCACTGCTTATTCCGGTGGACGCTGCGGGGGCCGAGCGGTTGTTTGACGCGTTTGCCAGTTTGCCGGGAATGGATACGCAGGCATTGGTGACAGCACTGGCAGCTGCGCCAGTTGAACGGCCGAACCATGCGTCGGTGGTGGTTATAAGTGACAGTGTTGTGATCTGGCGGCGGACTGCGCGCGCGGCCTTGACTTGACGCGTGGGGCAAGACACCTGTGTCAGCCGAGATGTTGAGTTCAATTGGAGCGCCGCTATGTCTATTCCACAATCTGGTGGTGGTCTGATTGAAAGCATCGATCAGCTTGCCGCCTATATGGAGGCGGGCAACAAACCTGCTGCAGATTGGCGCATTGGCACCGAGCATGAGAAATTTGGCTGGCTGACGGATAGTCGCAAGCCGTTGCCCTATGCTGGCGAGCGGTCGATCTCGGCTTTGTTTGCGGGGCTGGAAGCGCAGTTTGGCTGGCACCCTGTTCGTGAGGGCGAGAACACTATCGGGATGACGCGGGACGGGGCGAATATCTCGCTTGAACCGGGCGGGCAGTTCGAACTTTCCGGTGCGGCGGTGGAAAACCTGCATGAAACGGAAGCAGAGACGCGGTTGCATCTGGATGAGGTGGCGGAACTGGCGGCACCCTTGGGCATTCGGTTTATGGGGATAGGGGCGGCACCGGAATGGTCGGGCGCGGATATGCCGGTGATGCCGAAGGGGCGTTATCGGTTGATGACGGATTACATGGGCCGGGTTGGCACGCATGGCACCCAGATGATGTACCGCACGTGCACAGTGCAGGTTAATCTGGATTACGCGTCCGAAGCCGACATGGTGAAGAAACTGCGGGTGGCGATTGCGTTGCAGCCAGTGGCGACGGCGCTGTTTGCATCCTCGCCGTTCTTTGATGGCAAGCTGAATGGGCATAAATCCTGGCGGTCGCGGATTTGGCGCGGGTTGGATGATACGCGAACGGGGATGCTGCCGTTTGCGTTTGAAAGCGGCATGGGGTTTCAGGCCTATGTGGATTGGGTGCTGGATGTGCCGATGTATTTTGTCTACCGGGATGGCAAGTATATCAATGCGTTAGGGCAATCGTTCCGCGATTTTCTGAAGGGTCAGTTGCCAGCCTTGCCGGGTGAAAAGCCGACATTGAGCGATTGGGCGGATCACATGACGACCGTCTTCCCCGAGGCGCGGGTGAAGAAATTCATCGAAATGCGCGGGGCGGATTGCGGCGATCTGGCGCATATCGTGGCGCTGCCAGCGTTTTGGGTGGGGCTGATGTATGACCCATCGGCGCTGGATGCGGCTTGGGATCTGGTCAAGCGGCTTGACGCGGCAACGCGCGAGGGGCTGCGGGTTGCCGCGTCGGTTGACGGGCTGCAGGGCGAGGCTGGCGGCGTGAAGATTATCGATCTGGCGCGCGCGGCGGTGGCGCTTTCGCGGGCTGGACTGGCAGCGCGGGGGTTGGGGGAAGAGATGTATCTGGCCCCGTTGCTGCAATCGGTGAAGTCTGGGGTGACGCAGGCGGACCGCTGGTTGCAGGCTTATCATGGGGACTGGGGCGGTGATTTGCGGCGGATTTACGAGGCGAGTAGTTTGTGAGGGGGGGCGCTGCCCCCAAGCCTCGCCGATGGCGCGGCTTCCCCCCGGGATATTTTTGAACAGAAAAAGCGGAAGCGCGCGGCGAGGGCGGGTCAGCCTTTTTTCGCGCCAATCTTTGGCTCGGTGCCTGCTTTGATGCGGGCGATGTTGGCGGCGTGGCGGATGTAGACGAGGATGGTCAGGATCAGCACCAGCAGCAGCATTTGGCCGTGGTCGAAGATCAGTAACCAGAGGCCGGACAGGCCAGCGGCGGATAGGGCGGCTGCCGAGGAGATGCGGGTGATGGCGGCGGTTACTGCCCATGTGGCGCAGGCAGCGAGGCCGACGGGCCATGCCAGGGCCAGCAGGATGCCGAGGAAGGTGGCGACACCTTTGCCGCCTTTGAAGCCGAGCCAGATCGGGAACAGGTGGCCGAGAAACGCGGCGAGGCCTGCGAGTTGGGCGGCGTCTTCGCCGAACGCGGCGCGGGCGATCAGGACGGCGATGCCGCCCTTGGCGGCGTCCAGGATCAGGGTTGCGGCGGCGGCCCGTTTGTTGCCGGTGCGCAGGACGTTGGTGGCGCCGATGTTACCCGAGCCGATTTGGCGCAGATCACCCAGGCCAAACGCGCGGGTGATGACGATGCCGAACGGGATGGAGCCGAGGGCGTAGGCAAGCACGGCGACGAGGGCCAGCATCATTGGGTCTGTGGTGATGGGGGGCATGGGCTATTCCGCTGTGAAGACTTGTTGGCCTGCGACGAAGGTTGCGCGCACCTTACCCTCCATCCGTTGGCCGTCAAACGGGGTGTTTTTGGATTTCGAGTGCAGTTTGGACCGGTCTAACAGGAAGGGCGCGTTGGGGTCGAACAGGACAAGGTCGGCGGGGGCACCTGTGGCGAGACGGCCTTGGGGCAGGTTCAGGCGTCTGGCGGGGTTTAGCGACATGGCGCGGAAGAGTTGGGGCAGGGTCATCGCTCCCGCGTGATACAGGCGCATGGCGGCGGGGAGAAAGGTTTCGAGGGCGACGGCCCCGGCGGCGGCTTCCTCAAAGGGCAGGCGTTTGGATTCTTCATCCTGCGGCGTGTGCATGGAACAGATGATGTCGATCAGGCCGTCGGCGACGGCTTCGACCGTGGCGAGGCGGTCTTCTTCGGACCGGAGGGGCGGTTTGACTTTGAAGAAGGTGCGGTAATCGCCGACGTCGAGTTCGTTCAGCGTCAGGTGGTGGATGCTGACGCCTGCGGTGACATCGAGGCCGTTGGCCTTGGCGCGTTGCAGGGCGGGCAGGCTGCGGGCGGTGGTGATCTGGTCGGCGTGGTATTTCGCGCCTGTCATTTCCACGAGGCCAAGATCGCGGTCGAGGCCCAAGCGTTCGGCCATCGGTGACACGCCGGGCAGGCCGCGCAGGGAGGCGAATTTGCCGGAGGTGACGGCGGCGCCTTGGCTTAGGCCGGGGTCTTGCGGGTGGCCGATGATCAGGGCGCCAAGACTGCTGGCATAGGTGAGGGCGCGGGACAGGACTTTGGTATCGGTGACGACATGATCGCCGTCGCTGAAGGCGATGGCCCCGGCATCGAGGAGGAAGCCGATTTCGGTCATCTCGTGGCCCGCGCGGCCCTTGGTGAGGGCAGCCATGTGGTGGATGCGGACGGGAAATTCGGCGGCGCGTCTGGTGACGAACTCCAGCACTTCGGGGCTGTCAATGGCCGGGTCAGTATCAGCCCGTGCGATGATGGTGGTGACGCCGCCTGCAGCAGCGGCGAGGGAGGCGGAGCGGAAGGATTCTTTGTGCCGATCGCCCGGCTCGCCGATTTTGACGCCGATATCAACAATGCCGGGGGCGAGGCAGAGGCCGTGGCAGTTGATTATGGTGGCACCCTTGGGGGCGGGGGTGTTGAGGGCGTGGATTGTGTCGCCGTTGATGGTGAGGGTGCCCGGCTCATCCGTCAAGGTTTCGGGGTTGATCAGGCGGGCGTTGGTGAGGTGGATCATGGGGCGGTCCTTGGCGTGCGGGTCTGGCCCGTAGGGTGCGCATTCATTGCGCACCGTTGGTGGGCGCGCGCGTGGGGGGGTGGGGTATGACACGCGGTGCGCAATGAATGCGCACCCTACGGGGATAGTCATTTTCAACTTCCCATCCAGACGAACAGGCCAACGAAAATGAACAGCAGGATCAGCACAACTGTGGCGACCATGCCGCCAATGCGGGCGTCGGACATCGGTTTTTTCGGGGGTTTATCTGGGGGGCGGGGGGTGGTCATGCCTTTGCGCATTCTGACGTAGAGTGCGCGTTTACTGCGCACCGTGTGTGGGGCATGCTGTTACGGTGCGCATTCAATGCGCACCCTACGGGTAGAGCGTTGAGGGCGATTGAGTGCGCAGCAACAATACAGATCATGTGACCTTTCCCTGCGCTTTATTTACGGCTGCAATGGCACTTTCGAATTGCAAATCAGTTAGTCCCGAAAATGCCATTTTATTGGAGATTTTTAGCGCCCCACCCATCATCCTAACTGGAGATTGTGGTGTCAGCTGTGCTGAACGATTTACTCTTAGTAGCCCCACCGCGCTGACATAGGCCGCGCGGTTGGTTATTGCATATCGACGAATGGACCAGCCTTTTCGGAGCATTACAGGATTTAGGGCAGCCAATGTGCACATAACTAATGAAAAAATTAGAATTGGCCAAGCAAAGTAGAAAAAAATTGAGCACCGACCTTGATTAAAGGCGTCACAGAACTGATCAGCGGACGAGTAAATGAAAATCGCTTTGTACGAAAGATAAGCACCATATCCAAACATCAGATATGTAAGAAGCCTTAGACCTGGACCGATTGGCTGACTAGCGCGTGCATACCAAAAAAGGGTTTCGTCTGCGCTAATTCGATCTTGCCAGAATAGCTGATCATCAACATCAGGGGCAGCACTCACACCATCACCCCCACAGCCTTGGCCCCGCGTTCGGCCCGCAAGTTCCGCGCCAGCAGGTCCATGCAGGCCATGCGGACGGCGACGCCCATTTCGACTTGGTCTTGGATCACAGAACGGTTGATGTCATCGGCGAGGTCGCCGTCGATCTCTACCCCCCGGTTCATCGGGCCGGGGTGCATGACGATGGCGTCGGGTTTGGCGTGGGCTAGTTTTTCGGCGTCGAGGCCGTAGCGGTGGTAGTATTCGCGGCTGGAGGGGATGAAGCCGCCGTCCATCCGTTCGCGTTGCAGGCGCAGCATCATGACGACGTCGGCGCCTTCAAGGCCTGCGCGCATGTCGTCGAAGACTTCGCAGCCGAATTCGTTCACGCCTGCGGGCATCAGGGTGGGGGGGCCGATCAGGCGGATGCGGTTTTCCATTTTACCAAGCAGGATCAGGTTGCTGCGGGCGACGCGGGAATGGGCGATGTCGCCGCAGATGGCCACGGTCAGGCGTTGGATGCGGCCTTTGGCGCGGCGGATGGTCAGGGCATCGAGCAGGGCTTGAGTCGGGTGTTCGTGGCGGCCATCGCCTGCGTTGAGGACGGCGCAATTGACCTTGGAGGCGAGCAGGTTGACGGCACCGGAGGACGGGTGGCGTACCACCAGCAGGTCGGGATGCATGGCGTTCAGGGTCAGGGCGGTGTCTATCAGGGTTTCGCCCTTCTTCACCGACGAATGGGCGACGGACATGTTCATCACATCGGCGCCGAGGCGTTTACCGGCGAGTTCGAAGCTGGCTTGCGTGCGGGTGGAGGATTCGAAGAACATGTTGATCTGCGTCATGCCCGCCAAGACATTGGCCTGTTTGACGGTGCGGCGGTTCAGATCGACGTATTTGTCGGACAGGTCCAGAATGGTGCGAATTTCGTCGGGGGCGAGATGTTCGATGCCAAGAAGGTGACGGGCGCGGAAGGTCATTGCAGGCTCCGTTTGAGCGTGATGAGGAAAAGTGGGAACCGGTTTTCCTCGCTGATCACGCGATCACTAATGGGGCATTTGGGCGCTTATAGAAAGGTGCGGCGCGTGCGGCAAGCCGGGTTGTTCCAAGGCTGTGGTGGGCATAGCCTTGGGGGCATGGGAATCGAGCGAGACATATGAGGCTCCGGAGGCTTGGCATGCGGCGCTGGCGGCGTTGGCGTGGCAGGTTGATCTTGGGGTTGGCGATGTGATTGGCGATGCGCCGATCAATCGGTACGATCTGGTTGAGGTGCAGCGTGAGGCGGCGGTTGTGCCGGAGGCTGTGCGGGTGGAGGCGGTGGAGCCGCCAAGCGGTGCGAATGTTGCCGCAAAGGCCGAGACAGCGGTGGCTGCGGCGCGGGCGGCCGCCGGGGCTGCGGGATCGTTGGCGGAATTGCGCGCGGCGCTGGCGGTGTTTGAGCATTGCGAGATCAAGCAGGGTGCGCGGTCTTTGGTGTTTGGCGATGGCAATCCGGCCGCGCGGGTGTTGATTTTGGGTGAGGCACCGGGTTCTGAGGAAGACCGCGAAGGGCGGCCTTTCGTGGGACCAGCGGGGCAGTTGCTGGACAAGATGTTCGCGGCAATCGGGTTGTCGCGCACGGCGTCTGATCCTGCCGAGGCGGTGTATATCACCAATGTAATGCCGTGGCGGCCACCGCAGAACCGCGATCCGTCGCATGAAGAAATTGCGATGATGCGGCCTTTTGTGGAGCGGCATATCGCGTTGGTGAACCCGGATGTGATTGTTCTGATGGGGAATACTCCGTGCGCCACGTTATTGGAGCAGCGCGGGATACTGAAGCTACGCGGGGTCTGGGCGCAGGCTTTGGGTAAGCCTGTGTTGCCGATGGCGCATCCGGCGTATTTGCTGCGCAACCCGATTGCCAAGCGTGAGGCTTGGGCGGATTTGCTGGCGATACGGGAAAGATTGGGCACATGAGTTTTCCTGTGGATATGGTCACGTTGTTGACGTTTGTGCCAGCGGCGTTGGCGCTGAACCTGACGCCGGGGGCGGATATGATGTTTTGCCTTGGGCAGGGCATCCGGGGCGGTTGGCGGGCGGCGTTGGCGGCAGATTTTGGCATAGCACTGGGCGGGTTTGTGCATGTGACGCTGGCGGGCTTGGGGCTGGGGGCGTTGGTGGCGCAGTATCCATGGTTGTTTGATGCGATCCGCTGGATTGGGGTGGCTTATCTGCTGTGGCTTGCATGGGGGGCGTTTACCGGGCCGGGGTTGGCGTCTGATGGGCCGATGATCAGGCCGGGGCGGGCGTTTCAGCAGGCGCTGCTGGTGAACCTGACCAATCCGAAGGTGATTTTGTTCGTGCTGGCGTTTATTCCGCAGTTTGTCGACCCGGCGCGGGGGCCAGTGCTGGAGCAGTTCTTGATCTTTGGTGCGGTGTTGTGCGTGGGCGGGTTGGTGATTAACGGGCTGGTCGGGGTTTTTGCCGGTGGGCTTGGCAGCCGGATGGCGCGGTCGCCAAGGTTGGCGCGCGGGTTGGGGTTGGCAAGTGGGGGGATATTTGCAGGACTGGCGGTTAGGCTGGCGCTGCTGGAGCGGAGTTGACGCGATGAGCCGGATTGATGAGAGCAAAAGCTTTGTGCCAGTGCGGATTGCCGTGCTGACGGTGTCGGATACACGGGCGGCGGCGGATGACAAATCGGGTGATACGCTGGTTGAGCGGTTGACCGATGCGGGGCATGTGTTGGCGGCGCGGGGGATTGTGCGCGACGACCGCGAGACGATTGCGGCCAAGCTGCGCCTATGGTGCGCGGACCCAGCGATTGATGTGGTGCTGACGACTGGCGGCACGGGATTGACGGGCCGCGATGTGACGGTGGAAGCGCACCGCGATGTCTATGAGAAAGAGATCGAGGCGTTTGGCACAGTGTTCACCATGGTGTCGATGCAGAAGATCGGCACATCGGCGGTGCAAAGCCGGGCCTGCGGCGGTGTGGCGGGGGGAACGTATCTATTTGCGTTGCCCGGCAGCCCCAGCGCCTGCCGCGATGCGTGGGACGAGATTTTGGTGTTGCAATTGGATTACCGCCATAAGCCCTGCAATTTTGTCGAGATCATGCCGAGGCTGGAAGAACACAAGCGGCGGAAATGACTGCGGGGTTGGGGGAGCGGTTGGGGTTTAGTGAATGTGTTGATTCCATTTAACCTTTTGTTTGTAATGTATTTTTAGCGCGCCTTTGTGAACGCAGTATCGGCGCGTTGGACGTTATCCGGACGTATTAGTTGGACTGCGACACATTGCTGCTGCGGAAGGCCAATGTCTGCGATGTGGGCCATTGTTGTCAGTCGGCCCCCCTTGATCGAGGCGCAAACCATTGATGCGGTTTTCGCGACCGACGGCAACGAGAACTAAAGTGAGCCTGCCCTTCCTCGGAAGTGGAATTCAGGTTTCACCAGCACAGAACTTATCTTAGCCACTTTTTCTCTGCACACGATCTTGAAGGACTAACTGGCGAAACTGGAGGCGTATTTGTCCAACGACGATTTTCAGGAGCGTTTGCAACGCATCGGTGCCAATGTACACTAGCCGCAGCCGATAGCGCGCGGCGCCGGGTCCGGCGGGCGAGGTAACGGCAGCAAGCCAGGATATGTTCGAATCGGCGCAGGTGGTGGCGTTATGGCGCTTGGCCTCCAGATTCTGAAACTCGCCAATGAAAACTATGCGGCTATCCGGGAAAGCCATGGTATCGCGACTGCTGCAGTGATCGGCATTGCCGGTATGGCGATTGGCCTGACCGGGATCGTGATAATCGTGCGCGCCTGCTTCAAGGTCTTTGCCGCGCCCGCTTTGGTGTCCGAATACCCAGCCGTGACCACATACCCCGCCAGGCGGCCATCGAAGGCCGCAGAGGTGATCTTTTCACTTCTGGGAATTGCCCTTGGCGTGATCTCCTGCCTTTATCTCGCCATTGCGGCAGCCGCGCAGTTGATCGAAACCGAACAGGCACGGGCCGTTTCGGGGGGCGGCGTCCTTATCGCGTTTTTCCTCGCCTTTGTGTCGCCGCTCTTTGGTCTCGCCGGCTTACTCGCGCGCGGTCGAGGCCTGTGGCGCGTGCCAGTCTATTTTATCTTTAGCTGGATCTTGACGCTAGCCACCTACCGAATACTGAGGGTCAACTTGCTCGAATGGGAGCCGTTTACAGCCTTTTTTCAGTAAGAGGGCTCGCATTCCGGTCGGTTTACGACGGCGGCGCATACTTTCTGCTTTGGCGACATCTGACGGCCACCGCGCCTCTCCCACGCAGCCCCGGCGAGGCGAATGACCGCCAAGGGCTCAAAGCCGTCGTTGCAAAGTTCAGAGGATAACAGATTCTGACCCCAGTACGGGTTGACTACGATGCCGGGCAGCCGCGGATTTCGACGGCGTGGTCGTCGGCTATGACGGTGAGAGTGATTTTTGAGCGATCAAGTGCGAAGGGCGCGCCGGTGGGGGCGACCATTTCGGTGCTTGAAACCAGCTGACTGCCGGAGCGCGTTGTTACAGCCTCGGCCACCCAAATGTCGGGTTGGCCGATTTCGAACGCGACGGTTTCGGCAGCGCCAATGGCGGGCATGTCGATGGTGGCGGTGATCCTTAGACCATCGGCGATGGGGTCAACGGCACAATGGATGACGGTAAGGCCGGCTTTGGCGGCAGTTTTGGGGCGGGCGGCCAAAGCGGCCTTGATGGAAGGATCGGCCGCACCTGGCCCGGTCAGATCGGTTGAAAGCTGAAGTGTGGCGGGCAGGCAGATCTCGCGGCAGATGCCAATTTCAACTTCGGCGCGCAGGACAACGGGCTTGGTGGGATCGATGGCGGTGACTTCCAGCGGGAATACGACACCGTCGTGGTAGCCGATGGATTGCATGCCGTTGGTGTGAAACACGGATGGGGCGGGCCAGTGGATGCCGACGGACTTGACGTTTTCGGACCCGGACCAGTTGAAAAGCGGGGGTATTCCAGCCTCACCCGGGCTGCGCCAATAGGTTTTCCAACCAGGGGCGAGGGAGAGTTGCAGCGCGGCCATGTGGCTGCCGCTGTCGGTTTGCCAGCCGGGTAGCAGGGCCGCATCCAAGTTGTCGATTTGCTGCGTGCTTTGGGCGAGCGCAGGCACCCCGAACAGGGCAAGACAGAAGGCGAGAGCAGCGGTTTTGATCATGGCGCGACCATAGACGGCGCGGTGTAAATGAAAAGTCACAATCCGGAGACAATCAGTTTACCAATGCTGTCACCTCTTGAGACGGGGCGGCAGAGAGCGCATGTTGGAGGGGGAGCTATGGGTGATGCGCGGAATGGACCTTGGTGGCCAAATTCTGATTGCAATGCCGGGGATGGGCGATCCGCGGTTCGAGCATTCTGTCATTCTGGTATGTGCGCATTCGGATGATGGCGCGATGGGGCTGGTGATCAACAAGCCGGTGCCGGACCTGAGTTTTGCCAGCCTGATCGAGCAATTGTCGATATCGAAGGGGCCACGAGGGCGCGAGATCAGGGTGCATCATGGCGGCCCGGTGGACCGGTCGCGCGGCTTTGTTCTGCATTCGCGCGATTGGCAGGCGGGGAAGGCCACGATGCAGATTGCCGGGCGTTATGGCATGACTGCGACGGTGGACGTGCTGGAGGCTTTGGCGCAGGGGGCAGGGCCTGCGTCGGCGCTGTTGGCCTTGGGCTATAGCGGTTGGGGGCCGGGGCAGTTGGAGGCGGAAATTGGCCGCAATGACTGGCTGACCACGGATGCGCAGCCCGATCTGATCTTTTCACCCGATGACGGCGGCAAATGGGCGGGGGCGCTGCGGGGCATGGGGATTGACCCGATATCGTTGTCGTCGACATCGGGGCGGGCTTAGGTTTTTCGGATAGTTTGGCTGACGTGGGGTGTTCGGTAAGACCGGATGCCTTCGGCGAGGATATTTGGAAACAGGTGAAATTGTTATTCGCCGTAGGGTATCCAGATTGTTTTGATCTCGGTTGATTGGTTGAGGAACGGGCGGCCTTCGCCGTCTGGGCCGAACCAATCGCGGGCTTTGCTGTGGTTGACCCAAGTGCGTTTGATGTTGCTGGCGGCTTCACGTTCGATCGTGGCCGACAGGTTGGTGGAGCTGAAGCACCAGACGGCGTCGATATCCATGTGGCCCGCGAGGGGTTTGGCAAGCTCGGCATGGGGGCCGGTGACGATGTTGACGACGCCCGGCGGCAGGTCGGAGGTTTCGAGCACTTGGTAGAAATCGGTGGCGGCCAGTGGGTAGGGGTCTGACGGCACAAGAACGCAGGTGTTGCCCACGGCGATGGCGGGGGCCATGACCGAGATCAGGCCGAGCAGCGGGGCGTCGTCTGGGCATATTGCGCCGATGACGCCGCAGGGTTCGTTCATGGCAAGGGCTATGCCGCGGATAGGTACGGATTTGGCTTGGCCATCAAATTTGTCGGCCCAAGCAGCGTAGGTGAAAAGGCGGGTGATTGCGGTTTCAACCTCGGCCTCGCCGGGTTTGCCGGTTAGGTCCGCTAGGCGGCGGGCGAATTCGGGGGCGCGGGCGGATAGGTTTTCGGCGATGTAGAACAGGATTTGCGCGCGGTTGTGGCCAGTGGTTTTGGCCCAAGCTTTGGCGGCATGGGCGGCTTCGACTGCGTTGCGGATGTCTTTGCGGTTGCCGGTGCCAGCGTGGCCTAGGAGCGTGCCTTTGGGGGACCAGACCGCGCGGGAATAGCCGCCGTCGGGGCGGGCTTGTTTGCCGCCGATGAAGAGTTTGGCGGTGCGGTCTAGGCCTTGGGTCTCGGGAGTGGCTGGTTCGGGGAATGCGGTGATGGGTTTCAGCGGTTTGGCGGTGGCTTTGGGTTTGAGATAGGCTTGCAGCCCTTCCCAGCCGCCTTCACGGCCAAAGCCGCTTTCGCGCACGCCGCCGAAGCCTGCTGCGGCGTCGAACAGATTGGTGGCGTTAACCCAGACGATGCCGGATTTCAGCTTTGGCGCGATATCGAGGGCGAGGTTGATGTTTTCCGTCCAGACCGTTGCCGCAAGGCCGTAGCGGGTGTTGTTGGCCAGATCGACGGCTTCGGACGGGGTACGGAAGGTCATGGCGACGAGGACCGGGCCGAAGATTTCTTCTTGCATCAGGGTAGAAGCGGCGGACAGACCGGTGATCAGGGTTGGCGGGTAGTAGCAGCCCAACGGCAGCGGAGTGGCGGCGGTGTAATGGTCGCCTTCGGGGTTGGCTTTGATCAGGGCGGTGATGCCAGCGAGTTGGATGGGATCGACCACGGCGCCGACGTCGATGCATTTATCCAGCGGATCGCCGATGCGCAGGCCATCCATCCGGCGTTTGAGTTTTTCGTAGAATTTGGGGGCGACGCCTTCTTGGACGAGCAGGCGGGAACCGGCGCAGCAGACCTCGCCTTGATTAAACCAGATGGCGTCGACGAGGCCTTCGACGGCTGAGTCGAGGTCCGCGTCGTCGAACACGATGTAGGGGGATTTGCCGCCGAGTTCCAACGTGAGGGCTTTGCCGGTGCCAGCGGTGGCTATGCGGATTTTGCGGCCGACGGCAGTGGAGCCGGTGAAGGCGATTTTGTTGATGTCGGGGTGATCGACGACGGCGGCACCTGTGGAGCCGTCACCGGTGACGATGTTCAGCACACCTTTGGGCAAGCCAGCCTCGCGGCTGAGTTCGGCGAATAGGAGTGCGGTGAGGGGGGTGTATTCGGCGGGTTTAAGGACGATGGTGTTGCCAGCGGCGAGGGCGGGGGCGACTTTCCATGCCAGCATCAGCAGGGGGAAGTTCCACGGGATGACTGCGCCGCAGACGCCGAGGGGGGCCATGTCGGGCATTTCAGTGGGGAGGAGTTGGGCAAGGCCAGCGTGGTAGTAGAAGTGGCGGGCCACTAGCGGCACGTCGATATCGCGGGATTCGCGGATGGGTTTGCCGTTGTCGAGGGTTTCAACCACGGCGAACAGGCGCGATTGCTTCTGGACGATGCGAGCGAGGGCGTAGAGGTGTTTTGCGCGTTGATGGCCAGTGAGGCGCGCCCATTTCGGTTGGGCGCGGCGGGCGGCGGCAACGGCGGCGGCAACATCGGCGGTGGAGCCCTGGGTGACGGTGGCCAAGGCTTTGCCGGTGGCGGGGTTTGTGGTGGTGAAGGTGTCACCGGGGGTTGTGAAACCGCCATCGATCCAGTGGCCGAAGCGGGCGTTGTGTTTCGTCAGCCATGCTTGCGCCTCGGCGCTGGATTCAGGCGCGGGGCCATAGGACATGGCGTCAAAGATTTCCTTGATGGTCATTTCCTAGCGGTCCTTGAGCCAAGGTTTCATTTCTTCGCGTGACCACGCGTCGTCATATATTTGACTGATGCGAGACTCTATGAAGCCAATCGTATGTTGCGATTGCACTATGCTTTGCCGAAGTACTTCGAAATGACGAAGAACGTCTCGAAATGTCTTCAAATTTACGATATCTCGCGGTTCAAATATCCTTTCAACCTCTTTTTCGCGGGGTTCAATGCGAGCCCACAATTTGCTGACATCTCCACTCAGCCGCGCAACTTCAATGTTTAGCTTTTCAAGTGCCACCACTGACTTTTCAAATAACTCTACTTCAAGGGGTTCGATTGTCATGGATTACCCCATCGCATGGCGGTTGGCGGCTGAATAATGGCCGGTCAGGTGGTGTTCTAGCTGGCGTTCAATGTCGCCCAACAGGGACGACGCGCCGAAGCGGAACAGGTCGGGTTGCAGCCATGGGTGGCCTAACTCGTCTTTCATCATCGACAGGTAGACCAGCGCGTCTTTGGCTTTGGCGATGCCGCCCGCGGGTTTGTAGCCGACCTTGATGCCGGTGCGCGCGTCGTAGTCGCGGATGGCGCGGATCATGGTCAGGGTCACGGGCAGGGTGGCGTTGACGGGTTCTTTGCCGGTGGAAGTTTTGATGAAATCGGCACCGGCCATCATGCAGATCAGGCTGGCCCGGGCGACGTTGCGTAGAGTGCCCAATTCACCCGTGGCGAGGATGGCTTTGACGTGGGCATCGCCACAGGCGGCGCGCATTTGGGCCATCTCATCGTAGAGGGCGTGCCAGTTTTGGGTGAGAACGTGGCGACGGGAAATGACAATGTCGATCTCGGCGGCACCGGCCGCGACGCTTTCGCCGATTTCGGCGATGCGCAGGTGCAGGGGGGACAGGCCTGCGGGAAAGCCGGTTGATACGGCGGCGACCGGGATACGGGAGCCTTCTAGCGCGCGGACGGCGGTGGCGACCATGTCATGGTAAACGCAGACAGCGCCGGTGGTGAGGCCCTGCATGCCCAACTTTTCAAGGATGTCGGCGCGGACGGGTTGGCGGGCTTTGGCGCACAGGCGCTGAACGCGACCGGGGGTGTCATCGCCCGCTAGGGTCGTCAGGTCGATCAGGCTGATGGCTTTGCACAGCCAGGCGGCCTGGTAGTCTTTCTTGACGGAACGGCGACCGGGCAGTGTGGCAGCACGGCGTTCGATGGCCGAGGTGTTGGCTTGCACCGATGCCACCCAATCCAGATCAAGCGGCATTCCGGGGTTGCGCGGATGTGTGACCTGCGGCAGGTGCATGGTTTGCGGCGGGGTGGACAGATCGGTTTGCACGGGCTTTCTCCGGCAGGACGGGTTGCGGATACGGTCGCATGGCGGGGGCGGTTTGTGCAAGGGGAGGGCGGGGTGGCTTGGCGGTCTTTTGATCAGTTGATCAAATTTCGACGGCTTTCAATCGGGAATCTGAGGCGATAGGTTGCTTTCGATCGCAGTTGCATTGGAGAATGGTTCTGGAAAGCCTTGATTTTACGGCGCATTGGGCGGGCTATCTATCGCTGATTATCTTTGTGGTGGCCTATGTGATGGTCATTTTCGAAGAAACCATCCACATGCGCAAGTCAAAGCCGGTGATGCTGGCGGCGGGGCTGATCTGGGCGTTGATCGGGATTGCGTTTTTGCTGGCGGGGCAAAGCGAGCTGGCGCATGAACATGCGCGGCAGATCATCGAGGAATATGGCGAGTTGTTCCTGTTTCTGCTGGTGGCAATTACCTACGTGAACACGCTGGAGGAGCGGCGCGGCTTCGAGGTTTTGCGAGCCCGGCTGGTGGGGATGGGTCTGAGTTATCGGCAATTGTTTGTGCTGACCGGGGTGTTGGCGTTTTTCCTGTCAGCGGTGTTGGACAATCTGACGACGGCGCTGGTGATGGGGACGGTTGTGGTGGCGCTGGGGCGAACTTCGCCGCGTTTTGTGGCGGTGGGATGTGTGTCGATTGTGGTTGCGGCCAATGCCGGGGGCGCGTTTTCGCCGTTTGGGGATATTACCACGCTGATGGTCTGGCAGAAGGGCAAGCTGGGTTTCTTTGAGTTTTTCGCGCTGTTTGTGCCATCGGTGGTGAACTGGGTGGTGCCGGCGGTGATCATGTATTTTGCGGTGCCAAAGACGAAACCGGATGCAACGGAAGAACGGGTAGTAGCGAAGCCCGGCATGATCGGCGTGGCGGTGCTGTTTGCGTTGACCATTGTGACGGCGGTTAGTTTCAAGAACTTTCTGCACTTGCCACCGGCGCTTGGTATGATGCTGGGGTTGGGGTATTTGCAGATGTGGTCATATTACCTGCGGCTGAAAGGCATGCGCAGGAACGACGAAGACATGGTGCTGGATAGCTTCAAAGAAGTGCAAAGGGTGGAATGGGACACGCTTTTATTTTTCTTCGGGATCATCTTTGCGGTCGGAGGATTAGGCGTTCTGGGCTACCTCGGGCTGGCCTCAGAGGCGCTTTATACGGACATGGGGGCGACCACGGCCAACATCATCATCGGGGTGCTGTCGGCGATTGTGGACAATATTCCGCTGATGTTCGCAGTGTTGACGATGGACCCGGCGATGTCAGATGGGCAATGGTTGCTGATCACATTGACCGCAGGCACCGGTGGTTCACTGTTGGCGATCGGGTCGGCGGCGGGGGTGGCGTTGATGGGGCAGGCGAAGGGGCACTACACCTTTAGCAGCCATCTGAAGTGGAGCTGGGCGGTGGCGCTTGGCTATGCCGCGTCGATCTGGGTGCATATGTTGATCAATGAGGGGTTGTTCTGAGGCCCGTTTCGATCGGTTGACCGCCGCATTACCCGTCGCGGGCGGCGGAGTTTTGATCCATCAGGTAGCGTTGTGATAGCGGAATTGCCGCGGCTCCAAGTGATCTTGCCTGTGCGCCGACAGTGCCTTCGCGGATTTGCGGCGGGTCGATACCGGCAAGATCAAGGCGGTTGAAGGCAACCTCGGTCCGTTTGGTAATTTCGGCGCGGACAGATAGCGGCATCCAGCCGTCTATCACGACGGCTTCAAGCTCCATCAGGGTAGAGGCGCTTAGGATCGCGCTGGCCAGCCCTTCGGCGGCACCGTCTATCCATGCCGACAGGATGGGTGGGCTGACGTGCCATTCATCGGGGCTTTCCCAAAGATGAGCGGAGGGCTCGCCCGCTGCCTCCATCGCGGCGGCGAGGACGGACATCGAGGCCACATCGAACAGGCGGCGCATTCGGCCATCGGGGCCGGGCACCGGCATGGGGCCGACGCCAGCGGCGTTGCCAGTGCGCCCGGTGAACAGTTGCCCGTTCAGCACAAGACCGCCACCGATGAAATAGCCGAAGTAGAAATACAGAAAATCCTTTGGCCGATCGCCGGTGCCAAACACCAGTTCGGCACCACAGGCGGCGGTGGCATCGTTTTGGACATAGACCGGCATCCCGGTAAGGGTGGCCAGTTCGCCCTGGATATCACGGGTGCGCCACGCGTCCATCTCGGACTGGGGTGCATTGATGTTTTCCACCCAGTTCCAAAGTTGGAACGGCATCGCGATGCCCATGCCAACAATGCGGCTGCGCTGGGCGGCGGGCAGGATGGCGGTGATGGCGGGCATTGCTTTTGCGACAAAGGCTATCACTGCGCCGGGTGTGGGGTATTGGTAAATCTGGCGCTGGGTGGCGCGAACATGGCCTTGGAAATCAATCAACGTCAGATCGGCAGAGCGCCGCCCGATTTTGAGGCCAAAGAAGAACGCACCATCGGCATCCAGCATCATTGGCACGGATGGCTGCCCGATGCGGCCGCGGATCGGCTTGCCACGCACCAGAAGACCATCGCCTTCCAGCGCGCGCATGATTACCGACACAGTTTGCGCCGATAGGCCAGTGATCCGCGCAATGTCGGATTTCGAAAGCGCGCCCTGTTGGCGAACCAAGGATAGAACCAGTCGTTCATTCTGGGCGCGCATACCCGATTGATTGGTGCCGCGCAGGCCGGGATCTTCAGTATTGGGGCGATCCGGCGCGGGGTCGAGGCCCAGTTTCATGGTGGCGGCGTTCCATCACCAATCACGCCCTTGCGCAAGATAACATTGGCGAAAAGCGCCGTTTCGCTGGTGGCCACGATGGTGTGTGCAGCACGGATGCGGGGGTAAAGATCCGGCCCCGACAGAGGATGCACCGAATGCTTTGGAGCACGGTTATGGCAAGTAGCGTCGATCTGGTGATGGATCGGGCCGCTTTGCGTCGGGTCATTATTCAGTGCAGCGCGAAAGATGGCTTGCGGTACCGCGTCATCAATTGGCAGCACCTGTAGAATGGCGTCCAGCAGAGCGATGATGCCATGCCCATCGGCCCGCACCAGACGGCGCGCATCGTTCTGGGCAGGGTAGTTGCCGTCGACAAGCGCTATCTCATCGCCATGCCCCATGGAGCGCAACGTATACAGCAAGTCAGGCCCAAGGATGGATGGCAGTCCGATCAGCATTTCAGTCTCGCAAGGATTTTGGCACGCCCGTGTTTAGCGCCGGATGGGCCGGTGAATTTGACGACACTGCGATGTGAGGCGAGTCCTGTCAATAATAAATCACTCTGATTTATTTAACTTGACGTAGCGAGGGGAATCAGATTTGGATATGCCCATCGTCGGGCACTTTTTGCTTTTCGTAAAGCTTTCTAATGGGGCGAATGGCCCTTAATCCTTGGGAGGACTACCAATGAAATACAAGTCAACTGCACTGTTGGGTGCTGCTGCACTGGCATTGATGACCAGCACAGCGTTCGCAGAATCGCATGGCGGCGGTCTTGCCTGCCTGATCACCAAGAACAACACCAACGCCTTCTTCGTGAAGATGAAGGAAGGCGCTGAGGCCGCTGCAGTTGCAGCTGGTCTTGAGTTCCAAGCCTATGCCGGTGAAAAAGATGGCGATTCTGCACCGCAGATCACTGCCATTGAAAACTGTGTGGCTGCCGGTGCCAAGGGTATCTTGATCACGCCGTCGGACGACGCGGTCGGGCCGTTCCTCAAGGAAGCCCGCGCTGCCGGCATTCTGGTCATCGCGCTTGACACACCACTGGCAGACGCCGAAGCACAAGACATCACCTTTGCGACCGACAACTTCGAAGCTGGTCTGTTGATTGGCAAATGGGCTGCCGCAACGCTGGGTGCCGAGGCCGCAAACGCCAAGATCGCCATGCTGGACATCAACAAAAATAACATCTCGGTTGACGTTGCACGTGACACCGGCTTCCTGGTTGGTTTCGGCATCGAAGTGCCTGATCTGACCGTAATGGGTTCGGAAACCGATCCACGCGTGATCGGTCACGAAACATCGGACGCAAACGCTGAGGGCGGTCTGCGCGCGATGGAAACATTGCTGGCAATAGACCCAGACATCAACGTGGTCTACACGATCAACGAACCGGCCGCTGAAGGTGCATTCCAGGCGCTCAAAGCCGCCGGAAAAGAAGGCGTGCTGGTGGTTTCGGTTGACGGCGGCTGCCCTGGCGTCGCCGCGGTGAAAGAGGGTATCATCGGTGCCACGTCGCAGCAATACCCGCTGCTGATGGCGTCGAAGGGCATCGAGGCAATCGCTGCTTTTGCCAAAGACGGCAGCAAGCCAACGGTTACCGAAGGCCTGTCGTTCTTCAATACCGGTGTAAACCTGATCACCGACAAACCAGCCGAAGGTGTGCCATCGCTTGACAGCACCAAAGGCACGGAGTTGTGCTGGGGCTAAATTGCCTTTTGTTCTGGCTTGATTAACAGAAGGGCGGCTTTACAGTCGCCCTTCTTCATAAGCGAAACCCGGCAAGGGTTTCGGGGTCATCACGGGGGGATACCGAAGCGATGAGCGCACAAGACACACCAACCAAAACGATTTCCGATTTCGAGGCGACGCTGACCAAAGCTGAGGCGGTGGTGGCAACGTTCGAGCGGGATGACAAGTCGTTCATCCCGGTTTTGCGCGGGTATCTGCGCAATTACCCGACCCTGATACCCGCGCTGGTGCTGTTGATCTCGGTCATCGGCTTTAGCATTATCGCGCCGCGGTTTCTGGGTATCGGCGCGCTTTCGACGGTGCTGAAGCAGGTTACCGTGACGGGCTTTGTGGCGCTGGCGCAGACGCTGGTGATCTTGACTGCCGGGATTGATTTGTCGGTCGGGGCGATACTGGTTGTCAGTTCGCTGGTGATGGGCAACCTTGCCGTTCTGGCGGGCATTCCGGTGGGAATTGCGATCTTGGTCGGGATTTTCGTTGGCGGAGTGATGGGTTTTGTGAACGGCGTTCTGGTGGCAAAGATGAAGCTGCCGCCGTTCATCGTGACGCTGGGCACGCTGTCGATCTTTAACGCGCTGAAGCTGTGGTATTCGGGGTCTGAATCCATCCGCAATGTTGATATCGACGCAAAGGCACCAGGGCTTTTGTGGTTTGGCCAAGGCTTTAACTTTGGCGGTGCCAGCATTACCTATGGCGGCATCATGTTGATTTTGCTGGCGGCGGTGCTTTGGTATGTGCTGAACCATACCGCGTGGGGCAGGCATGTGCATGCGATTGGCGACGATCCGGATTCGGCGATGCTTTCAGGCATTCGAGTGAACGGCGTGCTGATCTCGGTCTATGCTGTGGCCGGATTGATCTGTGGCTTTGCGGCGTGGGTTGCTATTGGCAGGGTTGGTTCGGTTTCGCCCATTGCATTTGACACGGTAAACTTGGGGTCGATCACCGCTGTGGTGATTGGTGGCACCTCGCTGTTTGGCGGGCGCGGGTCAATCGTCGGGTCGGTGCTGGGGGCCTTTATTGTCGGCGTGTTCAACACGGGCCTGTCGTTGGCCGGGGTGGACGATTATTGGCAAATGTTTGCGGCAGGGTGCCTTGTGATCATCGCTGTTGCATTGGATCAATGGCTGCGGAGGGCATCGCAATGAGTGACCTTAAACCCATTCTGACGGCGCGCGGCCTGATGAAACGTTATGGTACCGTCGTGGCTATGAACGGCGCGGATTTCGACCTGTATCCCGGCGAAATTACCGCTGTCATCGGCGATAACGGGGCGGGCAAATCCACGCTGATCAAGGCGCTGTCGGGGGCGGTTACCCCCGACCACGGCGAGATCATGCTGGAAGGCCAGATCGTGCATTTCAAATCGCCGCAAGATGCGCGGAAACTGGGGATTGAGACGGTTTATCAAAACCTTGCGCTATCACCGGCGCTGTCTATTGCCGACAACATGTTTCTGGGGCGGGAATGGCGGGCACCGGGGATTATGGGATCGGTCTTTCGCAAGATGGACCGGGCGGGGATGGAAAAGTTCGCCCGTGACAAGCTCAGCGAGCTGGGGCTGATGACGATCCAGAATATCAATCAGGCGGTGGAATCACTGTCTGGTGGCCAGCGTCAGGGGGTTGCCGTGGCACGGGCGGCGGCGTTCGGGTCGAAGGTGGTGATTCTGGATGAACCGACAGCTGCTCTGGGGGTTAAGGAAAGCCGCCGGGTGCTGGAGTTGATCCGCGACGTGCGGGCGCGGGGGATTCCGATCATCCTGATCAGCCACAACATGCCGCATGTGTTTGAAGTGGCAGACCGCATTCACATTCATCGGCTTGGCCGACGGCTGTGCGTGATTGACCCAAAAGAGCACACGATGTCGGATGCGGTGGCCTATATGACCGGTGCGAAGCTACCCGCAGGCGTGACCGAGCCAGCATGACACCGGCGGATCTCGCGCAGGAAATAACCACGCGCGGGGCTGCGGCAGATCGTTTTATCACGGCTGTCGCAGGCCCGCCGGGGGCTGGAAAATCGACACTGGCGGCGCAAATTGCCACGGCTATTGGCGCGGGCGCGCGAGTGGTGCCGATGGACGGCTTTCACTATGATAATGCCGTGCTGGATCAGCTTGGTTTGCGGGGCCGCAAAGGTGCGCCCGAGACGTTTGATGCAGCGGGCTTTCTGCATTTGATGCGGCGTCTGCGGGCAGGGGAGGATGCCGCCATTCCGGTGTTCGACCGCAATATGGATTTGGCGCGGGCGGCGGCCGATCTGGTGACCGCAGCCGACAAGTACCTGATTGTCGAGGGCAATTATCTGCTGCTGAACGACGCGCCGTGGTGTGACTTGGCATCATTGTTCGATTTAAGCGTCTATATTGATGTGCCAGAGGCAGAGTTGGATGCGCGGTTGGTGGATCGGTGGCATCATCATGGCAAAACCCCGACTGAGGCCCGGCATTGGATTGACAGCAACGATCTGCCGAACATCCGGCGGGTTACGGAAGGATCGCGGCGGGCAGATATTGTGATTGGGGTTTAGGGCAGAAAGATTCTCCGTACAGAAAATCTGTCTGCTACGGGGTCATGGCTTTGCGTTGTTCGGCGCGCTCTATCCCCAGCTTGTGTTCGCGCCAGATGATCAAGCAGCCTGCCGCCACGACAAATGCCGCACCGATCAACATGGTCAGGGTTGGCACCTCGGCGAAGACGAAATAGCCGATGGCGAGGGCAAAAATCATCGAGGCATAGTCGAACGGAGCCACGACGGAGGCATCAGCCTCGCGGTAGCTGGAGGTCAGGAAAATCTGACCGACGCCGCCGAGTAACCCGGCGCCCACCAGCAATGCGACCTCGGATGCTGTAGGGATGACCCAGCCGAAGGGCAGGGTGGCAAGCGACAGCACGGTTGCGGTCAGCGAAAAGTAGAACACGATCGCCGGGGTTTTCTCCGTTTTGACCAATTTACGCACGAAAACTTGCGCGAGGGCGGCGAAGACGGCACCGCCTAACACAAGGATCGCGCCGAAGGCCTGGGCTTGGCTAAACTGATCGCCCGAGGTGATTGATAGCCGCGGCCAGACCACGATCAGCACGCCGATCAGGCCCAAAGCAACAGCGGTGATGCGAAAGGCCCGCACATCTTCACCAAGGAACATGGCGGCGAAAATGACAGTCAACAACGGGGCGGCATAACCGATGGCGGTAACTTCGGGCAGCGGTAGATAGCCCAAGCCCGCGAAACCAAGACCCATTGCAAGGGTACCGACCAGTCCACGCCAGACGTGGCCCATGGGGTTGGAGGCGCGAAAGCCGGTGGCGAGTTCGCGGCGCAGAGCCAGCCAGATAACGATGACTGGCATGGCAAAGAATGATCGGAAGAACACCGCCTCGCCCGAGGGCACGTTTGGCGCGGTGGCCTTGATCAGCGACGCCATGGTGATGAACACGATGACGGAGACAACTTTGTAGCCGATGCCGCGCAGGGGCCGCATGAAAACCTCTGGTATTTCGATGAGATCAGGTCAATCACTCTGATCGACGCTGTGCAAGGGCCAAACGCCACAGAATTAGGAGACTGCGATGACTAAGCCGTCGATTTCTGACCTGATTGATCAGGGGCGCGGGTTGGTGCCTGCCGACATAGTGCTGCGCGGGGGAAGGGTGTTCGATCTGATCACCGGCGATCTGGTGGTGGGTGATGTGGCGATTTGCGGCGATACTATTGTGGGGGTGTTCGATCACTATGAGGGGGACCAAGTGATTGATGTGTCTGGGCAAATTTTGGTGCCCGGCTTTATCGACACGCATCTGCATATCGAAAGCAGTCTGGTGACGCCGCATGAATTTGACCGATGTGTGACGCCGCGCGGGGTGACGACGGCGATCTGCGATCCGCATGAAATTGCCAATGTTTGCGGGCTGTTGGGGATACATTACTTTTTGGAAGCCTCTATCCAGACGGTGATGGACATCCGCGTGCAGCTTTCGTCCTGCGTGCCATCGACCCATATGGAAACCACCGGCGCGCGGCTGGAGGCGGGCGATCTGGTGCCGTTGATGGATCATCCACGTGTGATCGGGCTGGCGGAATTTATGAATTATCCCGGTGTGTTGGCCAGTGATCCGGGGTGTATTGCCAAGCTGCAGGCGTTTCGCGGTCGGCATATTGATGGCCATGCGCCCTTGCTGCGCGGGCGCGATCTGAACGGTTATATCGCGGCCGGTATTCGGACCGAGCATGAGGCGACGACGGCTGCCGAAGGGCTGGAAAAGCTGCGCAAGGGAATGCGGGTTTTGATCCGCGAAGGATCGGTCTCCAAGGACTTGCATGCCTTGGTGCCACTGCTGACCGAACGCCATTCGCCTTATTTGTGCTTTTGCACCGATGACAGGAACCCGCTGGATATCGCCGAATATGGGCATCTGGATTATGTGATCCGCACCGCGATTGCGCTGGGTGCGCCGCCTTTGGCCGTTTACCGAGCGGCGTCGCTTTCGGCGGCGCAGGCGTTTGGGCTGAAAGATCGCGGGTTGATTGCGCCCGGCAAGCGTGCCGATATTGTGGTGATTGACAGTCTCGAAAGGTGCCAGGCATCACGCGTTTTTGCGGGCGGGGTGGAGGCGACGGATGCGGCCTTTGCGGCGCGCGCGCTGACTGAACCAGTGGCGCGGCATTCGGTGAAGGCACGGCATGTTGAGGCGGGGCATTTCCGCACGGGTGGCAACCGCGTGGATACGCCGGTGATTGGCATTCTGCCGGGCAAGATCATTACCGAGCATCTGACCTATGATATCGCCCCGCAGGATGGCGATAAGCGCCCGGATATTGACCGCGATCTGGTGAAGATTGCTGTGGTCGAACGACACGGGGTGAATGGCAATATTGCGACCGGGTTTGTAAAGGGGTTCGGGCTGACACGCGGGGCCATCGCGTCAACCGTTTGCCATGACCATCATAATATCGCGGTGGTAGGTGCTAATTATGACGATATGGCGCTGGCGGCCAATCGGCTGGGGCAGATTGAGGGCGGGTTTGTGGTGGTTGAGGGCGGTAAGGTGCTGGCCGAACTGGCGCTGCCAGTGGCCGGTTTGATGAGCTTGGAGCCGTTTGAAGTGGTGCGCGATACGCTGATCGGCCTACGCGCCGCTGCGAGGAGGTTGGGCGTAACGCTGGAAGAGCCGTTCTTGCAGCTGGCGTTTTTGTGCCTGCCGGTCATTCCGCACCTTAAGATTACCGATCATGGCATGGTGGATGTGGATCGGTTTGAGGTGATGCCATAACTGCGATGGATGGCGCTTAGGGTGACTCCGGCGCCGACATTTTTGAACAGATGAAATGAGTAGGGGCCGCAGGGTGAAAAACCAAAAGCCGCCCCGAGGGACGGCTTTGAGGTTTTGGTGGAGCCAGGCGGGATCGAACCGCCGACCTCTTGAATGCCATTCAAGCGCTCTCCCAACTGAGCTATGACCCCGATCTTGGGCGCAATGAGTTACCGCATTGCCCGGGTTGTGTAGTAAAGGGCGCGGGGGGGCGCAAGTAAAAAACCGCGCCCCAGTGCTGCAATATCAGACGTCTTCTTCGTCACCCGGCACATCGGCCAGATCGTCGAGCGATACGGTATCATCCGCATCATCCTCAAGCAGTTCATCATCCAGCTCGGCGTCGTCAGTGACGCCGGTTTCCAGCAGTTCGTCTTCTGCATCCAGATCATCGACCAGCGGATCGTCTTTTTCCGGCACAACGCGTGCGATGACGGCTGCCGTCATCTTGCGACGCGCAGTTTCGATATCCACGACCTCGCCCGTGTAGGGGCTGATGATCGGGGTTTTGTTCAGGTCATAAAAGCGCTTCCCGGTGGTTGGGCAAAGGCGCTTCGTGCCCCATTCTTCCTTGGGCATGTTGGTTACCTTGGTTGTCGGATGTCCAGTAAACCGTTCGCTTGCCACAGGTGCGGGTGGGTGTCAAAGGCTTTCGCATTGTTAACGGGGCCGGTTGCGGCTGCCTGCCTGTCAGGTATGCTGCGGCGCCAACCCAGAGGTGCAAATGCCCGTTTTACCCGGATCACCGCCCGTTGAAGTGGCGCTGCGCAGATCGGCTCGTGCGCGGCGATTTTCCTTGCGGGTATCGCGACTTGACGGCCGTGTGACCCTGTCTTTTCCGGAAGGCGCGCGCGAGGCCGAGGCGATGAAATTCTTGCACGCACAGGAAGGCTGGCTGCGGGCGGCGCTGGCGCGGATGCCGAGTCGGGCGGTGGTGGGGATCGGTTCGGTGCTGCCAGTGGAGGGGCGGCTGCTGACGCTGGTGTCTGGCACCGGGCGTAGCCCGCGACTGGAGGATGATTCGCTGCTATTGCCGGGCGATCCGGGTCGGGCCGGGGTGCGGGCCGCGACGTTTCTGAAGCTGATGGCGCGAGACCGCTTGGTTGCGGCGTGCGATTTGCATGCGGGCCGGTTAGGGCGGCCATTCAGCAGGGTCAGCCTGCGCGATACCAGGTCGCGTTGGGGGTCTTGTACCAGCGATGGCGCGTTGATGTTTTCGTGGCGGCTGATCATGGCCCCGCCCGCCGTGCTGGATTACGTGGCGGCGCATGAGGTGGCCCATTTGGCGCAGATGAACCATTCGCAAGCGTTCTGGAAGGTGGTTGATGGGCTGTGCCCCGGCTATGGCAGGCACCGCACGTGGCTACGCGGCGAGGGGCAAGCGTTGCATGGGTACCGCTTCGGGGATTGACGGTTTGGGCAGGCGGTGATTGGCTGCGCGCATGACGACTGCACCCCGCCCATCCGATCAGGCAGCAGCACACGAGCGGCTTTATCGTGCGCTTCGGGTACAGGTTTTGCACGGGGAAATGGTTCCAGGACAAGCGCTCACCTTGCGGGGCCTGGGGCGGACCTTTGGCGTGTCGATGACGCCCGCGCGTGAAGCCGTGCGGCGGTTGGTAGCCGAAGGCGCGCTGACGATGTCGTCATCGGGACGGGTGTCAACGCCGGAATTGTCGCCTGAACGGATCGAGGAACTGGCGGCGATCCGGGCGTTGCTGGAGCCGGAACTGGCGGCGCGGGCGCTGCCGAGGGTTCATTTTGCACTGATAGACCGGTTGGCGGCGATCAATTCGGCGAATGCCGAGGCGGCGGCCAAGCAAGACGCGGTGGCTTATGTGCGCAGCAATCTGGAATTTCACCGCACGCTGTATCTGCGCGCGCAGGCTCCGGCGATGCTGGCGATGACCGAAACGGTGTGGCTGCAACTTGGGCCGACGATGCGGGCGCTGTATGCCAAGCTGCGCCGCAATGAACCGCCGCAGCATCATCGGTCGATTTTGGCGGCGCTGCGGGCGGGGGATGAACCGGGGTTAAGGCTTGCCGTCAGGATGGATGTGGCGCAGGGGTTGCGGCATTTGGCGGGCTAAGCGTGGATCGCGCCGTCACCGCAGGCGAGGGCGGCTTCGCGCACCGCTTCGCTATATGTGGGATGCGCGTGGCAGGTCAGCGCTATATCTTGTGCTGACGCGCCAAATTCCATCGCGACGCAAATCTCATGGATCAGATCACCTGCCATCGGGCCGATGATATGAGCACCCAAGATGCGGTCAGTTGCGGCGTCGGCGAGGATTTTGACGAAACCGTCGCCTTGGAAAACGGCTTTGGCGCGGGCGTTGCCCATGAAGCTGAACTTGCCAACTTTGTAGGCGCGGCCTTCGGATTTTAGTTGTTCTTCGGTGGCCCCTACGTTGGAGACTTCTGGGGTCGTATATATCACGCCGGGGATTACCGCGTAGTTAACGTGGCCGGACTTGCCTGCCATTATTTCGGCCAGCGCCATGCCTTCGTCTTCGGCTTTATGGGCCAGCATGGGGCCGATGATGGCGTCACCTATGGCGTATAAGCCGTTGATATTGGTGACGAAATGCGCGTCGGTTTTGATTTGGCCGCGGGGGTGGATTTCCACGCCTAGGGATTCAAGGCCAAGGCCGGAAATGTAGGGCTTGCGCCCGGTGGCGACGAGGACGCATTCGGTCTCGACGGTGGTTTCCGCGTCGGTTTTGCGCAGTTTGTAGGTCACTTTTGCTTTGCCTTTGGTCGCGGAAGCGCCTTGCACGGCGGCCCCGAGTATGAACTTAAGCCCTTGTTTTGTAAGGATACGTTGGAAGGTTTTGGCAACATCGGCGTCCATGCCGGGGGTGATGGCGTCGAGGTATTCTATAACCGTTACCTCGGTGCCGAGGCGGGCGTAGACGGAGCCCATTTCCAGACCGATGACACCTGCACCGATGACGACCATGGTTTTGGGGATTTTGCCAAGGGTCAGGGCACCCGTAGAGGTGACCACTGTCTTCTCGTCAACCGTTACTCCGGGGAGGCTGGATGCCTCGGAACCCGTTGCAATAACTATGTTTTTTGCAGTATGGGTTTCTTCGCCGACTTTGACTTGGCCGGGGGCGGGGATGGTAGCCCAGCCTTTCAGCCAAGTGATCTTGTTCTTTTTGAACAGGAATTCGATGCCTTTGGTGTTCTGGCCGACCACATCGTCTTTGTAGGCCAGCATTTTCGCCCAATCGACCTTGGGTGCGCCGCCCATCAGGCCCATTTTCTCATGGTTTTCATGGACTTCGTGCAATTGGTGGGTGGCGTGCAGCAGCGCCTTGGACGGGATGCAACCGACGTTCAGGCAGGTGCCGCCAAGGGTGTCGCGACCTTCGACAACCGCTACGCTCAACCCCAATTGGGCAGCGCGGATGGCGCAGACATAGCCGCCGGGGCCGGCACCGATAATGATTGCGTCAAAGTTGGCCATGGGTCAGTTCCTTTGGTTTTTTGGCGATCTGCTAGCTGTGCACCTGCTGTGCACCCCCTGTACATACCGATGTCAGATTAGAGCGGCGATGATCATGGTTAAAGTGGCGAAAAATCCGACCGCCCAGATGGCGGAGCGCCAGGGTTTCCAGCCGAGCGCATAGGCGGGGACGTAAAGGATGCGCGCTGCAAGGTAGGTGTAGGCGGCGTATTGGGTGGTGGGGGTGGATTGGTTGCCGAGGGTGACGACGACCACGGCGAGGGTGAACAGGATCAGCCCTTCGAAATGGTTGTTCATCGCGCGCTGCAGGCGGGCGGTGGTGATGGTCATTTGCCGCGATGGTGGCCGGTCGCGGGGGGAGGAGGTGTAGCCGGGGGTGAGGTCGCGGTTCGCGAGGCTGGCGAAGGAGACGAATTGCAACGCTTGCAGCAGGGCGGCGAGGGCGAGGGCGGTGAGTTCGGGGGTCATGGGGTTAGCTTTCGTGGCGGATCATACAGTCGTCCCGGCGAAGGCCGGGACCTCGATGGGCGTTGCGCTTTTCGGTTCGAGGCCCCGGCCTGCGCCGGGGCGAAGCGGGACTGTTGACTTGTGCGCCTCCCCTCCCCACGAGGGGGAGGAGGGCGATGGGTTTGGAAGGATCAGGAACATTTACGCGCCTTTATCTCTTCGTTGAAGAGATTCACCAACTGTTTAGAACTGTCGAATGGATATTTTGCATAAGCCTTAATTACCCTTGAAAATACAAATGCGAACACAGTTGCGAGTAAGAGCAGAACGATTTTTTGCCAATCCAACTGCAGTTTATCGCCGATGAGGCCAAATAAAATGTGCGAAAAAAGATAGTAGACAGAAAGAATACCAAAAAGAGAAAAAGATCGGCCAATACCCAAGAAAAGTTCTGACCGCGATTTATTATCAGTAACGATTAGAATGAGCGCATTGTTTTCGGTCGATAGAGCTGCTGCAGTAGTCGGTTCCCAGTTTAAGCTGGACGTTGGAATTTCAGCTAGGATTGCACCAAAAACATAAGAGAAACAAAAAAAGAGAGCAAAAGAAACACCCTCTCCCATTTGAAATGCGCCTTCAAACGTTCCGATAGTTAGGTTTAGCCAGAACCAAGAATTTGGAAGAGCCAGCATCAGAAGTATCGATGAAGCTCCTACTGTGAGCCTACTCAAAGAGCCGTTCCAGCTAATTCCCAACATTCGCTACTCACAAATCCATCAACAACCGCCGTGGATCTTCCAGCGCCTCTTTCACGCGCACGAGGAACGTGACCGCCCCCTTGCCGTCCACCACGCGGTGATCGTAGCTGAGCGCCAGATACATCATCGGGCGGATGACGATTTGGCCGGCGACCACGACCGGGCGGTCCTGGATTTTGTGCATGCCGAGGATGCCCGATTGCGGGGGGTTCAGGATGGGCGAGGACATCAGGCTGCCGTAGACGCCGCCGTTGGAGATGGTGAAGGAACCGCCGGCCATTTCGGCCATCGACAGTTTGCCGTCGCGGGCGCGCAGCCCGAGTTCGGAGATTTTTTTCTCGATCGCGGCGAAGCCCATTTGGTCGGCGTCGCGGACGACGGGGACGACGAGGCCGGACGGTGTGCCGACGGCGACGCCCATGTGGACGAAGTTTTTGTAGACCACATCGGTGCCGTCAATTTCGGCGTTGACCTCTGGCACCTCGACCAGCGCGTGGCAGCAGGCTTTGACGAAGAACGACATGAAGCCGAGTTTGACGCCGTGTTTCTTCTCAAACACGTCTTTGTATTCGTTGCGCAGGGCCATGATGGCGGACATGTCGACCTCGTTATAGGTGGTCAGCATGGCGGCGGTGTTTTGCGCGTCTTTCAGGCGGCGGGCGATGGTTTGGCGCAGGCGGGTCATCTTGACACGTTCTTCGCGGGCGGCATCGTCGGCGGGGACCGGGGCGCGGGGGATGGCGGCGGCGGCGGCGATGGGGGCTGGGGCGGCGACGGCCTTGGCCACGTCTTCCTTCATCACGCGGCCATCTTTGCCGGAGGGGGTGACTGCATCACGCGAAATGCCTGCTTCGGCCATGGCTTTCTTGGCGGAGGGGGCGTCTTCGACGTCTCGGGGAACGGTGGGTTCAGGTCCGGCGATGGGGGCGAGCGACGGTTCGCTGACGGTTGATGGCACGCCTTCCAGCGCCTTGGTCACTTTGTCTTTCGCGGCGGCGGGCGCGGTTGCGGCGGCACCTTCGGTGATTTGGGCGAGCAGGGCAGCCGCGGCGACAGTGGTGCCTTCGGCGGCGACAATTTCGGCAAGGACGCCTGCGACGGGGGAGGGGACGTCGAGGGAAACCTTGTCGGTTTCCAGTTCACACAAGATTTCGTCAACCGCCACGGCGTCGCCCGGTTTTTTGAACCAGGTGGCAACGGTGGCTTCGGTGACGCTTTCGCCAAGGGCGGGGACGCGGACTTCGGTGGTCATGATCAGTTTCCTTTGAAGGTCAGCGCGTCATTGACCAGCGCTTCTTGTTGGGCTTTGTGTTTGCTGGCAAGGCCGGTGGCGGGGGAGGCGGAGGCATCACGCCCGGCAAAAACCGCGCGGGTATGCTTGGCGCCGATGCGGGTGAGGACCCATTCGAGGTTCGGTTCGATATAGCTGTAGGCACCTTGGTTTTTCGGTTCTTCCTGACACCAGACCATTTCGGCACTCTTGAAGCGCTCCAGTTCCTTGATCAGCGACAGCGCCGGGAAGGGGTGGAATTGTTCGACCCGCAGCAGGTAGATGTCGTCCGCGCCGCGCAAGTCACGCTCGGCCAGCAGGTCGTAATAGACCTTGCCGGAACAGATGACGACGCGTTTTATCTTGGCGTCGGGTTTCAGTTTCAGGGCGGAATGGCCCTGTTGGGCATCATCCCACAGCACGCGGTGGAAGCTGGAGCCCGTGGTGAAATCGGACGCGTCCGAGATACACATCGGGTGGCGCAGCAGGCTTTTCGGCGTCATCAGGATCAGCGGTTTGCGGAAATCGCGGTGAATCTGGCGGCGCAGGATGTGGAAGTAGTTGGCGGGCGTCGTGCAGTTGGCGACGATCCAGTTGTCATGCGCCGAGTTCTGCAAGAAGCGTTCAAGGCGTGCGGAGGAATGTTCCGGCCCTTGGCCTTCGTAGCCGTGGGGCAGCAGGCAGACGAGGCCGGACATGCGCAGCCACTTCGCCTCGCCCGAGGTGATGAACTGATCGAACATGATCTGCGCACCGTTGGCGAAATCGCCGAACTGCGCTTCCCACAGGACGAGGGCGTTCGGTTCGGACAGCGAATAGCCGTACTCAAACCCGAGGACGGCGTATTCGGATAGCATGGAGTCGATGACTTCGTAGCGGGCCTGGCCAGCGCGGATGTGGTTCAGCGGGTAGTGGCGTTCCTCGGTCGATTGATCGACGAAAGCGGAGTGGCGCTGGCTGAAGGTGCCGCGTGTGCAGTCTTGGCCCGATAGGCGGACGGGGAAGCCTTCGGTGGTTAGTGATCCGAAGGCGAGAGCTTCGGCGGTGGCCCAATCGAAGCCGAGGCCGGTTTCGAACATTTTCGATTTGGCGTCCAGCTGGCGGGCGACGGTTTTGTGCAGATCGAACTTTTCGGGCACGCGGGTTAGGGCGGCACCGACTTCGGCCATGGTTTCCGGCTTGATGGCGGTTTCGCCGCGTTGATAGTTGTTCAGGTCTTTGGTGCCGAGGTTTTTCCAGCGGCCATCCAGCCAGTCGGCCTTGTTGGGTTTGTAGTCTTTACCGGCCTCAAACTCCTCGTTCAGGCGGGCCTGAAACGCGGCTTTCATGTCTTCGATCTCGCCTTCCGGGATCAGCCCGTCGGCAACCAGACGTTCGGTGTAAAGCTGCAGTGTGGTCTTTTGCTTGCGGATGCGGGTGTACATCGCGGGGTTGGTGAACATCGGCTCGTCACCTTCGTTATGGCCGAAGCGGCGATAACAGAAGATATCCAGCACCACATCCTTGTGGAATTTCTGGCGGTATTCGATGGCGACGCGGGCGGCATGCACCACCGCCTCGGGGTCGTCGCCGTTGACGTGGAAGATCGGGGCTTCGACCATTAGGGCGATGTCGGTGGGATAGGGGGAGGACCGGCTGAACGATGGCGAGGTGGTAAAGCCGATCTGGTTGTTGACGATGATATGCAGCGTGCCGCCGGTGCGGTGGCCGACGAGGCCGGACAGGCCGAAGCATTCGGCAACCACGCCTTGACCGGCGAAGGCGGCATCACCGTGCAGCAGGATGGGCAGTACTTGGGTGCGGTCTTTGTCGGCCAGTTGTTCCTGCTTGGCGCGCACTTTGCCGAGGACGACGGGGTTTACCGCCTCCAGGTGGCTGGGGTTGGCGGTTAGCGACAAATGGACGGTGTTGCCATCAAAGGTGCGGTCGCTGGATGCGCCGAGGTGGTATTTCACATCGCCGGAGCCATCGACATCTTCGGGCTTGAAGCTGCCGCCCTGGAATTCGTTGAAAATGGCGCGGTAGGGTTTCATCATCACGTTGGCCAGAACTGACAGGCGGCCCCGGTGTGGCATGCCGATAACGATATCGCGGACGCCCAGATTGCCGCCGCGTTTGATGATCTGTTCCATCGCGGGGATCAGGGATTCAGCCCCATCAAGGCCAAAGCGTTTGGTGCCCATGTATTTGACGTGGAGGAATTTTTCGTAGCCTTCCGCCTCGACCAGTTTGTTCAGGATGGCTTTGCGGCCTTCCCGGGTGAAAGCGATTTCCTTGCCGTAGCCTTCGATGCGTTCTTTCAGCCAAGCCGATTGTTCGGGGTCTGATATGTGCATGAATTGCAGCGCGAAGGTGCCGCAATAGGTGCGTTTCACGATTTCAATGATTTCGCGCATGGAAGCGGTTTGCAGGCCCAGCACATTGTCGATGAAAATCGGGCGGTCCATATCGGACTCAGCGAAGCCGTAGGATTTCGGGTCGAGTTCCGGCTGAGTGTTGCGGTCTGTCATGCCCAAGGGGTCAAGGTCGGCGGCGAGGTGGCCGCGTATGCGGTAGGCGCGGATGATCATGATGGCGCGGATAGAGTCGAGCACGGCGCGTTGGATTTGCGCATCGGTGAGGGAGACGCCTTGATCGGCGGCTTTGGCGACGATTTTTTCGCCAGCGGCGCGGGCGTCTTTGGCGGGGGCCATGATCGGCCATTCGCCAGTCAGGGCGGCGGTCAGATCATCGCGTGGTTGCGGCGGCCAATCATTGCGCGCCCATGACGGGCCGGTGGCTTGGCGTTTGGTGTCAACTTCGGTGTCGCCAAGGGATTTGAAGAACGCGGCCCATTGCGCATCGACTGACGCCGGGTCGGCGGCGTGTTTGGCGGCGAGTTGGTCGATGTAATCCGCGTTTGCGCCATCCATGAAGGACTGGGCGTTGAAAGCGGCGTTGGGGGTTTGTTCGGTCATGGGGTTACCTCAAGGGGGTTGGGACCGTAGCGGTTGGGGCCGGGGGTGGAGGGGGCAGCCAATGAAATAAGGACGAAGGGTGATAGGATCAGAAAGCCACCATATCCAATGACGGCCCCCGCGAACCCGTGAAGGTCATGTCCGCCCAAAAGCCATACTTCGAAGAGTGCAAGGGCTATTCCGAAAGCTAACGCGAGAAACGGCGGCAAGACCCAAGCGCCTCCGCGACCGCGATCTTGATTTCGTCGCCAAGCAGCCGCGATAAAGGGGCAAGTAAAAATGGCAAGATAGACCAAAAGACAGTTGCCCGCCGGATTTCTGATCGATGCAATTCTGCGCGGGAGGTATAGTTCGACTAGCCAAAATGATGCGAACGCGCCGCCAATGTATAGGACCGCAAACCACCAAAACTCAGGGAAGGAAGCCCGCCCGGAGAATTGGAACGACTTGCGTAAACAGGTCGTGATGGCTTCGATTGGTCCCATTTTGCCTTCCGGTGGAGGCCCCGGATCAGGTCCGGGGCTGCGGGGGGTTGTTTGGTAGGGTGGGGTTAACCCCGCCGTTTGCAGTTGGCGGGGAGACCCCCGACCTACGCTTTGATCGCCTTCATCACAGCCTCGCCCAGACCCGCCGGGCTGTCGGCCACCACGATGCCTGCGCGTTTCATCGCTTCGATCTTGCTGTCAGCGTCGCCTTTGCCGCCTGACACAATCGCGCCTGCGTGGCCCATGCGGCGGCCGGGGGGGGCGGTGCGGCCGGCGATGAAGCCTGCGGTGGGTTTCCAGCGGCCTTTTTTACGCTCATCGGCGAGGAATTGGGCGGCGTCTTCTTCGGCGGCACCGCCGATTTCGCCGATCATGATGATGGACTGGGTTTCGGGGTCTGCGAGGAACATCTCCAGGATATCAATGTGTTCGGAGCCTTTGATCGGGTCGCCGCCGATGCCGACGGCGCTTGATTGGCCAAGGCCGAGGTCGGTGGTTTGTTTGACCGCCTCATACGTCAGCGTGCCAGAGCGGGAGACGACGCCGACCGAGCCGCGTTTGTGGATGTGGCCGGGCATGATGCCGATTTTGCATTCGCCGGGGGTGATGACGCCGGGGCAGTTCGGGCCGATCAGGCGGGATTTGGACCCTTCAAGCGCGCGTTTGACCTTCATCATATCCAGCACCGGGATGCCTTCGGTGATGCAGACGATCAGCTCCATTTCGGCATCGATGGCTTCGAGGATTGAATCGGCGGCGAAGGGCGGCGGCACATAGATGACGGTCGCATTGGCCTGCGTGATATGGCGCGCCTCGTGCACGGAATTGAACACGGGCAGGTTCAGGTGCACCTCGCCGCCCTTGCCGGGGGTGACGCCACCGACCATTTTGGTGCCATAGGCGATGGCCTGTTCCGAGTGGAACGTACCTTGGCTGCCGGTAAAGCCCTGGCAGATCAGGCGGGTGTTTTTGTTGACGAGGACTGACATGTTATCTCTCCGTAGGGCGGGGTTCACCCCGCCATGTGTTCGGGCGAAGGCGGGGTTAAACCCCGCCCTACGGGTTATCCTTTGACGGCTTTCACGATCTTCTGCGCGGCGTCTGACAAATTGTCCCCGGCGATCACGTTCAGGCCGGAATTGCGGATGATGTCTTTGCCAAGCTCCACATTGGTGCCTTCCAGACGCACGACCAGCGGCACTTTCAGGCCGACCTCTTTCACCGCGGCGATGACGCCTTCGGCGATGACGTCGCAGCGCATGATGCCGCCGAAGATGTTGACGAGGATGCCTTTGACCTGCGGGTCGGAGGTGATGATTTTGAACGCCTCGGTGACTTTTTCCTTGGTGGCGCCGCCGCCGACGTCGAGGAAGTTGGCGGGTTCGGCACCGTAAAGCTTGATAATGTCCATCGTGGCCATGGCAAGGCCCGCGCCGTTGACCATGCAGCCGATTTCACCGTCGAGGGCGATATAGTTCAGATCGAATTTCGAGGCGGCGAGTTCCTTTGGGTCTTCTTCCGTCTCGTCGCGCAGTTCCATGATGTCGGAGTGGCGGTAGAGGGCGTTGCCGTCGAAACTCATCTTGGCGTCAAGGCATTTGATGTTGCCATCGGTGCCGACCATCAGCGGGTTGATTTCCAGCATCTCCATGTCTTTTTCGACGAAGAGTTTATAGAGGGTGCGGGTCAGAGTGACGCATTGTTTGATCTGGTTGCCGGTCAGGCCGAGGGAAAACGCGATGCGGCGGCCGTGGAAATCGGAGAAGCCAGAGGCGGGATCGACGCTGAACGACAGGATCTTTTCGGGGGTGTCGTGGGCGACGTCTTCGATGTTCATGCCGCCCTCGGTGGAGGCAACAAAGGAGATGCGGCTGGTTTGGCGGTCGACCAGAAGGGCGAGGTAGAGTTCGCGCGAAATGTCGGAGCCGTCTTCGATGTAGATGCGGTTGACCTGTTTGCCGGCCGGGCCGGTCTGGTGGGTGACAAGCGTGCGGCCCAGCATTTGGCGGGCAAATTCGGCGGCTTCACCGACAGATTTCGCTAAGCGGACGCCGCCTTTTTCGCCAGCAGCAGCCTCTTTGAATTTGCCTTTGCCACGGCCACCGGCATGAATTTGCGATTTGACCACCCAGAGCGGGCCGTCAAGTTCGCCCGCCGCAGTTTTCGCTTCTTCGGCGCGCAGGACGACGCGGCCATCGGAAACCGGAATGCCGTAGCTGCGAAGTAGCGCCTTGGCTTGGTATTCGTGGATGTTCATTGTGCTGTCCCGTGCATAAGGAATTTGCGCCGTAGTGGCACGGAACCGAGGGGATGCAAAACGACTTTTGCTTAAATTACGGGATTTTGGGTGGAAAAGTGGATTTTGTGATCACACGTTTGAAAAGTGTGATCACAAGTTGGAAAGTGTTTACGCAAACAGTGAGTCGCACCGCTGACGGTCAGTTCAGAAACAGTGTGAACAGCATCGCCTGGCCTGACATCATCTGTTCAAACGCGCCCCAATTCTGCATGCTGATCAGATCGCCGGTTTCAAGATAGGGCACGGCGGCTTCGCCTTGGATCCATGCGGCAAGGTCAATCGGGCGTGGATCGGTGAACATGCGACCGACGTTCACGCCAGCGGGGCCATTGATGCGCCAGTAAGGGACCAGCTTGTCGCCTTTCACCAGCGCCTCGATATCGGACAGAACGCCAAGCCACATCGGGCCAGTGCCGGGGGGCAGTTCGATGCCAAGGCTAGATTTTTGCGTGTCGCTGGGGAGCCATTCATCGGCGTTATCAGTTTCAAGCACGACCTCGGACCAGAAACGGCGGTTGTCGGTGACCATGGCAAGCAGGTGCGACTGCGCAGAGCCCATGCGGTCTTTGTTCGGGGGTTGGTTCAGAGTGGCAAGGGTGATTGCGAAGTAATCGACTGCATCCATTGATGAGCCGCCGCCTATGCCGAAGATCGGATCAGGGGTGAGCGTGCCAAGTTTGGACATGGCGGCGCGGGCGTCGTTGATGCGGGTGATGGGGGTGGTCGGATCATAGGCGAGGATCGTGTCGGACAGGCCGCCCAATAGGTGGGTGTAGGCCGATAGCCACGCGGCATCCGCGCCATCAAAGCGGATGGTGGGGGCGGGGGTTGCAGGATCGCGGCCGTCCCATTGCCATCCCATGATCATCGGGCCCATGACGTTGAGGAGGTCTTCACCTTCGTCGCGGGTGCTGTTGGAATTGATGTCGAACCACAGGTCGGCGAATGAAATCTCGACGCCGAAGTCGGAGCCTGCGGCGATTTCAGAGAGGGGCGCGCGGGCGGCGTCCATGCCGGTGCTGACGTTGGTGAACAGGGTGGCGATTGCGGCGGGCTCGAACGGCGTGGGGTTCGGGTTTTCGGGGATGGGCAGACGCAGGAACGGGATCATCGTCATCTGTTCAGACAGGCCGGTTTGCCAGCGCAGTTGTAGCGCGCCCTCAACCGTGCGCAGGAAACGGATGCCGCCAAGCGCGAAGCGATCTGCATCGGTGGGGGAGGGCAGGGCGGCCAGGCGCGCTTCGGTTGCCGTTAGGCCGGTGGTGCCGATTTCGGCGGAGATCGTTTGGGCTGTCGCGGGGGCGGCGGCAAGCAGGGCCGTGAGCAGGAAAAGCGGGGGCAGGGAACGCATGAAGCACCTTTTGGTTTGAATGGGTGCAGATTGCGCGGCCGGCTTGCGGAAAGCAATCACCGGGTGGGTGGGGTTAGCCTTACCTTTTTTGTGGTTAACGGGGTGGTACGCTGCGCCACGCAGAGGATTTGGCCGCGGGGCAGTTGGGTGGTGCGCCATTCGGGAGTGAAACCGGCGGTTTGGCATAGCTGCGTCACGGCATCGGCCAGCATGTGGTAGGGTGCGCGGTTGGCATGGGTGACGACGCCGTCGGGTTGGCGGTATTGGCTTTGGGCGGTGGCATGGTCGGGGGCGATAAAGACGGTGAACAGCAGGCGGTGCAGGTTGGGGAATTTGGCGTGCAGAGTGGTTAGGGCGGATGCCAAGTGACCGGCGGGCAGGTGGGTGAAGACGGCGAAGGCGATGGCGTAGTCGATGTTTGGCGGCACGCCGGGGAAAGCAAAATCGGGGTCTTCGATCAGTTGAGCTGGGGGCAGGCGGGGTTTGTCGGCGAGTTCAAGTTGGTAGCCGCGCTGCATCAGGGGGCCGGACAGGTCGGTGCCCCAGTAGTGGCCGGGATTAAGGTACGGCACGGCTTTGCAGCCAAGCCGAAGCGAGCCGCAGCCGATATCCAGAAGGTGGTGATGCGGGAGCAGCCCTTCGGCGCGGAGGGCCGCCATCTGGACGCGGCCGGTTTCATCCCAGCGACCACCGACAATATCGCGGTGACGGCCCTTTGACAGGGCGTCAGCGTAGAAGTTGGCGGCGAGATAGGGGGAGATTGCCTGTGCCGTCATGGGGTGTGTGGGGGCGCAGAGCGGCTGTGCCCCAAGGGGGTGTTGGATTGGACGGGCAGCACTTGGAGTCAGGCTTGCGGCAGGGTGTCGAGGAAGGGACCGGCGGGAAGGACAGTCAGTTTATCCCAGAAACCGGCGAGGCCACCGGGGTAACTATCCAGCGTTATGGGGTCCCATGTTTTGAGCAGCGATTTGTAGCGGGTTTTGAGGTGGTTTTTCTTGCCAGCGCCCATCTTGCGGATGATCACGAGGCCAGTTGGGGCGGCGTCCAGAACGTCGATCTGAAGATCGGGGCGTTCTTCCAGCAGGATCATCAGGGTTTTCCAGACATCGCCCGCCCATTCGGTTTTCGGCGGCTGAATACGGTCGGCCATCGGCACGTTGTAGGGCAGGCAATCGTGTAGGATGACCATGCCGCCGGGGGCCATCAGCGGTTCTACATTGATGAAATCGCGCAGCAGCGCTTCGTAATGGTGCAGGCCATCGAGGAAGGCGAGGTCGATCTTGCCGGTCAGGTTTTTTGCTGTTGGGCTATCGAAGAACGCATCCGAGGTGTCTTGGAAAAAGATCATCTCGCGGGCTTTGAGAGGGGCTTCGTGTTGCAGTTGGAATTTCGGGTCGATGGCGACGAAATTGCACTCGACAAGGCGCAGGCTGGAGCCGGTGAAGGTGCCTATTTCGAGATACCAGTTTGGCTTTAGCCGCTGGTGCAGACCTTTGAGGACGCGGAAATAGCGCAGGCCTTGGGCGCGCTGTTTGGTGGGACTGGCCTCGGTCTGGTCGTTGGTTGCAATATTCATTGGCTGCTCGGCCTTTTGTTGTTGGGGTTTTGGACCTGCTGATGCCGTTTTTGCTTTGCGTTGCTGCCGCAGGCTGGTCAGGAAATCCGCTCGCTCTGCGGTTGATAGTAGCTTGCCTACGGCGGTTCTGCCAAGGGATTTGGAGGCCTCGATCTGGTTTCGGGTGGGGATGTGCCAGTCGGATGTGGCTTGCGGGGTCAGAGCACCCAGGCGGATCAGGTTTTGCAGAACGGCGGCGAAATCGCATTCGCCGAGTGACAGGTTGTCGGTGCGTTGGCGGGGCCACCATTCGCGGGTCAGGCAGGTGAGGTAGGTGTGGGTGGAATTTTCGAGGCCAAGACCGAAGCTGTCGATGTGGCGGATCAGCGATGCGGGGGCATCGAAGCGGCGGGCGATGGTGATGATGCGTTGATTGCTTTGCCGGGCGAAGGCCATGACGTGGCCGTGCGAGCCATCGGTGGTGACAATGGTTTCGGCGGTTGCATAGGTGTGCAACTGGTCTTGCAGGGAATGGGTTTCCGGGACGTAAATCTGGAAGCCTTGGAGGCGCAGGTTTTGTTCGAGGATGTCTTCGCACAGCAGGCGCCCCAAGGCGGGGTCAAGTTGGGTGCGGGTGACGTAGAGTTTTGATCCCGGTATGGGGGATAGGTTCTGGGGAAGGACGGTGGCACGCGCCCAGTTGATGTAGGCGGGGTCGGCAATGCATTGGGTGTGTTCGCTGAACAGGTCTTGGCCCACCAAAAGGCGTTCGATCTGGGTGGTTTCGGTGATGACGCGGATGGGGGTGGTGATGCCGAGGCCGCTTAACAACCGGGTCAGCAGTTTGATCGAGGACGGGTCGCGGGCGCGGTTGTCTAACGGGGCGAAGACTATGCCTTTGATCGGGCCAGCGTCGGGAAGGGCGGCCAAGCGGCCGATGGACCGGGTGATCTGGTGGCCGAAATGGTGCGAGGCGAGGCCGCCGAACAGCCAAGTGCCGGATAGGTGGTCGGTGGCCAGAGCCTGTGCGGGCGAGGGGATGAAACCTGCGCTGGTCAGGCGGTTGGTGCCGCAGATGGCTTTGGGAAGCGTGTTCAAGTCTTGGTCAAGTACGGCCAGTTGCAGCTGGCGTTTGGTGGGAATACGGGGCGGGGGAGGCACGACAATTGCATCAGTCACCGTATCAAGGGTGATTGTCTGCGCCATCCCCAACTGCCCCTTTTTTATTGCCCCAAGGCGGGATCGATTTCCTTGCAGGCTGCGACCAGACCTTTGACGGCGTCAACAGATTTGTCGAACATGGCCTGTTCGTCTTTGGTCATTTTGATGTTCACGACTTTTTCGACACCATTTGCGCCGATTATAGTGGGCACGCCGACATACATGCCATTCAGGCCGAACGAACCTTCAACATAGGCGGCGCAGGGCAGGACACGCTTTTGGTCTTTAAGGTACGCCTCGGCCATTTCGATGGCGGCGGTGGCTGGCGCGTAGAACGCAGAGCCGGTTTTCAGCAGGCCGACGATTTCGGCGCCGCCGTCACGGGTGCGCTGTACAATTGCGTCGAGCTTGTCTTGTGTGGTCCAGCCCATGGCGACCAGATCGGGCAGGGGCACGCCAGCGACGGTGGAATAGCGGGCCAGCGGCACCATGGTATCGCCATGGCCGCCCAGCACAAAGGCAGTGACATCGCGCATCGACACGCCAAATTCGAGGCTTAGGAAGTGGCGGAAACGGGCGCTGTCCAAGACACCGGCCATGCCGACTACCATGTTGTGGGGCAGGCCGGAATATTCGCGCAGGGCCCAAACCATCGCATCAAGCGGGTTGGTGATACAGATGACGAAGGCTTTGGGGGCGTGTTTCTTGATGCCCTCGCCAACGGATTTCATCACTTTGAGGTTGATGGCCAGCAGGTCATCCCGGCTCATCCCCGGTTTGCGCGGCACGCCTGCGGTGACGATGCAGACGTCGGCGCGGCGCAGGAAGGCATAATCGTTGGTGCCGGTGACTTCGGCATCAAAGCCTTCGGACGGGCCGGATTGGGAAATGTCCAATGCCTTGCCCTGCGGGGTGCCTTCGGAAATGTCGAAAAGGACGACATCGCCAAGTTCTTTCAAGGCGGCAAGATGGGCGAGCGTTCCGCCAATTTGCCCTGCGCCGATAAGTGCAATCTTGGGTCTGGCCATGATCTTTGTCTCCGAGGTCGGGTTCACGTTGTGGGGATGGGTAATCCTTCGCTGCCCGACGCGCAAGGGCGCTGCGCTGCGGCGTAAATTTGGGGGGCTGTTGTGGTGGATAAGTTTGCGCTAAATCGGCGGGGAAATGCCCGACATGCGTGTTAGGTGCCTAATGCCGCGACGGCTGGCCTGCCAGATAGGATGATCGTTGGAAGATATCGTTTTTTGGGTGCTGGCGGGGCTGGCGGCGGTGATGGTGGGCCTAAGCAAAGGCGGACTACCGGCGGTGGGGATGCTTTCTGTGCCGTTGATGGCGCTGGTGATGTCGCCAGTTATGGCGGCGGGGCTGCTGTTGCCGATCTATGTCGTTTCGGATGGGTTTGGGCTTTGGGCCTACCGCCATGCGTATGACAAGCGCGTGCTGGCGATTATGGTGCCTGCGATGACCATAGGAGTGGGGTTTGGTTGGGCGACGGCCAGTATGGTGTCTGAAGCGTGGGTGACGTTGCTGGTTGGGGCGATTGGTGCGGCATTTGCGGCGAACCAGCTGATCCGGCGCGGGCCGGTGAAGGCGGCGAAGACGGCGGACGTGGTGCCTGGGATGTTCTGGGGCGGACTGGCGGGGTTTACCAGCTTTGTCAGCCATGCCGGGGGGCCGCCGTATCAGGTGTATGTGCTGCCTTTGCGGCAAGAAAAGGCGGTGTTCGCGGGCACGGCGACGATTGCGTTTGCTTACGTGAACATGATCAAGCTGATCCCGTATTACGCGCTGGGGCAACTGTCGGTATCAAACCTGAAGGCGGCGGCGATCCTTGCAGTGCCCGCCAGTTTAGCGGTATTTGCTGGTGTGCGGTTGGTGAAGGTTATTCCCGAGCAGTTGTTTTTCAAGCTGGTGACCTGGGCGTTGCTGGCGATTTCGATCAAGCTGATCTGGGATGGTCTGTCCTAGACTTAGGATCTATTGACGGGCACCGCAGCTAAATCAGGTCGAACTGATGGTTTGCGCCCTTGATCTGTCCAGCCCCGAACGGGAACCCCTAGCAAACCGTAAAAGCGCAGCGGCGCATGCCTTTCCGCCCGCCTGATCATTCCGAATGGGCGTCGAGGAAAGATTGTAGCGCGGCGAAGTAGGCCTCCGGCTCTTCCCAAAATGCAGTGTGGGAACTGTTCTGAAAGACCTTGATCCGGCTGTCGGGCAGCGCCCGGTGGATAAGGCCGGAGCAGGCAGGAGTGATCTGGTCGTGGAACCCACAGAGCACCAGCGCCGGTCGCGCGACGTGATGAAGTCGATTCAGACAATCCCAATCCCTCAGGCTGCCTGTCAGGGCAAACTCGCTCCCACCCCAGAGCGCCTTGAAGGGTGCAGGGTTGAAGCCTGCAACTGAGCGCTGCCCTTCCTCAGGTTCGGTCTGCAGGCGGTTTAGATGCCGATAGGAGAGGATAGTGAGCGCGGCCTTGTACTCGGGGTGATCGAACGTGCCTTCGGCTTCGTGGCGCTGCATCATGGCGACGGTTTCAGAGCCCAAAGCGCCCCGGAGCCGTTCAAGTTCGCCGACATAGTGGGGCGTACTCGCCGCGCCGCTCACAAGAGTCAGGGTCTTGAAGGAGTTGGGATAGGTCAGCGCATATTCAAGACCCAGCCATGTGCCCCATGAGTGAGCCAGCAGATGAACCGGCCCGAGTCCCAAGGAGGTGCGGACGATCTCGGCCTCATCGACATACCGCGCTAGTGTCCAGAGGCTGTCGTCGTCGGGCCGGTCCGAGGCACCGCAGCCGAGCTGATCGTGGATCACGAGCCGGTATCGCCCGCTCGCGAGGCCAGAATGACTGTCGCGGAGATAGTCGCAGGGCAGGCCCGGCCCGCCATTGAGACAGAAGATCACCTCGTCCCCGGTGCCGAAGCTGTAGGTCGCGACTTTATGCCCATGCACGGGGATCCGTCTGACTTCGTCCGGCTGCCTGTAAGTCGGCATCGCACCCTCACTAAGCTCAGGCGTCGATGATGCCACGCGAAGGCCCCGCAAACAAGACACCGGCTACGGCCAACGGTTAATTCAACTTAAGCTGACGGGTCGTGACACTAAGCCGGATCACCCGATGCTGGTGGGTTTTCGGTGATGCTTTCGAACCCGTCACCGCTGGCGACCAGGCAAGTTGTGCCATCGGGTGTGGTGACGGTAAGCGTCCAGGTGCCGGTTTCGGCGGCGGCGAACATTTCCATCACCGTGATGTTGGCGGCGATGCCGACGGCGCGGCGGGTTTCGCTGTATTTGGCGGCAAGTTCATTCAGCACGGTGGCACGGCTGGCGCAATTGGGTGCGGCAAAGGCATTTTGCGTGGCAAAGATCAGCGCAACAAAGCCGAAGGACATCGCGAACATCATTTTGGGCATTATTGACCTTTCCTTGACTGGGTTTGGCATCAGGATGCGGTTGAGATGCGCAATTTCGGTTAACGGCGCGGGCGGCAAGTTGACCGCGGTCGGAACTTGCACATTTCCGCAGCAGGGCTGATGTTGGGGCCGAGCCGATTGGCAATCACTGCGATGGAGCGAACATGTTACTGCTGATAATCGGGTTGATCCTTTGGTCGGGTGCGCATTTGTTCAAGCGGCTGGCACCAGAACGCCGCGCGGCGATGGGCGATGCGGGTAAGGGCGTGGTGGCTCTGGCAAGCCTGATTGCCATTGTGTTGATGGTGATTGGCTATCGCAATGCCGAGGTGGTGCAGCTTTGGAACCCACCGGCGTTTCTGACGGGTGTGAACAATCTGTTGATGGTGCTGGCAATTTATCTGTTTGCAGCCAGCGGCGCGAAAACCTGGATCACCACCAAAATCCGGCATCCGCAGTTGACGGCGGTAAAGATCTGGGTGGTGGCGCATTTGTTGGTGAATGGCGATTTGGCGTCACTGGTGCTGTTTGGTGGCTTGCTGGCTTGGGCCGTGGTGTCGGTGATCTTGATCAACCGGTCTGGCGATGTCTGGGTGCCAGAGCATGGTTGGCCGATGAAGAACGAAGTGCAGGCGGTGATCGGCACGGTTGTCATGTTGGCGGTGATTGGGTTCATTCATAACTGGCTCGGCTACTGGCCATTCGGGTAACATCATGAAACTATATCGCTTTCTTTCGGATGATGACACATCGGCGTTTTGCCACAAGGTGACGGCGGCATTGAACAAGGGCTGGGCCTTGCATGGCGGGCCGACCTACGGGTTTGATGCGGCCAAGGGCGTTATGCGCTGTGGGCAGGCGGTGGTGAAGGATGCGCCGGGCACGTACACGCCCGAGATCAAGCTAAGCGAGCAATGATGAAGACCAATCCGGGGCGGTATTTTGAGGATTATCGGTTAGGGGAAACAATTCATCACGCTGTGCCACGAACTCTGTCGGGGGGTGAGCGGGCGATATACCATGCGCTTTATCCGGCGCGGCATGCGCTGTACTCGTCTGATGAATTTGCGCGGGCCTGTGGTTTGCCAGCGGCACCGTTTGACGATCTGATTACGTTTCACAGCGTGTTCGGAAAGTCTGTGCCGGATATCAGTTTGAACGCGGTGGCCAATCTTGGCTATGCCGAGGGGCGGTGGCTGCGGCCGGTTTACCCCGGCGATACGATCCGGTCGCAAAGCGTTGTGATCGGGTTGAAGGAAAACTCGAATGGCGCGTCAGGTGTGGTTTATGTGCGCACGACCGGGCTCAATCAGCGGGCTGAAGTGGTGTTGAACTATGTGCGCTGGGTGATGGTGCGCAAGGGGCGGTTGGATGCAGTGGCCCCTGTGGCGGTGATCCCTGAACTGGCGCCGATTGTGGCACCCGAGGCGTTGGTTGTGCCCGAGGGCCTTGATTTCAGCCAATACGATTTTGCGCTGGCGGGGGAGGCGCATCGTTGGGGCGATTACGCGGTCGGCGAACAGATCGACCATGTGGACGGTGTTACGGTGGAAGAGGCCGAGCATATGCTGGCCACACGGTTGTGGCAGAACACTGCGAAAGTGCATTTCGATGTGACAGCGCGGCCCGATGGTCAGCGGTTGATGTATGGCGGGCATGTTATGTCTTTGGCGCGGGCACTGTCGTTTAACGGGCTGGCGAATGCGCAGATGATTGTGGCCTTGAATGGGGGCGCGCATGCCAACCCGTGCTTTGCGGGTGATACCGTGCGGGCGTGGTCGCAGGTATTGGACAAGGCTTCGACAAGCGCACCCGGCGTGGGGGCCATACGGCTGCGGCTGGTCGCGACCCGGGGGGCGGCGTTTGCCTTGCGTGGGGAGGATGGGAAGTATCTGCCGGATGTGCTGCTTGAGATGGATTATTGGGCGCTGATGCCGATCTGAGGCGCGCTCGTGCAACAGGTGGCCAACGCTATGGGCATCCGACAATGTGATTGTGTGCCCAGTAAATATTGCGTGGTTATACTTGGGCATTCGGTATCGGAAGCCGTCTTGCAGAAGTATGTTTTGGCACTAGCCATTGTTGCAACACCTTTGTCGCCGACCACCGCGCAAGATGTCTTTGTTTATGTGAGGGCGGGCTGACCGATGAGGCCGCGGTTGATCTGCGCTATTACGAAGGCACGGAATATGGTGATAGCTCTGTCGGACTTCGCGTAACCTGGGGCGCGGCGATTTTGAGCCAATGACTGTGTTTCGGGCTGGAATGCTGCAAAGCAGCAAGGCAGATGGATTTCGTGATCACAAGTTTTCAAAGTGTGATCACGAATTTCGATTTTCTTAAGCTGTTTGCGATAACGCCACCAAGATGTGACGTAACGGCGCGTGACTTCGCTGCAAAAAGGCGTCATGAAATGGGCAATTGCAGCAAACCCGGATGATCTAATCGGGTCTGCCAGCCAAAAGGATACGGAATATGGCCGAGCCGAAAAGGGTAGAACGCCCGCTTTCCCCGCATTTGCAGATTTACCGCCCGCAGCTGACCTCGATAACCTCGATCCTGACGCGGATCACCGGGAATGGGTTGATTGTGGGGGTGATCCTTGCGGTGTGGTGGCTGTTGGCGGCGGCGACCAGCCCGGCCTATTTCGAGGTGGCAAACGGGGTTGCGACATCTTGGTTCGGCGATTTGGTGTTCACGGTGTCACTTTGGGCTATCTGGTATCACTATCTGGCGGGCTTGCGACACCTGTACTGGGACGCGGGCCACGGGTTGGACATTCCGACGGCGGAAAAGCTGGGCTGGGTATGTATCGTCGGATCGGTTGTTCTGACCGTTCTGACCATTTTGATCGTCTGAGGGGGGCCATCATGCGCTATTTGACTGACCGCAAGCGCGCCGATGGCAAGGGCGCATCGCATACGGGAACGGCACATCACTGGTCGATGCAGACGTCGGCCGTTGGGTTGGCATTTTTGGTGCCCTCGTGGATTTACGTGTTTGGCAGCACGTTGGGGCAGGGGCGGGACGCGGTTTTGGCGACGTTTGCGCAACCGTTTCCGGCAATTTTGACGGCGTTGGTGATTTTCGTGGGGATGCGGCACTTTGCCAAAGGTGCCAGCATGATGATCGAGGACTATTCCAAAGGCTCGACGCGCAAGATCCTGATCATCTTCGTCGTCTCGCTGTCTTATGTGATCACGGCCACCGGCCTGTTCGCGCTAATCAAAATCGCGCTCTGAGGGGACCGGAATGCCTGCCTATACATACGAGACGCATGAATATGACGTGGTGGTTGTAGGGGCCGGCGGGGCCGGTCTGCGGGCGACGCTTGGCATGGCCGAACAGGGGTTGCGCACGGCGTGTGTGACCAAAGTGTTCCCGACGCGCAGCCACACGGTGGCGGCGCAGGGTGGGATAGCGGCATCGCTTGCCAATATGGGGCCGGACAACTGGCAGTGGCATATGTACGACACCGTAAAGGGGTCTGACTGGCTGGGCGACATGGACGCGATGGAGTATCTGGCGCGCGAAGCCCCGAAAGCGGTGTACGAGCTGGAACATTACGGTGTGCCGTTTTCGCGCACTGAGGAAGGCAAGATTTATCAGCGGCCGTTTGGGGGGCATACCACCGAATTTGGCGAAGGCCCGCCAGTGCAGCGCACTTGTGCGGCGGCCGACCGCACGGGCCATGCGATTTTGCATACGCTGTACGGGCAATCGCTGAAGAACAATGCGGAGTTCTTCATCGAATATTTCGCGCTTGATCTGATCATCACCGACGGGCGCTGCACCGGGATTGTGGCGTGGAAGCTGGACGATGGCACGATCCATGTGTTCAACGCCAAGATGGTGGTTTTGGCGACGGGCGGTTACGGGCGCGCGTATTTCTCGGCCACTTCCGCCCATACCTGCACCGGTGATGGTGGCGGTATGGTGGCGCGGGCCGGTCTGCCGTTGCAGGACATGGAATTTGTGCAGTTTCACCCGACAGGGATTTACGGATCGGGCTGCCTGATCACTGAAGGCGCGCGGGGCGAGGGTGGCTATCTGACCAACTCCGAAGGCGAGCGGTTCATGGAACGCTACGCGCCGACCTATAAGGATTTGGCGTCGCGCGATGTGGTGTCGCGCTGCATGACGATCGAGATCAGGGAAGGGCGCGGGGTTGGGCCGAACAAGGACCATATCCACTTGAACTTGAACCATTTGCCGAAAGAAACGCTGGAATTGCGGCTGCCCGGGATTACCGAAAGCGCGCGGATATTCGCGGGCGTCGATCTGTTGAAAGAGCCAATCCCAGTGATCCCGACTGTGCATTACAACATGGGCGGGATTCCGACGAACTACTTTGGCGAAGTGTTGAACCCGACGCCGGGTAAGCCCGACGCAATTTTCCCCGGCCTGATGGCTGTGGGTGAAGCGGGGTGTGCAAGCGTGCATGGCGCGAACCGGCTTGGGTCGAACAGCCTGATCGACTTGGTGGTGTTTGGCCGGGCGGCGGCTATTCGGGCGGGCGAAATCGTTGATCCGAAAGAACGCGCGGCGCCAGTGAACACAGTGGAAGTCGACCGTGCGCTGGGCCGGTTTGATGCCACACGGCATGCGAAAGGCTCAGTGCCAACCGCCGAATTGCGGTTGGAGATGCAGAAAACCATGCAGGCCGATGCGGCGGTGTTCCGCACTGACAAGACGCTGGCCGAGGGCGTGGCGAAGATGACGGTGATTGCGGGCAAGATGGCGGATATTTCCGTTACCGATCGGTCGATGGTGTGGAATTCGGACCTGATGGAAACGCTGGAGCTCGGTAATCTGATGCCAAACGCGCTGGCCACAATCGTGGCTGCCGAAGCCCGCAAAGAAAGCCGCGGGGCGCATGCGCATGAGGATTATCCGAACCGGGATGACGTGAACTGGCGCGTGCATTCGCTGGCTTATGTGGACGGTGCCAAAGTGCGGCTCGGGTCGCGCCCAGTGCATCTGGAACCGCTGACGAAACAAGCCGATGGAGGGATTGATTTGAAAAAGATCGCACCGAAGGCGAGGGTTTATTGATGCAAGCGGCGCGGCATTTTCGGATTGTCAGAAGTTGTGAAGGGCGTGGTTTGGCCTTGCACGATAGCCTTGATGCATCTGGTAAACGGAGACCGTTGATGATGATACGAACACTGATAGTGCTAAGCCTTGGCACGCTTGCCGCCTGCTCGCCTGCCGAGGTGGCCAATAAAGTCGCCCGTCGTGCGGCGGAAACTGTAGTGCTGCCGGTCGTGAATATTGATATGCCCGCGGGCCCTGCCGAACAGGCAACGGCGTGCATTCTTGATGCGGCCTCGCCGGCCGAAGTGGATGCACTGGCGCGTGATGTTGGGGTCGAGGCGGGCACCTCGACCAAGGCGCGTATTCGCGAATTGGCGCTGCGCCCGGCTGCGCAGGCATGTTTTGCTGCGCGCGGTGTACCGCCGTTGCGAGGGTGATGTGGTGAAGCGTACGTTTTCATTCCTGCTATTGCTGGCGTCTTGCGGTCCGGTCTCGCTGCCACAAGCCGAAAAGGCCTGTTTCGAACGTGCTCGGCTTGCGCAGCAGCCGCGCGGGAGTGTCGCGGTAGGTGCAAGTTCTAACGGTAAGGTTAGTGGTGAGTTTGCTTTGAGGGTATCTTCCGACTTTTTGCAAGGCCGCGATCCGGCTGCTGTTTATGATCAATGCGTCTATCAGAAATCTGGCCAGCCGCCGTCACAACCGCTTTATTCCCGCCCTGATTGGAAATCCTGATCCATGGTTCAGTTCACGCTTCCGAAGAATTCGAAAATCCGCACGGGCAAAACCTGGCCGCGGCCAGAGGGTGCCAATGTGCGCAAGTTTCAGGTCTATCGCTGGAACCCCGATGATGGGAAAAACCCGCAAGTCGATAGCTATTTCGTCGATATGGACAAGTGCGGGCCGATGGTGTTGGACGCGCTGATCAAGATCAAATCAGAGATTGATCCGACGCTGACATTCCGCCGGTCCTGCCGTGAAGGCATCTGCGGATCTTGTGCGATGAACATCGACGGCATCAACACGCTGGCCTGTATTTATGGGCTGGATGAGGTGAAGGGTGATGTGAAGATTTACCCGTTACCACACATGGCGGTGGTGAAAGATCTGATCCCGGACCTGACGCACTTTTATGCGCAGCACGCGTCGATCATGCCGTGGCTGGAGACGAAGACCAATCGGCCAGCCAAGGAATGGCGACAAAGCATCGAAGACCGCGAGAAACTGGACGGGCTTTATGAATGCGTGATGTGTGCCTGTTGTTCGACCGCTTGCCCCAGCTATTGGTGGAATTCGGACAAATATCTTGGTCCTGCGGCGTTGCTGCACGCTTATCGCTGGATCATTGATTCCCGCGATGAGGCGACGGGCGAGCGGTTGGACAATCTGGAAGATCCGTTCAAATTGTATCGCTGCCACACCATCATGAACTGCGCCAAAACCTGCCCCAAGGGATTGAACCCGGCGAAGGCGATTGCCGAGATCAAGAAGCAGATGGTGGAACGGGTGGTTTGAATGGTCTGATACGCGTTGCTTCGATAATCCCATGTGCGAGATAAGCGCGAGGGTAAACGCCATTATACTCGTGAAGTAGGTTTGCGTCGCACAAGCGGGCAAGAAGTTTTCTGGCACCGGGATCGGTTAGACTTAAGCGGCTTGAAACTTCTCTTGCCGTTACGACTGGCGCTTCAAAGAGCATATCTATGAGCGACATCGCATTCGGGCTGCGAACTGTGTCAGCGGCAATCTGCCGATACTGTTCTTGAAGTGTCAGCAGTCGATCAACCGTCGCGATTGTAACATGGCAACTCTCGGTAACCACCTCGAAGAAGAAGCAAAGCCAGTCTTCCCAAGCGCCCGTCGATGAAACGGCATACATGAGATCGATGTAGCGATCTTTTTGGGTTTCTATGACGGGGCTAAGGTAGAGTGCCGGGGTGTCGAGAAGGCCTGATTTTACTGCCATTAGCGAAATTAGCATCCGTCCAACCCGCCCATTTCCATCTGCGAAAGGGTGAATCGTTTCGAATTGATAGTGAGCGAGCCCAATATCAATGAGTGCACAACTGTTTGCTTCATCCGGTTCGTTGATAAATCGTTCCAGCTGCGACATACAGTCCAATGTTTGTTGCGGCGGTGGGGGAACAAATCTAGCAGATTCAAGTGTTAGGCCGCCGATCATGTTTTGATCGCGTTTGAACTCGCCAGGTAGTTTGTTGGCACCTCGATGGCCGCTAACCCCGGACAGTAGTGTTTTATGTGCTTCACGTAGGCGGCGGTTTGTAATTGGCTCATCACGGACAGCATGCAGAGCCTGGGACAGTGCCCGGATGTAGTTGTAGACTTCGCGCGTATCGTCATTTGGGTTGGTTTGAATCCCCGCGTCGGCGAGTAGAAGCTCGTCGTCAGTTGTGAATGTTCCTTCCATGGCGGAAGATGTAAGCGCTTCGCTGCGCTGTAGAGGCCGTATCAGGACGTATGGGTTTGCGAGCCTCCTGCACGCACCTTTCAGTTCCCCAACGGCCTGCATTGCTTTGGACAAAGGTACGGTAAGGCGAGCAAGGTTAAGGCTCGGTGGCAGTGGATTCGGAACAAATGCCGAGGCGTTGTACAACGTGGGCACTAAGCGTCCTGCGGGGCTGTTTTCAAAGTCAGAGTGCCGCATCTTGTTCCAAACCAAAGTTGTGTCTTCATGCCAAGACTAAACTATGCATGGGTAATAGTTCAATCTATAGCTTCGCTCTAAACCATGGTTTTGTTGCACTTGATGAAATTGTAGGGGAGGATGCGATGAAATCTGATAGCCCAAGCCACCTGGCACCGCCTGATACTGCTGCGCGATTGGCTGTCAAACCTGTGATCTGCTATCCGGTGGAGGGGCTTCCCGCCCCTGATATGGCGGCTTACCACGCGGCCCGGACCGGGTGGCATAAGGTGGCTGAGGTGCTGGTGCCGCCACGCGAGGCCCGGAGTTTTCACGTGCCTGCGGGGCAGTTTTTTCGGATCACTTCCGTCGGTGGGCCGCAGGTCGGAGATCTGAACCTGTGGGCGGCGGGAAATCTGAGCGAGCGGTTTTTTTCGGGCAAAACCCGTGCGTTACATGGCACGCATCTGTCGACCGGCGACAGGATGTGGTCGTGTTTGCCATGGCTGCGGCCAATGGCGACGGTGACGGATGACAGCCTTGATTGGTACGGCTTTGATGCGTTTGGCGGGGCTGTGCATGATGTGATTGGCACGCGGTGCGACCCCTATACGCATAACTTGCTGAGCCACGGCGGGCAGTATCACCATTGTTGCCATTCGAATTTGACACGCGCGTTATGTGACGCCACAGGGTTGCCACTGCTTGAGGCTGAGGGGCATGTGCATGACGTGTTGAACGTGTTCATGTGTACTGGGTTTACGCGGGATACCGGGCAGTATTTTATGAAGGCGAGCCCGGTAAGGCCCGGGGATTACATCGAATTTTTCGCTGAGATTGATCTGTTGGGCGCTCTGTCGGCCTGCCCTGGTGGCGATTGTTCATCGGGGCATTCGTCGGATGAGGCGGCGTGTTTCCCGTTGTTGGTCGAGGTATTTCAGCCACTAGCAGCGCCTTTGGGCTGGGTGTCGCCGCCGCCAAATGGGTATGATCGGAGCCATGGGCGTTAGCAGTAACGCTCAACGGTGCCCGCCTGATCGTTGTTGTAACGGTCGCCGTAGGCCCAGCCGACGGGCAACAGGCGGGCGATTTCCGCGCGATCTTCGGGTGTTAGCGTGATGTCGGATGCCATGGCCCAATCGGCAAGATGGTTGGCGGTGCGAGTGCCGGGGATGGGCAGCAGGTGCGGGCCTTGATCGAGCACCCAGGCGAGGGCCAAAGCGGGCGGGGTGAAGTTGCGGCTGCGGGCATAGGCATGGAAAGTTTCGAGGCGGGCGCGGTTCAGGTGCCAGTCAACACCTTGAAAACGTGGGATTTGGCGGCGGAATTCGGCCTTTGGAAGTGAGTTGGGATCAAGGATTTCCCGACCCAAAGCGCCACGGGCGAGGGGGGAGAAGGGGACGAAGGCGGTGCCTAACTCGGCGCAGGCTTGGAGCAGGCCCAATTCGGGCTGGCGAGTCCAGAGCGAATATTCGTTTTGGACGGCCCGGCAGGGGTGGATGGCGTGGGCGCGGCGGAGGGTGCCGGGGGAGATTTCGGACATGCCGTAGCCACCGATTTTGCCCTCTTCGATCAGGCGGGATAGGGTGCCTGCGACGTCTTCGATGGGCGTGTTTTGGTCGTGCCGGTGGATGTAGAAAAGGGCGACGTGATCGGTGCCCAAGCGGCGTAGGGAGCCTTCGAGTTCGGCCCGCAGGTGGCTTTCGGAATTGTCGATGCGGCGGGGTGGGCCGTTGACGAAGCTGGCTTTGGTGGCAATGACGGCCGGGTGGTGACGGGTCTTAAGCCATTGGCCCAGAACGGTTTCTGATCGCCCCATGCCGTAGACATTGGCGGTATCGTAGAAGGTAATTCCAGCATCCCAAGCGGCATCCAGGCAGCGCAGGCTGTCGGAATCGGTGGTTTCGCCGAAGATGCCGCCGAAGCTGAGGCAGCCCAAGCCGATGGCCGAGACGAGGGGGCCACCGCGGCCTAGTTCGCGTTTTTGCATGGTGTTTCCTTTGATGGGGAAGGCACTAGACCTGCGCGAATCGGTTGGGTCAAGCCTTAATCGGCTCGGCAAAAGCGGCTTCTAGGGCGACCTCGACCATGGCACCGAAGCTGCATTCGCGCTGGTCGGCGGGCAGGGCTTCGTGGGTGAGGATGTGGTCGGATATGGTTAGCACCGCCAAGGCGCGGCGGCCATAGCGGGCGGCGAGGGTGTATAGCTCGGCTGCTTCCATTTCGACGCAGAGAGTGCCGTGGCGTTGCAGTTGATCGGACAGATCCTGGCGTTCGTCGTAGAAGGTGTCGGAGGAGTAGATGCCGCCGACGTGGACGGGCACCCCGATGGATTGGGCCGCTTTGTAAGCCGCTGATAACAGGCCAAAATTGGCACAGGGGGCGAAGTTGAGTTCCTTGAATATCGACCGGGACGGGCTGCCGTTGGTGGAGGCGGTCTGGGCGATGACCACGTCTCGGACCTTGATATGGGGCTGCAAGGCGCCTGCCGATCCGATGCGGATCAGGGTTTGCGCGCCGTAATCTTTCATCAATTCAGTGGCGTAGATCGACAGCGACGGCATGCCCATACCAGAACCGTGGATGGTGACGCGGTGGCCATTCCACGTGCCGGTATAGCCCAACATGCCGCGCACTTCGTTCACCAGAACCGGGTTTTCGAGATAGGTTTCAGCCGCCCAACGGGCCCGGTAAGGGTCGCCGGGGAGGAGGACGGTTTCGGCGATGTCGCCCGGTTTTGCGCCGATGTGGAATGTCATGTTTGGCCTTTTTTCGAAATTGGCTGGGAAACAGGGTTAACCTGCGGAAATTCATGAATTTTCGAGGTATGCTTGCTGTGCACCCCCTGTGCATATCTTGTGCATACGATTTATGCAGTTTCCAGTGGTTAATTGGGCGCGCGGCCTTGCGACGCGGTGCATCAGTTTGCGGACCGCAAGATGAGTATTTGGACGAAAAGGAAGCCAGTGGCGTTAGGCGGCAGCTGAACCCGGTTCGACCAGTGCCACGATGTCCATCATGATCTTGTTCAACTCAAAGTCCTTCGGCGTGTAGACTGCCGACACGCCGGACGCGCGTAGGGCGTTGGCGTCGGCTTCGGGGATGATGCCGCCGACGATGAGCGGGATGTGGGAGAGGCCTGCGGTGCGCAAGCCGGCCATGACTTCTGCGATCAGGGGCAGGTGGCTGCCGGATAGGATCGACAGGCCGACGACATGGGGCTGTTCGTCTACCGCGGCGGCGACGATTTCGGCGGGGGTCAGCCGGATGCCTTGATAGTGGATGTCCATGCCGCAATCGCGGGCGCGAGTGGCGATTTGTTCGGCGCCATTGGAATGGCCGTCGAGGCCGGGTTTGCCCATCAGGAATTTCAGCGGACGACCGAGTTTGGCAGACACGGTCTGCACGGCGTCGCGGATGGGTTGCAGGCCTTCGGTGCGGTTGGAGGGGCTGCGGGAAACGCCAGTGGGCGCGCGGTATTCGCCGAAGGCGGCGCGGATGGTGCTGCCCCATTCGCCGGTGGTGACGCCGGCTTTGGCTGCCGCTATCGAGGCGGGCATGATGTTGGCACCGCTTTGCGCGGCACTGCGCAGCGCGACGAGTGCCGCCTTGATGGCCGTGGCGTCGCGGGCTGCTTTCCAAGTGTGCAGGCGGGCGATCTGGTCAGCCTCGGCTTCCGGGTCTGACGCCATGATGGAGCCGTCGCCTGCGGTGAGCGGGCTTGGCGTGGTCGCGGTCCATTTGTTGACGCCGACGACAGTGGTTTCGCCGGTTTCGATTTTGGCGATGCGGTCGGCGTTGGCTTCGACCAAGCGGCCCTTCATGTAGTCGATAGCGGCGACGGCACCGCCCATGGCGTCGATTTGGGCGAGTTCTTGGCGCGCGCCGTCTTTCAGGGCGGTGACTTTGCGGTCTATCGCGGGGTTACCGTCGAATAGATCGTCATACTCCAGCAGATCGGTCTCGTAGGCGAGGATCTGTTGCATGCGCAGGGACCATTGCTGATCCCATGGTCTTGGCAGGCCTAGGGCTTCGTTCCATGCGGGCAGTTGCACAGCGCGGGCGCGGGCGTTTTTCGACAGAGTGACGGCGAGCATTTCGATCAGGATGCGGTAGACGTTGTTTTCGGGCTGCTGTTCAGTCAGGCCAAGCGAGTTGACCTGCACGCCGTAGCGGAAGCGGCGGTATTTGGGGTCTGTAATGCCATAGCGGTGTTCGGTGATTTCATCCCATAAATCAACGAAGGCGCGCATTTTGCAGAGCTCGGTGACGAAGCGGATGCCTGCGTTGACGAAGAAGGAAATGCGGCCGACCATGTTGGGGAAATCGGCGGCTGAAACTTTGCTTTTCAGATCGTCCAGCACGGCGCAGGCGGTGGCGAGGGCGAAGGCAAGCTCTTGTTCCGGTGTCGCCCCGGCCTCTTGCAGGTGGTAGGAACAGACGTTCATCGGGTTCCATTTTGGCAAATGGGTTTGGGTGTAGGCGGCAACGTCAGTGATCATCCGCAGGCTGGGTTTTGGCGGGCAGATGTAGGTGCCGCGCGACAGGTATTCCTTGATGATGTCGTTTTGCACAGTGCCTTGCAGGGCGGTGATGTCGACGCCTTGTTCCTCGGCCACGGCGATATATAGGGCCAGCAACCACGGCGCAGTGGCGTTGATGGTCATCGAGGTGTTCATCTGATCCAGCGGAATACCCTCGAACAGGGCGCGCATGTCGCCGAGGTGGGCAATGGGGACGCCGACTTTGCCGACCTCGCCTTTTGCCAGTTCGTGATCGCTGTCGTAACCGGTTTGAGTCGGCAGATCGAAAGCGACAGACAGGCCAGTTTGGCCCTTGGCGAGGTTGGCTTTGTACAGCGCATTGGAGGCGGTGGCAGTGGAGTGGCCCGCGTAGGTGCGGAACAGCCAAGGTGCGTCTTTGGGGGTATTTTTCGCGGGCACTGGTAGCCTCTTTAGTCGGTTCGCAATATTGTTGCGTGCTGTGCCAGATAGGCGACATTTTCAACCAATGTCAAACGCTGCGATGCGGCATTGGTGGATTTACCTTGGCGGCGGCGTGTCCTACGGTCAGCCGATGTTTGGCATTGTTGAGCTTCCTGTCTGGCTGTTGGTTCTGGTGCTTGGCTTTGCCGCCGTCACCTTTGCCTCGCATTTTCTGTTTCCATCAGTGCGCTGGTTTTTCCGCAAATGGGCGGAACGGGCAGTGGCGCGGATTAACAAGCGGCTGGACCGGCCGATTGAGCCGTTCAAGCTGGCGCGGCGGCAAGATATGATCGTGCGGCTGCTGTATGACCGGCAGGTGCTGGAGGCGGTGACGGAGCATGCGGCCGAGGCGGGGGTACCGGGTTCGGTGGCATTTGAAGAGGCGCGCAGGTATGCGCGGGAGATTGTGCCGGGGTTTTCGGCGTCTTTGTATTTTGGCGTGGCGATACGGGCGGCGCGGCGGTTAAGCCGGGCGCTATACCGGGTGCGGATTGGCAAGGTGGATGCGGCGCTGACCAGCATTGACCCGAAGGCGACGGTGATCTTTGTGATGAACCACCGCAGCAACATGGATTATGTGCTGATCACCTGGCTGGTGGCGAACAGGTCGGCGATTTCCTATGCTGTGGGGGAATGGGCGCGGGTCTGGCCGCTTAGCGGCATGATCCGGGCGATGGGGGCGTATTTCATCCGGCGCGGCAGTCGCAACACTTTGTATCGGCGGGTGTTGGCGCGGTATGTACAGATGGCCACGGATGAGGGCACGACGCAGGCGATTTTTCCCGAAGGTGGGCTAAGTCTGGATGGCCGGGTCGGGGCGGCGAAGATGGGGCTGCTGAGCTATATCTTCACCGGGTTCGATGCGCGGACGGACCGGGATGTGATCTTTGTGCCAGTGGGGCTGGCCTATGACCGGGTGCTGGAAGACCGGTTGCTGACCGAGGCGCAGGTGGAAGGGACGCGGCGGTTTCGGGCGAAGCCTTGGACGATTGCGGCGTTTGTTGCGCGGATGGTGTGGCGGATGATCCGCGGGCGGTTTGCCGGGTTTGGCACGGCGGCGGCGGCGTTTGGGCCACCGGTATCATTGCGGGCGTTTATGGTGGCGAGCCCCGGTGCGACGACCGAGGTGCTGGGTGTGCATTTGATGGCCGAGATTACCAAGGTGGTGCCGATTTTGTCGGTGCCGCTGGTGGCGGCGGCGTTGTTGGGTGGGGTGGCGGATCGGATGGATTTGCTGGCGCGGATGACGCAGATTTCGGGGCAGCTTTCGGGCTTGGGGGCGGTGTTGAAGCTGCCGCCGCAGGGGTTGGAGGCGGCGTTAAGCGAAGGGCTGGCACCGTTGTTGGCGCGGGGGATTGTGGGCGAAGGGGCCGATGGATTGCGGGCGTTGCCGGAGCGGGATGCGCTGCTGCAGTTTTATGCAGCGCCGGTTCAGCAGGTTTTAGTCGTCAGCAGCGACGGATGATTGCTGCGACGCGGCAGACATAAAATTACAAAACATAGCAGTTTTTGGTTGCAATGTTACGTTTGGCTCAATATTCAATGCAAAAGCCGCCACGATTCTGCGTTGCGGCATCTGCCCAATCAGGGAGGCCACGATGGCTTTGGATACGCATACTGCCGTGCCGGTCTATGACGCGCCGCAAAAAGACCTGTATGCGATGGGCGAAATGCCCCCCTTGGGCCATGTGCCAAAGCAGATGTATGCTTGGACCATTCGGCGCGAACGGCATGGCGAGCCGGACACTGCGATGCAGGTCGAGGTGGTGGATACACCGCGCATCGGCAGCAACGAGGTGCTGGTTCTGGTGATGGCAGCGGGGGTGAATTACAATGGCGTCTGGGCGGCGTTGGGCATTCCGATCAGCCCGTTCGACGGGCATAAGCAGCCCTATCACATTGCCGGATCGGACGCGGCGGGCATCGTTTGGGCGGTGGGCGACAAGGTGAAGCGCTGGAAAGTGGGGGATGAGGTTGTCATCCACTGCAATCAGGATGACGGCGATGACGAAGAATGCAACGGCGGCGATCCGATGTATTCACCCAGCCAGCGGATTTGGGGATACGAAACGCCGGATGGGTCTTTTGCGCAGTTTACCAATGTGCAGGCGCAGCAGTTGATGGCGCGGCCGCGGCATCTGACGTGGGAGGAAAGTGCCTGCTACACGCTGACGCTGGCAACGGCGTATCGGATGCTGTTCGGGCATGAGCCGCATGAATTGAAGCCGGGACACAACGTGCTGATCTGGGGCGCGTCCGGGGGGTTGGGGTCTTATGCGATTCAGTTGGTGAATACGGCGGGGGGTAACGCGATTGGCGTGATTTCCGACGAGGACAAGCGCGAGTTTGTAATGGGGTTGGGTGCCAAGGGGGTGATCAACCGCAAGGATTTCAACTGCTGGGGGCAGATGCCGACGGTGAACACGCCGGAATACAAGGCGTGGTTCAACGAGGTGCGGAAGTTTGGCAAGGCGATCTGGGATATTACCGGCAAGGGCAATAACGTTGATCTGGTGTTTGAGCACCCCGGCGAGGCGACGTTTCCGGTATCGGTTTTCGTAGCAAAGCGCGGCGGCATGATCGTGATCTGCGCGGGCACCACGGGCTATAATCTGACTTTGGACGCGCGCTATTTGTGGATGCACCAAAAGCGGGTGCAGGGTAGCCATTTTGCCAATCTGAAACAGGCATCGGCGGCGAATAAGCTGATGCTGGAGCGGCGGTTGGACCCCTGCATGTCTGAGGTGTTTCCGTGGGCAGATATTCCGGCGGCGCATATGAAAATGCGGCGGAACGAGCACAAGCCGGGCAATATGGCGGTGCTGGTGCAAGCGCCGCGCACGGGGCTGCGTACGTTTGAGGATACGCTGGAAGCCAGCCACCACAGGTAAGTGGCGGTTGTTGGACGATCAGTAAAATGCAGCGGATTATTGCGAAGCGTTTGTTTCCGCATGACGCCTTTGATTGACCAATTGTTAATTATTGTCTCCCCTAGGTTGCTTGTCGTGGGCGGGTTCTGCGGCCTAGACACAGGGTTGGAGACGGCATGCGGCACAATTGGATTTTTGATGTTTTGAAGGATCTTCGAACCTACGCCGAGGTGAACAATCTGCCCGGCATTGCAGTGGCGGCGCAGCAGACACTGGATGTTGCAATGGCCGAGATTGCTGTGGTTGCGGGTGATGCGGAGCCGGGTGGTGTAGCACCCGACTAGGGTTTAGCATCCGGTGCCGTCTGGTCTATTCTGTACCGCTGCAATAGGATTGTGGCATGCAGCCCCCCGCGCTTACTTTTTCTGATGATCAGGCCGAAGCCTGGGACCGGGTTTCCGACCAATTGCGCGGTATGGGCGTTGATCTGCTGAACGCGGAAACGACGCCGCGTGCGGATGGCAAGGCGTCTGTTTTGGCAGTGGTGGGCAAGGCCGGGTCGGGCAAGACGATGCTGCTGGCGGCGCTGTATAAGGCGCTGAAGGCAACTGGGGTTGAGATTGTTTCCGGGGATTATGAAGGGCGGCGCAGGAAAGACCGGCGCACGTTGGCGGTGTTGGCCCCGACCAACAAGGCGGCGTCGGTGCTGCGATTGCGCGGGGTGCCGGCGACCACGATCCACCGCATTTTGTATACGCCCGTCTATGACCCGCAGTACGAACGCATTGCGGAATGGCTGGCGGGCAATGCACCGCGGCCAGCGGTTGAGGGGCTGACGGAACTGGCGCTGGATCGGGCGAAGGCGTTTTACGATGCGGTGGCGTCTATTCCGGGGGCATTGGCGGCGGCGGGGTTGCGGGGCAGCGATTTCATCAAGGGGTGGAAGCGGCGGGAAGAGCCGCTGGACATCGGGCTGGTCGATGAAAGCTCGATGCTGGACGCGCGGCAGCTTGATGATCTGCGCGAGATTTTTCCGACGCTGATCTTGTTTGGTGATCCGGCGCAGTTGGCCCCGGTTGGCCAATCGGGCGAGATGGTGTTCGACAATCTGGGCGATGCGCGCAAGCTGATATTGTCGCGCATTCACCGGCAGGCGGAGGATAATCCGATCCTTGATCTGGCGCATGCTTTGGCGGACCCCGATCTGGGGTTTGAGGAGTTCGAGCGGCTGGTGGAGGCGGCGGCGCGGCGCGATGGCCGGGTGGAAGTGGCGCAGCGGGTGGATAGCGATTTGATGGCGCGGTCGCCGGTGTTGGTCTGGCGCAATGCGACGCGGATACGGTTGATCACGGCGTTTCGGGCGGCGCAGGGGGCACCGGAGTTTGAGTTGCTGCCGGGCGAGCCGTTGATTTGTGACGGGATCGAATTGCCGCTGAAGCACCGCAAAAAGCGCATTGATCTGGAGGCGCGCGGCCTGATCAAGGGGGCGCAGGTGATCTATATCGGGCCGGGCAATAAGGACGGGTTTGCACGCCTGCATGTGGTGGGGGCGGAAGAGCCGCAGGTATCAGCCGCGTCGATTATAAAGATCGAAAAGCCGGGGGAGGACGAGCCATTTATCCCGTCAGCCGCGAAAATGGGGGCGGCGTTTCTGCACGGGGCGGCGGTGACCATTCACAAGGCGCAGGGTAGCCAGTGGGAAACGGTGCAGGTTTTCGCGCCGGATTTGTTTGCGGCGGCGCAGGCGGGGCGCACAGAGGCGGGGTTGCCGTTGTGGAAGCGGCTGGCCTATGTGGCGATCACGCGGGCGGAAAAGCAGTTGAAATGGGTGGTGCGCAATCGGCTGGCGCTGCCGGTGAACGTGCTGGGAGTGGATGATTTGCGGCAAGCGCCGGCGGCATTGGCGCTGGAGGCGGAGACGGATGTTTAAGGCCTTTCGCGGCGGGCGATCGGCGGCTAATCTGAGGCGCAACTCAACGGAGGCCCCATGATCTGCGTATTCGTCCAGTTCCGCTGCACACCCGGCAAGACTTATGAGGTGGCAACCGCGATCTACGACCGCGAGGTGGTGTCGGAATTGTATTCGACATCCGGCGAGTATGATCTGATTGCGAAGATTTATATCCCCGATGATGCCGATGTTGGGCATTACCTGTCGGAGCGGCTGTTTGATATTCCGGACATTGTCCGGACGTTGACGACGATGACGTTCAAGGCGTTTTGAAGGTTTGGTTTTGCCGCGCATTTTGCCCGAAAACGCTTCACACCCCGGATCAAGTCCGGGGCAGGCTGTCTCGGAATGCGCTTACAGCCAGCGCGCGCGGTCGGTTCCTACGGCATCGGCGACTGAGGCGAAGCCTGCTTGGGTTAGCAGGTCGTCCAGCCCTTTGGCGACTTTTTCGGCGACGGACAGACCGTGGTAGACCATGGCGGTGTAGAGCTGCACAGCGGACGCACCGGCACGGATTTTCTGGAAGGCGTGATCGGCGGTGCTGATGCCACCGACGCCGATCAGCGGCAGTTTGCCATCGGTTAGCTGCGATAGTTTGGCAAGGATGCGGGTTGATTTTTCGAACAACGGGGCGCCGGACAGGCCGCCTGTTTCGCCGCGATGCGGGCTTCGCAGGCCGTCACGCGATAGGGTCGTGTTGGTGGCGATGATGCCTGCGATGCCGGACAGGGTGGCAACCTCAGCGATCTGGGCCAGATCGTCATCGGTCAGATCGGGGGCGATTTTGAGGAAGATCGGGATCGGGCGGGGCAGGGTCGCTTGTATATCCATGACACCCGCCAGCAGCGAAGTTAGTGCGGCGCGACCTTGCAGATCACGCAGTTTTTCGGTGTTGGGGGAGGACACATTGACAGTGGCAAAATCGACATGCGGGCCGCAGCAGGCCAGTACGGCGGCGAAATCGGCGGCGCGGTCGTGGCTGTCTTTGTTGGCACCCAGGTTTATGCCGACGGGCACTTTTGTCTTTGGACGCATGGCGATGCGGGCGCAGATGCTGGTGGCACCTTCGTTGTTGAAGCCAAACCGATTGATCGCGGCGCGGTCTTCGGTCAGGCGATAAAGGCGGGGTTTGGCATTGCCGACCTGGGGATGGGGGGTTGCCGCGCCAACTTCAAGAAAACCGAAGCCCGATTGCATCAGGGGGGCAAGGGCGACAGCGTTTTTGTCGTAACCTGCGGCCAGGCCGACGGGGTTGGGCAGTGCAAGGCCCGCAACGGTGGTAGCCAGCCGAGGGGTGGATACCACGCCGGGCAAATTGGGCAGATGCAAGCGCAGGGCCGCAAGGGAAAGGGCGTGCGCGCGTTCGGGGTCCAGTTTGTGCAGGAGGGCCAGGCCGACCCTTTCAGCGATGCTCACCACAACCCCTCGGGGAAGATGTGGCCGGTGGCACCTAGCGGCAGAGATTTATCCCAGACCACTTCGGACAGCTGTAAGCTGCGGTACAGATGCGGAAACAGCACCCCGCCACGCGCCGCTTCCCATTTTAGCGCGGGGCCAAGAGCATCGGAATTGAAGGCGACCAGCACCAGATCGCTTTCAGTAGCGAAGTATTTGGATGCGGTTTCGGCGACCGTGGCGGCGGTGGAAAAGTGAATGTAGCCATCGACCAAATCAATCGGTGCCCCGGCGGTTTCACCAGTGGTACGAAACGCATCCCATTCGGCGCGGCGGAAGATCTTAAAAATTTGCATCGCTTCTATTGCCGCTTTGCCGCCCGATGGTCAATCCCGCCCATCATCTGCCCCGCCTGTCACCATAGCGTTACGCCGAACGCCGATGCTTTGGCGAAGGAAGCTTTGACGATGCGCTGACCAAGGTGCAGTCTGCTGCCATTCGATCCATTCACGCATAAGGAGAATCGCAATGTTACGTTCGATGGTTTCGTCCCGAGTGTTCGGTGTTGGGGTTGCCGGGCTGATCGCGCTTGGCGCGCCGCTTGCTGCGGAAACGGTGAAATTGACGCTTCTTGGTGTGGGTGATGTCTATAATTTTGAGGAAGAAGACGGGCGCGGCGGTTTTGCGCGGCTGAACGCGGTGGCGAAGGCCGAACGCGCGGCAAACCCGAACACGTTGTATCTGTTTGATGGTGACATGCTGTCGCCATCGTTGATGTCGGGGTTTGACAAGGGGCAGAACACCATTGATTTCACCAATCTGGTGCCCTTCGATCTGGCTGTGCCGGGCAACCACGAGTTTGATTTCGGGCCGGAGAATTTCATCGAAAAGATGAAAGGGTCGAAATACCCTTGGGCCGCGATCAACATCACCAATTCCGACGGAACGCCGCTTGAAGGCCTGGGCGGGGTGATGATGAAAGAAGTCGGGGGGCTGAAAGTTGCCCTTATTCCGGTGGCTCAAGACACGTCACCCGAGGTTTCATCAACCGGATCATTGGTGTTTCTGCCAACGGTGGAAGCCGGAGTTGCAGCGGCCGAAAAGGCGCGCGAGGACGGTGCCGATATTGTGGTGGGCGTGGTGCAGACCAACATGGAAAATGACCGCGCGCTGATGGCGAGCCACGCATTTGATGTGATCCTGTCGGGTGATGATCATTCCTATGCCACGGCTTATGACGGGATAACAGCCTATGTTGAAACCTCGATCGACGGGCAGTTTCTGACGCCGATTGATCTGATGGTCGAGGTGACCGAAAACGACGGCAAGCGTGAGATCAGCTGGGTGCCGGCATTTCGGTTTATTGACACTGCGTCAGTAGAACCCGACCCGGAAAGCAAGGCCTTGGCGGACCAGTTCCTGGCCCAGCTGGATGAGACTTTGGGGGTTGAGATTGGCACCACGGAAGGGCCTCTGGATAGCCGCCGCAATATCGTGCGGGCCGAAGAAGCGACGATGGGCAATCTGATTGCCGATGCGATGCGGGCGGCGACTGGTGCGGATATTGGCATCATGAATGGCGGCGGTATTCGGGGTGATCGGACCTATGATGCCGGGGCCAAGCTGACGCGGCGCGATATCTTGACAGAGCTGCCGTTCGGCAATGTGACGGTATTGACGGAGTTGCCGGGCAGCCAGATCTTGTTGGCGCTGGAAAACGGGGTGAGCCAGGTTGAAAAGGGTGCGGGCCGGTTTCCGCAAGTATCGGGCATGACGTTCGTGATGGACCCGACAGCGGCGGCGGGTGCCCGCGTGTCGGAGGTGATGGTGGCTGGTGCGCCGATTGAGGCGGGCAAGGTTTACAAGGTGGCGGTGAACGATTTCATCCTTGGCGGCGGTGATGGATTTGATGCGCTGGGGGGCGGCAAGATCATTACCAACGCTGGTGGCGGCAATCTGGTGGCCAATGATGTGATGGCGTTTGTCGAAAAGACCGGCACGGTGAATGTGGCTGTTGAGGGCCGCATCAAGGTGCTGGGTCAGTAAGATCAGGGCCGCAGCCGGGCAGGTGATGCTTGGGTGCGGCCTATCTTTGAATGCCCTCCAGATTTGTAGACGCTTTTCTTGGTAATTTTGTAACAAAGGCGAGACGCGAGATGGGTTAGCAAGATCGGTTTTCTGGCGAGTTCACGCAGGATGCTGTGGCACAGTTTGCGAGCGCGGTCATGCGGTTAGCGAGGTTGGGGGATCAACCCAAAATCGCTCTGCATCTGGAAGGTGCTGTGTTCGCCAAACGGCCCTGATCCGCAGATTGTCTACAAACGTTGTCGAAGGCCATCTGGCGGCAAACCCGCAGTGGTCGTCGAGAACGCGCAGGATCGGCAGTTCGAAGTTGACCGGCCCCAATACTTTTTTGGGCGAGCCGCAGTCCGCCATCGATCCGAGGACAATGGCGAGCAATATGACCTACATCAAGACCCTTGAGGGTTGGTCGTATCTTGCGGTCGCTATCGACGGTCATCGGGAAGGTGACCCGCCATCGTTTTCTGACACTCGTCCATCTCACGGCATGTGGTGGGATGGTCGATGCGATGGTGGCGATGCCACCGTGGAGTTGTAACTGCCGTGCCATCTTAATTTTCTTTCTGTTGGGCCGTCGGCGGCTATGCGACCTGCACAGCGGGCATTAGCTTCAGCTTGCGTAAAGCTGGTAGAAAGCGATTGTGACGCTGCACCTGCCCAAGCGCGGCCATGCCGATGCAATATTTCGAACAACGCCCCGTCGGATGCTGGTGCAGACCGCGCAGGATTTTGTCGGCGATGCCATTGCCACGGGCCGACTTGGTTTCGATGATGAAAAGGTCTGGTGCCACCTGTAGCGTCTCGTCGCCTGCCGCGAAGCGCAGACCGGTGTCGATCGTCATCCGCTCACCGCCTTCCTTGGCGACAAGGGTCGTCCGCTGATACTCCATGGTGATCACCGGAAACATCCAGTTGCCGAACGCCTCGCCGTATAGGTTGGCATAGCAATCGTCGATGAAATCCATGCAGCGCGGGTCAAGTTCAACAAGCGGTGCGTCGACCTTCAGCCGCTTTTTCACCGTCACATCGCGGGCATCCTTCAGCTTCACCTCCAGATAGCTGAAGCCCGCGTCAACGTACGTCCGCACCCGGACCTTGCAGCGCTTCCGGCGGCCCCGATGGTGGTCGTAATAGGCACGCTGGGCCGGGTCATCGAAGTAACGCGTTGCGTAGGTAAAGGCGCGTTTCCCCTCAATCTCCAGCACGTCGAAGATATCGGCGAAAACGTCAAAGGCGGGGCGCAACCGGGCGGCGGGAATAATGTATTTGTTGTCCAGCCGTTCCAGCATCGCGGCCTTGCTGTTTAGCGCATCAAGGCTGATTGGGCCGAAGCGCGCAAGGCTTTGCGCAATAAGCGGGTCCATCATCATCTTCCTTCTGCTGTTGTGTCATTGCTTGCGGTAGAAAACAGTGATCCGGGCAAGGTCGTTGATGTAATCAAGCGCCGTAATCTGATAGGACATCACATCCACCCCCAGTCGTTTTGACAGGTCGGTCCGCATCTGATCGGGGTTTGACAGCGCGTGGTCGTCAATCTTGTCCAGCGTGATGCGCACGCCGTCGGCTGACCGCAGCAGACGTGGGTGGTCAAAGATGTAAGCGCCGATCAGCACGATCCCGACGACGATCCCGACGAAGAGCAAGGTGGTGCCATGGATCGAGCAGATGACAGCGATGGCGATGGAGCCGAAGAAATAGGTGATCTCGATTTTGCTGATCTGTTCAGAGCGCAGCGTGAAAAGTGCCAAGATCGCGAACAGCCCAAAGCCTGCGGCCAGGCTGAATTCAACTGATGACAGGACGGTCAGCACGCCGAAGGCGAAGATGTTGAACAACGATGCTGCGGTCACCAGCTCCTTGTCTCGGTAGCGGCTGTAAAACATGCCGAACACAAGGATCACCATGGCCGTGGCGTTGATCGCAAATCGCGCGAGAGTTTCCGGTTCGGGCAAATGGTCAAGCATCGTTCTTCTCCTGTTGGGCCAGCCGTTGCTGGGGCATTCATGAAACTGTCACGTTAGTGTCACATGGCCTGACAACGCGTCGGGCACCGGGTTATTCCCTGCCGCCTGCTTTTTTGTCGAACTTTCGTGATTCATGCGGCTGCTGAGCCTCGAAGTGGAATCCAACACCAGAAACGCTGGTCGCCAGGGAATAACTGCGGCGGCGGCACGTTTTTCAGGGATGACTTCAGCAACAAGGAGATCCCAATGGGCCTTTTCCGCACCAAACCGCGCCTGCAATTTCTGTGCGAGCCCGCTGACAGGGATGTCATCGCCGCGCCCGTTCCGGCAAAGGCATATCTGCCGGACTGGTTCCGCAAACTATCAGCCGTTGATGACACCAAGCTGGCCAAGAACGATACCGGCCTGACGGTCAAGCGCTGTATGCCGTTTCTGGACGCAATGACCACCGGCTGGATCATTCCGCTGGCCGCAACGGTGCGGATTGAGATCCGCGAAAACGGCGCAGTCATGGAGGCGGGCTGGGATTTTGACCGCACGATGGTGTCGAACCACGGCATGCATCAGGTCAAGGGTAACCCCTGGGGCAACCGCCCGCCGCGCAAGTTCCACAATTATTGGACCATCGTTACTCCGCCGGGCTGGAGCAGCCTGTTCATCAATCCGATGAACCGCCCGAATGGGTTGTTCGAGATTGTTTCGGGCATCGTCGACACCGATACCTACCGCTCGCCGATCCATTTTCCTTTCTTCGCCACCGGGCCCGACGGGCTGCACGTGATCGAAAAGGGCTCGCCCATCGTGCAAGTGATTCCGTTTCGTCGCGATGCCGCCGATGTAGATGCCGAGATACGGGCGGAAACCAAAGACGAGGCGGAAGAGCGCGTCCGCATGCTGCGCCAGACCATGGCCAAGACCGGCTGGTACCGGACCGACGCGCGCGCCAAGCGCTGACTGCAACAGGACGCACCAATGAAAATGGCCGGGGCCACGGACCCCGGCCTTTTCGGTTGTCCGGCCCTTTGGCTAGGAGGCATATGCAACCTTCAGGGCTGTCTTAACGCGAAACGCCGACCCAATCGGGCCGGCGTCCTGAATATCGCAGCAATTCATCGACCGATCAGTCGTCGTCGCCGTCCGAGTTCGAATTGCTGTTGGAATTGCTGTTCGAGTTCGAATTGCTGTTGGAATTCGAGTTAGAGTTGCTGTTGGAGTTCGAGTTGCTGTTCGAATTCGAGTTCGAATTGCTGTTCGAGTTGGAATTCGAATTGCTGTCCGAATTGCTGTTCGAATTCGAGTTGCTGTTCGAACTGTCGATGTGGCCTCCCTTCAGCAATTTTTTCCAGAAGCCACTATCCCCGTCGTCCGCCAGTGCGGGCACGGCAAAAGAGGTGGCTATGAAGGCAACAGTGGCTATTTTTGCAATGTTTTTCATCGGTGGAGTCCTTCCTTGTGAGAAGCAGCCATCGGTGACTGCACAAGGATAACGGGTGGGTTGCCGGGTTATTCCCGATGATCGGAAAAGTACTGATCGTTCTCCACAAGCCACGACTGTGACATGAAAATGTCCCACGAGAAGCATGGCAATAGTCACTGATCATCGTGATTTACGCGCCAGTCACTTCAGCGCCTCAAGCGCCGCAGCCTCGTCGGTGGCGGAAAGTGGCGCGCCTGCGCCCGTTGCTGACAGATAGGCATCCAGCGTCTCAAGCGAGGATGCAGGCGCATAGCCCGCGGTGTCGGCGGCCGTCGCGGCGATGGCAAAGCGGACGTCCCAAGCAGCCGCCGCTCGGCACGCCACGGCCACCACTGTTGCGCCACCCGCGCGGTCATGCTCGAACTCGCGGCAAAGCGTCCCTTCACCATCACGGAACGTCGCGATGGCAGCGAAGTCGGCACCGCCACCCAGCGCCATCCGCTCGCCTGAGGGCACCGTGCCCAGAGCGTCAACAATCGCCGGATCGCTTAGACCAGCAACCTGAAGGCCACCCGCACCACCGTTGCCACCCTGACCGGCGAACCATGCACTTCCAAGGCCGATCGCCAGCGCAACAGCTGCCGCGGCGGGTAGTTGCCACAGCGGAACCACGCGCCGCCGCGCAGCGAGGTCGATGACGTTGCTTGTCGTCGTCCGGACCTGCCGCAGCGCCGCGTCCGTCGCCGCCATGGCGCGCACGCGCACCTCCAGATCCGCTGGAACTGCTGGCGGCGCTGCATAGGCACGCCGGACCGCCATTCTGCTATCGGCAAACAGCGCCACCTTCGCTGCCAGCGCTTCGTCTTGGGCCAACGCGCGCTCGACCTCTGATGCCTCGGCGGCCGAAAGTTCGCCGTCGGCATAAGCCATCAGCATTTCATCAGTGATCGCCATGATTGGCACCCTTCTTGTCCCTTGTCTGGGGCAACGTCCAGCATGTCATTTTATTCCAACCTTTTCTGCAAGCGCCAGCCGCGCACGGGCCAAGCGGCTCATGACGGTGCCGATCGGCACCCCAATCACCTCCGCCGCTTCGCGGTAGGTCAGTTCGTCAACGCACACGAGCATCATCACTTCGCGCTGATCTTCAGGCATCTCGGCCATGGCAAGTTCGGTTTTCCGCAGCAGCAGCACCGTTTCCATGTGATGCACGCCGTCAACCACCACAGCTTCCGGCGTGTCATGAATGTCGACCGTCACCCCCTGCGTTGTCGTTCGCCGAGCATGATCGATCCAAGCGTTGCGCAGGATCCGGAACAGCCACGCATCCAGCCGTGTCGCCCGATCAAAGCGATCACGCGCCGCGAATGCACGTTCGGCGGTGATTTGCACCAGATCATCGGCCAGATCGGCGCGCCGACACAACGACAAAGCGAACCGCCGGAGATTGGGCAACAGCGCTATCAGATCATCGCTGAAACTGTCCTTCATTGCCACTTTCTTATTCGGACTATGTAACTTGGTGGTGGAATACTATGTTGCCTCATCCGTTAGACAAGGGAACACCGCGCCTTCTCGGCCATGTAACTTGCTTCAACAGACCGGATCAAACACATGAATACAACCATCCTTTTTCGCGCTGCCCTTGTGCTGCTGTGCCTGTCAGTCGCGGCCAATCAAGTTGCCGTCAACCCGATCGGACCCGTGATGGCTCAAGATGACGATGACGACGGTGGGGATGACGACGGTGATGACGATGGTGGCAATGACGACCCAAGCCCTACTGCCGACGACGACGATGGCGATGTCGGCGGCGGTGCCGGGGTCGATGACGACCGCCGCCCCGGTTCTGCCCGTGTGCCGCGCCGCGCTGCCCGTAGTACTGCCCCTGCTGAACTGCCCCGCCTTGTGCCCGGAGAACTTGTCACACTATCGCTGAACGAAGCTGATCTGGCCATTCTGCTGGCCCGTGGCTACAGGGTTCTGGAACAGCGTGCCGTGCCCGAACTTGGTGCCACATCGCGGCGCTTGTCGGTGCCGGATGGTACGGCGCTAGAGTCCGCAAGGGCCGAGGTTCGGGCCCTCGCATCTGGCACGGACGCCGATTTCAACCACTATTACCGCAGTGAACAGGCTGTCGAACCCGCAGTCTGCGAAGGGCCGCATTGTGTATCCTTCAACCTAATTGGGTGGCATTCACCTTCGAATGCACGCTGCAATGCCGATATCGCCGTTGGTGTCATCGACACAGGCATCAATCCCGATCACCCGACGTTCGCCTCGTCGCGCCTTGAGGTTCACAAGCTTACGCCCGGTGACCTTGATCCGTCGCGCGCCATTCACGGAACGGCCGTCATCGCACTGCTGATCGGCGGTCCGGATAGCCGCTCGCCGGGACTGCTGCCCGGCGCGCGTGTCGTGGCAGTTGACGCTTTCCACAGTGACGGCGGTGATGAACGGGCGGATGTCTACACGCTGGTCGCAGCGATGGACTTTCTTGCAGCGAAAGACATCCGCGTCGTTAACATGAGCCTTGCCGGCCCGCCGAACACGGTTCTGGAACGCGCTGTGGCAACCCTTGTGGCAATCGATATCGTTCTAGTCGCCGCGACCGGGAACGGCGGCCCCGAGGCTGATCCGGCCTATCCGGCTGCCTATCCGGAGGTTGTTGCAGTGACTGCAGTGGACAGGACTGGCGCTGTCTACCGCCGCGCTGGCCGTGGCGCGCATGTCGATCTTGCCGCGCCGGGGGTTGATGTATGGACTGCCGCCTCGATCAAAGGGGCCAGGCCGAAGACCGGCACCTCGTTCGCCGCACCTTTCGTCTCTGCGGCGGCGGCTGCCTCTCTTGCTGCCGACCCGCAACTGTCCGCGAAAGATCTGATCGGACGACTGACGGCCACGGCCCGAGATCTCGGTACACCCGGCCGCGACGAGACCTATGGACACGGGCTCATCCAGACCGGACCGGCCTGCCTTGCACGCACAGCCCCGGTGGAGCCATGACGACAGGCAATTGTTGGGATGTCTGGCCAATAGGGGCTGCACGTTCGTCTTTCTACGGAAAACTCTGGTTCCGTTGAAACATCTGATCTCGATGTTCAAGACAAGCTACAACAGGCGGGGTAACAAGCGCACAGAAACTGATAAGGGCTGCGTAAATCCTATAAATGCACCCCAATGAAAATGGGGGGTTTCCCACCGTCTGCAATCTGACGGTTTGTCAAATAGGCCCGAAGTCAACACCCGCAGCACCGTTAGGCCGCTGACTGCTTTGGCTGACCGCTCAAGAACGTTTGCTACCAATATCAGCAAAAAATTTCGGCATTTGCGATTGTCTGTTTGCTGAAATGCCTGCACGGCAGCCGCGCGGTCGCGATCGGAACGGGCGATTGTCAACCTGGCGGCGTAAGCCCAGTTGTAGCGAAGTGTGATGCCGAACCTGCGTCGTGCGAATACATCCATCCGACCCTAGCCGGCCGTTGGAAAGCTGACACTTGCCAAAAGGCCGGTGCCCGTGCGTCCGGTTTGCAGCTGGATTTCTGCGCCAAACAGGGCGGCGATTTCGGTTGCGATGGCCAGGCCAAGGCCAAGGCCCGTTTCAGGGTCTTTGGCGCTGATCGCGACCGACTTTGGCATGCCGCGTTTGCGCAGCACGGCACGCTTCATTTGTTCTGGAGCCAGACCGGGGCCGTTGTCTTCCACTTCCAGCGCAACGGAACCGGCGGTTTGCAGCACCCGCACCGTCACCACCGCGCCACGGCCCGAATAGGCGATGGCATTGGCAAGCAGGTTTTGCAGCAGTTCAGCCAGTAGGACCGGCTCTGCCCGCGCCGTGGCCTCAGAGGCCCCTTCGTAGCCAAGGTCGATCTCGCGCAGCAAGGCGGCTGGAACCATCTCGGCGGTGACCTCTTTAGCGATTGCCACGATGTTGATTGGTTGCAGCACGGTGGCCCCCGTCGCCGCATCGACGCGCGCAAGAACCAAAAGCTGCGCCAGCACCCGCTCGGCGCGTTCCAGTGCGGTTCGTGCCTTTTGCGTGGCCGCCCCGGTCTGATTGGGGCCAGCGCTGCGGTCGATTAGCGCAAGTTGCGTGCGCACCACAGCAAGGGGGGTGCGCAACTGATGGCTGGCGTTGCCGGTAAAATTGCGCAGCGCGTCAAGTGCAGTATCCAGCCGCGCCATGAAAGAGTTGATGGCGGCGACCAGAACCTCGACCTCCTGCGGCGTATCGGCAGTGACCGGGCGCAGATCGCCCGGTGAGCGTTCGGCAATGATAGCACCCAGCCGGTCCAGCGGGCGCAAGGCGACGGTGACGGCGATCCAGACAATGCCCGCCACGCCGAGGATCAGTACCGCAAGGCGCATCGCCGAGCGGATCAGAATGGCGCGCGCCAAGGTGGACCGCGCGCGCGTGGATTCCGCAACGGTGACGCTGAACGGGATGGAGCGCGCGCCGGTCGACACCTCGCGCATCAGGGTGGCGCTGCGGATGCCAACCTCGCCATAGCGGCCATCAGCAAAGCCGACCCCACCCAAGGGTGCGGCCACAATCGCCAGATCTTCATAGCCGGTCAGAAAGCTGCCAATCGGGCCGTCAACGCGGTAAAACACCTTGTCCTGCGCCGTGGAGGTCAGCATTTCCAACGACGAATAGGGGATATCCACTTCCAGAACGCCGGTTTCGTCGACCGTCACCCGTTCGGCAATCGCGAGTGCAGAACCAACCAGCACCCGGTCCGACACGCTTTGCGCCGTGCGCAATGCTTCGCGCCATGTGTCCAGCAGCGCCAGAAGGCCGAGCGCTGCCGTGGCCAGAAACAGCCAAAGCAGCAGGCGACGGCGGAGGGAATAGGGGGTCATCGCGGCTCAGTGGCTTTTTCAAGCAGATAACCGATGCCGCGCACAGTTCGCAGTCCTAGCCCGAATGGGGCAATACGACGGCGCAGGCGCGAAATATATTGTTCGATCGCATTGTCCGACAGCATGTCGTCCAGCGAGGTCAGCGATTGCACGATGGCCTCTTTAGTGACGACCTTGCCTGCGCGGGTCAGTAGCAACTCCAGAAGGGCCCGTTCACGCGGTGGTAGATCAAGCGGATGGCCAGAGGCCGAAAACTGCCGCGTTGTCAGATCAAGCGTGACCGGGCCAAGCGTGACTGCGGCCGAGCGCAGACCGGCCTGCCGCCGCAAAAGCGAGCGGACCCGCGCCTCGAACTCGCGGATGTCAAAGGGTTTGGCCATGTAGTCGTCGGCACCGAGATCCAGCCCGCGCACGCGGTCTTCAGCGGTGCCGCGTGCAGTCAGGATCATCACCGCCGCTTTATTGCCCTGCGCCCGCATAGCGCGCAGCACGGCAAGCCCGTCAAGCTGCGGCAAGTTCAGATCAAGGATCACCAGATCGAATTGCTCGGCCGCTGCCAGCACCTTGGCGGAGTCGCCATCATGCACGCAGTCCACCGCATAGCCCGACGAGATCAGCAATGCGACCAGCGCCTCTGCCAAGGGCAGATCGTCTTCGACCAATAGCAAGCGCATCGCATCCCCCCGGCAGAAAAGGTTAGGGGTAAAGCGCGCAGTTGTGAACGCCGAATTCCTCGTGCAAGCTGAATTTATGCGCAGGATGTTTGGACTTATCGTTGTCAGCACTGCCATGGCTGGCCCCAGCCTGGGCGAGGTGGTGTCGTATGATGCCATCAGTGGTGTGGCGCAGGCCGAGATGGTGATCTATTCCACGTTGGACAACCACCTTGCTGCACCGTTGGTTGCCGCCTTTCAGGCCAGCCATACAAATATCGCCGTGCGCTACGAAGACCTGCTGGCGGGCGATATTGCCGCGCGCGTGATCGCCGAGACCGATGCCGGGGCACCTACGGCGGATTTCGTGTTTTCGTCTGCGATGGATATGCAGCTGAAACTGGCCAACGACGGCTATGCGCAACCGGTCGCGGTGCCCGCTGCGCGCAACTGGCCCGTCTGGGCCAACTGGCAGGACACTGCGTTTGCTATGACCTTCGAGCCTGCGGTTCTGGTCTATCACAAACCCGCCTTTCCGGACGGCCCGCCGCAATCGCGCTTGGAATTGATGGATTGGCTGCGCCAGTCGCCCGCAGTGCTGAAGGGCAGGATCGGCACCTACGATATAGAACAGTCGGCGGTGGGCTATCTGTTCCTGGCGCGCGATGCGGAACATTTTCCGGATATCTGGTCTTTGTTGCGCATAATGGCGGCGGCGGGGCTGCAGACTTTTCCCACCAGTCAGGACATCATTGACCGTGTGGCCGATGGCCGTCTGGTTTTGGGTTACAATATTCTTGGGTCTTATGCCGCTGATCAGGCGCGGCTTGCGCCCGATCTTGGTATGGTGTTGCTGCGCGATTTTACCGTGGTGGTGTCGCGTGTGGCCTTAGTGCCGCGCGGTGCGGCATCGCCCGAACTTGGCACCGACTTCCTGGCCTTTCTGATGAGCAGCGAAGGACAGACTCTGCTGTCTGAAAAGCTGCGCCTGCCGTCGGTCAGCCTTGAGGTTTCGGGTGCCAACAGCGGTCAGGCGATGCAGGCCGCACTCGGCGATCAGCTGCGTCCGGTGTCCGTCAGCCCGGGGGTATTGGTCTATCTCGATCAGGCAAAACGACAGCGGTTGCTGCGCCTGTGGCGGGCGGCTTTGGCGGGCAAATGACGCTGTCAGCTTGTTGACAGGATTATGTGGTCAACTTTGGCGCAGGGACGGCACGAGGAGGTGCCGCCCAAGACAATCGGCACGAAAATCCGTGCCTTGGGAGGAGAATCAGAATGAAACACACGCTTTTGGGCGTTTTCTTGGCCACTGCATTGGCGGTTCCGGCCTTTGCCGGAGACTACATGATCATAGCACCGGCCGCACCCGGTGGCGGCTGGGACAGCACTGCGCGATCAATGCAGGAAGTGATGCAGGCCGAAGGCATTTCAGCCTCGGTGCAGGTGCAGAACGTGCCCGGCGCGGGCGGCACGGTTGGCTTGGCCCAATTCGCCTCGACGGCGTCGGGCGACGCCAGCCAGTTGATTGTTGGCGGCTATGTGATGGTTGGTGCGATCCTGACCAATGAATCGCCCGTGTCGCTGGCCGATGTTACCCCGATTGCCCGGCTGACCGGCGAAGCGGTCGGCATTGCGGTTTCCGCCTCCAGCCCGATTCAGACTATCACCGAACTTGTCGACATGATGAAAGCCGATCCAGGTGCTGTGTCTTGGGCCGGCGGTTCGGCGGGCGGCGTTGACCATATCACCGTGGGCCTTCTGGCCAAGGCGGCGGGCATTGATCCGACCAAGATCAACTATGTCGCCTTCTCGGGCGGTGGCGAGGCGCTCGCGGCCATCCTTGGCAATCAAGTCACGGTGGGCATTTCCGGCGTTGGCGAATTCCTGCCGCAGGTCGAAGCGGGCACCATGCGGATGCTGGCGGTTTCGACAGCCGAGAAATGGGCAGGCACGGATGCGCCGACGCTGATGGAATCCGGATATGACGTGAACGTGCAAAACTGGCGCATGGTTGCCGCAGCGCCGGGCCTGTCGGACGAACAGAAGGCCGCTGTTGCGGCGGATATCGACAAGCTGGTGAACTCGGCAGGCTGGAAAACCACGCTGGAAACCAAGGGCTGGGCCAACACCTATCTGGCGGGTGCCGAGTTTGACGCGCAGCTTGCAACAGAGATCGAGGCGACCACTGCCATCTTGAAAGATATCGGTTTGGTCAAGTGACAGACGTCGTGTCAGAAACCAAGCGTCGCCCCGATGGGGCGGCGCTGATCATCGCAGTGTTGCTGGCGGGTCTGGGCGGGCTGTTGATCTGGCAAGGCGGCACCATTCCTGACAAGGGCGGCTATGCCGGCATCGGGTCAGGCGACTTGCCGGTCTTTGTCGGCTGGGGCTTGGTGCTGTTGGCGTTGGCCCATGCCATCAAGGGGCTGCGCATGGGCGGAGTGGCGGTGCCGCGCCAAGAGCGTCTGCCGGTGCTGTTCATCATCGGCGGGCTTCTGCTGCAATTGGTGCTGTTGAAACCGTTGGGATTTGCCATCGCTTCGGGGATTTTGTTTGCCTGCACTGCTGCCGCCTTTGGCAAGCGCAACTTTGCGCTGACTCTGCCCATTGGCATTATCTTTGCGCTAGTGGTTTACGGTGTCTTTGATCGGCTATTGCAGCTGAACCTCCCGGCAGGATTTCCCGAAACCCTGATCTTCGGGGGCTAAGATGACCACATTCGATTTTCTGTTGCAGGGACTGACAGTCGCGCTTGACCCGCTGATCCTGTTCTATGCGCTGATTGGCGTGACCCTTGGCACCGCCGTGGGCGTGCTGCCCGGCATTGGCCCGGCGCTGACCGTCGCACTTTTGCTGCCTGTCACCTATGGGCTGGATCCGGCGGGTTCGCTGATCATGTTCGCCGGCATCTATTACGGCGGCATGTATGGCGGCTCAACCACCTCGATCTTGCTGAACACTCCCGGCGAGAGTGCCTCGATCGTCACAGCCCTGGAAGGCAACAAGATGGCCCGCGCTGGTCGTGGCGGGGCCGCATTGGCGACGGCAGCTATCGGATCGTTCGTGGCGGGGCTGCTTGCGACGCTGGCACTGGCCTTTCTGGCCCCGCATATTGTCAAGCTGGCGTTCATCTTTGGCCCGCGTGAGTATTTCGCGCTGATGGTGTTGGCCTTTGTCACTGTTTCAGCAGCCTTTGGCGAAAGCACGTTAAAGGGCCTGACCTCGCTTTTCGTCGGGCTTGCGTTGGCACTGGTGGGGATTGACGGGTTGACCGGTCAGGCGCGGCTGTCGTTCGGGGTGCCGCAGCTTCTGGACGGAGTCGAGGTTACGACGCTGGCTGTTGCCATGTTCGCGGTGGGCGAGGCGCTGTTCGTGGCGGCGCAGGGCGGCGGGATGGTGGAAAAGGTGCATGCCATCAAGGGTTCGGTCCGCATGACGCGCGCGGACTGGAGCCGATCATGGCGGCCATGGCTGCGCGGCACGGCTATTGGCTTTCCCATCGGTGCCATGCCAGCAGGCGGGGCTGATATCGCAAGCTTCTTGTCCTATGGCGCCGAAAAGCGGTTCTCGAAATATCCCCAGGAATTCGGTCATGGTGCGATTGAGGGCGTGGCGGGCCCCGAGGCTGCCAACAATGCTGCCGCTGCGGGAACGCTGGTGCCGCTGCTGACGCTGGGGCTGCCAACGACGGCGACTGCCGCCATCATGCTGGCGGGGTTTCAGCAATTCGGGCTGCAACCGGGGCCTTTGCTGTTTGCGACCTCTCCCAAGTTGGTGTGGGGTCTGATCGCCAGTCTGCTGATCGCCAATGTTATGCTTCTGGTGTTGAACCTGCCGCTGATCCGGCTTTGGGTGAAATTGCTAAGTATCCCGCGGCCGTGGCTTTATGCAGGCATTTTGCTGTTTGCAACATTGGGCACTATCGGGGTGAACCCTTCGCCAGTGGAACTTGTGATGCTGATGATTTTTGGCGTCATGGGCTATCTGATGCGCCTGCACGGCTATCCTATCGCCCCGGTTGTGGTGGGGCTGATCCTTGGTCCGATGGCCGAACAACAACTGCGCCGGGCGCTGGCGATCAGCCAGGGCGACTGGAGCACGCTTGTCGGCACACCCGTTGCGGCGGGGCTTTTGCTGCTGGCGTTGGTGGCGCTGCTGCTTCCGCTTTGGCTACGCTGGCGCGGCAAAGGCGCAGTTCTGGCGCAGATGGCGGGCAGCGAGGATTGATCGGGGTCGGGCCAATCTAGGGGTTGAGTGCCCGACCACTCATTGCGCGGAAGGCGAGTTTCTTTCCAAAAAGGGCCTCCGCATTTTCTTCATGATTTCGAGTCGACGTCATGCGTGTGCGGGTCGGCGTCAGAAGTCACCGCTGCCCCACGAATTGCCGCTGAGGAGATTTCCGCCCCGGGGCGATACGACGCATTCCCTGTACTTTGTTCACATCGGCACAATCCACTACATGTTGATCGTTCCTGAAAAGGGGGACGATTTACCAAGGCTTCTGCGCTGGCCCGGTATTCGCTGTGTCCTTCGGCAGTGCCATCGGCGGACAGCTTGCCCGGGCCGGGATTGTTGCGGTTGTGGATTGTGTCGCATCGAGATGGTCGTTCAAGAGATTGATAACGCACCATGATGCGCACCCAGAATGTTAAAAGCTGGGGGCGGGTGTTGGCGGAGCGGCAATATGGACGGAAGGAGGATCGTGAAATCGCGTTCCTGACCCAAACCCCGGAACAGCGCCACGAAGAATTAAAGCTGACCTTTCTTGATCTGATCACGCAAGTGCCGCAACTGCCCCTCATATCCTATCTTGGCATCGCGCCTGAATCGTTGTCGCGGCTGCAGGCGCGCCTGACGGGGCGGAAATAGGCGTATTAGGGCCCTTGGCGTCGCGACCTATCCTAATGATCTATGTTAGTGCGACTGTTCGGTGGCGTGTTACTGTTTTCTCATGCTGTCGCGCGTTTCTGTGGCATTCGGCGTTAGCAACTAGAGGGGGTGAACAAGATGACCCTCACCAATTCGATCCAGTCTCAAAGCCTTGCCTCCGTGCCTCCATTCTTGCACCACCGGTGCGGATGCGTATCTGCGCACCATCGATTTGTTGCGCGATCCGTTTGGCCCGCCCGAGCACTGGCCCGCGACGTTGCCGTCGATGACCAGCTTGGTTCTGCGCTTTCGCCAACCGATGTTGCTGGCGTGGGGACCAGACCATCAGATGATCTACAACGAAGGCTACGCTGAGATTTTCGGTGATCGGCATCTGGCCGCTGAGGGCGAGAATTTTTTCGACCTCTGGTCCGAAATCCGAGGCGTCTTTGAGCCTTTGGCGCGGCGCGTGTATGCGGGCAAATCCGTCTACGTCGACAATGTTGAAGAGCAGCAGAATCGCACCGGCCAAAGTGAAGAGGCGCATTTCCATTTCACTTACACGCCTCTTCAGCACGAAAGTAACGAGATCCCAGAGATGTTCTGCGTCTATACGGAGACGACGAAAGAGAACATGCTCCGGCGCGAGCTGGAGCAAGAGCCCAACAGGCAGGGGCAAATGTTCGAAGTGGCCCCGAGCTTCATTGCCATGCTCAAACGTTCCGATCACGTCTTTGAACTGGACAATCCTGATTTGATGAGCCTTGCAGGACACCGCGACAACATCGGGAATTCTGCTACCAACGCACTGCTAAAGCCCAGGTCCCAAGGATATATCGACATGCTCGACGCCGTCGTCTCGACCAGCAAGGCGATCAGGATTGACGGTGCGAAAGTGGTTTTGCAGCGTGTTGCGGGCGGCCGCCAGAAGAACGGTTCGTCGACTTTGTCTATCAGCCGGTGCTAACGGCAGCGGGCGAGGTGACTGGCGTATTTGCTGATGGCGTCGAAGGGACGGATCGCACCCTCGCCCTTGCCGCACTGCAAAAAAGCGAACAGTTCCTGCAGTCTGTACTGGGGGCATCATCGGATTGCATCAAGGTTCTCGATCTGGAGGGGCATCTGATTTACATGAGTGACCGTGGTCGCCAGGTCATGGAAATCCCACAGAATACCAGGATCGAAGGCAGTTTCTGGCCTGAATTCTGGACGGGAACGCGGAACGCCGACGCTGTCAAGGCGCTGGAACTTACAAAAAGCGGTACTCCGGCTGTGTTCCAGGGGTTTGCCGACACGTTTGCCGGGACCCCGAAATATTGGGATGTGCGCGTGATCCCGATGTTGGACAGCGCCGGACGTCCCGAGCAAATCCTCGCGGTGTCGCGTGATATCACGTACCTCAAGCGCATCGAGGAAGAGCGCGAACACCTAATGCATGAACTGTCGCATCGGCTGAAAAATGCCGTCAGCATGGTGCAATCGGTGATCGCCAGACCCTTCGTCATGCGACAACAGTTCAGGAAGGACGCGAAATTCTGACTGGTCGGGTGCGGGCACTGGCCGACGCGCAGGAAATTTTGGGGACCTATATACAGAACTAGCCTCACCGCCCGCGCAAGCCATGCGCTTCATCAGTAGGCTTTAGAAGATCGCGCCGTCCGGTGGCTCGATGCTATCCCACCTTTCCGCGATAGATGCACAAGCTGCCTCCATGTTTTTGAAGCGACTAACTGCATCGCCCGGTGCGGCAAAAAGTTGACCAGATTGCGCGTCAAGTGTCAGCGCCAACGCGCCTTCGGCTTCTCCGCCGTTTTCATCTGGCAATAGCTTGCGAACTGCCAAGAGCAAAGAAGACCCCCACGCGGCAACATCTGCATCAAGCGGTTTTCCCTTAGCATATCTGATCGTTGGAAATCCTAATTTTGTCTTGTTTTGCTTTGTCACTCGCGACAACGCCGACCTAGGCTCAGGACTCATTGATCATATCCAGAAGATGACGATGGCTGCGATTGCGATGGCGGACATGAAGGTGTGGGCGCAGCGGTCGTAGCGGGTGTGGGTGCGCCTCCAGTCCTTAAGTTTGCCGAACATGTTTTCGATTTTGTGCCGCTTTCGGTAAAGCAGCCTGTCGTGCGGTATCTGGATTTTCCTGTTTGATTTCGATGGGATACAGGCCTTGATCTTCCGATCTGCAAGTGCGTCTCGCAGCCAGTCCGCATCGTAGCCCTTGTCGGCCAGAAGCGCCTTCGTCGGGGGCAGGCTTGCCAGCAGGGCCGCCGCCCCGGTGTAGTCACTGATTTGGCCTGCGGTCAGAAACAGGCTGCGCGGGCGACCTTCGCTGTCGTAGACAGCGTGCAGTTTCGAGTTCAACCCGCCTTTGGTGCGTCCGATATACCCGGGAAGAGCCCTTTTTGAGCAGGCTGGCTGCTGTGCGGTGCGCCTTCAGGTAAGTGACATCGATCATCAACTCGGCGGTCTCGCCGCCGCCTTTTGCCAGTTCCAGGAAGATGCGTCCGAACACGCCCAACTCGCTCCAGCGGATGAAACGGTTGTAGATTGTCTTGTGTGGTCCGTAGCTTGGCGGAACGTCGCGCCACCGCAGGCCGTTGCGGATGACAAAGATGATGCCGCTGATCACCCGCCGGTCATCCACCCGGGGGATGCCGTGCGACAATGGAAAGAACGGCGATATCCGCGCCATCTGGGCTTCGGAAAGCAGGATCAACTCGGTCATGGCAGCACCCCCTTTTGGTGCAGCCACTAAATCAACGCCCCTCTGCAACAGCAAGCAAATTAATGGGTCCAGAGCCTAGTTAAGTATATAGGCCCCAAATTATTTACCAGCATGTAGTCCGGGCTCATGTCTTGCCGGTAAGGCATACCGGTGCCCGCGAAATCATGCTGTTCGAACAGTACGATCCGCAAGGATTGTCGGGCGACGATCAGGTGTTTGACGAGATGGATCGCCATTGGCCCGGTCCCGACGATCCCTATGCTTTTCGGCTTTGGCACACCATCACCTCCCCTGTTCCGGAGTCAACGCGGTGTGGCCGGAAAGGTTGCAGCCGGGCACGGGCCGATGTTGCCCGTCAAGTTTGCGCGTGCTGCAGGAAAAACCGAAGCATCTCTTCGGATGCATTAGGCCCGGTCGGGTCGGTGAAGCTGCACTGGGGCTGGCCTCCGGCCCAAGCATGCCCGGCCCCGTCGATTTCCCAATGCTCGACCATCGACACGCCGTCGCCGCTGCCATAGCTGGTCTGGCGAAACGGCCTGCCACCGGGGGACACGCCTTTCCGCGTCGTCGCGCGCAACCCGTCGAAGGCGTGCAGCGTCTGCGCGATGACAGACTTGCCATTGCGCGGGTGCACCGTCGCATCGGCCAGTCCGTGGATGACAATGGTCGGCACGGCATGGGCTAGAACTATCCCGCCCGAGCCGCTACGCATCGCAGAAAACGCCTGCGGTATGCCATTAGCCGCGCCGACAGGCAGGCCGGAGTGCACGCCAACTGCGCTGAAAAGATCTGGATAGGCTGCTACAACAATTGCCGCCGCTGCGCCACCGGCGGAAAGCCCGGCAACGTAGATCCGCGTGGGATCGACAGGTCGGTCACGCAGTATATCGCGCACAAGACCAGCGATCAGCGCAGGTTCACCGCTGTCTCGCGCTTGATCTTCAGGCTTGAACCAGTTCCAGCATTTGTTGACGTTGGCGCGCCCAGGCTGTGCGGGGTATGCCACCAGACATCCGTGCCGTTCGGCTAGCGCGTTCATCCCGGTTCCGGCGGCAAAGTCGTCAGGTGACTGCGTGCAGCCGTGCAGCATCACGATCAGCGGCATCGGCGCGGACGTCAGCGTGGCGGGGATATAGAGCTTGTAGTCGCGCTGCCCGTGCCTGCTGACATGGGATCGCGTGATGAAGTCTGCACCAACCGGCAGTGGGGCCGACCCCTTGGCGAAAGGCATTTGGTCGGACATACCAGCCGCCGCGATGTTACGCAGCGTTTCGCGCAAGGAGGTGCGACGGCGCGGCTGTTTAGCCGGACGGTCGGCAGGCTGCACCTTGCCGACACCGACCGGGTCAGCATCGTCCAGCTGCGTGAACGACCCTTCAATGACAGTGTCATCAGGTTCACCCGTCGCTTTCGGCGCGCCGTCGTGCAGCAAGGACTGGATCAGGGCTGTTGCCTCGGCAAGCTTGCCAGCTTTGGTCAGTTCAGTGGCCTTGGTCATGCCAAGGGCGAAGTGATTGGTCATCTGGTGCTTTCTAAGAAAAAAGTGCGGCGGTCAACTGATCCGGTCCGCGAGTGCGCCCTTCACGGCATCTGTGGCCTGCAGCGAGCCCAGAACAGTCAGGGCGGAGATGGTTGCAAGTGCCAGTTCGACGCTGACGTCGGGCGCGATGACGGCAAGACCCAGCACGCGGATATCCAGCATCTGGCCTGCGGCCTGCGCCGCCATCAATTCGGTAGCCGTGATGTTGCGGACGCCGAGATCAACGCTTTTGCGCGTGACCACTTGCCGGACGGTTTCGGCGTGTCGTTCGATCTGGTTGCGAATGGCGGTGCGGATGAAATCGGTGCGATTGGAATAGAAACCCTCCTGCACCAAAAGTTCGATCTGACCGAGATCGACAAAACCAAGGTTGATCGTGATCTTCTCGTTGTCTGGCGCTTTCATGTGTCGTGGACGCTCGTGGGGCGCTATATCACCCATAAATATCTCCATACACCATCTGTACGGATGGTATATGGATATTGAGAGGACGATTGCAAGCGCCAGGTGCTTACAAAAGCGCCGATTGCCATGATCCGGGGGGGTGCCGCTTTGCGAAACTTGACCTCCTCTCTGCAAAATGGGCGCTGTGCGGCCAGGATCAAAGGGGCAGGCCGCCCTTACCCACCGTTCGAGTCATTGATGCTCGCTGCAAGGCGGCGCGCGGAAGCGGTTATTGGTTTTGATTCATACTATCCTGAATAATCAGCGCAATGTTGGTGTCGGGCGGGCTCGGTGGACGGAGGAAAAGCATGTCCACAATTCATCTTCCCGTCGTTCGCTCCAAAACCGCAGCTTGGGACAAAGGCCGGATCATCGGTTAGAAACGCCCGCTTCTGCCAAAACACGGGTTGGCAATCCGTGTGCGCCTCGAGATTGCGGACAATACCCGCGCCCTTGCCTTGTTCAACATGGCCATCAATAGCAGGCTGCGCGGCCGTGGCCTCGTGCAACTCAGGGTGCGTGAGTATTCGTCTAAGGCCACATGAAGGAACGCGCCTCGGTGATGCAGAGCAAAACGCAGCGTCCCGTCCAGTTCGAGATCACCGGACAGACGCGCAAATCCGTGCAGCGATGGATCGAGCGCCCGACGATGTCGGGGTCCGACGACCTCTGGCCAAGCAGGCTTCATGACAGCCCGCACCTCTCAACACGGCAATATGCGGGCATCCTTCGCGGTTGGATGACCTCGATCGGGCTGGAGCCAAGTACTTATGGCACGCAATCGGCGCGTCGGACTAAGGCCGCGCAGATCTACAAGAAGACTGGGAACTGCTCTTGGCAAGGTCGATCGCCAATATGCCAATATCGGACATGGATGCCTCCCTCATCTTGGTTCCAACGAAACCACTTTGGCACATTCGATGCCGTCGGGTGGGGGCATCCGCTGAATCAGTTCATAGCCTGTGCTGACCCCCGTGAAGTTCTGTCCCCGTCGGCTATTGCAAGTGGCAGCACGGCCACCATCTAGTGGTCCCTCGATTTGCAGACGCTTTCCCTGTTAGTTTTGGCGGCAGAGAGAGACGGATGTCCGGCACGAAGTTCACAAATATCGTCCGCCATCAACGACCATGGAACGGTTTGGCGTGATTGCGCAGAGGAAGTTCTCCAACGCGGGCCGATGCCTCGCCCGGACCAGCCCCACACGCCGGCCCGTATCTAAAGACCTTCAGTTGCCGCATTTGGCACGTTGATCGAATGCGGCATTCGGCGCTTTGCGGTCGTTCGCTTTGCGAGCGGGTCCGCAGTGCTGAATCCCTAAAGCTGACCAAGTCTTGGAATATAAGCGGTCGTATCAGTCGATCGAAAGCGGCATTTTGCGGGCGTAGTTTTCCGTCATGAAGTCGATGAAGTTGTCTCGGAACTGGCGGGTATGGGCATGGGCCAGCGCGTCGGCCCGGTCAACATCGCGGGCGCGGATGGCATCCAGCATCTGGGCATGTTCGTCGGTCAGCAGATAGCCGTCATGGGTGCGTTCCAGATAGTCAAAATGCAGATGCAGCATGCGACGCCCCTGATCCAGAAGGCGCTCGTAGAAGGACGCAAGGTAGGGGTTCCGTCCCGCATCAGCGATGGCCATATGGAAGCGCTTGTTCGCCTCGGACATTGCAAGGTGCTTGCCTGTTTTGACTACTGCCTCGAAGTCCTTCTGCCGTGCGGCGATAGTTTTCAGGTCGGCCTCGCTCCGCAATTCGGCCGCAAGGCGGGTGTTGATGCGCTGCGCCAGATCCAGAGCCTCGACATATTTGGGAAAGCTGGTGATGTCGATGGGGGCAACGATGGTGGAGCGGTTTGGGAGCATCACTACCATATCCTCGCCCGCCAGCCGTATCATGGCCTCGCGGACGGGAGACCGAGACATCCCAAACCGTTCGGCCAGCGAGGTTTCATCCAATAGTTGCCCCGGTTTCAGGTCCAGTGACAGGATCTCGTCGCGGATCGTCTCGTAAGCCAGTTTCAGCCCCATGCCGCGGGCGCGTTTGCCTTCCGGTTCGTCTGACATGCACACCCCCTCGTCGTTACCTAAGGGATAACCTCGAGGTCGCACCTTGTCGACACAGATTATTTTTTATTTGACCTGTCGGCAGGGTGTCGGCAAGATCGTTTTCAATCTACCGCCCCAACCCGAGTCGAAAGGACTGCTCTCATGTTGAAACTTCAGGGCGTGATGCCCGCGCTGGTGACGCCCTTCGATGCGGCGGGTCAGATCGACTTTGCGGCGTTCAAGGCGCACTTGGAAAACCTGCGTGCGGCGGGCGTATCGGGCTGGGTCGTCGGGCGAATATAACCTGATGTCGGACGGCGAGCGCGATTCTGTGCTGCGCTTCGTCAAGGACTTTGCCAAGCCGGGCGAAGTGCTGATTGCTGGCACCAACGCGCCGCATACGGCGGGGGTGATTGCGAATACGCTGGCCGCCAAGGCGATGGGCTATGATGCCGTTCTTCTGGCGGTGCCCTTCTACACTAAGCCGACACAGGCCGAAATCATCCGCCATTTCAATGCGGTGATCGGTGCCACCGACATGAACATCGTGCTCTATTCCTACCCCGGCAAGGACGGGGTCGAGATTGAATATGAGGCGCTGGACGCGCTGGCCGACAACCCGCGGATCATCGGGATCAAGGAAAGCTCGGGCGTCTTGCAACGCGCCATCGGCATTGCGACGCGGTATGCGGAGCGGGTTCAACTCGTCTCGGGGTCCGACGACATCGCGCTGGATTTCATGCTGTGGGGGGCGGATTCGTGGATTTGCGGGCCTGCCAACTGCATGGCGCGCGCGGTCTGCGATCTGGACCGGACCTTCCGCTCGGGCGATCTGGCCAAGGCCAAGTCCATCATGACCCGCATCTGGCCCGCGATGAACATTCTGGAGTCGGGCAAATTCGTGCAGAAGCTGAAGTATGGCTGCGCATTGCAGGGCACCCCGGTGGGCGACTGTCGGATGCCCTTGGGGCCGCTCACGGATGAGGAAAAAGTTGCCTTCGCCGCCGCGCTGCAGCCCATCGTGAATTGGGCCTGAGATGACCACCGTCGTCATCGGCGCGGGCATCATCGGCACGGCCATCGCTCATGACCTGCAACGGCGCGGTCGTCAGGTGGTGCTGATGGACCGTGATGCGCCGGGCAAGGGCGCGTCCTTTGGCAACATGGCGTCCATCGCGGTGACCGAGTTCCTGCCAGCATCGCGCCCGTCGGTCTGGCGGCAGATCCCCGGTTGGATGCTCGACCCCGAAGGCCCGGTGCGGGTGCGCCCGTCCTACATGCTTCGGTTGGTCCCATGGTTCCTGCGCTTTGTCGCCGCCTCGCGCCCCACGAAGCTTCGGGCGCTGGAGGCGCAAGGGGCGGCGCTTTGCGCGCGGGCGCTGGACGATACGCTGGCGCTGCTGCGCGACACAGGGCTGCAGGACCAAATCAGCGATGAGGGCTGCCTGTCGCTGTATAGCGACGAGGCCGAGTTCAGGGCCGACCGCGACCATATCGACGTGCTGGAACGCTTCGGTTTCCCGCATGAGGTGATCGGACGCCAGGCCATCAACGCACTGGAGCCGGAACTCTCCGACAAGATCGGCCTTGCGGTGCTGTTCCCGCAGAACCGGTCAATGAAGGACCCCTACAAGCTGGTGCTGGCGCTGGCGGACCGGTTTGCCGCCTTGGGCGGGCGAGTGGAACGTGGCGAGGTCGTGGGCTTTACCAGGTCTGACACCATTCGCGAGGTGGTGCTAAAGGATGGCCGACGCTTGGTAGCGGATGAGGTGGTGATCTGTGCCGGGGCTTTCTCGGCCCGGCTGGCTATAATGCTGGGCGAGCCGATCCCTCTGGAAACTGAGCGCGGCTATCACACCCAGATCATGGCGCCGGGCATCAGCATGAAACACTCGATCATTTGGCCCGCGCGCGCCTTCATGGTCACGCCCACGGCGGGTGGCATCCGCGTGGGCGGCACGGTAGAAATGGCGGGGCTGGATGCGGCCCCCGATTGGCGGCGGGCCAAGGTGACGGTGCGCCGCGCGCGTGAAGCGCTGCCCAACCTGCAGGTGCACGACACCTGCGAGTGGATGGGTCACCGCCCGGCGCTACCCGATACGGTGCCTATCCTGTCACCCTCGGCCCGCACGAAGGGGGTGTTCTACGCCACCGGACACGGGCATCTGGGCCTGACCTATGCCGCCACCACCGCACACCTGATGGGTGATCTGATCACCGGCGCGCGGCCGTCAATGGACCTGCACCCCTACCGCATCAACCGTTTCTGAAAGGGCCTGATCCATGTGGCACCACGCGCTCGAACTGCTTCTGGTTCATTGCCAGGGCGAGATCGGCAAGGTCATCACCGGCGGCGCGCCGGAGATTCCGGGAGGAACGATCCTGGACAAGATGAACCATATCAACACGGTGGACGATACCTTGCGCCGCTTTGTCACCTTTGAACCGCGCGCCCATGTGGCGCAGACGGTGAATCTGCTGCTGCCGCCCTGCCGCCCGGATGCCGATGCCGCTTTCATTGTGCTGCAGGCCGACAAGGCGCACCCGATGTCTGGATCGAATGCGATCTGCGTGGTGACGGTGCTGTTGGAAACGGGGCGGGTGCCGATGGTGGAGCCAGAAACGATGGTGCGGCTTGACACGGCTGCGGGGCTGATCGTGGCGCGGGCGCGATGCGAAAACGGGCGCTGCCTGTCGGTCAGTCTGGACAACGTACCGGCCTTTGTGGTGGCACTGGATGCGCGGGTCGAGACGACCGGATTCGGAACCATTCGCGCCGATATCGCTTTTGGCGGGGTGTTCTATGCGCTGGTCGATGTGGCTCAGATCGGCCTGACCATCGCGCCGGAAAATGCCCGTGCGCTGGCCGAGGCAGGCATTGCCATCAAGGCCGACCTGAAGGATCAGATCGATGTCAGCCATCCCGACATTCCCGGACTGGACGAGGTCGCCTATGTGATGTTCCGCGACCGCGAGGCGGATGGCACAATCCGCACCTGTACTACGCTAAAGCCGGGGCGCGTCGACCGTTCGCCTTGCGGCACTGGGTCTTCGGCCAACCTCGCCTGTCTGCACGCGGGTGGCGAAGTCGGCTTGGGCGACAGGCGCACCTCGCAAAGCATCATTGGCGGCACTTTCACCGCAGAAATGATCGGCGAGACGACAGTGGGCCCTTACAAGGCCATTCTGCCACGCATCACCGGTCAGGCCTGGATCTATGGCCGTGAGGCCTTGCGGATCAGCCCTGAGGATCCGTTCCCGGCAGGATTTGCCCTATCCGACACCTGGGGGCCGCAGGTAGGCGATTTGTGATCCGAGTGGAATAGGGGCCTAGGCATTAGCCCAGCTAATCCCTGATGCCAGAACAATCTCCTTTGCTTGGCTTCTGCCTGATACACTAAGCGTTGTTGCAAGGGTTGCCGGGCCAGGGTCTAATACCAGTTTTGGATAGGCACGGCACGACAACGAGCGTTTTCAGAGAAGAGGTCGCACATGACTGTTCGGTTCAATTTGCAGGGGATTTACACCCCCCTCATCACGCCGTTCTTCGCGGATGGCAGTATTGATTTCGACTCTTTGGCGGAGCTGATCGAACGGCTAGTGATGGCCGGCGTGCATGGCCTGATTTCGGGTGGATCGACCGGAGAGAACTATGCCGAGACGGTAGAAGAACGCCTGCAGATCGCGCGGTTCACCGTTGAGCGGGTAACGGGCCGCATCCCGGTGATCATCGGCACGGGCGCGATGCGCACGCCGGATTCCATTGCGCTGGCGCAAGGCGCACGGGATATGGGGGCGGACGCCATCTTGCTTGCGACCCCGCCTTATTCAGTGCCGACCGAACGCGAAAATGCGCTGAACGCACTAGCGATTGACCGTGTGGCCGATCTTCCGATCATCCTTTACAACTATCCTGGCCGGATGGGTGTCGAGATGGGGCGCGAGTTTCTGGACCGCGTGGGGCGCAGCAAGAACGTCATCGGGATCAAGGAAAGCTCGGGTGATATCAACCGGGTGCATCTGTTGGCCCGTGATTACCCCCATATTCAGATGTCCTGCGGCATGGACGATCAGGCCTTGGAGTTCTTTGCGTGGGGCGCGCAAAGCTGGATCTGCGGCGGGTCGAATTTTCTGCCCGAAGAGCATATCGCGTTGTATGAGACCTGTGTGATCAAGGGTGATTTCGCCAAAGGTCGCCGTATCATGTCGGCGATGCTGCCCTTGATGCGGGTATTGGAGCAGGGGGGCAAGTTCATCCAGTGCATCAAACATGGGGTTGAGGTTTCGGGCTTGTCTGCAGGGCCTATGCGCCCGCCGCTGAAAGGGCTGAACAAAGAAGAAAAGCGCGAGTTGGAGCAGGTGATCCGCACCTTGAAAACCACTGTTGCCACGATTGTGCAGGGGAATTGAGCCATGACCGACCTTTTGACCCATGAAGAATACCGCGCCATCGCAGCCTCGTTGGACCTGCCGCAGAATGCCTGGATCGACGGGGCCTACCGTCCGGCCATTTCCGGCAAGACATTTGACACGGTTAACCCGGCGACAGGGGCGGTGATCGGCCCCGTCGCCGCCTGCGATGCCGCAGACGTCGATCTGGCCGTGACCAAGGCGCGCGAGGCGTTCGACGATGGCCGCTGGTCGCGCCTGCATCCCGGCACGCGCAAGGATGTGCTGGTGCGGCTCGCCAAACTGATGGAGCGCAATACCCGCGAACTGGCGGTGATGGAAAGCGTTGATAGCGGCAAAACCATCTACGATTGCGAAAACGTCGATATTCCGGAATCCATCCACGTCATCAAATGGCATGGAGAGTTGATCGACAAGATCTACGATCAGGTTTCCCCGGCATCGAACGACCACATCGCCATGATCGTGCGCGAACCCGTGGGCGTGGTTGGCCTTGTGCTGCCGTGGAACTTCCCACTGCTAATGCTGGCATGGAAAATCGGGCCTGCCTTGGCGGCGGGCTGTTCGGTGGTGGTGAAACCGGCGGCGGAAACCAGCCTGACCGCGCTGCGTTTGGCCGAGATCGCCGCCGAGGCGGGCTTACCGCGTGGCGTGCTGAACATTGTTACCGGCGGTGGCGAGGTGGGCGAAGCCGTGGGGCGGCACCCGGATGTGGACATGGTGTCCTTTACCGGATCGACCATCACCGGGCGGAAATTTCTGCACTACTCTGCAGACAGCAACCTTAAGGAAATCGTGCTGGAACTGGGCGGCAAGAACCCCTGCATCGTGCTGGACGATGCCGAAGACCTGGATGCGGTTGCGGCCCATGTGGTCAACGGCGCGTTCTGGAACATGGGGCAGAACTGTTCTGCGGCGTCGCGTCTGATTGTTCAGCGGGGGATAAAGGACCGCCTGCTAACCAAGGTTACTGAACATGCCCGCGAATGGGTGGTGGGCGATCCGTTGGACCCGCAAGTGCGGGTGGGCGCGCTGATTTCCAAAGTGCATTTTGCCAAGGTGTCAGGCTATCTGAAGGCTGCGGCGAAAGAAAAGGTGCTGATGGGAGGCAAGGTGGTAGCGGATGGTTTCATCGAGCCGACCGTGGTGGAAGCCGACCGCGCCTCGACACTGGCGGTCGAGGAAGTCTTCGGCCCGATCCTGACCGTCGTTCCGGTAGGCAGCTTTGAAGAAGCGATCGCGGTGGCGAATGATACCGACTATGGCCTCGCGGCATCAATCTTTACGGCCAACGGCAAGCGGGCCTTGCGCGGCGCTCGGATGCTGCGGGCGGGTACGGTGACGGTGAACAGCTTTGGCGAGGGCGACATCACCACGCCCTTTGGCGGTTACAAGCAGTCTGGATTTGGCGGGCGCGATAACTCCATCCATGCGCATGATCAGTATACCCAGCTGAAAACCATCTGGCTTGACTTGACCGACACCGCTGACACCGCCATCGACTGAGGCCTGCAAATGTCCTTTCGCAAAGTGGCCCGCGTGCCGGTTCACACCGGGCCAGCGGGCTGGAATTCAATCCTGCCACTCGCCCCGGCTCGTGCCGCCCTGACCGGTGATCAAACTTGCGACATTGCCATCATCGGTGCGGGCTTTGCTGGCCTGTCGTCGGCGCGGCGGTTGATGCAACTTGACCCCAAACTGTCGGTGACGGTGGTGGATGCTGGGCGAGTGGCCGAAAGCAGCGCAGGGCGCAATTCCGGCTTCATGATCGATCTACCGCATGAACTGACGAGCTCCGATTATGCTGGCGCGGGCGAGGCGCATGACCGCACCCTAACCCGGTTAAACCGCCATGCCATTGATTTTGCAGAAGCGGTTTGCGCAGAGTACGGCGTTCCGGAGGGAGTCTTTCAGCGATCCGGCAAGATCAACGGTGCCGCCTCGGCCGTGGGCGAAGCCGCGAACCGGTCCTATGCCAACCACCTGAAAGCGATGGGCGAGCCGCATCAGATGCTGGACGCCCAAGCGATGCGCCAAGTTACGGGGTCAGTCTATTACGCGAGCGGGCTTTATACGCCCGGAACGGCGGTGATCCAGCCGGCTGCCTATATCCGGGGGCTGGCCGGGGGGCTGGAGGCGCAGGGCGTTCGGGTTCTCGAATCCTCGCCCGTCACCGGATTTGACAGCGTTGGCAAGGCTTGGGTTCTGGCCACGCCGAATGGCCGTCTGCGCGCGACCAAGGTGATCTTGGCAAACAATGGTCATCTGGAAAGCTTCGGCTTCAAGACGGGGCGGTTGATGCATATCATGCTGAACGCCTGCATGACCAAAGAGATTGGGGCCGATGACCTGCGGAAGCTAGGCGGGCAGGACACCTGGGGCCTGACGCCGTCAGACCCGATGGGTTGCACGGTGCGACGGATTTCGACGGCCCAAGGCGGCAACCGCATCGTGATTCGGCAGGGCAGTTATTACCGCCCGAACATGACCGCCAGCGCCGCTGATCTGGCGCGCGTGACCGCCCGGATGCGCACAAAGTTTGATGCCCGTTTCCCCGGTCTGCGGCATCTGACATTTGAGTATGCCTGGTCTGGCCACCTGTGCCTGACGAAGAATGCCGTTTCGGTCATGCGCGAACTGGAACCGGGCCTGTATTCCGCCTGCGTGCAGAACGGCCTTGGCACCACGCGCGGCACCCTGACCGGGATCGGTGCGGCGGAACTGGCTATGGGGCAAACCAGCGACATCACCCGGTTCTTCACCGCCGAGGCCGAGCCTAAACGCCTACCACCGCATCCCTTCGACACCATCGGCGCAAACGCCTATCTTCGGTTCAAGGAGTGGCAGGCAAGGGCGGAATGACATGAGACCAGTTCGCCGCAGACACCTTCCCTCGCTCGGTGCGCTCGCGACCTTTGAGGTTGCGGCCAAGCACCTCAGCTTTACCCTTGCGGCGAAGGAGTTGAAGATCACCCAAGGTGCCGTCAGCCAGCAGATCCGCCTACTGGAAAAGGCACTGGAGGTGGAGTTGTTCATCCGCAAGCACAACGCGCTGGAACTGACTCAGGCGGGGAGCAGCCTGTTCCAGGCCGTCGCCGCAGGCCTCGACACGATCAGCGCAGGTGTTGGTCTGTTGCAACCCGACACCCAGTCCGAGACGGTGACGATCTCAGCCACCAACGGCATGGCGGCCTATTGGCTGAAGCCGCTCATCGACAGCTTCCGCGCAGACCACCCTTCCGTCGGGTTTGTCATCCTTGCCTCGGACGAGGATGATACGATGCGCAACTATTCGGGCGTGGACCTGTCGCTTCTGTGCGGCAACGAACGCTGCGAAGTGGGCGAGGAATTGCATTTCCTGTTTCCTGAGGCGGCACAGCCCGTCTGCTCGCCCGCCTACCTTGGCGTACAAGGCCCGTTCCCGGATGCCCACAGCCTGAACCGCGCCAACCTTCTGCACCTGCACGAACGGCATTGGAGCGCGGACGCAATCGGTTGGCAGCCCTTGGGGTGGGAGGAGTGGTTCCGCGCGCAAGGGTCCCGCTGGGAACGGGGACCGTCCAGCCTTTCGACCAACAAAGTGGCGCTGTTGATCGAGGCGGCGCTGGCGGGCGAGGGCGTGATGCTAGGCTGGCAGCACATGGTCGAAGCCTACCTCAAACACGGGCGGCTGGTGCTGGCCCACCCAGCCCCCGTCACCGCCGGACGCGGCAATTTCCTCAGGTGCCAGACCGCCGCGTTGCAACGCCCCGCCGTTGCGCGCTTTGTCGAGAATTTGTTGCAGTCGGTGAAGGCGTGATATCCATTTTCCCACTGTTATGAGAGGCTTGTGCCGTGGCGCGCCCATTAGAACAGCTAATGCAAAGCCCGGCAAAATTCTCGTTTGCACCCAACGGCCCCAATACTGGATATGGGTTAAGGAAAGCGGAAAACCAACCGCTCCCGCCTTAGCGCACAGCAAGACCCGCTGTTTGACATCATCGGAGCAGGTGCAGGTGCACTCTCCCAATCAATAGATCGCCGGTCATGCGGCGGGCGGCGTCTCGGACGCCCTTCGCAGCCATGCGCGCACGGTGACGGCCAACTCAAAACAACCCGGAGGACTGAATGAACAGCATCATCAAAACAATCGGCGCGACGGTCGTCGCTGCCACCCTGACCGCGCCAGTTCTTGCACAGGACATGACGATAACCATCGGCACCATGTCGTGGGAAGACCTGACCCCCATCACGGGCATCACCAAAACGGTGCTCGAGTCCAAGGGCTTTACAGTCGAAGTCGAAGAGTTCTCGGAATGGGGCATCGCCTTCGCGGCACTGACCAAGGGCGACATCGACATTATGGCCTCGCAGACCGACTATGTGGCGCATGATTACTGGACCAAGAACATGGACAAGCTGGAGAAAATCTCTCCGGTGTCGCATGGTCTTTGTCAGGCGATTGCCGTGCCGTCCTATGTCACGATCAGCGGCATGGACGAGTTGGCCGCCAATGCCGACAAGTTCGGCGGCAAGATCATCGGGATCGAGCCGGGTTCGGGCTTGATGCGCGATGCGGCCACCGCCGTTGAATCCTATGGCATGGGGATGGAACTGGTCGAAGGCTCGACCGCTGGCATGACCGCCGCACTTGATGCCGCCATGTCGCGCAACGAATGGATCGCCGTGACAGTGTGGGAGCCGTCTTGGATGATGCAGAAGTATGACGTGAAGTTCCTGAACGATCCCAAGGCGGTCTTCCCCGGCCCGCAGTCCTACTACTGGATCGGCACCGCAGGCTTCTCGGCCGCGAACCCCGCAGCGCGTGAAGCCATCGCCAGCGTCTATGTGCCACTTGCAGACATCACCGCCATCAACGGCGCGATGAACGAAGGCAAGACCATGGAAGAAGCCGTGGCCGATTGGACAGCAGCCCATACCGACCTGATCGGTCGTTGGACCGCGATCAAATCGCAGTAAGCAACCAATTGGGGCCGGTCCGCATAGCAGACCGGCCCTATTAATTCCGCAGCAGTGGAGCCCGTCAGATGAACAGCCCGGAAACGCCGCTTATCGAATGCCGCAACGTCTGGAAGGTCTTTGGTGCCCGCAGCGCGGAAGCCATCGCCGCTGTCCGCGAAAAGGGGCTGAGCAAGCGGGAAATCCTTGGCCAGTTCAACTGTGTCGTCGGCGTGCATGATGCCAGCTTCACCGTCAGCAAGGGGGAGATTTTCTGCATCATGGGCTTGTCGGGCAGTGGCAAATCCACGCTGATCCGCCTGTTGAATCGGCTGATTGACCCCTCGCTGGGCGAAGTGCTTGTAAAGGGTCGCGCCATCAATGGTTTAGCCAAGCAGGACCTGCGCGATCTGCGAGCCCATGCCATCGGCATGGTTTTTCAGAACGTGGCGCTGATCCCCACCCGCACCGTGCTGGAAAACGCGGCGTTCGGACTGGAAGTGCAGGGCGTGGCCCCAGTGGAGCGCCGCCGTATCGCGACCGATGCCCTGGCCCGCGTGGGGCTGGCAGACTGCTTGCACCGTTACCCCCGCGAATTGTCGGGCGGGATGCAGCAGCGCGTGGGTCTGGCCCGCGCTCTCGCCGCCGACCCCGAAATCATCCTGATGGACGAGCCCTTTTCCGCGCTGGACCCGCTGATCCGCCGCCAGTTGCAGGATGAATTCCGGCAGTTGACCAAAAGCTTGGGCAAATCGGCTGTCTTTATCACCCATGATCTGGACGAGGCTATCCGCATCGGCGACCGTATCGCCATCATGAAGGATGGCGCGATGGTGCAGACCGGCACGGCGGAAGAGATCGTGATGAACCCCGCCGATCAATATGTGGCCGATTTTGTGGCCGGCATCTCGCGTATCCATCTGATCAAGGCGGCGTCGGTGATGATGCCGGTGGCGGACTTCGATGATGTACCGTTGTCTGATCTGGCCCGCACCGGGCTCGACGCCGATATCGACGCGCTGATCCATCTGGTGCTGGCATCAAAGCATCAGGCCGTGGCGGTGGTAGAGGGCGATGCCCTGCGCGGCGTGGTGACGGCGCGGACGCTGCTGGAAGGGCTGAAGGGCGACGCCGCCCCTATGCGACACGGGGCCTGAAATGGATCAGGACGCCTAGGTCAATGCTTTCGATACCTCGGTGGTGCTGTGTTCGACTTTGCGCGCGCGGTGCTCGAGGGTGCGTTCTACGGCCTTCTGGCGGGTCTGATGTTCCTGCCCTTCTGGGTGGTGGTTGCGGCCATCGGCCTGCTGACCGCGCGCAGCCTTGGCTGGAAATCCGGCATCGCGGCGGCAGCGAGCATGGCGCTGTGTCAGGCAATCGGCCTGTGGCCCGCGACCATAGAGACTCTGTGTCTTGTGACCATCTCGGTGTTTCTGGCGGTGCTGGTCGGTGTGCCGGTGGGCGTGCTGTCGGGCTACGGCCCGCGCCTGACGCGGGTGCTGAACCCGTGCTGGACCTGATCCAGACGCTGCCGCCCTACATCTACCTGCTGCCAGCCATCGCTTTCCTCGGCTATGGCCCAGCCACCGCGATACTGGCGACGTTCATCGTCGCCACGCCGCCGGTGATCCGGCTCTCGGCTCTTGATTTTCGCCAAACCCCGGTCGAGTTTACTGAGCTGGGCGAGGCGACAGGGGCCAGACAGCTGGATACTTTCCTGAAAATCCGCGTTCCCTTTGCGCTGCCATCGGTCATGGCGGGCATCAACCAAAGCCTGATGATGGCTTTCGGGATGGTCGTCATCGCGGGCATCGTCGGCTCGGGCGGATTGGGTGAAACTATCTATGGCGCGATCCGCAAGCTGGACATCGCCCTATCGGTTAATGCCGCTATCGCCATTGTTGTGTTGACCATTATCATTGACCGCATCAGCCAGTCCATCGGGCCCCGTTCAGGAAACGACACAGGAGACCGGGCATGACCGACAAGGCGCTCTTTTCCCCCGGAGCCGTGGTCGCCCCGGTCATCGACTGGCTAAACACCAACGCCCACGGGTTTTTCCGCGCGATCAGCATTGCGGTTGAAGCGAGCCTTGATCTGGTGGAATCCGCCCTGCTGCTTCTGCCCGCCCCGGCGATGGCCGCCGTAATCGTGGCGCTGGTGCTGTGGCGTCAGGGCGCGCGGATGGCACTGCTGGTGGCTGGTTGTCTGGCCGTTGCCGGGCTGTCTGGCCTGTGGGAGGCGACGATGCAGACCGTGGCACTGGTGACAACTTCAGTCTTCATCGCCGTGGCCATCGCTTTCCCGCTGGGCATCCTCGCCGCTCGCCGCCCCCGGCTGGAAGCCGCTTTGCGCCCGATACTGGACCTGATGCAGACGGTGCCGCCTTGGGTCTATCTGATCCCCGCCGTGATGATCTTTTCGCTGGGCAAGGTGCCGGCCATGCTGGCGACTGTGATCTACGGCATCCCGCCGATGTTGCGCATCACCACGCTGGCCTTTAAACAGGTGCCGCGCGAACTGGTTGAACTCGGCGCTGCGTCGGGTGCGACATCGTTCCAGACCTTGACCAAGATCGAGATTCCGTCTGCCCGCAAGACCCTGCTGCTGGGTTTGAACCAGTGCATCCTTCTGTCTCTTGCCATGGTCGTTCTGGCCGGACTGGTTGGCGCCGGTGGCCTTGGGGCGGAGGTCACGCGGGGGTTGACCCGGATGGAGATGGGCCTTGGCCTGCGCTCGGGGCTGGCCATCGTCGCCGTCGCCATCTTCCTTGACCGCATCTCGCGAAAGGCGCTGGGGTAAGGTCGTCTCTTTGAATAGCTTCCAGTTCCCTAGACATCTGCCCTGTTCAATTTCTGTTGTCTGGTTTCGAAGTCAACCGGCGACAGCATATCGTTGTTCGCGTGCTTGCGTTTTGGGTTTTACAAGATCTCAACGTATTCGAACACGTCTTGCCTTGCGGCATCGCTTGTGGGGCGGGTGCGCCGCCTGATCCGCGCCGCCGTTCTTGGCCGAAGTGGTGCCGCCACCGGTGTCGCCTGATACCTAGACGGGGTAGGGGAAACGGAGACTGGTTCGCATTCATTTGATAGCTCCGATGCGCAACCTGCTTGACTGTTATCATCCGCGAGAATACCACCCCGCTTCGACGCGGGCGTTGTGTAATGGTAAGACCTTAGCCTTCCAAGCTAAAGACGCGGGTTCGATTCCCGCCGCCCGCTCCAGTTTATCAGATGATTTTGAGTTGAATTTGCGGCGTAACACGCGTGTTACGGCTGGTAGATTATTGATTTATATAGATTGTGTGGTTTTTGAGAAGATGTTGTTAACCCTGTTTGACCGGATTTGGTGGGGACTGCATAATCGGGGCTAATGGCGCGACGGAATAGCTCGCTGCCTGCGTACAAGACAAAAGTCACCCCCTTCAAAACAGGTAGATTGTCATGACCACACCGCAGAAAGATGACGCGCCACATGATCGTGGCTTGGCCTTTGATCTGCGCACGATGCAGACGCGCAGGCGGGCCATGTTGGCGATTGGTGTTCTGGGGGTGGGCGGTTATCTGGGGTATCGACAGTTTGGCGGCGGCGAGGCGAATGCCAGTGGCGTGGCGGCGGATGGCACGGTTTGCATCCAAGACCCGGTTGAGACGGCGGGGCCGTTTCCGGGCGATGGCACCAACAGCAAGGATGGTGCCACGGTGAACGCGCTATCGCAAAGTGGCGTTGTGCGGCAGGATTTGCGGACCAGTTTCAATGGCATGACGCCGGTTGCCGACGGGGTGCAGGTTGATCTGTTGCTGACGTTGGTGAATGTGGCCAATGCCTGCGCGCCAATGGCGGGCCATGCGGTTTACCTGTGGCATTGCGATGCCGAGGGGCAGTATTCGATGTATGACACCACCGACAGCAACTATTGCCGGGGCGTCGGGATTACCGATGCGGCGGGCCAAGTGAAATTTACCACGGTGTTTCCCGGCTGCTATGCCGGGCGCTGGCCGCATATGCATTTTGAGGTGTTTGCGGACGTCGCTTCGGCATCCACAGGCGAGAACAGCCTGTTGATTTCGCAGTTTGCCTTGCCCGGCGATGTGGCGCAGGCGGTTTATGCGGCGATGCCGATTTATGCAGCCAGCATTGCGAATTTGGGTGGTGTGGCGTTGGCGTCGGATATGGTGTTTGCCGACAATACTGCCGAGCAGGTGGCGGCGCAGACGCTAACGTTTACAGGTGATGCGGCGGCGGGGTTTGCGGCGACAGGGGTGATCGGGATTTCGGTTTGAGTTGGTGCGAAAGGTGCGCTGAAGCACACCCTACGGGTCATCCGGCGACGACGGCGGGGTCCATCCAGAATGGTTCAAACACGTTGCCATCGGGGTCTTGGAAGGTGCGGGTATACATGAAGCCGTGGTCGGTGGCGGGTTTGGGTTGGTGACCGCCCGCCGTGACGGCGGCGACGGTGATCGCATCTACATCTGCGCGGCTATCGCGGTTCAGCGCGAGGAGCGCGGATGTGGTTTTACTGGTGTCGGCGCGCGGGTTTGGGGTGAAGCTGTCGAATTTCGGATGCGTCAATATCATCAGGTAGATGGTGTCTGAAATGACGACGCAGGCGGCGGTGTCATCGCTGAACTGCGGCTTTATGGTGAAACCGAGCGCCTCGTAGAAGGCTTTCGAGCGTTCCAAGTTGGCGACGGGCAGGTTGACGAAGATCATTTGGGGCATGGCAGCCTCATGCGCTGGTTTGTAGCCAATTCTGCCCCTCAACGGCAGGAGTTGCAATTAAAACGTTAGCGCGCAAGCTAAGTGTGTGATCCGCCGTTTTGCAGAGAATCTGCCTGGGGCATGCCCAGCACGTGATAGCCGCCATCAACATGCACAATTTCTCCCGTTGTGCAGGCACCGTATTCGGAGGCGAGCCAGACAGCGGTGCCGCCGATGGCGGCGAGGGTGGCGTTGGCGCGCAAGGGGGCGTTGGCCTCGGTGTGGCGGAAGGTGGCGCGGGCACCACCGATGGCGGCACCGGCAAGGGTTTTCATTGGACCGGGGGAGACGGCGTTGACGCGGATGCCTTGGGGGCCGAGGTCATTGGCGAGGTAGCGCACGGCGGATTCCAAGGCGGCCTTGGCGACGCCCATGACGTTGTAATTGGGGGTGACCCGGTTGGAGCCGCTGTAGGTGAGCGTCAGGAGCGTGCCGCCGTTTGGCATCAGGTCTGCGGCGCGGCGCGACACGTCGATGAAGCTGAAGCACGAGATGGCAAGCGAGTTGGTGAAGTTAGTCAGGCTGGTGTTGATGAAGCGGCCCGAAAGTTCGTTCTTGTCGGAAAATGCGATGGCGTGGACGATGAAATCAATCGTACCCCAGTGGTTTTTGATTGCTTGAAAGCAGCCATCCATCGAGGCTGCGTTCATCACATCGACATCGAGAAGGAAGTCGGACCCAAGCGTCGCGGCAAGCGGCTGAACCCGTTTGCCGAATGCCTCACCCTGGTAGGAAAACGCCAGTTCAGCGCCTTCGGCGGCCATTGCCAAGGCAATGCCCCAGGCGATTGAGCGTTCGTTCGCGACGCCCATGATCAACCCGCGCTTGCCCTTCATCAGATCGGCCATTCAGGCTGCCCCCCAAAATTATTGTTTTTAGTTCAGATATTTACTCATCAACAATGTCGCATTGGTGCCGCCAAAGCCAAAGCTATTTGACAAGACGCTGTCAAGTTTCACATCTTCTTGCAGTTGTGTGACAATTTCCGACGGATCGAGGGCGGGGTCGAGGTTGGTGACGTTGGCCGAGGCGGCGATGAAGTTGTTGTTCATCATGATCAGCGAGTAAATTGCCTCGTGCACGCCGGTGGCACCGAGGCTGTGGCCGGTCAGGGATTTTGTCGAGGCGATGGGTGGGGTTTTGCCTTTGCCAAAGACGCGGCGGATGGCCTCAACTTCAGTGATGTCACCAACGACAGTCGAGGTGCCATGGCTGTTGATGTAATCGACATGGCGGCCTTTGGGCAGGGTTGCGAGGGCCAGTTTCATCGAACGTTCGCCGCCTTCGCCGGATGGGGCGACCATATCGTAGCCATCGGAGGTGGCACCGTAGCCGGTGACCTCGCCATAGATTTTGGCACCGCGGGCAAGGGCGTGGGACAATTCTTCCAGCACGACAACGCCGCCGCCGCCAGCGATGACAAAGCCATCACGGGTGGCGTCATAGGCGCGCGAGGCGGTGGAGGGGGTGTCGTTGTATTTGCTGCTCATCGCGCCCATCGCGTCGAACAGGCAGGAGAGCGTCCAATCAAGTTCTTCGCCGCCGCCGGCAAAGACGATGTCTTGTTTGCCAAGCTGGATCAGTTCAACCCCGTTGCCGATGCAATGGGCGGACGTGGAGCAGGCGGAGGTGATGGAATAGTTGACGCCCTTGATCTTGAACGGCGTGGCAAGGCAGGCGGAATTGGTGGATGACATGCAGCGTGTCACCATGAAGGGGCCCATCTTTTTGGGCGCGCCTTTTTCGATGACCGCCTCGAACGCTTTGAAGAAGTTCGAGGTCGAGGGGCCGCCAGAGCCCATGATCAGGCCGGAGCGTTCGTTTGAGACATCGGTTGGTTCCAGGCCAGAGTCGGCAATCGCCTGTTCCATGGCGAGAAAGTTGTAGGCAGCACCCGGCCCCATGAAGCGCATATCGCGTTTGTCGATATGATCTTCGAGAACGATCTGCGGCTGGCCCTTAACCTGGCTGCGAAAGCCGTGCTCGGCGTAGTCTTCGGCGAAAATGATGCCGGATTTGCCGGCGCGTAACGAAGCCTGAACTTCGGCTGCGGAGTTGCCGATCGGCGAGATGATACCAATTCCGGTGATGACGACGCGACGCATGGCGGTTCTCCTTCGTTCCGTTCAGCTGGCGGGCAGCTGCTTCGATTGTACGCAAGGCACTGGTTTGCAGATGGCCTTTAGTTTGCAGATAGGGCGACCTTCATGTCTTTTACATGGTAGATCACCTCGCCGTCAGCCTCTAATCGGCCATCGGCAACGCCCATCGTCAAGCGGCGGGTTTGCAGGGCCTTGGTGAAATCGACGTGGTAAGTCAGCATTTTGCGATCCGGGCGGACCATGCCGGTGAGTTTAACCTCGCCGACGCCGAGCGCGTAGCCACGGCCCTGCCAGCCACGCCAACCAAGGTTGAAGCCGGTCAGCTGCCACAGGCCATCAAGGCCAAGGCAGCCGGGCATGATCGGGTTGCCGGGAAAGTGGCAGGCGAAGAACCAAAGGTCGGGATGGATGTCGAATTCGGCGGTGACATGGCCCATGCCATGTGTGCCACCATCGGACGAGATATCGGTGATGCGGTCCATCATCAGCATCGGAGGTTCGGGCAGTTGGGCATTGCCGGGGCCGAACAATTCGCCTCGGGCGCATTTGAGAAGATCGGTTTTGTCAAAGCGCGTTGGAAACAGCGTCATATAGGTGATCCTCATTTGCCCCGGCTTCCCCTTAACATTTGCATCCGATGGGTGGCAAGGGCGGGGCGTTTCGGGCGGCGGAGCGCAATGCGACCGATTTTCATTTGAAATGCAGGGCGGGCGGGCTTTATATAGCGAGGCGAGCAACCTGATCGGGCGAGATATGTCGAAGGCAGCAATGGAGAGTGCGCTGGAATGCAGGGCATCTGAGCGGGGGGGCACTTGGTTGGAGCGCGGCGGGTTGCGCCCGACGCGGCAGCGCATGGTTTTGGCGGGGTTGCTGGTTGGCGATGGCGAGAACCGGCATGTGACGGCGGAAAGCCTGCATCTGGCGGTGGGGCAGTCGGACGAAAAGGTCAGTCTGGCAACGGTCTACAACACGTTGCGCGCGTTTTGCGAGGCGGGGTTGATGCAAGAAGTGGTGGTGGACGGGTCGAGAAGCTATTTCGATACCCGGATGGATGATCATCCGCATTTCTATTGGGAAGATAGCCACGATCTGACCGACGCCCCGGCAGAGCAGTTGCAGATCATGCGGGTGCCGGATGCGCCTGCGGGAACGGTGATTGCCAAGATCGACGTCGTGATCCGGCTGAAGCGGGTTTAGGGGCAGCACGAAGCCACCCCTTCCCATGCTCGATTATCTAGTGATGCTTATTTCGGCAGCAGCACTTTGTTGATCACGTGGATGACGCCGTTTGATTGATCGACATCGGCGATGCTGATCAGCGATGCGTTACCGGATTCGTCAAACACATAGAGCTTGCCGCCTTTCATCTTGGCCGACAGCGCGTCGCCCGACAGGGTTTGCATGTTGAAATAGCCGTCTTTCGAGGCTTTGGCTTTCGCGGCGATGTCGGCTGCGGTGAAGTCACCGGCAACGACATGGGCAGTCAGGATCTTGGTCAGCATCGCCTTGTTTTCAGGCTTTAGCAGCGTATCGACCGTGCCGGGGGGCAGGGCGTCGAAAGCGGAATTGACTGGGGCGAACACGGTGAACGGGCCGGGGCCCATCAGAGCGTCAACCAACCCTGCGGCCTTGACGGCGGCGACCAGCGTGGTGTGATCGGCAGAGTTCACGGCGTTTTCGATGATGTTCTTCGTCTCGAACATCGGGGCACCGCCGACCTCGGGGTTTGCTGCGATTGCAGGGGCGGCGAGCAGGGCGAGGACGAGGGCGAGTGAGGCGGATTTCATTGGTAGTCTCCCAGTTGTCGGCGCGGGGAGTTCCGGGCCGTCTGATGAGAGAACGGGGCGAAAATGCCAGAAGTTTCAGGGGTAGACTGCGGTAACGGTTTCGTGAACATTTCGCCGAACAGCCGGTGGGGAGGGCGGGCCTGCGGCGCGGATATTTTTGCAGAAACGAAGTTGGGGTGGGGTGTCTTGTAGCTGGGCTAGAACCACTGCCCCGGTTCCATCAGGCCCAAATCCATCAGCTGTTGCGATTGCCATTGGAATTCAGTCGAGTTGCGCCAGCGGAAGGTGTTGATGGCGAAACGCGAGCCGGGGTTGGCGCGCAGGGCCTTGGCGGTGCGGAACGAGCAGATGGCGGTGGTGATGTTGTTGTGCCATGGGCAGGCATAGGTGTTCATTTCCTCATCCGTCAGGGTGAAGTCGGGGCGCAGGCGCAGGCCCTTTTTGGCGCGGAAGATGGCGATGCGGTCGATCTTGCGGCGAGTCCATGGCACGTGTTCCTCGAAGCGCCAGCGCAGGCCGCCGAAGAAATCCAGCTGACGTTCCTTGGCGGTGTAGGGCGGTTCTGGGGTCGCGCGGGCGAGGGCGTAGTAGCCGGAGCGATCAAGATGCGCGTCTTCGAGGCTGACGGCATCGGGATTTGCCGTCAGGTCACCTGCGTACAGATCGACGACATAGGACAGCAGGGCATCGCGGCGTTCTTCGGTGTGGAAGGCCAGCATTTCGCCGATGCGGCGGGTTTCGCAGAATGGGAAGAACAGGTATTCGGCGTTGTAGCAGTAATACAGCCACGATCCGGCGGCCGCATCGATCAGGCGGTTCATCGCATCAACCAAGGCACCTTCGGCGTGGACGTTATGCGTGATGCGGTGGATTTTATCGTTGAGTTCGGGCGGGATGGAAATGGCGTCTGGCGCCAGCAGCAGCACCGATTTGAAGCCAGCGACGAGGTGGTGGCGCAGGGTTGTATCAACCTCGATATCGTCTTCGGCCATGATCACAGCAATCGGGCCTTTGGTGAGGACCGGTTTGGCGGTGGCAAGGAAAGCGCTGAGATCGGGGTAGTGCAAGCCTTTGGCCTTTGCTTTGGTTTTGTGCAGACTCGACTATGCTGTGTGAAAGGTCAAACAGAATGGCACCGTCGCTGCTGATCGTTTTTGCAGCGCAAATGACGGGGTTGGTGCGACGTGCCTCTTGCAGCATCAGGGCAAAAATAGGGGGAGGGCGGTATGAGTGATAAGCAATCTGGTGGCTGTCTGTGTGGGGCCGTGCGATTTGGGACCACAGGCCCGCTGCGCGAGGTAATCTTTTGTCATTGTTCGCAATGCCGCAGGCAATCTGGTCTTTATGTCGCCGCGACCAGTGTGAATGGCGATGCGCTTGATCTGCGCGGGGCTGAGAATATCACTTGGTTTGCGTCATCTGATTTCGCCAAACGCGGGTTTTGCAGCACCTGCGGGACGCCGCTGTTTTGGAAACCCAATGATGAGGCGCGGTATGCAATTCTGGCGGGGGCCTTTGATGACCCCTCCTGTTTGACGCCGGGTTATCATATTTGTGTGGAAGGGCGGGCGACGTTTTACGGGATCGACGATGGCTTGCCGCAATACAAGCATGATGCCCCGGATGTGCCAATCGCGGGGCGTTGAACCCGGCGTTGCCGCGCGCGGCCTTGGGGTGTAGAAGGCAGCCGATCACTTGGGATGCATCTACATGGCCGACGCGAAGAAGCTGTTCATCAAAACGTATGGTTGTCAGATGAATGTCTATGACAGCGAACGCATGGCGGAAGCGCTGGGCGGGCAGGGGTATGTGGCGACGGACACGGTTGATGACGCTGATATGGTTCTGATCAACACCTGCCATATTCGGGAAAAGGCGTCGGAGAAGCTGTATTCCGATCTGGGGCGGCTCAGGCCTTTGAAGGTGGCGAAGCCGGGGCTGAAGATTGGCGTCGCGGGCTGTGTGGCACAGGCCGAAGGGGCCGAGATCATGCGGCGGATGCCAGCGGTGGTTGATCTGGTGGTGGGGCCGCAAAGCTATCATCGGTTGCCCGCGATGGAGGCGGCGCTGCAGGCGGGCGGGCAGGTGGTGGATACAGAGTTTCCCGCCGAGGACAAGTTTGACCATTTGCCGGAGCGTAAGGTTTTGCGCGGGCCGTCGGCGTTTTTGACAGTGCAGGAAGGCTGCGACAAGTTTTGTGCCTTTTGCGTGGTGCCGTATACGCGCGGGGTGGAGGTTAGCCGACCCGTGGCGCGGATTTTGGAGGAAGCGCGGTCTTTGGTGGCCAAGGGCGTGCGGGATATCACGTTGCTTGGGCAGAATGTGAATGCGTATCACGGGGCCGGGGTTGGGGGCGATTGGGGGTTGGCGCGGTTGATCCGGGCGTTGGCCGAAATTGAGGGGTTGGCGCGGGTGCGCTATACCACCAGTCATCCGAACGACATGGAGGACGATCTGATTGCGGCGCATGGCGATTGTGCGGCGTTGATGCCGTATCTGCATTTGCCAGTGCAATCGGGCAGCGACCGGGTTCTGCGCGCGATGAACCGCAAGCACACGGTGGCGGAATATTTGGCCGTGATTGACCGGGTGCGGGCGGTGCGGCCGGATATCCTGATCAGCTCGGATTTCATCGTTGGTTTCCCCGGTGAGACGGATGCGGATTTTGCGGGCACGATGGAGTTGATCCGCGAGGTTGGGTTCGGGATGGCGTATTCGTTCAAATACTCGGCGCGGCCGGGGACACCTGCGGCAGAGAAGACTCCGGTGGATGTGGCTGTTGCCGATGCGCGGTTGGCGGAAATGCAGGCGTTGCTGACAGCGCAGCAGCGCAGCGTGCAAGAGGCAATGGTGGGGCGCGAGGTTGCGGTTTTGTACGAAAAGCCGGGGCGGATGCCGGGGCAGATGATGGGGAAATCGGACCATCTGCATATGGTGCATGTGCAGGATGAGGCGGGAAAGCCCGGCGATCTGGTGCGGGTGCGGATTACCGCGTCTTCAGCGAATTCGCTGGCAGGTGCGCGTATTGCGGGCTGAATAGGCACGCTTTTCAACCTGGCGATGTGGACCTGCCGCGCGCGTTTAGATTTTGCTTTACAGCGGCGATTTCGCGCTTCAGTGCTTGACGCGACGGACGTTGGGGAGCGGTTGATGTTGCGAGAATTTCGTGGCGGTTTTCGGCGGGGCATTGTGAGCCTAGCCTTGGTGTTTGGCGTGTTGGTGGCATCGCCTGCAGCAGCGCAGACCGGGGATCAACCAAGTGGCAAGATTGACTGGGGCCTTTGGGTGGACGGCGACGGCTGTATGCACTGGTACGCGGATGGCGGGTTTGAGGGCTATATGGTGCCTCGGCGGAACCCGAAAACCGGGCGGCCTGTGTGTTTGAAGCGGCATGCGTGTTTGGCGCAAAGCAGTGACGAGCTGTTTGACGGCGATGTTCTGACCAAGGCGGGCGAGGCCCAGTTGCGGGAATTCTTTGCGGAGCAGGACGCACAAGCCTATGCGGTTTATGCCCATAGCGACGGGGCTGGCGGCAAGGCGCGGGCGGAGCGGGTGACACAAGCGCAGGCATCGGCGGTGGCGGCGGTGGCGAAAGCATCCGGTGCGCAGGTGACATCGGCGGTTGGCGGTGGGGCGCGGTATCCGAAGGTTCCCAATGGCTCGGCGGCGGGCAAGGCCAGCAATCGGCGCGTTGAAGTGGTGTGTTACAGATGAGGGCGGGGATGGTGCGGGCATTTGTGGTTCTGGGGGCGTTGGCGGGGCTGACGGCTGCGTGTGATTTTGAGTCCTACCGGGGTGATCCGAACACCGTGATCGCGCGGCCCTATGATACGGCGGGTGATCAGGGCAGCTTGCCCGAGGGCGGCTTTGCCATCGTTTATGATGGCGATGGTTGCCAGAACTGGATTAAGGATGACGGGGTCGAGGGGTATACAAGCCCGCGCGTAAACCCGGAAACCGGCAAGCCGGTCTGTGACAGCAAATATCCACCCGGCACCGTGCTGGGGCGGTACGAGTCCAAGGACAACGATTTCCCGGATTTCGTACCAAGGCCGCGCAAGACCAACTAAATGCGGTCGTCCGGCGTGACAATTTGATGAAATTTTAAGCACCTGTCGCACAAAAGCGGGAGCGGGCTGGATTGGGGCTTGCCGTAACGGCCTATCGGACGCACATTCAAAGGGCTTATAGTGGTTGCGTGATTGCCAAGGAAAACCGGTATCCACTTTTCCTAATCACGCTCCGGGTTTAACCGTAAAGGAACACCTTTTGGGCATCAGCGCGCTAACCCCCCCGACACGACCCGATGACGTGGTGGAAACACTTCTGGAATTTCCCGATAATAGATTACTGATTGATCTCTGTGGTGAATTTGACCGCAACCTGGCACAGATCGAACATCAGATGGGTGTTCACATCTTGCGGCGTGGAAATCGGCTGGCGGTGATAGGGGATAAGGCGGCGCGTGAACAGGCGGCTTCGGTATTGCGCGGGCTTTATGCGCGGCTTGAGGCCGGGCGCGGTGTAGGGGCTGGCGATATTGATGGCGCGATGCGGCTGGGCCGCCCGATGCCGGACCAACCTCATGTGGCGCGCGATGGCGATCATCAGATCGAGATGTTTTCGGGCAGCCGGGTGGAATTGCGCACTCGGAAAAAGGCGATTGAACCGCGGACAGAGGCGCAGAAAGCCTATGTTGAGAACTTGTTTGCGCATGAGTTGGGGTTTGGCATTGGGCCTGCGGGCACTGGCAAGACCTATCTGGCGGTGGCCGTTGGGGTGACGATGTTCCTGTCGGGCATGGTGGAAAAGATGATCCTGTCGCGCCCGGCGGTGGAAGCGGGCGAGCGGTTGGGGTTCTTGCCCGGCGACATGCGCGAAAAGATCGATCCCTATATGCAGCCGCTTTATGACGCGCTGAATGATTTTCTGCCGCAAAAGCAGGTGCAAAAGCTGCTGGAGGAAAAGCGGATCGAGATTGCGCCGCTGGCGTTTATGCGCGGGCGGACGCTGTCGAATGCGTTTGTGGTGCTGGACGAGGCGCAGAATGCGACCACGATGCAGATGAAGATGTTCCTGACCCGGCTGGGTGAAGGCAGCCGCATGGTGATTACCGGCGACCGCACGCAGGTGGACTTGCCCCGTGGCACGCCGAGCGGGTTGCAGGATGCCGAGCGGATCTTGAAGAACGTGAAAGGTGTGACCTTCAACTACTTCACCGCCAAGGACGTGGTGCGCCACCCGCTTGTGGGCCGGATCATCGAGGCGTATGAGGCCGACGATGGAGCCGTTGGTTGATACAGTAATCGAAGACCCGCGCTGGCAGGCTTTTGGCTTGGCGGCGCTGGCGGATAGGGCGGCGGCGGCGACGATGCAGGGGCTTGGCTTACCTGCGCAGGGATTTAGCCTGTGCGTGATGGGTTGCGATGATGCGCGGATTGCCGAATTGAACGGCGAATTTCGCAAGAAAGGCCAGCCCACCAATGTGCTAAGCTTTCCGTCGCAGAACCGGGTGGCTGATGCGCCGGGTTTGATGCCCGAAGCGCCCGAGGCGGGGGCGACCGATGATCCCGAGGAATTGGGCGATATTGCGATTTCATACGATACCTGCGCGCGGGAAGCGGTCGAGCAGGGCAAGCCGTTGGCAAACCACGTAACGCATCTGGTGGTTCATGGAATTTTGCATTTGCTGGGCTATGACCATATAGACGATGCGGATGCAGGCCTGATGGAAGCAACCGAAACACGGATACTTGCCAGCCTTGGGGTTGATGACCCATATTCGGCCGAGCACGCTTGAGTTGAGCTTTAGGAAAAGGACAGATGGGTAGTAGCAGTGACGGGTCGACAACCGCGCCGGTTTCGCCGGGTGGCAATGTCGACGACGGTGAAGAGCCGCCGCAAAGGGGCTTTTTTGGCCGAATATTGGATGCGTTCAGTCCACCAGACCAGGATGCGGGGCCAGAGGCGGATGCAACTGCGGTTGCCACCCAGCCCATGCCGATGACCCTGCCGGGGATCAGCAATCTGCGCAAATTACAGGTGGATGATGTGGCGATTCCGACGGCTGGAATCATTGCTGTGCCGCTGGATATTGGTCTGGACGAGTTGGTTGATGTGTTTCGCGCGCATGGGTTTTCACGGCTACCGGTGTACAAGGGCACGTTGGACCATCCGCAGGGGCTGGTGCTGCTGAAGGATTTGGCGTTGCAGCACGGGTTCGGGGCGAAGACGGAGTTCAGTCTGGAAAAGCTGCTGCGCCCGGTTTTGTATGCGCCGCCGTCTATGCCGCTTGGGGTGTTGTTGCAAAAGATGCAGCGCGACCGGGTGCATATGGCGTTGGTGATTGACGAATATGGCGGCGTTGACGGGCTTGCTACCATCGAAGACCTGATCGAGACGGTGATCGGTGAGATCGACGACGAGCATGACGAGGCCGAGGCCGCGCTATGGAAGATTGAAAAACCCGGCGTCTATCTGGTGCAGGGGGCGGCACCGCTGGATGAGTTCGAGGCGGCGATCGGGCTGCGGCTGCGGATGGATGACGAGGACGAAGACATCGACACCATCGGTGGCCTCGTGTTCTTGCGCAACGGATCTGTGCCAGCGCGGGGCGACATTGTTCGCCATGAAAGCGGTGTGGAATTTGAGGTGCTGGACGCCGATCCGCGCCGGATCAAGCGGTTGCGAGTGCGGTTGCCGGGGGGTGGCGGGCCGCTGTTGGCGGATACCAGCAAAACCGCGGATATCTGACATGCGGGCCTGCTGATCATGGTGCAGCGGCGGTTTGGCTGGCCGGGGTGGTCTGCAACCGGGGCGGCCTTTGGGCTGGGTGCGGTGATGGCGACGGGCCAGGCACCGCTGGGGTTCTGGTGGCTGACGCTGCTGGGGTTGGTGGCGTTGCTGCAGCTGGTGACGCAGGGTGCGGATGCGCGCGGGGCGGCGTGGTTGGGGCTGTTTGGGGGCGCAGGGTATTTTGCGCTGGCGCTATCGTGGATCATCGAGCCGTTTCTGATCGACGTGGCGCGGTATGGCTGGATGGCACCGTTTGCGGTGGTGTTCCTGTCATTCGGGTTGGCGCTGTTTTGGGCTTTTGCCGGGGGAATGGCGGGGCTGTTGCCGCGCGGGTCTGCACGGGTGCTGGGGTTTGCTGGAATGCTGGGGGCGGTGGAGTTGGCGCGGGGCTATGTGCTGACCGGGTTTCCATGGGCGTTGATTGGGCATGTCTGGATTGATACGCCATTGGCGCAGGTTGTGGCGCTGATCGGGCCGTCGGGGTTGACGGCGCTGACGGTGTTTGCCGCTGCGTTGCCGGTGGCGTTTCGGTGGCCGGGGGCGTTGGCGGGCAGTGCAGTTCTGGCGGCGGGGCTGGGGTTTGGGATGCTGCGGCTGGCCGAGCCGGAGCCAGTGGCGCGCGGGGTTACGCTTCGGTTGGTGCAGCCGAATGCGGATCAGCGGGTGAAATGGGAGCCAGATGTGGCGCGGGAGCTGTTTAATCGGCAGTTGTCGTATACGGCGGTGTTGCCGCGCCCCGATCTGGTGATCTGGCCGGAAACGGCGGTGCCGTATCTGCTGGAGGGCAACCCGGAGGTTGCCGAGGCGATGGCGACAGTGGCTGCTGGCAGCCCGGTGATTGCGGGTGTGCAGCGTTATGACGGTACGCAAGCGTGGAACAGCATGGTTGTTGTTGGCGATGGCGGGCTGATCACGGCGCAGTATGACAAGCATCATCTGGTGCCGTTTGGCGAATACATCCCGTTCGGCGATGCGATGTTCGACTGGTTCGCGGTGCGGGCGTTTGCGGCGCGGCAGGGCAATGGCTATGTCGCAGGGCCGGGGGCACAGGTGATTGATCTGGGGGGCAAGCTGGGCCGGTTTGTGCCGCTGATCTGTTATGAGGCGGTGTTTCCGCAAGATTTGCGCGGGTTGCCGGTGCGTCCCGATTGGATTTTGCAGATTACCAATGATGCCTGGTTTGGCACGCTGACTGGCCCCTATCAGCATCTGGCGCAGGCGCGGTTTCGGGCGATTGAGCAAGGATTGCCGCTGGTGCGGGTGGCGAATACCGGCATTTCGGCGGTGTTTGATGCGCGGGGGGCGGTAGTGGCCGAACTGCCGCGCGGGGTGCCGACCTATCTGGATACTGGGTTGCCAGGGGCGATGGCTGCGACACCCTATGCGACATGGGGCGAATTGCCGGTGTTGGTGTTGCTGGCGGGGCTCGGCGCGTGGGCTCTGATGCTGGGGCGACGGCGGCGTGCTTGACGTTCAAGGTGGGGAAGCCTAACGGGGGCATAGAACTGTCACAACGGCTTCCTGGCGTGACAGTGTAACCCAACGGAGCACTTCCCCCATGACGCGCAAATCCTATGTTTTCACTTCTGAGTCGGTCTCGGAAGGGCATCCTGACAAAGTCTGCGATCGGATTTCCGATGCGGTGCTGGATGCATTTCTGACCGCAGAGCCGAATGCCCGGGTGGCATGCGAAACCTTTGCCACCACGAACCGGGTGGTTGTGGGCGGCGAGGTTGGTCTTTCTGACAAGGATAAGACGAAGGCCATGATGGCCCGGATTGACGGGATCGTGCGCGATTGCGTGCGCGACATCGGCTATGAGCAGAAGAAGTTTCACTGGGAAACGTTGCGCGTGCATAACTATCTGCACGGGCAATCGGCGCATATTGCGCAAGGGGTGGACAAGGATGGGGCTGGCGATCAGGGCATCATGTTTGGTTATGCCACGCTGGAGACGCCGGAATATATGCCGGCACCGATCCATTATGCCCATGCGATTTTGCGCCGCCTGACCGAAGTGCGCAAATCGGGGCAGGAGCCGACACTGCGGCCGGATGCGAAATCGCAGTTGTCGCTGCGGTATGAGGATGGCAAGCCGGTTGAGGTGACATCTGTCGTTCTGTCGACCCAGCATGAAAGCAAAAAGCAGAAATCGAAGGACATTCGGGCGATTGTGGAGCCGTATATTCTGGAGGTGCTGCCCGAGGGTTGGATCACCAAGAACACCGAATGGCATGTGAATCCGACGGGGACGTTCGTGATTGGGGGCCCTGATGGTGATGCCGGGCTGACCGGGCGGAAGATTATTGTGGATACCTATGGTGGGGCTGCCCCGCATGGCGGCGGCGCGTTTTCGGGCAAAGACCCGACCAAGGTGGACAGGTCTGCGGCCTATGCGGCGCGCTATCTGGCGAAGAACGTGGTGGCCGCCGGGTTGGCGGAACGCTGCACTTTGCAGGTGAGTTACGCGATTGGGGTGGCAAAGCCGTTGTCGATTTATGTGGATACGCATGGCACCGGCAAGGTGGATGCGGCACAGATCGAGAAAGCTGTTGCCGAGTGCATGGACCTGACGCCGCGCGGGATTCGCGAACATCTGGGGCTGAACCGGCCAATTTATGCACGCACTTCGGCCTATGGCCACTTTGGCCGGGCACCGGAAGCCGATGGCGGCTTTTCGTGGGAGAAAACCGATCTGATCGAGGCGCTGAAGAAGGCGGTTTGATTTGGGGGAATGGTGCGCGAAGACAGCCGCCATATTGACCCTTGCGATAGGCTGTGATCAGAGCCCCGGATGAACTCCGGGGCTTTTCATATGTCTGAACCAATTGAGCGGCGCAATTTTTATGGTCGTGTGCATGGCAAGACCCTGCGGCCGAGCCAGAAGGCGTATCTGGCGGAGGATTTGGCGGCGCTGAGTCTGCGCGGGATCAACCGGGAGGATAACCCGGAGCGGGTGGCGATTGATCTGGGGGCGGTTTTTGGTGAGCGGCCGTTGTGGGTTGAGGTTGGGTTTGGTGGCGGCGAGCATCTGGTGCAGATGGCGGCGGCGAACCCCGATATCGGGATTGTTGGTTGCGAGCCGTATGTGAACGGCATTGCGATGCTGCTGGGCAAGGCGCGGGCGGCGGGGGTTTCCAACATGCGCATTCATCCGGGCGATGCGCGGGATTTGTTTGATGTGCTGCCGGAGGCGTCGGTCTCCAAGGCGTTCTTGAACTATCCCGATCCGTGGCCGAAAGCCCGGCATCATCGGCGGCGGTTCGTGACACCGGGGTATCTGGCGCTGTTCGCGCGGGTGATGGCACCGGGGGCAGAGTTTCGGGTGGCGACGGATATTGAGGATTATGTGCGCCAGACGCTGGAAGAAGTGCCGCGCGCGGGGTTTGATCTGGTGTCGGACGGCGGCGCGCCTTGGGCTGACTGGGTTTCGACGCGGTATGAGCAAAAGGCGCTGCGCGAGGGGCGGGTGCCGCATTACCTGACGTTTCGGCGGGCGGTAATCTGAAGGAGCGCTGATCGCGCAAGTTTTTTCTCTTGAGCGCCCGGACTTCGCCGGGGCATCAAGGTTGGCCTTCGGCAGTTGGATATTTTTGCAGAAGCGAAAGCGGGGGTTGGCCGCGTGGTTGTGGGTGGTGGACCGCCGTTCGGGCTTGCGCTATCAGGCGGGGCTGAGATGAAAAGGAGCCGCCGATGTCTGGCCATGGTGTTGTTGAACCGATGACTGCCCGCAAATCCGGGCCACTGTCTGGCGTGGCGGAGGTGCCCGGGGATAAGTCTATCTCGCACCGGGCACTGATATTTGGTGCGATGGCGGTGGGGGAGACGAAGATAACCGGGCTGCTGGAAGGTCAGGATGTGCTGGACACCGCGACGGCGATGCGGGCGTTTGGGGCGGAGGTGGTGCCGCATGGCGCGGGGGCCTGGTCGGTACACGGGGTTGGGGTTGGTGGGTTTTCCGAACCTGCTGACGTGATTGATTGCGGCAATTCCGGCACGGGGGTGCGGTTGATCATGGGATGCATGGCAACCACGGCGATGACGGCGACGTTTACCGGCGACGCGTCGTTGCGCAAGCGACCGATGGGGCGGGTGACGGAGCCTTTGTCTTTGTTCGGCGCGCAGGCTTATGGGCGCAAGGGTGGGCGGTTGCCGATGACGGTGGTGGGGGCGGCGGGTCCAGTGCCAGTGCGCTATGCGTTGCCAGTGGCATCGGCGCAGGTGAAATCGGCGGTGTTGCTGGCGGGGTTGAATGCGCCGGGGCAGACGGTGGTGATTGAGCGCGAACCGACGCGAGATCATTCGGAGCGGATGTTGCTGGGGTTTGGGGCGGAGTTGACGGTGGAGGCGAGCGCCGAGGGGAATGTGATTACCCTGACTGGGCAGCCAGAGTTGCGCCCGCAAGTTGTCGCAGTGCCGCGTGACCCCAGTTCGGCGGCATTTCCGGTCTGTGCGGCGTTGATTGTGGAAGGGTCGGACATTCTGGTGCCGGGCGTCAGCCAGAACCTGACGCGGAATGGGCTTTATCTGACATTGGTGGAAATGGGGGCGGAGATTGAATTTCTGAACCCGCGGGTCGAGGGCGGCGAGCCGGTGGCGGATTTGCGAGTTCGGTTCAGCGACAATATGCAGGGGGTCGAGGTGCCAGAGGGGCGGGCACCATCGATGATTGATGAATTTCCAGTGCTGTCGGTGGTGGCGTCTTTTGCGCATGGGCGCACCGTGATGCGCGGCGTGAAAGAGCTTCGGGTGAAGGAAAGCGACCGGATTGATGCGATGGCGCGTGGGCTTGAGGCGTGCGGCGTGCGGGTTGAAGAGGACGAGGATACGCTGATCGTGCACGGGATGGGGCCGGGCGGCGTGCCGGGCGGGGCGACATGTGCCACGCATCTGGACCACCGAATTGCGATGAGTTTTCTGGTGTGCGGGCTGGCTTCGAAGAAGCCTGTGTCGGTGGATGATGGGTCGCCGATTGTGACGTCGTTCCCGAAGTTTGAGGGGTTGATGCTGGAGTTGGGGGCGGATTTGCTGCGTGGGTGATTGGGAGGGAGGAAAAATCTTAAGGGTAAGATTTTTCTGGGGCAGTTTGCCCCCGCGGCCCGCGGCCTTCACCCGCAGATACTTGTGAACAGAAAAAGCGTTAAGTGGAATTGGGGCTAAAGATGAAATTTACCGTGGCTATTGATGGCCCTGCTGCTGCTGGGAAGGGCACGATTGCCCGGGCGGTGGCGGCGCATTTTGGGTTTGCCTACTTGGATACCGGGCTGCTTTATCGGGCTGCGGCACGTAAGGCGATGGATGGGATGGACCCGGTGGCGGCGGCGAAAGCGCTGACGCATCATGATTTTGAGCGGGTCGGGTTGCGGACGGCCAAGGTGGGGCAGGCGGCGTCGAAAATCGCGGCTTTGCCTAAGGTTCGTGCGGCGCTGGTAGAGTTTCAGCATGCGTTTGCGCGGCAGGACGGCGGCGTGGTGCTGGACGGGCGCGATATTGGCACGGTGATTTGTCCGGAGGCGGAGGTGAAGTTGTATGTGACGGCCTCGGACGAGGTGCGGGCGGTTCGGCGGCATGCGGAATTGGTGGAAAAGTCGGCGGATTTGACAGTTGACGAGGTGCTGGCGGACCTTAGGGCGCGGGATGCGCGGGATACCGAGCGGAAGGTCGCACCGCTTATGGCGGCATCGGATGCGGTGGTTCTGGATACGTCTGCGATGACGATTGATGAGGCGGTAGCGGCGGCGATTGCGGTGGTGCAGGCCGTTGTGGCTCGTCGCGCGGCTGTTTGAACGCGATCAGGCCGGTGCCGCTGCGTGGGGTGCCCGGTTGCCCAGCAGATAGCGCAAGGCATCGGTATAGTCGAAGGCCAGCGAGATTAGAATTGTTGCCAGGATCAGCCATACCAGCCAGCGGGCATAGGTTGGCAAGGCACGGCGCAGAAGCAGGATAAGGTAGATGGCGAGCGGTGTCCAAAGGACGATGTGCGGCAGGCCGAGCAGTTTGACATAGCCCATCCGGTCAAACAGCAACTGGACGCCGAAGCCACCGACGAGGCTGGCAAGGATGGTGGCGATGCCAGCAATGCGGGCCTGGCGCCAGATCAACAGCCCTAATGGGGCGATGAGGGTGCCTGCGACGAGCCAATATAGCCACCATTGAACCCACATCGGTTGTTGGACAATTGCTTCTTGCAAGGTCATTGGTCGTCCCCCCGATTTCAGGCACGTATCTTGCAGTCTCGATCCGATTGGCCTTGGCGTAAAGTGGCTTTCCCGCTTGCCCCACTGCGCCGAAAGTCATATGGAGCGCACAGCCGACGAGGCGGCGTTTCGCCTGCGGCACAGGATAACGAAGGCGTCGGCGTTGAACCGACCCGTTCTGCATTGTAAAAGGTACCGGAAAAAAGGGCCATTTACACCATCCAAGACCGGCGGAGCCAACCGCGTGGCCAGTGAAAAGACGTGAAAAGGAAACTGATCTACATGAGCGCTAAGACAAGTATGGAAGAATTCGAAGCCCTGTTGAAGGAAAGCTTTGAAATTGACACTCCCGAAGAGGGATCTGTTGTCAAAGGCCGGGTTATCGCGATTGAAGCGGGCCAGGCGATTATTGATGTCGGCTACAAGATGGAAGGCCGCATCGACCTGAAAGAATTTGCCAACCCCGGTGAGACTGTCGACATCAAGGTCGGCGACGAGGTTGAAGTGTATCTGGACCGCGTGGAAAACTCTCGCGGGGAAGCCCAGATCAGCCGTGAGAAAGCCCGTCGCGAAGAAGCTTGGGATCGGCTTGAGAAGGCCTATGCGTCGGAAACGCGCGTTGATGGCGCGATCTTTGGTCGTGTTAAAGGCGGCTTTACAGTTGATCTTGGCGGCGCTGTTGCGTTCCTGCCGGGCAGCCAAGTTGATGTGCGGCCAGTACGTGATGCTGGCCCGTTGATGGGTATGAAGCAGCCGTTCCAGATTCTGAAAATGGATCGTCGCCGTGGCAACATCGTTGTTTCGCGTCGGGCTATCCTTGAGGAATCTCGTGCGGAACAGCGTGCCGAAGTTATCGGCAATCTGACTGAAGGCCAGACAGTTGACGGCGTGGTCAAGAACATCACTGAATACGGTGCGTTCGTTGATCTGGGCGGCGTTGACGGCTTGCTGCACGTCACCGACATGGCTTGGCGCCGGGTTAACCACCCGTCAGAGATTCTGGCGATTGGTGAAACTGTCAAAGTGCAGGTCATCAAGATTAACAAAGACACCCACCGCATCAGCCTTGGCATGAAGCAACTGCAATCCGATCCGTGGGATGCTGTTGAGAAGGCCTATCCGCTGGAGTCGATCCACAAGGGCCGGGTTACCAACATCACCGATTACGGCGCATTCGTGGAGCTGGAAGCCGGTGTCGAGGGCTTGGTTCACGTGTCTGAAATGTCTTGGACCAAGAAGAACGTGCATCCCGGCAAGATCGTTTCGACCTCGCAAGAGGTTGAGGTTATGGTGCTGGAGATTGACAGCGCCAAGCGCCGTGTATCGCTGGGCCTGAAGCAGACGCAGCGCAACCCGTGGGAAGTGTTTGCCGAAACTAACCCGGTTGGCACGATCATCGAAGGCGAAGTCAAGAACATCACCGAGTTCGGTCTGTTCGTTGGCCTCGACAACGATATTGACGGCATGGTTCACCTCTCTGACCTGTCATGGGATCAGCGCGGCGAAGATGCGATCCAGAACTACCGCAAAGGTGACACGGTCAAGGCATCGGTCACCGAAGTGGATGTTGAGAAAGAGCGCATTTCGCTTTCGGTCAAGGCATTGGGCGAAGACACCTTTACCGATGCAGTTGATGGCGTGAAGCGCGGGTCGATCGTGACGGTTACCGTTACAGCGATTGAAGAGGGTGGCGTCGAGGTTGAATACCAAGGTGCCAAATCCTTTATCCGTCGTTCAGACCTTAGCCGTGACCGGGCAGATCAGCGCCCAGAACGGTTCCAGGTTGGCGATAGCATTGATGTTCGGGTGACCAACATCGATCCGAAAACCCGCCGTCTGGGGCTTTCCATCAAGGCACGCGAGATTGCCGAAGAGAAGGAAGCCGTGGAGCAATACGGGTCGTCCGATTCGGGTGCATCCTTGGGTGATATCCTTGGTGCGGCGCTCAAAGGCGGCGACAAGGTCTGATTCGCAGGTCGATAACTACGGGAGCCTCGCCTTGCGGCGGGGCTCTTTTGCATTTCAGACCCCCTTATGCATTGGTTTCCCCCGCTTTTTGTTTGTGCGGTCAATTTTTTTGCCTATAGTTTCGAGACAATAAGAAGTGGCGGTAGCTCAACGTGTCTGCCAGACGCGCCAGCCATTTGGGGGGGACACTAAGGATGATCCGGTCGGAACTTATCCAGAAAATTGCGGACGAAAATCCGCATCTGACGCAGCGCCATGTAGAGCGGATCGTGAACACCGTTTTTGAGGAAATCATTGAAGCCTTGTCGAAGGGCGACCGGGTGGAGTTGCGTGGCTTTGGCGCGTTTTCCGTCAAGGCGCGCGATGCCCGCATTGGCCGCAACCCGCGCACCGGCGAGGCGGTGAAGGTTGATGACAAGAAAGTGCCGTTCTTCAAGACTGGCAAGTTGCTTAGGGATCGTTTGAACGGCAAGTGACTTGCGACTTGCCGTGCGAGCGCCGATAGTGGCAACAGTTTGTTGCTTCACCGAGGCCGTTAGCCAATGATCCGCACCTTGCGTTATGTATTTCTTGCCGTTCTGGCGATTGTCCTGATGACAGTGGCGCTGGCCAATCGTGCGCCGGTGGAACTGCGATTGGTGCCTGATGACGTGGGGGCGTTTTTGGGCTTGAGCGGGGCGGTAACGTTGCCGCTGTTCCTGATCATCTTTGGCGGGATCGTTGCGGGGCTGCTGATCGGGTTTGTCTGGGAATGGTTCCGCGAAGCCAAGCATCGCAGCAATTCCAGCAGCAAGACCCGCGAAGTGTCGCGGCTGGAACGCGAACTGGCGGTGTTGCGCGACAGTAAGGCGGAACCAGAGGACGAGGTTCTGGCGCTGTTGGACAAGCCGCGCAAGGCGGGGTGATGGCTGATGTTCGCGTCAAGATTTGCGGTCTGCGCACGCAGGGCGATGTGGCGGCTGTGGCTAAGGCGGGCGCCGCCTATGTCGGCTTTGTATTCTTTGCGAAAAGCCCACGCAATCTGACACTGGCCGAGGCGAAAATATTGGCGCTGGCGGCACCTGCAGGGTTGGCGAAGGTGGCGTTGGTGGTGAATGCCGATGATGCGAGCCTGGACGCGATGCTGGCCGAAGTGCCGATCGACATGCTGCAGTTGCATGGCGCGGAAAGCCCGGAGCGGGTGGCCGAGATACGAACCCGGTTTGGCCTGCCGGTGATGAAAGCGCTGGGATTATCGGGCGAAGCTGATCTGGCGGCGATCATGGACTATTCGCTGGTGGCCGATCAGTTGCTGATTGATGCCAAGCCGGGGTCTGGCACCGATTTGCCGGGGGGCAATGGGTTGGCGTTTGACTGGCGGTTGCTGGTGGGGCGTCGGTGGTTGCGACCCTGGATGCTGGCAGGGGGGCTGAGCGCGCAGAACGTGGCGGAGGCGATACGGCTGACGGGCGCGCGGCAAGTTGATGTGTCATCGGGGGTGGAAACTGCGCCGGGGGTGAAGGACCACGCGAAGATCGCGGCGTTTGTGGCGGCGGCGCATTAGGGCCGGAGCGAAACTTTCGCAGAAGAAAAACGTCTGCACGACGCGCGCGGGGAATGAGTATTTTCGCGAAAAGGAAGCCGGGTGCGGCAAAGGCGGCTGGGTGGTTTCCTTTGGCCATCTGCTGGGCTAAGCCGGGGTTGAAGATGCGGGAGCAAGACTATGGCGGATGATCGGATCAACTCTTTTATGACGGGCCCCGATGAACAGGGCCGGTTTGGCATGTTTGGCGGGCGGTTTGTTTCGGAAACCCTGATGCCGCTGATCCTTGATCTGGAAGCGCGCTATGAATTTGCCAAGACCGATCCGGAGTTTTGGGCGGAAATGGATTGGCTGTGGAAGCATTATGTCGGGCGGCCAAGCCCGCTTTATTATGCGGAACGGCTGACCAAGCATCTGGGCGGCGCCAAGATTTACCTGAAGCGGGACGAGCTGAACCATACTGGTGCGCATAAGATCAACAATGTGCTGGGGCAGATTATTCTGGCGCGGCGTATGGGCAAGACCCGGATCATTGCGGAAACCGGGGCGGGGCAGCATGGGGTGGCGACGGCGACGGTTTGTGCGAAGTTTGGGTTGAAATGCGTGGTCTATATGGGCGCGCATGATGTGGAACGCCAAGCGCCGAACGTGTTCCGGATGAAACTGTTGGGCGCAGAGGTCATTCCTGTGACCTCTGGTCGCGGCACGTTGAAAGACGCGATGAACGACGCATTGCGCGACTGGGTGACCAATGTGCGCGACACCTTCTATTGCATCGGAACAGTGGCGGGGCCGCATCCGTACCCGGCGATGGTGCGGGATTTCCAAAGCATTATTGGCAAGGAAGTGCGTTGGCAGTTGGCGGAACAGGAAGGCGAAGGGCGGCTGCCTGACACTGTGATTGCCGCGATTGGGGGCGGGTCAAACGCGATGGGGTTGTTCTTTCCGTTCCTTGACGACCCATCGGTGAACATCATCGGTGTCGAGGCGGGCGGCAAGGGCGTGGATGACCGGATGCAACATTGCGCATCGCTGACTGGGGGCCGCCCTGGAGTGTTGCATGGCAATCGGACGTATTTGTTGCAAGATCTGGATGGGCAGATTTTGGAGGGTTTTTCGATTTCGGCGGGTCTGGATTACCCCGGAATCGGGCCGGAACATGCGTGGCTGCATGATACTGGTCGGGCGAAATATGTGTCGATCACCGATGCCGAGGCGTTGGAGGCGTTTCAATTGTCTTGCGCGCTGGAAGGCATCATCCCGGCGCTGGAGCCAAGCCATGCTTTGGCGCATGTGATGAAGATTGCGCCCAACCTGCCTGCAGACCATATCATCGTGATGAACATGTGTGGGCGTGGCGACAAGGATATCTTCACCGTGGCCAAGCATCTTGGGTTCGACATGAAGATCTGAGCCGCCTTCAGGGGGTTAATGATTGCCACGGCCCGCATCCGCGCGCCGTGGCTTTTTCTTTTTGGCCTTTTGGGCCCGAAATCTGCGGTTTTCGCATAAACGAAAGTTTAGCGGGGCAAACTTTAGGTCGAAGTCAGGCCAATAAACCCCCGGTCAATATACACCGGTGAGTTGTGGTGCGAATGAGGTCTTGTCGCTGCTACTGCGGCTTTGATCCATTCCTTACGGGAGACTGACCATGAAACGCTCTTTGATGATGACCGCCGCCCTGATCTTTGCGGGCAGCATGTCGTTCGCAGCAATCAATACCGATACCATTGCGACTGATCTGCAAGCGCAGGGCTATACGCGGGTTGAAATCAAGAAAGGCATCAGCCAGGTAAAGGTTGAAGCCATCCGAGGCACGGAAAAGCTTGAAGTTATCTATGACATCGAAACCGGCGCGATCCTGAAGCGGGAAGTCGAAACCGTGCGTCCAGGCGAAAACACCGCCCCCGGCGTATCAGTACGTGAACGCAACCGCGATTTCGTTCGGGGCCGCAGTAACGACGACGACGATGACGACAGCGATGATGATAACGACGACGACAACGACGATAATGATGACGACAACAGCGGCCATGGTGGCGGCGATGATGATGACGACGACGACGACAACAGCGGGTCGGGCAGCGGCGGTGACGATGATGATGATGACGATGATGACAATAGTGGGTCGGGCAGCAACGACGACTGATGTTGGCAAGACATTTACCACTGGTCTGATGGCCAGATCGTGACTTAAGCAATGCCCGGGCCGTACGCGGCCCGGGTCTGTTGCGTTTACGCGCGGGGCGCGTATTCTGGAAAAAACGTCCGTTTGGACAAAGGGCTATTATGAAACGTAGGCAGATACTGGCGGGTGTTGTTGCGCTGATGGGCGCGCAGGCGATCGCATGCCTGCCGGCGTTTGCTGCAACATTTGCCGAACAGGTTGTGGCGCAGCTTCGCAGTCAGGGTTTTCAGCACATCGAAACCAATCGCACTTTGCTGGGGCGTATTCGCATTTCGGCGGATCGTAACGATACGAGCCGCGAGATTATTCTGAATCCGAGTACAGGCGAGATACTGCGTGATCTTTGGCTGTCAAAAAACGGGGATTCTACGCCGAAGGTAACGATCGGTTCGGACGACGATGACGGCGGCGATGACGGCGACAACAGCGGTCAAGGTGGCGGCGATAATTCGGGCCATGGCGGCGGTGACGACGACGATAGTGATGACGATAGTGATGATGATAGTGGTTCTGGTGGCAACAGCGGCCCCGGTGGCGGCGATGATTGATCCTTTGCTGGTGCAGACCGCTGGGCATGCGGCATGAAGGCGCGCAGCCTGATTGCCGTTGTTTTTGTTATTCAGGCACTTTGTGCCGTTTTCTTTGTATCGGATATACTGTCCTCGGTGTTCGGGTTGCGGTCGACGCCGCTTAGCTGGCGGACGCGCGAGTTGCTGGAGCTGGGGGCGGCGGTTGGGCTGGTTCTTGGGCTTGTGTTGGGGGCGGTCTTACTGTTTCGCGCGCTGCGCGAACGCAATGTGGCACAGGAACGGTTGCGCCGCGCATCAGGCGCGTTCATGGAATTGCTCGAGGAACGGTTTGCCGAATGGGGGCTTTCGCCTGCTGAACGCGACGTGGCCTTGTTTGCCATTAAGGGCATGTCTACGGCGGAAATTGGCGGGCTGCGCAATACCAGCGAGGGCACGGTAAAGGCGCAGACCAATGCGATTTATCGCAAGGCGGGCGTTACGGGGCGACCGCAATTGCTAAGCGTGTTCATCGAAGATCTGATGCGCGATGATGTGGCGCCGCCGCAGCCGAGGCAGGACGACAGCCCTCAATCAGCGGCGTAGCTTTGCAAGACGTCGAGCGGCACGATGGCCAGGGTTTTGGCATGGGTTGCGGCAAGGCGCACATTGGGGGCGGCGCCTTCTTCGTGGGCTTGCAGAAACCGTGCGGCGCAGAGGCACCATTTATCACCCGGTTTCAGGCCAACAAAGCCGTATTCGGGGCGTGGGGTGGACAGGTCATTGCCGAGGTATTTTGACAACGCCAGAAATTCGGCGGTCATCAGGGCGCAAACGGTGTGCAGGCCCTGATCTTGTGGGCCGGTATCGCAGCAGCCGTTGCGGAAAAAACCGGTAAGCGGCGCAGTTGAACAGGGTTCCAGTGCCCCGCCTAGCACGTTGATTGACGCCTCTTTCATGTCCGTCTCCACTATTCGAGTAATGCGAATCCTAGTCTTTACATCGGCCCTGTCCACCACTTGCTTAATGTGTAGGATTTGTGTGTGCTGGTTGAAGAAACCTTGGCGCATTTGAACCCGCGCTGAGCCTTTACCAAGGGCGTTTTGCGGCCTATAAGCCGCGATATGATGCAGATAGTGATGATCCTTCGTCGAATTAGCCGCCCGGTGATCTGACAATCAGACGCCGGGACAAGGTGCTTGGACAGCCTAGCACCGACAATGACCGTTCAATTCCATTCTCGAAGGATGCAACGCCGATGTGCGCTGATACTGTTCAAGCCGATTACCGTGATACCGTGTTTTTGCCGGAAACCGAATTTCCGATGCGCGCAGGATTGCCGCAACGCGAGCCGGGCTGGTTGGCGCGGTGGGAAGAGATTGGGGTCTATGACCGTTTGCGCGAAAAGGCGGTGGCGTCGGGTGGTGCCCGCGTGCCGTTCACGCTGCATGATGGGCCGCCCTATGCCAACGGGCATTTGCACATCGGGCACGCGCTGAACAAGGTGTTGAAGGACATGGTGGTGCGCAGCCAGCAGATGATGGGCCGCGATGCCCGTTATGTGCCGGGTTGGGATTGCCACGGTCTGCCGATTGAATGGAAGATCGAAGAGCAATACCGCGCGCGGGGTGAAGATAAAGACGCCGTTGACAAGGTGACCTTCCGACAGGAATGCCGCAAGTTTGCCGAAGGTTGGATTGATATCCAGCGCGAGGAGTTCAAGCGGCTGGGTGTCACCGGCAACTGGGCCGATCCGTACCTGACGATGGATTGCCACGCCGAGGCGGTGATTGCCGGCGAGTTCATGAAGTTCCTGATGAACGGGTCAGTTTATCAGGGCTCGAAGCCGGTGATGTGGTCGCCGGTGGAGAAGACTGCGCTGGCCGAGGCGGAGGTGGAGTATCACGACCACACGAGTCATCAGGTTTGGGTGCGGTTTCCCATCGTTGCATGGGATATAACCAATACTAACAACTTCGAAGAAAAGAAGAATTGGGCTGCCGAAGAACACAGACTTGCCGGGTGCCAGCTTGCCTACGGGGAGTTGGAGGAAACTCTCAAGAAGGCAAGCGTTGTGATCTGGACGACTACGCCTTGGACAATCCCACAGAATCGCGCCGTTGCGTGGAATCATGGAGTTGCCTATTCGCTCTATCGCGTCGAAAGCGTTGCCGAAAACTCAAGCGCCAGTCCCGGCGATTTGGTAGTCGTCGCAGACAAGTTAGCGGAAGCGACGTTCAACTCGGCAAAGGTTTCCTCTTACGTTCAAGTAAGCCGACTACTTGATTGGGTCTTTGACGGAATGGTTCTAGCCCACCCCCTCCGTGGCGTCGAAGGTGGCAATGGCGAATGGGACCATGATGTTCCGATGCTGCCCGGCGATCACGTTACCGATGATGCGGGCACGGGGTTTGTGCATACGGCTCCCAGCCACGGCGATGATGACTATCAGCTTGGGCTGAAATTCGGGCTGCCGATGACCTATAACGTCGAACCGGATGGCTCTTACCGCGCTGATCTGCCGTTGTTTGGCGGGCAGCACATCATCTTGCCGGATGGCAAGGAAGGCCCGGCGAACGTCAGCGTCATCAAGCAGCTGGCCTATGCCGGGGCGCTGTTTGCCAAGGGGAAGTTGAAGCATTCTTATCCGCATTCGTGGCGGTCAAAGGCTCCGGTGATCTATCGCAATACGCCGCAGTGGTTTGTGGCGATTGACAAGAAGCTGGACGATGGGCTTGGCACTTATGGCGATACGATCCGGTCGCGGGCGCTGAACTCGATCAACCAACTGGTCGAGTGGACGCCGCCGACAGGGCGCAATCGGCTGCATTCGATGATTGAGGCGCGCCCCGATTGGGTGTTGTCGCGGCAGCGCGCCTGGGGCGTGCCGTTGACGTGTTTCGTGAAAAAGGGCGCGAAGCCGACCGCACCGGACTTCTTGCTGCGCAACGCCGAAGTGAATGCCCGCATTATTGCGGCGTTCGAGGCGGACGGGGCTGATGTTTGGTATGTGCAAGGTTTCAAGGAAAAGATGCTGTCGGGGATCGTTGATCCGCAGGATTATGACCAAGTGTTCGATGTTCTGGATGTGTGGTTTGATTCAGGGTCCACCCATGCGTTCGTGCTGCGTGACCGCGCGGATGGGTCTGCCGATGGCTTGGCCGATCTGTATCTGGAAGGCACTGATCAGCATCGCGGTTGGTTTCATTCGTCGATGTTGCAGGCTTGCGGCACCAAGGGGCGGGCACCCTATCGGGGGGTGCTGACGCACGGGTTTACGCTGGACGAGAAGGGCATGAAAATGTCCAAATCGCTGGGCAATACCACTGCGCCGCAAGAGGTGATCGACGAATACGGCGCGGATATTCTGCGGCTTTGGGTGGCGCAGTCGGATTACACGATTGACCTGCGCATCGGTAAGGAAATCCTGAAAGGCGCCGCTGATAGCTATCGCCGGTTGCGCAATACGATGCGGTTTTTGCTGGGGAACTTGGCAGGGTTCAGCGACGCGGAAAAGGTTGAACCGGCTGCGATGCCGGAACTGGAACGCTGGCTGTTGCACCGCTTGGCAAAGTTGGACGGCGAGGTGCGGCGGGGCTATGCCGCTTATGATTTCCAAGGCGTGTTCCAAAAGCTGTTTGCCTTTGCGACGACCGATCTGTCGGCGGTGTATTTCGATATCCGCAAGGACAGTCTTTATTGCGATGCAGCGACCAGTCTGCGCAGACGGGCGGCGCGGACAGTGCTGGATATTGTGTTCCACCGTTTGACCACATGGCTTGCCCCGATTCTGGTGTTCACCATGGAAGAGGTTTGGCTGTGCCGGTTTGATACGCCCGGATCGTCAGTGCATCTGGAGGATATGCCGGAAACGCCGAAAGCGTGGCTTGATCCGGCGTTGGCGGCGAAATGGGCGAGCATCCGGCAAGTGCGCCGTGTGGTGACGGCGGCGTTGGAAGTGCAGCGCACGGCCAAGGTGATTGGCGCGTCATTGGAGGCGGCGCCGGTGGTGCATGTCGAAGACGCGGGTGTGCTGGCGGCGTTGCGGTCGGTTGATTTTGCCAATCTGTGCATCACGTCGGGCCTGCAACTGACGTCTGATCCCGAACCGGATGAGGCGTTCCGCCTGCCAGACGTGCCCGGCGTAGGGGTGGTGTTCGAACTGGCGGAGGGTGAGAAGTGTCAGCGCTGCTGGCAGATTTTGCCGGATGTCGGCACTCACAAGCATGCCCATACCTGTGCGCGGTGCAATGACGCTTTGGAATGATCCGGCAAGCGGTCTTTGACGGGCCGCTTGGGCCACTGACCCTGACCGAAGAGGGAGGGGTGATCGCCGGAGTTGAGTGGGCGCGGCGTGATATTCGTGAAGGTTCGGCGTTGCTGGATGCGGCGTGTGCGCAGCTGGCGGAGTATTTTGCCGGCACGCGGCGGGTATTTGATTTGCGGTTGGATTACGGGGCAGGCTTTCATGAGGGCGTGCGCCGGGCGATGGCAGCGATACCGTTTGGCGAGACACGCACTTATGGCGATCTGGCTAAGGAATTGGGTGCGCCCGCGCAGGCGATAGGGCAAGCTTGTGGGGCCAATCCGGTGCCAATCTTGATCCCGTGTCACCGGGTTTTGGCGGCGAATGGCTTGGGGGGTTATTCCGGTGCCGGGGGCGTGGAAACCAAGGTGGCACTGCTAAAGCTGGAAGGGGCTGCGTCGCTGCTGATCTGAAGCTAATCAGGGAAAAGTGGGCACCGGTTTTCCTGCCCGATTTGCGGAAAATCTAACGGATCAGCTTTTGCGGTGAAAGACGCGTTCCGGCACGATCTGCTGCACGATGCCAGCGCAGGTCAGGTATAGCGAGGTTAGCACCAGACCCCAGTGTGCCCAACTTTGCGGATCGAAGTTTACCCAGGCGGCCCATGCGGCGAAAAACACCCATGCCAAGGCGACGGGCAGCGATAGGTTGCGCCAGCGCTCGGTGCGGACCGGGTGAATGAATTTCAGGTTGGTGAACATGGTGAGGGTCAGGGCGATGACGATGAATAACGTGACGAACTCCGGCGGTTCCATTGCGAACAGCACCAGCACGACCATGTTCCAGCAGGCGGGAAATCCGGCGAAGGATTTATCCTTTGTTTTCATGCGTGTATCGGCGAAATACACGACCGACCCGTAAACGATGACGATGATCGCGATCCAGCCCAGCCAACCCGGCAGAAGGCCGGATTTGAACAGGGCGTAGGCGGGGATGAACACATAAGTCAGATAGTCGATGATCAGATCCATCAACACACCGTCATAGGTGGGCCAGTTTTCAGTGACGTCATAGCGGCGCGCCAACGGACCGTCGATGCCATCAACAATCAGCGCCAGCACCAGCCAGAGGAACATCAAGCTCCACTTGCCTTCGACGGCGGCAAGCATCGCCAACATCGACAAAACCGCGCCGGTGGCAGTTAGCAGGTGGACCGACAGGGCTTTGAGGCGCGCGTTCATATATGCGTGATGGCGGAAATTGGCGATTTTGGCAACAGGCGTGGCGGAATATCACGCACGCGGATGGGCGCGATCGTAGACTTCCATCAAGCGGGCGGCATCGACAGCGGTGTAGGCTTGGGTGGTGGAAAGCGAGGCGTGGCCAAGCAATTCCTGAATGGCGCGCAGATCGCCGCCTGCTGCCAACAGATGCGTGGCAAAGCTGTGGCGCAGGGCGTGGGGGGTTGCTGTGGCAGGAAGGCCCATTTGGGCGCGGGTCTTTTCCATCACCAAGGCAATGAGGCGGGCATTCAGCGGGCCGCCGCGCGCGCCGCGAAACAGCGCCTCGTGAGCAGACAGATCGAACGGGCAGAGGGAGACGTAATGCGCTACGGCATCGCGTGCTGCTGGTAGGACAGGGACAAGCCGTTGTTTGCCGCCTTTGCCGGTGATGCGCAGAACCTCGGGCAGCGGATAGGCCGCTCCGGTTAGCCCCAGCGCCTCGGAGATGCGCAGGCCGCAGCCATATAGAAGGGTTACGACGGCAGTGTCGCGGGCACCGATCCAGTCGATGCGGGCATTGTCGCCGATGGTGTCGATCACCTGGCGGGCCGCGTCTTTATCCAGCGGGCGGGGGAGTTTGCGGCGAAACTTTGGACCGCGGGCAGATAGCAGCGTGGTGGCATCTGCACCTTCACGGTCGGCCAGCCAGGCGGTGAAGTTCTTTACCGCTGATAGCGCGCGGGCCAAGGACCGGGCTGATACGCCGCGCGCCCGTTCATGTGCCATCCAGGCGCGCAGATCAGTCTGCGGGATGACGGCAAAACTGCGCAAGCCTTCAGTGGTACCGCGATGCCGCGAGATGAAGTCAAGAAAGCCGCCGACATCATGGGTATAAGCGGTGACGGTATTGGTGGCAGCACCATTCAAGGCCTTGAGATGGGTCAGCCAAGTTGCGAACGCGTCCCGCAGGGCGGGCGATAGCGCAAGGCCGGTCACGACAACCAGCGGCGCATTGTCCGCTCAAATATGCCAGCGAAGAATGCCAGCAGGTCGGTGCCTTGGGTGGGTTTGAACTGATGCGGGTCTTCGGCGCCCATGACCAGCATGCCGGGCAGGCGACCCTTACCGAAATCGAGGCGCAGCAGCGCTTCGGACCGTATCCAGCCTGCGCGTTCACCATACAGGGCATCAGACGACGGTATGGTTTGGCGCAGAGTTACCGGACGCAGCGGGACATTGCGGCCACCGGCGATGTAGTCGGCGATAAAGCCCGGCTCGGCGACAAACAGCACATCGCCAAGCTTGCGCAAGGCCGGATCATCGGCGCTTTGCACGGATTCCAACACAAGTCGCAGGCAATCGACGCGCAGGGTTTGGGCCACTTCTGCGCCAAGGCTTTTCAGAAAATCCTCAAAGCTAAGCGGGTCCAGCATTTGCAGGATGGCGCGGTGGACTTGATTGGTGCCGGCAAGGTTTTCGTAGGCCGCGGCGATGACGGAACGATGGGTATCTTCCAGACGGTCGAGCCGATTTTCCAGCCGGTCCATCGCGATACCGCGCAGGTCGACGATATTCGCCCCCATCGCCCGGCCATTGGCCGCGATCAGCGCGTTCATCACATCCGCATCTTCCAGCAGAGTTTCCGGTTCCGCGATAATGCGGTCGCGAAGGTCTTGTTCGATCATGCGGTCATTGCCCCAGGCCCTTGTCTTGCAGATAGGGCCCCGAAGGGCCCCATGTTCGATTTTGGCAGGATCATACACAGTTTCAGAGGATTTTCTGCCCTGTTTTTGCCCAATCCTTCAAAAACTGCTCTAGCCCTTTGTCGGTTAGCACGTGGCTGGCGAGGCCTTTGATCACGGCAGGCGGGGCGGTGATCACGTCGGCACCGATGCGGGCGCATTCGGCGACATGGTTGGCGGAGCGGATCGAGGCAGCAAGGATTTGAGTGCTGAAGCTGTAATTGTCATAGACGGTGCGGATATCGTTGATCAATTCCATGCCGTCCATGTTGATGTCGTCAAGGCGGCCGACGAACGGGCTGATGAAGGTTGCCCCGGCTTTGGCGGCGATGAGCGCCTGGTTGACGGAGAAGCACAGAGTGACGTTGACCATGAAGCCTTCGCCAGTCAGCACTTTGCAAGCTTTCAGGCCATCCCATGTCAGCGGCACTTTTACGGCAATGTTGGAGGCGATGGCGGCCAGCTTGCGGCCTTCGGAAATCATGTCCTCGGCTTTCAACGCCACCACTTCGGCGGATACCGGACCGGAGACGATGCCGCAGATTTCGCGGGTCACTTCGATGATGTCGCGACCCGACTTCAGGATCAGGGACGGGTTGGTGGTAACGCCGTCCACCATGCCAAGATCGTTGAGCTCCGAGATAGCCTCAACATCGGCGGTATCAACAAAGAATTTCATTTGAAGCGTCCTCTTGTCAGGTCGGGTTGTCAGATTGGGCTTTAGGCGGATCGGGGTTGCAGGGGGTTCGGGGTCGGTTTACCCCAAGTGACGACCGGGCGAAAGGTCGCTGTAGGATTAGAGCATGGCCGAGCGCGTTTATTCCGAAGGAGAACTGATCGGCGTGCTTACGACCGAGCCTTTGGGCCGGGTACTGGACTACCGTGCGCCAGAAGGTGGCTGTGGCACTGGTGATTATGTAGAGGTGCCGCTGGGGCCGCGCAAGGTTTTGGGCGTGGTTTGGGGCGATGCGCAAGGCGGGTATGACCCGTCAAAGGTGCGCGGCGTGTATCGCCGCCTTGATGCGTTGCCAATGCGGGCGGAATTGCGCAGTTTTCTGATCCGTGCTGCCGACTACACGCTGACACCGCTGTCTGCGATGCTGCGGCTTGCCACCCGCGCGCCGGGGTTGGGGGACCCGCCGTCGATGCGGCGGGTGCTGCGGATGGGCGATACGGTGCCCAACCGGCTGACCGATGCCCGGCATCGGGTGGTCGAGGCGCTGCGCACCTATGGTGGGGCCTCCGTCACCTTGGGCGAACTGGCCGAGGCGGCGGCGTGCGGGCCTGCGGTGATCAAAGGGTTGGTCAAGGCGGGGGTGGTGTTGGAGGAGGATGCGCCGCGCGATTTGCCGTATCCGCGGCTGGACCCGGCGGGATCGGTGCGGCTGATGGGCGATCAGGTGGTGGCGGGCGATGCGTTGGTCGCCGCCGTGGCGCTGGGCGGGTTCTCGGCAACGCTGCTGAAGGGCGTTACCGGGTCTGGCAAGACCGAGGTGTACCTAGAGGCGGTGGCGGAATGTCTGCGGATGGGGCGGCAGGCGTTGGTGCTGTTGCCGGAAATCGCGCTGACAGCGGAGTTTTTGGCGCGGGTTGAAGCGCGGTTTGGCGCGCGACCCGCCGAATGGCATTCTGGCGTGACGATGACTGAACGGCGGCGGTTGTGGCGCATGGTGGGGCAGGGCGATGCGCAGTTTGTGGTGGGGGCGCGGTCGGCGTTGTTCCTGCCGTTTCAACAGCTTGGGTTGATCGTTGTCGATGAGGAACACGACACGTCGTATAAACAGGAAGAAGGCGTTTTATACAACGCGCGTGACATGGCGGTGTTGCGGGCGGCAATTGTCGGGGCACCGATTGTGCTGGCTTCGGCGACGCCAAGCTTAGAGTCGTGGGTGAATGTCGAGGCGGGAAAATATGCGCGCCTTGATCTAGGGTCGCGGTTTGGGGCGGCGGAGTTGCCGCAGATGCAATCTATCGACATGCGCGAGGAACGGCTGCCGGGGGATCGGTGGATTTCGGCAACGCTGGCGCGCGAGGTGACGGCGCGGGTGGACCGGGGGGAACAGGCGCTGCTGTTCCTGAACCGGCGTGGATTTGCGCCAGTGACGATCTGCCGGGCCTGCGGGCATCAGGTCGGGTGTGACCATTGTGATGCGCGGATGGTGGAGCATAGGTTTTTGAAGCGCCTTGTGTGCCACCAATGCGGGGCGACAAAGCCAGTTCCGGTGGCGTGTCCGTCGTGCAAGGTTGAAGGCCGGATGGCCCCGGTGGGGCCAGGGGTGGAGCGGCTGGCCGAGGAGGTGACTGCGCGGTTTCCCGGTGCACGGGTGGCGGTGCTGTCGTCTGATTTGTTCGGATCGGCGCGGGCGTTGAAAGAGCAGATCGTGGCGATCGCCGACGGGGCGGCGGATATCATCATAGGCACGCAGATTGTGGCCAAGGGGCACAACTTCCCGCTGTTGACGCTGGTCGGGGTGATTGATGCCGATCTGGGTTTGCAGGGGTCTGACATGCGGGCGGCGGAACGGACGTTTCAATTGATGCGGCAAGTGTCGGGACGGGCGGGGCGTACCGAGAAGCGGGGCGTGGCGCTGTTGCAGACTTATCAGCCCGAGCACCCGGTGATCCGCGCCATTCTGGGCGGTGATGAAGAGGCGTTCTGGACGGCCGAAGCTGCCGAGCGGCGGTTGGCGGGCGTGCCGCCGTATGGCCGGATGGCGGGGATTATCCTGTCATCGCCCGATGTGGCGCGGGTGTTTGATTTTGGCGCCGAGATGGCGCGGCGCGTTGGTCCGTTGCGCAAAATTGGCGCTCAGGTGTTTGGGCCTGCACCAGCCCCGATTGCCCGGGTGCGCGGGCGGCATCGGGTGCGGTTGTTGGTGAAGGCGGCAAAGGGCGCGGGTTTGCAGGCGGCACTGGCGGAATGGGTGGCGCAGTTCAAAGTGCCTAATGACGTGCGGCTGGCGATTGATATTGATCCGCAGAGTTTTTTGTAGGGTTGCGAAGTTTAGAGCCCCGATTGAAAAGGGCCGCCGTCATAGGGCGGCGACCCCAGCAATTGCAGTCCTGCGGTTACAGGAAATCCATGCTTGGTACGTAGTCGAATTGCAGTTGGTTACCCGGCTCGATCGGGCCGAAATAACCGGTCAGCGTCATTGATCCGCCAGCATAACCGATCACGGTGCCAGCTGCCGTGGTGGTAATGGTCAGCGCGGTTTCATCGATGCCAAGCGCTGCATCGAAAACGATCATATCGCCTGCCAGACCGTTGAAGTCGGTCACGCGGTCGCCTGCTCCGAAGACGAAGCTATCACCACCCAAACCGCCAGTAAGCATGTCATTGCCGGCCCCACCATCAAGCAGATCATTTCCGGCACCGCCATCAAGCCGATCCACGCCCGCGCCGCCCAGCAAGCGATCGTCGCCATCATTTCCAAATAGGCGGTCGGCGGCCGAGCCCCCATCTACAACGTCATTGCCTGCGCCACCACGGACGGTGTCGTTGCCGCCTAGCGAGCGAATGATATCGTTTCCTTCGCCGCCATCAATGGTGTTAGCGGTGCTTGTGCCGATCAACACGTCATCTGCCGGAGTGCCGCCACCGGGAAGCGGCGCGGGGGGCGGGTTGACGATGGCTGTGCTGGAAAAGCCGCCGAGATTGGAATAGGACACTTGCGATCCGGTAATCAAGGGTACGTCCGAGATGACGATCTTTTCTAGCTGGATACCGGCATAAGCGCCACCTGTACCGGGCGCGGGCGATTCGGATATGTAGAAGAAATCAGGCCCCTGCTTGGCCTGATCAGGGTCAACATCCAGCGGGTTGGTGGGACTGCTAAACGTGGTAACGCGCCCGGCTGCCGCGGTTACGGTCATTGACAGGATCGAGCCCGCGCCGCCGACGAACGCGCCGGTTGCGTCGAACGCTGTCGCCGTTGTGGTCAGTGTGACGGTGTCGGTTGCCGTAAACCAGACACGGCCTATCTCTACACGCGTCGTGTCGCCTTGCCCGTCAAATTGCAGAGCTTCGCCGATTTGATTTCCTTTGAAGGTGAAGGTCGCCATGTTTGTCTCCTGTTGGATGTGTGATTGCGTGGCGGCGTGACGGTCAGTCCATGCACGCCGTGATCTGCAAACGCACAACTCTAAGTTTTATTCCAAAAATATTATTTCGGTTGTTGCGGGCTATGTTGCTCGCGCATGAGCTGTGAATAAGTGATGCGCGTCGCTTTGGAATATGAGGCTGCAATTCTGCGCTGGTGGCTGCTGCGGGGCATGTGTAGGTTTCGCGCATGTTCAGACGCACCTTTACACTGGCCGAGGCCGACGCGCTTCCCCGCTGGCAGCGGCCTGAAAGCCTGTTGATCGTGATGGCGGCTGCGATGCCGATTGCTTTTGCAACATGGTCGGCGCTGCTGAACAACTTTGTCATCGAGGTTGCCGGTTTTACCGGGGTCGAGATTGGCTGGCTGCACACGGTGCGGGAAATTCCGGGGTTTCTGGCGATTGGGGTGATTTTGCTGCTGCTGTTCATCCGGGAGCAGGTGTTGGGGGTGATATCGCTGATCCTGTTGGGCTGTGCGACGGCGGTAACGGCGTTTTTCCCAAGTTTTGGCGGCATTCTATATGTGACGCTGTTTTCGTCGATCGGGTTTCACTACTTTGAGACTGTGAACCAAAGCCTGCAATTGCAATGGATCGACCGCAAACGCGCGCCACAATTGCTGGGCTGGCTGGTGGCGGTTGGGTCGGGGGCGTCGCTGATCGCCTACGGCTTTATCGTGGCCACTTGGGATGTACTGGGGCTGGATTACAACAAGGTCTATCTGGCGTCCGGCGGTCTGACCGTGCTGATCGCGGTGTTTTGCCTGTTCGCTTATCCGCAGTTTGAGGCCCCGCATCCGCAGAACAAGACCATGGTTTTGCGGCGGCGCTATTGGCTTTATTATGCTCTGCAACTGATGGCGGGGGCGCGACGGCAGATATTCGTGGTGTTCGCGGCCTTCATGATGGTCGAGCATTTCGGGTTCGAGGTGCACGAGGTTACCGCGCTGTTCTTGATCAACTTCGTGGCGAACATGATTGTTGGGCCCTATGTTGGCCGCTGGCTGGCGCGGTATGGCGAGCGGCGGATGTTCATGGTTGAACATTTCGGCGTGGCGTGTGTGTTCATGGCCTATGGCGGCATTTATGAATTTGGTTGGGGGGCTGCGATTGGGGCGGCGCTGTATGTCATTGACCATCTGTTCTTTGCGATGGCGTTCAGCCTGAAGACGTATTTCCAGAAAATCGGGGATCCGGCCGATATGGCCCCAACGGCTGCTGTCGCCTTTACCATCAATCATATTGCCGCGGTGTTCTTGCCAGCGGCACTTGGCTATCTTTGGGTGCAATCGCCGGAGGCCGTGTTTGGCCTTGCCACGGTGATGGCGTTTGCCACGCTGGCGCTTGCGTTTCTGGTGCCACGCGATCCCGGTCCGGGGAATGAGACGATCTTTTCGGCGAGGCGCCTTCCGTTCCCGGCAGAGTGATCAGGCGGGGGCTGGCGAAAGGCGGGCGGGGGATTATATTGCGTTGGTAACAACAGGAGGGCTCGGATGTTTTTCACGGATCGCAAAAAGCTTGAGATGGTCGCGCCTGAGGCCGCATTGCCGGGCCGCCCAACGCCGCTGCCCACCGCCGAGACGCATTTCATTTCAGGGCATCCGTTGAAATCACCCGTGCCAGATGGCTTGGCGGAAGCGATGTTCGGCATGGGCTGTTTCTGGGGTGTGGAGCGCAAGTTTTGGCAAGTGCCGGGCGTTTGGCTGACCATGGTTGGCTATGCGGGCGGCTATACGCCAAACCCGACCTACGAGGAAACCTGCACGCAGCTGACTGGCCATAACGAGGTGGTGCGGGTGATCTATGACCCCGCTTTGGTATCGTATGAAGGGCTGCTTAAGTTGTTCTGGGAAGGTCATGATCCGACGCAAGGCATGCGACAGGGCAATGATATGGGGTCTACCTACCGATCAGGTATCTATACCTATTCGGCGGAACAGGCAGCAGCGGCACGTGCGTCTCGCGATCTGTATCAGCCCGCGTTGACGGCGGCGGGGCGTGGCCAGATTACCACCGAGATTCTGCCAGTGCCGACGTTCTATTTCGCCGAAGATTATCACCAGCAATATTTGGCGAAGAACCCCGATGGGTATTGCGGCATTGGCGGCACCGGCGTGACCTGCCCAATTGGCACGGGTGTGACGGCTTGACGATGGCCGGGGTCGGGGCTATCCGGCCCCTGTTTCCCAGAAAGGCCACGCCCATGCCCACCTATACCGCATTGACCACCCTGATGGGCGAAGACGCCGCGCTGGCGCTGTCTGATGCGATGGAACGGATGGTTCCCGAACCAACGGGGGTTGGCGTGTTTGAAATCGAAGACGGCTCTGGCCTGTGGGAGGTTGGCGGCTATTTTCTGGAGCCGCCGATGGGGGCCACGTTGGACCTGTTGGCGATGGCGTTCGGGGCGAGGCCCTTTGCGATATCGGAGTTGCCGGAAATTGACTGGGTTGCCAAGGTGCGGCGCGAACTTAGCCCGGTCGAGGCGGGGCGGTTCTATGTGTATGGCAGCCACGACGCCGACAAAGTGCCGGATGTTTTGGCGGGCGGTGACCGGATCGCCCTGCAGATAGAGGCGACGGTGGCGTTCGGCACCGGGCATCATGGCACGACGCTGGGCTGTTTGCGCGCCTTTGATCGGCTGGCGACGGGCGGTTTTGCCCCGGGTCGCGTCGCCGATATTGGCTGTGGGACGGCGGTTCTGGCGATGGCGGCGGCGGCGATTTTGCCGGATGCCTTGGTCATCGCATCGGATATCGATGAGGTCGCGGTTGATGTGGCGCGCGCCAATACTGCCATCAATGGGCTGGCGGACCGGGTGATTTGTCTGGAAGCTGCGGGGTTCGGCCATCCGCAGATCATGGCGTCGGGGCCGTTTGATCTGGTCTTTGCCAATATCCTGAAAGGCCCGCTGATCGAACTGGCTCCGGACATGGCGGCAAATGTGGCCCACGATGGCATTGCCATTTTGTCGGGGCTTTTGGTGGTGCAGGCCGAGGCAGTGCAAGCGGCTTATGAAACCAACGGATTTTCGCTGGCTTCGCGGGAAGATATCGGCGAATGGTCGACACTTGTACTGCGCCGCGCATAGGCGAAACAAGGCAGTTGCCTTAATGATGCCTTAATCTGGTTTTAGTTTAATTGGTGGCGGGGGCCCTTTGCTAAGGTGTAATTATGGCTGACCCGAATATGGTTGATTTTTACGGTCGTGTTTCCCGCATCAAGAAGGCGCGAGCCAAAGGATACGGGTTCGAAGCTCCTGGCACGCTTGGCCGATCCTATTATACGCAGCGTCAGCCGGTCCGTTCGCAAATCTCACTCTTTAAGCCAGCGCTGATCGTGCTGTTTGGGGCGTTTGGGCTGAAGGGTGCCATTCACTATCAGATTGGTGGCTCGGTGTACTCCGAGCGTGTCGCCGAATTGAAAGCTGGTGAAGGCTTTGATCGCTTGGGCGGTTTTCTGATGCAGGCTGATCCGGTCACAAAATTTGTGTCGACCAAGTTGCAGGAAACCATTGGCGTGAACGTCTGATAGCTCTGCTACCTGTTTTGCCCGTCTGGTCAGTTGCAAAGTACCAGACTGGGTTTGAGGCAATGAAAAAGGCCGCATCCCGTTGGGTGCGGCCTTTTCATTGGGTACGGGCATCTGGCCCGTGCGTCTTCATCTCGGCGTTGCTGGTTAAGCGACGTTGTCGATATCACCACGGCAAAGACCAATATCGTCAAGCTCGCGGTCCGAAAGCTTGCCCAAAGCGGAACGGGTCATGCGGCGATCATTCCAGTTAGCAAGCGTTGCGAAGCCATTCGAAACAAACTGAATGAAACGGTACGTGGTGATGGCGCCAAGCGGCGCCGTGCGGGTCGTACTAGTGGCGGCCATGGCTGTTATCCTTTTCTAAACTGCTCATTGCGTGGGCATTTTTGCCCTCTGACAGCCAAATAATCCTGCTGCAGGTGCAAAGCAAGCACAGCTATAGCAACGCCGCCTTGCATGGATTGCATGGCTGAGTTCACAATTTAGTCATTTTTTTTCTGAATGTTAGTGGGCATCTGGCTTAAGATGTCGGATTTGAGTTATCAAGCGACGAATTTCTGCACATGCATTATGCTCACGCCCATCGGCTGGTTTTTCTGGAAAGCAGTTGGCGGATGTTCTCTTTTCGTGCTAGTCGGGGGGAAGCAGGGCAAAGGGGGGCAATCATGCGTGTTCTGGGGATCGACCCGGGTTTGCGCAACCTCGGCTGGGGGGTTATTGATGTGGCAGGCGCGCGGCTTAGCCATGTTGCCAATGGCATTTGCCACACCGAAAAAGACGGGCTGTCGGAAAACGGCGATTTGGCGGGGCGTCTGTTAAGTCTGCATAGCCAGCTGTCGGCCGTTTTGCAGCAGTATGCGCCAGACGAGGCGGCGGTTGAGCATACTTTCGTGAATAAAGACGCGGTTGCCACGCTGAAACTGGGGCAAGCGCGCGGGATTGCGCTTTTGGTGCCGGCGCAGTTCGGGATCAGGGTCGGCGAATATGCCCCGAATGCCGTGAAGAAAACGGTTGTTGGCGTGGGTCATGCGGCCAAGGTGCAGGTTGATCATATGGTCCGCATTCATTTGCCCGGTGTGCAAATAGCCGGGCCGGATGCGGCGGATGCGCTGGCCATTGCAATCTGTCATGCGCATCATCTGCAATCGGCAGGGCGTTTGGCGTCTGCCATTCAGCGCGGCAGCGGGTTGAGGACGGCAGGATGATCGGCAAAATCTCGGGTCGGTTGGACTATCGCGCGGGCGATCACGTGCTGATTGATGTGCGCGGGGTCGGCTATATTGTCTATGTGTCCGACCGGACGCTGGCTGGCATGCCTGGGCCGGGCGAAGCGGTGGCTTTGTTCACCGAACTTTTGGTCCGTGAAGATCTGTTGCAACTGTTTGGCTTTCCGACGCTGCTGGAAAAGGAATGGCACCGTTTGCTTATGACGGTGCAGGGGGTTGGGGCCAAAGCTGCGATGGCCATTTTGGGCACGCTGGGGGCTGAAGGGGCCGCGCGCGCGATATCGCTGGGCGATGCGCGGTCTATTCAGGCGGCACCGGGGATTGGCCCGAAGATCGCGCAGCGGGTGGTGTTGGAGCTGAAATCGAAAGCGCCCGCCGTGATGGCGATGGGTGCGCGGATGGCGTCGGTGCCGGGGTTGGATGATGTGATAGAGCCATTTGTGCCAGCAAAGCCTGCCGTGGCAACCTCGGTGAGTGCGGCGCAGATGAGTGCTTCGAATAACGCGGATGCGCTGTCGGCCTTGATGAACCTGGGCTACGGGCCCGGGGATGCGGCGCAGGCCGTGGCGACAGCTGCTGCGGGGCAAGATAGCCTTGATACCGGCGGACTGATCAAGCAGGCGCTGAAACTGCTGGCACCGAAAGGGTAAGTGATGGAGCCTGACGCGACTCTTCGCCCAGATGTGCTGCCCGAGGATGCGGATCGGTCTTTGCGGCCGCAGGTTCTGGATGATTTCATCGGGCAAGCCGAGGCGCGGGCGAATTTGGCGGTGTTCATCGCGTCGGCCAAGATACGCGGTGAGGCGATGGATCACACGCTGTTTCACGGCCCGCCCGGTTTGGGAAAGACGACGCTGGCGCAGATTATGGCGCGGGAACTGGGGGTGGGGTTTCGGATGACGTCCGGGCCGGTTCTGGCGCGGGCGGGGGATTTGGCGGCGATCCTGACCAATCTGGAGCCGCGCGATGTTTTGTTTATCGACGAGATTCACCGGCTGTCGCCGATTGTGGAAGAAGTGCTGTATCCGGCGATGGAGGATTTCGCGCTGGATCTGGTGATCGGGGAGGGGCCGGCGGCGCGGACAGTTCGGATTGATTTGCAGCCATTCACTCTGGTGGGGGCGACGACGCGGCTGGGGTTGTTGACGACGCCGCTGCGGGATCGGTTCGGGATACCGACGCGGTTGCTGTTTTATACGGAAAGTGAGTTATTCGAGATTGTGACGCGGGGCGCGCGGTTGTTGGGGATCGAGGCGGAGCCGGAGGGGTGCCTTGAGATTGCGAAACGGGCGCGGGGGACGCCGCGGATTGCGGGGCGATTGCTGCGGCGGGTGGTGGATTTCGTGCTGGTTGAGGGGGATGGGAAGCTGACGCGGAAGATCGCGGACTCGGCTCTGACAAGGCTTGGGGTGGATCATCTGGGGTTGGATGGGGCGGATCGGCGGTATTTGAGTTTGATCGCGGAAAACTATGCTGGCGGGCCGGTCGGGGTGGAGACTTTATCGGCGGCTTTGTCGGAAAGTCGGGACGCGGTGGAAGAGGTGATTGAGCCGTTCTTGTTGCAGCAAGGCTTGATTCAGCGGACCCCGAGGGGGCGGATGTTGGCTTCGAAAGCTTGGCGGCATTTGGGGTTGGAAGCGCCGAAAAGCCCCGGGCAAATTGATCTGTTTGAGGGGAAGTAACACGCGTGTTACGATTTATATGCCATTGATATTATGTGATTTTGTGATTTCTGTTCGGGAAATATTAAGGGGTGGTAACACGCCTGAGGGCGGGTTACGTGGCGAATTTGGGATGCCTCCGGCGGGGATATTTTTGAACAGAAAAAGAGGTTTTTGATGGGGCCGGAGGCGGTGGCGGCATTGTTTACGCGCAGCGATGGCGCGTATTTGTTTGCGCGTTGGGGGCGACCGATTGTGCCGGTGGTGTTTGGGGTCGAGGATACTACGCTTGGGGTGATCAAGGGGGCGCTGGAGGCGGTTGTGGCGCTGGCCGGGCACGAAATTGAAGAGGTTGACGCCGAACTTGGTGCGAACCTGATGATGTTTTTCTGCCGGGATTGGGACGAGCTGCGCGAGGCGCCAAATCTGGAGCGGCTGGTGCCGGATTTGGCCGGGCTTTGCGACCGGTTGCAGGCGGCGGATGCGAACCAGTATCGGATTTTCCGGTTTGATGCGTCGGGGGCCATCAAGGCTGCGTTTGTGTTCTTGCGGATGGACGCGCATTTGAATGCAGTGCCCGCCGAGGCGCTGGCGTTAAGCCAAGCGGTGCAGGTGATTGTGCTGTGGTCTGATCTGGCGTTTCGCCAGACGTCGCCGTTGGGCATGTTGGATGGGGTTGCGGTTTTGCGGCCGGAGATTGCAGGGGTGATAAGGGCCGGGTATGACCCATTACTGCCCGCGATGTCGCAGGATGCGAGCCATGCTTTTCGGTTGGCGGCGCGGATTGGGTTGATCCGGTAGGCCAGTGGCCGATGATCCTGCAAAGTGCGCAAGGACCACTTCGAGCCCGAAGCGGGCCTGCGTGTTGCCGGGAGCAATCAGGCAGGCCGTGTGTGAACCGGCCTTACGTCTCGCGTAGAAATATCCAAGACTGCTGAATGTCCGGCGCGCTTGCCTAGTTATCGGGGAAAGGGCATGCTTTGCCGCATCCTTGCATCAGGATTAAGCGCAGGGATATCCAATTTGAGCATGGCATTCTATTTTCAATGGAAGGGGTTTGTGCAATGGATTTCCGGACACTCGAAGACAATCTGGATGCACTGATCGCGAAGTGGTCGCCAGACCGCGCTGCGCGGATGGCACGGGTGGCCCTTGAAAAATCTGATTTCGATGATCTGGCGGCGGCTGGCCTGACGCTTACCGGCGTGCCGGTCAGTCACGGCGGTTTGTGGCTGGATTCGGCGCGATCGGCCGCACAGGTCGCAAGGTTGTTGCGCAAGCTGGCTGGCGTGGACCCTTCGCTTGCATTGGTTGCGTCGATGCATCCAACCGTTCTGTTGCTTTGGCTGGTTGATCCGGATGATGCTGCGCCAAGCGGATGGAAAGAACAACGCGACAGCGTCTTTGACGATGTAAAATCTGGCCACTGGTTCGGCACAATCGCCTCCGAGCCGGGCATTGGCGGCGACATTTTCGCGACCCGTTCGACGGCAAGCCTGCAGTCGGATGGCAGCTGGCGGATGAGTGGCGATAAATTCATGGGCAGTGGCTCGGGTGTCACCTCTTTTATGATGACGATTGCCTGCCCCGAGGGAGAAGAGCGTCCAGACATCTTTCTGCTTGATATGCGCGATCTTCCCTGGGACGGGTCTGACGGGTTGAAAATGGTGCGGGCATGGGATGGGATCGGGATGGCTGCAACGCAAAGTCATGCGTTCCGCTTTGACAATGTGCAGGTGAGCCGACACGGCCTGCAGGGTAAGGTTCTTGACCTGTTTCCAACAATTGGCCCGGTGATCGGCTACATGTTTTCGGCAGTGATCATGGGCATTCTTGACGCCGCTGCAGCCGAGGCGAAACGCAGCCTTGGCAAGCGCGCCGAGCGACTGTCGGCATTCGAGCAGTCCGCTTGGATTGAAGCCGATACCCAAATCTGGCTGGCGCAACAGGCGTTCGAAGGGATGTCGCGATCCCTCGGCTCGGATGCGGCGGGCTTGGATGTCTTGCATGGCAAGCTTGCGATTGCCGATCTTTCTGAAAAGGCCTTGGCGGGTTTGAGCCATGCCCTTGGCGGGTCCAGCCTTTCGAAATCCAGCCCATTCGGGCAGTGGATGCAGGATGTCCGCGCCCTTGGCTATTTGCGACCGCCACGCGCGTTAAGCCATGCGCGAATTTTTCAAAGCCTAGCGGCTACGGGGTAAATAGGGGTCTGCACGTACGAACCTTGCGACCAAGCGCTGGTCATTTGCAACGAACATGCTGAAAAACGCCTGTGCGCCTGGGCTGCTGTTTCTGGGGCATGGCAGTAGGATCGGGCTGCTGCGGCAAATGAAAGACACCCAGCTTGCGAACGGCCGCTAAGCCTTTTTCGCCGTCAGCACGAACGCGCGGATTTTGCCGGTAATTGGGCCGGGGCCGAAGCGGTTTTGCAGAGCGGCCGCGACGGCTCGAGTGGTGGCACCGAGGCCATTTGGATCGCGGGCGAGGATTTCGGTTCGTAGGGGGCTGCCTTGGCAATAGGCTGTTGCCGCGTCCATCGGGGTTGCGGCGACGGAGTGGTGATTTACTGCTTTGGCGTCGCAGCTGACAAAGCCTGCAGTCGTCAGTTGCTTTGACAGCAGGTCGGTGTCGAACAGGCCATGCGGAACGCGGGCCATGAAATCTGGCGGATCATCGGGAAAACGTTTGGCCAATGCGTCGGCCGCGACAGCGACGAAGTCGTTTTCGGAGAGACGGTCCCAGACGTTGAAGATGAAGCTGCCACCACTGCGCAGAACGCGGGCGGCTTCGGCAAAACCTTTTGGTTTGTCGGGAAAGAACATGACGCCGAATTGGCAAGCCACGGCGTCGAAAGAGCTATCGGGATAGGGCAGATCGGTGGCGTCGCACTGTGCCCAGGTGATGCGGGTTTCATTCGGCATCAGGCTTGCGGCGACATCCAGCATCGGCTGGTTCAAATCGGTGGCCGTGATGCGCGCGGCAGGCAGGCGCGCGGCAATGGCCCGCGTTAAGGCGCCTGAGCCTGCGGCGGTTTCCAGAATGTCGGTGGGCCGCAGGGGTTCGAGTAGCGATGCCAGATCCTGCGCGTAGGGATCGAACAGCATTGGCACCATGAGTTGGTTGTACAGCTGGGGAATAGCGCCTGCGAAAAGGCCGTCGGTATCAATCATCATATTAATCCATCTATCTGCAATACGGACACGCTAGCACGAAAGCCAAGGACTGTGGGGAAAACCATGGTGGGGTTGATGGTGGGCGGGCGAACGGGCAGTGTTGCGGCATGACGCATAAGCATTACATTCGGGTTTACTACGAGGACGTCGATCTTGCCGGGATCGTTTACTATGCGAATTACCTGAAATTCATAGAACGCGGGCGCAGTGAATGGGTGCGGTCTTTGGGGATTGATCAAGGCGCGCTGCGGGCGGAGCGGGGCGTGGTGTTTGCGGTGCGCCGTCTGGTGGCGGATTATCTGGCGGCGGCGCGGTTTGATGATGAGGTGTGTGTCGAGACGAGCCTGCGGGCGATGACGGGCGCGCGGATTGTGTTGGACCAGCGGGTGCTGCGGGGGGATACGGTGCTGTTTGGCACCGAGGTGGTGTTGGTGTGTCTGGGGGGCGATGGGCGGGCGGTGCGGCTGCCTGCCGACATTCGCACGCTGCTGGCGACGGCGTGACGTTTCCGGATGTTTCAAGGCGTGACAGAAGTTTGGCAGCATATTGCCCGCACGCAGACTTGTATTGGCATTCCATAGTGAATGCAGATAGAATCGCCTGTAACGGAGGCTGAGAAACAGCCCGAAACAAGAGCAGGCGTATGGATACCACAACCATTTCGATGGCGCAGGAGATTGATTTCTCGCTGTTCGCCTTATTTGCGCGCGCAACGATCACTGTGAAACTGGTCATGATCATGCTGATGGTCATGTCGTTTTGGTCTTGGGCGATCATCGTGCGGAAGCACATTCTGTTTCGCGCCTCGAAAGGCGAAGCGAGCGTGTTTGACCGGTCTTTCTGGTCTGGCGAGCCGCTGGATGAGTTGTTCGAGAAGATCGGATCAACGCCTGAAGGGGCGTCGGAGAAGATTTTCGCGAGCGGCATGTTGGAGTGGCGGCGCAGTCACCGGCAGGATGGCGGGCTGATCGCGGGGGCGCAGGCGCGGATTGATCGCAGCATGGATGTGGCGATTGCCAAGGAAAGCGAGCAGTTGAATTCGGGGCTGTCGTTTCTGGCGACAGTGGGGTCGACGGCACCGTTCATCGGGCTGTTTGGTACGATCTGGGGGATCAAGCATTCGTTCGAGCAGATTGCGATTTCGCAGAATACCAATTTGGCAGTGGTGGCACCCGGGATTGCCGAGGCGTTGCTGGCGACGGGCATCGGTCTGGTGGCGGCTATTCCGGCGGTGGTATTTTATAACAAGCTGAATGCGGATTCGGAGCGGATCATCGGCGGCTATGAAGCGTTTGCCGATGAGTTTGCGACCATTCTTTCGCGCCAGTTGGACGCCTGAGGCATGGGCGGCGGGGTTCAGCGCAGCGCGGGTGGCGGTGGTCGGCGGGGGCGGCATCGGCGGGGTCGCAGTGCTGCGATGTCGGAGATCAACGTTACACCGTTTGTCGATGTGATGCTGGTGTTGCTGATTATTTTCATGGTGGCGGCACCGCTGTTGACGGCGGGTGTGCCGCTGGAACTGCCGGATACGGCGGCGAATGCGTTGCCGACGGAAGAGGAAGAGCCGCTGACGATTTCGATGACAGCGGATGGTATGTTGCTGATCCAGAATGAGGAAGTGGCGGAGGAAACGCTGATCCCGAAGCTGCGGGCGATTGCTGCCGAACGGACCAGCGACAAGGTGTTTTTGCGGGCGGATGGGGCGATACCGTATGAGCGGGTGGCGCAGGTTATGGGGGCGTTGAATGCGGGCGGGTTTCGCAACATCGGTTTGGTGACGGATACGCAGGGGCCAACTTTTGGCGGGTCTGGCGGCTAGGCTGTGGGGCGGATGGACACAGGGACCATCATATCGGGGATTGGGCACGCGGGCCTGATCCTTTGGGTGCTATTTGGCGGCATTCTGTTTTCGCCGAAGGACGCGCCGGAGATTGCTGCGACGGAGGTGAGTTTGCTGTCGGAGGCGGAGTATGATGCGCTGGTTGCGGCTGCACCGACGACGCCAGAGCCGTCGGAGCAGCCCGCATTGCCGGAAGTGACGCCGCCAGCCCCGGTGCAGCCGGAATTGGAGGCGGCAGAGCAACAGCCAGAAGCGACCGAAGACCCCGCGCCCGAGCAGGAAGCCCCGACGCCGCAGGAGGAGCCTGCGCCGGAAGCGGCACCTGAGGCGGTTGAAATTGCGCCAGTCCCAGAGCCGGAGGTGACCGAGGCGTTGCCGGATCAGCCGACGCCCGAGGTGGTGCCGGATGAGGCTTTGGCGCTGCCGGAAAATACGCCGCCGCCGGTACCGCGCCCGGCACCGCGCGTGGCACCGTTGCCGGTGGCGGAACCTGATCCAGAGGTGGCGATTGCCGAGGAAGACGTGGCTGCGGTGACGCCGGATGCAACGCCCGATGCGCCTGTGGTGACAGAAGAACAGCCCGCCACGGCGCAGGAAGAGGCGGGCACGGTGATAGAGACGGAAGCCACTGAAGAGGTGGTCGAGGTGCCGACATTGGCACCTGCATCCAGTGCGCGACCGAAATCACGACCAACGCGGACGGCAGCGGCGGAGCCCGCCGAAGAGGTGCAAGAGCCGGTGGCGGAAGCGGCATCTGCAGAGCCCGCGGTTGATCCGGAGGCCGAGGCGATTGCTGCGGCGCTGGCCGAGGCGACGGCGGCTGACGATGGGGTTGAAGAGGGTGGCAATACTGCGCCGCAGGGGCCACCGATGACCTCGGGTGAAAAGGATGGGCTGCGGGTGGCGGTTTCGGCCTGCTGGATTGTTGATACCGGATCGCAATCCGCCGATGTAACTGTCACGATTGGTGTGTCGATGAACCCGGATGGCACTGTTGTTGGCAATTCTTTGCAATTGATCGGGGCCGAGGGCGGTACAGAAGAGGCGCAAAGATCGGCTTTTGAGAAAGCCAGACGTGCGATTTTGCGGTGTGAGAAGGGCGGCTATCCGCTGCCCCAGGAAAAATATGAACAGTGGAAGGATATCGAAATGGTATTCAATCCCGATGGTATGAGGTTGAGATGAACATGTTGAAAACCCTGAGCATCGCCTTGATGCTGGCAAGCGCGGCAGTGACCGCCGCTTTTGCGCAAGACGGCCCGCTGCGGATTGAAATTACCGAAGGGGTGATCGAACCGCTGCCGTTTGCAGTGCCCAACTTTGTTGCCGAGAACGGCGATGCTGGCGAGTACGCTGCCAATATCAGCCGGGTCATCGCGGCCGATCTGGCGGGTACCGGGCTGTTTCGGGAAATTCCGGCTGAGGCGCATATCTCATCCGTGACCAGCTTTGATGCGCCCGTGGCGTATGCGGACTGGAAGGCGATCAATGCGCAGGCGCTGATTACCGGGGCGGTTTCGGCGTCGGGCGATCGGATTGTCGTCAAGTTCCGGCTGTTTGATGTGTTTTCTGGCCAGCCATTGGGTGAGGGGCTGCAGTTTGCCGGCACGCCGTCCAGCTGGCGGCGGATGGCGCATAAGGTTGCGGATGCGGTCTATAGCCGGATCACTGGCGAGGGTGGTTATTTTGACAGCCGGGTGGTGTTCGTTTCTGAATCCGGGCCGAAGAACCAGCGCGCGAAGCGATTGGGCGTGATGGATTATGATGGGGCGGGTCTGCAGTATCTGACCGATAGTTCTTCTATCGTGTTGGCACCGCGGTTTTCGCCCGATGGTGGCCGGGTGTTGTTCACCTCTTACGCATCCGGCTTTCCAGAGATTTATGTGATGGACGTAGGCAGCCTGCAAACCCGTAATCTGGGGCAGGTTCCGGGCACCATGACCTTCGCGCCGCGTTTTGCGCCTGATGGACGGACTGTGGTATTTTCGCTGGAACAGGGGGGCAATTCCGACATCTACACCGTGGATACGGAAAGCGGGCAGTTGAACCAGCTGACCAACGCGCCGTCGATTGAAACTGCGCCCAGCTTTTCGCCCGATGGCAGCCAGATTGTGTTTGAAAGCGATCGGTCCGGCACACAGCAGTTGTACATCATGTCTGCGGGTGGCGGCGAGCCTGTGCGGCTGTCGAACGGGGCCGGACGCTATGGCACGCCGGTCTGGTCGCCACGCGGAGATTTGATTGCCTTTACCAAGCAGAACGAAGGTAGGTTCCATATTGGCGTGATGCGCACTGACGGGTCGGAAGAACGGTTGCTGACGGCATCGTTCCTGGATGAAGGCCCGACATGGGCGCCAAACGGGCGGGTGATCATGTTCACGCGCCAAGGCGCAGGGGCCGAAGGACAGCCAGCGCTGTATTCGGTTGACGTGTCGGGGCGTAACTTGCGTCAGATCACCACCGAAACACCGGCGTCTGATCCGGCATGGTCGCCGCTTTTGCAGTAAAAACAGTGTCGCCAGCGGATTCCCATGGCGGCGCGAACCTGATATGCTTTTTCACATCGAGCCAAGAACAAGAAGGATGACACCATGAAATATCTTCCCAAGGCTCTGCTTTTGGTGGCAGTGCTGGGCCTTGCGGCCTGTAATAACCCCGATCGTTATGGGGCCGGTGGGGCGGGCGGCGCTGGGGGTGCCGGCGGTATTGACAGCAGCGGTTTGGGCGATGCTGGCGATCCGCGTTCAGTTGCGTATTTTCAGCAGACCGTGGGCGACCGGGTTCTGTTTCCCGTTGACCAAAGCAGCCTGACACCCGAAGCGCGCGGTATTCTGGCGCAGCAGGCGACGTGGCTTATGACCAATGCCGACTATGCGATCATCATCGAGGGCCATGCGGATGAGCAGGGCACGCGGGAATACAACCTTGGCCTAGGCGCAAAGCGCGCGTCGGCGGTGCAGGATTTCCTGATCAGCCAGGGTGTGACGGCAAGCCGGATGCGCACTGTGAGCTATGGCAAGGAACGCCCGATTGAGGTGTGTTCGGAAGAGGCCTGCTATTCACGTAACCGCCGCGCTGTGACAGTGCTGTCGGCTGGCGCGGGGGCATGAAATGATGCGCGGCGCTTGGGTTCTATTGGTGCTGTTGGCCTTGATGCCGGGCTTTGCGATTGCGCAAGACCGGGCGCAGACGCTGGCGGATATACGGGCCGAGTTAGCCGCGCTGAATGCCGAGTTTACGGCGCTGAAACAAGAACTGGTAACAACCGGGGCCGCCCAATCTGGGGCGGCTGGGGGCGATGCGCTGCAGCGGATGGATGCGATCGAGGCGGCACTGGTGCAGTTGACGTCGAAGACCGAAGCGGTTGAGTTGCGGCTGAACAAAGTGGCGGCCGATGGCACCAACCGGATCGGTGATCTGGAGTTTCGGTTGTGCGAAGTGACCGAAGGTTGTGACATCGGCTCGCTTGGCACGACAGCGCCGTTGGGCGGTGGGGGCACCGCACCAGTCGTGGTGGGAACTGACCCCGGTGCGGCACCCGCGATCGGTGGGGCGGAGCTGGCCGTTGGCGAACAAGCAGACTTTGACCGGGCCAAGGAGGTGCTCGGCAAAGGTGACTTTCGCACCGCCGCGGACCTCTTTGCGACCTTTACCACGACCTATACGGGCGGGCCCCTAAGCCAGGAGGCGCAGTTTCTGCGCGGCGAGGCGTTGGCGCAACTGGGCGAGACCTCGAACGCGGCGCGGGCGTATCTGGAGTCGTTTTCAGGCGCACCGGATGGACCACGGGCAGGTGAGGCGTTGCTGAAGCTGGGGCAATCGCTGGGCACGCTGGGGCAAACGCCCGAGGCCTGTGTGACGCTGACCGAAGTGGGCGTGCGGTTTCCGGGCAGCATTGATGCGTCCAACGCGCAGATCGCCATGCAGGGGCTGGGGTGCCAGTAGAAGGCGACTGGCCAAATGTCGAAGACGAGGATTTCGATCTTCTGTTGTCGGCGCAGTACGGCTTTACACCAGACAATCAAACACAAGTTGCGGTGGCAGTTTCGGGCGGTGGGGATTCCATCGCCCTTTTGCATCTTGCGCACCGTGCTGCCCCTCATGTGGGATGGACGGTAGCTGCGGTCACAGTAGATCACGGTTTGCGCGCAGAGGCTGCCGACGAAGCAGCGGGAGTTGCCCGATTCTGCGAAAGCTTGGGCATTTCACACACGATCCTGCGCTGGGAACACGGTGTCATAGCCGGCAATCTGATGGACGAGGCCCGCAAAGCCCGCGAACGGCTGATAGCTGATTGGGCGATGTCGCAGGGCATCGCGCATGTGGCCCTCGGTCATACGGCAGATGATCAGGCAGAGACGTTCCTGATGGGGTTGGCGAGGGCATCCGGTCTTGATGGGTTGGCCGGAATGCGGAGTTTTTGGAGAACGGGCAATGTGAAGTGGTCGCGGCCGTTGCTGCATCACAGCCGTGCAGACCTGCGTGCCTATCTGACGCGGCACAATATTTCTTGGGTGGACGATCCCACGAACGACGATGACCGCTTTACCCGCATCAAGGCGCGCAAGGCTTTGGTGGTATTGGCACCACTTGGGATTACGGTCGAAAGTTTGAACACCTCGATCTGGCATTTGTCATTGGCGCGGCATGCCTTGAAAGATACCTTGCTTTCGGCGGTCAAAACCGAAGTGACAGAGGCCGCCGGAGGGCTGACAATTAGCCGCTCGGCGTTCTCAGCCTTGCCGACGGATATCAAGCGGCGGCTGTTGATGGCGTCTATCGCGTGGCTGTCGGGCGACCAATATGCCCCTCGTACTTCCAAGCAGGCGAATTTGCTGTTTGCCATCAGTTCGGACAAAGATACCACGCTGAGCGGCTGCCGCTTTCGCTGCAAAGCTGGTGCGATCCATATCCACCGCGAACCCCGTGCGGTGGCGTCGGTGGTTTGCCCGCCGGGCCAGCTGTGGGACAACCGCTGGGTTGTCGAGGGCCCTGCGGAGCCGGGGTTGGAGGTGCGGGCTTTGGGGGCCGTCGGCCTGCGGGCTTGCAAGGACTGGCGCGCTACTGGGGTCAGCCGCGATGCGTTGTTGGTGTCGCCTGCGATCTGGCGGGGGGAGGTGTTGGTGGCGGCGCCTTTGGCGGGGTTTTCCAATGGCTGGACTGCGCGAATTGACGCTGGTTTTACCTCTTTCATTATATCGCATTGAACGCCCCAAACTAATCTCTATCTTAGCACCAAGCGAGCGACGCTAATCTGCGCCGCGCATTGAGGAGAGTTTTCGTGGGTAACGCGAGAAATATCGCATTCTGGGTCGTCCTGCTGTTGCTGGTTCTTGCCCTTTTCAACCTGTTCAGCGGCAGCCAAGGCACCACCACCGGGCGCGATCTGTCTTATTCCGAGTTCATGGAAAAAGTGAATGCGGGTGAAGTCTCCAGTGTTCTGCTGGACGGTGAGCGGGTTGTGATCAAGGGGTCGGACGGCAATACCTATATTGCGATCAAGCCGGAGGGCGAGGAAGTTGCCGATACGCTGATCAACAAGGGCGTTGGGGTGACGGTCAAGTCGCAAGAGCAATCGGGGATATTTTCTTTGATTTCCCTATGGCTGCCGTTCCTTGTGCTGATCGGTATCTGGATTTTCTTCATGAACCGGATGCAGGGCGGCGGGCGCGGTGGGGCCATGGGTTTTGGCAAATCGCGCGCCAAGTTGCTGACCGAAAAGCAGGGCCGGGTTACGTTTGACGACGTGGCGGGCATTGATGAGGCCAAGGAAGAGCTGGAAGAGATTGTCGAGTTTCTGCGCAATCCGCAGAAGTTCAGCCGCTTGGGTGGCAAGATTCCGAAAGGCGCGTTGCTGGTTGGCCCGCCCGGCACAGGTAAGACATTGCTGGCGCGCGCGATTGCGGGTGAAGCCGGGGTGCCGTTCTTTACCATCTCGGGGTCCGACTTTGTGGAAATGTTTGTCGGCGTCGGTGCAAGCCGGGTGCGCGACATGTTCGAACAGGCGAAAAAGAATGCGCCTTGTATTGTGTTCATCGACGAAATTGATGCCGTGGGCCGGGCCCGCGGCGTTGGCATAGGCGGCGGCAATGACGAGCGTGAACAGACGTTGAACCAGTTGCTGGTTGAAATGGACGGGTTCGAGGCGAACGAAGGCGTGATCATCGTGGCGGCGACAAACCGCAAGGATGTGCTTGACCCGGCGTTGCTGCGGCCCGGCCGATTTGACCGGACCATTCATGTGCCGAACCCCGATATCAAAGGGCGCGAAAAGATTCTGAATGTGCATGCGCGCAAAGTGCCGCTGGGGCCGGATGTCGATTTGCGGGTGATTGCGCGTGGTAGCCCCGGTTTCTCGGGTGCCGATCTGATGAACCTGGTGAACGAGGCGGCATTGCTCGCTGCCCGCGTTGGCCGCCGCTTTGTGACCATGGACGATTTCGAGCGCGCCAAGGACAAAGTGATGATGGGGGCGGAACGCCGGTCTATGGTGTTGACTGCCGATCAGAAGGAAAAGACTGCGTATCACGAGGCGGGCCATGCCATTGTCGGCATCAACATGCCGAAGTGCGACCCGGTGTATAAGGCGACCATCATTCCGCGCGGTGGCGCGTTGGGGATGGTGGTCAGTCTGCCGGAAATGGACCGCATCCAGTTCTTCAAGGATGAGGGCAAGCAGAAGCTGGCGATGACCATGGCGGGTAAAGCCGCTGAGATTATCAAATACGGGCCGGAAAGTGTATCTTCCGGGCCTGCTGGCGATATTCAGCAAGCGTCGGCACTGGCGCGGGCGATGGTGATGCGCTGGGGCATGTCTGACAAGGTTGGCAATATCGACTATTCCGAAGCGCATGAAGGCTATCAGGGCAATACAGCTGGGTTTTCGGTATCTGCCGAAACCAAGACGCTGATTGAGGCCGAAGTGAAGGCGCTGATCGACGAAGGCTATGATACTGCGCGCCGGGTGTTGTTGGACAAGAACGACGACTTTGAGCGTTTGGCGAAGGGGTTGTTGGAGTATGAAACGCTGACGGGCGATCAGATCCGCAAAGTGATTGCGGGCGAGGCGCTGGACAGTGAAGACGATGCCGACAAACCTACGCCGGATGGGCCGCCGCCCTCTGTCGCGGCGATTCCGAAAACCAAACCGCGCGCACCGAAAGCTGGTTTGGAGCCGAAACCTTCGGTTTGATGCTTGCGCGTTCGCCGGGCTTGCTGTTGTTGTCTGACTGACATGACGGCAGGGTAAGCCCGGTGGACCGTTGCAGACATTGATCGGGGTTCGGCATGATCCGATATTACAGCTATGAGGCGGGGCGTCTGGCCCTTTGCGGTGATCCGGAACCCAACTTTGGCCGGGTTGTCTGGATCGACATGATCAGCCCATCGGTTGAGGATGAGGTTCTGATCGAACGCCTGACCGGCTTTAACGTGCCGACGCGCGAAGACATGCAGGAAATCGAAATGTCGTCGCGGACCTATGACGAGGCGGGGGTGCTGTTTTTGACAGCACCAGTGCTGGCGACATCCTTGCAGGATAAAACCGTATCGGCGCCCGTGAGTTTCGTGCTCGCAGGTAGTCGATTGGTGACGGTGCGGTACCACGAGCCGTATTCGTTTGTGCGGTTTGTTGAAAGTGCGGCCCGGCAGGTGCAGGGATGCAGCACAGGGCAGGCGGTGTTGATTGGGTTACTGGAAACCATCGTTGACCGGCTGGCCGATATTCTGGAGGGTCAGGGCCGGGTACAGACTGATATTTCAAAAGCGATCTTTGTGCCAAAGCGCAGTTCCAAAACGGCAACCAGATTAAGCAACGTGCTATTGCGGATTGGTGCGTCGGAAGAGATTAACGGCATGGCGGGGGAATCTTTGGTGGCGATTCAGCGGTTGTCGGGGTTCCTCGCGGCGCGGTCGATGCCGAAGGCGGCAGGCAAGACGGGTACGCAAGACAAAGTGCGGCTGAAGACGTTGCTGCGTGATACGGCGTCGTTGCAGGATTATGCGGGGACGCAGAAGCAAAAGCTGGTGTTTTTGCTGGATGCGACGTTGGGCATGATCAACATTCAGCAATCCGATATCATCAAGGTGTTTTCGGTGGTGGCGTTCGTGTTTCTGCCGCCGACGTTGATCGCGTCGATCTACGGGATGAATTTCAAGCATATGCCAGAGCTGGATTGGCCTTGGGGCTATCCGATGGCGATTGGTTTGATGGTGCTGTCGGCGATTTTGCCCTACGCGTATTTCAAGCGTAAGGGCTGGATGTAGCGCAATGCCAGCGCTTTTGCCGACGGATTTTGAAGGGACGATGACCTGGCTTGGCCGGGTTGTAGCGAAGCCTGCCGCGCTGGCGTCGGTGCCGGAGGTTGAGGTGTTTGCCGGGTTCGCTGGGGTCGAGGGCGAGGTGCATGCCGGGCTGACGCGGGCGTCTTGCAGCAGGGTGACGGGGTAGTATCCGCGCGGGACCGAGATCCGGAATGTGCGGCAGTTTTCGGTGCTGTCGGCCGAAGAATTGGCGATGATTGCGCGGGATATGGGGTTGGCGCAGCTGGACCCAAGTTTGCTGGGGGCGAGTTTGGTTATTTCGGGGATACCGGATTTCAGCCATTTGCCGCCGTCATCACGGTTGCAGGTGGATGGCGGTGCGACATTGGTGTTGGATATGGAAAACCGGCCCTGCACCCTGCCCGCCAAGGGGATCGAAGCACTGCATCCGGGGTATGGCGCGAAGTTCAAACCAGCGGCAAAAGATCGGCGCGGGGTGACGGCTTGGGTGGAACGCGAAGGCGTGTTGCGGTTGGGAGCGAAGGTGCGGTTGCTTGTGCCGGACCCGCGGGCGTGGATTACTTGGCGCAGGCGCGCGGGTAGACAAAAGCCGCGTGATTTCCCTGTAGAATCGCCCGGCTTTCCTATCGGAAACGTGGTGCGGCGAATTTGGCGTGGGATACGTCGGAAACGCCACTTGCGGTCGCAAATGCGCTCGATACACCAGCGTCAAAGCGGCGATCCGGCCGAGCCCTCAGGAGAGTTGATCATGGCAGTGAAGACCGACATTGAAATCGCGCGCGAAGCGAAGAAAAAGCCGATCATGGAGATTGGGGCAAAGCTGGGTATTCCGGCAGAGCATTTGCTGCCCTATGGGCATGATAAGGCCAAGGTGGGCCAGGAGTTCATCAAGTCTTTGGCCGGGCGGCCGGATGGCAAGCTGATTTTGGTGACGGCGATCAACCCGACGCCTGCGGGTGAAGGCAAGACGACGACGACGGTTGGTTTGGGTGATGGCTTGAACCGGATCGGCAAGAAGGCGGTGGTGTGTATTCGCGAAGCCTCGCTTGGGCCGAATTTTGGCATGAAGGGCGGGGCTGCCGGGGGTGGCTACGCGCAGGTTGTGCCGATGGAGGAAATGAACCTGCATTTCACCGGCGATTTCCATGCCATTACATCGGCACATAACCTGCTGTCGGCGATGATTGATAACCACATCTATTGGGGCAATGAGCTGGAAATTGACGCTCGCCGCATCGTCTGGCGCCGGGTGATGGATATGAACGACCGCGCGCTGCGTGATATCGTGGTGAACTTGGGCGGCGTGGCCAACGGTTTCCCGCGCCAGACCGGGTTTGACATTACGGTGGCGTCGGAAGTGATGGCCATTTTGTGCTTGTCGAACGATCTGGAAGACCTGCAAAAGCGGCTTGGCGATATTGTGGTCGCTTATACCCGTGAGAAAAAGGCGATCTATTGCCGCGACATCAAGGCTGATGGCGCGATGACGGTGCTGTTGAAAGACGCGATGCAGCCGAACATCGTGCAGACGCTGGAAAACAACCCGGCGTTCGTGCATGGCGGGCCGTTTGCGAACATCGCGCATGGTTGCAACTCGGTTATCGCGACGAAAACTGCGTTGAAGCTGGGCGAATACGTTGTCACCGAGGCTGGTTTCGGGGCCGATCTGGGTGCTGAGAAGTTCTTTGACATCAAGTGCCGCAAGGCCGGGCTGAAGCCGTCGGCCGCCGTCATCGTGGCGACGGTTCGTGCGATGAAGATGAATGGTGGGGTGGCGAAGGCCGATCTTGGCGCGGAAAATGTTGATGCGGTGAAAAAGGGCTGCCCAAACCTTGGCCGCCATATCGGCAACGTCAAAGGCTTTGGCGTACCAGTGGTTGTCGCGATCAACCACTTCTTCAGCGATACTGATGCCGAGATTGCGGCCGTGAAAGCCTATGTGGCGGAACAGGGCGCTGAAGCTATTTTGTGCAAGCATTGGGCTTTGGGGTCGGCTGGTATTGAAGAGCTGGCGCATAAGGTTGTGGCAATGGCGGAAGCGCCGTCCAACTTTGCGCCGCTGTATCCCGATGCGATGCCGCTGTTCCAGAAGATCGAGACGATTGCCAAGCGGATTTACCATGCGGACGAGGTGCTTGCCGACAAGTCGATCCGCGATCAGTTGAAGACGTGGGAAGCGGCGGGCTATGGCCATCTGCCGATCTGTATTGCCAAGACGCAGTATTCGTTCACGACCGACCCCTCGGTGCGCGGCGCGCCTACGGGGCATTCGGTACCGGTGCGCGAAGTGCGGCTTTCGGCGGGGGCAGGGTTCATCGTGGCGATCTGCGGTGAGATCATGACGATGCCGGGCCTGCCGCGGGTGCCGTCTGCCGAAGTGATCCGGCTGAACGATGCGGGGCATGTCGAAGGGTTGTTCTAGTTTCTTAGTGGTCGCGCGCTTGTTACGGAAAAACCGGTGCCCACTTTTCCGCAGCACGCTCTGGCTTTTTGCCACGTTGTTCTAGGGGTGCCTTCATCGTATGACGGCGGCACCCTGATGACGAGGCTTGCACATGAAAACCCCTGCCGATTGCACCACGATGGCCGAATTGCGGGCGGAGATTGACCGGCTGGACGCTGAGTTGGTGGCGCTGTTTGCGCAGCGCACCGGGTATATCGACCGTGCCGTTGAGATTAAATCGGATGTGGGTCTGCCGGCGCGGATTGATGCGCGGGTAGAGGAAGTGGTGGCAAATGTGCGGCGTCATGCCGTGGGGCACGGCTTGCCGCCGGACAAGTTGGAAAAGCTGTGGCGCAAATTGATCGACTGGTCGATTGAGCGCGAAGAAGACAGGTTGGGGAAGGATTGACAATGACGGCCACGGTGATTGACGGCAAGGCGTTTGCGACGCGGGTACGGGCTCAGGTGCAGGCGCATGTGGGGCGGCTGCGCGAAGAGCGTGGGCTAGTGCCGGGGTTGGCTGTGGTTTTGGTGGGCGAAGACCCGGCGAGCCAGGTTTATGTGCGCAACAAGGGCACGCAGACGCTGGAAGTTGGGATGGCCAGTTTCGAGCATAAGCTGGATGCGGGGACGTCTGAGGCGGACCTGCTGGCGCTGATTGGGCGGTTGAATGCCGATCCGGCGGTGCATGGGATTTTGGTGCAATTGCCGCTGCCGGGGCATCTGAATTCGGAATTGATCATCAATTCGATTGATCCGGCGAAGGATGTGGACGGGTTTCATATCTCCAACGTCGGGCTGTTGGGGACGGGGCAGAAATCGATGGTGCCTTGCACGCCGCTGGGCTGTTTGATGATGCTGCGGGATTATCATGGCAGTCTGTCGGGAATGAACGCGGTGGTGGTGGGGCGCAGTAACATTGTGGGTAAGCCGATGGCGCAGTTGCTGTTGGGGGATAGCTGCACAGTGACGATTGCGCATTCGCGGACAAAGGATCTGGCGGCGGTGTGCCGGGGCGCGGATATTCTGGTGGCTGCCGTGGGTAGGCCGGAGATGATTACTGGCGATTATGTGCGGCCCGGGGCGACGGTGATTGATGTAGGCATCAACCGGGTGGAACGGGACGGCAAAACGAAGTTGGTCGGCGACGTGCATTATGCGTCGGCTTCTGCCGTGGCGGGAGCGATTACGCCCGTGCCGGGCGGTGTGGGGCCGATGACGATTGCGTGTTTGCTGGCGAATACGCTGACGGCGTGTTGCCGGGCGAATGGGTTGGCCGAGCCAGAGGGACTGACTGCTTAACGCGGCATCGGGATAGGGATCGCGCGCGGGCCGGTTAGGATCGCGAGAGCGGTTGGGGCCATGATGCCGGTGAGTGTTTGGTGATGGCACCACAGGCCGCCGGTATAGGCACCGTAAGCGGGCAGCATCAGGCGGGATTGATCCAGCAGGAAGCAGGCGCGGGATTGGCCTGCGAGGCGGGCTTTGGGGTGGTAATGGCCTGAGACCTCGGCGGTTTGCGTGGCATCGGCGATGTGGCGGAAGGTGAGCGGGCCCAGGGTTAGCTCGGCGCGGTGGCTGCCACCGAGGTTGAGCGGGCCGGGATCGTGATTGCCTTCCACCCATGTCCAATCGCGGCCAGCCATCAGACGTGTCAGCCAAAGGCGATCTGATTCCGGCAGGCCGGCGCTGGCATCGATGTCATCAAAGCTGTCGCCGAGGCAGATGACCGCATCGGGGTTGGTGGCGGTGATGTCGGCGTCGAGGCGGGACAAGGTTTCCCGGGTGTCGAACGGCGGCAGCAGCGTGCCACCGCGGCGGGCGAGGCGCTCGGCTTTGCCGAAGTGCAGGTCGGAGACAATCAGCAGGTTTTGGGCGGGCCAATGCAGCGCGCCGGAGGGGTGAGCGATTAAGGCGGCACCGTTGAGGGTGAAAGCGTAGGTTTTCATGGCGGTTGGTGTGACGGAATGGCGGGGCTGTTGCAAGCGGCGGTGGTTAAGCGGAGGCGCTGGCGCGCCGCTGCTTTGCCTCGCCTGCGCGGCGTTGCCGCTTGGCTTGAGAGGAGCGCTTCGCGCGAGGATATTTCGCAGATACGAAGTTGGTCAGGCGAGGCCGGCGTCTTGCATGAGGCGCAGGGCAGCGTCTTCGACGAGGCGGTCGCGGCCTTGGCCTTTTATGGGGACTTTGCCCATTTCGAGGAACATCGGCAGCGCGAGCGGAGAGGGGCGGGGCAAGGGGATATGGTCTATGCGGGGCCCGATGCGTGCGAGCATGTCTTCGATGCGGCCAAAATCGACGAGGCCGCGGAGCGCTTCGGTTTTGGTGATGGCGAGCATCAGGTGGTCGGGGTCGTATTTGCGCAGGGTGTCGTAGAGGATGTCGGAGGAAAACGCGGCTTGGCGACCGGATTTGCGGCGGCCTTGGTGACTGCGTTCGATCAGGCCGGCGATGATGGCGGAAGAGCGGAAGGTGCGTTTCATCACGGCGTTGCCAGCGAGCCATTGATCAAGGCCGTCGCGCAGGATTGCGGCGTCGAACAGGGGGAGAGGGTCGATGACGGGATCGAGGCCCCAGATCAGAGTGGCGTAATCTGTGGCGACGAAGCCCAAGGGGGAGAGGCCGATATCTTCCATTCGTTTGGTCAGCAGGAGGCCCAAGGTTTGCTGCGCGTTGCGACCGGCGAAGCCGTAGATGCAGATGTGGTCGCGGCCATCATGTGGGAAGGTTTCGACCAGCAGGCGACCGGGTTCGGGGAGGCGGGAAACTTCGCGTTGCAGAGCGAGCCATTTGGCAGTGTGGGGCGGCAGGTCGGGCCAGCTGGGCTGTTGAAAAATTTGCAGGATGCGTTGGGTCAGCACGGTGGAGGTGGAGAATTTGGTGCCGCCGAAGACGGCGATTTTGGGGGCGCGACCGGGAGTGCGGGTGACTTCGACTGTCAGTTCGCGCAGGCCTTCGTAGCGGACGACCTCGCCGCCAATCAGGAAGGTATCACCGGGGGTGAGGGTGGCGGCGAAGTCTTCTTCTATCTCGCCCAAAGGCAGACCGCCCATGCGGCCTTTGAGGCGGACTTTCAGGGTTTCGGTGCCAATGATAGTGCCGAGGTTTTGGCGGATGATGGCGGCAGCGCGCGGATCGCGCAGGTGCCAGTCGGTGCTGCGAAGTTGCAGGCGTTGCCAGCGGTCGTAGGCCCGCAGGGCGTAGCCGCCGGTGGCAGTGAAATCGAGACAGGCGTCGAATTCGGGGCGGGCTATGGCAGCGTAGGGGCCTGCGGTGGCTATTTCTGCGTAAAGGGCGGTGGCGTTGAAGGGGCCTGCGCAGGCGGCCATCAGGATGTGTTGGCACAGCACGTCGCGGGGGCCGGGGCCGCGTGGGTCGCCATCAAGCGTATGGGCCTTTACGGCGTCTAGGGCGGCTTGGCATTCGACGACTTCGAAGCGGTTGGCGGGGACCAATAGGGCTTTGGAGGGGGCGTTGTAGCGGTGGTTGGCGCGGCCGATGCGTTGCACGAGGCGCTTGACGTTCTTTGGAGCACCGACTTGGATCACCAGATCGACATCGCCCCAGTCGATGCCAAGGTCGAGGGTTCCGGTGCAGACGATGGCGCGCAATTGGCCTGCGACCATGGCTGCCTCAACCCGGTCGCGTTGTTCGCGGGCGAGGGAGCCATGATGGATGGCGATGGGCAGGTTTTCGGCGTTGGCAAGCCAAAGGTCGCGAAAGAACAGCTCTGCCTGCGCGCGGGTGTTGTGGAAGATGAGGGTGGTTTTGTGGCGGTTTATTTCGGCGAGGACGGCGGGGATGGCATAGCGGCCACCGCCGCCGGCCCACGGGGGGGCCTCGTCGGTTTCCAGCATGGTGATGTCGGGGTCTGGGCCGGGGTCGGCTTGCAATATGGTGCAAGGGTCGGGGTGGCGGGCGAGAAAGCGGGCGAGAGCGGGCGGGTCTTCGACGGTGGCGGACAGGCCGACGCGGCGCAGAGTTGGAGCGAGGGCTTGCAGCCGTGAAAGGCAGAGCATCAGTTGATCGCCGCGTTTGCTTTCGGCAAGGGCATGGATTTCATCGACGATGACACGTTTCAGGCCTGCAAAGATGCGGGGGGCATCATCGTAGCTGAGCAGCAGGGCGAGGCTTTCCGGGGTGGTCAGCCAGATATGCGGCGGGTCGGCGCGTTGTTTGCGGCGTTGAGTATAGGTGGTGTCGCCAGTGCGGTCTTCGATGCGGATTTGTAGCCCCGCACCTTCGATGGGGGTGCGCAGGTTGCGGCGGATGTCGGCGGTGAGGGCTTTGAGCGGCGAGATGTAGAGGGTGTGCAGGCCGGGGGGCGGGGTGGGGCCAAGCTCGGCAAGGGTGGGCAGGAAACCGGCGAGGGTTTTGCCGCCGCCAGTGGGGGCGATCAGCAGGGTGGCGGGATCGGGGCTGCGCGCCAGCATATCGTGCTGATGGGGATGCAGCTGCCAGCCTTTGGCGGCGAACCAGTTTGAAAGCGAGGCGGGCAGCGATGTCATGGCTGGAAGGATAGGGCGCGTGGGGCATAAGGGAAAGGGTTTCCCCTTGCTCTTGTGCCAGTGGCCGCCTATCCCAAAGCGATGAAAATTTTGTTTCTTGGCGATGTGATGGGGCGCGCGGGACGTGCGGCGGTGACTGAAAAGTTGCCGGGTTTGCGCGCGGAGTGGGGTCTGGATTTCGTCGTCGTGAACGGCGAGAACGCCTCTTCTGGCGTTGGTTTGACGCCGGAACATGCGAAGACCTTGCTAACCGCCGGTGCCGATTGCGTGACGCTGGGTGACCATGCGTTCGATCAGAAGGACATGTTGCAGTTTATTGAGGCGGAGCCGCGGATTATCCGGCCTTTGAACTATGCCAAGGGTGCGCCGGGTAAGGGCGCGCGGCTGTTCACGGCAACCAATGGGCGCAAGGTTTTGGTAGCGCAAGCCTTGGGTCAGGTGTTTATGAAACGGCCGTTTGACGACCCGTTTTCGGCGGTGGAGGCCGTGTTGAACAGCTATCCTCTGGGTGGCATGGCGCAGGCGGTGATTGTGGACATGCACTGCGAGGCGACGTCGGAAAAGATGGCAATGGGGCATTGGTGCGATGGGCGGGCAAGTCTGGTAGTGGGGACGCATACGCATGTGCCGACAGCGGATGCGCAGATTTTGGCCGGAGGCTGCGCCTATCTGACCGATGCGGGCATGTGCGGCGATTATGACAGCGTGATCGGCATGGAAAAGCTGGAGCCGATGCGGCGGTTCATCACGGGCATGCCGAAAGCGCGGTTCGAGCCTGCGAATGGGCCTGCGACACTGTCGGGGGTTTATGTCGAGACGGATGACAAGACCGGCAAAGCGACGAAGGTGGCGATGGTGCGCATTGGTGGGCGATTGCAAGAGGCGCGGCCTTGAGCGTTAGGGTTCGCTATGTGGCGTTGTTGGTGGCGATGGGCCTTGGCTGGGGCGCAACGCAGCCTTTGGGCAAGATTGCCGTGTCGACGGGGCATCAGCAGTTTGGCCTGATCTTCTGGCAGTTGATGCTGGGCGTGGTTTTGCTGGGTGTGGTTTCACTGCTGCGTGGCAAGGCGATACCGCTGACGAAGGCAACCTTGGGGTTTGCAGTAGTGATCGCGTTGATCGGGACGATCATTCCGAACTCGACATTTTACTATTCGGTGGCGCATCTGCCGTCGGGGATCATGTCGATCCTGATTTCGACTGTGCCGTTGATGGCGTTTCCAGTGGCCTTGATGCTGGGGATGGACCGGTTCAGCCTGGGGCGGATAGCGGGGCTGTTTTGCGGATTGGTCGGCGTGGCGTTGATTGCGTTGCCAGAGGCGAGTTTGCCATCGCCCGCCATGGTGGCGTTTTTGCCAATCGCGATGATCGGGCCGCTGTTCTACGCGCTGGAAGGTAATTACGTGGCGCGGTTTGGCACGGCGGGAATGGACGCTGTTCAGGCTATGTTTCTGGCATCGGTGGTGGGCGCGGTGATCATGTTGCCAGTGGCTGTTGGGTCGGGGCAATGGATTGATCCGATGGCAGCATGGGGGCGGGCCGAAGTGGCGTTGGTGCTGGGGTCGGTTGTGCATACCTTGTGCTATTGCGCCTATGTTTGGCTTGCCGGGCGGGCGGGGGCGGTGTTTGCGGCGCAGACCTCGTACATCGTGACGGGAACCGGAGTTATCTGGGCGATGCTGATTTTGGGCGAGCGGTTTTCGCCGTGGGTCTGGGCAGCGCTGGCGATCATGTTCTTAGGGCTGTTCCTGGTTCAGCCGCGGAGTGTGTTGGCAAAAGCTGCTTGACCTAGCCGCGCTGGGTTGCAACTACGGCGTGATGCAATGCGAGAGTGCCCATGATTGGATATGACCTATCGCCGATAGTTGAGGCGATTGTGGCGCTGAGTATTCTGGCGGTGATGCTGGTGCTGTTCGTGCGCGAGACATTTCCGGTTGAGGTGACAGCGATTGCGGGCGCGGCGGTGATGCTGCTGATCGGGATTTTGCCGCAGGATCAGGCCCTGAAAGTGCTGTCGAACAATGCGCCTTGGACGATTGCGATGATGTTCATCATCGTGGGGGCGTTGGTCAGGACGGGGGCGTTGGATTATGTGACGCAGCTTGCCAGCTTTCATGTGGATGCGCGACCGGCGTTGACCGTGGCGGCGCTGGCGGTGCTGATCGTGGCGCTATCGGCGTTTGTGAATAACACGCCGGTCGTCGTGGTGTTCTTGCCGGTGTTCATGCAATTGGCGGCGCAGATGAAGATAGCGCCTTCCAAATTATTGATACCGCTTAGTTATCTATCGATCATGGGCGGCACGATCACGCTTGTCGGCACCTCGACCAACCTTGTGGTGGACGGTGTGGCACGGCAGGCGGGGCTGGAGCCGTTTTCGATATTTGAGATCACGCCAGTGGGTATCCCGATAGCGATCGTCGGGATGCTGTATCTGGGGCTGTTCGGCAACCGGTTGTTGCCAAGCCGGGATTCGATGTCGGCGATGCTGAGTGATCGGTCCAAGATGAAGTTTTTCACCGAAGTGGCGGTGCCGTCGGATTCGTCGCTGGTTGGAAAGGCGCTGGATACGGTTGATCTTTTCAAGCGTGGCGGGGCGCGGGTGATTGACGTTTTGCGTGGGGACGCGAGTTTGCGGCGTGATCTGGCGGCGGTGGAATTGGAAGCCGGCGACCGGGTGGTTTTGCGTACCCCGATGGCAGAATTGCTAAGCCTGCAGGACCACAAGGACGTGTCTTTGGTGGATAAGCTAAGCTCGGTTGCGACCAATACGGTGGAAGTGCTGATCACGCCCGGATGCCGGCTGGTGGGGCGGAGGTTGGGCGAGATGCGGCTGCGCAGGCGATACGGTGTTTATCCATTGGCGGTACATCGGCGGAACCAGAACATCGGGCGGCAGCTGGATGATCTGGTCGTGGCGGTGGGCGATACCTTGCTGTTGGAAGGTGCGCCGGGCGACATCGCGCGGCTGGCGGCGGATATGGATATGGTGGATGTGTCGCATCCGACCGAACGGGCGTTTCGGCGTAGCCGTGCGCCGATTGTGGTGGCGGTTCTGACGGCAGTGATCGGGTTGTCGACGTTTGACGTGGCCCCGATTGAGGTGCTGGCATTTATTGGCGCGGCGGTGGTGTTGGTGACCCGATGCATTGATGCGGACGAGGCGTTTTCCAGCATTGATGGGCGGTTGCTGGGGATGCTGTTTGGCATGATTGCCGTTGGGCAGGGGTTGGAGCATTCTGGGGCGGTTGAACTGCTGGTGGGCAAGGCGTCACCCTTTATGGGGGATTTGCAGCCGTGGGTGCTGATCTTTGCAGTCTATGCGATAACGTCATTCTTGACGGAACTGCTGTCGAATAACGCGGTGGCGGTGGTGGTGACGCCGGTGGCGATTGGGTTGGCCAATAGCCTTGGCGTGGACCCGCGACCGTTGCTGGTGGCGGTGATGCTGGGGGCTAGTTTCGGGTTTGCGACGCCGATTGGATACCAGTGCAACCTGTTGGTCTATGGGCCCGGCGGCTATACGTTCAGCGACTTTATGAAGATCGGCGTGCCGTTGAACATCCTGATGGGCGTTGTGGCGGCGGTGGTGATACCTTTGATTTACGGACTTTGAGGTGTCTTGCGTTTGAAGGGAAGATGATGATGCGTGTTTTTGGCCTGGTGATGATCTTTGCCGTTGGTCTTGCGGCCTGTGCGCCCGGTGCGGTTGGCATGGCAGTGCCCACTGCAGCCCGGTTGAGCGCCGAGGTGCTGACGGTGACGCTTAACGACGGATCGGTTTGCCGGGCGGATTGGGCGGCATCGGGCGGGACTGGGCGGATGGATGATTGCGGTGCCGGGTATGGTTATGCCGTTACTGTGGTGGAAAAGCCCAATATCCTGCGCCAGTTGGCAGAGGGTATTGTGGATGCGCTGGGGGCTGAGGGGGTGCTGGCACCGCTTGCCGAAGTGGTGCTGACAGATGCGTCTGGGCGCGATTATAGCTTTGTATCGCCGCCGCCCGTGGAATAAGGGCGCGGGGTTGCGGGCGACCGTGCGGCTGGTGTAGACGGGCGCATCACGAAAGACACGGAACGGAGACGGGGTCATGGCGGGCCATTCGAAATGGGCGAACATTCAGCACCGCAAGGGCAAGCAGGATAAGTTACGCTCGAAAATGTTTTCCAAGCTGGCAAAGGAAATCACCGTTGCCGCCAAGCTGGGGATGCCCGATGTGGATATGAACCCGCGTCTGCGGTTGGCCGTCAAGGCCGCCAAGGCACTGTCGATGCCGAAGGATGTGATCGACCGGGCCATCAAGAAAAGCCAGATGGGTGACGGCGCGGATTACACGGAAATCCGTTATGAAGGCTACGGCGTGAACGGAATTGCGGTGATCGTCGAGGCGTTGACTGACAATTTGAATCGCACCGCCAGCAACGTGCGCAGCTATTTCACCAAATGCGGCGGCAATCTGGGGCAAACCGGATCAGTGTCGCATGGCTTTGATCGCGTTGGGGAAATTTCCTATCCGGTGGACGCGGGCGACGATGACACCGTGATGATGGCAGCACTTGATGCAGGGGCTGATGACGTGGAATCCGACGAGGACGGCCACTGGATTTATTGCAAGATCGAGGCGCTGGCCGAAGTGTCGGATGCGTTGGAAAAGGTGTTGGGCGAGTCGACGGAAAGCAAGCTGATCTGGAAGGCGCAGGTGCTGACCGAGGTTGATCTGGAAACGGCAACGAAGCTGCTGAAGCTGATCGACATGCTGGAAGAAGATGATGATGTGCAGGCGGTGACGCACAACTTCGACATCCCCGAAGACGTGGCGGCGCAGCTGGATTTGTGAATTTCAGGGGGGTGACAAGTGTGCACCCCCTGTACACCCCCCGTGCAGACACCTGAGCAGACAAAGGCCCGCCGGTTTCGGTGGGCTTTTTGTTTTGGGGTCATTGAGTCAACCGGAGAGGCAACAAGGGACTGACGTATCAGGCAGTTTTTCCAGCTGCCAACAAAGGCACGACATTTGACTGCGAGTGATTGGCGTATGTGTCCCAAGTCGGTGTGTAGTCGTCAGCTTGATTTCCCCAAACTGTCCAGCCAACACGGGGGCCGCGTGCGAACATTTCCAGGCGCGGACCTTTGCTACAGCCTTCGATCAGGGCGTATTGCTCGTCCGGCTTGCGGCTGTGTTCCCGCTTTTGGGTGGACATGATGTTTTCTTGCGTTCGGCCTTGTTGCAGGGTTCGCGCATTTTTGCCGCGAACGCCGAACAACAAAACCTCGGTCACATTCCGAAAATAGAAACCTACGCCCCTACGGTCGGGGCCGCCGTCTTTGCGAATTTTGTACCAGATAATATTGCTTTTATAGCTGAAGCCCCAGTTTTCCATAACCTTAAGGCCTTCGGGCAGCAGTGCATTTGGCACCCAAAGGTAAAGATGAGCAGTTTCTGCCACGACCGCCTCAACTGGAAGGTCACAGATGTCGCGCAACGTCATCGTTGGGTATCGCGATAAACGCTTATGCTCCGGTGCCATTTTTCCTGTACGATTTTGGAACTGCCACGGCGGATCGGCAAGAACTGTCTGGAATTTCACTTTTCCAGCTTTAGCGAGAAGGTCATCGGTCGCACTGATCATTCGTCATCTCCCACCAAAAGCGTTTGTTTGATGCCGAACACCAACAAGGGGCATCCCGCGCCGCCGCCTCCAAGTATGCGTGGCAATAACTTTGACATATGCGTCGTCGAGTTGCCATAGGACGATCCTCGGCCAAGTTGGTTAAAGATGTCTTGCAATTCATCAGAGCGGGTAATGATAATCCCCACGCTGACTGCCCTTAGATCAAAAAGCAGGCGAAAATTGTTGAGGTCGCGGTCGTAAAATGGGTCTTTGTTGTTCCATTCGATCTCAAGCGCGACTGCGTTCTTGAAGCAGTCAATCTTATGGGTTGGTGAGTCCAGTCGCGCACCATCTACTTCGATTGCCGTCCGAAATTGCTTTTCGACCCATCCGCGCTCGGCAAGAAAACCATCAATGAAGGCAGAGAGTTTTGACTTGTTGCCGCCTCCGGTTGCGATCCAAGATTTTCTAAGTCGAAACGTTGTTAAAAGATCGAGGAGGTCTTGCCATTCTGATGGGAAATCTTGTGACAGAATTGCGCTGGCATGTTTCCATTCATGGCATTCATAGTTGCGTTGAATGAATTCAGGAAGCCGCTTCGTCAACATGTTGTAGCTCCCGTTCAATGGCACAGCTTAGATAGCGCAGCGGAGCGACGCAAGTGGCAAGTACCGAGAGGCGCGCTAGGATGACAGGTAGTGGCAGGAAAATCTGGATTGGTGATTTGTAGGCGCCGGGCCGCGATGACTAGTCTTACTATTTCGAGTTTGAAAAATGGGCGCTGTCGCTGATCAACGCGCAGCCGGGGAACCTGTCGAAAAAGGGCGCGGATAAGGGGATTGATGGCAATCTTTACTTTGGGGCCAAGCATGAGGGGCGGGCGATTGTGTCTGTCAAGGCGGGCGACAATGTGGGGGTGGCGATGATCCGCGATCTGCGCGGGGTGATTGAGCGGGAAGGCGCGGGGATTGGCGTGTTTTTGACGCTGACCGAACCTTCGCGCCCGATGATCACCGAAGCCGCAGGGGCCGGGCAATACACCCTGCCCGGAACCGATCTGTCGGTGCCGCGCATTCAGATTGTGACGATTGAACAAGCCCTTGCGTTGCGGGATCGCGCGGTGCGGGTGCCGCTTGTGCAAGCCAGCCACAAGCGGGCGGCGCGCGAGGATGATGTGCGGTCGCAGGGGGCGCTGGATTTGTGATATTTGGGGGCTTGACCCCCCACCCCATCCCTCCTCACGAGGGGGAGGGGGGGCGACGGTTTTGACGGTGCGGTGAGGGGGGCATATTGCTTTGGCGGGCGGCATTGCGCAATGAATGCGCGCCCTAGGGGTTTTCGTTGGTGATTTTGGGGTGGTGTTGAGTAGGGTTGGGAAAACTCAACCACAGGTGCCTGCCATGACCGACCCCTGCCGCCCCTATCGACAGATGGCCCGCAATGCGTTGCTGGCCAATCGGCGGTTGCATCTGGCTTGTGCGGCGTTGGAGCCGGGGGAGTGGGGGGCGGGGCGGGTTTCGTTTTTTCCTTCGATTGAGGCGACGTTGAACCATATTTTGGTGGTTGGCTGGTTTTATGGGGATGCATTGCAGGGCGGCACGTTGGGGCCAGCGGCTTGGGCGGATGAGGTGCCGTGTCGGACGGTGGAGGCGTTGGCGGTGGCGCAGCAGAAACTGGATGCCGAGGTGATGGTGTTTTGTGATGGGCTGACGGCGGAGCAGTTGCAGGCGGAGGTGCGGATACGTCGGGTGGGCCGGGTGCAGGTGGAAACGGTGGCGGATACGCTGATGCATCTGTTTCTGCATGATCAGCACCACCGGGGGCAGGTGCATGCGATGTTGGCGGGCAGCAGTGTGCGACCGCCGCAGTTGGATGAGTTCTTCATGGCGGATGACGCGGGGGCGCGGGTGGATGATTTGGCGGCGATGGGCCGGGATGAAGCTTGGGTGATGCGTTAGAAGAACACCCGTTGCCCGAACCAGTAGGCGCCGACGACGGCGATGACTGCCGAGGCGGGGATCGCGATGGCGGATCGGTACCAGGGTTTGGCGCGGAACCAGTAGCCGACAAGGGCGAAGGCGGCGGCGATGACGGTAAGCTGGCCGAATTCTACTCCGAGGTTGAAGCCGAGAAGCGCGGGGATAAAGGCGGTTTCGGGCAGGCCGAACTCACCTAGGACAGAGGCGAAGCCGAGGCCGTGCAGCAGGCCGAAGCAGAAGACGACGACGGGTCGCCAGCGGCTTAGACCGTTTGTCAGGATATTTTCAACGGCGACGTAGACGATGGAGGCGGCGATTATGGGCTCGACGATGGTGCTGGGGATGGTGACGTAGCCGAGTGCGCCGAGGGCGAGGGTGACAGTGTGGGCGAGGGTGAAGGCAGTGACTTGCCACAGCAGCGGGCGCAGTTGGGTGGAGAGGAAGAACAGGCCGAGGACGAATAGGATGTGATCGAGGCCTTTGGGGACGATGTGATCAAAGCCGACGGGAATGTAGTTGAGGAAGGTTTGCAGTTGGCCGACCTGACCGCCGCCGGACAGGGTGATGGGGTCGCTTAGGCTGCCCGCTTCGAGGTAGCCGTCATAGGGTTTGTCGACGCCCATTTGGCGCAGGACCAACGCGCCGTAGGGTTCGGCCCAGCCGACCTGCACCGATTGTGCGCTGTCTGGCAGGGTGGCAGTGAAGCGCAGGATTGAGGTGCGGGCAATCTCGATGGTGCCGATGGGGGGGACATCTATGCCGATCAGGGTTGGGGTTATGGTGGTATCGCCTGCGCGGATGGTGATGTTCTGCGCCATTTGCGGCCAGAATTCGGTGAAGCGGGCGGCAAGATCGGCGGGGGGGAGGGCGCGCAGATCGTCGTAGGTGGCGGCTTGCGGGGCTTCGTTCGTGTCGGCGGTTTGGGTCAGGTTGATGCCAGCGATCAGGCCTTCGACGGCAAGGCGAACCTCGAAGGTCAGCGTGGCATCGGTTTGAGTCATGTCGGCGATGGCGGGGACCACCTCATGTGCCGCGGCCCATGACGACAGCGTGATCCACAGGGCAAGTGCCCTTGACAGGACGCGCAGCAGGGCCACCCTTGGGGTTGGTGATGCGACGGCCCCGATCGAGGAATGCGACATGCGGATACTGCCCCTGCTATTGCTATTGGCGACGCCGATCAGCGCGCATGAATTGTGGATCGAGCCGCTGAACTGGCAGCCCGCGCCAGACGGTAGGCTGGAGGCCAACCTTGTCAACGGGCAAAACTTCGAGGGCATTACGTTATCGTATCTGCCGAAGTGGTTTAGCCGGTTCGAAGTGGTCACTGGGGATAGCATGGCGGCGGTTGATGGACGGATCGGCAATACGCCCGCAGTCGCGCAGCCGGTGGCGGGCGATGGGTTGCATGTGGTGGTGTATCAATCGACGCCGTCGACTGTGACCTATGCCGAATGGGCGAAGTTTCTGACGTTTGTGACGCATAAGGATCTGGGCGATATTGGTGCGCAGCATCAGGCGCGGGGGTTGCCGGAAACTGCGTTCAAAGAGGTTTATACGCGGTATTCCAAGGCGTTGGTCGGAGTTGGGTCTGCCGACGGGGCGGATAAGCGGATGGGGTTGGAAACGGAAATTGTGGCGTTGGACAACCCCTATGTGACGGGTGGCAGCACGGTGCGGGTGCAGTTGTTTTATGGCGACGAGGCGCGGGCCAATGCGCAGATTGAACTGTTCGAGAAGGCCGCCGATGGTACGGTTGTGGTGACGTTGCAGCGCACCGATGCGACAGGGATTGCCACGCTGCCAGTGCGGGCGGGGTATGAGTACATGGCGGATGCGGTGGTTATGCGGGAACCGTCTGATGCGTTGGCGGCGGAATATGGCGCGGTTTGGGAGACTCTGTGGGCGAATTTAACGTTTGCTGTGCCTTAGGGCTGGCGCAGGATTTTTGCGGCGGCGGCGCGGATGGCTTTGGTTAAGGGCGTGAGGGCGGGGGCGGTGAGGCGGGAAAACTGCCAGTAAAGTGCCACATCTAGTGGCGTGTTGGGGGCCAGTTCGGCCAAGCGGCCTTTTGCAAGGTGATCAGCGATCAGGGGTTCGGGGTTCATGCCCCAGCCGAGGCCTGCGAGGGCGGCGTCGACGAAGGCCTGACTGGATGCCATGCGGTGGGTGGGAAAGGCGAAGCGCGTACCCGTCAGGGCGTGCTGCCATGCGGCTTGCAGGCGGTCTTTGTCGGAAAACGTCAGGGCGGGGGCGTTGGCAAGGGCGGCTTTGGTTGCACCGTTGGGGAACCATTTTGCGATATAATCGGGGCTGGCGGTGGCGTGGTAGCGCAGTGCGCCGAGGGGGATGGTGTCGCAGCCTTGCAGGGGGCCGGGGTGTGAGGTGATGGCGGCGGCGACCTCGCCCCGTTTTAGCCAGTCTTGCGAATGATCCTGATCATCGATGACCAGATCGAACAACATGTCTTGCGTCGCGGCGAGGGCCGGAATGACCCATGTGGCCAAGCTATCGGCGTTAACGGCGATGCGGAGGGTGGCGGGGCCAGCGTCCAGTTGCGGCAGGTCTTGCGACAATTGGGATTGCAGCAAAGCCACCTCATCATGGTGGCGGATCAGACGCAGGCCGGGCGGGGTGGCGGTGCAGGGTTGACCGCGATGGATGAGGATGCAGCCCATACGTTCCTCCAGCGCTTTCAGGCGCTGGGAAATGGCGGATTGGGTGATGCCGATGCTGGATGCGGCCAGATCAAAGCTGCCACGGCGATGGATGGCAACGAGGGCGGCGAGGAGGGGGTCGGTGAACATTAGCGGTGCTTATGGGATTAGAGAATGATTAATTGGATTGATGGTGGGTTTTGGCTGTAGGTCAAGTGAGAAATTGGGATTGGGGGCGGCGATGTCGGGCGAGACGGATTTGGGGCGGTTGTTGCGGCATATGGAGCCGGTGTTGGACGCTGTGCCCTATGGGTATGGGTTGCTGCCGAAAGGGGCGGCGGGGCCGGTGGATGCGTTCGCTTTGATTGCCGAGGCGGAGGGGCTGACGGTGGTGGCAGCCGCGGATGTGTTGGACCGGGCCGGGATCGCGTATCAGGGGCAGTGGGCGAGGATCAGCCTAAGCGTGCATTCTGATCTGGCGGCGGTGGGTCTGACGGCGGCGATAGCGGCTGAGCTGACTAAGCATGACATCAGCGCCAATGTTGTGGCGGGGTACTTTCATGACCACGTGTTTGTGCAGTGGGACAAGCGCGGGGCGGCGATGGTGGCTTTGAGCGCACTTGGTGCGTCGGCGTGACGACGTTTGCTGCGGCGATTTCGGGGTATTTGCTGGCGATCAGTCTGATCATGGCGATTGGGGCGCAGAATGCGTTTGTGCTGCGGCAGGGGCTGCGGCGCGAGCATGTGTTTGCGGTGGTGATGGTCTGTGCGCTGTCGGATGCGGTTTTGATGGCGGCGGGGGTGGCGGGGTTTGGCGCAATGCAGGCCAGCGCGCCGTGGATTGGCGAAGCGATGCGCTATGGCGGCGTGGCGTTTTTGGTGGTGTATGGCGCGTTGCGGTTTCGGGCGGCGCTGCGGGGCGGTGAGGCGTTGCGGCCAGCAAGTGACGAGCGCGCGCCGTTGGGGCGGGTGCTGGCGACGTGTCTGGTGCTGACCTGGGCTAACCCGCATGTGTATCTGGATACGGTGGTGCTGATCGGGTCGATCTCGGCGCAGTACGTGCCGCATCAGGTGGTGTTTGGCATCGGAGCGGCGCTTGGATCGTTCAGCTTTTTCGCGGGCTTGGGATATGGCGCACGGTTGTTGACGCCGATCTTTGCCAAGCCGCAAGCGTGGGTGGTGCTGGAGATTATGGTGGGCCTGACGATGTGGGCGATTGCCGTGGGGTTGCTGCTGGGGTGAGGGGGCTGGGCAGCGCCGGCCGATCCGGTTTTGCCGATGATCCTTAGGTTCTGAGGGGTGTTGCCGGGACAGCGTGCGCTGCGGTTACAGCGTGTTCAGCAGGGTTGCCTAGTGTCGCGGATCACGGCGTTCCGCGGAGGTACCTATGCCCGATCAATCACCCATTCTGTCGCTGCCCCTGATTATGCCTGCGCAGGCGCAAAAACATGTCACCCATAACGAGGCGCTGCGGCTGCTGGATGTGATGGTGCAGCTTGCGGTTTTGAACCGCAATCTGAGTGCAGCGCCTGCGCTGCCATCCATCGGTGATCGCCATATCGTGGCGGCTGGGGCAGTTGGTGCCTGGGCCGGGCAGGTGGGCAAAGTGGCGCTGTATACCAGCACCGGGTGGCAGTTCTTTGCGCCACTGCCGGGTTGGCAGGCACATGTTTTGGCCGAAGCAGTGACGGTGGTTTATGCGGGTACGGCGTGGGCGGAGCCGTTGGCAGCGGCTTCTGCGCCGATGTTTGGGGTTAACACCACGGCGGATGTGGTGAACCGGCTGGCAGTGCAGGCGGCTGCGACGTTGCTGAACCATGATGGGGCCGGGCATCAGTTGAAGCTGAACAAGGCGGCGGTCGGGGATACCGGCAGCTTGCTGTTTCAGACCGGGTTTTCTGGCCGGGCGGAAATGGGGCTGGCGGGGAGTGACGCGTTTTCGATCAAGGTCAGTGCTGATGGCACGGCGTTTAATGATGTTTTGTCGGCTGATCCGGCGACAGGCCGCATGACGCTGGCGAAACCGGCGATTTTGGACGGGCAGGCCAGCGATCCGGCCAGCCCGGCAAACGGGATGATCTGGCACAACAGCACCTCGGGCGAGATCAAGGTGCGGGCGGGCGGTGTGACGCAGATTGTGGGTGCGGGTGGCGGTGGCGTTGCAGACGGTGACAAGGGCGATGTCTCGGTTTCGGCTGGGGGCACGGCGTGGGCGATTGATGCCGGTGCGGTGACGCTGGCCAAGATGGCGAGCATTGCGACCGACACGTTTCTGGGCCGTGATACGGCGGGCACGGGCGCGCCAGAGGTGATGACGCCAGCCCAAGCGCGGGCGATTTTGAACGTGGCCGATGGGGCGACCGCAAACAGCAGCAATGCTACGTTGCTGGACCGGGCGAACCATACCGGCGTTCAGGTTTCAACCTCGATCAGCGACTTTGACGAGGCGGCGCAGGATGCCATTGGGGCGATGGTTGGTGCGTCACTGGTTTACACGGATGCGACACCATCACTTGCCCGGGCGGCGCTGACAGGGGATGTGACCGCACCGGTTGGCAGCAATGCTTTGACGATTGCCGATGATGCAGTAACGAACGTCAAGCTGGCGAATATGGCGGCGGGCACGATCAAGGGCAACAACGGTGGGGCGGCGGCCGATCCGGGCGATCTGACGGGTGCGCAGGCGACGGCGATGCTGGACACGTTTGGGGCAACGCTGAAGGGGTTGGTGCCAGCGCCGGGTGCAGTAGGGTCGACCAAGTTTCTGCGCGAGGATGGCACGTGGGTTGTTCCGGCGGGGGGGGGCGGCGGTGCTCCGGGCGGTGCTGCCGGGCAAATGCAGTATAACAATGGCGGGGCTTTTGATGGTGCGGCGAACATCGAGGTTAGCGGCGGCAATCTGAAGCTGGTGGGCACATCGGACCCGGCGGCGCCGACGGGTGGGTTGTTGATATATGCCAAGACGGTTGCGGGGCGGGTGTTGCCAAAGGTGATCGGGCCATCGGGCATTGATACGGCGCTGCAAGCCGCGCTGCACGGGAATTCGATTTTTCTGTTGTCACCGGCCCATACCACGACGGCACCAAATGTTACGGGTGGGGTGCTTACGTCTGTCGCCACGATCTCGCATCAGCAGACATTTGCGTCAGCAAACCCGTGGCAGGCGACGCGTCGGACGCGGTTTCAAACCACAACCACGGCAGGTAACGCATCGGGGACGCGCACACCCTATGGGCAGTGGTTCTTTAGCAATGCGGCGGGCTTTGGCGGCTTCTTTTTTCGCGCCCAGTTTGGCATGAACATCAACTTGAATGGCGGGCAAAAGTTCTGTGGTTTGGCGTTTGCGGCAACAGCACTTGGGGGTGATCCCTCAACGTTCGTGAATATGTGCGGCATGGGGTATGACGCGGCGGATGCCAGCACCGGTAACTGGAAATTCATGCGCAATGACGGGACAGGTGTTGCCACCAAGGTTGACCTGGGGGTTGATGCCGCCAGAAATACGACGCACGGCTTTGATCTGATCATGCATGCCAAGCCAAACTCGGCTGAGTTGTTTGTGCGAATTGTGAACATTCACACTGGCGTGATTGTTCTGGATACCAGTTATACGACCGATATTCCGGCCGTGCATTCGCCGCTGACGTTCAAATGCGAAGTGCGCAACGGGGCGGTGGCAGCGATTGATAACATTGAGATTGCAAAGGCTTATATCGAAAGCGATTATTGATCCCAAGTTGGATATTGCGGCCTTCCGGTGACGGGGGGCCTTTTTTAATGCGCGTTCGTGGCGGCTACTTTTGGCCGTTGGTACTGCGGGAATAAAGATCTTCGTAGCGGGTGATGTCGTCTTCGCCGAGGTAAGGGCCGGTTTGAACCTCGATCAGCACCATCGGCGTGGTGCCGCGGTTTTCGAGGCGGTGCCGGGCACCTTGGGCGACGTAGATGGATTGGTTTTCGTGGACGACGGCTTGCGTGTCGTTCAGCGTCACCACGGCCTGGCCTGACACCACAACCCAATGTTCGGCGCGGTGTTGGTGGCTTTGCAGGCTGAGGGCCGCGCCGGGATTGACGACGATGCGCTTTACTTGAAAGCCAGCGCCGCTGACCAGCAGATCAAACCAACCCCAGGGCCGATGATCGCGCGGAAAGGTTTCGGCTTGCGGGTGGCCTGCGGCTTTTAGCATGCTGACGGCAAGGCGTACGTCTTGGGTGCGCCGACGGTCGGCGACGAGCACGGCGTCGGGCATGGCGATGGCAATGATATGATCAAGGCCAATGCCCACCAGCGCCATGCCGTCAGACCCGGCGCGCAAAATACTATCATTGCAATCGACCGCATGGCTGTTGCCGTATTGGACATTGCCCTGATCATCGACGTGGCTTTCGCGCGCGACGGCGTCCCAATCGCCGAGGTCTGACCAACCAGAGGCCAGCGGCATGACCACAAGGTTGGAGCTGCGTTCCATTACGGCGTAGTCGATTGAAATCGCTTCGATATCTGTCCATGGGTCGGGGGCCAGGCGCAGAAAGCCGAGGTCGGGTTTGGCGTTTTGCAGGGCGGCTGTGACCGGGGCGATCAGGTGCGGGGCGTGGGTTTGGAAGGCTTCGATCAACGTTGATGCGGCGGCGAGGTAGATGCCGGCGTTCCACAGATACCGACCGGATGACAGCATTTCGGCAGCCACGGCGGCACCCGGTTTTTCGACGAAACGGATCAGGTCAACCGGGCCGGATTGCGATGTGGTGGCCAGTTCCAGCCAGCCGTAGCCGGTTTCGGGGCGATCAGGCGTGATGCCGAAGGTGATGATGCGGCCTTCGTGGGCGGCAGGCAGAGCGGCAGCGATGGCGGTGTGAAATCCAGTGGTATCGGGCATGACGTGATCGGACGGCGCAATCAGCATCAGCGCGTCGGGATCGGTTGCCACCAAATGCAGGGCTGCCACAAGGATTGCGGGGGCGGTATTGCGGCCTTCGGGCTCGATCAAGATCGCACTTGCATCGGACCCGATGGCGGCGAGTTGTTCGGTGACGATAAAGCGGAAATCGCTGTTGGTGATGACCAGCGGGGCGGCAAATTCTGGCCCAGACAGACGTTGAACGGCCATTTGGAACAGGCTCTGATCGCTGATCAGGGGGACGAACTGTTTGGGGTAGCTTTTGCGCGACAGGGGCCAAAGCCGCGTCCCCGAACCGCCACAAAGGATAACCGGGGTGAGTGCAGTCATTTGGGCGAGACTAATCCATAAAATACCGCGTAACTTTACAGTAGGTTGAGGGAATTTTTGCGCAAGGCTTTTCCGGGGATTTGCCTAGATGCGGCCAAGGCGCGCTGCCAGCCACAGTGCCGCAGTGCCATGCGCCGAGCCGCGTTTCAGGCCCAGACGGCGGAACTGGGTGGCGCGATTTTGATCCGTGGTTCGATCCAGCAGATCGCGGATCACATCGCGGGCATCGGGTGTCAGATGCGGGGCCGCGTCGTGCAGGGCCTGCCAATGGGCGGCCAGCCACATGCCATAGTCGTTGCGCAGCAGGTGGTTCAGCCGCTTTAGCGCGCCCGAAAAGCCGTGTGACGCGCCGAAGGCGTTGCCGCCGTGTTGGCGATACAGCGTGGTTTGCGCTGGATCGAGCAGGCAAGCACCGCCCGCGCCCGCGATCAGTTGATAGAGCCACCAGTCGTGGAAATGGATGGCCGATGGCGCGCCTGCATCACGGACGAGGGCAACGGCGCTAGCGTTCAGAACAATTGAGTGCCCGGCAAAAAGGTTCTGAACCAAGGCGTTACGGAAACTTGGCCTGGCATGCGGTTCGGCGGAACGCCCGATTGGGCGCAAGTTGGCGTCGGTTAGGATGCTTTCGGCGGCATAGAGTGCCGGCAGGTTTTCTGGACTTTGTGCCAGATGATCAACCGCACGGGCCAGCTTTTGCGGCAGCCAGACATCATCTTGATCTGCCAGCGCGACGTATTCCGGCGGCACATCGCGGTGGGTTAGCAGCGCCATGAAGTTTTGCGTCGGCGTGCCGGATCGCGGCCCTTCCAGAAATTGCACATTGCGGTTGGGATGCGCCCGGTCGAAGGCGCGCAAGATGTCGGCAGTGCCATCGCACGATCCGTCATCGCCAACCATCAGCGACCAATTGGTGTGGCTTTGGGCCAGCAGGCTGTCCAGTTGGGCGGGCAAAAACCGCGCGCCGTTACAGGTGGCCATCAGGATGGTGATGTGCGGGTCGGTCATTGTCTTACGCCCTGATCATGCCGCGCACAAATCTGGCGGTGATTAAGCTTCGCTGTAATCCGTTAAGGATTGGCAAATTTGATGGGGGTAGCCTGACGGTGGGTGTTGAACTTTTTGGTGGGTGACCAAAGGTGTATTCGTTTCAGGTCGTCGAGACATTTCTCGACGGGCCGGTGAACCTGCTTAGCGGGATCACCGACCTAGAAATTGTGCAATCGGGTGGTGTGACCCGGCTGTATTCGGCGACGCGGGCAGGCGGCGGTATTGTCGCGCTGACCGTTGGTGCGCAAATGTCGCTGATTGACCAAGAGGTTACGGCGACCAATTTGGTGCTGCCAGCGCCTGCGCGGTTGGAATTTGCCACTTTGAATGGCTATACCAGCGTGATTGTAATGGGGGCCAGCATGCCGCGCATGGGTGGCTTTCGGTTGAGTGCCGATGGTGGTTTCAGCACGGCAGTTGGTATCAACAACAGCCCGCCGGGGGTGGTTTCGGCGCAGACGATGGCGGTGGTTGGGGGTGAGACGCTTTGTTTTACCAGCAACTACGGGCAGTCGGCGATCAGGTGCCTGCGGCTGGCCGCGAACGGTGAAATGACGGCGCTATCCACGCTGACCTTGGGGCCAAATCAGCAGGGGATCGACATCACCTCGATGATCACGCTGCAAAGTGGCGGGCAGACTTATCTAGCGGCGACATCGCGGGTGGATGACGCGATTATTTTGTTCCGGGTGGGGGCGGGGGGTGTTTTGCAGCAGACCGGTACGATGGGAGCGGGCGGTGGTCTGGGCATTGACGACCCCAGCGACGTGCGGTCGGTGGTGATGGGGGGGGTGACTTATCTGCTGGTGGCGGCGGGTGGCACATCATCGCTTAGCGTTGTGGCGGTGCAACCTGATGGGTCGTTGATGGTGACGGATCATGTCGGCGATACGCTTGATACGCGGTTTCAGGGGGTGCAGACGCTGGCCACAGTGGTGGTGGGCGACCGGATTTTCGTGATTGTGGGGGGCGGTGATAACGGGCTGAACCTGTTCACGCTGCTGCCGGATGGCAAGTTGCTGCTGGTGGCCAGCCAGTTGCAGGTGCCGGGGATGGGGCTGCACAACAGCACCGCGATTGAGGCGGTGAATGTGGGCGGCGTGATCGAGGTGTTCGTTGCGGGTGAAGGGCTTGGCATCACACGGTTGCGGCTTGATCCGGGGGTGCTGTCACCGATGCTGGTGGGTGGGGCGCTGAATGACACGCTGATCGGCGGTGCTGGGGGGGATTTATTGTCAGGTGGTGCGGGGCAGGACAGCCTGAGCGGCGGCTTTGGCAATGACATTTTGATGGACGGCACGGGGATGGACACGCTGTCAGGTGGCGCGGGGGCAGACATATTTGTGCTGACGCGCGATGGGGCCGACGATGTGATCCTGGATTATCAGTTGGGGGTTGATCGGCTTGATCTAACCGCCTGGGGCCGGATTTATTCGGTTGATGCGCTTGGCATCGTGCAGACGGCAACCGGGGCGACTATCAGCTATCTGGGTGAGGTGTTGGTGGTGCAATCGGCCAACGGGCAGCCGATCAACCCGTCGGTGTTTCTATCGGCTGATCTGTTTGGGCTTTGGCACATTGGTGGGGATATGGCGGTTGCGGGAATGCGGCTGACCGGGGTGCCGGGGGTCGACACCTTGCAAGGTGGCAGTGGCGACGATGTGTTGGTCGGATCGACCGGGGCGGATGTGCTGGATGGCGGTGCCGGATTTGATCTTGCCGATTACGGCGAGGCGCTTGGCGGCCAGCGGATTGATCTGCTGTTTCCGACGCTGAATACATCGCTGGCCATCGGTGATCGGCACATCTCGGTTGAGGGGGTGATTGGCGGGTATGGGCCCGACAATATTCGCGGCACGTATGGTGACAACGTGCTGCGGGGCGAAGGCGATGTTGACTATCTGTTCGGGCGGCGCGGCAATGATGTGCTGGACGGTGGCATTGGCGATGATGTGCTGCTTGGCGGCGTTGGCGCGGATACGCTGATCGGCGGCACTGGGCGCGACCGGGCGCAATACTCGGAAAGCACGGCGGCGCTGTTGGTGGATTTGCAGTACATGCAGTACAACACCGGCGAGGCCCTGGGCGACGTGTTTTCCGGTATCGAAGGTGTTGCCGGTAGTTCGTTCAACGACACGCTGTTTGGCGATAGTTATGCCAACCAGTTGTTTGGCCGCGACGGGGCCGATGCGTTGATTGGCCGGGGTGGGCATGACTATCTGAACGGTGGCGCTGGGGCGGACACGCTGAATGGTGGGGCCGAGAACGACACGATGCGCGGCGGCACGCATGCCGATACGTTCGTGTTCAATGCGGGCCGCGATGTGATCGAAGATTTCCGGTTGTCGGACCATGACAGGCTGTCGATTGAAGATGGTCTATATGGCGGTGGCCTGACGGCGGATCAGGTGGTGTCGGCTTATGCAACAGTGGTTGGCAGCACGGCGGTGTTCGATTTTGGCAATAGCAACATGCTGACGTTGCAGGGCATCAGCACGTTGGCGGGTCTGGCGGGGCTGATGGATCTTGTTTGATTTTTGCATTTTTTGTGGCGGGTTTAGCGGCGTGATTACCCCAAAAGATTGCGTTCGTGATGGGCGATGGCGTCGTTCACATCGTCATAGTAAATCAGATGACCCGCCTCTAGCACCACTGCTGCATCGCATAATTCGCGCACCAGACCCATGGAATGGCTGACCACGACCGACCCTGCCTGCTGCATTCGGGTCTGAAACAGATCGTTGCTTTTGGTGCGAAAGGCGGCGTCGCCGACGGCCGTCACCTCATCGACCAGATAGGTATCAAAGGCGATGCCCATGGATACGCCAAAGGCCAGCCGCGCCTTCATGCCAGAGGAGTAGGTGCGGAATGGCAGATGAAAATGCGCACCAAGATCGGCGAAGCTGCTGGTGAAATCAATCAACTCATCACCATCGACGCCGTAGATGCGGGCGATAAAGCGGGTGTTTTGCGCAGCCGTCAGATCGCCATGAAAAGACCCGGCAAAGCCAACCGGCCAAGACACCGATCCGGTCAGGCGCACGCGGCCCGACGTTGGGGCAAGCGTGCCTGCGATCAGACGCAAAAGGGTGGATTTTCCTGCGCCATTGCGGCCAAGCAGGGCGACCGACTTGCCCGGTGGGAAAACAGTCGTCGCATTGTGCAGCACGGTTTTCGAGACGCCGTGCAGACGGAAGGTCTTGGTCAGGTTTTCAAGCGCGATCATGCGGTTAACGCCGGTCACGCAGGGAATAGTAGACCATGGCAGCAATAGACCACGCCAGACACAGGAACATCATCACCGTGCCAAGGATCATTTGCCGAAGCGGGAATTGTGCGGTTTCGGCCAGCGTTGGTGCAATATGGGCCGCCAGATACAGCGTTTGGCGGCGGGCATCGGCTTGGGCTGCCTCATACGCCAATTGTGCGGCGCGGTAGGCGGTTTCGGAAAATTCGCGGTCAACCGACAGGCGTTCATACTCTCCAACCAAGGTCGCGTACACCGCCGATGTATCGCCGTTGGCACCAAGGCCCAGCTTTTCACGTTCGGCAGAGATGCGGTCTTCGATCACCGTGATCCGTAGGGCTGCCTGTTCGCCGCGCGTATCGGCGTTGCGGGTGCTGGCGGCCAGCATATCGGCATCAATCAACGCCTGCGCCAGTTGCGATTGCAGGTTGGCCAAAAGCCCGGCCTGGCTTTGCATATCTGCTGCCGGATCAACGCTTTGCGTGCGATTTCGAAATTCGGTCACTGCCGCGCGGGTTTCTTTCAGCCGGGCTTCGGCACTGTCACGCTCGCCGCCCGCAAAGTGCAGAGCATCGGCTTGGGCAGCGTCATTCAGGCGGTTGATCATGGCGGTCGATTTGTCAAACAGCAGGGTCGCAATGCGCTGGGCATCCCTTGGATCAAACGCCAGGACGCGAATTTCGATCAGCCGCGTTGTATTGTCGTAGCTGACCTGCACTTGGCGCTGCCAGAAATCCATCAGGCTTTCGATGGAACCGGGGGCGAAGAAGGTAAAGATCGGGTCGCCTTCCGGCTTTGACCAGATACTGCGCAGATCAAGATCGGCGTCAATTTCGGCGACCAGTTTCTGGCTTTGCATATAGTCGTACAAGATATCGGTATCGGCAGAGCTGGACCCCGAGATACTGGTAATGCCGCCCAGCAGTTCGAGGCCTGAGCCGACGTCTTCCTTGCGCACCGAAAAGCCGAGCGTCGATGCATATTGATCTGCCGCGCGGGCCCAAAGATACCAAGTGGTGATGGCACCCGGCAGCAGCACGCAGATTGCGAAACTGACGATCAGGGCCATGTGGCGTGGGCGCATCCGTGCGCGACTGGCTGTTGGTGGATACGTCTTGATCAGGCCGACAGGCTTGCGCGCTGCCGGGGCCAACGCGGTTTTCGCCGTGCGGGCAAGCGATGTGGCGGGCAGGCGGGCAAGAGTTGCGTCAAACAGGGCCAAGGGCGGCGTTCCTCGTGAACGATGGGCTGCAATAGGGGTAGGGTCAGCATCGTTAATGTGCAGTTAGCCACGGGCCGGATCGGCGCGGGAAAGTCGATCAATTTGTTCGCGCTTTGGGCTTTACGGACCATGGGCCGGGGTGCTTGGTGGAGGCTGCAATGCTGCAAACCTATCGCCCCCTTCAGCCTACGCGTCTGGCGCGGCGTCGTTTCGCGACCGTGCGGGCGGTGCTTGCGCTGATGCTGCGTGAAATGGCCACGACATATGGCAGGTCGCCGGGGGGGTATCTGTGGGCGGTGCTGGAACCGGTGGGCGGAATTGCGATCCTGACGTTGATATTTTCGTTTGGTTTCAATGCGCCGTCGCTGGGGGTTAATTTTCCGATCTTTTATGCGACCGGCATTTTGCCGTTCATGATGTTCACTTCTGTCTGTAACCGGGTATCGACATCATTGTTGTTTTCCAAGGCGCTGCTGGCCTATCCGGCAGTTACTTATGTTGACGCGCTGTTGGCGCGATTTTTGATCAATACGGTTACGCAAGGCATGGTCGGCTATCTGGTGTTTGGCGGGATTTTGATGATCTATGAAACCCGCACGCGGCCCGACCCGATGTTGATTGCGCAAAGCTTTGTTCTGGCGGCGGCTTTGGCGCTGGGGATTGGCACGTTGAATGCCTATCTGATGGCGCGTTTTGCGGTGTGGCAGGTGGTCTGGTCAATCCTGACGCGGCCACTTTTCCTGATCTCGGGCATCTTCTTTTTGTTCGACACGGTGCCGGATCAGGCGCAGGATTTCATCCGGTTCAACCCGCTGATCCATGTGGTTGGCATGATGCGGGCGGGGTTCTATCCGACCTATGACGCGGGCTATGTGTCGGTGATTTATGTGCTGCTGGTGGCACTGGTTACGTTTGCCGCTGGGTTACTGCTGCTGCGCCGGTCGCATCGTGATCTGCTGGCGGATTAGAGCGCTATAGCAGGCCTTTGGTCAACTGCAGGTCGTGCTGGATCAGGTCTTGCATACGGTCTGTCGCCGCATCAGACGCAAAGCTGGCCAACAGGCGCGGCCAACGTAGCGAGGTTGCGGGCTCGCCACTGGCGTTGTCGAAGCGGTCGGCAAGGTGCAGCCGGATATCATATCGGTGTTGGAAGTCTTGTTCCATCGCCGCGATGTCTCGGGTGGAATAGATCCGGTCCAGCGCTGCCAGCCCGGCCTTCGCTTGTGCCAGCAGCTGCATTTCGGTCAATTCCTGCGAGGCACCCCAGCCAAGCATCTGGCGAGTGGCGAAATAGCTGCAATAGAAATTGTCGTAGTGGCTGCGGACAAAGGTCCGCCACGGTTTATCGCCGCCAAAGAAATAATCGTCTGGCGACCAGTGCAATGCGCGGTTCATGCCAAGGTTTTGCGGCAGGCTTAGGCTTACCGCATCAAGACTTTCGGCCTTGCGGCGCAGGTAAAAGTAGAACGAGGCGATGCGCTCGGCAGGATCACGCAGCACGGTGAATAGAAAGCGCGTGGGCGGCAGATGGTCGATTGCCAACCAATCCAGATGGCCGGAATACAGCGAATAGCCGGACGGATACTGGTCTTGTGGTGCGATGGCTTGCGTGTGTACCCGAATGGGCGAAACCCGGGCTGGCTTGACCACGCGGGACAGGCTGTTGTGCACGGTTTGGCCAGCCGTTTTGGGAATGTGCAAGAACACGATCGGGGCATGGCTTAGGTCCATGGGCCGGGCTTTCGCAAGTCAATGATGCTGGGGGTGAAGGGCGGGGTATCGGCCATTTGGAACACGCCCGCAATAAACGCTTCTGGACGGGCCGGATTCAGATGCGCCAATTGCCACGGCGCAAAACGCCACCAGCGGCAGCGCAGCATCGGCGATATCAACTGTGCGGGCAGGCGGAACCGTTTGATCACCGCCGGGTTGCCCGCCACAATCGCATAGGGCGGCACGTCTTTTGCCACCACCGCATGCGCCGCGACAACAGCGCCGTCACCAATGGTGACACCAGCCGAGATCAGCGCACCATGCCCGATCCAGACATCGTTGCCGATGGTGGTGACGCGGGCTTTTGTCGGGGCTTCGTCGGTTGCGAAGTGGTAGGCGTGATAGTCTTCCGCACCGCTAAAGCCATCGGCCAGTTCAATCATGCGGTCGTGCAAGTAGAACGCAGGGCTGGTCGAGGCCCAGGTGAGCGGGTGGTTCTGGCGGCCGATCTGCACCCCTTCGCCAAACGAGCAATAGCGCCCGATGCGGGCGGCGATGCAGGTGCCGGACACCTGGTAGGAAAACGCGCCAAGTTCGATCGAGTGTTCAAACGCGGCCCACTTCAGGCTGGCCGGGGCTTCGATCACCGAATGGCGCGGCAGGGCGATGGCCGAACCACCACCGGGGCGGCGCAGAACCTCGATCCCTTGGGCGTAGAGGATCGGGATGGCGACGGTGACTTGCGTCATGCGGCCACGCTTTCGGGGTGCGCATGTGTTTTCAACAGTGCAGCAAGCAGCGCGTCCACATCTGGCACGCCAGCGGGAATGCTGATCACGCCACCGTTGGTTGATTGGCGCAGGGCATCGGCTTGCGCGCCAAGATCAAAGCACCAAACCGGCAGGCCAGTCGCAATAGCTTCGTGCGTGGTGTAGGAAAACGTTTCGGGCCAGATCGACGGGATCAGCCAATTGGTGATGCCATAGCGTGCCGCCAGCACCGGAATATCGGCGCGCTGATAGCCGCCGTGGATGTGCGCCGATGCGCCCAGCGTGAAGATCGGGTCGAGCTGGCCGAGGACCACCAGTTTGGCCGCCCCAGAGCGATCCAGCATTTGCGACAGATCGCGCAGAACGGCGGCACCTTTGTGATGGCCGATATTTCCCAGCACACCGATAACTGTGGGTGCACTGCGCACCGGGGCGGCGAGTTGCGGGAGATCGACCAGCATGTCGTGAGGCATCAGCCGTAGCTTGGCATGCGCCATCGGATAAGCGGTTGTGAACACCTCGGCGCTGCTTTGCGAAAACACCGTGATGTTAGTGGCTTTGGCAATCAGCCGGCCCCACGCCGCCTGCCAATCCTGCAGTTGAACCATGGTACCGTTTGGCCGCCGGGTGCAATGCGCGGCGTCGGTCGATGCCGGATCAGGCAGCCCCAGATAACGCCCGGCGTCGGTCAGCAATGTGTAGGACGGGCTGATCGGCAGATAGTCATGGATCAGCATGTCGATCTGGTCTTGCGGGCCGCGTTGTAGCGCCAGCAGCTTTTCGGGCAGATCAACCGGGTCTTTGTCACCCACCCCGCAGGAATAGATGACGTGCAGGTTTTTCACCGGGTCCAGCAACCGCTGGATCAGCGCGAATTCATCGGTGCTGCCGCGGATGATGCCATGTGGCGCGTGCAGCTCCAGTTGCCAGCGCAGGGCTGTGCCAACACGCAGCACCAGGGCGCAGTTGGGCAAATTGCGGGCAATGCGTTGGGTCAGATAATCGTCGGCGCCACCGCCTAGGTTATGGGCAAGATATAATGGCAACGGCCCATTCGCGCGCCCTGCGGCCCAAGCAATGGCAAGTGCAAGCCGTGGCGCGGTTAGCGGATCGGTGGCGATGAAGCCCTGCACTTCAGCATCATAGCCGGGATAACGGGCCGAGATGATAGCGTTGTTGCGCGCCACCAGCCGACGTTTTTCGGCGGACCCGAAAGAAGTGCCACCATGATGTTCAACGAAAAGGTTGGCCACCCCAAGGTGCCGCCCACCGATCGCGCGGGCTTTCTGGCACCAATCCACCTCTTCGCCGTAACCACGGCCAAAGGCGGTATCAAGGGTGGGAATGCGGCGCAGGTAATCAATCGACATCGCCATGCAAAAGCCAACGCCGGTGGGGGCATCGACCAAGGCGGCGTCGGGGTGCATGGTGGCGGCAACCGCATCAATGGCGTCCGCTTCGCCCGGCGCAAGAGTGCTGCGCTGACAGATCACAGGGGCTGTAAAAATTTCGGCGTCGTTCGACATTGGGGTTACAGTTGCCACCCGGTCATGCGCGAGGAACGGGCGCATCAGACGGGTGGCCCAAGCCTGCGGCACAAAGGCATCGGAATTCAGCAAAACCACGTGATCATCGTACCGTATTGCCAGCTTCAGCCCGGCATTGACGGCGCGAACAAAGCCCTGATTTGTCTTGTGCTCAATCAGGCTGACGCGGCCGGGATGGGCGGCCCGTTGAATCGCCACCCAAGCGCGCAGGAACGGGCGCATGGCGGGGTCGGTCGAGGCATCGTCGATCAAGATCAGCCGCCACGGCAGGTCAGTATGACGCAAGATCCTGTCCAGCACCTGGGGCAGCAGATCAAGCGCGTTGTAGATTGGCATGACAATGGTGATGGCGCGGTGCGCCAGTGCTGCGGGTTTCAGGCGGGCACGCTCGGCGTTTTGCTGTTTTGCGGGCATGTGCGCCAAGCTATCGGCCAAAAACAGAAGCGGTTGCATGGCGCGGCTTGGTGTTGGGGCCGCCAGCCGTAGGTGGTGCTTCAGGCGGGCGCGGTCGGCAGGGTCTTTGGTGACGAACCAGTGCAGGATTGTCGGCGTCGCCTTTGCCAGATCACGCAGGAATGGCAGGATCAGCCGCATCCGAGCAGCCCGTATCGCATGCTGCGAGGGCGTTGGCACATTATAAACCATGTGATGCGTATCCCGGACCAGTGTCAGGCTGACATGCCCTTCGCCGCGCGGCAGGTCCGCGGCAAAGCCGGGGTTTTCTCGGGTAAGTTCCGGAAATTGGGCGGTGACATCGTGGCGGTGCAGGGTGGTCAAGACATCGCGGCATTCGCCCGCGTGCGACACGCAAATCCGCCCCGCATCAGCCCAGCCTTCGATGACAAGGCGCGCTCCTCGGATTGAGATACGGTCAACATGGCCCAGCAAACGCGCGTTCTCACCCAACAACGGCATTGCTCGGCCCGCGACGAAAAGATGCGCCGCTGAATAGCGCGCAAACAGCGCAAGAAGTCTTCGATAGATCATCTGCATCCCCAACAGGTTCGCGCTGAAGTTTTCGCGACGACAGGATTCGCGAAAACTTCAGGTATCCTGCGGGGGCAGGCTTAATTTTCGATTGATGCTGAATTTGGAAAACGCCGCTGTTTTGCTGCAGCAGTTCGATCAGCCGGGCCTATTCCCCCAAAATCCCGAGAAAGTGGGTTCGACATTTCCCTGCAATCCGATTATCGGGATTAGGGAAACAGGCTTTGGGGCGGGCAGGATTTGTCGAAACATGTTCTGGTAACGGGCGGCGCGGGCTATATTGGCGCACATGCGTGCAAGGTATTACGCGCTGCGGGATATGTGCCGGTTGCGTTTGACAATCTGGCAACGGGCTGGCGCGACGCGGTAAAGTATGGGCCCTTTGTGCAGGGTGATCTGTTGGATCGTGCGGCGCTTGATGCGGCGTTTGCTACCTATAAACCGATAGCGGTGATGCATTTTGCGGCCCTTGCCTTGGTGGGCGAAGCCTCTCGCGATCCGGGGCAGTACTGGCGGGTGAATGTGGGCGGGTCCTTGAACCTGATCGAGGCTGCGATTGCCGCCGATGTTCGCAATTTCGTGTTTTCGTCGACCTGTGCCGTTTTTGGCAACCCGGATGGCATGCATCTGGATGAAGACACGCCGCAGCGCCCGATCAATGCTTATGGTGCCTCGAAGCGGGCGATCGAGGATATGTTGGCGAATTTCGGCGACAGCCACGGATTGAACCACGTGATCTTTCGCTATTTCAACGTGGCAGGGGCAGACCCAGCGGGTGAGGTTGGCGAACAGCACCGGCCAGAGACGCATCTTATTCCGCTGATGCTGGATACAATTTCTGGCGCGCTGCCAGAGCTGACGATTTACGGCACCGATTATGCCACCCGCGATGGCACTTGTATTCGCGATTATGTGCATGTGATGGATCTGGTCGAGGCGCATGTTCTGGGCCTGCGCTGGCTGCTGGATGGGCGCGGCAACCGGGTGTTCAATCTAGGCACCGGACGCGGTTTTTCGGTGCGCGAGGTGATAGATCACGCGCGCGGTGTGACCAACCGCGCGGTGACGGTTATCAAGGGTGCGCGGCGGGCGGGGGATGCGGCGGCGCTGGTGTCTGGGTCTGAACGGGCGCGGGTGGAACTGGGCTGGCAGCCCACGCGGTCAACCCTGCCGGTGATGATCGCCGATGCCTGGGCGTGGAGCCAGCGTCCCGGCTTTGACGGCTGATCCGGGGATGACGGCGGGCATGCGAGTTCTGGTGATCGGGGCGGGCAGCATCGGGCGCAGGCATGCGGAAAATCTGGGCGCTTTGGGCGTTGCGGCTGACCTGATTTCGTGGCGCGGGTATTCTGCCGAATTGCTCGCCAAGCGATTGGCATCAGGCGATGTGCAGGGCGTTGTCATTGCCACTGCCACGCAAATTCGGCTGGAACTGATTGCAGTTTGCGGTGCTGCTGGCGTGCCGTTCTACGTCGAAAAGCCGCTGGCCTTTCGATCTGCCGATTTGGCGCTGATTGCGGCTGCGGCGGCCCCGGTGGCGCAGCGATCAGTCATCGGTTTCATGATGCGTTATCATCCGGCTTTTCGGCATCTGGCAAGCAGTGATCTGTCAGACACCTATGGGTTTGGGTTTGAAATTGGTCATGACGTTACGCAATGGCGGCAGAACTGGCGGTTTTCTGAAAGCTATGCCGCCAAGCCGACGGGTGGCGGTGTGCTGCTGGATTTGTGCCACGAAGTGGATATGGCCGCGTGCCTATTCCCCGGTCTGGCCTTGGCGGGGGTCGATAGTCTTGGCCATGCCGCCTATCCGGGTGTTGATATGTCCAGCCAGGTTCGGCTGATCAATGGGGCGGTTACGGGCGAGGTGGCGATGGATTATCTGGCCCCGGTTTCGACCCGCCGCATCAGCTTGCGCGGGCTTGTGCAACTGCATGATTTCGATCTGATTTCGGGCCAGTACATCATCGCAGGGCAGGGGGCGCGGACGTTGGATTTTCCGTTCGCACGCAACGATATGTTTCTGGCGGCGATGCGCGATTTTCTTGCGCTGGTGCAAGGCAAAACGCCATCAACGGTGGCGCATCTGCCGCGCTTTGATCTGGCCCTGCCCAATTGCGCGCTGATCGCGAAAGCGTGGGAAGCACGTCGTTTCATTGGCACCATCGCAAAGGACATTCCATGATCATCGGCCATATCGGTGCGCGCAAAGGATCGAAGGGTGTTCCGGGCAAGAATTTCCGGATGATCTGTGGCAAGCCGTTGATCGATTGGTCATTGGATCAGCTGTTCGCCAATCCGCGGATTGAGGCGGTCGTGGTGTCCACCGATGACCCCGCGATTTATGATCACGCAGTTGCCAAGGGCGCGCTGAAAATCGGCCTGCGCCCGGCGCATTTGGCCACCGATGCCGCCGGAAAATGGGGCGTCTGGCAGCATGCGCTGGAGGCTGCCGAGGCGATTACCGGGCCCGCCACCGCGTTTCTTGATCTGGATTGCACGTCGCCTTTGCGGCTGCCCGGCGATATTGATGCGGCGCTTGATTTGTTCAATTCCGAACATCCCGACATGGTGATGTCATGCTGCGAGGCGCGAAAGAACCCTTATTTCAACCTGGTCGAGCCCGATGCCACGGGGGCGCTGCACGTCTCGAAACCGCTGCCCGGGGGTGTGGTTGCACGCCAGCAGGCACCTGTGGTTTATGAACATGCGGCCAGCACTTATGTGGTTGACCCGGCCTATCTGAAGCGGTCCAAAGGGCTGTGGGAAGGCCGCGTCATCCCCTATCTGATGCCGCCGGACCGTTGCGTTGATATCGACAGCCCGTTCGATTTCACCCTTGTCGAGTTCTTACTGACCAATCGCCTGAAGGATGCCCCCCATGACTAACCAGCTTGCCGGACGTACCGTTTTTATCACCGGATCGGGCGGCGTGTTGGGGTCTACCTACGTGCGCCGCATGCTAGAGGCGGGCGCACGGGTGGTGTCGTCTGATCTGCCGGGGCACCGGGCGGATGCGTTGAAAGAGGCACATGCGGGCAATGAAAACTTCCGGTTTTATGATCTGGATGTGGGCGACGAAGATCAGGTGACGGGCATTTTCGCCCACATTCTGGCCGACGGTTGGCAGCCCAATGTGGTGCTGAACAACGCCGCCATCACTGGCGAATTGCTGATGGGGGCGGGCAAGCCGTTCCCCGATTTCGCCAATACCTCCGTCTCGGATTGGGAGCGTACCATGCGCACCAACCTGACGGGCGCGTTCATGATCGCGCGGCAGATGGACCGCGATATTATTGGCAAATGGCCTGCAACCCTGATCAATGTCGCCTCGATGTATGCCCTGAACGGCCCGCATCACCAGATTTACGAAGGCATGCCGTTCAAGTCTTTTTCCGCTTATTCCACCACCAAGGCGGGCATTCATGGGCTAACGCTTTGGCTTGCGGGCTATTGGGCGAAGCGGCAGGCAACTGTGAATACCATCGCGCCGGGGGCGGTGTTCAACAACCATTCCGATGAATTTCAACGGCGTGTGTCCGAACTGATCATGGCGGGCCGCATGGCCAAACCCGATGAGATTGCCGATGCGATGCTGTTTCTATGCTCGCCGCAAGCGGGCTATATGACCGGGCAACTGGTCAATGTGGATGGCGGCTTTAGTGGCTGGTAAGCAGTTGATCTAACGCAGTAATCGTACGTTCGGTTGCCCCTGAATGGGCATTGAAGAACGCCTCGATTTTGCTGGGGTCTATCGCAGCACTTCGCTGCAACGCGGCCAATAGTGCCGCACCATCCGGCACGCTTCTGGCCACACCTGCTGTTTGAGCTTCGGCAAAGGGAAACTCAATCGTCCAAGTCTCTGGCCCGGTCAGCACCGGTTTGCGCAAGGCCAACGGCTCGATGATGTTATGCGCGCCTTTGGGGGTGAAGCCGCCGCCCACGATCACCGTGTCGGCCATGGCAAGATAGGCATACATCTCACCCAGGCTATCCCCCAAAAGCACGTCAATCTGCGGTGCAGCACCATTCGGGGCAAGTGTCGCGTCCAGCATCCCAGTGCGTCTTCCAACCCCCAATCCAGCCGCCATTAGCAACTCCGCCACCTCGTCAAACCGTTCCGGCTTGCGCGGCACATAGATGAACAGCGGCGGCGGAAACCGCTTGGCCTGATGCGCCGTCCGCAGGCCAAGGATGGCCGCGATATACAAATCATCCTCACCCTGCACGGCGCTGGCTATCGTCACCGCCAGCCGATCTTGCGCCCCCAGCCACGCCCGCACGGCAACCCCGGCGGCCAGCAAATGCGACGGTATCGGCTGATCAAACCGCAACTCGCCAGTCACCCGGATCGGGGTCACGCCGACCGAGGCCAACCGCTGCGCCTGCAAATCCGATTTCACCAATGCCCCGGCGAACCCCCGCATCACCTGCGCCCGCATGCCGGTGGTCTTGGTATCACGAGCATAGCTTTTCGACGGATACTGCGCGTTGCACATATACAGCGGCATCCCGGCGCGCCTTGCCGACATGATCATGCGCGGCCAGATTTCAATCTCCATCACCAACCCGCATTTCGGGGCAAAGGCCTTGAAAAACCGGCGATATGCAAAGCCAAACTCGAACGGCACCCACGCCACGCGCAGCCGACCGGCATCAATATCTGCGCCAAAAACCTTTTCCGCCTCACGCCGCCCAGCAGGGGTAAAGTGTGTCGTGACGACGTGTTCTCCCCGATCCAGCAAGGCCCGGATCATCGGCACAGCGGATCGCAGTTCACCAAGCGATACTGCGTGAACCCACACCGCTCCCGGCGCAAACTTGGAGTAAAAGCCAAACCGCTCGCCCAGATGCGCGCGGTAAAGGGTATCGCGCCGACCCCGCGACCACAGATACAGCAGCACAATTGGCAACCCGACGATCCACAGCGCGGAATATCCCCACAGCGTCAGTCGTAACCGCCAGGATGGAAAGCGGTCAGCCATGCCGCACCTTTGGCATTAGGGCCAGCAATTGCGCGCAAAGCGCATCCATCCCGGCCATCCCACCCTGCGCCAATGCCAAACCGCGCGCGGCTTGATCCGGCAAAAGTGGGTCCAGCAGGGCTTTAGCCAGCCCCTCCGCATCCGCCACCAGTCGAGCCGCACTTGCTGCATGGAACGCAGCGTAATCAGCGGCGAAATTCGCCACATTCGGCCCATGCAAAACAGCACAGCCAAGATGCGCAGGCTCCCACGGGTTATGGCCGCCGGTGTCGCCCGAGCTGCCACCCACTAGGGCGGCTGGGCAGAGCCGATACCACAGCCCCATTTCGCCAAATCCATCCGCCAGATAAACCGCATCTGTTGCGGCAGGTACGGCCCCGGTTGACCGCACTGCCACCGAAAGGCCGGCTGCAGCACAAGCGGCAACGATGTCGTCCCGCCTAGTCGGATCACGCGGCGCGATGATCAGCAGGCGTGCAGGGTCTTGATCCAGCAGCATTTTATGCGCCGCCAAAACCACCGCTTCATCCGCCGCGTGGCTTGACGCCGCACACCAAGGTTTTCGCGCTTCAAGCGCCCCCGCCAACGCCGCCCGCACATCAGGTTGATCCGCCAGCGGCCCGGCACCGGCCTTAAGCGATCCGGTCACGGTAACACCGCCCGCACCCAACGCCTCCAGATGCCGCGCCGTGCCAGCATCCTGCGCCGAGATGTGCGCAAATCGCGCATACAGATCGGCGTACAGCCCGCGAAACCGCTGTCGCGCCGCGAACGCCCGCGCGTTCATCCGCGCATTAATCAGTGCCAAAGGAATGCCGCGGCGATGCGTGGCCACCACCGCGCCGGGCCACAGGTCTTGTTCTGCCCAGATCGAAAGATCAGGCTGCCAATGATCCAGAAACGCCGCCACCGGCCCCGGCGCATCCAGCGGCAAAAACTGATGCTGCGTCCGCGCGGGCGTATTGCCCGCAAACGCCTGTGCCGACGACCGCGCCGACGATGTCACCAGAAACGACAGATCAGGCCGTGCCGTCCCCATCGCCAAAATCAGGCCACGCAGCGCCATCACCTCACCCAAGCCCACCGCGTGCATCCAGACCAACGGGCCATCAGGGCGCGGTAAACTCGCCTCCCCCAGCTTTTCGCGCCACCGCGCAGCGTCTTCCTTGCCACGTTTCAGCCGACGGCGCAGATAGGCGGGCAGGAACGGCCCGGCTGCCCGCACCGCCAACAGATACGCCCGCAAAACAGCCCCGATGCGGGGCGCGGCTGGGCGAATATCAGTCAATATCGCGGAACTCTTTTTGCAGGCTTTGCGCCCAAAAGCCTTCGTCTTTCAGCACCGCAACAAACCGATCCGCCGCCCGCCCAACGCCAAAGCCGTGATGGCGTGGATAGGTCTTGCCCCAATCATTCGCCAAGAACGCCGCAATCGCTGCCGTATCCGTCGCCGCACAAGCCACCACTGACGGCGATTGCGCCCGGTTGGTCTGCCGCGTACCCACATCCAACGACGCCAGCCCCATAAACGGTGCCTCACGCACCCCCGCCGACGAATTGCCGACCATGCAGGCGGCGTTCTTCATCAGTTCGGAAAAGTGCGCAAACCGCATCGACGGGATCACCCGGAACTGGTCGTGCGGCAGCCGGTTGATCACCGCGAAAATCGCCTCCGACCCCGGATCATTGTTGGGGGCCACCAGCACGAACTGCCGCCCCGACGCCTGCATCGCGCCAAACAGCGCCTCTGCCTGTGCGCCCATAGACCGCGCCTCGGAGGTCACCGGATGAAAGACGCCAATGCCATATTCGATAAACGGAATGCCGTAATGCGCCCGCACGTCCTCAATCGTAACGCCTGACGGCCCAGCGTGAAAGTCCAACTCTGGCGATCCGATCACATGTACGCAATCGGCGGGTTCCCCCAAGGCCATCACCCGCTTTGCCGCCACATCGGACGAGACAAAATGCTGGCTCGCCAGCTTGGTGTTGCAGTGGCGGAACACCTCGTCAATCGTGCCCGACACCTCGCCGCCTTCAATATGCGCTGACCGAATGTAATTCGTCGCCGCGACCAAGGCACCCGCCAGCGCCTCGACCCGATCACCATGCACGATCACCAGATCGGGCGGGCTTTCCGCCAGATAATCGGAAAACCCGATGACAGTCTTCGCCAACACCATGTCCTGCGGATCACCGGGGCGCTGGTTCAAAAACTCATGCACCGTGACACCGGGGGTGCGATGCACCTCGTTCTTGGTCAGCCCATAGCGATCCAGCATATGCATGCCGGTCACGAAGAATGACACATGAAACCCAGCATCCCGCGCCGCTATCGCCAACGGCTCCAGCTTGCCAAAGTCAGCACGTGTTCCGGTGAGGAAGAGAAGGGATCGGGTCATTTGACCTTTGTAGCGGAAACGGTGGGCGGAATGGAAGGATCAGCAGATAAATGATCTGATCCCCGGAAAAGACTACCTTCAGCCAGTTCAACTATTGGGGCTGGATCACCCTCTGCATAGGTTGGGAAGCCCTTGTTAACCACTTGAGGACCTTCGCCATAACATAGGTCCACATAGCTTTGTAACGACAGGGTGCGCTTGACCTCGGATACGCCGCAGTTCGCGTTTCACTTTCCAGGCGGGTGGCAGTGTCATGGTGTTGCCTCCCGCGCTACCTGCGACTGCAACTCCGCAAAAACTGACGGCCGCGGTGCTTCAAGATCACCCGCTATCACCGCCGAAAGATACGCTTTGCGCCACAAAACTGATACCATGTCGCCACTTCGTTTCAAGATCGGATAGTTCAGCAACCGCACGGCGGCGAAGGGAAATGCGCTGTAGAACTGGGCGCTGCGAAGAACCCGCTCGACATGATCGAACACTGCGGTGCGCCACGCTTCGTCTTTGCGCGCGTCCAATAGAGTGTCACGTTCGCCGGACAACCCTGCGGTTTCAGCCACGCCATAGCGCAGGGTTTTTTCCAGAAAGACGTGGTCTTGCATGCGAAGTCGCGCCATGAAGTCTTCACGGGAAAACATTGGGTGTAAATGAAACCCCGCATCCAGCAAGGCCACGCTATGCCCACGTTCACCGCGACGAATAACCTTGTATTTGTTGGCCGTCAGCTTGAAAGACTTCCAGAATTCCTGCACCGCGCCGCTTTTCAGAACCCGGCTATCGATCAGGTACATATAGGATTCCAGAAAGCTGATTTTGTCTTTCTGCCGCAATACCGTTCCGGCAACATCGGCACCCGCCGCTTCCATCTGTTTCAGCAGCAGACAGTCATCCGATAGCGGAAACCAGATACTATCGTTCAGAATCAAAAGCTTGCTAGGTTCAATGGCCCACAACCGCAGCTGGTTGATTGCATCGCGGTAGCCACCAAAGTCATAGCCTAAATTGGGTCTTTCCAAGACTTTCCAAACATGCGGCAAAAGCTGGCTACGGCTTGCCTCGGGCAGCCCACCGTTGGCAACCACCAGCGGGCTAAAGCCGTTATCCGCCAAGAACTGGCACGTTTCGACAATGCTTTGGGGCAGCGCCCTTGGCTGATAGAGCAGATATATCGCGACTTTTGGGCCCAAAGGTATCGTGCCGTCAAACGTCGGTAGGCCCTGACGAACCGCTTTGTCGTGGCGGCGCTGCACGATCGGTTCCCAGATCGCTTCGTGCAAGGCGGACGCTTGTTGGCCCAACCGGTGCAACTCGCGCCGGATTTTCCACGCCGGGATCATCCCGCCAAATCCGCCCATTTCAACTGGGTATTCCGCGTCACCGCCCTAGTCAGTTTCATCCCAAGCACCTTGTCAAACTCGAACCCTGCAATCTCGCCTGATCCTGGCCGCCTTGCCCAAATGTCGGCCTCGGCAATCACGTGGCCTGCGGGCAAGTCGCGGTCGGCGACAACGGATGCGCGGGCAAAGCGGTAGACCGGTTCTTCCGATGCCGTGCGTTGTTTGGGGTTGTGCAGCGCAGTGTGAATTTCGCGGCTGCGGTCGATCAGGAATCGCAATTCGGCCGGGTCCATCGAATTGATGATGTCGGGTCCGATGCGGTAACGCGTGTCGGTATAGTGTCGTTCCAGAATGCAGGCCCCAAGGGCGACAGAAGCCAGCGCCATTTCCGGCCCGATGGAATGGTCGGAAAAGCCGACAATGGCATTTGGGAAGGCGCGGCGCAGGTCAGTAACGCCTTGCAGGCTAACGATTTCAGGCGGTGATGGGTACAGGTTCGTGCATTCCAGCAGCGCATAGTCCACGCCCGATGCCTCCAGAATGGCCACCGACGCGCGGATTGTTTCAATTGTCTGCATACCGGTCGACATGATCACCGGTTTGCCCTTGCGCGCGATATGGCGGATCAGCGGCAGGTTGTCCGCCTCGCCCGAGCCGATCTTGTAGGCGGGCACATCAAGGGTTTCCAGAAAATCGGCCGCCGCGCGCGAAAACGGCGTTGAAATCCAGATCATCCCCAAGGATTCAGTATAGCGCTTCAACTCCGCCTCATCGGTCAGCGATAGCGCGCAGCGTTCCATCACATGCCAGATCGACACGTCGGCATTTGGCGGGAAGATCGACTTCGCTTCCTCGGTCATCTCATCTTCAATGATATGGGTCTGGTGCTTGATCATCTCGCAGCCAGCCCCTGCTGCCAGCCGCACCATGTCCTTGGCCACAGCAAGGCTGCCACCGTGGTTGATGCCAATTTCGGCAATCACCAGCGGCGGCTCATTCGGCCCGATGACGCGATTTCCGATTTTCATGGCCTGAACCCCGCCTGCAATTCCTCCGTGTTGCTGGCTTTGCAACGCGCGGATGTCAAGGGTGGTGCGGTTTTACGCGCCCCATGTCCGCTGCAAAACGCCGAACCAGTTCTCGTGGGCCAGTTTGCGCATCAGCGCCTCGCCATAGCCATGGTCGCGCATGGCTTGCAGCAGGGCGGGCAGGCCGGCCACGTCTTTGATGCCGTTGGGCACCGTGGCACCATCAAAATCCGACCCCAGGCCAACATGGTCTTCGCCAAGGTGTGCGATCAGATGGTCCAGATGCCGCAGCACCGGCTCCCAGGTCATGTCGGGCGATTTGCGACCATCGGGGCGCAGAAAGACGGTGGCGAAGTTCAGCCCCACCATGCCGCGGCTTTCCTTGATCATGGCAAGCTGCCGGTCAGTCAGATTGCGGGTCGACGGGGTGACGACATGAGCATTGGAATGGGTGGCAACCAGCGGCGCATCCGACAGCTTGGCCACGTCATTGAACCCGGCTTCGTTCAGATGCGACAGATCCAGCATAATGCGCAGTTCATTGCAGGCGCGCACCAAGTTTCTGCCCGCATCGGTCAAACCCGGCCCGGTATCGGGGTCACCCGGAAACCGGAACGGCACGCCGTTGCCAAAGGCTGTTGGTCTGCTCCATACCGGGCCAATCGAGCGCAGACCCATGCCGTGATACAGATAAAGCGCATCAAGATCGGGGTCTATCGGCTCGGCCCCTTCCATATGCATGATGCCGGAAATGATGCCTCTCTCCAGACAGTCGCGCAGTTCGGCAACGGTGGTACACACCTTGAACGCACCACCACTGGCGCGTTCCATCCACAGCAGATGCCCCGCCATTGCGTTGGCAACGGGTTGCGCCTTCCGGTGATCAATCAGGTCCGGCAGCGGCAGGTCATAGGGCGGGTTGTCCATCACCAGATCATAGTCAGGCACGTCTTGGTCCTTGGGCGAGGGGATGTAGATCGCGAAAAACCCACCCGCAAAGCCACCAGCCTTCATGCGCGGCAAGTCAAGATGGCCCTTGCCCTCGCCAGTCATCCACATGGTTTGCCGGTTGGCCGGGTTGTTCACAAGCCGCAGCAGAAAATCGTTATGGCCATCGAAAACGGGCAGGGTGGCGGTCATGGGACGTATCCAAATTCAGGTTTGATCATTGCGAAAAGACTGAGGCGGTTCTCAGCCAAAATCTGCCCAACAGCAACCGCTTTATCGACGATACCCTTCCGATGCGGTCAGCAATTCGCGTGTGTAGGTCTGCCCGGCCTGACGCGCTTGCAACCCGGCGCGGGTCAGCTCTTCCACCGCCAGACCGTGTTGCATCACCAGCAGGCGTTCGCACATATGCGCCACCACCGCCAGATCGTGGCTGACAAGGATATAGGTCAAGCCACGCTCGCCGCGCAGCCGGTCCAGCAGGTTCAAAACCTCGGCCTGGATCGAGGCATCAAGTGCCGACGTCGGCTCATCCAGCAGCAGCACTTTCGGCTCCAGGATCAGCGCGCGGGCAATCGCCACGCGTTGCCGCTGCCCGCCCGACAATTGGTGCGGATAGCGAAAGCGAAAGCCCTTGCCCAAACCCACGTCTTCCAGCGCCTTTTCAATGCGCGCTTCGCCATCGTCAAAGCCGTGGATCGCCAGCGGTTCAGATAGCACCCGGTCAATGGTGTGGCGTGGGTGCAGGCTGGCATAGGGGTCTTGAAATACCATCTGCACATTGCGGTAGAACGCGGCATTGCGCGGGCTGGCCAGCGGCTCGCCGCCAAAGCTGATGCGACCCGCCGTCACGGGCGCAAGGCCACACAGCGCCCGCAGCACAGTCGATTTGCCCGACCCGCTTTCGCCGACAATGCCGTAGCTTTCGCCTTCATTCACCTGCAAGGACACGCCGCGCACAGCATAGACGTGGTTGCCGACCGAGCCAAAGGTCACCACCAGATTTTCAATCGCAATCAATGCCATCAGCGTGCCCATTCCGCGTCGCGTTGCAGGGTGGGCAGCGGCCGGATGCCGCCTTCGATCTTGGGCAGGCATTTGAACAGCCCTTGCGTATAGGGATGCTTTGCCTGCGCCAGTTCCGATGCCTTCAGTTCTTCCACCACGCGGCCCGCATACATCACCAACACCCGGTCGCAGAAACTGCTGACCAGCCGCAAATCATGGCTGATAAAGATCAAACCCATGCCACGATCCGTTACCAATCGGTCCAGAATGCGCAAAACCTCGATCTGCACCGTCACATCCAAAGCCGAGGTCGGCTCGTCCGCGATCAGCAAATCGGGTTCGGTAATCAGCATCATCGCGATCATCGCGCGCTGGCCCATGCCACCCGACAGTTCGTGTGGATAAGCTTTGAATACCCGCGCAGGATCGCGAATTTGCACCGCTTCCAGCATCGCCATGGCCCGATCCCGCGCTTCGGCCCTGCCCGATGTGCGCAGCGCCGCTTCGATCAACTGCCGCCCAATTGTCATTACCGGGTTCAGCGAAAATTTGGGATCTTGCATGATCATCGACATACGAATGCCGCGCAGGCTGCGCCATTTCGCCGGGCTGGCCCCGCGCAGATCAATGCCGTCAAACTCCAGCGTCTTGGCCGTTGCCACACCGGGGGCGGGGGTCAGCCCCAAAATCGCCCGCCCGGTCTGCGATTTGCCAGACCCGCTTTCGCCGACAATGCCCAGCCGTTCCCGGCCCAGCGAAAACGACACCCCACGCACCACTTCCGATGGCCCTTGCCGGGTGGGAAAAGTAATCCGCAGATCATCAACCGTCAGCAGATTCGTCATTTGCGCGCCTTCGGATCAAGCACATCGCGCAGCCCGTCGCCCAGCAGGTTGAACCCCAGCGCCACGATGAAAATCGCCAGCCCCGGCATGGTGGCAACCCACCATTGATCAATGATGAACCGCCGCCCACCGGCAATCATCGCTCCCCATTCGGGCTGCGGCGGCTGCGCGCCAAGGCCCAGAAAGCCAAGCCCGGCGGCAATCAAAATGATGCCCGCCATATCCAGCGTCACCCGCACGATGGCTGATGACAGGCACAGCGGCGTGATGTGCCCCCACAAAATCCGCAGCGATGACGCGCCCTGCAGCCGTGCCGCATTGATGAAATCGGTTTCGCGAATGGTCAGGGTTTCCGCCCGCGCCAATCGCGCATAGGGCGGCCATGCGGTAATGGCGATGGCGATAATGGCGTTTTCGATCCCCGGTCCAAGCGCCGACGCAAACGCCAGTGCCAAGATCAGTCGCGGGAAGGCCATGAAGATATCGGTGATCCGCATCAACAGCACATCAACCCAGCCACCAAAATACCCCGCCGCCGTGCCAACGGCCAAACCAATCGGCGTAGCAATCACTGCCACAAGCAAAACCACCAGCAGCGTCAATCGCGACCCATACAGAACGCGGGACAGAATATCTCGCGACAGATCATCGGTGCCCATCGGGTGCAACCATGATGGCGGCTCCAGCCGGTCGCCACGCAAACCGCCAATGCCTTCCAGCGGGTCATACGGTGCCAGCACCGGCGCGAAAATCGCCAGCAATGCCAGAATGATAACGATCCACAGCCCCACCATTGCCAGCCGGTTCGCCTTCAGCGCCAGCCAGACGCGGTAACTTTGGCCCCAACGTGCCTGGCCCCGCGATGCGGGCGTATCGGAAAGCAGCCATTCGCGCCGGGTTTGCAAGCCACTCATGATTTGCCCCCCCTGCGGCGCACACGCGGATCAAGCACGTTATACAGCAGATCGGAAAACAGGTTCAGCCCCACGAAGATCGCCCCAATCACCAAAGTGCCGCCTAAAACCGCATTCATATCTGCCACTTGCAAGCTATTGGTCAGATACAACCCCAATCCCGGCCATGCGAAAACGGTTTCGGTCAATACTGACCCTTCCAGCAAGCCGCCGTAGGAAAACGCAATCACCGTCACCAGCGGCACCGCCGCATTGCGTAGCGCATGCACCCAGATAATCCGCCATTCCGGCACACCTTTGACGCGGGCGGTGATCACATATTCCTGCGCCAATTCGGTCAGCATGAAGCTGCGGGTCATCCTGCTGATGTAGGCCATTGCGTTATAGCCCAGCAGCGATGCCGGCAGGATAATGTGGGAAAACGCATTGCGAAACGCCTCCCACTGGCCCTGCAAGGCACTATCGACCAGCAACATCCCGGTGCCGGGCGAAATAGAATATTCATAAGCAATATCAATGCGTCCCGGTCCGGAAATCCAGTCCAGCTTGGCATAAAACACCAACAGACCCAGCAGACCCAGCCAGAAGATTGGCGCGGAATAGCCGATCAGGCCAATGATGCGCACGAATTGGTCAATCGGCTTGCCAGCCTTTACGGCGGAAATGATGCCCAGTGGCACACCGAATACCGTGCCGATGATGATGGCCAGCGTCGCCAGTTCCAGCGTCGCAGGGAAGGCGCGCCTGATGTCATCCATCACGAATTTCTTGGTCAGAAAGGATTTGCCGAAATCGCCCGACAGCACTTTCTGAACGTAAATCCAGAATTGTTCATACAAGGGCCGATCAAGCCCCATTTCTATGAACATCTTGTCATAAGTCGATTTGCTGGCGCGGTCGCCCACCACGGCCAAAACCGGGTCAACCGCGATGACATGGCTGATCAGGAACGTGACCAGCAATAGGCCCAGCATGGTGACGGCAACCGTCAGCAGCAGCTTGACGGTTTTCCACAGAAAGGCCGGAAGGGCGCTTGCGCGCCCCTCCGTTTGTGCGGGCGAGGTTGTCGCCATTTACTTCGTTACACCCCGGAACGAGTTGTCGTTGAACGACGGCCCGATGATGTAGCCCTTCACGTTGGACCGCAGTGCGGCCACTTCGGTTTCCTGGAACATGATCACGAAGGGCGAGGTTTTCTGATGCTCTTCCTGCAGTTCGCGGTACATAGCGGCGCGCTTTTCGCCATCTGTTTCCAGCACGGCAGCATCTGCCTTGGCGGTCATTTCCGGAATGTCCCATGCCACGCGCCATGCCAGTGGCTTGGCAGCAGGCTCATCGCCATTGTCCGGGTTGCGCGCAAAGGTCGCGTTGGTGTGCGGGTCTTGGTAATCCGGGCCCCAGTTGCCGATATAGATGTCATGCGTACGCGCACGGTATTTTTCCAGCGTCTGGCCACCATCGCCGGGGATGATCTCCAGCTGGATGCCAGCAAGCGCCATCGTTTGCTGCACAGCCTGCGCAATCGCCGTCACGTCCGGCGTGTTGCGGGTATCCATCGTCACTGTAAAGCCATCCGGCAGTCCGGCAGCCGCCAGCAGTTCCTTGGCCTTTTCAACATTCAGGCTGTAGGGGTTGCTGTCCAACTCGCCCAAGAAGCCTTTGGGCAGGAAGGTCTGGTGCACATCCAGCTTGCCCTTGCCGATAGTGTCGACAATGGCTTGATAATCAACCAGATATTTCATCGCTTCACGCACTTCGGGCTTGGCCAGAAATTCATTCTTCTGATTCAGCGCCAGATAGAAGATGGTGCCTTTGACGCCTGAATCGATCACCACATCCGGGTTGGTCGAAAGCGCCTCAATCTCTTCCGGCAGCAGGTCACGCGCCACGTCGATATCGCCTTTTTCCAACAGCAGACGCTGCGTCGCGGCTTCGGGAATATGGCGATAGATCGCGCGGGACATCGCAGGCTTGTCGCCCGAATACATATCGTTGCGTTCCAGCACGACGGATTCGTTGGCGCGCCATTCGCGGATCACGAACGCGCCCGAACCGGCATAGTTGGTCTTCAGCCAGTTATAACCCAGATCGCCATCCACTTCGTTGGCCATCACCAGATCTTTGTCGACGACCGACGCCACTGTTGCCGTCAGGCAGTACAAAAGGAACGTCGGCGCATAGGCTTGATCCATGGTGAAATCAAAGCTGTAATCGCCGGTCTGCTTGACCATGGCATCAACGTTGTCGGCCGTCAGGCCAAATTGGCCCAGAATGAACGCTGGTGATTTATCCAGCTTAACGGCGCGGACAAGCGAAAACACCACGTCATCCGCCATCAGATCGTTGCCCGAGGCAAACTTTTTGCCTTGCTTCACAGTGAACGACATTGTCTTGCCATCCTCAGACATCGTCCAGGTGTCTGCAACCACGCCATGAATTTTCGACACGTCGGCAAGGTCGTAGCCGATGATCGCTTCATAGCTGTTACCGATGATTTCGGAGGCCGAAAACTCGAACACTTCTGCCGGATCAAGGCTGATCATATCGTCCAGCGTCCAGGCTTGGATGAAGGTATCAGCAGGGGTTTCCGCCCAGACCGGGCTTGCTATCGATAGTGAAAATGCGGCTATTGCCGCCGTCGCCAAAAGGCGCGCTCGGATAAACATACTCAACTCCCATGTTTGAAACGTTTTTTCATCTGCAGTTGTCGGACATTGCCGCCCTGTGGCCAAGTTAGCGCCGCCGTGCGGGGCAGAGTCAAGGCTTTCTCGCGTGACCCGATGTGCCCTTCGAACCCCCGAAGGCCAGGCACAGTCGCAGATTGTCGCCAGTGCTTTTCTGTGCGTCCGCAATCAGATAGACTGCGTGCAAAGCAGCAACAAACGGGCGGGCAAAATGCAGGCAACACGGCGGGCGGTTGGTTTTGGCCTATTGGCAGCGGCGCTGTCAGCATGCGGCGGCGGCACAGGTGCGGTTTTGGGTGGCGCGACCAGATCGCCCGAACCCGCGATGCGGCCCGTGCCCAACGCCGGGTTTGACAGTTGGGTTGCAGGTTTCCGCGCCCGCGCGCAATCCGCAGGCATTGCGCAACCAACGCTGGACGCCGCCTTCCGAAACGCCGGTTTCCTGCCCGGCGTGATCGAAAAAGATCGCAACCAGACGGAGTTTTCCCGAACTCTACAAGACTACCTCGCCATCGCCGCCTCTGACGAACGCATATCGAAAGGCAAAGCCGCCCTGCAACGCAACGCCACCGTCCTGTCGGCGATCGAGGCGAAATACGGCGTCGAATCCCACGTCGTCACCGCCGTCTGGGGGCTGGAAAGCTTTTACGGTGAACGCCGAGGTGCGGTGCCAGTCGTTTCAGCACTCGCCACCCTCGCATATGAAGGCCGTCGCGGCGCGTTTTTCGAGCAACAACTGCTCGCCGCGCTTCGGATCATCCAGAATGGCGATGTCTCCGCCACTGGCATGACCGGCAGCTGGGCCGGGGCCATGGGTCACACGCAGTTCATCCCCACCTCCTACCTCGAATATGCTGTCGATTTTCGCGGTGACGGCCGTCGCGACATATGGGCGGACGACCCGACCGATGCCCTCGCCTCAACCGCATCATACCTCGCCCGCTCCGGCTGGACACGCGGCCAACCCTGGGGCGTCGAGGTATCATTACCTGCCGGTTTCAACACTGGGCAAACCGGCCGCGGCACCACCCGCAGCCCGTCCGACTGGGCAGCGCAAGGCGTGCGCAGTATCAACGGCAGCACCGTGCCAAACCACGGCGCTGCCTCGATCTTGCTGCCCGCCGGGGCATCCGGCCCCGCCTTCATGGTGTTTCGCAACTTCACCGTGATCACCCGCTACAACAACGCCGAAAGCTATGTCATTGGCGTTGGCCATCTGTCCGACCGCTTGATCGGCGGCGCGCCCGTGCAAGGAAACTTCCCCCCCGATGCCAACGGCATGACGATCGCCAACCGCCAAGACCTGCAACGCCGCCTGACCGCCGCCGGCTTTGATACCGAAGGCACCGACGGCGTAATCGGCCCCAAAACCCGCACCGCCATCAGCGCCTACCAACGCCAGCAGGGCTTGGCCGTAACTGGCGAGCCGTCGCTGGAACTGCTGAAGACATTGCGCTGAAACCGCGTGCAGATTCTGCGGCAGGATTAAAACTTGCGATGAATCATGGTGCTGTGAGAGAGGATTGAACTCTCGACCTCACCCTTACCAAGGGTGTGCTCTACCACTGAGCTACCACAGCGCCGGGGCTTGCCAAGGCGTTGGCCCTTGCAGCGTGGCGGCTGATTAGACGCTATCTGGCGGCCTTGCAAGTGCTAACTCGCCCGCGCAATCTGGACCCCGCCGATGCGTTGCGCTATGGACAAGGCGATGAGCAAACCGGTTCAAACCAACAGCCCGCAAAGCCCCGCCGAGCCAACGCCGATGAAGCGTGGCCAATCGGCGCAGGCACAGCGTGACAAACGGTCAAAAGAGGCGCTGAAGGCCAATATGGCGCGGCGCAAGGCGCAGGTTCGGGCCAGAAGCGCTCCGGAAGAACATGGCGATCAAGATACAACGACAGCCATCTCCGAGAATGGCCAAGAAACAGAATGAGTAGGGCAGTCAGATGGATTCGATAGTTGTCAAAGGCAATGGCGCGCTGAACGGCGTGATCCCGATCGCGGGGGCAAAGAATGCCTGCCTTACGCTGATGCCCGCCACCCTGCTGAGTGAAGAGCCGCTGACGCTGACCAATGCACCGCGCTTGTCAGATATCGCGACGATGACGCAACTGCTGCAATCGCTTGGGTCCGAAGTGGCCAGCCTGCAGGGTGGCCAAGTGCTGGCGCTGTCTTCGCATCAGATAACAAACCACATGGCCGATTATGACATCGTGCGCAAAATGCGGGCCTCGATTTTGGTGCTGGGGCCGATGCTGGCGCGTGATGGTCATGCTGTGGTGTCGCTGCCGGGCGGCTGTGCCATTGGCGCGCGCCCGGTGGACCTGCACCTGAAAGCGCTGGAAGCGATGGGCGCGGAACTTGACCTGCGCGATGGCTACGTGCACGCCAAGGCGATTGGCGGTCGGCTTCGTGGCGCAGTGGTCGAATTTCCATTCGTGTCCGTGGGTGCGACGGAAAACGCGCTACTTGCGGCAACTTTGGCCAAAGGCACGACTGTTCTGAAAAACGCCGCGCGCGAGCCGGAAATTGTCGATCTGGCGCAATGCCTGCGCCGCATGGGCGCGCAGATTGATGGCGAGGGCACCTCGACCATCACCATTCAGGGCGTTGACCGGCTGGGTGGGGCGACGCATCCGGTTGTTGCCGACCGCATAGAACTTGGCACCTATATGCTGGCCCCGGCAATCTGTGGCGGCGAGGTGGAATTGCTGGGTGGTCGTATCGATCTTGTCGGCGCGTTTTGTGAAAAGCTGGATGCGGCGGGCGTTTCGGTTACCCAAACCAACCGGGGCTTGAAAGTGTCGCGCAAGAACGGCCGCGTGCGCGCGGTGGATGTGGTTACCGCACCATTCCCAGGCTTTCCAACCGACTTGCAAGCCCAGATGATGGCACTTCTCTGCACCGCTGATGGCGTGTCGGTTCTGGAAGAACGCATTTTCGAGAACCGCTTCATGCACGCGCCCGAACTCAACCGGATGGGGGCAAAGATTGAAGTTCACGGCGGCACAGCCACTGTAACCGGGGTTGAAAAACTGCGCGGTGCGCCCGTGATGGCCACTGATCTGCGCGCCTCAGTCAGCTTGATTTTGGCCGGATTGGCAGCCGAAGGCGAAACCGTGGTCAGCCGGGTTTATCACCTGGATCGCGGCTACGAGCGGGTCGAGGAAAAGCTGCAAGCCTGCGGCGCGCTGATCGAACGGATCAAGGCTTGAGCATGGCAGATGCGCGCTTTGAAGATGGGGCTGAACGCCCGGCAAACCTGCTGGCGCGTGATGCCGACGATCTGGGGGTGATCTCGGCGCTCGTGCAAGACGCCGTGCTTACCGCCGCTGATATGCGCTATACCAAAACCAAACGCCGGTTTGCCCTGCTGATCAATCGTTTTCGCTGGGAAGACGGGGCCAACCATGCCCCAGAGCGCGTGCGTAGTTTGTTGGTGATCGAAGACGTGATGCTGGTGAAAGGGCAGGGGTTTGACCGTAGTGATCCCGACGTGGTTCTGTCCCTGCTGTCGCTGGCGTTTGCGCCGGGCGAAGACGGCATCGGGGTGGTAACCCTGACCTTCGCCGGTGATGGGGCAATTGCCTTGGACGTCGAAGCGCTGGAGGTCACGATGAAAGACGTCACCCGCCCCTACCTCGCGCCGTCGGGTCACACACCCAGGCATCCAGACTAAAGCGGCTTTTGCAGCTGGGGTCGGTCCCTCCAATGATATTTCCCTCAAAATCATACCCAAAACCCAGCGGCGCTTGAGGCATTCGTGTAGGCACGCTAAGGGGGGGCTGACAGATGGAGTGCCCTTTGCCATGCCGGTTTTCCTTTCCACCGCAACACCAAGCTTCGATGCAGACTTTGCCGCCCTGCTGGGGCTAAAGCGCGAAGATGCCCCCGATGTCGATGCCGCCGTGGCCAACATCATCGCCGACGTGCGCGCCCGTGGCGACGCCGCCGTGCTGGAACTGACCGCCAAGTTTGATCGGCTAACGCTAACCCCCGCCACCATGGCCTTTTCCGACGCTGAAATCGACGCCGAATGCGCCAAGGTTTCCCCCGAAGATCACGCCGCCCTCACGCTCGCCGCCGACCGCATCCGTGCCTATCACAGCCGCCAGATGCCCGAAGATGCACAGTGGCAAGACAGCACTGGTGCCACCCTCGGCTGGCGCTGGGGCCCGGTTTCCAACGCTGGCCTCTATGTGCCGGGTGGCATCGCCACCTACCCCTCGTCCGTCCTGATGAACGCCATCCCGGCGCAGGTTGCGGGCGTTCAGCGTCTGGTGATCTGCTGCCCGACCCCCGACGGCCTCGTAAACCCACTGGTCCTGCTCGCCGCCCGCATCGCTGGCGTGTCCGAGATTTACCGCATCGGCGGTGCCCAAGCCATCGCCGCGCTTGCCTATGGCACTGAAACCATCCCGGCAGTCGACAAAATCACCGGCCCCGGCAATGCCTATGTCGCCGCCGCCAAACGCCGTGTGTTCGGCCGCGTCGGCATCGACATGATCGCGGGCCCCTCGGAAATCCTGATCATCGCCGACAGCGACAACGACCCCGACTGGCTCGCCCTTGATCTGCTGTCGCAAGCCGAGCATGACGAAAGCACCCAGTCCATCCTGATCACCGATAATTCGGCTTTCGGCCAAGCCGTCGCCAATGCCGTCGATAAACGCCTGCAAACCCTGCAACGCCGCGCCATCGCCAGCACTGCCTGGGCCAACAACGGTGCCATCATCACCGTCCGCAACCTCGACGAAGCCGCCCAACTTTCCAACCGTATCGCCCCCGAACACCTGCAGCTTTGCGTCGCCAACCCCGAAGCCCTCGCCACCCAAACCACCCATGCCGGAGCTATCTTCCTTGGCGCATGGACACCGGAAGCCATTGGCGATTACGTCGGCGGCCCCAACCATGTGCTGCCCACAGCGCGTTCGGCGCGGTTTTCAAGCGGGCTGTCGGTGATGGATTTCCTGAAACGCACCACAATCGCCAAGATGACCCCGGCCTCCCTCGCCGCCATCGGCCCCGCCGCCACCCGCCTCGCCCGCTCCGAAAGCCTCGAGGCACACGCGCTCTCCGTCCAAGCCCGCCTTGACCGCCTGAATGAGGGGCCAAAATGAACCGCATCTGCCACATCGAAATAGACGATCGCGGCCTTGCCCCACCCACGCCCGAGATCGAACAAGAACGCCAAGTCGCGATCTATGATCTGCTGGAAGAAAACTCCTTCGCCATGCCGCCGCGCGAAGACCGCACGATCCCGCAAGGCCCCTACCGCCTTGGCCTCGCCATCCGCGAAGGCCGCCTCGTCTTTGATATCGCAACCGAATCCGACGAAACAGTCGGTGCCTTCCATCTGTCGCTCGGCCCCTTCCGGCAAGTCGTCAAAGACTACTTCCAGATCTGCGAAAGCTATTTCGAGGCCGTGAAACGCCTGCCCCCCAGCCAGATCGAGGCCATCGACATGGCCCGCCGCGGCATCCACAACGAAGGCGCGCGCGTGCTGCAAGAACGGCTGGAGGGCAAAGCGCTGGTCGATATCGATACTGCCCGCCGCCTGTTCACCCTGATCTGCGTTTTGCACTGGGGCTAAGCATTGGCAGACGCTTTCCCCCAATCGGTTCTGTTCTGCTGCGATCACAACGCCGTCCGCTCGCCGATGGCCGAAGGCCTGATGAAGCAGATGTACGGCCAACGCGCCTACGTGCAATCCGCCGGCGTCAAAAACGACATGGAAGTCGACGGCTTCTCCATCGCCGTCTGCAAGGAACTCGGAATCGAACTTTCCCGCCACCGCTCGCGGTCCTTCGAGGAGATGCAGGAATGGGGCGACGACCTGTCGCAATTCGACCTCATCGTCGCCCTCTCCCCCGCCAGCCAACGCATGGCCCTTGAACTCACCCGCTTTCACCACCTCGAAGTCGTCTACTGGCCGATCCTCGATCCCACGGGGCTGGGCGAAGGCCGCGAGGCAAAACTCAGCGCCTACCGGCAGGCGAGGGACCAGATCAAGGAACGCATGCTGGCACGGTTTGGGCCGCCGACGGAAGGGTCGATATAACCCATGCGGCGGGATACGCACTTGGGCAGGCGTAGGGCAAAGGCATACACTTTGCTCGCCCAAAGCGCGGCGAAAGCAGCGCTTCCAATCCCATTATCGGTATTTGCCTAAACGTGATACTGTCATTGCTTGGACACAGACTCGTAAGCAGCTCTTGTGTTTTAAAGCCCTTTGTCGCGCCCTGTTTGTGCCCATCTGCCGCTAAGCGGGCATTTCAATAAAATGCCCCCTGATCGGCGCTAAACGAAAGGCAAATCAGGAGGATGCAATGAGTGCTAAAACACCAAATGAACTCCGTGACTTGGTACGGGGGGAAGTGATTGTTGAAGGCGACGCCGACTATGAAAGCGCCCGTGCCGTCAACAATGGAATGATCGACAAACGCCCTGCGGTAATCGTCCGGGTGATGAACGCCGGAGACGTCATCACCACCGTCAACTATGCCAGAGACAACGGCCACTCATTGTCGGTCAGGGGCGGCGGACACAGCGGCCCAGGGTTCGGCACGAACGATGGCGGGGTCGTCATTGACTTTTTAAGAATGCGCAGCGTCCGGGTTAACCCAAATGGCAAAACAGCCCGCGCCGAAGGAGGTGCTACCTGGGGCGACTTCAACGCCGCCACCAGTGCCTTCGGCCTTGCCACGACAGGGGGGATCATCTCCACCACCGGGATTGCCGGGTTAACGCTTGGCGGCGGCATCGGCTACCTGACGCGTGGGCACGGTCTTTCGTTAGACAATTTGGTTTCGGCTGATGTTGTGACGGCTGATGGTAAATTTCATATCGCAAGCGAGACTGAGAACGTAGATTTGTTCTGGGCCATTCGCGGGGGTGGCGGTAATTTTGGCGTCTGTACGACATTTGAGTATAAATTGCAGCCCGTCAAAGATGTGTATTGGGGCCCGATGTTCTATGAGGTTAGCGAGGCTGAGAATATTCTGCGTTTCTATCGCGATTATATCAAAGAGGCACCCGAGCAGATGGGCGCGTTTCCAGCTTTTCAAATCGCTCCGCCGTTGCCATTCATCCCCGAAAACCGGCACGGCGACATGTTCGCAGCAATCGTTGCCTGCTGGTCCGGCGATCCGGCGCAGGGCGAGCGACAGTTCAAGGCCTTTCATGATGTTGCAGAGGTGAAGGCGGAAATGGTGGGGCCAGTTCCCTATCCTGCAATAAACGCGGCGTTCGACGGCCTTTTTCCTCCGGGAATCCGTCAGTATTGGAAAGGAAATTTTGTCAAGGAATTGACGGACGAGGCCATCGCAGCGCATGTCCAGCACGGTCCGAACGCGCCAAATGCAAGTTCGACAATGCACCTCTATCCGATCAACGGTGCCTGCCACCGTGTTGCGTCAGATGCAACCGCGTTCGGCCATCGTGACGCCAACTTTTCAATGGTCATCCTTGCCGCGTCAGAAGATCCCTCAGATGACGCTGCCAATACAAAGTGGGTGCGCGGCTACTCTGATGCAGTGGCACCCCATTCCGAGGTCGGCGGCTACGTCAACTTCATGGACGACGACGACGGAACGCGCGTGCGCGCCAATTACGGCACCAACTACGACAGACTGGTGAAGATCAAGCGCCAGTATGATCCCGATAATGTCTTCAGGGTCAACCAGAACATTGCGCCCTAAAGGATTGCGTAACCCCTTGGGTAAGGGTTGTATCAGCAAGCGTCGGGCGGGTGCCGTCCAGGCGTAAAACGGATGGTCGGTCACCAAAGTGGAAAGTAGATAAAGCATCCATTTCAACCACCTTACGCTTGCTTGAAATCCTGTCCGAAACTCACCGCGTGATGCAAACCATCACCATGACACTGGCTGCACCGGGTGTGTAACACATTAACAATTCCTTACTAAAATTACACATATCGAACAATATCAACCTCTTACCCATCGTAACACGCGTGTTACTCCGTGCCTTTTCCCCTCAATCCCGCCATTTTCCCCTTGAAAACCCCAAATAAGCGGCGCATATGCCGCCCCGGAAGCCTGCTTTCAAAGCGGGCCGGACCCCTATTGGAGAGACCATGGCCAAAGAAGACATTCTCGAATTCCCCGGTGTCGTGAAGGAACTCCTGCCGAATGCGACATTCAAGGTCGAGCTTGATAATGGCCATGAATTGATCGCGGTGATGGCGGGAAAGATGCGGAAGAACCGGATCCGCGTGCTGGCGGGCGATAAAGTTCAGGTCGAGATGACCCCCTATGACCTCTCAAAGGGTCGCATCAACTATCGCTTCAAGTAACTTGCGGCTTATCTTGGGATCAGCCAGCCCGCGCCGCCGCGAATTATTGGCGCAGCTCGGGATCATTGCCGACGCCGTGCTGCCCCCCCATATCGACGAAGACCCCCGCAAGGGCGAGCTTCCGCGCCCCTACTGCGCCCGCATTGCCCGCGAAAAGGTCACAGCCATTCCGGGCGATCGCGATGATATCATCCTTTGCGCCGACACCACCGTCGCCCTCGGCCGCCGCATCCTTGGCAAGCCTCGTGATGCTGGCGAGGCGGCCGAATTCCTGATTGCCCTCGGCGGGCGGCGGCACGTCGTGATCACCGCCATCGCCGTGCGGCGGGGCGATAAAATCTGGTCGCGCGAAGTGGAAAGTGCAGTCAAGATGAAGCGGCTATCGGACGCCGAACTGAACGCCTATCTCGCCAGCAACGACTGGCAGGGCAAAGCCGGCGGATACGGCATTCAAGGCATGGCAGGGGCGTTCATCCCCTGGATATCGGGTTCGTTCAGCGCCATCATGGGCCTGCCGGTGGCCGAGACTGCGGCCCTGCTCACCGCCGCCGGATACCCGGTTTGGGGGGCACTGCCATGAATGGCCGCATCGTGGTTCTGGACCAGATTGGTGATCAGGCGGCGGCGGCCTTGATAGTTGACGGGCGACTGGAGGATCTGGCGATTGATCCGGCAGGCGACGCGCCTTTGCCCGGCGCGATCTATCGAGCCGTGGCGGATCGGCCAGTGAAGGGACAGGGTGGACTTTTCGTGAAGCTGCCCGAAGGGCCCGGGTTTTTGCGCCAAACAGCTGGCATTGCCCCCGGGGATCGTCTTCTGGTGCAGGTCACTGGCCCGGCTGAGGCCGGAAAGGCGATCCCTGTCACCGCGCGGCTGCTGTTCAAAAGCCGCTATGCCATTTTGACGCCCTGCGCGCCTGGGCTGAACATTTCCCGCAAAATTCGCGATGAAGATACTCGCGCGCTGCTGGATGCTTTGGCAAAGGACGCGATGGCGGGGGCCGCTGACGACCTTGGCCTGATCCTGCGATCCGCGTCGGAGGGTGCTGAGCCTGACGAAATCCTTGACGACATCTCGGCGATGCGTGATCTGGCAGAGGCGGTGCTTGCCGACCTTACCGGACCACCGGAATTGCTGGTAGAAGGTGCCAGTGCGCAAGAAATCGCGTGGCGCGATTGGGCTGATCCGGCACCTGATGAGGTGGTCGATGGACCGGGTGGCTTTGCCGACCACGGGCTTTACGAGATGATTGAGGCGCTGCGCCAGCCGCTCGTGGCCCTGACCGGCGGCGGCCATATGATGATCGAGCCGACGCGGGCGCTGTTGTCGGTTGATGTGAATACCGGGCCGGACACCTCGCCCGCGGCCAGCCTGAAGATCAATATCGCGGTTGCGCGTGATCTGCCGCGACAGTTGCGTCTGCGTGGTCTTGGCGGGCAGATTGTGGTCGATTTTGCGCCGATGCCGAAGAAAGACCGGGTTATTTTGGAACAGGTGCTGCGTGCGGCCTTTAAAGGCGAGGCTGCAGAGACTAATCTTGCTGGATGGACGACGCTTGGGCTGTTTGAAATGACGCGCAAGCGGGATCGTCTGCCCCTAGCCGAAGTGCTGAAGTGACCTGCCCAATCTGTGCCAAAGAGTCCGACCCGAAGTACCGTCCCTTTTGTTCGCGGCGCTGCGCGGATGTGGATTTGGGGCGCTGGTTGACCGGCAGCTATGCGATACCCGCCGAAGCGGCTGAAGAAGACGATGCGCCCGGCGATGACACGGGTTCCGGGGACGATCCACCGGAACGTCGGCAATAGGCGCGGGCAACCACAGTTTTTTGGCCGAACCCACTGGACAGGCCCCCCGCCCTCGCTTAATACCGCCCCACCCGGACGGCAACGCCGCCGGGCAGTGTGCCCAGATAGCTCAGTTGGTAGAGCAGCGGATTGAAAATCCGCGTGTCGGCGGTTCAATTCCGTCTCTGGGCACCACTCAATTTTCTTTGGAATTAGTCCGCTGCAGACATTGGGTTGCCGTCTCTCCAGATGATGCATCGGACGGCGGGCTTTGCGTGGTGCGCGATGGACAAGGATTCGAAATCTGATGGGCCTTGCTGCATTGGGGCCAGTTGGTTAGAGCTTTTTCCGACTGGCCAACATGATTGGGCATGCGGCGTCGGCAGCAGGACGACTGGGGCGCAGGCAATAACAGTTACTCTGCGGCTTGCGGCAGTTGGTAGCGGGTCAGCAATCCCGCCAACTCTGGGCGACACGATCCGCAGGATGTTCCGGCCCCCAAAGCGTCGCCCAAGGCTGTTACGCTTAGCGCGCGGCCGGACAGGATCGCCTCGCGGATGGTGTTGATGCCGATGTTGAGGCAGGCGCAAACGGTGGCACCGGGATCGGGCGCATCGGCCCGTGGACGGCCCGCCAGTGCCATCGTATCAACGCTGCCGATGCGTGTCGCCAGATGGTCGCGGGCTACGGCGACGGGTTCCGGCCCAGCGAAAAGAGCTGCGATCAGCCTGCCGTTTTCATGAAAAGCAACGCGGGCGGAACCGCGCCTGGCGTCAATTGCTGACGCGGCCGTTGCATGGGGTAGGTCAAATAGTTGGCGCGCGTATGCGACCCACTCTTGTGGGGCTTCCAATCCGGCAAGTTCTATGCGCCAGCCGCCAGTGACGCGGGCGCGGGCCCAGTATTCGGATCGTGGGTGCACGGTTTGGGCGCTGACGGCAAAGCCGAACCATCCGGCGTCAAATCGGCGGGCAGCGACGGTTGCTGCCTTGCTTTCGGGTTGGCCCGAGATTGGGTCGACTATGCCCGGCACCAGCGCGTCGATGCGGGCCGCAGCGGCGTTTTCGTGGGTCCAATGCATCGGCGCGAACAACTGGCCGGGGGCAGCGGCGTCGGTAATAAAGGCGCGCAAAAGGGCGTGGCCATGCGAGTTGGTCAGCTGCACCAGATCGGCGGGCCGGATGCCAAGGCGGGTGGCATCTGCGGGGTGCATTTCCACGAAGGGTTCGGCAAGGTGCTGGCTGAGGCGCGGCGATTTGGCGCTCCGGGTCATGGTATGCCACTGATCGCGAATGCGCCCGGTGTTCAGCCGGAAGGGCAGGTCTGGTGACAGCGGTTGTGGTGGACGTGGCGTTATTGGCAGCATGCGGGCGCGGCCATCGGCGGTGTGAAACTGGCCTTTGCCGAAGAACCGGCCACCACGTTTCCGGGGGTTTTGCGGCCATGTGAAGGGGGCAAGCGAGGCGTAATTGGCTTCGGTGATCGCTGCGTGATCAGAAATGTCGAAATCGCTGCCTAGGTTGCCGGCAATGCCCGACAGAGCGGCGTATTCGGCGAATATCTGGGCCTCGTTCATCCAATTGAAACCAGCAGTCCAACCCATGCGGGCGGCGACCTGTGCCAAGACTTTCCAATCGGGGCGGGCTTGACCGGGCGGCGGTAGGCTGGCGCGCTGGCGGCTGATGGTGCGATCTGAATTGGTGACGGTGCCGTCTTTTTCGCCCCATGCCGTGGCCGGCAGCAGGACATGCGCCAGTCGCGCGGTGTCGGTTTCTGCTGTGATGTCGCTGACCACGACGAAAGGGCACGCCCTCAGTGCTGCGGCGACGGTGTCGGCATCGGGCATCGACACAACGGGGTTGGTGTGGATGATCCAGATCGCCTTGATCCGGCCATCTGCAACGGCGCGAAACATATCGACGGCTTTCAGCCCGGGCTTGTGTGCCATGGTGGGGCTGTTCCAGAAGGTTTGCACGGCGGCGCGATGATCGCCGTTTTCAAGATCTAGATGGCAGGCAAGCATATTGGCAAGCCCGCCAACTTCGCGCCCACCCATCGCGTTTGGTTGGCCGGTCACCGAAAATGGCCCCATGCCGGGCCGACCGATGCGACCCGTTGCAAGGTGGCAATTCAGGATAGCGTTGGCTTTGTCGGTGCCTGAACTGGATTGGTTGATGCCTTGGCTGTAGACGGTGACGACACGTTCGGTCGTAGTCCATAGGTGCAGGAACTGTTCCAGATCGGCGGCGGGCAGGCCGGTGGCGGCGGGGTCCGTGGCGCGAGCGGCGGCCATAGCCGCGCCATAGCCGACGACGTGGTTTAGGTAAATGTGATCGGTTGCGCCATGGTCATCAATTGCCAGCAGAACGGCGTTGAACAACGCGGCATCCGCGCCCGGCGCGATAGCAAGATGCAGATCAGCAATGTCGCAGGTGGCGGTGCGGCGCGGGTCGATGACGACGATTTTCATCTGCGGCCGAGCGGCCTTGGCAGCCACAAGGCGCTGATACAGGACGGGGTGGCACCATGCGAGGTTGGATCCGGTTAGCACGACCAGATCGGCAAGATCCAAGTCTTCATAAAGTCCCGGCACGGTGTCGCTGCCGAAGGCGCGTTTGTGGCCTGCCACGGAAGATGCCATGCAAAGCCTTGAGTTTGTGTCGATATTGGCGGACCCGATGAAGCCCTTCATCAGTTTGTTGGCAACATAATAGTCTTCGGTCAGCAACTGGCCAGAGACGTAAAAGGCGACTGCGTCAGGGCCATGTTCGGCGATAACTTGCGAAAATCGGCTCGCGACCAGATCGAGCGCATCGTCCCAACTCACATCCTGATCAAAAGCGCGGGGGTTAAGCAAACGGCCCTCGAGCCCGACAGTTTCGCCCAAGGCACTGCCCTTGGAGCACAGGCGCCCCTGATTTGCGGGATGGTCGGGGTCACCTTTGACGGTTAGCCCTCCCTTGCCATCAGGCGTGGCAAGGATGCCGCAACCAACACCGCAATACGGGCAGGTGGTGCGAACCTGGCCGATCGTAACGGCAGCATTCATGCCGCTGACCGCGCTGCAAGCTGTGTTGCATCCAGCAGAATGCGCGAGCCCTCAACGCGGGTGGCATAGCTGTTGACGAACCCGGTATCGGCCCCCTGCGCCAAGCCGGTTTCAAGTGAAAACACCCATGCGTGCAACGGGCAGGTCACCTGATTGCCGTGCACTATCCCTTCAGAAAGCGGGCCACCTTTATGCGGGCAACGGTCGTCGATGGCAAAGACCCGATCGTCGGCTGTGCGGAACACCGCTACACAGCCATGCGCGGTTTTCACTATCCGCGCGCCTTGCTGGGGGATGTTGTCCAACGCGCCAATATCGATCCAGTTCATTCTGCGGCCTCTAGGGATAGGTCGGCCACTGGCGCCCACTGCGCAAGTTGGCTCGGTTCTGACAGTTCGGCCCAAGGGTCGATCTGGTAGATGGATTGCGACAGCATGAAGCGGTCATACAGTGCGCTGCGGATGACAGGGTCTTCGATTTGGGCACGGCACCAGTCAAGGCCGACTTTGGCCACCCACTTGTAAATGCGGTGCAGATAGCGGCTGTTTTCGCGGTAAAGCTGCACGAAGGCGGCGATGATTTCCATCGTCTCGGCCTCGGTTGTGGCTTTGATCAGAAATTCGGTTTCGCGCACGTCCATGCCAGCGGCACCGGCGACGCTGATCTCATACCCGCTATCCACGCAGACGACGCCGATGTCTTTACAGGTGGCTTCCGCACAGTTGCGCGGGCAGCCCGAGACGCCGAGTTTGACCTTGGCGGGCGTCCATGACCCCCACAGCAGCTTTTCCAGCTTTATCCCAAGGCCCGTACTATCCTGCGTGCCAAAGCGGCAAAATTCGGTCCCGACGCAGGTTTTCACGGTGCGCAGGCCCTTGGAATAAGCGTGGCCGGAAACCATGCCGGCGGCGTTCAGGTCTGACCACATGGCCGGCAGATCTTGCTTGCGCACGCCCAAAAGGTCGATCCGCTGCCCGCCGGTCACCTTGACCATCGGTACGTTGTATTTGTCCGCGGCGTCCGCAATCGCGCGCAGTTCTGCGGGTGTTGTCACCCCACCCCACATGCGGGGCACCACTGAATAGGTGCCGTCTTTCTGGATATTCGCGTGGTTACGCTCGTTGACGAAACGCGACTGGCGGTCATCGGTATATTCGGTCGGCCAATCGGCAATCAGATAGTAGTTCAGTGCCGGGCGGCACGATGCGCAGCCACCAACGGATTTCCAACCAAGTTCCTGGATGATCGCAGGAATGGATTTCAGCCCCATTGATTTGATCAGTCGGCGCACATCTTCGTGTGTATGATCAGTGCATTTGCACATGGCGGGGTTGGCGTCGGCGGTGAAGCCATCACCTAGTGTTGCAGCCATGACCTGTTCGACCAACCCGGTGCAGGTGCCGCAGCTGGAGCTGGCTTTGGTCTGGCTGCGCACCAAATCTATCGTGTTGGCACCGCCGAGGATCGCATCAACGATCTTGCCTTTGCATACGCCGTTACAGCCACAAATTTCCGCGCTAGGCGGCAAGGCTGCAACGGCCGCCATGGGGTCCGTTTGGGCACCCCCTTGGTAGGCCGGGCCAAAGATCAGCGTCTCTCGCATGGGTGTGATGTCGGTGCCGTCCTTGATCAACCCGAAGAACCAGTTGCCATCGGCGGTATCGCCGTACATCACCGCGCCGACCAGATGGTCGCCGTCGATCACCAGCCGTTTGTAGACACCGCGCGCTGGATCGCGGAAGACGATATCCTCGCGCCCCGGTGCATCGGCAAAATCACCGGCGCTGAACAGATCGCAGCCGGTCACCTTCAGTTTGGTTGCGGTTTGCACCGGGCGGAACGCAGTGTCTTGCCCAAGCAGTGCCTGCGCAAGCACCTTTGCCTGATCGTAAAGCGGCGCGACCAGCCCGAACAACTGCTTGTTGTGTTCAATGCATTCACCTACTGCCCAGATCGCTGAATCAGAGGTTTGCATCACGTCGTTCACCGTGATGCCGCGCCCAATGTCCAGATGCGCGTCAGTGGCAATGCGCACTTCGGGGCGGATACCGACAGCCATACAGACAAGGTCAGCTGGGTAAACCGTGCCATCTTCGAGCAAAACGGCCTCGGCGCGATCCTTGCCCAAGATCGCCTTGGTGGCTCCTTTGCAGTGGATTTTCATCCCCCGCGCTTCGAGCGACTTTTGCAGCAAATAGCCAGCCGCCGGGTCCAACTGACGCTCCATCAGGTGGCCCATGATGTGGATTACCACCACCTCCATCCCACGCGACTGCATACCGGCGGCGGCTTCAAGCCCCAAAAGCCCGCCGCCGATAACCACGGCTTTCGCACCGGGCTTGGCCGCCGCAATCATGGCGTTGGTGTCTTCCAGATCGCGGTAGGTCACTACACCGGGCAAGTTGTGGCCGGGCACTGGTATGATGAACGGGGCCGATCCGGTGGCGATGATCAGATGATCATACGGCGTGTCCCCAGCCTGCGAGGTGACGATCTTGCTTGCCCGATCAATCTTGGTGACGTGAGCGCCAAATCTGGTAGCCACGCCGCGCTCAGCATACCAGGCATCATCATGGGTGATGATATCGGCATAAGCCTTCTCACCAGACAGCACGGGCGACAGCATAATCCGGTTGTAATTGCCACGTGGTTCGGCATTGAACAGCGTGATATCGAACGCGTCGGGCGCCATTTCGGTTAGATGTTCCAGCGCCCGACCCGAGGCCATACCCGCGCCGATGACAACAAGTTTCTGTTTCATCACGCGACATCCTTCTTTTGGTGGCCATGTTCGTATTCTTCAAGGAAAGCCAGAACTTCGGCGCGGTAGGCGTAATAATCCGGGTGATCCAGCAGGGCGCGGCGGGTGCGCGGGCGCGGCAGTTTCACCTCGGTGATCTTGCCGATGGTGGCGTTTGGTCCGTTGGTCATCATCACCACGCGGTCGGCCAGCAAGATCGCCTCGTCCACGTCATGGGTCACGCAGACGGTGGTGACTTTGGTGCGGCTCCACACTTCCATCAGCACTTCTTGCAGTTCCCACCGTGTCAGGCTGTCAAGCATGCCAAAGGGTTCATCCAGCAGCAGCAGTTTGGGCGACAAAGCAAAGGCGCGGGCGATGCCGACGCGTTGGCGCATGCCGTTCGACATATCCGACGCAGACACGTCCATAGCGTTGGCAAGCCCGACGCGTTCAAGATAGTATTCGACGACCTCTTGCCGCTCAGTTCGGGTGGATTTCGGATAGACCTTGTCCACGCCAATCGCGACGTTTTCCTTCGCCGTCAACCACGGGAACAGGTTCGGCGATTGGAAGACAACGGCGCGTTCAGGATCGGCGCCCTCAACATGGGTGCCGTCCAGCGTGATAGCACCGCTTGAAATGGCGTTCAGCCCGGCTGTCATCGTCAGCACTGTAGACTTGCCGCAGCCCGAATGGCCGATCAGGCTGACGAACTCGCCCTTCCGCAGGTTCAGGTTGAAATCCTGAACCACAGTCAGGGGGCCTTTCGGCGTGGCATAGACCTTGTGCAGCTGCGAATAGCGCAGATAGCGCGCGTCGATAGGCGATGTGGCCGCCGCGCTATAGGCGCGTGGTAGTGCGTGGCGCGGGGTCAGTTTGGGCAACGCGCGGGTTTCGGGTAGTTTCGCGGCGATGCCGACATCCATCAGATAGGCGGTGACATCGGCGCGCAGGGATTTGAACGCATCATTCTGGTTCATCGCCGACCGATCGCGCGGGCGCGGCAAGGTGACGGCGAAACTTTCGCCCAAAGTGCCATCGGGGTTGAGGCAGACGATCCGGTCAGCCAGCACCAGCGCCTCATCGACATCATTGGTGATCAACACCACCATGCGTTTGTCGTCGGCCCAGATCGCCTCGATCTCCGCCGCCACATTAGCGCGGGTCAGCGCATCAAGGGCAGATAACGGTTCATCCATCAGCAGCACTTTTGGCCGCATCGCCAAAGCGCGGGCCACGGCAACGCGTTGGCGCATACCGCCAGACAGCTCGGCTGGTCGCCGGTCGGCGGCGTGGGTAAGGCCGACCATCCCGATGTACTTCGTCACCTCGGCGGCGCGTTCGGCCTTGGTGCCGGGATGCACGGCATCGACTGCAAGGCCGATGTTACCCGCCACCGTCAGCCATGGCATCAGCGCGTAGGATTGAAACACCAACCCGCGTTCCGGCCCCGGCCCGGTGATCAGGGCACCGTTGAATGAAACCTCGCCCCGGTCAGGCAAGGTCAGCCCGGCCATCAGATTGATCAGCGTAGTCTTGCCAGAGCCGGAAAAGCCCAAGATCGCCAGAAACTCGCCTTCCTTGACCGAAAGCGTCAGGTTGCGCAGCACCGGCTTGTCGCCATAGCTCTTGGAGACATTGTTCAGTTCAAGAATGCTCATCGCGATCACCGGTTGTTAGAGAATGTGAACAGCGATTGCAGTGCGAACATCACCCGGTCCAACAAGAAACCGATGATGCCGATGGTCAACACTGCGACCATGATCTTGGCAAGGGATTGCTCTGATCCGTTCTGGAACTCATCCCAGACGAATTTTCCCAAGCCAGGGTTCTGCGCCAGCATCTCGGCGGCGATCAGCACCATCCAGCCCACGCCCAAAGACAGCCGCAACCCGGTGAAGATCAGTGGCAGCGCCGACGGCAATACCAAGCGAGTGATCTTCTTCCACATTGACAGTTTCAGCACCCGACTGACATTGACCAGATCTTTGTCGATCGAGGCTACCCCCAGTGACGTGTTGATCAAGGTGGGCCACAGCGAACACAGCGTCACAGTAAAGGCAGAAACGATGAAGCTTTTGGGTAGGCCGCCGTCGCCCGCATATAGGGCCGACACCACCATCGTCACAATTGGCAGCCAGGCCAGCGGCGACACCGGTTTAAAAATCTGCACCAACGGATTGATCGCGGCATTAGCGGTGGGTGATAGCCCCGCCAGAATGCCAAGTGGCACCGCGATGATGGTGCCAATCAGGAAGCCCGCAAACACGGTTTTGATCGAGGTCCAAATCTGCGCGTAATAGGTTGGCTTGCCGGTATAGGCGGGAGTTTTCACCTCATCCGCCTTGCCAGCCGCGACGAGGGCGGCGTTTTTATCGGCCTGTTTGGCGTAGAATTCTTCGGCTTTCACAGCCTCGGCCTTGGCACTGGCATCAAGGGCAACGGCTTGTTCCCAAACCTCTGCAGGGCCGGGGATCGCGCCGAGTGACGTCTGCACCATCGGCGCAAGGTTGGCCCAAAGCGCCAAAAACGCAGCTATTGCCAGCATCGGCACTGCGGCAAGCCGCCAGATTTCCTTGGCTTGACCGCGCGGATTATCCCCCGCCAAAACTCGCCAAATCGGTGTGATCCACGCGAGGCCCAACAGCTTGAACCAAGTGTCGCATTTCCCAATCAACCGAAAATGCCGATCCTGCCGCGCGAAAGGGCGGGCTTTGGGCGGGAGTGGTGCGGCGGTTTGGTCAAGTAGGGTCATTTTGGTGTATCCTTCGGAAAACCCTCTGCCGAGCGACATCAGCCGGACAAGGGGCGTGCGTGGGTAGGTTCAGTTGATGACTTCGCCGCCAGCAACGCTTTGCGCAGACTTCAACCCGATGGTCAGGCTGTCGATATAGGCGTTGGGCGTAGTGCCGTCGTAAGACACGCCGTCGATGAAATCGGCAGATGGTTCACGGTAGCCGTCGGCGTCGAAGTCGAACATTTCGGCAGTCGCCTTGCCTTCGGCAATCAGTGCCTCGGCAGCGGCTTTGTAGACATCGGGTTTGTAAACCGACTTGGCGGTTTCATCGAACCAGGCATCCGGTTTCGCCTCGCCAATCTGGCCCCAGCGGCGCATCTGGGTCAAATACCAAACCGCGTCTGAATAGTAGGGGAAGGTGGCGTTGTAGCGGAAGAACACGTTGAAATCGGGTTCGGGGCGGACATCGCCCTTTTCATATTCAAAGCTGCCGGTCATCGAATTGGCCAGCACAACGGCGTCGGCCCCAACGTAATCTGGGCTCGCCAAAATCTCGACCGCCTCGGCCCGGTTGGCGTTGTCGTTTTCATCAAGCCAGATCGCGGCACGGATCAGCGCCTTGGTCAGTGCCAGCGTTGTTTGCGGATTGGTATCGGCGAATTCGGCGGTCAGACCAAACACCTTTTCGGGGTTGTTCTTCCAGATGTCATTGTCGGTGATGACTGGCACGCCGATGCCCTTGGCAACAGCCGCTTGGTTCCATGGCTCGCCTACCGAATAGCCGTCAATGGTGCCCGCCTCCAGCGTCGTAGGCATCTGCGGTGGCGGCGTGACAGAGATCAGCACATCGCCGCCGATCTGGCCCGAGACATCGTCGGCGGAATACAGGCCGGGGTTGATGCCGCCCGCGGCCAGCCAATAACGCAACTCGTAGTTATGGGTGGAAACGGGGAAAACCATACCAAGGTTGAAGGGCCTGCCTTCCGCCGCATAGGACTCGATCACGGGCTTCAGGGCGGCGGCCGAGATAGGGTGCGCTGGTTTACCTTCGGCCATCTCGAGGCCGGGTTTCATTGCCTCCCACACCGCGTTGGAAACCGTGATCGCGTTGCCGTTCAAGTCCATCGAAAATGGGGTGACGAGTGCCGCTTTGGTGCCATAGCCGATACTGGCGGCGATGGGTTGGCCAGCCAGCATGTGGGCGCCGTCCAGTTCACCCGAAACAACACCGTCAAGCAGCACCTTCCAGTTCGATTGCGCCACCAGCGTGACCGACAGGCCTTCGTCTTCGAAAAAGCCCTTCTCCTTGGCAATGGCTAGCGGTGCCATATCGGTTAGCTTGATAAACCCGAGTGTCAGTTCGGATTTCTCGACGCCGAGGGTTTCGGCAAAGCCCGGGGTGGCAAGCAGGGCAGTAGATAGAAGTAAGGTCGCGATGCGTGTCATTGCTGGTTCCCGATGGCCCCACAGACGGGGCGTTGAATGCAAAAAGCCGCTGGATCCCATGCCTCAATCAAGGCAACGGATCGAGCGGCGGTGCTCGGCTACTTCCCAACTTTGGGGGGTAGGGCAGCCCGACGTCATTGCCGGACCACTTTCATTTAGGGTGTCAATGCTGCGCTGCGGCGTCAACTGTATGCTGGAAAAATTTGCCCTCAGATATGGCCGTTTTGCAGTTGCAGCATGGAAGTGCCACTTTTTTCAGCGTGCAGGCAGGCTCGGGTCGAAAATTCGGGCGTCAAAAAAGCGATCAGCTTGTAGAATCAATTGGCCCCGTTCGGACGCGACGACAGCAGATGCGGAAAGTGCGCCTTCCAGTTTCTCCGATGCTCCGGGCAAATCCGCACCCGCAGCCCGCAGATGCAACCGGTAAAGATCGCTGCGAAACACCGATCCTGCGGTTTTCGCCGCAGCAATGGGGTCAAGCCCCAAACGCCGCGCCATTGCGGCACCTATCCATGCTGCCTGACTGCGCCATGGAAACGTTGCAGCACCGGCAAAGAACTCGATCAACCGGGTCGTAGGCCGTTCTTCGCCCGCAGAAATGATCATACGCCCCGTCAATGCGCGTTCAATCAGCTCGGGCGATACGGCCAGACGTCCGGGGGCCGCCAAAAGTTCAGATGCGATCATCCGGTTTTCTGTTGCACCTAACCAACGTCCGGCCCGCCACACCGCACGCAGCAACTGCCCGGCAATGGCTGGTTTCTCCTCGGCCCAGCCCGCACGCGCGGCAAGCACCTTTTCGGGTGCGTTTGACCAGATCGCAGCACATGGCAGAAGCAAAGTGCCCGCGCCAATTTCAACCGCGACTGATCCCCAGGGCTCACCAACGCAGAACGCATCAATCTCACCCGAGGCAATCGCTTCGGCCATCCGGGGCGGCGGCACAGTGCGAATGTCCAGCCTTGCGGGGTCTGCCCCCAATGCACCAAGCCAATAGTGCACCAACTCGCAATGCATCGAAAACGCAAAAGGCACTCCGATCCGCAGTTTACCTGCTGCTGCAAGAAGGGCTCGCCCGGCAAGGCCCGCGTCTTTGAAATCAAAGCTATAGCCAGTTCTGCGCATGCGCTCGGCGAGGGGTTGCGATATTCCGATGACATTGCCGTTGATGTTCAGCACCGATAGGGCGTCAAATCGTGCCGGACCGCGGATCAACCCCAGCGCTATCGCTACCGGCAATGGTGCCAGCATCTGCGCCGCGTCAACCTGCCCCTGCGCCAGCATATCGCGCAGGCTCGCCCAACTTGGGGCCGTATGCAGAACAAGGCGCAAGTTTTCTTCTTCGGCAAAACCCAAGGCCTCGGCCACGATCAACGGTGCTGCATCAACAAGCGGCACATAGCCGAGATGTAGATCGACGGTCATCTTAGCAAATCCGCAGTCATCACCAGGGCCTGTGCGACGTCGGCTACTTTGCGCCCTTGATCCATCGCGGTTTTGCGCATCAGGGCATAAGCATCTTCCTCACTAAGACCACGCGCCCGCATCAAGATGCCCTTGGCACGGTCGATGACTTTGCGTTCTTCCAATGCGCGGCGCGTTTCAGAAAGCTCGATCCGCATCTTTTGCAGCATGTGAAAGCGGGCAATGGCCGCATCAAGGATCGGCTTGATGCGGTCGCCACGCAGCCCATCAACAACATAGGCCGACACCCCGGCCTCGATCGCCGCCTTGGTCAGGGTTTGATCGCTTTGATCGACAAACATCGCGACCGGGCGTTCCATTGGTGAGGTGGCGAGTGTTAGTTCCTCAAGAACGTCACGTGAAGGATTGCCTACGTCGATCAGCACGATATCGGGATTGCGCTGCGCGATGCGCCGGGCGAGGCCCGCTTCCTCGGCAATGACCATCACGTCAAAATCGCCCGCATCCTGTAGGCCATCGACGATCAGCAACGCACGTTGGCGGTCTTTTTCGACGACAATAATGGACAGCCGTTTTTTCATTGCCCTTGGAAAGCGCAAAGCGCCGATGATGAAAAGGGCAGCAGGCGAAACAGGGCGGCAATACTGTTGAAACAGAAAGATCGCCTATTATTTCATCGAAACCTGTTGTGACCGCGCATTTTCTGCGCAGAAAATGGCAATGATGGGCGCAGAGCGGGAGTCACAGCGGTGCTGTGTTCGCGTGTGACGGCACTCGCCAGCTTTACTCCGGTCGCTTTACGCCTTCGCGCGTTCCACGTAGGAATTGTCGTCGGTTGAGATTACGATTTTGGTGCCAGAGTTGATATGGGCTGGGACCATCACCCGCAGACCGTTCGACAAGATCGCGGGTTTGTACGACGATGATGCTGTTTGGCCCTTCATCACGGGTTCGGTTTCCACAATATCGACGGTCACTTTCATCGGCAGTTCGATCGAGATGGCCACGCCTTGGTGGGTCTTCACTGACACGCGGAGGCCATCGACCAAGAACACCTTCTGATCGCCGACAACATCGGCGGACACCGCGACCTGTTCGTAGGTGTTGGGTTCCATGAAGTGAAACCCTTCGCCGTCTTCATAGAGAAAATCATAATCGCGTTCATCGACATGCGCGCGTTCAACCTGTTCCGTCGTGCGCCAACGTTCGGAAACCTTCACGCCATCGGAAATGCGCCGCATGTCGATCTGCGTGGTGGGGGTGCCTTTGCCGGGATGAAAATTCTCTGCTGTCAGAACGACGTAAAGACGCCCATCAAGATCAACAACATTTCCTTTGCGCAGGCTGGACGCGATGACTTTCACGGAAGCTTCCTTGTTATGCAGGCGCGCGCCAAGTAAGGAGGCGCGCAGTTGCCGATGGGGTTAGCCTATCTTGCCAGAAATCTCCAGCCGAAAGCCGCTTTGATATGACAGAGCCAAGGATCAACGCCGCATCGCAGTGGTGGATACCGGCAATTCATGCCGACCGACGCCCGCTTTTGTTGACTCGTAACCGCATTCAGGCGGCTTTGCGGAGCTATTTGGCGGCGGAAGGGTTTATCGAGGTTGATCCAGCGGCGCTGCAAGTTTCACCAGGTAACGAGGCCCATTTGCATGGGTTTGCCACGCAAGCCATTGGGAATGATGGTGTATCGCGACCGATGTATCTGCATACATCGCCCGAGTTCGCGATGAAAAAACTGCTGGCGGCGGGAGAGACGCGGATCGCGTCGTTTGCCCATGTCTGGCGCAACCGTGAACGGGGGTCGCTGCATAGCCCCGAATTTACGATGCTGGAATGGTACCGTGTTGGTGAAGATTATGAAGTCCTGATGCAGGATTGCGCGTCCATGTTGCGGTTGGCGGCGGATGGAGCCGGTGCAAAGGTGCTGCGGTTTAGAGATAGAGTCTGCGATCCGTTCGCGGCGTTTGAGCGCCTAAGCGTGGTTGAGGCGTTTCAATGCTATGCAGGGATTGATCTGCTGTCCACGATGGCAGCCGATGGCTCGACCGATGCGGATGAGCTTGGCGCGGCCATGGATGCGGTGGGCATCAAGCGTGCGGCCGATGACACGTGGTCCGATATGTTAAGCCGTGCTTTGGTGGAAAAAGTGGAGCCTAATCTGGGCCTTGGGCGGATGACGGTGCTGGATCGCTATCCTGCCGCTGAGGCAGCACTTGCGCGGCCTGCTGCGGATGATGCGCGTGTGGCGGAGCGGTTTGAGGTTTATGCCTGTGGGGTGGAGCTTGCCAACGGGTTTGGCGAGTTGACCAACCCTGCCGAGCAACGGCGGCGGTTTGGGCTGGAAATGAATGAAAAGCAGCGTGTTTACGGCGAGCGTTATCCGGTGGACGAAGACTTCTTGGCGGCCCTTGCGCTGATGCCGCCTGCCAGTGGCATTGCGCTTGGGTTTGACCGTTTGGTGATGCTGGCCACCGGCGCGCCACGTATTGATGATGTGATCTGGACGCCTGTAGCCGGGGGATAGCGTGCAGGCTTTAGCGGCGTTTGGCGGTTGATTGGCCGGGGGTAACTTGCGGCTTGATCTCGATTATGGTCGCGGGCGCCTGGCCGTTATCGTGCGCCAAAACCGAGATGATCAGTTCTGCCGTTTGTCGCCCGATGTCGCGCGGAAACGGGTTCACAGTGGTGATCGTCGGTACCGAAATGCCCGAGATTTCATAGGCACCAAAACCGGCGATCGCTATTTGATTTGGCACAGATACGCCGCGCCGCATACATTCGGTCAGTGCACCAAAGGCGGACAGATCGGATACGCAAATAACGGCCTCGGTATCGGGCATCTGGTCCAACAGTTTGGCCATTGCTACAGCGCCTTCGCGCATTGAAATGGGCGGCTGGCCTGCGCCGACAAGACGGCTTGCGTCCAGTTTGTGCTGTTGCATCGCAGCGATGAAGCCGCGCCGCCTATCAGCCCCTCGGGTATCGCCATCGGTATCGCCGCCGATAAAGGCTAGTCGCGTAAACCCTTGATGCACCAGATGATCTACCAGCGCCAGCATGGTAGCAGCATTGGAAAATCCGACAACATGACCGATAGGTGCCTCGGGCAAATCCCAGGTTTCGACCACGGGAATGCCAGCGTTCGCCAGTAACCGCCGGGTGCGATCTGTGTGCCGCCCGCCGGTAACAACAATCGCCTCTGGCCTGCGGCGAAGCAGTTGTTCGACCAGTTGTTCCTCTTGATGGATGTCGTAGTTCGTATAGCCCAATAGCACCTGCAAGCCCGCTTGACCAAGCCGTTCTGACAGCGCACCGACAGTATCGGCGAAGTTGGCATTGTTGATCGACGGGATGGTTACGGCGATAAAGCCAGACCGCTGCGAGCGCAGGTTTGCGGCTGTACTATCAAATACATAGCCCATTTCCTCAGCGGTTTTGCGAATAAGGTCACGGGTGCCGACGCTAACCGACGAGTCTTGCTTGAAGGCCCGGCTGACCGTCATCACCGACACCCCGGTGGCGTTTGCCACGTCCTTCATGGTTGGCGGTTTTTGCATCGCGGGCTTCAATATTGTTATCGTTACCAACCTTATCAGGCCGCAGTGTTCGCAATGCAACCGCGTCGTGCGGCTATGGTCGCGGCAGCCGACTTTTGTGTGTTTTGGTCAGCAACTCGGCCAGAATGGCTTGCGGGGTTTGGTCAATGTCTACGGTGATGGAATGTTCGTCGGCGGTGGGAGGTTCGAGCGCGGCTAGCTGGCTTGCCAGCAGGCTGGGCGGCATGAAATGGCCGGTGCGGGCGGCCATTCGTTTCGCCAGAACTTCGGGTGATCCTGCGAGATGCATGAACATGACGGGTTGGCAAGCCTCGGCCCGGATCGTGTCGCGGTAGCGGCGCTTTAGGGCGGAGCAGCCGATGACGATGGGGCCGGTATTGCCGCGAAGGGATTGGCCAACTTTGACAAGCCATGGGGCGCGATCTTCGTCCGTCAAGGGGTTGCCAGCGGCCATTTTTGCGCGGTTCGCGGCAGGGTGAAGATCGTCGCCGTCGATGAATTTTCCGCCGATAGCGGCGGCAAAGGCGGCACCGATTGAGGATTTCCCACAGCCAGAAACCCCCATGATAACAAAGCGTTCCATCATAACGAAGCGGTGATGCCGCCATCGACATACAGGATGTGGCCGTTGACAAATGTTGACGCGGCGGAGGCCAGAAAAATGCAGGCCCCGACCAGTTCTTCGACATTGCCCCAACGCCCAGCGGGAGTGCGTTTTTCAAGCCAAGTGGAGAAGGCGGAATCGGCAACCAGAGCGGCGTTCAGGGGGGTGTTGAAGTATCCGGGTGCGATGGCGTTGCACTGCAACCCGTATTTTGCCCAGTCGGTTGCCATGCCTTTGGTCAGGTTTCCAACGGCACCCTTGGTGGCTGTGTAGGGAGCAATTCCGGGGCGGGCGAGGGCGGTTTGGACGGAAGCGATGTTGATGATCTTGCCTGACCTGCGGGTGATCATATGGCGTGCCACGGCTTGGCCGACGTGAAAGACGCTTGCGATATTGGTTTGCAACAGGCGTTCAAAGGCGTCAGCGGGGAAATCTTCCAAGGGCCCGCGATGTTGCATTCCGGCGTTGTTGACCAGGATATCAATGGGGCCTCTGGTCGCCTCAAAACCATCTAAGGCACTGCGAACCAAAGCATGATTTGTGGCATCAAAGGTAAGAGTTTCAATGGTATAGCCTTCCGCGCGCAGGGTGGCTGCGGCGGTTTCCAGCTTGTCGGAATCGCGCCCGTTCAGCACAATGTTTGCCCCGGCGGCGGCCATGCCACGGGCTAGCGCGAAGCCGATGCCTTGCGATGATCCGGTGATCAGGGCGCGTTTTCCAGTGAGGTCAAACAATGCTAGGCTCATCCCGACAATCCTTCTTTTGGCTCGACAACGCATAAGCTTGGTCTATATGTTAACGATAACATGACGATGTCAAGCGACCTTGCTTGCCAGCGCTGATACCCCGGTTTCCCATGAGGCACAGATGAAATCCATAGTCATTCATGCGGCGAAAGACCTGCGGATAGAAACCCGTGACGTGCCGGAACCGGGTGCTGGCGAGGTGCAGATCGCACTGGCGACAGGGGGGATTTGCGGGTCTGACTTGCATTATTATCGGCACGGCGGATTTGGCGCGATACGGCTGCGCGAGCCGATGATCCTTGGGCATGAGGTGTCTGGCCATATCACAAAACTAGGGGAAGGTGTGACCGGATTGCGAGTTGGGCAGCTGGTGGCGGTGTCGCCATCGCGGCCCTGTTACGTGTGCACCTTCTGTACACTGGGCGTGCACCAGCAGTGCATACAAATGCGGTTCTATGGCTCGGCCATGCCTTTCCCGCATATTCAGGGCGCGTTCAGCGAAGTACTGGTTGCCGACGCGCGCCAATGTGCTCCGGCGGATGGTTTGACGCCCGGTGAGGCGGCGATGGCGGAGCCGTTGGCGGTGACGTTGCACGCGACAAAACGGGCGGGCGAGATGCTGGGCAAATCGGTGCTGGTGACGGGGTGCGGGCCCATTGGGATATTGTCGATCCTTGCCGCGCGGCGGGCGGGGGCGGATTTGATTGTGGCGACCGACCTTAGCGATTTTACCCTTGCGATGGCGAAGCATGCGGGGGCGGATGAGGTGATCAATATGGGCACCACGCCCGACGGGTTGGAAAAGTTCACGCCGAACAAGGGCACGTTTGATGTGCTGTATGAATGTTCGGGCGCAGCCCCTGCGTTGACTGCCGGAATTTTGGCAATGCAACCTTTGGGGACGATTTTGCAGTTGGGTTTGGGCGGCGATATGACGTTGCCGATGATGGCGATTACGGCGAAGGAATTGTCACTGAAGGGATCGTTTCGCTTTCATTCCGAATTTGCCGTCGGGGTCAGCCTGATGCAAAAACGGCTGATTGACGTGAAGCCGCTGATCACCCAAACGCTGCCGTTGGCCGATGCGGTGGCGGCGTTTGAGATTGCCAGCGACCGGGGGCGGGCGGTGAAGGCGCAGATCAGGTTCAGCTGATCAGACGGTTTCGCCGGGCACCAGCCGGGTTGGAATGACAGTAACATCTGGCACAGGATCGCCGCGCAATCTGCCGACCAGAACCTCGGCCGCGGTTTTGCCAAGACGCGTCGTCGGGATGACGGTGGTCGTCAGGCGGCGCGGCTGGATCGAGGCGGCTTCCATGCCGCCCCATCCGGCGACGCCGATGTCACCCGGCACCGACATGCCGCGTGCGGTTAACCATGCCATGCCACCGATAGCCATTTCGTCATCCTGGAAATAAAGCGCGTCGAGGTTTGGGTTGCGGCTAAGGATGGTTTCGGCACCGTAATAGCCCGCGTAAAAACCGGGTTGATCGTGCAACACCTCTTGATCGGCCAGTGTGGAGCCACCGTCGCGCAGGGCTGCGGCAAAGCCTTCGGCGCGGGTGCGACCAGTGGTCTGGCGATGGGCCAAGGCACCGACATAACCGATGCGCTGCCTGCCCCGGCTGATGAGGTGGCGGCCCATGTCATAGCCGTTGTCATAGTGCGAAAAGCCGACCGATACGTCGATAGGCTGAGTGTTCAGATCCCAGATTTCGACCACGGGCACGGTGAGGTCGCGCAGCAGGGCGAGCGTTCCGATGGTGTGTCGCCGTCCGACCAGAATGACACCGGCGGGCTGCCATGAGGCAAGGCTGCGCAGCCATGCCTCTTCTTCGTCGGGCAACTGATCGTTGCTGCCGATCATAGTTTGGTAACCAAACCGCGTGAGTGTGGCATTGATTGCGGCGAGGGTGGAGCCGAACAATTGGGATGTGAAGCGCGGCACGCAGACACCGACCAAAGTGGATGATTTGCCGGGGCCAAAGGCGGCGGCAAGGCGGTTTGGCAAGTAACCGAGGCGAGCCACTTCGGCCATGACGCGGGTGCGGGTGTCTTCGGAAAAGCCAGAGGCATCGCGCAACACGCGGCTTACCGTCATCTTGGATACACCTGCCGCGCGGGCGACTTCTTCCAGACCTGCTTTGGTTGGTTTTGGCATTTTGCTTTGTCTGACTGGGTCGGTTCGATGGCTGGATGTTATCGTTAACTTGTGTCTTGACTCAAGGGGTGAGTCGGATGAATGATCGTTACGTTACCGGTAACGCATGCCTGATCGGTAGCATAGGGAGGAAATCGCATGACGCCGACGGATGGTCTTTTCTTTGACCAGATTATCAAGACGTTCGGCGGCACCCATGCGTTGCGCAGCGTTTCGTTGCGGGTTGGGCGTGGCGAGATTGTTGCGTTGCTGGGCGAAAACGGTGCCGGTAAATCAACGCTGATCAAGGTTTTGGGCGGCATTCATGCGCCAGACGGCGGCCATGTCAGCGTGGATGGCGCGCCCTATAAGCACATTGCGGGCAAAGTGAATGCGCGGCAGGCGGTGGCGTTTATTCATCAGGATTTGGGCTTGATCGAATGGATGAGTGTTGCTGAAAACATTGCGTTGGCAATAGGTTATGTGAAAAAAGGTGGGCGGATTGATTGGCCCGCGACCGAAGATGTGGCGCGTAAGGCGCTGGCCTTGGTGGATGCGGATTTCAGCCCGACAACGCGGATCGCGAACCTGTCGCGCACCGAAAAATCGCTGGTGGCGATTGCGCGGGCTTTGGCGGTGGAATGCGATTTTCTGGTGCTGGATGAACCGACCGCCAGCCTGCCTGCGGACGAGGTGGAACGGCTGTTTGCGGCGCTGCGACAGTTGCGGACCAAGGGTGTGGGGATGATTTACGTCTCGCACCGGTTGGATGAGATTTTCAAGATTGCTGACCGGGTGGCAGTGCTGCGCGACGGGCAGATGGTGGGGATGCGGGACATTGAGCATACCAATCCGGAAGATCTGGTGAGCCTGATTGTGGGTCGCAAGGCGCGCGACATTGTGCGGCCCGATGCGTTGGCGGGCGATGCGGTTTTGCAAGTTAATGGGCTGCGGACCGATACTGCCGGGCCAGTGGACTTTGTGGTGCAGCGCGGCGAGATGCTGGGACTTGTGGGCTTGCGCGGAGCGGGGCATGAAGACATCGGGCGCAGTCTTTACGGATTGCTGGATCATACTGGATCGGTGCAATTGGATGGCAGCGCGCCTGATCTGTCGTCGCCCCGCGCGGCGATGCTTTCGGGCATTGGCTTTGTGGCGCGGGATCGGGTGGTCGAGTCTATAGCACCAGCGTTGAGCGTGCGGGAGAATGCGTTTCTGAACCCCGAGGCGACCGGGCGAGGTCTGTTCGCGTTTCAAACCGCCGGTGTTGAAGAGGCGCGGGCGAGTGAGCTTGGGTCCCGGGTTGGGCTGACCCCCAATGACCCGACGCTGGCGATTGAGGCGCTGTCGGGCGGCAATCAACAGAAGATAGTGGTAGGGCGGTGGCTGGATACGGCCCGGCGCTTCTTGATTGCCGAAGACCCGACGGCGGGCGTCGATGTTGGGGCCAAGGCCGAGATTTACCAGCTGCTGTACGATGCGATGGCAAGTGGCATGGGGGTGCTGATCGTCTCGACCGATTTTGAAGAAATTGCCAATATTTGCCACCGCGCGCTGGTGTTCAGCCGGGGGCAGATGGTGGCGGAATTGACGGGCGTGCAACTGTCTACTGAATCGCTGATCCAGGCCGCATCGGCCGGTGAAGCCGCCTGAGAAGGACTGGATATGAATTCGATTGAATCAAACGCGCTGGAGCCGACGAAGGACGAGTTGAAGGGCTTGTCGTTTGCAGGGCGGATGATCCGGCTGGCCCCGGTTTATGGGCTGGTGATCTTGATGGTCGGGTTGATTGTGCTGTTTTCAGTGCTGCTGCCGAACACGTTTCCGACGCTTTTGAACGTGCGGGCCATTCTTTCGGACAAATCCATCATTGCGATGCTGTCGCTGGCGGCGATGATCCCGATGGTGGCGGGGCGGATTGATCTGACTGTCGGCTACGGCATTGTTTTATGGCACATTCTGGCGATAAGCCTGCAGACGAAATATGGGTTTCCGTGGCCAGTGGCCGTGCTGACCGTGGTGGCGCTGGGCGCGTTTACCGGGTTGCTGAATGGCTTTCTGGTGGAGATTGCCAAGATTGATGCGTTCATTGCGACGCTTGGCACCGGGACAGTGCTGTATGCGCTTGCCTTGTGGCATACCGGGGGGCGGCAGATTGTTGGCGTGGTTCCGGACGGGTTTTATGCGCTGAACGGGACGTTTGTTTTCGGGCTGCCGATCACTGGGTACTATGTGATGGCGATTGCCTGCGCGATGTGGCTGATCCTGGAATACACGCCGATTGGGCGGTATCTTTATGCCATTGGTGCCAACCCGAAAGCGGCCGCGCTTAACGGCATTCCGACGCGGAAATTTGTGGTCGGGGCATTTGTCGCCTCGGGCACTTTGGCGGCGGTTGCGGGTGTGCTTTTGGCGTCCAAGCTGCGCATCGGGCAAGCGTCAGTGGGGCTTGAGTTTTTGTTGCCGGCGCTGGTCGGGGCCTTTCTAGGGTCAACCACCATAAAACCAGGTCGTGTGAACGTTTGGGGCACGATCATTGGCGTTACCATTCTGGCAGTCGGCATTTCGGGCATCCAGCAATTTGGCGGATCGTTCTGGGTCGAACCGCTTTTCAACGGCTCTACGTTGCTGATTGCAATCGGCATCGCAGGATACGCGCAGCGCAAGAAAGGTGCTGCGCGCAAGTAAACGACAAAATCAAAACGGGAGGAATATCTATGCAAAAACGTAGCTTTATGAAGACTATACTTGCTACCACGATGATCGTCGGTTTGGGGCTGCCATCTCTTGCCCAAGATGCGGCGTTTGACGGGCCAACCGCGGGACCGGTGGCTGCCGAGGGCAAGACGATCGTCGTGCTTGCGGCCGATCTGAAAAACGGCGGCATCCTTGGAGTGACCACGGGTGTTGAAGAAGCGGCTGCCAAAATTGGCTGGACTGTACGCGTGCTGGATGGCGCGGGTTCGGTTCAGGGTCGGACGGCGGCTTTTGGTCAAGCAATGGCGCTGCAGCCCGATGGCATCGTGATCAACGGCTTTGACGCAGTTGAACAACAGGCGGCGATTGAAGGCGTTGCGGCGGCAAAGATACCAATGGTGTCTTGGCATTCTGGCCCGAAAATCGGTTGCGATGCGCCGGGTGGGATATTTGCCAACGTGTCGACAGATGCGATGACGGTTTCCGAGACGGCGGCGAAATGGGCGATGGAAGATGGCGGTGCCAACGTCGGCGCGATTATCTTTACCGACTCGACCTATCAGATCGCGATCGACAAGGCGGATCGGATCAAAGAAACCATCGAGGCGATGGGCGGCACGGTGTTGGAATACGTCGATACGCCGATAGCGGAAACATCGACCCGGATGGGGCCTTTGACAACGTCGCTGCTGCAGAAGTACGGCGAGAAGTGGACCCATTCGCTGGCAATCAATGATCTGTACTTCGACTTTATGGGCCCGGCTCTTGCTGCGGCTGGTATGGATGGCAAGGCAAATCCGAAAGCGGGTTCTGCGGGCGATGGGTCGGAGGCTGCGTTCCAGCGTATTCGGTCAGGTCAGTATCAGGCGATTACTGTTGCCGAGCCACTTAACCTGCAGGGTTGGCAGCTGGTTGACGAGTTGAACCGGGCGGTTTCTGGCGAGCCTTGTTCGGGCTACATCACTGCACCTGCATTGGTGACGGAAGAAGGCCTGGAGGCGTCTGGCGACAGCAATCAGTTTGATCCGGCAAACGGGTACCGCGATGCCTATGCCAAAATCTGGGGCAAGATGTAAGCTTTTAGTGTGACGGTTGGGCCGGGCAGCCGCAGGGCCGCCCGGCTATTCATTGCGTCAGACGAAAAATTGGCCACAGATCGCCTTACAAGCTTTCCAAAAAGGCAATGAGGGCGTCGCGGTCTGGCTTGGGCAGGGCAATCAGGGCGTTGCGGGCGGGTGTCGCCTCACCGCCGTGCCATAGGATTGCCTCTAGCAGATTGCGGGCGCGGCCATCGTGCAGGAACCGGGTGTGGCCACTGACGGTTTCGGTTAGGCCAATGCCCCATAGCGGTGGGGTGCGCCATTCGCGGCCGGTGGCGCGGGCTTCGGGGCGGCTGTCGGCCAGTCCTTCGCCCATGTCGTGCAACAGCAGATCGGTATAGGGCCAGACAAGTTGGAAGCTTTGTTCGGGCTGATCCGTCAGGCGGTTGGTGACGAATTTTGGCTGGTGGCAGGCGGTGCAGCCGAGAGTGTAGAACACCTGCTTGCCCGCCAGAACTTGTGGATTATCAACGTTGCGGCGGGCTGGAACGCCGAGATTGCGCGAATAAATGGTGACCAGTTCGAGGCTGCGATTATCAACTTCGAACCCATCGCGGATATCGGGTTCCTGTCCATCGGGGGCGTTGCGGCACTGTGGTTGTGCTTGGGTGCAATCGCCGGATGGGTCTGGGAACAGGATGGATGACAGGCCCATATCGCCGGAAAAGGCGGCGGCGGCTTGGTGCCGTATGGTCGGTGCGCCTGCTTTCAGTCCGAAGCGGCCCAGCATGGGGGCGTTGTGTTCAAGCGACCAGACGATATTTGCGCGGCCCGAGATGCCGTTGCCGTCGACATCATTTTCGTCTGCGAGGGCCAGGATGTCGGCGGCTGGGATCGCCTCTAGCAGGCCGATGCCGATCATCTGTGGGGCGACGCGGGGGGATAGCATCAAGTCGGGATTTTGGGGGCCGTATTGCGGGTTTGCGACGGAGTAGCGGGGGGCTTGGAGGGTGATGACGGTGCCGTCTGACAGGGTGACGGGCAGGTCGGAGTAAGTGATGGCCATTGTGCCTTCGGGCGTTTGACCGGGGCTGGCGAAGTTTTGCAACTGGTTGCCGTAGACTGGATCGGGCAGGGTGGCCAAGTGGTCTGCGATGCCTTCGGGCGATGGGCCACCGGGGATAGAAAGGCGCAGGAACATCGAGGTGGCGGTTTCGCCCGGCTTTGGCGGGTGGCCGCGACCGTCTTTCAAGTGGCAATCCTGGCAGGCGCGGGTGTTGTAGAGGGGGCCGAGGCCGTCGGAGGCCAGCGTTGATGCCGGGGCGGCGACCCAGTTTTTGCGGAACAGGGCGTTGCCGATTTTGAATTCCAGCTGACGTTCGAAGGACATGTTGCCGGAGGGTTGCGAAAAGGCGTTGGTGGTGCTTTGCGCGCGCACTGTAGCGCCGCCGCCGGGCAGGGCTTCGGATGGTTCTGGTTTGGTGAAATCCGTGGTTGGTTTTGTGGCGGTCGCGATGCGGGCGACCTCGGCAGGGGTTCTGGCGATGACCGGCAAGTGCCGATCATCCAAGTCATTGGCCATAGCCGATTGTACCGCCAAGATCAGGCAGGTTGTCAGTATATGGGCGGGTCTTGTCATCGGTCTGGCTTTCAGCGCACGGTGGGCGTTACCCCAACCATCGCAGGATTACCGGAAAACTGCGTCCGGGTCATGCAACCTTTGGTGAGCGCTTCGGCCCCGCACGTTTTCGCCGTTCAGGTTCGGATGCCTGCGAAGCGCTGTTGCCACTCAACCCGTTCTTCGTCGGTGATTTTGCGGAACAGGTTTTCGGGCACTGTGAAGGCGTGACCGGCAGGTAGGGCGGTTAGGCACTGTGCGACGTCTTCGGGCCAAGTCCAATCGGTTGAACCAACGGCTTGCATCATGGTGGCGGAGGCGTCGGGGATGAACGGGCGCGAGATGATGGCGTAGAGGCGGATCAGGTTGATGGCCAAGCGCACCATCGCGGCGGCTTGATCGGAGTCGGTTTTTACCACGGTCCATGGCGCAGCGGCTTGCAGGTATTCGTTGCCTGCGACCCAAAGCCCGCGCAGTTCGGCGGCGGCTTTGCGAACTTCCATGGCTTCCATAAAGCCCTCGTAGGCGCGCAGTTTTTGGGTGAGGTCGGCGATCAGGGCGGTTTCGCGGTCACCTTGCGTGCCGCCGCTGGGGATGGTGTCGCCGAACTTGGACAACCCGAATTTGGTCACGCGGCTGACAAGGTTACCCAGCACATCGGCCAGATCCTTGTTGACCGAGGCTTGGAAATTTTCCCAGGTAAACTCGCTATCGGCACTTTCCGGGGCATGCGACAGCAGCCACCAGCGCCAGTAATCGGGCGGCAGAATCGACAAGGCCTGATCCATGAAGATGCCGCGGCCTTGGCTGGTGGAAAACTGGCCGCCATCATAGTTGAGGTAGTTGAACGATTTGATGTAATCGACCAGCTTCCATGGCTCGCCCGACCCCATGATGGTGACGGGGAAGCTAAGGGTATGGAAAGGTACGTTATCCTTGCCCATGAACTGCACATAGCGGACGTCATGCGCGCCTTTGTCGGTGCGCCACCAGCGTTCCCAATCGGCATCGGTTTTGCCGTTGGCATCGGCCCATTCGGCGGCGCAGGCGATGTATTCGATGGGGGCGTCGAACCAGACGTAAAACACCTTGCCCTCCATCCCCGGCCAAGGCTGATCGCCGCGTTGCACTGGCACGCCCCAATGCAGATCGCGGGTGATGCCGCGATCTTGCAGGCCGTCGCCGTCATTCAGCCACTTCTTGGCAATTGAGGTAGTCAGGATGGGCCAATCGGTTTTGCTGTCTATCCACGCCTCCAGTTTGCGGCGCAGGGCACGCTGGCGCAGGTACAGGTGTTTGGTTGTCCGAACTTCCAGATCGGTCGACCCGGAAATGGTGGAGCGGGGGTTGATCAGATCGGTGGGATCAAGCTGCTTTGTGCAGTTTTCGCATTGATCACCGCGCGCGGCATCATAACCGCAGTTTGGGCAGGTGCCGGTGATGTAGCGATCCGGCAAAAAGCGGTTGTCGGTGATGGAAAACATCTGTTTTTCCGACACTTCCTCGATCAGCCCGGCTTCGTCCAATTTGGCCGCGAAATGCTGGGTCAGGCGGTGGTTGCGCTGGCTGGAGGACCGGCCGAAATGATCGAACGACAGCCGGAAACCATCGGCGATGCCCTTCTGGACGGCATGCATCTGGGCGCAGAATTCGGCGACCGGCTGGCCTGCTTTGGCAGCGGCAAGTTCCGCCGGGGTGCCGTGTTCATCGGTGGCGCAAAGAAACATCACCTCGTGACCACGCCCGCGCATGTAGCGAGCGTACAGATCGGCGGGCAGTTGGCTGCCCACCAGATTGCCCAAGTGCTTGATCCCGTTGATATAGGGGATGGCAGATGTGATCAGAATTCGTGCCATGATGCGCCTTTCGTGGTCTTCCGACCCCCTTTAGCGCAGCGGCGGGCGAAGGGCCAGACCGCTGTGCGGTGGCGCATAGGGGGTGGTGGGTAAAGGGATGGGCGCTAGCTTTTGCCTTTGATCATGCGGGTCAGGGTGCCGTCGCCTTCCATCTGGCGTTTGAGGGCGGCGAGGACATGTATGACGATCAGAGCGATCAGGGCCGTCGTCAGCGCTTCGTGTACGGCAAAGCCGCGTTTTTCCCATAGCTCGGATACCGGGGCGATGGGGGGCAGAATCCAGCGGTCAAACAACATGACATCAATACCGGTGGCAGAGCTGGCGAACCAGCCTGACAACGGGATTGCGATCAGCAGGATGTAGAACAGCACATGTGCGGCCCGTGCGGCGCGTGTTTCCCAGCCGCGAGGCGGGCCGATGGGGGGAGGGGGCGGGCTGAGGCGGTGCCAGATCAGGCGGATCACGGCCAGTGTCAGGATGATGATGCCGACGGTTTTGTGCAGCCCGTAAAGCCACAGAGTTGATAGATCGGGTTGCATCTCGGCAATGACAGTCCCCAGTGCCAGCATGGCGATCACGGCAAGCGCCATAGTCCAATGCAACAGACGGCTGATCAGGCCGAAGCTGTTTGCCGTGTTCCGCCAAGCCATCGGTCAGTCGACCCGCGCGATACGGGCCAGAATATCAAGGCGCACTTCATCGCCAACCATGTCAGCCCAACCAGTTGCGCCGAAATTGCTGCGCAACACGGCGCCGGTCAGGCGAACAGTGAGGTGGCTTAGATCGCCCGCAGCAGCGCCTTTTTGACGGTAGATTTCGGCGTTCAGGACCATGGGTTGGCTGACACCGCGAATGGTGACGGTGCCGGTGACTTGCGCGCCTTTTCCAGCCGCCTTTATTGATGTGCTTTGAAAGCTGATCTGCGGGTGATTGCCGGTATCAAGCACTTTTGGCCCACGTATGGCTTGGGCGGCAAAGGGAAAGCTTGCTTGTGCGCTGGACGCATCCAGCGTGACGGCGACCTTGCAATTGGCGACGCGGTCGAAGTCTAATGTCAGGTCAGCTTGGGTGATGGGCATTTGCCCGGTAATCCGGTCTTTGCCGAAGTCAGTTTCAAAACCGACAGTCGAAGCGGCGGGTTGCAGCACATAGTTTGCCGGTGCTGCGGCAAGCGGGTTTGCCAGCAAAAGCCAAAGAAACGGCAGGTATTTCAACAGATTTTTCATTGTGTTCTTTCAGGTGATATAACGAAAATAAACATGTTATCGAGCAATGAGATATGGCTAACATGGTCTGAGCTCGGGTGTTGATCACGTTATCACGAGCGGCAGATTGGCGCTTGGTCTGTGGTCTGGGCGGGCCTGACGTTCTTGCCATCACCCGGTTAACCTTTAGTCTTGGGGCCGGACAGGCGAAGGATCAGGCGATGAAACAAGTTCCATTCGGCGATACCGGGATGGTCGTATCGCAGTTGTGCCTCGGCACGATGACGTGGGGCAGCCAAAACACCGAAGGCGAAGCACACGATCAGATCGCGCTGGCGCTGGAGCACGGTGTTACGTTTTGGGATACGGCCGAGATGTATCCGACCAATCCTGTACGGGCCGAAACGGTTGGGCGCACGGAAGAGATTATCGGCAATTGGTTCGCGGCGTCGGGAAAGCGTGACCAAGTGGTGCTGGCATCAAAGCTGGCGGGAAATGGTCAGGCCATGGTGCGGGGTGGTGCGCCAATTACCGGGGCCAGTTTGCGCAGCGCGCTTGAGGCGGCATTGACGCGTCTGCGCACTGATTACATCGATGTTTACCAACTGCATTGGCCGAACCGGGGATCGTACCATTTTCGGAAGATGTGGGCGTATGAGCCGCTGTTTCAAAGCCACGATGCCGTGGATGCGAATATGGTGGATGTGCTGGGGGCTGCCAAAGCGCTGATTGCCGAAGGCAAGATACGGGCGATTGGATTGTCGAACGAAACCGTCTGGGGGGCGGGGCGGTGGCTGCATTTGGCGCAGGCGCTGGGGCTGCCGCGCATGGTTTCGGTGCAGAATGAATATTCGCTACTGTGCCGACAGTTTGATACCGACTGGGCGGAACATTCCGTGATGGAGAACATGCCGCTGCTGGCATTCTCACCACTGGCTGCGGGGTTGCTGTCAGGCAAATATGCGGGCGATGTGACGCCGGAGGGCACGCGCCGCAGCTACACGCCCGATCTTGGTGGCCGCATAACGCCCTATGTGTTTGAGGCAGTTGCGGCCTATATGGGCATTGCGGCGCGGCACCGGATTGACCCGTGCCAAATGGCGATTGCCTGGTGCATGACGCGGCCTTTCCCGGTGATCCCGATCATTGGGGCGACAACGCTGGGGCAGCTGGGCAACAACATCGCTGCCGCCGACCTCGTGCTATCGCCCGAGGTGATGGCGGATATTGCGGCGGCGCATCGCGCATATCCGGCGCCCTATTGACGGGCCTTGCGCGCGGCCCTGTGATAGGGCCATCTGCAACCACCAGATGTTTTGTTCAGGAAGTTCGATCACCCCATGCGGTTAAGTCACCTTGCCCTTGTTTTGCTGTTGCCGCTATTGCTGGCGTGCAAACTGCTGCCGCAGAGTGGTGATCAGCCGTCGGATACGGGGCAGGATGGGATCAGTGAAACGGCGCTGACAGATGGCGAAAATCAGGCGGAGAGTACAGGTATTCGGCCAAAGGCGCGCCCCGGAGCGGAAGCGGCTGTTGCCGCACCGGATGAAAATGTAGTGGGAGCCAAACCGGTAGTCCCCGAGCCAGTTGCCGAGCCAGTTGCAGAGAAATCGCGGGAGCAGATCCTTTGCGAAAAGCGGGGTGGCAGCTGGGACAATGCAGGGAAGCCGGGCACAATGGCCTGCATCAAGCGGACGAGGGATGCAGGTAAAGCGTGCAAAAAGCAAAGCAACTGCGAGTCTGTTTGTTTGGCGAGGTCGCGCACCTGTGCGCCAGTCAAGCCGCTGTTTGGCTGTAACGAGATTTTGCAAGATGACGGCAGGCGGGTGACTTTGTGCATAGATTGATGTTTTTGCTTTGTATGACGGTGGCTGCGTGTGCGCCGAAGGTCGGGGCAGATGGTGGTGTTTATCGCAATACCGCAGCGCCGATCTATTCGAATGCAGTGTTCGATGAGGGGAAGCTGGAGGGGCGGTGGGATCAGGTTGCGGCGTTTGCAGCGGGACCTGAGAACGGCTGCCGTCCGGGCGGGGCAGAGTTTGCGCGTAAGGGCGGGGTGATGCAGGTGACGTATCGGCTGTGTCTGTCCGGGCGTGAGGTGGCCGGGGCGGGGCCGATATCCACCTCTGGCCCCGGAAGGTTCGGCATTGGCGGCAAGGACGGTATTGGCCAAGATTGGTGGGTGCTGTGGGTGGACGAGGGGTATCGCACGCTGGCGATTGGCAATCCGTCGGGGACGTTCGGGTTTATTTTGAACCGCGGTAAGTCGATGCCCGCGGACAGGCTGACGGCTGCGGAGGAAGTGTTCGATTTCAATGGGTATGATACCGGCAAACTTGGCGGCTTTGGTGCCCAGCGTTGATATTGTTTTAGATGATGTCGGCCCGCAGGCCGCGCAGATGATCGCCAACATCGCGCGCGCTTAGGCTGGCCTCGCGGACAAGCCAATCAAAATGTTGTGCCACTTTCGCCACTCGCGCGGAATCGCGAAAGGCGATGTAGTGGCGGCCAAGGTAGACCACCGCCAGCAGCGGCCCGAACACCGTCACCGGGGCGGAAAATACCCGACGGGCATCGAACAGATAAATCCGCAGGGATGGGTAAAGTTGATCGCACAGGGTGATCAGGCGATCCATCTGTTCCAGCCTGATGGCGGCAGGCAGGCCGTCGTAGTAGCCCGTAGCGGCGGCAAAGGCCGCGACTTCGTGCATCGGCATGGCAATTTCATAGTCCGACCGCGCGCCGCGCATCCAGGCAAGCCGGTCTTCAAATGCACCCAAAGCTTGTTCAGCGGTACGGCCAAGCTGCGGGCGATATTCCCATTCTACCATGGCGTTGGTTTTCAGCATGTCGGGCAGGGTGGCGGGGACATGGCGGATTTTGTAGCCAGCGGCTTCGCGGTGCCAATCAAAGATTGCCTCGTCGATCAGCGCGCGTGGAGCCTCTGTTATGGTCAGCGAGGTGGCCAGCAAATCAGCCAGCGGTTCGGGGCGCTCTGACAGGCCCAAAAGCCAATCGGCGCTGATGCCAAGCGTTGCGGCGCAATCGGCGGCAAGTTGGGCATTTGGCAGGCGTTTGCCGGGGGCAAGCAGTTGCGAGACGGTCGAACGATCAACCTTTACCGCGCGGGCCAGCGCGCTTTGGGTCAGTGAGCGTTCGGCCATGGCTTCGGCCAGCCGCGTCTTGAATAGGTCTGCGCGAACGCGTTTGTCCATAATATCCACCTATTGGTGACTTTTCGAAACTGTGTTGACTTATTGTTGCGTATCTTCTGAATTCCCCACACCTGATGCAAGTGGTAATCATAAGGCAAGAAACCTGTCCGGGGAAAATTTTGAAGACTGATCAGCCTGTTGTCGAGTGGCCTACGCTAATTGTGATGATTGCGACCTACCTGACCCTCGGTCTGGCGACGACATGGCTTTCTGAGTTTTCCTTGCCGCTGGCGATCTTTGTAACCTGCATTGCCGTCGCGCAGTTTTCATCGCTTCAGCACGAGGTTTTGCACGGGCATCCGTTCCGCAACCGGCTGTTAAGCGAGGCGACGGTTTTTCTGGCGGTGACGGTGTTCGTTCCCTATATCCGGTTCAAGGATACCCATCTTGCGCATCACCATGATCCAATCCTGACGGACCCCTATGATGACCCGGAATCGAACTTTCTTGATCCAGAAGTGTGGGACGGGATGCCTAAAATCGCAAAGACCTTGTACAAAGCGAACAACACGCTGCTTGGGCGGATTTTGTTCGGGCCGGCGGTCTCGATCTGGTCTTTTGTTACGGGCGACGTGCGGGCCATTATGAACGGCAACCGTCATGTCCTGAACGCGTGGGTGTTACATGGGTTGGGCGTGCTGATGGTGTTTGGCTGGCTTTGGGCGACGGATGGAATGCCGATCTGGGGCTATCTGATCGCCGCTTATTTCGGGTTTGGATTGCTGAAAATCCGGACGTTTCTGGAACACCGCGCGCATGATCTGGCGCGGGCAAGATCGGTGGTAATTGCGGATCGGGGGTTCTTTGCGCTGCTGTTTTTGAACAATAACTTCCATTCGGTGCATCACAGCCAGCCCGGCCTTGCCTGGTATCGGCTGCCGCGTTTGTTTGCCGAAAACCGCGAGCATTATCTGGCGCGAAATGACGGCTACTTTTTTGCGTCGTATTGGCAGATTTTCAGGCGGTATTTCTTTCACGCGAAAGACCCGGTTCCGCATCCATTGTGGACTGACACTGATAAGCGTTGAGCGCCGACTTAGACCAAACGGCGGAAAGTTGGCACTGCGCCGGAATTATCGAAGAACGGCACACCGGCGATATCTGATCCACCACGCAGAAGGTGAGTGACCTCGGAAAGCACAACTTCGGTGATGAAGGGCAGATCAAGGGCGCGGGCTTTTGCGAGGCTGATCCAGTGCAGGTGCGACAGCTCGTCCGATGCGGCGCTGAAATCATCGGGATCACCCGTAACCCACGTGCCATTGGCCAGAAAGAAGCGCGCGTCAAAGCGGCGGCTGCGGCCGGGTGGCGTTATGGCGCGGAAGATGAAGTGAAGCCCGTCTTGGTGGGGTTGCGACGCGCTCAGGCGGAGGCCGGTTTCTTCCCAAAGTTCGCGCAGTGCAGCGGCGGCGATGGTGCTGGGCAGCGGCGCGTCGGGCGGGCAGTTTAGGCATAGGCGGGTTGCGGATAAAGGGTGAAGGGGAACGGCTGGCGTTAAGCCAGCATCAGAGTCATCAATTGCGCCACCCGGAAAGACGTATTTCGACGGCATGAACGCCGCTTGTGCGCCGCGTTGGCCCATCAACACCTCTGGCCCGTCGCTGCCGTTGCGCCAAAGCACGGTGGTTGCGGCGGGACGGATTTGCAGGGTTTGGCCGTCTTCAGGCGGCACTGCCAAATCCGTGCATCCGCTTCGCCCATTGCAGAGCCACGAGCGCGCCCTTGAGTCTGGGCAGTAAGAAAAGCGACAGGGCAACGGTGCCCACAGTAAAAGCAGTGGCCAAGGCCCAAGGATCGGGCCGCAGTTTGGTGAAGGCAACCAAGATCAGCGGTGCCATGATATGACCCACGATCAGAATGGTCAGATATGCCGGGCCATCATCGGCGCGGTGATGATGCAGTGCCTCGCCGCAGACCGAGCAGTTTTCATTGACCTTCAGATACCCGCGCAACATGCGGCCCGTCCCGCAATTGGGGCAGCGCCGCTGCCAGCCACGCAGCAACGCGGGCTTCAGAGGACGGTCTTCACCTTGGTCGGCGGTGATTTCAAGGGGCATAGCGAAGTTGTCCTTTGTCGGGCGGATAAACCTTCTGCAGATTGCCATACGCCCGAAACGGGGGGTGATGGAAGGGGAATGCAGGCCTTGCGGCCACTTGTCGCGAAATCTTGCTTTGGTACGACGGAAAACAATCCGTGCGTCGTTTGATTTATCAGAAGGCCGCATCGGACTGCTGGCCAGATAATCAAGGACACCATGATGACCTCGAAGAAAACACTGGCACTGCTGGCAATTGGCGCAGTTTTTGCAAGCTCGGTCGCCGCAATGGCGCAGGATGATATGATGGGACGTCGCGGCGGAATGCCGATTATGAACTTTGACGCGATTGATGCCGACAAAGACGGCAAGATTACTGCAGAAGAGTTTGCTGCGTTTCGGACTGCCGAATTTGCCAAGGCTGACACCAATTCCGATGGTCAGATAAGTGCTGATGAGCTGGCCGCAAAGCACGTAACCGAGATGACGGCGCGGGCGGCGGAGATGTCGGCCAAGATGATCGAGCGGATGGATGAAAACGGCGATAGCCTTTTGTCACCCGAAGAAATGGAAAACGGACCGCGCCCGGTTTCGATGTTTGAGCGTGCTGATAAGGACGGTGACGGCGCCATTTCCAAGGACGAAGCCGAAGCGATGGGCGACAAGATGCGCGGGCATCGCGGTAAACACGGCCGTAAGGGCTAAGTTGACGGTTGAGTTTCCGATGGCTCTGCCGGCGCCGTTTGCTGGCAGGGCCTTTGCGTATCTGGTGAGTTTCGACTAAACCCGAGGCACGATGGACATGGCCTTTGACGCCCTTTCTGACGTCTCGGATGAGGCGCTGCTGGTGCTCTATGCGAATGGGGATGCTGGTGCTGCGCGTGCGCTGACGCTGCGATTGGTGCCGCGGGTTTTGGGCTATGCTGCACGGTTGCTGAGCGACAGGGCAGAGGCCGAGGATGTGGCGCAAGAGGCGATGTTGCGGCTGTGGCGAATAGCACCTGACTGGCGGCAGGGCGAGGCGAAGGTTTCGACCTGGCTGTACCGGGTGGTGACGAACCTGTGCACTGATCGTTTGCGGGTGCGGCAGCGGCGAAAGGTTACGACGCTGGATGATGCGCCGGATATTGAAGACGGCGCCCCGGCGGTTGATGCGACGTTGATCGAGGCGGACCGAATGGCGGCGCTGAACGCGGCGCTGCTGGCTTTGCCTGATCGGCAGCGGGAGGCGGTGGTTTTGAGGCATATCGAAGGGTTGTCAAACCCCGAAATTGCGGCGGTGATGGATATCGGGATTGAGGCGGTCGAAAGTTTGATCGCGCGCGGAAAACGGGCGCTGACCGCCAATCTGTCGGGGCGACGTGAGGAGCTGGGCTATGACGAAGGGAACTGACATGCGCGAACAGGATCTGGATGATCTATTCGCCGAAGCACGCGCGCAGGTGCTGCCGGAAAACACGGGCTTGCTGGCGCGGGTGTTGGCGGATGCCGAGCAGAACATGCCGCAGGAGGTGGTGCAGGCGCGTGTTGTGTCGCGTGGCCCGGGTTTTTGGGCGCAGGTTGCGGCAGTGTTGGGCGGCAAGGGGGTGCTTGCGGGGCTGGGCACGGCGGCGGTGGCAGGCGTTATGATTGGCTTTGTGCAACCTGCGTCCCTTTCGACCGTTACCGATCTGATTTTGGCGGAAACGCCGCTTGACGAAGTGGACCTTCTTCCCGGCATTGATGCCATTTTGACAGAGGGATAGACGATGGATTCCCCCAATAACGCAGGCAATACTGATCTGACGCCGAAGCCCGGTTCAACGGGGCGGTGGCTGCGGATTGCGCTTGCCGTGTCTTTGGCAATCAACCTTGGGATTGTGGGGATGGTGGCTGGAGCGGTGTTTCGCAATGGCGGACCGCGGCACGGTGCAACCCTAGCCCGCGATGTGGGATTTGGCCCGTTTACCGACGCGCTTTCGAAAGAAGACCGTAGCAAGTTGCGCCGCGCGTTTTTGGGGGCAGTGCCGGAATTGCGCGACAGTCGCAAAGCGGTGCGCGCGGATTTTGCCGAACTATTGGAACAGTTGCGGGCGTCACGGTTTGATGCGGACGCTTTGCGCGCAGTGTTTGATCGGCAGAACGCGCGCAATGCTGAACGGTTAGAGCTGGGCCAGCGGCTGATTTTTGATCTTGTGGTGGGCATGACGCCGGAGGCGCGAGCGGCGTTTGCCGACAGCTTGGAGCAAAGTCTGACCAGAGGGTCAAAGCGGCGCGACCGGCAGTAGGTGCGGTAGGATTGCCCGCGTGCTTAGGCGGCGGTTCTGCTGATGGTTACTTTGTTGCGGCCTTGAGATTTTGCCATCAGAAGTGCGCGGTCGGCGCGGCCGATGATCTTGGCTGCGGGCTCGGACCCGGCGCGGTTTGTGCTGACGGCCAGGCCGATGGATACCGTTACGCGCAGGCTTGCGGAAAAACCAACTGAGACGGTGTGTTCTTCGATGGCGCGGCACAGCCTGTCTGCGGCGGTGCAGGCGTCTTCGAAACTTGTGTTTGGCAGGGCGATCAGAAATTCCTCACCGCCTATGCGGGCCAGCAGATCACCGGATCGCAGATTGGCCTGCAGGCGGCGCGCAACCTCGACCAGCACTGTATCGCCAGCGGCGTGACCAAGCCGATCATTCACCGATTTAAAGCGGTCAAGATCAACCACCATAACGGCAAACACCGAGGCCTCGGCGGCGGCACGTTCGGCGATGGCATCCAGTTGGGGCAAGGCATAGCGTCGATTGTGCAGGCCGGTGAGCGGATCTATCACAGCAAGGCGAAGGCCGTCTTGCACCGTGGCGCGCATGTGATCGTCGCGCCGTTTGCGCCTGATCAGAGTTTTCAGGCGCTGGGCGATTTCGCGCGGTGGCGTATCTGCATCGATCACATCATCGGCCCCCAGATCATAGGCGATGGCGGCGCTGTCTTTGGTGCCTTTGGGGCGGATGATGCAAACTGCCGAATGCCGGGTAGCCGGTCTGCTGCGCAGTTCCGACATAACGCGCAGACCGCCGCCAATGCCTGCAAGGGCTGCGTCGATGAGGAAGACATCGGGCACCGGCTGACCGGGCATTCCGTTTGCATCCATAAACGCGTCTTCGCGCGATTGGATGATGATTTTGTCGGTCATCAGCGGTGTCAGGTTTTCGTGCAACCGCAGCGTTGCATCCCTTTGGCCCGACATCACCGAGATGACAGCAGGCCAATCAAACGCGGCGGGGGCTTCGGCAAGGCCAAGCAGGTTTGGGCCGCCAGCCGCAGGGGCCAGCCCTTCACGATCTTCGCGGCCGCGCAGCAAGTTGCGCACCCGAGCCAGCAAGGATTGCAGATCGACGGGTTTCGCCAGCACGTCGTCTGCGCCGGCCTGAAGTGCCAGGATACGGGCGTCGGTCGCGTCGCCCACCGCCAAGGCCAGCACCGGGATGTCACGCGTTGTGGGATCGGCGCGCAACTGGTTGATCAGGGTGACGCCGGAACGATCGGGCAGCGCCAGATCAAGCAGAATGAGGTCTGGGGTGACGTCGCGCACCATGTGCAGGCAGCTTTCGCCATCTTCGGCGAGGACGGGCCGATAAAACGCCTCTGCCAGCGCCACTTTGAAGACGATGCGATTTGTTGCAACGCCATCAACAATCAGGATCTTGTCGACCATGGCTTGTGCTGCCCACCTTACCCAAACATAACTTGGCGCTATTGTGCCGCCAATTTGGTTAAGAAATCCTTTCCAATACCGTGGGCAAGGTATGCAAAAACGTATAGGTTCAGTAAGGAACATGGGGATAACTGCGATGAAACGGCAGGAAGCCGCCGAAACTTTGGCCCTGCAGGCGTTAGCGTGGCTTGCTGGCAACGATGACCTTTTCCCTGTTTTCCTTGGGGCAAGTGGTGCGTCCGCCGATGATCTTGCCGCGAATGCTGGGCAACCAGCATTCTTGGCGTCGGTTCTGGACTTTGTTTTGACGGATGATGCTTGGGTTACCGCGTTCTGCGATGAGGTTGGTTTGGCGTATGACGCGCCGATGCGGGCTCGTGCGGTTTTGCCGGGTGGAGAGCAGATCAATTGGACGTGATTAGCGCGCAATCTCGCCCGTGCCAGCCATTCGATCAACCTGTGATTGTTTCTCGATTTCACATTTCACAACTAGAACTGATTGGACGCGTTGATGATTGACGGCATCATTTTTGATAAGGACGGCACGCTGTTTGATTTTCGGCTGAGCTGGGGGCGGTGGACGGGCGATTTGCTGCGCAGTTTGGTTGCGGACGCAAGCCAAGCCAAAAAACTGGGGCATGTGATCGGGTATGACATCACGACGGGCGAGTTTGCGCCCGATAGCCCGGTTATTGCGGCGACGCCGCGCGAGATTGCCGAAACTATGCTGCCGCATTTGCCGGAGCAAAGTCTGATCGGGTTGATCGACCATATGAATGCGCTATCGGCGGCGACTGAAATGTCGCCTGCGGTAGAACTGGCACCGTTGATGGCGGCGTTGCGGGCACGGGGGTTGAAGATCGGGCTGGCGACCAATGATACCGAGGCACCGGCACGGGCGCATCTTGAGGCCGCAGGGGTTTTGCAGGACTTCGATTTCGTCTCGGGGTGCGATTCTGGGTTTGGCGGCAAGCCAGCGCCGGGGCAATTGTTGGCCTTCGCAGCGGCGTTTGGGTTGAGCCCTGCGCGGGTGGCAATGGTGGGCGACAGCCATCATGACCTGATCGCGGGGCGCGCTGCGGGCATGCACGCTGTTGCCGTTCTGACCGGAATTGCTGAGGCGGCAGAGCTTGCCCCGCATGCCGATGTAGTCTTGCAAAGCATTGACGCCTTGCCAGCCTGGATTGATCAGCTTTCCAGCGTCACGGTTTGATCGCGCGCAAAAACGACACGTTTGCGTCGCTTGGGAAGTGTCCAAAGGCGTGGCACATCGTTCATCCTTAGATCAAGGGCATCAAAGAGGTGCCAAATAGGGATGGAGAGCGGATCATGGCCGAGGAGCAGGGCAAGAAGCGCCGTGCCGGGGGACGGGCGGGCAACAAGGAACGCGCGGGTTCGGCTGTTATTGATCAGATGTCCTGGCGCATTCCGGTTAACACCGACAAGCCCACTGAGCCGCTGGACGAAGACGGCGTTTTGGCCATTCACCGGGGGGCGATGAAGATCCTGAAAGAGATCGGGATTGAATTTCTGAACCCCGACGCCGTGAATATTCTGAAAAAGGCTGGCTGCAAAGTTGACGGCACAAACGTTCGGATGGACGAAGCGTTCGTGATGGAAATGCTGGCGCATGCGCCAGCCAAATTTCCGATCACGCCGCGCAACCCGGCGCGCGAGGTCATCATCGGGGGCAAGCACATGGTGTTTGTCAATGTATCGTCGCCGCCGAATTCGTGGGATATGGAACGCGGCAAGCGGTCTGGCGATTTTGAGACGTTCAAGGAATTTATGAAGCTGACGCAGTATTTTAACTGCATTCATATTGCTGGGGGCTATCCGGTTGAACCGATCGATATTCACCCGGCCGTACGGCATCTGGATTGCGTTTACGAAAAGCTGACGCTGACGGATAAGGTGGTCCACGCCTATTCGCTGGGGGCGGAACGGGTTGAAGATGTGATGGAAATGACCCGGCTTGCCGCGGGTCTGAGCCACGCCGAATTTGATGCGCGACCGCGGATGTATACAAACATCAACTCTGTCTCGCCGTTGAAGCACGACTACCCGATGCTGGATGGGGCGATGCGGTTGGCGCGGCGAGGGCAGCCAGTGATCGTGACGCCGTTTACGCTGGCGGGGGCGATGGCACCGGTGACGCTTGCAGGAGCGGTGGCGCTTAGTCTGGCCGAGGCTTTGGCGGCGATTGCGCTGTTGCAATACATCAATCCTGGGTGTCCGGTGGCGATTGGTACTTTCACGTCGAACGTCGATATGAAATCGGGCGCGCCCGCGTTCGGGACGCCGGAATACATGCGCGCGACGCAGATGACCGGGCAATTGGTGCGGCGCTACAAGCTGCCGCTGCGGTCATCGGGGGTGTGTGCGGCGAACGTGCCGGATGGGCAGGCGATGTGGGAGACGTCGAATTCGCTTTGGGCGGCGGTGCAGTCGGGCACCAACATGGTTTACCACGCGGCGGGCTGGCTGGAAGGCGGGCTGATCGCAAGCCCCGAGAAGTTCGTGATGGACTGCGAAGTTTTGCAGATGATCCAGCGGTATTTCGAGCCGTCTATCGTTGGCACGACTGAGGACGATCTGGCCTTTGATGCGATCAAAGAGGTGGGTGCGGGCGGGCATTACTTTGGCTGTCAGCATACGCAAGATCGCTATGCGACGGCGTTTTATGCTCCCTTCGTTTCGGATTGGCGCAATTATGAGGCTTGGGATATTGACGGCGCGGTCTGGACGCAGGAACGCGCGCACCGGATTTACAAGCAGATCATCGCCGAATTTGAAGCGCCAGCGATGAACGATGATCACAAGGAAGAGCTACGTCGGTTCGTGGCAAAGCGCAAGCAAGAGGGCGGGGCTCCGACTGACTTCTAACGGTTCGCGGCGCTATTCCCACCACGGATCAATGGCGGCGATGTCTTCGTCGGACCAGCCGAAATGATGGGCGAGTTCGTGTATCAGAACGTGGGTGACCAGATCGGCCAGACAGATATCGCCGCGTTCGGCCCATTCGTCCAAGATGGGGCGGCGGAAAAGCCAGATCACATCAGGTGCTGCCGGTTGATCCATGACCGACCGTTCAGTCATGGGGGTGCCTTGGTAGAGGCCGGTAAGCTCGAACGGGTCTTCTAGGCCCATTTGTTCAACATGTTCATCGGACGCAAAATCCGCAACGCGCAGGGCTACAGTGGTGGCAGAGGTGCGGTAGATTTCGGGCAGGTTGGCAAGTGCGGCTTGCGCCAGCGCTTCGATAAGGGCGGCGTCGGGGGCGAAGAATTTGGTAACGGCGTCGGTCATGGTGTCATCTTAGCCGAAAAAGCGAAAACTGAAATGCCAAGATGCTTGGTTGGGGAGCAGGGTGTTGGTATTGTCTGGGCCAGAACCGAGCGGAGGGGCCATGGCAAAAGCTGCAGCCAAGACCAAGGTTCCAGATATACTGCCAGAGACTTTGATTGCGTCGATTGATGGTCCCGAACGGCGGGCAGAGGCCGAGCGGTTGCTGGCGATCTTTGACGAAGTTACGGGGTTCAGCCCGAAGGTCTGGAGCGGTATGTTTGGCTTTGGGCGCTATGATTACAGGTATCCTTCGGGCCATAGCGGCACCTATTTCGCGACTGGATTTGCAGTCCGCAAAGCCGATATCGTCCTTTACATCATGCCCGGCTATGCCGATTTTGCAGCCATTCTTGCCGACTTTGGCCCACACCGGATCGGCAAATCGTGCCTTTATCTGAAAAAACTGGCCGCAGTGGATGAAAACGCCCTGCGAAAGCTGATCCGCGCGGGGTTGGATGATCTGGCGACGCGCTGGCCTATCTATCCGGCGTAACTGGACAAACCTTGTGCCCTATGACAGGGAAGGGCGGTTGAAGGAGAGCCGTCCCATGACCGCCGCCAAACCGACAATTACTCGATTTGCCCCGTCACCCACTGGATACATCCACGTGGGCAACCTGCGCACCGCGTTGATGAATTACCTGATCAGCGCCAAGGCGGGGGGAACGTTTATTCTGCGTCTTGATGACACTGATCAGGAACGATCAAAGCAAGAATATGCTGACGGGATCATGGAAGACCTGGAATGGTTGGGCCTGCATTGGGACCGGGTTGAAAAGCAGTCGTTGCGCATGGATCGCTACCGCGAGGCTGCCGATCAGCTGCGCGCCAATGGCCGGTTTTATGAATGTTTCGAGACACCGGTAGAACTGGATCTGAAGCGCAAGAAACAACTGAACATGCACAAGCCGCCGGTCTATGACCGGTCATCGCTGCACTTGACCGAAGACCAACGGGCGGCGATGCGGGCGGAAGGGCGGCCGGGGTATTGGCGGTTCCGGCTTGATCAGGAGCGGATTGAGTGGACGGACGGGATTCTGGGGCCGATTTCGATTGATGCGGCGTCAGTGTCTGACCCTGTGCTGATCCGGGCTGATGGGCAGGTGCTTTACACCTTTGCCAGCTCTGTCGACGATATCGACATGGGCGTCAGCTTTATTGTGCGCGGGGCCGATCATGTGACCAATACTGCGACGCAAATTCAGATCATGCAGGCGATGGGGGGCACGCCGCCGTCTTTTGCCCACCATAGTCTTTTGACCGGGGCGAAGGGCGAAGAATTGTCCAAGCGGCTGGGCACGCTGTCTTTGCGCGACCTTCGCGCGGCCGGGGTCGAGCCGATGGCACTGCTGTCGCTGATGGCGCGGTTGGGGTCATCGAAGCCGGTGGAATTGGTGTCGTCGATGGACGAACTGATCGAAGGGTTTGATGTTGGCAGCTTTGGTGCCGCGCCCACCAAGTTTGACGCCGACGATTTGTTCCCGCTGACCCGTGCGCATGTGCAAAGTCTGCCGTTGGAACGTGTCGCGCCGCAGATTGCCACGTTGGGCGTGCCCGATGATCAGGCGGCGGGGTTCTGGGATGTGGCAAAGGGCAACATCACGATCATGGCCGATCTTGCCGACTGGTGGCATCTGTTCCGCGATGGGGCGGAGCCTTTGGTGGATGATGAGGACAAGGAATTTGTCGCCGAAGCGCTGGCTTTGTTGCCGCCAAAGCCGTGGACCAAGGCCACATGGGGCGAGTGGACGGAAACCGTGAAGGCCGCGACAGGTCGCAAGGGCAAGGGGCTTTATCGCCCGTTGCGTCGTGCGTTGACCGGGCTTGATGCTGGCCCCGAAATGGCTGACGTCATGCCAATGTTGCAGATTGTGCGCGGCGTCTGAATTCGGCGGTTTGTTGTTCGGGCTGGTCGCGCGGTGGTTGGCGCTGCGGATGATGCCGAAGGCGACCTGACCCCTGGCAGGACAATACCTTTTAGTTGCCGCCATCGGCGTCGGCGACGGCTACGATCTGCGATGGGTCGTACTCGCTTTCCCCCTTGCCAGCACGTCCGTCAGCAGGTTACGCATGGGCTGTCAGAACCGGGAGAATCCGGTTGGGGGTAACGCCCCGTCTGGTGCCGAAGGAGCAACCGCCCCGGTAAACTCTCAGGCGCAAGGGACCGTTCTGATAGTGACACTCTGGAGAGTGGTGCCTCATGCACCCGCCGACGGGATAACAATCTCAGGCGCCCCAAACGGGGTAGGGACAGAAGGGGCATCGTGGGGCGGGGATTGGCCTGTCTGAACGGTGCCGGGCCATGTTCCGACCGGCAGGAAGTGGGAGGCCAGATTGGCCGAGGATTTGCAAAAGCTGGGTCTGCATGACCTGCACGTGGCACGCGGTGGCAAGATGGTGCCGTTTGCCGGATATGAGATGCCGGTGCAATATGCCCCCGGTGTGATGAAAGAACATCTGCATACACGCAGTGCTGCGGGGCTGTTCGATGTCAGCCATATGGGGCAAGTGATTTTGCGCCCGCGTGGCAGCTTTGATCGGACCGCGCTGGCGTTCGAGGCGATGATGCCGGTTGATGTTTTGGGGGTGAAACCGGGGCGTCAGCGCTACGGTCTTTTTACCAATGAAACTGGCGGCATTCTGGATGACCTGATGTTTGCCAACCGCGGCGATCATCTGTTTGTGGTCGTCAATGCGGCGTGCAAGGCGCAGGATATCGCCCACATGCAAGCGCATCTTGCGGCGACGACCGAGGTTATTCCCGTGACGGACCGCGCGCTTTTGGCGCTGCAGGGACCGCTGGCCGAGGCGGTTTTGGCCCGGATGGTGCCGGGCGTTGCCGCGATGCGGTTCATGGATTCGAGTGTTTTTCCGTGGCGAGGAGCGGAGCTATGGGTTTCGCGGTCGGGCTATACTGGGGAAGATGGGTTCGAGATTTCTTTGCCCGAGACGCTGGCCGAAGGTTTTGCGACGGCCTTGCTGGACCAGCCCGAAGTGATGCCCATCGGCCTTGGCGCGCGCGATAGTTTGCGGCTGGAGGCGGGTCTTTGCCTTTATGGCCACGATATTGATACGACCACCAGCCCGGTTGAGGCAGGGTTGATCTGGGCGATGCAGAAGGCGCGGCGACCGGGGGGTGATCGAGCCGGTGGCTTTCCCGGCGACGACCGGATTTTGCGCGAACTGGCGGACGGCCCCGACCGCCTTCGTGTTGGCCTGCGACCGGAAGGCCGGGCACCGATGCGGGAAGGCACCGCACTGTTCGCAGCCGATGCTACACCTCTGGGCACAGTAACCTCGGGCGGTTTCGGCCCATCGGTCGAGGCACCGATTGCCATGGGCTATGTCGCCGCGGCCTTTGCCACCCCCGGCACTGCCTTGATGGGCGAGGTGCGTGGCAAGAATTTGCCGGTTACCGTTGCCGAATTGCCCTTCCATCCAACAACCTACAAGCGCTGAGGAGCGTTCAAATGAAATATACCGAAGATCATGAATGGCTGCGTATTGAAGGCGATCTGATTGTCGTCGGCATTACTGAACACGCGGCGACTCAACTAGGCGACGTGGTTTTTGTGGAGCTTCCCGAAGTGGAAACCATGGTTGCCGCAGGCGATGAAGTGGTGGTGATTGAAAGCGTCAAGGCCGCGTCCGACATTCTGGCACCTATTGACGGCGAGATTGTTGCGGTGAATGACGTCCTGTCAGAGACACCCGGGTTGGTCAACGAAGACCCGACGGGGGCTGCATGGTTCTTCAAGATCAAGGTCGATGATCTGTCGGTGCTGGATCAGTTCATGGACGAAGATGAGTACATGGATTTGATAGGCTAAGGCCGATAACCTGTTGACTGGCCTAGGTTTCCGATAACTTCGGCAAAAAAAATCCTTCGAAGGATATGGTAGGGGCATAGGCTGCACCTGCATATCCGCAGACCCAAGGGGCGCGCGATGACCTATATCCCAACCGATTATAATCCCTACGATTTTGCCAATCGTCGCCACATTGGCCCGTCACCCGCCGAGATGGCGTTGATGTTGAAATCGGTTGGGGTAGCCAGCCTTGATCAGTTGATTGAGGAAACCGTGCCAGCCGCCATTCGGCAGTCTGAGCCGCTAACCTGGGCACCGCTGGCAGAGCATGAATTGCTGGCCCGGATGCGGGACGTGGCGGCCAAGAACAAGGTGATGACCAGCCTGATTGGGCAGGGTTATTACGGGACGGTGACGCCGCCCGCGATTCAGCGCAATATCCTGGAAAATCCGGCGTGGTACACGGCCTATACCCCCTACCAGCCAGAGATTGCGCAGGGGCGGCTTGAGGCGCTGTTGAACTATCAAACCATGGTGGCCGATCTGACTGGGCTGCCGGTTGCAAATGCCAGTTTGCTGGACGAAGCGACGGCGGCGGCAGAGGCGATGACGATGGCCGAACGATCCGCCAAATCAAAGGCGCGGACGTTTTTCGTGGATGCGAATTGCCATCCGCAGACTATCGAGGTGATCCGCACTCGGGCCGCACCTTTGGGCATTGAGATTGTCGTGGGTGACCCGTCAGACATGGTTGCCGATGCGGTGTTTGGCGGAATTTTCCAATACCCGGGTACACTTGGCCATATCTGTGATTTCACCGATCAGATCGCGGCGCTGCATGCCACCAAGGCGATCGCGGTTGTGGCGACTGATCTTTTGGCCTTGTGCATGTTGAAAGAACCGGGTGCGATGGGGGCGGATATTGCGGTTGGATCAAGCCAGCGGTTTGGCGTACCGCTGGGCTATGGCGGGCCACATGCGGCGTTTATGTCCTGCACCGATGATCTGAAACGGGCGATGCCGGGGCGGATTGTCGGGGTGTCGATCGACGCGCGGGGCAACAAGGCGTACCGGCTTTCGCTGCAAACCCGAGAGCAGCATATTCGGCGGGAAAAGGCGACTTCGAACGTATGCACGGCGCAGGCGTTATTGGCGGTAATGGCAAGTTTTTACGCAGTTTTTTACGGACCTTTGGGCCTTAGGGCAATCGCGGAACGGGTGCATTTCAACACGGTGCGTCTGGCCAAAGCGCTGCGGGCCGCGGGGGCGAAAGTATCGCCCAAAGCGTTCTTTGATACCATCACGGTAGAGGTCGGCGTGGGGCAGGCGGGCATCCTTGCGGCCGCACGGCATGAGGGGCTGAATTTCCGAAAGATCGGCAATGATCGAGTGGGGATCAGCCTTGATGAGACGACCGATGAGGCGGTGCTGCATCGGGTGCTGCGGGCGTTTGGGATTCATATCGCGCCGCCACATCGGGGGACACTTGGTTTTGGGATAGAGATGCTGCGGCAGAGCGATTTTCTGACGCATCCGGTGTTTCATATGAACCGGGCGGAATCCGAGATGATGCGCTATATGCGGCGATTGTCGGACCGGGATCTGGCATTGGACAGGGCAATGATTCCGCTGGGATCATGCACGATGAAGCTGAACGCGGCGGCCGAGATGATGCCGATTACCTGGCCAGAATTTGGGTCTTTGCACCCATTTGCACCGATGGATCAGGCGTTGGGCTATCATGAAGCGATTAGTGACCTGTCGGAAAAGCTATGTGAAATAACGGGTTACGATGCGATGTCGATGCAGCCGAATTCGGGTGCGCAGGGTGAATATGCGGGACTGCTGACCATTGCGGCCTATCATCGGTCGCGGGGGGATACGCAGCGCGATGTTTGCCTGATCCCGGTGTCGGCGCATGGCACCAATCCGGCGTCGGCGCAGATGTCGGGGATGAAGGTGGTGGTGGTGAAATCTGCCCCGAATGGCGATGTGGACATTGAGGATTTTCGTGCCAAGGCGGTTGCTGCAGGTGACAAGCTAGCGGCGTGCATGATCACCTATCCATCTACCCATGGTGTGTTTGAAGAAACGGTACGCGACATATGCGCCATTACCCATGAATTTGGTGGGCAGGTTTACATCGACGGCGCGAACATGAATGCCATGGTTGGGCTGGTTCAGCCGGGGAAAATTGGCGGCGATGTCAGCCATTTGAACCTGCACAAAACCTTTGCCATTCCGCATGGCGGGGGTGGGCCGGGGATGGGGCCGATTGGTGTCAAGGCGCATTTGGCGCCGTTTTTGCCGGGACATCCCGAAACTGGCGGAACCGAGGGGCCGGTATCGGCGGCGCCCTATGGATCGGCGTCTATCTTGCTGATTTCATGGGCTTATTGCCTTATGATGGGGGGTGCTGGGCTGACGCAGGCGACGCGGGTGGCGATTTTGAACGCCAACTATATCGCGGCGCGGCTGAAAGGGGCTTATGAGGTTTTGTTCATGGGCAACCGGGGTCGAGTGGCGCATGAGTGTATTCTGGATACGCGACCCTTTGCGGACGTTGGTGTGACGGTGGATGACATCGCCAAGAGATTGATTGATAACGGTTTTCACGCGCCCACGATGAGCTGGCCGGTGGCAGGCACGTTGATGGTGGAGCCGACGGAGTCTGAAACCAAGGCGGAGATTGACCGCTTTATCACCGCACTTTTGGCGATACGGGCCGAGATAAAAACAGTGGAGGATGGTGAAATATCGGCGGAAGACAGCCCGCTACGCCATGCACCGCATACGGTGGAAGATCTGGTTGCCGATTGGACGCGGGCCTATCCGCGCGAGCAGGGATGCTTTCCGCCCGGGGCGTTCCGGGTGGATAAATATTGGCCGCCTGTGGGCCGGGTCGACAACGTTTACGGCGACCGAAATCTGGTCTGCACTTGCCCACCGGTCGAGAGCTATATGGAGGCAGCAGAGTAGTCTGCCAACTGTACACCCCCTGTGCACCCCCCGTGCATACGAAAATCGTAGCAGGCAGTGGGCCGAAAAGCCCGCCGCCTGCGCCTGTCGGCAATCTTGACAAGATCAAATCACTTGCCCAAATAAATGCGACGTGGGGTCGTAGCTCAGTTGGGAGAGCGCGTCGTTCGCAATGACGAGGTCAGGAGTTCGATCCTCCTCGGCTCCACCATCTTAAACAACATCCGGGGCGGTCTGGTCGTGCGGGACGGCGCGGACGGCCCCTTAAAACTAGTTAGCGTTTCGGGAAAGCCAAATCCGGCGCTTTGAGATATTGCGGGACGGTCCCACCGGTGTTCGACCGGTGCCAGCGCAGTATATTTGCGTTGTCAGATTTGACCAATCTGATAAATTAGCCAAGGAATTTCAGGTGTGGTCTGCACGCGATGCTTGGTGATTTCTGTGTAGAAAACGTAATTGATCCAATGTGATAAAGCTTCGGGCACGTAGGCCCGGTCGTTTGTAGCTGCTCTTACAATACCTTGTCGGCATGGATGGTCCCGCTCTGATGGGTGGCGGCAGGATCATGTGGCAGGTCGGCGCGAAGACGCATCATCAGGGAGCTTTCGTTATGGCTGCTAAGAAAACCACATCGACGCAAAAACCAGCAAAATCTGCGCGCGGTAGCCGTAGCCGAAAAGCATTGCAGCCAACGGCAACTGGCGAGGCGCAGACCACCGAGCTAGAACTGCTGCGTCGATTGGCTGAGGCTATTCGACCTATGCTTGCCGGGCAGCGCCTTACCAGCGGGCAAGAGAGTATAGCACTGGCCGCCGACTTGACCTCGCCCACTCGCGGCATGTTCGGAGCACAAGTTCAGGCACCAGCCAGATCAGATATCGATACGCTTGAGACGATGCCGTTCAGCATTGCCACGTCCATGGACCCGCGCCTGCAGCTTGCGATCGCCAACCGGCGCAGTGGTAAGCCCGGACTGGAACTGCGATCCACCGCAAGTGACGAGCATCCGGTGGTGGCCCGCGTTACCTCGACCGATGCGTGGATGGCTTCGACGCATGTTCAACCGGGGGCGATACTGGGAGAAACCGAGGACCGCTCGTGGGTGGTCACTGGGCGGGTGCCGATTTCGCGGTTGGAGGACGTGCATGGCGATCCGAACGTGTTGAGCCTGAAGTCATCGCAGGTGATCGTGCCGCAACTGGTGGCGACCCTTGACGCGATGGGTGTGGCTGCTGGCGGTCTGCCCGTCGGGGTGGAGCCTGAGGGCGGCAATGGTGTTGTTGTGGGCATCGTCGATTTCGGCTGTGATTTTGCGCATGGCAACTTTAAGCGCGCCGACGGCAGCACGCGGCTGTTGGCGCTGTGGAATCAGGCCGGGATTACCAGACCTGACAGCCCGTTCGGCTTTGGGCGGCTGCACCTTCCGGGCGAGATTAACGCGGCCCTTGCAGCCGCCAATCCCTATGCCGCGCTGGGATATGGACCACGGCCCGACAGCGCGTTCCAGACCGGGGCGCATGGCACCCATGTGATGGATATTGCAGCCGGAAACGGTAGGGGGTCGGGTCAGGCGGGTGTCGCACCGCAGGCCGATATCGTGTTTGTGGAGGCGTCAATCACCGACATCGCTGCGCAAGGACCGGCGACGGTGGATCGGTCTTTCGGCGATTCCGTGCAACTGCTGGAGGCCGTTCGTTTTATCTTTGATTTTGTCGGGGACCGGCCCTGCGTGGTCAATCTTAGCCTTGGCACCAATGGTGGGCCACATGATGGCACGTCGCTGGTGGAACAGGGGCTTGACGCCATTGTCAGTGAAAAGCCGAACCGCGCCGTGGTGATTGCCGCCAGCAATTCGCAGGAAGACGGTATTCACGTCAGTGGCCAGGTTCCGGCCAATGGCGCACATGATATTGTTTGGAGACAAAGTAACCTCGGTGGTGGCGAGGTTGAGTTGTGGTATGCGGGTGCGCGGCGTCTGCAGGCCACGTTGGTGGCACCGGACGGGACCATCTTCGGGCCCGTCGCGCCGGGTGAAAATCTGCCAGTTGGTACGCAGGGGCAGATTGCGATCTTTATCAGCAACCGGCTGGACGATCCGAACAACCATGACAATGTGATCGGTGTCTGGGTGGCGGAGGATTTGCCGGGTGCCAACTGGACGTTGCGGCTGCAATCACTGGATGGGCGAGCGGTGGCGTATCATGCGTGGATCGAGCGGAACGATAGCGCGCAAGCCTCATTTGTGGCTCCCGTCATGACGCATACGTTGGGGTCAATATCAACCGGGCAGCTTTCGGTGGCGGTTGCCTCTTATGATGCGCATAAGCCGGCGTTTCCGCTGTCTGGTTTTTCGAGTTCTGGGCCGACGCGCGATGGCCGCGAAAAACCGGAGATTTCCGCACCGGGTCATGCGGTAATGGCGGCGCATTCCCGGACCGGCGACGGCGTTACGCGCAAGTCAGGCACCAGCATGGCGGCACCCGCTGTCAGCGGCCTGATCGCGCTGATACTGGCAGAGGCTAGGCGGAATGGCAGGGATCTGTCGATTGCCGAGTTGCGCAATCGGCTGGTCGCCGGGGTGCAGCGCAATCCGCCAGCGCTGGTGGGCAATGCCTGGGATCCGCGGTATGGTCGCGGCAGGGCTTCAGCGGTGTCGATAGTTGACAACATCGTCTGACGGCGGGTGCTGACCGGCTTGCATTGTGGGCCATCCGTACTTACTTTTGTGTCATGCCAATAGACTACAAATCGCTGAAGAAACTCGAGACGGTGCCACCGTCTGTCAGCGCGCGGCCGCAGGGCAAAGACGCGCGCGTTGTGGTGTTGATTAAGCTGCGGCCCGGGGCGGAGCGTCCTGACTATCTGCTGCCGCGCGCAGAGATCGCGCCGGGCATGTTTTCAGTCGAGGTGAACGTCGGCGATCTGGAGCGGATCGAGCATGATCCCGCGGTCGAATCGATGTCGCTATCCCGTTCGATGCCGATGATCGACTGATCGCGTGGTCTGGCGTCGGCACGAAGGTGCCACGTTCGGAAACGACACTTGAAATTTCTTGTCTGCGCCCGCATACTGGACGAGCTTTTCGTTCCCAAAATAACCTGCATTTCGCAACCAAAATAATAGTCATTTCATCTCTCTAGAGGTCGCAACATGCCGATCCAGAGTATATTTTTCAATCCGCCACTTAGTGTGGCGCGTCTGGGTGGCAGTTCGGTCCCAATGGACGCCTTTTCGTGGATCGCATCTGAAGAACCGCATCTTATCGGTGAAACCCAGATCCGGCCGGACTGGACGCTTGATGTACAAAGTGATGGCGGCATAGTGCCGCGAAAGCCGGATAGGCTGGTGCTGAAGGATGAAGGCAAGATCCGTCCCGTAGCGCCGTTCCTGGAACTTTGGTGCGACGTTGGCAACGCCGGTGATCAGGCCAACTGGACGCGGCAGCCGCTGACATCGACGCTGTTGACAGCCGAGGGGTTTGATCTTGCAGGACTGACATTCACCGTCACCGCGATGAACCGCAAGGCCAGTCGGCGCACGGGCAATCCGGTGCACAGCTTTGGGACTTTTCCGCCGGTAAATATTTCAGGCAACGACCATGCGCCAAAGGCACTGCGGGGCAGCAGCCCACCGGTCGGTCCGGGTCAGGTGCGGATGATCCCCACCGACCGCTTCATTCCGCTGGGGTCGGTGCAGGTGATACGGCCCGGACGCCAGCCCGCCGAAAGCGAGGGGGTGCTGTGGTCGACGGCAGTAAATGTCGAGACGATCCGCCTGCGCTTTACACCGGCGCGGGGCGAGTTCTTTGGACCGCCGGGGGCTGAACAGGTGGTGCAGCCGCCTTCACGGTCGGGCGGTTTTTCGGCCGTGCCGCCGGGAAACAACTTTCTGAACGCCGCCGCTGGCTGGTTTGGCGCGCGCACCGAAAGCGTGCAGATCGTTTTGGGGCAGCCGCCAAGCGGACTTGTTGTGCCCGCAGATACCTATGATGGCGCAGAATTGAGCAATCAAAGTGATCCGTCCTTGGGAATTATCGACGACGCCTGCGAGGTACTGGTGGAAGCTAGTTTGGGTCAGGGTCTTAGCGCCCGCGCCAATATCTTTTGCGGGCCACCCGATTATGCGCCCGACCGTCGGCCGTTCCTGTCGTTGGCGGATGATCTGAACGATCGCGCTGGTGACAGCGCCGCGCGCAGCGACAGCATGTCGAACGAGGATCTGGACCGCTGGGTTGAGGATTTGTTCGAACGGGCGTTCGAGACAGTGTCGTTGTTCAACGTGGATTTCTGGCGCCGCCTCCGTTCGTCGGACCTTCGATCGCAAGATCAGCGTCCTGCGCCAATCCCCGATGACGCGACGCGCGACCCCGCGTCGGCTATGGGTGGCCGCGATGCCCTGCGCGACGGCAACATCGCATTGCCAGCGCCGTCGACGAACCTGCCATTGCCGGTCAGCGCCCGCGCGCATGAGCGCCACCGCGATCTTTCCGACCTCTTTGCCCTGAAGCGCTTTGTTCGTGAAAACCCGGCCCGGCTGGGCGCGCTGATCCGGCGACCATTTTCGGTTTCGCCGATCGAGAACGGTGGTGCGACGACCATGCAGATGCCGCCTTTCATGCGCCAAAGCAACGCCGAACCATTGACGCTGGCTGTGTGGCAATACGAATTGCTGATGGAATGGCAACACCGGGTGCTGACCGGGCCGGTAACGCTGCAAGAGCGGTCGGGTGTATCGGACCAGCTGAGCGAGGCAGCGGCAGAGCGGCGCGCGCGCGTGCTTCAGCGGCTGGGCAGCTTGCGTGAGTCACTTTGATGCTGCCCACAAACGAAGCGACCGCCACGGGCTGGAAAACCTTCGGTTCGGCGGCTGGCAGCCATGTTCTGGTGGTTGAGGGCAGCCGCGTCTTCGATCTTCCGGATGCGTTTCGCTCAGCGCTTGACGCGGATGATCCGCAGGCGATTGGGGCTTTGGCGCGCGCGCTGAAGAATGCTCCGGGCGTGGCGATGGATCAGCCGGCCCCAATTGCCCCACAAAGCCTGTCACTGAACGTAAGTTCAAGCTGCAACCTTGGCTGCGGCTACTGCTATGCCGGGCGCGGCGGCTTTGCCGGTGCCCAGCGTGGCCAGATGAGCTGGCCGACGGCACGGGCGGCGATTGACCAACTGCTGACGACCAGCCTGCGCAGCGCCCCGGTTACCATCGGCTATATCGGCGGCGAGCCATTCGCGAACCGGTCTATTATTCACAAGGCGACGCGCTATGCGGCGGCGCGGGGGCGGGCCCTGGGGCAGGATGTCCGGTTTTCGGTGACCACCAATGGAACGCTGCTGAATGCCAATGACATTGGGCTGCTGCGTCAGCACCCCTCTGCCGTGACGGTCAGCCTGGACGGTGGCCGCGAAGTGCATGAACGCCAAAGGCCCGGCGCGGATTTCAGCCAACTGGTGCGCGCGGTGGCGCCGTTGATTGAATGGCCAGGGCGCGCCAAGGTTTGCGCGCGCGCAACTATCACTCGCGAGGATTTCGATCTGATCGGGCGCTTCGATGCGATCAGCGAGATTGGTTTCGACGATATCGGTTTTTCCCCCGTCCGAGTGGGGCCGGAGGCCCATGCGCTGCGCGATGACGACTGGGCGCGGTGTCTGGATGGCTATACCAAACTTGGCGCGCGCGAGGCGCAGCGCCTAGTTGCTGGCGAGCGCAGCGCCTTTTCGAACCTTGTCGTGGCGCTGAAGCAAATTCATCGGGGTGCGTGCTCGCCCTACCCTTGTGGGGCCGGGGGCGGCTATTTTTCAGTGGCCACTGATGGGCGCTGGTATGCTTGCCACCGTGCCATTGGTGACGACCGTTTTCTGATGGGCGACAACACCAGGCTTGATGACGGGCTGCGGGCCGACTTTCTGGCGAAGCGGCATGTCCATGCTCAGACCGACTGCAAAAGCTGCTGGGCGCGGTATCTGTGCTCGGGTTCTTGTCATCAGGAAGCAGCGGCGCGCAATCCGGCAAGTTGCGATTTCATCAGGGGCTGGCTGGAGTTTTGTCTGGCCGCCTATGGAAGCCTTGGCCCGGATGGCCGCGAATTGCTATCGCAGGGAGGTCATAATGGACGGCAAGTTTAAGCTATTGCCCCGCAACGCGGCGGCTTGGCAGGCGGAACTGGTGGCCGGAAACACGGCAACCACCCGGCTTGAATCCGGCGTTGGCAACTGCTTTCCCGGGCTGGAATTCGACATTCGCAATCTGGAACGCCGGTTCTTTCCACATCTGGCAGTCGATTTCGTTGGCACCGTAGTGGTGGTTGCCGAAGTGGATTTGGCGGCGGCACAAGCTGCGGGTCTGCCGCCTGCCGCTCTGCAGACCTACCAGATGATTGCGCAGGACACAGCCAGCCCGAACCCCGACGAATTCTGGGTTGTTGATCGCATCAGCGGCGAGTTTGGCCCGTTCGGCGCGCTTGATCTGACCAGCGCGGATTTTGGCGCCAACCCGCCCCGCACCGACATTCCAGCTGATGTCTGGACGGCAGTGCGTCTGCTGCCCGAAGGGGGCGAAGTGACGATCTCACTGGTGCGGCTGCCGCAAACGGGTGCCGAGGTGCGCCGCAGCCTGACGGGCGGGCGCATCGCCTATCTGGACGCAACTGGGGCGCTTAGCGCGGTGTTCGAGCCCGGCGAGATGACGCAGTCGCTGTGTTCGCCATGGACGCACGACTTTCGCGACTGCGGCTGTTTTTACTGGGCGTCGAACCATCCCGACATTGCGATGCCCCCCAAGGCGCCTGACACCCCGGCGGGGCCAGATCACAACCGGCCCGTTGCCTGGCAGCGTTCTGATCGCGGCACAGTGCAAAATCCGTCCGACCCGGCGAACGATCTGGCCAGCCCTGCCGAGATGCGCCACTACGAGATTAGTCATCGCTGGCAAGAGCTGGGTATCGTTGTCGAGGGGCGCGAGCAGGGCAGCACTTATGCGCCGCAAAGCTTTGCCGCCACGCCGTTTGCAACTGCTGGCGAGTTGGTCGCACAGGTTCGTTACGCGGCCGGGGTCGAACTGGCTGTGATGCTGGAATATCTGTCAGCTGCCTATTCGCTGAACCGTGCGGCCACGGGTGGCACATTGGCCGACGATGTGAATGCATCTTTCGCGGAAATCCTGCGCATTGCCATCGGCGAGATGAAGCATCTGCGCGCTGCAAACGACATGATCCGTTCGTTCTTTCAGCACGGGCTGATCCCTGAATACGTGCCAGCGCTGCAGGTGGCCAGCGAACTGCCGGCTGGCAATGGTACAACCCGGCCCTTCGCGTTTCGGTCGCTGACTGTGGCAACGCTTGACAGCTTCATCGACATCGAGCGGCCATCTTTCTCGGTCGACGGGCTTTACGGGCGAATTCTTGCCACTGTGCAGGTGCTGCAGCCGGGGCCGCTTGAGGCGGAAGTAACGGCGATAATGGCGGATGGGACCGATCATTTCGATACATTCAGCTTCGTCAAGGAATGGCTGGGGCGGCATCAAGAGGCAGCGTATCTTCGACCGCTTCGTGACCCGACGGCAGCCGATCCGCAGCATGTTGCGCTGCAGCAGTCCTACGCTGCCCTGTTGAATACGTTGTTTGATGCCTATGATGCAGGGTTGCCGGGCGGGGCGATGGGGATAGCCCAGGCGCGGCTTGACATGTTGCTGCGCCCGGACGGCATTCGGGGGCGGTGCGAGGCGCTGGCCGCTGCGGGCATCCGCGTGACGTTCGTTGCCCCCAACGAGCCGCGTTTCGCCCCGCTGGCGGCACCGCTTGTAGCATGATTGCCGTGCATGGCGGCGGCGTGACGGCGCTGGCTTGCGTTCGTTTTCTATCACAGCGCGGCATTGACGCCTGCCGCGTTGCGGGCGGGCAGACAGCCGGGCCGGTGCTGCTGCTTGGTGCCGATACGCTGCGGCTGATGGCCGAGGTTTTCGCTGATCCCGGCATCGCAACGCTGGGCTACGCCGTGCCGCGCCGCACAGTGTGCCGGGTGGGCGAAGGTTGCCAGACTGTGGCCGCTCCGGCACGCAGTATCGCGTTGGCTGATCTGCTTACGCGGCTTACGCCGTGGGCAGACGCTACCGCCCCGGTCGGCCTGCCGGTTACCTGCCGGGTGGATGCGACAGGTCGGCGGGCCAAGCTGGCACAGAGGCTGACGGGGTTGCGCCCGACGGTGTTTGGTCGGCGACAGATACTGGCGGCACGCGCGCCCGGTCGTGCCAAGGATGCGGTGATGGAATTCACCCGGCGTGGCTGGCTGATGCTGTTTCCGGTGTCCGATAGCGAAGTGATCATTCAGGCGATGGTGCCCGACCCGCCGCCCGACCCGCGTGCGCGACTGATCGAGGCGATCTCGGACGCTGTGACCATGCGTCGGCATATCGCTGTCGATGCGATCGGGACGTGCGCCGCCTTCGATGCCGCCCCGGCGATTTTTCCGGTGACCGGTTCCGACAGTTGGCTGGCAGTCGGCTCGGCTGCCTTCGCGGCAGATCCCTTATGTGGCGACGGTGTTGGGTTTGCACTGCAAAGTGCCCGATTGGCGGCCGCCGTGATCGAACAAGCGGGCAGCGCCATTCATGGCGCGCTGCTGGACCATTATCACAAACGACATCAACACGCGTTTGTGGGGCACCTGCGCCAGCTGGCGCATTACTACCAGCCGCTGGTCGCCGGTGGTGAACAGTGGTCGGACGAACTGCGTACCACCTTCGCCTTTGTACAAAGCCCCGAGGCAGCTCGGATATTCTTTCACCGTTTTCGCTACAGACTTGATGAAGGTCGACTGCTGCAGCACGCCGGATGGGCAGACGTGCAGGGAGGGCGAAATGCGCGGTCCTGATGTCTTTACGGGCTGCAGTTCCTGATCCCTAAGCCACCACCGCACACAACAATCGGGCCGATTTCAGCCGTTCAGGAAAGCCCGGACCGCGTCTTCGAATTCGCGGGGTTTTTCGGCGTGGAGCCAGTGACCGGCGTCGGGGATGCTGGTGAAGGTGGCGTTGGGGAATTGGCGCAGGATCGCTGTGTGGTTGCTGGGCCGTACGTAGGTACTGTTGGCACCGGTTAGAAACAAGGTCGGGCCTTGGAATGTGCCGGGGGTGTTTGGCCAGCCGACGATTTTGGGCATTTCTTGTGCCAGAACGGAAAGGTTCAGCCGCCAGCCGGGTGGGGTGGCGCGCAGGTCTAGCGATTGCAGGAAGAAGGCGCGCAGGGCGGGGTCTGGTATGGTTTTGGCAAGGCGCTGATCAGCCTCGGTGCGCGAGGTCAGCCCAGTTAGGTCGAGCCCCTGCATGGCGGCGACGTTTTGCGATTGGTCGTGGGTGTAGGCAACTGGGGCGATGTCGGCGACCACCAGTCTGCGGATCAGCGCGCCTTGTGTCAGGGCCAGAAACATGGCCGTCTTGCCGCCCATCGAATGGCCGATGATGTCAGCTTTGCCACCGTGGGCCATGATCAACTGCGCCAGATCGTCGGCCATCTGCGAGTAAGTCTGGGTGGCAAAGCGCGGGCTATCGCCGTGGTTGCGCATATCAACCGTGATGACATCACGGGTGTCGGCCAAACGGCGCGATATGACACCCCAGTTGCGGCCAGAGCCAAACAGGCCGTGTGCGATCAGCAAAGGCGGCTGGTCTTGCGGTGTGGTGGCGGTAAAAATCGTGCAATTCAGCATGGTTTTAACCTAGACGATCTGGTGGAACGCCACCAGAGGTGTTGTCAGCAGGGGTTTGGGGCGCGTAAGCTGCGCGCCACAGGACATGAGGGTTTGATGAGCGCCATTACGATACAACAAATGGCTGAACGGGTTGCCGATCTGATGGAAGAACGGCTGAACGTTCGGGGCAAAGGGCTGACTGAAAAGCTGCGCAAGGCGGGGCGTTTGTTGCCACGCAAGGTGCGGTTGGCTGCCGAGCAGTTATCGGATGCGGCGGAACGGTCGAAAAACCCGAAGCTGCTGTTGCAGATCAACGAGGCGACGGTGGCCGAGGCGTATGACGTCTGTTCGAAGCATCTTGGCAAAATTGATGCGGCTGATCGGCGTTTGGGTATGGTTCTGGGCATGACCAGCTCGATCGTTGGCTTGCTGCTGACGGTTGCGGCGATTGCGGCGGGTGTGCTGTACTGGCGGGGTTATCTTTAGCCTTTTGTTTTGTCGCGCATTTTATCCGAAAACCGTTTCACACTTTTCGGAATGCGCTTTAGCGGGGCCGTGATGGCACGGCCCCGAAACGCAGATCGTGGTGGGTCAAAGTCCCGGATAGATTGGGAATTGGGCGCAAAGAGCGGCGACTTTGGTGCGGACTGCAGCCTCGACTTGCGCATTGCCGTCTTCACCATGGGCGGCGAGGCCATCGACGACTTCGACGATCCAATCACCGATCTGGCGGAATTCGGGTTCGCCAAAGCCGCGGGTGGTGCCAGCAGGCGTGCCGAGACGGACGCCGGAGGTGATGGTGGGCTTTTCGGTATCAAACGGGATGCCGTTCTTGTTGCAGGTGATATGGGCGCGACCAAGGGCTTTTTCGGTGGCATTGCCTTTGACCCCTTTGGGGCGCAGATCGACCAGCATCAGGTGGCTGTCGGTGCCGCCGGTGACGATATCGAGGCCGCCTTTCATCAACTGATCGGCGAGGGCTTGGGCGTTCTTGATGACCTGGGCCTGGTAGGTTTTAAACTCTGGGCGCAACGCCTCGCCGAATGCCACGGCTTTGGCGGCGATGACGTGCATCAGCGGGCCGCCCTGGATGCCGGGGAAAATGGCGGAGTTTACTTTTTTGGCGATGGTTTCATCATTGGTCAGGATCATGCCGCCGCGCGGGCCGCGCAGAGTTTTGTGGGTGGTGGTGGTGGCGACATGGGCATGCGGGAAGGGCGAGGGGTAAAGGCCAGCCGCGACAAGACCAGCGAAATGGGCCATGTCGACCAGCAGGTAAGCGCCGACTGAATCCGCAATCGCGCGCATGCGGGGGAAGTCGATGATGCGCGGGATGGCGGAGCCGCCGGCGATGATCATCTTGGGCTGATGTTCGGTGGCGAGGGCCTGCACTTGGTCGTAATCCAGCGTCAGGTCTTGGCGGCGGACGCCATATTGAATGGCATTGAACCATTTGCCGGATTGGTTGGGGGCAGCGCCGTGCGTGAGGTGGCCGCCTGCATCAAGGCTCATCCCCAGGATGGTGTCGCCGGGTTTGATAAGGGCCTGGAAGACGCCTTGGTTGGCCTGGCTGCCGGAATTCGGCTGGACGTTGGCGAAGGCTACGCCGAACAATTCGCACGCACGGGCGATGGCGAGGTTTTCGGCGACGTCGACGTATTCACATCCGCCGTAGTAGCGCTTGCCGGGGTAGCCTTCGGCGTACTTGTTGGTCAGGACCGAACCTTGGGCTTCCATCACAGCGCGGGAGACGATGTTTTCTGATGCGATCAGTTCGATCTCATCACGTTGGCGCCCCAGTTCTTGGGTCATCGCGGCGAAAAGTTCAGGGTCGCGGGTGGCTAGGGGTTCGGCGAAGAAACCTGTATCGCGGTGCGGGGCGTTCATGTGCGTCTCCTCAAGCTTTGCGGCGGTTTGGAGGCTGTCTAGAGCATCGATGGCGATCGGGAAAGGTAGGAAAACGACGCAGGGCGGGGCTTTGGCGAAATGATCCTTCGGTGTGGGAGCCTGATGGCCCGAAAACGGCGCGTAAGGGGTTGAGTTTGCGGTTACTGCCAGCCAAGACTTGCGCAGAGAAAAAAAGAGACTGGTTGATGGCCCATCACAATATCGCATTCAAGGCCAGTCCTGTGCCCGCCGCGCAAGAGGCATTGGTGGCTTTGACGGCAGCATATGGCCACTGCCCAGTCAAAGGTGCGCGTTGGATTGTGGCCCTAGGCGGGGACGGCTTCATGTTGCAGACGCTGCACGCGACGCAGCCGCTGGGCCTGCCGGTCTACGGGATGAATTGCGGCACAATCGGCTTTTTGATGAACGACTTCGCTACCGAAGGATTGGTCGAGCGGTTGGCTGCGGCCGAAGAAGCGGTGATCAATCCGTTGGCGATGCGGGCAGAAATGGTGTCAGGCAAAGTGGTGGAGGCACTTGCGATCAACGAAGTATCGTTGTTGCGGGCCGGGCCGCAGGCTGCGAAGTTGCAGATCAGCATAGATGGCAAAGTGCGCTTGCATGAATTGGTCTGTGATGGCGCGTTGGTAGCAACGCCCGCAGGATCGACGGCTTACAATTACTCTGCGCACGGGCCAATCCTGCCCATTCGGTCTGATGTGCTGGCGTTGACTGCGATGGCGGCGTTCAGGCCAAGGCGCTGGCGTGGTGCGCTTTTGCCGAAAACCGCTTTGGTACGCTTTGACGTGCTGGAGCCAAAGAAGCGCCCAGTGATGGCTGATGCGGATGGTCGATCCGTGCGCGATGTGGCGTCGGTTGAGATCAGGTCAGAACCCAAAGTGTCGCACCGTGTTTTGTTTGACCCGGGGCATGGTCTGGAAGAACGGCTGATTGGGGAGCAGTTCGTTTAGACGCGCTAGGTGCTTCAGGTTTTGGCCCAGCTTTCGAGTTTGCGATACAGGGTTGAAGGCGAAATATCGAGGATGCGTGCGGCCTTTGGCACTGATCCGCCATGGCGGGCCAGAGTTGCTTCGATAATGGTTTGTTCGATTTCGGCCATCGTTTTGCCGATCAGACCATCGAGGTTTGGCTCGGTCGTCAGCGGCTTTGCAGCGCTGGGCAGGGCGGACGTGCCTTCGCTTTGCGCCAAATCATCGGGCAGCATTGATTTGGTGACCAGGCCGCCGTCATTCAGCACCACCACATTGCGGATGACGTTCAGCAATTGGCGGACATTGCCGGGCCATGGCAGGCGGCGGAACAGGCCGCGGACGTCTGGCGACAGGCCATCAAAGTGACGGCCTTCTTCCTCGGCAAAGCGGGAGAGGGCGGTTTCGGCGATTTCGATCACATCGTCGGCGCGTTCGCGCAGGGGCGGCATGTGGATGGGCACCACGTAAAGGCGATAATACAGATCTTCGCGAAACTGGCCGCGACGCACCGCTTCTAGCGGGTCAACGTTGGTGGCGCAGACAATGCGCACGTTGACCTTGCGGGGACGTGTGGCACCGACGGGCTGTACAGTCGAGGTTTGCAGGAACCGCAGCAGTTTGGTCTGCAAGGCGGGGGCCATCTCGCAGATTTCATCAAGGAAAAGCGTGCCACCATCCGCTGCCGTTGCAGCCCCGGGTTTGTCGGAAATTGCGCCGGTGAACGAGCCTTTCATGTGGCCGAATACTTCGGATTCGAGCAAATCTTGCGGGATCGCACCGCAGTTAAGCGCGATGAATGGCCCCGAGGCGCGGTTGGAATTATCATGCACAGCCAACGCGCAGAGTTCCTTGCCGGTGCCGCTTTCGCCAGTGATGAAGACAGTTGCCATTGACCGGGCGACCGAGCGTATTTTGGCGTGGATGCGGGTCATTGCGTCGGATGAGCCGATGAAGGCGCTGTTGGTGTTGGCAAGGATCGGGGCGACGGTGGCGGCCTTTGCCACTTCTGCCATCGCGGGTCGGCGCGCGATACGGTCGCCGACGGCGTTTGCGACGGCGCCAAGAAAGCGTTGTTCGTCAAAGGGTTTGACCAGAAATTCATGCGCGCCCGCACGCATTGCTTCAACTGCTTTGTTAATCGAGCCGTTGGCGGTGATCACGATGACGGCGGTTTCGGGGTGCAGCGCCAGCATGTCTTGCATCACTTCCAGCCCATCACGGTCTGGTAGGATCAGATCAAGTAACACAACATCAGGTACGGTTTCGATGAATTGCGCCATGCCATCGGCGGCGGTTCCCGCCACCCGCACGCCGTGGCCCGCCGACATCAGGACCGATTTGTAGACAAGTTGCAGCGACGGCATGTCTTCGATCAGCAGCACGTTCGGGCGCGGCGTTTCACGCGAGATGGGGCGAGCGGCCATCGTCACGCGTCCGCACTGGATTGGACGCGTAACAGCACACCAATCAGATCGGCAAGATCCCTGTTAGTTTTGGGTTTCATATCGGTAAGGTCTGCTGCGTTCTGTGCATGGGCCGTTTCGTTCAGGCGTTGCGCCAAGGCTTGCAGGTCCGTGTCACCAACTGTGCCTGCAAGGGCGATTAGAACATGGCTGTGGGTGCGCAGTGCGGCGAAATCGGGGCCATTCCAAGCCACATCAAGGCCGGATTGCGTGGTTTTAAGATCGGCAAGCAGGGCGGCGATCAGGGTGGGTGCATCGCGTTTGCCAGCGAGTTGGAGCAGGCGACGCAGGGGGGCGGTGTCGATTTCGCGGGACGAGATTGCGCTGTGATCGTGGTTCATTGCGGACCTCGGTGAAGGCCGCTTATGACGCAGTTGCGCAAATGCACGGGTTTGGTTCGCATGACATGGCTACGTTACCCCACATTGCAAAAATGTCCAAGGCGGCAGGTGGCGGTTAGTCGCGCGCGAGACCCATTGCCTGCAAGGCGGTGCGAATTTCATCCAATATCGCCGGATCGTCGATGGTTGCAGGCGGTTTGTAGGCCACACCGTCGGCGATTTTGACCATGGTGCCACGCAAGATTTTGCCGGACCGGGTTTTGGGCAGGCGTTCAACCACGCAGGCGCGTTTGAAGTCGGCGACGGGGCCGATTTTTTCGCGCATCAGGGCGACGCATTCGACGATAACCTCGGCCTCGTTTCGGGTTGATCCGCGATTTAGGCATAGGAAGCCAAGCGGGGACTGGCCCTTTAGTGCGTCGGCAACGCCGATGACGGCGCATTCGGCAACGTCGGGGTGGCTGGCCAGCACTTCTTCCATCGCGCCGGTTGACAGCCGGTGGCCTGCGACGTTGATCACGTCATCGGTGCGGGCCATGATGAAAAGATGACCTTCGGCATCGGCGTAGCCTGCATCCCCGGTTTCATAATAACCGGGGAAGTGATCGAGGTAGCCTTTGATGAAGCGGCCTTCGGCGTTCCACAGGGTGGATAGGGTGCCGGGGGGCAGGGGCAGTTTGATGGCAATGGACCCAAGCGTGCCGGGGGAAACGGGGTGGCCCGCCTCATCCAGCACTTCGACTAAGTAGCCGGGCATGGCGAGGCCGGGGCTGCCGATTTTGATCGGTATCGCCTCGATCCCGAAGGGGGTGGCAGCGATGGCGTAGCCGGTTTCGGTTTGCCACCAATGGTCGATCACTGGCACGTTCAGATGGCGCTGCGCCCATTCGATGGTGTCGGGATCGGCGCGTTCACCGGCAAGATACAGGGCATTCAGGTTTGACAGGTCGTATTGGCCAACAAGTTTGCCCGCCGGATCATCGCGTTTGATGGCGCGCAGGGCGGTGGGGGCGGTGAAAAACGCGCGCACCTTGTGTTGGGCAATGACGCGCCAGAATGCGCCAGCGTCGGGGGTGCCGACGGGTTTGCCTTCGTACACGACGGTGGTGCAACCGGCGATCAGTGGCCCGTAGCAGATGTAGCTGTGGCCGACGACCCAGCCGACATCGGATGCGGCCCAGAACACATCACCGGGGCCGCAGTCGTAGATGGCGCGCATGGTCCAGTGCAGGGCAACCAAGTGGCCAGCGGTGGGGCGGACGACACCTTTGGGGGCACCAGTGGTGCCAGAGGTATACAGGATGTAGGCGGGGTGATTGCCGGGAACGGGGACGCAATCGGCAGGGGTTGTGCCGGTTTGGAAAGCGTTCCAATCGCAATCACGGTTTGGGATCATGGCGGCAAGAGATTGATCGCGCTGGAAAATAACACAGAATTCGGGTTTGTGGTGGGCCTGATCAATGGCGGCGTCGATCATCGGTTTGTAGGGCAGGATGCGCGAAGGCTCGATCCCGCAAGAGGCGGCGATGATGGCTTTGGGGGTGCAATCGTCGATCCGCACGGCAAGTTCGGCGGCGGCGAAACCACCGAAAACGACAGAGTGGATCGCGCCGAGGCGGGCACAGGCGAGCATGGCGATCAGGGCTTCGGGGACCATTGGCATGTAGATGATGACCCGGTCACCGAGGGTGATGCCTTTGGCGCGGAGCGCCCCGGCGAGGGAGGCGACGCGGGTTTGCAGGGTGGCGTAGGTGATGGATTGCTGGGTGCCCGTGAGCGGGCTGTCGTGGATAATGGCGGTTTGATCGCCCCGGCCAGCTTTGACGTGCCGGTCAACCGCGTTCCAACAGGTGTTGACGGTGGCATCGGTGAACCATTCGTACAGCGGCGCGCGGGCGGTGTTCAGGGCATGGGTTGGCGGGGTGACCCAATCGATTGACTGGGCCTGTCGCAGCCAATACGCCTCGGGGTCGGCCTGCCATGCCGCATATACTTTTTTGTATGCCACGCTGATGCCTCCTCCAAAGCCTGACCGGTATTACGCGGCAAGATGCAGTCTATGCAATGTTGTTAGCGGTCACAAAGGGCGTCTTGACCGGAATAGTTTGCATAGTTTTCTGAAGGTAGTTGCAAACCCTGCTAAGTTGGTGCCGGGAAGCCGCGTCAGTTGATCTGTCGAGGTGACAAGGAGACAGGCAATGTGCCGTTGCCGCCCCTCCCAACTTAGCCATAATGCGCCACTGGCGTGCCTGCCAGGGCGGACATGTTCAGCAGGCCGCGGGCGGTGATCGAGGGGGTGGCGATGTGCGCGCGGTTGCCCATGCCCATCAGAATCGGACCAACCTCGAGACCACCTGCCTTTAGTTTCAGCATGTTGCGGGCAGTGCTGGCGGCGTCGGTGTAGGCGAAGACGAGGACGTTGGCGGCACCTTGCAGGCGGGCGTTGGGGAAGATGCGGGCGCGCAGTTCGGGGTCTAACGCGGCGTCGCCGGACATTTCGCCTTCATAGGCGAAATCGACCTTTGCGGCATCGAGGATTGCGAGGGCGGCGCGCATGCGGCGGCCGCTGTCCGAGTCGAGGTTGCCGAAGTTGGAGTGGGAACAGAGCGCCACTTTGGGAGTGACGCCAAAGCGGCGGGCATGGCGGGCGGCACCGATAATGGTTTCGGCGATCTGTTCGGGGGTGGGCACCGCGTGTACTTGGGTGTCGGCCACAAACAGCGGGCCGTCTTCGAGGATCATCAGGCTAAGGGCACCGACGGGGTGCAGATCGTTTTTCGCCAGAATTTGGCAGACATAATTCAGGTGCCACAGATATTGGCCAAAGGTGCCGCAGATCATGCTGTCGGCGTCACCGCGATGCACGGCAATGGCGGCAATTGCGGTGGAATTGGTGCGCATGACGGCGCGGGCGATGTCTGGCGTGACACCCTGACGTTCCATCAGATCATGGTAGCTGCCCCAGTAGTCGCGGTAACGGTGATCACTTTCGGGGTTAACAATCTCGAAGTCTTTGTCGGGGCGGATCGGCAGGCCGGCGCGTTCGCAGCGGGCGGCGATGACTTCGGGGCGACCGATCAGGATGGGTTTGTCGGTCATTTCTTCAAGCATCGAGTTGGTGGCGCGCAGCACGCGTTCATCCTCGCCTTCGGCAAAGATGATGCGGCGGTCTGCCAGTCTTGATGCCTCGAACACCGGGCGCATGATGAGGGCGGATTTGAACACCGAGCCGTTCAGTTTCTCGCGGTAAGCATCAAGGTCGGCGATGGGGCGGGTTGCAACGCCGGTTTCCATCGCGGCCTTGGCCACGGCGGACGCGACGACACCGATAAGGCGCGGATCGAAGGGTTTCGGGATCAGGTAGTCGGCGCCAAAGGTCAGCGTTTCGCCACGATAGGCAGCGGCGGCTTCGGCGCTGGTGGTGGCGCGGGCGAGGGCGGCGATACCGTCGATGCAGGCCAGTTGCATGGCATCATTGATCTGGGTTGCCCCTACATCGAGCGCACCGCGAAAGATGAAGGGGAAGCAGAGCACGTTGTTGACTTGATTGGGAAAATCGCTGCGCCCGGTGGCGATAATGGCGTCAGGGCAGATGGCGCGGACGGCGTCGGGCAGGATTTCGGGCATCGGGTTGGCGAGGGCAAAGACGATGGGGCGGGGAGCCATGGTTGCCACCATTTCGGGCGTCAGAACGCCGGGGCCGGACAGGCCGAGGAACAGGTCCGCGCCTTTGATGACATCGACAAGGGTGGCGGCGGTTTTGCCTTGGGCGTAGGCGGCTTTCTGATCGGTCATCTGGGCAGTGCGGCCGTGGTAGACCAGCCCTTCAAGATCACAAAGCCAGACATTTTCGCGTTTGACGCCGAGCTTTAGCAGCATATTCAGGCAGGCAATGCCAGCGGCACCGCCACCAGTGGAGACAACCTTGATCTGATCAAAGCGTTTGCCCGCCACGAAAAGCGCGTTGGTGGCGGCGGCCCCAACCACAATTGCGGTGCCGTGTTGATCGTCGTGGAAGACCGGGATTTTCATCCGCTCGCGGCAGATCGCCTCGACAATGAAGCAATCGGGGGCTTTGATATCTTCTAAGTTGATCGCGCCGAAGGTGGGTTCCAGCGCGCAGACGATATCGGCAAGGCGGTGCGGATCGGCCTCGTTCAGTTCGATATCGAAGCAGTCGATATTGGCGAATTTCTTGAACAGAACCGCCTTGCCTTCCATCACTGGTTTCGACGCCAGTGCGCCGATATTGCCAAGACCCAACACGGCGGTGCCATTGGTGACGACCGCGACCAGATTGCCACGCGCGGTATAGCGGCTGGCAGTTGTGGGATCTGATTTGATTTCCAAGCAGGCTTCGGCGACGCCGGGGCTGTAGGCAAGGCTAAGATCTTGACCGTTGGCAAGGGGTTTGGTGGCACGTATTTCCAGCTTTCCGGGCTTTGGAAATTCGTGATAGTCCAGCGCCGCTTGCCGTGCGTTATCGTGCCGAGCCTCTTCCATCATGTCCCCTTAGAAAAACTAGTTTAGTACTAAACTACATTTTCGCTTCGGCAAGTCTGCCTGAAGTATATCGTACCAGAAACACCTTGTGGCATATCTTGCAAATCGCGTCTATCGCGGCCAGTGTGCAGGCAAAAGGACATGAATGCCATGGCTGAAACCCGCGCTGAAATTCGACTGCCGACGCACGATCTGGCCGCAGACCTGCCGTTCTATACAAAAGTGCTGCAGATGCGGCTGGATACAATTTATCCGGCGGATAACCCCGAGGTGGCGGTGTTGTCGGGCCACGGCTTGCGCATTCGCATTCAGAAGGGTGCGCCGGAAGCGCCGGGGATGCTGCGGATTTTGACAGATGATCCGGATGGGTTTGCCGATGGGATGCGCAGTCTGACCGCACCAAATGGCACATTGGTAGAGATTGACGAGTTGAACCCTCCGCTGGTTTTGCCACAAACCGAACATGCTTTTGTGGTGCGAAAGCTGACTGATCAGGCGCCGTGGGTGATTGGCCGGGCGGGGATGCATTACCGTGATCTGGTGCCATCGCGGCTGGGCGGGGCGATTATTGCCAGCCATATTCGCATTCCCGATGGCGGCCCGGTGCCCGACATGGTGCATTTTCACAAAGTCGGGTTTCAGTTGATCTTTTGCATCAAGGGCTGGGTTGATGTGGTTTATGAAGATCAGGGCGAGGCTATCCGTTTGACGGCAGGCGATTGCTTTATTCAGCCGCCGGAAATTCGGCACCGGGTGCTGCATGCGTCGGACGGGATTGAGGTGATCGAAATTGGCGTGCCTGCCGATCATGTGACGGAAATAGACCATGAGATGGAGCTGCCAACGCCGCATCTGCGCCCCGACCGCGAATGGCAGGGGCAGCGGTTCGTGCATAATGTTGGGGCGACAGGCGTGTGGAGCCCACATCGGTTGGCGGGGTTTGAAGCGCGCGATACCACGATCAACGCGGGCACCAAGGGTGTGGCGGGGGTGTTGGTGGTGCGCGCCGCAGGTGGCGATGTGCGGTGGGCCAAGCACGACGGCGATATTTTGTTCAGCTTTGTGATGGCAGGCGAAATGACGCTGGAGGGTGAAGGGAAAGAGCCGTACCGACTGTCGCCCGGCGATGCGTTTGTCATTCCACCTGGAATGGCGACGCGCTACAGCGATGCCACGGCTGATCTGGAACTGCTGGAAGTGGCGCTGCCGGGGACGTTTGATACGGTGCTTAGCTAAATAGTGACGGATATTGTGCCGCTTGCATCGTGGGCGGTGCGGCCTCAAACTGTGCAAAACGTATTCGACCGGAGCTATTGAATGACGCTTCTTTCCACAGCCACCAAAGTGCGTGAAAATGCCTATGCCCCGTATTCTCGGTTCAAGGTTGGTGCGGCGATACGCGCGGCGTCGGGGGTGATTTATTCGGGCTGCAATGTGGAAAATGTGGCCTATCCGGAAGGCACTTGCGCCGAAGCCGGGGCGATCGCGGCAATGGTGGCAGCGGGAGACAGGGTGATTGCCGAGGTGTTGGTGATTGCCGATAGCCCGGAACCGGTGCCGCCGTGCGGGGGGTGCCGTCAGAAGATAGCCGAGTTTGCCGGGCCGGACGTGCGGGTGACTTTGTGCACGACGGATGGGGCGAGCAAAGAGATGACGGTAGCCGACCTGCTGCCGGGGTCGTTCACTGCGGCCCATATGGACCGCGCCTGAGATGGATGCGCGCGCGATCATCGCGAAGTTGCGGATGGGGGATGTGCCCTCGGCGGCGGAACTGACTTGGTTTGCTGATGGTTTGGCGTCAGGGGCTGTGACCGATGCACAGGCCGGGGCGTTTGCGATGGCGGTTTGCCTGAAAGGTCTGGGAGAGGCGGGGCGTATTGCCTTGACCCGGGCCATGCGGGACAGCGGTAAGGTGCTGCACTGGGATATGCCCGGGCCAGTGCTGGACAAACATTCGACGGGTGGGGTGGGCGATTGCGTGTCGCTGCTGCTGGCCCCGGCGCTGGCGGCGTGTGGGGCCTATGTGCCGATGATTTCAGGGCGAGGGTTGGGTCATACGGGCGGTACGCTGGACAAGTTGGAGGCCATTCCCGGTTTTCGCACTGGGTTGACCGAGGATCAGCTGCGCGCTCAGTTGAAGCAAACCCATTGTGCGATTGTGTCGGCGAGTGCCGAAATTGCGCCCGCGGATCGACGTTTGTATGCCATTCGCGATGTGACGGGCACGGTGGAAAGCATTGATCTGATCACAGCCTCGATCCTGTCAAAAAAGCTGGCGGCAGGGCTGGAGGCGTTGGTGCTGGATGTGAAGGTCGGCTCTGGCGCGTTCATGAAAACCCATGCGGATGCCGAGGCATTGGCGCGGGCGCTGGTATCGACGGCGCAGGGGGCGGGGTGCATGACGACGGCGCTGATCACCGATATGAGCCAGCCTTTGGCAACCGCAGCAGGTAATGCGCTTGAGGTGATCGAGGTGATGGAAACGCTGACTGGTACGTCGGTGAACGCGGCATTGTGGGATTTGACGGCTGCGCTGGGCGGTGAGGCACTGGCGCTGGGTGGGCTTGCGGCGGACGCTGATGATGGGGCCGCGCGGATTGAACAGGCCTTGGAATCTGGTGAGGCCGCTGAATGGTTTGGCCGGATGGTGACGGCGCAGGGCGGACCTGCAGATTTTGTGGATCGCTGGCCGGACCGTTTGCCTGCCGCCCCGGTGATGCGGGAAGTGCCGAACCCGCATGAAGGCTATGTTTCCACCATTGACGGCGAGGCGCTTGGGCAGGCGGTGGTGCATCTTGGTGGGGGGCGATTGAAAGAGGGCGACCGGATCAATCTTTCGGTCGGCTTTTCCGATCTGGCGGGGATTGGCGAAGAGGTTAGCCGCGATTTGCCCTTGGCCATGGTTCATGCGGCCACCGAAGCCGACGCCGAACGCGCCATTCGTGCGGTGCAGGCGGCGTATAAGTTTTCTGAAACGCCCCCCGAAGACCCACCGCTTGTTCATCAGAGGATATCATGACGCGCGCCTTTTTGATTGTAATGGATTCGGTTGGTTGTGGCGGTGCGCCTGATGCGATTGCCTTTGGAGATGAAGGGGCAAATACGCTGGCGCATATCGCGATGGCGTGCGCGCGCGGGGCGGCGAATGAAGGCCGGTCTGGGCCACTGCATGTGCCGAATTTGGATGGGCTGGGGCTTGGGGCGGCGATCCGTTTAGCCTCGGGCGATCCGACGCCGGGCTTATCTGCGACGCCAACCGGGGGCTGGGGCGCGGCAACCGAAGTGTCGAAGGGCAAGGATACGCCGTCGGGGCATTGGGAAATGGCGGGGGTTCCTGTGCCGTGGGAATGGACCTATTTCCCTGATGAAATCCCGGCATTTCCGCAAGATTTGGTGGACGAGATTTGCTATATGGCGGGGGTGCCTAAGATTTTGGGCAACTGCCATGCCTCGGGTATTCCGATCATCGAAAAGCTGGGGGCAGAGCATCTGCGCACCGGGTGGCCGATTGTTTATACCTCTGCCGATAGTGTGGTGCAGATCGCTGCACATGAGGAAAGTTTCGGCCTTGGCCGGTTGATTGCGCTGTGTCAGGCGCTGGCCCCCAAGGTGCATGCGCGGCTGGTTGGCCGGGTGATTGCGCGGCCGTTTACGGGGCATGTGGGCGCATTCACGCGCACCGCAAATAGGCGTGATTTCGCGATTGAACCGCCGTCGCCGACGCTGCTGGATTGGGTTCAAAAGGCTGGGCGCAAGACCCATGCGATTGGCAAGATCGGCGACATCTTTTCGGGGCGGGGGATTGACCATCTGCACAAGGGAAAGTCGGATGCAGAGCTATTCGAACATTTGATGCGGTTGGCGGCGGACGCCGAACATGGTTCTTTGACATTTGCGAACTTTGTCGAATTTGACAGTCATTACGGCCATCGTCGTGACATTGCGGGGTATGCCCGTGCGCTGGAATGGTTTGATGCGCGTGTCGGGGAATTTCTGCCGTTGTTGCAGCCGAATGATATTGCGATTTTCACCGCCGATCATGGCAATGACCCGACCTGGCGTGGCACTGATCATACGCGCGAACGAGTGCCGGTTTTGGTGGCGGGGGCGGGGTCTGGTGAGTTGGGCCTGTGCATGTTTACCGATATTGCGGCGTCTGTAGCGGCACATCTGGGGGTGCGTGCCCCGGCGGTAGGGAAAAGCTTTCTATGACCCTAGCCCGCCTTCCGAAAGTAGAGCTGCATTTGCATCTGGAGGGGGCGGCACCGTCGGCTTTCATTCGCGGTTTGGCGCGCGAAAAGAACATGGATATTGAGGGGATTTTCGACGCGGACGGCAATTATGCGTTCACCGATTTCTGGCAGTTCCTGAAGGTTTACGAGGCCGCGACCGAGACGTTGAAAACACCAGAAGATTACCAGCGCCTGACGCTTGCAGTGTTGGAGGAAAGCGCGGCCGCTGGCGTGGTCTATTCCGAGACGTTCCTTAGCCCCGATTTCTGTGGCGGGCGCGATCTGGTGGCATGGCGCGAATACCTGCACGCGATGCAGGAAGCCGCCGATCGGGCGGAGCGTCAGATGGGCATTACCCTGCGCGGAATTATCACCTGCATCCGGCATTTCGGGCCAGAGAAGGCGCGCCAGACGGCGAAATGTGCGGCGGAAACGGCGGGTGATTGGATCGTCGGCTTTGGCATTGCAGGCGATGAAAAAGTGTCTGCACCCAAGGACTTCGCCTATGCTTTTGATGTAGCACGTGAAGCGGGTTTGCGGCTGACGGCGCATGCTGGTGAGTGGGGTGGGCCACAGTCGGTGCGTGATGCTTTGAGTGCTTTGCGGCCCGAACGGATTGGCCATGGGGTGCGGGCGATTGAAGATCTGGCGTTGGTCGATGAATTGGCGGAACAGGGCATTGTGTTGGAGGTTTGCCCGGGATCAAACATCGCTTTGGGGCTATATCCCGACTGGCGCGCGCATCCGATATCGGAGCTGCACCGGCGCGGGGTTAAGGTGACAATTTCCACCGATGATCCGCCGTTTTTTCACACCACGATGGCGAAGGAATATGATCGGCTGAATGCGGCATTTGATTGGGATGAGGCGTTCTTTTTTGACATCGCCCGTACATCGCTTGACGCCGCGTTCTGTGACGCCGATACCCGCGCCCGTATCTTGAAGCTTCTGGAGGCTGGCCATGCTTGATCACCTGACCGTCGTCACGCACCCGCTGGTGCAGCACAAGCTGACGCTGATGCGAGATAAAGACACTTCGACCGCCGGGTTTCGCAGGCTTCTGCGCGAGATCAGCTTGCTGTTGGCCTATGAGGTGACACGCGAGTTGGACATGACGACGACGCGGATCGAGACGCCGCTGGAGGCGATGGATGCGCCGACGCTGGATGGCAAAAAGCTGGCGCTAATCTCTATCCTGCGGGCGGGGAATGGGCTGCTGGATGGGATATTGGAGCTGATCCCGGCGGCGCGGGTGGGGTTTATCGGGCTGTACCGTGATCCTGAAACGCTGCAGCCGGTGCAGTACTACTGCAAGCTGCCGGACCTTCTGGACGAACGGATTTCCATTGTGGTGGACCCGATGCTGGCGACGGGGAATTCATCAGTGGCGGCGGTGGATCTGCTGAAGAAGGCAGGTGCCAAGAACATCCGGTTTCTGTGCCTGCTGGCAGCTCCGGAAGGTATTGCGCGGATGAAAGCGGCGCATCCCGATGTGCCGATTGTGACAGCGGCGGTGGATAGCCATTTGAACGATCATGGCTATATCGTGCCGGGGCTTGGCGATGCAGGTGATCGGATGTTTGGCACCAAGTAGGGCAATGCTCTTTACTCAGGCTCGAAGCTGCCGCATCTTGTTTTTGGTACTGGGGTGGGAATCATAAATGTTGGCTAGGGTCATCGCTTTTGCGTGTTTTGCAGTTGTGTCTTTTTCAGCTATGGCTGTTGCGCAAACGGACGAGCCTGCGGAACAGCTCGCCGCCGATTATCAGGGCCAAAGTTATGTCGACAGCAACGGCTGCATCTTCCTGAAAGCGGGCTATGGTGGCGATGCAACCTGGGTTCCGCGTGTGGGCCAGGACCGCAAGCCGGTTTGTGGCCAGACGCCAACGAAAGCGGTCTCGAACGTGACTGAAGCGACGGGTAGTGATGTGACCCCTGCGCGCAATGCGAAGGTTCGCAAGCGGGTGGTCGGGGCCGCAAAACCACGCGCGGCGGTGAAAATAGGTTGCCCGATTTCGGTGCCGGTTGCGCGGCGATATGCGACCACGGATGGCGGGTCGGTGGTGATTTGCACGGCGACCAACGGCAGTTTGACTGGCGCACGGCCGCCAATTTACCCAAGCGGTTCGGGTGTTGGGGCGGCGCTTTCCGTAGCGCGGTATCCGGGGATTGCTATTCGGCTAGCGCAGCCGCGTGGCGCGGCATTGGCCAGTGGCGGGGTAACGCCGCCGAAGGGTTATGAGCGGGCATGGAAAGATGGACGGCTGAATCCGCTGCGCGGCAAAGGCACCGCAGCGGGGCAAGCGGCGCAAGACAAGGTTTGGACGCGTGAAGTGCCAGCCGAGGCAGTTGTTGCCAAGGCCACGACGAAACCAGCGGTCAAGACGACGGTTGCGGCCAGCAATGGCGGGCTTTACGTGCAGGTTGGCGCGTTTGGCGAGCCGTCAAATGCTGATGGGGCCAGTGCGAGGTTGTCGGCGTTGGGATTGCCGGTGTCGAAAGGCAAGTTTACCAGCGGTGGCAAGGTGTTGCAGGTGGTTTATGCCGGGCCGTTTGCATCTGGCGCAGATGCGCAGGCAGCGTTGCGGGCGGCGCGGGGGAACGGGTTTTCTGACGCCTTCATTCGCTAGGCTACCGCATTATTCGTCACATATGGCTTGCAAGCTGACCCAGGCGTCATCTGGCATTAGGGCGGGTGGGGCCGTGGTAGCGAACGGGTCGCCTTCGATGAGCATCGAGACGTGCGCAGCAGCGGTTCCGAGCGATTTTGCATAAGGAGTCGATGGAACGCCCGCTGTTGCGAACGAGGCAAGCAAGCTGTCAGGTGCCAAGTTGAGCGGGGCCGTTCGCAGGACAATCTCGCCGTAGCCATTCAATGCATCATCGGGCAGATCGCCGGTGGTTAGAAGGCGCACAGTGGCAATGAGCCCGGCATGCTCCAGAACGGGGATCATCGGATCGCGCGCTTTGCTGCGGGCTTGTTCGGCAAGCGCGGCACCGGCAGCTGCTTGTGGGCCATTTTGCGAGGCGAACAGGCTGCGTGACAGCACGATCACATCGCCGGGCAGGTGCAGCGCGGGCAACGGGCCTTCGCGCACGGCCAGCAGGATAGGTGTGTTGGCGGGGCCAAACAGGCGTTCGGCCATTTCGGCCATCGCCTTTTGCCCCAAGGGGTGGGCGCAGGGAGTGCCGGTCAGGCGGATGACATCACGCAGGGCCAGTTCGCCAATTTCGGCGCGTTTTGCTGCCGGCACGACGGCGGCAGTATGGGTGATCAGGGCACCGGGTAGCCAGAAGACCACCAACCCCAGCACCGCAAGCGTGGCGGTGGCCAGAATGGTGCCGCGCAGCCGACCGGGGCGGGGACGTCGGGTGGCAAGGGCCGATTGCACGGTTTCCAGCGCTGCGATCATATCGGCATCATCAAGTTCAAGCGTTTCGGCGGCATCGTGACCGGGGGAATAGATTGCAGGCACCTCACCGGGATTGCGCCGTTCGACTGCCGGAAGCGACCAGTGTGACAACGCCAGATCGGTTTTTGGGTCTGACAGGATCAGCGATGCCTCGCCGAAGCTGACCACAACATTGCGACGTTGATCCTGCGGCGCATCACGCCACAGACCGGGGCTTTCCAGCTTGAGATACTTTTTTAACGCGGTCATTAATCAATCTGGCCTAACTTTGACGCGACGTTAGCCGAGCCGAGCCGCCGCCACAATCACTTGGGCGCCGTGATTGGAAGAAGGCTTTGATTGGGTCGGCAATCCAAGCACGCCATGTGTCGCAATCTGGCGCGAAAGGTCGGCTTGTTCGGGGTTCTTTGGGCCTTAGCCGTGGAGAAGGATTGTGTAATGCCCAGCCAAGACCGCACTTTGGCCGCCGCAGGGGCAATACTGATCTATGCGCTGCTGGTGACTTATACCGATAACTACATTCGGGTTATCGCGACCGAGGCTGGGCTTTGGCAGTTTCATGCGACGCGGTCGGTGATTGCAATTGCGATGATTGCGGTTTTGGTCAAGCCGCTGGGGCTGCATCTGCGCCCGATATCGGTGCGGGCGGTTGCGGCGCGCAGTGCCATTCACGGGTTTGCCATGCTGATCTACTTTGGCAGTCTGGCGTTTTTGCCAGTGGCGCAAGTGGCTGCCGGGCTGTTCACCGCGCCGATTTTCGTGCTGCTGATTTCTCGGTTTGCTTATGGGCACCATATTGGGCCAGTGCGGATTGCGGCGGTGGCGATTGGCTTTGTCGGTGTTGTTCTGGTGCTTGGGCCGTCGGTGATCGAAGAGGCTTCGCCTGCGGCGTTGCTGCCGGTTCTGGCGGGTGTGCTTTATGCGGTGGGCAATATTGCCACGCGCGAATGGTGTGCAAACGAAAGCGCTGAAACCTTGCTGACGGGGTTTTTCACGGCTTTAGGATTGCTGGGAGTGACCGGGCTGTTGGTGCTTCAGTCTATGCCGTTGACTGTGCCGGACGGGGCGGATGGGTTTATTCAGCGCGGTTGGGTTTCGCCATCTTCGACATTTCTGTTTTGGGTCGCGGTGCAGGCCTTGGTGTCGGTGATTGGGGTGGGGCTGATGATCAAGGCCTATCAGATGGCCGAGGCAAGCCGGGTTTCGGTGTTTGAATATGTGCTGCTGCCTGCGGCCGCACTTTGGGGCTGGTTGATCTGGTCAGAGATGCCAAGCGGGCAGGCGGCTATTGGCATGGGCCTGATCGCTGCGGCGGGGATCATGATCGCGCTGCGGGCGCGTCAATCGGTGGTGGCGTGATCTGAGACAGCCTCGCGCCAGTGGCGGCGGCAGAGCGATACATAGGTTTCATTGCCACCGATCTGCACCTGTTCGCCGTCACGAAGGGCGCGGCCATCTGACCCTTTGCGTACCACCATGGTGGCTTTCTTGCCGCAAAAACAAATGGTTCTGACTTCGCGCATTTCATCGGCCCATGCCAGCAAGGCGGCTGATCCGGGAAAAAGTTCACCCCGGAAATCAACGCGCAGGCCGTAACACATGATGGGAACGCCCAAGTCATCGACCGCGCGGGCCAGTTGCCAAACCTGTGTCTTGGACAGAAACTGCGCTTCATCAATGAACACGCAAGCGACCGGTCCATGGACAAAGCGGGTCGACAGTTTGGCAAACAGATCTTCGCTTGGGCCGAAGGTATCAGCGGGCTCACCAATGCCGATGCGGCTGGCGATACGGCCATCGCCTGCCCGAGTGTCAAACTGCGCGGTGATCAGATAGGTCGCCATGCCACTTTCGCGGTAGTTGTGCGATGCCTGTAAAAGCGAGGTCGATTTGCCCGCATTCATCGTGGAATAGTGGAAATAGAGCTTGGCCATGGTGGGCAGATAACAGGGCAATAACAGTGCTGGCAAGCCAAGTTTGGGTGGAAATCCGCGTTCCGGTGGTGGCGCTCGGCGCACTTATACGCGCTATCAGGAAATCGCGACTAAACTGTCAAAATTGGAAGACTCGCAGAGGCCAGAACCCCCGGCCTCTGCGTCAATCTCTACACACTCGCACCAATCTGACAGCCCGCCGCACGGCAAGTAAAACAACTGAAGCCATCCCTGCTGGGACCAGTGCGCGGCGGACTTCCACCCATGTCGATGCTGGGGACACCGACAACTCGTTACTGTTCTGAACAACCAGAACTGGATTATGAATGACAAATTCTATCTCATTGATTAATGGGAAAAGAGAATGACTTTTCCCCTAACCCCTAGGGCGAACCAAGGACTGTAGCATGAGCGTTGAAGGCTATCTGAAAAAGCACACCGAGGCCTTGGTCAAGGATGTGGGCATCGAGACGGCGTGTACGCTGACTGGAAAATCCAAGGCGACCCTTGGCCGCTATTATTCGGATGCGAACGAGCATGATGACCGCTTCATGCCGATTGATGTAGTGGCGGCTTTGGAAGCTGCCGCGCGGTTTCCGCATGTGACCTCTGCCCTTGCAGATCTGCGCGGTATTACGATGTCTTACGATATGGAGCGGCGCAATGCGGTATCAAGCGACGTCAACGAGGATGTTGTGGTACTGTCGCAGCGCTTTGCGCAGCTGATGGCAGAATATGCGTCGGCGATCGGGGACGGCGTCATTTCGGTGAATGAAGCCAAGCGGCTTTTGCGAGAAACTCTTGCGATTCAACAGGTTCTGCTTGAAATGAAGCTGAACCTGGAGGAAGAGACGCATTAGTTTTTTGCTTTGCAGCGCAGGAATTGACGGCCCGCACTGCAAAGTGCGGGCCGATTTATTTAGAGAGCGGCAGATTTCGGGCGGCTTTGCCCCGAATGGCGAACCGATTTGCGTGGGGCGTTCTGGCCACCATCGGGACGGTTTGACGGCTTGGCAGCAGTTTTGGCGGCAGGCTTGGCGGCAAAGCGGTTTTGTCCCGGTTGACCGACTGGTTTTGGCCCGGACTTCTGACCCTGCCGTTGGCCGCCTTTGGGTTGCTGACGCCCACCACGGTTCTGGTTCGACTTGGCAGCCGCCGAGATAGCCTCGCCTGCCCATGGGGCGCCACCAATCACCGGCAGCGGAGTTTTCAGCATTTTCTCGATCGCCTTGAATTCATCCATTTCCGCCGGGGCGCAAAACGCGATGGCTTTGCCTTCCGCACCGGCGCGCGCTGTGCGGCCAATGCGGTGCACGTAGTTTTCTGGCACATTCGGCATGTCATAGTTGTAAACGTGCCGGACGCCCGGAATGTCGATGCCACGTGCGGCAACGTCGGTGGCAACCAGCACGTCCAGCTTGGCCTCGCGGAATTCGGTCAGGGTGCGATCACGCTGGTTTTGGCTTTTGTTGCCGTGGATCGACCCGGCACCAAAGCCCCAGGAAACCAGCAATTTCATAAGCTTTTCAGAGCCATGCTTGGTGCGGCCAAAGACCAGCGCCTGTTCGCCGGGGTGGGTTTTCAAATAGCTTTCCAGCAGCTTGGCCTTGTCGCCCTGCGGAATGAAATGCACGGCTTGGGTGATCTTCTCAACTGGCTTGTTTGGCGGGGCGACTTGCACTTTGATCGGGTTGCGCAGATAGGTATCGGCGAGATCTTCGATCAGTTTCGGCATCGTGGCCGAGAACAGAAGTGTTTGACGTTTAAGGGGAATATGCTTTGCGATTTTCTTCAGAGCATGGATGAAACCCATGTCCAGCATCTGATCCGCTTCGTCCAGAACCAAGTAGGCACATTGTTCTAGGTTAACGGCGTTCCGCTCCAGCAGATCGATCAGACGACCGGGGGTTGCGACCAGCACATCGGTGCCTTTTGCGAGGCGTTCGGTCTGGCGGAAAATCGAAGCGCCACCGGTTACGGTATGCACTTTACAAGGGGTGCCTTTGGTGAAAACCTCAAGGTTTACAGCGATTTGCGCGACAAGTTCGCGGGTTGGGGCAAGGATCAGGGCGCGCACGTTGCGCGGGCCGGGTGGGTGGCCGATATCCAGCAGGCGGTGTAGCAGCGGCAGGCCGAACGCCGCGGTTTTGCCAGTGCCGGTTTGCGCCAGACCCATAAGATCGCGGCCCGCCATGATGTGCGGGATCGCCTGCACCTGAATCGGTGTCGGCGTGGTGATGGTGGTTTTAGCCAATGTTGCCAGTATCTTGGGAGAAAGCCCCAGGTCTGCAAAGGTCGTCATAAATGTCTTTCCGGCGGCCACATGCCGCCTGTCCGAGGCCGCGATTGCGAGCCCGGCAGTGGGAAGCGACCGTCCCTCGCGCAGGGCCTTTGCCCTTGCGCCGTGATGGCCGCGGAACCCCTGCGTGCGGTGGGAACCAATGTCCGGGCCTTTCACATGCTCACGCGGCACGGGCACTCGGATAGGGGGCAGATGGGGTATTTGGCGCCGTATGTCAAGCGTGCTGATGCCGTGCTTTATCCGTGCATACGGTGGGGGCACGGGATTTTAGGGAGTTTTCGGCAGATTGTGGCAAAGGAGATCGCCGATGGATTTGAAGAAAATGAACCGCAAACAGCGCGAGAATTATTACTATTTGTTCGATGTGATGCAGCGGCTGGAATGGGACTTTCACCACCATATCGAGGCGACGGATCACATCCCGCGCGAATGGCATGACATCGCCAAACAGCACACCGCCAAAAGCAAGGTGCATCTGACCATGCGGGTGGATGAGGATGTGCTTCGGTTTTTCAAGTCGATGGGTGCGGGCCATCTGGTGCGGATGAACGACGTGCTGCGCACATTCATGCATGCGCGGCTGGCGGGGGTTCTGAAGGGGGCCGACACGATGGATTATTACCGCCGGTCCCTGGAAGTGGTGCCAGAGGAGCGGCCGATGTGGGGGGATGTTCAGCGGAGTTTTGGGAAACTGCCGGAAGCGACGGCAGAGGAACGGGAGGCGGAGCGGATTGACCGGGCACGGGAGGCGGCGAAGCTGGCGGGGTTGGCGTGAGGGGGAAATAGTGATTGGTCGTGATGTGTAACCCACATTCTGGCGGACATAGAAAATTTTTAACAATTATATGAACTTATGCCTATTTTTGGCCAGTATTCATAAATACGAAGCTGGAGCATGTTCTCATTGGAAAGAATACTTATGTATATCAAACTAGCTGCGTTGGCCTTAGCGCTTGGCCTTTCTGGTTGCGCCGAGACAAGTGTGCAGCCACTGACTCAAACGTCCTTCAAGATATCAACTGCCACTTCCGACTGCGGTCGTCAGGGTGCCCGCGACATAGCATTCAGGGCCGCCGCAATAGAAGTTATCAAGCGGGGCGGTGATCGGTTCATCATTGTCGGCGATCAATCAAGTTCGGAGATTGCCGGGGGTCAGTTCACTCAGTTTGGCGGATTTCAAACTTACAGTAACAACCTGCAAGATATGGTTGTGCAGATGATAGCAAAAAGTAACGCGAACTATAACAATGCTTTGTCTGCACGCCAAACCTTGGGCGCGGATTGGAGCGAAATTGTTGCGAAAGGCGCGCCGCAAACTTGTGTCTGAGCAAATTTAGCCTTCACGAAACGCTCCACTGGAGCGTTTTTGCCCCGGCAATGCCGGGGCCGCAATTAACCCTGCAACGTCCGCACCCCGTACCCCTCGCCCCGCGCTTTCATCGCCGCCACCGCTGCGATACTCGCCGCTGCTGTGGTGAAGTACGGGATTTTGTCCATTAGGGCGACGCGGCGGATGTCTCGGCTGTCGGATACCGCTTGGGTGCCTTCGGTGGTGTTCATCACCAGGGCAATCTCGTCGTTTTTCAGGCGGTCGACAATGTTGGGGCGGCCTTCGTAGACTTTGTTGACCGGGGTGCTGGGGACGCCATTTGAGGAAAGCCAGGCGGCGGTGCCTTTGGTGGCGATGATCTCAAACCCCATGGCGACCAGATCGCGGGCTGCGGTGGCGAAGGGGGCGGTTTTGTCCATGTCTTTGATCGACAGGAAGGCGCGGCCTTCGTTGGGAAGCTGGGTTCCGGCGCCCATTTGCGCCTTCAGGAAGGCCAGCGCGAAGGTGCGGTCCCAGCCCATAACCTCGCCGGTGGAGCGCATTTCGGGGCCGAGGACGGGGTCGACGCCGGGGAAGCGGGCGAAGGGGAGGACGGCTTCTTTGACGCTGAACCAAGGCGTGATGGGATCGGCGAGGGTGTTGGGGTCGGCCAGCGGCAGCGGCGTGTCGGGGCCGACGCCAGTGGCGTAGGGCGCGCGGAGCGGGAAGTTCGACAAAGGCTCGCCTGCCATCAGGCGGGCGGCGATGGCGGCGATGGCAGAATCGGTGGCTTTGGCGACGAAGGGGACGGTGCGGCTGGCGCGGGGGTTTACTTCGAGGACGTAGATATCGTCATCTTTGATGGCGAATTGCACGTTCATCAGACCAACGACGTTGAGCGCGAGGGCCATTTGCACGGTTTGGCGTTTGAGTTCTTCGATGGTTTCCGGGGTTAGGGAATGGGGGGGCAGGCAGCAGGCACTGTCGCCGGAATGCACGCCGGCTTCTTCGATATGTTCCATGATTCCAGCGACATGCACGGCTTTGCCATCGGACAGGGCGTCGACGTCAACCTCGATGGCACCGGACAGGTAGCTATCCAGCAGGACGGGGCTATCACCGGAGACTTGCACGGCGGTGCGGATGTAGCGTTCCAGCTGGGCATCGTCGCGGACGATTTCCATGGCGCGGCCGCCGAGGACGAATGAGGGGCGGATGACGAGGGGGTAGCCGACGTCGGCGGCGACGGCGAAAGCTTCGTCGCGGGAACGGGCAGTGCCGTTGTGGGGTTGTTTGAGCTTGAGGGAATGCAGGAGTTGCTGGAACCGCTCGCGGTCTTCGGCAAGGTCGATGGCGTCTGGCGTGGTGCCGAGGATCGGGATGCCTTCGTTGGCGAGGGCTTGGGCGAGTTTCAGCGGGGTCTGGCCGCCGAGTTGGACGATGACGCCGTGCAGAGTGCCGTTTTCTCGCTCGACGCGCAGGATTTCGAGGACGGATTCCAGGGTGACGGGTTCGAAATAGAGGCGATCCGAAGTGTCGTAATCGGTGGACACGGTTTCGGGGTTGCAGTTGACCATGATGGTTTCATAGCCCGCCGCCGTCAGGGCATAGCAGGCGTGGACGCAGCAATAGTCGAACTCGATGCCTTGGCCGATGCGGTTGGGGCCGCCGCCGAGGATGACGACTTTCTTGGCGTTCGAGGGACGGGCTTCGCATTCGACGTCGCCCATCGCGGGGGCTTCGTAGGTGGAATACATATAGGGGGTTTGCGCCTCGAATTCGGCGGCGCAGGTGTCGATGCGTTTGAAGACGGCTTTGACGCCGAGGCGGAGGCGGGCACGGCGGACTTGGGATTCGTCGCGGCCGGTGAGGGTGGCCAAGCGGGCATCGGTGAAGCCCATCATTTTGAGTTTGCGCAGGGCGTGTTCGGTGACCGGCAGGCCGTCGTGCTTGATTTGCGCCTCGACGTCGATGATTTCGCGGATGCGGGCGAGGAACCAGGGGTCGAACGCGGTGATCTGGTTGATCTGATCATCGGTAAAGCCGTGCCGCATGGCCTGCGCGATGACGCGGATGCGGTCTGGGGTTTGTAGGGCGAGGGCCTGGGTTATTGCGGCGGCATCGGGCGCGCCGGGGATGGTGATTTCGTCGAAGCCTGAAATGCCGGTTTCGAGCGACGCAAGCGCCTTTTGCATGGATTCGTGGATGGTGCGACCGATGGCCATAACCTCGCCGACCGATTTCATCGCGGTCGTAAGATAAGGTTCTGATCCGGGGAATTTTTCGAAGGCGAAACGGGGGATTTTGGTGACGATGTAGTCGATGGAGGGTTCAAACGACGCGGGGGTGATGCGGGTGATGTCGTTGTCGAGTTCATCCAGCGTGTAGCCGACAGCGAGTTTGGCGGCAATTTTGGCGATGGGGAAGCCAGTGGCTTTGGACGCCAAAGCGGAGGAGCGCGAGACGCGGGGGTTCATTTCGATGACGACCATGCGGCCATCGGCAGGGTTGATCGCCCATTGCACGTTGGAGCCACCGGTTTCGACGCCAATTTCGCGCAGCACGGCGATGGAGCCGTTGCGCATGATCTGGTATTCTTTGTCAGTCAGGGTCAGGGCGGGGGCGACGGTGATACTGTCGCCAGTATGGACGCCCATCGGATCGACGTTTTCGATGGCGCAGACGATGATGGCGTTATCGGCGGTGTCGCGGACCACTTCCATCTCGAACTCTTTCCAGCCGAGCAGGGATTCGTCGATCAGAATCTGCGCGACGGGGCTGGCGTCGAGGCCGGAGCGGCAGATCGCCTCATAATCATCGCGGTTGTAGGCGACGCCGCCGCCAGTGCCGCCAAGCGTGAAGGCGGGGCGGATGATGGCAGGCAGGCCGACATATTCGATGGCGGCCATGCATTCGGCGACGCCAGCGGTGATGTCGTATTTGCCATTTGGTAATCTGGGGGCGGCGATGATGGTGGCTTTGGGGTTTTCGAGGCCGATCCGATCCATCGCTTCACGGAACAATTTGCGATCTTCTGCCATTTCGATGGCTTGGCGCTTGGCTCCGATCAGTTCGACATTGTACTTTTCCAATATTCCCATGTCGGCGAGGGCAAGGGCGGTGTTCAACCCGGTTTGGCCGCCCATGGTGGGAAGCAGGGCGTCGGGGCGTTCTTTTTCAATGATTTTGGCGACAACCTCGGGGGTGATCGGTTCGATATAGGTGGCGTCAGCCAGCCCCGGATCAGTCATGATGGTGGCGGGGTTGGAGTTGACCAGAACGATCCGGTAGCCTTCTTCGCGCAAGGCTTTGCAGGCTTGGGCACCGGAGTAGTCAAACTCGCACGCTTGGCCGATGACGATGGGCCCGGCACCGATGATCATGATGGATTTGATATCGGTTCTTTTTGGCATAGCGGCCCCCATCAGCGCAAAACTTCCGGGGTTATAGCGACGACGGTCGGGGGCGCAAGGGGCGAATGGGGGGGTGCTGGCAGACCGCGCTGGCAGCTTTCCAGTGGAAAGCTGCGCGGTTTGTTGCTTGAAGGCGCGAGCCGTAGGGCAAGGGGGGTGGGGCTTGGTACTGTGATGGGGAAATCAGGGCGTGCCTGACTGGGCGGGCGCAACGCGCCTGCCGTGGGCAGTCAGGCGCGGCTAGATTTGACGCGTGTCAAATCCGGCGAGAGAAGGAGAAGTTAGAGCCGAATACCAAAGCGGGCGGCGGCCAAGACTGTAAGCAGGTACAGCACGACAGTCAGCAGGCAACCGAGGCCAAGGGCGAGCCAGAAGCCGACACCGGCGCGCAGCAGGATTGGAATTAGGATGAACATTGGGAGAGAGGGGGCGACGAACCACAGCGTTGCCTGTGCGTGATCGGCGAGGCGGATGGGATCGTGCGTATCGCGCCAGAGCCACATCATGCCAATGACAGAGACGAGGGGGAGCGATGCGATGAGTGCGCCGAAGCCTGCGTAACGGCGGGCGACCTCGGAGGCGAGGGCGATCAGGATGCCGGAAATGGCGGCTTTGATGATGAGGTAGGTCATGCTTTGCCCCGAGTTGCTTGGTTTGAGGGTGCGGTGGCGGGGGGCCATGGTCAAGCGAAAGGGGGTGGAGCGGGGCTGTGGGCTTGTATTTTGGCGTTAGGTTAGCTAAGTTAGCTAATCTGGCTAATCAGAATGGAGGCCGCGATGCAGGTTAATGTCCATGAAGCGAAAACGCAGCTTTCCAAGCTGATCGAGGCGGCCCTGAAGGGGGAAGACGTGGTTATTGCGCGCGACGGCAAGCCCGCGGTGCGGTTGGTGGCGGTGGCCCCCAAGAAATTCAAGATCGGGATACCGGGGTTTATCGGGATGCCAGTGCCCGATTTTCTGGAGCCGATGACCGAAGAAGAACTGCGGGAGTGGGAATAGGTGCCCGCCGTACTGCTGGATACGCATACTTGGGCTTGGACGATAACCGCAGACAGCAGACTTTCCAGCACTGCACGGGCGGCGATGGCGGAGGCTGACACCGTCTGGATCAGCCCGATAAGCGTTTTTGAGATTGGGCAGAAGGTTCGCTTGGGTAAGTGGCCGGAAATGGTGCATTTCGAAGCGGAAATGCCCGGTTTGTTGGATGGGCAGGGGGTGTTGATCGTGGCGCTGACGCCAGCGATCGCGTTGCGTGCAGGCCTGCTGGATTGGCCGCATCGCGACCCGTTTGACCGGATGCTGGCGGCGACTGCGGTGATGATGGGGATGGATCTGATTTCAGCCGACACAACGTTTGATACCTATCCGGAGGTGCGGCGGGTTTGGTGAGCAAAAGGCCGGAGGTTGCCCCCCGGCCTTTGCAATGTTTGCAGCCTTACGCCTTTTCGCCAACAGCGGCTTCTGCTGCGGCGATGACGGCTTTGCGGGCGGCGATACGCTCGCCAGTTGGTGGGCCCTCAAAGCGGCGGTTTTCGACCAACACCCAAAGAACCAGTGCCAAGGCGATGAAGCCCAGTACCACGTAGAGCACACGCTCGTTCGGTGGGGCGACGGCGATGAACAGGATGATGCCCATGCCGACCACCGAAAGCACAGTTACCAGTTTGTAGACGCCAGCACTCATCGCCCAAGGGCCGGGGTTCGGCCATTTCGGACCACCATAAGCAAACAACGCCGCCACCAACGGAATGGTGAAGCTGAGGAACAGGAACACGAGGGTGGAGTTCACCACGATCACATAGATTGAGGTGCCAGCGACCTTGATCGACATCGCCAGCACAACATACAGGATGCACAGCGCAGTGGACGTCCAGATCGCGTTAACCGGTGTGCGATACTTGGGCGACACGCTGGCCAGTGCTTTGGAGCCGATTGGCATGCCATCATCGCGAGAGAAGGCGAAGAGCATGCGGCTGGCTGAAGTTACGGTGGCAAGGCCGCAGAGGAACTGCGCGACGAGGATGCCGACGTAAAGCACGGTTTTCAGGCCCGCAGGCAAGATCGCGTCCATTGTGGCAAAGAACATGCCCCATCCCTGGCTGGCTGCAACAGCCAGATCGGGAATGGCCAGCGTGATCGCGCACAGCATGATCCAGCCAACCAGCGACGACCAGAATACTGCCGTTACGATGCCGCGTGGCACCGACATTGCGGCATTCTTGGTTTCTTCGGAGGTGTGGGCCGAAGCGTCGTAGCCGGTGATGGTGTAGACCGGCAGCAACAGGCACAGCAGGAACAGATAGCCGACGTTGTCTGACTGTGGGAAGACGTTGCCGCCTGCTTCACCGGAGAAGTTGGTGAAGGTCCACAGCCGCGAGATGTCGATGGCAGGGGCGTAATACAGGCACGCCAACACCAGAACGGCGGTAGTTACAAAGATGATGTAGCCCGAGATGTCGGTCAGCAAGGTGGTGACCTTGATGCCGAGGTGGTTGAACAGGGCTTGCACGATGGTGATTGCGGCTACGAACGAGACGATCTGCCAATCGGTGCCAGCGAACCCGAACAGTGCGCCGAAGGTGCCGGTAAAGAAGTACGCGGTGCCGATGTTGATGGCACCCAGAACGGTGATCAGGCCCAGAAGGTTAAGCCAGGCCGTCAGCCAACCCCAGAAGCGGCCGCCAAGGATGGAGGCCCAGTGATAAAGCCCGCCCGCTGTGGGGAAGGCAGACGCGATTTGCGCCATCGCCAGGGCGAACATGCCCGACACAAGGCAACCCACAATCCAGCCGATGCCGGCACCCGCGCCGCCAACGGAACTGATCGCCTGCGCGAAGGAGTTGATGCCCCCGGACAGGATACAGATGATCGAAAACGAGATCGCGAAGTTTGAAAACTTGCTCATACTGCGCGACAATTCCTGAGCATAGCCCATGCCATGCAGGACCTTTACATCCTCATGGCGGTCTTTGTCGGTATAGTCATCCGATGCCATTGCCGTTCCCTCCGAACCATTGTTTGGTCGTGTGTTGTTTTCCCCAGAGCGGCTTTCCGCCGATCCTGCACCCAGCAAAGGAGAAAAATTTCAGTGTGGCAAGTACTGAATAATTTGTTTCAAGACTGTAGCAGGCAAGTCGCGCTTTGAAATGGCGTCGGAAACGGGCAATCAGGCGGGGAAAACCGGCTGGTCTGGGACGGGGGATTGGCATAGGTCTGGAGTGGAAATGAAGGTGCTGATCCGGCCCATGATGAAGGCAATCCCCTGTGATTTTGTGTGAAAATGGCCCCAATGGCGTGCCGGTGCTGTTTGAGCGGGCGCCGCAAACGGTGGTGGCTTGGGAAGCGCAGGATGTGATCCCCGCGCTGGCGCTTCTGGATGCGGCGCGGGCGCGTGGGCACTGGATTGCGGGCTATGTGGCCTATGAGGCGGGCTTTGCGTTGGAGCCGCGATTGACAGCGTTGATGCCAGCGGGGCGCGAAGGGCCGCTGCTGGTGTTTGGGGTTTATGAGGGGCCGGTTGACGCGGATGCGGTGCTGCGGACGGCGAAGGCCGAGGCGGCGGCGGTCAGTATGGGGGTGCCGATCCCGCAGATCAGCCAGCCGGTTTACGATGCCGCATTTGCGCGGGTGGCGGCGTATATTGCGGCGGGAGATTGTTACCAGATCAACCTGACGTTTCCGATGGTGGCGCGGCTGCATAGCGGGTCTGCGCTGGGGCTGTATGGTGCGCTGCGCGTTCGGCAAGAAGTGGGGCACGGGGTGTTTTGCGATCTTGGGGTTGGGCCGGTGGTCATTTCACGGTCGCCCGAGTTGTTCTTCAAGGTGGATGCGGACGGGGTGATCGAGGCGCGCCCGATGAAGGGGACGGCACCGCGCGATGCCGACCCGGTGCGCGATGCGGCGTTGGCTGCCGAACTGCTGGCATCGGACAAGGCGCGGGCGGAAAACCTGATGATCGTTGATCTGCTGCGCAATGATATCTCGCGGATATCGGTGGTGGGGTCGGTCAGGGTGCCGGAACTGTTTGCGGTGGAGCCATTTGCGACAGTGCATCAGATGTCGAGCCGGGTGGTGGGGCAACTGAACGGCAGTCCGGGGCTTGGGGCGCTGCTTGCCGCGCTGTTTCCGTGTGGGTCGATCACCGGGGCACCAAAAATTCGGGCGATGGAGATTATTCGCGAGGTGGAGGGTCATCCGCGTGGGGCCTATTGTGGGGCGATGGGGTGGATGGCACCGGATGGGCGGGCGGCGTTCAACGTGGCGATCCGTACGTTGCGGCTGTTTGACGGCGGTCGGGTGGTGATGAACGTGGGTGGTGGCGTAGTGCATGACAGCACGGCCAAGGGGGAATGGGAGGAGGCGCTATGGAAAGCACGCTTCGCGCAGGCGCTGACGCCCCGGACCTGAGGTTGATCGAAACGCTTGGCTGGGACGGTGCTGCGTTCATGCGGTTTGATCTGCATCTGGCGCGGTTGGCGGGGTCTGCCGTGCGGTTGGGCTGGGGTTGCGATCTGGCGGCGGTGCGGGCGGCGTTGTTTGGGGCGGTTTCGGATGCGCCGTTGCGGGTGCGGATGACACTGGACGCAGCCGGGGGGATTGAGGTTACCGCTGCGGCGATGCCGGAAAAGGCAGTGCTTTGGCGGGTTGGGTTGGCGGGGGTGCGGTTGTCATCGGCTGATCCGTGGCTTGGTGTAAAGTCCACGCGGCGGGCGGTTTACGATGATGCGCGGGCGCAGTTACCGACGGGGTTGGACGAGGTGATCTTTCAGAACGAACGGGGAGAGGTTTGTGATGGGTCGATCACCTCGGTGTTCTTTGATCTGGGCAATGGGCTTTCTACGCCACCGCTGACCTGCGGGTTGTTGCCCGGAGTTTTGCGAGCGGAAATGTTGGCTGGTGGCGGCGTGCAAGAGGCCGTGTTGATGGCGCGCGACCTCGGCCGCGCGCAGTTGTGGGTCGGCAATTCGTTGCGCGGCCTGATCTCGGCGCGTTTTGTGGCTTAGAGTCTGTCCGACGATCATAGTATCGCCAGGCAAACTCTAGCCTTTTGATTTTACGCCTGTCTTTCGACAAAACCGGTACCCACTTTTATCGGACAGGCTCTAGGCGACGGACGACCTTCGCCCAAAGGATGGCTGGGGGTCGGCAGAGACATCGGGGTCGGCAGAGATATAGTCGCGCGTCAGGGGCACGGCATCCTGGCGGTGGGCAAGCTGCATCTGGAATACGCATTGCCGCCCTTCGCGGAAGGTCATTTCCGACGCGACAAGGTAATAGCGCCACATCCGGCAAAACCGTTCGTCATAAATGGCGCGCACGGCGTCGATATTGGCCATGAAGCGGTTGTACCAATGGGCGAGGGTGGTGGCGTAATGCATTCGCCATACCTCGACATCCGTGGACCACAGGCCGGCCTTTTCAACTGCGGAGGACATTTCCGACAAGGCTGGGACATAGCCGCCGGGGAAGATGTATTTGGTGATCCACGGATTTGTGGAACTGGGAGGGGCGGCGCGGCCGATGGTGTGGATCAGAGCTATGCCGTCGGGGAGAAGGAAATCTTTCACACGGCCGAAGTATTCAACGTATTGCGGCACGCCAACATGTTCGAACATGCCAACGGAAACAACACGGTCGAATTGACCTGTCAGTTGGCGATAATCCATCAGCTTGAACGACACGCGGTCGGATAGACCCGCCTCGGCGGCACGTTCGGTGGATCGTTTGTGCTGTTCTTGCGACAGGGTGACGCCAAGCACTTTTGCACCGTGATCGCGGGCGAGGGTAAGTGCCATGCCGCCCCAGCCGGAGCCAATATCCAGCACTGTCATCCCCGGTTTGAGGCAAAGTTTTTTGGCGATATGCGCCTTTTTCTGAATTTGCGCCTGTTCCAGAGTGTCATCAGGACGGATGAAGTAGCCGCAGGAATATTGGCGGTCTGCATCAAGAAAAAGATCATAGAGCGCGCCGGACAGATCGTAGTGATGAGCGACATTGGCGCGGGCGCGTTCTGACGTGTTGAATTGCGCTGCCCTGCGCAGCAGAATTCTGGCGGCATTCTGGATGCGCCGCCACCAAAGCCGGTCGTCACCTTCCCTGACGTTGGCAATGGCCAGCCCCAGGAACCCATGCAGATCATCGCCGTCGATGGTCACGGTGCCATCGACATAAGCCTCGCCCACTGCAAGATCGGGGTTGCGCACAACGCGCGCCACAACATTCGGATCAACAAACCGGACGGTCACTGCCGGCGGGCTGCCATTGCCATGATATTGGATTGTGCCATCGGGCAAATGCACGATCAGAGTGCCTTTACGGATCAGTTGGCCCAGCAATTTGTTCAATAAAAAGTTCCACATAATGTCACCTTTTGATTGTCGCGGGGCATTGCCTTTGCCCCCTATGCGCGCCCAGATACAGTATAGTGAAGGATAGGTACTGCACAGACATCCTGCAACTGTTGCGCGAGAATATGCTGTGTTCTAACGAAAGCAGGGTGATTGCGGTTCCACATCTGCGGCCTGCTATTGACTTCGTGGCATCCAAGAGGTGTATCCGGCAAGACCTTGCCAATGCCCCGGAGACGAAGATGCACGCTTACCGCAGCCATACTTGTGCAGCCCTGACCAAGACCCATGTCGGCGATAATGTGCGCCTGTCGGGCTGGGTGCACCGGGTGCGCGACCATGGCGGGGTGCTGTTCTTGGATTTGCGCGATCATTACGGCATCACCCAAGTGATCGCGGACAGCGATTCAGCCGCCTTTGCGGGGCTGGAGGGTGTGCGCGCCGAATGGGTGATCTGCGTTGATGGGGTTGTTAAGGGGCGCGATGCGAGCCTTGTGAACCCCAAGCTGCCGACGGGCGAGATTGAGGTTTATGCCACGGGGTTCAGCGTATTGGGGGCGTCGGAAGACTTGCCGATGCCGGTGTTTGGCGATGTGGATTATCCGGAAGAAACCCGGCTGACATACCGGTTTCTGGACCTGCGCCGCGAAAAGCTGCATGCCAATATGATGCTGCGGTCCAACGTGGTGCGGTCGATCCGCAACCGGATGTGGGATCAGGGGTTCAACGAATTTCAGACGCCGATTATCACCGCCTCGTCGCCTGAAGGCGCGCGGGATTTTCTGGTGCCGTCGCGGCTGCATCCGGGCAAGTTTTACGCCCTGCCGCAAGCGCCGCAGCAGTTCAAACAGTTGATCATGGTGGCGGGGTTTGACCGCTATTTCCAGATAGCGCCGTGTTTTAGGGATGAAGACCCGCGGGCGGACCGGTCGCCGACGGACTTCTATCAGCTTGATATCGAGATGAGTTTTGTCGAGCAGGACGATGTGTTTGCCGCCGTGCAGCCCGTGGTGCAGGGGATTTTTGAGGAATTCGCGCCGGGCAAAAAGACCTATTCTGACTGGACCAAGATCGCTTATCGCGACAGCTTGAAGTGGTATGGCAGCGACAAGCCCGATCTGCGCAATCCGATCAAGATGCAAGAGGTGTCGGAGCATTTCCGGGATTCCGGCTTTGCGATTTTCGCGAAATTACTGGAGAATGAGGGGACGGAGATACGGGCCATTCCCGCGCCAAAAGGGCCGAACGGTGAGCCGGTTGGTCGAAAGTTCTGCGACCGGATGAATGCATTTGCGCAGAAGGAAGGGCTGCCGGGGATGGGCTATATCTTCTGGCGGAAACGAGCATCCACCCCTGCCGAAGTGATTGCATCGAGTCTACATGGCTCAATTCTCAGTATCCAGTCGTTTATGGGCAAAGACCGACTGACACGAGTTCGAGCTGAAATTGAGCTTGAAAAGCTCGCCACAGAAGCAAATGAGGCAATTCCAGAGCTTTCTCTCGAAGAAGCAAAAATACTGGTAAAACGAATTGATGATTTGGCTGCCGACGGTAACCAAGAGAAAGCTCAGTTCCTTACAAATGCCTACTTTGGAGAATGGGAAGCTGCTGGCCCACTCGCTAAAAACATTGGCCCAGAACGGACTGAGGCCATCAGGGTGCAACTAGGGTTGAAGACAGGCGATGCCGCCTTCTTCCTCGGTGGTCGCCCGGATCAATTCGAAGCAGTCGCGGGGCGTGCGCGCAATGAGATTGGGCGGGAGTTGGGGCTGACCGAGAAGGATTGCTTCAAATTCGCCTGGATCGTCGATTTTCCGATGTATGAGAAAACTGATGAGGGCAAGATTGATTTCAGCCACAACCCGTTCTCGATGCCGCAGGGCGGGATGGAGGCGTTAAGCGGTGATCCGCTTGCGGTTTATGCCTATCAGTATGATCTGGCCTGTAACGGCTATGAGTTGATCAGCGGCGGGATCAGGAACCATAAGCCGGAGATCATGTTTAAGGCGTTTGAATTGGCGGGTTATCCGGCATCAGAGGTGGAAAAACGTTTCGGCGGTATGGTGAAGGCGTTCAAATATGGCGCACCGCCGCATGGTGGCTGTGCCGCCGGGATTGACCGGATCGTGATGCTGCTGGCCGATGAGGCGAACATTCGCGAAGTCATCATGTTCCCGATGAACCAGCGTGCCGAAGACCTGCTGATGGGGGCGCCGTCGGAACCGCTGAATGCGCAATTGCGCGATCTGCACTTGCGTGTGGTGCCAAAGGAGAGCTGATGCCGCCACTCTATACTGCCTCTGTTCCCGTCTTTCGGCATTACCTTTCGCAGGTGGCTGGAATGGTGGAAAAGGCCGGGGCAGAGGGGTTGGGGGCGCAGATCAGCGATGGTTTCACTGCGGGCCAACACTTTGCCACAGCGGCGGGGTTTGCCATGCGGACGGTTTATCCACTGGCGGGATTGGAAATTCCGGATTTGCCGACAGCACTTGCCCCCTGCATGGCGGTGGCGCGGGCGCATCTGGGGGCGATGAAGGCGGCGGATTTTGAAGGGGCGGAAGACCGGATCATCCTGCACCGCGCCGGTTTTGCCGACCTGGAACAGACCGGGTCGGACTATCTTTATCTGTTCGGGCTGCCTAATTTCTTCTTTCATCTGACCATGGGCTATGCGGCGTTGCGCCAAGCAGGGGTTGAGCTTGGCAAGGCTGATTTTGATGCCTTTCATTGGTATCCGGCTGATTTTAGGTATTAATTTTACGGCGTTGTGGCGGATTTTCGCGCAACCAGCGCCGATGCTTCTGGTTTTTCGACGGAAGGGCCGCAGTCGTTACGTAGAACGCCTATCTTGAGCATACCCGTCTGAGTGCACCTTGCAGTTGTGCACATGCCAGACTTGGGGATACGTCGGAAAAGGATAAGGTAATGGCCCAAGACCCCGCGACACTGGCGTTTCGCTTTGGTTATGGTTTGCCAATGCCGGATGGGGCCGTTGACGATGTGGGCAAGGTGTTGTCGGCGCTGGCGGCCCCGGATGCGATTATCACGCGCCATCCCGGTTTGGGGTTTGAGGCGGCTTTGCCATTGATCAGCAAGGTACAGGCAACCCGGCGGGCACGAAACAACGATGCCAGTCAAGCGCCTGAGTACCGCGCGGCACTGAGGGATGCGCAGGCGGCGGCGCTGGCATCTGCGAAGGCTGGGTTTGCCCGTGCGTTGGACAACCCGGATGGGTTTCGCGAACGGCTGGTGCGGTTTTGGGTCGATCATTTCACGACGGCGGCGAAGAACCGGCAAGAGTTGATCCTGCCCGGCACGCTGATCGAAGACGCCATTCGGCCGCATCTGGCGGGGCGATTTTCGGAATTGCTGGCCGCCGCGACCTTGCATCCGGCGATGCTGATTTATCTGGATCAGGTGCTGTCGATCGGGCCGACATCCAAGGCGGGGGCACGGCGTGGGCGGGGGTTGAACGAAAATCTGGCGCGCGAATTGATCGAACTGCACACGCTTGGGGTTGGCGCCGGGTATAGCCAAGACGATGTGCGGCAGATGGCGGAATTGCTGACCGGGCTTACAGTGGACCCGGAGCGCGGCTTTGTGTTTGAAGAACGTCGGGCGGAACCGGGGGCCGAGGCGGTGCTGGGCATTTCCTATGACGGCACCGGGACCGAGCCGATTTTGCAGGCGCTGGAAGACTTGGCGATGCGGCCTGAAACGGCGGGGCATATTGCCCGCAAACTGGCAGTGCATTTCGTATCCGACAGCCCGGATGCCGATCTGGTGGCGCATACTCGAGCGGCGTATCTGAAGACCGGCGGTGATCTGGTGGCGGTGTATGCGGCCATGCTGGATCATCCGGCGGCTTGGGGTGACGAGGCTGCGAAGGCACGGCAACCGTTTGATTTCATTGTGGCTTCGTTGCGGGCGCTGGGGGTTTCTGGCGATGCGGTGACGGCGCTTGGCGATAAGGAATTTACCAGGCTGATTGCGCGACCGATGGCGGCGATGGGCCAGCCGTTGCAAGGGCCGGGTGGCCCGGATGGCTGGCCGGAAGAGGCCGCCGCGTGGATCAACCCGCAGGGTTTGGCGGCGCGGATCAACTGGGCGATGGATGTGCCAGCGCGGTTGCTGCCCGAATTGCCGGACCCAAGCGCGCTGGCGACGCGGGCGTTGGGGCCACGCGCAGGGCAGCAATTGATTTGGGCGGCAGCGCGGGCGGAATCTGTTCGCGAAGGGGTGGGGCTTGTGCTCGCGTCCGCTGAATTCAACAGGAGATGACCATGGACCGGCGATTTTTTCTGCGCGGAAGTGCGATATTGGGCTGTTCGGCGGCGGCGCATCCGTTTCTTTCGACCGTAACCTTGGCAGGGGCCGACGGCGGGCATCCGCTGGGTAATCACCGTTTGGTAGTGATCATTCTGCGCGGGGCGATGGATGGGTTGGATGTTTTGCAGCCCCAAGGTGATCCGCTGTTTGCAGGTTATCGCCCGACACTGGGGGTGAATTCCGGGGCCACTGATCTGGATGGCTATTTTTCGCTGCATGCGCGGTTGGGGGCGCTGATGCCGTTGTGGCAGGCCGGGGAACTGGCGTTTGCCCATGCGGTATCGACGCCCTACCGCGACAAGCGCAGCCATTTTGACGGGCAGGATTTGCTGGAGGCGGGTACTGGGCTGGACGTGCCGCTGGGGGCGGCGCGGGATGGTTGGTTGAACCGGTTGTTGCAGGCTGTGCCGGGTTTGCAGGCGGAAACCGCCTATGCCATCGGGCGCGAGGCGGTGCCTTTGCTGGCAGGTGAGGCGCCGATGCGCAGTTGGGAGCCGGATACAGCGCTGGAAATGTCATCGCAGAACCGGCTGCTGCTGGAGGCGATTTACCATGACGATGCGCTGTTTCGCGATGCGTCCGCCGAGGCGATGGATCTGGCGGCGATGATGGGAACTGCCGGGATGGAGGGGGGCGCATCGTCAAAGGGTAAAGATCCGGCGGACTTGGCGGAGGTTGATGCACTGGTTGATTTTGCCGCCGGTCGGTTACGCGAAGACACCCGCATTGCGGCATTTTCACAGAACGGTTGGGATACGCATCGGGGCCAGGTAGCCGGGATTGGGCGCAGTTTGACGCGGCTGGAGCGGACGATCTTGCGGTTGAAGGACCAACTTGGCGATGTTTGGGGCAATACGACTGTGCTGGCGATGACGGAATTTGGCCGCACAGTGCGCGAAAATGGCACCAAGGGCACGGATCACGGCACGGGCGGGCTGTTGGTGATGGCGGGCGGGGCCATTCGGGGCGGCAAGGTTTACGGGCGCTGGCCGGGGCTGGCAGAGGCGGACCTGTATGATCAACGCGATCTGATGCCGACATCGGATGTGCGGGCGTGGGCTGCTTGGGCGATGGCGGGCGCATATGGGTTGGATGCGACCGTGTTGGAAGGGGCAGTGTTTCCGGGTCTTGATCTAGGGGATGATCCGAAATTCATGCTGTGACGTGCCGGTTCCGTCGGTTGCCTTGCGGCAAAAGCCCTTGCATAAGGATGTGGCAGCCGGGGGGAAATCATGTCGGAAAAGCGTTTGCTGGGGCCTGTTGTCAAGGGCTGGGTTGTCCCGCCAAAACCGGGGCCAAACCGGATTGATGGGCAATATGCGGCGCTGGAACGTCTGGATGCTGATGCCCATGCGGCCGATTTGTTTCAGGCTTTTGTGGCTGATCCGTCGCTGTGGGATTATCTGTTTGACGGGCCGTTTACTTCATCTTCCAGCTTTCACCGGTGGTTGCGCGACTGTGCGGCGAAGCCGGACATGTTCTTTTTTGCCATTCGCGACCTGGCAAGCGGGGCCTGTACGGGCATGGCGTCGTACTTGCGCATCGCACCGGAGGCGGGGTCGATCGAGGTGGGGAACATTTGCTTTGGCCCGGCCTTGCAGCGCAGCCGGGCAGCGACCGAGGCGATGTATTTGATGATGAAATGGGCGTTCGAGGCGGGGTATCGGCGCTATGAATGGAAATGCAATGCGTTGAACATGCCATCACGGCGGGCGGCGCAGCGGTTGGGGTTTTCCTACGAGGGGATATTTCGGCAAGCCGTTGTGGTGAAGGGGCGAAACCGCGATACGGCGTGGTTTGCGGTGATCGACAAGGAATGGCCAGCGCTGCGTGAGGCGTATTTGGCGTGGCTGTCGCCCGCCAACTTTACTACGGCGGGTAAACAGCGGGAGTCGCTTGCCGATCTGACGCGGCTGGTGCGTGCCGGGTCTGACCCGTTGTTGTAGGGGTGGCGGGTTGCCTAAGGGGTGGTGTTGGTGAATGCACCTTTGGTGCCGCGGATGCGGGCGGCGAGAAGGTAGCTTAGGCCGTCTAGCCCGTTGGCATTTGCCAAGGCTTGCGCTGCTGCGGCCAAGGCGGGGTCATTGGCGCTGCGCGCTATGCCAGTGACGAAGCCTGCGAGGTAGCGGCGTTGTTGGGGGTTTGGGTTGGCGTGCGCAAGGCCCGCCGCATGCTGCAGATCATCGTGCAAGGCCAGAGGGTCGGGGGTAAGGTAAGTGTCCGCGCTGGCAATCGTGCTGCGATCGGCGCGGTCTGGCAGGTGGCGCAGAATTTCGACCTGAAACGCGGCGAGGGTTGGGAAGGGCTTTTCGATGAAGCCATGCGCCCCGACGGCCATTGCTTCGGCCTTGGCATCGGGATCGCCGCTGAGGGCGATGACCACTGGCCCTTGCGGTCGGTGCTGCGCCAGATCGCGGATTAAGGCGTCCCCTCGGCCATCAGGCAGGCCCATATCAATCAGCATGACATCGGGGCGGTAAACGCGCAGGTGGAAATAGGCCGCTTGCAGCGTGTCGACCCGGCGCAGGCGCGCGCCGGAACGTTGGCAGAGCAAGCGCAGCGCGTCTGAGGCGAAACGGCTGTCTTCCACTGCCAGTACCGTCAGCCCTTGTAAGGGCAGCAGGGCCACTGCGGACGGTGTTTGCGGGGTTTGGCTGTGGATCACGCGGTCCAGCAGACCTAGGGGGGAAATCGGCATGGGCGGCTCCTGCAGTTGGCATGGGGGCAGTTTGGCCATGAAAGGGTTAAGGATCGGTAACTGGGTTGAGGGTTTGGGTGGTTGGGGGGAGGGGTCGCGGCAAGCCCCGACCTACGCTTGCACTTGAATGACGGGGGGTGTCGCCGCATAAGGTGGGGCAAATGCTGGAAGGGTGGATGATGATTGGGCGGTTGAACCATGTGGCCATTGCGGTGCCGGATTTGACGGCGGCGGCGGATCAATATCGCCAAACGCTGGGGGCGTCGGTTGGGCCGGTGCTGGACCAGCCGGATCATGGCGTGCGCGTGGTGTTCATTGAGCTGCCGAATACCAAGATCGAACTGTTGGCGGTGTTGGGCGAGGGCTCGCCGATCCAAGGGTTTCTGGAGAAGAACCCGGCCGGCGGCATTCATCATATCTGCTACGAAGTGGATGATATTCTGGTGGCGCGGGACCATTTGCAGGCCTCCGGTGCGCGGGTTCTGGGTGGCGGCGTGCCGAAGATTGGCGCGCATGGCAAGCCGGTTTTATTCCTGCACCCCAAAGACTTTACCGGAACTTTGATCGAGTTGGAGCAGGTCTGATGACCATAACCGCCGCTATCGTGCTGTTTTCGGTGATATGGTTCATGGTGTTTTTCATCGTGCTGCCGCTGCGCTTTGTCAGTCAGGGCGAGGCGGGCGACGTGGTGCCCGGCACGCCGAAATCGGCCCCCGCCGGCTATGTGGTGGCGCGCAAGGCCAAGATCACCACAGTGGTGGCGATTGTGGTTTGGGTGGCGTTGGTGGCGATCATTCTGTCAGGCTGGATATCGGTGCGCGATTTTGACCTGCTGCACCGAATGCCGACGGCGACGGGGGTTGGTGGTTAAACGGTTTGCCAATCGACCAGCTTGGTCAAGTCCGGTCGTGGGCGATCTGGGGCCAGGTTCGTTTCAGTCGCGATATGCACAACACCAGCGACAGTTTCTTGTGGGGCAAGGTCAAAGGCGGCCTCGATGAAACCACGCTCGTGCGAGGGCCAGCCGGTCAGCCAATTCGCGCCCCATCCCATGGCCTCGGCGGCGTTCAGGATGCCAAGGCAGACTGCCCCGGCGGAGAGAACTTGCTCGATCTGCGGGATTTTTTCTGATGGTTTGGGGGACGAGATAACCACCACCGCCAGCAGCCTCAGATCAAATTGCCCGCGGCCTTTGGCGGTTTTTTCAGCGTCATACCCGAGGGCTTTGGCGCGGTCTTCAGCCAGATTGGCCAGCCGCGCCATGGCGGCATCCTGAATAACCACAAAGCGCCACGGTTCCAGCTTGCCATGATCGGGCACGCGCACGGCGGCGGTCAATATTTTGGTGACCTCGGCTTGCGATGGCACTGGCAGGGCCATGGTCTTAGCCGGGCGCGAGCGACGGTTCAGCAGGAAGGACAGGGCGGCGGGGTTGGGGTTCGGCATGGGGTGTCCTTGCAGGGAATAGATTTGGTTGCAAAACGGCGTCCCGGGGCGGGGTGCGATGCTGGCTGTCGGCGTCTTCAGGGCCAAAGGGCGGCGATGTCATCCAGCCATGCGTCGACAAACGCATCGAAGCGGGTATCGGGTTGGCGTTGGGCGAAGGTTTCGGCAAGCGGATCGGGGGCGGTGATTTGGCTGCCGGACAGCGCTTCCAGCACAGCATGGCCGCAGAACGGCACGTACACTTCGGAATAGCCGCCTTCGTGGGCGAGGACGAGTTTGCCGCCGCATAGCGCTGTGGCGGATTGCATCATCAGTTTGGTCATCTGCCGAAAGGTGTCGGCGGTCGCCAGCATTCGGCCCAACGGATCAACGGCTGCGGCGTCAAAGCCGCAGGCGACGATGATCAGGTCAGGTTTGAACCGGGCAAGAGCGGGGATGACGATGCGGGTCATCGCCGAGACATAGCCGTTGTGGCCAGTTCCGGGGGGCAGGGGGATGTTGATATTGGTGCCAAGGCCCGGGCCTTTGCCCCGGTCTGTAGCGGCCCCGGTATCCATCGGGTAATTGCGGTCCTGATGCAGGCTGATGGTCAGCACATCGGGGTCTTCGTAGAAGATCGCCTCGGTGCCGTTGCCATGATGGACATCCCAATCAACCACCGCGATGCGGGCTGCAAGATTGGCGGCCTGAGCGGCGCGAATGGCGATCGCGATATTGGCCAGCAGGCAAAAGCCATTGGGGAAATCGGGCAGGCAATGGTGGCCCGGCGGGCGCGACAGGGCATAGGCATTGGGGGCGTGGCCTTGCAGCACCCCGAACACGGCGGCTTTGACCAGACCGGCGGACAGGGTCGCCAATTCGTAGCCACCCTTGCCAAACGGGGTGCGCAGGCCCACTTCGCCACCTTTGTCATCGGATAGCGTTTTGAAGCGGTCCAGATAGTTGGCGGGGTGAACGCGCAGCAGATCGCCATAGGTGGCGTGGGCGGCGCTTTGCATGTTTAGGTCTTGGGCAAGCCCGGTAACGTCGATCAGGTTTTTCAGGCGGCGCTTCGTCTCGGGGCTTTCGGGCAAGCCCGCGCCGGGTTGTACCAAGCCGCCAGTGGGCAAGGTGAAGGAATAGTTGCCGCCGCCATGCCAAAAGCAGCGTTCATCGGAAAAGAAAGCGGTTTTCATGAGTGGTGTCCTGCGGGTGACTTGTGGGCAGCGTAGGGCAAGGCCATGCTGTACCGCCAGAGGAAAGCGGGGGGTGGGGTTATGGATCGGGGGGTGTGGGCGCATTTGGCAGTTCCGGGGGTGGAATTTGCACTGCGGATGACGCCACGCGCATCGCGGGCCGCGATCACGCTGGAGGATGGGGTGATGCGGGTTTCGGTGACATCGTTGCCGGAAGACGGTCGTGCAAATGCGGCAGTGCAGACTTTGTTGGCACAGGCGCTGGGGGTTGCGAAAACGCGGCTGGTTTTGATCAGGGGGGCGAAGTCGCGCGACAAGGTGTTTCGGCTGGAGGGGTGATGGCCTTGTGCTTGTCGAGCGGGGCTGTGCGGCTTATCAAGGCTTAGCTTGGCACAAAAGAGCGTCGGGCTCTCAGCTGCCTTTGGCAATTCGGTAGCTGCCTTCGGGCAAGTTCAGCGCTGCAGCAAGGTCGGCCACTTGCGCCAAAGACAGGGTCAGGCGCAGCGGCTCGTCCCGGCGCGGGTCATGCTGGGTGATGGTGACGCAATCTTCAAACGCCTCGATAATCACGTCCTCTTGCAAGGCATTGCTGCCCTCATCAACAAGGGTGATCACAGTGGCGTCAAAGTCGTGCTCGATGGTGAACATGGGGTCAGCGTAGGGCGGGATTGCAATAGGCTCAACCCCCTTGCGGCCCGGGCATTGAACAAGCCCGTGAGTGGGGCTTTCCTTGGGGGTGGTTTTTGCTAAGTTGGGGGCAACAAGAAACCAGATAAAAGGCGGGGCCATGCAGGGCAGATTTCTATTGGTGGCGGGGCTGTTGCTTGGGGGGTGTACCGATCTTTACGGGTCATTTCCAAGCGATGATCGCCCGTCGGACGCGGTGCCGGTTGCGGCACCGGACAGTGGGGCGTTGCTGACACCCGAGCAATCGGTGAACGGCTTTGTGCAGGTGATCGAACGGGTCGAACCAGTGGCCGAAGATCTGTGCCGTGCTCGCACGCGCGGCGTCAATTGCGATATTCAGATCTTTGTCGATAGCCGCACCAATCTGCCGCCAAATGCGTTTCAGACCATAGATAAGGCCGGGCGGCCGATCGTGGTGTTTACTGTGGCGTTGATTGCCGATGCGCGCAACGCCGATGAAATTGCCTTTGTGATGGGGCATGAGGCAGCGCATCACATTGCGGGCCACATCCCGCGGCGCGAAGAATCCGTGCAGACCTCCGCCATCCTTGCATCGGTTCTGGCGCAGGCATCCGGGTTGGGGCCAGATGCAGTACGGGCCGCAACATCCGTCGGGGCCGAGATTGGTGCGCGGCGCTATTCCAAGGATTACGAGCTGGAGGCAGACGCGCTGGGCACCGAAATTGCCTATCTTGCGGGCTATGATCCGGTGCGCGGGGCGGAATTCTTTTCACGCCTGCCCGATCCGGGGGATAAGTTTTTGGGGTCGCACCCGCCGAATGCGCAGCGGCAAGACGTGGTGCGGCAAACCTTGGCGGGGCTGCGGTAGCCTGCTTTGGTTTCCTATTCGTCCAAATACTCACATTGGCCGCGCGTATGGCGTATCGCGTCGAATATCTGGTGCGCGGACGGTTTCGAACAGAAATGGAGTGGCGGTTTTTAGGTGGATAGGGCGCTGCGGCAACGATAGAGTTTGCCAAAACGGGGGGACGGCATGGATTGGCTGAAGGCAGAGATTGCGCGTTTCGGCAATACCGCGCGCTGGTCGTGGCAGGGGTGGGTGGCAGCCTGGGGGTCGGAAAAATCTATTCGTCAGTGGACTTTGGTGAATTTGATCTCGGCGGTCCCGGCACTGGTACTCGATCTGACCGGCGGCGAGCGGGCGTTGATATTATCGCTGGGGTTGCTGGTTCTTGCCGCCGAATTGATCAATACAGCACTGGAAGAAACCGTCGATTACATCTCTACCGACCATAACCCGCGCGCGGGCAAGATCAAGGATTGCGGGTCTGCAGTGGTGGCGGTGACGGCGATTGCGGGTGGCGTGGCGTGGCTGGCTGTGTTGATTGGCTAGTGGGCTGTCTAGCTGGACTTTGCCCGCAGCCGGGCTTGTCTGCGCAGGTGCATCCGGTACAGCAGAGGGGCTAGCGGTCGGTCGTATAGCGTTACTGCCGCAGCACCGATGAAGCGGCGGCCGGTCAGGTGGTGTAGCCAGTGCAGTTGCGGAATTTCGGCCCACAGGGCGCGAAAGGCGGGGATGCCGGATAGCACTTGGCCGTTCTGCAGCACGTGCAGACGGCGTGCGGCTTGGTCTGGCGTAATGCCCCAAAGTGCGGCCTGATCCAACGTATCGAAACGCAACGGCAAGCCATCGCGCAGCGCGCGGCGACGATAGGCATCAATTTCGAAACTGCACACCGGACAGGTATCGTTGTAAAGGACGCGGGTTTCTTCCATTGCCTAGATCTAGGGGTGATAGTGCGCGCTACAAGGCCCTGGGGTCAGGGACAGGCTGCGGCTAAAGCGTCTTATGTGTTCCGTCACAGAACGGCTGGTTCGCGGTGTGCTTGCAGCCGCACAGAAACGCGGCTTTTGACGCCTCGGCAGTGAACTTGACCGGGGTCAGGGTCGTGACCTTGTGCGAGCCATCGCAGAACGGTTGATTGGCAGAGCGGCCACAGGCGCACCAGAAGTAGGTTTTGCCTTCTACCAGTTCGACCTTGTACGGGTTTTTCTGCGCGATCTGCGGTGTGTCGGGCATTTGGTGGTCCTTTCCGGTTGGCTACGGGGTGATCAAGAGCCAAGTCATGGTACACGTCAAGCCGCATGATCAGCGGTGGCCCCAATCGTCTGGGTTGTCGGAATTGTTCGGCGACAGGCCCAGAATATCGCCGTCGGTCGAGCAACCAAGCCCCAGAACCGTTCGATTGGCGTAAGCGAAATAGGCGCAGACCTGATTGATCTCCAGGATCTCGCCATCGTTCCAACCGGCCATGCGCAGGGCGGTGGCATCACTTTCCGTCAGATCCCAAGGGCTGCGGGTCAAGGTGCGGGCATAGCGCATGGCTTGGATTTCGCGCGGGGTCAGCGGGCAGGCGGCAAGATCACCCGCCGCCATCGCCGCGCGCAAACTTGCGGCTTTCGCCGGGTCGTTCAGCAGACGTTGCAGGCCGGCAAAGTGATGATCGACGCAGTAGGAACAGCGGTTCAACATCGACACCCAGACGCCCAGCGTTTCCAGAAACCATTTCGGCACCGTGTTGGCGGAATGGTGTAGCGTGTGCTTATAGACTGCCATATGCGCCTCCATCGTGTGGGGGCGTAAACTGTGCATCATCATGATGTTATCAACATTGTCGCCAGGGCCTTTGACCCGGTCATAAAGCTGGCGGAGTTTTCCGGTGGATTGGTGGTAGGGGATGGTTTCGATCCAGGGCATGGGATGGTCCTTTCAGGGTTTGCAGCACGATGCGAGGGGGAGGGTGTACAATCAAGGGGGGCAAGCCTAAGCGACAGCCGCGCTCAATTTCGCTGGAGCGATTAAGTGTGTGAGCAATCAAGTGTGTGAGAGTTAAAGTGAGGATGCAGGGTGGGGTTCACCTCGCCTTTGAGTGCGGCAATATAGGGTGGAATCTGCCCTACTTCATGACGATGATTTTTTCTGACACCAACACTCCAAACACGGCAGATAGATATCCAGCCTCCTGTTCCGACAGCCTCACATCCTCGTCGATTGGGCGGAACTCTGACAAGTCCAATGCAAAAGCAGCCGTTGCACACAGGTGAGTGCCAAAAATATGTCGCGCAAAGTTGGCATTGAAAGCATGGTCAATATTTCCAATTTCTGGATTTACGACATGTGATAAAAGATCGTGAGTTGTCAGATGAGCAAGTCCGCTCAGCTGACCGCAAGTGCGGCCTAGATGCCTAAGCGCAATTAGCCTTGGTGTCTCGCCGTCACGCTGCTTGCCTTGCCGTATTCCGCGCAGACCTTCAACAGCTTCGATTTCCATTCTAACCAGCGCTGCGGCTTGAGCGTAAAGTCCGTTCGAAATACAATACTCAACCCCGTGTATGCCCTGAATGAAGGCGGAATGAATGGTTGCTCGCCTAAGTTTCTCTTGAACGTTCTCTTTGGAATAGGCTCGGTCTGGACGAGTTAAAATTGAAGCAATGCAGGCTGTTATCCCTTCATTGCCTGTCCAAGGTTCCCGAGAACATTTGGCCAATTTCTAACGCACTCTGCCCTACTCCGCGCCATCCCCGCGCGCAAAAGGTCTGCTTGTCCCAGGAAGTCAGGTGAACCTAGGTCACTCACCCAACCCGACCCCACAGATCATACTCCCCGGCTTCCTCAACCCTCACGGACACGATATCGCCCGGCAGCAATTCCTCAAACCCCTGATCAATGAACAAATTCCCGTCAATCTCTGGCGCGTCGGCTTTTGTACGGCAGGTAGCACCTTCGGCGTCGACCTCGTCTACGATCACCTCTAGCACTTTGCCAACTTTTCCAGCCAGTTTCGCCTCTGAAATGCTTTGCGCTTTTTCCATAAAGCGATCCCAGCGCTCCTGCTTCACTTCCGCAGCGATGTGATCGGGCAGGGCGTTGCTGCGGGCTCCGGCGACGTTTTCGTATTGAAAGCAGCCGACACGGTCCAGCTGCGCTTCATCCATCCAATCCAGCAGGGTTTGAAATTCGGCTTCCGTCTCGCCGGGGTAGCCGACGATGAAAGTCGACCGCAGGGTGATGTCGGGGCAGACGGAGCGCCAATTTGTGATCTCGTCCAGCGTGCGGGCGGCGGCGGCGGGGCGGGCCATGCGGCGCAAAACGCCGGGATCGGCGTGTTGGAAGGGGATGTCGAGGTAGGGCAGGATCAGCCCGTCGGCCATCAGCGGGATCAGGTTGCGGACATGCGGGTAGGGGTAGACGTAATGCAAGCGGACCCAGGCGCCGAGGCTGCCCAGATCGCGGGCGAGGTCGGTGATATGGGCGCGGTGATCGCGGTCTGTCGCGTGTTTCAGATCGACGCCGTAGGCGGAGGTATCCTGGCTGATCACCAGCAATTCCTTCACCCCGGCCTGCACCAGCCTTTCCGCCTCGCGGATCACGGCATGGGCGGGGCGGGATTGAAGTTTGCCGCGCATGTCGGGGATGATGCAGAATTTGCAGGTGTGATTGCAGCCCTCGGCGATCTTCAGATAGCTGTAATGGCGCGGGGTCAGGGTGACGGCGCTGGCGGGCAGCAGGTCGATGAACGGGTCGGGTTTGGCGGGCACGGCTTTGTGGACGGCATCGAGAACCGCTTCGTATTGATGCGGGCCGGTGACGGCCAGAACCTTCGGATGCGCGCCGGTGATGTAGGCGGGCTCGGCCCCGAGACAGCCGGTCACGATGACGCGGCCGTTGGCGGCGAGGGCTTCGCCGATGGCCTCCAAGGACTCGGCTTTCGCGCTGTCAAGGAAACCGCAGGTGTTGACGATGACGGCGTCGGCACCAGCATAATCGGGGGAGATCGCGTAGCCTTCGGCCCGGAGGCGGGTCAGGATGCGTTCTGAATCAACCAAGGCTTTCGGGCAGCCGAGGGAAACCATGCCGATGGTGGGCTGGCCGGGGCGTGCGGCTTCGCGGAAGGTCGGCTTCGGGGCGAGGTCGGGGCGCAGGTTTGGCGGGTTCTGGGTCATGAGGGGGGATATACGCTGGTAAGCGAGGTGGGGAAAGGGGGGTGAATATTTGGGCGAAAAGGAAGCGGGGGGTGGCGGTAACACGCGTGTTACGGGAGGTAAGGGATTGATTTTGTTGGGGAGTGGGGAGGTTGTTAAGGGGTTGTTAGGGGTTTGGGGGGGAGGGTAACACGGGTGTTGTGTGGGGGGTATTCACGTTGAAGGATGGTGATTGACGGCGATTGATAGTGGCTTAAGGTTGAAGGCGTGGCGCAGGAGGTGGGTAGGATTTGTATGTTTGAACGGCGGGAATTTTTGGAGGTAATGGGTTGAGCGGTATATCACTGGAAATTCCTCATTTGGATGGTGTACCAAGGAGAATTGACGTCCAACCTTCAGATCTAATATTTCTGATCGGGGCGAATGGCACCGGAAAGTCATCTTTACTTCTACGGCTAAAACAACAACTAGGCGGGGTTGCACGTCTAGTTGTCGCTCATCGTGCCGTTTGGCTTGAAACCGATGAAGTTCAACTAACTGCGAGTAATAGAAATCAGGTAGAGAATAACCTAACAGGGCAAGAGGCAAATGAACAATCGCGTACTCGTGATCTGACTACGGGCTCAAGAAACCAGGTGATGCTTTACGATCTAGCCCATCTAGAAAACAGACAAGCGCAATCAGCTTTGGCCGCTATTAAAGACGACGATATTGATCTAGCAAAGCGCATAGCGGCAAAGACATCAGCCATTGGGCTGATCACGAGCATTTTGCAGGCTTCTGGCCTTCCTATTGAAATTGCTTTGAGCGGTGGGTCACTGGTCGCGCGAAAGCAAGGATATCCTGAATATGGGGTTAGCAAATTAAGTGATGGAGAGAGGAACGCAGTCCTGATTGCGGCTTACGCAGTTACGATGCCAAAAGGCTGTGTACTTCTTTTAGATGAGCCGGAAAGACACTTGCACCAAAGTATTGCTGCACCACTAATAGCCAACGTATTGGCACTAAGGCCTGACTGTTCATTCATTGTGTTAACACATGAGTTGGCTCTGGCAATCGAAAACTCCACGAGCAGAGTAATACAAATTCAATCATACTCGCATCAAGCTCAACAATGGGATTTTGATGAGTTATCACCCAACACTCCAGTGAGAGAATCTATTGCTTCAGCGATTTTAGGCATGCGACGACGTATTCTTGTTGTCGAAGGCGAGGCAAGCAGTCTGGATTTGCAACTTTATTCTATTCTATTTCCTTCTATATCGGTGTTTTCAAAGGGTACTTCAAGCAGCGTAAAAAATGTCGTCGATGGTATAAATAACTCTCAGGAGAGTCACCGTAGCGTAGCGATTGGCATTGTAGATGGTGACGCAATGCTTGAAACTGATAGGAAAGGATTAATTTCAAGAAACATATTTCCGCTCGTTCAGTACTCAATAGAATACTTATATTATTGCAGGTCTGTTTTTGAATGGGTTATTTGCAATCACGCCCGTATTCATGGGATTGATCCGTCGGCAGCAATGGCAAGCTACAAAAGCTTAACGGTTGCAGCCATGGTTCGAGATCGAGAGAGAATGGTCGCAATGTTGTGTGTACAAAAAGTCAGAAGTCTAGCAATGACCGGTCTTCCGACATGGCAGACAATTGCGAATGAAACTGAATGGACAAAGACGATTGATCTTCGGGCAGAATTTTTACATGAGGGGCAAATGCTTGATGCCGCAATAGAGGCACAGGATACAGAATACTTTCTTCGTAGGTTTCCGTTCCGTCAGTCAGATTTGCGCAACGCATTGGCACAGGCCTGTGGGCTGTCTGATCGGTTTAAGTATGAGCATAGTGTGCGGACTCTTGCACTTCAGTCCACTGAGTTTTCAGGACTGCTGGTTGGCCTACTAGGCGAGGTAGCGGAAAAATTAGCGTGAGATAGCCAGCGAGTTGGGGCAAGCCCCGACCTACGGTGCATTTCCACCCAATTCCTTGCCCCCCCCCTCACCATCATCCCGCCCTTGCCCCATGGAACTGTTACTTGCCGCCAAGCGTTACCTCGCGCTACAGTTAGCGGCAAATAGCCAAGGGGTATCATCATGCGGTGGATCATTCGGATTGCGATGGCGCTGGTGGTGTTTGCGCTGATCGCTGTGGGGGCGGTGTTCCTGATCCCGACGGAGAAGGTGGCCGGGCTGGCAGCGCGGGAGTTTAGCAAGCTGACCGGGCGGGAATTGGTGATATCGGGGTCGGTTCGGCCCAGCTTCTGGCCAGTTCTGGGGGTGAAGACCGGGCCTATTTCGGTAGCCAATGCAGAGTGGTCGGAAGAGGGGCCACTTTTGCAGGCCGCCTCGATGGAAATTGCGGTGGATATGGCATCGCTGTTTTCTGGCGATGTGCGGATCACCGGGTTGCAGTTGACCGAGCCTGCGATCGTGCTGGAACGGAATGCCGAGGGGCAGGGCAATTGGGATTTCAGGGAAGTGGCCGGGGGTGGTGGCATGGCAGGGCCGGAAACTCCGGGGCAGGGGACGCCGTTCACGCTGGACCGTGGGGCGATCAGCGGCGGGACAGTGCGGTTTATTGACCACGCCGCCGGGACTGACGTGCTGCTGGAGCGGGTTGAGGCCGAGGCGCGGGTGCCCGACTTTGACGGCGCTGCCGAGGTGACCGGATCGGCGCGGATGGGCGGGCAGGATGTGGCGTTTACTGGGAATATCGCCGAATTTGCCGCGTTTCTGGCGGGCCGGTTGGTGCCGGTGACGGTATCGGCGCAGGCTGGGGCGGCGGATCTGGGGTTTGATGGCCAGGTCAGTCTCGGGCCGATGGCGGCGGAAGGGGCTTTGACGGCGGATATGGGCGATATGGCGGCGCTGTTCGCGATGGCGGGGATGCAACCGCCGGGGCTGCCCGAGGGGTTGGGGGCGCGGTCGGTTTCGGTGAAGGGGGCGGTGACGCTGACGCCCGAGGGATCGGTGCATTTGCGCGATGGGGTGATTAGGCTGGATGGCAACAGCCTGTCGGGGGATGCGGATTTCGTGACGGCGGGGGAGCGGCCAAAGCTGTCTGCCAAGCTGGTTGCCGGGGATCTGGTGCTTGGCGGTGGAGCTGCGTCAGGTGGTGGTGCGGGGGCGGCATCGGGGGGTGGCTGGTCAACCGATTCGATTGACGTGTCGGGGTTGGCGGCGCTGGATGCGGCGGTGGCGTTGAGTGCGGATAGCGTTGATCTGGGCATGGGCAAGGTTGGGGCGGCACGGGTTCTGGTGACGCTGGACCGGGCGCGGGCGGTGTTCGATCTGCGCGAATTGGCGATTTATGGCGGCGGGGTGACGGGCAGTTTCGTGGTCAACGGACGCAAAGGGCTGTCGATGGGCGGGGATTTGCGGTTTGCCGGGATCGCGCTGCAGCCAATGCTTTCGGGGTTGGCGGGGTATGATCGGCTGACCGGGACCGGCGATGTCGGGCTGAAGTTTCTGGCGGTGGGGAATTCGCAGGCGGCATTGATGCAGGGCCTGTCGGGGTCTGGCACGCTGTCGCTGACCAAGGGCGAGTTGAGCGGTGTTGATGTGCCGGGGATATTGCGGACGCTGGACACGTCTTATGTCGGGGCGGGGGCGAAGACAGTTTACGATGCGGTGACCGGCAGTTTTGTGATTGAGGGCGGGGTGTTGCGCAATGACGATCTGGTGCTGGCGGCACCGGGGCTGACGGCGACGGGCAAGGGCACCATTGGTATTGGTGCGCGCAATCTGGATTACCGGGTGCGGCCGACGGCGGTGGTCAAGGGCGGTTCGGCGGATGGGGTGTCAGTGCCATTGCTGATCACCGGGCCGTGGGAGAACCCGAAATTCCGGCTGGATCTGGAAGCGGTGGCGCAGGAAAAGCTGGAGGCAGAGGCGGCGGAATTGCAGGCCAAGGCCGAGGCAGAGCTGGCGGAAAAGTTGAAGGAAGAGCTGGGGGTAGAGCAGCTGGAGGGCGAAAATCTGGAAGACGCGGCGCGGCGCAAGCTGGATGAGGCGATCGAGGATGAGGCGGCGAAGGCCCTGGAGCGGTTGTTGGGGATTGGTGATTGAAGAGGTGGCGGGGGCGTAGCGACAAAATCTGTCGAAGGGATTTGTGTCCTCTATGATCAGAGGTTGCGGCCACCATCCTCGATTGTAACCGTCGGATCATAAGGCCGGGTCAAGCGATTGCCGTTCAAAGTATGTGTGCAGCACGCGCAAAAGGGCATGATCCCGTCTGGCCCAAGATCGGGATCAACCAAGGCCAAGAGATTGTCTTCTATAACGAAGAGGCCACTGAAAAAACTGGCTTCGCCACATCGAAAATATCGTTTCCGGTCTTCTGGCCGCAGTGCCACCATCCAGAAAATCGGGTCGGGGCGGTCAAGACGAGCGACAGCCTCGGAATGTACTTTGTCCCAATCCTGACCAACACGTGACAGCAAGAACCGGAACAGAGGGGTATAATCTAAACCCCGCTGCTTGCCTTGGTGCATCGCACCTTGCATCCGTTCGTCGGTCTTGGCGGACTTGGTGTTGCGCGTCCAGCGGGTATTGAGGCCTTTCAGATGGTGGACGCCGCGCGCAGTTGTGTTCACTTTCCGGTACAGCGGTTCCTTGCGCTCCATAATGGGGCGACGCCCTTACCGCCGACGGTCGCGCCGGGCTGACATCGGTTGGAACGCCACGCCGACATGGGCTTCGCAATAGGGTTTGCCGGGCAGTGATTGCAGGCCGCAGAACCAGAAATCTTCGGTTGCGGGATCACCGATCGGCCATTTGCAAGTGCGTTCGGTCAGTTCCATCAACGTCAGCTTCTTGGCGTGTTTTTCAACTTCGCGCACCGAGGCCAGCACTTCAGGGCTGATTTCATTGGCCGAGGGTTGCGGCGGCAGCGGCTGGCCAGCCGGGATGATAGCTTTGCGCAGCGGAATTTGGGTTACAGTCGCGCCACCGCTGGGTGGGGCGGCACGCTCGGGCGCAGGGCGCGCAGCGGGTTCGGCGCTGCGTGGGGCGTCGCTCGCCCGTGGAGTGGGTTCGGCCTTGGCTGCGGGGGCTTCGTCTTCGCCGTCCGCCGCGCCGCCGTTGCCAACGCGGTTCGACAGGCCCAACCTGTGGACCTTGCCGATCACCGCATTGCGGGTGACACCGCCCAATTCCTTGGCGATCTGGCTGGCACTCTGGCCTTCGGCCCACATCTTTTTGAGCGTCTCAACGCGCTCATCGGTCCAGGACATGCGAAACTCCGGTCTGGCGGGTGGCCTGAAAGGGCCTTTGGCGCATTCTATCCGCGCGGTGGGCGTAGATACAAGTGCGATGCCTGAAGATCAAGGCATTGCGGGGTTAATCGCCGGTCGGAAGCCCGGTTTCAGGGGCCAAAAGCGTTTGACGCGGGGAAAGTGCCTGCCACGGGCGGGCCAGATCGGGGAAGTTGGGCAGCATCGCGCTGCCTACGAGGGCGGTGACAAAGCCGACAATTATTGGCGCGAGGTGCAGATCGGCCCGATTGATCTGGATGATTTCGAACGGTTTCTGGCGCAGGAGATTGAGGGATGAGGGTTTTATCTGAGGACCGATCAGGCAATTGTTGGGTGGTGGGTTGCCGAATCCATTGCCTGAAGATGACATGCCTTATAGCAATGAGTGATGGGTCGGGTAGCGTGGCAGGAAAATCTAGCAAAATAAAAGACAGTTTTCGCAATGCCTGAAGGGGCGACTTGGGGTCAAACCGAATTTGCAGAGTCTAGGCTGCGGCTGCCACTGAAGATAGAAATCCGCGTGTTTTCTGCGCATTAGCAGGAGCAGTGGATGTTTTTGGAGCGATGTCTCAACGCCGTCTATTCAACTAAACACTTGTTTAGCGGACGAGATAAGGCACTCTTTTTTCGCGGTAGGCCACTTAGAGAATGTCTGTTATTGCGGAGGATCTGTCGATGCCGAACAAATTGACTTTTCGTTCCGCGACCCGCGCTGATGCTTCTGATCTTGCAATCCTGTTTGATGTTGCTTCTCGGCGACTTGTGTCGTGGTACTGGAGCAGTCTCGCTTATCCGGGTCAGTCGTGGCTCGAATTAGGGCGTGACCGGATGCTCAATTTACCGGACCGCGCAAGCCACTATAGCAAGTGGCACTTGGCCACGTCTAGTGATGGCACTGTCGGCGCATTTTTTGGATTTTCCATAGCCGACCCCTATGAACCAATTGACCTTTCCGAATTAGAGGCAGCGCTTCGCCCGCTCGTCGAGTTGGAAATGCTTGCCAGCGGTTGCTGGCTCTTGCAGGCAATTGCGATCTTTTCAGAATTTCGCGGGCAAGGCTTCGGCACGGCTCTTGTGGCGCGTGCCTGCGACGCGGCCCGTTCCGCAGGTCATAGTCGCATCGCGTTGCAAGTTGAAAGCCCCAATGTCGAGGCCATCGGCCTTTATAAAAAATGCGGTTTTGCTGAATGGCAGCGCCGCCCTATAGTCCCGTTCCCCAGTTCGGATGACAGCGGCGACTGGATTTTAATGGTCAAGGATTTGTAAGGGCGATGCCGCTCCAGCAATATTTGGCCTTACATTAGGCCGAACAAACTCCACACCAGAGCTTGGTCGGAAAGCCGCTATAGTTCAGCTGGGAATACCCAACCTGCCGCATGTCAAATCGAGCACGGGAGGAACGGTTTCACTGACATTAGATCACTGCGTCCAGCTCATTGGGACAGCGCCCGCAATCGCTTGTTTTCGGTGTATAAGGCAAATCCAGATCGACCACCTTGGTTTCAGTATTGTTTTGACCCTTGATCTTTCACCCCCCAGACTTGCCTTGCGGCATCATGAAGGGTCCAGCCAGATGAGAGACGAATTCTTTGGAAGCGACGATCAACGCGCGCTGTTGCGGCGTGGCCGAGGGATGGCTGCATTGCTGGGTCAGGACAGGCGCTACAGCTACTACGGTCGCACAGTCGGCTTGCCGGGGCCAGAGGACGGCGACATTGATCACCTGGCAGCCTTGGCCATCGTTCAGGGCAGTGCGACCTATTTGGCCGTCCCGGTGACACAGGCCGAAGCCATCAAGACTTCGATGGTGGCGCGCGGTTTGGTGCCCATGCACTATGACAAGTGGCAGGGTTCTGGGTCCGCCATCGCGGCGGCCCGACAGGTTGTCGCGACGGTTTCCCTGCCCGAGGACGTGACGATGCTGCGTGTGGATGCGTCGACAGCGGATGGGCAACTGGCGTCTTTGGCCGAGATGGCCTTGGGCTGCGGTGTCTTGCCGCCCTGCGGAGAGGTGTTGCGCGGTCTTTTGCGACCTGCCGTCTGTCTTGTGGCCGTTGATCGCGCTTTGAGAGTGGTTTCGTGTGCTGCGTCCTCGGCCTTCGCCCATGAAGATCACCCCAAACATGGCGGGCAGGCTTGGTGGGGTATGCTGGCCACCGACCCTGCGCGGCGTGGTCAGCGGTTGTCTCTTGTTCTCGGGGCGCATGCTCTGCTTGAGATGGAAGCACGGTTCGGATTTGGCAATTTCATGACCGGGGTTGAGCCTGGGAACGCGCCATCAGAAGCCATCTGCGCCCGAATGGGGCTCTCAAAGGGGGATTTTGCGATCATCGGATGCACTGATCCGCGTGCCTTGGCCAGTGGACGCATGACGAAATAGAGCCTCAGATGGCCATTCACTCCGTTGACGATGGAACGGCGGGTTCGCCCCGCAAAGCAGACATTAGGCTAATACAGATTAGTTGGCTTCCACCCCCAACCGGCAGATAGGCAAAACCTGTTTGCAAAGCATTTGCTGTATGCTAACGAAGCCGAATGATCACCCGGACCCGCCTTTTTTCGCGCCCCCGACGTCAACGCTGACCGCGTCTGACGACTGATCCCGCGCATTTCGCGCAAAAACCCACCCGCTTTCGTTGACACGCCCTGCTGCCTTTGGCACGTCTTGGCTTTGGTATAAGGACCGCGCCTATGATCCCTTCCGTTTTGCCCACCTATAATCGCGCACCGATGGCATTTGTTTCTGGCGCGGGGTCTTGGCTGACGGCGGAGGATGGCAGTAGGTACCTTGATCTGGGATCGGGCATTGCAGTGAATTCGTTGGGCCATGCGCACCCTGCATTGGTGAAAGTGCTGACGGAACAGGCCGGCAAGCTGTGGCATGTATCCAACGTCTACCGGATACCGGAACAGGAACGGCTGGCGAATTTGCTGGTGGAAAAGACCTTTGCGCAGACGGTGTTCTTTACCAATTCCGGCACTGAGGCGTGTGAACTGGCGATCAAGATGGCGCGGAAATACTGGTATGAACATGGGCGGCCAGAGCGGACCGAGATCATCACCTTTGAAGGTGCGTTTCATGGACGGTCAACGGGCGCGATTGCGGCGGCTGGGTCTGAGAAGATGGTCAAGGGCTTTGGCCCGCTGATGCCGGGGTTCAAGATCCTGCCGTTTGGCGATCATGATGCCTTGCGCGCGGCGATCACCGATCAGACCTGTGCCGTACTGGTGGAACCAGTGCAGGGCGAGGGCGGCATTCGGGTGTTGCCAGATGCCTGCCTGAAAGGCCTGCGCGATTTGTGCGATGAAACCGGAACGCTGCTGATCCTCGACGAGGTGCAATGTGGCATGGGCCGCACGGGGCGGCTGTTCGCACATGAATGGGCGGGGATCGAGCCTGATATCATGATGGTGGCCAAGGGCATTGGCGGCGGCTTTCCATTGGGGGCGGTGTTGGCAACCGAAGCGGCTGCGATCGGCATGGTGGCGGGCACGCATGGCTCGACCTACGGCGGCAACCCGTTGGGCTGTGCAGTCGGCGCGGCAGTGGTGGAAATGATCAGCGATGATGCATTTCTGGCTGAAGTTGCCCGCAAGGGCGCGTTGTTCCGGCAGGGGCTGGAAGGGCTGGTCGCCTCGCATCCGACAGTGTTCGAGGCGGTGCGCGGGCAGGGGCTGATCCTGGGGCTGAAATGCCGGGCGCTGAACACCGATGTGGTGAAGGCAGGCTATGGCCAACATCTGCTGACAGTTGCCGCCGCCGATAACGTGGTGCGTCTGCTGCCCGCGCTGAACATTCCCGATGCCGATATTGCCGAGGCATTGGCGCGGCTTGACCGTGCGGCAAGTGATGTGGCCAAACATGCCGCCTGATGCCAATGCTTTGTGCGCCTTAAGCGCCGTCGATCCGGCCCGTGAACGCGCTGTGCGCTGCTATCGACGAGCGGGCTTTCGCGATGTGGCCATCCGCCCGTGCGAAGATGGTGATCCTGTGCTGGTGATGGACTTCCACCCCGACCCGGCTTTTTCTTTGTAAAAATATTCTCGGGGTCCGGGGCAGACAGCCCCGGCGACCCGCCAGAAAGACAAACCTATGAAGCACTTCCTTGATATCCATACCACCTCGGCGACCGATCTGCGGGTGATGATGAATTCGGCGCATGCGATGAAAATCGCCCGCAATGGGCGGCCGAAAGGCACGCCGGATGATGAACAGCCGCTGGCCGGTCGGATGGTGGCGTTGATTTTTGAAAAGCCCTCAACCCGGACCCGGGTGTCGTTTGACGTTGGCGTGCGGCAGATGGGCGGCGAGACGATGGTGCTGTCGGGCCGCGAAATGCAGCTGGGCCATGGCGAGACGATTGCCGATACGGCGCGGGTTCTTAGCCGCTATGTCGATCTGATCATGATCCGCACCTTCGAAGAGGCGACGCTGCTGGAAATGGCCGAACATGCCACCGTGCCGGTGATCAACGGCCTGACCAACCGCACGCATCCGTGCCAGATTATGGCGGATGTGATGACCTATGAAGAACATCGCGGGCCGATTGCGGGGAAGAAAGTGGTTTGGGCGGGCGATGGCAACAATGTCTGCGGGTCGTTCCTGCACGCAGCGGGGCAGTTCGGCTTTGATTTCACCTTCACCGGCCCGGAAACGCTGGAACCCGAAGCCAGCGCCATTGGCTTTGCCCGCGGCAAAGGCGTGCGGGTGACCATGGAACGTGATCCCGTCCGCGCTGTGCAAGGGGCCGATCTGGTGGTGACCGACACCTGGGTGTCGATGCACGATCCGGAATCCGCCAAAGAACGCCGCCACAACCAGTTGCGCCCCTATCAGGTGAACGAGGCGCTGATGGCGCAGGCAAAGCCCGACGCGCTGTTCATGCACTGCCTTCCCGCGCATAGGAATGACGAGGCCACCAGCGCCGTGATGGATGGCCCGCATTCGGTGATCTTTGATGAAGCCGAAAACCGGTTGCACGCGCAGAAAGCCGTGATGCGGTGGTGTTTGGGGGTGTAGTCCCGCCCCACCCGCTTTCACAGAAATTGACTTTGATCCTCGCCGGGTGCAACTTTCACCCATTGTCAAAGTCATTTTCCTGCGGGGGTTAATATGGACAATCGGCCTGAGATCAGTCTTGATCCTGATGATTGGGCGGCGGCGCGGGCGGTAGCGCACCGGATTGTGGATGATGCGGTTGATCATCTGGCGGGGTTGCGCAATCGGCCGGTGTGGCAGCCGATGCCGCAGGTGGTGCGGGATACGTATCTGACGCCGGTGCCGGACCAGCCTACGCCATTGGCGGATGTTTACGGGCATATCTCGGACAATCTGCTGCGATATCCGGTGGGCAATATCCACCCGAGGTTCTTTGCCTGGTACATGGGGGGCAGCAATTTCACCGGGCGCTGGGCGATTTTATTGCGGCGATAGATGGGTCCAACCTTGGCGGCTTTGATACCGCGGCGGCGGCAACCGACCGTCAGGTGGTGGGCTGGCTGAAATCGATGATGGGGTTTCCGGACAGCGCCAGTGGCACGCTGACCTCGGGCGGTTCGATGGCGAACATGATTGGGCTGACACTGGCGCGCAATGCGATGGCGGGCGTTGATGTGCGCGCCGAAGGGGTGACCAATCTGCCGCAGCCGCTGCGGTTTTATGCGTCTGATCAGGTGCATTCGGCGCATCAAAAATCGCTTGAAGGCTTGGGCTTGGGCGCGCGTTCCCTGCGCATCGTGCCGTCGGATGATGCGTTGCGGATGAATATGGCAGCGTTGGCCGCGATGATTGCCGAAGACCGCGCGGCGGGTCTGCGCCCGGCGTGCGTGATTGCCACGGCGGGCACCGTCAACACAGGGTCGATTGATGATCTGCCGGCAATTGGTGCGCTGTGTCGGGATCAGGGGCTGTGGTTTCATGTGGATGGCTGCATCGGTGCTTTGATCCGCATTGCACCTGAGAACCGGCATCTTGTGGCAGGGATCGACGAGGCAGATTCATTGGCGCTGGACCCGCACAAATGGTTGCAGACGCCGTTTGAATGTGGCTGCGTTCTGGTGCGGGATGCCGAGGCGCATCGGCGGGCCTTTACGTTGCACGGTGACTATCTGCAAAATCAGGCGCGGGGGGTGGCGGGGGCCGAATTTCTTGCCGATTATGGCTATGAATTGTCACGCGGGTTCAAGGCGTTGAAGCTGTGGATGTCGATCAAGGAACAAGGGATAGCCAAGTTTGGCGCGCTGATTGATCAGCATATTGCGATGGGTCACTATCTGACCGAAGCGATCAGGGCAGAGCCAGAGCTGGAACTGATATCGCCCGCCGTGATCAACATTGTCTGTTTTCGATATGCCGGGCGGGGTGGGTCAGAGGATGCGCTGAAGGCGCTGAACACCGAAATCATGTTGCGTATTCAGGAATCCGGCGTTGCAGTGCCGACGGATACGACTGTGCATGGCAAGCACTGTTTGCGGGCGGCGATCACCAACCACCGCACACAGACGTCGGATTTGGATTTGCTGATCCACGAAGTGGTGCGCTGGGGGCGGGAATTGCAGGCGGCTTAGTGCTGCGGCAAAGCTTGGTCACATCTTCGCGACGGGGCGTTGAAGCCGTGTCAGCTGATTGGTAGGTTGCTGGAATTATTCAGCTCCGGCTTTTTCACACTCCCAACTTCTACGACCAAGGATTTATCAATGCGTATTCTCTTTACGTCGACTGGCGGTGCCGGTCATTTGCAACCGCTACTGCCCTATGCCGATGCTTTGGTACGGCGCGGGCATGACGTGCGGGTTGCGGCCCCCAATAGTGTTGCGGCTGTGCTGGAAAAAGCCGGGCTTCGCCATGTCATGCTGGATGATCCGGCACCGGATGCGATGAAGGCGGTGATGGGCAGGCTGGATGCGGCCAGCGGTGACGCGGCCTATGCAGTTGGCATTCAAGAGTTGTTCTATGGCATTCAGGCACGCAGCGCGCTGCCGGGCGTGCAAGCTGCGATCAAGGCTTGGCGACCTGATCTGCTGGTGCGTGAGGCGTCCGAAGCGGCAGGGGCGATTGCGGCGGCCGCGGTTGGTGTGCCGCATGTGCGGGTCGATGTGCATAACCCCGAAGTCGAGGCGCTGTTCGTGCGGCTTGGGGCAGGGCCGGTTGATGAGCTGCGCAAGCTGGCGGGTTTACCCCCCGATGGCGGTGCTGCATTGCGGGCGGAACCGGTATTTACCGCCTTTCCAGAGGCGCTGGATGGCACTGGGCGGCAAAGGCAGCCGTTCCGGGTGCGCACGGATGCGCCGAAGGCAATGGAGAGGGGCGATGCGGTGCCGTTCGTCTACATCACCTTCGGCACGATAGCCGGGCGATTGCCAAAATCGCAAGCGGCTTATCGCACCGCACTGGCAGCGGTGGCCGACCTGCCGGTGCGGGCGCTGCTGACCCTTGGGCCGGTGATGCCACGCGCGGAACTGGGGGCTATTCCCGCCAATGTGACGGTTGAAACCTATGTGCCGCAGGCCGAGGTTTGGCCAAAAGCCTGCGCGGCTTTGTGCCATGGCGGGGCGGGCACAGTGCTGGGGGCGCTGGCGGCGGGGGTGCCGTTGGTGGTGGCGCCGCTGTTCGCCGATCAACCGGCGAATGCGCGGTCGGTTGATGCGGCGGGGGCGGGGATTGCGGTGGTCGATGGCACCGCTGACGCCCTGCGCACAGCTCTGCAATCAGTGCTGACGGAACCCGCCTACCGCCTCAAGGCGCGCCAGATTGCCGATGAGATTGCCGGGCTGAACAGCATCGAGGCGGCGGCGGATGCGATGCTTGGGATGGTGGCGCCAGCGCAGGTTTAAGCGCCGGGGTGGGTTTACCGTGCAGGTGGGCCGGCGGAGTACAGCAGAATACCGGTCGGAAAGCGCATCCCTTGATCTGTTTGGTAAATCGCGAAGGCTTTGCCAACCTCTGCCTCGATGGCTTTGGTATCAGCTTCAGTCCCCGAAAACTCCGCCACGATACGGGCGGCGGGGCCGATACGCGCGGCGAAAGCGATGATGTCAGCGGCGTCGCCGTCGGGCGTCAGGTCGACCATTTCGGGCTGGCAGCGCACATCGGTCAGTCCGGCTTTTTCCATCAGGGCCGTGACGCGCTCCGGGTCTTGAAACGCCAAGGGACCGGGGGCGTTCGGGTCTGTCTGGCTGGGTTTGCCAAGGCGGGCCACTGCGGCAGCCACTGAAATGCTGAACCATGGCACTTTGGCGGCGGGGGGCCACGCGGCAAAGATCATCCGGCCATTCGGCTTTAGCGCGCGCGCCATATTGGCAAAGGCCGCGACCGGGTCTTCGAAGAACATCACGCCAAAGCGCGAGATCATTGCATCGGCAGACTGTGGGGCAAAGGCGTGGGTCTGCGCATCAGCCAGCACGAAGTTGATGTTTGGCAGACCGGCGTCGTTGGCGCGAATACTTGCGCGGTCCAACAGTTGCGCCGCGATATCAACGCTTGTCACGTGGCCCTTTGGCCCAACGATCCGTGCCACCGCCAAGCTGCTGGCCCCCGTGCCACAGCCGATGTCGATCACGCTCTCACCGGGTTGCAACGCTGCATGATGCAGCACGCGGGTCAGCACGGGCGACAGCAGCGCATCCATCAGCGCCTCGCGCGCGATCCATTGATATCCGGCTGCCGACGCCCAATATTCGGCCTGTGCAGTGTTTGCATCTGACATGGCTTTTTCCCCTAATGCGCTTGGTAAATGGTTGTAAAAGCCCGACGCTAATCCGTATTCGCAAATGGCGATAGCCGTATTTTCTTGGCATCAGATTGACAGTCCTTGCCGCCTGACCGACTAAGGGCGCAACCGAAAGAAAAGGAAAACCGATGTATGCGCTGATCGTCCCCGCACTGGATCGCACCCTTGGCGGGCTGTCCAACGTCTTGTCCAAAGCCGAGGCACATTGTGCTGCGAAAAACATCAAGCCCGAGGCGCTGCTGAATTGCCGGCTGTTCCCCGACATGTTCCCGTTCATCAGGCAAGTGCAGCTGGCCTGCGATTTCGCAGCGCGTGGTTGCGCGCGGCTGGCGGGGGCTGATCTGCCAAGCTTCGCCGATACCGAAACCAGCTTTGCCGAACTGCAAGACCGCATCAAGTCGGCCCGTGCCTATATCGCCAGCCTGCCCGCCAGCACCTTTGAGGGTGCGGCGACCAGAGTGATCAGTTTTAGCGCCGGGCAGCGTGACATGACCCTGCCCGGTGCGGCGTTCTTTGCCAGCTTTGCCATGCCGCAGATGCATTTCCATTGCACCACCGCCTACAACATCCTGCGCCACAATGGGGTCGAGATCGGCAAGCGCGATTACATGGGTGCCTAGGCTTTGCACCCGATCTGACAGAAAGGATCGCTGATGGCAGACACTGCGCTTCTGGTCATTGACATGCAGATGGGGATGACGAAACGCACCCTTGAGGGCCGCCCGCGCGCCAATCCGGGCGCCGAAAACCATGTGGCGGCTTTGCTCGCGATGTTTCGGGCGCGCGGCCTGCCCGTGGTGCATGTGCACCATGATGACGAAGACCCGGCCTCGCCGTTTCGGCGCGGCAAACCAGAGGCCGCCCCAATGCCCTGTGCCGCCCCGATGGAGGGCGAGGCGGTCTTGTGGAAATCAACCTCGTCTGCGCTGGCCCCCAGTACTGGGTTAGAGGCGCATCTGCACAGCCACGGCATCAATCGTTTGGTGATAGTGGGTGCAGTAGCGGCGTTCTGCGTCACCTCGACCACGCGGGCGGCGTCGGACCTCGGGTTTCAGGTGATCCTGCCCGGCGATGCGCTGATCGGCTTTGACATCCCCGCGCATGACGGCGGTCGGATCGACGCCGAAACCGTGCTGCGCGTGACGCTCTCGTTGCTAGGCGCCGATTTCGCGCAGCTGGTAACGGCGGATCAAGTGGCGGAGATGGTCTGAGGCAGGGGTGCCGGTGGTGGTGCGGCCGATGTGGTCGGTGCGGATGAAGGTAAGGACGCCGCCCTCGATCACCGCGATGGGTCGACCGTTCATCCAGACATATTCGCGGATCAGGGCTCCGGTGGCCGCGTCATACTCGACGATGCGATTCCCCGCCGCGCCAAACACAGGCTGGCTCAGACTTCTAGCTTTGCCTGCATGATTTAGTTTCGTAGTTCCATGATCCGCCTGAGTCTAAGCAGCTATCAATCGATAACTGTCTGAGTACCCAAAAGGCTAGACAAAGAAAAATTGCTAGTGCTGCAGCGATGAAAAATATGGTTCTTTGCCTCATCAGTACTTCCTCGGCAATCCGCGGGGGCGGTAGCGGTTACAAATTTGCTGGCAAGATGAACCCGGTAAATCGACAGCACCGTTCCTTCCTGTCGAGTTCGCGGCTTCGTCAACAATTGAAGTGACTGGCGAATCTCCGTTTATGTATTGATCGAACCATTCCCGGAAATTTGAATATCTTACGGCATCACTATATGTACTTGATTGTCGACTGTAGCACATATCCGGAAATTCCCTTACTGCCTCGCAATTCGCTTTACAGTGGAAGTATCTGTCACTGTACAGCCAATTAGCTTCACGCATTGCGGAATAATTGGATCGGAATGATTCAAACGCATCCTCCCCTCTCGGATCAACCCACCGCCCCGGATTCTGCAGCGCATACCCATACACTGACGCCCCGTCGACGAGCCCCAGCGGATCAGCTTGGAGATACCGCCCCGTGGTCGGATCGTAGTCCCGCATCCAGTTCTGGTGCAAGCCGGATTCGGATTGGAACCACTGGCCGGGGAAGCGGAGGTTGATGGGGGTGCCGGTGGTGGTTCTTACCCCTCCAAACGGCAGGTAGGCGGCGGTCCAGACTTTGGTGCCGGATGTGTTGGTGCCGAACACTGGCCGCCCGATGTAACAGGTCGCGGCGGTAGGAGCGCCCCCGGTTCGATCCTTGTAATCGTCACGCAGCCGCCCCGGCGGGGCTAGGCCCGGAGCTCTGCCTCACCCAGATCAAGCCCACCGTTGAAATCGGCCGCAGCCGCCCGGTTGGCCATCATTGCGACGGCGATCAGCAGCAGGGCCAGCGCGCCGAAGGTTACGCGAAAGCCGATGTATTCGGCGATAAAGCCGATGCTGGAGGGGGCGATCAGGATGCCGGAATAGCCCAGCATGGTGACCGTGGTGATGCCCATTCCCGCACTTAGGCCGGGGAAGTTGCCGGCGGCGGAAAACATCACCGGCACCATATTGGCAACGCCGAGGCCGGCGAAGGTGAAGCAGGCGATGACCAGCGTGGCGTTCGGGCTAAGGGCGGCCCCCATCAGGCCAGCGGCGGCGATCAGGCCGGAAATGCGCAGAGTTTGCACCGCGCCAAACCGGTTGCGGATGGCGTCACCGGCAAAGCGCATGATGGCCATGGTGGCGGAAAACAGCGCAAAAGCCAGGCCCGCCGTGCTGACCCCTGTGCCGTGTTCCTTTTGCAGATAGAGTGCAGCCCAATCCAGCACCGCGCCTTCGGGGATCATCGACAGCAGCGTCATGCCGCCCAGAATGTAGATTGCAGCACCGCGTGGCCAGCGTTGGGCCCGACCACTGCCGGTATGAAGGACGGGCTTTGCGGCGTCGCCCAGCAGATAGGGGATAGCCAGCAGCACTGCACCAAGGCTTAGACCTGCTGTCACCAAAGCGTGGCCTTCGGCGCCGATCTGCGCGATGATCCAACCGCCAATACTGCCGCCAAGAAAGCCGCCAAGGCTCCAGAATCCGTGGCTGGACGACATGATGGCGCGCCCCATGCGGCGTTCCAGTTCAACCGCGTTGGCGTTCATCGCGACGTCCATGCAGCCAATCAGTGCACCCATGATCACCATAGCGGGTGTTACGACCCACAGATTGGGGGCCAGAACCACCCCCGCTAACGTCAGGCTGGTTGCCAGAGCGAATATTCGCAGCACCGGGCGCGAGCCGTGGCGCGCAATCAGCCCACCCGACAGCGCCATTGCCCCAACCGCCCCCACGCCGAGCATCAAAATCAGCAGACCAAGCGTGCTTTCGGTGATCTGGTGGCGGGGCAACAGCAGCGGGATCTGCGGTGCCCACGACCCCATGATAAAGCCGTTCACCAAAAACATGGCGCCCGACGCGGTGCGCCAACGCTGTGTTGCCCGATCATGTGTTGGCCTGATTTCCGTCGCCATCTGCTGCCTCATCCGTTTGCGCTAACCTAGTAAGGGCAGGCGGCGTGCAAGGAAAGCCCCGGCGCAAACACGCTTTGTTACGCAGATTTCAGGTTTGGTTGGCGGCTGGGCTGGCATCGCCAATTTTTGGGCATTGCGGCTGAAAACCGCGATTTTTTCGCCGGATTGGGCATAAACTTCAAGAAAATACCTTGGCGCTGCGGCAGGCCCGCCGTGTTTTGTCAACACGACTTCGATCAATTCGATGCACAACCCGTTGGAGGCCGACGATGGCGACAATAAACACTGGTTCAGGCGTAGCACTGGGGCTGTCCTATGTGCCCCTTGGTTTGGCCCGCAAAGTCGGCTCGGCTTCGGTCGGGTCTTCGGGCCAGGGGTGGCGCGGGTATTGGCCGCGCATATCGCGGCGGACGTCGGCATAGGTGTTGGCCCAAAATCCCGGCAGATCGGTGGTGACCTGCACCGGGCGCTGGCCGGGTGACAGCAGCGTGATGCGCAGGGGCAGGCGGGCGGTGCCAACCGTCGGGTGCCGGGTGACGCCGAACAATTCCTGCAGGCGTATCTCGATACCGGGGAAATCGCCGTCATAGTCAATCGGCACGCGCCGCCCCAACGGGGTTTCGAAATGCGACGGCACCAGGCGGTCCAGCTCTGCCGTTTGCGCCCAGGACAGGCGCGCCCGCAGGGCTTCAGTCAAGTCCAGCGCCCGCAGTTGGGCTTCGGTTTTCAGGCCGCCAAGATGCGGCAACAGCCAGTCCTCGGCATCGTCCAGTAGTGCGATGTCGGTGCAATGGGGCCAATCGGTGCCGCCAGCCCGGGCCAGTTCTATCCGGGCGCGCAGGCGGCGGGCGGCGGGTGCCCATGGCAGGCCGATCAGGCGCAACCCTTCCAATGCGGCGCGGGAAATAGCCTCGGCTGCGGCGTCGGTCCATGGGCTATCCGCCAGCACCAAGGCACCGTAGCGTTCCTGTTGCCGGGCTAACACTTTACCGTCGCGGCGTGACCATTCGCAGACCTGTTGCCAGCGGATTTCAGCGCCGTAAAGCGCGCGAAGGTCCGCCTCGGTGATGGCAACGGCTTGGCGCATGGTGGCCTCGCGCGGGTCGCCGTCAAGGTCGGTGGCAACGATCAGCCGTGCATCCGAAAGCGGCAATCCGGGGGCCATTGCGGCACCAGTGCCGCCCGACAGAACCCAACGCGGCGCGTCGCCTTTGCGGCGCAGCCCGATACGGTCGGGGTAGGCGAGGGCGGCAAGCTGGGCCAGCGACAGGGGCTGGCCATGAAGTGGCACTTTGTCGGCCCGCAAGGCGCGGTCCAGCCGTTTCGCCTCGGCCTTGACGCGGTCCACAACTGCGCGCGTAACGTCATAGGGATGATCCGCCTCGAACTTGCGCGGGTCGGCGATAGCGGCCATGCGCAGGGCCAGATCGGGCGGGGCGCCACGCACCGGATCGCGCTCCGCCAGCAGCGCGGCGAGTGTCACCGCCTGCGCATTTGCCCCGGATTTCAGCAGCATATGGCCAAGGCGGGGATGTAGCGGCAATGCCGCCAATTGCTGCCCATGCGGGGTGATCCGGCCATCCAGCAACGCGCCAAGGGCGGTCAGCAGGCGGCGGGCTTCGGCCAACGCGCCGGGGTTGGGCGGCGTCAGAAACCCAAGCGTGCCGCTGCCCCACAGACCCAATTCCAGCGCGAGACTGGTCAGATCAGTCGCCTCGATCTCGGCGGGCGGATAGGCGGCCAAACCGCCTTCCTCGCCACGCGTCCACATCCGATAGCACAGGCCCGCCGCCACCCGGCCCGCGCGGCCCCGTCGCTGTTGCGCCTCGGCCTTGGTCACGCGTTCGGTCACCAATCGCGCCATGCCGGTATTCGGATCAAACCGCGCCCGCCGCGCCCGGCCACCATCCACCACAACCCGAATATCCGGCAGCGTCAGCGAAGTTTCGGCAATCGCCGTCGCCAGCACGATCTTGCGCCCCTTAACAGGGGCCAAAGCCGCGCGCTGGGCAGCAAAATCCATCGCGCCAAACAATGGGCGGATCACGCAACCCTGCGGCAAGCGACCAGACAGCAGGCCTTCAACCCGGCGAATTTCGCCTTCGCCCGGCAGAAACACCAGCAGCCCGCCGCCCATGGCGCGGCTTTCTTCCTCGGCTTGCAGCACCAGTGCCGCTAGCGCCGCATCAAACCGCTGCGTCGTGGCAATGGGCCGCGGCAGCCAACGGGTTTCCACCGGATAGGCGCGGCCCTGCGAGGTGATCACCGGCGCATCGCCCATCAGAACCGCCACCGGGGCGGCGTCCAGCGTCGCCGACATCACCAAAATCATCAGATCGTCACGCAGCGCCGCCCGAACTTCCAGCGCCAGCGCCAGCCCCAGATCGGCGTTCAGACTGCGTTCGTGAAACTCGTCGAATATGAGTGCTGCAATACCATCGAGGCTGGGGTCGGATTGGATCATCCGGGTTAGAATGCCTTCGGTCACCACCTCGATCCGGGTTTTCGCGGAAACCGCAGTTTCGCCCCGCATCCGGTAGCCGATGGTCTGGCCAACCGCTTCGCCCAGCGTTTCGGCCATGCGTTCGGCGGCACCCCGCGCGGCCAGACGGCGTGGCTCCAGCATCAGGATACGACCGTGCGTCAGCCCCAACGCCTCGGCATGGTCCAGCATATCCAGCGGCACCCGCGTGGTCTTGCCTGCCCCCGGGGGCGCTTGCAGCACAGCCATGCGGCGGGCCGCTAGGGCGCTGCGCAACGCAGGCAGAGCATCATCAATGGGTAACGGATCACGCATCCCGGCCTTATCGCCGTTTCGCGCGCGCCTTGCCATAACGATTGCAGGGCGCGCGCTGCGTGACATTTCCGCACGAACCCGGATAGATGGCGCAAAGACAAGCCATAGGGGCAGGGCATGGATCAATCAGACCTCGCAAATGCGGTGATTGCGGGCGACAGGCGGGCGCTGGCACGGGCGATCACGCTGGTCGAAAGCACGCGCGCTGATCATCGCGGGCAGGCGCTGCTGCTGCTGGAGGCACTGGCTAAAAGTGGGCGGCAGGCATTGCGGATCGGGCTGTCGGGCACGCCGGGGGTCGGCAAGTCGACCTATCTGGAAAGCTTCGGGCTGATGCTGACTGGGCAGGGGCTGCGGGTGGCAGTGCTGGCGGTGGACCCATCGTCGGCGCGGTCGGGCGGGTCTATTCTGGGCGACAAAACCCGGATGGAGCAGTTGTCGCGTGACCCGAACGCCTTCATCCGCCCGTCGCCCAGCCAGACGCATCTGGGCGGTGTCGCCCGGCGCACGCGCGAAGCGGTGGCGTTGTGCGAAGCGGCGGGGTTTGATGTGGTGCTGATTGAAACGGTGGGCGTCGGGCAATCGGAAACCGTCGTAGCGCAGTTGTGCGATATTTTCGTGCTGCTGATGGCTCCGGCGGGCGGCGATGAACTGCAAGGTGTCAAGCGCGGCATCATGGAAATGGCCGATCTGATCTTGGTCAACAAAGCCGACGGCGATCTGAAGCCTGCGGCCATGCGCACCTGTGCGGATTACGCCGGGGCGCTGCAACTGCTGCGTCGCAGGGCACAAGACCCGGATGGCTTTCCCAAGGCACGCACGGTTTCCGCGCTTGAAAACACTGGCCTGCAGGATGCGTGGCAGGATATCAAGGCGCTGGCTGATTGGCGTCAGGCCCATGGCCATTGGCAAGCCCGCCGCGCCGATCAGGCCCGCCATTGGTTTGAGGCCGAGGTGCGCCATGGCCTGCTTGCCGCCCTGTCGCGTGAACCGGCGCATGGGTTGGTGGTGGCATTGGGTGACGCGGTGGCAAGCGGTGCCAAAACGCCCGAGGCGGCGGCTGCCGAGATGCTGTCCCTGCTTGGTCGCCCTACCGGGTAAAGATCAACGCCAGACCGACCACCGCCAAGGCCGCGCCGCAAAAGCTAAGCGCCGATGGCCGCTGCCCGGTGCGCAGCCACAGTAGTGGCAGGATGATCACTGGCGATGTCGCCGACAGCGTGGCAATGATGCCGGTTTTCGACCCCTGCAAGGCGTAGAGAAACAGCGTCATGCCGATCAGCAATCCGATGATCGCCGTCGCCGCTGTTAGGACAAGCGTGCTGCGGCTGATTGAAACTGGGCGCGCGGGGGCCATTGGTGCAGCGGCCAACAGGCCCATCGTCAGCCCCGACGCCCCAACCCGCACCAAGGATGCAAGATAGGGGTCCAGCCCCGCCGTCATCACCGGCCTTGCAATCAGCGATCCTGCCGCTTGGCCAAAGCCCGCTGCCAGCCCGAACAGAACGCCGATCAAAATCGTGCCCTGAAACGCCTCCAGCCGGTGCGCATTGGCGCTGGGGCGGCCCATAATAGCCAAAGCTACGCCGGCCACGGTTAGGCCAATGCCCAGCATCGCCTGAACCGGCAACGCCTCACCCAGAAACGCCCAGCCCATCACCGCAGCCATTGGTGCGTTCAGCGCAAAGATCGCCCCGGCACGGCGCGGGCCAATCCGGCCGACGGCGGCAAAGTTGAACGTGTCACCCATCAGAATTCCGATGATCCCCGATACCACCAGCACAGCGACGATCTGCCAGTCCAGCCCCGCCGCACTGCCGGTTGCCAGCACGATGGCGGCCAGCAGCAACGTCACGAACCCCTGCCGGATCAGGTTGAAATGAAACGCCCCCAAGGCGCGCACGGCGTCAGCTGATATCAACCCCGTGGTGGCCCAACAGGTGGCGGTTCCAAGGGCGGCGAGTTCATGCAGCGGCAGTGCCATCGGTGCGCGGGCCTTTCCGAATTTTACGCCTTATGCACCATTGCGTGGGGAGAATGCTACGTTTATCATCGAACTATGAAAGACACACCAAACATTTCCCGCATCGCGGCGCTGATCGGCGATCCAGGCCGCGCGAATATGCTGGTGGCCCTGATGCAAGGCGGGGCTCTGACGGTGTCGGAACTGGCTGCCGAGGCGGGGGTTGGCTTGGCCACCACCTCCTCGCATGTGGCGCAGTTGCAGGCGGGTGGGCTGATATCGGCGCGCAAATCGGGGCGGCACAAGTATCTGGAACTGGCCTCGGCGGATGTGGCAAATCTGGTTGAACAATTGATGGCGCTGTCGAGTGCGGCGCGGCCTTTGCGCAGAAAACCGGGGCTGAAAGACGCCGCGTTGCGCCATGCCCGCGTGTGTTACGACCATTTGGCCGGGGCCACAGGCGTGCAGCTATTCCAAAGCCTGAGCGCGCGCGGTTATCTGTCGCATGGGCTCGATGGTTTGGGCCTGTCGCCGGGTGGCACGGCCTTTGCGCTGGCCTTTGGCCTTACCCCGGATGACCTGCGCCCCGGCAGACCCCCCCTGTGTCGCGAGTGTCTGGATTGGAGCCAGCGGAAAAGCCATCTCGCCGGGCGTCTAGGCCGCGCACTACTATCAGAAATGGAACACAAAGGCTGGCTGAAGCGCGTAGCCACCTCCCGCGCCATCGTATTCTCGGCGACAGGATCTGCGGCATTTGACGCGGCATTTCCGCCCGGTTTGTCGGCCTGATCACAGAAGGAGGACATCATGACCACACAATCGAACAAGGCGAAAAGCTTCGCAGCCCTGCACAAACACGGCAACCCGCTGGTGATTTACAACATCTGGGATGCGGGCGGCGCCCAAACGCTGGAACGTGCTGGCGCTGCGGCAATTGCAACCGGGTCCGCATCCGTTGCCGGGGCGATGGGGTATGCCGATGGGGAGGTGCTGCCGCTTGATCTGCTGCTAACGCTGGTTGGGCGTATGACCGATAGCGTCGCCCTGCCGGTGAGCGTTGATTTCGAAGGGGGTTATGCCACTGATCCGGCCAACCTCGCCAAAAACGTGGCACGGCTGATAGATGCCGGGGCCATCGGGCTGAACTTCGAAGACCAGATTGTCGGCGGCACCGGTATCTATTCACCGGCGGATCAGGTGTTGCGCATCGCCGCTGTCCGGCAGGCTGGCGATGCTGCGGGTGTGCCGATTTTCATCAATGCCCGCACCGATTTGTTCCTGAAAGCACCGCCCGATGGTCATGCCGCTCTGCTCGGTGAAGCGCTGGAGCGCGCGCAGGCTTATGCAGTTGCCGGGGCGTCGGGGTTCTTTGTGCCGGGGCTGATTGATCCGGCGCTGATTGCTGCCGTGGTGGCAAGCTGCAAGCTGCCGATAAACGTGATGATGAGCCCATCTGCACCTCCCGCCAAAGTGTTGGCGGGCTTGGGCGTGGCACGGCTTAGCCATGGTCCGTTCCCATGGCGCGCGCAGATGGCGGCACTGGCGGACGGATGGCGCGCGGCAACCGCGCATCAGGCAAAGCCATAGGCAAAACCGCCGCACCGTTGCCTTTCGCCGCTTGACGACTCTGCGCTTTGCCCTTAAAGCCCGCAAATCGAATTCTGACGCCGCACTGCGAGGTGGTGTCTTTTGCTGTTTACACGAAGGAATAACCCATGTCGCGCGTCTGCGAACTTTCGGGCAAGGGCCCAATGTCTGGCAACACTGTCAGCCACGCCAACAACAAGACCCGTCGCCGGTTCCTTCCGAACCTGAACGAGGTTACGCTGATCTCTGACATTCTGGGTCAGTCGTTCAAGCTGCGCATTTCTGCCCATGCCCTGCGCACAGTCGATCATCGCGGCGGATTTGATGCGTTCCTGGCGAAAGCCAAGGATGACGATCTGTCGGATAAGGCCCGCAAGATCAAGAAAGAGCTGGCCAAGGCCGCCGCTGTCTGATTTGACTCTGCTGCAATAAGTTTGGCCCCGCCCGGCAATGGAGCGGGGCTTTTCATGTTACAAGCGCATTGGCACAAAGTGCCGCGAAGAAATGTCCGCTTTCGCATCGTCCAACGCGGCGCTATGTAGGCGGGCATGCGGCATCTGAAACCCATATTGACGTTTTGCCTGTGTCTGGCCGTACTGGCCTCCTCGGTGACCTCTGCGGTGGCGCGGGGCCCGATGGCCGCGGGCAAAATGGTGCAGATCTGCGCCGATGGCCAAGCGATCAGCGTTATGCTGGATGCAAACGGCAATCCGGTTGACGCATCGCAGCACTGCCCGGACTGCTTGGCCGTAACGGGCGACCTTCCCCCCACGATGCTGGAACTTGGCCAGCCCTCGGTTCGCTGGATACGCATGACTATGCCAGCGGCTGCGTTGATCGTGGGCTGTGCCACCATCAAAGCCACTGCTCGGGGGCCACCTGCCTTGATCTGAGCGCCTATCACTTCAGATCAACAGACAGGACAGAACATGACCAACCTTCCCCTTTTGATGGCCGCCTTGACGGCCCTATTCGTGTTTTCAGGCGGCAACCTCGCTGCCGCACAGGATGGCATCCAGATTGATGCGCCCTATGCCCGCGTCTCTGGCCCCTCGGCCAAATCCGGCGCAGTGTTCATGACCATCCTCAACCACGCGGCCGAGGATGACCGGCTGGTATCAGTTAGCACGGATGCGGCTGAACGGGCCGAATTGCACACCCATCTGGCCGATGCGAACGGCGTCATGCGGATGGGCGAGGTGGCCGATGGTTTCGCTATTACTGGCACCGAAGCCCACGCATTGGATCGCGGCGGCGATCACATCATGCTGCTGGGCCTGACGCGGGCGCTAAAGCCGGGCGACACGATTACCCTGACTCTAAGCTTTGAACGCGGCGGCGACATCACGGTTGACGTGCCGGTTGATAACGACCGGAAACCGGGCACGATGGATCACGGCACGATGGGCCATAGCGGCCCGACGGCACCCGCCACCAACTGACACGGAGCCGTAAAAAATATGTCGGCACCCAAACGGCGGTGTCAGCAGATTTGCAGCTGCGGGGCCAGCATCAGGCCCCGCAGTATAACTCGGCCTGCGATCCAAATGCCTCGTACCGATCCCAGAACGCCTCGTCTGATCGACTATCGGCAGCACGGGCCTTTTCCGCCCGTTCAGGGTCTTTGAAAAACCCCGCCACCTTGCGCTGATCGCCGTTGTCCAAGGTGAAATCAGCGACACCCTGAATGCAACCGCAGGCTGCAAGGCTTACCGCTTGCCGGTCTGACCGCAGACAGGCTTGCTCAATCGGGCCTGCCGCCGTCGATGTGGCGCTGATTACCACCCCCAGCAGGGCAATTCCGCCCCACAAACTGCGTCTTGTCATAATCACTGCCTCGTGTCGCAGCCCTGTTTGCCAAACGCCGCAGGGTCTATTTCTGCGGGGCAGTATGGCGAAAATCGCGCGATAGATCAATCTGCCCGCCCGCCCTGGACCCTTCACAATGTTGAGCGCTTGACCGCCCTTGATTTCTTGCGCATATCCCCGCCCATGACCCAGCTTTCCCTCATCCGCAATTTCTCGATCGTGGCGCATATTGACCACGGTAAATCCACCCTCGCCGATCGGTTGATCCAATCAACCGGCACAGTCGCCGACCGCGACATGAAGGCGCAGATGCTGGACAGCATGGATATCGAACGCGAACGCGGTATCACCATCAAGGCCAACACTGTGCGCATCGAATACAAGGCGCGCGACGGCCAAACCTATATCCTGAACCTGATCGACACCCCCGGCCATGTCGACTTCGCCTATGAAGTCTCGCGGTCGATGCGGGCCGTCGAAGGCTCGCTTCTGGTGGTGGATGCGTCGCAGGGGGTTGAGGCGCAAACGCTGGCCAACGTCTACCAAGCCCTCGATGCGGGCCACGAAATCGTGCCGGTGCTGAACAAGATTGACCTGCCCGCCGCCGAACCCGAACGCATCAAGCAGCAAATCGAAGACGTCATCGGCCTTGATGCATCCGATGCGCTGCTGATCTCGGCCAAATCCGGCATCGGCATCCCCGACGTGCTGGAAGCCATCGTCCACCGCCTGCCTGCCCCCAAGGGCGACCGGGATGCGCCCTTGAAGGCCATGCTGGTCGACAGCTGGTATGACGCCTACCTTGGCGTTGTGGTGATGATGCGGGTGATGGACGGCGTCGTGCGCAAGGGCGACCGCGTCAAGATGATCCAGTCGAATGCGGTTTACGGCATCGACAAGCTGGCGGTTCTGAAACCGCAGATGGTCGATATCGATGAGCTTGGCCCGGGCGAGATCGGCATTTTCACCGCCTCGATCAAGCAACTGCGCGATACCCGTGTCGGCGACACCATCACCCATGAAAAACGCCCCTGTGCCCAAGCGCTGCCCGGCTTCAAACCCGCGCAGCCCGTCGTGTTCTGCGGCCTGTTTCCGGTCGATGCCGCCGACTTTGAGAACCTGCGCGAGGCGATTGATAAACTGGCGCTGAACGATGCGTCGTTTTCCTCGGAAATGGAAACTTCTGCGGCCTTGGGTTTCGGCTTTCGCTGCGGCTTCCTCGGCCTTTTGCACCTCGAAGTGATCCGCGACCGGTTGGAGCGTGAATATGACCTCGACCTGATCACCACCGCCCCCTCGGTCGTGTTCCACCTGCACATGAAAGACGGCGAGGTGCGCGATCTGCACAACCCCGCCGACATGCCCGACCTGACCTATGTTGACCATATCGACGAGCCGCGCATCAAAGCCACCATCCTTGTGCCCGACGAATACCTTGGCGATATCCTGAAGCTGTGCCAAGACCGCCGCGGCATCCAGCTTGACCTGTCCTACGCCGGTTCCCGCGCGATGGTGGTCTACGACCTGCCGCTGGCCGAAGTGGTGTTCGATTTCTACGACCGCCTGAAATCGGTGACCAAAGGCTATGCGTCGTTCGATTATACCATCAGCGAATACCGCGAAGATTACCTCGTGAAAATGTCGATCCTCGTGAACGACGAACCCGTCGATGCCCTGTCAATGATGGTCCACCGCGACCGTGCCGAGGCCCGTGGCAGGGCGATGGTCGAAAAGCTGAAAGACCTGATCCCCCGCCACATGTTCAAAATCCCGATTCAGGCGGCGATTGGCGGGCGGGTGATCGCGCGGGAGACGTTGTCTGCCATGCGCAAGGACGTGACCGCGAAGTGCTACGGCGGCGATGCGACCCGGAAGAAGAAGCTGCTGGAAAAGCAGAAGGCCGGAAAGAAGAAGATGCGCCAGTTCGGGAAAGTGGAGATCCCGCAGGAAGCGTTCATCGCGGCGTTGAAGATGGATGGGTGAGACGTGGCCCCGGCTTTAGCCGGGGAGAAAACGGTCCAGTGGACCGTTTTCAGTGCGGGCCTGAGAGGGGTAAAGCTTGACCGTATGTGCTTACTGGAATGCTGGAGCGCCTTTTATGCTTTCGGACTGCATAGTTAGCAGACGAAAGGGCCAAACATATCAAGAGACATTGAGACCGGACAATGTTGAGAAACTTGATCTTAGCAAAGGCTACTATCCTGCAACTCTATTTTCAAAAAGTGCACTTCTAGATCCGTCCACTATTGTAGGATTTGCGGGCGACGGTAAAAAAATCGAATATGTTATTGATGGACTTAAAGCATGTTATGCCGACCGCCCAGATTTCATGCGCCCGATGGAGTTTGTAGGTGCCCAAATTGATCAAGCTAATAGATCACCTATTCCCGGGCATGTTGATGGTATTGGTGCGACTATTCACACCCAAGTTGATCAGTTCGGAATGAACTATTTTTGCAGCACAAATTCTTGCAAATCTTTAAAGTCTGAATTGTTTGGTGAGATGTTTGCTGTTGGTTCCGGCGCTGAAAGCGTCGTGAGTATGTTCAATGGCTTTTCAAGTTTTCAAGATGCAAATTTCGTGTCAGATTCAATAAAAATCCTAACGGAATTGAACTATGGGCTTATAGGTGCTTTGAATGGTGATCATTTATTTCCTAAGTACGGGCCTAACCCGGTTCAAACATGGGGCGGATACTTCCAAGGTTGGTGGTTTGACTGGAAAACGCAAGAATGGTTAACTACTCCTTCGTGGTTGCATTGCGCGATAGTGGTAGAAGCTAAAGAGCCAAATCAGATAGCGTTACATCCAAAAATTGTCATTTATCAACCGGGTTCTCTAGCACACAATGCGGGTCTTGTATGCATTCTGAATTATGTAGATGAGAAAACGCATTTTCTGGAGTGGCAAATCAAAAGCTGGCTCGATTTAAAAAACAACTTCACTAGTTGGTCACATTTTATTCCTGACAGAGTGACAGTTACAGTTGTTTATAAGGGATTGAAAAGAGACTACATGAGTCATAGGACTTTAAATTCCACTCAAATGGACCAGTTCAAGTTTGGGCTTGAGGGCGGATTAAACCTCGATATTGATGGGGGATTGTTGAGGGATTTAACGCAAGAAGCGATCATGAGCGCGCGAAAACTGGAAGAAAATTCTTCGTAGAAAGTGTAGGGTCGGCCAAACCCCAAAAAAAATTCAGAAGTTGCATCTGACGCATCGGCGATCGGTTTCCCCCACTCTAAACCCCTTCCGCCCGGTCCCTATGACCGGGCAGCGCCCGATCTCCCGGCCCCGCGCGGGGCGCAGGGCGTTCGACAGGAAAACGGTCCACTGGACCGTTTTCTGATCCGCCTCACCCCCCACGGGGCGGGCGCTTCGCTTCCACCCCTCGGTTCGGGCGCTGCCCTCGGTTGTGATAATCCCAGTAGGTCGGGCTTCAGCCCGACTCTGCCACTCTGTCGGGCTGAAGCCCGACCTACGGTCACTTGCGATCTAGGTGCGGCTCTCTGCCAAAGCACAAGACCACACAGGGTGCGCACCGAAATGCGCACCCTATGCTGCGTGGGGTTACAGGCAACGTAATCCCGCACTACGCCCCCGGCGTGCCGTTCCGTCCGTCAAATACCGGATGGATCAATCGCACAGGGGTATTCGGCGCAGAGCGCGGCCGAATGTCGTGTCAGAACAACCCGTCGCCGCCCTGATCCTGCTCGATCGCTTCATCGGCGACCACGGCAGCGCCGCCGCCGATCAGCAAGGGCGCGCAGCCAGACAGGGCCACCGCCGTTACCAGTGCCAACATGGCCAAGAATTTCTTCTGCATCGCTAACCCTTCCAATGGTCGACCGCCGGTCACATCCCCGACTGAGTTTCTTGTGCTTCCTCGGTAATCACTTCCCCGACCGTTTCAAGATCGCGGCCCGCGCCTTCGACAGTTTCGCAGGCGGACAGGACCATGAGGGCCAGCAGCGGCAACAGCGTGAGGTATCTCATCGGATCAGTCCTTCCAAGGTTTCAGGGTGTCAACTCGTCAGCCGCCAAATCGTTCCCTTCCCCCCCAAAAACGGCGCGGCAAGCGGTGGGGTGGTGGCCCGGAACTCAGCCGACGCCTGTCTGCACGGGGGGTGTACAGGGAGTGTACGGCTGGCAGACCGCCATTCCCGTTAACCATGCCTTAACCAAACCCGGTCAGACTACGGCAATGAAGCGCCTCATTCCTCTGATTTTCCTCGCCGCCTGCGGTGCCCAGCCAACCCCCATGATGATGGGGGCAGAGCGGCTGGAGGCGACTCGAAATGGCCGCCAATACGTTGTATTCAAAAAGGAAAAGACAGTGGAAATCATCCGCTTGGGCTACGCCACACGCGGCGAACACCAAGGCATCCGCGAAGACATGATCGCGTTAATTCCCGAAGTTACGGGTTGCAAACTGGTCGAAACCACCCTGCAAGGCGACTCTGGCGAAATGCGGGGCAAAATCAGCTGTTAGTTGGCCCCTTGTAGACCAACTCCCAAAACGCCCAAACCCCTGCTGCGCCAAACAAAACCGCCCAGCCGGGGCTGTTGAAATACAGCTCAACCGCGCCCCAACAGATCGGGAAAAGCGCTGTCGCCCAGCGTCGCCAAGCGGGGGCAAAGAACGGGTGATTGGCATCCAGCAGCTTCTTCATTTGTGGGCTTTCTTGGCTAACTTTGCCGTATCCATAGCACGGGATCAGCCCTTCAGCATCAGCATATCATAGGCCGCGCCAAGCCGTTCCGACGTGAAGGAATGCTTGCCATTGAACAGGCAAAGATCAAGCCGCTTGCCGGTCGAATTTGCGGCATGCGAACAGGTAAGGTCGGTCGTCGAATAGGCATCGCTCGCTGTAAAACCCTTATCGTTCATATACATGGAAAGAACCTCGATCAGATCACCCTGCCGGGTATTGCCAATGGCGCGGCCCTCCATCGGCACGGTGGTATCCGCCGTGCCATGCACGTGAACAATGTTTTGCGCCGCCGCAGGACATGTGGCGGGCGGGCCTTTCCAGAACGTGCCGGAATAGGGAATGTAGCCCGCATAAGCATCACCACGTTCGCAAATCACGTTCCAAACGAACATGCCGCCAGCCGAAAAACCGGTCACCACAACGCGGGCTGGATCGACGCCAAACTGCTGCGCCGCGTCGGCAATCACCGCATCCAGATAGGCCATTTCATCGCGCGGCGAGGTGCTGTCGCCCGGCGCATTCGGGATCGCCCAATCATCTGCGCCCGCTTCGATAGCTATCAGCGCAACCCCACGATCAGATGCCAATTTTAGCAGCGACGTGTTCTTCATCGTGCCCGCCGCCGACCCCTGATAACCATGCGCAAACACAATGGCACCAATGGGTTGCGCGGCATTTTCTGGCAGGCTGATCCGATATGTGCCGTCGGGGATCACGCAGTCCGACGTCGCCCCGCAAGCAAAGGCTGACAAAGGGACAAAGGCGAAAAAAACAGTCAAAACGAAGCGCAAGATCATAATATGCTCCTGAATTCGGCCACGCGTGGTTTGGCATAGATTAGCAATAAGTCGTCAAGTCACCGAGCAAAGTTGAATGACAATTTCGTGTTATGAGACAAGGCCAGTTGCCCGCCGATTACCGCCCCCGCCGTGATTTTCCGCCGCGCATTCCGGCCCGGCCTCCGGTGCTGCGACCAGCTGATTTTGTTGCCAGTTCAACCGCTTCCTCAACTTCCGACTGCCGCGCCAATGGGTCGTCAGAGATAGCGAGTTCCACCGCCTCCAGCCGTCGCACTTCATCGCGCAGGCGGGCAGCCTCTTCAAACTCAAGGTTTTCGGCAGCCTTGCGCATGGTGATCCGCAGGGCATCAAGGTGTGCCGCAAGGTTTGGCCCGATCATCGGCTGATCGACCTTGGCGGTAATCCGGGCCTGATCGGTATCGCCTTTCCACAGGCCTGCCAGCACGTCTTCGACGTTTTTCTTGACAGTAGTCGGCGTTATGCCGTGCAGGGTGTTGTAGGCAATCTGCTTGTCCCGCCGCCGGTTCGTCTCGCCGATGGCGCGTTCCATCGAGCCGGTAATGCGATCTGCATACATGATCACCCGGCCATCGGCATTGCGCGCGGCCCGACCTGTAGTCTGGATCAGCGAAGTTTCAGAGCGCAGGAAGCCTTCTTTGTCAGCGTCCAGAATGGCGACCAGCCCGCATTCGGGAATATCCAAGCCTTCGCGCAGAAGGTTGATGCCGACCAGCACGTCAAACGCACCAAGCCGCAAATCCCGAAGGATTTCAATGCGTTCAAGCGTGTCGATGTCCGAATGCATATAGCGAATGCGGATGCCCTGTTCGTGGTAATATTCGGTCAGGTCTTCGGCCATGCGTTTGGTCAGGGTCGTTACGAGCACGCGCAGGCCTTGCTTCGCGACGCGGCGAATTTCATCCAGCAGATCGTCAACCTGCATCTCGACAGGCCGAATTTCGATGATCGGGTCAACAAGACCGGTAGGGCGGATGACCTGTTCGGTGAAAACGCCGCCGGTCTGCTCCATCTCCCATGCCGCGGGCGTGGCGGAGACGAACACGGTTTGCGGGCGCATCGCATCCCATTCTTCGAACTTCAGCGGGCGGTTATCCATGCACGAGGGCAGTCGAAAGCCGTGTTCGGCAAGGGTGAACTTGCGCCGATAGTCGCCTTTGTACATGCCACCGATCTGCGGCACGGAAACATGCGACTCGTCTGCGAAAACAATGGCATGGTCGGGAATAAATTCGAACAGCGTCGGCGGTGGTTCGCCCGGTGCGCGGCCTGTCAGATAACGGGAATAATTCTCAATCCCGGCGCAAACTCCAGTGGCTTCCAGCATTTCGATATCGAAGGCGCAGCGTTGTTCCAGCCGCTGCGCCTCTAGCAGTTTGCCTTCGGATACCAGTTGATCAAGCCGCATCCGCAGTTCTTTTTTGATGCCGATTATCGCCTGCTGCATGGTCGGGCGCGGGGTGACATAGTGGGAATTGGCATAGATGCGAATTTGCGGGAAGTGGTCAGTTTTCGCGCCGGTCAGCGGGTCAAATTCGGTGATGGATTCCAGTTCCTCGCCGAAGAAGGAAAAGCGCCATGCCCGGTCTTCAAGGTGAGCAGGCCACACCTCCAGGCTATCGCCGCGCACTCGAAATGATCCGCGTTGAAAGGCTTGGTCATTACGCCGAAATGCCTGCGCGACCAGTTCCGACATGATGCTGCGCAGATCGTAGTTTTTGCCAACTTCCAGATCCTGCGTCATGGCGGAATAGGTTTCAACCGACCCGATACCATAGATGCAGGACACCGACGCCACGATGATTACATCATCACGTTCCAGCAGCGCGCGGGTGGCCGAATGGCGCATCCGGTCGATCTGTTCGTTGATCTGGGATTCTTTTTCTATGTAGGTGTCAGACCGGGCGACATAGGCTTCGGGCTGGTAATAGTCGTAGTAGGACACAAAGTATTCGACGGCGTTTTCGGGGAAGAAGCCTTTGAATTCGCCGTATAATTGTGCGGCCAGCGTTTTGTTGGGGGCAAGGATGATCGCCGGGCGCTGAGTTTGTTCGATGATCTTGGCCATCGTGAAGGTTTTGCCAGTGCCGGTGGCACCCAGTAGAACTTGGTTGTGCTCGCCCGCATCAATGCCTAAGGCCAATTCGGCAATTGCGGTGGGCTGATCGCCCGCTGGCTCGAACGGGGTGGACAGGATGAAGCGCCGCCCGCCTTCCAATTTGGGGCGGGTCAACACGTCGGGGCGAAGCACGGGGGCGTTGGTATTGTTGTGGGGCATGGTTGATTCCCTGTTGCTCAACAGATTTGATCTGTTTTTGTTCTGGTTCAAGGGGCAAAGCCATGTTCTGTTAACCAAGCTTAAGCGAGGGTTGAAATATGTGGTTCAACTTTAACGAAAATGTCGAATAGTCACTCATGTAATGGTTGAGTTCCGGCTTTGTTCAGTGCAGATTGGCGATGCAAGCAGCCTTAACGCTGTCGGCTGGCCGCACCACACCACCCACCCCACACCCCAGTAGCCAGTCGACAGCACCTTGCACCTTGCGCAGCGCGCCAGATTTCGGAATAAACGGGCATCCGTTGTCAGAGGTGCCTTGATGCGTGCAAAAATCTACCAACCGGCCAGAACCGCGATGCAATCGGGCACGGCCAAGACCAATGGCTGGGTGCTTGAATTTGCACCGTCTGCCGCGCGCGAAGTTGACCCGTTGATGGGGTGGACATCGTCGGGCGATATGGACAGCCAGGTTCGGCTGCGCTTTGACAGCCTTGATGCCGCGCAAACCTACGCGGCGGCACATGGGATTGACGCAGATGTGCAGCAACCCCAGGGGCGCAAACACACGATCCGGCCACGCGGCTATGGCGAAAACTTTGCAACAGATCGCAAAGTTGCCTGGACACATTAGTGCCTTAAATCCGTGATGCAACCTGCCGGGTTCGACCACTTGGGCCTAGTTCAGCAGTTGTTTTGATCGGTGCAAGTTCACCGCGCGCCTTATGTTTATGAAAGAGATCATCATGTTCATCAGAAACGCTTTTATGGGCACAGCGCTGTTCGCCCTGATGTCGTCAACTGCCCTTGCAGCCCCGGCAACGCCCGAAGGTGCTGACCGCCTGCTGGGTGTGTTTCAAACCTATTTGGGCGCTGAAGAGGGTGTGGTTGCCGTGGCGGCGACGGGTGATACTTACCAAGTGACGGTTGATTTCGCGCCGTTCATTGCCAAGGCCGCGGCAAGCGGTTTTTCCGGCACGGTAACGCCATGGACCTTTTCGCTGGCTGATCAGGGCGGCGGCAAGTGGGCAATGACGCAAGATCAGGCTCTTTCGGCGGCGTTTTCTGTGGCCGGGCAGGGCGATCTTACCATGTCGATCGGCAACCTTGCGGCCACCGGTGTGTTCGACGAAAGCCTTGCGGCCTTTACGACCTCTCGCACCGAAATGACCGACATCGGCACCACGCAAACAACTGTCATGCCGGATGGGTCAACGACCACCAGTAGCACGGCGGCGGAAAGCGGCTTCTACCAGACCGATGCGGTGGCGGCGATTAATGGTGGTGTTGATAGCAATGTCAGCTACGCCCTGACCAACTATAGCCAAGTGATGAGCCTGCCGAGCGCGACAGGCGGCCCTACCACAGACATCACAATCACTGCAGCCAGCTATGGTGCCAACGGCACTATGACGGGGTTCGAGCCGGACAGCTTCTACAAGCTGATCGCATGGTTTGTGGCCCATCCGTCGGAAGAAGCGATCAAGGCCGATCAGGCCGGGTTGAAGGCAGTGCTTAGCGACGGCATCCCATTCTTTCAGAACATCAACACCACTGGTGGCATGGAAGCTGTAACCGTCACCACCCCGGTTGGCGTTTTTGCGGCGGAAAGCGTTGGCATTGATGTGGAAGCCAATGGTGTGGTTGATGATGGGCTGTTCCGTGAAGCCATTCGCGTGAACGGCCTAACGACGCCGGAAGGGCTGCTGCCGGAATGGTCGGCGGGTCTGATACCGACCGAATTTGCAATCGACTTAAAGGCGACGCGGTTCAACCTGGCAGCACCTGCCGCCGCCGTTATAGCCGCCTTCGATTTTGCAAAACCCGACCCGATCGATCCGGCAACAGAGGCGGAACTGCTGGCCGCTTTCATGCCGGAGGGTGTGGTGGATGTGACATTGGCACCGGGCAGCGTAAAGGGGCCATTGTACGAACTGACCTACGAAGGTGCGATGACGGCTGGCCCCGGCGCGATGCCGGTAGGTGCAGGCAAAGTTACGATAACAGGCATGGACGCCGTTATGGCTGCCCTGCAGGCTGGCCCGCCAGAAATGACCGGGCAATTTGTACCAATGCTGGGCATGGCGTCGGGCATGGCTAAACCGGGGGCCGACGGCCAGTTGGTTTGGGAAATCGATGCAACTGCGCCGGGCACGTTTCTGGTCAACGGCACCGATCTGATGGCCATGATGGGCGGGCAGTAAGGGGGCCGCCAGATGATCGAGATACACCGCGACAGGTCTGTTTCGCCGCAGGTTTTGCCCCTGCTGCAGCGGCATCTTGATCTGATGTACGCATCATCGCCGCCGGAAAGTGTTCACGCGCTGGACCCGGCGGAATTGGATACTGCCGATGTCGCGTTCTTTACCCTGCGTGAGGGTGAGGCCGTTCTGGGCATGGGGGCAGTCAAACGCATTGATGCTGGCCATGCCGAGATCAAATCCATGCATGTAGTTGCCGAAGCACGCGGTCGTGGTCTGGCGCGGGTTTTGCTGGACCATCTGCTGGTTGAGGCCAAGCTGCTTGGCTATGCCCGGCTAAGTCTGGAAACCGGGATAGAGCCAGTTTTTGCCCCGGCTCGCGCCCTTTATGAGCGCGCCGGTTTTGGCTATTGTTCGCCGTTTGAGGGCTATGAACTGGACCCGAATTCAGTGTTCATGACAAAAGTAATCGCCTGATCATGTAGCGTTACTCGCCGTTTTCCAGAAGCTGATCGTAATACAGCCGCAACGCTAGGCCGCAGTTGATGGCCGGCCATTGGAGGGCGTGCTGATCACCAGGCCATTTTGCACGCCAAAGGAGCCTGCGGTGGCGTTTTCGCCGCCGCTGGTCAAGCCACTACCACCGGTGAAATTAGCGAATGATCCGCCAAAGCCTTCACCCTTATAGGTGCCATCGGCAAAGAACTCGGTCGACGAGAATGATGAAATGGCGCCCTCCAGCGCGCCTCGTGGCGTGATCCCCGTGAAGAAGAGTGATGATATCACCCTTCGAGCTTTTCGCCGTCAGCTAGAGGTCCTACTTTGGTGAGGGGCTTGCAGCTGCCGACCCAATCGTCGCCCTCTGCCTTCAAGGTTTCCGTATCGCCGGTGCCAAACGTCAGGGTCATGGTGCCCCCGATCGTTTCTAAACGCCATACTGGGTACCGACCTTTGCTTGCAGGGCGGCGACCAGAAATTTGGCAAAGATCATGGGCACGCTCCGATACGGGATTGTAAAACGACTGCCCGCAACCCGGGTTCCTTACAAGCCCTGGGGCCGGGCCAGATGGCGGATAGCTGTCGTAAGGGCTTGATCCGCGCCGGGACTTGCCGCAAGAAGCACCTAGGTGGATCCATAGCTCAGCTGGATAGAGCAGCCGACTTCTAATCGGCAGGTCGAGGGTTCGAATCCTTCTGGGTCCGCCAATGAAATCAAGCCGTTACATTTTCAGTGTGAATACGCCTGTCGCGGTTTAGCCGCTAAGGTGTTGGCGATTAGGTTTGCGCTATGGAAACTTTCCAGTGAGATCCGCCGTCCCGAGGTGGGCCGGATAGCCCCAGAACCTACCGCCCTGAGCCTCCAGCCTTTTTTAACACCTACTTTCAATCAATTGGCCCTAGATTTGATCTCTGCCGCAAGTTCTAATGATAACAAACGCTTAGCCCCCCCCCCCGCTAGGTGTCTTTGCAGTATTGGTCTCGCCGAGGTACTATGGAAAAACAAGCATATGCAGATCGGCCGCTCGTTCCTTGTCCATAATGGACCCGTAGCGGTGCCCTTCCGGTGGGTGCTGATGTTAAGCGGCCCTTCGCTGCTCGAAAGTGTTGCGGCGCAGCCCGGCGTGGCGTGGGCCGTCCTCCAACAAGCCGAAGTTCTGAGCCTAGCCAAAGGCGATTTGAGGGCACTTGCTGTGCAAGCGCATAGTTTAAACTGCCTGAGCTGCCCCGCGTGCAATCCTTGGACGGCAGGTGTCGGCGGTCTATTTGGATGCGGGCGTGAAATTCCGCTTTGGTCTTCACAACTTTTACGATATTCGTAAAGCTTCTAGTCGGAGAATCGCATGCTGGGACATCGCTTTGCTACGCGCATCAATTCGTTTGCTTCGGGTGCTGCCAGCTATTGGCCAGACCTGAACGGCAAGCCGTCTCTGGCGCAGATGGTTCGGCGTGCCGCGAGTGTCGATGGACTGACTGAACTCGATCTGAATTACCCCGACCACATTGGCGATGATCCAATGCAAATCGGCAAATCAGTTGCTGATTGCGGGCTGCTGATCAGCGGTTTGGCGATGCGCTACTATTCCAACCCAGCCTTCAAGCGCGGCGCATTCACGAACCCTGATCGTGCCGTTCGGCGTGAGGCGATTGATCTGACCAAGCGCGGCATCGACGCTGGCCGCGCCATGGGTGCGCCGATGATGACACTGTGGCTTGGGCAGGATGGCTATGACTACGCCTTTCAATGCGACTATCCCGCGCTGTGGGCGGATGAGATCGAGGGCATTGCCGAAGTAGCGGCGCATGACCCCGACTGTATGATCTCGATTGAATATAAGCCAAATGAACCAAGATCTTACGTCGTTCTTCCGGATGCTGCGACCACGCTGCTTGCGATCAAAGAGGTTGGGGCGCCCAACCTTGGTGTGACCATCGACTTTGCGCATGCGCTTTACGCCGATGAGCAGCCTGCCTTTGCTGCAGCATTGATCTTGCGCCATTCAAAACTGCTTGGCCTGCATTTGAACGACGGTTATGCCAAACGCGACGATGGGCTTATGGTCGGGGCCGTCCACGAACAGGCGACGCTTGAGTTGCTGCGCGAAGTGCATCGCGGCGGTTTTGATGGTGCGATCTATTTCGACACTTTCCCCGATGCCTCCGGCCTCGACCCGGTTGCAGAATGCGGCGCGAATATTCGCACCGTCCGCCGGATGCTGGCGGCTGTTGCCCGCATGGAGGGCGACAATCAGCTTGCCGCAGCCCAAGCCGCACATGACCCCGTGGCCGCGCAGGAACTCGCCCGTCTGGCCTTGGCGGGCGCAACTGTGGCCGGGTAAACTTTACGTAACTTCATGAAATCGTGTTGAAACAGGGAGGAAACCAATGCAACACTTTGTAAAAATGACCCTAGCAGTCGGTGCTTTCGCACTGAGCCTTGGCATGGCACAGGCGCAAGACCTCGCGCCGTTGAATTCCGACAGTGAGCCGGATCGGATGGATTGGTCCGAGCTTGAGGCCAAGTTTGGCGCGCTGCCAGCACCTGCCGCAGGTACCAAAGTTGGCGGCGTGTCAAAGACGCTGACCAACGAATACTGGCGCTCGTTGGGTGAAGGTTACCAGAACGTCGCTGACAAGCTGAGTCTTGAATTCGTCTATCAAGCCGCACAAAGCGAAGGCGACCAGTTGGGTCAGCTATCCACGGCGGAAAACCTGATCACTCAGGGCTTTGCCGCACTTCTGTTTTCACCACAGACTGACGCCAACTTGATCCCGGCGGTTGAAAAAGCCAAAGCGGCCGGCATCCCGATCCTGAATGTCAACGACGCCGTGATCCCGTCGGCTGAGCACTACGTCGGCAACGTCCAGAAGGGCAACGGCGTCAATGTTGCGCAATGGTTCATCGACAATCGCCCTGATGGTGGCAAAGTGGCGGTGATCGAAGGCCAGCCAGGCGTTTACGCTGCCGGTCAGCGGACAGCGGGCTTTACCGAAACCATCACTGCCGCCGGTAAATTTGAAGTCGTAGCCTCGGTTCCTGCCAACTGGAGCCGTGAAGAAGCCTTCAACGCCGCCGCCACCATTTTGCAGCAATACCCCGATCTGATTGGCTTTTATGCTAACAACGATGGGATGGCGCTGGGTGTGGTCGAGGCCGTTAAGGCTGCAGGCAAGCAAGACAGCGTCGCCGTCTTTGGCACCGACGGGATCTCGGATGCCTACGCGGCCATCCGTGCTGGCGATCTGACCGGCACCGTTGACAGCTTTCCGGTTCTGACCGGCGAGGTGGCGATGGAAGTCGCGTTGCGTCTGCTGGCTGGCCAAGAGCTGCCGCGTGTTGTGGCGACCCCGCAAGCGCTGATCACCAAAGACAACGTCGAGACCTATGCGACCTCGGATATGGCCGCCCTGCGTGCGGCCCTGATGCCGAAGTAATGTGACTTGCGTCCTGCCGGTGCTCTGCCGGCAGGATTCCCCTTTTCCCGGATTTCCCAGATGATGTCGCGCCTTAGCCTTTCAGGTGTCTCAAAATCCTTCGGCTCGGTGCAAGTGCTGCATGATGTTTCGCTGACCCTTCAACCTGGCGAAGTGCATGGGCTGTTGGGGGAAAACGGCGCGGGAAAATCGACGCTTCTGAACATCCTTTGCGGGGTGATTTCCAAAGACAGCGGCACCGTCGAGATTGACGGCAAGACCACCCATATCGCTTCACCGCGTGATGCCGCTGCTGCAGGGATCGCGATGATCCACCAGGAGCTTCAGCAAGTTCCCGAACTGAGTGTTGCGCAGAATATCTATCTTGGCGCCGCCTTGCGCCGGACAGGTGGCCTGTTCGTTGACCGCAAGACACAAGAGGCCGAAGCGCGCCGCTTGCTGGCCCCTTTGGACCCGACGATCGACGTCACCGCCCAAGTTAGAAGTCTGCGCGTTGCACAGCGCCAGATCGTCGAGATCGCCAAAGCCCTGCGTGCCCGCGCCAATATTATTGCGATGGATGAGCCGACCTCGTCACTGACGCCCAAGGAGTTTGAGCGGCTGGTCGACGTGATCCGCACGCTGACCTTGCAGGGGGTGTCGATCATTTATGTCAGCCACAAGATGGACGAGGTTTTCCGCCTTTGCCAGCAGGCGACGATATTGCGCGATGGCCGGGTGATCATAAGGGTGCCGATCCCGCAAACCCCGGTGACGCAGGTCATCGAGACTATGGTTGGCCGCGAATTGGCCCATGCCAGTCACCGCAGTTTTGCCACCGACAAAGTGCTGCTGCATGTCGAGAACCTGACACGCGGCGATGCGGTTCAAGGCGCGAGTTTCGATCTGCACGCGGGCGAAGTGTTGGGGATCGCGGGGCTGGTGGGGTCTGGTCGTACCGAACTTTTGCGCTTGCTTGCAGGTGTTGACCGCGCTGACAGCAGTGAGATTTTGGTCAATGGCAAGAGCCCGGGCCCCGGCCCGCGGGCGCGCATTCGTGCTGGCTTTGGCCTTGTACCCGAAGAGCGCAAACGCGACGGCATCATCCGTCACCGCCCCGTGACATCGAACGTCGGCCTGCCAGCGATGCGTCGGTTCAGCCGTTTAGGACTGATCCGGAAGGCGTATCTCAAACACCGCTCCGAAACCTTGATGCAAGAGGTTCGCCTGCGCCCGCTTGACGTGACCCGCGCGATCGGCAGCTTTTCGGGCGGTAATCAGCAAAAGGCCATTATTGGTCGCTGGCTGGCCACCGACACGCAGATATTTCTGTTTGATGAACCGACGCGTGGCATCGACGTGGGTGCCAAGGCCGAGATTTACGAGCTGATCGAAAAGCTTGCCAGCGAAGGGCGCGCCGTTATCGTCGTTTCTTCCGAAATGCCCGAGGTAATCCGCGTTTCCGACCGCGTTCTTGTGATCCGCGAGGGCCGGATCAGCGCGACCCTGAACCGACACGAGATCACCGAGGCGAACATCGCCCGCAATGCCATCCCTGCCTCATGAGGATTACATGACCCGCATTTCCCTGCTGTCCCGTATCCGCTTCCGCGACGCCGGAACCCTGCTGGGCCTGATCCTGATCAGCATCGTATTTGCCCTACAGTCCGATGTGTTCCTGACACAGCCTAATCTTATCAACATCTTGCAGCAGTCGTCGATCAACGCCTGCATCGCTTTGGGCATGACTTTGGTGATAATTTCTGGCGGGATTGACCTGTCAGTCGGGCCGATCGCAGCACTTTCCGCAGTGCTGGGTGCTGCCATGCTGGTGGCAGGGGTTCCGATACCGCTGGCAATCTTGGGCGCACTGGCAACGGGTGTCGCCTGCGGCTTTGTCAACGGTGCGCTGATCGCCTGGGGCGGCTTGCAGCCTTTTATCGTCACCCTCGGCGGTCTGTCGCTGTACCGCGCACTCGCGCTGATCTATACTGGTGGGCAACCGATCTTTGGGCTCCCAGACGAATTCCGCGCTTTGACCAATGGCAACCTCGCAGGAATCCCAAATCCGGTGATTATCGTCGCCATCCTTGCTCTTGCCGCTTGGGTGATTCTCAACAAAACTCCGCTGGGCGAGTATTTCATGGCCATCGGCGGCAATCCCGAGGCGGCGCGCATCGCGGGCGTGCCGGTCACACTGACCAAATTCGCCGCCTATATGATCTCGGGTTTGATGGCTGCGGTTGCTGCGATGGTGCTGATCGGCAGGCTTGGTGCCGCGGAGCCGACTCTGGGCACCCTGTGGGAATTGGACGCAATTGCCGCGGCGGCCATCGGCGGGGCAAGCCTGATGGGCGGGCGTGGCAGCATTATTGGCACCCTGATTGGCTGTATCATCCTTGGCACCCTGCGCAACGGTCTGACCTTGCTGAACGTTCAAGCCTTCTATCAATTGCTGGCCACAGGTATCATCATCATTGTCGCGATGCTGATTGATAAGGCGACGAGTGGTAAACAGGGGGGCTGAATGGGCGATCCAAGGGCAGTAGGCGCGCAAATCCGGATGAGGTTGCCAAGCCTTACCCCGCTGGAAGGCAAGGTCGCCGCCGACATTCTGGCGCGCAAAGACATCACTGACCTCATGCCGCTGCGCGAGGTTGCGACAGGCTCGGGCGTGTCCGATGCCATGGTGGTCAAGGTTGCCAAAAAGCTCGGCTTCGCCGGGTTTCGTGAATTCCGCCAAGGCCTTGTCGACTACTACAGCTCTGACAGCGCCGCCCTGCATTCTGAAATAGCTGCGGATGATAATGCCGGCCAGATTGTGCAAAAGGTGTTCCGCACCGCCATGCAGGCACTTGAGGAAACCTTTGCCATCCTTGACCTCGAGGCCTTTGAACGCGCCGCCGATTTCCTGCACCGCGCCAAGCAGCGCGATTTCTATGGTCTTGGCGGCTCGGCTCAGATCGCCCGCGATGTCGGCCACAAGTTCCTGCGCATTGGTCTCAGGTCCTCGGTTTTCGATGATGCCCACATGATGATGATGTCTGCAGCCCTGCTTGGCCCCGACGATGTTGCTATCGCGTTTTCGCATTCCGGCAGTACGTCGGCGGTGATTGATGCCATCGAACTGGCGCGCAAGAATGGCGCACGCACGATTGCCGTGACGAACTACGCCGGTAGTACGGTCGCAAGGATTGTCGACGTCGTGCTCTGTTCCACCGCGCAAAATTCACCGTTGCTTGGTGAAAACGCCACCGCGCGGATCGCCCAGTTAAACCTGCTGGACGCGCTGTTTGTCGCCACCGCACAACGTGATCGCAAGGCCGCCGACCTGAACCTCAGCCGCACCATGCGCGCGGTGCAGTCGAAACGAAAACTGTAAAGGGTGGGCGTTGGCGTCGGAAGCTTGAACTACGATACTTGCGGTGTCGCCCGGCCGGCGAGGGAGAGGTCGCGCTGGTTTGTCGGTGGATGGTGGGCTTTATCCAATCATCGGGTCGCCGGGGGGCCGGTAACACGCGTGTTACGGGGGGTAAGGTGTTGATTTTATGGGGGTATGGGGGTTTTGTTAGGGGTTTTTTAACCCGGGGTAACACGGGTAACACGGGGGGTGTTTGGAGGTGGGTCCGGTAGGAGGTTAGGGGGGGTGCATTTGGTGCGCACCGTTGGGTGAGGTGGATGGTGCGCAATGAATGCCCACCCTACGGCTCGCTAAGCCACTGTGTCCCAGCCGTACTCGTCCAATTGATCCACTGAAAACAAATCATAAGACTTAAATATCATGTAGAGCGAAAGTGGTGAAAAATCGCCAGACTGGAGAATTGACAGCATATTCACCAGATAATGCCCAGTCATCGGCGGTCGTTTCGGGTCTATCAAAGCCTTTTTGTCTTCTCTCTGGCCCTCAATCGAGAAGAAAAGGTCCCAGCAGTAAACGAAAGATAGATACTCGTTTGGTGCTAGCTCCAGCAAACGGATCTCTTTGGTGAGTTCGACGGACGGTGCGGGCTGATCTGGGAAAACTTCGACGTTCTCCCTTCCAGTCTTTTGAAACCGAAAAAGTTTAGTGATAGGCTTGGCCGAAACCAAGCAAGAAAGCAGCGCTCCGGTGCGTTTGATATGGCTATTTCCTAACGGGCTATGTGCAAAATCATCGCCAACTTCAGTTAGGAATTTTGCACGCCGCTCTTCATCAAGACTGCCATTTCGGGCCGACTGCACTACTGTTGATGCCGACCAAATAGATAGCATAGATGTCCACTGTTGGTGAACACCATCGAGGCGAACTTTATTGTATTCCGCCAGATAGCCTCGGCTGTGAAGCCAAAGCGTACAGAACCAAGTGAAATGCGTATACAACGCATATGGGTTCTTTACGAGCCCGTCGTAAAACCTTGCATCACCCATGTTAGTGCGTCAGGCCCCTACATCATACGAACAGAAAACTGAAGTGCCAACCAGGGCGTCTACCTTGAGGGGTGGAAAACTGTTGAAGCACTTCACCACAATCGCCTCACATGCGATTTCGACATAGGAAGCTTCCTTAGTATCAGTCGTAACGCCGTGTGTGACTAGGTCAACGCCTGTCGTGGGTTCATCGTTCATAGCACTCACCTCGTGAAGACTTCGCACCTCTGCGTCGGTCTGAAGTCTGATATGTTAGCTGCCAGGCCGTGAACACAAGACATAACAGAGTGACTATTCCGTTATCCGACCGGGCACGCTAGGTCAACCAAGTGCCGCAATGTCGCAGATTTTGCGCTACAATCCGTGCAAAAATGCCTTATTGCCTCACACCAACCGCGCCCCCTCAACCGCCGCCCTGACAAAATCGGCGAACAGCGGATGCGGCGCGAACGGTTTGCTTTTCAACTCCGGGTGAAACTGCACACCGATAAACCAGGGGTGGTCTTTGACTTCGACGATCTCGGGGAGTTTGCCGTCGGGGGACATGCCGGAGAAGATCAGGCCGCAGGCTTCGAGTTTGTCGCGGTATTTGACGTCAACCTCGTAGCGGTGGCGGTGGCGTTCTTCGATCTCGAGGCCGTTATAGATGCGGGCGACGGCGGAGCCGGATTTCAGGATGGCGGTGTAGGCGCCGAGGCGCATGGTGCCGCCTTTGTCGTCGCCTTGTTTGCGTTCCACGATGTGGTTGCCCTGGACCCATTCTTTCAGGTGGTAGACGACGGGGGTGAAGCGTTTTTTGCCGCCCTCGTGGTCGAATTCTTCTGATCCTGCATCGGGGACGCCGGCGAGATTTCGTGCTGCCTCGATGACGGCCATTTGCATGCCAAGGCAGATGCCGAGGTAGGGAATTTTCTTTTCGCGGGCGTATTTGGCGGCTTTGATTTTGCCTTCAGTGCCGCGTTCGCCGAAGCCGCCGGGCACCAGGATGGCGTTGAAGCCTTCGAGGTAGGGTGCCGGGTCTTCGCGTTCAAAGATTTCGGCGTCGATCCATTCGGCCTTGACGCGGGTGCGGTTGGCCATACCGCCGTGGGTGAGTGCTTCGGCGATGGATTTGTAGGCGTCTTCCAGCTGGGTGTATTTGCCGACGATGGCAACGCGCACTTCGCCTTCGGCGTTGGTCAGGCGGTCCATCACATCTGTCCAGCGGCCGAGGTTTGGTTTGGGCGCCGGGGAGATACCGAAGGCATCCAGCACGGCCTGATCAAGCCCGGCACGGTGGTAGGCGAGGGGGGCTTCGTAGATGGTTTTCAGATCATAGGCGGCGATGACACTGTCTTTGCGGACGTTGCAGAACAGGGCGATTTTTTCGCGTTCTTTGTCCGGAATCGGGTGTTCGGAGCGCAGCAGCAGAACGTCCGGGGCGATGCCGATGGAGCGGAGTTCTTTGACGGAGTGCTGGGTGGGTTTGGTTTTTAATTCGCCACTGGCGGTGACGTAGGGCAGCAGAGTGAGGTGGACGAAAATGCACTGGCCACGGGGGCGGTCCTGGCTGAACTGGCGGATGGCTTCGAAGAACGGCAGGCCTTCGATATCACCGACCGTGCCGCCGATTTCGCAGAGCATGAAATCAACTTCATCCTCGCCGATTTTCAGGAAATCTTTGATTTCATTGGTGACGTGCGGGATGACTTGAATGGTTTTGCCCAAGTAATCGCCGCGACGTTCTTTTTCGAGCACGGTGGAATAGATGCGGCCGGAGGAAACTGAATCCGTTTTGCGGGCGTGGACGCCGGTGAAGCGTTCATAATGGCCAAGGTCGAGGTCGGTTTCGGCGCCATCGTCGGTGACGAAAACCTCGCCATGCTCGAACGGCGACATCGTGCCGGGATCGACGTTCAGGTAGGGATCGAGTTTGCGAAGACGGACAGTGAAGCCGCGGGCCTGCAGCAGCGCGCCCAATGCGGCCGAGGCGAGGCCCTTGCCTAAGGATGACACCACGCCGCCCGTGATGAAAATATAGCGTGCCATGGTGGACTCCCGTGCGTTCAAAAAGGGCGGCGATAGGGGTAAAAGAATCGCTGCATCACGGGATTTGAGATATAGTTGATCCCGCGCCAAAGCGCAACACGACCGCTAGATGCTGTCGTGTTATTGGTTGGATTGTCTAAAGCTTGTGGCGGATCAGTCGGCGCGTGGTGGGGCGGCGGGGGCATCCGTTGGGGCGGGCGGCAGCAGATCGGTGCCAGTGCCAAGCGGGGTTGCGGGTTCGTCCGGAACAGTGCCGCCGATTTGTTCGATCACCGAGGTGGACGAGGATTTGCTGGCCGCGATAATGGTCAGGGTGATCGAGGTGGCGATGAAGGCTGCGGCCATCACCCAGGTGACCTTGGCCAAGGCAGAGGTGACGCCGCGCCCGGACGTGGCATTGCCGCCGCCGCCGCCCATACCCAAGCCGCCGCCTTCGGACCGTTGCATGAGCACGAGGCCGATAAGCATCAGGGCCAAGATCAGGTGGACGGTCAGGACAACATTTTCCATGGGCGCAGATGTTCCTCGTGATGACGAGGCCTATCTAGGCGCATGGCGGTTTGGGTGCAAGCCCTTCGGGTTGGCGCGTCAGCCTTCGATTTCGTCGACTGAGGCCTGGCCGGACAGGCGTTGGCGGATGATCGACCACGACAGGCCGATGCCGAGGATCAGGGATAGCGCGAGGATGCCGAGCCAGACGGTGAGGGAGTTGTTGCCCAACGCGAGGACACCCCAGTCGATCAGCACCCAGATGACGGCGGCGAACAGGGCGGCGACGATCAGCATGCCGAACGCGCCGAGGGATCGGAAGGTGGCACCCACGTAGATGATATAGCCGACGCCGAGGATCAGGCCCAGCAGCAGGGTCAGTGGCATCTGGGTTTGCCAGTTGGCCTGGGCCCAGCGGGTGAAGTTGTACTGCGTGGGGTTGAAGGTGGCGGCAAGCAGGATGAGCGCGCCCAGCCAACGGAAGATAATGCCCATGATGAACCCCTTGCTTGCGAAACCATAGGGATGTTGGTGCCAAAGCCGGGACGTGCTGTCTAGCCCAGCTTGTGCAATTAGCTGTTTCGCAGGGCGGCCGGGGCGGCTATACGGGGCCGGGTTTGACACCGGGGGATCAGCAATATGGCCAATGTCGTCGTCGTGGGTGCGCAGTGGGGCGATGAGGGCAAGGGCAAGATTGTCGATTGGCTGTCGGAACGCGCCGATATCGTGGCGCGGTTTCAGGGTGGGCATAACGCCGGGCATACGCTGGTTATTGATGGCAAGGTTTACAAGTTGAGCCTGCTGCCAAGCGGCATCGTGCGGGGCGGCAAGTTGTCGGTCATTGGTAACGGCGTGGTGCTGGACCCTTGGCATCTGATCGTTGAGATTGAAAAGTTGCGTGGGCAGGGGGTGGATATTTCACCCGAAAACCTGATGATCGCGGAAAATGCGCCTTTGATCTTGCCAGTGCATGGCGAGTTGGACCGGGCGCGCGAGAACCAGACCTCGGTTGCCAAGATTGGTACGACGGGGCGGGGGATTGGGCCGGCTTACGAGGATAAAGTCGGGCGGCGGGCCATTCGCGTGGCCGATTTGGCCGATGAGGCGACGCTGGAATTGCGGGTTGACCGACTAATGGTGCATCACGATGCGCTGCGCCGGGGCTTGGGAATTGAACCGATTGATAAGGCCGATCTGCTGGCCAAGCTGCGCGAGATTGCGCCGCAGGTGTTGCCCTATGCCAAGCCGGTATGGAAAGTGCTGAATGAGGCGCGGCGGGCGGGCAAGCGGATATTGTTCGAGGGCGCGCAGGGGGCGTTGTTGGATATTGATTTTGGCACCTATCCCTTTGTTACCTCCAGCAACGTGATTGCGGGGCAGGCTGCCACCGGCACGGGCCTTGGGCCGGGAGCGATTGATTTCGTTCTGGGCATTGTGAAGGCCTACACCACGCGGGTGGGCGAGGGGCCGTTTCCGGCGGAATTGTTTGATGCAGATGGCGACCGGCTTGGTGAGCGGGGGCATGAGTTTGGCACTGTTACAGGGCGGAAGCGGCGTTGCGGGTGGTTTGATGCGGTTTTGGTGCGGCAGACCTGTGCGACATCGGGTGTTTCCGGCATTGCGTTAACGAAACTGGATGTGCTGGACGGATTTCCGACGCTGAAGATTTGTGTCGGCTATGATCTGGACGGGGTTCGGCTGGATTATCTGCCGACGGCGGCGAATTTGCAGGCGCGGGTGACACCGATTTACGAAGAACTGGACGGCTGGTCGGACAATACCGCCGGGGCGCGCAGTTGGGCCGATTTGCCGGGGGCGGCGATCAAATACGTGCGGCGGATCGAGGAATTGATTCAATGCCCGGTGGCGCTACTTTCTACCTCGCCAGAGCGGGATGATACCATTCTTGTGACGGACCCGTTTTCGGACTGAGGTGGGGCGTCTGTTTGCCCGGGTGCAGTGTGCGCCTTGCCAGACGACCAAAAAGCGTGGTGAGCGTTTGTTTTAGGAGAGGCGGATGGCCCTGAGTTATCGTGCGCGTCGGCGGCTATCGTTGCTAATCTTGTTGGTTGGGCTGCCGGTTTATATCGTGGTGGCGGTGAGTGTGATTGGGTTTTTGGACCGACCGCCGTTCTGGCTGGAGCTGGCGGTTTACGTGGGCTTAGGCGTGGTTTGGGCCCTGCCGTTTCGGGCGGTGTTTCGGGGAATTGGTCAGGTTGACCCGGACCGGGTTGGCGTTGATCAAGTTGACCCGGAAACGAAAAAGGCAGAAGGGACGCGCCCTTCTGCCTGATCTGCGACTGATTGATGATTGTGTCCCGGTGATTAGCCCGCCAAATTGCGCGCCTCGGTCAGATAGCGCGAGTTTTCGGTCAGAACGAACTGACCGCGCTTGATTTTCTGGATGCGGCCCTGCCGCAGCAAAGCACCAAAGGTGCGCAAACCGTCTTCGCGGGTGTATTCGCTGTCGGCTGACAGCGCGCCGATCTGGCTCATCAATTGGGGACGCGAGAAGTAGGGACGCCCTTCGATGCAGACGGAATAAGCGGCGGCGGCTTCGAGGATTTCGGCCAGGCTGTTTGCGCCGAGGCGTTCGGAAAACTCGGCAAAGCCGCGCGCGTCGGTGAACAGGTTTGCGGTGTCGACATCCTCATCGTCGTCTTCGACGTCTGGTGTGGGTTCGACTGCCAGCATGGCAGAGGTTACCCGACGTGGCCGAACTGGCCCGGTTGGAGGCGAACTAGGTGTCGAGTTTGGCACTGATGTCAGCGTTGGTGCGGCTTCGCTTGCTGGCAGACGCAGGCGATCAATGCGCTGGGCGGATACCAGAACAAGTGGAGCGGGGCGCGGAGTTACCGTGGCAGCTTCGGCGTCGGCATTTTGTGGGCGCACGACGCGGGCCAGATCTTCGCGGTAGGGGTCAAGGCGCTTGGTTTCAGCCTCGGCCGGGGCCGCTGCGTCGCCTTTGGCAAAGCGGTCGGCCACGGTTGCGGCAACGGCAGCTTTCAGATGAGCAATCGCCGACAGGCGGCGGCGGTTTTCCGGCACAGCCATTTCTTCGTTGGTCTGTTCGATCAGGCGCGTGACGGCCTGTTCACCAGCCGCATCAAGCGGGCGGCGCGCATCATCTTCGGAACCCGGTTCTTCGGGATCGGGTTCGGTGGTGGCGTAGTCATCGGCGTTGATCGGTGCTGCGGGTTCTTGTTGCAGGGCACGCAGATCGCGGCGCAGGGTTTCTTCGTTTTGTGCGGCCATCATGGCGGCGATTTCGGCGGCAGCGCCGACTGACAGCCCGTCTGAGGGGGCTGCGTCGTCACGGCGCACTTTCAAGACGCGGGCGCGGGCGCGCAGAGCTTTTTCCGAGGGGCCGCCCCGGGGGGCAACTTCGTCGTCATCGTAGGCGCTGTCGATTTCTTCTAGCGCCGGATCAATATCTGCCGGGCCTGCGTCAGCGGTTGCTGCTGCGGTTTCGTCTGGCTGCGGTTCGGCTTCGTCAGCCAGTTCGGCGGCAAATTCTGCGTCGAGCGCGGCGTCGGCCGAAACGTCTGCCTCGTCGTAAATCTCGTCATAATCGACATCGAGGTCGAGGTCGGTTGTTTCGGCCTCGGCTTCGAGCACGGTTTCGATGGGGGTTTCTGCTGGAGATTCTGCGGCGGTTTCGATGGGCGCTGCAACCTCGGCTTCGATTGACGCGTCGGCCGGTGCGGCATCAAGGGCGCGCAGATCGGCGAGTTCGTCTTCGCTGACTTCGTATTGTTCCAGGTCGGCGTCGGTTGCTTCAACTGCGTCCTCGGCCGCCGCAACGGGTGTCGTCGGTTCTTCGTTGATCCAATCGGCCAGCATGTCGTCGTCTGCTGCGGCCTGAGCTTCTGCCTCGGCACTGGCCTCGGCAGCATCTTCGTCGAGCACTGCGGTTAGGTCCGCATCGTCGAGGTCTTCTTCGTATAGGTCTTCAAGGGCCGCTTCGTCGGCAACTGGTGCAGCTTCAACCGGCGCTTCGGCGACAATTTCGGTTTCGGGCGCGGCTGTGGGTTGAACCCATGCATCGGCGTCAACGGGTTCGGTGGGGAAATCCGTGCCGTAACCGGTGTCCAAATCTTCGGGCGCAAATGTGGCAGCAAGCGAATCGCTAACGCTGACCTCATCGGCGTGCTGATCTTCGGTGTAGTCGGTAAGAATCGGTTCGGCTGGGGCGAACGCCGTCTGCGCGACCGGTGCTGGTTCGACCCGATGTTCCGCCAATTCGGCATTGGCCACGGCGGCACGGATGCGCAGCAGTTTGGCGGCAACGCCGTCTGGCATCGGGGCCTGTGTGGGGGCCGTGTAGGTGGGTACAGGACTGGGTTGCGGGGCGGGTGACGGGGCAAAGGCCGGGGCCTGCATAGCCTCGCCAGTGCGCAAAATAACGCCATTGTCCTGTATTTTGGCCTCTACCCGGCGCTGAACTTCGCGTTCGGCGATCTTGTGCAGCATGGCTGCATCAGGGGTTGGCGGTTCGGCACCGAAGTAGCGGTCTTCGGCTGCGAGATCACGGAAATACTCGGCAATCGCCCGCATGGTGTTGAAAGGGTCGTCAAACCCCTCCAATGTGCAGGAGAACGTGCCGTAGGAGACCGTTAGAATTTTACTTGCCCCGATCATCGGATGCTTGCCCTCTACCAAACTGTTGGCTCTTGATGACGTAACTCTTGTGCTAATCCATGGACAGACCGCGGTAATTTAAAGGATTGATTATGTTCTCCGACCTAAAATCTTGCCTTAATTGAGAACAGTATCGGCATGAAGACGGTGATTGTCCAATCACAGGACGCTATCACCTTGGTTGGCGGCGGGCCGGTCACGCGGCGGGATCTGGCCTTTGCGACGGCGCGGGCCCCGGTCTTGGTGGCGGCGGATGGGGGCGCGGATCGATTGCTGGCAGCGGGGTTGATGCCAAAGGCGGTGATCGGGGATTTTGACAGTCTGTCCGAGGCTGGGCAAAGGGCGATTGCGGCAGACCGGCAGTTTCGGATTGATGAACAGGAAACGACGGATTTCGACAAGGCGCTGCGGTCAGTCAATGCGCCGTTCGTGCTGGCGTTGGGGGTGACGGGCGCGCGGCTGGATCATGGGTTGGCGGCTTTGAATGCGCTGGTGCGGCATCAGGGGTGCCCATGTTTGGTGATGAGCAGCAGGGACGTGGTGTTTCATGCAGGTGCCGGTGTGGATTTGCGGCTTGTGGTTGGTGATCGGCTATCGCTGTTTCCGATGGCGCCGGTGACCGGCAGCAGCGGCGGGTTGCAGTGGCCGATTGATGGATTGCGGTTTGCGCCGGGTGGGATGATTGGGACATCGAATATCGTCAGCGCGCCCCGAGTGACACTGCGGTTTGATCAGCCGGGGATGCTGGTGATCTTGCCGCGCGCGCGGCTGGATGCGGCGATCAGTGCGTTGGTGCCGCAATGGCGCGGGCCGCGTCGCGCGCAACCCGGTGTTCGCGGTGAATGATGTAAAGGCCGGATGACACGATGACGGCGATGCCTGCCCATGTCAGCGCATTGGGGAAATCGTTGAACACCAGATAACCAAGTGCGACGGCGGCGACAATTTCCAAATAGTGCAGCGGTGCCAGAGTGGACGTCGGCGCGAACTTCAGCGCGTAGGTCATGCAGATATGGCTGAGTGCGGCCCAGAAGCCGACGCCAAACAGCCAGAGCCACGCGATGCCTTGCGGCAGGACGGAGTTTAGCGACGTCATACCCGAGCCATTCAGCAGCCAAAGCGCAGGCACGCACAGCGCTGATCCGGCCAAGGAGGTGTGCAGTTGCATCGCGACCGGGTGCATGGATTGTGACATGAAGCGGGTCACAAGCATATAGAAGGCAAAGAAGAAGGCAGTGCCAAGCGGGTACAGCGCAACCGTGCCAAAGGCAGCAAGGCTGGGTTGAATGACCAAAAGAGCACCGCCGAAACCGACAACAGAGGCTGCTATGCGGCGCGGACCGATCTGATCACCGAACAGAAACCTACCGAGGATCAGAAGAATGAAAGGTTCGACAAACGCAATTGCAAGGGCATCTGCGACTGGCATGATGGCGATACCTGCAACAAAAGTGTAAGTTGACAGGATAAGGAACACCGCGCGCAGGATCACAAACCCCGTCATGCGGCGGCCAAGGCGCAACGTTACGCCCATCAATAAAGCGATGGGTAGCATCAAAGCACCCTGCACGACAAAGCGGGCGGTAGTGATCTGGCCGACAGGAATGGTGGCGGCAGCGAGTTTGGACGCAACATCCAACAGCGGGGCCAGCACGCAGAACGCAAGCATCAGAGTAACGCCGAGAAGGATGCGGTCTTGGGTCATGCTGGGCTAGGTAGGGGAAAAGCCGTGGGTTGCCTATCCTGAAGGCGACATGAATTGGTTGGGGTTCGGCTAATTTTCGGTGCCAGATTGGCCGGATCAGCAGTTGGGGACGTTGACCGCGAGGCCACCCAGCGAGGTTTCCTTGTATTTGTCCATCATGTCGTTGCCGGTTTGGCGCATGGTTTCTATGCAGACATCAAGGCTGACCAGATGAATGCCGTCTCCCCGTAGGGCCAGACTTGCGGCGGAAATGGCTTTGATCGCGCCGAGGCCGTTGCGTTCGATGCACGGGACTTGCACCAAGCCTTTGACGGGGTCGCAGGTCATGCCGAGGTGATGTTCCAGCGCTATTTCGGCGGCATTTTCGACCTGTTCCGGGGTGCCACCCATGACGGCCGCAAAGCCAGCGGCGGCCATAGCGGCGGCAGAGCCTACTTCGGCCTGACAGCCGCATTCGGCACCCGAGATAGAGGCGTTGTGTTTGACCAGACCGCCGATGGCGGCGGCGGTCAGCATAAACTCGCCAACTTTTGCCCGACTGGCACCCGGCACATGGTCAAGATAATAGCGGATGACGGCGGGCACCACGCCAGCGGCACCGTTGGTAGGGGCAGTTACCACTTGACCACCAGCGGCGTTTTCCTCGTTTACCGCCATGGCGTAGAGGCTCATCCAGTCATTGGTGGTGTGAGGTGCAGTCATGTTGAGGCCGCGTTCGGCCATCAGCGCATCATGAATGCCTTTGGCGCGGCGGCGCACCTTGAGGCCACCGGGCAAGATGCCGGTGCCCGCGATGCCACGGTCGATGCAATCGGTCATCACCTGCCAGATCCGGTCGATGCCGGCATCCAGATCGACAGGGCCACGATGGGCCAGTTCATTGGCGCGCTTCATCTGGGCGATGGTTTTGCCGGATGATTTGGCCATGGCAAGCATTTGGTCGGCGGATTCGAATGGGTAGGGCACAGTGGCGGGGCCGTGTTTCTTGGCGTCTTTGTTGGCGAGTTCTTCGGCGGTCAGAACGAAGCCGCCGCCGATGGAATAGTAGGTTTCCTGCAAGATCACGTCGCCTTGGGCGTCAGTGGCTTTCAGGATCATGCCGTTGGCGTGACCGGGCAGGGCGGGGCCGTAGTCGAACAACAGGTCTGCGCCGGGGTCGAAACGCAGCGGCGGCAGGCCGGGGGCCTCGATGGTTTTGGTGGCGCGGATCTGGGCGAGGGCGGCTTCGGCCTTGTCGGGGTCATAAGTGGCGGGCTCGAACCCCGCGAGGCCGAGGATGGTTGCGCGGTCGGTGGCGTGGCCGACGCCGGTAAAGGCGAGCGAGCCGTGCAGCGAGGCGCGCAGGCCGCGTGGGTGGAACGGGCTGGCGCGCAGGGTGTCGAGGAAGCGTGCGGCGGCAACCATCGGGCCCATGGTGTGCGATGAGGATGGGCCGATGCCGATTTTGAACATGTCGAACACGGAAAGAAACATCTGGGGTCAGCTTTCGGGGTTTGAGAAGGCCGTGCTGGTCGGCTTTCGGCAAATGCAGTTCGGGGTATGGTAAGGCGCAGTGGGCGGGATTGCCAGTGCTGCTAAAGCGCGCTGCCTTCGGGTGGGATGGCGTAGCTTGGGGCAGAGAAGGGGGTTTTGCCCAAGCCTTCGGCTGTGGCGATGTGCTGGGCGGCGGGGCGGTTTTCCAAGGCTGCTGCCAGTCGGGCAAGGTGCGGGTAGTCGGGCAAGTGGAACCATGGGGTCTGGTGCTTGGGGTAAAGGACGGCCCACCGCATCAGGGCTGCGATGTAGGCGAATAGGATTGAGGGTGGGGTGAACAGATCGGGATGTGCGGCTGCGGCTTGGTCTAGCAAGGTAAAGTGGCGTTTCATGCGGGCGGATAGCAGGGCGTGATGGCCAGACACGGCGTCTTTGGGGACGTATTGATCGGGGTAGAATAACTGGCGCAGATCGGCGTGCGCGGTGTTCGAGATGAAGAACAGCCATTTCAGGAAGTCGCCGCGATTGGCGGCATCGGCCTTTGGGCCAAGGTGGTGACGGTCAGCCAGCCACAGCAGGATTGCGCCGGTTTCAAACAGCGGGCCATGGGGAGTTTCCAGTGCGGGGATCAGGCCCGCAGGATTGAGGTGGCGGTAGGCGGCGCTGTCTTGCGCGCGGGTGCTGCGATCAACCAAGGCAACGCGGCAGGGCAGGGCGGCTTCTTGCAGCACCAGCCGGATGATCATGGAGGCATTATCGGGGGCGTAGTGCAGGGTATACATTGGCGTCTCCGTTTCGGGGAGTCTGGCTTTGGCAAGTTGCGGTCGCTTGCCCAAAAACGACTTTTGGCGGCAATGCGGGCTTAAGTCGAGTGGGGTTGCGTCAACCATTGGTTAACTATGCGGTGCCAAGGTGTTGGCGATCATGGACCGGAGGTTGGGCTGATGCTGATGCGTGCGATAGTGATTTTGATGTTGGGGGCAGGGGCAGCGATGGCGCAGGAGGCGGTGGTGCCAGTGGCTGCTGTCGCAGGTTCTGGGCAGGCCCTACCGGAAAAGGCGATGAAAAAGTTGCGGGGCGCGCCGGATGTGTTTTTGCGCGATGCGGCGGGGTTGATCTATGGATTTGGCCGCCACGGCGGCATTGATCGGGCGGCGATTGACGCGTTTGTGGCGGCAGAGCGGGCGCGGTTTCGGGCGAAGGAAATGGCGCGGTATCTGGCCGCCGATACCAACAATGATGGCGATGTTGGCCGCGATGAAATGACTGTCATGGCTGATGCGGCGGCGGCGGGGAAACGCGGCGGGCTGCAATTGGGATATGACCGCGCGGATGTGGATGGGGATGGTGTGCTAAGCCTGACCGAGTTGCGTGGCTATGCGCAGGGCGTGGCGCTGGTGCAGATGTCGGATGCCGAGGTTGATGCGCTGCGCGAGATTTTGCTGTTTGATGCGGATGGGGACGGGGTTGCTGCGATGGCAGAAGTGGCCGCCGGGGTTAGTGCGCTGGTTGCGGCGGACTGATAGCGTTCAGGGTTTGGTCGGTTCGAAGGGCGAGCGGGCCCTCCGAACCGATGCTTGTTTTTTGCCCGAAGTGCAGTTGGGTTGCGGCCGCTCAGTCGTTACGACCCGCCACTGAAGAAATCGAATAGCAGTTTGGTGTTCAAAGCGATGATCACCACTGCGATCAGCACTGCGAAGGCGACCAACCAGAACGGCGCGACCATTGGACCCATTTTCTTGGTGCTTGAGGTGAACATGACCAGCGGCACCACGGCGAACGATAACTGCAGACTAAGCACCACTTGAGTCAGGATCAGCAGTTGGCCGGTGCCGGAACTGCCGTAGTATATCGTGACGCCAGCGGCAGGGATGATGGCGATGGCGCGGGTGATCAGGCGGCGTGCCCATGGCGGCAGACGCAGGTTCAGGAAGCCCTCCATCACCACTTGGCCAGCAAGGGTGGCAGTGACGGTGGAGTTTAGGCCGCAGGCCAGCAGGGCGATGGCGAACAGCGTTGGCGCAATGCCAGACCCCAGCAAAGGGCCAAGAAGTTGGTGGGCATCGCCGAGTTCCACCACTTCGGTGCGGCCCGTTGCGTTGAAGCTGGCGGCGGCGAGGATCAGGATCGAAGCGTTGATGAACAGCGCGAACATCAGGGCGATGGTGCTATCAATGGTGGCGAATTTAAGCGCCTCGCGCTTTTCCGGCAGAGTATCGCCGTAGTCGCGGGTTTGGACGATGGCCGAATGCAAATAAAGGTTATGCGGCATGACGGTGGCACCCAGGATACCAAGTGCCAAATACAGCATTTCGGGATTGCGCAGAATTTCGACAGTTGGGGCAAAGCCACGGATCACGCCGCCCCAGTCTGGATCGGCCAAGGCGATTTGCAGGCCAAAACAGACGGCGATGACGCCAAGAAGCGTGATAATGAACGCTTCGAGCCAACGAAAGCCCTTGTTTTGCAGCCACAGGATCAGGAACACATCAAGGGCGGTGATGATAACGCCAAGTTCCAGCGGGATGCCGAACAGTAGGTTTAGGCCGATAGCGGTGCCTATAACCTCGGCTATGTCGGTCGCGATGATGGCGAGTTCGGCTAGTATCCAGAGCGGAAACGCGATCCAGCGCGGAAAGGCGTCGCGACAGGCTTGGGCCAGATCGCGGCCTGATGCGATAGCAAGCCGGGCGCAAAGCGATTGAAGGATGATGGCCATAATATTGGACACCAGCGCCACGACCAGCAGGGTGTAGCCAAATTTGGAGCCACCAGCGATGCTGGTAGCCCAATTGCCGGGGTCCATGTAGCCCACGGCCACCATGTAGCCGGGGCCCAGAAAGGCAGCAAATCTGCGCCATGATCCAGCGGGCAGGGCGATGGAGCGGTTTACTTCGGCAAGGGATGGGTTTGCCGGATCGGTGCGCCAACTTTTCTTCCTGTTAGACAGGTTAAACAGATTTGTGTCTTGGCTGGTCATTGGGCGAGGCTACTTTGCTAATGCGAATTGTTCTCAATAACCTTGTCGTAACGTTGCTGTCAAGTGACGGCGCTTTGCCGCCTGCTTTTGGATAAATGCCCCCTCGCGCCGCCTGACGGCATTGCCTATAACTAGCGCGACAATTCCTAGGAGATCATCATGGCGGCAGAGCTTTCACCCATCGACAAGGCGAAATTCGTCGCGGCAAAGCGGGCGGTCGATTTTGTGCAAAATGGCATGAAGGTGGGGCTTGGCACCGGATCAACGGCGGCGTGGATGGTGCGCTGTCTGGCGGAACGGGTGCGCGAAGAGGGCTTGCGCGTAGTCGGGGTGCCGACATCGACACGCACAGCGCAGCTGGCTCAGCAATTGGGGATTCCTATTACGTCGCTGGATGACGCCAAATGGCTGGATCTGACGATTGATGGCGCAGATGAATTTGATGCCAATCTGAACCTGATCAAAGGTGGCGGGGCAGCGTTGCTGCAAGAAAAGATCGTGGCGACGGCAAGTGATCAGATGATCGTGATTGCCGATGCTGCGAAGGAAGTCACGCAGCTGGGCGCGTTTCCGTTGCCGGTCGAGGTGATACCGTTTGGTTGGCAGACTACCAAGGCGCTGATCGAAGAAACGCTGGTGTCGCTGGATGTGCTGAACCGTGACTGCAGTTTGCGGATGAACGGTGATCGGCCGCTGATCACGGACGAGTCCAATTACATTGTCGATCTGCATCTGAAGCGGATCGGCAACCCACGGCAGCTGGCGCTGGTGTTGAACCAGATCCCCGGCGTGGTGGAAAACGGGCTGTTCATCGACATTTGCGATATTGTGGTCATCGGGCATGGCGATGGCCGGGTGACAGTGCGCAACATCAATTCGGGTTCGGTCGAGGATGACCGGATTGATCTGGTGCCGGGCGATAACATCTTTGCCGATCTGGGGGACTGACCCTAATGGCGTTTGACTACGATCTGTTTGTCATCGGTGGTGGGTCTGGCGGCGTGCGGGCGGCGCGGATTGCGTCAGCGGAAGGCAAGGCGCGGGTTGGTCTGGCGGAAGAAAGCCGGATGGGCGGCACCTGTGTGATCCGGGGCTGCGTGCCGAAAAAGCTGATGGTGTTTGCGTCGAGTTATCCGGAGCAGGTGGAATTGGCGCGGGCTTACGGCTGGGATGCCAGCATTGGTGAATTTGATTGGCTAAGGTTTCGTGGCACGCTGCATGCGGAACTGGCGCGGCTTGAGGCGGCGTATCGGGCGACTTTGGAGAGCGCGGGGGTGACGATCCATGACGCTCGCGCCGTGCTGGAAGATGCGCATACGGTGCGGCTGGCGGACGGCACAAAGTTTACCGCAGCACATGTATTGATTGCCACCGGGGGGTGGCCATTCGTGCCGGAAATTCCGGGGGCGGAGCTGGCGGTTACCTCAAACGAGATGTTCGATCTGGAGGCTTTACCGAAGCGGGCCTTGGTGGTGGGGGGCGGCTACATCGCCTCGGAATTCGCCTGCATCCTGCATGGGCTTGGGGTGAAGGTGACGCAATACTATCGGGGTGCGCAGATTTTGCGCGGCTTTGATGATGAAGCGCGCGGCCATGTGGCGACGGCGATGCAGGCGCGCGGCATTGATATCATGTGCGGCACCGACGTGATGCGGCTGGAAAAGGTTACGGGCGGCATCAGGTCGGTATCGACTGATGGGGAAGACCGCGAGTTTGATCTGGTGATGTATGCGACCGGGCGGAAGCCGAACTCCAAAGGCATCGGGCTGGAAGATTTGGGCGTGCAGTTTGGCCGCGCGGGGCAGATTGTGGTGGATGAGTATAGCCAGACTGCCGTACCGTCGATCTTTGCGGTTGGTGATGTGACGGACCGGATCAACCTGACGCCTGTTGCGATCCGCGAGGGGCACGCCTTTGCCGATACCGTGTTTGGCGGGCGGCCTACCAAAGCGGATCATGCGCTGGTGCCATCGGCGATATTCACGCAGCCGGAAATGGGGTCGGTTGGTTTGTCGGAAGAAGCGGCGCGGGAGATGGAGCCAATCGTGGTTTACTCCACTGCTTTTCGCCCGATGCAAACGATTTTCGCGGGTCACCATGACAGAGTGTTGATGAAGCTGATCGTATCAAAGGCCACACGCAAGGTGCTGGGTTGCCATATTGTCGCGCCGGGGGCGGGGGAGATGATCCAACTGGCGGCGATTGCCATCAAGATGGGGGCGACTAAGGAAGATTTCGACAGCACGGTGGCTGTGCATCCGACGATGTCTGAAGAAATGGTGACGATGCGAAAGCCGGTCAGGCTTGAATGAAGTGCTGCTAACTGCTTGAACTTCGCGCGGATGTAACCAATTTAGACGAAACAAATGAAAAGGGTCTGAAATATATGTCTGGAAACGGTGGCCCTTGGGGCGGCGGCGGTGGCTCTGGCGGCGACAATCGCGGTGGTGATGACGACAAGCGTGGTGGTCGCAAACCGGGCGAAGGACCGCAAATCCCCGAAATCGAACAGATCATGAAAAAAGGCCAGGAACAGCTGCGCGTGCTGATGGGCGGGCGTGGGCGTGGCAACAACGGCGGCGGGCCGGGTGGCGGCGGCCGTGAACCGGGCAGTCCGATTGTTACGCGGCAGGGTCTGATGCTGGGGGCGCTGGCGGCTGTGGCCGTCTGGACGTTCATGTCATTCTATTCGGTCAAGCCGGAAGAGCGGTCGGTTGAGCTGTTCCTCGGCAAGTTCAGTGGCATCGGCAATCCGGGCCTGAACTTTGCGCCATGGCCGTTGGTCAAAGCCGAAGTTGTGCAGGTAACCGGCGAGCGGACCACGGATATTGGCAACGGCGCGGGCGGCGAGATGGATACCGGGTTGATGCTGACCCGCGACCAGAACATCGTGGATATCGAATTTCAGGTGGTCTGGCGCGTGGCTGATCCATCCGAGTTTCTGTTCAACCTTGCTGATCCGACGGATACCATCCGTGCAGTATCGGAATCTGCGATGCGCGACATCATCGCGCGGTCGGAACTATCACCGATCCTGAACCGTGACCGGGGCGTGATTGCCAGTGACCTGCGCAACTCGGTGCAGGCAACGCTGGATACCTACAAGGCCGGGATTTCGGTTGTGCGGGTCAACTTTGCCAAGGCGGCACCACCATCCGAGGTGATTGACGCCTTCCGTGAAGTGCAGGCCGCACAACAGGCCCGCGACCGGTTGGAAAAAGAGGCCGACGCCTATGCCAACACGGTTACCGCCGGCGCGCGTGGTCAGGCGGCACAGTTGGCGGAAGAATCCGAAGCCTACCGCGCGCAGGTGGTTAACAATGCACAGGGTGAGGCCAGCCGGTTCCTTTCAGTCTATAACGAATACATCAAAGCCCCTGAGGTAACGCGCAAGCGGATGTATCTGGAAACCATGGAGCGGGTGTTTGGTGGCATGAACAAGGTGATCCTTGATGGCGTGTCATCGGGCGAAGGTGGCGGGCAGGGCGTTGTGCCATTCCTGCCGCTGAATGAACTGAACCGGATGCCCGCTGCTGGGGCTGCCGCCGCAACCGGAGGAACCAACTGATGCGCGCCGCATATTTGTTGCCAATTTTCGCTTTGATCATATTTGGCGTGATGTCGTCGCTGTTCATCGTCGATGAACGCGAAAAGGCGCTGGTCTTGCAGTTTGGTCAGGTGAAACAGGTGAAGGAAGAGCCGGGTCTGGGCTTTAAAATTCCTTTGCTGCAGGATGTGGTTCGTTATGATGGCCGCATTCTTGGCCTGCCGACGCCGCCGCTGGAAGTCACCATGGAGGATGACCGCCGGTTGGTGGTGGATGCGTTCGCACGTTGGCAGATCATTGATCTGGTCAAATTCCGCGAATCCGTCGGCGCGGGTGATATCGAAAAGGCGCAATCCTTGTTGGCCGGCATCATGAACAACGCCATCCCCGAGGTGTTGGGCAAGGTGGAATCCAGCCGCGTTCTGTCGGAAGACCGGACTGGGTTGATGAACCAGATCCGCGATATTGCACGCACACAAGCGCAATCCCTGGGCGTTGATGTGATCGACGTGCGGCTGACCCGGACCGATCTGCCAGAGCAGAACCTTGAAGCCACATTCGCGCGGATGCGGGCAGAGCGTGAACGCGAAGCAGCAGATGAAATCGCACGCGGGAACGAGGCCGCACAGCGCGTTCGGGCCTTTGCCGACCGTACTGTGGTGGAACTGACATCCGAGGCGCGCAAGAATGCGGAAGTGATCCGTGGTGAGGCTGACGCCGAACGCAACGCGATCTATGCCGAAGCGTTTGGTCGTGACCCAGAGTTCTTTGCCTTCTCGCGGTCGTTGACATCTTATGAACGCGCGCTGCAGCCGGGCAATTCTTCGATCGTCATGCAGCCGGATAGCGAGTTCTTCGACTATTTGCGCAGCGAAAAAGCACCGGTGAAAGAGCCAGTCGAACCTGCCGCAACAGAATAGGTGCCAGTTTGCAGGAAATCGGGGCTTGCGGCGACGCTGGCCCCTTTTTATTCCCGCCAAGGCCGTCGATCAAGATTGCGTTTGGCTTGGGCGATCAACGCGGGCAGTATACCACGCAGCAGGGCTGTTCACATCCTATTGAGCGGGCGCGATGGGGGTTTGCATTGTGCCGCGCACTACCTACTTCATAGTGGCGGTGTGATAAGGCCGAAATCGGCCAACGTCAGGTTTACTTCGCGACCCGAGCAACGAAAGGAATTCGTGGTGCAGACGAGACAAATTTCCCAAGTGTCCAGCCGTCATGCAGAGCCATTTTTGGCCGCGCGTTTGTTGATGGCGCTGATGGTGGCTGTGGCACTTCTTCTGGCGCAGGCCCAGCAGGCCTTGGCGCAGGGCGCGCCGGAAAGCTTTGCCGATCTGGCGGAACAGTTCAGCCCGTCGGTGGTGAACATCACCACGTCGTCGATTGTTGCGGCCAATACCGAAGACGGCCCGATGCTGCCGGAAGGATCGCCGTTTCAGGATTTCTTCGACGAGTTCATGAACCGCAATGGTGACGGGGTGCCGGGCATTCCCGGCCCGCAAGAACCGCGCCGGTCCGAGGCGCTTGGATCTGGCTTCGTGATCTCGGCGGATGGCTATATCGTGACCAACAACCATGTGATCGAGGGCGCTGATGACATTCAGGTTGATTTCTTCAACGGCAAGCAGTTGCAAGCCAAGCTGGTTGGAACCGATCTGAAGACCGATATCGCGCTGCTGAAAGTTGAAAGCGACACGCCGCTGCCGTTCGTGCAGTTTGGCGATAGCGATGTGATGCGCGTTGGTGATTGGGTTGTCGCCATGGGCAACCCGCTTGGTCAAGGTTTCTCTGTCTCGGCCGGGATCGTGTCAGCGCGTAACCGCGAGTTGTCGGGCACTTATGATGATTTCATTCAGACTGATGCTGCGATCAACCGGGGCAATTCGGGTGGGCCGCTGTTCAATCTGGACGGTCAGGTGATTGGCGTTAACACGGCAATCCTGTCGCCGAATGGCGGGTCTATCGGTATCGGCTTTTCAATGGCGTCGAACGTGGTGTCGAAGGTTGTTGGCCAGTTGCGTGAATTTGGTGAAACCCGGCGCGGTTGGCTTGGCGTGCGCATTCAGGACGTGACGCCGGATGTTGCCGAGGCAATGGGGTTGGTCGAGGCTAAGGGCGCGTTGATCACCGATGTGCCGGATGGCCCTGCCAAGGATGCAGGAATGCTTGCCGGTGATGTGATTACGTCGTTCGACGGCGCCGAAGTGGCCGATACGCGTGAACTGGTGCGCCGCGTTGCCGATGCGCCGATTGGCGAAGCGGTTGCGGTGATTGTGCAACGCGAAGGCAAGATGCAGAACCTGCTGATCACACTTGGCCGCCGCGAAGAAGCCGAGGCGGAACCGAAGCCTGCCGTGACTGCCGCACCCGAAGCGCCAGCCAAGGCCGAAATTCTTGGGCTGACAGTGGCACCGGTAGATGAGGAAATGATCACCAAGCTTGGCTTGCCGGTTGGCACTCAGGGCCTGATGGTGGCGGCGGTGGATCAAACCTCCGAAGCCTATGCGAAGGGTCTGCGCGAGGGTGATTTGATCACCGAAGCGGGGCAACAAAAGGTAGTGCGCCTGAAAGATCTGGAAGACCGGGTTGAAGAAGCCCGTGGTGCAGGGCGCAAATCGCTGCTGCTGCTGGTGCGCCGTGACGGCGACCCGCGCTTTGTGGCGCTGTCGGTCGAATAGCACCGCTTTATTGATAGTGCGTGGGGCCCGAGGGAAATCTCGGGCCTTTTCGCGTTCAGCCTGTGGTGCCTTGACCAAAATCGGCGGCAACAACGCCCAGTTCGCGGGCGGCGGCAAGCGACAGCCGATCACTGTTCAGGCCGCGCGGCATTTGAAACGCACGGATTGCAGCGCGGGTGGCTGCATCCAGTTCGCCACTCGGTTCGGCTTGGTAGAACCCGCGCGCGGCTAAGGCGCGCTGCAAAGTGGCGACCACATCGGGGGTCAATTCGGCGTCACACGGCGTGCGGAACCAGATTTGTTCGCGCGGCTGCACGATCTGCTGCCGAATTTCGGTGCGGTAACCAGCGTCACGTTCCGGCGAGGCATCTTCGGCAATCTGGTCGGTGACGGTTTCAATGACGGCCGGTGTTTCATCGCTTGCCCAGCAGGCATCTGCCGGTTCGGTTGGCTTGTCACCCCGAATGGTTTCCGCGCGCAAATCAGCGCCGGACGGGGCATCCGGTGAGGCACCCATCGTGCAGGCAGCAACGCCAAACACCTGCGCGAGCGCCAGCGCTGCACCTAGAATACGAGGTCGGATCATCTGCGCGTTCTGTCCTGTTTTGCCTGATGTACCGGGTTGACCCCGATCTTTGGCACGGATCATAGCGATAATTCGGCGGCGGTGAAAGCCTTTGGCGTAGCGCGGTCTTGCGCGCATCGGACCACTGGCAAAGCTGGCGCATTTGCCCTATGTCCACTGGCAGCAAAAGCATACCCGGAAACGAGGACTGGAATGGCGAAAATTACCTATGTGGAGTTTGGCGGCAAAGAACATGTCGTCGATGTCGCAAATGGTCTGACAGTGATGGAAGGCGCGCGCGATAACGGCATTCCGGGCATCGAGGCTGATTGCGGCGGTGCCTGTGCCTGTTCCACCTGCCATGTTTATGTTGACTTGGCTTGGGTCGACAAGCTGCCGAAGAAAGACGCGATGGAAGAGGACATGCTTGATTTTGCATGGTCGCCCGATCCGGCGCGATCCCGGCTGACGTGCCAGTTGAAGGTTTCTGATGCGCTGGATGGACTGCGCGTTCAGATGCCGGAAAAGCAGATTTGATGCGATTTTTGTTGTGTTTTGCGCTGTGGCCGTTGGCCCTTGCCGCCGAACAAACTGAAGTGACGTCACTGGTGATTGCGGCAGAGCTGGTTTTGCCAACCGATCGCTATGACCACGGCGTGTTGGGCGACAGCCTGGAATGGGGCGGATTGCAGGTATTGGTCGATGTCTGCCAGGGCTGCGCCACGCCACGGACGGAAAAGAAGGTGATAATCCTGCCAAACCACCGCGTGTTCGAAGATTTCGAGGCGCGCGTTGCGGATTTTGACGGCGATGGCCGACCCGAAGTGATGGTGGTCGAAACCGATCTGACGCGCGGCGCGTCACTGGCGATTTATGACGGTTCCGGTAAACGCGCCGCGACGGCATTTATTGGCACAACGCACCGCTGGCTTGCCCCCGCTGGGTGGGGCGATTTTGACAGTGATGGCAGGATCGAGATCGCCTATGTTGATCGTCCGCATCTTCGCCGCGAGCTGGTCTTTGTGCGATATGCCGACGGCAAGCTGACTGAGATCGCTCGGGCCGCAGAATTCACCAACCACCGCATCGGCGATGCCGCAATTTCAGGCGGCACCCGTCATTGCAACGGGCGCGACAGTCTGATCGTCGCCTCTGGTGACTGGACCGGGATCGCCGAGATTACACTGGTGGACACCGAAGTCAGCGCCGACATTGTGTCTGGTGTTCCTACTGCGGCGTCGCTGCGCGCGGCGATGGACTGTGCCAACTGACTTTGCACAGGATGCAGGAATTTTCGTGATTTGGCGGCTCAAGCGGTGAACAGGATGCCCACCAATGGGCAAGCGCGCCGACCGCCACCTCGGAACGGGATCAGTTGGTCTTGCGGGTGGGCATGAACGGCAGCCGTGCTACGGGTACGCCGTCTTCGATCAATTGGCGCGCTTCTTCCGGTTTTGCCTCGCCATAGATTGACCGTGCAGGGGTGGCACCATCATGGATACGACGTGCTTCGGCCGCGAAGTTGAGGCCGACATATTGGGAATTCACCTCGACCTGCCTGCGCATTTCGGCAAACGCCTCTTCTACCGCCGACTGGGGCTGCGATAGTGCGCCACTGCCCGGTGCGGCTGGTTCGGCATTTGCCGCACCGGCAGTGCGGGCCGGGCGCACTGCCGGTGCCATCAGTGATTTCTGCACATCGGCGCTGCCACAAATGGGGCAGGCGATGTGGCCCGCGGCGTGCAAGCCCTCATAGGCCTCTGACGAGCGAAACCAGCTGTCAAAGTCATGCGACGCGGCACATCTAAGCGAGTAGCGGATCATTGGGGTACCGTCGGGTTCATCATACTCCACCTAAGCTTTCGGTAGAAATATTCAACCGGTTCCCCACTGACGTGATTTCCTACTGCGGCGGCGTCAGAGTTGGCGGCTTCAGCTTTTTGGCAACGGCGTCGACACCCAGATTTTTCGCGTCTTGCGCCAGCGCCAGCAAAAGCGTGCGCAGCTCCGGCTCGGCAACCAGCTGTGCAGCTTCGGCGGCGGCAAACCACTTGCGGCGGCGCTGATGCTGCTCGGGGTAGCGGCGCGACAACTTTTCCACCCGCAAGCCATAGATCGCGACCACGCAGGGGATGGATTGATCCTCGGCCAAGATCTTTTGATAGGAAAACACGCCAAGGCAGGTGTCGCACAACTTGCCCTCAACGCCGGCTTCTTCCCAGGCTTCGCGTTCGGCGGCGGCGGCGGCAGTCAGGCCTTTGATCGGCCAACCCTTCGGGATGACCCAGCGCCCGGTTTCGCGGCTGGTGATCAGCAACACATCAAGGCCCGTCTCTGCCTGACGCCAGCAGACGGCACCATATTGCGTGCGCGGTTCGTCCGATGTGCGGGCAAAGGCGCTTGAAGGACTACGTTTCATGCCTGTTCAACTTTCAATAGGCGCGGCTTTTCGCCGTTCTGCCCAACCACATTGGTGTCAATATGGCACAGCTGTGGCAAACTTCCCAGCAATTGCAGGCAAAAATCACGTAACTGTGGTCTGTTAGGCCCTATTCACCGGCAATTGCTGTTTGACGAAGACCGCCGGAGGCATACCTTAACGGCAACTGTAACAAGGAAACTGCCATGGCCGGGTATCCCCATCGCTTGCGTAAGCTGCGGCAGATCGTCGTTTCGGCGCTGGTTGTTGCGGCTGGCGTTTTCCCGACAGCCGCCACTGCGGGCTTTTCGTTCACCTCGATCGACGGCGGCCAAATTGATCTTGATGATTGGCGCGGTCATCCGGTGCTGGTGGTCAACACCGCCTCGCTTTGCGGCTTTACCGGGCAGTATGACGATCTGCAAACGCTGCAAGACACCTATGGCGCGCGCGGGCTGAAGGTGCTGGCCGTGCCGTCGAACGATTTTGCGCAGGAGCTTGGTGATGAAAAAGCGGTGAAAGAGTTTTGTGAAGTGAACTTTGATCTGACCATCGCGATGACCGAGATTACTGTAGTAACGGGCGCAAAAGCGCATCCGTTCTATGCGTGGGTCAAAGGCAGCAGTGGGTTTGCGCCGGGGTGGAATTTCAACAAAGTGCTGCTCGGCAGCGATGGTGCGGTGATTGCAACCTGGGGCTCGGGGCCAAAGCCGACATCGGCAGCAATTACCAAACAGATCGAGGCGCTTTTGCAGTGACTACGGCGGCGGCTGGCCCGACTGACCCGATCTTTATCGGGTCAGAGATTTATCGCGGCTCAAGCTACGGCCTCACGCATCCGTTGCGGGTGCCGCGGGTTTCCACCGTGATGGATCTGACGCGGGGTCTGGGGTGGCTGCCACCTGATCGGTTTCGCCTGTCACCCCGCGCTAAGCCTGCCGCTTTGGCCATGTGGCACGATGCCGATTACATCGCCGCCTTGCAGAGTGCCGAACGCACTGGCAACGTTACCGATGCCACGCGGCGCAGCTATGGCCTTGGCACCCTGTCAAACCCGGTGTTTGCCGATATGTATCGCAGGCCAGCCACAGGGGCAGGAGGGGTGATGCTGGCCGCCGAAATGCTGGCGGCACGTCCAGGGGTGATTTATGTGCCCGGCGGCGGCACGCATCACGGCATGCCCGCCTATGCGAACGGCTTTTGCTATCTGAACGATCCGGTTCTGGGCATTCTGACTCTGCGCCGGGCGGGCGTGCCACGCATCGCCTATGTCGATATTGACGCGCACCACCCTGACGGCGTGGAACATGCATTTTCCGGCGATCCCGACGTGCTGCTGATCTCGGTCCACGAACAGGCGCGGTGGCCGTTTACCGGGCAGCTGGGTGATGCGGGCTGCGGCAATTGTTTCAATCTGCCAGTGCCTGCGGGATTCAATGACACCGAAATGCGAGCTGTCCTGCAACGGCTGATCCTGCCGCGCCTTGCGGCGTTCGCCCCCGATGCGATCGTGCTGCAATGTGGGGCCGATGGGCTGCTGGAAGACCCGCTATCGCGCCTGGCGCTGTCGAACAGCGCGCATTGGGCAGTGGTGGCAGCGCTGCGCGAGATTGCCCCTCGCTATCTGGTGCTGGGCGGCGGCGGCTATAACCCGTGGTCGGTTGGCCGCTGCTGGGCTGGGGTCTGGGCGACGCTGGCGGGCCAAGCGATACCCGACGTGCTGCCCGACGCGGCGCAGTCGGTACTGCGCGCGCTAAGCTGGGGTGGCGGCGCGCGCTCCGGGCCAACTGAGGCATTGCTGACGACGCTGCGCGACCCGGCCCGTGAAGGGCCAGTTCGGGCCGAGGTGGCCGACAGCATTGCCGTCCTCGCCGCCCGTTGATCACAACGGCGGCGGACGCTGTCCCGGCCAATCCGTCGCCAGATGGTAGGCCTGTCCCATCGCCAGAATTTCGGCATCGGCGCCGGCGCGGCCAAACAGCTGCATCCCCATGGGCAGACCCGTGGCACCAAACCCGGCGGGCAGTGCGATGGCGGGAAGGCCTGCCAGGCTGACCGGGATGACGACTTCCATCCAGCGATGATAAGTGTCCATCGTGTGCCCGTTGATGGTTTGCGGCCAGCGCCATTCGGCAGGGAACGGCCAAACCTGAGCCGAGGGCAGCACCAGCGCATCATAGGTCTGAAACAGCCGCGCTGCCGTGGCATACCAGCGCGACCGGATCACCGATGCGGCGTGAACCGCCTCGGCTGAAAGACCAAGGCCCTGCTCGATCTCCCATACTGTCTCGGGCTTCAGTTGCGCGCGTTTGGCGGGATCGGCATAGAGATCGCGCTTGCCCCCGGCATTCAGCATGGCGCGCAGCGTTGTCCAACTGTGCCAAAGATCACTGGCCGGGAACGGCGGTGCTACCGGATCAACGATAGCACCTTGATCTTCGAACACTCGCAGGCCTGCCTCGCACAGAGCGGTGATGCCGGGCTCCATCTGATAGGCCCCACCCCAATTGCCCAACCAGCCAATCCGCTTGCCGCGCAGATCGGCAACCTGCAGATCGCCGTAGCGCTGCGCCACCCTCCCAAACGGTACTTCGGGGTTTTCACCTGCCATCACCTGCAACATGCCCGCCAGGTCTTCGACGTTGCGCGCCATTGGCCCATCGGTCGAAAGCGTCGCCAGAAACGTGTCGCCAACGGTATCGGTCGGCACCACGCCCCATGTTGGGCGAAAGCCGTAAACATTGCAGAATGCCGCCGGATTGCGCAGCGACCCCATCATGTCAGACCCATCGGCGACTGGCACCATGCGCGCCGCCAGTGCTGCCGCAGCGCCGCCCGATGATCCACCGGCAGACCGGCCCAGATCATAAGGATTGCGCGTCACACCGTGCACCGGGTTGAAGCTGTGTGAACCCTGGCCCCATTCTGGCGTGTTGGTCTTGCCGATGAAAATTCCGCCCGCTGCGCGCAGTCTTGCCGCCAACAGGTCATCCGTTTGTGGCACATGGTTGGCAAACAACGGCGACCCATGCGTGGTGCGCAGCCCCTTGGTTTCGACGAGGTCTTTCACGGCCAGCGGTAGCCCGTGCAGCCAGCCAAGCGGCGGGGCATCATCTGCCACACGCGCCTCGCGCATCAGATCGTCGGGGTCGCGCAAAGACACGACAGCGTTCACCGCGCCGTTCACGGCGGCAATCCGCACCAGATAGGCCGCCATCACCTCCGACGGCGCAACCTGCCGCGCCGCGATCAGGCGCGACAGGTCTGATGCGGACAGATCAACAAGGCCCATCCATACCCCCTTCGTTTCTGCACAAATACCCCGGGGGTGCGGGGGCAGAGCCCCCGCCTCGGGCGACGCGGCCGCAAGGCCGCGGCGCAACTCACTTCAACAGCTCAGTCCAGATCGCGGTATTGTATTCCTGTGCTTTCGGCGAACAGGTCGGAATGAACTGCCCGAGCGCCCGGAACTCTTCCGGGATCGCCACTTCGGGTGCGGTCTTCATATCTTCGGGCATGAAGGCATCAGATCCCGCAATGCCGTTGCCGTAGCGCGCGAAGGCCGACAGCATCGCGGCATTTTCCGGCAGCATGATGAAATCCATGAACTTGTAGGCTTCCTCGACATTTTTCGCATCCGACAGCAGCGCCACCGAATCCATGAAGAGCACGTAGCCTTCTTTCGGGTAGCCGAATTTTACATCCGGGTTCTTCAGCCGTGCCCGCATGATGGCACCGTTCCAGTACATCGAGGCTGACACGTCATTCGTCGCCATCTTGTCTTCCATGCCGTAGTCCATGCTCATCCATTTGAGCTTGGCGGCAGTCAGCAGGTCGCGCACTTTCTTCAGCACTTCGGTATCTTCAGTGCACAACTCGCCGCCGACATACAGTGTCGCCATCGATATGGCGTCCATCATTTCAGGCGTCACGTTGACCTTGCCGACCAATTCCGGCGGTGGATCAAGGAAGATGGCCGAGGTGTTGATATCGCCGCCATAGACAGAGGTATTGACGCCAACGCCGGTCGATCCCCATAGCCATGGCACTGAATGCGTGCGGCCTTGGTCCCAGCTGACATCCATCCATTCCGGGGCGATATTCGTGTGATTTGGCAGTTTTGCCAGATCCAACGGCTGGATCAGACCTTTTTCGACAAAGATTGGGATAAAGCTGTTCGATGGCACCACCAGATCATAGCCATGGCCCCCGGCCTCGATCTTGGCCAGCGCCTCGTCGTTGCTGGCGTAATCGGTTACAGTGACCTTGATGCCGGTTTCCGCCTCGAACTTTGCCAGCAGTTCGGGGCTGGTGTAGTTGCCCCAGTTGTACAATTGCAGTTCGCCCTCGGCGAGGGCTGCAGTGCCGCCTGCAAGGCCGATGGCCGTGGCGAGCAATAGGTTTTTCATCATCGTTGATCTCCATTGTTGGTTGGAAGTATCGCGGGCGGGTTCAATCCCGTTTTTTGGTCAGCAAAAAGAACAGGGTCAGCAGGCACACCGTCAAGCCCAGAAGCACGGTTGCAATGGCGTTGATGTCGGGTTTGGTGCCGCGCCGCAGTTGACCGAGCATATAGGTGGGCAAGGTGTCTTGCCCACCGGATTTCACGAAGTTGGTGATCACCACGTCATCCAGCGACACCACAAAGGCCAGCATCGCCCCGGCAATGATCGCCGGGGCCAGCAATGGCAGGGTCACGCGACGAAAGGTTTGCCAAGGCGACGCGTAAAGATCGGCCGCGGCGTTTTCCAGACTGAGGTCCATGCCTTCCAGCCGGGCCTTGATCGGCAGATAGGCGAAGGGAAGGCAAAACGCGCTGTGGGCAAGGATCAGGTAGATCAGCCCCTGATAGCCGGTCGCCACTTTGATCGCGGCCACAAAGATCAGCAGCGAAATCGCGGTGACAATGTCGGGTACGATCAGCGGCTGGTTGATCATCAGGTTGATCAGGGTCTTGCCGCGAAATGGCCCTGTGCGCGTGGTGCCAAGGGCAGCAAGGGTTGCCAGCGTTGTGGCAATCAGCGTGGCGCAGGTGGCGACGGTCAGCGAGCGCAGGGCGGCATCCTGCACATCCTCGTTCGACCACGCAGTCACATACCAGCGCCACGAAAAGCCCTGCCAATCCGATACCGAGGTCCCGGCGTTGAACGAATAGATCACCAGCGTAAAGATCGGGATGTACAGGATTGCAAAGATGATCATCGCGATGCTGGAAAAGCCCGGCAAGTGGGTGGCGGAAAAGCTGGGGCTAGCCATTTGTCCCCTCCCGATTGGTCGCGCGGGTATAGAACACCAGTGCGACGGCGATGATGATCAGTAACGTCATGCCCAAAGCAGCACCCAGTGGCCAGTTGCGCCCTTGGCCAAATTGCAGGTCGATCAGGTTGCCGATCATCAGATTGTTGCCGCCACCCAGAATGCGCGGAATGACATAGGCCCCAAGTGACGGCGTGAACACCAGAATGGACCCTGCGATAATGCCTGGCTTGACGATCGGCAGGATGATCCGGCGCAAAACCTGGCCGCGGCTGGCGTAAAGGTCATAGCCCGCTTCCAGCAGGCGCATATCAAAGCGGTCAATGGCAGCGAAAATCGGCAGCACCATGAACGGCAGATAGACATAGGCCATGCCGATGAACACCGCCGTATCGGAATAGATGATCTGCAGCGGTGCCGATATTGCCGCGATCCACAGCAGGAACGTGTTCAGCAGCCCTTCGTTGCGGACCACTTCGTTGACCGCGAACGTGCGGATAAGTAGGTTGGTCCAGAACGGAATGGTGATCAGGAACAGCCACAGCACGCGGGCCTTTGGCGGTTTTGTGGCGATGAACCACGCCGTCGGAAAACCCACCAGCAACGTGATCAGCGTGGTCAGCAGTGACAGCTTCATCGACCGTAGCAGAATTGTCAGATGCTGATCGGCAAGCGTGTACTTGCCCGGCTCGAAGATGTCTTCGGTGAACAGAAGGCTGCGCCAGCCATCCAGCGAGAATATCCATTTCACATTGCCATATTCGCCGGGGGTCAGGAACGAATAGACCACCATGATCAGCAGCGGCCCTGCGGCGGCAACGATCAGCAAGATCAGCGCCGGGGCGGACAACAACCAGTTGGTGCGAATACGGCGGCGTTCCTGATCAGACATCTGTGCCACAGCGCTAATCCTTCAACACTTGTGCTGCACCCGGTGCGAAAGACAGCGATACCGGCGCGCCAAGTTTCATGCTGGCTTCACCCGTTGCCGGGCTTTGCAGGCGGGCAACAATGGGTGTTCCGTCTGACAGCACCATATGGCAATGCGTATCAGTGCCGAAATAAACCCAATTGGTGATTGTGGCCGGGATTGCGCCACTGGTGCCAGCCGTCTGCAATCGGACCTGTTCAGGGCGCACCGCGATGGTGACTTTGCCGGGCGTTGCGGGGCCATCCACCGTAATGGTCGATCCGCAATCAAGCCGCACGCCGCCGGGGGCCGTGGTGCCGGGCAGAAAGTTCGTCTCGCCGATAAAGCTGGCGACGAACCGATTGGCGGGCCGGGTGTATATATCACGCGGGCTGCCGATTTGCAGGATATGCCCCGCCGACATCACGCCGATGCGGTCTGACATGGTCAGCGCTTCTTCTTGATCATGGGTCACAAAAACAAAGGTGATGCCGGTTTCAAGCTGCAGCCGTTTCAGCTCGATCTGCATTTCCTTGCGCAGCTTCAGGTCCAGCGCCGATAGTGGTTCATCGAGCAGCAGCACTTTCGGCTTTGGCGCCAAGGCGCGGGCAAGGGCAACGCGTTGTTGTTGGCCGCCGGACAACTGGCTGGTCTTGCGATCTGCCAATGCTTCCAGTTTGACCAGCGCCAGCATCTTGGCGACGGCCGCTTTGACCTCGGCCTTCGGGCGGCCCTGCATTTCAAGGCCAAAGCCGATGTTTTGTGCCACGTTCAGATGCGGAAACAGGGCGTAGCTTTGAAACACCGTGTTCACTGCGCGCTTGTTCGGCGGCAGGCTGGTAATATCGACGCTGTCCAGCAGAATCGTCCCCGAGGTCGGGGTTTCGAACCCGGCGATCAGGCGCAGAAGTGTGGTTTTGCCACAGCCCGACGGGCCAAGAAGGGTAAAGAACTCGCCCTTTTTGATGCTGACCGACACGTCATAAAGTGCGCGCGCTGCCGACGCGCCAGCGCCGAAAATTTTGACCGCGTTGCGCGCCTCAACCGCGATTTTGTCTGTCACTCTGTTCTCCCAAAGGCGGTCTTTTGATCATATTGGCGGCCGTTGTTCCAACACGCAACCTTTGTCTGCCATTCTTAGGCGTAGCCTGCGGGGCGGCGGTGGGCCCAAGGGGCTGCACGCTCCATTTCTGCACACAGCGCGATCAGGGTTTCGTCATCGCCAAAGGCGGCGGCCAAGTGAACGCCGATTGGCAAACCGTTTGACGAGGTGCCAAGCGGCAGCGATGCGGCGGGTTGGCCGGATGCATTGAAAACCGCACAGAACGGCGAATAGGAGAACACGCCTTCGGGGCCAAGGCGATAGTTCAGGTAGTCATCGGTGCCATGGCCAAAGCGGCCAACTTTGGCGGGCGGTTCGGCAAGAGTGGCCGTGAGCAGGATGTCGTAGCCGGGGCCAGTTTCGGGTGCAAAGAACGCTGCCATCTGGCGACCAAAGGCATGAATTTCACCAACCGCATCAAGATAGCGGGTTGGCGAAAGGGTGGCTGCATGAGCCACAGCGCCGCGCCCGACAGCTTCAACCTGATCAGCGGTCGGGGCTTTGCCCTTCAACGCCCTTTCAATCGAAAGAGCAGTGCCGACAGCAACAATATCGGTCCACGCCCGCATCATCATCGGCACGTCGGCTTTGGGGCGGGTGGTGGTCACATGGTGGCCAAGGCTTTCCAACAACGCGGCAGTCTGCAGCACTGCGGCGCGCACGTCCGGGTGAATAGCCTCGCCGGTCAGCGTGGTATCGCAGAACGCCACGCGTAGGCGGCGCGGTGGGCGGCTGATCGCTGCAGCATGGCCGTGGGCCAACGGTGGTGCGGCGTAGGGCGCGCCAAGATCAGACCCTTCGCAGGCATCCAGCATCACGGCAGTATCGCGCACCGACCGGGTCAGAAAGCCGTCAATCGCCATGCCGGCCCAGCCTTCGCCGACAAATGGCCCGTCCGGCAGCCGCGCGCGGGTGGGTTTGAAGCCGAACAGCCCACAAGACGATGCCGGCATGCGCACCGATCCACCGCCATCCGACCCATGTGCCATGGCAACGATGCCCGCCGCCACTGCCGCACCAGCACCGCCCGACGATCCGCCCGATGTATATTCAAGGTTCCACGGATTGCGCGTTGGCCCGCCGTAAACCGCACTTTCGGTGGCCGGGCCAATGCCGCCTTCGGGGGCCGTTGTGCGCCCGAATGTCGCGACGCCGGTTGCCTTGATCCGATCATAGATCGCCGAATTCCGGCTGTAGCGTGTGTTGGCAAACAGCCGTGATCCGTTGTGTGACGGAAAATCAGCCGCCTCGCAGCCAAGGTCTTTCAGTAAGAACGGCACACCCCGGAATGGCCCGCGCGGCAAGCCTGCCTTGATCGCATCGCGCGCCGCCTGTTCCTGGATCAGCACCACCGCATTCAGCGCCGGATTATGCGCCGCAACCGCCGCCAGCGCTGCTGTTAGCAGTTCATCCGGCGAAACCGAACCTTTTGCGACCAATGCTGCCAGTTCGGTCGCATCCGCTGTTCCCAGATCGCCGTTCATCATCAGCCTCCCAATACTTTGGCAATCGTGTCGGGCAACCGCCAATAGATCCATCCCGAATGCGCCCGAAATTCTGTCGTGATCGGTGATGTTTAGGCGGCGGGGATCACATTTTCCAGAACCCGCCTGATTTCGGCGGCGGCAACATCGGGCGTAACCGGTTTGGCCAAATAGCCGTTGATGCCCGCATCACTGTACAGTTTGCGATGGTCACTTAAAGTGTTTGCCGTCATCGCGATAACCGGCACTTGGCCAGTCGGACCCGGCAGTTTGCGCAGATGGGCAAAGGTTTGCAGCCCATCCATTTCCGGCATGTTCATATCCAGCAGCACAAGGTCAAATCCTCCGCTCGCAAGGCATTGCAACGCCGTCGCACCGTCGGGAGCCTCGACCGGGTTCGCCCCGAAGTAGCGCAGATAGGTGGCCGCGACCAAACGGTTGCTGGCGATGTCATCCACCACCAGAACCCGTCGGCCAGCCAGATTTATCGGTGAAGCAGCCACGCGTTCCTGCACCGGACTTGGCGCAGCGGTTTCCGCCAACGGCAGAGTCAAAATGAAGTGCGCCCCGCCGTCCATGCCGAACGTTGACTGATCCAATTGCAGATCACCGCCCATCTGACGCGCAAGGGCGCGCGTGATTGACAGCCCAAGCCCGGTGCCAAGGCTGGTGCCCGGCCCGCGCACAAACGGCTCGAACATCGCATCGGCCTTTTCGGGCGCGATGCCGGGGCCGGTATCTGCCACCTCGATCCGCAAAAGCGGCTCGTCCGGGCTGCGATCAATCTTCCGCGCCCGGACGGTAATTTCGCCTATGGTCGTATTCTTCAGCGCGTTCGACAACAAGTTGGACAGGCACTGCCGCAGCCTCTGCTCATCCATCAAGGCCCAGTCTGGCAGGTCATCCGGGAGGTCTAAAACCAGCGCAAGGCCTGCCTCCTCGATCTGCGGACGAAACAGGGCGGTGGTGGCGGCAATCTCAGGGCCAACGGCAACGGCATGGCGGCGAATTGGCAGATGGCCGCCCTGAATGGCAGACATATCCAGAATGTCATCCAGAATCGTCGATAACCCTTCAGCAGAACTGATCAGCACCAATAGCCGTTCATGGCTGATCGGGTCATCGGTGCGGCGCAGCTCGGCGTGGCCCATGCCAAGAATGGCGTTCAGCGGCGTGCGCAATTCATGGCTCATCTGAGCCAGAAACGCGCCTTTGGCGGCATTTGCCGCCTGCGCCTCGGCTCGGCCACGAACGGTTTCCTGATGCAGACGGTTGTTCGACGTGATCGCCCCCAGCGCGTAGCCAAGTGCTGCAATCGTGCAGACCGTGGTGAAGGCCAGCGAACCGTAATCACCCATCTTGACCCAGAATACGGTATTCGACACGAAGGCAGCAGTGCCGATGGCGGCAAGGCCGGTGATGCCCATGGGCAGATGAATCGCCCTGACCGTTGAGACATGCATAATCGTCGATACGGCAAGGCCAACCGCAAAGGCCTTCATGTATTCCCCTTCAAGATGCCAGACCATGGCCGGGACAACCGAGAATGCCAGCTCCAGAATGAAAACCCACGTCAGACATTGCCGATAGCGTGACGGCTCACGCGCGGGATCAAGGTCGCGCAGGGCGCGCGCGCTCATGACCTCGCCCGCCAGATTAACGGCGAAGCTGATCAGCACGATCGGCAATGGCAGGAACCGGCTCGCCAAGGCGTAGGCCAGTGCTGTCATCACCAGCCGAACCGGCGCTTCTTTCATCAAGATGCGGTATTGCCGGGCCAGTTCATCCCGCAGTGCGGCGGCATCGGCATTGGGCGTGGCTGGGGGCTCGATGTTTGACATGGCGCCAGTTAGCACCGCTATCTGGACCAAAGGTCAAGCATTTCCCGTAGGATGGCGGCTGTTTACTGACTGGCCGGAATGGCGTTTATGCTGATTTCTTGCTGCAGCTTTCCGGTTTCACGGCTGTAAATCAGGATGCGGTTGTCGGTCGTCACCACGGCATACCAAGCGTTGCCTTGGGTGAATGCCTGCGCCGAGGTGCCGTCGGGCAGGGTGATCTGGTCGGGCAGTGTCAAGCTTCCCCGCATCGCTGTCGGCATCCGGGTGACAATCAGCGCGACGATGGTTATGACACCGATGATCATCGTCAACGTCAGCACGATAACCAGCCACTTGAGAAACCGAAGCGAGGGCGGAAGCCCTGCCTCTGCCGGAGCCCTGTCCATGGCAACCCTTTCTGACCCGCATGTCGGGTATCTGACTGTCACTCTGCGGGAAGACCCCCACGCCCGTCTTGATAAGGCGCTTGCAGCGGCGGTGCCAGAGGCGGCTTCACTTTCCCGCTCGCGCCTGATGCGGATGATTGCCGACGGGGCGGTTTCGCGTGGTGGGGTGGTGATTGACGATCCGAAGGCAAAGGTGGCGGCGGGGGATGTGTTCATCCTGCGGCTGGATGAGGCGGTGGATCTGGAGGCGGAGGCCGAAGATATTACGCTGTCGGTCATCTGGGAAGACGGTGATCTGATCGTCATCGACAAGCCTGCCGGGATGGTGGTTCATCCGGCCCCCGGCACGCCTTCGGGCACGCTGGTCAATGCTTTGCTACATCATTGCGGGGATAGTTTGTCGGGCGTGGGCGGGGTCAAGCGGCCAGGCATCGTGCATAGGATCGACAAGGATACGACCGGGTTGCTGGTGGTTGCGAAATCGGACCGCGCGCATCATGGACTGGCGGCGCAGTTTGAAAGCCACGCCGTGACGCGGCATTATATGGCTGTGGTTCACGGGGCACCGGACGCGGCTGATCCACGGATCAGGGGGCTGGCGGGCATCAGTTTCGAGGCGGGCGGGATCTTGAAGATCGCCACGCATCTGGCCCGGCATAAAACAGACCGGCAGCGGCAGGCGGTGGTTCCCGAACATATCGGGCGGCATGCGATCACGCGGGTTCGGGTGCGGGAAAGCTTCGGGGCGGGGCGGGTCGCATCCTTGGTGGAATGCTGGCTGGAAACCGGGCGGACGCATCAGATCCGGGTTCATATGAGCTATGCCGGGCATGCTTTGATCGGCGATCAGACTTATGGGGGGCGTCGGAAAGTGGCGGCGAAAACGGGCGGCGAGGTGGCGTCAGAGCGGGCAAATTCCTTCCCCCGGCAGGCGCTTCATGCGGCCTCGCTGGGTTTCGATCATCCGGTTTCGGGGGAGAGGCTGGAGTTCAAATCGCCGCTGCCGGAAGATATGGAAGGGTTGATTGCTGTGTTACGGGCAGGGAAGTAACACGCGTGTTACGCGGAGTAAGTATTTGATATTGTTTCAGTGTGTGGGTTTTGTTAAGAAGTTGTTAGGGGTTTGACAGCGGCGTAACACGCCCAGCATCACCGCTTGCCAAACCCCGATTGCAGAAAGAACGGCAGGGCGGTTTGATGACTGTCGAGCCCCAAAGCGTCTTCGCGGGACAGGCCTGCATCATGGAACGCGGCGTCGGGGTGGTGATCGTAGAGGCATCGTTGAGTGTGGGCCTGTTCGGTGGCGGCGTGGGCGCGGGACAGATGCGCCTTGAGGTGGGAGAGCCAGCCTGGGGCGCGGAGTTTGGCGGTGTCTGACCAGCGGGGGGTGGCGGTGGTGTTGGACATGATGTGTTCCTTTGCCATTTCTGCGGATCGTTGGGGCCGCGTTCTATGGATCAAAAATAACTTGCGCATGACTTTCCTGCTTGAGCACTGCTTGCAGATTTCATGTGGATTTTCTGCGGAATCGGTTAGCATCGGGTATGATTATTGAGTTTTCGCCTTTTCAACTGGACACCGACCGCGCCGAATTGCGCGCGGGTGATGGGCCCATTGCGGTGGAGCCGAAAGCCTTTGCCCTGCTATGCCTGCTGGTGGAAAACCCGGATCGGGTGATCAGCAAAGACGAGATGATTGCAGCGGTCTGGGGTGGTCGGTTCATTTCGGACGCCGCTGTTTCAACCGCGTTGAAGCTGGTGCGCAAGGCGCTGGGCGATGATGGCGAGGCGCAAACTTTTGTGAAAACCGTGCGCGGGCGGGGGCATCGGTTTATAGCCCCGGTGCGGATCGTATCGGCAGCGCCACCTCCGGCGGCTGCCGTGGCGGAAGTGGCGGTTGCGCCCGATCAGCGCGGCGAGAGGCCGACGTTGGCGGTGCTGCCGTTCACCCAGATGGGCCTGCCGGGCGGATTTGCCATGCTGGGCGATGCCATTTCGGCAGAGATAATATCGTCGCTGGCGCGGCTGCATTGGATACGGGTGATTGCGCGGGAATCGACCTTTCGGTTTCGCGGGGACGCGGTTGATCTGGGCGCGATCCGGTCGGTGCTGGGGGCCGGGTTCTGCCTGTCTGGCCGGGTTGAACTGCTGGGCAAACGGCTGAGCGTCAGCGTCGATCTGGTGGATACGGGCACCGGTGCACTTATCTGGTCGGACCATATGGAAGGGCCGCTGGACGCGGTTCACGCAATGCGGGCGGATATTGTGGCGGCGGTGATTGCCGCGCTGGATTTGCAGATCCCGGTGGCCGAGGCGGCGCGGGCGCGGTCGAAACCCATCGAGGCGCTGGATGCCTGGGGCGCGTATCATCTGGGGATGAGCCACGTCTACCAATTCAACGCGCATGACAATGCGCTCGCGGCGGCGTTGTTTCGGCGCGCGACCGATCTGGACCCCGGTTTTGCCAGCGCCTATGCCGCGCGGTCTTTCGCCAGTTTTCAGGATGTGATCATGGGCTACAAGCCGGATCGCGCAGCAGCTGTGGAGCAGGCGCGGGCCGAGGCCGAGCGCAGTTTGGAACTCGACCCGCTGGACCCTTACGCAAATATGGCGATGGGGCGGCTTGGCATTCTGACCGGCAGGCCACAGGACGGGATTGTCTGGCTCAACCAATCGGTGGAACTGAGCCCCAGCTACGCCAAGGGGCATTATTCACGGGGTTTTGTGCAAGTTGTGTCGGGCAATTCTGCCGAGGCGCGCGCGGCGATCGACATATCAATGCGGTTAAGCCCGCTGGACCCGCTGCTGGTGCCGATGCGCACGATGCGGGCGATGTCGTTCGGGCAGGAAGGCGATTACCGGACTGCGGCGGATCTGGCAATTCAGGCGGCACAGACTTCGCGCGGGCATTTCTTGTGCGTGATGAACACTGCGGCTTTGTGCCAGTTGAGCGGGCGGCTGGATCAGGCGGCGCATTGGGCGCGGGTCGTGCGGGAAAACAAGCCCGATGCGTCAATCAGCCTGTTCTCATGGCAATTTCCACAAGAAAACGGCCGGTTTCGCGCCATTATGGCCGGGGCGTTGCGCAAGCTTGGGTTTCCGGACTAAGGCAGTTGCCTAGAAAACGGGCCAAGAAATTGCGGTAACCGTGCCAGACATTCAGATTACAACTATCGCGCTGACGATGGAATTGCGGGAGGGGGCTGTGCGCATGAATTGCCGTTCAAGTGGCGCAATCCCGGCAAAACGGGGTGAAGGGCAGGACGTTCAGGCGGGCCTCGCCAATGTTGGTGGCGCAGTTTGAAAGCCACGCCGTGACGCGGCATTAAATGGCGGTGGTTCACGGGGCACCGGATGCGGCTGATCCGCGGATCAGGGGGCTGCCGGGAATCAGTTTCGAGGCGGGGGGAATCTTGAAGATCGCCACGCATCTGGCCCGGCATAAAACAGACCGGCAGCGGCAGGCGGTGGTTCCCGAACATATCGGGCGGCATGCGATCACGCGGTTTCGGGGGAGAGGCTGGAGTTCAAATCGCCGCTGCCGGAAGATATGGAAGGGTTGATTGCAGTGTTACGGGCAGGCCGGTAACACGCGTGTTACGATGGGTAAGGGTTTGATATTGTTGGGGTGCAGGGAAGTTGTTAGGGGATAATTAAGACCTAGAGCCGAAAGATTTCAATGGTGTTTTCGAACGGGATGCCAAGTAGATGTGGCTTGTCACCTAGCCCGGACTTGCAATGTACTATGATTTCAGAGCCTCCATCCATCGGCCAATAATTGCTGATAACCTGCATCATGCTGCAGTTGCACTGTTTGCTATTGCCGCTGTTTGAAGCCGGGTGTATTCTCATTATTCGCCGCACATGCGGTAACCTTTGGAGCATCCGCGATCCTGCAAGGATCACATCGGAAGTGACACTTAGATCGCACACGATGATCTTAGTGCCAAAAAACAAAATCATGAAAACATCAAACACATCCGAAGGCAGCACTGCTGCCGATAACCCATTGCGCTTTTTCGATGACGAAGAGCGTGACATCGCAGACTATCTGAAAGAGGAAGGAGATACTCCGCCCACCCAAGCGCATAAAGCGGGCTTTGCGGCCCTGTTCATCGGCGCAGTCGGTATTGTTTACGGCGATATTGGCACCAGCCCGATCTATGCCTTTCGCGAGGCATTGAAGGCGGTTTCAGGCGATGGTGCCGCCATGCCAGAGGTTTTGGGCTTGTTGTCCCTGCTGATCTGGGCGCTGATTCTGATTGTGACGTTGAAATATGTGGCCGTTTTGCTGCGAGCGGACAACAGGGGCGAAGGCGGCATCCTTGCGATTTACACCTTGGTTCGGCTGGCAGTTGGACGAAAATCCTTGCCGGTTTTGATTTTGGCTATTGCGGGTGCCGCATTGTTTGCGGGTGATGCGATGATTACCCCAGCAATATCTGTGCTCTCGGCGGTGGAAGGTGCGGACTTGATCGTGCCTGCGCTTACTGCGTGGGTTCTGCCCGCGACATTGGTGATCCTGACATTGCTGTTTGCCGTGCAGTCGCGGGGGACAGCGGTTATTTCGGCTGCTTTTGGACCGATTACGCTGCTGTGGTTTCTGGCACTTGCGGGATTGGGCATCTGGCACATTGCGGCCACGCCGCAGGTGTTGGCTGCGTTTAACCCGGCGTGGGCTGTGCAGTTTCTGGCCGAGAATATGGGAATAGCTTTCGTTGTGATGGGAGCGGTGTTTCTGGCCGTGACAGGTGCTGAGGCGCTTTATGCGGACCTTGGCCACTTTGGGCGAAAGCCTATTGTGGCCGCATGGCTTGTGGTTGTGTTTCCGGCGCTTGTGTTAAACTACCTTGGGCAAGGCGCGTTGGTGTTAAGCAATCCTGCGGCGATTTCTGATCCGTTCTTTTTGATGGCTCCGGAAGGCCTGTTGCCAGTGCTGGTGCTGCTGGCAACTGCGGCTACGGTTATCGCATCGCAAGCGGTGATCTCGGGCGCGTTTTCGATGGCGCGCGGGGCCACTCAGTTGGGGCTTTTGCCGCGACTTCGCGTGCGCCACACATCAGCCGGACAAAGTGGGCAAATCTACATTGGGGCGGTCAACTGGGCACTTTTGATCGGGGTGATCTGGCTGGTGATATCATTTAAGTCATCGGGCGCACTTGCGGCAGCTTACGGTATAGCGGTGACCGGGACGATGGTTGTCACCACAACGCTTTGGTTGCTGTATGTGGTGAATAACAAACGGTTGTCATTGTCGGTGGCACTTGCACTTGTGGCGCCGGTGGCTTCGCTGGAACTGGTCTTTCTGGCGGCTAATCTTTCGAAGATTAATGACGGTGGCTATGTTCCGGTTCTAATTGCGTTGGCTTTGGGCATTGTGATGTGGGCCTGGTGGCGCGGAACGCAGCAGCTGTTGGGTATCGCGCAGAAAAGCAAGGTCGGGCTGAACGGTTTTGCACGGCAAATGGAAAAAAGTTCGGCCCATGTCATCCCGGGAACGGCGTTTTTTCTGACACCCGACCCTGATGCAGTGCCGTCAGCCCTGTTGCACAATCTGAAACATAACAGGGTGCGGCATGAACAGACGGTGTTGCTGACAGTAGAAACGCTGCGTGTGCCAACGGCGACGGCTGAGGAACGTGTCAGTCTTGAGCGGTTAACGCCAGGATTTGTGCGCCTTACACTGCGGTTTGGTTTCATGGAAACGCCGAACGTGTCACGCGCCCTTGGGCAGGCCCGAAAGGCCGGGCTTGCCTTTGACGTGATGACGACCACGTTTTTTCTGGGCCGCAGGCGGTTTGTGGTGGTGGGGCCTTTCGGCATAGGCCGGGTGTTTGACCAGATTTATGCGTTCTTGTCGCGATTGTCTGCTGACCCGACTGAATATTATCATCTGCCGCGCAACCGCGTTGTAGAATTGGGCGAACGCACAGCGATCTAGAAATTATAAAATTGGGGGCAACCTGATAGCTTGCCCCCTCTCGCTTCCGCGTGACCGCAATGTTGCAAGCCTTAACATCCGATGGAACCGTATTCATCTTCCGCTAATCTGGCTGTTCTATAAGTCTGTCTTGCCATCTGCACCCCTCACGTGGCGCAATCCCGGCAAAATGGGGTGTAGGGCAGCACGTCGAGGCGCGCCTCGCCGATGTCAGCGCCGCATTTGGTGCAGGTGCCGTAGGTGCCATCCTCGATGCGTTGCAGGGCGGCGGCGATTTGGCGCAACTCTTGTTGGCCGGAAACGCCCGTTGCCTCCAAAACCTCGTCATCCTCACGCTCGATCGAAAGCTCTTCCCAATCGGGGTTCTGGTGCGAATCGAGTTCGGTTTCGATCGACGTCAGCCGGGTGGTCAGATAATCCTGCCGCGCCAGCAGATCGGCTTTGCGGGTGGCGATCGGTGTTTCGAGGGTGGCCTTCATAGGACGCTCCTTTGGTTGCGGGATCAGCCTATGACAGTTGGAGCACCCGGCGCCTTGATGCAAGTCAATCGGCGGGGCGGGCAGTACGATAGCCTGATGTTGACGTTTTCGTGAGTGCAATGTTACATAGATTAACTTTCGACGGAACCATATTAACTGTACGTTAGTTGAATAGTGTTAGCGCCCATCTTGCGGGTTGCTGACACGATACATAGATCACCCGTCGCGGTGCCGAATGCCGGGCCGCAACATACATCAGGGGGCACGAATGAGCACCTATACAAATCTACCCGCCCCAAGCCCGGAACAAGGCTTGAACCGATATATGCAGGAAATTCGCAAATTTCCACTGCTGGAGCCGGAAGAAGAATACATGCTGGCGAAAAGCTGGGTTGACCATCAAGACAGTGCTGCGGCGCATAAGATGGTGACCAGCCACCTGCGGTTGGCGGCGAAAATTGCCATGGGCTATCGCGGCTACGGACTGCCGCAAGCGGAAGTGATTTCCGAGGCGAACGTTGGTCTGATGCAGGCGGTCAAGCGGTTTGACCCCGAAAAGGGCTTTCGTCTGGCAACCTATGCCATGTGGTGGATCCGCGCCTCGATTCAGGAATATATCCTGCGGTCGTGGTCGCTGGTAAAACTGGGCACGACGTCGGCGCAGAAAAAGCTGTTCTTCAATCTGCGCAAGGCGAAGGCCAAAGTCGGCGCGCTGGAGGAGGGCGATCTGCGGCCCGAGAATGTGAAGCGGATTGCCACCGATCTGAACGTGTCCGAGGCCGAAGTGATTGCGATGAACCGGCGGTTGTCGGGTGGTGATGCGTCTTTGAACGCGACGGTCGGATCAGACGGCGAAGGCACGACGCAGTGGCAGGACTGGCTGGAGGATGAAGACAGCGACCAAGCCGGCGATTATGCCGAGAAGGACGAGCTGGACACCCGGCGCGAACTGTTGACCCAAGCGATGGCCGTGCTGAACGACCGGGAACGCGATGTGCTGGCGCAGCGGCGCTTGGCCGAAGTGCCGGTGACGCTGGAAGAGCTGTCGGAAAGCTATGGTGTGTCGCGCGAGCGTATCCGGCAGATCGAAGTGCGGGCGTTTGAAAAACTGCAAACCCGGATGCGTGAGCTGGCGGTTGGCAAGGGGATGCTGATCCCGGCGTGATTTGCGCCCGACTGTGAGAAAAAGGGGCCCGCTGCATCCTGCGATGTGGCGGGCCTTTGCCGTTTTGGGCCTTTGCTGCGTCGTTTCCGTTTGAACCTTTGGGCGCTGGGCTATAGCTAGCCGCAAGGTTTGAAATATGGGGACGCGACAGATGACGATGCTGGGGACGTTTCTTAAGCCGATGCACCCTGAGGGGTACAAGTTCGTGGCGATCTTTGCGGCGATCAGTGCCGCGCTGTTTCTGATCTGGGCACCGCTGGGGTGGCTTGGGGTTGGGGCGACCGTCTGGTGCTATTACTTCTTTCGTGATCCGAAGCGGTCTGTGCCGAGCGGTGAGGGGCTGATCCTCAGTCCGGCGGATGGGATAGTCTCGCTGATCGAGCCTGCAGTGCCGCCTGCCGAATTGGGTATGGGGCCGGAGGCGTTGACGCGGGTTTCGGTGTTCATGAATGTGTTCAACTGCCATGTAAACCGCGCGCCAATCGGGGGTCGCGTGGTGGCGATTGCGTATCGGCCGGGCAAGTTTTTCAACGCGTCGCTAGATAAGGCGAGTGCCGATAATGAACGCAACAGCCTGTGTCTGGAATTGCCGGATGGGCGTAAGGTTGCTGTGGTGCAGATCGCCGGGCTGGTGGCGCGGCGGATTGTCTGCTGGGCTGTCGAGGGTGCAACGTTGCGCGGTGGCGAACGGTTTGGCCTGATCCGGTTCGGATCGCGGCTGGATGTGTATTTGCCGGACGGTGTTGAGCCATTGGTGGCGCTGGGCCAGACCATGGTGGCGGGCGAGACGGTGATTGCCGATCTTGGCATTGCGGCACCGCGGCGCTTGGCGCGGGTTGAATAGCGGATGGTGGACAAGCCTCCAAAGCGGCTAAAGCGTGAATTGCCCTTGGTGCAATTGCTGCCGAATTTTCTGACGCTGGGGGCGCTGTGTGCCAGTTTGACGGCGATCCGCTTTGGCATTCAGGGTGAGGGTCAGATTGCGGTTGGCCTGATCATGCTGGCGGCGGTGCTGGACTTGCTGGATGGCTGGGTTGCGCGGCTGTTGCAGAGTGAAAGTGCCATTGGGGCAGAACTGGACAGCTTGGCGGATTTTGCCAGTTTTGGCGTGGCACCGGGGTTGATCCTGTATTTCTGGGCCCTGCACGAAAGCCCTGGCAATGGCTTGCCCGGCTTGGGTTGGATGGCAGTGTTGATCTATGTGATCTGTTGTGCGTTGCGGCTGGCGCGGTTTAATGTCGGCAACAACCGGCCCACGTCGGACGGGCTGGAGAAGCGGTTCTTCCGGGGCGTGCCATCGCCTGCCGGGGCGTTGCTGGCCTTCATGCCGATGTATTTTTCGTTCATGCTGCCAGAGGCACCGTTGCTGCCGTTGTGGGGGCTGGCGCTGTATCTGATCGCGGTTGGCGCGTTGATGATCAGCCGCATTCCGACTTTGTCGTTCAAATCGGTTACGGTGAAGCCCGAGAATTCTTTGTATCTGTTGGTTGGCTTTGCAGCGCTGGCGGGGGCAATGTTGACCTCGCCTTGGGCGACACTGTTCGGATTTGGCTTGTGCTATTGTGGGTCGATTGTTGTTGCGGGGCGACATTTGCGAAAGGTGCCTCGGAAAAGCGAGGAATAGGATGGAACTTCAATCGGTTAACCGGGCCTATGCACGTTGGGCTCCGTTTTATGACACGGCCTTTGGTGCAATTACCAGTGCGGGCCGCAAGCGGATTGCCGAATTGGCAAATGAAAAGGGCGGCTCGCTGCTAGAGGTGGGGGTCGGTACTGGAATGTCGTTGCGGCTGTATGACGAAACGCTGCGCATTACCGGCATTGATGCCAGCCCCGATATGTTGGAGCAGGCGCGCAAGAAAGTGCAGGAAAACCAGTTGATGCATGTCGAGGCGCTGGCGGAAATGGACGCGCGGGAAATGGCGTTTGCGAACGACAGTTTCGATCATGTTGCGGCTTCCCACATCATGTCGGTGGTGCCAGAACCGGAACGCGTGCTGACCGAATTGGCGCGAGTCTGCAAGCCGGGCGGCATCGTTTACATCGTCAACCATTTTGCCCGCGACAAGGGTTTCCTGTCGGTGGTGGAAAAAGCGGCGGCGCCGCTGGACAGGCTGCTCGGCTGGCATTCGGATTTTCAACGCTCGGTGGTGACTGGCTGTCCGGACTTGCGCTTGGTCGCGGAAGAAGACTTGCGACCGCTGGGTCTTATGACGCTGCTGCAGTTTGAAAAAATCGCGGCTTAGGCTTTTGTTTGAGGTGCGGCACGGCTAGGCTGCGCTTGGCATTCTGGGGGGACGATATGCAGAAACCAGTTAGATGGGGCATTTTGGGGGCAGCAAAGTTTGCCCGCGATTTCATGGCGCGGGCTATTCATGCCGCCGAAGGCGCGGAATTGGTGGCACTGGCCACGTCTGACCCGCGCAAGGCAGAAGGGTTTGCCGCGTTTTGCCCCGGTCTGAAAGTACATGCTACTTATGAGGCGCTGTTGGCCGACCCAGGCATTGATGCGGTCTATATTCCGCTGCCGAACCATCTGCATCTGGAATGGACGCTGAAGGCGCTGGCGGCGGGCAAGCATGTGCTGACCGAAAAGCCGATTGCCATGAAGGCGGAAGAAATTGACCAGATCATCGCCGCCCGCGATGCAACCGGATTGCTGGCTGCCGAGGCGTATATGATCGTGCATCATCCGCAGTGGATACGCGCGCGGCAATTGGTGCAAGAAGGGGCCATCGGACGGGTGCAGCATGTCGATGCGGCGTTCTGTTATGACAACCGCGAAGAGCCGGGCAATATTCGCAATCGGCCGGAAACCGGCGGCGGCGGCATTCGGGATATCGGGGTTTATACCTTTGGCTCGGCCCGGTTTGTGACAGGGGCCGAACCGGATGATCTGCAAGCGCGGATCATCACCGAAAACGGCGTTGATACTTGGGCACAGGTCACGGGTAATTTTGCCGGGCCGGAGGGGCGGTTTACCTATTCTTCCATCACCTCGATGCGGCTGTTCGTGCGGCAGGAAATCGTGTTCCAGGGCGAAACCGGATTGTTGCGATTGACTGCGCCCTACAACGCCAATGTCTATGGCGAAGCGCGGCTGGAATGGCACCGCGAAGGTCTGTCAGTGCGGGTGGAGCGTTGGCCCGCCGACAATCACTATGTTCTGCAGGTCGAGGCGTTTTGCCGGTCTGTAACCACCGGCGCGCCGTATGCCTGCACGTTGGAGTTTGCGCGCGGCACTCAAGCGATGATTGACCGGGTGTTCGCGGTGGCGGTCCCAGCCTGAGTATCGACGCGATCACCTTTCATCTGCCCGGATCGGTGCTGCGTGATCCGGGGCAGATGAAGCCCTATTATGTGAAGCTGATCGCGGGTTTGCGCGACATGGGCATCGCGGTTGAAACGGTTTTGCATGACCGATGGACAACTCTTGCCACTGTGCAGGCAACGCCCGGTATCCACATTGTCGATCATGGCAGTTGGCGGCATGATCGCCTGCTAAACACTGGAATTGCCTATATTTATCCGTTCTGGAACCTCGATCCATGGGGCATCAGGGCGCTATCGTCTATCGCGGCTATGCCGTTTGATGCGGGCTGCGTGGACAGCGTGGCGGCGGCAGAGTTTGCCGCCAAGCTGCGCAAACGGTTGGTGGAAAAGCGGATTTCACGCTATCCGCAGCCTGCGAAAAAAGGTGATCTGCCAAAGGGTTGCATCGCGGTGTTCTTGCAATCAGAGGCGCACCGCGCCGTTGAAGAAACCTGTTATCTGACAATGCGTCAGATGTTGGCTGCGCTGATTGCCCGCGATGACCCGCGCCCGATTGTGGTCAAACCGCATCCGCGTGATGCCGACCCGAAGACGCGGGCGTATCTTGTGCGGTTGGCTGCGCGTGATGCCCGTGTGCGGGTGGTGGATGCGAATATCCACGATATCCTTGCGCAAGCCAACGTGGCGGTTACGATCAATTCGGCGGTGGGTATCGAGGCGCATTTGCACCGGGTGCCAGTGGTGCTGTGCGGGAAGTCCGATTTTCATCACGCGGCAGTAACGGTGAAAGACCGGGGTGAAATGGATGCGGCGCTGGCGCAGGCCGCAGCGACCATTTGGCCACATGATGAGTACCTGTATTGGTACTTTGCCGGGCAGTGTTTGAACGCCGGCAAGCCGACATTGGTCGGCGATTTCCTGGCAAAGCTTGCCGCTACGCCATTGGACCGCTGAGTTCGGCCGCCGGTTTAGACCAATTTTGCAACCGCAACTGTAACGGTGGACGCCACTGGTTTGCTGCCGGGCGACTTAGCTGTTGGCAATAACCGACAATAATCATTCAAGAAAATCCAGCGCCGATGTGTAACGATGAATTGACACTATGCGCGTGAAATTATCACGTTTTCGTGATATTATTGTAATGATTGAGACGAATCCGACTAAATTTGTGCCTAAATTGCGGGTGGGGCCCAGACGAAGGGCAAAAAGACAAAGGGGGGGTGGGCAGATATGGACAATCGGACGCTCCATTTCGATGGCTCCGGACCAGAGCCACTGACCCGCGCGAAAGCTCTTTTAGAGGAACGAGGATCCCGGTTACCCGAAGCGGCTGTAAGGGCGTTGGCGCGCGAAGTGATTGGCAGGCTGGATCGCTGCAAAATGCCGGGGGGCAAGACGCACGAAAGCCCTAGCACGGCGCAAATTGTAGGGCTGTGCGATGCGCTGCTTAGCAGTGACAACGATGCGGGCCACCGGCTGGTGATGGATGCACGGGCCGACGGGATGCCGATAGAAACGCTGCATCTGGGCTATATCGCCGAAGCAGCACGGATGCTTGGCACCCGTTGGGAAAACGACGAGGCCAGCGTATCGCAGGTGATCATCGGGGCGGGCCGGATTTACGGCATTTTGCGCACCCTGCGCGAGTTGTTCGTATCTGTGCGGATGCAGCGGCCAGACAAGTACCGGGCTGTGTTTGCCTCAACCCCCGGTGAAACTCATACGCTTGGCGTGACGATGGCTGCCGATCATTTGCGCCGAAAGGGCTGGCAGATTGATATGAAGGCCGGGCTGAACCATGACGCGCTGATCGAGGCGATCAGTCATGACGATTACCCGATCATCGGGTTGTCAGCCAGCACGCCGATGATGATCTTCCCGCTGGCGCGGTTGATCGTGGCGCTGCGTGTGACCAACCCCGGTGCCTGGATCATGGTCGGCGGGCTGATCGTGCGCGAAGAGCCGCATATCCAGTCTTTGGTAGATGCCGACGGCGTGGTGATGGATATCCACTCGGCTGAGCGTCAGATGGAGGCGCATATGGCCGGTGCCCCGAGCGGGCAGATCGAGCAGCAAGGCTGATCGGTTTGCAGATTCAGTGCTGTGACGATGGCGTCTGGGTTTTGGTATTCGCTAAAAAGGTGGGAAACTGGGCGCAGTTTCCCACCTTTTTTGCTTAATCTTCCATCGCTTCCAGTTCGTCAATGAAGCCGGCGATCATGTTCAGGCCCTTGTCCCAAAACTTCGGGTCTGAGGCATCAAGCCCGAACGGGGCCAGCAATTCTTTGTGGTGCATCGACCCACCGGCGCGCAGCATGTCGAAGTATTTCTCTTCGAACCCCGGCAGGCCGTCGGCATAGGCGGCGTAAAGCGCGTTTACCAAACCGTCGCCAAAGGCATAGGCGTACACATAGAACGGCGAATGCACGAAATGCGGGATATAGGCCCAGAAGGTTTCATAGCCATCCATGAATTCAAACGCATCACCAAGGCTTTGCGCCTGCACGGACATCCACAAAGCGTTGATATCATCCGGGGTAAGTTCGCCTTCCGCCCGCGCCGCGTGCAGTTTGCATTCGAAATCGTAGAACGCGATCTGGCGCACGACAGTGTTGATCATGTCTTCAACTTTGCCAGCCAGCAGGGTCTTGCGTTCCGCCTTGGTCTTGGCCCCGTCCAGCAGCTTGCGGAAGGTCAGCATTTCGCCAAACACCGACGCGGTTTCGGCAAGCGTCAGCGGCGTCGATGACAGCATTTCACCCTGTCCTGCGGCCAGCACCTGATGCACGCCGTGGCCCAGTTCATGCGCCAGCGTCATCACATCGCGCGGTTTGCCAAGATAGTTCAGCATCACATAGGGGTGCACGGTGGTCACCGTGGGGTGAGCAAACGCGCCGGGGGCTTTGCCCGGTTTCACGCCCGCATCAATCCAGCCTTTGGTGAAGAACGGCTTGGCAATTTCGGCCATCTGCGGCGAAAACGCGGCATAGGCGTCCAGCACCGTTTTGGTCGCCTCCTCCCATCCGACAATCTTCGGTGTGTCCATCGGCAAGGGCGCGTTGCGATCCCAGACCTGCATGGTCTCCAGCCCCATCCACTTGGCCTTCAGCCGGTAATAGCGGTGCGACAGGCGCGGGTAGGCGGCGACGACAGCATTGCGCAATGCCTCCACCACTTCCGGTTCCACATGGTTCGACAAGTGGCGGCCATGCTGCGGGGTCGGCATTTCGCGCCAACGGTCGTGAATTTCCTTTTCCTTCGCTAGCGTGTTGTGCACGCGGGAAAACAGCTTGATCTGGCCTTCAAACACGGTGGCCAAGGCGCGCGCCGCCGCCTCGCGTTTGGTGCGGTCGGGGTCGGTCAGCAGGTTCAACGTCGCTTCAAGGTTCAGGGCATCTTCTTCGCCCGCAACCTTGAACGTCAGCCCCGCCATGGTTTCATCGAACAGGCGGTTCCATGCGGAGGCACCAACGACTGAAGCGTCATGCAGAAACTTTTCCATCTCGTCCGACAACTGGTGCGGGCGCATGGCGCGCATCCGGTCGAACACGGGTTTGTAGCGCGCGAGGGCGGCATTGTCGGCCAGCAGGCGCGCCAGATGATCTTCTTCCAACCGATTGAATTCAAGGCTGAAAAACACCAATGGCGTGGTGAAATCTGTCACTTTATCCTGCACATCGGCCATGAACTTGGCGCGGTCGCTGTCCATGGTATTCTGATAGTAGCGCAGACCTGCGAACGACATGATGCGCCCGGCGACGATGTCAATCTTCTCATAGGCTTCAACACACGCCAGCATCGCGGCCGCGTCCAAGCTTGCCAACTTGCCTTCATACGCGGCGGCAAAATCGGCGCAGGCTTTTTGCAGCCATGCCATATCGCGGGTAAATTCCGGCCCATCAGTGCTGGGGTAAAGATCGGATAGATCCCAATCCGGCAGGTTGCCAAAGGCCCCGGCTGCAGAAGCGTTGGCGTCGAATAGCGGGGTTGGCAGGGGCAGCGTCATGGGGGAACCTCGTGTTATGCTGACTGACAGATAGGGCGGCAGCGCCCCCCTTCGCAAGTCAAAGCGCCGCTTTAGGCATCCTTTTCGCCTAAATACTCAAACAGCCGTACCGGCAAGTAAGGCCTTCAAAGTGTCTAGCGTGTCGATTTCATCCGGGCTCTTGTCATGCCGCCAGCGGGCCATGCGAGGAAACCGCAGCGCAATGCCGGATTTGTGGCGCGGGCTGGCCTGGATGCCCTCGAATGCCAGTTCGAACACCAATTCGGGCGGCACGCGGCGCACCGGGCCAAACCGTTCCAGCGTGTTCTTGCGCACCCAAGCGGTGATCTGGCCAAATTCGGCGTCGGTCAGGCCGGAATAGGCTTTGGTGAACGGCACCAGATCGTTGCCGTTGCGCACGGCAAAGGTGAAATCGGTGTACAGATTGGCCCGCCTGCCATGCCCTGCCTGCGCATAGATCATCACGGCGTCGATGCTGTAGGGATCAAGCTTCCATTTCCACCAATCGCCGCGTTTGCGCCCGGTGTGGTAGGGTGAGGACCCACGTTTCAACATAAGCCCTTCGGCGCGCTGATCCCGCGCGGTTTGGCGCAAGGTGGCCAGGCTGGGCCAATCGGCAAACGCAATCTGCGGCGAAACGGCAAGGGGGACGTGGCGCGGCAGGGCGGCAATGATTGCCTCCAGCCGGGCGCGGCGTTCGGCGAAGGGTGCGTTTCGCAGATCACTGCCTTCATCTTCCAGAAGGTCATAGGCCAGCAGCTTTGCCGGTGCCTCAACCAGCAGCTTTTTCGGCACGGTTTTGCGGTTGATGCGGGTTTGCAGGGCGGCGAAGGGTTGTGGCTGGTTCTGGGTGGGATCAGTGCCCCAAGCCAGCACCTCGCCGTCGATCACCGTGCCGGGGGGCAGGAAATCGGCAAGGGTGGCAAATTCGGGAAAGCGGTCGGTGATCAGGTCTTCACCGCGCGACCACAGCGCGAAGGCGCCGGGGCGATGGACCAACTGGCCACGGATGCCATCCCATTTCCATTCGGCAATCCATTCGTCGGGCTGGCCAAGCGTTTCAGGGCCGCCTTCCAACTGACTGGCAAGTGCGAACGGGTAAGGGCGCGACGTCCCGCCTGCCAGATCAGGGGCAACAAGATCGGCAAAACTGGTGGTGGCGGGTGCCCAATCGCCCATCAGGCTATGGGCGATGGTCGCTTCATCAATTCCGGTGGCTCGTGCCAAGGCCTTGGTCATCAGGCCTTGGGCCACCCCCATACGAAAACCGCCGGTGATCAACTTGTTGAAGATAAAACGTTGTTCCGGTGCAAGGCTTTGCCAAGCGTCAAGGATGGTGGCTTTGCGGGCATCGGCGGGCTGGCCAGTCAGCGCCATCAGAGTGGCAATCCACCGCGTCAGGCTTTGGTCGGCCACATCCACCATCGGCAATGGCAGCAGATGGGCGATGGTTTCGGCCAGATCGCCAACAATGGTATAGCTTTCCTCGAACAACCAATCCGGGATGCCTGCCACCTCTGCCGCCCAAAGTCGCAATTCCGTGGCGGTGACAGACCGTTTCGGGCGGCGGCCAGACAGCAGGGCGATGGTCCAGACCCGGTCCGCCTCGGGGGCGGTTTCAAAATAGCGGGTCAGCGCCGCCAGTTTCGCACTGGTTTTCGTAGTGCCATCAAGGGCGGCGAACAGGGCGGCGAAGCGCTTCAAGTTTCGGCCTCTGAAGGTTCAGGTGCCGCGTCGTCGCCAGTGTAATCGGTTGCAACAACGCCCGCTTCATAGCCCTGATCCTCCAGCCAATGCCGGAATGGCGCAGTATAGCCGTGGGTTACGAAGATCCGGGTGGCCCCGGTGGCGCGGATGGCGTCGTTCAGGCCGGGCCAATCGGCGTGGTCAGAAATGGCAAAGCCAGTGCCCAGTGACCTGCGGCGGCGGATGCCACGCAGGGCCATCCAGCCTGAGGCAAACGCCTCGGACGTAGGGCCAAAGCGGTTGGCCCAAGCGGAACCCAACGCCGCAGGCGGGGCGATGATCAATGCGCCGGGGTGGGTTTTGGCAGTGATGGCTGGGGTGACGCGGATAGTTGGCGGCAGGGTGTAGCCTTGAGCGCGCAGGATGGCGGAGGTTTCTTCAACCGCGCCATGCGTCAGGATCGGGCCAATAGCGGGCAGGGCGGCCATCAGGCGTTGGGCTTTGCCAAACGAATACGCGCCGAGGATGGAAGTGATACCAGCTGCGGCATTTCCCGCCCACCACGCAGCGACGTCTTGCATGATTTTGGGTTGTGGTTGCCAGCGGAACACGGGCAGCCCGAAGGTGCATTCGGAAATGAAAGTGTGGCATGGCACTGGGGCGAAGGGTTCGGACAACCCGTCATCCTCGACTTTGTAATCGCCCGATACCACCCAAACCTCGCCACCCTGTTCAACACGAATTTGCGCCGAACCGGGCACGTGGCCAGCAGGATGAAAGCTGACAGTGACGCCGTTGATCTGGCGGGTTTCGCCGTAAGCAATGCCGCTGGCGTTGATGGTGCCAAGGCGGTGGCGGATCACGGGCAGGGCGGCATTGGTGGCAAGATAGGCCCCCATGCCTTGCCGGGCGTGGTCGGAATGGCCATGCGTGATCAGGGCGCGGTCAACCGGACGCCAAGGGTCGATGTAGAAATCACCCTGCGGGCAATAGATGCCCCGGTCGGTAAAGCTGAGTACGGGTGTGCGCGCCATGATGGCACAAGTGTAGCGTGGCTTTGCCGGGATGCCAGACGCCCCATTTGCACAATAATTGGGCGGTTGCACAGTGCGGGGCAGGTATATTGCCCGATACCCCTTCCCCCGACTGGAACGGGCTGCTTAGACTGGGATAATGCGAAAAGGGGGCCAGCCTTTGTCAGCCTATTTCAACGAAATGTATCACGATGGCGTTGTGCGCCCGCCCTATGCGCAGCTGGAAGACTGGACTAAGGCGATGCCCGCCTCGTTGCGGCAGATGAAACAGGCCGAGGCAGAGGCGTTGTTTCGCCGCATCGGCATTACCTTCGCGGTTTATGGCGAGGGCGGCGATCCCGATCGTCTGATCCCGTTCGATATGTTCCCGCGCGTTTTTACCGGGGGTGAATGGTCGCGGCTGGAAAAGGGCATCAAACAGCGCGCGCGGGCGTTGAATGCGTTTCTGGTCGATGTTTACGGGCGCGGCGAAATTGTGCGGGCAGGGCGAATTCCGGCGAAACTGGTTTATCAGAACGAGGCTTATGAAAAGGCGGTGTCCGGGTTCATTCCGCCAAAAGGCGTGTATTCCCATATTGTTGGCATTGATTTGGTGCGCACGGGCCGCGATGATTTCTTTGTGCTGGAGGATAACTGCCGCACCCCGTCCGGGGTCAGCTATATGCTGGAAAACCGCGAGATCATGATGCGGATGTTCCCCGACCTGTTTCGCGAAAACCGCATCGAACCAGTGGACAGCTACCCCGAAAAGCTGCGCCGCACACTGGCGTCAGTTGCCCCTGCCAAGTGTAATTCAGAACCCACAGTGGTGATCCTGACGCCGGGGCATTTCAACTCGGCCTATTACGAACACTCCTTCCTTGCCGATCTGATGGGGGTTGAACTGGTCGAGGGGCAGGATTTGTTCGTTGAGGGCGAGTTTGTCTATATGCGCACCACCGAAGGCCCGCGCCGGGTGGATGTGATTTATCGGCGCATCGATGATGCCTACATTGACCCGCTGTGTTTCAGACCGGATTCGATGCTGGGTATTCCGGGGTTGATGGATGTGTATCGGTCTGGTGGCGTGTCGATCTGTTCGGCACCGGGGGCGGGGGTGGCCGATGACAAGGCGGTGTACTGCTATGTGCCGGAAATGATCCGGTTCTATCTGGGCGAAGAACCGATCTTGCAGAACGTGCCGACATGGCAGTGCGGCAGTCCCGATGATCTGAAATACGTGCTGGAAAATCTGGCCGAACTGGTGGTGAAAGAAGTGCACGGCTCGGGCGGCTACGGGATGTTGGTGGGCCCGAAATGCACGAAAGCCGAGGTCGAGGCTTTCCGCGACCGCATTCTGGCCGACCCCGGCAACTATATCGCGCAACCGACGCTGGCGCTGTCTACCACGCCAACATTTGTCGAAGAGGGCATTGCCCCACGGCACGTCGATTTGCGGCCCTATTGTCTGGTGGGCGAGCGCATCGAACTTGTGCCCGGCGGCTTGACGCGGGTGGCGTTGAAGGAAGGCTCGCTGGTGGTGAATTCATCGCAAGGTGGCGGCGTCAAGGATACGTGGGTATTGGCGGAGTGATGCGATGTTAAGCCGTACTGCCGACAACCTGTATTGGATTGCCCGTTATATGGAACGGGCGGAAACTGCCGCGCGATTGTTGGAGGTGGGCGCGCGCATCTCGCTTTTGCCATCGGTGCGTGGCTATCGCAGCGAATGGGAAAGTCTGTTGCGATCAGCCGGCTCTTCCGACGCGTTCGCCAAGAAATACGGCGACCCGGTGCAGCGCAACATCGAAAGTTTTCTGTTCTTTGATCGCGATAACGCCTCATCGGTTGCCGCCTGCATCACGGCGGCGCGCGAAAATGGCCGGATCGTGCGCACCGCGCTGACAACGCAAGTGTGGGATGCGCTGAACACTGCGTTCCAAGAACTGCGCGAGATTGAACGGACGCCACGGTCAGAACTGGAGTTGTCGCGGCTAACCGATTGGACGATGCGGCATGCCGCCATGGTACGCGGTGCCATCGATGCAACGCTGCTGCGCAATGATGGGTATAACTTCTTGAATGTGGGCTATTATCTGGAACGCGGCGATGCCACCGCGCGGTTGATGGACGTGAAATATTACGTGCTGCTGCCAAAGGTCGAATTCGTCGGATCGGGCCTTGATAACTATCAATGGACAACGCTGTTGCGGGCGCTGTCCTCGCACCGGGCGTTTCACTGGGCCTACGGCGGCGAGGTGACGGCGGGCAAAATCGCACATTTTCTGATATTGAACCCGCAATGCCCGCGTGCACTGATTACTTGTGTGGCGGGCATGAACAACCATTTGGGGCGGGTGGCCAAGTTATACGGCCGCTCGACGGGCTCGCAAGACCAAGCTGCGGCATTGCTGGCAGAGTTGGAGACAACCAATGTCGACCGGATTTTCGACGAAGGTCTGCACGAATTTCTGACTCGGTTCATCAAGCAAACTGCCAGTCTGGCGGCGGTCGTGCATGAAACCTATCTAAGCGGGGATGTGCGCTGATGCTGCTGCATGTAGATCACGTAACGCGCTATCGGTATGATAAGCCGGTGCGCTGGGTGGTGCAAAGCCACCGCTTGATGCCCACGGCGACAGAAGGGCAAAAGGTGCGCGACTGGGTGGTGACGGTCAGCGACGGCATTCGCGGCGGATCGTTTACCGATGGCGCGGGCGATCTGGTGCAAGGCTGGTCAGTGCAGGGACCGGTTACCGAAATTGTCGTAACGGTTCAGGGCACCGTAGAAACCTTTGATCTTACAGGATTTTTGAAAGGGCCGCGCGAAACGGTGCCACCGCTATCTTACCTGCGTGCCACCGGGCCTACGCGGGCTGATGCGGCGCTGGCGGCCCTTGCGCGGTCTGTGCCGACATCGGGCGATGCACTGGGCATGGCACATGCGTTTTCATCGGTCGTCAGTGAAGCCATCCGCTACAGCCCCGGTGTCACTTCGGCGCATACCACCGCGGCCGAGGCTTTGGCGCTGGGCGAGGGGGTTTGTCAGGATCATGCCCACGCTCTGATTGCCGTGTCGCGGTATCTTGGCGTGCCCGCGCGCTATGTGTCGGGCTATCTGCATTCCAGCAGCGACGGCGAGGCGCATGAGGCGGCGCATGCCTGGGCCGAATTGATGGTCGATGGGCTGGGTTGGGTGGGCTTTGACCCGGCCAATCGCTGCTGCCCGGATGAGCGGTATATTCGGCTGGGGTCTGGCTATGATGCCCAGGATGCCGCGCCAATTCGCGGAATTTCACGCGGGCCGGGCAAGGAAAGTCTTGATGTGACAGTTGCGATTGCGGCAATGCAGCAATAGGGTTTGCGTTTAAGCGGCTGGAGGAAATGAATGACCTATTGTGTGGGGCTGTTGCTGCAAGATGGCATGGTCCTTTTGTCGGACACGCGCACCAATGCGGGGCTGGACAACATATCAACCTATCGCAAGATGTTCCTGTTTGAAAACCAGGGCGAGCGGGTGATCGCGATCATGACGGCGGGTAGCTTGTCGATCACGCAGACCACGATTGCGCATTTGCGCGACGCAATAGATGACCCCGAGGCCGATAGCACCACATCCATTCTGATGGCGCCAACGATGCTGAAGGTGGCCGAGATTGTCGGCGATACGCTGGCAAGGGTACGCAGCACGGTTGAAGAAAAGCTGACCGCGATGAATCAGGGGGCGACAGCCAGCATGATTGTGGCTGGCCAGCGCAAGAACGGCACGATGCGGATGTTCCTGATCTATCCCGAGGGCAACTTTATCGAGGCCACGGAAGATACGCCGTTCCTGCAAATTGGCGAGCATAAGTATGGCAAGCCGATCCTCGACCGCGTGGTGCAACGCACCACCAGTCTGCGCGATGCGCAGAAGGCGGTGTTGCTGTCGATGGATTCGACGCTGCGTTCAAACCTGTCAGTCGGCATGCCGCTTGATCTGTGCGTGATCGAACGTGACGCCTGCAAAGTGGGTCAGCGGCGACGGATCGAGGCGGGCGACAAAGCCTTCGTCGCGATGAGCGAGGCGTGGTCGAATGCATTGCGCGAAGGCTTTACCCGGATCACCGATCTGCCGTGACCGCGTCAGGTGTGGCTGCGAAAATGGGCCGCAACCGAATCAAACAGCCGCTGCCGCATGGCGGGGGTTTCCATCATGATCTCGTGCTCGGCGCCAGGGTAAAGATCGACCCGGCCCTTCGACCATTGCCGCATTCGCACATGCACTGGCGTTGTGTCGACAACCTTTTCGGCCGTACCAAGCGCGCACAGGGCGGGCGTTTTCGGCGACGACATCACTGATAGCGCCTGGCATTCGGAAAGTGCCGCGTTCAGCCAGCCCATGCTAGGCCCACCAAGCGCAAGCCCCGGATGCTGGCCGATCTGCCGCCGCATATACGCGTACATATCGGCGTCGGTTGTCAGCACATTGCCGGCAAACGGCGCTTCCAACACGTAGGCTTTCGCAGTGGTGCCGGGCGCATAGCGATGCTTTTGGCCCAGCCAGGTAGCACCCGTTGATATGGCAATGGCCAGCGGGCGCATCCACGGCGTGATGTGGATACCCCACATCGGCGCCGTAAACGCAACCGCCTGTGCTGGTACGCCGCGCATCAGCCCGCGCAGGCCAATGCAGCCCCCCATCGAATGCGCCAGAATGAAATAGGGGCGCGGCAGGCGTTGTTCATCTGAAAACTTAAGAAGCGCGTCCAAGTCATTCTGATACTCGGAAAAATTGCCGACATGGCCCGACATCTTGTCAGCCAGCTTGCGGTCGGCCAGACCCTGTCCCCGCCAATCGATCGACACGGTGGTAAAGCCGCGCGCCAGCAGATCGCGCGCCGCACGACCATATTTTTCGATGTATTCCGTGCGACCGGGCAACAAAAGCACCGTGCCCTGATCGCCGCCCGGCCAAACCGCCGCGCGAATACGCACGCCATCCGCCGTGCGCAGCCAAACGGCGCGGCCATCGCTCGGGCCATCGGCCACATCGGTAAATAGCGGGGCGGCCGTCAACTTAGGGTGGCGCCCACTTTCATCGCCGTGCCCATATTGCCATCAACCGACAACTTGCCAGTCATGAATGCCATCGTCGGGTTCATCTCGCCCGACAGAATGGCCATGAACACTTCGGCCTTGGCCGTCATGGTCACGTCGGCCTCTTCGTCGCCCGCGCGCACGCCGTTGACATCCATCATGATGCTGCCTTCGCCGGGGATAACAAACTTGCACACGCCGTCAAAGCTGGGCACCTTTGCGCCCAATTTTTCGACCGCCTTGGAAATTACATCGCTCATCGCTGATCCTCCATTTGTGACCGCGCGGGATATGGCTTTTCCCGACGGCTGCGCTAACATCTAACCTTATGAAAGCGCAAAAATGGTTTCACAATGTTATCGTTGCGGCATTAGTGCCGTTTTTTTTCCTGTGTTCCACAGCTTGGGCACAGACAGAGGTGCTGGATGACCTCTTTGCCAATCTTTTGACCGCCGACGAAGTGGCGTCGCAGCGAATTGAGCAGGATATCTGGCGCGAATGGTCCAAATCCGGCTCTGCCGCGATGGATCTTTTGCTGATGCGTGGCCGCGATGCCATGGCCGCCGGCGAAACCGATGCGGCAATCGAGCATCTGACAGCGCTGGTTGATCATGCGCCAGATTTCGCCGAGGGCTGGAATGCGCGGGCCACTGCGTATTTTCAGGCCGGTGAATTTGGCCCATCGATCAGCGATATCGCGCATGTGCTGTCGTTGAACCCACGGCATTTTGGCGCATTGGCAGGCTTGGGCATGATCTTTGAAGAACTGGAAAAGCCGGAAAAGGCGCTGGAGGTTTACAAAGCTGCTTTGGCTATACATCCGCATCTTGGCGGCGTATTACAAAGCGTCGAGCGGCTAGAGGCTGCCACCGCCGGACAAGATCTCTGATCACATAGGGCAAGACGATGGATGCGATGCCACGGGTGACGGCGGTCCTTGGGCCGACGAATACTGGCAAGACGCATTTTGCCATTGAACGGATGCTGTCGCACCGCACTGGCGTGATCGGCCTGCCGCTGCGCCTGCTGGCGCGCGAGGTTTACGACCGCATCGTTGCCCAACGCGGACCATCGGTGGTGGCGCTGGTCACTGGTGAAGAACGCATCGTGCCGGATCGCACCGCCTATTGGGTCTGCACGGTGGAGGCGATGCCACTGGACATTGGCGCCGATTTCGTCGCGGTGGACGAGATACAATTGTGCGCCGATCCTGACCGTGGCCATGTGTTCACCGACCGCCTGATCAACGCGCGCGGCCTGATGGAAACGATGTTTCTGGGGTCTGACACCATGCGCCCGGCGATTGCCGCGATGGTGCCTGGTGTGACCTTTGTGAAGAAGGACCGGTTTTCCACGCTAACCCACACAGGTTCGAAAAAGATAAGCCGGATGCCGGAACGCAGTGCGATTGTTGGGTTTTCGGTTGAAAATGTCTATGCCATTGCGGAATTGATCCGTCGCCAGCGCGGTGGTTGTGCCGTGGTGATGGGGGCACTTTCGCCCCGCACGCGCAATGCGCAGGTGGCGCTATATCAAAACGGCGATGTAGATTTTCTGGTGGCAACCGACGCCATCGGCATGGGTCTGAACCTTGACATCAAGCATGTGGCGTTCTCGTCCACCTCCAAATTTGACGGGCGGCGGATGCGCGCACTATTCCCGCATGAGCTGGCGCAGATTGCCGGGCGCGCCGGGCGGCACACGCAGCCCGGCAGTTTTGGCGTGACCGGCGAGGCGCGGCCGTTAAATTCCGAAACAATCGAGGCGATTGAAAACCATCGCTTCTTGCCGGTGCGCAAATTGCATTGGCGCAATGGCGCGCTGGAATTTGGCACGTCAGACCGGCTGATCCGCAGCCTTGAGGCGCCAACGAACGATGATTGGCTGACCCGCGCGCGCGACGCCGATGATCTGGTGGCACTGAAGACGCTGGTCGAAATACCCGAAGTGCGCGATCTGGTCACCAGCCCGCAGCGGGTGCGCTTGTTGTGGGATGTCTGCCGGATACCTGACTTCAGGGCCGCGTCACCGGGCGAACATGCGGCCCTGCTGGTACAAATTTTTGTGTTTCTGGTCGGGCGCGGCTTGGGTGGCGGGCGTATCCCTTCGGACTGGTTGGCAAAAGCGATAGAACGCATTGACCGGGTCGAAGGCGATATCGACACCCTGTCAAGGCGATTGGCCTATATCCGCACCTGGACCTATGTGGCACAACGGAAAAACTGGGTCGAAGACGAAAGCCATTGGCGCGACGAGACGCGCGCGGTAGAAGACCGCTTGTCGGATGCGTTGCACACGCGGCTGACACAACGATTTGTTGATCGGCGCACGTCTGTGCTAATGCGGCGGTTGAAACAGAAGGAGAGCCTTGTGGCTGAGGTGAATGATAAAGGCGAAGTGACTGTCGAGGGCGAATTTGTCGGCAAACTGGAAGGCTTCCGGTTTCGTGCCGATGCGTCGTCCTCGCCCGACGAGGCGCGCGTTATGCAGCAAGCGGCAGTTCAGGCGCTGAAGCCAGAGTTCCATTTGCGGGCGGATCGTTTCTACAACGCCCCCGATACCGAACTGGATTTCACCGAACAGGGCGGCCTGATGTGGGGCACCACGGCGGTTGGCAAGCTGGTTCCGGGCCCCGAGGCCATGCGCCCCGGCGTCGAGGCGTTTGTCGATGAAGAGGCCGGGCCGGATGTGGCGGATAAAGTCCGCCGCCGCCTGCAGCATTTCATCGACCGAAAAGTTGCCGCACAGTTCGAACCCTTGCTGGCGATGAGTCGGGATGAGTCGCTAACCGGCCTTGCGCGCGGCTTTGCGTTTCGTCTGGTCGAAGGCTTGGGCGTGTTGTCGCGCGATGCCGTCACCGAAGACGTAAAGGCGCTGGATCAAGAAGCGCGCGGCGTTCTGCGCAAGCATGGCGTGCGGTTTGGCCAGTTCACCATCTTCCTGCCGCTGCTGCTAAAGCCGGCACCTACCCGGTTGCGGCTGGTGCTGTGGTCGCTGTTCAACGGCCTGCAGGAATTCCCCGAAAGCCCGCCTCCGGGCCTAGTGACCATCCCGAATATTCCCGAGGTGCCAAAAGGCCATTACACGCTGGCCGGGTATCACCCCGCAGGCAGCCGCGCGATCCGGATCGATATGCTGGAACGGCTGGCCGACATCTTGCGCGCCCGTGATAGCCGCGCCGGGTTCGAGGCGAGCGGCGATATGCTGTCGATCACTGGCATGACGCTGGATCAATTCGGCGATCTGATGGCCGGGCTCGGTTATCGCGGCGAAAAGGCAGAGCGTCCAAAGGTAAAGCCAGAGCCCGCGAAAGCGGCAGCGGTTGAAGCCGAGGTTGCGGAGGCAACCGAAGCAGTACCAGAAGAAGCCGTGGCAGTTAAGCCCGTGGTAGAGGCAGAACCAGACGCTGCTGCACCCGAGGCCGTCGCCGACGTGGCCGTTGAAGACGCCGCAGCACCGCCGGCTGAAATGGAAACCTACTACACCTTCACATGGGCACCGCGCCCGCGTGGCGGCGATGCGCGCGGTCCACGCCCCGCTGGCAACAACCGGGGGGATCGCGGCGGCAATCGCAACCGTGATGCCAAACCGGCAGAGGCTGGCGCGCAGACGGCAGGTGAGGCCGCCCCCAGCGATGCGCCAAAAGACGCCCCGCGGGAACGGCGGCATGATCGCGGCGAGGGCGGCGGGCACAAGGGCAACAAACCCAAAGGCAAGGGCGGCAAGCCACAAGACCGGGGTGATCGGGGCGGCAAAGATCGGCCGCAAACTCAGAACAAGCCATTTGAAGCCCGCCCCCCGCGCGCCGAAAAACCTATGGACCCGGATAGCCCATTCGCCGTGTTGGCCGCACTTCGCAACCGGACATAAGGATTGCCGGGCCCCCAAGGCAAGGTAAACCCCCAAGCAGCCCCCCGTTTGCGGCTGGATAAATGGCTTTGGCAGGCGCGGTTCTGCAAAACCCGCGCTGATGCCGCCGATCTGATCAGCGAGGGTCATATCAGGGTCAACGGAACGCCGATGGCCAAGCCCGGGCACGGCGTTGCGGTGAATGATGTTCTGACGCTGCCGCATGGGGGCGTGATCCGGCTGATACGAATTGTCGCCCTTGGCGTGCGGCGTGGCCCTTCAACTGAGGCGCATAGCCTATATATAGATATGGAACAGCGCCGTGACGCGCCGTCGCCGCTTGAATGATGCGGCGCACTGAATTAGTCAGGCGTCTGAACGGAAAGTAACAGGGCCGACCATGACCTATGTGGTGACTGACAACTGCATCGCCTGCAAATATACCGACTGCGTCGAGGTTTGCCCGGTGGACTGCTTTTACGAAGGCGAAACCATGCTGGTCATCCACCCGGATGAATGCATCGACTGCGGCGTGTGCGAACCCGAATGCCCGCCAGACGCGATCAGCCCCGATACTGAACCGGATATGGACAAGTGGGTGGAGTTCAATCGCAAGTATTCCATCATGTGGCCGGTCATCATCACAAAGAAAGATGCACTGCCCGATGCTGACGCGCGCGATGGTGAAACCGGCAAGTTGGAAACCTATTTCAACGAAAATCCCGGCTCCGGTGGCTAAGGCAAATTCGTGACCGATTCGTGAACGTCGCGCAGCTCATTCGAGAGCGGTGGCGAAAACGCATGTATTTCAACATGCTGTGCGGCGACATGACAAATTCGCCGCAGTTGGAATCAGGCCATTTTTGTGATATACTGTCGTAATAAACGAGCATGAAGGCCAGAAACCAACCTCTGCGCGGCGCGCAAGAGACAGGTGATTTTTGTGACAGCATATTTTCATCGCCGGGGCAAAGACGCCACGGGCGGTGATTTGTGGTCGCAAGTCTGGGGGACATGCAGCCCTTTAAGGATGTGCCCGAATGACCAAAAGCAAAAAGCCCGATTTTCGCCCTAACGAGTTCGTAGTCTACCCTGCGCATGGCGTGGGTCGGATTATATCAATTGAAGAGCAGGAAATCGCGGGGCTGCATCTGGAGCTTTTCGTGATCTCGTTCGAAAAAGACAAGATGACGCTGCGGGTGCCAACCCATAAGGCAACCGATATCGGCATGCGGTCTTTGTCGTCGCCAGAGCTGATTGTGAAGGCACTGGATACGCTGAAGGGCAAAGCGCGCGTCAAGCGGGCGATGTGGTCGCGTCGGGCGCAGGAATATGAACAAAAGATCAATTCCGGCGATCTTCTGGCCATCGCAGAGGTCGTGCGCGATCTGTACCGCACCGATGACCAGCGCGAGCAAAGCTATTCCGAGCGGCAGTTGTATGAAGCCGCTCTTGAACGGCTGACCCGCGAAGTGGCGGCGGTTAGCGGCGTCGATGAAGCCGGTGCGCAGAAAACCGTCGGTGAAGTGCTGCTGTCACGCGCTGCGTGATCTGACACTGTTGATTTAGGGGAAAACCGCGGCCTGTTTGGGCTGCGTTTTTTTCATGCTCCGGTCAAGCTATGCTGGCGGCCAGTGCGCACAGCGCTGCCGCTTCGGCCAATTGCTGCGATGCACCCAGTATATCGCCGGTCTGCCCGCCGATTTTTGCCCGCGCAACCAGACCCAGACCCAGGGTGGTGATACCAGCGAACAGCACCATCCCAAAGACGTGCCAGCCGGTCAGCAAAAGGCACAAGACCACGGCGATCAGCACGGCAAAACCGGCCACCTTTGCTGACGGCTGGCCAACCGATTGCGACAGCCCCGCACCGCGCGCATTCGGCAGCCATGCCATCAACACCGCCATCGGCGCGCGCGACAGCGCGGCTACAGCCAAAATCGCGCCAAACTGATAGCCCATTGCCAGCAGGGCCGACAGCGCCGACCACCGCGCCAGCGTCACCAGAATAAGCGCCAACACGCCGTAACTGCCGATATGGCTGTCTTTCATGATCTCTAACCGCCGCGCCTTGTCCCAGCCACCCCAAAGCCCATCGGCGGCGTCGGCAAGCCCGTCTTCGTGCATCGCCCCGGTCAACACCGCTTGGCTGCCCAGCGTCAGCGCAGCAGCCACGGCGGGCGTCAGGCCAAGAAACAGCGACAGCATCGCAACCATGCCCGACATCGCGCCAATAACGATCCCCACTACCGGCCAGGCCCATGCCGCCGCAGCCCCGCGTGGCGCAGATCCGGGGTAGGGCAACGGCAGGCGCGTCAAAAGTGCCAAGGCCGACCGCAGATCGGCGAGGGCGGCATGCGACATGTCGCTTGTTGTCATTGAATAGACCTTTCCGCGCTTTCCGAACGATTGCTAAGTCGATACCCAAGGTGGCAACAGGTATCAATGCAGGAAGACCCATATGGCCCCGTTTCGCACGCTTGACCAGTTCCGCGCCCTTCTTCAGGGTCTGCCAATGGCTGATGCAGACGCCGCCGCAGGGGCGCGTGATCGCAACAGCCAATTGACCAAGCCGCCGGGCGCACTCGGGCGGCTGGAAGATTTGGCCATCTGGTATGGCGCTTGGCGAGGATCAGCCCGCCCCACCATGGAACGCCCGCAAGTGATTGTGTTTGCCGGAAATCACGGTGTTACGGCGCGCGGCGTCTCGGCGTTTCCGGCCGAAGTGACGGTGCAGATGGTGGCAAACTTTCGCGCCGGCGGTGCCGCCATTAACCAGCTATCCAAGGCATTCGGCGCGCAGATGGATGTTCACGCGCTTGATCTGGATCGGCCAACCACAGATTTCACCACTGCCCCCGCGATGACCGAAGAGGACGCTGTGGCAGCCTTGGCGGCAGGGTGGGAAGCCGTCAATCCAACTGCCGATCTGCTGGTTGTCGGCGAAATGGGCATCGGCAATACCACATCGGCAGCAGCCCTTGCCGCAGCCCTATTCGGCGGCTCGGCGCGCGATTGGACCGGGCGCGGCACCGGCATTGATGACGCAGGCCTCGCGTTGAAAACTCAAGTGGTGATGGACGGGTTGGCGCTGCACGCCGACGCGATCAGCGATCCGTTGCAGGCGCTGCGCTGTCTGGGTGGGCGTGAACTGGCGGCGATGACAGGCGCGATTGCGCGCGCGCGCGATGGTCGCATCCCGGTTATTCTGGATGGCTTCATCTGCACGGCGGCGGCGGCGGTCTTGGAACGCTGCGTTGCCGGCGCGCTGGATCATACCGTTGCGGGTCATGTCAGTGCTGAAGGTGCGCACGGCGCTTTGCTGGGCCATCTTGGCAAGGCGCCACTGCTGGACCTGGGGCTGCGCTTGGGCGAAGGATCGGGGGCAGCGCTGGCTATCGGCGTGCTGAAGGGCGCGCTGGCCTGTCATTCCGGTATGTCCACCTTCGCTGAGGCCGGGGTATCGGCGGGCTGAACCAAGCCCGCTTTACTCGGCGGCCTCTGTCCGGGGCCGTGCCGCGTCCAGCGCGTCAATCAGCGATGTTTCAAGATCGCGGTCAAGCTGGCGGGCACGGGCGATATACGCCTCGTTCTTGACGATTGGCTGGCCCGGCACCCAAAGCTCGGCCAGATCGCGCATCGCCGCGCGGTCTACCTGATAATAGGCTTGCGACAGTTTCGATGCCTCATAATCCGTGAAGCCTATGTTTTCCAACACGTAACGCCCGGCGCGGATAGAGCTGTCAAAGGTTTCGCGCACGATGTCATTGGCACCGGCCTGATACAATTCGTACACATGCACGCGGTCGCGGGCACGGGCAACGATATGCAGATCGGGGCGCGACTTGCGGGCAAACCTCACGATCTGATTGCCCTTCTCGCGGTCATCGACCGCAACAACCAGCACTGACGCAGTGGCAAGACCAGCCGCTTCCAGCAGTTCGGGGCGTGACGGATCCCCGAAAAAGCCCTTCACGCCAAAACGGCGCATGGTGTCAATCGTCGCCATGTCGGCATCCAGCACCACGGTCGAAATCCCGGAATGGCGCACCAGACGGTTGACCACTTGACCAAAGCGCCCGATGCCCGCGATGATGACACTGCCGGTTTCATTAATCTCATCCGGGGCCTGATCGGGCGTGCGGCTGGCAAGCCTGCGCGCCAGACGTTCATACATGATGAACAACGCCGGGGTCAGCAGCATCGACAGCCCAATCACCAGCAGCGTAATTTCCGCCACTGGTGCTGTCAGAATGGATTGCTGCAGTGCAAAGCTGACAATCAGAAACCCAAACTCGCCTGCCTGCGCCAGCCCCAGGGCAAATAGCCAGCGGTCTTTGCCCTTGATGCGGAAAACCACGGTAATCACCAACAGCACAGCGGCCTTGATGGCAATCAGGCCAAGCGTCAGCGACAAGATCACCATCGGCTGTGCCAGCAGCACCTGCACATCAATCCCGACGCCGACAGTCATGAAAAACAAGCCCAGCAGCAGGCCCTTGAAGGGCTGAATATCCGCCTCCAGCTGATGCCGAAATTCCGAATTCGCCAGCACAACCCCGGCCAAGAACGTGCCCAAGGCAGGTGACAGGCCGACCATCATCATCAAGAACGCAATGCCCAGCACCATCAGCAGCGAAATGAACGTCGACATTTCCGGCAGCCGGGACGCATGCACAAACCGAAACACCGGCCTGGTCAGAAAATGCCCGACCAGAACAATGCCAACCACCACCGCGAGCGTCAGTAGCGTTACCGACCACCCGGGCAACGACTGCATCAATGAAATCAGCGGTTGCGCCACGCCTTCGGCCTGTTCGGGCTGAACGTTGTCGGTAATGCCAACAGTTTCGGCGCTGGTGACGCCGCCGCGCGCGGTCGCCAGCAGCGGTATCAGTGCCAGCATCGGCACTAAGGCAATATCTTGTGTCAGCAACACCGAAAAGCTGGCGCGACCACCCGCAGTGCGCATCAGATTCTTCTCGTTCAACGTTTGCAGCACAATCGCGGTTGACGAAAGGGACAGCAGCATCCCCAAGGTCAGCGCCATTTCCCATTCAAGGCCCAGCCAGATCAGCGCGGCCGCAACTGCCGCCGATGTAACAACCACCTGCGCGCCGCCCATGCCGATAAGCTTGTGCCGCATATCCCACAGCGCGCGCGGCTCCAGCTCCAGCCCGATCAGGAACAGCATCATAACCACGCCAAACTCGGCAAAGTGTTGCAGATCCTTCGTCTCCCCTCCGACAAGGTTCAACAGCGGCCCAATCAGGATACCCGCCGCCAGATAGCCCAGCACAGACCCCAACCCAAGGCGAACGGACACCGGCACCACCAGAACGGCAGCACCAAGATACAGGCTGGCTAGCAGCAAAAAGCCTTCCATATGCGTCCTTTCTGGTCGGGGTGGTCTATTCGGGGTCGTTAAACAAGCCGGGTTTTAGGTCGGCAAAGCAGTATCGGGTTTGAACTGGTCCATCACAATCTGGCTTTGCACGCGGGCAACGGCAGGATGTGGCAAAAGCACGTGATGTACCAGTTGGTTCAGTGCGGGCAAATCGACACACCAGACCCGCAGCAGATAATCGGCCTCACCCGTCAGGGACCAAGCGCAAATCACCTCGGGCCGGGTCGCAATCAGGCTGGCAAAGCCGCGCGCCGCGTCGATGGAATGATGCACCATCTGCACCTGCACAAACGCCTGCACTGTCAGCCCCAGCTTGGCCGGGTCAAGCCGCGCCGTGTAACACGTAATATAACCGTCAGCCTCCAGCCGCTGACGGCGACGGGCGGCTTGACTGGCAGACAGGTTCAGCGCCTCCCCCAAATCCTGCGCCGTCAGCAAGGCGTTTTTCTGGATGGCCGCCAGAAGCCGGGAATCGGTTTCATCAAGCATGCGTGATCCTCGCGTGTTTTCATGATTATTCGTCATTTCTGCGCGGACAAACAGCCAATACTCCCCATATTGTCGCAACTTTTATGTCGGGCTTGCAATGAACTGGCATCTGAGCGGCGAAAAGGTGCCGCCACAGGCCCTTTTCCGCGTTCCGCGCCGAAATCAGCGATTTCAGACGCCAACCCCGCCGGGACAGACAGGTTTGCACATGCAGAAGTTTTGCGCCCAGCCTCAGACGTTGTGTGTGCGTTGCTTTGATTGATCTAGAAGGACCAAATTGGTCGCGGCAGCTCTGCTAGCCACGTGAAGACAGGCCGTCAGGTGCGCGGCATCTTCAATGAAACCATCCGGCCTGATTTCTGGTAGCGCAGTTCGTTGCTGCTGATTGCCGCCACTCTGCCGCCATCAATGGAATCGCCGACCTTAACCTTTTTGTAGCGGCCATTGGCCTGCCGCACCAAGGCGTAACGGTTTGATTTCGTGCCATAAACGCCGATCAAGTTGATCTTCGAAAGGTTAATTGCATTCACATAGGTCGCCTGTTTCGCCACCGATGCACGGGTCGGAATGGCCGGGGCGGCGGACGCCGTCTCGGGTTCTGCATCGGCTTCGGGCTGCGCTTCTTCTTCGACCTGCGGCTCGGGTGCGCGAACGGCTGCGGCAACGGCGGCTTCAACGGCGCGCGACATGTCTTTTGGTCGGGGTACCGGTTTGCGCGAAACCGCTACAGCCAGCGGGCTGGTGTTGGCATCAGGTTGAAATGACGCTTGCACAGCCGCTTCTACCGCCGCCGCTTGGTCGGCTTGCGCGGCAAGCGATGCTGACGCGGTTGATTGGCGTGCTGCCTCGCCCGCCGCCAGAACTGCGGTCGGGCGGGCCAGTGGGCGCAGCCCTGCAATCCGCGTGTTGGCCGGTTCAACCAAGGTCGCATCATCATCGGCCTGTTCCGACGCTGGTGGTGCCAAATCAGCAGGGCGCGGTCTTGGCCGGGCGTCGGCAAGGGCCGGATCAGATGGGAATGGCGCATCCGGTGGCGCAACTGCTGCCGTTTCAGGCAACAACGGTGCGACGCCCGCCCCGGTCGCTGGTTCAGCGGCCGTCGGCTGCGCCGCCGCAATCAGGGCGTCGGGGCGCGGTGGTGGCAGCAGCGAAGGCTTGCCCGCAACAAGACGAACGCCCTCAGGCGTTACAATTCCCTCGGGCGTTGGGCGGATCCGACCGTCCGCATCGAATTGATAAACCGTGCCAAATGGCGGCGGTTCCAACTGCGGCAGCGGCAAGGCATCATTTTCAGCAACCGGCTGCGGCAACGTCAGCGGATCAAGCGCCAGTGGCGGCTCGTCCGTCGTCGCCAAAAATATCTCATCCTGCGCTTCGTTCAATGGGGCCGCATTCGGGCTTTCGGTGGTGGCCACATCAACCGGCGCTGGTTCCAATGGGGCAGGTTCAACGACCGCAGGTTCAGCCACCGCTGCGGCAGGCGGGTCAGCGGCAACTGGTGGTTCCACAACCGGCTCGGCGGCGGCAACCGGCGCTTCTGCTTCTGCCGCCGTCGCATCTGGCACAGCACTGTCTTGTGTCGCCTCGGCCGTCAATTCTGCCGCCGGATCGATGCTTTCATCGGCTGCAGCAACATTGCCTGCGTCAAAATCTGCCGGGTCTTGGCTGTCGGCCAGCATTTCATCATCAACCGCCGGAACTTCAGCAGGTGGCACCACAACATCCGGTGCCGAAACAACGGCGGTACCGCTCTGCTCCGCATCGTTCGATCCCAGCACGAACGATGACCAAGCCGCAATCAGCGCCAGAAACAGTAGCAACAGCCCGGTCAGGATCAGCCCAAGATAGCGCGGCTTGCCGCGTTCCTTGGATGCAAAGGTGCCTCCGGGTTTGGTCAGCGACTTGCGGCCCTCCGCCAGCCCCTCCACCCCAACCGGCAACGGTTTGCGCTTGCGTGATCCGGGAATGCTGGGTGCCGTTACAAACGCACCCGATGCTTTGGCCCCGGCTGATTTCGCCATCGGGCCGTCAAGCGAAGAACTCGTCGCCTCATCGGCGCGGTAGGGCGTTACAATCGGTGGCAGATCGGGGGCGACTTTCGGTCGTGACAGCGGCGGCGGGGTGGATTTCGCGGCCAACCTGTCGGCCAGATCAGCGCCGCCATAGCCGGAATTGCGGCTCTGGTTCGGGTCACTCAGCGCCGCACCAAAACGCTTGGCGTTCGGCTGTTCAGTCGCGCGTCTGCTGGCAAAGGCGGCCATCATCGCAGCCGATGGTGCCGGCGGCAGATCATCCTTGTTTGTCAGTTTTTCGTCAGAACCGGCAGGCGCTGGCGGCACTTCGGGGAAGGCTTGGCTATCCGTCACCGACGCAGATGCCACTTCCGCAGCCACTGGTCGGGCTTCAACTTTCGCCTCTGCGACGGGTTCCGGCACGCTTTCCGCCGGGGCGGCGATGTCGTCGGCGCTTTCAGGAAACGCATTGCCAGCGGGCACATCAGCGGCGGGCACATCAACAGCAGGTGCCACCTCTGGTTCATGTGCCGCTGCTGTCTCGGGTGCCGCCATGGCCGCATCGTCAATCTTGGCAGCAGGCGGTTCAACGGCGTCTGCTTCAGCGCCAACTGCATCCGTCGCGGCTGCCGCTGCGGCGGCCGCGCGCCGCTGTGCTCGCGTAGGTTTATCCTTTTCAGCCAAATCCTTGGCAGCAGTTTCTGATGTATCACTTGAACTTGCCTCGGCTGCCTTCGCAGCCCCCGGATGCGATTTTGGCAGATCGCGCGCAGTCGCCTGTACCGGGTCTTGATCGCGGTCGACCTTCTCGCCCTTTTCCAGCAAGGTCGCCGACAGCTTGCTTGGGCCAAACCATGGCTCGCCTTTGAAATCACCCTTCGGCGGGGTGCCGACGAACGACACCGGATTAAAGCGGTGTTCGGCGGCAAACGCCTCCGCCTCGTCCAGCGTTTCGCGGGCAACCACGGCAACCTGCACTTTCGTGCCAGTGCCGGACCAATCGAAGACCAGATCCTCAACGTTGTACGGCGTGCGCCCGACAAGGGCCGCGCGTATCTGGTTGCGGCGGTCTGTATCATTCGGCCCCGGTGCGTCCAGCTCCAGATACTTGATTTGCGAGTTTGGGATTACCAGCTTGGTCGTCAGCCCGCCGGGCGACAGCCCCAAGGCAGAACCCCGCAAATAGCCCAACGCTTCGCCCAGATCGGCGGTGTCGAAGGCGGTTTCACCGACCTGCAACCAACCGCGCGCAGTGCGGTGCAGCAGGCCGATAGAGGTGTCGGTGATGTTTAAGGCAAAACTTGGTTTCATTGCATGGGTCTAGCATATGTTCCTATTGCACGGGAACGGTGCCCCCGTGTCCGGCCTCTTACTACAGCAGGTTTTTGCCGAAGGGAAGAAAAAGCCCCAAGGATTGGCCAAGGAATGGGTTGTGGCTTGCGTCCATTAGGGGAAGTGTCGCTTTATCCAAGGAGGATCCCATGCGCATTCTGAATATACTTGCCCTGACTACGGCCCTATCGCTGCCGTTTGCTCTGCCTGCATTCGCCGAAGGGGCGCCGACCATCACCGTAACCGGCGAGGGCACAGTTGCATCGGCTCCCGATCTCGCCACCATTTCGCTGGGCGTCACAACTCAAGCGGCAACTGCCGCCGAGGCGATGGCCGCCAATTCAACCGCCCTTAATGCCGTGCTGGAACGCCTGAAAGCAGCGGGGGTCGAACCGCGCGATATGCAAACCTCTAACCTGACGCTCAATCCAAACTGGGTCGCCTATGATGGCGGCGCGTCGTCCAAAATCGATGGCTACGTCGCCTCCAACATGCTGACCGTGCAAGTGCGCAGCATTGCTAACCTTGGCGCTGTGCTGGACAGCTCTATTACCGACGGCGCCAACACGCTGAACGGCATTACCTTCGGCATCGCCGAACCGCGCCCCGCCTTGGATGAAGCGCGCAAGAAGGCGGTCGCAGACGCCATGGCGCGCGCGACCTTGTTGGTAGAGGCGGCGGGTGCCAAGTTGGGGCCAGTGGTGTCGATAACCGAGCAATCGGGTTTCGCAAACCCGGTGCCAATGTTCCGGATGGATGCGGCACAGGCAGAATCCGTGCCAACGGCGGGCGGCGAGGTTGGGCTAACCGCATCGGTGACAATGGTGTTCGAGATCGCGAAGTAGGCGCAGCCCTAAGCCATCGGGCAGTCGTAGCTTCGACCGCCCGATGGCTCAGAAAACTCAGATTCAGGCAGTAGCTTTTGCCAGCGCCTGATCCAGATCGGCAATGATATCCCTGACATCTTCGATCCCGATCGACAGGCGCACCACATTTGGCGCGGCGCCTGCCGCCTCTCGCTGCTCATCCGATAGCTGCCGGTGCGTGGTCGATGCCGAATGGATCACCAAACTGCGGGTATCACCAAGGTTCGCCACATGGCTGAACAATTTGAGGCTATCCACCAACTTGACGCAATTGTCATAGCCACCCTTCACCGCAAAGGTGAACAAAGCGCCCGCGCCCTTCGGCGTGATCATCTTGGCAAGGTTGTGATACGGCGATGATTTCAGCCCCGGATAGGTCACAAAATCAACCCGCGGGTCTTGCTCCAGATATTCCGCCACGATCTGTGCATTCTCGATATGCCGCTGCATCCGCAGTGAAAGAGTTTCAATCCCCATCAACGTGTAATGCGCGCCTTGGGGGTTCATCGTCATACCCAGATCGCGCAGGCCAACGGCGATGGAATGGAAGGTAAAGGCCATGCCACCCAAGGCCGCATGGAAATTCAACCCATGATACGCAGGTTCCGGTGCGGCAAGGCTCGGGAACTTGCCCGATGCCGACCAATCGAATTTGCCTGAATCCACCACAGCGCCACCGGTCACCGTGCCATTGCCAGTCAGGTACTTCGTCGTCGAATGCACCACCAGCGTCGCGCCATGTTCAATCGGGCGGCACAAATACGGCGTGGCCGTCGTGTTATCGACGATCAGCGGGATGCCATGACGATCCGCCACTCGCGCAATCGCGTCCAGATCGGAAATAGCGCCGCCGGGATTACAGATCGTCTCGCAGAACAGCGCCCGCGTGTTGTCATCAATAGCTGCGGCAATCGCATTCGGATCATCAAAATCCACCAGCTTGGCCGACCAGCCGAATTTGCGGATTGTGTTGGTGAACTGTTGCACTGTGCCGCCGTAAAGCCGGGTTGATGCCACCACGTTACAGCCGGGCTGCATCAACGGGAACAGCGCCATGAGCTGTGCTGCATGCCCGGACGAGCAGCAAATCCCGCCAACCGCCCCTTCCAGCGCCGCCACCCGTTCGGCCAGCGCCGAAACAGTCGGATTGGTCAGCCGGGAATAGATATAGCCGACCTCCTGCAGGTTGAACAATTTCGCCGCGTGATCCGCATCGCGAAAGACGTAAGCCGTGGTCTGGTAAATCGGAATTTGGCGGGCACCAGTGGCGGGGTCTGGTTTGGCACCGGCATGAATTTGAAGCGTATCAAAGCCAAATTTTGGGGCGTCGGTCATTCTATCCTCCGTTGAATATTGAAGCGCAGGGTAGGGGATGCGGTCCGTATCGGCAACGGCGATCATCGGGCAGGGTGGCTTCCTGTCTGTACGGGGGGTGCACAGGGGGTGTACGAAGGGTGGCGCCCTAGTTTGGCCCCTAAACGGCGTCTTCGCCCATTAGCCCCGTTCATCCTTGGGCGACGCCAGAACGACATAGGATGTGATCGAATTCAGCATCGGCTGCACCCCAACACCTCGGTGTGAAAGTGTTTGTAGGCGGCCAGATCGGCGGCCTCTACCCGCAGCAAATACTCAACGGTTCCAGTGATGTTATGGCATTCGCGCACTTCGGGTGCCGCCATCATCGCCTGTTCAAACGCCTCTTGTGCCGCCTTGGTGTGGATAGACAGCCCAACTGTCATATAAGCGACAAAGCCCAATCCCAGCTTTTCTGCATCCAGAACAGCGCGGTAGCCCTTGATAACGCCAATCCGCTCCAGCTCCTGAACCCTGCGCAAACAGGCTGAAGGCGACATGCCAATCCGCTCCGCAAGATCAAGATTGCTGATCCTGCCATTGCGCGATAAAGCGCGCAATATTCGACGGTCTGTTTCGTCTATCTTAATCATTTGTTGCAAAAGTAGCTTCAGTGGCAGGTTATTTGCAATCCAATGTCGCGAAATAAAGTGAATGATTGCGCCCATGACATATGAATTGCTGCTCGCCCTGCTTGGTTATGCATTCGTCACCTCGATCACGCCGGGGCCGAACAACATGATGCTGATGGCATCGGGTGCCAACTTTGGCCTTCGCAGGTCGGTGCCGCATATGTTGGGCATCAGCATTGGCCATTCGGTGATGGTTTTCTTGGTGGGCGTTGGGTTGGCTGGGCTGATCCACGCAGTGCCGGCCTTTTCTATTGGTCTGAAAGTTTTGTCTGTTGCCTACATGCTTTGGCTGGCTTGGAAAATTGCCCATGCCGCAGCCTTCGTCGAAGGCAAATCTGGTGGCAAACCGTTTACGTTTTTGCAAGCAGCAGTGTTTCAATGGGTCAATCCAAAGGCGTGGGGCATGGCGGTCACGGCAACATCGGTTTACGCACCTGACGCAACTATCAAATCATATCTGATGGTTGCAGCCGTTTTCGCCGCCACAAACCTGCCGTCGATCACGGTGTGGACCTACACAGGCCAAGCCCTGCGGCAGTTCTTGACCAGCCCGCAGCGACTGCGTGCCTTCAATCTGACTATGTCAGTTATGCTGGTTTTATCGCTGATTCCGGTGCTTTTGCATTAACCTTTTGCAAGTTTCCAAGCTTTGGTGCATGGCTTGTCCCAAGCTGGAACGGGCCGGGGACAGCAATGCTACGTCGTTTGAAATCGTGGAGCCTTCGGATACTGGGCGGCATCGGCATCGGTGTTGCGGCACTGATCTGCTATTTGACGGTTCTGCATTACAACGGCAATTTCCACACCGTGCTGGAGGGCGAGCTGTATCGCTCTGGTCAAGTTACTGGCCGCCAATTGGAGCAGTACACCAACAAAGTCGGCCTGAAGTCAGTGCTGAACCTGCGCGGCGCGTCCGATGGGTCGGACTGGTACGATGCAGAGATTGCCGACAGTTCCCGCCTTGGTTTGGTCCATGCCGATTTTGCGCTGTCAGCCTCTCGTGAGGTTACCAAGGAAGAGGCGGTCGAGCTTATCGCGCTGATGCACAGCCTGCCGAAACCATTGCTTATTCATTGCAAACACGGGTCAGACCGAACCGGTCTGCTGTCGGCGCTGTACATGGCCGCCATCGCCGGACAGGACGAGGAAACGGCGGAAGGGCAGCTATCGCTGTATTTTGGCCACTTCTCAGTGCCGTATCTGTCGGCTGCCTATCCGATGGATCAAAGCTGGGAGCGGCTGGAAGACACGATGCAATTCGCTGAAAACTAAGGGAAATATTCCCTAGCGGAACCAAAGCCCTTCGCGTTTGATGGTGTTGCGAATGACCTGTTCGCGCCGCGGCAACGCGTTGCGATCAAACAGCTTGCGCACCTCGGCACCCTTGCCCTGATAGATCAATTTCTTGACCGGCTCATACTCGCGCAGCAATTTCTTAATCTGGTTGGGCGCGCAAATTTCCTCCAGCAACGCCACAACAGCATCGCTTTCGCGGGCGTAAAGTAGCGGCAAACTGCGCCAGTGGCAGGTGACATTACCGTCCAGCCCGGCAAGACCGGGGCTGGGACGAGCACCGCCAAAGGAATGAATAACCAAGGGCAGGGCAATCTGATCAAGCCATGGGGTTAAGGGCTGACACACCATTTCACGCGTCGGATTATCGCGAAAGCTAAGGGCATATTCCAGAAAGCGTTCACCAAACCGATGTGGGCTTTGGTAGAAAAACCAACCGGCGTTGAAGTAAAGATAGCGCTGCCAATACCCATCGGGCTGCGTCCGATCCAGGCTGGCGTCAAAATCCAGCGCAAAACGATCATACATGGATTTCCAGATCTCGGCATGGCTCGGGCCATATAGTTCCTGCGTGGGCCAGGTGTCTTCGCGCCGCATGGATGCCGATGGCCGGGCGAAATCAAACTGCAGTGTCTCCAGCGGGCCAGTGATCAGGGTGTCGGTGTCGAGGAAAAGGAATGGTTCGTTCGGCAGCGCAAACAGCGCTTCGATCTTGTTGCCATACGGGTAGTCGCTACCGAAAGCCTTGCTTTCAAAGGGTAAAAATTCGGCGCCAAGCGTCTCTAGCTGCGCGCGGATGGCTGGGTTGGTGATGCGGGGATCGTCTTTCCACAACGGCCCCGGCTGCGGTTCAGCGATAAACAGGCGGCCCGGAAAATTCGGGTTGGTGGCGCGCAGTGACGCCGCCAGCAAGATCGCCTCGTACTGCAAACGCCCGGCCTGGCCGATTGCCACAATGTTGAAGCGTTGCGGCGCTGGCCCCGGCGTGGTCATTTCGCGTGCTGCCCCTTATTCTTTGCAGTTGAGTATAGAGGGCATAAATCGCGCGGAACAAGGGCTATCCGTGCGTCCTCTGCAGCCGGATCAAGGCTTTGGCGTAAAGCGCAAGCTAAGGCAGGACATGCCGCCATCAAGTTTGGCACATTCGCTATTGCCGATTTCCTTGACGGTAAATCCCGCTGCCAAAATAGCGTCGCGTGTGCCGGGAAACCCTGCTGGCATCAGCACCACGTCATTGAAGCGAATGGAATTGGCGGCGGCCTCTTCGCCAGCTGCAGTAAAGATCACGCTGTAGCCGTCAAAGCAGCCCGACGCGGCAAGGCGTTCGGTTGACAGGATGGTGTCGGCATCCAACGGCGAGCAATCGGTCTTGAAATGCAGCACACCGGGCGGGGTGAAAACCTCGCGCACTTTGTAGCCCCACGGGCTGACAAGCGTGGTCAACTCGGCAATGCCCTTGGCGTCGGTGCGGGCAGAGCGGCCGATCAGAATCTCGCGTTCCGTCACCAGAATATCGCCACCTTCAATGAACCCTGGGCCTTTGATTTCAAGAACTTGCCCATAAAGGGCCCGCAGATGTGGGGCCATTTCGGCCGCCTCACCCAGCCGCGACGGCGCACCGGGGCGCATCACGACAGCGCCTTCGGGCAAGCACAAGGCGGTATCTTCAACGAAAACGCTGTCTGGATAAGTCTCGGCGGCGTCAAGTTCTACAACCGTAGCCCCGGTCGCCCGCAAGGCCGCGACATAGGCCGCGTGGTGATCCAGCATAAGTGCAAGGTCAGGTGCCCCTGAATCAACAGCGCGCAAGCCACCCGTGATGCTGCGGCCCGGTTTGCGAGTGATGGCGTGGGTGAAGCGGTACGAACGGTCTGACATGCGGGCCTCCAGCGGTTTTTGCTGTCATAGCGCTGTGTTGGGTGAAGGGAAAGGAATGGTGGGCGACCCTGGAATCGAACCAGGCAAGAGTCTCCTCGGCGGAGTTACAGTCCGCTGCCGCACCTTGCAGCACGTCGCCCATGGGCCGGGTGATTAGCGGACCCCCTATAGGGCGTCAAGGTGAAAACCGGGATCGGGGGCAGATGGTGGGTCTGCCGCGCTTTGCTCTTGCAGCGGGGACGCGACCACCGCATTGTCGAAGGCCAAAAGCGGGATGTGGGGTAGTATGCGCACGGGTGCAGTGAAACCAACTTGGGTTGTCGACAAGGAACGCGCCAAACGGCAGGCGGCCAGCGAAACCGTGTGGCTGTTCGGCCTGCATGCGGTGCGCGATGCGTTGTTGAATCCGGCCCGCAAAAAACTGCGCCTGGTGCTGACAAAGAACGCCGCCGACAAGTTGGAATATGCGCTAGCGGCAGGCGGAATCGCGCCCGAGATTGTTGAACCGCGGCAATTTGATGTGCCCATTGACGAAGGGTCGGTGCATCAAGGGGCGGCACTGGAAGTGAAGCCGTTGCAATGGGGCAGTCTGGAAGACGTCTGTATCGAAGGGGCAGGATTGCCACTTGTCGTTTTGTTGGACCGGGTGACAGACCCGCACAATGTGGGGGCCGTTCTAAGGTCGGCCGAGGTATTTGGCGCGCGGGCGGTGATCGCACCGCAACGTCATTCCGCACCCGAAACCGGCGCGCTAGCCAAGACAGCCAGCGGTGCGCTGGAACGCCAGCCATATCTGCGGGTGACCAACCTTTCGGACGCGATGGAAGCGTTGAAATCCATGGGCTATCTGCTCATCGGGCTGGACGGCGAAGGGACCCAGACGTTGGATGAGGTGCTGGCTTTGGCCGGGCACCGCGCGGTTGGGCTGGTGTTGGGGGCCGAAGGGCCGGGCTTGCGGGATAAGACCCGCGACACCTGTGATCATCTGGTGCGCATTCCTGCTGCGGGACCATTCGGATCGCTGAACGTATCGAACGCGGCGGCGGTCGCACTTTATGCGGCTGCAACACGGTGATCACATCTTCGCGACCGACCCTTTTTTTGCCACATAGGGTATCTATGTCACAAGGTATAGATGCAGGGCTGGAACTCCTGCACCTTATTCACTGTCCCTCGTTCCGCGACTTGCGCCCGGCCATTGGCTCGGGCGCTTTTTTGCGAATTGGACGCTGTCTTGCAAAATAGCGACGACGAATTGCGCGGTATTCTGACCGCGACAAAGGTGATTGCCGTTGTCGGCTGGTCGCCCAATCCTGACCGTCCCAGCCACCGGGTGGCAGCGTTTCTTGCGGCTAAGGGCTACCGGGTTATCCCGGTCAATCCAGGGCAGGCGGGCCAGCTGGCCTTGGGCGAAGTGGTGCGCGCCAGCCTTTCCGACATACCCGAGCACGTCGATATGGTCGATATCTTCCGCAGGTCCGAAGAGGTGGGGCCAGTGGTCGACGAAGCTTTGCGCGTTTTGCCAGGGTTGAAGACAATCTGGATGCAGCTGGGGGTGGAAAACGAAGTTGCCGCGGCGCAGGCGCAGGCTGCGGGTGTGGCTGTGGTGATGAACCGCTGCCCCGCGATCGAGATACCTAGGCTGGGGCTTTAACGATGTGAAATCCTTTGCGCGGCGGTTGAGGGGTTCTTTACCGTCGTTCCGACCGCCAATCCTCCAGTCGGTTTGGAATCAGACCCGCGTAAGCCGAACGGGTGCAGTCGGGCCGCGACGGATCACGCCTTTAGCTTCTTGATCCAGCTGCACGGCCTTGGCCCACCATCCGGCCTTGGCACCGCCCGGAAACAACGCTTGCGGCAGTGACGGGATCAGCGCCTTTTGTATTTCGGCTGGGGTGGCACCAATGCCCGATGTCGGCACATGAGCGAGATAGGCTTTGCGCATGGCTTCGAACTTTTCGGCATCAACCGAATATGTTTTGCCGGGTTGCAGGACATTTTCGATCTTCATCATAGGCATGGAGATTGCTCCGATGGTTTTCGTCATCGGACAAAGAAAATCCCAAGAGGGAGATTTTGCAAGATAATTGATGGTAGCGGCTTAGCGCGATGCTTTTTCGGCGATCCCCGACTTGCCTTCACGGCGTTCAAGTTCGGCCATAACATCGGCCAATGTAACATCGCGGGCGGCCAGCATCACCAGCAGGTGGTAGATCACATCCGCCGCCTCAGCCGTTAACTTTGCGCGGTCGCCTTTTACCGCCTCGATGATCGCCTCGATGGCTTCTTCGCCGAATTTCTCGGCGCATTTCTCCGGGCCGGAGGCCAGAAGCTTTGCCGTCCAGCTGGTGTCGGGATCAGCAGCTTTGCGGGCCGAGATTGTGGCGGCGAGGCGGTCTAGTGCGGTCATGTCAGCCTCATCGGGATGCCTGCGGCGGCCATGTGAGCCTTGGCCTGCGCGATGGTGAAATCGCCAAAGTGAAAGATGGAAGCCGCAAGCACGGCGGATGCGTGGCCAAGTTTTACGCCGTCGACAAGGTGATCAAGTGTGCCAACGCCGCCGCTGGCAATGACCGGGATGCTGACTGCATCCGATATGGCGCGGGTCAGGGGCAGGTTGAAGCCTTGCTTGGTGCCGTCGCGGTCCATGCTGGTTAGCAAAATCTCACCGGCACCTTTGGCGGCAACAGTGCGGGCAAATTCGACGGCGTCAATGCCAGTGGCGCGGCGTCCGCCATGGGTGAATATTTCCCACTTTCCGGGGCGTACGGTTTTGGCGTCGATTGCCACCACGATGCATTGACTGCCAAAGCGATCAGCAGCGGCGGCCACAACATCGGGGTTTGCCACAGCAGCGGAATTGAACGACACCTTGTCGGCCCCAGCCAACAGCAATGCGCGCACGTCTTCATGTGTCCGCACGCCGCCCCCGACAGTAAGGGGCATGAAACACTGCTCGGCCGTGCGGGTGACCAGATCAAACATCGTGCCACGGTTTTCTTCGGTTGCCATGATGTCCAGAAAACACAACTCATCCGCACCCGCCGCATCGTAGGCGCGGGCCGCTTCGACCGGATCGCCTGCATCACGCAGATCAACAAAGTTGACGCCCTTGACCACACGGCCATTGGCAACGTCTAAACAGGGGATGATCCGAGTTTTAAGCATTGGGCCCTCGATTGTTTTTGTCGTAGCCTAGGGTGCGGCTAGAAGAAAGGGGGCTTTCTGCCCCCTTGCCGCTGCGCGTCTCACCCCCGAGGATATTTTGCAGATGCGATGCTTGTCAGGATTTCAGGATGGTCAGTGCCGCCGCCAGATCAATTGCCCCATCATAAAGCGCGCGACCCGAGATCGCGCCTGCGATAACACCAGTATCGCGCAGGGCGATCAGATCGGCCATGGATGACACGCCGCCCGAGGCGATGACCGGGATTGTCACCGCGCGGGCTAGGGCCTCAGTCGCGTCGATGTTGGGGCCCTGCATTGCACCGTCACGGTCAATGTCGGTGTAGATGATGGCGGCGACGCCAGCATCTTCAAAGCTGCGGGCAAGGTCGGTGGCGTGGATGGTGGTTTCCGTCGCCCAGCCTTTGGTTGCGACAAAACCTTTGCGAGCATCGATGCCAACGGAAACTAGGCCAGGAAAGGCGTTTGCCGCATCGCGCACCAGTTTGGGGTTTTCCACTGCGACGGTGCCGAGGATGACGCGGGCCAGACCCTTTTCCAGCCACATCGCAATTGTCGCCATATCCCTGATGCCGCCACCGAGTTGAGCAGGCACATTAATGCGGGCCAGAATGGCCTCAACCGCTTTGGCGTTAACCGGTGCGCCCGCGAATGCGCCGTTCAGGTCAACCAGATGCAACCAATCGCAGCCCGCCGCCTGAAACGCCGCAGCTTGCGCCGCCGGATCATCGCCAAAGACCGTAGCAGCCTCCATTTCGCCGCGCAGAAGCCGCACGCATTGGCCATCCTTCAGATCAATGGCGGGGTAAAGGATCATGATGCAGGCTCCGGGGGGGGGGTAAGCGATGTGTTGGGTCTTACGCAGCCGGGGGCCGCTTGCCAAGGGGGGCGTGCTCCGGGTTGGACCCCACGTCATGCTTGCCACAAAGCCCGGTTGTCGGACAGGATGTCGCGACCTTGAGGGAGGAGTTCAACCATGAAGACATTCGCACTTGTAGCAGCAGTGATATTTGTGGCCGGAGCCGCGTTTGCCGACCCGGTTGAAGGGGTGTGGCAGACCAAGAAAGACGATAATGGCAATTTCGGCCATGTCGAGGTCAAGCCTTGCGGCCCGGCGTTTTGCGGCACGCTGATAAAGTCGTTTGATTCGTCGGGTGCGCCAACGGAAAGCCCGAATATCGGCCGCAAGATCATCTGGGATATGGTCGCTTACGGCGACGGCGCTTATGACGACGGCAAGGTTTATTCGCCGGACCGCGACAAGACGTACAACTCGGACATGCAGCTTACAGGTGACAAGCTGGCTGTGCGCGGTTGCGTGTTGGGTATTTGCCGCGACGGTGGCACCTGGAGCCGGGTCAAGTAAGGCGCAGCTTTCGGGTTGCGGGTTTTGCCTGATCTGAGCAGATTAGCCTTCGATTGAGTGTCGGAGGCATGTTTGATGACGGGCAGAAACTGGCTGCTGCTGATGGTCCTGTCTCTGTTGTGGGGCGGATCGTTCTTTTTCGTTGAAGTCGCCCTTCAAGGTCTGCCGGTTCTAAGCATCGTCTGGTTCAGGGTGGCCCTTGCCGCGCTGTTTCTGGCGGTGTCGCTGTTTTTGACGCGGACGCCGATACCGCGCGGTCGCGAAGTTTGGCTTGCGCTTTTGATGATGGGGTTTCTGAACAACGCCGTGCCGTTCACGCTGTTTGTTCTGGCGCAGGGGCAGATCAGCGGGTCATTGGCGGCGATCCTGAATGCCACGACGCCGTTGTTCACTGTTATTGTGGCGCACCTTGCGACAGGGGACGAACGGGCAGGGCCGGGTAAGCTGTTCGGCCTTGTGTTCGGTTTTTCCGGCGTTCTGGTGATGATGGCGGGGGCCGAAACGGGTGGCGCGCTGGCGGCCAAAGCCGCGTGTCTTGTTGCAGCGGTTTCCTATGCGTTTGCAGGCGTTTGGGGGCGGCGTTTCAGGCGGATGGGGGTTGCACCCTTGGCCACAGCTTTTGGCCAAGTTGCGGCGTCCAGCGCGCTATTGGCACCGATTTGGCTGTTCGTCGACCGGCCATGGACGCTTGATACGCCTGCGGTGCCGGTTGTGCTGGCAGTGCTGGGGATAGCGGCCTTTTCGACGGCATTGGCCTATCTGGTCTATTTTCAGATCTTGGCGTCAGCCGGTGCGACGAATCTGTCGCTCGTCACATTTCTGATCCCGGTCAGTGCTACCGGACTTGGCGTGCTGCTGCTGGGCGAAGTGTTGTCGCTGAACGAGGTGATGGGGTTCGGCTTGATCGCGTTTGGACTGGCGGCGATTGATGGGAGGGTATGGCGATGGGCAAAAGCATGACAACATCGGCAGGACGAATGATGGAGGATGCAGATTGGGCCACCCTTCTGGCACGCAGCCCAACAACAATCCTTTACGGGGTGGTCACCACCGGGATTGTCTGCCGCCCCGGTTGCCCCGCCCGCACACCACTGCGACAGAACGTGCGGCTGTTTGGGAATGTGGACGAGGCGATCCGCGCCGGGTTTCGGCCCTGCAAACGCTGTCAGCCGAATACCGACCAGCCGGTTTCGCGCGCCAATGCCTCTACTGCCGCCGTGCCCAGTTTGGAATTGCCTTGCGCGTTCAACCCCGGCGACCAGACGGCAATTGACGCGCGGCCGGGGGCGATGACCAAAATGCCGCCGCCCACGCCGGATTTGCCGGGCAGGCCTACGGAATAGGCAAACTCGCCCGAGCCGTCGTAATGGCCGCAGGTCATCATCAGTGCATTGATCCGCCGCACGCGGGCAGGCGATACGAGACGTGGGCATCCCGGCGCGTTGATCAGGAAACGGCCTGCGCGGGCCAGTTGCAAACAGGTCATCTCGACCGCGCATTGATGCACATAGGTGCCGATCGTCAGTGCCGCCGGATTGCGCAAATTGCCCATCGCCGCCATGAACTCGGCCAGCGCCATGTTGCGGTGCGCTGTCGCTTGTTCGGATCGAGCAACGGCGGCGTTGATGTGAATGTCATCATCGCCCGCCGCCATGCGGATGAAGCGCAGAATTTCACCCAGAACCTCGCGTGGGGCATGCCCTGAAAGGATCGCGTCGGTGACGGCAATAGCACCCGCGTTGACAAAAGGGTTTCGCGGGATGCCGCGTTCTTGTTCCAGTTGCAGGATGGAATTGAAGGCAAGGCCGGAGGGCTCACGTCCGACCCTATCCCATAGCTGATCGCCAAGCCTGCCAAGGGCAATAGCTAGCGTGAATACCTTTGAGATGGATTGAATTGAAAACGGCACTGCTGCGTCGCCAGCAAAGAATTCTTCACCGGACGCCAGGGCTACCGCGATGCCAAATTGCGCGGGGTCAATGCTTGCAAGTTCGGGAATATAGCTGGCAACTGTTCCCCGGTCTGTGAAATTCCGCATATCTTGCGCAACCCAGTCCAGCAGGCGTTGCATATCCATGATCTATGGCCGCCATGCCAGAAAATTCGCAATCAGACGCAGACCGGTTGCTTGCGATTTTTCGGGGTGGAACTGCGTGCCGACCATATTGGCGCGCCCGATGACGGCCGTGATATCGGTGCCATAATCCACATGGGCCAGCCGTTCAGCGGGGTTGTCCACGCGAAAATGGTAGGAATGCACGAAATAGGCGTGATCGCCGGTGTTGATCCCCGCCAGTACCGGATGCGGATGATCGATCACCAGATCATTCCAGCCCATATGCGGCACCTTTAGGCTCGGATTAGCCGGGACGATCTTGACGACCTCGCCCTTGATCCAGTCAAATCCGGCAGTATTGGTGTATTCCCGACCCCAGCTTGCCATCATCTGCATGCCGACGCAGATGCCAAGAAACGGGCGACCGCCGGTAATGACCGCCTCTGATATCGCCTCGAATAAGCCACCGTAACTGCCAAGCGCGGTGCGGCAGGCCGGGAAAGCGCCGTCGCCGGGCAGCACGATCCTGTCAGCACGCGCGACATCTTCGGGGCGCGACGAGACCAGCACATCGCCGCCACCGGTTTCCGCCGCCATCCGCTGAAACGCTTTTTCCGCCGAATGCAGATTGCTGCTGTCGTAATCGACAAGAACCGTCAACATGCCTTAAAGCGCACCTTTGGTTGATGGAATTGCGCCAGCCTGCCGCGGATCATCTTCCACCGCCAGACGCAAGGCGCGGGCAACTGATTTGAACGCAGCCTCGGCGATGTGGTGGCTGTTGATGCCGTGGATCAGATCGACATGCAGGGTGATCCCGGCGTGGGTGGACAGGGCTTGGAAAAACTCGCGCACCAGTTCGGTATCGAAAGTGCCGATCTTTGGCGTCGGGAAGTTCAGGTTCCACACCAGATAGGGGCGGCCAGACAGATCCAGCGCCGTCGCCACCTGCGCATCGTCCATCGCAAGGTTGCACGACCCGTAGCGGTTGATGCCGCGCTTGTCGCCAAGGGCACGGGCAATCGCTTGCCCAAGGGCAATACCGCAGTCTTCCACTGTGTGGTGGTCATCAATGTGCAGATCGCCCTTGGCGGTCAGAGTAATGTCGATCAGCGAGTGGCGCGACAACTGGTCCAACATGTGATCAAAGAAACCGACCCCGGATTTCACGGCGTAAATACCGGTGCCGTCCAGATTTACCGACACGGAAATGTCCGTTTCGGCGGTTTTGCGGGTGATGTCGGCCGTGCGCATTGCGCTCTCCCGGGTTGTTTGGCGGTGTTATGGCGCGGACGAAGGGCGCAAACAAGGCATTTGCGGGGATAAATGCGATGGTGTGACCTATCGAAAGCCGCTCTTGATGATGCCGCCACAACACTTCTTAGTTCAGCACCACAACCTTGGTCAGGTGGCGAGGCGTTTCGGTGTTGATGCCCTTTAGCAGGGCCACATGTTCACCCAGTATCTGCAGCGCGGGCAAAACGGCCAGGGTGGCTGGCAGGCCAGTGATGCCCAGATCAATTCGCAGGTCGCCCGGCCCGTTGATGCCAATAACCCGTGCGCCTTTGGTTTGCACATCGGCGGCGATTTTCGCTTCGGCCACCTGCGTGTCGTCAGAGTACAGAATGACCACAATGCTCTGCCCATCGATCAAGGAAATCGGGCCGTGGCGGTATTCCATCGGGTGAAAAGACTGACTGAAGCTCAGGCTCATTTCCTGCAGCTTTAGGCAGCCTTCGGTGGCAATGCCGTAGTTTGCCCCAGCCCCCAGATAGACAAAGTGGTTGCATCCACGCAACAGCGACGGCGCGCCTGCATCCATCTGCGCTAACCCGATCTGCGCTGCCGTAATCACGGTATCGGGCACGGCAATCCCCGCCAGCCGCAAACCGCCAAGCAGCATCAGGCTGGCCGAAACCGACATCACGATGCCTTCGGCGGCATGTGTAGGCAGGTATAGGCCCCGATCCGCGGCAAGCAAAATTTCAGAGCCTTTTTCGCAAGATATTGCAAAGGTGGGCCAGCCTTGTGCCCGACTTGCCGTGATGGCTTGCATCGTTTCGGTTGTGGTGCCAGATCGCGACAAGCCGATCACCAGCACATCGCTGCAATCGGGCAGATAGCTTTCTGGCCGCAGCGCCCATTCTGCACCAGGCACGGCAATCGCGCGCTGGCCGTGGCTGTTGTAGGCGCAGGCCAGCGACTGGGCCAGATAGTATGACGTGCCGCAGCCGGTGAGGACGATGGTACCCGCCTTCAGCACCGGCATCGGCATCTGCAACGCGGTCTGCCAGAACGGGAACTGTTCGCGGATCACGGCTTCGGTAACGGATCTGGCGGCGGCTGGGACTTGCGGCATGGTGGCGACTTTCCGTTGGGTTCTAATATCGGGCGACTGCCCTGCTTGCGGATTGGAATTGGGCGAGAGTTCAGGGTTCAAAAACCGGGGAAGTGCCGCCAATCCTTCTTTCAGGGCCGCGATAAACACCTCATCCGCAGGCCATCCTGCGGCTTTCGCAGCCATCAAAACCGCTCCACCAATCGGTGGCAGGCATGGCGGCACAGGGTCTGATTGCATTTGGCGGACAACAGCGGCGTGTAGCCCCGCATCAGCAAAGACCCCGCCGGCATAGCTCCACCGCGATGGCAACTGTGCACCGGACGCGACAGCGGCAGCTTGTCCGAGGGCAGCTAGGCAAGCGGCGGCTCGGTCCAACAACAGGCGCGCTTCGACGTTGCCCTGCGCGGCCAACGTCGAAACAAGCGTTGCGATGGCGGCGAAGGAAACCCGCGGTTCGGTTTGGCGGTAGGCCCAGCCAACAAGATCATTACCAGCAATGCCAAGGCCCGCCAGAATTCCGCTGGCAAAAGCAGAGCAATCTGCGCGACCGTCAAGATGCTGACTAACCTGGCCCAACGCTTCGCGGCCAATCCAATAGGCCGATCCTTCGTCGCCAAACGCGCCGCCCCAACCACCGACACGCACTGTGCCACGCGGCCCGCGCGCCCAAGCCATCGACCCGGTTCCTGCAAGGATCAAGGCGCCATCTTGCCCTGCCAACACCCCCTCGAACGCTACGGCCACATCGTTGACGACCTGTGCTTGTGGGCCGATCAGAGTCTTGGCGACAGCTTTTTGCTGGGCCGTAATATCCACAATCTCACCATGGAAGGGTAACCCGAGCGTCGCCGCAACAACCGGGCCTAGTGGGGCAATCAACGCCGCAAGGCGCCCTTGCCATTGATCGCCTGCCGTTGGGTCTAAACCCTCACCACTCGCCGACGCAATGATCCGCCCCGAACGATCAGCAACCACCGCGATTGTTTTGGTGCCACCACTATCGATGCCCAGCACATGGTCCATCACAGCGGCTCCGCCAAGGTGACGTTGCAGCCCAGCTCGCGCAGTCGTTGTTGCCACTCGGCACTTAACCGCGCGTCGGTCACCACCCGCTTCTCCGGTGCGATGGCCGCCACACGGTAGGTCAGCCGCATGCCGAACTTATCGGCATCAGCCAGAATGACCGGGTTGTTCGTTCGCGCCAGCATATGAGCATTGATTCGCGCCTCATGCTCATCCGCGCTGTAAATTTCGCAGTTTGGCGAAACAGCTCCTGCTCCAAGAAACAGCTGATCGAACCACAACCGATCCAATGCCTGCTCTGCGAGCATGCCGACCATCGACGCATTTTGCGGGCGCAACGTACCGCCTAGCAAATTAACGCTTAGTTCGGCCACCGGCATCAACAATTGCGCCACGGGCAGGCAGTTGGTGAAAACGCGCAAGGGCAGGGGGTTCAGCCGCAACCTGCGTGCAAGCTGCAAAACAGTGGTGCCAGCGTCCAGAAACACCGCCGTATTTGGGCGCAGCATCTGGTAGGCGGCCTCGCCGATCGCACGTTTGGCAGGCAGGTTGATCTGCTCGCGGCTTTCAAACGCTACTTCGGCCCCGGACTGTTCTGCAATCCGTGCGCCACCATGGGTGCGGATAATCGCGCCTTCCACCTCAAGCGCCTGAAGATCCCGGCGAATTGTCGGCTCTGACGCGCCAACCGCATCGGCAATCTCGCCAATCGAGGAATAGCCTCGGTTGAACAAGTGCTGGCGAATTGCTGTTGCGCGATCGATCTTCATGGTGGTTAAGTTACGGCGCTGGAAACGACAGAGTCAATCATATTATTGATCGTTTATGATTGAAACTGGCTGTGCAGATCGATATACGATCATGACTGATTGGGGGGCACCAATGACAACGGCATCACTACTTGGGCTTGCTGCTGCGCGCCGCGCTGGGCGACCAGTTGGCATTACCTCGGTCTGTTCCGCCCATCCGATGGTGATCGGGGCGGCTCTGGCGCTTGGGCGGGCCGAGGGTAAATCAGTGCTGATCGAGGCGACCTGCAATCAAGTCAACCAAGAAGGCGGCTATACCGGCATGCAACCCGCTGATTTCAGGCGTTTTGTAGAGCAGATCGCGGCGGATGTGGGGTTTGATCTTGGACACCTGATCCTTGGCGGTGATCATCTGGGACCAAACCCATGGAAGGATCAGCCCGCCAAGATTGCCATGGACAGGGCGTGCGAGATGGTCGCGGCTTATTCCGCCGTCGGCTTCAAAAAGCTGCATCTCGACGCCAGCATGCCCTGTGCTGATGATCCTATTCCGTTGCCTGAGACGACGATTGCCGAACGGGCCACGCGGCTTGCGGCGGTGGCAGAGCGAAACGTGGCGGGGGAGCTGCCTGTCTATGTGATCGGAACCGAAGTGCCGGTGCCGGGTGGCGCGCTGGAAGTGGTTGAGCATCTACAAGTTACCGCCGCAAATGCCGCGCGCGAGGTTGTGGCCATTCATAAAGCTGCCTTCGTTCGGGCTGGTATTGGCAGTGCCTTTGATCGGGTCGTCGGACTTGTCGTCCAACCGGGGGTGGAATTTGGAAACGAGAATGTCGTCGCCTATGATCCAGCGGGCGCGCGGGAGTTGGTGGGGGTTCTGGATCAGCTGCCGATGCTGTTTGAGGCGCACTCGACGGATTATCAGACGCCCGCGGCTTTGGCGGCGTTGGTGCGGGATGGGTTTGCCATTTTGAAGGTTGGGCCGGGCCTGACGTTCGCGTTGCGAGAGGCTCTTTACGGGTTGGATCATATCGCGGATCAGCTGTTTGGCCCGCGACAGGAAACGCTGCGGGGGGCGATGGAAGGGGTGATGCTGGCCAATCCGAAGCATTGGGAAAGCTATTATCCGGGTGATGCGGCGCATCAGAAACTTCAGCGGCATTTCAGCTTTTCCGACCGTATCCGGTATTATTGGGCTGATGGGGCCGCCGATGCGGCGGTTTCGCGGTTGCTAGCTTTGTTTGGCGATGATCCGATTCCGGTGCCGTTGATTTCGCAGTTTCTGGGCAATTGTTATGCGGATGTTTTGGCGGGCAAGATCAGGCCGACGGCGCGGCAGTTGGTTCGGGGTTCGATTTCGCGCGTGCTGGCTATTTATAGTGCTGCTTGTGAAGGGCGGGTTTGAGGGGTGGGTAACACGCGTGTTACGATTGGTAACATTTTGATATTGTTGATAAGTACAAGTTTTGTTAAGGTGTTGTTAAGGGGCTAACACAACGTCGGAGACGATTTTGCGCCCGTTTGGAGCTTGTGCCACGAAACCCGATGGCTTTTGTATTTGTCAGTTTTTCACTAGTATTGGTCAGGCACCCAGTTCTGCAGGACAGGTCTTCTGCCCAGCGAAGTGATGAGGCTCCGATGACAACTTCCGCTCCCAGCACCGCTCTCGGCACCCATGATGTCCACAACCAGCCGCCGGGGAGGGGCGATTGCGATCTGTGGCAGGACGATCTTGCCCTGCGCGAGCATCTTTCCGTTGCCGGGGCGCAAAATGACGTGGTGGTCGGTTACGCCCAAACGCTAGGGCAGGCCAAACTGCGCGAGGCCGCCCGCGATGCCAACCGCAACAGTCCGGAACTGCGATTGTTCGACAGCGGCGGGCGGCGGCTGGATGAAGTGCGGTTCCATCCGGCCTATCATCAATTTATGGAAACCTCGGTCGCGGCTGGTTATTCGGCAGTCGCTTGGGAAGGCGGCCCCGGTGCGCATGTAACCCATGCCGCCATGGTCTATCTGGCCAGTCAGGTGGAGCCGGGTCATTGCTGCCCCCTGACGATGACCTACGCAGCGGTTCCGCTGATTTCGGCGGCAAATGGCCTTGCCGACATCTGGCGGCCCAAAGTTATGTCACGCCAATACGATCCGTCGATCCAGCCAGTCGCCGAGAAACTTGGTGTGACGATCGGCATGGCGATGACGGAAAAGCAAGGTGGCTCGGATGTCAGAACCAATACGACACGGGCCGAAGCGGATGGCACGGCGTGGCGGCTGACTGGGCATAAGTGGTTCTGTTCTGCACCAATGTCTGACGGGTTTCTGACTTTGGCGCAGACACCCAAGGGGCTGACCTGTTTTCTTGTGCCGCGCTGGCTGGACGGCGGGCGAAACGGCATTCGCATTCAGCGGCTGAAGGACAAGCTTGGCAACAGATCGAACGCCTCTGCCGAGATTGAATATGACCGCGCGTTTGCCCATCAGATCGGCGAAGAGGGGCAGGGCGTGCGAACGATTGTGGAGATGGTCCACCACACCCGGCTTGACACTGCCATCGCTCCTGCGGGCCTGATGCGCGAGGCGCTAACCGAGGCGCACCATTGGGTGACGCACAGGACCACATTCCAGAAACGTCTGATCGATCAACCGCTGATGCGCACGGTCTTGGCCGATTTGGCGCTTGATTGGGAAGGGTCTGTAGCACTTGGGCTGCGCGTCGCCAGTGCCTTTGACGGGACAACCGAAGATGACCGTGCCTTTGCTCGAATAGGGGTCGCACTCGCGAAATTTCTTTCCAACAAGCTTTGCCCGCTCGTGATTTGCGAGGCGATGGAGATACTGGGCGGCATGGGCTACGTCGAAGACACGCCGCTGCCGATGCTTTTCCGCGAGGCACCGTTGAACGGAATTTGGGAAGGTTCAGGCAATGTCATTTGCCTCGATGCGCTGCGCACGCTTGCCAAAGAGCCGCGCGCGGTAGCTGCATTGAATGCAGAACTGGACGCGGCGTTAGGGCAGGACAAACGCTATGACGCAGTGCTGCGCGACTACCGCGAACGCTGGCCGAAACATGTGCCAGAGGCTGAGGCGCGCTGGTTCGTGGAACGGACAGCACTTCTGCTGACGGCGTCGGTGTTGATCCGCCATGCCCCCACCGACGTTGCCGAGGCATTCGTCGGCACTCGGGTAACCGGTGACCGTGGGCGTGTTTCCGGCGCAGTAGGGGCTTTCGATACGGGTAAGGTATTGTCGCGCCTAGCGCCGTTCCATTGAAATGCTTCTGCGCACCACAACACCCGGCGTTTACCCGAAGCCGCTGAATGGGCTGGAGTAGATGGTGCGGGGCGCGATCAGTTCTGGCTCGATCTCGATCAAGGTTGCATCGCGTACGCCGCTTTCGATCAGATCGAACGCCCGCGCGATGAGTTCTGCCGAGTTTTGCCGCACCATGTGCAGCGGAAACTGCAGAAACGCGGCGAAGGGATCATAGTCGTAGCAGCCCAGCACCGTTCCTTCGAATGCCACGGGGCGAAGTGTGATCAGATGGCTAAGCACACCTTCGAACACTGTCAGCGAGTTTACGAACAGCGCATCGGGCAGGCCGCCCAGCCGGTCGCACAACGCAGCAATCTCTGCCCGCGCCCGCACTGGGGCATAGCCGCAGGCGATCACCTGATCGGGATCGATGCTGCCATAGCGTTCGATGACAACCGCCCGAAACGCCTCAATCCGCCGCGATGTGGCATAGTCAGTCGCGACGCCGCCGATCAAATACGGCCGTCCCCCCGGTGTACCAGTCCCCAGGATTGTTCGCGTCAGTATGTCTGCGCCATAGTAGTTGTCACTGACCACCGACGGTGCATCACGCCCCGGCAGGTCGATATAGACATGCGGCAAGTTGGCGGCACGGCAGAGGGCGCCCACAGCTTCCGGGTCTGATGCCCCGGCGATAAAGACCGAATCGATGGCGTAGGAAATCAGCGTCTCGACTGTGCGCGCCTCTTCTTCCGGGTCTCGCAGGGTGGAGACCACCACCGGACACCAGCCGCGGATGCGCGCTTGTGCTTCAAAGCTTTGGCTCATCGCGGCGAAAAAGCGGTTGTCGTGAACCGGCAGGATCATGCCCACCATCCCCGATCTGGCTTGCCGCAAACCGCGTGCCTGCAGGTTGGCGGAATACCCCTGTTCCGCCGCAATCGTCTGGATTTTCTGCGCTGTAACTTCGCTGATCCGCCGGGTTTTCCAGCTGCCCGACAGCACTGCACTGACAGTCGAAGGCGAGGCTTTTGAAAGCCTCGCAACATCATAGATCGTCGGCTTGGGTCTGAACCCGTTCATCTGCAAAATCCGTCGCTGCCGGTGTCACTGCGATTTTTCTTGACGCAACGTCAAAACCTTGATGCCATATGCAACATCGATTGTGCAATGTCTTTCCGGCTTGGCATCCGGACCCTGCAAACCAACCGGAACGGGAGGTCCGGTTTAGTTTTGGCGCAATAGAACAATCGATTGCGCAATGTCGTGCTCAAGTAAAAAACGCGTCGTGCTCAAGTAAAAAAAGCGTCGTACTCAAGTAAAAAACGCCGTGCTCAAACGAAATATCGCCCGCCTAAGCGGGTTCAACCTGGGAGGATAGAATGAAGACTGGATTGACCAGACTGATGGCAGGCGCGGCCTTGGCCGCCGCCATGGCCTTTGGGGCCGCTGCACAGGACGCGCCGACCATGGGCGTTGTGGTGAAGATCGGTGGCATCCCGTGGTTCAACGCGATGGAGGCGGGCATCAAGGAAAAGGGTGCCGAACTGGGGATGGAGGCGTTCATGGTTGGCCCGACCAGCGCCGATCCGGCCTTGCAGGTGCGCGCCATCGAAGACCTGATTGCACAAGGCGTGGATGTGATCGGCGTGGTGCCGAATGACGAAGCAGCGCTTGAGCCGGTGCTGGAAAAGGCGCGCGCCGCTGGTATCAAGGTCATCTCGCACGAAGGGCCCGGTATCCAGAATGTGGACTGGAACTTCGAGATGGCCTCGGCGGCGGGGTTTGGTGAAAGCCATGCTGAACTGCTGGCGGAAAAGATGGGTGGCAAGGGTGAATATGCGGTGTTTGTGGGGTCGCTGACTGTGCCGCTGCACAATGCCTGGGCGGACGCTGCGATTGCTTATCTGGGCGCCAAGTACCCCGATATGAAGCTGGTCGGCGAGCGCTACGGTGTGGCCGAAAACGTTGATGACAGTCGCAAGACGGCGCTTGACCTGATGTCGGCCAATCCAGCGCTGACCGGCTTTCTGGCCTTTGGCAGCCAGGGGCCAATTGGTGCAGGGCGTGCGATCGAGGAACGTCGCGCTGTGGGCACCATTCATGTGCTTGGGCCGTTTTCACCGGGGCAGGGGCGTGATCTGGTGAAATCGGGGGCAATCTCGGGCGGGTTCATGTGGAACCCGGCTGAGGCAGGCCGCGTGTTCGTGACCATGGGCAAGATGATGGTGGATGGGGCGGAAATCACGGAGGGCACCGATATTCCGGGCCTTGGCGTGGTGTCGCCCGATGCCGCCAATCATGACATCATCACCAACAACCTGATCGCGATCAATGCCGAGTCTGTGGACGGTCTGGCCGATTTGGGGCTTTGATCTGATCGCAGGGGTTGGGCGCGATGCTCCCCGTGCCCAACCCCACTTTACCGCAACCCGGATCGCCATGCCGCGCGCGAGACCACAGGTGATATTTGCATGACCGCCACGTCCACCGATACCGTCTCGCCGGCGATCAGGCTGGCGCATGTCTCCAAAGTGTTTGGCGGTGTGCGGGCACTTGATGACGTGGCGTTCGAGGTTGCCCCCGGCGAAGTTCACTGCCTTGCCGGCGAGAACGGCTGTGGAAAATCCACGCTGATCAAGATCATCACCGGCGTCTATACGCCCGAACCGGGGGCCATGATCGAGCTTTTCGGCGAGCCTGTCAGTACCATCACCCCAGAGGCCGCCCGCCGCGCAGGTATCGCCGTTATCTGGCAGGATCTGGCGCTGTTTCCCGAAATGTCGGTGGCCGAAAACATCGCGTTTGAGACGCTGTTGGGCAGTCGCCCGCGCGTCGTAAGTCACGCCGCCGTCCGCCGCGTGGCCGAAGCAGCACTGCAACGCCTGGGCGTGACGTTGAACCTTGATGCCCGGCTGCGCAGCCTGCCCATTGCTGAACGCCAGATCGTGGCGATTGCACGGGCACTGTCGCAAGATGCGCGGCTGATTTTCATGGATGAACCAACGGCATCGCTGACCCAATCTGAAACTGACGCGCTTTTGGCCATCGTCCGCGTCCTTGCTGCGCGCGGAGTATCGGTGGTTTTCGTCAGTCATCGGTTGGCCGAAGTGTTGCAGATTGCGTCACGCGTTACGGTGCTTCGCGACGGGCGGCTGATTGGGGTCTATCCGACTGCAGGCATGACGCAATCGCACCTAACCGAACTGATGACGGGCAAGACCTTTGATACCAACATCGCGGCGCAAGACAGGTCTGCCGCACCCCCGGTGCTGCAGGTGCGGGGTCTGAGCCGCGCAGGCGAGTTTCACGACATTGATCTGACCATCCGGCAGGGCGAGGTGGTTGGCTTGACGGGACTGATCGGAGCAGGCCGCAGCGAACTTGGTCACACTCTGTTTGGCATGACCCTGCCAGATGGTGGCAGTATCACCCTGAACGGCCACCCGCTGAAGCTACGCTCGAACCGCGACGCGGTTGCCGCTGGCATCGCTTATGTTTCCGAGGACCGCCTGTCGCTTGGCCTGATCCAGCCGCAGTCGATTGCCGACAACACTGTCCTTGCCGTCCTGCCGCGCATCAGCGGCGCGACTGGCCTGCTGTCACAATCAACAAAGGCCTCCACCGTCGCTCATTGGATCCGCGAACTTGCGATCAAGATCGGTCAACCCGGTGATGCCGTGTCGACCTTGTCAGGCGGCAATCAGCAGCGTGTCGTGCTGGCCAAATGGCTGGCGACCGAGCCCAAATTGCTGATCCTCGATAGCCCGACGGTGGGTGTGGATGTCGGCGCACGCGCGGGCATATTCCGCATCGTGCGCGATCTTGCGGCCAAGGGGCTTGCGATCCTGATGATTTCGGACGAGGTGCCAGAGGTGTATCTGAACGCCGATCGCGTGCTGCACATGGCGGGCGGGCGCATCGTGGGCGAACATGACCCGCACAAGACCACGATCCGCGAACTGGAGGCCGCGGTTTATGGCTAACCTCTTGCGCGACTACCCAACCGAAACGCGGCTTTTCGTCGTCTTGGTCGCCCTTTGCACGGGGCTGTCACTGAGCACTGACAGCTTTCTGACACTGGTGAACCTGTCATCGTTGATGAACAACTCGGCGGTCAACGTCATCTGGGCTGTCGGACTGCTGGTCGTTCTGGTGGCGGGGGGCATCGATATCTCGTTTGCGGTTGCAGCATCGGTCGTCCAGTATCTTGCCTTCTTCATCTTCGACGCAATCGGCGGCGGCAGCTGGACCATCGGCTTTGTCGTCGCGATTGCCCTTGGCACCCTGCTTGGCTTTATCAACGCGGGGCTGACCCACTATTTTCGCATCATTTCGATCGTCGTCACCATATCAACCTTCAACGCCTTTTTTGGCCTGCTGATGTTCTTCACCGCTGGTCGGTTCATTTATGACCTGCCGAGTTGGTGGAACGCCCGTATCTTCATTTGGGAATACCAGACCGCCGGCGGCGCCTGGGCCGAACTGACCCTGAGCGTCGGCGTGATGCTGGTCTGCATGGCGGCCACCTGGGGCCTGTTGCGACATACCACGACGGGCCGTCAGCTTTACGCCTTTGGCGACAACCCCGAAGGTGCGCGTCGCCTTGGCATCAACGTGGCCTTGATGCAGTTCATCGCCTTTGGCTGGATGGGCGCGATGGCGGGCATCGGCGGGCTGATGCAGGTCAACATCACGCGCGAGATTGTGCCGAATGCGCTGATCGGGCGCGAGTTGGACGTGCTGGCAGCAGTGGTGCTGGGTGGTGCGCGTCTTGGCGGAGGCAGGGGCACCGTCATCGGCTGTGTGCTGGGCGTGCTGCTGGTGGCTATCACCCAAAACGGGCTGAACCTGCTGGGCGTATCGCCCTATGCGTTCAAGATGGTCATTGGCGCGGTTATTCTGATCGCCATCTCCACCTCCGGTGCGCGGCTGCTGCCAAAACGCAAGGGGGCGAACACATGACGCGGCTGAAAGCTGTGCTTGGCACCGAAGTCACCTGGCTGCTTGGGTTTTTCGCGGTTGTTCTGATCGGCTTCGGCCTGTTTGCGCCCCGGTTTTTGAGTGCAGCCAACTTCGGCTCCATCGCGTTTCAACTGCCTGAACTTGGCCTGCTAACCCTTGCCATGCTGATCCCGATCATTTCGGGCGGCCTGAACCTAGCCATCATCTACACCGCAAATATCTGCGGCCTGACGCTTGCTTATATCCTGAATATAAACGGCGGCGTCGATGCGGGGCCAGAGGCGTTTTTGCTGGGCACCCTTGCAGCACTAGCCGTCGGCGCGTTGGCTGGTTTCGTGATGGGGGCCGTCATCGCCTATACTGGGGCGCATCCCATTCTAGTGTCGCTATCGATGATGATTTTCCTGCGCGGTCTGGGCGAGTTTCTGACGCGTGGTGGCGATATTTCGGGCTTTCCGGCTTTTCTACAGCCGCTGGGGCATGGGATGGTTTTTGGCATCCCGATCCCGCTGATCCTGTTTGTTGTCGCGGCGTTTGTCTGGCACATCGTGCTGACCCGCACCCGGCATGGCTTTGCCGTCTATATGATCGGCTCGAATATCGAGGCTGCGCGGTATTCCGGTATCCACACCAAACGCACGCTGACACTGATTTACACGCTGTCGGGTCTGATGTGCGCCATTGCCGGTATCCTCATGCTGTCACGCTTCAATTCTGTCCGGGTCGGGCATGGCGAGGCGTTGCTGCTGGTGACCGTGCTGGCGTGCTTTCTGGGTGGCGTAGACCCGTTCGGCGGCTTTGGCCGCGTGGTGCCGGTGGTGATTGCGCTGGTGATCTTGCAAGTTCTGTCGTCCGGGCTGAACCTGCTGGGGGCCAATCAACACCTTTCCACCGCCGTATGGGGCATTTTCCTGATTGCTGTGATGATCATCCGCACTCTCGCCAGCCGATGGCGACCGCAACCCGCAAAGAAGGAGTAACCCGATGCAAGGCTTTGGCGTACATACAAGCATGTGGACCATGAACTGGGACCGCGCGGGGGCAGAACGCACCGTGGCGGCGGCAGCAGCGTACAAGATGGATTTCATCGAAATAGCGCTGCTGAACGCGCCTGCGGTGGATGCGCCCCACACCCGCGCGCTGCTGGAGAAACACTCGATGCGTGCGGTTTGCTCGCTGGGTTTGCCGCAGGCCAATTGGGCCTCGGTCAACCCGGAAGGTGCTATCGCGCATCTGATCCAAGCCATCGACAAGACGGCCGCCATGGGGGCCGAGGCGCTGTCGGGCGTGACCTATGGCGGGATTGGCGAACGCACGGGTGTGCCGCCGACGATGGCGGAATACGACAACATCGCCCGCGCTTTAGGGGCCGCGGCAAAACATGCCAAAACGCGAGGGATCGCTTTTGGTATCGAACCGGTGAACCGCTATGAGAGCCATTTGATCAACACCGGTTGGCAAGCCAAGTGGATGATCGAGAAGGTGGGGGCGGATAACATTTTCATCCACCTTGATACCTATCACATGAATATCGAAGAAAAGGGCGCGGGCAACGGCATTCTGGATGCGCGCGACCACCTGCGCTACATCCACCTGTCGGAAAGCGACCGTGGCACACCCGGTGAAGGCACCTGCGACTGGAACGAGATTTATGCGACGCTGGCCGCGATTGGGTTCAAGGGGGGGCTTGCGATGGAAAGCTTCATCAACATGCCAGCCGAAGTGGCTTATGGCCTGGCCGTGTGGCGGCCGGTGGCCCCCAGCTTTGAGGCGGTGATGGACAACGGCCTGCCTTTCCTGCGCAACAAGGCGCGGCAGTATCGTCTGCTTTGAGGCGGCTGGCCCACATTGGGGGGGCCGTGCAACGTTGTGGCTAACAGCAGGGATTGCCTGACCAATCAGAATGCGCTTACCCCACGCTTCCCCAATTTACGTCGCTATACCCGGAAAGCAAAAAGCGCCCTCGGGGGGCGCTTCTTGAAGCCTTGATCTTATTCGTCCAACTGGAGCGGGCGAAGAGATTCGAACTCTCGACCCTAACCTTGGCAACTGTCTCCCGCCATTTTCGCCAGAGCAAGTTTTCTTACGCCATAGTTCGAAAAAATACTGCATATCAATAGGTTGTATTGACGGATCGGTCGTCGTCAGTGCGCTGAAACCCGCCCTGATATCCCGTCAACTGCTTCCCCCCTGCTTCCCCGGCCATGCTGCACCTGCACGAGGAAGCAGATCAAACCGATCGCGAGCACCTCCATGAGGTCTACGAACCGTTCTGGATGTCGATGACAAGGGCGAAAGGACCCAACAAATGCCAAGACTGACCAAAAGAACTGTTGATGCGCTGCATCCGAGACCTGGCTCCGATCTGTTCGCGTGGGACACAGAGCTCCGCGGCTTCGGCGTGAGGGTGAAGCCGAGCGGGACAAAGACGTTTCTGATCCAATATCGCAACGAGGAGGGCCGTACCCGTCGTTGTGTGATCGGCCAGTTCGGAGTTTTGACTGTCGAAATCGCGCGTATCCTGGCGCAGAAGAAGCTGGCGGCGGTTGTCGACGGGCGCGATCCATCTGCTGAACGGCGTGCTGCGCGTGAGGGCATGACGATCGCGGAGGTTTGCGACTGGTATCTTGAAGAGGCTGGCTCAGGACGGCGGTTGGGGCGCAATCGGCGACCGATCAAAGCATCTTCCGTGGCGGGCGATCGCGGGCGTATCGAAACGCACATCAAACCGTTAATCGGCACTCGGATGATCAGCCAGCTGAAACTGGTCGATATTGAACGCCTGCAGGCTGATATTGCGGGCGGCAAAACGGCGCGAACCAAGCGATCGGGGCACGGCGGGCAGACTTCGGGCGGTGCTGGTGTTGCAGGGCGATCTCGCCAAGGCCGAGATCAAACAGGCGATTGCCGCGCCGGGACTGGCAGTAATAGTCGCGCTTCGGTGTTGCCTGGGCCAGAATCTCGATCTGGCGGTCGTTCAGACCAAACCGGCGATAGATGCCCATGATCTGAGGCTCGACGGCGCGTTCATTGGGCAGGAACAGCCGGGTCGGGCAGCTTTCGATCAAGGCCAGGGCAATGGCGCTGCCGTCGATGTCTGACAGGGATTGGGTGGCAAAGACGACGCTCGCGTTCTTCTTGCGCAGGGTCTTCAGCCATTCGCGGAGCTGACCTGCGAAGCCGTCATCGTCGAGCGCCAGCCAGCCTTCGTCAATGATCAGTAGCGTCGGCGATCCATCGAGCTGCGCTTCGATTCGGTGGAAGAGATAGGCCAGAACGGCAGGCGCCGCGCCGGTGCCGATCAAGCCTTCGGTCTCGAAGACCTGAACCGCTGCGGCGCCAAGTTGTTCAATCTCGGCATCCAGCAGACGACCGAAGGGACCGCCTAGGCAATAGGGTTGCAAGGCGCGTTTGATGTCGAGAGATTGCAGCAAGACGACGAGGCCGGTCAGGGTGCGCTCGCCGATCGGGGCGGAGGCGAGCGAGGAGAGGGCAGACCACAAGTGATCCTTGACCTCTGGTGTAACGGCAACGCCTTCGCGGGCCAGCATATCGGCGATCCAGCCAGCCGCCCAACTGCGCTTAGTTGCATCGTCGATCTGCGCGAGGGGCTGCAGGGCGACCGGCTCGGCCGTATCGTCCGACAAGGCTCCGCCCAGATCGTGCCAATCGCCGCCCATTGCTAGGGCCGCTGCGCGGATCGAGCCGCCGAAATCAAATGCAAAGACCTGCGCACCCGCATAGCGGCGAAACTGCAGGACCGATTTGCCCGCCCCGGTCGGGCCGATCACCAAGGTATGCCCGACATCTCCAACATGCAGCGAAAGCCGGAATGGGGTCGAGCCCTCGGTTTGACCGAAGAGCAGTGCGGGGGCCGCAAGATGATCGTCTCGCGCCTCACCGGCCCAGACCGCAGAGAGCGGGATCATATGGGCTAGGTTAAGGGTCGAGACCGGCGGTTGGCGGACGTTGGAGTAGACTTGGCCGGGCAGCGAGCCGAGCCAGGCCTCCACGGCGTTGGCTGTCTCGACGATGCAGGTGAAGTCACGGCCTTGGATGACCTTCTCGACAAGTCGCAGCTTTTCCTCCGCGATGCGCGGATCAGCGTCCCAGACGGTCACCGTCGCGGTAACATACGCCTCGCCGATCAGATCGGTACCAAGTTCCTGCAGGGCCTCATCAGCATCCATCGCTTTATTACTGGCGTCGCTGTCGAGGAGCGCCGAGGCCTCGTTGGTCATGATCTCCTTCAGGATCGCCGCGACTGACTTGCGCTTGGCAAACCATTGCCGCCGAATCTTGGTCAGCAGCCGCGTCGCGTTGGTCTTGTCGAGCAGAATGGCGCGGGTGGACCAGCGATGGGGGAAGGCAAGCCAGTTGAGATCGTCGAGGATGCCGGGCGTGGTGGCTGTTGGAAATCCGGTGATGGTTAGCACGCGCAGATGGGCGCTGCCCAGCATCGGGGCGAGCCCGCCGGCCAGCGGCTGGTCCGCGAGCAACGCATCAAGATGCATCGGGACTTCGGGCACGCGGACGCGCTGGACATTGGTTGAAATGGTCGAATGCAGATAGGTCAGCGTCTGGGCATCATCGAGCCAGGCGCAGTCCGGCATGAAGCCTTCAATGAGCTGCAGCACCCGATCTGTGCGATCAACGAACCCGGCAAGGGTTTCGCGGGCATCCGCCCCTGCGGCGTGATCACGGCCTTCGTAGAGGAAGCGCTCGGCGCGCGCCGCCTCCTCGGCAGGCGGCAGGAAAAGCAGAGTCAGGAAATAGCGGGATTCGAAGTGAGCGCCCACTTCTTCGAATTGTGCCTTGCGTTCAATATCGACCAGAGCAGAGGCGGCATCGGGAAAGCGGCTGTCGGGATAGGAACCGGCGGGGACGCGCTGCGCCTCGACGAACACCGCCCAACCAGAACCAAGGCGCCGCAGCGCATTGTTGATGCGACCCGCCACTGCGACCAGTTCGGCGGGCACTGCGCTGTCGAGATCAGGGCCGCGAAACTGCGCCGTGCGCTGGAAAGATCCGTCCTTGTTCAGAACGACACCCTCACGGACCAACGCTGCCCAGGGCAGAAAGTCGGCCAAATGGTTCGAGGAGCGGCGATACTCTGCAAGGTTCATCATCCTTCACACTCCGAGATGGCCAGGGATACGCAGATGGCGGCGCACGACATCGACGAAGAGCGGATCGCGCTTGGCGGCCCAGACCGCTGCGAAATGTCTGATTGCCCAGATCAGAATGCCGACCAGCCAGAGGCGCAGGCCCAGACCCACGGCTGCGGCAAGCGTGCCATTGGCAATGGCGATCGCGCGCGGCGCACCGCCCAGAAGGATCGGTTCGGTCAGCGCCCGGTGCACGGGGATTGTGAAGCCAGGAACAGGATCGGCATGGTCCATCAGATCACCGCCCCACCACCGAAGGAGAAGAAGGATAGGAAGAAACTCGATGCGGCAAAGGCGATCGACAGGCCGAAGACGATCTGAATCAATCGCCGCGCACCGCCCGACGTGTCGCCGAATGCAAGCGTCAGGCCGGTGATGATGATGATCATCACGGCAATGATCTTGGCGACCGGGCCTTCGATGGATTCGAGGATGGATTGCAGCGGCGCTTCCCACGGCATCGAGGACCCCGCAGCTTGGGCCGTTGTGGCCAAGGCCAGTGTGACTGCGGCAGCAAGGCCAAAGACTGGAATGGGGTGGTATGAATGTGTGCGGGACCTGAGCATCAGGCGGCTCCTTCTGAAGACTGAATTGCGTGGGTGAGGACGTAGTCGCCGGTCGGGCCGAGACCCGTGACGCGGGCAAGCTCGATGAGGCGGCGGGAGGTGCCGCGCCCTGCAAGAACGGCGATCACATGGATCGTCTCGGCGATCAGCGCGCGGGGCACGGTGACGACGGCTTCCTGAATCAACTGCTCCAGACGGCGCAGCGCCCCGATGGCGCTGCCTGCATGGATTGTGCCAATGCCGCCGGGGTGGCCCGTGCCCCAGGCCTTCAACAGGTCGAGCGCTTCGGGGCCGCGCACCTCGCCAATGGGAATGCGGTCAGGGCGCAACCGCAGGCTGGAACGGACCAGATCAGAGAGCGACGCGACACCATCCTTGGTCCGCAAGGCCACGAGGTTCGGGGCGGCGCATTGCAGCTCGCGGGTGTCTTCAATCAGCACTACGCGGTCACCGGATTTGGCGACCTCGGCCAGAAGCGCATTGGTCAGGGTGGTCTTGCCAGTCGAGGTGCCACCGGCGACGAGGATGTTCTGGCGGGCGGCGACGGCGTTGCGGAGGCACACTGCTTCGTCACCGGACATGATACTTGCGGCGACATAGTCGGCGAGCGTGAAGACGGCGACGGCGGGTTTGCGGATCGCAAAGGTGGGGGCGGTCACGACGGGCGGCAGCAGGCCCTCAAAGCGCTCGCCGGTTTCCGGCAATTCGGCAGACACGCGCGGCGCTCCGGCATGAACTTCGGCACCGACATGATGGGCGACCAGCCGGACGATCCGCTCGCCGTCGGCGGCAGACAGCCGTTCATCGGTCGCGCAAAGCCCTTCGGACAGCCGGTCGATCCAGAGCCGCCCATCCGGATTGAGCATGACCTCGACGACCTGCGGGTCTTCGAGATATCCCGCGATCGCTGGGCCAAGTGCTGTGCGCAGCATGCGGCTGCCGCGTGAAAGCGCCTCGGATTGGTGAAAGGAAATCGTCATTCTCATCCCCGTCTGGAGGGACGTCACATGACGGCCCTGTGTCGGGGACGATTAAAAGAACCGGAAATCCGATCACTACAACAACGTCAGGGGCGTAGCAGTGCGCAGGCGTAGAATGACAGGGAAACGGCGGAGCGGCTAAACAGACGAGGCGGAATTGTCCGATGGTTGAGTGCACGTTTCGGTTTGCCGTCGTTCGTCACTCTTGCAGCGGATGTCGGCAGCGAGCCTCTTCGAGACAGTCACATAATCCGGACCGCGACTGACTATCGTAGAGGCGCATCAACGCGACCGGCCCAAAGTGGACGGTCAGCATGAGTCGGGTGGTGCATGGCCGCTCGTCTGAAGCTGCCGTTCAATCGCGTTGCAGCCTTTCGACCGCGACGGGCCGAAAGGCCAGGAAAGCGCGCGGACCGCGCTTAGTGATCCGGGTCAGCCGATATCGGGAAAAAGGCGCTCGGCAGGCAGACGTCTTACGAGCACTTCTCCAAGTTATGGACGTAAGGGCCAGATCGAATCATCATCGACCCGATCCAGCAGATGGCGGCATTGAACACCTAGCCCGGCCCGGCCCGGTGGCGTAGGTTGACAGAATGAATCGTGAGGCGACAGAATCTAGGGTGTCGGGCGGGCGGTCGGCGACGCTCAAGGACGTTGCCGAGGCTTCGGGCGTGACAACCACGACCGTCGCCCGTGTGCTGAAGGCAAGCGGCTACGTGGCGGAGGCAACGAGGGCGCGGGTGCTCGAAGCCGTCGCCGCAACCGGATACCGGCCGAACTCACTGGCGCGCAGTCTTCGACAAAGCCGCAGCCATGTAATCGGGCACCTTCTTAAGGCCACCGTCCCGAACCCCTTTTACGTGGAAGTCGCACGCGGGGCCGAAGAAGAGGCGCGGGCGCGTGGCTACACGATGCTGACTGCGAACGTTCAGCACGACGCCGAGACAGAGCGCCGTGCGGTCGAGACATTCCTGGGCTGGCGGGCGGACGGGCTTGTCTTTTCCACCCCGGCCGATGCGGCCAATGTGGAATATGCCCGGTCGCTGGGCGTGCCCGTGGCGCAGGTCGAGCGACCGCGCAGTCTTGTCGGGCACCGGCTGGTGGTGCGGAACTACCCCTCGGCGGTTGCGGCGATGCGCCATCTGGTCGATTTCGGGCACCGCCGCATCGCCTATGTCGGCGCGGAACTTCTGTCTGAGGACGGCCCGGCGGCGCTTTACGGCTATGTCGAACGCGAGCGGTTCGAGGCTTGGCGCGACGTGATGCGGGATATAGGTGCGGCGACCGATGGGCTGGCCCGGTTCGGCGAGGCCTATACGATTGACCAGCCCACGGCGCAGGGGCATGGCTATCGGGCGACGCAGGCGCTTCTGCGGGCACCGAACCGACCGACCGCGATCCTTGCCTCGAACGACATACTTGCCGCTGGGGCGCTCCAGGCGATTCACGAGGCCGGTCTGCGTTGCCCTGACGACATCTCGGTCGTGGGCTTCGACGACACGCTGGCCGGCTTCCTGACCCCGCTGCTGACCAGCGTCCGACTTCCTGCCCGCCGTCTGGGGGCGAGGGCCGTGCGCATGGTGATCGATGAAATCGAAGGCAAAGGCGCGCCCGATCAGCACCTTGCCCTTGACGCCGAACTGGTTCTTCGCCGGTCCACCGCCGCTGTTCCGACCTTTCGCTGACCCCTGATGGCGGCCGTGTGGAATCGTTGACATATAGCGGATTTCGGCAATATGTTATCGTTGACACATGCCGGAACGGCAGGTCTGCAACGACGGCACAGCCGTCATGGGAGGATTCATGAGACACTTCGGAAACCCCGCTGCTGCGGGCATGCTTACCTGTTTTCTGGCGCTGGCCGCCGGCGCCGCATGGGCGCAAGACAAGGTCACCCTGCGCGTCTGGGACAGCTTTACCGAGAACTCGGACGGCATGGATGCCATGATCGCTGCGTTCGAGACGGCAAACCCGACGATCGACGTCGAGCGCGACGTGCAGGCGACCGAGGACATGCGCGCCATCATCCAGACGGCGTTGAACTCGGGCACGGGACCGGATGTGTTCCAGTACGACACCGGCCCGGGCTTTGCGGGCGTTCTGGCCAAGGCCGGGCTGATCAAGCCGCTGGATGACCTTTACGCCGGACCGCTGGCCTCTGTCCTGCCTTGGACCAAAGAGCGGGTGACCTTCGACGGCAAGACCTACGGTGTCGGCAACCAGCTGGAATTCATCGCGGTCTACTACAACAAGGATCTTTTCGCCGCGAACAACCTCGCCGTCCCGACAACCTATGCCGAGATGCAGGCCGCCTGCACGACGCTAAAGGATGCCGGCATTTCGCCAATTGCTTTCGGCAACGCCGCCGGTTGGCCGGCTTTCCACGTCTTCTCGGCCTATGCCAACAACATGGTGCCGCAAGACCAGCTGATGGCGATGATCCGGGGCGAGGCGTCCTGGGACGACCCAGCCGTGACAGGTGCGATCCAAGCCGCCTTCGCCGACAACGAAGCGAACGGATGCTTCAACCCGTCGGTCAACGCGGTCGCCTATGATGATGCGAACGCGCTGTTTTCGGCCGGGCAGGCGGGCATGACGATCACCGGCGGCTGGATGATCAACGGCTTCAAGGACAACCCGTTTGCCACCGGCTTCTTCTTCCTGCCCGCGCCGGACGGGATGGCGACGTTGCCACCCGCAGGACTTGGCGGGGGCTATTTCGTCAATGCGGCAACCACGCAAGGCCAGGCGGCAGACACCTTCCTTGCCTTCCTCTTCGATCCGGCCAATGCGGCACTTTGGGTAGAAGGAATGTCGGTGATCCCGTCTTATTCGCTGGAAGGCGCAGGGGTAGAGATGTCGCCGCTTCTGGCCGAGGCCGCGGCGGCGCTGGGCGCCGGGGCGATGGGGGTCAACATCGACGTGCTGACGCCCGAGGCCTTCAACACCGTCATGCTTGATGGCTTCCAGGCCGTTCTGGGCGGCGACCGCACGGCGGCCGAACAGGCGTCAGCCCTTCAGGCTTCCGTGGCAAAATGACCGCAACCCCCCGCCGCCGTTCCAGAACGGCGGCGCGCCAGATGGCAGGGCTCTGGTTTGTCCTGCCCGCGCTGGTCATCTACCTGATGTTCTTCGGCCTGCCGTTCCTGGCCACTGTCGGGCTTTCCTTCACCGACTGGAACGGCCTTGGCTGGCCCGACTTCACCGGGTTGGCCAACTATGTCCGGCTCGCGGTTGACGGGGCGATGTGGTCGGCGCTCACCAACAACCTGATCTGGGTCGTCTTCGGCACCGCGGTGCCGGTGATCGTGGGTCTGGTCCTTGCCGTCATGCTTTGGTCCGACGCGCGCGGGTCGGTCGCCTATCGGACGATCTTCTTTTTGCCCGTGATCCTGTCGCCCGTCGTGATCGGGGTGATCTGGGGCTGGATCTACAACCCGCTCTTCGGCCTTCTGAACACCGGCCTGCGCGAGATTGGCCTGGGTAGCTTGGCGATAGGCTGGCTGGGTGAATCCGAAACGGCGCTTTACGCCGTTCTCTTGACTGCGATCTGGTCCTACTTCGGCTTTTGCATCGTCGTCCTTTTCGCGGGATTACAGAAGGTGAACCCGGAACTGGTCGAAGCCGCGCGCATCGACGGAGCCTCGGCGCCGCAGCGGTTCCGGCACGTTATCGTGCCGCAGATCGCCCCCGTGCTGACGATGGTGATCGTCTACACCGTGATCGGCGGCTTCAACGCCTTCGACATGGTCTGGGTGATGACCCAAGGCGGGCCGAACAACGCCTCCGAGGTCATCGCAACCTACACCTACGAGATTGCCTTCCGCGGCAATGAATACGGCTACGGTGCCACGCTTTCGATGGTCATGTCCGTGGTCGCACTTCTGGCGGCCTGGGCGACCATGGCCATGCGGCGGAGGGCTGCGTGATGGCCAAAGACCGCTCGCGTCACCGCCAGCGCCGGGCCTGGGCAACCGCAGGCCGCCACGGCCTTCTGATCCTGTTCGCCATCATCTCGCTCTACCCGATCCTTGTGACCTGGTTCACCGCGCTGCGCCCCGCCAAGCAATCGCAGCAAGACCCCTTCGGCCTGCCCTGGCCGCCGATCTGGGAGAATGTGGCCAACGCCTGGGTCAAGGGCCGCTTCGGCGACTACCTGATGAACTCGGTCATCATTGCCGTGCCCACGGTGATCGGTGTTGTCGTGCTGTCGGCTCTGGCCGGCTACGGTATCGCCCGCTTCCGCTTTCCGGGCCGGGCACTTGCCTTCGGAGCGATCCTTCTGGGTCTTACGATCCCGTTCCAGTCGGTGATGATCCCGCTGTATTACCAGCTTTTGCAAATGGGGCTTCTGGGGTCCTATTGGGCCGTGATTTTGCCCGGCATTGCCTTCGGCCTGCCGTTCGGCGTCTTCCTGATGGCCGCTTTCTTCGAGGACCTGCCGAAAGAATTGCACGAGGCCGCCCGTGTTGACGGCTGCTCAGAGCTTCGCATCTTCTGGTCGGTCATGCTGCCCTTGGCCAAGCCTGCTGTCAGCACGCTGATCGTCTTTCAGTTCATGCGGACGTGGAACGAGTTCCTGATGCCTCTGTTGTACCTGCAGGACGAGGCCAAGCGCCCGATCCCTTTGGGGCTTATGTTCTTCCAGGGCACCTACACCAAGGATATCGGGCTGATCGCCGCCGGGGTCACGCTCGCCACGGTGCCCGTCATCATCGTCTACCTTCTCTTCCAACGCCAGTTCGTGCGCGGCCTGACCGCCGGTGCCGTCAAGTGAGAGCTTTCCCGACATGACCCTAAGCCAACGCTCCCAGCGCCCCGAAGCCACCGGCCCAGGCGACAACATGCCCTGGCACATGACGGTCGAAGCTCCCGGCCGCATCGGCCGCGAGCCGCATGAACCGCAGGTGCTTGGCCCGCGCGAGGTGCGGATTGCGACCCTGTATTCCGGCATCTCCGCCGGGACCGAGATGACCGCCTTCACCGGCTCCAACCCGTTTCTGAACCTGTCGTGGGACCCGAAGCTGCGCCTTTTCGTGCCCGGCGCGACGTCCTGGACCTACCCGATGCCCGCAATGGGATATGAGGAAGTGGGTCGGGTGGTCGAGGTCGGGCCAGAGGTGACGAAGCTGCGCGAAGGCCAGATCGTCTGGGGCACCTGGCGGCACCGGACCGAGCATGTGGCGGAGGAGGACTGGGCCGCCCTGCGCATCCTGCCCGAAGGGGTGGACCCGAGGCTTGGCATCTTCAGCCAGATCGGGTCCATCGCGCTGAACGCGATCCTTGATGCGGACATCCATCTTGGCGAGACGGTCGCCGTGTTCGGCCAAGGCGTACCCGGTCTGATGGTAACGGAACTCGCGGCGCTGTCTGGCGCGACGGTTATCGCGGTCGACCGGCTGCCCGACCGGCTGGACCGCGCCAAGGCGCATGGCGCGAAACATGTGATCGACGGCAGCCGAGAGGATGCGGCCCTGCGCATCAAGGAGTTGACCGGCGGGCGCGGCGCAGACGTCTCGATCGAGATCACCGGCAAGTCGCAGGCCCTGCACGAGGCGATCCGCGCCACGGCCTATAACAGCCGCGTCGTTGCCTGCGGCTTCTTCCAGGGCGACGCGGTCGGCCTGCGGCTGGGCGAGGAGTTCCACCACAACCGCGTCGAGGTTCGCTGTTCGCAGATTTCCGGCGTGGCGCGGGGGCTGGACCATCGCTGGAACCGGGCGCGGCTGGATGCGACGGTGATGTCGCTGATCGCGGAGGGCCGGGTCGATTGGGGCCGCCTCATCTCGCACACGCTCCCGGTAAGCGAGGCGCAGGCCGCCTTCGAGATGCTGCAGAACCGGCCGGGCGAATGCCTTCAGGTCGTGCTGGATTTCTCGGCATGAAGATCGCGGTTCAGGAAAACCTTGTCCCCGGCAAAGATGCGGCAGACCGCTGGGCACGGGCGCACGACTGGGGCTTTGACGGGCTGGAACTGCGCGGCGCGGGTGGGATCAAGGCGCGCCTGCCGGAACTGCGCGCGGGCCGGGCGGCGGGCATGGTGCCTTCGTCGATCTGCCCGGATGCAGGGCCATTCATCGGCGCCTTTGACCCCGCCGACCGCCAAACCGCCATGACCGCGCTGCGCGATCTGCTGGAGGTCGCGGCCGAGATCGGCGCGGCCGGTGTTATCACCCCAGCGGCCTATGGCATCCACTCGAACCGCCTGCCCCCCTTCACCCCGCCCCGCCCGCCCGAGGAGGACCGCGCCGTCCTGACCGAAGCGCTGTCGGTGCTGGGCGCGCATGCGGAAAAGCTGGGCGTCGAACTGTGGCTTGAACCGCTGAACCGCTACGAGGACCACATGGTCAACACGCTGGCGCAGGGGGCCGAGCTATGCCGCGCCTGCGGCAGCCGGGCGGTGAAGCTGATGGCCGACCTCTTCCATATGAACATCGAGGAGGCGGACATCGCCGCCAGCCTCCGCGCCGCAGGTCCGCTGGTCGCGCACCTGCATTTCGCAGATTCGTCGCGCCTGGAACCCGGCACCGGCCACACCGACTTTGCCGCGGCCGTGGCGGCCCTGCCCGACTTTACCGGCTGGGCAGCCATCGAATGCCGTCTGTCCGGCCCCCCCGACATCGCCCTTCCGGCCGCCCTTGCCTTTCTGCGAAGGATTTCCTGATGGCCAACCTCGTCCTCGAAGACGTGAAGAAATCCTTTGGCGCGATCGACATCATCAAGGGCGTCGACCTTGACATCGCTTCGCGCGAGTTCGTGGTGATGGTCGGCCCCTCGGGCTGCGGCAAGTCCACCCTTCTGCGCATGATTGCCGGGCTGGAGGAAACCACCTCCGGCACGATCCGCATCGACGGCGAGGACGTGACCGACGTCGAACCTGCCGAACGCGGCATCGCGATGGTGTTTCAGTCCTATGCGCTTTACCCGCACATGACAGTTGCCGAGAATATGGCGTTTGGCCTGCGCGTGACCGGCGTGCCCAAGGCCGAGATCGAGCGGCGCCTGGCCGAAGCGGCACAGATCCTGCAACTAGGCAGCTACCTCGACCGCCGCCCGGCCCAGCTTTCCGGCGGCCAACGCCAGCGCGTCGCCATCGGCCGCGCCATCGTGCGCGACCCCAAGGTGTTCCTGTTCGACGAACCCTTGTCGAACCTCGACGCCGAACTTCGCGTGCACATGCGGCTGGAACTTGCGCGCCTGCACAAGCGGCTTGGCGCGACGATGATCTACGTCACCCATGATCAGGTGGAGGCGATGACGCTGGCCGACAAGATCGTGGTGCTGAAAGCGGGAAAGGTCATGCAGGCGGGCGCGCCGCTGGACGTGTTCGACGACCCCGCAAACCTGTTCGTCGCGGGCTTCATCGGCTCGCCCAGGATGAACGTCCTGCCCGCTGTCGTCGCCCCGGGCGACGGGCGCACCGTGCTGATCGAGGGCGATGCCGCCATGGCGGTGGCGCTGCCGCACCTGCGGCAGGCCCTGCAGCCTAGCCGGAACGTCAGCCTGGGTCTGCGGCCGCAGCATCTTCGCGTAGCAGGCGACGGCGTCTTGAAGCTCTTGCCCGACGTGGTCGAGCAACTGGGCGATGTGGGCTATCTGCATGGCGTGACGCCGGGCGGCGCGGCGCTGGTCGCGCAGGTGGCCGAGCGCCTGAACGCCTCCCCATCCCACGAAATGCGGCTGGCCTTTGACCCCGCTTGCGCCTTTCTTTTCGACAGCAACGAGCAGCGGTTGCGCTGAACCCGCCGCCGCGCCACCGCTTCGATCCCGCCAGCCAAGGACATCTCCACATGACAGATCTTTTCCGTGCTGCCGTCGACATCCTTCGGGAAAACGACCGTGGCACCTATACGATCCCGACAAAGGGGCTTTATCCCTTCCAGTGGAACTGGGATTCCTGTCTGACCGCGCTTGGCCAAAGTCATTTCGACGAAAGCCGCGCCTGGACCGAGATCGAGACGCTGTTCGCCCATCAGTGGCCTGATGGAATGGTCCCCCATATCGTCTTTCACGCGCCCGACGACGGATACTTTCCCGGTCCCGACGTCTGGGCGACGGGCAGGCCCGTTCCCACCTCGGGCATCACGCAGCCAGCAGTTGCCGGCTTTGCCATCCGCCGCCTGTTCGATCGTTCAACCGACCGCGTGCTCGCGCAGACGCGCGCGCGGGCCCTTTTGCCCAAGGTCGCGGCCTGGCACCGCTGGTTCTATGAAACCCGCGACCCGGCGGGCGAGGGGCTTGTCGCCATCATCCATCCTTGGGAATCGGGCCGCGACAACTCGATCGACTGGGATGACGCCTTCGCACGTGTGCCGACGGACGGGATTGCCCCCTACACCCGGCGCGACACGCAGCATGCCGCCCCCGAGCATCGACCGACGAAAGAGCACTACGATCGCTACCTTTGGCTCGTCGAGCATTTCCGGGCGCTTCACTGGGACAACGCAAGGCTTCACGACGCGTCCCCGTTCCGGATCGTGGATCCCGGTTTCAACGCGATTCTCATTCGGTCGGCCGCCGACCTTGCCGATCTTGCCGAGGCCCTGGGCGAGGATGGTCTTGCCGCGGAAAACCTGGCCCTTGCCGCCCGCGGGGCAGCGGCGATGGAGAGCCTTTGGTCGGAAGACCATGGGCAGTATCTGTGCCGCGACAGGGTGACGGGCACGCTGGTCGAAAGCCGGTCGGTCGGCGGTCTGCTTGCAGCCTTTGCGCCGATCCCGGCCAACCGCGCGGCGCGCATCGCCGACACGATCGAAAGCCACGGAACCCGCTTTCGCGTTGCGTCACACGCGCCCGACGATCCCCGCTTTCAGGACAAGCGATACTGGCGTGGGCCCGTCTGGCTTGTGGTCAATTACATGATCGGCGATGGGCTTGCACAGGCGGGGCTGGACGGACCTGCCAGGGCAATCACGCAGGCTTCACTCGATCTTATCCGGAAGTCAGGGTTTGCGGAATACTACGATCCCCACTCCGGCGAGCCGCTAGGCGGCGGGCGCTTTACCTGGACGGCGGCCATGGTGCTGGAGTTCTTGGCCCTTGCGGACTGATGCCAATCACCTTCTGGCGAAAGGCGGGAATGGGGTCGTTCGGCGCTTTAGTCCTTGCGCCAGTCGGCCAGCGTTGCACGGGCGTGTCAAAAGGACCGGAACAATCTCAACCAAGCGCTGGTGCAAGAATGTGAACAACCATAACACAGTCGGAATCCGCATTGCCTGCGGATAGCATTCAATGGGAGCAATCCCACTGCGGAAATCTGGAACCCCGACAGCCCATTAGCTGCCCAAAACCGCCATTCTTTTTCATCGCAGCGAAAGTCCGCTATCTGCCCGACGCACCCTTGATGATCAAAGATGTGGTATGCATTCCCTGCCGGACTAGCCGGAGGCTGGGTGGGATTGGTGGACAGGAGGAAAAACCGATGCCTTCCGAAATCCTTCCAATCGCTGTGCATCGCCGTCCTGCATGGAACAAAGGCCGGATCGTCGGCCAAAAGCGTCCACTGGCGCCCAAACATCTATGGTACATCAGAGTTCGGCTTGAGTTGGCCGAAAACAAGAGAGACTTGGCACTGTTTAATACCGCCATCGACAGCAAATTGCGTGGCTGCGATCTGGTATGCCTGACGGTGCGCGATGTGTTTGCCGCGGGTCACGTGAAAGAGCGGGCGTCAGTCACGCAAAGCAAGACTGGCAAGCCCGTTCGGTTCGAGATCACCGAAACGACACGACAGTCACTGGAGCGCTGGATCGCAGATCCGGAGATGATCGGCTCGGAATATCTTTGGCCCAGCCGATTGCATGCGTGCCCGCATCTTTGATCCCGACAATACGCCCGTATCATGCGGGAGTGGGTGTCCTCGATCGGCCTTGAGCCGAGTGCCTACGGAACCCATTCCATGCGACGGACCTAGGTTGCCCAAATCTACAAGAAAACAGGGAATCTCCGGGCAGTTCAGTTTCTCCTAGGTCACACGAAAATGGACAGCACCGTGAGATACCTCAGCGTAGACCTCGACGATGCGCTGACCTTGTCGGAAGGCATTGATCTCTGGCTAGGCACTGTCGTAACCTGGGCATCGCGATGCTCTTCATTCTTGGAGAGATCGTGATGAGGATACTATCAAAGCGCCAGCTGCGAGAGCTGGTCCTGTACTCGCCGCAACACGTTGCGAGGTTGGAGAAAGCCGGGCATTCCCCAAGCGGGTAAACCTTGGGCCAAACCGAGTCGGATGGGTTGAAGACGAAGTGCTGGATTGGCTTAAGCTACGGTTGGACCGCCGCGAAAGCGCCTAACCGACACTCCTGAAAGGGAGTACGGGTGGCCGGATGTGCACGATCCGGCCACCCATTTCTTTCTTGCGATACAGCACACAATCGCTGTTCGAGCATTACGGCACAAGAAGATTAGAACCAGCACAATCAGAAGGCGAATCATTGCGTTTCAATGCAGTTCTGTTCTTTGTCGGTGATGTTGTTGGGAGGCATCTGAACGTGCTCGGCAAGACATCGATCATTGTTCGCGGCCCGCTTGCGGGAAGCAGATACCAGAACCAACCGGGTTGTCCGGCCATTGTTAGTTGCTTCGCAGGTCCGTGGTGAGACATAAAATCTGCGCTTTGATCTTGATGGGCTTGGCGCAGACTGCCCACGCTGAGGATTGCCAGCAGGCCTTCGCCGCCTTGCGCTGGACACTGGTTGAGCCGCGCTCAGCTGGTCAGTTAGCGTCGGATCATGTCGGTGTGGTACTGGTAGGTAAAGAATGTGACGAGGAGTTCATCAAGGAGCGGTTTGGAACAGCGGGGTGGAGCCTGAGGCGGGAACTTACAATGGAGGCCGACAACTTTGGACCGTTCGGAGGGCCCGGGCGAAGTTATTTCGCTGATCGAATTCTGATTTTTTGTCTTCCACGGGAATTGCTTTGGCGATGGTTGACCAATGGGTGCTCTGCCGGGGTCAACATCAATATGTTTAAAGGCCGCATCACCGCTGTGCGCGCCGGAGCACCAATTTAAGGGAACGTATGACACATGCCTATCTATATTGAGTCCAGGGGAATTGCCGTTGACGTGCAAACTGTCGCCCGCCATGAGTAGCTAGTGTATGTTCCAGTCGGTGCAGAACTCAACATCACGACGACCGAACCTATTGAGTCCGAGCCCTCCACGACAAAGTCAAGGCTGACATTCCAAGTCACTCGACGGTGGACAGTTTGGTATCCGGGCTGAAGTCCATGCGTGCTGTCAGGTGTCGCGACGATAGTTCGCCAGCCGGTCGAACATGACGGCAAAGAGGATCGCGCCGCCGATGAATGTGCCCTGCCAGAAGGCATTGATGCCGAGCAGACCTAGACTGTTGCGGATCACCTCGATCAACATGGCCCCGATGATGGCACCAAGGGCCGTGCCGCCACCACCAGCAAGGTTGGCCCCCCCGATCACCGCCGCGGCTATCACCTGCAGCTCCATCCCCGCGCCAATGTTGGTGGTCACAGCACCCAGCCAGCCGGTCTGCACAATGCCCGCAATGCCCGCCGACAGGGCCGAGATCATATAGACCGCAACCTTGATCATTTTCACCGGAACGCCGGTCAGGGTGGCTGCGTGTTCGTTGCCGCCAATAGCAAAGACATGGCGGCCAAACCGCGTAAAGCGCAGCACGAACCCGGTCAGCAGACCCAGCACGATCATGTACATCACTGGATTGGCAATGCCGAAAAACCACGCCCCGCCACCAAGCGCGAGCAAGATGTCGTGATCCGGGCCGAACTCGAAAACGACCGTATTACCCGAGGCCACCATCGCAAGGCTGCGTGCGACCGACAACATTCCAAGGGTCACCACAAAAGGAGGTAGACCAATGTAGGCAATCAAGATCCCGTTGAACGCCCCAACTACAAGCGCAGTGGCGACCGAGGCCGCGATGCCAACCTCGATCGAATACCCGGCGTTCATCACGACCGCCAGAACCATGCTGCACAGACACAGCACCGATCCCACTGACAGATCAATACCACCCGTGATGATCACCAGCGTCATGCCCAGTGCGATGATCGCGACAAAGGTCACGTTGCGGGTAATGTTGTACAAGTTCTTTGAAGTCGCAAAACTGTCTGTCGCAAACGACAGCGCAATGCTTGCGACAATCACGGCGATGAACACCCAAAAGGTCTGGCTTCCCAGCAGATTCGAAACCCAGGTTTCCTGCTTGTGTTCGATCGACGTGCTCAGCGACGTGGTCATGTGAAGCCTTTCAAGAACAGGGGCCGCGAGGGTTATACGGCCTCAATGGCACCGGTGATCAGACCCGTCACCTCTTCGGGCGAACTATTGGCGATAGGTTTGTCAGCCACCTTGGTGCCGCGCCGCATCACGATCACCCGGTCGGCCACAGTGAAAACATCGGGCATGCGGTGGCTGATCAGCACGACCGTGATGCCCTGGTCGCGCAGACGACGGATCAGGTTCAGCACCTCGGCCACTTGCCGCACGGAGATGGCGGCGGTCGGTTCATCCATCAGCACGATTTTTGCATTGCTCAGGCGCGTGCGGGCGATCGCCACCGCTTGGCGCTGGCCGCCCGACATCTTTTTCACCAGATCGCGCGGTCGCGTTTCTGATTTCAGTTCCATGAATATCTCGCCGGCACGGCGGTACATCGACGCATAGTCAAGAATGCGAAAGGGGCCCACACCAACGCGCAATTCCCGCCCCAGAAACACATTTGCGGCCGCCGTCAGGTTATCGCACAGCGCAAGGTCCTGGTGCACAATTTCGATCCCGTGCTGGCGCGCCTCCAGCGGGCGATGAAGCACGATGTCTTGCCCGTCCATCCGGATGGCACCGCTGCTGGGACGAAAGTTGCCTGCGATCATTTTGACAAGGGTCGATTTCCCCGCGCCATTGTCGCCCATCAAGCCGATCACTTCGCCGGCGTTCAGCGAAAGGGACACGTCCTTCACCGCCTCAATCGCTCCGAAATGCTTGGAAATATGTTCAAGTTCCAGAACTGCCACTCGGTTTCCAGCCCCCCAAATCAAATGCTGCCACTCTGACGTTGCGCCTGGATCGATTAGTAATACCAGCAAAATCAACCATCGGTCAAACCTTCACGGCGCTTTCAAAAGGCTATCGGATGGTTCGGCAAAGTCAATGAAATCTTTGATATAATAGCGCTGTCATTAAATCTGGTTTCTGGTATTTTTTGATCAGAATCATGGCCCATTGGTTCTAGCCGTGTGCGTCCGGCACACCGGCGGGGGACCTAGTCGGCCATTCCAAAGGGGAGCAGGCGTGGCAAGTCGCAAAGTGGCCCAATCGACTTTTCCCGCTGGCCTCTTTGGTTTGTTGAGGATTGACACGTCAAAGCGGGATGACGGTGCGGCAGATACGCAAAATGGGGTCAGTCACCCCCCCGACCAAGCGCAACGTCGCATCACATTCGTGAATATCACGCCGCTAGACGCAGAGTGCGGCTTTTAGGGAGGACTGCCAAAATGAAGAAAACCTTGATGCTTGCCACGGCCGCCGTCGTGTTGGCCATCGGCGCGGGTGCCAGCCTTGCGCAAGACAAAAAACAACTCGTGATCGTGGTCAAGGGGCTCGACAACCCCTTCTTCGAGGCAATCAACCAAGGCTGCCAGAAATGGAATGCCGAGAACGCCGCGAGCGAATATGAGTGCTTTTATACAGGGCCCGCATCCACGTCAGACGAGGCCGGCGAGGCACAGATCGTGCAGGATATGCTGGGCAAGCCATCCACGGTTGCCATGGCCATCTCGCCATCGAACGCCAAGCTGATCGCGCAGACGCTGAAAACCGCAGCACCCACGATTCCGATCATGACGCTGGATGCTGACCTTGCCGCAGAAGATGCAGCCTTGCGGATGACTTATCTGGGGACGGACAACACCCTGATGGGCCAACGCATCGGCGAATACATTAAAGCGGCCAAACCTGATGGTGGCACGATCTGCACCATCGAAGGCAACCCCGGTGCCGACAACATCCTGCGCCGTGCGCAAGGGATGCGCGATGCTTTGTCAGGTACACCGGGGCTGGCTGCTTTGGCGGGCGAAGGCGGATGGACCGAAGTCGCCGGTTGCCCGGTATTCACCAATGATGACGGGGCCAAGGGTGTTCAGGCGATGACGGACATTCTGGCCGCAAACCCGGACCTTGATGCCTTTGGCATCATGGGCGGCTGGCCGCTGTTTGGTGCGCCGCAACCTTACCGCGATCTGTTCACGCCAATGGCGGACCGCATTGCCAGCAATGACTTTGTCATCGGTGCCGCCGATACGATCGGTGCCGAGATTGACCTGGCCCGCGAAGGTCTGGTGACGGCACTGGTCGGGCAGCGTCCGTTCGAGATGGGTTATCTGGCACCCAGCACGATGATTGCCCTGATCGAAGGCAAGGAAGTTGCCGATCCGATCTTTACCGGTCTGGACGAGTGCACCAAGGATACGGTTGATACCTGCATCCAGAAGTAAGGTTTTGGTTGATTGTCTTCAGGGCGTCCGGTCATTCCGGGCGCCCTTTTCAATTCTACTCATTCAACCATTCCTTGAACGCATCCCCATAATCTGGATGCCAGCGTGACAACGGCGGGCGGTTTTCCGCGATATCGCCTGCGGCCCACAAGACACGCTTGGCATCCAAGGCTCGGTCCACGTCATTGTCGGGGCACAGGATGTAAAACTCATCCCGGTCCAAAGCCTCGAACAGGAAATCGACGACCTGTTCCGGCGTCCATGCCCCGCTGGGTTTTTCGGCCCGTCCGTTGGCGGTAAGTGGCGTGAAGACAAAGCCCGGAATGAACAGCCGTGCCTCGACCGCGCAGCCCGGAAGATTGCGCAGATGGTGTTGCAGCGCCTCGGTGAATACCTTCACCCCGGCTTTGGCGATGTTATAGGCAGGATCACCCGGCGGCGTGGTGATGCCTTGTTTCGATCCGGTATTCACGATCAACCCCGGCTTGCCTGCGGCGATCATGCCGGGTGCAAAAACCTGCGCACCGGCAATGATGCCGCCCATATTGACTGCGAGGATGCGATCCCAGTTCCCGGAGTCGTCAAAGATCGTACTGCCGGGCTGGATACCCGCATTGTTCAGCAGCACGCTGACTGGCCCAAACATGTCTTCGACCTTGCGGGCAAGGCGGATAACGTCGCCACGATCAGCCACATCGGTTGCGACCGTCGCGACATCAAACCCCATCGCGTGTAAACCCGCCTCGGCCGCATCCAGCCGCGCGCCGGCCAGATCAACCATACAGACCCGCAAGCCAAGTGACGCAAGTTTGCGCGCCGCGGCCAGCCCGATGCCGGATGCGGCCCCGGTCACCACCGCTGTGGCACCGTTGGTCAAGGCTGGGTGCATCGTGTTTCCTTTCGAAAAATGCGGCCCAAAATCAGGCGGTTGCGCCTACGAAAATCTCGAACCCAGTATCAATAATGCGAGGTGCATCGGGCCGAACCGGGCTTTCCAGAAATGCCTCGACTGCGCGCTGCCCAATCTTGAACCGGTTGGAGCGGATGGTGGACAGCGGCTGCGGCAGTTCCCGCCCGATGTCCAGGCCATTGAACCCGAACAGCGCCAATTCATTTGGCACACGGATGCCAGCCGACAAACAGTGAAACAGTCCGCCCACAGCCATATCGTCGTTTGAATAGACAATCACCTCGACCCCCGGCGCGCGGGCACACAGATCGGCGGTCCGCACCCGGCCTTTGCCGACCGAGGATTGACCGTCCGACATTGCCTCGGCCTCCAGCGAAAACCCCGCGTGCCTCAGCGCGTCGCAAAAGCCGTCATATCGCATCCGTGCCCGCACATCGACTGTGCCACCAAGCCCTGCATATCCAAACCGGCGGTAACCACGCGCCAACAGATGTTGCGCTGTCATCCTACCCGCCGCGACATGTGATAGCCCCACCGCCACATCGATCGGCGGATGGTCAATCTCCATGAATTCGATGATGCGAATACCGCTTTGGTCCAGCATGCGCCGAGTTGCCTCCGTATGGGTGGACCCCGCAATCAGCACTGCTGCCGGTTGCCATGCCAGCAAACTGCGCACCACAATTTCTTCTTTATCAAGATCATAGTCGGTGACGCTGATCACCGATTGCCGGTTGGTGCCGACAAGACCGGCATTGATGCCCTGCAAGACTTCGGGAAAAACGATGTTGGACAGCGACGGGATCACCACGCCCACCAGCCGCGAATCGAGCGACGCCAGAGACCCTGCAATCCGGTTGGGCACATAGCCAAGCGCGCGGACCGCCTCCATCACGCGGCTGCGGGTGGCGTCCGCGATCAGCCCGTGATTGCGCATGATCCGCGATACCGTGCTGTCGCTGACTTGTGCCAGACGTGCCACGTCGCTGACGGTGACCTTGCTTTTCCTGTCTGACAGACGCTGGCGTTGCTTGACCATGAAATACGGCTTCCCCCCTTAGATCTTGACGTAGTTGCGCCATGGATGCGCTTCTTTGAACCCCAAAACATCGCGGATCTTCCGGTTTGACAGCGGGGCTTCATCGGGCCCCATTGGCCGGGTGACGGGCGAATTGGGCGCGTATTTCGCCAGGAATTCTGGTGTCGGCATGTCGGCGGTAATTGTGTCATTGACCGCATTGAACACCTGATATCCCAGACCGTCCTTTTGCAGACACAGATGAACAATCTCACCCAGATCACGCGCGTCGATGTAGCTCCACGCGTTGCGTTTGCGGAGGGGGGGATTGGCGATGTAGCCCGGAAAGGCGCCGTATTCGTGCGGCTCGATCACGTTGCCGATGCGCAGGGCATAAATGTCGGCACCGTAGCGCATGGCAAAGGCGCGGGCGGTCTTCTCATTCACCACTTTGGACAAACCATAGCTGTCCATCGGGTCGCTGTCATAGTCCTCGGTCAGCGGAAAGGCGTGGTAATCCTTGTCGCCCTCGGCAAAGCAGACGCCATAGGTCGTCTCGGACGAGGCCACGATCACCTTGCGCACCCCCAGCTTCATCGCAGCCTCGATCACGTTGTAAGTGCTGGTGACATTGGCCGCGAAGGTCTTGTTGTCCGGCTCGAGTCCCACCCGGGGGATGGCCGCGAAATGCACGACGGCATCAGGGGCCACGGGTGGTGCACCGTCCTCGTAATGGCCCAGCCCGAAATGCGAGGTCAGCGCGTTGAACGTCTGTCCACTGTCGGTCAGATCGGTGATCAGCGTGCTGACCCCCGGCAAATCCAGCGGCTTGAGATCCACATTCAGGATGTCATAGCCCCGTGCTAGCAGATGCGGCACGGCGTGCCGCCCCGCCTTGCCCGTGCCGCCAGTAAAGATGATGCGCTTGGTCATTCTCGTCTCCGTTCAGAAAAAGTGTTAGATGGGGGGAAAGTCAGGCCACCCCGGGCAGTTCCAGTCCCGCAAGTCCTGCAATCATCCGTGCGACGGATGCATCATCATCGCGCCCCATGCCCGCCGCCGCCGTCATCACAAACATCTGCAAGGCCATCGATGCGACGGGGGTGGGAAACTTCAGGCCCCGCCCGATGTCAGTGACGATGCCCAGATCCTTGGTGAAAATGTCCACCGCACTGCGCGGTGCATAATCACCGTCCAGAATATGCGGCACGCGGTTCTCGAACATCCATGAATTCCCCGCAGACGCAGTGATCACCTCATAGACCCGCGCAATGTCGAGCCCCATTGCCTTGGCGAAAGTGATCGCTTCGCAGGCCGCCGCGATATGCACGCCCGCCAGCAACTGGTTCACGATCTTGAAGGCAGCACCGATGCCTGCCACGTCGCCCAGTTCGTATACCTTGGCCGCGATGCAGGTCAGCACCGGGCGCACACGGTCAAAGACGTGGGGCGCACCCGAGCCCATAATGGTCATCTCACCCGCCGCCGCGCGCGCCGCCCCGCCGCTGATCGGCGCGTCCAGATAACCCAGACCCAAATCTTGCGCTCGCGCCTCGAAATGCCGGGCGTCATCGGGTGCCATCGTCGCACAGGACAGAATTACCGCCCCCGCAGCGAGGACTGCCGCAGCCCCGCCGGGCCCGAACAGCACCGCCTCGGTTTGTGCAGCGTTCACCACCACCGAAATCACCATATCACAGTCTTTTGCGGCCGTCGCCGGCTCTTCCGCCACCGTCCCGCCCAGGGCTGCGAAGGCATCGCGCGCACCGACCGCCACATCGCACCCCACAACGGCAAACCCGCCGCGCAGCAACGACCCGGCAATCCCCAGGCCCATCGACCCAAGCCCGATCACGCAGACCTTCAGGTTTCCCACCGATGACATGACTTCCCACCCTCCGCTGGCAGATTTCTGGCTTCGACTTGTGTTGGGCACAGTGCAATGATAGCGTTGTCATAGCAAGTGTAAGCACCGACCAAAAGCAGTGACGGCTACGTTTTTCCCGTCTGAAATCAGGTGGATATCGACGCAAAAGCGGCAAGTGTCGCAAGCTTTGTGGGGGATGGGTCTCAAGTGCTGATCGGGGCGGTGGCAGATGACATCACCGGGGCGTCGGACCTGTGTCTGATGCTGTCCCGCGCGGGCTTGCGCACGCTTCAGGTCATGGGTGTACCTGACCCCGATATGCCGCTTCCCGATGCGGATGCGGTGGTGATCGCACTGAAATCACGCACCATCGCAGCAGCGCGGGCTGTTGCAATGTCGTGCGATGCCGCCCGCGCCCTGCTGGCAGCAGGTGCCGAACAGATCATCTTCAAATACTGCTCCACATTCGACAGCACGGATGCGGGGAACATCGGCCCGGTGACCGAAGCATTGCTGAACCTGACCGGTGCGAAGGTCACCATTGCCTGCCCGTCTTATCCTGCAAACGGGCGCACGGTTTACATGGGGCATCTGTTCGTGGGCCGACACTTACTTTCGGACAGCCCGATGAAAGACCACCCTCTGACACCGATGCGGGACGCCAATCTGGTGCGGGTGCTAGCGCGCCAAACCACAGTCGCGGTCGGGCTAATTGATGCCAATACCATCGCGGCGGGCACGAAAGCGGTGCGCGCCTCCATCGCAGCGCAGCACGCACATGGCGCCCGTGTCCTTGTGGTTGATACGCTGTGCGACGCGGACCTGATGACGCTGGGGGCCGCCTGCGCCGACATGCCATTGGTGACGGGTGGGTCAGGAATTGCGCTTGGTCTCGCCGCTAACTTTGCAGAATCCGGCAAGTCTATAGCTCGGCCCGCGAAATCTCGGATGGCCGTACCGCCCGGGCGTGCGGTTGTGCTTGCCGGATCGTGTTCTGCGGCGACGCTGGCGCAGATCGCAGTGGCCCGCGACGCTGGGTTCCCTATGCTGGCCCTGAACGTCGTTGACTTGGCTGCGGGGCGCCAGACTGCAATCGGCATAGCCGATTGGGTGATAGGCCAAACCGGACCGTTGTCGCCGCTCGTGTATTCCAGCACCGATCCCGACAGCCTTTCGCAGACCCAAGCCACGCTTGGGCGCGAGGTGTCGGGTGCACTCGTGGAACAGGTACTGGCCGATGTGGCCGTCGCGCTGCGGGCTGCCGGGTTTACCCGGTTCGTCATCGCAGGTGGTGAAACATCGGGTGCTATCGTTACCGCCTTGGGGGTGCAGGTTCTGGAGATCGGTCCCGAGATCGACCCCGGCGTTCCGTGGACGCGCAGCATCCGCGGCCCACAGGTTGCTTTGGCGTTGAAATCCGGGAACTTTGGCGCACCGGACTTTTTCATAAAGGCCTGGTCACTACTCGAACCGGAGACCGCAGCATGACCGACGAGTCCCACCTTCGCGATCAAATCTGCCGCGTCGGCGCATCGCTGTTCGACCGGGGTCTGACGGCGGGTTCGAGCGGCAACATCTCGGCCCGGTTGCCCGACGGTGGCTGGCTGATGACACCGACAAATGTCTCACTTGGCGCGCTTGATCCCGCGCGCCTTGCGCATTTCGACGCGCAGGGTCGGCATCTGTCGGGTGACGCGCCCACCAAAGAGGCAATGCTGCACTTTGCAATGTATTCCGAACGAAGCACAGCCGGTGCCGTGGTGCATCTGCATTCCAGCCATGCCACCGCCGTCAGTATCCTGCGCGATGTGGACCCGGGCGATGTGATGCCCGCGCTGACCGCCTATTACATCATGCGCGTGGGTCGTCTGCCGTTGGTGCCGTACTTTGCCCCGGGCGACCCCGATCTTGCCCATGCCGTCAGGGCGCTGGCCGGTCAGCATCACGCGGTGCTTCTGGCCAACCACGGCCCTGTCGTGGCGGGCACCACGCTGGATGCCGCGCAGTTCGCGGTGGAAGAGCTGGAAGAAGCGGCCAAGCTGTTCTTGCTGCTGAAAAATCAGGCTTTGCGCACCTTGACACCCGACCAGATCGCCGCCCTGCGCGAACGCTTCAACCTGTCTTGAAAGTCATCGGAGAATGCATATGACACATGAAAAAATCGGCTTTGTCGGGATAGGCCTCATGGGGCAGGGCATGGCCAAGAACATCGTCGAAAAGGGCTATCCGCTGATGGTGATCGCGCATCGAAATCGCGCACCCGTCGACGATCTGGTGGGCCGTGGCGCAGTGGAGGCCACATCCATGCAGGCAATGGCGGAAGGTTGCGACGTCATTTTCCTGTGTCTGACCGGATCACCCGAAGTGGCCGCCGCCGTCGCGGCCCTCAAACCCGGGTTGCGCCGCGGGTCGGCAATTGTCGATTGTTCCACCTCTGACCCCACAGTCAGCCTCCGCCTTGCAAGCGAACTGGCCGAGATCGGGGTCGATTTCGTCGATGCCCCCCTCAGCCGTACGCCAAAAGAGGCTTGGGCCGGCACGCTGGATTGCATGGTCGGCGCCACGGACGCGGCATTTGTGCGGGTGCAGCCGATCATCGCAACCTGGGCTGCCAAGATCGTACATATCGGCGGCATCGGCGACGGCCACAAGATGAAGCTTTTGAACAACTTTCTGTCGCTGGGTTATGCCGCGCTTTATTCCGAGGCGCTTGCCCTATCGCGAAAGGTGGGCATACCAGTGGCCGAATTTGACAAGGTGATCCGGGGCGGCCGGATGGATTGCGGGTTCTACCAGACCTTTATGGGCTATGCGCTGGAAGGTAACCGCGAGGCGCACAGGTTTACCCTGGGCAACGCCTACAAGGACATGCGCTATGTGGAATCCATGGCGAACGCGGCAACCGTTGTCACGCCTATGGCAAGCGCCGTGAAAAATTCGTTCGCCTTTGCAATGGCCACAGGCGGCGACGGCCCCGAAGACTATGTGCCGCATCTGTCGGATTTCATCGCAAAAGCCAACGGGATCGTGTAGCGACGGACGCCGCGAGACCCTGCACCGCCTTTCCGGGTTCGACCAGTATCCGCACCGTTGATCGCTCTGCGAAATGCCTTCCTGGCCCGCCGCGCAGGACTCTGTTGATGGTTTGGATCGTGCTTTCTGGGTTTCTTGGCGAAGACAGCACAGCAGAGCGGTGCCGCAAGAAAGGCGTCGCTCAAAGATTGTATTGCAGTTGGTCCAAGAAGTTCCTTAAGGCTGGCGGGAAGCGGCTGTCGGGTAACACCCCCTGACAGGCGAACAGTGGCGAGATAAAAAACCTGCGCGCCGAGGCTTTGGCGCTGATGCAGCTGGTGGCTGACCTACCCGTCGAAACCCGCTTGCTCAAAAAAAAACTGCGCGGGATTGGGGGATGGTGCATGCGCCGCCGCTAGTTCATGGCCAGGCCGAATGCGAATGAGATACCCTGCTGCTGAGAAGCTGGAGATCATCCGGCCGGTGAAACCGTCGCATCTGCCGGTCCGGCGCATCCTGACCAGGATCGTCCTTCTGCGCACCACCTTCAATCGCCGGTATGACCTTTACGTCATGCACGAACCCGAAGCGCTTGGGGACCCCTCATCCCGGCCTTGCAGGGTCTGGAACCGTATCCTACGTGAACCCTTAGCTGTGTACTGCTGCCATATCCGGCCTCCTTGATGGCGAGTATTGCTCTCAAAAGACAGGAATTAAACCGGGACAGGTCCATGCTCCTTCGACGATCGCTGGTGCCAGACTGCTTAGCTGGCCTAGGGCTTGTTGAGTATCACGATTCTCATGTGTTCTGATTTCTGATTCAATCTTCCCAAAGAGGAGGTTTAGATGCCGGTGGATAGCTACATCATCAAGGAATGCCAGTGGGCGAAGATTGAGCCGCATTGCCTGGGCAAGAAGTCCGATCTTGGCCGGACGGGCGGGATTGCCCGGCTGTTTTTGGAGGGGGTTTTCTGGATTGCGCGGACCGGGGCGCAGTGGCGTGACCGTCCGGCTGAGTTCGACAAATGGAATTCGGTCTACCGCCGCTTCAGAGATTGGGGTGTTGCGGGTTTTTTCGAGCGCCTTTTCAACGCTTTGTATGACGACGCCGACATGGAAATGGCGATGATCGACGGCACAATCGTCAAGGTTCACCGCCATGGACAGGGCTCAAAAGGGGGACTCAAAGTCAGGCGATAGGCAAATCGAAGGGCGGCTGGGCGACCAAGATTCTTGCGTTGACAGATGCGCTCGGCAACCTCGTCCGCTTCGTGCTGCTGCCCGGACATCGCTTCGATACGGTCGGCGTGGCACCGCTGATCGAGGGCATCGCCTTCGATGCGGTGCTGGCCGACAAGGCTTTCGATAGCAACTGGATCATCGCCGACGTGAACGCCCGTGCCGCAGCGATCTGCATCTCGCAGCGACCACAACGCCGCGTGCCCCTCATCATCGACCCGGAAATCTACGAATGCCGCCACCTGATCGAAAGCTTCTTCATGAAACTCAAAGAGTTCAAGCGCATCGCTATGCGAGCCGACAAAACCGACACCTCGTTCAAGGCCTTGATCTATGCCGTCGCCGCACTCATCAACTCACGCTGAATCTCAACAGACCCTAGTTCGCTGCGACGGGCACGGACGACCGCTTTCGGAAACGGAATAAGTGACAACGAGTGTCCGGAGAGGGCCGTGAGTGCCAAGAGGCTTGTGTAACGGCCTCGCACTCCATGCAGTCCTCTGAGTATTCCAGTACCGCATTGGCTAGCGGCAATCCCGGTGGCCGACGGTCAGACTGAGTGTCGACACGCGGTCACCGGGCCGGGCTTGCCCCTGTTCTGTGTACATACGACCACCAGGAACGCGGCGCGAAGTTCGAACGGCCGATGCTGTGATCGCCGCACGGTCTGTCCCTGCTGTCTGCGATGTAATGCGGTGATGGGTGCATGCATTGGATCGCTTCTTGGCAACGCTGCTTTCATCCGCCATGATCACGGGGTGGCTACGCTAAGCGGTGGCGGGTCATCACACCGGAAGGAAAGGTTTTCATGTACAGGATCGGTCAGTTGCAGCCCGTCGCGGCGGAAGCAGGCGGGAATCGGCTGTTTTTTCTGCGCTGCAGCGAGGCTGTTTCCGGCGCCAACTGCTTCCCCCCTGCTTCCCCGATTTCCGGACACTGGCTGGGGAAGCAAAAAGCGCCCCGGAGGGCGCTTCTTAAGACCTTGATATTGCTTGACCAAACTGGAGCGGGCGAAGAGATTCGAACTCTCGACCCTAACCTTGGCAAGGTTATGCTCTACCCCTGAGCTACGCCCGCACTCCGTTTGGTTTGGCTGATGTATAAAGTCACGCGCGCTGCTGCAAGAGGGAAAACGAACGTCAGAGCCGAAATATCTTGGCGTTGTCCAAGTTCGCCGCGCCGCATGGCGGCCCGCCACAATATCGCAACGACTGCTGCAACACGGCGCGACGCGACTGTCGGCATGATCGCCACGACGAGCATCGCCAATCGGAATGCGGTTGCGGCGCTTGTGCTGAAAGACGCGCTAACCTATGGCGGCGTACAAAAGCACCAAGGGAACAGTGCAAATTGGTTTGATGGAAAGCGGCATTGTCACCTGCATTCTGGTTTCAGATACGTTAAGTGGTGCCAACGCGCCTGCCATCCACAGGCAATGCCGGCAGTCGTTCTGCCTTCTGGCGGGCAAAGTTCGCATCATATAGGGATAGTGCAATGAAAGCCGACCGAGACTTGATGCTGCGCGCGGACAATGCTTGCGAGTTTTGTGGTGCGGCGGACGGGTTGGCTGCGCAAGACGTGCCGCCAGCCGGTGATGTGCTGCTTTGCGAGGTTTGCCGCGGCAACACGGACGCACCTGCCGGACATTGGCGGTGCCTTGAGGGCGCGGCGTGGTCTGACGTGGCAGCGGTTCAATTGGCCGTATGGCGCAAACTGGCCAGCTTGACCGATAGCTGGGCCACCGAGGCGCTGGGTGCTATGGTCCTTTCTGCGGAAGTGCAGGGCTGGACGGACGTAGCAGGCGGTCTGATCCACCGTGACAGCAACGGCGCAGTGCTGGCGCAGGGCGACACGGTGGTGCTGATCAAGGATTTGCCCGTCAAAGGTGCCGGGTTTACAGCCAAACGCGGCACTGCGGTGCGCGGCATATCGCTGGTTGTTGATAATGCGGCCCAGATCGAGGGCCGCGTTGAAGGGCAACGCATCGTGATCCTGACGGAGTTCGTGAAGAAAAAGTAACGGGCGGCGAAACGTCGGGTCGCAAATACCTCCGCGAACTGGACCCGGGATGAAACCGGCTTTCCGTATCAATCACGCGACCACCATCAAGCGGGATCAGGAAAATGGTGTGATCAAGCATCGCCTTGGTCCAAACTCTTACTGCAATTTTCCGACAGGCCGTTCGTATTGGTCTGCGCGCCTGGATTGACATGCAGCGCTTGGCTCATGGCGGCAGGCACGACATGCAGGCTGCATTCCGTCTTCATCGCTTCGCTGGCCAGAAGCAGGTCGGCTCATTCCCTGCAGCCGACGCCCGTTGCCGCCCGCTTTGTTCGAATCAGGCGATATGGTAAAAAATCATCACGCACAGTCGTGGAAAGGCGACGTTTGGGTTTCGCAAGAAGGAGGTTTCGATGACTAAAGCCGGATATTTCCTGTTCTCGATTGTCAGCATTCTGGTCGTCGCTATCCAAGCGCGGTTCCTGTTTCTTTCAATCGAAATGGCCAGTCCCGACATGGTCCATCATGTTGACGACGTGCCGCTCGCGTTCTGGACCCATGTTGTCGCCGCAGCCATTGCGCTGGCGGCAGGGGTGCCGCAATTTGCGCAGAGATTACGCGGCACAAGGCCGCGTATCCACCGTTGGACGGGCCGTGTTTACGTTACTGCTGTCGTTTTGGGTGCTGTATCGGGACTTGTTCTTGCGCTCAACGCGCGCGGCGGTTTGGTAACGCAAGCCGGTTTTGCCATGCTTGCGGTGCTTTGGTGTACTGTGACGCTTGTTGCGCTCTATCATGTTCGCGCGCTGCGCTTTGGCATTCACAGACGTTGGATGATCCGTTCTTACGCGCTGACATTTGCCGCGGTGACACTTCGTTTGCAGGTGCCGCTCCTCGTCAATGCGCTGGGCACCGACTACACCGGGGTGTTGCCGATAATCGCGTGGTCGTGCTGGGTGCCCAACTTGATCGTTGCCGAATGGTTGATCCGTCGTCTCCCGCAGCCTTCAGTTGCGGGTTTGACGCGTGCAGTCTGAATCGGCGCTATTCCAGTTCGACCAACAGATCTTTGGCATCAATCTGGCTGCCGATTTGCACGTACAGCGCCTTGACGGTTGCGGCACGGTCGGCATGCAGGCCGGTTTCCATCTTCATCGCCTCGATTGTCAGCAACAGATCACCCGCATTGACTTTCTGGCCGACGTGAACCGCAACTGATGCAATCGCCCCCGGCATCGGTGCGCCGATATGGGCTGGATTGCCGTCGCTGGCTTTGGGTTTGGCGGCGGTTTTGGCCTTGATGGCGCGGTTTGGCACGCGGATCACGCGCGGCTGACCGTTCAGTTCGAAGAAGACCTTCACATCGCCGTCGTCCGTCGTTTCGGCAACGGCTTGCAGGCGAACCTCCAGGGTTTTGCCGGGGTCAATCTCGACGCTGATCTCTTCGCCGGGCTGCATGCCGTAAAAGAACGTGCGAGTCGGCAGGGTGCGCACGGGGCCATAGGCCCGGTGCCGGGTGCGGTAATCCATGAAGACCTTGGGATACATCAGATAGCCGTTCAGATCTTCGTCATCGACGGTTTCTTCGTCTGCCTCTTCCTTGTCGCGCTGAAGATCGGCGGCAAGCTTTGCGCGCGCATTGTCGATATCGACGGCCTCCAGATGTGCGCCGGGGCGGGTGGTGATGGGCGTTTCACCCTTTAGCGCCTTGGCGGATATGGCTTTTGGCCAGCCGCCATGGGGTTGGCCAAGATTGCCTTTCAGCATGTCCACAACTGAATCCGGGAATGCCAGATCAACAGCGGGGTCTTCGACCTGGGCGCGGGTCAGGTTCTGCGACACCATCATCAGCGCCATGTCGCCCACCACTTTGGACGATGGCGTTACCTTGACGATATCGCCGAACATCTGGTTGGCGTCGGCATAGGCCTGCGCCACTTCGTGCCAGCGTTCCTCCAGCCCCAAGGACCGGGCCTGCGCCTTGAGGTTGGTAAACTGTCCGCCGGGCATTTCGTGCAAATACACTTCCGATGCGGGTGCCGGTATACCGGATTCGAAGGCGGCATATTGCGCGCGCACTGCTTCCCAATAGTTCGACAACTGGCGGATTGCCGCGATATCAAGGCCGGTGTCGCGGTCGGTATGCCGCAACGCCTCGACGATGGAGCCGAGGCAGGGTTGCGAGGTGCCGCCCGAGAACGCATCCATCGCCGCATCGACGGCGTCAACGCCTGCGTCGCATGCTGCAAGCACGGTGGCGGCAGCGACACCCGACGTGTCATGTGTGTGGAAATGGATTGGCAGGCCAACCTCATTTTTCAGCGCCTTGATCAGCGCCGTGGCGGCGGCGGGCTTCAAAAGCCCTGCCATATCCTTCAGCCCCAGCACATGTGCGCCCGCAGCCTTCAGATCGCGGCCCATGCTGACGTAATATTTCAGATCATACTTGGCGCGGTCGGGGTTTAGCAGATCACCGGTGTAGCAAATGGTGCCTTCGCACAGCTTGTTCGCCTCGACCACCGCGTCCATCGCGACGCGCATGTTTTCGACCCAGTTGAGACTATCGAACACGCGGAACACATCGACACCGGTTTTCGCGGCCTGAAATACGAAAGATCGAACAACGTTGTCGGGATAGTTGGTATAGCCGACGCCGTTTGATGCCCGCAAAAGCATTTGCGTCATGACGTTGGGCAGGGCCGCGCGAATATCCCGCAGGCGCTGCCATGGGCATTCCTGCAAGAACCGATAGGCCACATCAAACGTCGCACCGCCCCAGCATTCAACCGAGAACAGCCCGGACAGGTTGGCGGCATAGGCTGGTGTTGCCCGGATCATGTCGATGGACCGCATCCGGGTGGCAAGCAGGCTTTGATGGCCGTCGCGCATCGTGGTGTCAGTGATCAGAACCCGCTTTTGCGCGGCCAACCAATCGGCCACGGCTTGCGGGCCCTTGGTATCCAGCAGCGTGCGCGTGCCGGGGGCAGGGGTGCCTTGTGGCACAGGTGGCTTAGGCTGGCGCAGCTCCACCGTGGGCTTCGGGCGCCCGGCGGTTTCAGGATGCCCATTGACGATGATATCGGCGATATAAGTCAGGATCTTGGTTGCGCGATCGCGCCGTTTTTTGAAGGCGAAGAGGTCGGGCGTCGTGTCGATGAATTTCGTGGTGTAGGTGTTGTTCAGAAAGGTCGGATGCTTCAGCAGGTTTTCGACAAAGGCGATGTTGGTGCTGACGCCCCTGATGCGAAATTCGCGCAAGGCCCGGTCCATGCGGGCAATCGCCTTTTCCGGTGTCTGCGCCCAGGCGGTCACTTTCACCAGCAGGCTGTCATAATACCGCGTGATCACGCCACCTGCATAGGCGGTGCCGCCATCAAGCCGGATGCCCATGCCGGTTGCCGACCGATAGGCGGTCAACCGCCCGTAATCAGGGATGAAATTATTCTGCGGGTCTTCGGTAGTAACCCGGCATTGCAGCGCGTGGCCCGATAGATGGATATCCTCCTGCCGCGCCACGCCGGTTGCCTCGGCCAGCGTCTTGCCTTCGGCGATGCGGATCTGGCTTTGCACGATATCAATGCCGGTGACCTCTTCAGTCACAGTGTGTTCGACCTGTACGCGCGGATTAACTTCGATGAAAAAGAACTTGTCAGTGTCCATATCCATCAGGAATTCGACAGTACCCGCACATTCATAGCCAACATGGGCGCAGATCCGGCGGCCAAGATCACAGACCTCGGCGCGCTGGGCATCTGTCAGATAGGGCGCCGGCGCACGTTCCACCACCTTCTGGTTGCGGCGCTGCACTGTGCAGTCACGTTCGTACAGGTGATAGATGTTGCCGTGGCTGTCGCCCAAAATCTGCACTTCAACATGACGCGCGCGCAGGATCATCTTTTCCAGATATCCCTCGCCATTGCCAAAGGCTGCCTCCGCCTCACGACGGCCTTCGCGCACTTTATCGGCCAGTTCGTCCGGCCCGTTGATTGGGCGCATACCACGCCCGCCGCCTCCCCAGGATGCCTTCAGCATCAGGGGGTAGCCGACTGCCGCCGCCTGCGTCTTGACCAATTCCATATCGTCGCCCAGCACTTCGGTTGCCGGAATGACCGGTACGCCAGCCTCCATCGCCACCCGCCGCGCCGAGGCTTTGTCGCCAAGCGCCCGCATGGTGGCCGCTTTTGGCCCGATGAAGGTAATGCCCGCTGCATCGCAGGCTTCCACAAAATCAGGGTTTTCCGACAGCAACCCATAGCCGGGGTGGATGGCATCGGCGCCTGACAGTTTGGCCACCCGAATGATGTCGGGAATACTCAAATAGGCCCCAACTGGCGACAGGCCCTCGCCAATCCGGTAAGCCTCATCTGCCTTGAACCGGTGCAGCGACAGCTTATCTTCCTCGGCATAAACCGCGACCGTTTTCTTGCCCATCTCGTTGGCGGCGCGCATCACGCGGATGGCAATTTCGCCCCGGTTGGCAATCAGGATCTTGCGGAATTCAGCCATGGATGTTGTTCCCCAATCAAACGTAGTCAGGCGCAATCACCTTAGGCATGCTGCATTGCAGCGCAAGGGATAGAATGGACCTGATAGCGTCGCCCCACAACATTCTTTCGTTTCAGTCCCAGCCGCAACGCAGTTGACATCGAAAAAGCTACAGAACAATCATGGAACACGTGGTGTCGGGCAGAACGTCAGTCCTGATCAAATAAATCCAGGCGATAGTGTTCTATGCTACTCAGAAATACCCCGCTGCCGTTGTAAGACAGGTTCCAATAAATCCTGCGGCCTGTGGGGTCGGTTAGATAATAATTGCCACCTCTGGCAGCACCGACGTGAGCTACACCAGCCCATGCCACAAACAATTTCTTGCGACCAAATGGATTGATCCAAAGTCTCGTTGGCCCCCAGATGCCGCGCCGATCCCAGATTATGTCGTAGGCAGGCAGCAGCCCAAGGATCGAAACAAGACCCAGAACCAAGCAGACGACACCAACATAAAACATCAGATCCGTTGAGGGTTTGATCCAAGGCCCCAGTACGGCAATGCCTAGACCGCACAAAACCAAAGCGGTGACGGTGACCAGCAAAAAACTCGGTGCGATTAAGCCGCTTTCCCGCGCTCGACTTGTACGCCGTGATCGGCGCTTCCAAAGGTTGAGCAGACCGTAGCCTACAAGACCAATCACCGCGCCCATAATCGCCCGAAGGATGGGGCGTGCAACGTCCGGGTCGATATTTTGGCTTTCAAGCCAAGCAGCCAGCCACGAGCGGTTGTCGGCATAACAAAGACCTAGCCGACAGGCCGTCTCGATGTAGTTTCGGGCGGAAGCTTCGTCTTTCGGCACGCCACTGCCGACTTGATAAGACAAACCGAGGTTCCAACACCCGACAGGATTTCCCAGCTTACACGCCTTTCGCGCCAAAGCGGCCGAGTATCCGTGATTTACGGGAAAGTGGGGGTTGAGGGTTTGAAGTTTTGCTGCGGCCCGTTCGTCGCCGTATAAGTAGCTAAGCTGTGCACAAGCGCGAGACTCGTCTTTCTCACAAGCTTTTAAGAGACCGCTCCATCGGATGTCCGCGTCCGGTACAACACCCCGTACGGCCTCGTTGAGGTATGCATAGTCCACACAGATCGCAGCGTCACCCGTAGCCTTGCATTCATCCCGGCGGGCATCGTGCAGGGCAAGATAGCCTTTTTCTGGCACTAGGGGCGCAAGAAGTCGGAGCCTGCTAAGCAGATAACAGCCCCAACCATCGCCAGACACGCAACCAAGGGTCAAGTCGAGGTAGACTTGGGGATTACTAATGTCGCCAGTCCACATCAACGCGGCTGCGTGATCGGTACAGGATCGCAGATCGCCGGCATCACAGATTTTTGCAAGCCGTTCGAGAAGGCTTTTGACGTCCACCGATCCGGCAACGTAGCCAGTTGAAAGGAATCTTTGCTCGCACGCCCAGTCAGTGCCCGCTATGCAGGCTTCGGTCGCAGTTGTCAGCTCAGCTTTGGTCATCCGTGCAGATGCTGGCAGCGCCCACAACAAACAGGCCACGATCACAACGAATAGGTGCATCGGGCTATACTCCTAGCGAGGCGGCGGTGAAGTTTATCGGCGACAGTTGGAAATGCGATACTTTGCGTTCAAGGCAAAATTGCGGAAATGCGGTTAATGCCGAAAGCATCAGTTGCAGTTGACATCGAAAAAGCTACAGAACAATCATGGAACACTTCTTTAACTCCGGCGCGGCCCGGGGTAGGGTGGGGCATGACGGATTGGAATGATCATGACGCGTTTGAAGCCGCCGTGCCGCTTAGTCAGCGGGCAATGGCGGCACGTCCGGCACCTTACCTTGATGATCTGAACCCCGCGCAACGTGCGGCGGTTGAGGCTTTGGATGGCCCGGTTTTGATGCTGGCAGGGGCGGGTACTGGCAAGACCAAGGCGCTGACGGCCCGCATTGTGCATCTGATGACGCAAGGGCGGGCGCGGCCGAATGAAATTCTGGCGGTTACCTTCACAAACAAAGCAGCGCGGGAAATGAAAGATCGCGTTGGGCGGATGCTGGGGCAGGCGGTTGAAGGCATGCCGTGGATGGGCACGTTCCATTCGATCTCGGTCAAGATCCTGCGCCGCCATGCCGAACTGGTTGGGTTGAAATCCAACTTCACCATTCTGGACACTGACGATCAGCTGCGCCTGCTGAAACAACTGATCGTTGCCGCAAATATTGATGAAAAGCGCTGGCCAGCGCGCATGTTGGCCGGGTTGATTGATGGCTGGAAGAACCGGGCGTGGACGCCGCTGCGGGTGCCTGCATCGGAAGCTTCGGCTTATAACAACCGTGGCACTGAACTGTATGAACAGTACCAAGACCGCCTGAAAGCGCTGAACGCGACCGATTTTGGCGATCTGCTGCTGCATGTGGTGACGATCTTTCAAACCCACCCCGATGTGCTGGAACAGTATCAGCGCTGGTTCAAATACATTCTGGTCGACGAATACCAAGATACCAATGTCGCACAATATCTGTGGTTGCGGCTGTTGGCGCAGGCGCATCGCAACATCTGCTGCGTCGGCGATGATGATCAGTCGATCTATGGCTGGCGCGGGGCCGAGGTTGGCAACATCCTGCGGTTTGAAAAGGATTTCCCCGGTGCCCATGTGGTGCGGCTGGAGCAAAACTACCGCTCCACCCCGCATATTCTGGCCGCCGCTTCGGCAGTCATTGCCAAAAACGCCGGGCGGTTGGGCAAAACGCTGTGGACCGAGGAACCCGACGGCGAAAAGGTGCGCCTGATTGGTCATTGGGATGGCGAGGAAGAAGCGCGCTGGATTGGCGAGGAAGTCGAGGCTTTGCAGCGCGGGACGCGTGGTCTTGCGCCACAAAGCCTTGATCATATGGCGATATTGGTGCGCGCCAGCCACCAGATGCGGGCGTTTGAGGACAGGTTCCTAACCATCGGCCTGCCGTACCGCGTCATCGGCGGCCCGCGTTTTTACGAACGCCTCGAAATTCGTGACGCGATGGCCTATTTCCGGCTGGCGGTCAGCCCGGAGGATGATCTGGCGTTTGAACGCGTGGTGAATACCCCCAAACGCGGCCTTGGCGACAAGGCGCAGGCGGACATTCAGCGCACTGCGCGGGCGTCGGGCATGTCTTTGCTGGAAGGCGCGCGTGAATTGCTGGCGCATGGCGCGATTGGTGGCAAAGGTGCCGGGCAACTGCGCGGTTTTGTGGACGGCATTGACCGCTGGCACGCCCTGACGTTAGGGCCTCTTGAGAGGGTTCCTCGCGATTTAGATACTGTCTTAATTGATGATGATGTTGGGTTTGTTGTTGCTGAGTTTCGTCACGGCAAGCCAACCCTATCTCACGTCGAACTCGCCGAGCAAATTCTGGAGGAATCCGGTTACACTGACATGTGGGCGCAGGATAAGACGCCCGAAGCGCCGGGTCGGCTGGAAAACCTGAAAGAACTGGTCAAGGCGCTGGAGCAGTTCGAAAACCTGCAAGGCTTTCTCGAACACGTCTCGCTGATCATGGATAACTCGTCCGAAGATGCCGCCGAAAAAATCTCGATCATGACGCTGCATGCCGCCAAGGGTCTGGAATTTCCCGCCGTTTTCCTGCCCGGTTGGGAAGACGGACTATTCCCCAGCCAACGCAGCATGGACGAGAGTGGTCAAAGCGGCGTCGAGGAAGAACGCCGTTTGGCCTATGTCGGCATCACCCGCGCGGAAGAGCTGTGCACCATTTCCTTTGCCGCAAACCGCCGCGTCTATGGCCAGTGGCAATCGGCCCTGCCATCGCGGTTCATCGACGAACTGCCCGCCGCTCATGTGGAAATTCTAACCCCACCCGGCCTGTATGGCGGCGGCTTTGGGGCCGCAGGCATGCAAGGTGGCTTTGGCGGTGGATCATCTCTGGAAGACCGTGCGACCAAGGCCGATGTCTACAATTCCCCCGGTTGGCGACGGTTGCAGGACCGTGCCGCCACGCGCCCGATATCGCAGCCACGCGAGGCAAGAAATTCGGTGATCGATCTGGCCGCAGTGTCATCTTTCACCTTGGATGACCGCGTGTTCCACATCAAATTTGGCTATGGAACGGTTATCGGCATCGAAGGCGACAAGCTGGATGTGGACTTTGACAAAGCTGGCACCAAAAAGATCGTCGCCCGCTTTGTAACGCCAGCCGATGCAGTGGACGAAGTGCCGTTCTGAGCCGCGTTATCGCGTCTCGATCGATGGTGCGGCACGCCCCGCCCCTCAACAATCCCCTGAACACCGCCGCAAGGCCAAATAAAAACGGCGGCACCCAAAGCCGGAATGCCGCCGCGATACTACGTCCAGCCAGGGAGGAGGTTGGCCTTTCGCTTTGAAAACACTGCGCCGGGCGCAGCTTACTAAAATGTGCGACGACCCCGGGAGGAGGAGTGAGGTCGCCGCCGGTCCGATCAGCCCCGGGAGGAGGTGGGGCTTTTCGTACAACGTTGGCAGCTTTCGCTTGCCGAAGAAATTGCGGCAACACCAGGGAGGAGGATTGGTGTTGCCGCCTTTGCTACAGACCCCGGGAGGAGGTGGGGTCTCGCAAAAACTTATTTGCCGTAAGCGGCTTTGGTTGCAATTTCGCGGATCATCGAAGCATGAATGCCAAGATCAGCAAGTTCGCGTTCGGACAAAGTATTGAGTTCCCGAACAGTTTGGTTGAACAAACGCCGACGGTGCAGCGCGAGCTTAACCGATTTCGTGATATTGCCCAGCCGATCAGCAAAGCTGATATTCAGAGTACGGGTTGAATTTACATAAGCCATGATACTAGCCTCAACTTTCTTTTTTTACAGCGGGTCGTCATGTGTCTTTGGTAGGTCTTGGTTTCGCTGTTACCGTAAACATGGGGCAATTGCTGCACATGCACAATAGACCAGGTGCGCAATGCTGCTATGCAGCATGTGCATGGCAAAATGTCACAAATTAGTGATAATTTTCAGGTGCTTCGCCTGAATTTTGATCATTTGGAAAACAGCACCTTGCCCTTTGTTGCAAAGAACACAAGGTTTGATGAAGAACTAAGCAAAGGAAAAAGCGGATGCCGCTGTCACGTGAAGATATCATGGCCACTCTGGGCGCCATTCAAGTGGCAGATGGCGGCACTCTGGTGTCGCGCGATTTGATTCGTGCGCTGATGATTGACGAAGGGCAAGTGCGCTTTGTGATCGAAGCGCCGACGCCGGATCAGGCCCGCGCCATGGAGCCGGTTCGCAGCGCGGCCGAGGCGGCAATTCGCGCAATGCCGGGTGTCACTGCGGTGCAAGTGTTGCTGACCGCACATGGCCCCGCCGCGAAAACACCACCGCCCAGCCTGAAGATCGGGCAGCATCCCACCCCGCAACAGGGCGGCCCGCAGCGCATCTCGGGCATCGACCGCATCATTGCAGTGGCATCCGGCAAGGGCGGCGTCGGCAAATCCACCGTTTCATCGAACCTTGCGGTGGCGCTTGCGCGGCAGGGGCGGCGTGTTGGCCTGCTCGATGCCGACATTTATGGCCCGTCGCTGCCACGCATGATGGGGGTTTCGGCCCGCCCTGCATCGCCCGACGGAAAAACCATTATCCCGTTGCAGGCACACGGCGTTACCATGATGTCGATCGGCCTGATGCTGAAGGAAGATGAGGCGGTCATTTGGCGCGGCCCGATGATCATGGGTGCCTTGCAGCAACTGTTGGGCCAGGTGGCTTGGGGCGAATTGGACGTGCTGATCGTCGATTTGCCGCCCGGCACGGGTGATATCCAGTTGACCCTGTGCCAGCGTACACATCTGACCGGGGCAATCGTGGTGTCGACCCCGCAAGATGTGGCGCTGCTGGATGCCCGCAAGGCGCTTGATATGTTTGTAAAGCTGAAAACCCCGGTGCTGGGTCTGATCGAAAACATGTCTACCTATATCTGCCCGAACTGCGGGCACGAGGCGCATATCTTTGGCCATGGTGGTGTCGCCGCCGAAGCCGCCCGGCTGAACTTGCCGTTCTTGGGCGAATTGCCGCTAAGCCTTGATGTCCGCATCGCCGGTGATGCCGGTACGCCAATCGCTGCAGGTGAAAGCGCGGCAGCGCAGGCGTATGCCACCCTTGCCAAGCGCCTGATTGCGGGTGGCATGGCCTGAAACTTGGCGGCTGGGCGCTGGCAAGCATCGTTGAATTAGGAGTTGAAAAAATACCAACTGGTTGGTATGTTGATGGCCATTCAGTTCACCCCGACTCGCAACAGGAGGTTCCAATGCCCGACGAAGCCAATATCCAAACTCGCCCTGACCACCGCGTAATGCAGGGCGTCATTCCGTATCTTGTGATCCCCGAGAAAGCCGGCGCAGCGGCTGATTTCTATATCAAGGCCTTCGGCGGCAAAGACCTTGGCCGGATGCCGATGGAAAACTCTGCCGACCAGTTCATGCATATCCAGTTAGAGATTAACGGCGGTGCGCTGATGCTGACCGACTACGCCGATGTCGGAGCCAACAACAAAGGCGAAAGCCCGATGCCGCGTGGCCATCTGCAACTGGTACTGGCCAATGGGCAGGCCTGGTGGGACCGCGCCGTTGCCGCGGGCTGCACTGTCGTCGCCCCCTATGAGCGCCAATTCTGGGGTGATGACTGGGGCCTGCTGCTGGACCCGTTCGGCATCCGCTGGGCGATCTTGCAACCCGGACCGCAGGGGTGACCGCCATGGCAAATTCCATTCGCACCTGTCTTTGGTTCCAGGACGGCCGTGGCAGCGAGGCCGCCGAGTTCTATTGCAGCCTGATCCCAGGCAGCCGGATCGACAGCAGTTTTTCGCCGGATCCCGACAAGCCGCCGCTGGTGATCGACTTCACCCTAGGCGGGGTACCCTACCAGATCCTCGACGCCGGACCGATGTTCACTCTGACCGAGGCCGTGTCTATTTCGGTCGCAACCGATGACCAGGCCGAATCTGATCGCCTATGGTATGCACTTACCGCCGATGGCGGCGAGGAAAGCAATTGCGGCTGGCTGAAGGATCGTTTTGGCGTCTCGTGGCAGGTCTTCCCAAAGCGGCTGATGGAACTGACGACGAGTTCCGACAAGGCGGTGTCCGAACGGGCGATGGCGGCGATGATGAAGCAGAACAAGATCGACATCGCCGCCATCGAGGCCGCTGTCAGCGGGGTTGTATGACGCGCGTTCCCCGCGGCGAAGCCCGCTTGCGACTTTTGACGGCGGCGATGGACTTGATCCGCCGCCAAGGCTTCGCCGCAACATCTGTCGATGACCTCTGCGCTGCCGCAGGGGTCACCAAAGGCGCGTTCTTCCACCACTTCGCCTCGAAAGAGGCGCTGGGCGTCGCAGCGGTACAGCATTGGACCGAAACAACTGCGGCGATGTTCGCAGCACACGACTATAACGCAAAGCCCGATCCGCTGGACCGCGTCTTCGCCTATCTTGATCTTAGGCGAAGTCTTCTTGCGATGCCGCTGACCGAATTTTCATGCGTCGCGGGCACGACTGTGCAGGAAACCTATCTGACCTATCCGGCAATCCGGGCGGCGGCCGAGCAAAGCCTGCGCTCTGGTGCGGCCCATGTTCAGGCGCATCTGGCCGAGGCGCTGGCGAGCAATCCGATATCGGGCGTCACCGCCGAAAGCCTCGCCCTGCAGTTTCAGGTCGCGGTGCAGGGCGGCATTATCGTTGCCAAGGCGCTGGACGACCCGTCTGCGGCGCGCGCGGCTTTCGATCATCTGGAACGGTACCTGCGCCTTCTCTTCAAGCGCCTCTAATAACGAGGCTCTTGGGGGTAGCTCGGGTAAGCATTCCGAATCACTTTTCTGGGAAATTATGGGAGGAGTGGCTCACCTTCGCCAATGTTCTTTTTGTGTTCTCATCATCTTGGCGTCTGCAAGCAAACTCCTCCGATTCCATGCAAATTTTTTTGGGTATTTATGGGACTGCGCAGCTTTGAGCTATCGCTACTACATATAGATAATCACGCATCCGTGAGCGCAATTTGTGGATATGCTTCGTTGGGTGATGCACAAAATCCTGCTTTCCAACTGCTTTCAACACTACATATACGACGCTGATCCCAAAATTTCCCTTTGCGTCCCATGAAATCCCATGTAATCCCTATGACATGGCGATGAAGGCGGTAGTGAGTAAAGCAGGGGCGGCTTAAGACCCCGAATAGGCGATAGCAGGTTTTATACAGGCAGCCGTCTTCATCATCAAAACAGATCCGGCGCGTGAGCGAGCAGACATCTCCCCCAGGTGGCTATGCGCAGCTGGACACCCAGCGATGGGACAGTTGGCGGATCGAGCAGTGGCAGCAGCTCGGTCCGCCTTTTCATTTTTCAGGGCCCGCACGTGCGGGCAGGGGCCTGACCGATAGGGACAACGAAGGAGCCGAAAGGCAGTGTCTGAAGCGTTTAGGGGCGAATTCTACCAAAAGGTAGATGGTAAGGCGCGGGTTTCCATCCCGGCAGCCTTTCGTCGCATTCTAGATAGCGAAGACTCGTTAACCCCGGAAAACAACCGCACTCGGATTGTGTTGATCTACGGCGGCAAATCCCGAACTTTCGTTGAATGCTATAGCAAAGCCGGGGCAGATGCCCTTGCCCGCGATATTGAGGCGATGCCGCAGGGCGAAAAGCCCCGCCTGCGCGCTGAACGTGAATTGATCACCCAGTCGGCCACGATCGAAATTGACGACGATGGCCGCATCGTTCTTCCGCCGAAAGTGCGCGAAAAGATGGGCTTCGCGCCGGATGACTTGTTGCAAGGGGCCGAGGCGGCGTTTGCCGGTGCCACTAACCGCTTCAAGTTGTATCGCCGCGATGTCTATGACGCGGAACTTGCGCAGGACGATGAAGATGACGATGGCAGCGATGTGCTTGCCTTGGTGAGCAAACATAAAACGGGGGCGTGAATGATGCCTCACAGCGATCAAGCCGCCGATCGCCCCTCCCACATCCCTGTTCTGCTGCGCCCGTTGCTGGCAGCGGTGGCACCAGTGTCTGGCGTCTGGCTGGATGGCACATTCGGGGCCGGTGGCTATGCACGTGGGCTGCTGGAGGCCGGTGCCGACACCGTCATCGGGGTGGACCGTGATGCATCGGCATTTGAATTGGCGGCCAGTTGGGCCGGTGCTTACGGTGACCGGTTGCGTCTGGTCGAAGGCACGTTTTCCAACCTTGATACGCTGGCAGGCGAACCGCTTGATGGCGTCGTGCTGGATCTGGGCGTGTCGTCAATGCAGCTTGATCAAGCCGCGCGCGGGTTTTCCTTTGCCAAAGACGGCCCCTTGGATATGCGCATGAGTGCCGACGGCCCGACCGCCGCCGATCTGGTCAATACGGCCAGCGAGGAACACCTTGCCGATATCTTGTATCACTACGGCGAGGAACGCGCCTCGCGCCGCATCGCCCATGCCATCGTTGCCGCCCGCGCCATTCAACCCATCACCACTACCCTGCGGCTGGCCGAACTTGTCGCGCGCTGCCTGCCACGCCCGAAACCGGGCCAAAGCCACCCTGCCACCCGTAGCTTCCAAGCCATCCGCATTGCCGTAAATGCCGAGTTTTCTGAGCTTGCCGAAGGACTAGCCGCTGCCGAACGGGCCTTAAAACCCGGTGGTCTGCTGGCCGTCGTCACCTTTCACTCACTCGAAGACCGCATCGTCAAACGCTACTTCCAACTCGCCTCGGGCGGCGAGGCGCAATCCAATCGCTACGCCCCGGCCCGCACCGAAGATGCCGCGCGGTTTGATCTGGTCACCCGCCGGGCCGTCGCGCCCGATCCCGAAGAACTGGCCCAAAACCCACGCTCCCGCTCTGCCAAACTGCGCATCGGTCGGCGCACGAGCGTGCCCGCCCGCGCGCTTGATCCGGTGGCCCTTGCCGTGCCCCAAACCCCAACAAAAGGACGCCGCTGATGCGCCCGGTTTTTTATGTCGCCACCTTTATCGCTGTAATGGCGCTGGCTTTCTGGGCTTACCGCGAAAACTATGCCACTCAGCACGCCCTGCGCGAGGTTAGCAAATTGCAGCGTGACATCACCTCTCTGCGCGAAGCGCTGTCGATCCAGAAGGCCGAATGGGCCTATCTCAACCGCCCCGACCGGCTGCGCGATCTGACGGCGCTAAACTATGATCGGCTGGGTCTGCTGCCGTTAGAGCCGGAACAATTCGGCCAAGTCGACCAAACCGCCTATCCGCCGTCATCGTTCCCGGCGCTGCTGCCCGATGTTTCAGATACCGTAGATGTGATCGGCACTCAGGAAACCCTGCCATGACCCGCACACCACTTCGCCCGCTTGCCCGCATCCTTTCGGCCCGCCAAAAGGGTGAAAACCCCGATACGATCGAGCGGGAAAACCTGCGTCTGCGCCACGAAGCAACACGTGACCGCGCCCGCGCCCGTGCCGAAGTGCGGCTGTTGTTTCTGGGTCTGATGTTCTTCGCCTCATTTTCATTGATCGGTGCCCGAATGGGCATTCTGGCCGCATCCGAACCGGAAGAGGCACAGGTGCGCGCATCAGGGGCGCCAATCCTTGCGCAGCGCGCCGATATCACAGATCGCAATGGCCGCGTGCTTGCCACCAATCTGCAAACCTACGCGCTTTACGCCCAGCCCAAAGATATGGTCGATCCGGCCCGCGTCGCCCGTGAAGTGTCGGCAATCTTCCCCGATATGAACGCCGCCGATCTTGAACGCCGCCTGACCGACGGGCGCAGCTTCATGTGGCTGCGCAAGGTGCTTAGCCCAGAACAGATGCAACAGGTGCATGATATCGGCGATCCCGGCCTGCTGTTTGGCCCGCGTGAGATGCGTCTATACCCCAACGGCAACCTGGCCGCCCACGTTTTGGGTGGGGCCAGTTTTGGTGCCGAAGGCGTGCGATCCGCCGAGGTGATAGGCACTGCCGGTATCGAAAAAGCACTGGATACCCGGCTGCGCGATCCGGCACAGGCGGGCACGCCACTGGTTCTTTCACTTGATCTGACAATTCAGGCGGCGGTTGAAGAGGTGCTTGGCACCGGTATGCAAATGATGAACGCCAAAGGTGCCGCCGCCATATTGATGGACGTTCACACGGGTGAGATCATCAGCCTTGCCTCGCTGCCGGACTTTGATCCGAACAATCGCCCCGACGCGCCCACCAGCGGCGATCCCGGCGATAGCCCGCTGTTCAACCGCGCTGTCCAGGGGGTTTATGAACTGGGCTCGACCTTCAAGATATTTGCAGTGGCTCAGGCAATGGAACTGGGTCTGGTCAACCCTTCCACGATGTTCGATGTGACGCCACCGCTGCGTATGGGCCGCTTCAAGATCAACGAATTCGAAGGCAAGAACTATGGCCCGCTGCTGTCAGTGTCCGACATCATCAAGAAATCGTCCAACGTCGGCACCGGGCGCATCGCCCTGCTGATCGGCGGGGTCCGTCAAAAGGCGTTCCTGACCGCACTTGGCCTGTTGGACATCTCGCCCATCGAGGTGGTCGAGGCGCGAACCGGCAAACCGCTGATCCCGAAAAGATGGCCAGATATCGTTACGATTACAGCCGCTTACGGCCAAGGCATCTCGTCCAGCTCGTTAAATCTGGCTGCGGCCTATGCGATGATTGCGAATGGCGGCACGTCGGTAAAACCAACTCTTTTGCGCAATGACGCGCGCGTACCCGGCCAGCGGGTAATGAGTGCGGCCACCGCAAAAGCCGCCGTTGCCATGCTGCGTCTGGTGGTCACCGATGGCACCGCAAGCCTTGGCGATGTGCCGGGCTATCAGGTGGCGGGCAAAACCGGCACTGCCGACAAACCCAAAAGGGGCGGCGGCTATTACGAAGACAAGGTCGTCAACACCTTCGCCTCGGTCTTCCCGGCCGATGACCCGGCCTATGTGCTGATCGTCACCCTTGATGAACCCATCGAAACCTCGGGCGAAGAACCGCGCCGCACCGCTGGCTGGACGTCCGTTCCCGTTGCCGCCGAAATCATCCGCCGCACAGCACCGCTGCTGGGCCTCAGACCACAGGTTGAAGCCACCCCGCTTGATGGGTTAACAGCCGTGTCAAACTGACCATCAACAAGGGGCGCAGATGGCGGACCAAAGACACAGCCTTGCAGACCTTGGCTTAACCGCACGCGGCGGGCGCGAGGCGTATGTCACCGGCCTTGCAGTCGATAGCCGCGCGGTCAAGCCCGGCATGCTGTTCGCAGCCCTTCCCGGTGCCAAAGTGCATGGTGCCGAGTTTATCCAATACGCCTTGCGCATGGGGGCAGGGGCGGTACTGACCGACCCGCTTGGCGCGCAACTTGCGGCGGGCGTGCTGTCCGGATCACCCGTCGCGGTGGTCATTGCCGAAGACCCGCGTCAGGCACTTGCCTATGCGGCGGCCCTCTGGTTCGGCGCGCAGCCCGATTGCATGGTCGCCGTCACTGGCACCAACGGCAAAACATCGGTCGCAAACTTCACCCGCCAGATATGGATGGCACTTGGCCACGCCGCCATCAACATCGGCACTACCGGCGTTGAAGGATCATGGGAGGCTCAAAGCCCCCACACCACCCCCGAACCCATCACGCTGCACCGCCTGTTGGCCGATGCCGCCGCCGCAGGTGTCACCCACGCCGCAATGGAAGCGTCCTCGCACGGCCTGGATCAACGCCGGATGGACGGTGTGCATCTTCGCGCGGCGGGCTTTACCAATTTCACTCAAGACCACTTGGATTATCACCACACGTTCGAAGCCTACTTCGCCGCCAAAGCCGGTCTGTTCAACCGCTTGTTGCCCGAAGATGGCGTTGCGGTTATCAACATGGATGATCCTCGCGGCCCGGATGTTGCGGCGATTGCCGACGCGCGCGGCCAGCGGATTCTTTCCGTTGGCCACGCCGAACACGCTGATCTGCGCATTCTTGCCCAGCGTTTCGATGCCACCGGCCAAGATCTGCGCTTTTCCTATGCTGACCAGCCGCACCAAGTTCGCCTGGGCCTGATCGGCGGTTTCCAAGCCGAAAACGTCGCTCTTGCCGCAGGCCTCGCCATCGGTGCCGGTTCGTCGCCACGCGAAGTTTTCGCAGTTCTGTCGCAACTGCAAGGTGTCCGCGGGCGGATGCAGCTTGCCGCGCGCCGGGCGAACGGGGCCTCAGTCTTTGTCGATTACGCCCACACGCCGGACGCCTTGGAAACTGCCCTGAAGGCTCTTCGCCCTCATGTAATGGGCCGCATCGTAGTGGTCTTTGGCGCGGGCGGTGACCGGGATACCGGCAAACGCCCTCTGATGGGCGCTGCAGCACGCGACCATGCTGATGTGCTGTTTGTCACCGATGACAACCCGCGTTCCGAAAACCCCGCCCTGATCCGCGCCGCAATCATGGCAGCCTGTCCCGACGCGAACGAGGTTGGCGACCGCGCCGAGGCGATCTTGCTTGGGGTTGATGCCTTGGGTCCGGGCGACGCGCTTTTGGTTGCGGGCAAGGGCCACGAAAGCGGCCAAACCATCGGCGGCTCCGTCTATCCGTTTGACGATGTCGAACAGGCAAGCGTCGCCGTTGCCGCCCTTGACGGAGTGCTGTGATGGCCGCGCTGTGGACATCTGCTGATGCCGCCGCCGCCACTTGCGGACACTCCACCGCCGTCTGGAAGGCAACCGGCGTGTCCATCGACACCCGCACACTGGCCCCCGGTGATCTGTTTGTCGCCCTCAAAGACCAACGCGATGGCCATGATTTTGTTGCTGCCGCCTTGGCACGCGGGGCCGCCGCCGCCCTTGTCACTCACCGCCCCGCCGATGTGGCTGCCGACGCGCCGCTGTTGATCGTCCCCGACGTTCTAATCGCCCTCACCGCCCTCGGCGCCGCAGCCCGTGCTCGCACAAAGGCAAAAGTCGTGGGCGTCACCGGATCAGTCGGCAAGACCTCGTCGAAGGAAATGCTGCGCGTCGTGCTGGGCCGTCAAGGCCACGTTCACGCCGCCGAGGCCAGTTATAACAACCATTGGGGCGTGCCGCTAACCCTTGCCCGCATGCCCGCCGACACCGATTACGCGGTGGTCGAGATCGGCATGAACCATCCCGGCGAAATCGCCCCGCTCGCCCGTCTGTCCCGGCTTGATGTGGCGATGATCACCACCGTCGCCGCTGCGCATCTAGAGGCGTTTGACAGCATCGAAGGCATCGCACAGGAAAAGGCCGCCATCATCGATGGGTTGGTCCCCGGTGGCCACGCGATCCTGCCCGCCGATCTGGACGTAACGCCAATCTTGCTGGCCAAAGCCAACGCGGTGCAAGCCAATGTCACGCTGTTCGGCGTTACCGAACGCGCCGACTATCAGCTTGGCCAAGTCCAGATCACCGACAAAGCCACCATCGTGCGCGCCACGCATCGCGGCAAGCCGGTGCTGTACAAGGTCATGTCGCCGGGCCGACATTTTGCCCTGAACGCGCTCGCCGTGCTTGCGGTGGCCGAGGTGCTGGGCTGCGATCCCACCATCGCCGCCTCCGATATCGGCCATTGGCACCCCCCCGTGGGACGCGGCACCCGCGAACGGATCACGCTGGATCTGGTCGATGAAACCGGGTTTGACCTGATCGATGATGCCTTCAACGCCAACCCCGCCTCAATGGCTGCCAGTCTGGATGTGCTGATCGCGGCGGAACCCGAACATGGCGTCGGTCGCATCGGTGCTGGTCGCCGCATTGCCATCTTAGGCGACATGCTGGAATTGGGCCCGACTGAGGCGGCCCTGCATCTGGCTATCGCCAACCATCCCGGTCTTAAGACCATTGGCACAATCCACTGCATTGGCCCCCGGATGCGCGCCCTCTGGCAATCCCTGCCACGCACGCAACGCGGTGAATGGGCAGAAACAGCCGCCGAGATTGCACCGCGCGCGCGCTTTCTGGTGGATGCGGGCGATATCGTGCTGGTGAAAGGCTCTAAAGGCTCAAAGGTCAGCCTGATCGTTGACGTTCTGCGTAAACTGGGGCAAGGGCAGCCCGCACCACATCAAAGGGCCGAGTGAATGCTGTATCTGTTAACCCAGTTTTCCGATGGCGGTGACGCCTTCAACCTGTTTCGCTACATCACTTTCCGTGCGGGTGGGGCGTTCTTTACTGCGCTGATTTTCGGCTTCATCTTCGGAAAGCCGCTGATCGGTCTGCTGCGCCGCAAACAGGGCAAGGGCCAGCCGATCCGCGAAGATGGCCCACAAAGCCACTTTGCCAAAGCGGGCACCCCCACTATGGGCGGCCTGCTGATCCTGTCGGCGCTGCTGTTTTCCACCCTGATGTGGGCCCGTCTTGACAGCCCCTATGTCTGGATCGTGGTGCTTGTGACCGCGGCTTTCGGCCTGATCGGTTTTGCCGATGATTACGCCAAAGTTACCAAACAAACCTCCGAAGGCGTGTCGTCCAGAGTGCGTTTCCTTGCCGGACTGATCATCGCAGCCCTCGCCTGCTACGCCGCAGCGCGCTTTCATCCGCCGGAACTGATCAATCAACTTGCCTTGCCATTCCTGAAAAACACCCTGCTGAACCTTGGTATGTTCTTCGTGCCATTCGGCATGATCGTCATCGTCGGCGCCGCCAATTCCGTAAACCTGACGGATGGTCTCGACGGCCTCGCCATCATGCCGGTGATGATTGCAGGTGGCACTTTGGGCGTCATCGCCTATGTGGTCGGTAACTTCAATTTCTCCGACTATCTAGGCGTCCATTTCGTGCCCGGCACTGGTGAGTTGCTCATTTTCGCCTCTGCCCTGATCGGCGGCGGCCTAGGGTTCCTGTGGTACAACGCCCCGCCCGCCGCCGTGTTCATGGGCGACACCGGTTCGCTAGCGCTTGGCGGCGCACTTGGTGCAATTGCTGTCTGCATCAAACACGAAATCGTTCTGGCCATTGTCGGCGGCCTGTTCGTGGTCGAGGCTTTGTCGGTCATCATCCAGGTCCTGTACTACAAGCGCACTGGACGCCGCGTCTTCCTGATGGCTCCGATCCATCACCATTTCGAAAAACGCGGCTGGTCCGAGCCGCAGATCGTCATCCGGTTCTGGATCATTTCGTTGATCCTGGCGTTGGTTGGTCTGGCGACGCTAAAGGTGCGGTAATCCTTGCGCGCGGCCCTTTAACGGCACATTCTGCCGTTGCTGATGCCGCCCAATTTCGGGGCGGCCTTTGCAAAAAAAAGGGAGTGCGCCAATGCCGCCCAAACCCCGCCTGATGCGCCTGACGCCAGACCTTGTCGCCCGCGTACCGCGGCATACTGGCGAAACGGGCAGGCTGGCCGGTCGAACTGACCGCCCCACGGATGCCGATTATGATGAAGTTGCTGCAGCCTTGCTTGCAGGCAGACCCGCCTCTGGCGAGGTTTGGATTTTCGCCTACGGCTCGCTGATCTGGAACCCCGATTTCGACTTTGATCAAGAACGCCTTGGCATCGTTACCGGCTGGCACCGATCCTTCTGCCTCGGTTGGGTCCGTATTTATCGTGGCACGCCCGAACGCCCCGGCATCATGTTGGCAATGGATCGGGGCGGATCGTGTCGGGGCGTGGTGTTTCGGCTGCCCGCCGATGCTGTCAACGAAAACCTTGTGAAACTGTTGCGCCGCGAAATGCCGATCAAAAGAGCAACCTTCCCCGGCAACCCCGCGCGCTGGGTTTCGGTGCGTACGCATGATGGCCCGCTGCGCGCCCTTGCTTTTCCGATCAGCCGTCAAAGTGAGGCCTACTTGCCGGGCCTGACTACCGATATGGTGGTCCAAGCACTGGCCACGGCGGCAGGTCAACGTGGGTCGATGGCCGAATATCTGCACAGCACTGTCGCGCATCTTGAACAGCGCGGCATTCACGATCGCTATTTGTGGAAGATGCAGGAACTGGTTGCGGAATGGCTCGAAAACGCGCCAGACACGCAAGGCCAAGGCATTGCTGCGGCGGCGCCCCGACCAAACTGATAGGTAAAACATGACCACCAATCCACCGATCCTTGCCGCCGGGCAGATTTGGTCCGCCAATGACTATGCCACCAACGCGGGTTTTGTGCCGGCCCTGGGGGCGGATGTGCTGGCGCTTTTGGCCGCCCAGCCCGGCGAGGATATCCTTGATCTCGGCTGCGGTGACGGTGTTCTGACCACACGTTTGCTGCAATCTGGTGCTGTGGTCACCGGGCTGGAACCCGACCCCGAGCTAAGTGCTGCTGCAAAATCGCGCGGTATCACGGTTCTGCGGCAAGACGCGCATGATCCGTTCGGGACAGGTCGCTATGATGCCGTTTTCTCCAACGCGGCCCTGCATTGGATGCGCAACCCTGAAACCGTCATTGCAAACGTTCATGCCGCCCTGCGCCCCGGCGGGCGTTTTGTGGCCGAACAGGGCGGTTTCGGCAATGTCGCAGCCATTGTCACCGCAATGAATGCGGCGATGGAGGCGGCAGGTCTGGCACCCACGTCTCCATGGGATTTCCCCTCGCCTCGCCTGCAACGCCAACGGCTTGAACGCGCCGGTTTTGAAGTGATCTCCATCGCCCTGATCCCGCGCCCGACATCTTTGCCCACCCAAATATCGGGCTGGCTGCGCACCTTCGCGGGCCCCTTCGTCGGCGCTTTGCCGGTGCCGCAGCAATCGCACATCTTGGCTGATGCCGAACGTCGGCTGACCGCCTTGCATGACCCCATCGAAGGCTGGATCGCGGATTATGTCCGCCTCAGGTTCGCCGCTCGAAAGCCGCTGTAGCCCGACTTGCGGCCACGCCCACAGGCGGGCATTGTCGCCGCGAAAGAAGCGAGGGTGGGTTCGATGATTCCAGTTCAGGGATATGCAGGTCTGACAGTGGCGGTGCTGGGCCTCGGGCGATCCGGCCTTGCTGCCGCGCGGGCGCTGCTGGCAGGCGACGCCGTGCCGGTGGTTTGGGATGATAATGCCGATGCTCGGGCAACAGCCGAGGCCGAGGGATTCTCCACCCGCGATCTGACCCGCAGCGGCGCGTTTGATGGCGTGGCAGCCCTGATCGTCAGCCCCGGTATCCCGCATCTTTATCCCGCCCCAAACCCGGTGATCGCGGCGGCACTTGATCAGGGTGTTCCAGTTGACAACGATATCGGTCTGTTCTTCCGCAGCTACGCCACCACAGATTGGGACGATTTCGAAACAGCACCACGGGTGGTCTGCATCACCGGATCGAACGGCAAATCAACCACCACGGCTTTGGTGCATCACATTCTTGAGGCAGCGGGCAGGCCGTCGCAGATGGCGGGCAATATCGGGCGCGGCGTGCTGGATATCGAACCCGCGCAGGACGGCGAGGTTATCGTGCTGGAACTGTCATCTTATCAGATTGACCTCGCCCGCAGCTTGACACCGGATGTGGCGGTTTTCACCAATCTGTCGCCGGATCACCTCGATCGGCACGGCGGCATGGGCGGCTATTTCGCCGCCAAACGCCGGTTGTTCGCCGAAGGCGGGCCCGACCGCGCGGTGATCGGGGTGGATGAGGTTGAAGGCCGGTATCTGGCTGGGCAGCTGTCCGAAGGGGCCACGGATGACCGGGTGATCCGAGTATCTTCGGGGGCGAAACTTGAAGGGTTCGGCTGGTCAGTCTTTGCGCGCAAAGGGTTTCTCTCGGAATGGCGGCGCGGCAAGCAGGTGGCGTCGATTGATCTGCGCGGGATTGGGGGCCTTCCGGGCGCGCATAATCATCAGAATGCCTGTGCGGCCTTCGCGGCGGCGCGGGCGCTGGGGATCGGGCCGAAGGTGATTGAGGCGGCGTTTCATTCGTTCGCCGGCCTGCCGCATCGAAGCCAGACAGTGGGGGAAAAGGCGGGCGTCAGGTTCGTGAATGATAGCAAGGCCACGAATGTAGACGCGGCGGGGAAAGCGCTGCAGGCGTTCCCCAAGATCAGGTGGATCGCGGGCGGGGTTGCCAAGGAGGGCGGAATTGCCGGGTTGGCCCCCTATCTGGGATCGGTTGTGAAGGCGTATCTGATCGGGCAGGCGGGGCCGGAATTTAGTCGGCAGCTGGGAAATACGCCGTTCGAGATTTGTGAAACGATGGAACGGGCAGTGAAAAAGGCCGACGAGGAAGCCGAGGCTGGCGAGGTGGTTTTGCTGGCCCCGGCGGCGGCCAGTTTTGATCAATATTCTGATTTCGAAGAACGGGGCAATGATTTCACGGCGCGGGTGAAGGCGTTGTTATAGCTGTGTTACCAGGTGGCGTAACACGCGTGTTACGATTTGTAAGTTATTGATATATATTGAAGTTGTTGTTTTCGTTAACCATTTCTTCAGGGTTTCGCTTGCGTCGCTGTGGCAAAGGGGGGCCGTCTGCCCCCTTTCGGTTCGGGCTTTGCCCGCACCTGCCCCCGAGGATATTTTTTCAAATGCGAATTGGCAGGGGTGGTGGCGTCAGAGGATCGCCTCTAGCTTGGCATATACATCTTCGAAGCCGTCGGTAAAGCCAGCGGCAATGGCAGATGCGCGTGCCTTGGCGTCGGCATAACGCATCACCACGGTCATTCGGGTGCCACTACCATGGGCAGCAAGGTCGGTGGTGATTGCGGCCTCATAGCCCGCGTCGCCACTGAAATGCTCGGTATGTGCCAGATGATGCGGCGCCCGCACCGCCTGATAGGTGCCGTCAAAGTAGAACGAGTTGCCGTCTGTATTGGCCCAAGCCCAGTGAAATGCACCGCCGGGGCGGACGTCCATTTCGCAGCGCGTCATCGGGTTACCCGGGGACGACAACCATTGCTGGAACAGATCCGGTTCAGTCCATCCCTGCCAGACACGCGCAGGGGGGTGGCTGAAATCCCGCCGGATGACGATGTCCGTGTCGCCGTCCAGCACCATCTGCAGCTTGGTCGGATCAGGGGTCGGGTCGTTCACGGCAGTCTCCTTTCTTTGCTGGGTTATGGGTTAGTCGCGCGGCAACCTCGCCAGCAGTGCGTCGAGTTTCGCGTAGGTTTCATTCATGCCATCAGTCATGCCGCTGGCCATCATCTTGTTGCGTCCCGTCGCACTTTGGCAGCGGATCACCATGGTCAATCGGGTGCGGTTCGGGGCGGTTTCGGCAAAAGTTTGGCTGACAGTGGTTTCGCCATCAGTCCAGTCCTCATCAAACAACTCGGTATGGACCAGCAGCCTAGGCGCCTCGATTTCCACGAACTTTCCGGAAACGCCCACGTCCGACCCACCGGTGCGCCGCCAGACCCAGCGAAACGCGCCGCCAACGCGAAAATCCTGTTCGCAGGTGATCATCGGGGCCACGCGCGCCCACATCCACTGGGTGATCAGCGCCGGTTCGGTGACGGCGCGCCAGACCAGCCGGGCAGGGGCGGCAAAGCTGCGGGTCAGCGTCAGATCGGTTTCGCCAGTCAGGGTAACTTTCAAAGCTTCAGACATCGGGGTTGTCCTTTTCTTCGGCTTCCAGTGTGGCCAGAACATCATCAAGCCGAGCGTAGCGGGCTTCCCACAGGGCGCGATATTGGCCAAGCCAATCCCACAGGGCCTGCACGGCCTCGGGGTTCAACTTTCGCGGCCGGGCAGTGCCTTCGACGCGGGTTTCGATCAGTCCGGCATCGGCCAGCACTTTCAGGTGGCGGGAAATTGCGGGTTGGCTGATGTCAAACGGGCGGGCGAGGTCTTGCACCGTTGCCTCGCCTTCCATTAACCGCTGCAGGATGGCGCGGCGGGTTGGGTCGGCAAGGGCCGCGAAAGCGGCGTCCAAGGAAGGGGTTGTCTGCATGGTTTCTCGCTGATTTTCTACATAACAAGTAAATTATATAACGAGTCGTGACAAGTATTTATTTGCGGGCAGTTGCGCAGTGGCGCGGTGCCCGGCTTTGCTATGCAGCACGCCTGCTTTTTCCTAGCCATTTGGTGCGATCTTCGCTAAAGTTTGCGTCAGACCCGGGAAACATCGGGCATCGAGGCAGAGCAAGCGATTACAGGCGGTTACCCATGACAGAAATGGTCTATGGCTCTATGCCCTCGCGGGTCAGCGAGCCGGTGCTTCCCCGTTGGTGGCGAACAATTGACAAATGGGTACTGACATCGGTGTTCGTGCTGTTCGGCATCGGGCTTTTGCTGGGCCTTGCGGCCTCTGTGCCGCTTGCTGAACGTAACGGGCTTGAGCCGTTTTACTATGTGCATCGTCAGATGTTCTTTGGCGGCGTGGCGATGGCGGTGATGATCGGGGTGTCGATGCTGTCGCCCAATCAGGTGCGGCGTTTGGCGGTTTTGCTGTTTGCGGGGTCATTTCTGGCGCTGGCGCTGCTGCCGTTGTTTGGCACCGATTATGGCAAGGGGGCGGTGCGCTGGTTCAGCCTTGGCTTTGCCTCCGTGCAACCGTCGGAGTTTTTGAAGCCCGCCTTCGTGGTGGTGGCGGCGTGGCTGATGGCCGCTTCGCAAGATGTGGCAGGGCCGCCCGGCAAGACGATATCCTGTGCGATGGCCTGCGTGATTGTGGCGTTTCTGGCGATGCAGCCTGACTTTGGGCAAGCGGCACTGGTGCTGTTCGGCTGGGGTGTGGTGTATTTCGTGGCCGGTGCGCCGATGTTTCTGATCGTCACCGTGGTGGGTTTGGTGGTGGGCGGGTCGTTTCTGGTTTATGGCAGCTCAGAGCATTTCGCGCGCCGGATTGATGGCTTTCTGACCCCCGATCTGGACCCGCGCACGCAGCTTGGCTATGCCACCAATGCCATCCAAGAAGGCGGGTTTTTCGGCGTTGGTGTGGGGGAGGGGCAGGTGAAATGGTCGCTTCCCGATGCGCATACCGATTTCATTATCGCTGTCGCGGCCGAGGAATACGGGCTGGTGTTGGTGCTGCTGATCATCGCGCTTTATGCCACTGTGGTGGTGCGGTCTTTGTTCCGGTTGATGAAGGAACGCGATCCGTTTGCGCGGTTGGCAGGTACGGGCCTTGCGTGCATCTTTGGCGTGCAGGCGATGATCAACATGGGGGTGGCGGTGCGACTGCTGCCTGCCAAGGGGATGACTTTGCCGTTTGTGTCTTACGGCGGGTCGTCGGTGATTGCTGCGGGCATCACGGTTGGCATGATGCTGGCGTTCACCCGAGTGCGCGCACAGGGCCAGATCGGCGATCTATTGGGCAAGCGGGGGCGGTGATGATTGCGCCGCAAAAGGGTGGCCCTTTGCTTCTGATCGCGGCGGGCGGCACGGGGGGGCATATGTTCCCCGCGCAGGCACTGGCAGAGGCGATGGTGCGCAAGGGCTGGCGGGTCAAGCTGTCAACCGACGTGCGGGGCGCGCGCTATGCGGGCGGTTTTCCGCATGTGGTGAAGGTGGAGCAGGTGGCTTCTGCCACGTTCGCGCGCGGCGGGGTTCTGGCGAAACTGACCGTGCCATTCGCGATTGCGGGCGGGGTGGTGTCGGCGGTGTTTGGCATGCTGCTCGACAGGCCTGCAGTGGTGGTTGGGTTTGGCGGCTATCCGTCGATCCCGGCGCTGGTGGCGGCTTGGGTTTTACGTCGGCCGCGGATGATCCATGAACAGAACGGGGTTTTGGGGCGGGTGAACCGGGTGTTCGCGCGCAGGGTTGATGCGGTGGCCTGCGGCACCTGGCCGACAGCTTTGCCCAGCGGTGTGGCGGGGCATGATGTTGGCAACCCGGTACGCGGTGCGGTGCTGGATAGGGCGGCGGCACCGTATATTCCGCCCGGCGATTACCCGATGTCGGTGCTGGTGATCGGTGGCAGTCAGGGCGCGCGGGTGTTGTCGGATGTGGTGCCGGGGGCAATTGCGTTGCTGCCGGATGATTTGCGTCACTGGGTGCGGGTTGCCCATCAGGCCCGGGCCGAAGATGTAGACCGGGTTGTGGCGGCCTATGCCGCAGCGGGGGTGCCTGCCGAGGTGGAGCCGTTTTTCAGCGACATCCCACGCCGGTTGTCAGAGGCGCAGTTGGTGATATCGCGGTCGGGCGCGTCAAGCGTTGCCGATATTGCGGTGATCGGGCGGCCAGCAGTTTTCGTGCCGTTCGCCGCCGCCACCGGCGATCATCAGACCGCCAATGCGCGCGGGTTGGTTGACGCAGAGGCAGCAATACTGGTGCCGGAAAAGGCGCTTGACGAGGCGACGCTTGCCAGTCAGATCAGCGCAGTTCTGACGCAACCTGATGCCGCCCTGCGGATGTCGCGCAATGCGCTGGCAACGGGCAGGCCCGATGCGACGGAACGGTTGGTAGACTTGGTGGAACGCTTGGCTGGAAACATGACACGATGAATGCTGCGACGAAACTGCCGATGGAACTCGGGCCGATCCACTTTGTCGGCATCGGCGGCATTGGCATGTCGGGGATTGCCGAGGTGCTGATGAACCTTGGCTACCGGGTGCAGGGGTCCGATGCGAAGGCGTCGAAAATCACCGAACGGTTGGTGGGTTTGGGGGCGGAGTTCTTCATAGGGCAGACCGCCGCGAACCTTGGCGATGCGGCGGTGGTGGTGATCTCGTCCGCCATCAAGCCGGGCAATCCCGAACTGGAAGAGGCGCGCAGGCGTGGTTTGCCGGTGGTGCGCCGGGCGGAAATGCTGGCGGAACTGATGCGGCTGCGGTCCAACATCGCGATTGCGGGCACGCATGGCAAGACCACCACCACCACCATGGTGGCGACTTTGCTGGACAAGGGCGGGTTTGATCCCACCGTGATCAACGGCGGCGTCATTCATGCCTACGGATCGAACGCGCGGGCCGGTACCGGCGAATGGATGGTGGTTGAGGCCGACGAGTCCGATGGGTCGTTCAACCGTTTGCCCGCCACCATTGCCATTGTCACCAACATAGACCCCGAACATATGGAACATTGGGGCACGTTCGAGAACCTGCGCAAAGGCTTCTACGAATTCGTCTCGAACATCCCGTTCTATGGCGTGGCCGTGTGCTGCACTGATCACCCGGAAGTGCAGGCGTTGGTCGGTCGCATCACTGACCGCCGCATCATTACCTTCGGCTTTAACGCCCAGGCCGATGTGCGCGCGGTTAACCTGACCTATACCGACGGTGTCGCGCATTTTGACGTGGCGTTGCAGGGCGAAGGCGAGGGCGTGCTGATCAAGGATTGCACCTTGCCGATGCCCGGCGATCACAACGTCTCGAACGCCCTGTCGGCGATTGCGGTCGCCCGGCACCTAGGCATGAAGCGCGATGAAATCCGCGAGGCTTTGGCGGGCTTTGCAGGCGTAAACCGCCGCTTTACCCGCGTTGGCGTGGTGAACGGTGTCACCATTATCGACGATTATGGCCATCATCCGGTGGAAATTGCCGCCGTTTTGCGGGCGGCCCGGCAGGCCACGAAAGGCCGCGTTATCGCCATACATCAGCCGCATCGCTATTCCAGATTGGCAAGCCTGTTCGAAGATTTCTGCACCTGTTTCAACGAGGCGGATGTAGTGGCGATTACAGATATTTATGCGGCGGGTGAAGACCCGATTGCGGGGGCCAGCCGCGATGATCTGGTGGCAGGGCTGATTGCCCACGGCCATCGTCATGCGCGCGCAATCCGCGATGAAGATGATCTGGAACGGCTGGTGCGTGAACAAGCAGGACCAGGTGATATGGTGGTGTGTTTGGGGGCGGGTACGATTTCAGGCTGGGCCAATGCCTTGCCTGCGCGGTTGGTCGACAAGTAATTTTGCCGGAAACGGGCAGGGGCATTCGATAGCGAGCCCTGCACCACCGGCAACAACCGGGATGGACTAAGATGAGTACCTCGCTGATCCTTGGCTGTTTGTGGGTGATCGCCTCGACAATTACCGCAATGCTGCCGATGCGGCGGCAAATGGTGCCGGGGCTGGCGCTGCTGCTGTCGGCGCCGTTTCTGCTGTGGTTCATCGCGCATGAAAACGGCTTTTGGGTCTTCAGCCTGACGCTGCTTGCCGCTCTGTCCCTGTTCCGCAACCCGCTGATCTACTTCGCCCGCCGCGCCATGGGCCTGCCGGTTAGCTTGCCTTCAGATCTGCAACCGGGGGCAAAGCAGATGCCGGAGGACGGCAAATGAGCCTGTCGCTCATCTCGGCGCTGCTGTGGCTGATCTTGGCCAATGTCATCGGATTTCTACCCACCAAAGACCACCACTGGCGCGCCGCCTACATCCTGATCGCCATCGGCATCCCGATCCTGGGCTGGGTCACCTATGAGAACGGCCCAATCTGGGGCATGGTCGTTCTGGCCGGCGGCGCAAGCGTGCTACGCTGGCCAGTGTATTTTCTGGCGCGGTGGGTGAAGAGAGTGGTGAAGGGGGTGGGGGAGTAGGGGGCTCTGGGGGCTTGCAATCTGATGCAGCATAAATGACGTTCGGCTGATGGAAGCAAAGCAAATCACGGATCAAGAAACTCTTCGTCATTGGCTCGAAGTCCGCCGCCGCGAAGATGCCGTGGCATTGATTTACCAAGCCTCGTTAAGAGTGTTGCCTCTCTATTTCCATGTGATGGGCGGCTCTTGGGCAAATGACGGAAAGTTGACAAATCTGCACGTCCTGAGGCCAGTTTTAACTTCCTCCATTTTGTTCGATGACGAAGGGGGTGCCATGAGGAGTCAGTTGGGCACGGCGGGCATAAACAATCTGCCGCAAAACAAGTCATCGCAGCCTGATGCGACTGAAGCTGCCTATCATGCTGCGACCGCAGCAATTTTTTGCGCATCTACAGCGAATGCTCGCCTCTCGACAACGGGGGAACCCCGCGATTGCTTCTCGCACAGCATTTTTGGCATTAAGGCCGCCATCTATGCAACTTCAATAGTAGAGGATACTTTTAAAGGGCCTACAACACCAGCCAGTTTCAAAGAAGTGCGCGCGGATGCGAGAGCACTTGAGCGTGGAGTTGATTTATCTAGGCTGCCCCTTTGGGATACCGGTAAACCACAATGGTTCACTTCGAGGTGGAACATTACACAGAGTAGATGGGCGGAAGACCAATCAGGCAGTTGGTCATTTTGGCTGCGATGGTATCAAGCAGCAATTGATGGCACGCCACTCAGTCCCCAACTCTTACGCGACATTGCGTTGTTACCGAATGCGGATTGGGATGCAGGGCCGGGCCGGGTGGCTGAATTAATTGCAAGGATCGAGAAAGATTACGCTGCGGGCAGTTACGTTGGCGAGGGTTACTTCGAGCCGGGATACGTCGATGAACGAGCCGCACATGTCGCTGCTGCCGCCGACGTGAATAAGCAGCTCGCTCGACTCCCGACTGCGACGCGGCAGGAAATCCAAATTACCCGGCAAGCCATCATTGCCAATCGCGAAGCGCTGCCGCCCACTTTTATTGATATCCTTGGCCTAATCGAACTCGAAGTTCACAGACTGCAAGGCAGGAACCACTTCCGTGACCAAGAAGAACGCGATGACGTGCTTCGCCAAATTGCAATCCTCTTGACGCTTCAAAGTGCAGTTTCGCGCATGCAGCAGCTCATTCCCAGCGTAGGTGAGGTGACAGAAGTTACTGCCGAGAGCGTTGAGAGTTTATTGAGATTATACCAACGGAAGGTTTCGGAGTGGCCACGCGATAATGCCGATGAGATGGTCGATAGCACTTTGCGGCTAGGCCTAGGATGGGCAACCTTTGGGTTGCTTACACTTACGGGTGCCAGCACCGCAGTTGCTATAGGTTGTGGTGGGGTGTTCATGGGTAAGAAGATCGTCGACGTCGCCAAGGCCGCGATAGAATCTTTTCGACCTTCCAAAGAGTGATGCTTCGCAACATCCCCGCGATTCCCCCAGCATAGTTAACGCCGCAACCTGCTCAAAAACGTCTGCACGCCCGGTGTACAGGGGGTGTACTGAAGTCAGACATTGAATTCCCCGCATTTTCCCCGCATTACCACTGCGTTCCCAACCACTTGGCGGTTCCATATGGCCTTTCCCACCCCGCGCGGCCCCCTGACCCCGAACCGCCCCCTCGCGGACCTGACGTGGCTGCGGGTTGGGGGCCCGGCGGATTATCTTTTTCAGCCAGCGGATGAGGAAGACCTGCGTGATTTTCTGCGGGGTCTGGACCCTGCCGTTCCAGTGTTCCCGATGGGCGTAGGCTCCAATCTGATCGTGCGCGATGGGGGTATCCGGGCGGTGGTCATCCGGCTTGGGCGCGGCTTTAATTCCATTGAAATTCAAGGTGATACCATCAACGCAGGGGCGGCGGCGCTGGATGCGCATGTGGCGCGCAAGGCGGCTGAGGCAGGGTTGGATCTGACGTTTCTGCGCACCATTCCGGGGGCGATTGGTGGCGCGGTGCGGATGAACGCCGGGTGCTATGGGTCTTATGTGGCGGATCATCTGGTGTCAGTGCGGTTGGTGACACGGGGCGGCGAGGTGATGACGCTGCCCGCCGCTGATCTGCATTTGCGCTATCGGCAAAGCGATTTGCCGGAGGGCGCTGTGATTGTGTCGGCGACGTTCCGGGCGGGGCAAGGCAACCCATTGGCATTGCAGGATAAGATGGAAGATCAGGTTGCAAAGCGCGATGCCTCGCAACCCACGAAAGACCGATCGGCGGGGTCAACCTTCCGCAATCCAGTGGGGTATTCCAGCACTGGCCGCGCCGATGACAGCCATGAATTGAAGGCCTGGGCGGTGATTGATGCTGCCGGAATGCGGGGCGCAAAGGTGGGTGGGGCGCAGATGAGCGAGATGCATTCCAACTTCATGATCAACACGGGTGATGCAACGGCGGCAGATTTGGAAGAATTGGGCGAGTTGGTGCGAAAAAGGGTTTTCGATCACGCAGGAATAACGTTAGAGTGGGAAATACTACGGGTGGGCGTTCCACTGGTGGCAAAAACAACATAACGGGTCGCTAAAGACTCGATGAGGCAGTGATGGCGGGTGTGTCGGGCAAGACATCTCCCCGTGTGGCGGTACTGATGGGTGGATTTTCCGCAGAGCGGGAGGTTTCGCTTGTCTCGGGGCGCGAATGCGCTGCGGCTTTGCGGGTGGCAGGGTTTGATGTGGTTGAGGTCGATTGCGGCCTCGATCTTGCTGTGCGGCTGTCTGCGATTTCCCCAGATGTTGTGTTTAACGCGCTCCACGGCCGCTGGGGTGAAGACGGCTGTGTGCAGGGGATGCTCGAATGGCTGCGCATTCCTTATACGCATTCGGGCGTGCTGGCCTCGGCCTTGGCGATGGATAAGGCGCGCAGCAAAGAAGTCTATGTTTCGGCAGGCTTACCGGTGGTGCCGTCAGTTCTGGCGACCTGCGAGGCGGTGTCGGCGGGGCATGTGTTGCCGCCGCCCTATGTGGTGAAGCCGAATAATGAAGGATCATCGGTCGGCGTTTATATCGTGCGGGAAGGGGCGAATGCGCCACGGCTGGCGGATACGATGCCGAAAGTGGTGATGGTCGAGGCCTATGCGCCGGGGCGGGAATTGACGGTGACAGTGATGGGCGACCGCGCGCTGTGCGTGACCGACATCTTAACCAGCGGTTGGTATGACTACGACGCGAAATACACCGTTGGCGGGTCATCGCATGTGCTGCCCGCCGATGTGCCAACCGAAATTTCCGATGCCTGTCTGGATTATGCGCTGCGCGCGCATCAGGCGTTGGGGTGCCGTGGCGTTAGCCGCACCGATTTTCGCTGGGACGAGGCGCGGGGACTGGCGGGGCTGGTGCTGCTGGAAACCAACACGCAGCCGGGCATGACGCCGCTGTCTTTGGCACCCGAACAGGCCGCGTATTGCGGGATTTCATTCCCAGACTTGTGCCGTTGGATGGTGGAGGATGCATCATGCGATCGGTGACCAAGCGATCTGTTAACCATAAAACCAAACGCGATCCGGCCCCAAGCCGCTGGGCCTACCGGATGCAAAGAATGTGGCTGACGCCGTTCTTCCGGGTGCTGATGCGGCGCGGTTTGCCGACGTTTGCCGTGGTGATGGCAGTGGGCTTGTATCTGGGCGATGACGCGCGGCGGGCGGCAATTGTTGGCGGCATGGTTGGTTTGCGCACGCAGTTTGAACAGCGGCCAGAGTTTCTGGTGGGGCTTGTCTCGGTGCATGGTGCGTCACTTGATCTGGCCGAGGCGATCCGCGCGAAGATCAATTTGAAACTGCCGCAGTCATCATTTGATCTTGATCTGGACGCGGCGCGGGCGCGGGTGGAAAGCCTGGATGCGGTGGCAAAGGCCGAAATTCGCGTTCGGGCGGGCGGCATTTTGCATGTCGAGGTGACGGAGCGAGTGCCGGTGATTGTCTGGCGCACAGGTACCGGCATCGAATTGTTGGATGCCACTGGCCACCGGGTCGCGGGGTTGGGCGCGCGCAGCGATCGGCCTGATCTGCCGTTGATTGCAGGGGTTGGTGCCGACCAAGCGGCGGATGAGGCGCTGGCGGTTTATGCGGCGGCGCAACCGATTTTGCCTCGGGTGCGCGGGCTAGTGCGGATGGGCGAGCGGCGCTGGGATATCATGCTGGACCGCGATCAGCGTATTTTGCTGCCCGCGGAAAACCCGGTGCAGGCGGTGGAGCGGCTGATTGCGCTGGATCAGGTGCAAGACCTTTTGGCGCGCGACATTCTGACGGTTGATCTGCGCAACGAGCACCGCCCGGTGCTGCGCCTGTCACCATTCGCGCTGGAGATGATGCGGCAAGGGCGGGGGATTGCGACTGTGGAGACCAAGTTATGACCGACTTTTACCAGACCCAGCGTGCCATGCGGAATATGCGCCGCGCCGCCATGCAACGTGGGGTCATTGCCATTCTGGATGTGGGATCATCGAAAATCGCCTGCCTGATCCTGCGGTTTGATGGGCCGGAACGGATGTGTGAAGGTGATAGTGTCGGCTCGATGGCGGGGCAATCGAGCTTTCGGGTGATCGGGGCGGCAACCACGCGGTCGCGCGGCGTGCGGTTTGGCGAAATCGCCGTGATGAACGAAACTGAACGAGCGGTGCGAACGGCTGTGCAGGCGGCGCAGAAGATGGCCAATGTGCGGGTTGACCACGCGATCGCCTGTTTTTCAGGGGCCGAGCCGCGCAGTTACGGGCTGGCTGGCGAATGGGATTTGCAGGACTCGGTGGTATCCGAACAAGACGTGGCGCGGGTGCTTGCCGCCTGCGATGTGCCCGATATCGGGGCAGGCCGCGAGGTTGTGCATGCGCAGCCGGTAAACTTTGCACTGGATCATCGCAGTGGGTTGGGCGATCCGCGCGGGCAGATCGGCAACCGACTGGCCTGCGACATGCATTTGCTGACAGTCGATGCCAGTGCTGTGCAGAACTTGCTGTATTGTATCAAGCGCTGTGATCTGGAATTGGCGGGGATCGCGTCATCGGCCTATGTCTCGGGCATTTCCAGCCTTGTGGAAGATGAACAGGAACTGGGGGCTGCCTGCATTGATATGGGCGGTGGTGCCACTGGCGTCTCAATCTTTATCAAGAAGCACATGATCTATGCGGATTCCGTGCGCATGGGCGGTGATCATGTAACTGCCGATATCTCCAAAGGGTTGCAGGTGCCTCTGACCACGGCAGAGCGGATCAAGACCCGCTTTGGCGGGGTTCATGCCACCGGAATGGACGACCGCGAGATGATTGATATTGGAGGCGACAGCGGCGATTGGGAAAAGGATCGCCGTCAGGTCAGCCGGACTGAATTGATCGGCATCATGCGGCCGCGGGTGGAAGAGATTTTGGAAGAAACCCGCGCGCGGCTTGATGCCGCCGGGTTTGAACATTTGCCAAGCCAGCAGATCGTGCTGACCGGGGGCGGCAGCCAGATCCCTGGGCTAGACGGTTTGGCGACGCGAATCTTGGGCCAGAGGGTGCGTCTGGGTCGGCCATTGCGCGTGCAAGGCTTGCCGCAAGCGGCCACTGGGGCGGCTTTTGCAAGTGCGGTTGGTCTGTGTTTGTTCGCCGCACACCCGCAAGACGAGTGGTGGGATTTCGATATTCCCGCAGAGCGTTACCCCGCGCGATCGATGAAAAGGGCGCTAAAATGGTTCAAGGACAACTGGTAAACCACTACATCAAGCGTGACCGGCAACATACCGCTGAATCGAGCAACGATTTCCCCACATTTTGTGGGGGAAGCGTGTTTTTTTCGTGACGTATGGTCACGATGTCGATAGAATTCTGGGCAAGTTCGGCCTCCACGCCGGGGACAGGCGATTCCGGGGGGCTTTCTGACTGCAAATGATAGCAAACCAAAAAAATCAGGCGGATTGGCAATGACCCTTAACCTTATCATGAGTTCACAGCGCGAAGAGTTGAAGCCGCGCATTACCGTTTTTGGCGTTGGTGGCGCGGGGGGGAATGCGGTCAACAACATGATCGACAAGAACCTTGAAGGGGTCGAGTTTGTTGTTGCCAACACCGATGCGCAGGCTTTGGCGCAAAGCCGGGCTGGCGCGAAAATTCAGATGGGTCTGAAAGTCACCGAAGGTCTGGGTGCGGGGGCGCGTCCGACCGTTGGTGCGGCAGCCGCCGAAGAAACCATCGAAGAAATTGTCGATCATCTGGCGGGCGCGCATATGTGTTTCATCACCGCCGGTATGGGGGGTGGCACCGGCACGGGTGCGGCGCCGATCATCGCGCAGGCGGCGCGTGAACTGGGCGTGCTGACTGTGGGCGTGGTGACCAAGCCGTTCCAGTTCGAGGGTAACAAGCGGATGCGCCAGGCCGATGAAGGCATCGAGGCGCTGCAAAAGGTTGTCGATACGCTGATCATCATTCCGAACCAGAACCTGTTCCGTCTGGCGAATGAAAAAACCACCTTCACCGAGGCGTTCGCTTTGGCGGATGACGTGCTTTATCAAGGCGTTAAAGGCGTGACCGACCTTATGGTGCGGCCCGGCCTGATCAACCTTGATTTTGCCGATGTCCGCGCCGTGATGGACGAAATGGGCAAGGCGATGATGGGCACCGGCGAGGCATCGGGCGAAGATCGCGCTGTGCAGGCGGCAGAAAAAGCAATTGCTAACCCGCTGCTGGACGAGATTTCGTTGCACGGTGCCAAGGGTGTGTTGATCAACATCACCGGCGGTTATGACCTGACGCTGTTCGAGTTGGACGAGGCGGCGAATATCATCCGTGAAAAGGTTGATCCGGATGCGAATATCATCGTTGGCTCGACGCTTGATACCTCGATGGAAGGCATGATCCGGGTTTCGGTTGTGGCGACGGGGATTGACGCGACCAAGGCACGCGATGATGCGCCGGTCACACGCCGGTCGATGGCGGCACCTTTGCCGCAGACCAGTTTCGTTCCGAGCGAACCGAAAGTGGAAGCCCCGGTTGCAGTGCAGGCAGCCGTGATGACCGAAGCCGAAGCCGTATCGGCGGGGCTGTTTGATGCGGTTGACCCGCATGCCGAAGCAGATGAGTTTGACGCTGACGGCGATGATTATGCCGATGTGCCAGCGCCGGCCTACCGCCCGCAGCAATCGGCAGCACAAGCGCGGCCAGCGCCATCGCAGATTGATGCTGACGCGGCAGAATTTGTCGCACCGCGCCCACGTGCTGCGGGAACACCAACGCCAGAAGCAATGGCGCGGTTGCAAGCGGCTGTTAGCAAAGCGCCGATGAATCGCCCTGGAATGGCGGCACAAGCGCCGCGCGCTGCGGCACCGGCACCCGCCGCGCCACGACCTGCGCCAGAGAAACCGCGGTTCGGAATTGGGTCGTTGATCAACCGCATGGCGGGCAATACTGAAGCGCAAGCCGATCGCAACCCCCCACCGCGCCAACAGCCGCCGGTGACCAGCTATGATGATGAACCTGAACTAAGCGCAGACCAGGAACGGATTGAGATTCCAGCGTTTCTGCGCCGTCAGGCAAACTGATACAAGGTGACAGTGGTGGAAAAAAGGCTCGGGCGACCGGGTCTTTTTTCGTTTTATAACAGGGTGTTGCGGTAAGTTTCTAACTCTGTCACACAGCGTTACAAACTGTGAGTTGAGAAGGCGCTACAAGAAGCTTACCTAAACTTCGAAGCAAAGGGTGGGGCATGCCAAATCGGCAGATTTCACCTTTAATGAACTGGAGCGTTACGTGCAAAGCACGCTTAAATCAGCGGCGATATTCAGCGGGTTCGGATTGCATTCCGGGGTCGCCGTTCGCATGGTGGTCAGACCGGCATCGGCGGATTACGGGATCTGGTTCCGCCGGACCGATGCGGCTGCGCGCGGCGCGATGATTGCGGCACGCTGGGATTCGGTGGTGCCATCGCGGCTGTGTACGCTGGTGGCGAATGCGGCTGGTGTGCAGGTTTCGACGATTGAACATCTGATGGCGGCGCTGGCGGGTTGCGGTATTCACAACGCCCTGATCGAGATAGACGCCGGCGAAGTGCCGATCCTTGATGGGTCATCGGTGCCGTTCGTGCAGGGGTTCCTTGCGCGCGGACTGCGTCTGCAGGCCAGCCCGATCCGGGCGATCAAGGTTCTGCGCAGCATCGAAGTGCGTGACGGTGATGCGATGGCGCGGCTTGACCCGTCTGACACCATGGAAATGGATTTCAGCATTGATTTTGCCGAAGCCGCGATTGGCCAGCAACACAAAGAAATGAGCCTGGCCAACGGCGCGTTTGTGCGCGAGCTGTGCGATAGCCGCACGTTCTGCCGACAGATTGATGTCGATGCGATGCGCGCCAAGGGTTTGGCTTTGGGTGGTAATTTGTACAACGCGGTGGTTTTTGAAGGCGACCGCGTGTTAAGCCCCGGTGGCCTGCGCCACGCAGATGAACCAGTGCGCCACAAGATGCTGGACGCGTTGGGTGACTTGGCGCTGGCCGGTGGGCCGATGCTGGCGCGTTATACTGGCGTCCGTGCAGGGCATGCATTGACCAACCAATTGTTGCGCGCGTTGTTTGCCCAAGCTGGCGCATTCGCCATGGTGGATTGCGGCCCGATTGCCGGTTTGCAGCTGCCGGGTGTGGGCGTACACCGCGCCGATATTCCTGCAGTCGCATAAGCCAGCCTTAAATCGATAAAGGCGTTTTGCGCCCCGGATTTTTCTGTGCTAGGACCAAGACAAACGAGGGTGATTGTGCTTCGGTACAACGACCACCGGCAAAGTATGGGGTAGGCGGAAGATGGCAGGCGTAAAGATTGGCGCGCAACTGATTGGCACGGCGCTGCTTGTTGTGATGCTTGGCGCCTGTGCGCGAAAGGCGGATGAACGCCCGTTGGACAGCTACACTGCCGAGGAAATCTATAAGCGCGGCGAGTTCGAGTTGAACGCGAACCCCAAACCGAAAGAGGCGATCCGCTACTTCCAAGAGGTGGAGCGGCTTTATCCCTATACTGAATTTGCCAAGCGTGCCCTGATCATGCAGGCTTTCAGCCACCACAAGGCCAAGGAATATGAAGAGGCGCGTGGTGCTGCGCAGCGGTTCCTTGATCTGTATCCCGCCGACGAAGATGCAGCTTATGCGCAGTATCTGATGGCGCTGTCGTATTACGATCAGATTGACGAAGTGGGCCGCGATCAGGGGCTGACGTTCCAGGCGTTGCAGGCGCTGCGTGATGTGATCGAGAAATATCCCGATAGCGAATATGCCAGATCGGCAGCGTTGAAGTTTGATCTGGCGTTTGACCATCTGGCTGCCAAGGAAATGGAAATCGGTCGCTACTACCTGAAGCGCGGCAACTATACGGCAGCGATCAACCGCTTCCGTGTGGTGGTGCAAGACTTCCAGACCACAACACATACTGCCGAAGCGCTGCATCGTTTGACAGAATCCTATCTGGCGTTGGGTCTGACCGATGAGGCGCAAACCGCTGCCGCTATTCTGGGCTATAACTATCAGTCGAGCCCGTTCTATGACGATAGCTTTGCCTTGCTGAAAGGCCGTGGGCTTTCACCCGAGGCCAAGGGCGATAGCTGGCTGCGCTCGGTCTACCGTCAGGTGATCAAGGGCGAGTGGCTGTAGAGGTGCGCTATTGCGGCGTAGCCGACGAGGCGAACCATGTTACGCAGCCTTGATATCAGGGATGTGCTGATTATCGATCGGCTGGAACTGGCGTTTCAGCCGGGCCTGAACGTGCTGACTGGGGAAACCGGGGCCGGCAAATCCATTTTACTGGATGCGCTGGGGTTTGTGCTTGGCTGGCGCGGCCGGGCGGAATTGGTGCGCGCAGGGGCGGCGCAGGGCGAAGTAACGGCGGTGTTTGATTTGCCAGCCGGTCACGCCGCGCGTGCCGTGTTGGCGGAAGCTGGATTTGAAGCGAACGATGAATTGATCTTGCGCCGGATCAACGCGGTTGATGGGCGCAAGACGGCTTGGGTGAATGATCGGCGGGTGTCGGGCGAGGTTCTGCGCGATCTGTCGGATACGCTGGTGGAATTGCACGGCCAGCATGATGACCGCGGCTTGTTGAACCCGCGTGGGCATAGGGCTTTGCTGGATACATTCGCGGGGCTTGATCTGGCGCCGTTGCGCGAGGCTTGGCGGGCAAGATCCGCGGCGCGGGCTGGTTTGGCCGCTGCTGAAGCAGCACTGGCTGCGGCGCGCGGCGAAGAGGATTACCTGCGCCATGCCGTTGCCGAGTTGGATAAGCTGGATCCGCAACCCGGTGAAGAGGCTACTTTGGATGCCAAGCGGCGGGTGATGCAAGCGGCCGAGAAAATTCGCGGTGACGTTTTGAGGGCACATTCGGCCTTGTCCGATCAAGGGGCCGAAGGTCAGTTGATTGATGCGCAGCGTTGGTTGGAAGGCGTGGCAGATCGGGCGGAAGGGGCGCTTGATGGCGCGTTGGCGGCGGTGTCGCGCGCGATGATTGAATTGGGCGAGGCGCAGGCGGGAGTTGAAGCGTCTTTGCGCGGCCTTGATTTCAACCCGGTTGATCTTGAGAATTTGGAAGAACGGCTGTTTGCCATTCGGGCGCTGGCGCGCAAGCATTCGGTTTCGGCCGATGATCTTGGCGATTTTGCAGCACGGTTGCGGGCACGGCTGGCGGCGTTGGACAGTGGCGCGGCGGGGCTTTCAGCACACGTGGCAGCGGTGGCTGAAGCGGAAGGTGCATATGATGCGCTTGCTAATGCGGCGCGTGAGCAGCGAGCGGAGGCAGCAGGGCGGCTGGATGCGGCGATGGCTGCCGAACTGGCACCGCTGAAGATGGAACGTGCTGTTTTCACAACGGAATTAAGCGAGGCGGAAGCAGGGCCGGAGGGGCGCGATACAGTGACGTTCAGCGTGGCCACCAACCCCGGCGCGCCTGCAGGGGCATTGAACAAGATTGCCTCGGGTGGGGAATTGTCGCGGTTTTTGCTGGCGCTGAAAGTATGTTTGACGGGGGATGCGCCGGGGCTGACGATGATCTTTGACGAGATTGACCGGGGCGTGGGTGGGGCAACCGCCGATGCCGTGGGTCGGCGTTTGCAGGCCTTGGCCAGCGGTGCGCAGGTGTTGGTGGTAACGCATTCGCCGCAAGTGGCGGCATTAGGGGCGCATCATTGGCGGGTGGAAAAACGGGTGGTCGGCGAGATGACATTATCATCGGTGACGCCGCTGGATGAAGTGGCACGGGTTGAGGAAATTGCCCGGATGCTGGCAGGCGACAGCGTTTCCGACGCGGCAAGGGCGGCTGCGCGGGCGTTGCTGGCGGCATAAGCCATGCGCAAGTTGCATAGCGGATTGACCCATGGGTGGGTAGCTATCTGACTTTGAGAGACCTAACTTCTTAAGCGGGAGGTGAACTTAGGAGTTTGCCATGTTTAAAGTCTTCGAACTACTGCGTCGCGCCTTTCATGTTCCGTCAGTCGACGAGGCAGAACGCGATTACCTGAACGGCGCCTATGACCGGGTCAATCTGGAATACCGGCAACGGCAAATTGAACATGGCCTGTTTCGCAATGCCTACAAGATGTGATCCGCGGCTAAGGCTGCGCCACCTGCGTTAAGGTTGTCGCCAGATCGCCGTAGCCGGTAAAGCGGCGCTCAAAAGCCAGACCAAGGCGCGCGGCACAGTCTGCGGCCTTGGCATCAAGGGCGGCATCATTGGTTTGCGCTTGGTAGACCAGCTTGGTGTAGTTGCCGAAATACATGTCGCGCAGTTCGGGGTGGCGATCCAGACCCATGGGCCGCCAGACGAAAGCATCAAACTGCCGGACGAGAAAATCAGTCAGGTAAAAGGCGGTGAATTCGGTGTCGGCATGGGCGGCGAAAGCGGCGTTGCCTTCAAAAAAAGAATAGCAATGCGGGCCTTCGACCATCTGAACGCCCAGTTCCTTGCACTTTTCCTGCAAATGCCCGCCAGTGCCGCAATCGGCATAGACGACGAAAATCTGCTCGTAGCGATCCCGATATGTGGCTACGGCATTGGCCACGGCGGGAGTTATCTTGTCGGGATACAGGTGCAGATTGGCGGGCAGGCATTGCAGATCGATATGATCCCAGCCGTTTATGCGCTTTAGCGCCAAGATTTCATGCGCCAAGGCACCGCAAGCGATCAGCAGAACACGGCCGTGCAAAGCGGGCGGCAGGCCTGCTGTGGTCAGGGTCGTATCGTCGAGCGTTAACGCCACTGCCTCGATCCAAGGACCAGACTGCCGGCCATCGCGGCAAAGCCGAGGGCAACGAGCGGCACGTTGGCCCAAATCGCAAGGGCGAGCGTCGCACCTGCGGCAACGATTACGAATGTGATCAGACCGAAAAGATAGGGCAGGGGCATGGTGCGTCTCCTCTGATCTTAATCTGGTCTTGCAAAGTGCTTTTTCCAAGGTGGAAATGAACAAATCGGGCGGATTTCAGAAAAGTGATCGGGAATCCGCCCCTTGTGGCTGTTTTCAGGCATTCAGCGCGTTGTGTTTGCGGATCATGAATTGCTTGGCGGTTTCGACAGCGACGGCGGCATCACGGCAATATGCGTCGGCCCCGATGGCCTTGCTGAATTCTTCGTTCAGCGGCGCGCCACCGACCATTACGATGTAATTTTCGCGCATGCCTTTTTCCTTGAGGGTGTCGATGACAACCTTCATGTAAGGCATCGTGGTTGTCAGCAGGGCCGACATGCCAAGGATATCGGGCTGTTCTTCTTCTAGCGCCGCCAGATACTTCTCGACCGAGTTGTTGATACCCAGATCGCGCACTTCGAACCCAGCACCTTCCATCATCATGCCGACGAGGTTCTTGCCGATATCGTGGATGTCGCCTTTGACAGTGCCAATCACCATTTTGCCCATGCGCGGCGCGCCGGTTTCGGCCAGCAGCGGCTTCAGGATGAACATGCCACCCTTCATCGCATTGGCGGCAAGCAGCACTTCGGGCACGAACAGGATGCCGTCACGGAAGTCTGCGCCGACGATGGTCATGCCCGCGACCAGTGCTTTGGTTAGCACATCATAGGGGGTCCAGCCGCGCGACAGCAGAATTTGCACGCCTTCTTCGATCTCTTCCTTCAGGCCGTCGTAAAGATCGTCGTGCATTTGCAAGACCAGTTCATCATCGGACAGGTCGGCAAGAATGATTTCGTCGTTATCGTCGGCCATCTGATGCGCTCCCGCGGGGGTATATCTTGCTGTCAATGGGCCTAACGGGCCGCGATGACTTTTCGGTTTACGACATGCCCCGGATGAAAGCCGACAGCAAGGGGCTGCGCGCAGGTTTTTGGTGGCATTTGTTCTCTAAATGTTCTAAGTTGGGCGGATGACCGACAGTGAAAACAATCTATTGCCGGGGCAGCGTTTGCGGGCGCGGGCAGCGGTATCGAACGCAGCGGGACGGTTCGAAGGGCAGACCCGTGTTGGCATCAGCGATGGCTGGGACATTCCGGAAGACGACCAGTTGGTGCAGACCGAAGTGCGGCTTGAAGTGCCGCGATCTGCGTTAAGCTACAATCGATCACCGGATTTGCCATTTGATCGGTCGATCAATCCCTATCGGGGGTGTGAGCATGGCTGTATTTATTGCTTTGCGCGGCCGAGCCATGCGTTCCTGAACCTGTCGCCGGGATTGGATTTTGAGACGCGGTTGATTGCGCGGCCGGGGATCGGGGCGGTGCTGGCGCGGGAAATGTCGGCGAAGGTGTATAAGGCGCAGCCGGTGGCGATTGGCACCAACACTGATCCCTATCAGCCAATCGAGGCCAAATATGGCGTGATGCGCGAGGTGCTGGAGGTGCTGCGCGATTTCAATCATCCGGTGGCGATTACCACCAAGGGCACGTTGATTGAGGGGGACCTGGACATTTTGGCCCCGATGGCGGCGCTTGGATTGGTGCGGGTCGGGATTTCGATCACCACATTGGATGCAGTTTTGTCGCGCAAGATGGAACCGCGCGCGGCGACACCTGTGCGCCGGTTGGCGGTGATCAGGCGGTTGGCGGATGCGGGCGTTCCGGTTCGGGTGATGGTGGCACCAGTGGTGCCGGGGCTGACCGATCACGAGGTCGAGCCGATTTTGCAAGCGGCCAAGGATGCGGGGGCGGTGGCGGCCAGCTTCATCTTGCTTCGATTGCCGCGCGAAGTGTCGGGGTTGTTTCAGGATTGGCTGGCACAACAGTACCCGAACCGTGCGGCCAAGGTGATGGGCCGGGTTCGGGCACTGCATGGCGGGCTTGATTATGACCCGCAGTTTGGCAAGCGGATGCGGGGCGAGGGGCCATGGGCCGATCTGATGGCGCGGCGGTTTGAAGTTGCGGCGCGGCGGTTGGGGTTGGACGGCAGGCTGCCGCCGCTTGATGTCAGCCGTTTCGCCTGCCCGCCCCGCGCCGGAGACCAACTGGCGCTGTTCTGAGGCCGCCTGCGGACCGGCGCGCCGGGATGTCTGCGGTCGCTGCTGGTCGGTATGGCGGTCGGTCAATAACGTCATGCAGGGGCTGACTTTTTGAGCGCGTGGTGCTATGCTTCGGTCTATTGATATACCCTTTTGATATACCCTTTGGAAACTCCACGGAGGCGGCCATGTACAAGCACATTATTATTCCGACAGACGGGTCCGAAGCCGGAACCAGGGCGGTGGAGCACGGCCTCGATCTGGCGCGCGCGATCAGCGCCAAGGTGACGATCCTGACGGTCCTGCATCCGTTCCATGCCTTCACTTTTTCGCCGGAAGGACTGACCGAGAGCACTGCCGAACATCAGCGGCATCTCGACGAGCATCTGACTACCGACAATGACCTTGAAGCGAAAGTCCGTTCCTTGGGGGTGGATTGCGTGCACGTCAAGGCGGAGCACGACCATCTGAACGAGGCAGTGCAGCGCATGGCTGAAACCCAAGGCTGCGATCTGATCGTGATGCCGGCGCACGAACGCTATGGATTGCTAGGCCAGACGCTCGACAGCGAGACCGTGAAGCTGTTGTCGCATTCGCGTCTGCCGGTGCTGGTGATGCATTAAGCTTCGGCGCAGAAGCGTGGGTTAACCCCGACGCCCGCCGCGCCGTTCGCGTTTGGGATCACCTGAGGTATCTCCGGTGCCGTCTGAGGCAGACGAAAAACCACCCAAGGCGCTGGTGATCGCGTCCAGTGACGGACGGTCGCCTTTCGGACGGGTTTCCAGCGCATGCCGCATGGCGCGCAGGTGATCCGGCATCGTGCCACAGCAGCCGCCGATAATGCGTGCACCAGCGTCGCGGGCGAGAACCGCATATTCGGCCATAAGATCAGGCGTGCCGTCATAGTGGATGTGGCCATCGTGATATTTTGGTATGCCCGCGTTGCCTTTGGCGATCACCGGCCGGGGGGTGCCTTGGGCCATAAAACCCAACACGGTGCGCAGAAGATCAGATGCGCCGACGCCGCAATTTGCGCCAAAAGCAATTGGCGGGTTTGGCAGTTTTTCGACCATGGTGACCATGGCGGCGGAAGTAACACCCATCATGGTGCGTCCTGCGGTATCAAAGCTCATCGTGCCGCACCACGGCATATCGGCAAGGGCTGCCGCCTCGGCTGCGGCGCGGTATTCTTCTGGGGCCGAAATGGTTTCGATCCACAGCACGTCGGCACCGCCAGCCTTCAGGCCTTCGGCTTGTTCGTGGAACATTTCCACTGCAAGTTCATGGGTTAGCGGGCCAACAGGCACCATTATTTCGCCCGTTGGGCCGACCGAACCGGCCACCACAACGGAGCGGCCAGCGGCATCGGCAATTTCGCGGCCCAAGCTGGCGGCGATGCGGTTCAGTTCGTGAACACGGTCCTGGAAGCCGTGAAGTTTAAGGCGACTGGCGTTGCCGCCGAATGAATTGGTCAGGAATATATCTGACCCGGCATCGACAGCACCTTTGTACAGGGCGCGGATATTGTCGGGTTGTTCGATGTTCCACATTTCGGGCGGTTCGCCCGACGATAAGCCCATATTGAACAGATTGGTGCCAGTAGCCCCGTCGGCCATGAGCCAATCATTCTTGGCAAGAAGCGTTGTCAGCAGATCGGTGGTCATCGGGTATCCTCGGGGTCGGCGGGGTAGTTCACGCCTCCGTGTGCCACGCGAGCGCGCCAGAGGCAATTTCATATTGCTCATGATGATGATGCAGGCGGGGCCGCAACCGGCGGCGATGGGATTGGCCGTGCTTGACACTTGGGAGGCCAAAACGCTGGGCTTCGTTCGATGGCTTCAGTCGAGCTTATGGAGCACGGCGGCGCGAAAGGAAAAGGCCACCCAAGTTGGGTGGCCTGCCATCGGCGACGGGGCTGGTTTTCAGAACTCGTCCATCAGTTGCGTTTTGGCCTGCACGAGCAGATCAGTCAGTTTGGCGCGGATATCGTCGGCGCTGGCGTGACCCGCCAGATCGGCGGCAACCTTGCGCACTACGTCTTCGACGCCCGCCTCTTCGAAATCGGCCTGGACGACGCTCATTGCATAAGCGGCGGCGTCTTCGCCGGTTTTGCCAAGCAGGTCAGCCGCCCAAAGGCCCAGCAGTTTATTGCGGCGTGCCTCGGCGCGGAACTGCATATCGGCGTCATGGGCGAATTTGGACTCAAATGCTCGTTCGCGGTCGTCGAATGTGGACATCGGCGGCTTCCTTTGTGGTCAGTATGGTTGCCCACCATATGCCCTTCCGGGCCTCATCGTGCAAGGGGTGGCTGCGATTGCCTTGCGGGGCAGGCCCGGTTGGCATATTGCTGCAACAAAGACTGATCGGGGCGCTTTGACTGCCCCGTTTGGCCATTCGATCGGAGAATTCATGGCGCGGCGCAAGAAGGTTTACGAAGGCAAGGCCAAGATCTTGTATGAAGGGCCGGAGCCTGGAACCTTGATCCAGTATTTCAAGGATGACGGGATCGCCAGCGGTGCCGCCACGTCGATTGCCGTGGATGGCAAGGGTGTGCTGAACAACCGCTTGTCGGAATTTTTCATGGCCGGGCTGAACAGCATAGGAGTGCCGACGCATTTCATTCGGCGTGTCAACATGCGCGAACAACTGGTGCGGATGGCCGAGATTATTCCGCTGGAAATCGTCGTGCGCAATTTTGCGGCCGGCGAGCTGTCAACGCGGCTTGGCATTCCGGAAGGCACACCGTTGCCGAGGCCGATTGTCGAATACTACTTCAAGGATGACAAACTGGGCTGCCCCTTGGTCGCCGAGGAACATATCGTCGCTTTTGGCTGGGCCAATCAGCAAGACCTTGATGATGTGGTCGCCCTTGCGCTGCGGGTGAACGACTTTTTGTCGGGCGTGATGATGGGTGTGGGCATTCGGCTGGCCGATTTCCGCATCGAGGTAGGCCGTATTTGGGAAGGCGATTTCATGCGCCTGATCGTGGCGGACGAAATTAGTCCGGACAGTTGCCGGTTGTGGGACATGCGCGGCAACGAGGCCAGCGAACGCGACGGCATCCCGCGCGAGCCGGGCCCGCTGCCGGATGTTTACACCGAACTGGCGCGACGTTTGGGGGTGTTGCCGTCGAACGTGACGCACACCACCAAGCCTACGTTGATAAATTGAAGAAAGGCCTGATCCGATGAAAGCCCGCGTGCATGTTATGTTGAAAGATGGCGTTCTGGACCCGCAGGGTGAAGCGGTGCGTCATGCGCTGGGCACGCTGGGGTTTGGCGGTGTGCAGGCTGTGCGGCAGGGCAAGGTGATCGAGTTGGATTTGGCCGGATCGGACAAATCGACAGCGGAGGCCGAGGTGCGGGCGATGTGCGAGCGGTTGTTGGCCAACACGGTGATCGAGAAATTCAGTATCGAGATCGTTTGAGGGTCGGTTAGGCTGCGGTCTGTAGTTGTTTCGCAAGCACTTGGGACTCGTAGCTGCGCAAAGATCTGCAATTGTCGCTGCGGGCCATCAGATCATTGTCGGCAAGTGTCTCCACCGACCCTAGAAGGTTCGCAACATCATCTGGGTTGAGCGAAATCAAGCCCCGCTCGCCAAGTTGAAATCTTTCGGTTGCTAGCCCGTTCGACCAGATCAGTTCGTGCTGATCGAACAGCAGATGAAAATATTCAATCGGGTTTGCGGCGTATGTTCGGCTTGATACTGTCGACGACAGATGCCCCGCCGGCACCAGAACCTCTTCACAGCCAAAGAAAAGCTCGACCTGCCAGCCTGTCAACGCAATGCGATGCTGGGGTGAAAGGCCAAGCGGGGTATGTGGCAATCCGGGGCCGAAATGATCGGCGTCAATCATCACAGGGCGCAGATTGGGGTAAAGGAGCACTTCGATCGTGCTGACAACGCGGCTGCCGATCCAACGCAGCGGGATCGGCTCGCCCGTGGTGTTCAGCACCAAATCTCCGGCCTTCAGCGTTTCAATTGAACGTTCGCCAGATGGTGTGCCTATCAGCGTGCCGCGCAGAAAACAGACCAGAATCGGGCCAGTGGTGCCGACATTGCCGATCGTGTGAGCGCCGTTAGGAAAGGCAGACATAGTGGCAAGGCTGGTGGTGCCGTTGGTCAGAAAGAAAAAGCGCTGCCCGGTTGACAGGGTGACGACGACAATTTGCTGCCCGCGAAGATCGAAGCCGTTCACGTTGGCCAGCTTGTTCGTCAAGGGCAGAGTGCCAGAAAACTGCACGGTAAAATTCAAAGTAACGCCATTGACTATGACTTGCGTGTCAGGGTCGGCGAGCCCGCCGTTGTAATCCAGCTGGATGTCACCGCTTGCACCGGAGGTGAATGTAAGCAGCGTTGTGGGCGTGGTTGACGTGCCCTGCACGTTGAGCGCGGCATTGTTGGCCGAACTACTGTCGCCTCTGGCATAAAAACTGATCTCGGTCATGGTCTGAGTTTGCCCCTGCCACAGTTGATACCTGCGTTTTCGTCGTTAATCAGGAAGAAGCCAGCAAATCGATATACTGGCCCGTGATCGTGAGCCATACGGAATTAACTATGTCTGGGAATGTGTGTTGGTTGGGACAAAATTCCGGCATATCCGGGGCATTTGATAACCGGCATGGCAAGTACCGACGGGTAGACCCACACCGCGTTATTTCTGTTTGCAGGTGCTTGAGTGGATATTTTTGCTGCGTTGGATAACCGGGGCTGGAACGGAACCGCAGCGTGCGTTATGCGAATTGCACGCCGTTTGTGAGGGATACTGCCATGAAAGCCGCTGTCATTACCTTTCCAGGATCGAACTGTGACCGTGATCTGGTCGTTGCCTTTGATGCGGCGGGGTTCAATACGGTCCGTGTTTGGCACAAGGACACAGCGATGCCTGCCGGGGTGGACGTTGTTGGTATTCCGGGTGGGTTTTCGTTCGGCGATTACCTGCGCTGTGGCGCGATTGCGGCGCGGTCACCGATTGCAGCGGCGATCCATGCCCATGCGGCGCGCGGCGGCTATGTTTTGGGGATTTGCAACGGCTTTCAGGTATTGACCGAGACAGGGTTGCTGCCCGGTGCCTTGATGCGGAATTCAGGTTTGAAGTTTGTCTGCAAGGTTGTTGGCTTGCGGGTGGGGGCGACAACTGATTTCACCTCGGCCTACGGTGTGGGGGCCGAGATACGTCTGCCGGTGGCACATCACGATGGTAATTACACCGCAGATGCGGAAACCTTGGCGCGGCTGGAGGGCGAAGGGCGGATTGCGTTTCGCTATACCGACAACCCGAATGGCGCGATGAATGACATTGCCGGGATCGTGTCGGACAACCGGCGCGTGTTAGGTTTGATGCCGCATCCGGAACGGGCGGTTGATGCAACGCTTGGCGGCACGGATGGCGCGGGTGTATTCCGGTCTTTGATGGGCGGGATGGCGCTGGCCTAGGGGGGTAGTCCTTGAGGCGGCGCTTGACGGGCCGTAAACTTGGGGCATGACGGAGGTTGAAGCCGAAGATTTAGTATCAGACTTGCCGCAAGGCATGTCTTGGCGCGCGAAAGTGGTGATAGCCATTTTGGTGCTATTTGCCGTTGCGGTTGTGCTGACGACCAACCGCTGGCTGTCCGATCGCTTTACCGATACGACACGCAATCGGGCAGAGCTGCGACTCGCGCTTTATTCCGGCAATATGATTTCAGAATTGCAGCGCACGGCAGTGGTGCCGCTGCTGTTGGCGCGCGATCCGGAGTTGATCCGTGCGTTGAGCGTTGGAGATTATTCCGGCACATCGGCGCGGCTGATCTCTTTTCAGGATGAGATTGGTGCCGCGTCGATTTTGCTGCTGGATGGCGAGGGGCGGACAGTTGGGGCGACCAATCGCAACCTGCTTGGCACCGGGCATGCAGCTGATGGTGCATTTGTTGACGCGTTGCGCACCAAAGAGACGGTCTTCACGGTTACAAAAACCGAGACTGGGTCGCATGAGTTTACCTATTCGCGCGCAATCCAATCTGAGGGCAAGGCGATTGGGGTAATCGTGGTTGCCGCCGATCTGATGAAGTATGAACGCGCCTGGGCTGGTTTGCAGGATGCCGTTTTGGTGACCGACAGCGAAGGCACGGTGTTGCTATCCACCGAGGTTAGCTGGCGTGGGTTGCCATTAGGCGAGGCGTTGGCGTCAACCGATGCGCCGACCGCGATTGGCCGGGCCTTGCAGGCGACGACGGATTGGGCACAAAAGGCGCCTGATGCCTATGTTGGTGGCGAAGCGGTGATGAAAACCGAAGCGCGAGTGCCGTTCAGGGGGTGGCGTCTGGTGACGTTTACCGCCTACGATTCCGTGCGCGAGCGGGTGAACGGCGTTTTGGCACTGGAGATCATGGGTTTTGCCATTCTGGCGGCACTGACGTTTTACCTTTTGTCACGCCGGGCATGGTCACGGTCCATAGGGTTTCAGAAGGAATCTGCGGAGTTGCGGCTGCTGAATGCGCGGTTGCAGCGTGAAGTGGCGCAGCGTGAGAAGGCGCAGAAAGACTTGGAGGTTGCCGAGTTGACACTGGCGCAATCATCAAAGCTGGCGGCGCTGGGCGAGATGTCGGCGGCGGTCAGCCATGAGTTGAACCAGCCTTTGGCGGCTATGAAAACCTATCTGGCGGGGGCGAGGCTGTTGTTGCAGCGCAAGCGCCCCGAAGAGGCATTGTCATCCTTTCAGCGGATTGATGATCTGATTGAACGGATGGGCGCGATTACCCGGCAGTTGAAATCCTACGCGCGCAAGGGCGGCGAGGCGTTTGAGCCGGTGGATATGCGGGCTTGTGTTTCATCGGCGCTGTCGATGATGGAGCCACAGTTAAAGCTGCGCGTGGTGCGCATTACCCGCACATTGCCGCGCCAACCGGTGATTGTGAACGCAGATCGGTTGCGGTTGGAACAGGTTATTATCAACCTGTTGCGCAATGCGCTGGACGCGACCAAGGAAAGCGATGTGCCGCAGATCGACATCCTGTTGTCGGCGGGCGAAAGTGCGGTTCTGTCGGTGCGCGACAATGGGCACGGGATTGTCGATCTGGATAACCTGTTCGAGCCATTTTACACGACGAAGAAACCTGGCGAGGGGGTCGGGCTAGGATTGGCCATATCCTCGGGCATCGTCACAGATCTGGGCGGGCGGTTGATTGCGCGCAACAGCGATGAGGGCGGGGCCGTGTTTGAAGTACAGTTGCCCCTGATGGGCAAAGAAGTTGAAGCAGCAGAATGAGGATGTCATGGCGCGTGCAATGAAAGTGGCGATAGTGGACGATGAGGCCGATATGCGCCAATCGATCAGCCAGTGGTTGGCGTTGTCAGGATTTGACACCGAAACCTATGCATCGGCTGAAGAGGCGCTGAAGGGCATCGGGGCAGAATTCCCGGGCGTCGTGGTCAGTGATATCAAGATGCCGGGGATGGACGGAATGGCGTTTTTAAAGCGCTTGATGAGCATTGATAGCGGCCTGCCCGTGATCATGATCACCGGGCATGGCGATGTGCCGATGGCGGTTGAGGCGATGCGGGTTGGCGCCTTCGATTTTCTGGAAAAGCCGTTCAACCCGGACCGGATGACGGAGCTTGCCAAGCGGGCGACGCAAACACGGCGGCTGACGCTGGATAACCGCGCGCTCAGGCGGGAATTGTCGGACGGGTCGGTTTTGATGAAAAAGCTGATCGGTGGGTCGCCGGAAATGGACCGGCTGCGCGAAGACATTCTTGATCTGGGGCAGGCCGATGGGCATGTGCTTATCGATGGCGAAACTGGCACTGGCAAAACGTTGGTGGCGCATGCGCTACATGCCGTAGGGTCGCGCGCGGGGCGGAAATTCGTGACTATTTCTTGTGCCGCGTGGTCGGAAGATCAGTTGCAAGCGCGGCTGTTTGGCCCGGCAGAGGATGGCACCATTCCGTTGGTCGAAGAGGCGCGGGGCGGGACGTTGTGCCTAGAGGATATCGAGGCACTAAGCCATCCGTTGCAGTCGCGGTTGCTGACGCTGATCAACGATCAGGGCACGCCACCGGAAACCCGAATTATCGCGATCTGCAATCAGCACGCGCCGGACACGACGCTGGAAAACGTGCTGCGGCCGGATTTGTATTACCGGCTAGGGGCGCTGACCATCGTGCTGCCGCCGTTGCGCAACCGGGGTGAGGATATTCTGACGCTGTTCACCCGGATGTCGGAACAGTTTGCCGAGGAATATGGCTGCGAAGCGCCGCAGGTCACCGCACAGGAAGCGGCACAATTGCTGCAAGCGCCGTGGCCTGGCAATGTGCGGCAGTTGGTCAATATCGCCGAACGCGCGGTGTTGCAGAACCGGCGTGGGTCGGGGTCTATTGCATCGCTGCTGATGGCCGATAACGAAGCGGCTGGGCCGACACTAACGACCGAAGGCAAGCCGCTGAAAGATTATGTCGAGGCGTTTGAGCGGATGCTGATCGACAATACGATGCGCCGGCACAAAGGCAGCATCGTAGCGGTGATGGAAGAGCTGTGCCTGCCACGCCGGACGTTGAACGAAAAGATGGCGAAGTACAGTTTGTCGCGGTCTGAATACGTGTGAGCAAATGCTGTTTGCGTGTCTTGTGAGATGCGCAATCAGCTGCGGCATTTGTTTGTGACGCATTTTTCCGGAAACGGTGCCACACATTTCGCAATGTGCTTTATCGAAGCGGGTCGCGCAAAATGACCCATTGTCTTTGCGCACTCTTTGCCGATAGGGTCACCTGAAGCAGACGCGCAGCCTTGGGTTGCGCCTGCCGATGAATTCTCTGGTCTTCTGTCTGGCGCGTTTGTGTGCCGATGCGAGATCGGTCGGATCGGCCGCAAGGCCGGGATATTGCCTACTAAGTCTTTGACAAACGTGGGCTTTTACAGGTGGACACCCGACAAGGTGCCCGGAACAGAACCGTGATGAAGTGTGCAGAGCTGACGACAGGACTGAAGGGAGCCCCAGACCGGGCCGCTTTTGCCGTTGTCACGCGCGCCATCGCCCGAACAAGCCACCACATGCCCGCTGATCCGCCATCAGGTGTAATTCCTGTTGGGTTGGTTGGCATGGGTGCCATGGAACAAAATGGTCAAAAAGATGCTTATCGATGCCACCCACGCCGAGGAAACTCGGGTTGTGGTGGTGGATGGAAACAAAGTTGAGGAATTCGATTTTGAAACCATCAACAAACGGCAGATCGCCGGAAATATCTACCTCGCCAAGGTAACGCGGGTCGAGCCGTCGCTTCAGGCGGCGTTTATCGATTATGGCGGTAATCGGCATGGTTTCTTGGCATTTGCCGAGATTCACCCGGATTATTACCAAATTCCATTAGCTGACCGCAAAGCGCTGCTGGAAGAAGAGCGCGCATATGCACGCGCTGAGGATGAAGAAGAAAACGGTCGCAATCGGCGCAGGCCACGCCCGGCACCGCGTGCTGCTGCAGCGCCTTCGGGTGATGCTGTGGTCAGCGCACCTGCAACCAGCATGGATGTGGTTGATCTGGGCGACGAAACCGGCGCGGATGCCTTGGTTGAATCGCCCCGTACGCAAGAAAACGGCGATAGCGAACAGCCCTACCGTGCCGTCGATCATGCCGCCGAGGTGGACGAAGACATCGAATCCATTGCCGAAGAGGATGTGGCTGAGGAAATTAGCCAAACTCGCAAACCACGGGCGCGGCGGTATAAGATCCAAGAAGTGGTCAAGGTGCGCCAGATCATGCTGGTGCAGGTGGTTAAGGAAGAACGCGGCAATAAGGGTGCGGCGCTGACGACATATCTTTCTTTGGCAGGGCGCTACTGCGTTTTGATGCCGAATACCGCCCGTGGTGGTGGCATTTCGCGCAAGATCACCATGGCCGCCGACCGCAAGAAGCTGAAGGAAATCGCGCAAGAGATTGAAGTGCCGGAAGGTGCAGGTCTGATCATCCGCACGGCGGGGGCGAAGCGGACCAAACCGGAAATTCGGCGCGACTACGAGTATCTGATGCGGCTGTGGGAACAGGTGCGCGAATTGACGCTGCGGTCTATTGCGCCTGCGCCGATCTATGAAGAGGGCGATCTGATCAAGCGGTCGATCCGCGATCTTTATAACCGCGAGATCGAAGAAGTGTTGGTCGAGGGCGAGGAGGGGTATCGAACCGCCAAAGACTTCATGAAGATGATCATGCCGAGCCATGCGAAATCTGTGCAGCGTTATAGTGAACAGATGCCGCTGTTCGCCCGCTATCAGGTGGAAAGCTATCTTGGCGGTATGTTCAACCCGACGGTTCAGTTGAAGTCGGGCGGCTACATCGTGATCGGGATAACTGAGGCTTTGGTAGCGATCGACGTGAACTCGGGTCGTGCAACCAAAGAGGGCTCGATTGAAGAGACGGCGTTGAAGACCAACCTGGAGGCCGCCGAAGAGGTGGCCCGCCAGTTGCGTCTGCGCGACCTGGCCGGTCTGATCGTGATCGACTTCATCGATATGGAAGAACGACGCAACAACCTGGCGGTTGAAAAGCGCATCAAGGACAAGCTGAAAACCGACCGTGCGCGCATTCAGGTGGGCCGCATTTCGGGATTTGGTCTGCTGGAAATGAGCCGCCAGCGGTTGCGCCCCGGCATGCTGGAAAGCACCACGCAGCCGTGCCCGCATTGTCATGGCACAGGCTTGATCCGGTCGGATGACAGTCAGGGCCTGCAAGTCTTGCGTGCTTTGGAAGAAGAGGGCACGCGCAAGCGGTCGAAAGAGGTGCTGTTGAAAGCGCCGATCGGGATTGTGAATTTCCTGATCAACCAGAAGCGCGAACATATCGCCTTGATCGAGGCACGCTATGGCATGGCGGTGCGGATCGAATGTGATCCGGCAATGGTCAGCCCAGATTATTCTATCGAGAAGTTCAAGACGGCAACGCGGGTTGTATCGGAAGCGGCCTCGGCGGTGATTTCCGGCAATTCCGCCCTGATGGGCGCTGCGGTGGATGAGATCGACGACGATATCATTGAAGACGATGACATTGTTGAAGACGCGGATGACGCGGCCGAAGTTTCTGCACCAAGTGCGGCAGCGAGCGGATCTGCCGACGATGGCCAAGGACCGAAGAAAAAGCGCAAGCGGCGTCGGCGTCGGCGCGGTGGCAGCGGCGCGGGACAAAACGGCAGTGCCGAGGGCGCTGGCGATGAGGCCGACGATGGCGATGAGGCAGAAGACGCGGGCGAGGTGATAGCGCAGGGCGTGGTTGATGCACCGGCGGCGGTTGAGGCGGATGCACAGCCTGCGCCGAAACCCAGAAGCCGGACACGCACGCGTACGGCTAAGCCAAAGGCGGATGTTGCGGCAGAGCCGATGGCTGAGGCTCCGGCACAGCCCGACGTGATATCGCTGGCAATGGCCAAAGCGAATGCGGCGGCAGAACCGGCGTCTGATGCCGTGGAATTGACAGCTGAAAAGCCGAAACCAAAGCCGCGCGCGCCACGGGCTAGCAAAGCGAAGGCTGCAGTGGCAGAGGCGGCTGGGGCAGAGGTTGCAGTTGCGCCAGAACCCGCAGCGAAGGCAGTGCCTATCGTCGAACCTGTTGCGGCAGTGCCTGCAGAGGACGCGCCAGTGGACGATGGCCCGCCGAAGCCGAAACGTAAGGGATGGTGGGCGCTCGGTCGCTAACAGATTTGGGGGCGTCTGGGGAACCTGACGCCCTTAATTTTTGGGCGGGCCGCGCTGAATGCAGTAGACTTGAACCGCACCGTCTTTGACCGCTGAAATAATGGTGTGCCCAGACTCCGTGCAAAAGTGCGGCAGGTCGATTGCGGCCATCGGATCTGTGGCGCGCAGGCACAGCACTGCCCCCACCGGCATCTGCAGCAGCCTTTTTCGGGCTTTTAGCACTGGCAGCGGGCACAGGAGGCCCTCGCAATCTATGGTCTCATCTGGCGTCATTGGTGGGCTTTCCATTGCGATCCGGCAGTTATGGCGGGGTGTGGCGGCAATACCAATCACAATCGGCAGGTATTATGCCACGGCAAAGTGACTGACTGCCCGCGTGACGGACGCGCGCGAAACCGTTATGCGGAAGGAGCAAGGGAGATTCCATGGGCGGTTTTGAGTTGATAGATGCGGGCCTTGTACCGGCCATGCTGATCGCAATGCTGGCGGGGGTGCTGTCGTTTCTATCGCCCTGCGTGCTGCCGATTGTGCCGCCGTACTTGGCCTACATGGGCGGCATCAGCATGGGCGAGATGCGCAGCGATCAGTCGGCGCGCCGCAGGGTTTTGCTGCCAGCGCTTTTTTTCGTGCTCGGTCTGTCAACGATTTTTCTGCTGTTGGGCTTTACGGTTTCGGCGTTTGGCAGCTTCTTTTTGCAAAATCAGGTGCTGTTCTCGCGTATTTCCGGTGCGATGGTGGTAGTCTTTGGCCTGCATTTTCTGGGGGTTATCCGTATTCCACTGCTGGACCGCGAGGCGCGGATGGATGCGAAGTCCGAAGGTGGGACGGCGTTTGGGGCCTATGTGCTAGGGCTGGCGTTTGCATTTGGTTGGACACCGTGCATCGGGCCGCAACTGGGCGCGATATTGTCGCTGGCAGCGCAAGAGGCGTCATTGGCGCGGGGAACATTGCTGCTTGGGGTTTATGCGCTTGGTCTTGGGGTGCCGTTTTTGGTGGCCGCCTTGTTCATTGAACGGGCTATGCGGGTTATGACCGGGCTGAAGCGGCACATGAAAACCATCGAGCGGGCGATGGGTGTGCTGCTGATACTGGTGGGCGTTGCGATCTTCACCGGGGCATTTACCGATTTTTCCTGGTATCTGCTGGAAAAGTTGCCCTTTCTGGCCGTGCTTGGTTAGTCTTGCACTGATCCTTTTGCCGCAACGTTGGTGCGGGGGATCAAGGGGAATTTGATGCCGGATACAAAAGCCATGACTGCGCCGGTTGTGCGGCGGCGGGTGTTCTACATTCCGGGATTTGATCCGGCACCGCCGCGCCGATACCGCGAGTTATACCGGAAAGAAGCGCAGATGCAGGCGGCAACCTCGGGCTACGCCGTTGAGGTTGGCGGGCGTCGGGCGAAGGGGTCGTTTGGCTGGAACGTGACTACCATCATGGATGGGCAGGAGGTGCGGTCGGAGTTTGAGGTGCTGGTGTGGTCTGACATTGTGCGCGCATCAATGGATCGGGGGATTGTCAGCACCTATTTGCAACTGGCGCGGACGGCGTGGATTTATATCTCAACCGGTACGCTGTTTCGGCTGGCGCGGTTGCGCAAGGGGCCGGTTATCGCGGCACTTTATCCGATTGTGGTGCTTTGGGTCGAGCTTCTGGTGGCAGTTTTTGCCGGGATTGGGTTGGGTATGTTGGCGGGTCTTGTGCTGCCTGCGGCGGCGGGATGGGTGATCGGGGTGGTGGGTGTTGGTTTAGTATTGCGCGGGTTTCGTCGGTTGGATGGATACGTTTTTGCCTATTATCTGATGCAGGACTACGCCTTTACTGCCCAGTTGCGGGGGGCCTACCCGGTGGAGTTGGAAGCACGGCTGGCCGTGTTTCGCAGGGTGATTGCCGAGGCTTTGCAAGCCGATTGCGACGAGGTGCTTGTTGTCGGCCATTCTTCGGGCGCGCATCTTGCGGTGTCGATATTGGCCGATCTTTTGCGGCAGGGCGACACGCGCGTGCCGCTTGGGTTTTTATCATTGGGTCAAGTGGTGCCGATGGTGTCGTTCTTGCCAGAGGCGCACCGCCTGCGGGCGGATTTGCATTTCCTATCGACTGCGGACGGGCTGACTTGGGTGGATGTGACAGCCCCCGGAGACGGCTGCGCATTCGCCCTGTGCGATCCGGTGGCGGTATCGGGCGTGGCCGCCGCCAATAAACGCTGGCCGTTGGTGATATCGGCGGCTTTCACGCAAACCCTTTCGCCGGCGCGGTGGAAGGCGCTGCGGTGGCGGTTTTTCCGGCTGCATTTCCAGTATCTATGCGCCTTTGATAGGCCCGGCGAGTATGACTATTTTCGCATCACGGCGGGGCCGCAAACACTGGCCGCGCGGTTTGCGGGCCGTTCTGCATCGAAAAGCCGGATTGAAACGCCGGTTTCACGTTACACCAGCAGGGCCGCATGACGCCGCCGAAACCAACGCCGCGCGCTGACAAAGTATCGCTGTGGCGGCACTTGCGATTGTTTCGGGCGGATATACTGTCGGCACAGCCTGCGCGACTGTATCGCGCTTGGATGGCAGAGTTTCGGACGCCGTTTTTCAGAAGCTATCTGTGCAATGATCCGGCGCTGATCCGGCTTGTGTTGCAGGAACGACCTGCGGACTTTCCCAAATCAGCCCGCATTCGCGAAGGCCTGGCACCGCTGCTGGGCAATTCGGTGTTTCTGACTAATGGCGCGGCTTGGGCGCGGCAGCGGCGGATTATCGATCCGGCATTTCACGGCGGACGGCTGCGCGATACGTTTCCGGCGATGCTTGCTGCCGGGAAGGCTGCCGTGGATCGAATGCCGGTCGGGATGGTCGAAGTGGAAAGCCAGATGAGCCATGCGGCGGCGGACGTGATTTTTCGCACGCTGTTTTCCATTCCCATCGAGCATCAGGTTGCTGCGCAAGTCTTTGATCAGTTTCGCAAACATCAGCGCAGCCAGCCTTTGGTGAATCTTGCCGCCTTTGTGCCATTGCCCCGCTGGCTGCCGCGATTTCATCGGCCAAAAGCCAAGGTGACGGCGAGGGAGATCAGGGCGTTGATTGCGGGACTGACAGAGGCGCGGGCGAAACTCATCGCGGCGGGCGATGCGCCGAGTGATCTTGCGACGCAGATCATGACGACGCCGGACCCCGAGACGGGGCAGTGTTTTGGCACCAATGAAATGGTTGATCAGGTGGCGATTTTTTTTCTGGCGGGGCATGAAACCAGTGCGTCTGCCATGGCTTGGGCGCTGTATTTGCTGGCGAGCAATCCGGACGTGCAGGACCGTGTGGCTGCAGAGGCGGCGGGGTTGGGGGATGCGCCGGAATTTGGCGCGTTGGCACGGCTTAGCTTTACCCGCGACGTGTTCCGCGAAGCGATGCGGCTTTATCCGGCAGTTCCGATGATGGTGCGGGAGAACCAGCAGGCCGAGAACATGCGTGGCCGCTACGTGGCACCGGGCGCGCAGATCGTGCTGTCGCCTTGGCATTTGCACCGGCATGAACGGATTTGGGATAAGCCCGATGCGTTCGATCCGGGGCGGTGGCAAACCGAAGCTGGGCGGACATCGGCGCGGGATGGCTACATTGCGTTTTCCGCCGGGCCAAGGGCATGCCCGGGGGCGGGGTTCGCGATGGCGGAAGGGGTGCTGTTGCTGGGGCTGCTGGTGCGGCGGTTCCGGTTTGCCTTGGTCGAGGGGCGCGTACCGGTGCCAGTGGCGCATCTGACCGTGCGCGCGAAGGACGGGATTTGGTTACAGGTGGAACGGCGGGGGTAAGCAAAAGGTTTCGAAAACTCTTGGCCGGAATTTTCGAAAATTCCGGTTCGATTTCTTCGAAGACATCGATCAGGCAACGCGACGGATTGGTTCTTGATTGCAGAAGATCACGAACTGACCAGCGTTTTCCACCACAGGGTAGCCACGGCGGCGCATTTCTTGCAGAAACGTGTTGCGACCGACGTATTTTTCGACATCGCGAATCTTTCGGCGGATCACGCTGCCCTCGCAGGCGGCTTGTGAGTTGAACAGATGAACCAACCAGGCATCGGGCGAAAGCGGATTTGGGCGCACATTCATCGCGTCAGTGTGATGCAGATCGGGTTAAGGTAGACCTAACGCCGCAGGGTTTGAAACACGAAGACGCGAATTGCCGAGGCAAGGCCAACATCGGCGTCGCGACCGGCATCTATTTCGGCGGCTAGAACATTAAGCGCTACGCCTTTTTCAGCGGCGATTTCGCGAAAGGCCAGCCAGAAGCTTTCCTCCAGTGACACCGAGGTGCGGTGGCCTTTCAGCGTCAGCGAGTGTTTGACCGGGCGCGCCGTCATTCTTTTTTGACCCCATCCAAATCGCGGCGGGCTTTTTCGGCTTTTGCCGCCTGCAGGTCTTTTTCGGCCTTGGTGCGGCCGAACTTCGCAGCGTTTTCATCTGCCTTGGCCCGCATGGTCAGGCGGTCTTTTGCTTTTCGCGCGGCACGCAGATTTACGAGGTCAGCCATATCACCCCTTAGGGCCGATCATGTCTTCAGGGCGCACAACGCGGTCGAAGGTTTCGCCGTCGACATAGCCTAGCGCAATCGCTTCTTCGCGCAGGGTGGTGCCATTTTTGTGGGCAGTTTTCGCAACTTTGGTGGCCGCATCATAGCCGATGGTGGGGGCTAGGGCGGTCACCAGCATCAGGCTTTCCTTCATCAACTTTTCGATGCGGGCGATGTTGGCTGTGGTGCCGACGACCATGTTGTCGGTGAAGGATACCGTCGCATCCCCCAAAAGCTGCATGGATTGCAGCACGTTATAGCTCATGACAGGATTGTAGACGTTGAGTTCGAAATGGCCCTGACTGCCTGCAAATCCGACGGCCGCATCGTTGCCCATCACCTGCACGCAAACCATGGTCAACGCTTCGGCCTGTGTCGGGTTGACTTTGCCCGGCATGATGGACGATCCCGGCTCATTCTCCGGCAAGATCAACTCGCCCAGACCCGACCGCGGGCCGGAACCCAGAAGCCGCATGTCATTGGCGATCTTGAACAGGCTGACCGCAACAGTTTTCAGCGCACCCGAGAACATCACCATCGCGTCGTGGGCGGCCAGTGCCTCAAACTTGTTGGGGGCAGTGGTAAAGGGCAGGCCGGTGATCTTGGCGATTTCTGCCGCGACCCGGCGATCCCAGCCGACGCGGGTGTTCAGACCGGTGCCGACGGCCGTACCGCCTTGCGCCAGTTCATAAATTTCGGGCAACACCTTTTTTACACGCATGATGCCGGATGCCACCTGATGCGCATAGCCGCTGAATTCCTGCCCAAGCGTCAGCGGTGTGGCATCTTGGGTATGGGTGCGGCCGATTTTGATGATGTGGTAAAATTCCTGCGCCTTGTGGGCCAGAGCATGATGCAGTTTTTCCAGCCCCGGCAACAGCACGTCGTGGGCCATCATGGCAATGGCCACGTGCATGGCGGTGGGGAAAGTGTCGTTGGACGATTGGCCCATGTTGACATGATCATTCGGGTGGACGGGTTTTTTTGACCCCATGACGCCGCCTAGCATTTCGATGGCGCGATTTGAGATTACCTCGTTCGCGTTCATGTTGCTTTGCGTGCCAGATCCGGTCTGCCAGACCACCAGTGGGAAGTTGTCGTCAAATTTGCCGTCCATCACCTCAGTTGCGGCGGCGGCAATGATGGTGCCCAGTTCGGCGGAAATATCGCCCTGATCAATGTTCACCAGCGCGCAGGCTTTCTTGATGACACCAAGGGCGCGGACGATTGCGATCGGCTGCTTTTCCCAGCCGATGGGGAAGTTGATGATGGAGCGTTGCGTTTGCGCGCCCCAATATTTGTCTGCGGGCACGTCCAGCGGACCAAAACTGTCGGTTTCAACGCGGATGCCGGTCATAACGTAATTCTCCTGCTTAAGATGAAGACCTATAGGGACAGGAAGCAGGAAAAATCAAGCAGCTTACCTGCCGGATTGGAGGGCGAGGGTCAGCTTACCTCAGCCCTGCGCCGAACCTCGTAGACGGTTGCTGGCGGAAGGTTGATCCACACCTTCGTTTTGCGCAGGGCGATCAAGCCCAGGGCATCAAGCGAGGCCGCATCAAGCGGTGGATTGGGGCCGTAGGTGAACTGCACCATGGCGGCACCGGGGCGCAGCACGTTGAACGCGCCGCCGACGATGGCACGGCGAACTTCGATTGGCATCGACAGGAGGGGCAGGCCGGAAATTACCGTGCCAACGTCCGCCGGGCAATGCTTTGCCACATCTTGCGCGCCCGCAACATGCACGGTGACGCCGGGAAAGCGCGTTCGCAGATGGGCGGCGAATTCTGGGTTAAGCTCGATCAAGACTAGGTTCTTCGGCAACACGCCGGATTTCAGGATGGCGCGGGTAAACACGCCGGTGCCGGGGCCAAATTCGACGACGGGTCCGGTGTCTGGCCCAATGCCCGCAACCATGGCACGCGCAAGGAAAGCCGACGATGGCACAATGGCCGAGGTCTGCACCGGATTGCGGGCGAGTTGGCGCAGGAAAAGCGCGAAGTCTGACGGCATTGTTTAAGAAATCCCTATCGACGGTTCGTGGTGGGGTTGGCGCAACCGCCCTGGAATGCCATCGGTGAACGGCAGGCTGCCGTTACTTGCGAAATTTGTCCAGACTGACGACTTCGGCGTCGCGATGTTGTGGGGCGTTATCGTCACCATCGTCGTCGCCGTCCTCGCCCTCATCCTCGTCATCGGAATGGGTTTCGAACCGCAGGCCGAATTCGACCGATGGATCAACGAAGGTGCGCACTGCGTCAAACGGGATGCGCAGGGGCTCGGGTTGATTGCCAAAATTCAGGGTGACCGAGAACCCGTTGTCGGTGACCTCCAGGTTTTCGAACCAGTGTTGAATAACCACAGTCATTTCAGCCGGATAGCGCGAGTGCAGCCAGTCGGCGATATCGACATCAGGATGCGTGGTGTCAAAAGTTATAAAGAAATGATGTGCGCCAGGCAGGCCGTTCGCCGCGACATCCGTCAGCACGGATTGAATTAGGCCTCGCATTGCGCGGTGCATCAGGTTTCCGTAATCGATGGAACGCGCCATGCTGTAGCCCTTCTGTATTGCCCCCAACATAAGGGATTCGCCCCCAAAGGGAAGGGGGCGATGCTGCCGCGCGGCGAAGTTTAGAATATCGCCACCACAACCGGGGCGAGAGCGGATAACAACAGGACAAGCGGCAGCGACCAGTGGCGTAGTAGCAAGAGCCATGCCGCAACAATGGCCGTGCCCGAGGCGACAAGATCAATCGTCCCCCAGTCAGGCGTGATCAGGTGGAACGGCCCGACGGTCGTTATCCCCACAACGTCGAAGATCACATGCGCAGCAAACCACACCGATAGGTTGGCGATCACGCCGACCACGGCGGCGGTGATGGCACTTAGCGCGCCTGCCAGCCGTGGGGCTGCAGTGATGCGTTGGATGTAGGGGGCACCGACGAAAATCCATAGAAAGCAGGGCACGAACGTCATCCACAGCGTTACGATGGCCCCGGCGATACCGTACATCAGGCCGCCCTGTTTGAACGCGGCCAGATAGCCGACAAATTGGGTGACCAGAATCAGCGGGCCGGGGGTGGTTTCGGCCAGACCTAGACCATCCATCATTTGTGGCAACGTCAGCCAGCCTTTGTCTTGCACCACCGCCTGGGTCATCCACGCCAGCACCGCATAGGCGCCGCCAAAGGTAACGACGGCGAGCTTGGAAAAGAAGAAGCCGATTTCGAACAGCAGGCCTTGCTCGAACATCCATAGAGCCGCCAGAGGCAGCAGCCAAAGTGTGCCCCAGGTGAGAAAAGTTCGCAGGGTGCCAGCGTTGGGCTGGATTTTGGCAGGCGGTAGGGTGGTTGCGGGTTTGGCGGTAAACGCCCCCAGCAGGCCTGCTGCGATGATGATTACGGGGAAGGGAATGTTCAGGGCGAACAGGGCGATGAAGGCGGCAGTGGCGATTAGCCAGTGGATGCGGCCTTTCAGGGCGCGGCGGGACACCCGCAGCAAAGCTTCGATCACGATGGCGACAACGGCGGCTTGTACGCCGGTGAACAGGGCGGCGACTACGGGAACTTGGCCGAAGGCGGCGTAGATCATGGATAGGGTTAGGACGACCGCTGCGCCGGGCAGCACGAACAGCAGGCCCGCGATAAGGCCGCCTTTGGTGCCGTGCATGCGCCAGCCGGTCCATGTGGCCAGCTGCATCGCCTCTGGTCCCGGCAGAAGCATGCAGAACGACAGCGCCGAGAGGTAGTCTTTCTCGGTTACCCAGGGGCGGTTTTCCACCAATTCGCGGTGCATCAGGGCGATTTGTGCAGCGGGGCCGCCGAAGGATAGTAGCCCGATGCGGGCGAAAACGCGGGTCATTTCAGACAATGAGGGCGTCATGTCAGGCACGACCTGCGGGCCAGTCATGGCCTTCGTCAAAGCCATCGCGCGCCCAACGGTAAAGGGCATCATATAGTGCTATGCCAGCGTCAAGTTGAGCGAGGTCATCGCGGTACATTCGCGACAGGCCAACAGAAATGGCCAGCAAACCAGCGGCTTGTGGGGCAAGATCGTGATGGTCAGTATCTGCGCCGCGTACGACTGTGGCCAGACGGTCCAGTGCGGGGGTGGACAGGCCAAATTCGGTGATCATGGTATCGAAGGTGCAGGTATCGCCACGGTGGCTCCAATACGCGCCTTCGATGTCAAACGGGGTGGCGTCGAAGCGGATGGCGACATCGGCAACTTCGGCGGGGGTGACGAACAGGAAACGGGCCGTGGGGTCGACGAAACGGCGGATCAGCCATGGGCAGGCGATACGGTCGATCTTGGGACGGTGACGGGTGACCCACAGGTTTGTGGGCGGCAGGGCGGCGGCGGGGACCATGGGCAGATCGGCTGCAACCCAAGCCTCGGTGCCGCCTTCCAGAGATTCTGCGGCGGCGCCGTGGGTACGCAGCAGGGCGGCGGCACCTTCGGATAGTTTTTGGCCGCGCTGGCAGATGACAACGACACGTTGGCGCTTAAGCTGTTGTGCTAGCGCGTCTATTTCCTTGTGCGCATGGCGAATGGCGGTTGGGATCAGCCTTGGATTGGCGGCAAAATCATCGGGGATGCGCACATCGATGATGACCGGGGCATCGGGGGTGCCGATCAGGCGGGCGAGTTGGGCGGGTGAAATTTGAGCGGGGCCGGGCATAGCTGGCATCCTTGATCAAGGGGTGAAAAGGGATGCGATGCTGCGGCTGCCGCCTCACGGGGCGTTCGCGGACCCCATGGCTATTAAAGTAAACTATGGCACATAGTTCCGTCAAGGCAGACGATTATCCGATGACCTTGGAAATTTCGCGCAGGATCTTTTCCCGGATGGCGCGGGGGTAATCTTGCAGGCCGCGTGCGGTCATCACGAAGCCGCCTTTGGTGATGACCCAGTTTTGGTAATAGCGAGTGACAGGGGCGGAGTTGCCCATGTCTTCGATGGCGATGGCGTTAATTTCTATGTCCATTGCTTGGGTGCGGGCCCTTGCCTGAGCATCGGTGTAGCCGGAGTTTTCGGGACCGTCGCCGGAGATATCTATGACTTTGCGTTGGCAATCGCCGACGGCTGTGAACTGTGCAGCAGAGAAATCTATTGCCTCGCCAACAGCCGTATCCGACGCCGAAAAAGCGCGTGGCTGGGCGGCGGCGGCGGCGGCAAAGCGGCGCACGTCTGCGTGGCTGAGCATGCGTTTCCAAGGTAGAACAAGGGCTTGCCGACCAACGCCGGACCAGTGCACCACGGCCAATGCCATTTGGCCGGCGACCAAAGTATCAGCAATGGCATCGTCATTCAGCGCCAATGCCAAGCCTTGGATCTGGATTGCGTATTCACCCGCGTCGATGGAACCGGAGATATCGATGGACAGCAAAAGAGCCGTTTCGCAGGCGTTGGCCTGCGGGGCGAGGCACAGGCACAGGGCGAGCAGGCGTAGCATTGGGTTAAGCTGCACGGGCATCTTGGTTAAGGCAAGAGGATTAAGTGCAGGCTTCTGTTGCCAGGTGCCTGCGAACCCCGCCTTACGCTGCTAAGCGCAAGGACTTAGTTTCGGCGACCCGAACTGCTTACGCAGCAAGAGCCATTGCCGGAGCACGGTTGTCATTGGCAACTGTACATTTGGTCCGATAACGGTGGTACCTACCGAGCAAAAGCTGGCCCCTTTAGACGTTCGTCGATCCTATTTCGACCCCATCCGCCCCCAATGAAGGAGTAGTTTGGTGGAGTCGCCGGGTACCGCCCCCGGGTCCGAGCCGCGTATTACGGGTGCGTTTATCGCCATATTTCCGGTTGCCCGGAACACTGCCAATATAGGGGCAGGGGGGCCGGGCTGCAAGCGGTTCGGGGCGGTGATGTGGTGTATGTTTTCCGTGCACCTTGCGTATGACATCCGTGCATACGAAATGCGGCACGTTGTTTTGCCGGATTTGCGCGAAACCGGGGCGGGCAAATGAAAAAGGCCCGCGCGGGGCGATTGCGCGGGCCTTTCATTTTTCAGGTTTAGCTAAGATCAGAACCCGGCTTTGATGTCTTCAAACTCGGCCAGCATCCGGTCACGCATCGCGGTGGAAATTGGCACCTGCGGCAGCAGGGTTGTGTCGATCGGGCTGACACCTGCGGCCACAAGTGCTGCTGGGTCGAGCTTGGCCATACCGGCATCATTTGAATGGGCATAGCCCAAGCTATCGAGGAGCGCTTGGGGCGACGTCTGAGACAAAAGGGAATTGGCGAAGTCATAGGCTTTGTCTTCGCTGCCAGGGCCGTCTTTCATGTTAACCAGACCGCAAAAAAAGATACTGACACCTTCGGTTGGCTGGCGCTGAAAGCCGACTGGGAAATCTTCGGACCGCAGCAGAGCAAAGGCATCGTTCCACGACCACGCCACCTGCACCTCGCCCGTTGCAATCAACTGGGTCAATTGGGATGGATCGGACCAATAGGCGCGCACGTTTTGATGGGCTTCACGCAGCCAAGCGGCGGCGGCTGCGAACTGCTCTTCGGTCACGGTGGTCCAATCGGAGACACCAGTTGCCAGAAGCGCCAGCGACCAGACATCGTCGGTGTTGTCGGGCAGCGAAATGCGGTCTTTGTATTTCGGGTCCAGGAACACCGACAGCGAGGCCACGTCTTCAGCCGGGACGGTTTCAGAGTTATAGAGCGTGGCAGTATACGCATAGTCGGTTGGCAAGAACCAAACGCCTTCGTCATCAACGAAGTCCTTCGAGGCCAACAAACGCGGCGCGATGTTTGCATATTCCGGGATCTTGCTGACGTCCCAAGGTTCGATCAAGCCAGCGGCCCGGTATTTGGGCACCATCTGCGAGCAGGGGTGTGTGATATCGGCCTTGAAGCCGGAGGACACCTTCTGGAAGGCCTCGTCATCGTCGGCAAAGAACGAGTAGGTCGGCATTGCGCCATTTTTTTCGATATACGAGGTGTTGAGACCTTCGATTTCCCAACCGGCCCAGTCGAACACGGTCAGTTCTGGGTCACCCGCAAAAGCGGGTATCGACAGGCCAAGCACACAAGTGGCGCTTGCCAAAAGAAGGGATGATCTTTTCATTTTTGCTCCAACTAAGTTTCAGACACGGCGGCCTTCCCCAAGGCACCACGCTATTGTGACACGCTAGATTAGCTCTGGCGCTTGCTCAAGCACCCATTAAGGATGGTGCACCGAGTGATGCGAGACAAGGGAACAGGCAGATGATTTCCGTAACGATGTCGAAACTTGCCGTATTGATGTGCGCCGTACCGTGTGGCTGCGCAAATCAGTTGCAAGCATGATCAGCCCGCTTTGGTGCCGCACCATGGCGCGGTATAACCTTTGGCAGAACCGGGCGATCATTGCTGCGGCAGACCCGCTTGGCCTCGTGAAGCGCCAGGAGGACAAAGCGGCACCATTTGGGTCTATTGCGGGGACGCTTTCGCATCTGTTGTGGACAGACCGGGTCTGGATGGCACGGCTTGATGGGGGGCACGCACCAGACGGCAAGTTGGCCAATAGCGGGACGCAGTTTCGAGATTGGCAGATTTACCGGGCGGAGCGGGCGCAGACCGACACGCGTATTCTGGATTGGGCCTCTGGTCTTGATGATGCGGCGCTGGAGGGAGAGCTGTTCTGGATGTCAAAATCTGCGGAACGGCAAGTGTCGCGACCGATGGCGATTTGCGTGACGCATTTCTTTGTGCAGCAAGCTCATCATCGAGGAGCGGTTCACGCGCTGATGACGGCTGCAGGGGCTACGCCAGAGGATAGTGCGCTGTTCTTGATGCCGGACTTGTTGGAGTAGCGGCGAAAGTGCGCGCTCTTGATTGGTAAGGAACAAATCGGCGCGAAGCGCCGGGCAGCAATGGGAAGACCGATGACTCAACTTGATATGAACTTCGTACGGGCCCAGTTTCCGGCCTTTGCGGCACCATTGACCGCTGGTCAGGCGTTTTTTGAAAATGCGGGCGGGTCATATCCGTGCCGTCAGGTGGTGGACCGGCTGACCCGGTTTTATACCGAACGTAAGGTGCAGCCCTATTCGCCCTATGCTGCGTCCCAGGCCGGGGGTGCCGAAATGGACGAGGCGCGGGTGCGGTTGGCGGCGCTGATGGGGGTAGAGACGGACGAGCTGTCTTTCGGGCCATCGACCAGCACGAATACCTATGTCTTGGCGCAAGCGGTACGCAAATGGCTGATGGCGGCGGGCGGGGCGGTGGTGGTGACCAATCAGGACCACGAGGCCAACTCGGGCGTCTGGCGGCGGTTGGCGGAGGACGGGATCGAGGTGCGCGAGTGGAAGATTGATCCGGAAACCGGGCATCTGGATACTGGTGATCTGGCGGCATTGCTGGATGACGGCAAAGTGCGGCTGGTGTGTTTTCCGCATTGTTCCAACGTGGTGGCAGAGATCAATCCAGTGGCCGAGATTTGCGCGATGGTGCGGGCGGCGGGGGGATATACTTGCGTCGACGGTGTCAGCTATGCCCCGCATGGGTTGCCGGATGTGCGCGGGTTGGGGGCGGATGTGTATCTTTTTTCGGCGTATAAGACCTATGGGCCGCATCAGGGCATCATGACGATCACGCGCAGCTTTGGGGCGGTGCTGCCAGCGCAGGGGCATTGGTTCAATGCGGACACCTTGTACAAGCGGTTTACGCCATCGGGGCCGGATCATGCGCAGATCGCGGCTTGTGCGGGGATGGCGGATTATGTCGATGCGCTTTATGCGCGGCATTTTGGGGCGGGGGTTGCGACGCCAGTGGCGCGCAACGCGGCGGTGCATGATCTGATGCGGGCGCAGGAGATTGCGGTGACGGCACCGCTGCTGGATTATCTGGCGGCGCGCAATGACGTGCGGCTGATTGGGCCTCGGTTCGCCAAGGACCGGGCGCCGACGGTGGCGGTGGCCTTGATGAATGGCGTGCCGGAGGAGCTTGCCGCGCGGTTGGCCAAGCATGGGGTGAATTGCTGGGGCGGAGATTTCTATGCCTTGCGGCCATTAGAAGCGATGGGCATTGATGTGCAAACCGGCGTGTTGCGGATGAGTTTGGTGCATTACACCAGTGCGGACGATGTCGCGCGATTGATCAAGGCACTGGATGCGGAGCTGTGAGGGCCAGATATTTCTGCCAATTCTAGCGGCAGGGGGTTGATCCGGCAGCGGTCGGCTTAAGTAGTGTCATTATGCGCATGGTTCCAAAGCAAAAATGACTGACACACCGCTGCTGATATGGTTCCGGCGCGATTTGCGGCTGGGTGATCACCCGATGCTGACGGCGGCTGTGGCCAGTGGGCGACCTTTGGTGCCGATTTTCATTCTTGATCCTGAAACGGAGGGCTTGGGGGCGGCGGCGAAGTGGCGGCTGGGGCTGTCTTTGGCGCATTTTGCGGGGCGTCTGGAAGGGTTGGGGGCTCGGCTGACGTTTCGGCGTGGGCCTGCTTTGGCGGTGCTGGAGGCGCTGCTAGCAGAAACCGGGGCTGGCGGGGTGCTGTGGTCGCGGCTTTACGATCCGGTATCGAAGGCGCGGGATGCGGGGGTTAAGGCGGCTTTGAAGGCGCGGGGGGTGCGGGCGGAAAGTTTTCCGGGGCATTTGCTGCATGAGCCTTGGACGGTGGAAACCGGGCAGGGCGGGTTTTACCGGGTTTACACACCGTTTTGGCGCAGCGTGAAGAACCGCGATGTGGCGGGAGCGGTGATGGCTCCGCGTGCGTTGCGGGGGCCGGATGTTTGGCCAGCAAGCGAGGAATTGGCCGATTGGCATTTGGGGGCGGCGATGCAGCGCGGGGCGGCGGCGGTGTTGCCTTATCAATGCGTGGGTGAGGTGGCGGCACAGGCCAAGCTGGATACGTTTCTGGAGGGGCCGATTGACCGATATACGGATGCGCGTAATTTGCCGGATATTCAGGGCACGTCGGGGTTGTCGCAGAACCTGAGCCTTGGGGAAATTGGGCCGCGCCATGTGTGGCACAGTGCGATGCGGGTTTGGTTGGGCGGCAGTGCCGGGGCCGAGACTTATCTGAAGGAATTGATCTGGCGCGAGTTTTCCTATCATCTTCTGCACCATACACCGCATATTGCGACGCAAAACTGGCGGTCCGAGTGGGAGGCGTTTCCGTGGCGTGGCGACAATGACGATGCGGAGCGCTGGCGGCGGGGCATGACCGGCGAGCCGTTTGTCGATGCAGCGATGCGCGAGATGTATGTGACGGGCACGATGCACAATCGGGGCCGGATGATCGTTGCGAGTTATCTGACCAAGCATCTGATGACGGATTGGCGTGTCGGGCTGGACTGGTTTGCCGAGTGTCTGACTGACTGGGACCCGGCTGCCAACGCGATGGGGTGGCAATGGGCGGCAGGATCAGGACCGGATGCAGCGCCGTATTTTCGCATTTTCAACCCGGCAACGCAGGCGGAAAAGTTTGATACGGCGGGTCGCTATCGGCAGCACTTTATCGCGGAATTGTCGCGCAGTCCGGGGCCAGAGGCGCTGGCGTTTTTTGAGGCGGTACCACGAAGTTGGCGGCTTGATCCGGCGCAGGCCTATCCTAAACCAATCGTGGCACTATCTGAAGGTCGCGACCGCGCTTTGGCGGCTTACGCACAACGAAATGCTTGAGTGCGAGGGTGTGATCTGTGACGATGCGACAATGGTTGAACTAGCAAAACAGGATGCCGCAAAAGACGGCGTCGCAATAATTTGACGACGGGGAAAAGATGACAGTTCTGACGACCACCAAAGGCCAGTCGGGCCTGCCAAGATACTTTGGCCATGCCTATGATGTTGCAAAGAAGTTGGAGCATGGCAGGCTCGATTTTGTGTTGCCGGATGGTCGCAGATTTCGGGCCGAAGGGCCAAAGCCGGGGCCGGTGGCCGAGATATTGATCCATAACCCGGATACGTTTGCGCGTCTGATCCGTGAAGGGGATTTAGGGTTTTGTGATGCCTACCTGGAGGGTTGGTGGACCAGCCCTGATTTGCAGGCGTTCATGGATCTGATCCATACCGACAATGACAACGTCTATGACGGCTATCCGGGTGCGGGCCTGGTGCGGGCGTACGAGAGGACTCGACATTGGCTGCGCGGCAATTCACGGCGGCAGGCGCGCCGGAACATCGCGCATCACTATGATTTGGGGAATGAGTTTTACGGGCTGTGGCTGGATGAGACGATGACCTATTCATCGGCCAAGTTCGAGACGGGGCAAGAAAGCCTAGAGCATGCGCAGACGCTGAAATACGCCAGCATGGTTGATCAGATGGGGGCGGTGCCGGGCGACCATGTGCTGGAAATTGGCTGCGGTTGGGGTGGGTTTGCCGAATATGCGGCAAAGGAACGCGGGCTGCGGGTGACGGGTTTGACCATCAGCCAGGCGCAGCACGACTATGCCGTGGCGCGGATTGCCAAGGCCGGGCTGTCGGACCGGGTAGAAATAAAGATGCAGGATTACCGTGATGAGCGGGGGTCTTATGACGGCATTGCCAGCATCGAGATGTTCGAGGCGGTGGGAGAGCGGTATTGGCCCGTTTATTTCAACGCTTTGCACGACCGGTTGAAACCGGGGGGCAACGCGACGTTGCAGATTATTACCGTGCAGGACAAGCGCTGGCAGGTTTACCGCCGCGGTGTTGATTTCATTCAGAAATACATCTTTCCGGGGGGGATGCTGCCATCACCCATCGCGCTGCGGCAAGAGGTTATCAAGGCCGGGCTGACAATCCGCAGTTCAATCGAGTTTGGCGAAAGCTACAGCCAAACCTTGCGTCGTTGGCATGATACCTTCAACCGACGCTGGGATGAGGTGGCGCATATGGGATTTGATGATCGGTTTCGGCGGATGTGGAATTTCTATCTGACCTCTTGCGCAGGCGCGTTTCACGGCGGTAACTGCGATGTAACGCAAATCACAGTGACCCGTCCGAGGTAGAAAAACATGCCCACAGCCGCGAAAATTGTTGGTGCCATTTGCTTTTTGATGTTCGGGGCGATTGCGGCCACGACGGTAAAGCCGGAGCTGCCAGAGGGCACCCAGTTTGGCTATTTTATAGAGATCAGCGCCTTTATCGGGTTGCTGAATGGGTGGTTCGTGATGGGGCGGCTGGCCGGGCACGGCTACCGTGATGCGTTGGGGGCGGGGGTGCGTACTGCGATTACCATTGTGATCTGGGCGCTAATTGTTTTTTCTATCAACAAGATGATCATACTATCGACCCAGTTGCGCTATGATGGCCCGATGGAGGCGGTGACGGCGGCGTTCGGCATTATGCTGGACTATGGCAAGTTGCTGCTGACGCCGGCAATTCTGGGCACTTTTTTTGTCGGCGGATTGATGGGCGGCGCGGTGACCGAATGGGCCGCAAAGCGCTGGCCATAGTACCGGTGGTAAATCTGTTCATTTACGGCACGTTGTGCCACCTGCCGCTGTTGCGGGTGGTGCTGGGGCATGATGCCGATACCGCAGCTGCCAGACTGGCCGATTATGCGGTGTCTTGGGCGTTCGGGCAGGATTTTCCGATGATCGAGCCCTCGGTTGGGGCGTCAGCCTTGGGATTGGTGGTGCGCGGGCTTGATGCGGACGATCTGGCGCGGATTGATTTCTATACGGCTGGGTTCAGCGTGCAGGCGCATCATTTGCCGGTTCAGACTGCGGTGGGGTCTGAGACCGCGTTGGTCTATTTTCCTGACGCGGCCGTCTGGGCACCGGGGCGGCCTTGGCTGCTGGCGGACTGGGCTGCGATCTGGGGTGAGACGATTGTTGCGACCGCCGGAGATGTGATGGCGTTGCACGGGCATGTTGAGCCAAAGGCAATTGCGGCGCGGCGGATGGCGATGCGAGTGCGCGGGGCATCGCGGGTGCGGGCGGCGGTGCCGAGTGCAGCGACGTTGCGACGCAGTATGGCGGCGGGGGATGTCGAGGTTGCCGCCCGGCACTACCCCTATGCGAATTTCTTTGCTGTTGAGGAATACGACCTTAGCTTTCGCCGCTTTGATGGCACGATGAGCCCAGTGGTCAATCGGGCGACGTATATCTCGGGCGATGCGGTGACGGTGCTGCCCTATGACCCGGTGCGCGACCGCGTGCTATTGATTGAGCAGTTCCGCGCCGGGCCCTATGCGCGCGGCGATGCCAATCCGTGGCAAATGGAGGCGATTGCGGGGCGGATTGATCCCGGTGAGACGCCCGAGGACGCGGCGCGCCGGGAAGGTTTTGAAGAGGCCGGATTGCAGTTGGGCGACTTGCTGCCGCTGGCGGGGTACTATCCGACGCCTGCGGCGAAGACAGAATTTCTGTATTCATTCGTGGCACTTGCCGATTTGCCGGATGGGGTGGCGGGTGTTTTCGGGGTTGAGGGCGAGGCGGAAGATATTCGTGGCCATCTGGTGCCGTTTGATCGGCTGATGGAACTGGTGGCGTCGGGCGAGGTGTCGAACGCGCCGCTGATCCTGACCGCGTTGTGGCTGCAGCGCGAACGCGGGCGGCTGCGCGGGTTGTGAGGCCCGCGCTTGGCTATAGTGCGAGGCTGGTCCACGCGCCGTTGCGCTTTGAAGAGCGGACGCAGGCATCGACGAAGGCGACGCCTTCGAGCCCCTCTTTCAGGCCGGGAAAGGTGACGGCGGCATCGAGGGCCGATCCGTCGCGGCGGGCTTGAATGGCGCGGGCGGCTTCGGCGTAGATGTTGGCGAAACCTTCGAGATAGCCTTCGGGGTGACCTGCCGGAATGCGGGTTAGCCGGGCGGCCTCGGGGCCGGTTCCGGTGCCACCGCGGGACAGGCGGTAGCGCGGGGCACCTAAGGGGGTGACCCAAAGATAGTTCGGGTCTTCCTGTGACCATTCGATGCCAGCTTTGGTGCCGAACACCCGCAGTCGCAGGCCGTTTTCGCAGCCGGAGGCGACCTGGCTGCACCACAACATGCCGCGCGCGCCACCTTGGTAACGCAGCATGACATGGGCGTTGTCATCGACGCGGCGGCCGGGGACGAAGGATTGCAGATCGGCGGCGAGCGTATCCAGCGTTAGACCAGACACGAAATTAGCAAGGTTAAAGGCATGGGTGCCGATATCGCCGGTGGAGCCGCCCGCGCCGGATTTTGCCGGATCGGTGCGCCAGTCGGCTTGTTTCTGGCCCGAGGCTTCCAACGGTTCGGCCAGCCAATCCTGCGCGTATTCGACTTGCACAAGGCGAATGTCACCCAGCGTGCCCGCATCCACCATCGCCTTGGCCTGACGGATCATCGGGTAGCCGGTGTAATTGTGGGTCAGGGCGAAGATGACGCCAGAGGCTTCAGCGGCTTTCGCCAGCTTTTTCGCCTCGGGCAGGGTGGCGGTCAGGGGTTTGTCGCAGATCACGTGGATGCCGCGTTTCAGGAATTGCAGGGCGACGGGGGCGTGCATGTGGTTGGGGGTGACGATGGCCACCACTTCGATGCCGTCTTTGCGGCGCGCCTCACGCATGGCCATTTCGGTGAAGTCGGCGTAGGTGCGGTTTTCGGCGACACCCAAATCAGCGCCAGAGGCGGCAGATTTTTCTGGGTTGGATGAAAAACAGCCTGCAACCAGTTCATATTGATCATCAATCCGAGAAGCGATGCGGTGCACGGCACCGATGAAAGCATCGCGGCCACCGCCGACCATGCCTAACCTGATGCGCGGGCTGCGGGCGACGTGAGCACCTGTGATTGCCATGGTTTACTCCAATCCCAACATGCGGCGGTTGGCGGCGTGATCTGTGCCTGCGTCCGCGAAATCATCGAAGGCGCGTTCAGTTACCCGGATGATGTGGGCGCGGACGAACTCGGAGCCTTCGCGAGCGCCGTCTTCGGGGTGTTTGATGGCACATTCCCATTCGACCACAGCCCAACCGTCAAAGCCGTATTGCGTGAGTTTTGAGAAGACTGATCCGAAATCGACCTGGCCGTCACCAAGCGACCGGAACCGCCCGGCGCGGTTTACCCATGATTGGTAGCCACCATAGACGCCTTGCCGCCCCGTGGGGTTCAGTTCGGCATCCTTGACGTGGAACATCTTTATGCGGTCATGGTAGATGTCGATGTTATCAAGATAATCAAGGTGTTGCAGCACATAGTGGGATGGGTCGTAGAGCATGTTGGCGCGTTTGTGGTTGCCGACGCGTTCAAGAAACATCTCGAACGTCACACCATCATGCAGGTCTTCGCCGGGGTGAATTTCGTAACACACGTCGACGCCACAATCTTCGGCATGATCCAGGATCGGTTGCCAGCGCTTGGCGAGTTCGTCAAACGCGGCTTCGACCAAGCCTGCGGGGCGCTGGGGCCATGGGTAGACGTAGGGCCACGCCAAGGCGCCGGAGAAGGTGGCATGGGCGGTCAGACCAAGGTTTTTGGAGGCGGTCAGCGCCATTTTGACCTGTTCCACGGCCCAAGCCTGACGCGCCTTGGGGTTGCCGCGAACGGCAGGGGCGGCAAAGCCATCGAAGGCGTCGTCATAGGCGGGGTGGACGGCGACGAGTTGGCCTTGAAGGTGGGTAGAAAGCTCTGTAACGGCAATGCCGGATTCTGCGGCGATGCCTTTGAATTCATCGCAGTAGCCTTTGGATTTAGAGGCTTTTTCCAGATCGAACAGCCGCGCATCCCAGGTGGGGATTTGCACGCCAACATAACCAGCGTCGGCGGCCCATTCGGTGATGCTGCGCCACGAATTGAACGGGGCGGCGTCACCTGCGAACTGTGCCAGAAACAGGGCCGGGCCCTTCATGGTTTTCATTGATTTTCCTCCCAAGGGCGATTGCCTTGATCCGCAATGGCTACTGGCAGCGGTGCTGCGTTTGGCGGATGTTGCCATGAGGATTGGCGTGAGGGAAGGGGGCGGCGGCGGAATAGTTGGCGCTGATGGGGGCGGGAGCGGCTGGCCCGAAGTCATTCGGCTTGATTGCAGCCGTCCCCCCCGGCATAAGCGGCTTTCGGGGAATTATTGGTTTGGGGCGGATGGACGCTGATACTCGCAAGATACCATCGCATGAAGTGACCTATGGCCGTTTGCGCGACATGGTGCTGTTCGGGCATTTGGTGCCGGGGCAGCCAGTGACAATTCAGGGCCTGATCCGCGATCTGGATGCCGGCATGACGCCAGTGCGCGAGGCGATCCGACGGTTGGCTGCCGAGGGGGCGTTGCTGCCGCAGGGCAATCGGCGGGTGTCAGTGCCGCATCTGACGCCAGCGTTGGTGGATCAGGTGGCGTTTGCGCGGCTGTCGATCGAGCCGAGGCTGGCGGAATTGGCGCAAGGGGCGATGACGCCGGATCTGATAGACCGATTGACAAGCATTGACGCGCAGGTTGACCGGGCCATTCAAGCGGGCGATGTGCCGGGCTATCTGGAGGCCAATCATCGGTTTCACTTTGCGCTTTATGATGCGTCGGAAGCGCCGGTTCTGGTGGATATTGCGCGGTCGCTTTGGCTGCGGTTTGGGCCCTCCTTGCGGGTTGTTTGTGCGCATTATGGCGCGCAATCCTTGCCCGATCGCCATGGCGAAGCGTTGGCGGCAATGCGGGCGGGCGATGGCGCGGGTCTGGCACGCGCGATTGAACGTGACATAGCTCAGGGGCTTGATCAGGTGCGGCAGGCGCTGGCGAGCGGAGAAATTTGATCAAATTTCTTGAACTCGTGAGAATTTGATCATATTGTGAGGGCGCAAGTTGGGGCAGGCCCTGACCGTTTCATCCAAAATCGCAGCGAGGCCGCCATGAACATGATCACAAATCACCTGCCGACGGCGGAATTGCAGGCATTGGATGCAGCCCACCACATGCATCCGTTCACCGATAACGGCGAGCTGGCGGCGCGCGGCGCACGGGTGATGACGCAAGCCAAGGGCGTTTGGCTGACCGATAGCGATGGCAACAAGATCATTGATGGCATGGCGGGCTTGTGGTGCGTCAACATCGGCTATGGACGCGATGAATTGGCGGATGTGGCGGCACGGCAGATCAAAGAGCTGTGCTATTACAACACGTTCTTCATGACCACGCATGTGCCGGCGATTGCGCTGGCGGCGAAAATTGCCGAATTGGCACCGGGTGATTTGAACCATGTGTTCTTTGCCGGGTCGGGATCGGAGGCGAATGATACCAACATCCGGCTGGTGCGCCGGTATTGGGATATCAAAGGGCATCCGGAAAAGCGCGTGTTCATCAGCCGCAAGAATGGCTACCACGGGTCGACCATGGGTGGCGGATCGCTTGGCGGCATGACCTATATTCATGCGCATGGCGGGTTGATCGACGGTATTGTGCACATCGGGCAGCCGCATTGGTATGCCGAAGGCGGCGATATGACACCCGAGGCGTTCGGGTTGCTGCGGGCGCAGGAGCTTGAGGCGAAGATTTTGGAATTGGGCGTTGATAAGGTGGCGGCGTTTATTGCCGAGCCTATTCAGGGCGCGGGCGGCGTGATTGTACCGCCTTCGACCTATTGGCCGGAAATTCAGCGCATCGTCGATAAGTACGGGATTTTGTTGATTGCCGATGAGGTGATTACGGGATTTGGTCGGACTGGTAACTGGTTTGGGTCGGAAACCTTTGGCATTCGGCCACATATCATGACGATCGCGAAGGGGCTGTCGTCGGGGTATATGCCAATCGGTGGGTCTGTGGTGTGTGACGAGATTGCGCATACGTTCGAAGGCTCGGGCGATTTCAACCACGGCTACACCTATTCCGGGCATCCGGTGGCGGCGGCTGTGGCGTTGGAAAACCTGCGGATCATTCAGGAAGAAGGCATTGTCGAGCATGTGCGCGATGTGGCGCATCCCTACTTGGCGGAACGCTGGAATGCGCTGACCGATCATCCGATGGTGGGCGAGGCAAAGCTGGTGGGGCTGATGGGGTCTATCGCGCTGACGCCGAACAAGGAAACGCGGGCGAAGTTTGCGTCGGAGGCGGGCAAGGTTGGGTTCCGCACGCGCGAGCGGTGTTTTGCCAACAATCTGGTGATGCGGCATGTCGGAGATCGAATGATCATCGCGCCGCCCTTGGTGATTACGCCGGACGAGATTGACGTGTTGATGGCACGGGCAAGGAAATCGCTGGACGAAAGCTATGCCGGGCTGAAGGCGGATGGGATGTTCGTGGCAGCTTGAATCAGGGGCGTTCTGGTGAAGGGCGCTTTTGCCGATAACGGGGCAGGGGTTCTTGAGTTTGGTGCAGCAGACCCCTACACAAGTGGGAAAGCGCCAAAAGGAATATGCCATGCGGATTTACAGTGATCTTGCGGATGCCGTCGGGAAAACCCCGCTTTTGCGGATGAGACAAGCGTCGGAACTGACGGGCTGTGAAATTCTGGGCAAGGCGGAGTTTCTGAACCCTGGCCAGTCGGTCAAGGACCGGGCGGCGCTGTACATCATCAAGGATGCAATTGCGAAGGGGCAACTGAAACCCGGCGGCACCATTGTTGAAGGCACGGCGGGGAATACCGGGATCGGACTGGCGCTGGTGGGGGCGTCGATGGGATTTCGGACGGTGATTGTCATCCCGGAAACGCAGAGCCAGGAAAAGAAGGATATGCTGCGGCTTGCCGGGGCGGAATTGGTGCAGGTGCCAGCGGCGCCCTATAAAAATCCGAACAATTATGTGCGCTATTCGGGGCGTTTGGCGGATGCACTTGCCAAAACCGAACCTAATGGCGCGATCTGGGCCAATCAGTTTGACAACGTGGCGAACCGGCAGGCGCATATCGAGACGACCGGGCCGGAGATTTGGGATCAGTTGGATGGCAAGGTGCACGGCTTTGTCTGCGCCGTAGGTACGGGGGGCACTTTGGCGGGCGTCGCGATGGCTTTGCAGCCGAAAGGTGTGAAAATCGGTCTTGCTGACCCGGAAGGTGCGGCGCTGCACAGTTTCTACACGACTGGCACGTTGGATGCACCCGGAACGTCGATCACCGAGGGCATCGGGCAAGGGCGCATTACGGCCAATCTTGAAGGCTTTACGCCGGATTTCAGCTATCGCATTCCGGATGCCGAGGCGTTGCCGATTGTGTTTGACCTGCTGCGCGACGAAGGGCTTTGCATGGGCGGATCGACGGGCATTAACCTTGCTGGGGCGATACGGATGGCGCGCGATATGGGGCCGGGGCATACCATTGTCACCATCCTGTGTGACTACGGCAGCCGCTATCAATCGAAGCTGTATAACCCCGCATTCCTGAAGGAAAAAGGCTTGCCGGTACCGGATTGGTTGGACCGTGGGCCGCGTGCCATTCCAACTGTGTTCGAAGACGCATGACAGGCACATTCGGCAGGGCATTTGCGGCACTGCTGCTGGCGCTGACGATTGGCTTTACGTTCGGCGCGGCGTCGCTGGCGCAGACCGCTGACGATACGGCAGTGGCGGCTGATGACGTTGCTGCCCCAAGCTCGCTTGACTATGCCGCATGGGCTGAAATGGCAGGTCGCGCGGAAGGTGTGATCGCTGACCGTGCGACACCGGGCGACATTCTGGAGCAAGTGCGTGCACAGCTGGTCGATTGGCGCGAGGCGTTTTTGGTGGCACAAAGTGCGAATTCGGCGCGTATTGCCAGTTTGCGCAGCCAGATCGCCGCACTTGGCCCGGCGCCCGCCGAAGGTACGGTTGAGGCGACCGAAATTGCCGATCGCCGCACGGAATTGTCGGACCAGCTGGTGCGCCTGCAAGCCCCTGGTATTGCGGCGGACGAGGCTTATAGCCGGGCCGATGGCCTGATCCGCGAGATTGATTTGTTGCTGCGCGAACGGCAGGCGGATGAACTGCTGCGCCTTTGGCCCGCCCCGATCAACCCGGCAAACTGGCCTGCGGCGGTGCGGGCGCTGTCGTCGGTTGCAGTTGGGCTTTGGACGGAAACTGCAAGCCAATGGCAGCGCGCCGATGCGCTGACGCAACTTGGCGATAATTTCCCACTAATAGTGCTGTTTTTGGCGCTGACAGGCGGGCTTTTGTGGCGCGGGCGGGCGTGGATTGAACGGCTTGTGCAGCGGCTGCAGAACAAGGCGTCGGCGCGCGGGCGCAGGTTATGGAGCCTGATCGCGTCACTTGGGCAGATAGCCATTCCGACGATTGGGGTGCTGGCGCTGACGAAGGCACTGCAATTGACGGGGATGCTGGGGCCGCAGGGCGACAGTATCGTGCAAAGTTTGGCCGAGATTGGCTTTGTGTTTTTTGCCGCCGTCTGGCTGGGCGGGCAGATATTTCCGCTGGTTCCTACTGCCGACACAGTGCTGCGCCTAAGCGACGATCGGCGTGCCAAGGGGCGGTTTGCCAGCAGTGCCTTTGGGCTGCTGCTGGGGCTGGAGATTCTGCGCAAAGCGGTGCTGGAGCCGATTGGAGCGGGTGAGGCGGCACTGGCCGTGCTGCAATTCCCGATACTGGTGTTGGGCGGGTTGGTGCTTTTGCGGCTGGGCCATATTTTGCGCAGACACAAGTCGGCTGAGGCTGGCGACGATATCCCAGCGTTCCGGAACCGTGTTTTGCGGCTGCTGGCGCAAGCGGCGGTGATTGTCGGCGTGCTGGGGCCGGTGTTGGCGGCCGTCGGCTATGTTGCGGCGGGGGCGGCGCTGATTTTTCCTGCCGGGCTTTCGTTGGCGCTGGTGGCGCTGTTGTTCATTTTGCAGCAGGTGGTGGACGATCTTTTTGCGCTGCTGATCCGCAATACTGATCCGGGGCGGGTAGCGCTGGTGCCAGTGCTGGTCAGTTTTGCGTTGACGCTGGCAAATTTGCCTTTGTTCGCCCTGATCTGGGGCGCGCGGTTTGAAGACCTGACCGAACTTTGGACGCGGTTCCGCGAGGGCTTTCAGCTGGGTGACACCCGGATTTCACCGACGGATTTCCTGTTTTTCGCGGTGATCTTCGCGGTCGGCTATATGCTGACGCGTCTGTTTCAGGGCGCCCTGAAATCGACAGTTCTGCCGAAGACCAGCCTTGATCAGGGTGGCCAGAATGCCATTGTGGCGGGAGTTGGCTATATCGGGATCTTTCTGGCGGGGTTGATCGCAATCAATTCGACGGGGATTGATCTGTCGGGCCTTGCCATCGTTGCTGGTGCCTTGTCGGTTGGCATTGGTTTTGGCCTGCAAAACATCGTGTCGAACTTTGTGTCCGGCATCATCTTGCTGATCGAGCGCCCAGTGTCGGAGGGCGACTGGATCGAGGTTGGCAATGTGCAGGGCATTGTGCGGGCAATCTCTGTGCGGTCCACCAGGATACAGACGTTTGACCGGACCGATGTGATTGTGCCCAATACTGATCTGGTGGCGGGGCGGGTGACAAACTGGACCCGCTTCAATCTGACGGGGCGTCTGATTGTGCCGGTTGGCGTGGTGTTTGACAGCGATACCCGGCAAGTAGAGCGGATTTTGCGGGAGATTGCCGAAGCGCAGCCGATGGCGATTCTGAACCCGCCGCCAGTGGTGGCGTTCACGGGATTCGGGCCTGATGCGATGACGTTCGAAATTCGGGTGATCCTGCGGGATGTGAATTTCACGCTGGAGGTGCGATCAGAGATCAATCATCAGATCGTTGAACACTTTGCGGCTGCTGGTATCGGTCTTGCGCATAGCTCTCGCGAGTTGACGCACCGATTTGCGGCAGAGCGGGCAGCGGCCGAGAGGGTGGAGCCTGTGGTATTGCCAAAAGCCGCGCCCAAGCCCGAGGTATCGAAAGGTGCGCCGAAATGACCCTGCCACTGTTTCGCCAAGACCCCTATCTGCGTCAGTGTGAGGGGCGTGTGTCTGGCCACACCGATGAGGGCGCGATTGTGGTTGATCAAACCGTGTTTTACCCGACGGGCGGTGGCCAGCCGGGGGATGCGGGGTTTGTGCAATGGGACAACGGCCGGATTGCGATTGCTACCGCGATCAAGCTGCAAGGCGGCAGGATTGGCCTGGTGCCGGCCGAACCTGTGGCAATGCCACCATCGGGTGCGCAGGTGATGCAAGTGCTGGATTGGGATCGCAGGCATCGCCACATGCGCATTCACACGGCCCTGCATTTGCTGTCGGTGGTGATACCGTTGCCAGTGACGGGCGGGCAGATTGGTGCAGAACGGGGACGGCTGGATTTCGACATGCCGGACCCGCTGGAAGATGTGGCGGCGCTGGATGAGGCGCTGAATGCGCTGATCGAACGTGATCTGCCGGTATCGGAGGCGTGGATTACGGATGAGGAATTGCTGGCCAACCCCAGCGTGGTGAAGACCATGTCAGTGATGCCGCCGATGGGGCAGGGCCATATTCGGCTGATCCGGATCGGGCAGGGGGCGGATGAAGTGGACCTGCAGCCCTGCGGCGGCACCCATGTGGCGCGCACGGGCGAGATTGGCCGGGTAGAGATTGGCCGGATCGAGAAAAAGGGCCGCCAGAACCGCAGGGTTACTTTGACGTTGCTGTAATAGCATCACTTTCGGGCAGGATTGGCCCGCAACCCCTCTTGCAACCGGCCCCCCAGTGCCTGTAAGACCGCGCGACGGATCGGTGGCCGAGTGGTCGAAGGCGCACGCCTGGAAAGTGTGTAGGCGGGGAACCGTCTCTAGGGTTCGAATCCCTATCGATCCGCCACCACGACCGGGATCGAAAAGATCCAGCGGATGGGCTGCGAACCCGATCATTGACTGTCGTGTCGTTGGCGGCAAATCGCGCCGATCCCGGCGGCTTGCCGTCGGGCAATCCTTTCCTGCGGAACGCTGCTATTCAGCGTCGGTCCGCAATTGCTATCAGCAGCGGAGCAACGATTTTGGTCACAAGAGGCCTTTCTCGAGTGCGTAGATCGACGCGCCCGCTCGGGTTGCGACGCCGAGTTTGTCGTAGATGTGGGTGACATGTCGTTCCACCGTCTTGGGCGAAAGCCCCAACTCTGTGGCGATCGCGGCATTGGTCACTTCGCGGGCGACAAGCCGCAGCACCTCGATTTCCCGCTCCGACAATGCCGAAGATGCAGCGCGGCGAACGTGTGTGCCTTTCTGACCGGCCACCGTCAGAACCGCATCGACTGCCCTGCGGTCAAGCAGCCCGGACTTTGCTTGCGCCGATAGCGCCGTCGCTGCTTCGGCCTCGGTCATCTGCGGCCGGTGCGGACGGGCCTCGGTCTGCGCACACCACGCATTCGCAGCGGCCAGAAGCCGCGCGGTGGCGGGAAGCGCCGGTGCTGCAAGTCCGCGATGATAGCCCGAGCCGTCCAGCCTTTCGTGATGCAACGAGCCAAGCACCCCAAGTGGGCCAAGCACAGGGCTGTTCGCAAAGATCCGCCCCGTCAGGTAGCTGTGAAGCCGGATCCGTTCGTGTTCCGCCCGGGTCAGGTCGCCCGCCTTGATCAGCAGTTGCGCCTGCAGGCCGACGCGGCCGACGTCGTGGATCAGGGCGGCGCGACCGATATCTGCGACATCCTTCTGCGGCAGGCTCGCGGCGCGTGCCGCTGCAGATGCCACCTCTGCCACTCGGCGGGAATGACCGAGCATGTGCGGCGACTTGAAGTCGCCGAAATCGGCAATCGCGGTCAGCGACAGGTCGATGTCGCTGCCGGAAAGCCAGATCGGACCGCCCGGCTCGGCGCCCAGCGTCGCCTGCATCAAATTGTTGCCATCAAGGCCCGCACAGAAGGTGGCCGGGTCCTCGGCAAGAATGCCGGCAAGACCCGGATCAAGCTGGTTTCCAGCCATGGTCCTGGCGCGGGTGGCGAGATCGCCCGGGCTGTGCCGAACGCCATTCATGCCGGCCAGGATTGCCACCTGGACGACCCGCATCGGCAGACTGATGCCTTCGCCCTCGGCCAGACGCTGTGTACTCTGACCGTCCCACCGCTCGTAGGCATGCAGCAGGCCCTGCTGCACGGCAGGATCAAGGCCCATTCGGACGGCAAAGAGCCGGGCAGCCTCGCAGTGCATGCGGTGGTTGTGCGCAAACAGGCCCCGGCCCACCGCAGCAAAGGTCCTGTCCAACGTCGCCTGCGCGTCGGCCGCCGATTTCCCAGCTGTCAGGGCATTCGTCAGCATCGGCATCATTTCGGTGTCATCGGCGACGAGCAGGTCCCCGATCCCAAGCTCGTCGCCGATCACGAAGGAGGTCTCGTGCGATGTCGTGCTGCATCCGACAAATCGAAGAAAGGCGAGCTGATAGGCGGCAGAGACATCCGTCTCGCCCAGGCCTGCGGCACGCGCCAACCTAACAGCGACAAGCGCAGTCCGCAACATGGTTTCTGAAGGAACGCCGAGCCCAAGGTCGATTGCCAGTGCCAGCGACGCCATCACCTCGGCCAGACGCGCACGCTCTGTCTCCACAGCACTCTCCAAGCCAGCCCCCGCTTCACTTAAAGGCCGGAGCGGTTGCCCTGTCAATTCAGGACCTGGACAAACTCGACGCAGAAGACAGGACGCCGGCCGGTCCTGCCGTGCAGGGCCCTGTGACTCAGCCTTCAGGCCGCAGCAGGGATGGCCCCGATCTGGGTCAGCAACGCCATCACGTCGATAGTGGTGCGGTGCTCTGCGATCTTGCCACCCTGAAACCGGTCGCAGGCCACGCTCGCGATGCGCACGGGGCGGTTGCTGGCGGGAATGCCGTTGAACGCATCGGAATGGACCGCTGTCCAGAACATCCGGGTTGCCACCCAGTCGCCATCAGCCATCTGGCTTTCGATGATGTGGCGGCCGTTTGAGAAGGCTTTGAAGAAGACCGAGGCCATGCCCTCGAACTGCTCCACACTCATTTCGGGATCACCATTCACCTGCGCCACTGCATCGGGTGCCAGCGCCGCGCGCCAGGCGGCCATGTCGCCCCTGTCGGCGTGGTCGAAGAACGCACGGGCCTTCTGCTTGTTGATTTCGGTACTCATCTCATGTCTCCTCTGTTGCCAGATGGGCCCATTCTGAGAGGAACCGGATACTCCCGCATCCGGCAATACCCCCACGAAACAGATAATATCGGCATCGGCTATGAGATCGAAACGCGGCGTCAGACAGGACAAGGGCGAAGCATACCCGACGATATCATTCGAACGGTTGGCCAACCGTTCGGTCGATCTTTCGTCGCATCCACTCACAAGGTTGCTTTCGCTACGCAGGTGGAGCAACCTCACTGCTGTTAAAGAGCCATTTTCCGAGAGTGCAATTGTCGAAAAAAGCACTGCCATCAGCCGCTACTATAAGTACCGATGATACGTCGTTGCCAGCCCTTGCGGGTATCCTTATCGAGAACATACAAGCACCAAGCAGAATAACCTGAACCGATGAGTCCGCGCCTCCACTCCAAAATCAGCGCTGAAGCTCCAAATCATGCGACGACGGACAGCGAACAGCAGCCGGTACATCCATTTGGCTGAGCGTCCGAACAGGTGGTCTGAGCGGTGCTTCACGAAAGCTGAACCGCCACAACTGTGCTTTGAACCCGAAGCAGAAGTGCCGGTCGCAGGGGCGGGCGTTCGCTTTTACGGCCGCACAGTGCGCCCGATCAATTGACGCCAAGCGACCCCTTCTTCGCAGTGCAATCGCGACCCCGGTCATGCCGCTACCAGGGCGGGCCCGGCATCAGTACCCTCGGCTTAGGCGTGGTGAACGGGAATGGCATTTTGATCGTGCCGACGCGCTGGATTGTGGTATGCTTGTGTAAGGACCAGTGGGCATTTGCTTGGCCGGTGCCTGTTTGGATGCCTGCGAGGAGGTTCTCAATGGTTAAACCCGTCAAGACGATCGGAAATCCGCTGTCCTGGGCGCTGTCCGCGGTGTTTGGCTCGACGCGCTACTTAAAGGACGCGGCGCATGAGATCCGAGGCGATCATCTGGCACCGCCAGAAGTTCGGCGCCTTGGCATCGAGGATCTTCAGATCGCACTTCGCAAGGGCGCGCAGGATTTCGCCGCGTTTCGGACCGATGTGGTCTTTATCGTCATCTTTTATCCGATCATCGGGCTCTGTCTCGCGGCGTTTGCTTTCCAAACAGAGCTGCTGCCCTTGCTATTTCCGTTGATGTCCGGCTTCGCGCTGCTGGGGCCGATCGCGGCCGTCGGACTCTACGAGATGAGCCGCCTGCGCGAGAAGGGAGAACCGGCGGGCATTGGGGCCGCGTTCGGCGTCTTCAGCTCTCCGGCCATCGGCGCAATATTGACCATCGGGCTGGGACTGGTCCTGATGTTCATTGTCTGGATGCTGACCGCTTATCTGATCTTCACCCTGACGCTTGGCCCTGAGATACCGGTGTCGGTGACGGCCTTCCTCAGGGATGTCTTCACCACCGGTGCTGGCTGGGCGATGCTGATCATCGGCTGCGCCGTCGGTTTCATCTTTGCCGCCGCAACGCTGGCGATGACGATCGTCTCGATACCCCTTTTGCTTGATCGGCACGTCGGCGTTGCTGCCGCAGTCGCGACGTCGCTAAAGCTTACCAAAGAGAGCCCGGTAGCGGTCAGCGCGTGGGGTCTGATCGTTGCTGCGGCGCTGGTTCTCGGGACGATCCCGATGCTTCTGGGGCTGATTTTCGTATTGCCCATCCTTGGACATGCGACATGGCATCTATATCGTCGAGCGGTGGCTTGAAGGGCGGCGAGCTTTCAAGGCAGTTGGTCACGGCAACACGACCTTGGGCGTAGGCTGCGAAGGCCCAAACGGATCGGAAAGCCTGCAGCGCACTTCGCACTGATGAGACTTCAAAAACAACGGCATCACAGGACGTCGTCGAACGCGCGCAGCCGGGTGATAATGCGCTGCGTCTCGGGATATCCAAGCGTCCGGAAACGTGTTAGGCTGCGACGCAATCGCTTTGGCAGAGATCTGCCAGTCATGTTTCGGGTGTCGACCGAATTGGTGAAAGGCGAATAGATGGTCGTCGTTGTCGCATTGGTTGTCATGGTCGTTGGATCCATCGTGTTCCACCTCGTAAGCCCATGGTGGTGGACGCCAATCGCGTCAAACTGGGGCTACATTGACACGACGCTGGTCATAACCTTCTGGATCACTGGCGTGGTCTTTGCCGCCGTAATCCTGTTCATGGCATATTGTGTTTGGCGCTTTCGTCACAAGCCCGGTCGCGTGGCCGTGTTCGATCCTGAGAACCGACGCCTGGAACTGGGCCTGACGGTGGTGACGGCGCTGGGGGTGGCGGCGATGCTGGCACCCGGCCTGATTGTCTGGAAGCAGTTCGTGACCGTGCCCGACGACGCGACCGAGGTCGAGGTTTTCGCGCAGCAATGGTCGTGGAGCTTTCGCCTGCCGGGCGAGGACGGTCGTCTTGGCACGTCGGACGCGCGGCTGGTCAACGTCGACAATCCGCTGGGGATCAATCCGCATGATCGCTTTGGTCAGGACGATGTGATCGTCGAGGTTGACGATCTTCACCTGCCTGTCGGCAAGCCGGTCAAGATGATGCTGCGGTCAATCGACGTGCTTCATGATTTCTACGTGCCCGAGTTTCGCGCCAAGATGGATATGGTGCCCGGAATGGTCACCTATTTCTGGTTCACGCCCACGCGCACCGGCGAGTTCGAGATCCTCTGCGCAGAGCTGTGCGGAGTGGGGCACGGCTATATGCGCGGCTACGTCCAGATCGAGGAGGAAACTGATTATCAAATCTGGCTGCAAGAGCAGCAGACTTTCGCCGAACTGTCCCAAGGCGAACGGGTGAGGGCCGCCAGCGCAGAATACTGATACCACCGGGCGCGGCTGAAAACCTCGCTTGCGTCACATAAGCCATACCTTCAGGCAAGAGGAAGCACTTATGGTCAACGTTAGTCATCAGCCCGACGCGAATGTCCCACCAGCGGAAGTGCCTGACGTTCACCCGCCGCACGCCCATAGCTGGCTGGGGAAATGGGTATTCTCGCAAGATGCCAAATACATCGCGATCCAGTATTCAGGCACGGCTATTGCGATCGGGCTTGTGGCGCTGGTGCTGTCGTGGCTGATGCGATTGCAGCTTGGCTTTCCCGACCTGTTCTCGTTCTCGCCCGAGGCCTATTACCAGTTCATCACCATGCACGGCATGATCATGGTGGTGTATCTGCTGACCGCGATCTTTCTTGGTGGCTTTGGCAACTACCTGATTCCGCTGATGGTCGGCGCGCGGGACATGGTGTTTCCGTTCGTCAACATGCTTAGCTACTGGGTCTATCTGCTGGCGGTGCTGGTGCTGGTTGCGAGTTTCTTTGCGCCGGGCGGGCCAACGGGGGCGGGCTGGACGCTATATCCGCCGCAGGCTATCCTGTCCGGCACCCCTGGCGGGCAAAGTGCTGGCATCATCTTGATGCTGGTTTCGCTGATCCTGTTCATCATTGGCTTCACGATGGGCGGGCTGAACTACGTTGTTACCGTCCTGCAGGCGCGCACCCGTGGCATGACGCTGATGCGGATGCCGCTGACGGTTTGGGGCATCTTCACGGCCACCGTAATGGCGCTGCTTGCCTTTCCGGCGCTTTTCGTCGCCTGCGTGATGATGCTATTTGACCGGCTGCTTGGCACCAGCTTTTTCATGCCCGCGTTGGTCGAGATGGGCGAGCAGTTAAGCTATGGCGGCGGCAGCCCGATTGTGTTTCAGCACCTGTTCTGGTTCTTCGGGCACCCCGAGGTTTATATCGTCGCACTGCCCGCCTTCGGCATCGTGTCAGACCTGATCAGCGTGCACGCGCGCAAAAACATCTTCGGATACCGGATGATGGTCTGGGCAATTGTCGGCATCGGCGCGCTTAGCTTCATTGTCTGGGCGCACCACATGTACGTCTCGGGCATGCATCCCTATTTCGGCTTTTTCTTCGCCACGACGACCTTGATCATCGCCGTGCCGACAGCGATCAAGGTCTACAACTGGGTGTTGACGCTTTGGCAAGGCGACATTCATCTGACAACGCCGATGCTGTTCTCGCTGGCCTTCATCGTCACCTTCGTCAACGGCGGGCTGACGGGTCTGTTCCTTGGCAACGTGGTCGTCGACGTGCCGCTTAGCGACACGATGTTCGTGGTTGCCCATTTCCATATGGTGATGGGTGTAGCGCCCCTGATGGTGATCTTTGGTGCCATTTATCACTGGTATCCAAAGATGACGGGCCGCATGCTGAACGATGCGATGGGGAAAATCCACTTCTGGGTTACCTTCGTTGGTGCCTATCTGATCTTCTTTCCCATGCACTACGTCGGCATCGTCGGCGTGCCGCGCCGCTATCCTGAGGTTGGAGACAGCACCTACCTTACTGCACCGGTTGACGGGCTGAATGCGTTCATCAGCATTATGGCGTTCGTTGTCGGCGCGGCGCAGATCATGTTCCTTTACAACATCGTCCGAAGCATCTGGAACGGTAAGCCTTCGGGCAGCAACCCATGGAATGCGGCCTCGCTGGAATGGCAGACGCCGCATACGCCGCCGCGCCATGGTAACTGGGGGGACGATCTGCCTGTGGTCTATCGCTGGGCCTATGATTACAGCGTGCCCGGTGCACCGCACGACTACATCGCGCAGAATGATCCGGGGCCGGAAATTCCGGTACCGTCATGACAGTCATCCTCGTTTTCATCGTGTCAGCCATCGTCGTTGCGCTCTGGTGGCTGGTGCGTCAGGGCGTGATGTCGAAACCCTGGCTTGCGACCGGGGTGGCCCCGATGCTGCAGGCGGGGCCGGGCCTGTCAGTTCAGCACGCTGGCCTCGGCATATTCCTCGTTGTCATCGGCGGCCTGTTCACGCTTTTCGGTAGCGCGTTCGTGATGCGGATGGACACCGAGACATGGTCCTCTCTGACACTGCCGCCAATCGTATGGGTGAACACGGTGCAGGTGATCCTGGCGAGCCTGTTCCTGCACATGGCTTACAACTCCGCAAGGCGTGGTGATCTACCGGGCCTGCGCCGCGCCGCAATGATCGCAGCGCTGGCAACAACTGGGTTTCTGCTTGGCCAGCTTCTGGCCTGGCGCGAGATGGCGATGGGCGGCAACGGCCTGACCACCGCTCCTGCGGCAAGCTTCTTCTACATCCTAAGCGGCCTGCATGGCCTTCACATTCTGGGCGGTCTCGGGGCCTTGGGCTTGGTTGCATCGCGGGGCCGCACCGATCTTAACCGCCTGACGCAGGGCGTCGGCCTGTGCGCCGCCTACTGGGATTTTCTGCTGATTGTCTGGGCGGGCCTGCTCGTCCTGTTCTTGGGTTGGGCAAATCAGTTCGTCGATATCTGTCGCGGCCTGCTGACATGAGGAACCGCCATGACTGAAAGCGCATTAGACACCAAACGGCCCGACGGGCTGGAAGGATTTGTCGCTGACTGGAGCTCGGACCAGCGCGCCTTCAAGCGCGTGTCGTGGGGCAAGGCGATGATGTGGATATTCCTGCTCAGCGACACATTCGTGTTCAGCATCTTTCTGCTTAGCTACATGTCGGCGCGAATGTCGACGCAGTCCGAATGGCCCAACACCAGCGAGGTGTTCTCGCTGCATGTAGGCGGCGCCGACCTGCCGCTGCTGCTGATCGCGATCATGACATTCGTGCTGATCTCATCCAGCGGCACCATGGCGATGGCAGTCCGCTGTGGTTATGCCCGCGCCCGCAAGGCGACAGCGGCGCTGATGTTTCTGACCGCGCTTCTGGGTGCGACGTTTGTGGGCATGCAAGCGTTCGAATGGACCAAGCTGATCAGCGAAGGCGTCAGGCCTTGGTCCAATCCTTTCGGAGCAGAACAGTTCGGCGCAAGCTTCTTCATGATCACGGGCTTCCACGGCACACACGTATCAATCGGGGTACTATTTCTGCTGATCATCGCCACGAAGATCTGGCGCGGCAATTTCGACCGGCCCGGCCGATCCTGGCTGAAGACCGGCGCGGGCGATTACGAGGCAGTGGAGATCATGGGCCTGTACTGGCACTTCGTTGACCTCGTCTGGGTGTTCATCTTCGCGTTTTTCTATCTTTGGTAGGGGGCAGTCATGGCCGACCATGCGATACAACAAGCGGCAACCCATATCGAGGGGCAGCAGCACCCGCTGAAGCTGTACTTCACCGTTTGGGGCCTGCTCTTCGTGCTCAGCACGCTGTCCTACTTCGTCGACTACGTCGGCCTGCAGGGCCTGCTGCGCTGGTCGCTGATCGTGATCTTCATGCTGATGAAGGCGGGGCTGATTGTCGCCGTCTTCATGCACATGGCGTGGGAACGTCTGGCGCTGGGCTACGCCATCTTGCTGCCACCGATCTTCGTGCTGGTGTTCCTTGGCATCATGACGGCGGAGTCTGACTATACCTTCGTCACCCGCGACACGGTGTTTGCGGAACCTTGAAGCTGGATCAACGTCTCAGGTCGCCAGATGGCGGATCGCGCCGTCGATCAAAAGTGTCGCGAAGATCGCGTAAAGGTAAATGATCGAGAACGCAAACAGCGCCTTCGCCGGTGCTCTGGATGTTGCAACCGGCGTTCGTAGCACCCTCCACGCCCGGCGCACCAGTTCAGCCCCGAGGATTACGGCAAGAGCACCGTAGCCCGCCCCCGCCATACCCAAGGCCCAAGGCGCCACGCCAACCGGGGCCAGCAGCAAAGCATAGGCAAAGATATGCCGCCGGGTCACCACCTCGCCGGCTACGTTTGGCAGCATCGGGATCCGGGCCGCCGCGTAGTCGGCCGACTTGAGCAGTGCCAGCGCCCAGAAGTGCGGTGGTGTCCACAGAAACACGATCAGGAACAGCAATCCCGCCTGCCAGTCGATGGACCCCGTGACTGCAGCCCAGCCGATCACTGGCGGAAGCGCACCCGCAGCGCCACCAATCACGATGTTCTGCGGCGTCGCATACTTCAGCCACATCGTGTAGGCGACGCTGTAGAACAGGATCGTCGCCGCGAGGATCGCCGCCGCAAGCACGTTCGCCGACAATGCCAACACCCCGACCGCCATCGTCGCAAGGGCCAGCCCGAATACCAGCGCCTCATGGGCTGTGACGTGCCCGGCTGGTATGGGCCGGATCGACGTCCGTGCCATCAACGCATCAATGGGCGCATCGTACCACATGTTGAGCGCACCGGCGGCTCCTGCACCCAGTGCAATTGCTGCAATCGAAACAACGGCCTGCCCCAGCGTGATGTCCCCAGGGGCAATCGCCATACCGACGACCGCCGTGAATACCGCAAGCGCCATGACGCGCGGCTTCGTCAGGTCGATGAAATGGCGCGTCCGGCTTGACCGAAACGCAAGCAGTGATCGCATGCACCGGCCTTCCATGAACGTCATTGCAGCACACCTGTACTGGGACGTTATGTCCCATCCAAGCCCACGTCAACTTTCCTAGTTCGACGATCCTTTGGCATGAAATGGGCGGGGGGCGGTTCTCTTTACGACCTTCATCGCTGCCTCTGTGCCCCTGCGCCATGATCGTGCGGAAACAAGAAACCTACCGTGTCCCTCGTTCACCCGGTCGCGGTGCCAAGGCAGTCAATAAAGAAGCTCGTAGGGACGCCGCTATGTCCCGGCTGACGGGTTTGACATCGGCCCGATAATATCACTGATCGATCCATTCTGGTCGCGTGAGGATGTCGTCGAGATCGACGCCGACGTATCGGATCGTAATGCCCGGCCTGGTTGCTCTTGAATTGATCGTGTTCAAGACGCGGCTTCGGGGCTCCGCGCCGCCAAAGCCCCTCGGCCTTGACGTGCGGTTGAAGCACAGGCCTCTGACGGAAATAAGCGCTGATGCTGCCCGGCATAACGCTATGATCGCTGGTTCATGCACAGCGAGCTGGCGGCTGCCAAACCGCCGAATGCGCCGCGCCTCTGACACGGGTCGGCTTAGCCCATTCCATGCAGGCCGTGCAGACCGCAGTCAGGGCAGCCGGAACGACGGCCACGTCCACCGTCACAAGCACCAAAGTCAGCTTCTAAAACTGTTCCACGGCCGCTGATGGCGTACAGACTGTTCAAAACCCGTGTGGCACAAACTAGAAGTCTTTTTACGAGTTGCACGAACGGCCGGTTCGGTGAACACACGCTCCCGCAAGCCAATGAGGCTGAACGACGGATATGGGCCGACTACGTCGAGGCGCTTCAAACCATACCTGCGGAAAGCAGTCAGCTTCAGTTTTAGCACGACCTCTGGCCTGAATCTCTGAAGCAGTGATTGAGCAGAGATCTGCCCTCTGATCGAATATCTTGATTGTGATGGGCAGAAAAGAGAACCAAGAAGTTATAACAACGCTGCCGCATAATCCTCCGGAAGCAGCTGTTCAGCATGGTTAACGGCACCTGAGATCTAACCCTATCACAGATGCGAAAGGTGGCCCGCTGTGCCGGAGATACTATAGACTTATTCAATATTTAGGGATGCATGCCCGAAAACAAAATCGGTCATAAGATCGTACGACAGCGCACTTTCCCGCATCAGACCTGATAATGGTGGGGAAAGCGCGAGATGAAAGACAAGGCTACGCCACTCTTGTCGCGGCGGCACCACGCGGAACCACGCTTCCGCCGCACGACTATTCGGTCACCATGACCATGACAGAACCCGACAGACCAGTATTGCCCAAGTCATCGCGGGCACCGACCTGCACCATATAGTGGCCCGAGCGTTCCGGCTTAAAGGTCAGTTCGACGGTGCCACTGCCATCGGATTCGCGCACGTCCACCGGCTCCATCGGTGAGCCGAAGCGGTCGCCCTCCATCACCAGGAGCGCCACCTCATCGATCTTGCGCTGCCACGCCGGAGCGGTTTCAGCAACGACAGTGATTGTGTCACCAAGCCTGATATTCTGCATCGGTTCCGGCGACAGGATTGCGGCCAGCGGTGGGATGTTATCTGACACCAACACGCGCACGTGCCGACGCTCGACTGTTCCATCGGCGGCAAGCCCCGTCGTCGCAATTGTGTAGACGCCAGGTTTGTCGAAGGTAAGTGTCTCGGCCAGACGCCCGTCTTCGGTACTCGCGCGCTCCTCCCCATCGACCTCCAGCGACATGCGCCTCATCGCCCTATCACGTTCGGTCTGCTCGACCACGACCTGCAACGGTTCTCCGGGTGAGAGATGCGGCACCTCCTCTGCCAGCGCGTCAAGGCTCCTCATTTTGCTCCGTTGCTCCGCCTTAAGGTCCAATCGCAGGTCCACTGGTCGCAGTTGGCGCAATCGATCGATCCGGTCGAGGCCAAACTCGGCTATCCGCTCCGCCCGCTTTCCGTCATCCGCGCCGAGCAGGATGCGGGCGATGTCAAGTTCCCAGCGCACGCCGCCAATTTCAAACAGCCTTGCGTCGCGCTTGCCGAACATCTCGGGCGGCAGGTCAAGCACTTGCTCGATATCAAAGAGAAACGGCTCTTCAAGCAATTCAGGCACGGGTTTTTCGTCCCGCAGCCGGACTACCAATTCCACAATGAACCGTTCGCCCGCCTTCATCGGAAGGCGGAAGCCTGGCTCTTTCCCGGTGATACGCAGAACCTTGCGGTCAAAGCCCGAAATTTCGCCAATTTCAAGGTCGTGCAGCATCTTTGGCTCGCGCTTGATGCGCTCAAAAATATCATCCGGCACCGCCAGCCCGAGCTCAGCAAACTCATGCAGCAAGAAGCGCCGCTTGGCCGTATTGTCAACCAACCTCACGCCGAAAAATGCCTCCCGGTCAAAAATGTTGTGCACGGCGGTCCCAGCCAAGATCAGCCTAAGGGGCTCGACTACGCTGTCCACGATTTCCAGATTTTTCCAGGCAATGTTGTTGTTGTTCGCGGTGTTGGCCGCAACACTCAGGACTTCGGGCACGGTCATGCCAAAGGGTGCGTTTACTTGCGTCTCGATTCGGGCCAGCAGGCAGAAATGTCCCGCTTGGCCTTGGCAGTTGAAGTTGTTCACGTCAGGCGGAAACCACGGAATCTCGATCACCACAGATTTACCCGGTTGCAGCACCGGAATGTTCAGCGGTGCAGTGTCGTAGACCGGCGGAAAGGTGACCGAGGGGTGCTTGGACGTCTTGACCGACACTGCGCTGCCTGTCCAGGGCGGGGTGGAAGTGCCGCCGTTCCACGGCGTCATCTGTGCGTTGATCCGGGTGTTGGACGAGACCGTGCCATAGGCCGAAACCGGGTCGACCCGAGACGGGTCCGCGCCGTTGCGCTGCCATGTGGCCCAGTGCCGGTCCACGTTGGCATGAAGCAGGAAGAACACCGGATCGCGCGCCGCACGACCCTGGAAACTCATGTCGCCGGAAGCACCGCCAAGAAAGCCATGGGCGCAGTCGTGGTTGCGCGGAAAAACCTCGATCCGCTGCCGCAGTGCTGCGTAGTCGCCGAATGCCGACCCAAGCAGCGTGGCATCATTGTCGAAGGTGCAGCCCCCAGGCCACGAAGCCACGCTGCGCGAAATCGCAACTGGGAGTGCATCGCCGAGTGTCCCGGTCACAGAGCCGGTTGACGGCCCCATAAAGTCGTTTGTGAACAGATTTACCCCAGTGAGCGGATTTTCGGTGAAATCCCAGTAAAGGAGTGTCAGCAGGGGGTTCGCCTCTCGCAGGAGGTTTTCGTACTGGTTCACCATCTCTCGGTGCCAGGGTGGGAATGCGGGATTGCCGTGCTCTGGACCGCTGGTATGGACGATGTTCTGTTTGGTGAAGTACTGAACACCGTCGCTGTACTGATGGGTCGGGTTGGTAGCGATGGCTACGACCGCATCGCGATATGCAATGCGCTCCGCGACACTTACCTCACTTGCGTTGCGACGCGGCTTGGTGATTTCAATTCCGTGCAAAAGGCTTGTGCCGCAAGAGGTGTCCATATTGTCCACCCAAGACGCCGGCCAACTTAGCCCGGTGGAAGCCTTGGCCTGATAGAGGCGCAGCCGCTCGGTGCCGCTGGACGCCACGCTGCCCCGGTTATTGACACGGACATAGACATAGTTTGGTTGACCCGTTTTGGTGTTGCGATACTCCGGGTTCTCATGGGCCAAAGGCGTCCAAGTCGGAATGCCTGTGAAGGGGTACGGGTCATAGTTCGGGTCTGGCTGACGGCGCACCCAGATATCCGGGCTGTCATAGAGCAGGCCGGGTCCAGCATAGGGCTCGATCCCGGTGTCAAAGGCCGTGTCGCGCATGAAGAGGTCGCTCTGCGCATGAGCGCCAGTTCCCAGCACGACAGCAAGAACGGTGATGGCTGGCAGACGCATGAAAAGGCGGGTGGAAAGTTGCATTGCTCTCTCCTCTCGATATGGATTTTTGTAAGCTGTAAAAATGCAAAACGAGCGCCAATTCTGGTACTGGTTGAGATTCGAGTCCAGCACTATACCAACGGCTTATTGGAAATAGATCGGATTCTGCCGCCCATACCCCGAACCAATTGATAGTAGTTCTGGCAAGCGCGCAGGCAGAGGAACAGGGTCGGGCATCGTCAGCCCATGTTCGGAGTTTGAACCACGGCAGACAGTGCAATTTGAGCATTTTCATGGGTACTGACCCTGGAAGCCCGTGCCGCTCACGATGGATTTTGTCTGCCTGAGAAGGCCGCAGGAAGGATCGATGGCGGCTTCCTGGAAGTGACCAATGGCTAACGAACGGCAGCTTTGGGCCGCCCGATGCATTTCGCGTCGGGCGGGGATTCGTCAGAGATCAACGCCTTTCGACAGTGTCAAAGCGGCGTCGAGGTCCACACCTAGGTATCTCACGGTGCTGACCATCTTCGTATGACCCAAGAGCAACAGAACTGCTCGGAGATTTCCTGTTTTCTTGTAAATCTGCGCCACCCTGGTCCGCCGCATTGAATGCGTGCCATAGGCACTTGGCTCAAGGCCTATACAGGTGACCCATTCCCGCATGATCCGATCATATTGCCTGGTTGAAAGGTGCGGGCTCGCATGCAACCGGCTCGGCCACAGAAATTCCGATCCAGTCATTTCAGGATCGGCGATCCATTTCTCCAATGAGTGATGGGTCGTCTCGGTGATCTCAAAGCGAACCGGTTTGCCGGTCTTGCTCTGTGTCACTGATGCGCGGTCCTTGACGTGACCCGCTGCGAAGACATCACGCACTTTCAGGCCGGCGAGATTACAACCCCGAAGCTTGCTGTCGATGGCCGTATTGAACAAGGCGAGATCGCGCTTGTTGTCCGCCATCACAAGTCGGACTCTGATCGACCCGACATGCTTGGGTGCCAAGGGGCGCTTTTGTCCAACGATCCGCCCCTTGTTCCATGCAGGACGGCGCGGGACGACGATTGGAAGGGTTTCGGAAGGCATAGGTTTTCCTCCTGACCCCCAGTCCCACCCAGTCTCCCGCCAGTCCGGCAATGAACGCATACCACATTCTTGCTCATCTCATGCGGGTCGGGCGGAAAGCGTTCGCTTTGCTAGCTTTGGTTCCATACATCGTCGTCTTCAAAACGGACATTTGGCGGAGGAGCAGGGGTTGGGGGCGGAGCCGTGCTGAACCATCTGGGACAGGCATCCGTTTGCGTCCTCCAGAAGAGCGAACATTCGGAATGAAGCTCCACTTCCCATGATACGATACCGGGCAGACCCCATGGCGCAGCGTTAGGGAAGGGCAGAAATTTGGCCCCGCATGCGGCATGCTGGCCATCGGTCGGACAGCCTCAAACATCTCAAAGGCCAAGCGATCTAAGGTGGTAATAAGACCGCGCAGCGAACTGGCGCCAGTCAGCAGGGTTGTCATGCTCGGTGCACAGGTGATGCGCGGCGCTGGCCCGGAAAAGGGGCGCAAGGGCTGCCCAGTCGATGATGCCATCGCCAGTTGCGGTCCAGCCGTCTTCACTTTGTGTTCCGGCAGGAGCCATATCTTTGGTCTGGATCACAAGGATTCGGTCAGCGTACCGGGCCAATTCCGCAGCCGGGTCGGCACCTCCACGAGTGATCCAGCCACAATCGATTTCGAAATAGACATCAGGGGCGGCGAGAATGTGGTCTATCGGGCGGCTGCCGTCGGGCAGGGCCACATATTCAAACGCATGATTGTGCCAGAGCACCTTCAGCCCGTGGCGTGCGGCCGCCTCGGCTCCTGTCGCGAGGATATCGCCAATTCCTTTCCAGTAGCCGGGCGTCGCGCGACGTTCCTCCTCGGGCACGAAGGGCGGGATCATGTAATGCGCGCCCAGGGTCAGCGCGATGTCGATATAGCGGTTCGGCTCTTGCGCCAGGCCCGAAAGCGGCATGTGAAACCCATGGCAGACAAGCCCTGCGTCATCCAAAGCCTGACGAAACCCGCGTGGATCGGCCTCATAGGCGGGCAACCATGGCTCGATGGCGTCGTAACCGATGGTTTTGAGGATAGGCAACTGCGCCAGAAGCGGGGGAAAGCTGCGCGAGGAATAAAGCTGGTAGGCAATGGGATAGCGGGTCATTTCGGGCCCTGATGTTCCATGTCCTTGTTGAATTCCAACAGTTCGACCATCACGCCCAGATCCTTGACCGTATCGTAATAGGCATAACGACCGTGCCCGCCGTCAAATTCGCCACGCTGCAACAGGGCATGGCCCTTGCCCTCGAGATAGGCGTTGCGCTCGGTCAGGTTGCGGGTGCGAAAGGCGATGTGGTGGCAGCCCGGGCCCTTGGCCTCCAGCAGGTCGCGCCAAGCGCTTTTCTCGGGGCCGGGTTCCAGAAATTCGACGTCGATATTGCCAAAGGCGAACATGCGGATCTTGCAGCCGACGGCGGCGGGTTTGCCGTGATAGATCGCTTGCGCCTGATCGGGGTCAGCGGCGCGGCCTTCGTTCGGCAAGGGTTTTCCGGTCAGGTCGGAAAACCACTGGGCGGATTTGAGGGCGTTGTCGGTGACAAAGCAGATCTGCATTACGGCGTCTTCGTCAAGAAGTCTGGTGTCCATGGCGACCTCATGTGTTGGAGGAATTTGGTGGCCCGGCATGAATGCCGGACCACCCACTCGGGAAGGGGCGTCAGTTCAGGATGGTGTCAAACTGGCCGTGCAGCGCCGCAATCGCGGCGTCTTCGGTCATGGTCGGGTCGGACCAGAAGTTGAACGCCACTTCCCAGATTGCGTTCGACCAGTCGGCATCGACCGTGACCGAAGGATTGTTGACCTGGCGCGCCTCGTCTTTCAGCAGTTCGACCACGCGCTGGGCGCAGGCATCAAGACTGGCGGGGTCCACGTCGTCACGCACTGGGGTGGCACCCTTGACGCCGGCAAAGTCGGCGTTGACCTTGGCATCGACGACGATCTGCGCGAACAGCATTTCGGCGGCGTCCTTTTCCGGGGGTTGGCCACCCAGGGCCCCCCAGCCATCGACCGTGACCGGAACCGCCTTGTAGCCCGGAACCGGGATGCAGCCAAAGTCCTTGCCGGCCTCTTTGCCCGCGACGCGCCATTCGCCCTTCATCCAGTCGCCATGGATCTGCATCAGGGCCTTGCCCGCGATCACATCGTTGGTGGTCATGTTCCAGTCGCGGTTGACCGAGCCTTCATCAGCCTGCTGCTGGAATTTGCGCAACCAAGTAAAGACCGACCGCATCTCGGGGGTGTCAATCGCGGCGGCATCGGGGGTTTCGCCGTAGAGCTGATTGTAGATTTCGGGCCCGGCCACCGTCGCCATCATGGCATGGAACAGATAACCGATCTGCCATTGCTGCGCGCCCACGGCAAGCGGCTGGAATCCGGCGGCGCGGATCTTGTCAAAGTCGGCGTACATCGCGTCGAGCGAGGTCCAAGTGGTCGGATCAACCCCGGCCTTGGCGGCCACCTCCATGTTGTAATACAGCATCCCGTCGATGTGCACCCCGAGCGGAATCTTGCGGATTTCGCCGTCGATCGAGATGGCCTTTTTCACCGCCGACGAAAAGTGGTCGATCGCGCCCGACTGGGTGAACGCCTCGGTCAGGTCGCGGCCAAGGTTCATGCCGGTCAGGTCGCGGTAAACGCCCGAGTTGTTTTCGACGAAGATGTTAGGGGCTTGCTCGCCCACGACAAGGTTCAAAAGGCTGACACTGGACCCGGTATCATGCGGAATGGTGATGTCGATCCAGTTGATGCCCTTCTCGGCAGCTGCCGTCTTCAGAACGTTCAGCGCCGCAACTTCCGCCGGCGAGGACCAGTTCTGAAAGATCACAAGGTCTTCGGCCTGAGCGGCTGCGGCGGACACACCCAGCATCAGCATGGCCGTCAGGGTTTTGGTGTAAAAGGTCATTTTCTTCCTCCCATGAAGAGTTACAGACGGCGCCCGGACTGAGCGTCGAACAGATTGAGTTTGGCTGTCGGATATTGCACTGGGACCGTTTCACCGGCCCGCGTTTTGGCAGCCCGGTCGGGCTCGGCGCGAACGAACAGCTGGTCGTTTGCGAAACTGACGGCGATCAGCGCATCCGACCCGGTGCGTTCCACCATGCGAACGGTCAGATCAAAGGCCGTGTGGCCCGGCTGCACCTGCGGATGATCCAGCACGAAATGTTCCGGACGCATCCCCACCGCAATCGCAACCCCCTCGGCGGGCGAGGAGGCAAAGGGATAGTCCGTCAGGTCAATCCGTGCACCATCCGGAAACTCGGCATAGGGCGTGCCGCCTTGGATGACAAAGTGCCCCGGTGTCAGGTTCATGGCGGGCGAGCCGATGAAACCTGCGACAAACAGGTTGGCGGGGTGTTCGTATACCTCGTCCGGGGTGCCAAATTGCTGGATTTCACCGCCGCTCATGATGGCGATATGGGTGGCCATCGTCATCGCCTCGATCTGATCATGGGTGACGTAGACGACGGTGGGATTCAGCGTGTCGTGCAGCTTCTTGATTTCCAGGCGCATTTCGGTGCGCAGCTTGGCGTCCAGATTGGACAGCGGCTCGTCGAACAGCAGCACGTCGGCATGTTTGACCAGTGCCCGCCCGATGGCCACACGCTGTCGCTGGCCGCCCGACAGTTCCGCAGGTTTGCGGCCCATCAGCGGCCCGATCTGCAACAGGTCCGACGCCCATTTCACCCGGGTCTCCACCTCATCCCGGGGCAGTTTGCGGGCGGACAAGCCAAAGCGCAGATTGCCCTCGACCGTTTTGGTGGGGTACAGCGCATAGGACTGAAACACCATCGCCAGCCCGCGATCCTTGGGGTCCAGTTCGGTCACATCGCGCTCGCCAATCATGATGCGGCCCGACGTGACATCCAGCAAGCCCGCCAATAGGTTCAGCAGCGTGGTCTTGCCACAACCGGACGGACCCAGCAGCACCAGAAAATCGCCATTCTCGACCGTCAGGTTCAACCCGTCCAGCACTGTCACCGCCCCGAAACGCTTGACGATATGCTCGAATGAAACGCGGGGCATGGGTTATCCTTTGATGGCGCCCGCGGCGATGCCCTGGACAAAAAACTTGCCCAGCACAAAGTAGATCACCAGGGGTGGAATGGCGGTTAGCAGGGCGGCGGCCATGTTGACGTTGTAAGACACGGTCCCCGTCGACACCGTCACCATGTTGGCAAGGTGCACCGTCATCGGTTTGGTGCCCAGGCCCCCGAACGTGACCCCGATCAGATAGTCATTCCAGATCGAGGTGATCTGCATGATCAGCACCACGATCAGGATGTTGCCCGACATCGGCAAGATGATCTCGACGAATATCCGCCAGAAGCTGCCTGAATCCATGATGGCGGCCTTGATCAGTTCGGGCGGGATATCTTTGTAATAGTTGCGGAAGATCAGGGTCAGCACAGGCATCGCCAGCACGGTATGCACAAAGGCGATCGCGCTGATCGACCCGTAGATGCCCATCTCCACCGTCAGGCGGATCAGCGGGTACATGATGATCTGGAACGGCACAAAGGCGCACAGGAACAACAGGAACAGGAAGGGGCCGGACCAGCGCACCTCCCACAGGGCAAGGGCATAGCCGGTGACCATCGACACCGTGATCGACGCCACCAGCGAGGGCGCCAGGATCACGACCGAGTTCCAGAAGCCGGCTTGCAATCCTTCGCAACTCAGACCCGAACAGGCCTCGAACCAGGCAATGCGCCAGGGTTCCAGCGACCAAGTCGTCGGCATGGCGAACATTGCGCCCTCGCGGATCTGGTCCATGTCCTTGAAGGAGGTGACGATCAGCACATAAAGCGGGATGCAGAAGAACAGCGCCGACATCGTGAGCAGCGTCAGCACAGCGATGGATTTGCCGGTGATGCGTTTGGGTTTGCGGGGAAACATCACCCCATTAGCATTGGCGGCCATCAGTGTGCCCCCTTGCGGGCCAGCCGCTGCTGCCAGGCCGTCAGGGCCACCAGCGGCAGGAACACCGCCAGCGTGATCAACAGCATCATCGACGCCGCCGCCGAGGCGAAGCCCAGATTGCCCTTGGCCGACATCGCGTTGATCGTGAAATAGGCGGGCACCCAGGTGGATTGGCCGGGTCCGCCATTGGTCATGGCCAGAACGATGTCGAAAGCCTTGATCACCCCCAGCGACAACAGGATGGCGCAGGTCAGAAAGGTAAAGCGCATCATGGGGATGATGATTTCCAGATAGACGCGCCATAGGCTGACGCCGTCGATGCGCGCCGCACTCCAGATTTCGGTGTTGATGCCTTTCAGCCCCGCCAGCATCAGCGCCATATAGAACCCCGAGCTTTGCCAGATCGACGCGATGATGATGGAATACATTGCGGTCTGCGGATCGCTGAGCCAGTTGAACGAGGCATCCTCCCATCCCATAGACCGCAGGACGTTTTCGATGCCGTATTGCGGGTTGAAGATCCAGCGCCACGCCACCCCGGTCACGATCAGCGATACGGCCAGCGGGTACAGGAACACCGTGCGAAAGAAATCCTCGCCCCGGCGTTCGCGTTCGATCAGCGCCGCCAGAACAAAGCCCACCACAATCGCCAGCGCCTAGCCCACGGCCAGCACCACAAGATTGGAAATCGAGATGTTCCAGCCGACATCGGCAAAAAGGCGGTTGTACTGGCGGAACGGGTTTTCCATGTCGATGCTGTATTCGGGCAGCCGCCGTGACCGGGTAAAGGACATCAGCACGGTCCAGCCGATGGACCCCAAGAACGCCACAAGGGTAATCGCGACAGCAGGCAGCAACGCAAACTGCGGTGTGATCCGGCTCCATCTAAACGTCATCGGTCCTCCCGGCGCGCACAGATTGCTATTGCTTTTCGGTGCTGTATTATCGTTAATACTACGAGGCGGCGACGAACTGTCAAGAAAAATTCTGCCCCGCTGCCGGCAGGCTTGTGCAACTGGGGGGGGGATATGCTCAAAATTCCAAGACTGGGCTTTGGCACCTATGGCCGGACCGGCCCGGAGGGCATTGCCGCGCTGGAATGCGCGCTGGCGACGGGGTATCGCCATCTGGATACCGCGCAGTCCTATCACACCGAATCCGAGGTGGGGACTGCCCTGCGCAACAGCGGTTTGCCCCGGGACGAGGTCTGGATCACGACCAAGATCGACATGGCAAACTGTGGTCCGGGCCTGCTGATCCCGTCGTTGCAGGCCAGCATCGACCGGATGGGGCTGACCCCCGACCTGACCCTGATCCACTGGCCCGCCCCCCATGGCAACCTGCCCCTGTCGGTATATCTGGACCAGATCGCCGAGGCGAAATCGCAGGGGTTGACCCGCGAAATCGGAGTTTCGAACTTTCCCATCGCCCTGTTGACCGAAGCTGTGGCGCGGCTTGGCAAGGGCGCGATCCTGACCAACCAGTTCGAACTTAACCCCCTGTTCCGCAACGATACCCTGGCCCGGTTCTGTCAGGTGGAGGGCATCCTTGTGACCTGCTATCAACCCATCGCCCAAGGGCGCATCGCGGGCAATGCCGCGGCGGCGGCGATTGCGGCACGGCACGGGGCCACCGCCGAACAAGTCGCCCTGGCATGGGAACTAGCCAAGGGTTACGCCGCCATCCCCACCTCGGGGCGGGCCGAGCGGATCGCGGCGAACTACGCAGCCCTGCACGTGACGCTGACCGCCGACGACATCGCGCAGCTTGACGCGCTGGACCAGTCGCCCCGGTCGATCAACCCGGCCTCGGGCCCTGCCTGGGACATTTGACACCTCAACGGGCCTGCGTGCCCAAAGATGGAGATTTCGATGCCTGTAACCTCGCTCGGCCACCTCAACCTCCGAGTCGCTGACCTTGACGCCATGGCCCATTTCTACCGCGATCAGATCGGCTTTCAAGAAATGACCCGGCTGAAACGCGACAATGGCGACACCTGGCTGATCTATCTGCGCATCACTGATGACCAGTATCTGGAACTGATGACGGGTGCCGAAACCACTCAGGCCCCGCCGGATGGTCCAGCGGGCGTTACGCATTTCTGCTTTACCATCGACGATCTGGATGTCGAAAAGGCCCGGCTTTCGGCGGCGGGTATCGAGATGACCACGCAAATCACACGGGGGCTGGATGGAAACCGGGGGGCGTGGATTGTGGACCCCGAAGGCAATCGGATAGAATTGATGGAAATGGCCCCGGATTGCATCCAGTTTCAAGCCATTCGGGCGCTGAAAACAAAGTAAGGGTTTCATGGCAAAGTCGACGGCGCGTCTGAAGGATATCGCCCAGCAAACAGGGTTCTCGGTGAACACCGTCTCGCTGGCGCTGCGCGGTAGCCCGCGCATTCCCGATGAGACGCGCCGCCAGATTGCCGAAATGGCCGACAAGTTGAATTATCTGCCCAATCAGGTCGCGAAATCCCTGGTGATGAAGGAAACCCGGTCGATCGGATTGGTGCTGACCGACATCACCAACCCGGTTCTGACGGCTGTGGCGCAGGCGGTCGAGCTGGAACTGTCGAGGCTGGGCTACATCACGCTGTTTGCGACCTCGAACAACCAGCTGGACCTAGAACGCAAGGTGATCGAAACCTTCCGGCAGCGCCGCGCCGACGGGATGCTGATCTTTCCCTGCAACCACCGCGAGATTGACCATATCCGCAAGCTGCGCGCCCGGAATTACCCTGTGGTTCTGTTGGTGGGCGATCCCGATGCTGGGGTGGACGCAGTCTGCATGGACGAACGCGCCGGGGCGTTCAAGGCGACCAGCTATCTGATCGGCTGCGGACATCGCCGGATAGCGATAGTCCACAGCGGCGGCGAGAACGGCAATTTCGAAAAGCTGGACGGCTACAAGATGGCGTTACAGGCGGCGGGGCTGGCGTTTGACCGCGACCTGCTAGTGGAGCCGCGTGGCCATGATGTGCGCAACGGGTTTGGTGCGATGGAAACGCTGACGGGCCGCAGCACTGGCGCCACCGCGGTATTCTGCTCCAACGATTCACTGGCCCTTGGGGCGCTGCGGTTCTGCACGGTGCGCGGCATTTCCGTGCCCGGCGATCTGGCGATCTTCGGCTTTGACAACATTGAGTTCGCGGAACATGCCGCCATCGCCCTGTCTTCGGTCAATTATGACATCGAGGCGATTACCGGGCTCGCCATTGAACGGGTCATTGAACTGATCAAGACCAAGGCCGAACTGCCCGCGCCAACGGTGACGCAGGTCGAACCTGACCTTGTCATCCGCGAAAGCACCGCTGGCCTCGCGCGACCGCTTTAGCGCATTGGGTAGCGTACATAGGCAAAGTGCTGCGAGTCGGGTGCCCAAGAGGTTACGTTGATAGTGCCCTGTCCCCCGTTGAACCGATCAATGTCGCGTTGACCCGAACCGTCCGGCGCCATCGTGCGGATGATGACATCCTTGTCTTCAGGGTGACCCAGCGTACCCGTCGGGAACGAGATATAGGCAAAGATCGCACCATCCGGCGCAGCATGTGGAAACCAATTGACGCGGGCGTCATGTGTCAGCTGTTCGACCCCTGACCCATCCGCGCGCATCCGGAAAATCTGGGCATGGCCCGGCTGTGTCGCCGCCGCCTCAGAGTTGAAATAGATCCACGCCCCATCAGCCGAGTATTCTGGCCCGTCCACAGGACAAGCGCCATCGGTCAGCACGCTATCCGCCCCACCTGCCGCCGGAATCGTGCAGATCCGCGTCACATTGCCAGTCGGCCCCCGCTCCAGCCCGACATAGGACAGCGTCTTGCCGTCAGGCGAGATGCCGTGCAGATAGTATCGGAACTTGCGGTCAGCGTCCTGATCGTTGGACACCTTGACCGGCACGCCGCCGCTGATGGGGCAGGTGTAAAGATGGCCGTCATTGGCGCTGACGAACAGACTTTTGCCGTCGGGCGAGATGACATGGTCGTTGTTCAGATTTTCGACTGGTGCCGTATTGATCCGGTGTGGCCCGTCTTGGCCATCGGGCGAAATCCGGAACAGGCGGCCATCGGCATTGTAGATCAACCACTGGCCATCAGGTGTCCAGTTGGGCGCCTCGATCAGTTCCGATGTCTCATAGATGACTTTCTTGCTGCTTCCGCTGCGGTCGGAAACCACGATCTCGCAGGTCTGATTTGGCAACGGGCGGCGGACTTCGACAGGTCGCATTGGCTTATGGCTCCATTCACACTTCTCATCAAGTTAACGTTAATACGGCGCTATGCAATGGCGTTCCTTCAAGATGATTCTCTCGCGGTTGCCATGGGCAGCTTCAGATCGGGGCCGCGTCATGGTCAAGAGATCGGCAACTCCTTCGCTGTGCTGAACTTGGATGTCCGCTTCGTGTAAAGCCCCCTTGTTGTGCGACGGCCGCTAAGGGCCGAACGCGGCTGAACAACTGTAATCGGCGTAAGGGGCGGTAGGCCGCCTAACAACGGTGCGGTATCGCATCCGCATTGCCCGGCCATAGCGGTCGTTCGTTCATCGTGCGGCATTTTGGCCGCCTATCGATGTGGTGGGAGGAATGCGGTATCGCACGGGTCCGGCGCTTTGATCGCCGTCTTTGTGCCGAGCGGCCGCTGTAAGTGCGTGCAACCGCAGAGGCGGTTAGTTTCGGCTGATGCGATGCCTACGCGGAGAAAGACACATGAAGCCCAAACAGCTTCATACACAAAACTTTGCGTTAGCGCCTCTTGCACAAGGGGTGTGTCGCCAACGTTCTGGCCAGCCCGCCACAAACCTATTACTTAGAGAAAAGGCTTACCAGATCGACAGCGCCACTTTTCTGGATATCCAGATCCAGAGAGCTTTCGATTGCCTGCAGATGCTGGGTCATCAGATCCTCTGCCAATTTGCCGTCGCGTGCTTTGAACGCTGATAGTATCCGCTCGTGGTCTTCATCACGGCAACTCGTTATGGTCGGCTTGCCAAAAATGCCGATGATAAGGGACGTTCGGGTTACCAGTTCCTTCATCATCCGCAACATCATCGCGTTTGAGGCGATCTGGGCCAGCAAGATATGGAACTGGCCCGACAGCCGAATGGCGTCGTGCCGGTTCTGGGTGTGATGGGCGTCGTGCTCCATCTGCAAATGCGCCGAAAGGCCAGCGATGTCGCCCGCTGTCGCCCGCTCGACTGCAAATCGGGCGATCGAAGGTTCCAGAGTCATGCGGGCTTCGAACACCTCACGCGCTTGTTTGGCCGTGGGCGAGGCGACATATGCGCCTCGATTTGGCTGCAAATCCACCACCTCGCGGCTGGAGAGCAGCAGCAAAGACCGGCGGATATGCATGCGTCCCACACCAAACGCCTCGCACAATGCCGATTCGGATAGCTTGGTACCGGGCGGCAGTCGTTGTTCGACAACCGCCGCAAAAATGCGCTCGACGATGCTTTCTTCGACAACTCCGCCGATGGACACGTCATCACCAATATATTTTGCCGTAGACGACATCACGACAAAAAGTCTCCGTTCTTGTTCCTGTGCAAACAGACAGTCAGCACTCCGCTGTCCTACAAGCGAGGATGATTGTATTCAACAGATAAGTTTGCTGTTGACACGATTGTTAACAATGCTGTCTTCTTGATGAACAAAGAACCTCGCACAGGGGCTAAGACTGATCCACGCCGATCCATCCTTCTGGCTAACAGGGAGTTTGCCACATGATACGCCGTACTTTTCTTAAATCGACCGCCCTTGCCACCGTCGCCAGCTTTGCAATGCTGGGTGCCGCCTTTGCCGAGAATCCGGTCCTGAAGATCGGCTTTGTCGGCGTCACCTCTGGCCCCGCAGCGGCCTGGGGCACGTCAAACCAGCGTTCCATGGAAACCCGCGCCGCCTGGATCAATGAAATTGGTGGCTATGAAATCGGCGGCACCAAATACGACATTGAAATCATATCCTTCGACGATCAGAAAGACCCCAAGCGCGCCATCGCGGGCATGGAACAGATGGCACAGGCCGGCATTCACTATGTCGTTGGCCCTAACGTCGATGACGGCGCCGCTGCGGTTCGGCCAGTGGCCGAGCAGAATAGCATCATGTACTTCCCCTACGCCTTTCCGAAAGAGCTTTACGTTGCGCCCGCGTCCAACGCGATCCTCGGGATGGTTGCCAATTATCAATCCGGTCCTGCCATCTACAAATACCTGATGGAAAACAACGGCGTGAAGAAAGTAGCCTTTGTTGCCGGCAATGAATCCGATCCGCTGAGCCAGCGCGACTCGGGTGCCGAGGCCGCCCGCGCGCTTGGGCTGGAAGTGGTATCCGACAGCGTGACCTATCAGATGGATACGACCGACTTCACGCCAGTTCTGCTGCCAGTAATCCAGACGGCCCCTGATCTGCTGGTCCTTTCGGGCGTATCCCCTGCCAACGCTCCGCAACTGATCCGCTCTGCCCGGGAATTGGGCTACACCGGCCTGATCTCCACTGAAACCGCACAGGATGCAGCCGTTCTCGCAGAAGGCGCGGGTGAGTTGGCCAACGGTTTCATCTCGGTCGGTGGGGCATCAACCCCGGAACTGGCATCTGACGCGATGAAAGAGTTTGTCACCCGCTACACCGCGATGTTTGGGGAATACAACGACGAGTCCAACACCAAGGTTTACGCACTGGAGTATATCCTCGCCACGATGGCCGCCAACCCGGCCGCCATCGAAGACATCGCGGCGTTCAAGGCAACGATGGATACTTTCGAAGCGCCGAACCCCTATATGGTGGGCGATGCAAAGCTGAAATACGTCGGCATGACCTCGTTCGGCCAAAAGCGGCAGGTGTCGGTGCCGCTTGTGGTCAACGTTTACAAAGACGGCGTATTCGAGACGATGTTTGTGGCCCAAGTAGACTGATCCTTCCCGCGTAACTTGGGGCCGCCTTTTTGCAAGGGCGGCCCACTTTCCCCCAAGAAAACGGAGTGCCGCGCATGGAGCAGATCCTTGCCAATGGACTGTATCTTGGTGCCCAATACGCGCTGATCGCGTTGGGCCTGACCCTGATCTTTTCGCTGATGAACGTGCTGAACTTCGCGCATGGACAGATGTATGTCTTTGGCGGATTTGTGACCTATACCGTTGTCGCGCAGTGGGGCTTGCCCTTCATTGTCGGGCTTTTTGCCTCCGCCATCATCCTCGCGATCATGGGGGCGCTGATCGAGGTGTTCCTGTTCCGCCCGGTGATCCGCAAATCGAAGCGCGACGAGTCCACCATGTTGTTGGCCGCTGGCATCGCCTTCTTTCTGGATGCCGTGATCTTGCTGGTATTTGGTGAAAAGCAGCGCGGCGTTCCAAAGATCGTGAACGGCGTGTTCAACTGGGATATGCGCTTGATCATGCCCTATGACCGCATTCTGATCGGGGTGCTGGCAATTGCGCTGATCGTGGGATTCATCGCGCTGATGCAGTACTCTAAAACGGGCCGCGCTATGCGTGCGCTGGCGCAAGACCGTGTGGCAGCCCAGTTGATGGGAGTCGATGTGGATCGCTATTCGATGATCGGCTTTGCGCTAGGCGCGATGCTGGCCGGGCTGGTAGGTGGACTTCTGGTCACAATCACCGGGGTCAACCTTGGCATGGGCGGACCTACCTCGATCAAAGCGTTCCTGATGATCATGATCGGCGGTGCGGGGGTGATTTCCGGTGCCATCGCCGGTGGCTTCATCCTGGGGATGATGGAAAGCGTCGGCCTGACTGTTCTGGCCGTCTATGGTGACATCACCTACCTCGTCATTTTTGCGTCACTGATGGTATTCCTGGCCTTCCGCCCGCAAGGGTTGATGGGCAAGCCTTGGGGTTGATCAGATGAACAGAAAAATTCTTGGCATCCTTGCCTTCTTGCTTGTCGTGTTTGTGCTGGTTCCGGTTCTGATTTCGGCCAGCGGTCGGTGGGATCTTTACTACACGCTGACTTCGGTGGCGCTGTTGGCCATCGGATCGGCCGGGGTCTGGCTGACCTTCTATATCGGCCGCATCAACATTGGTCAGGGCGCCTATGCTTTGATGGGGGGCTATGTCTCGGCGGTGCTGATGACACAGGCGGGGGTGTCGTTCTGGGCAACCCTGCCCATAGCGGGAATCTTTTGCGCGGCAATATCAGTGCTCATCGGCTTGCCCATCCTGCGATTGCGCGGCGTCTATTTCGCGATGATCACGTTGGTTTTGACCGAAGTTACACGTCTGACGGCGCTTGCTTTGCCCTTCACCAACGGGGCAAAAGGCATCACCTCGATCCCTTTGCCCGGCGCGCTGAACCTGTTCGGCATCATCATCATTCCGGACTTCGCCACGCTGGAAAATCCGAAACTTGCGTTCTATTTGCTGGCGGTGACGCTTATGGTGCTATCCTACGCGGCGCTGTGGCGGATCGTGAACTCACGGCTGGGGCATTTGTGCCGCAGTTTGCAGCAGAACGAGGAACTCGCTGCCTCGATCGGCGTAAACACCGCCTTTCTGCGAGTTCAGACCTATGCCATTTCATCGTTTTTCGGCGGGCTGTCCGGCGCTGTGTTTGTGGCGATTTCCCAGTCAATCTACCCGTCGTCCTTTGCTGTCGCAGATAGCGTGAACTTCATGCTGTACTGCTTTGTCGGCGGGTTGGGCTATGTAGCAGGGCCGATGCTGGGGACTTTCCTTTTGTACTTTGGCTGGGATCTGTTGTCGGTCGCCAAGCAATACCAGCTGCTGGTTTATTCCGGTGCCATGATCGCCCTGATGCTGGTTCTTCCTAACGGCGTTCTGAGCCTGATTGACCGGAAAGGGGACCGCAAATGACACCCATTCTGCAAATAAAGGGCATCACCAAGCGTTACGGTGGCCTGACTGCAAACAACAACATCAGCTTTGACGTGAACGAGGGTGAAATCCTGTCGGTCATCGGCCCGAATGGTGCAGGCAAATCGACGCTGTTCAAGCTGATTGCGTCTTTCGTTCAGGCCTCGGCGGGCGAGGTGCTGTTTCGCGGGCAAAAGATCAGTGATCTGGCCCCGCACAAGGTGGCCCGAATGGGCGTGGTGCGGACTTTTCAGGAAACCACCATCTTCAAGTCGATGACGGTGCGCGAGAATATCGTCGTGGCACATCACCTGCGGTCTAAAGCCTCGCTCTTCGGGTTCTTTCTGGGCAGCAAACAGGCCCGCGCCGACGAGGCGGAATTTGGAAAATCGGCCGATGACATCGTCGATTTTCTGGGGCTTCAGGCGATCCGCAACGAGCTGGCATCGAACCTGCCGCAGGGGCATCTGCGCGCGCTTGGCATGGCCATCGGTCTGGCCACGCACCCCAAAGTGCTGCTTCTGGATGAACCCTTCGCGGGGATGAACCACGATGAGACGATGAAGATGGTGACGCAAGTGCGCCGTCTGCGCGACGAACGTGGGGTGACTGTGCTGTTGGTGGAGCATGACATGCCGGCGGTGATGAAAATCTCGGACCGGATCGTGGTGATCAACTTTGGCGAAAAGATCGCCGAAGGCACGCCCGCCGAAATTCAGGCGAACCCCAAAGTGATCGAGGCCTACCTTGGCTCTGAAGATGCAGCGATAGGGATGTAGAACCATGACCGAGATGCTGAACTTCAAAGATGTCGAGATGTATTACGACCACGTCTATGCCTTGAAAGGCGTGTCGCTGACCATGCAGCAGGGCGAAATCGTCGCGCTGATCGGGGCCAACGGGGCGGGAAAATCATCGATCCTGCGGGCGATTACCGGACTACGCAAGATCAAGTCTGGGTCTGTGCATTTTATGGGTGAACGGCTGGACGGCACTTCGGCGGCCGAGATCGTGAAAAAGGGCATCTCGATGGTGCCTGAAGGGCGGCGGGTTTTTCCCTTCATGTCGGTCAAGGACAACCTGTTGATGGGTGCCTTCACCCGGACCGGCAAGGCGGAAATCGCGATCACGCTGGACAGCATTCTTGTGCGCTTTCCCCGCCTCAAAGAGCGTTACACCCAACAGGCCAGCACGCTTTCGGGCGGCGAGCAGCAGATGATGGTGATCGGCCGCGCGCTGATGGCCAAGCCAAAGCTGTTGTTACTGGACGAGCCATCTTTGGGCATTGCGCCGAAACTGGTGCAGGACATCGCCCGCGCCATCGTGGCGATTTCTCGCGATGAAAAGGTGACGGTGCTGCTGGTCGAACAAAACAGCCGCATGGCGCTTTCCATCTCCAGCCGGGCCTATGCGATGTCCACAGGGTCGGTCGTCCTGACCGGCAATTCAAAGGAAATGATGGGCGACGACCGGATCAAGGCCGCCTATCTTGGGGGCGATCTGTAAATGCGTATTCTGGTGGTGAACCCGAACACAACGGTGTCGATGACCGAAAAGATCGGCGCTGCTGCGCGACGGGTGGCAAGTGCCGGGACCGAGATTGTCGCGGTCAATCCCGCGCTTGGCCCGGCGTCTATCGAAGGGTTCTATGACGAGGCAATGTCGCTTGCGGGGATGCTGGACGTCATTCGCAAGGCGCAAGGGTATGACGCGGTTGTGATCGCGTGTTTTGATGACACAGGCCTTGATGCCGCGCGCTGCCTGACCGACAAACCGGTGATCGGGATTGGCGAGGCCGCGTATCATTTTGCCTCGATGATCGCCAATAAGTTCAGCGTAGTGACCACGTTAGGGCGGTCTGTGCCGGCGCTTGAACACAACCTGCACCGCTATGGCCTGATCGCACGCTGTGCCCGGGTAAGGTCGTCAGAGGTGGCGGTACTGGAACTTGAACACCCCGGATCGGACGCCTGCGCCCGCATCAGCGCCGAAATTGGCCGCGCAGTGGCTGAAGACCGGGCCGAGGCGATTGTTCTTGGCTGCGCAGGCATGGCCGACCTTGCCGACAACTTGGCGCGCGAACACGGCCTGCCGGTATTGGACGGCGTAACCTGTGCCGTAGGTCTTGCAGAAGCCATGATCCGACTGCGGATTTTCACCTCACGGATTGGCGGCTACAGCCCGGCGACCCCATACAAGACCATAGCACCAGCGTCGTAACTGAGCGTCGAGCGGCAAGTGCTTCGCTATGCCCGGATGAACAGATGCATCGAGGTTATTGTCTCAACTGACGTGAGATCGGTCACCAATTGCCATCCAGATCAACGGCCAAAGCCCGGGTCTTGCCATCGGCGATGAGGGTTACCACCAGGCCCATCGAAGCCGGTCGCAATGCACCTCTTCCTAGCTGGTAGTTCCGCCCGTCATCTTCCCGGACCAAAGCGGCAGCAGTTCGTCTTGATCCATCGATCGCAGGCGCGGAGCGGGCGTCACGCTCTCGAAGGCCTCGTGATACTTCGCGGCGGCCCGGATGCGCCAGAGGTCCGGATCATCCTCGGGGATACCAAAATCGACTGCGCGTTTAGCTTCCGCTGCAAACCAAGTCAGACAATAGTCATCGGCACGTTTCTCTGACTTATAGCTTTCCCATTTGAGCAGAAACGCCCTATAGCGGTCGACCGCGTCAGCGATCTGATAGCCGAGCGCCTGCCAACGTTCAGCTTGTGCGCGGCTGCCAATAAATCCAGCACCCTCGGCAAGGCCGTCTCGCCCCAAGGGTAAGTCAGTTGTCTCATCCCAAAGTCTCATCACGCGTGCGCCTTTGCCCCATCCTAATCCGACATGGGGGCTGGGCGGCTTTGTTCAAGTCGCAAGGGCGTGTTGAGTTTGACGAGACCGGCGATCGTTCCGGTCTGCTCAGGTTTTGGAGGATCTACCTGCCAATCGATCTGGAAGAGCAAGTTGTCGCCCCCCTGGGTCCGACGACGCGCGTTCGGAAACCCTCTCCTCTAGTTAAACAACAGCGTCGCCAACGGAACATTCTGTCCGTTCGCTTGGCCCATTGTGCCACCTCTTCAATCTCGGCCACGGCCCGCCGTGCCGCGACCTCGTCAAAGGCAAATTTGTTCAAATGACGGACCGCCTGCTTGCCGGTCAGCGCCTGATACCGGGCAATGATCGTGTCACAATATGGCGGATCATATTCCACCCGTCGCTCCTTGCGCCCGGCCAGTTCTGCCGCGATCAACGTGGTGCCGGAGCCGCCAAACATGTCGAGGACCACATCGCCACGGCGGCTGCAATCGCGCAGCGCATCGCCGACCATGGCGACGGGCTTGACGGTGGCGTGCATGGCAAGGTCGGCATCGCGGGACGACCCGAAGCTGTTCACACCGGAATATTCCCAGACATTGGTCTGGTAGCGGCCGGTGTCGCTGAGGCCAAAGCTGTTCACATGCACCCCGGCGTTCACTTTCCAGACGAAGACCAGTTCATGCTTGGAACGATAGAAACTGCCCATGCCACCATTTGACTTGTTCCAGACACAGAGGTTCTTCAACTCATGGAACACCGCATCGCCTGCCGCCAGCATCTCACGCGTGTGCCGCCAGTCCATGCAGACAAAGCAATCGCCCCCTCCCGGCATTTCGCGGCGGCGGGGGCCAGAGCATCGCGCAGGAACGCGGTGAACTCCAGCTCCGTCATCTCGCCCGAGGCAAAAGCAAACTCGCGACACTTCACTTTACCCAGGCCACCGACATGGCCGTCAATTGCCACATTATAGGGCGGGTCGGCAAAGATCAGATCGACCCGCTCGCCCGCAAGAAGCGCCGCGATCGTTGCGGCATCGCGCGCATCGCCGCAGATCAGGCGGTGTGAGCCGAGGTGCCAGACATCGCCAGCATTTGTGACCGCCGGACCGGGCGGCAGGGCAGGGATGACGTCTGCGGCATCCTGCGATGCCTGGGCCGGGTCCGCCTCACGGTGCTGGTCCAGAACGAGGTCAACTTCTGCCAGCGCAAAGCCGGTCAGTTCGATGTCAAAATCAAAGTCGATCAGGCCCTGCAACTCGATTGCCAAAAGGTCTTTGTCCCAACCGGCATTCTCTGCGATCTTATTGTCGGCCAGAACATAGGCGCGTCGTTCTGCGTCACTCAGATGCGCGGCAGATAATACCGGAATGCGGGCAAGACCCAGTAGCTTTGCCGCCTCGACACGGCCATGGTCCGCGATGATCTCGTCTGTCCCACTGATCAGCACCGGGTTCATGAAGCCGAAGCGCTTGATGCCGTCAGCAATCTGGCGCACCTGTTTGGTCGAATGGGTGCGCGCATTGTAGGCATAGGGGGCGAGGCTCTGGCAAGTCAGAGCTCAGGCCCCGACAAAAACGCAAGGAATGGTCATGCTTAAACTTCCAACCCTATCCGTTTGAAGTGAACGAAAAGGTGATGGAGGGCGGCAAGCTCCCTCGACTGACAGTTGTTGGTCCTTGCGGAACCAGACTGACAGCCTGCGTCCGTGGCTTCAGGATCATCACCCCTCGGACGACAGGGCCTCCCAGCCCGGTTGCCCCGGGGAACCCTGCATGGCACCGATCAGAAGATTGTGTTACGGCGGGGAGAGTATCACCGCGTCACGCCCAAAGGCTGTTTGGCTCGGATGCCGCGACAGCTGAAGTCAAATCAGTGGGCACCGAAACTAAATGCGGGAAAGGCCGATCAGCCATCTCTTTTTTGTAATCGGGACAATTTGGAGTCGTTATATGCGGCCTCAGTATGCGGTCTCAGCCAGGTTTGAGATCCGTTCTTGCAGGCGAGGCGTCCGTGATGCCGCGGATGAAAAAACGGGTTGGTCAAAAAAGCTCTGCTCCGCTATATCTGACCACTCTTAATGAGCACAAAATGCAGTCTTTGCCGGAGTAACTGCAATACCCGTCGGACAAACGACAGGATCGTCCGGCACAAGAACACTCTCGTCCCCCGTAACAACAATCTCGTCCGCCATAACGACAATCCAATATCGCATAACGACAATTTTGTTGCGCTTAACTGCAATAAAATCCGGTCAGAAGCCCGAGTTCTACATCGAATTTGCTACACAAAGTACAATTTCGGTTCAGGCCAGTCACGAACAGAAACTGCGTAAACCACTGTAAACATAAATTTACCGCTTGCCAGCAACGCGATTTGAGCCGCCGCGAGACGAGTTCGAACTCGGGTGACACCACCGCCACTACCAGAAAACCCATTTTTTTTAACGCCCTACCGGACATTTTGTCAAACTTCTGGTGCAGGTTTGACATTCGTCTGTTCCTCTTTCGATCCTCCAACAGTGGCCATTGCCGAATGAGCCATGCGAACTAGAGAAGCCTTCGCCGTGTATCGAGTCACTTCCGGAAGGCTCTTGTGACCGCTGATCGCCATGATTTCATGCGGCATGCATCTCGCTTCTGCCAATCGGCGGCCGGATTCCAAACCGCCGTTTAATGCATGACCACCGTTGCCGCCGTACTGTTCAGGCCAACCGCCGCACTTCTGTCGCCAGATCGGTCTTGCTGTTGCGAACCGTCACAGGCTTCGAAAACAGCGCTTTCCACGTGTACCGCGACTTGGTGCCGACCTCCAAGCCACTCGGCTACCTCTCTGATCGCATATCGGGTGCGCAGCGTCGAGCTGCAGTATCGATCAGTTTATTTAGTGAAAAAATGGAATAGATATATATTCAGACAAATCGCTTTTAACGAATATACGTGCAATCTAGTTTACCTCAGAAGGCCAGCAGGCCCGGAGGAAAAATCGTGTCGTCTTCGCTTCAGCCAGTATCCGGTATTGGGGGAGAACAAGGCCAATCATCGCGTTTCGGATGCCGCATCGGCCCGATGCCCGCGCCTGTTGACAAGCACCTTCTGTCGGCGCTTGCCGACATTCCCGTGGCCTGCATCAGCGATGTGATGATGCGCCTCGTTTCAGGCGGCGCAAACCTGCGTCCGGTGGGCGCAGCGGGTTTGTGCGGTACTGCCGTCACCGTTCGGGTGCCGCCGGGCGACAATCTGATGGTGCACAAGGCGATTGAATTGGCGCGGGCAGGCGACGTTATTGTTGTCGATGCGGCAGGGGATCTGACGAATGCCATCGTGGGCGAGCGGATGGTCACTGTGGCTATGGCCAAGGGCATCGCGGGCTTTGTCATTCACGGAGCGATCCGGGATGTCGATCATCTTCGGACCTGCGGTTTTCCGGTATTCGCGGCCGGCGTCACCCATCGCGGACCCTATAAGAATGGACCGGGCGAGATCAATTATCCAATTGCGATCAATGGCATGGTGATCATGCCGGGCGACCCGGTCGTCGGCGATGCGGATGGGCTGGTGTGCCTGCCGATCCTGGATGCGCCGGACTTGTGCAAGGCGGCGCGCCATAAAGCGGATGGCGAAGCCAACACCGCACCGGCGGACGCCGACCGAACCTGGATCGACGCAACACTCAAAAGGCTGAACTGCGACGGGCTTTGAATACTGCCGCGTGACGGACAGAAACATGATCTCTGGGAGGGGAAAATGACGAACACATTGATAGCTTTGGAACAATCGCGGAGGGTTTTCCTGCACAATCTGGCGATTTTTGGCGTGGGCTCCAGCGGGATGCTGGCCTTTCCCGGCATGAGCCTTGCGCAGGCTACGCCCAAAGCGGGTGGGGTGCTTACGTTTTGCACTTCAGGCGATCCGCCGAACTTTGACCCGTTCTCGAACAATTCGTCCTTTGTGCTGCATGTTGTCGGGGCCTGTTACAACAGCCTGCTGATGATGGACCCGGACGATCCGACCAAGATCACCGGCGATCTGGTGACGGATTGGACCCAATCCGAGGATGGGCTAACCTACACGTTCAAGCTTGTTCAGAACGCTAAATTCCATGATGGCGTACCGCTGACTGCAGCCGATGTGAAGCACACTTTTGACATCGTGCGTGCGCCACCCGAAGGTGTGGTCAGTTCGCGCAAGGCTCTGTTGTCGGCTATTTCGAGCATTGATGTGGTGGATGACTACACTGTCAGTTTCGTGCTGTCGCGGCCCAGCCCGGGCCTGATTGCCAGCCTTGCCACCGGATGGTTCGTTGTGGCCCCCAAACATATTCTGGAGGTTAAAGGTACGATGGCCGCCGATGTGATCGGGTCTGGCCCGTTCAAGTTCAAGGAATTCATCCCCGGCACCAGTTATGAGATGGAGCGGAACGCCGACTATCACATTCCGGAGCGCCCGTTCCTTGACGGTCTAAAATACTACATCGTGCCGGACGCGGGTACCCGGCTTGCCTATCTGAAGACCGGTCAGATCGACCTCTATGACGGAATCAGCGGTAAAGATGCCCGCGCCGTCACCGCGGACGTGCCAGACGCGGTCAAGGTTCATTCGACCAATTCCTATATTGGTGATCCCTTTACCATGAACGCCGCCCGCGCGCCGTTCGACAATGTCAACGTGCGCAAAGCGTTGGCCTTGGCGGTGGACCATGCCGAAGCGCTGCGCGTATTGATGCAGGGCGACGGTGTCGTCGGTGGTCATCTGGTCCCCGGAGCCTGGGGGATGGGCGCCGAGGAGTTGGCCAAGATGCCGGGCTATGGCGCGGACGTTGCGGCGAACCGGGCCGAGGCGCGCAAGCTGCTTGCAGAAGCCGGGTTCCCTGATGGGTTTGAGACAACTCTGACGGCGCGCAAGGCCGCTGGCACGCATGAAGACCGCGCGTTGTTTCTGGCCGACCAGTTTGCCAAAATTGGTGTGAAAGCCACCCTGAACGTGCAGGAATTTGCGGTTTACTTCGAGACGATGAACGCCCGGCAGTTTGACATTGCCACCAATGTTGTCTCGGCCCTGACCGACGATCCCGATTTCCTGATCGGGCCGTTCCACACCACCGATGGCGCGTTGAACTATAGTGGTGTTTCTGTGCCGGAAGTCGACGATCTGTTCCTGCAGCAAACGCAGGAAACCGATCCGGCCCGGAGGCTGGAATTGGCACGGGCCTTGGAATTGGCTAGCATGAATGCCTTTGGCACCGTGGTGCTGTATTTCAAAGGCAAGTTCGTGGTCACCTCGGCCCGTGTGCAAGGCTATGTCATGCACCCGGAGCCAGACAACAACCGGCGCTACCAGAACGTCTGGCTGGCCGACGCATAAATCATCTGCGGCCTGCCGTGGGGCAGGCCGCCTTAGGCCGGAGGTTGCCTTGACCACTCCCAACGGGTTGGACCATATAGATATTGTCGTGGACGACGTGGTCCAGATGCGGGCGTTTTTCGTCTCGGTGGGCTTTGTGGCGATCCGCGAGACGGATCATGGCGGCGGGGCAGTCGAATTGCGTTTTCCGGGGGTGGGCGATCAGCCCATTCTGGAGCTGACGCCGCGCATTGGAGCGGATGGTACCGTCAAACCGCTGGGCCTTCGCCACATGGCCCTGCGGGTAAAGGATATCGAGGCGACGCTGGCCGATCTGGGCGCGCGGGGCCTGCATGCCGCCAAACCTCCGCGCATTGTGCCGGAAACGGGGCGCAGGCTTGCGAACATCATCGACCCTGCGGGGAACGCCCTGCAGTTTGTCGAAGGCTGACACGGCATATACGGGAGGGACTATTGGGCACCTACATCATCCGCAGACTGTTTGGCATGATTCCGATCCTGATTGGTATTTCGATCATCGTTTTTCTGATCATGCGTCTGCTGCCCGGTGACGTCGCGGCAATGATCCTGATGGGCGGCGGCGAAGATTCCACATCCGGTGCCAGTGCCGAGGCAGTAGCGGAACTGCGCGAGCAATTGGGCCTGAACGCACCCCTATGGAAACAATACACCGACTGGATGTGGGGCATCGTGCGGCTGGACGCGGGCAATTCCCTTTGGACGGATCGCCCGGTGTTCGAAGAAATCGCCAGCCGCCTGCCGCTGACGCTGGAACTGGCCGTAATGGGGCTGAGCCTGTCACTGCTGATTGCCATCCCGGTGGGGGTAATCTCGGCGCTGAAGCAGAACTCGTGGGTCGACTATCTGTTTCGGTCGATCAGCATCGCCGGACTGGCGCTGCCCAGCTTCTGGCTGGCGACCATGCTGATCCTTGGCCTGACCGTCTGGTTCAACTGGACGCCGCCCTTGGGCTATGTCGGGTTTACCCAAGATCCGGTGAAGAACATGCAGCAACTGTTCCTGCCGGCACTGGTCATCGGCTATTCCAACGCGGCTGTGATTGCCCGGATGACCCGGTCCGCGATGCTGGAGGTGCTGCGTGAGGATTACGTGCGTACCGCTTGGGCCAAGGGGTTGAACCTGCGTTCGATCTTGTCCGTTCACGCGCTGCGCAATGCAATGCTGCCGATCCTGACACTGGCCGCAATCGAGTTGGGCAACCTGCTCAGTGGCACCGTGGTGATGGAGACGATCTTCACCCTTCCCGGAATCGGGCGCTATCTGATCGACGCGATTTTCCACCGCGATTATCCCGTGGTGCAGACGATCATCCTGCTTATGGGCGTCATGATCGTCACGCTGAACCTGCTGGTAGATATCCTTTATGGCGTGCTCGATCCGCGCATCCGGTATTCGTGAGGGGATGGCCATGACCACGCTCGACGCATCTACACCCGCCGCCCGGCAAGGCCATTTGCGCAAAGCGCTGCGCTTTGCCCGCCGCAACCCTATGGGCGCGCTTGGCATTGGCATCATCGTGGTTTTCATCGTGATTGCCGCTTTGGCCCCATGGCTGGCCACGCATGACCCTTACCTGATGGATTCAAGCGTTATCCTTGCCCCGCCCAGTGCCGCAAACTGGATGGGCACCGATGAGTTCGGCCGCGACGTAATGAGCCGGATCATCTGGGGCTCGCGGATCTCGCTTTATGTCGGGCTGATCGCGGTGGGCCTTGGCACCACGACGGGGGCGATCATCGGCATGGCCTCGGCCTATTTCGGCGGCAAGCTGGATTATGTGGTCCAGCGGTTCATGGACATGCTGATGGCATTCCCCATGCTGGTGCTGGCGCTGGCGATGGTGGCGGCGCTGGGGGCGAGCATCCAGAACGTGATCCTTGCGTTGGCCGTTGTCATCATGCCGAACGCGGCACGGGTGATCCGGTCATCGGTGCTGTCGATCAAAGAAAAACCATTCATCGAGGCGGCCAAGAACCTTGGTTATTCGCACGCCCGCATCCTGTTCGTGCATATCCTGCCGAACTGTCTCGCGCCCTACATCATCCTTGCCACGGCGGGCCTTGGTGGGGCGATCCTGTCTGAAGCCTCGCTGTCGTTCCTTGGCCTTGGCACCGTGCCGCCAGAGCCGTCCTGGGGTGCAATGCTGTCGGGCAAGACCCAGCGCTATATGACAGAAGCGCCGTGGCTGGCCATCTTTCCCGGCCTTGCGATCACCTTTGTTGTGTTCGGGTTCAACTTCCTTGGCGATGCGCTGCGCGACATCCTCGACCCCCGGCTGAGGTTGCGCAAATGACCGCGATATATCATTGGGACGATCATGACCGACGCACCAAAGCCCGGCTTTCGCAATATTACCGCCGTGCTGCGGCACCGGAACTATCGCCTCCTGTGGACAGGCACGCTGGTATCCAATTCCGGCGACTGGATGGATCAGGTCGCGCTCAACTGGCTGGTATTGGAGACAACGGGATCGGCGTTTTATCTGGGGCTGGTGAACCTATTTCGGGCGGTGCCGATCTTGGCGTTTACACTAATCGGCGGGGTCGCAGCGGATCGGTTCGAGCGGCGGCGGCTGATGATGGCCTCTCAGGCCTTTGGCATGGTGCTGGCGGTGACGCTGGCTATACTGGTAGCGCTTGGCCAAACGCAGATATGGATCATCCTTGCCATCGCGGCAGGGCGCGGGGCGATGGTTGCGTTCAACCAGCCCGCCCGGCATTCGCTGGTGTCCGAAGTGGTGCCGAAGCACATTCTGCCATCGGCCATTGCGCTCAACTCGTTGACGTTCAACCTGACAAAGATCATCGGCCCACTGCTGGCGGGGATCATCATCGCCACATGGGGAACGGCGGCTTGCTTTGCGGTCAACGCTCTCAGCTTCATCGTTGTGCTGTGGATGCTCGCACTGATGCAGTTTCCGCCGCGTCCCGAGCGCGAACGCGGCGAGTTGGTGTTGCAATCGCTCATGGTGGGCTTTGTCTATCTGCGCACCAACGAGTTGGTCATGGTGCTGGTGCTCGTGGCCTTTATCCCGGTGTTTTTTGGCGGTCCCTATCTGCAACTCTTGGCGCTGTTTGCAGTCGAGGTGTTCAGAGTGGGTCCGGATGGTCTGGGCCTTTTGACCGCCTGCGCCGCCTTTGGCGCGATGGGTGGGGCGCTGGTGCTGGCGACCGTGCCTGCGGCGACGCGCAGCGGGCTGGTGATGCTGCTGATCATGTTGGCTTACGGCGTCTCGGTCTGCCTGTTCGCAATGACAGGCGATTTTGTATGGGCGGCAGGGTTATTGATGTTCGTGGGTGCCGGGCAGATTGCCTGCAACGCCACCAACAATATTCTGCTGCAGACCATCGTGCCGGACGCCGTGCGTGGTCGAGTGCTGAGCGTTCTGCTTTTGAACAAAGGGCTGGTCCAGCTGGGCACTGCCACAGTGGCCATGCTGGCCGCGTTTGTCGGGGTGCAATGGGCGATGCTGCTGTCAGGCGGCGTGGTCGTCGTGTCGGCCTGCGTGGTGCTGGTCCTAGTTCCTGGACTGCGGCACCTGCGCACCTGAAATTTCCCCTCACCCCGAGGAGCCTGCGATGACCGAACTCCTGAAAGTGTCCAACCTGACCACGGTGTTTAAGATCGAGGACGGCATTTTGCGCGCTGTCGATGACGTGAGTTTCACGCTGAACGAAGGCGAGACGCTGGGCATCGTCGGCGAAAGCGGGTCGGGAAAATCGGTGACGTCACTGTCGATCATGCGGCTTGTCCCCGCACCGGGGGGCGAGATTACTGGCGGGGCCATCGAATTCCAAGGTCAGGATTTGCTGAAACTGGATGATCGAAAAATGCGTGCGCTGCGTGGCAACCGGATTGCGATGATCTTTCAAGACCCGATGACCTCGCTGAACCCCGTGCTGACTGTGGGTCGGCAGTTGACCGAGGCGATCAGCCTGCATTTGAAACTGGACAAGGCGGGCGCGCAAAAACGCGCTGTCGAACTGCTGGCGCGTGTCGGCATTCCCAGCCCCGAAAGCCGCCTGAAACAGTATCCGCACGAGTTTTCCGGCGGCATGCGCCAGCGCGTAATGATCGCAATGGCCCTTTCCTGCAACCCCGCCCTGTTGATCGCGGATGAACCGACGACGGCACTGGATGTGACCATTCAGGCGCAGATCCTTGAGGTGATCAACGGGTTGAAGCGCGAACTCGGCATGTCGGTGATCATGATTACCCATGATCTTGGCGTGGTCGCCGGAATGGCTGACCGGATCGTGGTCATGTATGCAGGCCGTGTTGTCGAGGAAGGCACCACCCGCGACGTGCTGAAAAACCCGCGCATGCCCTATACGATCGGTCTTTTGCGCTCGATCCCGCGGTTGGACGACGGCGACGACCGTCGGCTGACACCCATTCGCGGCGGTCCGCCCAATGTGGCCAAGCTGATCCGTGGCTGCCCGTTTGCCCCGCGTTGCGACTATGCGGTGGATGGCACCTGCGACACCAAAGCGCCGCCCTTGCGCGAGGTCAGCCCGCACCACCGCGCGGCCTGCCATTTCGACATCACGCTCGACACCCCCCCTACCCGCGCGCCTGCTCTGTCGCAACAGCGCAGACGGCGCAGCCAGCCCGAGGTGACGGCATGAATGCCCTGACCCCAACGGCGACCGATACGCTGCTGTCGGTCCGCGACCTGAAAATCCATTTTGCCGTGCGCGGCGGGCTGTTCCTGCGGGCGGGCGAACATGCGATCAAGGCAGTCGATGGGCTGAGCTTCGACGTGCGACGCGGTGAAACGCTGGGCCTTGTTGGCGAAAGCGGCTGTGGCAAGACTTCGGCGGGACGGGCGTTGTTGCGGCTGACAGAACCTACCTCGGGCGATGTAAAGTTCGAGGGCACCGATGTGGTCACCGCGACTGGCCCCGATCTGCGCAAGCTGCGCCGCAAGATGCAGATGGTGTTCCAAGATCCCTATGCCTCGCTTAACCCGCGCCAGTCAGTCGGTGATCTCATCGCTGAACCAATCCGGGTGCATAGGCTGCGGCAAGGGGCCGCCGTGCGCGCCCGCGTAGCGGAACTGATCGACCTTGTCGGCCTGCGCGCCAGCGCCATTGACGGCTATCCGCATGAGTTTTCGGGCGGCCAGCGGCAGCGAATAGGGATTGCCCGCGCGTTGGCGGTGGAGCCCAAGTTTTTGGTTTGCGATGAACCCGTGTCGGCGCTGGACGTGTCCATTCAGGCGCAGGTGATCAACCTTCTGGAGGACTTGCAGGACGAGTTGGGCCTTTCCTACCTGTTCATCGCGCATGATTTATCGGTGGTGCGCCACATCAGCCACCGCGTGGCGGTGATGTATTTGGGTAAGATCGTGGAGATCGCCACTTCGGCCAGCCTTTATGCCCAGCCTTTGCACCCCTATACCCGCGCTCTGATGTCGGCAGTGCCGATCCCCGACCCCGACCTTGAAACCCGCCGCCAGCGCATCGTGCTGACCGGCGATGTGCCAAGCCCGCTGAACCCGCCCTCGGGTTGTCGGTTTCACACCCGCTGCCCCATCGCGATTGTGAAGTGTTCGACCGCCGAACCACTGCTGCAAAGCAATGGCACGGATCACATGGTCGCCTGCTGGCGTGCATCGGAATCGGTGGCTGCGATGAACGCCGTTGCCTCACAGCAAAAGGTGGCCTGACCCATGCGCGCGCCAGTCCGGACCAATGCGATTGCGACGGCGATCCGGTCCGGCACGCCCGCGCGCGGGTTTCACATGAACCTCGCGATTCCGATGCAGATCGAAATGCTGGGGGGGCTGGGGTTCGACTTTGTGTTTCTGGACGCCGAGCACGGCAATTTTGACCTGACAGGCATCGAGAATTGCTGTCGCGCGGCGGATTTGTATGACCTGACCGTGGTAGCACGGGTGCTTGACTGCGAGGGCAATCTGATCTCGCAATACCTGAACGCCGGGGTGCAGGGCATCGTGGTGCCGCATGTCGATACGCTGGGTGAGGCGCTGCTGGCGGTAGAAAGCTGCCGTTATGCGCCCGAGGGGCTGCGGCCTTCGGGCGGGGCGCGGTCGAACGGGTTCTGGCGGGGCGTGGGCGATATGTCGGCCGCGATCGCCCAGGCCAACGCCAATGTCACCCTGTCGGTGCAAATCGAAAGCCAAGCTGGGCTGGCAGCGCTGCCCGAGATGCTTGCACTGGGCGGCATCGATTATTTCACGGTCGGCAAACAGGATCTTGCGCAAAGTATGGGCTTTGCCCGGATGGAAAGTGGCTGGCCCGACGAAGTGATGGCTGCGGCAAAGGCCGCTGCGGAGCAGGTCCATGCAGCGGGATCGAAGATGAAGGATGACGTAATGGCGCTGACCCGCGTCAACCAGATGCTGATCGCCGGGGCCAAGGCATTTCTCGCCACCAATCCGAGGGCCGCGGCTTGAGCAAAGATTGCAAATTTTCGGCCCAGCCGCCCCAGCGCGTCAGCTCGACGCTGGTGCTGCCACCTGGTGCCTGCGATGCCCATGGCCATATCTTTCCGACCCGCGATCTCTATCGGGCAGGGAACGAGACGATGGCGCTTGCCCCCGTTGAATTCTACCTCGATGTCCATACTCAGCTTGGCTTTTCGCGCGGGGTTCTGGTGCAGGGTGGGGCCTACAAATTCGACAATCGCGCCATGCTCGATGCGCTGGACTGCCACCCCGACACCTTGCGCGGTGTGGCGCTGCTGGCCGCCAACACCCCGGAGGCGGAACTTGCTGCCTACCAAAAGCGCAACGTTCGCGCCCTGCGCTTCACCAAAGGCGGAGCCAGCAAGATTGACGATTTCGGCACCATTGCACCGGCGATGCACGAACTGGGCCTGCATGCTGAGATGTTCATCGGCATGGCGAATTTTATAGAACGTGCCCCGGTGCTGCTGGCATATGGGGTGTCTTTGGTGCTGGATCACTTGGCCGGGCCATTTGATGCCGGGGCAGGGGTGCAAGCCCCCGCCTTCCAACGATTGCTCGGCCTGATCGCCGACCAGGATATCTGGGTCAAACTGACCCCCGCCCGCAATTCCGCGCAATTCCCGGGCTACGCCGATGTACGCCCGTTCCACGACGCGTTGATCGCTGCCCGCCCAGACCGAATGGTCTGGGGGTCTGACTGGCCATTTCCGAATATGAGTGAGCAGACACCAGACCTTGGCCACCTTCTGACTCTGTTCGGCGACTGGGTGACGGACGAAGCCCTGCGTCAAGCCATCCTCGTCGACAATCCCGCACGCCTTTACGCCTTTCCCTAACCCCTAGGTTTCACCATGATCATCGACTGCCACGGCCATTTTACCACCGCTCCTGCCCAGCTTGCCCGGTTTCGCGACCGTCAACTGGCCCGGCTGATCGACCCGTCGCTGAAGGTGTTGCCAACCGACCTCGGCGTGTCAGATGATGAATTGCGTGCCTGTCTGGAGCCGAACCAACTGGCGTTCCAGAAAAAGCGCGGCACCGATATGACGATCTTTTCGCCCCGCGCGGGCGGCATGTCGCACCATTCCGGGCCGGAGGCCACCAGTGCCGAGTGGACGCGTATCTGTAACGATTTGATCCACCGGGCAGTCACGCTCTACCCGAAGAACTTTGTCGGAGTGTGCCAGCTGCCGCAATCGCCCGGTGTGTCGCCCGCGCGGTGCATCGAAGAACTGGACCGCTGTGTGACGGAATTGGGCTTCATCGGCTGCAACCTGAACCCCGACCCGACTGATGGTTACTGGACCGACCCGCCGCTGACCGACCGGTACTGGTACCCGCTTTACGAAAGGATGGTGGAGCTGGACGTGCCCGCGATGATCCACGTCTCCTGTTCCTGCAATCCCAACTTCCACGGCGTCGGCGCGCACTATCTGAATGGCGACACGGCGGCCTTTATGCAGTTCCTTCGGTCTGACCTGTTCACCGATTTCCCGACACTGCGCTTTGTTATCCCGCATGGTGGGGGGGCGGTGCCCTATCATTGGGGCCGCTTCCGGGGGCTGGCGCAGGATATGAAAAAGCCGCCGCTGGGCGAGCATTTGCTGAACAACGTGTTCTTCGATACGTGCGTTTACCACCAGCCCGGCATCGACCTTCTGACGCGGGTAATCCCCGCCGACAATATCCTGTTCGCGTCCGAAATGATCGGGGCGGTGCGCAGCATTGATCCTGAAACCGGGCATTACTTCGATGATACGAAGCGCTATCTCGACCATATCGGGCTGGATGCCGAGACGCGGGACAAGATTTTCCAGAAAAACGCCCTGCGAGTCTATCCGCGACTTGCGGTGCATTTGGCGCAGCACAGACCGAAGGATTTCGCCGCCCTTTCCAACGCAGCGTGAAACCCCGGCGACAAATCTTGACGCCGGTGATCCTGCCCCTGCTCTTTGCGGGGCTGCTGACGCAGGCTATCGTACCCCTGCTGCGTGTCAGCATCACCTATGAGGCTCTGGGTCAGGGCATGGGCGCGCAGGTGATTGGGCTATTATCTGCCGTGTTCTCGCTATTGCCTGTGTTTTTTATGGTATCTATTGGTCGGTTCAATGACCGAGGGATGGCCGCCCATGCCACCATAATCGGCGCTTTTTGCGTACTGGCGGGATGCTTGATGTTGTGGCTGTTGCCCGCCACGCTTACAAGTCTGCTGCTGACCACAGCCGTGCTTGGCATGGGGCAGACGCTAAGCGTATCGTCCTTGCAACTGATTGCCTCGATCAGCTCTAGCCGGGCGCATCGTGATAGCATCTTGGGCAACTACATGGTGGCGATGTCACTGGGGCAGGCAATCGGTCCGCTATTCGTGGGATTGACCGCGTGGATCTATCCGATCTGCACCCTTGCTGCCCTAATGACATTGTCCGCCGCCTTCGTCTTGCTGCGGGTGGTGCCAAGACGCCGCGTTGACAGCACCATTGACCGCATTCCGTTGGCCCATATTGCACAAACGCGGGGCCTGCCGTGGATTATTTTGACCGGTGCGATCTGTGTGACCGCGCTTGATCTGCTGCTGGCATTCATGCCGCTTTTGGGCGAGGCGCGCGGGCTGACACCTGCCACGGTTGGGCTGATGCTAAGTCTGCGGGCCATCGCGTCGATGCTGTCGCGGCTGATCTTCGGGCAGGCGGTGCGACGCCTTGGGCGTATGCGGTTGATGCTGGGGTCGGTCATGCTGGCGGCGGCGGGGTTGTTGGTGATGGCAGTACCACTGCCGGTCGGGATATTGGGTGCGGCCCTCTTTGCCGCTGGATTTGGCCTTGGCATTGCGCTGACCAGCACCATCGCACTGACCATGCAGATCGCGCCCAAGGCCGCACGGGGCACCGCGCTATCGTTGCGCCTGACCGCCAACCGCATGGCGCAGTTTGCCATGCCGCTGCTTGCCGGGCTGGTCGTGGCCCCCTTGGGTGCGGGTGGCATTTTCGCCTTGACCGGGGTGGCACTACTGGTCGCTCCGCTGGCGCGTCCACGCGGGTTGCCGCTGTCAGGCTGAAACCGTGTCAGCCCGTGCAAAACGGCACACCTCCAGCGCTTTGGCCGCCACCAGCGCCGAGACCGGGCTGATCACGTCATTGCGATAGGCGGCCACATAGTGGATCGCCGGAATCTCAACGTCGGTTTGGATGATTTTCATCCGCCCGGCGCGGATATCGTCTTCAAACACATCCTTGTGCAGATAGGTGATGCCGATGCCATCGATCACCATGCGGGCGAGTGCGCTCATGCTGGTGCAGGAACTGACGATGCGCGGTGTGACACCACTTTGGCGCAAATAGCGGTCTGCAAGATTTTGGTGTACCGATGCATCGCCATGACCCAGCATCGGCAGAGCGGCAATTTCGACGGCGGTCAGTTTTCGGTTATGCGGAATTAGATTTGGGCTGGCCACCCAGACACGATGCACCTCAATCAGCGGCACGAAAGTCAGCGTGGCATCAAAATTTCGTTCCGTCCCGATTGCAAGGTCGATCTTGCGGTCCAGCAACAGGGCATTCAGATGGACCGTCGTATCAACCGTCGAGATCGGGATAAGGCCGGGAAAGCTGGTTTGGATAAGTGACGAAAAACGTGGCAACCACGTCAAAGCAACGGCTTCGGTCACGCCAAACCGAAACGGCCCCTCCGTCACCAGAGCCGATTTGCCCACCCGTCGCAGCTGCAGATGGATGCGCAGCAACTCGTCGCTCAGCCGCATCAATTCATCGCCCTTTGACGTCATGCGGATGGCGCGCTTGGCGCGGTCGAAAAGCTCTACCCCCAGAGTATACTCAAGCTCTTGTATGCGTTTGGAAATATTCGACTGCGTCGTGTTCAGCCGATCTGCCGCCGCAACAAAACTGCCCAGCTGACCGCTCCAGTAAAACGCTTCGATCTGCTTGATGCTCGGCATGCTCCACCTCCGCCAATCTATCGTTAATAGCGATATTATTATGTCTAGTAAATTCACTTTTTAGCCATCAACCAAGCGACTATTGTTGTTAGTGGGAGGACGGCCACATGACACTCGACGCGAGCGTACGATCACGCCTGGCCGCCGCTGGAACAAGTGGTGTCAGTGACGCGATGGAGCGTCTTGGGTTGTCGCGCACTGTGATCACCGGATTTCGTTGCAGTACCCAAGATGCACCCGCAGTGGTCGGCAGCGCCTTTACGATCCGTCAACTGCCCAAGCATTCCCCCGCCCGGAAAGATCAACGGCTAGTCCGACATGGCGAGGTCAGCAGTGATCTGGCACAGCCGGGCGATTTCGTGGTGGTCGACGCAGGGGGGCGTTTGGATATTGCTGGTTGGGGCGAAAATCATAGCCAGCGTTGCCACGACCGTGGCGTCAGCGGTGTTCTGGTCAATGGCAGCACGCGCGACATCGCGGGCATCCGCAAGATTGGTTTTCCCGTGTTCCATCTGGGGACCTCCCCGGTCGCATCGCGCTGGGATCAGGAAACGGCCGAAATGAATGGTGCGGTCATGGTCGGCGGCGCACAGATCAAGGCGGGCGATGTGTTGGTGGGGGACGACGACGGTCTGATCGTCATCGCACCCGAACATCTGGCCGAGATCCTTGGGGAGTTGCGCTGATGGTCGTGGACCAGATCGCCCACTCTTCCGTCACTGGCCGCGTGCCGAACTCAAGCGGTACGCAGGCTCCAACAATTAACGTTCCTGCTGGGGCTGTGGATTGTCACCATCATATTTTTGACCCGCGGTTCCCTAAAAAGGGTAAGCCGATGCGTGCTATCGGCACTGTTTATGATTACGCCATGCTGAAGCGCCGCCTCGGGATAACACGGTCAGTTGTGGTGGCTCCCGCGAGTTATGGCACGGACAATTCCTGCTTGCTGGATGCGCTGGACTGTTTTGGCGACGATGCGCGCGGCGTGGCTATCCTGCCCGCCGATGCATCTGCCGAGGAGATGCAATATCTGGACGCCCGTCGTGTGCGAGGGGCGCGGTTCTATCTGGAAAAAGGCACGCCGCCCGCCCACGATGCGCTACAGGGATTTTCCTGCCGTGCCGCCGATATTGGCTGGCACGTTGAAATCATGCCCTCACGCGGTGATGCGCTTGTTACGGCAGAAACGATGTTGGGTAGTCTTGTCTGCCCGGTGGTAATTGATCATCTGGGCTATACGCCGCAGCCCGATGGCATCACCCATCCGGCTTTTGACACGATGCGCAGGCTACTGGATGGCGGCAAGACGTGGATCAAGCTGTCGGGTGTCTACTTCACCTCGCGGCAGGGCTTTCCCGATTATGCGGATGTGGACCAGCTTGCCATGGCGCTTGCCCGCCTTCGCCCCGACAGAGTGCTGTGGGGCACCGATTGGCCGCATTCCGGTGAAACGACAAAGCCCGACGATGCCCGGCTTCTGGATCAAACGGCGCGCTGGCTACCAGATCAAACGCGGCGCGAAGCCATGCTCGTTGCAAACCCGGAGGCACTTTACTGGGGGCATTGACGCCGCGTGCGGCGATCCCGGCCCCAATAATGCAGGAAACGAATTGACTGTCGGACAAAGCCGATGGTCGCCAATCAAACGACTAAGGGAGGACAATCCATGACTGATCTCGATCTCGGCGGCATTCAGACACCCAAGGGCATGACGCGTCGGCAATATCTGCGGGGGATGGGTATGCTGGCCATGGGCACGGCAGTTGCAGGCCCGCTCGGCGGTTTATTCCCCGCTTATGCGCAGGACAGCCCGGTGAAGGGAGGCATCTATGCCTTCAACCTGACCGCCAGCCCGCCGAACTTTGACCCGCTGTCAAATTCCAGCGGCACGGTGCTGAGCTGTATCGCGCCGTGTTATTCCGGCATTGTCCGCTTTGATCCGATGGACCCTAACGCCATCATCGGCGATGCGGCCCGCGAATGGGCTGTATCCGAGGATAGCAAGATCTTCACGTTCACGCTCCATGACAATATCAAGTTCCATGACGGCGTTGCCCTAACATCGGCCGATGCTGCATTCTCGCTGGACCGGATGCGCAACCCGCCCGAAGGCGTGGTCAGCAACCGCAAAGGCGCGCTTGCCGTGATCGACACGATCACAACACCCGACCCGCTGACGGTGGTGATCACTCTGACGCGGTCGGCGCCTGCGTTTCTGAACACCCTGTCCAGCGGCTGGATGGTGATACTTGGCAAGCACTTTATTGACGGTGGCGGCGATCCGGCAAAGACGGTGATGGGTAGTGGCCCATTCAAGTTCAAGGAATACATCGACGGCGTGAGCGTTGAGTTGGAACGCAACCCAGACTACTTCGTCGCCGACCGGCCCTATCTTGACGGCATCAAGGGCTTCATCGTACCGGATCAAGGCGCGGTCTGGAACTATCTGCAATCGGGCGAATTGCACGAATGGCAGTCAATTCAGGGTGCCGAGGCCGGGCAATACGCCTCGAACGACGATATCGAGATTGTCGAGACGCCCAGCACTTCGATGATAGGGATCACGTTCAACACCACCGTCGCGCCCTTTGATAATCCCGTTCTGCGTGAGGCGGCCTGCCTTGCCGTTGACCGCGCGGCAGGGTTGGAGATTTTGCAGCGGGGACAGGGTGTGTTTGGCGGGCCGGTGGTCCCCGGGCCCTGGACACTAGATGCGGCAGCGTTGGAACAGATTTCCGGTTATGGCACAGATGCGACCGCCAATCTGGAAAAGGCCAAGGCTTTGATGGCCGAGGCTGGTTTCGCCGATGGTCTGACAGTGCGTGTGCTGGTGCGCCGCATCGCGCTGTTTGAACCGGTGGGGGTGTTCCTGAAGGATCAATGGGCCAAGATCGGCATCAACGTAACGCTGGATGTACTTGAAAATGCGGCGTTCTTTGAAGCGCAGGACAAACGCGATTTTCAGGCCATGGTGGCGGGCGGGTCAGCCAACACCGCCGATCCTGACGATGTCGGTGCTTGGTACAAGTGCGAATCCTCGCAAAACTTTTCAGCTTTGTGCAACAGTGAGGCGGATGTGATCTTTGATCAGATGTCGTCTGAGGCCGATCCGGCCAAGCGCGAAGAACTGGCAAACCAGTGGGAGGCGATGACGGCGGCCGGGCATGGCACCTTCATCATGTATTGGCGGAAACGCTTCATGGGCTTGCGGCGGAGTGTGAAGGGGATGATCATCCACCCCAACATCGACAACAACATGAAGATGCAGGATGTCTGGTTGTCTGCATGATCGAAATGGGGCCGCACCGGACGCGGCCCCGCCCAACCGACTTGGGGTTTTGACGGAGGACCTGCTGCAATGACTGCTCTTTTGTTTCCCGCGCCGCCCGTCCGCACTGTGCCAGTGAAAGGCAGCGCAGCCGAATATCCCGTCCACCGCATCTTTTGTGTGGGCCGCAATTATGTCGAACACGCCAAGGAAATGGGTGCCGAGGTAGATCGCGATGCGCCATTTTATTTCACTAAATCGCTTATGGCCCTGCAAGCCAGCGGTCAGACCTTGCCATACCCACCGGGAACCAAGAACTATCATTATGAGATGGAACTGGTCGTGGCGATCGGCAAGCCGGTATTCTTAGTTGGAAAGGCTGACGCGAGATCGGCAATCTTCGGATATGCCTGCGGTCTTGATATGACGCGGCGCGATCTGCAATCGGCTGCCAAGGCCAAGCAGCAGCCTTGGGATACCGGAAAAGATGTGGAAAACTCTGCGATCATTGCCGCGATCACGCCCGCAGAGGCATTCGGCCCGGCGGGCCAACAGCGTATGACCCTGACCTTGAATGGTCGGGTGAAACAGGATGCAAAGCTCACCGATCTTGTCTGGAGCCTCGAAGAAATTATTAGTCATCTGTCCGGCCTTTATCACCTTGCTCCCGGTGATCTCATATATACCGGAACACCCGCTGGCGTTGGTGCTGTTGTGTCGGGCGATGTGATCGAAGGAGCGATAGAGGGGCTTGATCCAGTGTGGTTGTCCGTCGGGCCGCTGGAAGCCCAGCAGCCGAAGTAACGAGAAGCTAAATTGACCACCACGTGGATGCCGATGCGTTGGTATTCGACATAGCTGCGTTCGAGTGGTTGGGCACCGGGCCACTGTCAAAAGAAACAATCGTGAAGCCAGCCGGGTGGCCGCAAAGCCTCTCAGCATGCCCGGACACAGCCGCTAACGGTACTTCAAGACCAGCCATGAGATTGTCCGCCTGGCGGCGATGTTTTACATCCGTTTCTCGCTGTGGTTGCGGAGCGTCGAGGGCCTGCAGCACGAGCGAAGCATCGAGATCTGCCTAAAGACGATGCCGTACTGATGGAATAGGTTTGGCCCGATATTCATGGCCGAGATCTGCGGCAAGCGGGTAGAGGCGATGCGCGCCCACCGACGTGGGCGCTGGCACTTGGACGATGCCTACGTCAAGATCAACTGTGTCACTCATTACCTCTGGCGGGCGGTCGATCACGAAGGTGAGCTGCTGGAAAGCGGGGTGCCGAAGACGCGGGACCGCAAGGCCGCGCTGAAATTCCTGAAGAAATCCGTAAAACGGCATGGCCGACCAGAGAGCATGGTGACTGATCGCTTTCGGTCCTAAGGGGCTGTCCTAAAGGATATTGGCTGCGACGACGACCGGGAGACGGGCCGATGGCTCAATAACCGAGCAGAGAACTCCCAGGTGCCGCTCTGACGACGCGAGCGTGCGATGTTGCGGTCCCGGCGCGTGCGAAGGTTACAGAAGTTCGCCTCCATCCATGCCTCCGTCCACAATCACTTTCCAACTGAGCGCCATCTCCAGAACCGCGACCAACACAAGCTGAACCGTGCCGCTGCTCTCGCCGAGTGGCGCGTACTTCTCGCTGCCTGATACCGACGCGGGGCTGAGAAAACGGAGACTTGTTCGCATTCGTTTGAGAGTGCCGCCAACCACCCCAGTCTCTGCGTGACTCTGAGCGAAATTCCTAGCAGTTGATATGCCGGAGGCCAATAACCTGACCGTCCGCAATATAGCTCTAGTGGCGCGGGCCGAGCGCTAGGCGATCTCGGGGCGGACCAAGGGGGCGCTGGCAGTCGCCTAGGCGAGCGAAGTTAAGCTGGGCAATTCGAGCGGCGCAGCCGCACGCCTTACTTTCGGACCGATCGGTAATCAGTGCGACCCGCCGTGGGAGTGGCATCGGCCGCGTCTGGCAGCGTGGCTATGCCGGCTGCAGTAAGCTGAAAACTGGCACCGCCTGCGGGACCGCTATTCCGAACGGCAGCAACTCACCGCGGACCCGATGACATGGGGCAATATGTCGGCCGCGACCTGAGCCCGTCAGCCCCTTTTGCGGGCAATTGTGCCGACCAATTCGATCACGTCGGCCAAGGTGTTGTAGATCGTGCCGTATTTCTGAAGATTTCGATGTAGAAGGTCGAGCCGCAGGTCCGTCTCGTCGGTGTCAACGACGATCTGGTAGTCGATCCGCACCATCATTGGCGGCGCATCCTGCCGCTGGCCCTGCAATTCGACTTCGATCTCGCGCAGGGAAAATTCCAGCATCGGGATCACTCGTTCCGCGCCCTTAAGGATGCAGGCGGCAAGGCTCGCCAGCAGCAACTCCGCAGGGTTGAATGCATCGGATCGCCCGGCCATGTCGGTATCCAGCACGATAAGCGCCTGTTTTGTGACCGCTTCTGAGCCATGGCTGTCGATCCTGCGCGCGGTGACATTGTATTCCAGCATAGTCAATATCCTTCGGGTGACGTTGTTCGGCACCCCGAATGAATTACGTGTGACGTGACGACCGTCACTGATCTGCATCAAAACTGTTGCCGGTCGGTAATCAAGTCAGTTCGAGCAAGTGGCGGGGATTATCGGAACAATACTCTTGCCCCCGGGGTCGGAAACCGGAGCTGTCGCATGCGCGCCGTGTCGACAAGCGATTGGGGCGTTGATACAACCTTGGACAAAAGGGTTGGCCTTTTCTATCAGAGGACGGCAGGGCGATGTTCTGCACACGCCGGTTTTTCCTTGCGGGGGGCAGCAGCCCTGGCTGCTCCGACTGTGCAAGCACAATCTCCGGCTGCCGTCGGGTTTGCCCTTGCCCCGGTTTTTTCTGGAAAACGATGCGGACGTGATTTCTAGCCTTAAGGCCGCACTGGCCGAAGGCGGCCCCCCAATCCCGCCATCCGAAGTTGATGAAGAGTTCGTCGCGGTCGGCACCTGTCACGCCAAAATTCCCCCGGAAAAGGCTCGACGGCTGTCCCACGTCCTCCGCCACTTTGGAACAAAACAGGGCACTTCGCCCGTCGCCGCTACTGCCGGCGTTCCCAGCAAGTCGCCCTTCGATACCATGATCCGGACTTCGCTTTCATTAACTTCGACGCGCTGCGCAAACGCCCACCAACAGGCGTGATTTAGGCTTATCCTCCCGCAGACCGTAGTTGCCGCTGCCGATCGAGAATTGAGCCGCACTGCTCGCACTGGTCCACTGTAACCCGTACTGGACTTGACGTCTGGCTCCGGGCAATCTGATTCAACGCTATGATATTATAAGGAAATTAGACGCGGTGGCAAGCATTGCGTTGCCTTGGCGGTCGTCTTCGCAGACGAAGCACCAGGCCACTCCTGAACGACAGTATTTTCCGGCGACGACTTTCATCGTGCCGTTAGGATGCTGCGCTGCTGATCCCGAACCGCTGGCAGTAGACGAGTCTTGAACCGTTCGGAGCAGAAGGCCACCTGCTGTTCTTTTTCCCGATGCAGGAGAGCGAGCCAAATCTCAACCCGGTTATCACCCTTTTGAGACGACGTCAGCGCGAGATCGATGAAACCTGCACAACATCTGATTGCCAATCATTGCAGCGCCAGGTTGTGAATCAGATTGACCAGAACGTCAATTTTTGGCATACTCGTTAAAAGATTTTTTGACGTCGACACCTGCTTATTATTGGGAGGAATTTAGATGGCTGAAAAGTCCGAAGGGGTAAAGTCCCTTGAAATGCGCGTTGCAGAGCTGGAAGATAAGCTCAAAGGTCTGCAGATTTCCGAAGAAGAAATGCGCGCCTACAACAAAGTCTCCACGATGCTTTCTGGCGGTCAAGGAATTACCGCAGAGGCGGTCGATCCCGGCGGCGCAACACCAGCTGCTGGCTGTGTGATAAACCAATGTACGATCCGTGCGTGCACGGTGGTTCAACAATGTACGATCCGCGCCTGCACTGTCGTCCAACAATGCACGATCCGCGCCTGCACGATCGTGCAGCAATGCACAGTTGTCCAGCAATGCACGATCCGAGCCTGCACAATTATTCAGGACTGCATAAACGAATGCGGCGGTGGCTGTGCGCCTGGCGGTGGCGGCTTTACCGGCGGTGGCTTTGGATCGCTTGGCGGCTAACATCGGCGAAATTGCTGCGTGACCGACTAGCATATTGGTCGGTCACCCGGAACGATGTTCGGTCCCGGAGGGGTTCATGCATATTGTTTTTCCAGTTGTGCCCTTTGCGGATGTCGGTCGACCCGCAATGGGTTTGGGGTTGCTGATTTCCGAGGCGCGCGAGGCTGGTCATTCCGCAAAAGCAATCTATTTTAACATTGATCTGGCAGCGATGGTCGGCCTTGTTCCGTATCAGCGTATCGCCTCGAGCTTTCCGCCGAACCTACTGATCGGCGAATGGATATTCGCGGGCGATGTGTTTGGGGGCGAGATTTCCGGGCCCGATGAATTTATCGCCGATATCCTGATGCCGCAGATCGGTGCCGATACCGAACTTTTTGCGTCGATCCTGCAAATCCGCCGCATGGTGCCTGACTGGTTGGATGCCTGTGTCGCAGAAATCCTGGAGCACCAGCCAGACGTAGTCGGGTTCAGTACGGTCTTTCACCAAACCTGCGCCTGTCTGGCGCTCGCGCGGCGGCTGAAGGCCCTGCCGGAGGCACCCATCATCGTATTCGGCGGTGCCAATTGCGAAGGCGAGATGGGGCTGCAGATGATCCGCAGTTTTCCGTGGATTGACTATGTCTGCTCGGGCGAGGCGGACGTCAGCTTTCCCAAACTGCTTGAACGGTTGGCTGGTGCCGCACCCAATGCTCCGATAGCTGGGGTGCTTGAACGCGGGGCAACCCATGAACCGGCAAGATCAACGGCGGTTATGGCCTTGGACGGACTGCCGTTTCCCGACTTTGACGATTACTTTAGCCGGCTTGCGGCCTCGCCTCTCGCGGGGGTCTTTGAGGGGCATCTGGTTTTTGAAACGTCGCGCGGCTGTTGGTGGGGTGCCAAGCACCATTGTACCTTTTGCGGACTGAACGGTGATACCATGGCTTTCAGGTCGAAGTCGCCTAACCGCGCGTTTGACGAGATTGTCTGGCTGGCTGGGCGGCACAAGGTTAGTCACATCGGTTGCGTCGATAATATTCTCGACATGAAATACGTAAATACGCTGTTTCCCCGGCTGGCGGCGGCTGGCGTCAAGCTAGATATGTTTTACGAGGTGAAAGCAAATTTGCGGCTCGATCAACTGAAGGCGATGCGTGCTGGCGGCGTGACGCAGATTCAACCCGGGATCGAGAGCTTTTCAGACAAAGTGCTGCGACTGATGGAAAAGGGCTGCACGGGATTTCAGAATATCCAACTGATGCGCTGGTGCGCCGAATTGGGTATTGAAGTGTCGTGGAACTTGCTCGCAGGATTTCCCGGCGAAGACCCGGAGGACTATGCGCAGATGGCAGCGCTGATGCCGCGGCTGACCCATTTGGATCCGCCGTGTTCTTGCGGGATGCTGCGGCTCGATCGGTTCAGCCCGTTCCACTTTCGGGCCGAAGAGCTTGGCATTGCTCGGATGCGACCAGCGCGGGCCTATTTCTATGTCTATCCGCTAGGACGTCGTGAACTGGCGCGGCTCGCGTACTTTTTTGACTATGACTACGACGATGGCCGCAACCCGAATGACTACTTGCTACCCGTGCAGGCTGAAGTCGGCCGATGGAAAAACGCGCGTCTCGGCAGCGGCAACAGGCCGCCGGAGTTGACTGCCAAATTCAACTCGGTCGGCGTAACTATATGTGACAGTCGACGCGGTGCCACCAAGACCGAGCACAGGCTTGATGGGCTGTCCGCGTGGGTCTACGCCTTGTGCGACACTGCCGCCACTGTTGCGGGATTGGCCCATGCGACGGGGGCAGATTTATCGCAGATCGACGGCGTTCTGCGCCAACTGGATTCAGATCAATTGATTGCCCGTCAGGATGAAAGGGCGGTCGCACTGGCCGTGTTTCGCGTCCGTCCGGCCGAAAACCTGCAGGAGAGTTATGCCCTTTCAGAACCCATTGTTGCCTGATTGCTTTCTGACGTGGACCGAGCCACCAGATGAGAGCGGAGATGAGTTGTTTCGCATCGTGTCATGGCGAAGGTCGTTGACGCTGAAGGGCCATTCGTTCCGTGAATTCAGTCGCTTGGTTGTTCCGCTGTTGGATGGTAAGAAGGGAATGGATGAGATCTGCGCCTCTGTTTCGGATCAGTTTGACCCTCCTGATCTGGAGGCTGCGGTTGAGATGCTGGGAGCACAGGGCATCGTGGTTGAGAACGTTGGCAGCGAAGCAGATCTGCCGGACAGGCTGCATCCACAGTTGGCGTGGCTGGGCGAGGCGGCACCCGAAGGTCGGGCGGCGCAGCGTCACCTGACGGGGGCATTTGTGGTGCTGTTTGGCGCGGGTGGGCCGGGGGCATGTGCCGGACGTGTTCTGGCGGCATCCGGCGTCGGTCGTCTGCTGATTGTTGATCCGGCCGAGGTCGGACCAGCCGACCCGTATTTCTCGCCGCTTTTGCGTTCGACCGATCGGGGGCGGTCAAGAGCCGAGGTGCTGGCAGCGTCAATTGCCGACGGCTCCCCTGAGGTAAAGATTGCTGCCCACCGTTTACGCCCCGAGACTGTTGCTGACGTTTCAGCACTGATCGATGGCGCCGACCTCGTTTTGTGCTGTCTTGATAGTGGAGAGTTGAACCTGACGCTCAAGCTTAACCGCGCATGCCGTGAACGTGGCATGCGCTGGCTTGCCGGGTCCATGGAAGGCACAGAGCTTGTCATCGGGCCGGGCTTTTCGGGGTCCACCGATGGTCCGTGTTACATGTGCTGGCGGATGCGGGAAGTGGCGTGTGCCACAAATCCGCAAGCGCGGTTTGCACTTGAAAAACGCTTGGACAAGCTTCGTCAAGACCTGTCGGGTCGGCGGGAAAATCTGGCGGGAAGTGCGGACATCGTTGGCGCGATGCTTGCGTCCGAGGCGATTAGTGTGCTATCCGGCGCGGGTGCACCCAGTCTTGACGGCCGTTTTCTGGTCATGGAAATTCCCGGCTTGCGACAGGAAAAACATAACGTCTTACGCAAACCGGGTTGCCCCATTTGCGGTTTGGACGAGGGTGATCGGCCATGAGGGCACAAGAAGCCACGGCCGAGCGGCTGATCGCGGCGCTGGTCAGCCGACGGAGTGGGTTAGTCCGCGAGATTTCGGCGCAGGGCAGAGGGCCCGAAGAACCATGCCCCCCGCATTTGTGGACGGCAACCCTTGCGCATTACGATTTCCGAGGTGCCCCTCATTCGGAGCGGCTGAATGCCGGAAAAGGCCGCACCGAAGCCGAGGCTAAACTTTCGGCCCTAGGCGAAGCGATAGAGCGTTACTCAGCCTATCACTGGGATCCGCGCCGGGTTCGCATCGGGCTCGCCACGACGGGAGCCATTGCGCCAGCCGACTGCGTGCTTTACTCGCCCAAACAATATGCCGACGGGATGCCCTACCCGCGCTGGTCGCCCGAGATCGAAATATCATGGATCGAGGGGGTAGATCTTGCCTCCAACACGCCGGTCGACGTACCAGCGGCACTAACCTATTTGGTCAGTCCTACACCGCGGCGCGAGGACCATGTAACTGCCATAACCTCGAACGGGCTGGCGGCAGGTGCCGACCTTACACATGCCGTCATCGGCGGGCTGCAAGAGTTGATCGAGCGGGACGCGCTGATGATTACTTGGCTGAACCGTCTGCCCGCGACACTGATACGGACACCCGAACGCGGCTGCATGGCCGCGTCGATCATCCGACACTATGCCCGCTACGGCGTTATAGTGCAGCTCCTGCTACTTGCCACAGATCAGGCACCAAAGGTGGTAATGGCCATTGCCAATAATCCCGATCCGCGCGATGCGGCCAGAGTGATCGGTATGGGGTGCGATCTGGCCCCCGCTGTCGCCGTGGACAAGGCGGTGTTCGAGCTCTGCCAGGCCCGCCCCAGCATGGCCGCACGGATGCGGACCGCCAATCCGTCGGGCCGGTTGACGCAGTATGAGGACGTGCGTGATCTGGATGATCATCCGTTATTCCATGCGATGCCCGAACATGCAGCCGAGTTCGATTTTCTGTTCGCGTCTGGTGCGGCACTTTCACTGGACGATCTTCCGGTTCAACCGCAGCGGACACCTGATCAGGTCTTGCGGCACATCGTCGATGGCGCTGTGCAGACAGGAATTCGCCCTGCTTATGCGGACATCACATCGACCGAGATCGTACCCTTGGGGCCTCGGGCGGTGCGGTGCTTTGCGCCCGGACTGCAGCCCATTCACTTCGGGCATGGCGAAGCGCGACTTGGCGCGCGGCGGCTGTTTGATGCACCTGTTGCATGGGGGCTGCGCGACGTTCCGCTGGAAGAAACTGATCTGAACCCGTGTCCGCATCCAATGGCCTGACACAATGAGCACCCCTGTTCACGACCCGACCGCCTTGTCGCAGGTTTTTCATCTGAATTCCGAACCGTGGTTGAACGAGGCCGCCTATCGCGGAGTACCCTTTGCGCAAGAGTTTCGGACCTATTCCGATGCAGAGCGCGTTCCATTGCCTGGCAGCAAAGCAGACTACATCCGCAAACTTGCCGTCGGTCGCCGGTCGGTACGGGCGTTTCACCCCGGACCGCTTGCCCTGACGACGTTAGCCGCCATGTTGCGCGCGGGTTATGGAGTGCACGGCCCCGATGTGATGGACGGCGGAGGTCAGTTTCTGCGCCGCCCCGTGCCATCTGCCGGAGGGCTTTACCCGCTGGAAATCTATGCGCTGATCCAGCGGGTAGAGGGCGTCAATCCGGGCATATACCATTTCGACGCATTGGGTGAAGCAATGGAATTGCTGCGTCCCGGTAACTGGCGGGACGCAGCAGCGACGATTTTCTACACATGGCCGTTTGTCGACCAAGCGCCCGTCATATTGTGCCTCGCCGCGATGTTCGGACGAACGCAAAAGAAATACGGCCCGCGCGGTTATCGTTATGTCCTTTTGGAAGCCGGGCATGTGGCTCAGAACCTGTGCCTGGCTGCGGCGGAGCACGGGCTTTCGACGCTATGTATGGGCGGCTACCGCGACGGTGCGCTGAACCAGCTGCTAGGGCTGACCGCACCGGATGAAGGGGTGGTTTATACGATTGGTCTTGGCCAAGCGGCCCTTGGCAAGCACCGTGGGTAAGGTGCAGTGACCCCGAGGTGCAGTCGGCATACGTTCGGATAACATCCCACCGCGACGCGTTCCCGGTGGCTATTCTGCGTGCCGCGCGCCGTCAGGTGTATAGATTGGGACTACCCCGGTGCGACGCTAGTTTGGGGTGACTTAGATCAAGGTGGCAACAGCAAAGAAATGCGAGGGTTAAAGGGCGGTGGCGTGAGCGACGCGGTCTGCACGGATAGTTATTGCCTAGAGACTTGGGCTGCAGACAGGTGGTCTTTAGGCGTGGGGGATTGAGATGAACAACGACTTCGGAATGGGCTTCGGGATGGGGTTCGGTGGGCTTTGGATGATTTTGATTCTGGTGCTTGTCGGCCTCGCCATCGCGGCATTGATCAAATACTTGCGCAAATGAACCGGATGGGATGCGGTTATTTGCCTTGCCAAGGGGTTGATTGGTAATGCGGTTCGCTATCCGGGGTTGTAGTTTTGATACGATGAGCAGCCTTGCTTTGCTAAAGTATGAACTTCGTGATGCCGGGATGGGGCATGTTGATGGAAGGGGGTAGAGATTGTGCCTTTGAACAATCCTCTCTGCGAATGGAGTGAGCGATGCCTACGACACATGATCACGCCGACCACAACCATGATAGCGCAATCGACGCTGGCGGTCAGAGGGGTGGTGTAAACGACGGCGCGGCAACAGCCATCGACCCGGTCTGCGGTATGACTGTTGCAGTAAAGCCAGGAGCCCGTACCGCGCCGTTCGGCGGGACGGCGTTCTATTTTTGCTCGGACAAGTGTCAGACCAAGTTCCGGGCCGATCCGTGGTTCTATGCGTCGGGTAAGGCTGCCGGGCGGCAGAAATCTGTGCAAGCCAAGGCTCAGTATACTTGCCCGATGCACCCGGAGATCGTTCGCGATGCGCCGGGGGCGTGTCCGATATGTGGAATGGCGCTGGAGCCCGTGTTGCCGTCGGATACATCGAATGAGGAGCTGACGGATTTCACCCGCCGGATGTGGGTATCGGCTGCCGCAGCGGTGCCGCTGGTCGTCCTGACGATGGGTGAAATGGTGGCGCTGCCAGTTCGTGACTGGGTCGGCCACCAGAACGCCAGTTACGTGGAATTTGTGTTGGCGACACCGATCATTCTATGGGCGGCGCTGCCGTTCTTCAGGCGGGGCTGGGAGTCTTTGGTGAACCGTTCGCCCAACATGTGGACGCTGATCTCGCTTGGTGTGGCGGCAGCTTATCTTTATTCCATCGTTGCAACCTTCTTGCCGGGCCTGTTCCCGGCGGCGTATCGGATGGGCCACGGTGTTGGCACTTACTTTGAGGCGGCCGTGGTGATCGTGGCGCTGGTTTTCGTTGGACAGGTGTTGGAATTGCGTGCCCGCGCGCGGACCGGAGATGCAATCCGGGCGCTGCTGAACCTTGCGCCGAAGACTGCGCGGCGTATCTTGCCAGACGGCAGCGAATATGATGCGCCTTTGGAAAACATCATGGTGGGTGACCATCTGCGGCTGCGGCCCGGTGACGCGGTGCCTGTCGATGGGCTGGTGATCGACGGCCTATCTTCGTTGGACGAAAGTATGCTGACCGGCGAGTCGATACCGGTCGAAAAAGGGCCCGGAGATGCGGTCATCGGGGCGACGATCAACAAGAACGGCAGTCTGGTGATTGAGGCCCGCAAGGTTGGGGCCGACACCGTGTTGGCGCAAATCGTGGCGATGGTGTCGAATGCGCGGCGGTCCCGCGCGCCGATCCAAGGGCTTGCCGACAAAGTGGCGGCTGTTTTTGTGCCGACGGTGGCGGCGGTTGCAGTTAGTGCGTTTCTTGTCTGGCTGACCGTGGGGCCAGAGCCCGCGCTGGTGTTTGCTATTGCGGCGGCGGTGTCAGTGCTGATCATCGCCTGCCCTTGCGCGCTTGGGCTGGCAACCCCGATTTCAATTACCACAGCGGCAGGGCGCGGCGCGCAGGCAGGTGTTCTGATCAAGGATGCTGAGGCATTGGAACGAATGGCGGGCGTGGATACGCTGATCGTGGACAAGACCGGCACGCTGACGATGGGCAAGCCTAAATTAACCGACGTGATTGCGCTTGGGAATTTTACCGAAGGCTATCTGTTGTCGGTTGCTGACGCCCTTGAACGGGGGTCCGAACATCCGCTTGCCGAAGCCATTGTTGAGGGGGCCGCCGCACAGGGTGCCGACAAGCTGGAGGCGACTGATTTCGAGGCGATCACCGGCAAGGGCGTGCGCGGCAGGATCGGTGGACGTGCGGTTGCGTTGGGCAATAACACCATGATGCAGGAGAAGGGCATCACGGTCGCGGATGCCCAAGCGCGGGCTGACTACCTGCGTGCAGATGGCAAGACGGCGATGTTCATTGCGATTGACGGGGCTTTGGCGGGGATTGTGGCTGTGGCCGACCCAATCAAGGATACGACGGTGCAGGCGATCCGCGAACTGCATGCGCTGGGACTTAAGGTGATCATGGCGACGGGTGATAACGAACGCACGGCGCAGGCGGTGGCAATGCAGTTGGGAATTGACGAAGTGCGCGCAGGCGTGTTGCCAGAGGCCAAGAAAGATATGATCGATCAATTGCGCCGCGATGGGCACAAGGTTGCCATGGCGGGGGATGGTGTGAACGACGCGCCTGCACTGGCCGCCGCCGATGTTGGTATCGCCATGGGCACCGGGGCCGACGTCGCAATGGAAAGTGCTGGGATCACGCTGCTTGGTGGTGACCTGATGGGCATTGTGCGGGCCAGAAGACTGGCGCGCGCCACGCTGCGCAACATTAAGCAGAACTTGTTTTTCGCCTTCGCGTACAATTCGCTTGGCGTGCCAATTGCTGCTGGGCTGCTGTATCCCGTCACAGGGCTGCTGCTGTCGCCGATGATCGCGGCGGCGGCAATGAGTTTGTCTTCGGTATCAGTCATCACAAATGCGCTGCGGCTACGGCGCGTCGATCTTTGAGCCGACATTTCATGGCGCGCGCCTAAAATTTTGCGACGATATTGATTAAGGTCAATGCCGTGCGTCGAATTGCTTGCGAGTATCAGACTTGGGCATTTTTGGTGGCGGCTGGCTCTTGCCGGGAAGGATTGCATGAATGAAAAACAATGTCTGGGCACTGGTCATGAGTTCAACGCAAGCTCGCATTCTGCAGGGAATTGCCAGAGGCGAGACGTCCGGGGAGCCAGAAGTAGTGCTTAATCATGAGCACAAAGATCTTCGCGAGATAATGTCAGATAAACCGGGGCGCAGCTTTTCATCGGTGGGCGTGGGGCGTTCGGCAATGGAATATGCGTCTGATCCTGTCAAAGAGGCCAAAATCGGCTTTGCCAAACAGGCGGTGGCCCTGTTGCAGGACCATTTCCTAAATCACCAGTTCGCCAATCTGGCGATTTTTGCGAGCCCGGAAATGCTGGGGATACTGCGCGAAAATCTGACGCCGGATCTGACGCGTGTGTTGATTGCCGAAGTGCCCAAAAACCTGTTGCATGAGTTTACCCAAAAGTTGCGGCAGATCGTGACGGAACATGTCTTTGCGAGGTGACGGCGCATCAAACATAGTCGGTCGCATTTTGTCATATGTCGGCCTGATGTGTTGTGTTTCTACAGTGAGCACGACGTTGAAAACTTAATCTGACGAATATTGAAGGGAGACTGTGAGATGGCCGAGTTGAACCCAAAAACGGCAAAAGCCGGCGACTTCAATCCGACTCCGATTGGTGATGACGCAGAGGCGCAGTTGCGCGCTATACGGGCCGAACTTGCTTCGTTAGCGGAGATAGTAAGCACCTTTGCCAAGGGAGAAGCCCATGCGCTGCGGGTTTCGGCAGAAAAGGTGGCCGAAGAGGCGACCGCAAAAGCCCGCAAAGTACGGGAAGAGCTGGCACACGGGGTAGGTCAGGCAGAAAAGGCGTTGGACCACCGCGTGCAGGAACATCCGCTGCAGAGCCTTCTGATGGCCTTTGGATTGGGCTTACTAATTTCATTGCTGATGCGGCGCTAGGATTGGGTGCCGTCATGGCAGACCCACTGCGCAACTTTGGTGCAATATTGGCCAGGCGGGTCAAGCTGACAGTGCGGCGCAAAGCCGGAGTTGTGCTGCTTTATTGCTTGGGTGTGTTCTTTCTTGCGGTTACTGTTGTTGCGGGTATCGTAAGTTTAGGGATCGTGTTGGCATCCCGTTGGGGTGCACTTTCCGCCTGCCTGATCATCGCCGGTGCAGCACTGCTGATGGTGATTGTTATGGTGCTTGCCGTGGGGTGGCTGGCCAGGGTCGAACGTCGCAGGCAACTGGCAGAGGCGGCACAGTGGCAGCAAGCTATGTTGGCTGCTAGGGCTGTTTTTCCGGAAATGAGGACAGGCAAAGCGCTGTTGTGGGCCGCCGCGCTAGGCTTAGTGGTGGGTATGAAGAGAGGGCCGTCTCATCCTACGGATAACTCCAGGCCGTGATAGCGTGAACCAAAACCAACGGGCTGATCGATGAAAGCCGCGTGACGGAACCGAGGCACCGGCGTGTTTTCGCTTGGCCCATGCAAATGCAACCGCCTTCTCGGACAATTCTGATGGGTGCCAGATGCCACGCGTGCAATTTGTTCAGATCAATGTCGCGTTCCATTGATCAGGGTCAATGTGCCGCATGCCGCGTCGGGTAGGCTGCCGACTTGTGTAACTCTCCGAGGGCTCGATATGATACATGACCAAGCCAAGGCCGATCCGTCCACAGCGGCCAAACCAACTGAGGAACGCGGACATAAACCAACGTGGACTGAACAGATACATGTGCGCGGCGATGAACTTGTCGCTTGCGTCAAGCGGCTTGCCGCCGAGGGGCAGGTCAAACGCATTCGGGTGGTCGAACCTGATGGTGATCTTGTGTTGGAAATGCCGTTGACCATCGGTGCGATTGCAGGTGGCGCGGTCATTCTTGCGGCCCCTTTGCTGGCCGTGTTGGGTGCGTTGGCTGCGTTCGTGACCGAGGTGAAGGTTGAAATTGTGCGCAGCGGTGATGACCCCAAAGGCAAACCAAAAGACTGAGGCTGGGCGGCAGGGCCTGCTTGGTGGTCCCGCATGGCAGCGTGGGCGTTTTAAGTTTGTCGGCAGATCGGACGGGCGAAACTAGGTGATGCCGCCACCAAGGAAGATAATGGAAGGATTGCAAGATGCCCTATCCGCGTCTGACATTTCACGGGGCTGCCCGTACAGTTACTGGGTCTTGCTTTCGGCTTGAAACTGACCACGGGCAGATATTGGTGGACTGCGGACTGTTTCAGGGGTCGAAAACGGAAAAGGAATTGAACTACCGCCCGTTCCCGTTTTCGGCGGCATCAATCTCAGCCGTTATTCTAAGCCACGCGCATATCGATCATTCTGGATTGCTGCCAAAACTGACGCGCGATGGGTTTTCCGGGCCGATTTTTGCTACGACGGCCACCGCTGATTTGGCCAGCGTCATGCTGCCCGACAGTGCGCATATTCAGGAATATGAGGTTGAACAGCTGAACCGTCGATCTGTTCGTCGCCATCGCAGCACCGTCGAGCCGATCTACACTCAGGCCGATGTGGCAAACTGCCTGGGCCAGTTTAACACGCAAGCATATGACAGGTGGTTTACGGTTTTGCCTGGGGTGCGTGCCCGGTTCTGGAATGCCGGGCATTTGTTGGGATCGGCCTCAGTCGAGCTTGAAGTGGGAGATGCTAACGGCGGGGCTTTGCGGGTGTTGTTTTCAGCTGATATCGGACCGAATTACAAACTGATGCAGCCTGATCCGACTGGGCCCAGCGACGTCGACTATCTGATATGCGAGGCAACCTACGGTGATCATGACCGCGAAGAGGCCGGCGCCGAGCGCCGCCGCGAATTGTTGCGTGACGAGGTGCAGGCGGCGATCAACCCGAAAGGGGCGCTGCTGATTCCGTCGTTTGCAGTTGAAAGGGCACAGGAGTTGATCAGCGACCTGACCCGCCTGATCGCTGAAGGTGCGCTGCCGTCAATTCCAATATATGTGGACAGCCCGCTTGCATCCAAGGCAACGCGCGTGTTCGCCAGACACGCGAATGATCTTGAGGACGGCACTGTTTTGATGAGCGGTCTGAAATCGAATGAGATACATTTCACTGAGACCAAGGAAGAAAGCATCGCCCTTGATGACGCGCGGGGCTTTCACATTGTCATTGCCGCCAGCGGGATGTGTGAGGCAGGACGCATCCGGCACCGATTGAAAAACTGGCTGTGGCGTGATGAGGCGACGGTGTTGCTTGTCGGTTATCAGGCTGAAGGCACCCTCGGACGCATCCTGCAGGGCGGGGCCAAGAGCGTGCGTATTCAGGGTGAGGAATTTGCTGTGCGGGCGCGGATCCGGTCGTTGGACATGTATTCCGGTCATGCCGACGCGTCAGAATTGGTGCAGTGGATCAAGGCTCGCCTGCCGCTGCGGCATGATCTTTTTTTGGTTCATGGAGAGGAAGTGGCGATCGACGCACTGGCTGCACAGCTGGATGGAATAGTAGCCGCAGGGAATATTCTGCGGCCGGTTCTGGATGAGACGTTCGAGTTGACAGGCAAAGGGGTTGCGCGTCTGTCTGTGATGTCAGAGCCGCGGCTGCCGCCCGAGAAACTGGCTAGGCTCGATTGGCATAATGATGTGTCTCGGCTTATTCTGGACATCAATGATGCGCTGGCGGCCACGGCTGACGAACGCGCGCGCGATGTACTGATCCGCCGATTGCAGCGCGCACTGACGGACGATGAGGATCAGGGTTCTGGCCAGCAAGGCACGCCGTCGAGACGGCATTGGGGGCGTTCCGGAGTGAGTGGCTGACCCTGTGCTATGATAGGCACCGTCTTAACGGGGTAACGAGAAGAAACGGCTGCGTCGCCGTTCAAAGCCACCTGTGGATTGGCAAGCGCCCGACAACCCAAGATATGGCGCGCCAGAGAGTGGTTGCTTCTGGTTCGACGCGCATTAAGGGGAGCAGGCCGGGCCGGGCCAGAGCCCAGCGTTCCGCCCCGTGATCCAGTGACAGCGCATAGGCTTGGTCTGGGCTGGCGTCGCGATCAAATATCTGCAGCAACTCGGCAACCAGATCAGGCTGTTCGAAGTGAATGCCCAATTCGGAATTGGTGTATGCAGACCGCATGTCGAGGTTGAGCGACCCTACAATCGCCTGTTTTTGGTCAATTACAAACACCTTCGAATGCAAAACGTCACGTTGGCGCCTTTTGTGCGCCGGGGGTGCAAACTCGAAAATCTGCGCGCCTTGAGCCAACAACGGCCTGCGATAGTGCCGGTAGGCACCGTGCACGAAGACATTGTCCGATGCCGACAGGGCGTTCGTCAGCAGCGACAGCTTGACGCCGCGTCGCAGGATAGCTTTTAGCGCCGATAAACCTGCCGCACCGGGCACGAAATAGGGCGTGATCAGGCGCACTTCGTCTACAGCACCATTCAGAATTGAAAGCACCTGTTCGGCCATCCAAGGCGTCTTTCGCCGACCGTAAGCCTTGTCCGGCGGGTCTGCGATAACGCGCGCGCTGTTCGTCCAGTGCAGCTTATTGGCCAGCATTGCAGCGGCGTCGCGTCCGGCAAGTGCGGTCGTCATGAACCAGCGGGCCGTAACAGCATTCGCCCGGCGCACAAGCCGCTTGCGAAAGTGATGCGGACTGATCCGGAATTTCGGCCACAGGGCAAGGATCGGCAGGACCAAGCCGATGTTCCAGTAGCTATCAAACAGCGTCTCGATTTCGGTGACGATCGGGCCTGCGACCAGAAGGTCAGCGTCTCGCGACGCCCGCTCATTTGCCCCGGCGCGGCCATAGCGCGAGGCACCGAAGTAGGTATCCCCAATGTTGCGCCCGCCGATGATTGCCAACCGACCATCGGCGATCCAAGCTTTGCAGTGCAGTCGCCGGTTGAATCGCGACATGCCAAGCGCCATTTCCAGCCAGCGACGCACCGCGTGGCCCCTGTTCCGAATTGGATTGAAAAGGCGGACCTCGATCAGCGGATGCTGGTTTAGAGCCAGAAATGTCAGATCGTAACCTTGGACATTCACATCATCCAGCAACAGCCGGACCCTTACGCCACGGTCGGCCGCGGCCTGAATGTCATGCAGCAAAAGCCAGCCGGTCAAATCGGTTTGCCAGATGTAATACATCAAATCCAGGCTGCGACCGGCGGATTGCGCGGACAGGACCCGGGCGGCGAAAGCGTCGGAATTGTCGAAAAGGCCGGCAAGACCGGTGTCGCCCGGATGGGCGGCCTCGGGGCCATCGAACATCGCATCCAGCTCGGTACGCGGGCCTGTTCGTGGCATGGCGTGGCCGGGCTTGCCGCGTGATTGCTTTGCATAGCGCCGCCATGACCGGAACGCGAGCGCCGAGGCGGCGGTGGTCAGAAAGACAACCGCCAAGAGCCAAATCAAACCGGTGATGCCGAATGTCATCTGGTATGTGCCTCAGTGCGTCTCTTCAGGCGCAATTGCGCCTTGATAGGCAGATGATCAGATGCGACTCGCGATAGCGGGGTGTCGTGGGCGACAAGATTGGTCAGTTCCCCCTGCGCACAGGCCATCATTCGGTCGAGCGCGAAAAGCGGATATCTTGTGGGATAGCTTTGCACCATTGGTGGTATTGTGAAGTGATCGGCCAGCAGCCCAAGCGATGATCGCGCGTCCAGCCGCCATTCGTTCAGATCGCCCATCAGCAGTGCCGGCCTGTCATCCAGTGTTTTCAGTTTTGCCATCAGATCCCGTATCTGGCGGGTACGTGACCGGGGTAGCAAGCCCAAGTGCGCGGAAATCACGCGCAGTGGCTGTCCCGCGATTTGCAGATCGGTCATCAGCGCACCGCGAGGCTCAAATCCGGGCAAGTGCAGATGGTGCACCACCTCGACCAACCCATTGCGCACAAGCAGCAGATTGCCGTGAAAGCCGTGCGCATCACCAACGCTTTCGGTCGGAACCGCGATCAAGCCCATATCGCGGCGCAATGTCTCCAGATCTAACAGGCCAGCGCGCTTGCCAAACCGCAGATCTGCCTCCTGCAGGGCGAGGATGTCGGCACCGATTTCGGCGATGACCGCAGCCGTTCTGGCCGGATCACGCCGCCCATCGGTCCCCACCGCTTTGTGGATATTGTATGAGGCAACTGTAAAGTCGAGGGCTTGAGACATGTGTGCTATGCAATCTGGCGCTTAAGGCGCCGGGCGACGAGGTTCAGCGTTCCACAGTTCAAGTTGGTCGGTGTGGCACGCAATAACAAGTGCCGTTTACCTTGGCAGGACCTGACCGAAGGCGGCGCCTCTACGCGGCTGTCCCAAGTTCAACCAGCCCGACGACCGGGTTCTTTCCATAGACTTTGGCGCAGCTCGGACAGGTTGTGTAATAGAACCAGACCGCGTTCGCCGCGCGTCCCTTGGCGTGTGCCAGGTCTTGCATTTGGTCATGCCAGTTCCCGACTTGGGAAAACGGCCCCTCAAAAACCCTGGTCAGGTAGTCGCCGGTCAACGTGACTTTTTCTTCGTCTGGAACGTCCGCCGTGACGGCAAACAGATGCTCGCCGGTAAAGGCGGATAGATCGCGTGACATCACGATAGAATGCTCGGGGTCGGCGGCATGGACCGCGTCAATCTTTCCCAGCACACGGGAGAAGACCTTGCCCATATTTAGCGGAAGGTGGGCCACCGAATGCGTTGTTGCGCGAACAAATGGTTTGTCCTTGAAGTGCAGCGTCTGGTTGTCCCATCCGGTCGAATTGAACCGCGGACAGCAGCCGGTTTTATTGTCTAACTGATCATTGAAAGGGGTTTGATTGGTTTTCATCCCAGCCTCCTGAACACGGTTGCAGCTCGCAAAATATGCACTGGTGCCAATGGCGCATTGATCCTGCGCAAGGTTCCGTAAAAAATCCGAGTGCAAGATCGGGTCGGCCTTGGTCAAATGCGCCAAGTTCGCGGGGTTTGCGGGGACGAGGAGATGGTGAACAAAATGATCCCAAGGCGGCGCAGGGCTGGTTTTGTGATCAGCGCGATACTGGTGCTTGCAGTTGCAGGTATCTACTCGGTCTATCTGCACGATATGGGCCAGATCCGTCAACGCTTGACCAACGACAGCGCGGTGGCACAGACCCGGCACGGGCCGATTGAATATGTCAGTTGGGGGTCTGGTCCGCCCGTGCTGGTCGTGCATGGCGCGGGTGGTGGCTACGACCAAGGCCGCTTGTTGCCTCAAGCGTTTGGCGGGAATGGATATCAATGGATTTCGGTGTCGCGCTTTGGCTATCTGCGCTCGCCAATGCCAACTGAGGCCTCAACTGGCGCGCAAGCTGAGGCATTTGTCGATCTGCTGGACGCCTTGAAAATCGACCGCGTGGCCATCCTTGCGATGTCTGGCGGGGTGCCGCCCTCGCTTCAGTTTGCCCAACGTTTCCCAGATCGCACTGTCGCAATTGCGCTATTATCCAGCGCCCCGTTCACGCCTTTGACGGCACAGCAACAGGATCTTCCAATCCCGGCTTGGCTATATCAGGTCTTGTTTAGTTCGGACTTCGGTTTCTGGGCCATAACAAAGCTATTGCCAACACGTCTTGACACTGTCTTTGACGTCAGTCCGGTAGCGCGCGCTGGGCTTACGGACCGTGAAAATACGTTCGTCAGTGGGCTCGTCGCGGCCTTTCTTCCCGTCACCGATCGAACGGCAGGCCTGCGGAACGAAGGTGCTGCGGTCGATCCTGACACTCATTACGATCTGGCCCAGATCAAGACCCCGACTCTGGTAATACATGCCCGCGATGATGGTATTAATCCCTTTGCCTTTGGCGAGTATGCGGCCAAGAACATTCCGGGTGCCGAGTTCATGATCGTGGAGGATGGGGGGCACATCTTGCTGGGTCATTTCGACGAGGTTCAAGAACGAGTGACAGCGTTCTTCGATGCCTACGCGGCGTCACCGCCGTAAAGGACAATGGGCGGTGTTGACCCAGATGGGCGACGGGGGGACCATCGCTTCGCTTGGCGGTGAATGTTGCATCGCGTCCGGGAAATGCAGAAAAGGCGCCATTCGAATACCACCAACTGATGCCCCGGAGACCCTTCACGAAGGACCGGGGCATCGTAGTTGCAGTGCTGCAATCAGGATTTGCTGATAGCTATTTTCTTTGTCTTTGCAATTGTTTCCGCGGGCTTCTCGATTTTCAACGTTAAGACGCCATCCTTGAAAGCCGCCTTTACCTTCGACGTGTCTGGATCAAACCCCAGCGGCACTGACCGCCGAAAACTTCCATAGCGGCGTTCCACCAGATGATAGTCTTTCTTCTTTTCGTCGGTACTTTCGGTTTTCTCGGCTTTCAGCACCAGAACCCCATCGCTGATCGAGACATCCAGATCGCTTTCTTTCACGCCGGGCAATTCCGCAGTGATCTCGATTGCATCTGCAGTTTCAGAGATATCAAGTGCTGGCATCATCCGATCCTGCGATAGCGTAAAAATGTCGCGCGCTGAGCCGGTGAAGGGATCGCGGAACTGGTCGAACACCCGTTCGATCTCTTTCTGCAGCGAACTGAAGAACGGCATCGGTTCTTTGTCGTCCAACGTCTTTTTCGGTAACTTTTGTTGAGCCATGTTCAATCTCCTTCATTATGGGGGCGGAACACCCACTGTGGACAAATTCATAGTATCGGCCGCTGTCATTGCCACATTGACCCAGATCAACGGACACAAACCGAAAGCATCGTAGGCTGCCTAAGTCTGATGTTTTCCGGGAGTCTGTCATGCTAAGAAGCGCGCAATCGATCGCCTTGTCAGCCCTGCTGATTGGTGCGGCACCGGTTTGGGCTGAGCCGGAACTAAGGCTTTTCGGCGGCGACACGTTTATGAGCGGGTCGGGTTCTTTTGAGCCGGTGACCGCAGAAAGAGATCTATTTGCATCTGGCGGTGCGGTGACAATCCAAGGGCGGGTGGCGCAAGATACCCATGTCACGGGCTTTACCGTTGATGTGGAAGCCGAAACGATAGGCAGCGTTTACGCTGCTGGTGCGAGTGTGACGCTTCGCGCGGCGATTGGTCAGGATCTTTCCGCAGCGGGCTTTACAGTCCGCACGGCGCCGACGGCGACCACCCAAGGCAATGCCCGACTGGCAGGCGGCACGGTCACGATTGATGGCCCTGTCAAGGGCGCGCTGATTGCTGCCGGAGGAGAAGTGATCTTGAACGCGCCCGTTGAGGGTGATGTTTGGTTGATCGGGCAAAGCGTGAGCTTCGGCCCCGGTGCCAAGATTGTCGGCACGTTGCGTTATTCTGCGCCGGATGCCGTTGTTATCCCCGCAAGCGTGATTGCCGCCGACCGGGTTACGTTCGAGGAACTTGATCGAACCGAGACGTTGCAGAACATTGGAGAGGCCTGGCAGAACAGCGATTTTGGCGTTGCGCCAACGTTCATGTCGTTGTTTGCAGGCTTCTTGATGACATTGGCATTTTTCGTTGTCCTAGGCGCAATTTTTCTGGCCTTCCTGCCGCGACAGGTTGAAACCTTGCGCAAATCGGCGCAGGCCCGTTCTGGTTTGACGCTTTTGCTGGGTGTTATTGGCCTGTCGATGCTGTTTGGACTAGTCCCGATTAGTGCGATGACGCTTGTCGGAATTCCGTTGGTCCCGTTTGCGGTATTGGCGCTGATTGTGTTTTGGACGCTCGGCTACATGCTTGGTGCCTATGTGTTCGCGATGCGCGTGTTGCTGGCCTTTGGTGGATCGGATGCGCCAAACATGCCTGTGCGGTTGTTTGCACTGGCTTTGGGAGTGACGGCGATTGCTGTGTTGAACTTTATTCCCTTCGTTGGTTGGCTCGCGAACTTTGCGCTGGTGCTATTGGGTGGCGGGGCCATCACGCGGGCGCTATTCGATTGGATGATCGGCAGCCTCGTCAACCCGGCGTTGGATGTAGATATGAAACCGGTTGATAGCCCCTCGGCGGTGCCAACTGGCCAATGACCAAAAGGAAAGGTGAAGAACATGGTATCGCGCGGGTTTTCGGTGATCGAACACAATGTGCAGATCACCCATGAATGGATCACCGAATTGACGGAGAGGTTGGATTGGACCAGCCAAAGCGATGCGCTTCGCCTGTTGCGGGTGACGCTATGCGCGGTGCGTGACCATCTGGGCATCAATGAGACGGCGCATTTGGCAGCGCAGTTGCCAATTCTGATCCGCGGTATGTTTTTTGAAGGCTGGGTTCCGGCAGCGGTGCCAGTGCATAACCGACATCTGCCTGACTTTGTGCAGGGTATCGAGGAACGGGCAGGCAGCATGTTGGAGTATCGCGGCGAACAGGATATCCAAACAGTTCTAAAGCTCTTGAATGCCCGGATCAGCGAAGGGGAAATCGCAGATGTGTTGGCGGCGTTGCCTCGTGCCATCCGCGATTTCTGGCCAACTTGATCGAGAGAACGGGCGCTGATCACTCACCTTCGGCAAGCATCGACAATTTCGTCGCGTTTTGCACGATAACCGTTTGAACATCGGTCAAGCTGATGACGTGCATCGCGCGCAACTGAGAAACCATTCTGCTGATGGTCTCTGTGCTGAGACCAAGGTAGTCGGCGATGTCCGAACGGCACATCGGAAGATGGACGACTGTCTGGCCATGTGCGTCAACGCCGATACGGTCCACCAGCTGCGAAAGAAAACCGGCAACCCTTTCCATTGCAGAGCAGCAACCAAGCGCCTGAAAATGATCGTGCAGAACGCCGATTTCTGCTAACGCGGCCTCGAATACACGCTGATGCAAATCGGAGTCTGATGAAGTGTTTTCAAGGGCATCAACACGATGCGAGATAACGATTCCAGGCGTGATCATCATGCACGTGCTGTTATGCAAGCCGTCGTGCGGGAAACCGACGATATCACCAGCATATCCAAACGACATTACTTGTCGCCGACCGTTTAGTAACACGCGTTCCAGACGGACGACGCCCCGCACCACTTCGTACAGTTGATCGGCCGTATCACCTTGATGAAAAAGTGTATGGCCGGATTTCAGCGCGATCTCGCGTACGTGTCGGTTATGTGTCCGCAAGCCCGCATCGTCAATCATTGCGGATGACTTGGTGTCAAAACGATTGTGGTGTTTGAAGTACACGGCAGCCCCCAGCTTATGTCATGTTGGACACTGCAGGCTTTGTGTCTTGGAGGTATCGTTGGTTGTGTAATGAATTGTAACAATTTGTCCGTATTGCATACCATCGTATAAATACGCATCGTCGAAGACTGCTGCTTGTTCGGGGGCCCTATGGAGACGAGAACAGTGCTGACGGTTGATGACGACCCGGCGATGCGCCGTGTTCTTCGCAACTGTCTGGAATCAGATGGTTATTTGGTTGTCGAGGCGCAGACGAAAGAGCAGGTGCTGGAACGGCTTAAGCAGCACCACGTTGATCTGATCACGCTTGATGTCAATCTTGGTACGGAAAGTGGCTTTGACATCGCGCGGGATGTCCGCAGCGTCTCTCAAGTGCCAATCATTATGGTGACTGGACGGGACGATGTGATCGACCGGGTTGTCGGGTTGGAAATCGGTGCCGATGACTACATCACCAAACCATTCCATGTCCGCGAGGTGTTGGCGCGGGTTCGCTCGGTACTGCGTCGATCAACCCTGTCGATACCCGCTACTAACGTGACGCAACCAGAAAACGGAACAGCGCCAAACGATCTGGCACTCTGTTTTGGGTTTGACGGATTTCTGGCGGACCCCAATCGGCTGGAACTTCTGGATCGCGATGGAAACATTTGTGATCTTACAAGCGGCGATTTCGGGCTTTTGCTTGTGTTATTGAAGCATCCGAAGCGGGTTTTGCCACGAGAGACCATCATGGACCTGCTGAAGGGCGTAGATTGGGCCCCGCTAGATAGAACTATCGACAATCAAGTAGCGCGGCTGCGCAAGAAGATCGAACGCGAACCGGCGCAGCCAAAACTGATCAAGACGGTGCGCGCGGTCGGTTACCTATTTGCCGCCGACGTCGAACGCTGCCAGCGACAGTCATTGGTCAAGCGGAATAGCCGTGCCTGAGGCGACTTAACCATCGGCTTCGATGGAAGGAACCGACGGTTCTGTCGTGGACGCGTCAAAGGCAGGCTGCTTCGCGATACCCCTAAAAAGTTCATTCTTCGCATGCGGCAAGTACAGGCTGACCGTTGTGCCGCGTCCCAGCTGACTTTGGATCTTTGCAGTGCCCCCGCAGTACTTTGCAAAGCCATAGACCATGGAAAGGCCGAGTCCTGTTCCTAAACCTGATGACTTGGTCGAAAAAAACGGGTCAAACGCCTGTTTCAGCATCTCTTTTGTCATCCCGCGCCCCGTGTCGGATACGGTTAGACAAACATACCGGCCAGGATCAACCCCAATTTCCGCAGCGAGGGAAGGGCTTTCCAGATTGACATTACTGGCGTCAATCCGAATTTCGCCGTCTTCCGGTGCCGCATCGCGGGCGTTTGTCACAAGGTTCATAATCGCCGATTGCAGTTGGGGCGGATCAGTCAGGGTGTGGGGCAGATTCAACGGCAAGTGGGTTTTTAGCCGGATCGTGTCCCCAGCAAGGCGCTGTAGACTTCCCCGCATTTGGTTTACGAGGTCATTTACGCTAGTCGGCATAAGCGACATCGTATGATTGCGTGCGAATGATAAAAGACGGTCAACAAGGTTTGCACCAGTTTCCGCCGACCGCAAGGCGTCCTCTACCAACAGTCTAATTGTTGGGTCGTGAAGCCGTTTTTCGACTAGCTCCAAGCTGGCTGTAATCACTGTCAGCACATTGTTGAAATCATGCGCGATGCCACCCGTCATTCGGCCCATCGCCTCGATCTGCTGGGACCGCTCTAGCGCACCTTCCACCGCTTTTTGCCCGGTCAGTTCGTGCATGACGCTGATGAACAAGACGCGGCCCTCAAGATCGGCCCGGCCGACCGAGATATGAAGCGGAAAGACTGACTGATCCTTCCGCTGGCCCTGCAATTCGCGGCCCATCCCAAGGATCTTCGTACGCCCTGTCTGCAAATAGTCCTGCATGAACCCATCGTGCAGGTTCGCCATTTGCTTTGGCATAAGAATGCCAATCGACTGCCCGATTATGTCTTGGCGCGCATAGCCAAACATTGCCAAAGTCGCTGCGTTCACCCGGACAATACAGCCCGCCTCGTCTGCGACGAGAATTCCGTCGACTGCGGCATCCAGCAGCGCCTCCAACAGCGCGGCATCAGTTTCCGTTTTTGCATGCTTCATTGGCGCAGATTGGACTCGTCGGCGTGGCAGGTCAACGGCACCCAGTCAAAAAATGGTGTGGCAGTGCGGTGTTTCTACCTTCAAAGTGCGATCATTATTTTTGCGGCTTTCCGATCTGGGTAATCGGCAGAAACAACCCGCCAACTTCGTGGAGCACCGACAGGTAGCTCAGTAAGTCCGACAGTGTGATTACCCCCAAAAGGCGATGTTGCTGCACAACCATGAACTTTCGCTGCCCGGTCTGCATCATCTTCTGCATCAATCGTTCAGTCAGCATATCGGGCGGGATGCAAGTAGAATTGCCTGCTGGCGTAAAGACGTCGGACACGCGGGTTGTTGCCCAATTTTCGCGGTCGATCTTTTGAATCCCAAGTCCATCAATATGACCGAGCAAGTGATCCCCCTCGCAGATTGGCACGAAGCTGACGGAATGGGGTAACATGATACCATCAACGAGATCTGATAGCGTTTGATCGGGGTCTGCCGTCCACGGCGAGGGCGTCATAAGGGCTGCCACTGTCTTGTCCGCAAACGCTGATCTGATCACCAAATGCTGAAAGGTTGCTCGTGCGGCAGACAGCAAAAAAAGGCCAATTAGAATAAGCCAAAGGCCATCGAACTGGTTAATTAGAAACAAGACCACAAAGCCGAAAGAGATCAGCAGATAAGCAAACACTTCGCCAATCCGACTGGCCGCCCGCGTAGCACGGATCAAATCGCGCCAGCGATGCCACAAGGCCGCGCGCAGTATGCGACCACCATCTAGGGGAAAACCGGGGATAAGGTTGAAGATGGCCAGTGTCGTGTTGACCAAGAAAAGATAGCTGAGCAGGGCCAAGAATGCGGGTGACTGCTGAGTGTTGGCAGCCGCGAGTTCAAACAAGAAAGCCAGCATTGCCAGCGCAAAGCTTGTTGCCGGGCCAGCCAGCGCCATCCAGAACTCGGATTTCGGGCTAAGTGGTTCTTCGTCAAGCTCAGCCACCCCGCCAAAAATGAACAGGGTAATCGCGCCAACTCCGAGACCGAAATGTCGCGCGACCAAAGAATGAGCCAGCTCATGCAGGATCAGGCTGCCAAATAGCCCCAACATGCCGGCAACTGATAACGCTAAGTAGTCAGTCCTCGTCAGACCGGGGGCTTCTTGCGGAAAGAAACCAGATGCCAGACTCCAGACGATCAGCGCGGCGACTAAAAACCAACTCGCATGGACCTTAATCTGAAATCCGAAGATCTCAAAAAGTTTGGCCGTCCTTGTTTCCATTTCGGCTTATCCGTACTTTTGCAGTTGGGACAAGAATACGCGCCAAATCGACGCGCCCATTGATCCTGCGCAAGTCTGGCAAGCACGGAGGATAAAACCTACAAGGAGGCGTTGACTTGATCGGTATCAAGGCCGAGGGACATCCGTACAGTATGCTGGATCGTTGGCGCCTACAGGATCAGGAAATTGAGCACGCATCAGCCCCAAGCGCATCCATTGTCGGCGCTTTTTGATCCAACTTCGATTGCGGTGTTTGGGGCCACGGCGCGCAGGGGTGCGGTAGGATATTACGTTCTGCGCAACTTGCTGCAGCACGGTTTTGTCGGCCGTATTGTAGCAGTAAACCCCAAACACAAATCCGTGCTTGGTTTGCCCTGTCACAGCTGTTTGACGGGGGCAACCGAGCGTCCGGTAGATCTGGCCATAGTCACAAGCCCTGCGCGAAGCGTCCCCGGCATCTTGCGGGACTGTGCGCAGGCAGGGACGCGGCACATCATCGTGATTTCCGCTGGGTTTGCCGAAGGCAATGGGGCAGGTGGCCCACTTAGGGATGAGATATTGGCGCTTGCCGTTCAGCACAATTTGCGGTTCTTGGGGCCCAATTGCCTTGGGTTGATCCGACCAAAGAGGTCGCTTAATGCGACATTCCTAAACATTATGCCACCGCAAGGCGGTTTGGCACTGGTATCGCAATCTGGGGCGGTCTGTTCGGCCATTGCCGATATGGCAAAGGCGCAGGGTCTCGGCTTTTCGATGATCCTGTCCTTAGGTAATTCTTTAAATGTCGATCTGGGCGATGCCATCGGATATTTGGCCCAAGATACCGAGACGACCGCAATTTTGGCGTATGTCGAAGGTGTCGGTCACGCCCCAGAATTTTTGGAGGCGATCCGGCGGGCGTCGAGTTTAAAGCCGGTGATCATACTGAAAGCGGGTCGGCATGTTGGCGGCGCAAAAGCGGCTACAACCCATACCGGCGCAATGATAGGTGCGGATGACGTCTTTGCGGCCGCAGTTGAACGGGTAGGGGCGGTGCAGGTGGCATCGTTAGGCCAGATGATTGCGGCGGCTGAGATATTGTCGGCCGAACAAAAGGGTTGTGGGGATCGGCTGGCGATTATCACAAACGGCGGCGGTGCCGGAGTGCTGGCAGCAGATAGGGCAGGCGACCTTGGACTGTCACTGCCGACGCCGTCTATAGCCACCACAAACGAGCTAAACAGCATCCTGCCGCCATATTGGTCGGGCTCTAACCCACTGGATATTCTAGGCGACGCAACTGCGCGGCACTATCGGGCGGCAATCTCGGCCTGCGAGATGGACCCCGCTTTTGACGCAATTCTGGTGCTGGTGTGCCCACAGGCGATGACAGATCCTTACGCGATTGCCGAAGAAGTGCTTAACGCGCGCTTGTGCGGCAACAAGCCGATTCTATGTTGCTTTTTGGGTGATGCGTCGGTGAAATCAGCCCGCGCAGTTCTGAACGTCGGCCATATTCCAACCTTCATACTGCCCGAACAGGCGGTAGAGGCGTTTTCCTTTCTTAACCGCCACCGGTCTGCCCAACTGGCTGCGCGCACACAGATTTCTCAAACTCAGCGGCTGAAATTGTCAGAAATTGTTGCCGCTAGGACGATCCTCAATCGCGAGGCGACCCCCAAAGGCGGAATGCTGTCGGGCCAGCGCTCCAAGGAATTTTTGGCTGCGCTGGGAATCCCTTGCCCAGCGATCGAACAGGCTGCCAACCGAAAGCAAGCCATCGCACTGGCGCAAGCAATCGGCGGTCCGGTCGTGTTGAAAATCAACTCGCCGGACATCAGCCACAAAAGCGATGTCGACGGCGTCCGCCTAAACTTGGAGGGGGCAGAGGCGGTTGGCGCCGCATTCAATCAGATCACTGCGACTGCGCAGCGTATGCGACCAGATGCTCGCGTCTTGGGCGTTACCGTCGAGCCAATGGTTGTTTTACCGGACGTGCGGGAGCTGATGGTTGGCGTCAAGACAGATCCGGTGTTCGGCCCGGTGATTTCAATTGGCGCGGGTGGCACGATGGTCGAGGTGTTGCACGATGCGGCCGTCGCACTGCCACCGCTGCACGGTGCACTTCTGGCGCAAATGATTTCGCGCACGCGAGTCATCAAGGGTTTGGGCCAGTTCCGCAACATGAAAGCAGTCGATCTGGATGCGGTGGCGAATGTCGTCCTGCGGGTGTCTGACTTGTTGGTCGAATTCCCGGAGGTTGCTGCGATGGATATCAATCCGCTGTTTGCGTCACCCAATGGTGTGATGGTGGTTGATGCACGCATCGAACTGCACCCAGTCGGCAAGAAAGTCCTTTTGCCAATGCTCATTCAGTCATAGTGGTCGAACGACGCCCAGTGTTTATGGGTCGTGTGCCTTTGATCTGCATCAATGAAGGGAATCGCGGAGGCGTGCATTCTCCCTCCTCGGGACGTTCAGTGTAGATGGAGGCGGGGCGCATGACCGAAACAGTAAAAGACATGGAAGACTGGGAAAACCCGGCGCTTGTAGTATTGGCGGCTTATGCCAAAATGCAGAAGTCCGGTTTCACGCCGATGGCTTGGCTTGCGCCCCAAACGTTGGAAAAGTGCGGCGAAATGGGGAGCGAGGTTGCACATTTCGTGGCTGGCCGGATCAAGGAAGATGCGAATTTGCAGCACCAATTGCTGCATTGCAGGGATATTGCCAAGCTGCACCAGATCCAGGTTGAGTTCGTTCAAACGGCGATCAACCAATACGTCGCCGAAACTGGAAAGTTGACTCAGCTAGGTAACGAAATGCTCGACGGGGCAGTGCATCCGGAAAGCACCTAGACTGCTTTTGCCGGGGCGTGCTTGCGCGATCACAGTGTCAGGCGATCGACGATTTTTACGCCGTCGCTGACCTTGTCGCTTGGATGCGTGATCACCCGTTGACCTTCGGTCAGACCGCCCAGTACTTCGGAAAAATTGCTGTTGCGCCGTCCCAGCTGAACCTCCGTCTGGCGGGCGACACCGTCTTCGCTGACGAAAACGTTCCAGTTTTCGCCGTCGCGGAAGACGGCACTTAGGGGCACTTGCAGCAGATCGGCGCTCGACCATTCGATGATGCGCAGGAACACCGCGAATCCGTCACCGAGCCCCGCCCGCTCTTCAAGGGGCGACAGCAGGTCCAAGGTTGCATCTACCCGCTGCTCTTCAATTCCCAACGCCGATACCTTGGTCCGCGCCGAAGGCTCGACCGATTGCAGCCGCGCCGAAAGCGGATTAGGGCCCCCCCAACGCTCGACGATGGCCTCTGCGCCCGGCGCAAGCCGCACGGCATCATTCGACAAAAGATCGGCTACGATTTCCAGGTTAGCGCTTTGGCCGATGGACAAAAGCCGTGTGCCCGGCCCAACGGTATGTTCACTGATCGTGTCTACGGCAAGAATTGTTCCGGTAATCGGTGCGCGGATTTCAATGCAGCATTTCGATGCAGCCTGCAAAGCGGGGTCGGTCGGTTCGACCAGTGTCGCCCGTGCCCGGTTCAGCGCACCTGTTGCCATGGCCAGTGCAGAAGCCGCGGCATCACGAGAGGCTTCTGATATGTCTTTTCGCTGGGCATCGCCTTCTAACTGCGTCAATGCTGCGACACCCCGTTCGACCAGTCGCTGTGTCCGGTCCAATTGAGACTGCGCGAAGGCCAACTCTTCGTTGGCCTGATGCAAACGTGTTTCGGCCACTTGGACCGCTGCTTTTGCTTCCTCGACCGCCGCTTCGGCCTGCAGTCGGCTGCGACTGTCCAGCAGGTTCGGGGCGACTGGCTCCACTATTGCCACTACGGTTTGACCCGCTACCGTTTGGTCGCCCACTGCGACGGGTGATCTTCTTGCGGTGCCCGCTATCGGGGAAAATACATCGTAGCGGTCCTTAATGCGGGTCTTGCCATCAGCGTTCACCGTGATCTGAAGCGGACCGCGGGCAATGGTATGCAGATCGACTGGAACGGGTTCGGGGCGAAATGCCACGACCGCCAAGGCGACTGCCGCTGCAGCACCAAAACCCGAAAGGAACAATGTGCTTGTTTTCAAGGCCATGCTATTACTCCCTCGTCTTCAGAACTGCGACCAGATCCAATCGATCAAGACGCCGACGCACCACCAGTGCAGCACCAAGTGCTGCCGCCAGCACGATCAGGCTGGCCATAGCGTAAGTGGGTGGGTTCAGCACCAGAGGTACCGAGTACAAATCGCTGGAAAACCCGCGCACCATTTGTCGGGCAATGAGATAACCGATCAGCCAGCCCAGCGGCTGCGCCAGCACGGCTAGCACCATCGTTTCGCCAATCAGGATCAGTGACACCTCGCCCCGCGAAAAGCCCAAGATCCGCAAACTGGCCAACTCGCGCGCGCGTTCCGATAGCTGGATACGCGCACCGTTATAGGCCACGCCGATGGTGATAAGGACGCCCACAGTAACGTAAATTGTGGTCATGATCGCAACGTTCCGGCGAATGGTGTCCTGGAACGACTGCCGCGTTTCGGTCATCATAGTTGTGCTTGCAAGTTGCGGTATACCCTTCAAAGCGTCGTGAAAGGCTTCGTCCTGCTGGTCATCCAGCGTGACATTGGCGACCGAAACCTGCGAGGCTTGTCGCAGAAGCGTATTCAATCCTTCTAAGTCCATATAGGCACCTAGGCCGAAATACTGGGCAACGATCCGTGCGACCTCGACATCCACCGTTTCACGCCGACCTGTCAGAAACCCGACCTCGATCAGCTCTCCTGGTCGAACGCCCAACTGTTGGGCCAGCCGCTCTGACAGGATCAGGCCGTCCCTTGGAGGGTTGACCACATGACCGGCAGTGTCGACGACGCGGCTCAGGTCCGGATCGGGGCGCATGGCTTGGATTGCAACATGTTTTGTGCGCATGCCGCTGCGGAGTAGGACGGGCAGGAATTGTTGACCTTCGACCTGCATAACCCCGGGCAAGCGCGCCACGTCCGCCAGTACACTTTCCGGCTGGTCGCGGGCAAAGACCAGCGCGGCGTCCTGACGATTTGACAATGTGAAGTCGGTGTCAATGATCTTGTCCAGCGCGTCGCGGAAGAAACCGGCACCCATCATGATCGCCACTGCCAGGGCAATGCCGAGCGTTGTCATCGCGGAGCGCCCCGGCCAGCGCGAGATGCTTCGAGCCACCATTGTTGCGGTTTGCGAAAGATGGATGCCGGTCAGAGCACGATCAAACACCGTTCGGGTGAAATGGGCGGGCACAGGCGGTGCCATTGCAACGGCCGGGGCCAGCCGCGCTGCCTGCAGTGCGGCGCGCGAGGCACCGATCAGCGCGCTGGCCAGACCAAGCCCGCCCGACGTGGCGTAGGTTGCATAGGGGGACCGGAACAACAGGAACGGGAAGTCGAAAAACTGTGCGTAAAGTTCTGCCTGACGCTGCGCCAGCCAATTGCCCGCGACCCAACCAAACACAACTCCAGCCACTGCAATCAGCCCTGCCAAGGCAAGATAATGAAGGCAAATTTCTGTATTCGAGTAACCGATCGCTTTAAGCAGGCCGATTTCGCTGCGTTCCAATGTGACAATTCGCGCGATCACCATGTTCACCAGAAAGGCGGCAATCCCGAAAAAGATTGGTGGCAGCACGTAACCCATGCTGCGCAACTGGCTTATCTCGGCATCGACAAAGGCGTTCGACTGTTGGCGCATGCGGTCATTGGCCCCGGTGCCGCCATACGGGTCCAGCAATTCATCAAGTTCGTCGATTATCGGTTCGGGCCGAGCCTCGGTGCTCAATTTCAGGCTGACGGAATTGAAGGCACCGGCCAGATCAAACGCGGCTGCGGCAACCGGTTCGGCCATCCAGACGATGCCAAAACTGGCGTTATCGGGCATTCGTGCGCCCGGTCCGATGGTGTAGATAAATTCCGGCGACAAAACCGTGCCGACGATTGTCATGCTGCGCTTTGTGCCGTTCAGATTGGCGAGGATCACGTCCCCAGACTGTAGATCATTCACCAATGCAAAGGGCTCGTTCACGACAATCTCGTTATGCGCATCGGGGTTTGGTAGCCGACCGGAGCGAAGAACTGGCACATTCAGGAGCGGCATGCCCGTAGCTGGCAGCGATAAAATCTGACCAACTGCAGTTTGCGATCTGCCGGGTATATCAAGGATGGCGTTGCCGCTGATCCGTGCTTCGGCCGCCATGACCCCATCTATGCCAGAAATCTCGGACATCAATGACAACGGTGCCCGGCGCGGTGCCGCAAAGACATCGGCGAAACGGTTGCGTTCATAATATGCATCGCGCGTGTCAACCAAGGCGCGATGCATCCCGAACGAGATCATCAGGATCGCAACGCCGCAAGCAAGCACCAGTGCAATGGCCAACGCTTGGGCCCAAAGACGGCGAAAGTCGCGCAACAGTTTTCGATCAAGTGCATGCATAGCCTGCCTCACCATTCAATCTGTTCTGGCTTTAGGCGGCTTTCATTTGTTGATATTTCGCCGATTTTTCCGTCGACAAAACGGATCACCCGATGCGCCATTTGGCGAATAGCGGCATTATGGGTGATCACGACCGTACTGGTGCCAAAGCGCTGGTTGATGCTGTTCAGCGCCTCCAGCACTTGTATGCCGGTCTTAATGTCCAGCGCGCCTGTTGGCTCGTCGCACAACAGCACATCAGGACGCTTGGAAATCGCACGGGCGATGGCGACGCGCTGCTGCTCACCCCCGGACATTTCTGAAGGGAAATGATCAATTCGGTGGCCAAGGCCCACCATTTGAAGCGCCTCTGCCGGGTCCATCGCGTTTGGGGCGACGTCAGTCACAAGCTGCACATTTTCGCGTGCGGTCAGGCTGGCGACCAAATTGTAGAACTGAAAGACAAAACCCACGTGGTTGCGCCTATAGCGCGTTAGACCGCGCTCATTCAGCGCCGTGAGTTCGACATCACGAAACCATACCTTTCCGTCTGTCACATGATCGAGCCCGCCCAGAATGTTCAACAGTGTCGATTTTCCACTACCCGAAGGGCCAAGCAAGACTGTCAGCTCGCCTGCGAACAGTTCCAGATCGACGCCCGCCAGCGCAAAAATGCTGACCGGACCGGACGCATAGACTTTGGTCACCCCTTCGGTTCGGAAGATCGTTTCTGCCACGGCAACATCCCTTTGTAGGCAGCTTACCGACGCGCTGCCGTTGGTCGTTGATATGCATCAAGCGGGTTTGCGCAGATAAGCGAACCGTTAAACACCGCCCATCATCATGCCGCCGCCCACAAGACTGCCAATCGTTCGGACGTCGATGTTGTGTAGCGCGTTTGCAGCAATGAGTGCAGGAATTTCCGCTGCCATCTTGCCGACGTTCCCGCAGGCACGCAGCAGTGGCGCAAAAGTGATGCGATCAACCAGTCCTGTCTCTTGCCACCCGATCTGCGGTATGCTGGCTGTCTGTGCGATCTGCCGTGATGCGGGTTCCCGCAGTTCCTTCGATGATCGCGCGGGCATCCTCGAGCCGACCTATCCCGGCCACTCGTCCGCCGTTGCGAACAAAAGCACAACCCGAGGCAACTTTGGGTGCCATCGACCCCGCCACAAAGGTCATCGCTTCCAATCCGTTCGGCGTGGTGTCGGATATGGCCCGCTGGTTCGGTGTGCCCCAATCGCTAAATACTGCCTCTACATCGGTTAACATCAACAGCGCATCAGCATTCAGAGATTGTGCCAGCAGAGCCGCTGTTCGATCTTTGTCGATCACGGCTTCGACCCCGTCCATGCGTCCGTCAGCGCCCCGAACAACCGGAATGCCGCCACCGCCCGCACAGATAACACAAACCCCCGCCTCGACCAAAAATCGGATTGGAACGAGCCCAAGAATGGCGATTGGCAGCGGTGACGGGACGACCCGGCGCAGCCCACCCTTCGCCTCTTCTACCATCGACCAGCGATGTTCGGCCCGAACTGCCTTGGCTTGTTCGGCGGTATAGACAGGCCCTATCGGCTTTGTCGGATGATCAAAAGCCGGATCCAGCCGATCAACCTCCACTCGGGTCAGCAGTGTGGCGCATTCGGCCCCGGCTGGAAGCGCGTTCATCAGCTCCTGTTCGATCAGATAGCCGATCATCCCTTCGGTTTCGGCCCCCAACACGTCCAGCGGCCATAGACTGTCCGGCGCATAGGCCGCAGCCTGCAGCGCCATCAACCCGACTTGGGGGCCATTGCCGTGCGCGACAATGATCTGATGATCGCGTGCCAGGTCGGCCAGCGCCGCTGCCGCCAGCCGCACATTGGTGTGCTGCGCTGCGGCCGTCATCGGCTCGCCGCGCCGTAGTAAAGCATTTCCCCCCAAGGCTACTACAACGCGCATGTCAGCCACCTAACGTAGCGACAAGAACGGCCTTGATCGTATGCATCCGGTTTTCCGCTTGATCGAAAACCGCGGATGCGGACGATTCAAACACCTCGTCAGTTACTTCCATGCAGTCGATGCCATGAGCTTGAAATACCGCCTCGCCCACTTCGGTATCACGGTTGTGGAACGCCGGCAGGCAATGTAGGAATTTGGTGTGCGGGTTGCCCGTTGCCGCCATCATCTGCGCTGTAACTCGGTAGGGTGTCAGCAGCTTGATCCGCTCTGCCCAAGCGCTGTCGGGCTCGCCCATAGACACCCAGACGTCGGTGTAAAGAAAATCACACCCCTTAACGGCCGCTTCAACGTCATCGGTCAGCATGATTTGTCCGCCATGAGCCTTTGCGAGCCCCTGGCATCGTGCCAGCAGACCCTTGTCGGGGTGCAGGCTTTTGGGCCCGCATAACCGGATATCCATGCCGATCTGCGCTGCTCCAACCATCAGTGACGAGGCCATGTTGCCGCGAATGTCGCCGAGAAAGCAGAACGTGATGTCCGACAAGTGCTTGTGAGTGAATTCATGCATCGTCATCAAATCCGCCAGCACTTGCGTTGGATGAAACGCGTCCGTCAGCCCGTTGTAGACCGGCACACCTGAAAACCGCGCCAGCGTTTCCGCGTCGTCCTGTCCGAAGCCCCGGTATTCGATAGCATCATAAAACCGCCCCAGAACTCGGGCCGTGTCTTTCATCGTCTCTTTGTGGCCAATATGACTTCCTGATGGCCCCAAATATGTAACATGCGCGCCCTGATCATAGGCCGCCACCTCGAACCCCGACCGAGTTCGCGTGCTGTCTTTCTCAAAGATGAGTGCCAAGTTTTTGCCGACCAGACGGCGCTGCTCGGTTCCCGCTTGTTTGGCGGCTTTCAGGCTGGCAGCCAGACGCAGAAGATAGCGGATCTCGGCTGGTGTAAAATCCAGCAGTTTCAGAAAGCTTCGACCGTGCAGGTTGCCGGGCATCATGACTTCCTTTCAAACAGGGTCGCGGATAAGTGGGCAAGTCATGCAATGTGCGCCGCCCCGCCCGCGCCCTAACTCCGATCCGGGGATCGTGATCACCTCGACCCCGGCTTTGCGCAGCAGGGTGTTGGAGTGCGTGTTCCGGTCGTAAGACATCACCACCCCCGGTGCCAAACACAGCAGGTTATTGGCATCATCCCACTGCTCGCGCTGCGCTTCATAGGTATCGCCGCCGGTCGGGATGGTGCGCAGCGACTTCAGGCCAAGCGCCTGTGCAACAACCTGCAAGAAGGGTTTGGTTTCCGCCCGCACGTCGATACCGCCCGCTTTGCCAGCGCGCAGCGTGTAGGTCTGGATTGCATCTGTCACCTCGGCAAATACGGTCACCAGATCGCGGTCGCAGAATGTGAATACAGTATCCAGATGCATCGACCCGCGCGACCGGGGAAGCTGACACGCAATCACCTTGTCCGCGCCGTCTTGCGCAAACAGAGCCCGCGCGACTTGTCCCACTGCTTGCGGCGAGCTGCGCTCCCCCATTCCGACTAATACCGTCCGGTTACCGATCGGCATAACGTCTCCGCCCTCCAACGTCGCTGCCCCGTGATCGACTTGCGGATCGCCCCACCAAATCGGAAAGCCAGCGTCGCGAAAATCTGGATGAAAGCGGTAAACTGCGGCTGCGTTCAGCGTTTCCCAACGACGAGCAGGCCAGTACATCGGGTTCAATGTCACCCCGCCGTAGATCCAGCACGTTGTATCGCGTGTGAAAATCTGGTTCGGCAGCGGGGCGAGCACAAATTCGTCAGACCGCAGCATTGGTACAACGACGCCGGCCTCTTTGATCGGCAGTTCCGCCCGGCTCATTCCACCGATTAGAAAATCCGCCAACAGTTCGCTGGGCACCTCCATCAGATGGGCGCGCAGATCATCCGATAGGCCGACCCCTACCGTATCGTCGCTGATCCGTTCGTCTAGCAGCCAGCGTCGTGCCTTCTTGTCGCGTAGCGTCTGCTCAAACAGTTCGCGAAACACCACAACTTCGACGCTACGGTCCTGCATCGCGTCAACAAAGGTCATGTGTTCAACCCTTGCCTGCTTGACCCATAACACGTCGTCAAACAGCAGCGCTTCGCGGTTGGCTGGTGTCAGACGTTCCAGCTCGGTCCCCGGGCCATGCACCATCACACGGCGCAGTGTGCCTGCTTCGGAATGAACCCCATAGATTCCGGTCATCGGAGTGTCCTATTTTAGCATAACAGCGACCGCGAGGCCCGCCATGATGATGACGGTCAACGCGAGCAGAAGCGGCCAGACAAAACGTAGCCAGCGTTCGTAGGGCACCCGGCCAATAGCCAGCCCGCCCATGACGACGGCCGAGGTTGGGGTGACAAGATTGACCACGCCGCTCGCGGTGGCAAACGCCGTCACGACATTACTTCTGTCCACCCCCGCGAAATCAGCTACCGGTGCAAGGATCGGCATCGAAAGAACCGCAAGGCCCGAGGTTGAGGGCACAAAAAACGACATACCAACTTCGATCCAGTAAACTACGGCCACAAATGCCGCTCCGGGAAGGCCTGCAACTGTCGTCTCGGCGCTGTGCAAAATTGTGTCGGTGATCTGGCCTGCGTCCATTACCACGACGATACCGCGCGCCAAGCCGATGATCAGTGCCACGCCCAGCAGATCACGTGCGCCGTTGACGAAGGCTTCGACCAACTTTGTCTCACCCAAACGCCCGACGATGCCGATGATCAAGGCGGCGGCCAGAAACAGCCCGCTCATCTCGGCCATCCACCAGCCACCTGTTGAAACGCCCCAGATCATCAAACCAAACGTTGCCGCAAACAGGATCAGCACGATCTTGTGCAGCCCTGAAAACTCGCCGCTTAGGGCGTCTTTAGATTTCAGAAAATGCGCCTCGTTTGTTGCTTTGCGGTCAAAGACGAGCGACTTGGTCGGATCGGCCTTAACCCGTGCGGCATAGCGCATGACAAAGGCAACAGCGGCGATCCAGGACAGGCCGAGAATTGCGAGCCTGAGGGGCATCCCGTCGGTGAAAGGTATGCCAGCAGCATCAGACGCGATTACCGTCGAAAAGGCATTGACGGTGGACCCCAGCACGCCCACGCCAGCCCCAAGCATGATCACCGCCACCGGCACCAAAGCGTCATAACCTGCTGCAATCATCACCGGGATCAGCAGCACGTAAAATGCCAGTGTCTCTTCGGCCATGCCATAGGTCGTCCCACCCAGCGCGAACAGCGCCATCAGGATCGGGATCATCCAGTTTTCGCGCCCCTTCAAGCGCAGCATCGCCCGCGCTATGCCCGCATCAATGGCACCCGTAGCCGTCACGACGCCGATAAAGCCGCCGATAATCAGCACAAACAAAGACACATCAATTGCGTTCGCGGCATAACTTGACGGATCATAAAACCCGGCGATCGGTGCAAGTATCACGTCAAAAATTCCCTGCGGATTGCCATCGGTCACAGCATAACTGCCCGCTACGGGGACATCTTTGCCCAACACCTCGGAGGGAACGCGTTCGTATTGACCAGCTGGGATAATCCACGATAGCGCAGCGACCACGATGATCAGGACAAACAGGATGGTAAAAGCCGATGGAAAACGGAACCAACCCTTGCTTTCCGAAGCCTCGGTCTGGACGGTCATGGCGCACCCTCAGAATTATGGGCGGTTGGGGACACTTCGTGAACGTCAAGCGCCACCCAACCACCGATTATGAACTCTTTGTGAGGTTGCCCCTTTTTGGCATAAGCCGTTCTGATCCAGATCAAGACGGCGAATAATTTCAGGTGGTTCGGGCTCGGATTGTTGCATGATGTAGGTCAAGTGCCTAACCGAACACCTATGCTACCCACGGCTAAGTTATATCGTTATCTGGCAAATCCCAAATTCTTGGATCGGATCTAAACTGATGTCTTCAGAAAACAGCGAACGACTGTCGCAGGGCCTGACTGTCGCCGCCGCGAAGGTGCTTCTTGATCGTGATGGCCCAAACGAATTGCCGAGGGCGCGGCGGCGCAGTGCGTTTCGGCTGGTCCTCGACATTCTGCGTGAGCCAATGCTCGGGCTGCTGCTGGCGGGCGGGATGGTCTACCTTCTGCTTGGCGATCTGGCCGAAGCGTTGATCCTTTTGGCCTTTGCCTGCCTTTCCGTAATAATCACCGTGGTGCAAGAGGCGCGTACCGAGCGCGTGCTCGAAGCCTTGCGTGACTTGACCAGCCCGCGCGCGCTGGTGATCCGTGATGGCGCGCACCACCGCATTCCGGGGCGCGAGGTCGTGTGTGGCGATCTGATCGTGTTGGCAGAAGGCGACCGTGTGTCTGCCGACGCCCACCTCGTTCAAGCCACTGGGGTGACCGCCGACGAGTCATTGCTCACGGGTGAAGCCGTTCCAGTTCAAAAGCAGGTCGCCTCGCCGGTTGGCCCGGACGACGCCGAAGCGGTGTCTCGGTCTGCGGTATTCTCAGGCACCCTGATCGTGGGCGGCACGGCCGTGGCGATGGTCGACGCCACTGGCCCGCGCAGCGAGATCGGCAAGATCGGCAAATCTTTGAACATGCTGGAAACAGAAACTCCGCACCTGCAGCGCCAGACGCGACGACTGGTCACCGTATTTGCCGCGATGGGTGGGACAGTCAGCCTCGCCGTCGTCGCTTTGTACGGTTACTTGCGCGGTGACTGGCTTGAGGGGGTTCTTGCGGGAATTGCAGTCGGCATGGCGATGCTGCCGGAAGAATTCCCAATGGTGCTTGCCGTTTTCATGGCCATGGGGGCATGGCGCATCTCGAAAGCGCGGGTACTGACCCGCCGCGCATCCGCAATTGAATCCCTTGGCGCGGCTAGTGTTTTGTGCACCGACAAAACCGGCACTCTGACTGAAAACCGCATGGCTGTGGCCGAGTTGCGACTGCCGAATGGGAAGGCCTTCTCTGTTGGGCAGGGGCCGCTGACAGGTGAGTTTCTGAAGTTGGCAATTAGCGGAACAGCAGCCAGCAACCCAAGCCCCTTCGACCCAATGGAAAAGGCATTTCACGACCTGACCCCAATGAACGATGGCGGCATTCTGCAACGATCTTATGCTATTGCCCCTGACTTACTGGCAATGACACAGGTCTGGAAAGACGGTGATCATCTGACCGCGTACGCCAAGGGTGCGCCCGAAGCTATCGCGAAACTTTGCCGACTGACCGCCGTTCGACGTGCCAAACTGACCGAACAAATTGACGAAATGGCCAGCTCTGGGTTGCGGGTTCTGGGTGTTGCCGCCGCTAGCAGCGGCCCCGAACTGCCAGACAAGCAATCGGGCTTTCGCTACCATTTTGTCGGATTGGTCGGTCTTGCGGATCCTCTACGTGTCTCGGTTCCCGCCGCCGTTGCTGAATGCCAAAACGCTGGTATCCGCGTCCTCATGATCACCGGCGACTATCCCGTAACCGCCCGTGCGATCGCGCGCCAGGCAGGACTTGCGGGCGAAGTACTTGTCACCGGCGATGATCTTTCCAATATGGACGACCGGGCGTTGGGCGAAGTGGTGAAAAATGCCACCGTCTTTGCCCGCATCCGGCCAGAACAGAAACTGCGTATTGTTATGGCGCTAAAGGCAGCCGGTGCCATTATCGCAATGACTGGCGACGGCGTGAATGATGCCCCCGCGCTCAAGGCCGCGCATATTGGCGTCGCGATGGGCGGCCGCGGTACGGATGTTGCGCGTGAAGCGTCTAGTATTGTTCTTCTTGACGATGATTTCAGCTCTATCGTTACCACTGTCCGGCTGGGGCGCCGCATCTACGATAACCTGCGCAAGGCAATGAGCTTTATTCTGGCGGTTCATGTGCCCATTGCCGGTCTGTCCCTGATGCCGCTTATCCTTGGCTTGCCGGTGCTGTTCGGGCCGGTTCATATTGCTTTCCTGGAGATGATCATCGACCCGGTCTGCGCCTTGGTTTTTGAAGCCGAAGCAGACGAGGATGGCATCATGAAGCGCCCGCCGCGCAATCCTGCGGAACCAGTCTTTTCCGGACCAACGATAGTATGGAGTGTCACACAGGGCCTGCTGGTTCTTGCCGCTACTGCAGGGGTGTATCTGCTGGCACCGCAATACGGTCGGGACATTGCGCAGACCCGGACGCTTACGTTCGTGACGCTGGTCTTCGGGATTCTGGCATTGATCCTTGTGAACCGGTCCACCTCGTCGTCAATCCTCGCCGCCCTGTTCCGGCCGAACCGTGCATTGGCGGTGGTTCTACCAGTGGTTTTTGCCCTTTTAGGGGTGGTCTTGTTCTGGCCACCCGCGCAGGTCTTGTTCCGCTTTGCAGAGTTGCCCCCGAATTTTCTGGCTGTGCCCGCCGTCGCAGGCATCGCTGTGCTGGTGCTGCTTGAGATGTTGAAGCTGGTTTCAGGCAGGATGAAGGGTATGATATCCCCGCGTAGAGCGTGATCGGACCCAAGCAGTGTGACTATGGTTGACTAGGCCGCTACGCCACTACGGCTACCGAAAGGACTTCGCCAGCGCCATCAGCAGCTGCGCGACCAAAGGTCAACACCCACATCCTGAACATGATGACGACGGCGTCTGCACTCCTTCCGGCCAACGGAAGATCACGCGTAAAACTCCGCCCCCAAACGGCTCAGTTGGTTGCTTTGTCGGAATCCTCATGCCTGCCGCTTTGCAGTCAGGACGAGGTTGACCAACGAGGCGCTACGTGTCGGCGCTGATCGCGCGGGGTCGGTCACAAGTCAAAGCTGGTCTGCTGCGGACTGTCCGCCAACAGCGGCCAGTTTCCGAGCACCACATGGCGGTTTTGCCCTTGCAGGCTGTCAATCAGCGTAATGTCGCGGATTGTCCAATGGATTGGCACCGCAAGGTGTCTTATTTCAGGGAAGCCGGGGCCATAGGCAAGTGTCAGATGTGGCACAACCTTCTGCTGCCGAGGTGGCATAAGGCCAACAGCGTTGAGATCGTGACGCAACTGGATTGCCAGATCGTTGGCTCGGGCGCTCCGGCCGTCCGTCGCAAGCACGAGCGCACGGTTGCCCGGGCGGCCGTTAAAGGTCATCAGCCGGTCAAAGCAGAGTTCGAACGGGGCGGCATGAAAAGCAGAGCCAGCCCGCCGAGCCCGCTCAACTAGAATTGGATCCAGGTCGTCCAACTCAGCGATCCCCTGAATGCTCATATGAAGCTTGTCGTGACGGAAATGTTCACCTGTCCCGATTGCCGCCCATACATCCGCAATGTGATCTTTGATCTCACCCGGCGGAACAGATGCAAAGAACAGACTATGGGCCGGTCTTTGTATGGAATAGGGCTTCGTGGGTGCTCCGTGATCTGGCATTGCATACACCTCTGTCGATTGATGTGAGCCAGAGTAGAGCGAAAACAAAAGAAGAACAACTTTGGATGTGACAAGATACTGGTGGTTAGTAACTGGTGAGATTGCTGACACCTCGGCGGAGCTAAAAATAGCCGTATCGGTTGGGTTAAAGCCCGGCGGCGGGCCTTGCTTCGGGCTATCGAAGCCCCGTCACTGCCGGATGCGCCAACCGCTGCGGAAGATCCACCAGACTGCCGCGAGGCAAAGACCGGTGAAGACCGCAATCGCGAGCAGGCTTACACCAATCGGGACATCGGCGGTGTCGAAGAACGACCAGCGGAACACCGACATCAGGTACACGACGGGGTTGAACAGCGCGATGGTGCGCCAGATGCCCGGCAGCATATCGACACTATAGAAACTGCCGCCGAGAAAGATCAGCGGCGTTAGCACCAGTAGCGGGATCAACTGCAACTGCTGGAAATCTTTGGCCCAGATGCCGATGATGAAGCCGAATAGCGAAAAGCTGAAGCTGGTTACCGACAGCAGCGCCAGCATGGCAACCGGATGCGCAATTGGCAGGTCGACGAACAGGAACGCCGTCGCCAGTATGACCAGCCCGATCAATATCGACTTCACCGCCGCCGCACCGACATAGCCGATGACGATCTCTAGATAGCTGACTGGGGCGGACAGCAGCTCGTAAATCGTGCCGATGAACTTGGGGAAGTTGATCGCGAAGGACGCGTTCGACACCGATTGCGTGATAACGGTCAGCATGATCAGCCCCGGCACGATGAATGCGCCGTAGGTTACGCCGTCGACCGTTTCGATCTTGCTGCCGATCGCCGCCCCGAACACCACGAAATAAAGCGAGGTCGAGATGACGGGCGAGATCAGCGATTCAATGATGGTGCGGAAGAACCGCGCCATTTCCCTTTGAAAGATAACCCGTATGGCCTGAAAATTCATGCTTGTTCCCTCACCAGGCCAACGAAGATATCCTCAAGGCTGCTTTGTCTGGTCGCAAGATCAGTCATCTGTAATCCGGCGGCGCGCAGGTCATTCAGCAATGTGATGATCCCGGTCCGCTCGCCCTTGGTGTCATAAGTATAGATCAGGCTGCGCCCGTCCGACCCCAGTTCCAGCGCATAGTGCGCCAAACCTTCGGGCATCACCGTGACCGGAACAGCCAGATCGACATGCAGCTGTTTCTGGCCCATCTGTGCCATCAGTTCAGCCTTATCTTGCACCAGCAAAATCTCTCCCTTGTTGATGACGCCGACGCGGTCGGCAATCGCTTCGGCCTCTTCGATGTAATGCGTGGTCAGGATAATCGTCACCCCTTGCGCCTTCAGGTCACCCACGACCGACCACATGTCCTTGCGCAATTCCACGTCGACGCCCGCTGAAGGTTCATCCAGAAACAACACCCTTGGCTCATGCGCCAGCGCCTTGGCGATCAGCACCCGACGTTTCATGCCACCTGACAGCGGCATGATGGCACTGTCTTTCTTGTCCCATAGTGACAACTGTCGCAGCACCTTTTCGACGTAGGCCGGATCAGGAGCCTTGCCGAACAAGCCGCGCGAAAAGCTGACGGAATTTAACACCTTTTCAAACGGTTCGAGTGTAATTTCCTGCGGCACGAGGCCTATCAGATTGCGTGCCGCGCGAAAGTCGCGGATCACGTCATGGCCGCCCACGGTAATGCTGCCTGACGTTGGCTGGACAATGCCGCAGATCGTGGAAATCAAGGTGGTCTTACCCGCGCCGTTGGGGCCAAGCAGCGCCAGTATCTCGCCCTCTTCAATCTCCAGATTGACGGACTTCAGCGCCTCAAAGCCGGATTTGTAGGTCTTGGTCAGGTTGTGAACAGAAACGATGGACGGCATGGAATCCTCGGCTTTAGAAGGCCATAACCCTAACCCGCCCCGCTGCTGGGGCCAAGGGCATCCGTCAGAAGCACATGGCGGCTGATGGACTTGATGAGGGGCATTTCGCACCGCTGCTGGCGGACCTTAGTGAAAATCCCGTGAACTGGGGATGATTTTGGCATTGCGGGGGTGTCCCAGGGTTGGTTGGGGGATTGGGCGGGTAACCTCATCGGCGCGGGATAGGGGGATATGGAGGCGGCTGTCGGACAGTCGCAAGAGGGCGTCGCTGCGGTCGGTCAGCGCTTCGACCACAACATGGGTGACGCCAGAGGCGGGATCGCGCTGCACACGCCCCGTCACCTGCAGCAGCCGTGCCGTCATGATCACTTTACGGAAAGTGGCCATCACCTTGGGCCAGACCACCAGATTGGCCACGCCGGTTTCATCCTCCAGCGTGATGAAGCAGACGCCCTTGGCGCTGCCGGGGCGCTGGCGGACCAGCACCAGACCGGCAAGGCGAAGAGACTGGCCGTTGCGCATTTTGGCCAGATCGGCGGCGGGGCGGTATTCTTGTCGCACCATGCTGGCCCGCAGGAAAGACATCGGGTGCGCCTTCAACGACAGCCGCAGGGTTTGATAATCGGCCACTACATGTTCGCAAAGTGGCATCGCAGGCAGATGTGTCACTGGTTCAATCCCTTCATCAGGTTCGATTTTGAACAGTGGCAGGTCGGGCGCGTCTTTCAGGGCATGTGCCGCCCAAAGGGCTGCGCGCCGATCAAGGGCTATCGACCGAAAGGCGTCTGCCGCCGCGAGTGCGCGGATCGTTCGGGTCGCCAGCCGCGCGCGCGCCGCCAGATCGGCCACGCCCGCAAAGGGGATATCGCGCGTGGCGATCAACCGACCGGCTGCATCCCGCCCCATCCCGTCAACCTGCCGCAGACCCAGCCGCAGGGCCCAACCCGTGCCGGACGGTTCCAGCAGATTGTCCCAATCGCTGAAATTCACATCGGCGGCGCGCACCTCGACCCCATGTTCGCGAGCATCCCGGACAATCTGCGCCGGGGCATAAAAACCCATCGGCTGGGAGTTCAGCAAGGCCGCCGCAAAGATCGCCGGATAGTGGCATTTCAGCCAAGCAGAAACATAAACCAGTAAGGCAAAGCTGGCGGCATGGCTTTCGGGAAAGCCGTAGTCGCCGAACCCCTTGATCTGGTTGAAACACCGCTTGGCAAAGTCAGGATCGTAGCCGCGCGCGATCATCCGGCCTACCATTTTCTCCTCCAGCGTGCCGATGGTCCCGCGCGAGCGGAAGGTGGCCATGGCGCGGCGCAATTCGTTGGCCTCAAGCGGTGAAAACTGTGCCGCTTCCATGGCGATCTTCATCGCCTGTTCCTGAAAGATCGGCACGCCGAGGGTGCGGCCCAGAATTGCTTCCAACTCGTCCGGGGGGTGAGGTGCTGCCGGGGAAGGATATTCCACCGCCTCTGCGCCGCTTCGCCGCCTCAGATAGGGGTGGACCATGTCACCCTGTATCGGGCCGGGGCGGACGATGGCGACCTCGATCACCAGATCGTAGAATTTGCGCGGTTTCAGGCGGGGCAGCATGTTCATCTGCGCCCGGCTTTCCACCTGAAAAACCCCGACGGAATCGCCTTTGCACAGCATGTCATATACGGCTCTATCGGCCGGCGGGATCGACGCCAGATCGTGATCCACCCCGTAATGCGCGCGCAACAGATCAAAGCATTTGCGGATGCAGGTCAGCATCCCAAGCGCCAGCACATCGACCTTTAGAATGCCCAACTCGTCGATATCGTCCTTGTCCCATTCGATAAATGACCGATCCGCCATGGCTCCATTGCCAATGGGTACGGTTTCGGTCAGCGCCCCTGCGGTCAGGATGAAGCCGCCGACATGCTGGCTCAGGTGGCGCGGCATGCCGATCATCTGTTCGGCCAACCTGATGGTGCGCGACAGCAGCGGATCGGTCAGATCAAGGCCCGCCTCGGACGAATTCGCCTCACCCATGCTGGTGCCCCAACTGCCCCAGACCGTCTTGGCAAGGGCCGAGGTCACATCTTCGGAAAGACCCATCGCCTTGCCCACGTCGCGGATGGCGGAGCGGGGGCGATAGTGGATTACGGTGGCGCAAAGCCCGGCACGGTAGCGACCGTATTTTTCATAGATGTGCTGGATCACCTCTTCGCGCCGCTCATGTTCGAAATCGACGTCGATGTCGGGCGGCTCGTCGCGGTCAAGGCTGATGAAACGCTCAAACAGCAATTCCTGTTCGGCCGGATCGACCGAGGTGATGCCCAGCACGTAGCAGACGGCGGAGTTGGCGGCCGATCCACGCCCCTGACAGAGGATGCCCTGATCCCGCGCGAACAGGACGATCTCATGTACGGTCAGAAAATATTGCGAGATGTCCTTGATACGGATGATATTCAACTCGTGCCGGATCGCCTGATCGACCTTGGTGGGCACGCCTGCGGGATACCGCTTGGCAGCCCCTTCCGATGTCAGCTTTTCCAACTGGCTTTGCGGGGTTGCGCCACAGGGCAGGTCTTCCTGCGGATATTCATAGCGTAACTGGCGCAGATCAAAGCTGCAGGCATCGGCCACCGCGCGGGTGGCGGCGATGGCGTGGGGCCATTCGGAAAAAAGCCGAACCATTTCGGCGGGGGATTTCAGGTGTCGTTCGGCATTGGGGTTCAACAGGAAACCCGCTTGGGCAATCGTGGTTTTCTCGCGGATACAGGCCATGACATCATGCAGCGGGCGGCGGTCTGGGGCGTGGTACTGCACGTCATTGGTGGCAAGAATGCCAAGCCCATGGGCGCGGGCCAGCCTGTCCAGCCGGTTGATCCGCGCCCGGTCATCACTGCGATAAAGATAGCTTGCCGCAATATGGCGCAGGCCCGGCAGGCGATGCACCAGTTGCGCCAGCCGCTTTGGCAGGCGGTCATTGGGCAGCACGATCAGTTGCACCCCCTTGGCATGGGCAGCCAGATCGGCAAGCGTGATGTCGCAGACGCCCTTGGCCTGCCAGTCGCCTTGTGCGTCGTTCATCTTACCCTTGGACAGCAGCGCGCAGAGCCGCCCGTAAGCGGTGCGATCCCGCGGATAGGCCAGAAATTCCTCACCCGTGATCAGCCGCAAGCGGCAGCCGATCACCGGGCGGATGCTAGCCTTGCGCGCCTCGGCATGCAGGCGTACCACCCCGGCCATAGTGTTCAGATCGGCGATCCCAAGCGCGTCATGGCCCTGCGCATGCGCCGCCTGCACCAGATCGGTCGCATCCGACGCCCCGCGCAAAAACGAAAACGGGCTGGTCACGCCCAGTTCGACATAAGCCGCACGCGGGTTCGGGGGGAAGTCTCCGGTCAGGCTGCGGCGCGGACGGATGTTGTCGATCTGGGGCATCAGGCGAATATCCCGTGCAAAAACCAGCGCGGATCGCCGCCGCGGCCATCGTCATGCAACCCCTCGCGGTACAGCCAAAAGCGGCGGCCGATCTGATCCTCGACCTTGAAGTAATCGCGAAGCCGTGTGCCGGGCTGGTCTCGCCACCATTCCGGTGCAATCCGTTCTGGCCCGGCATAGCGCACAGTGCGGTGGGTTTGCCTGCGCCAGAGAAACTGGGCGGGCGGGCCTTCGGGTACGGCGTAAAGCACGCGGATCTCCTCGGCATGGTCCAGCAGGCGCAAGGGGCGCTCGGCCACGGAAGCTGGCACATCAGGCGGGGCGGCCAAGGGGGCTGCGCGCGCCTCGGCCCGTTCGGGAATGTGGCTGGCGCGGGGCACCGGGCGCGACAGCGCAGCTGCGCCAAAGCGCACGGCCAGCCGGTCCACCAGATGCGAAAGCTCCAGTGCCGCGTCCGTGCCCCCCGCAAGGTTGGCCTGTTCCACGCCAAGGGCTTCGGCTACCAACGCCTCAAGCGAGATCAGATCAAAGCCATAGCCGGGGTTGATCTTCTCCAGCCGGTCGCGGAACAGAAAGGCCAGATGCGCTGCCTCGCGGCTGGCTGCAGCGATGGCAACATCAATCGAGGCGACCTCGCCATCGGTGCGGTAGACCGTCAGCCGCAAGCGCCGCGCACCATGACCGGCATGGGTCAGCCGGGCACACAGGTCGGCACAAAGGCCCGGCAGGTGATGCGTCGGATCAAAGATCGGCTCGGCCAGCGTTGCGTCGGCGCGAAAGATCGGCGGGGCCTCGGGCGAGGCCAGCGGTTCGCGCAGATGGCCGGTCATCTGGTCCAGCCGCAGCAGCGGGTTGTCCGCCAATTCCGCCCGCGCAAACCGCTGTGCCAGTGCAAGACGGGACACCGCAGCCAGATCGCCCACCGTTTTCAGCCCCAGCCGGTGCAGCAGCAGCGCCGTTTCCGCCCCTAGCCGCAGGGCCGCCACCGGCAGCGGGGCCAAGTCGGCATCACTGCGCCAGATTGCCCGTACTGGCCCGAACCGCGCTAGCGCCCAGGCTGCACCCCAGGTTGGTGCCAAAGCCAGCTGGCTAGAAAAGCCCAGCAGCGACAGGCGCGCCTCGATCTCTTGCAGCATCGGGGCTTCGCCGCCCCAAAGATGATCTGACCCGGTGGTATCAAGGATCAACCCCTGCGCATCGGCCGCCGTCCATGGGCACCAGCGGCGCGCCCAAAGGGCAAGGCGGGCAAGGGCCGCCTGATCGCCGCCGGGATCGGCATAATCAACCCGAAGTATGGGGCAGAACGCTCGCATATCCACAACCCGCGCCCCTGTCGTCACCCCCGCCAGAAGTGCCGCGCGGTTTGCGGCATGAACAACCGGACCATGCGGCCCGTCAATCGACAGCACCTGCGGCAGATCATCGGGCGGCGCGTTGCCCGCCCGCTCCTGCGCCTTCTGCCAGCGCTCCATCGCGAACTGGGGCAGAAAGATCGAGACGATCCGCCGCCCTGTCATATCGTGCCACCCATAGCCCGGGCTGTTTGTCGCGGGAACGAAACAGATATGCTCGCCAACGCGGATCGCCCGGGGCCTGCGTATCGTCGGGGTTGGTTGCCGATGGCAGCGAAGCGATCCGCCAGCGATCCCGTGCGGCGCTGAGATCGGCGTTTGCCCCATGCCGGACCAGCCAGCATGGCACCCCCACAGCCTCGGCCCGAAGCGCCAAGCGTTTCGTCGCCGTGAAATTCAGCGCAGGTGGGTCGCCCCAAATTTCGGCGACTACGGCGGCAAGCGCCTTGCAGCGCAGCCCCTCTTCCGCCGCGATCAGCACATCGGCGGGTCGTGCGACCTGTAGCAGCAGAAGCGACTGTCCAGTGCCAAACCCCGGAAGATGCGGTCGCCCGGTTTCCCGGCGTGACAGTCTGTCTTGTATCCACAGAATGGGGGCGGGATTTTTGGCAAGCTGTGACAGCACAAAGCCCACCGCACCGGCATCCGCGACCGTTTCGGCAAAAACCTCGGACAGGGCAACCACCGACCAGCGCAGCTTGCCAGCTGCGTCTGTCTGGCGTTTGGCCTTTGGAAATGAGGATATCTGAGACATATAACACAGAAGTTCCCAACTCGGTATGTTCACTTTTTGTTCTTAATTAATAGAGCCGGTGGTTGGTTTAGGCAAGGCAGAAGGTTAGAAGGCATGCGCGGTAGGGGTGCCAGCGGTGCACCGTGACAGTTAGACGAACCGCCTTTGATCATCGGGCGTTCTTGGGCCTACTTTCAGCGGGGGTTTTTGCAGTTGCTTTCGCCACCCCGGCCTTTTGCGGCACCTTTCCACGCCGTGGTTTGGGCGGGCGATCCGCTACGGCTGGCCGCGATAGCACCAGATCTTCGGGGTTCAGTTCGATAGCGGGGCTTCTGTCACTGCCCGCGCGAACGTCTGCCGCACGAACCACCGCGCCGAAATCAAGGCCCGTCAGCCTTTCAATCTCTGCAACCGTGGTCAGAAATTCAGACACGCGCGCCAGTTCTTCGTCATCAACGAATGCCTCGGGTTCGGCACCTTCGGGCATTATCTTCAGCACTGGTTTCTGGTCAGCGATCAGGGCAATTGCACGCAGGGCTGCGCCATCGCTCCATACTGCGATCTTCCAAAAGCGCATTGGGACTTTGCTGTTAAAGCGGTAGAGCGGATCATTGTCCGCGAAAATTGGTCCGGCAAAAACGCAGATGCGGCTTCGCATGGTGACGGCATTTCGCAACACATAGGTTTCGACGGCCCGCCAGCGCAGTTTGCCTTTGGTGCCGGGTCGGTTCAACGGGCTGCCTTGGTTGAAGAAACCGATCTGCGGGGCGGCGTTGGTGTAAAAGAACGTGTCGCGTTCGGCGGCAACGGCTTCGTCGTCGGTGCCACCCCAAGCCGGATCGCTGCGCAAGATGATGTGGCCCTTTTGGAAAATGCGAGCGATGCGCGCCGGAGACTGCGGATCGGGAAATCCCTGCACCTTTTGTTTCTCGTAAAAAGGTCGGTTCATCTGTTCTTCGGGCAAGATGCGACGGTCAGGACGGAAGTCATCGCTTGCCTCTGCCCCATCATCTTGCAGCGATTCCACACCCAGATCGCTAACCGTCGGGTTATCAGTCACTGCTTTGGTATCGCGATTGATCGCCTTCAGGCGCGCACCGTCGATGTTCACCGCTGTGAAACCGGCAAGTCGGCGATCTGCATTCATGACAATGGAAAAATGGTGGTAACGCAATTCGTGCGGGTCTTCGCCAGAGGTGGCAAGCAGGTTTGTGGCCGGTGACCAGTCTACCCCCGCAACCGATGGCAATGGCACTACAAAGCCCGGGATGAAGCCGGGCTCATAGCCACCGCGATTGCTGAAATCCTCAGTTTTCCAAGAGGCGGCTTCGGCATCGCGGGCGGCTTGCGACCCGCCGGATGATCCTGCGGCGGGCGCGCTCGAAATCGTAGCGGTTGCACCCAGCAGCGGTGCTGCCACGCTGATTTCAATCGGAAATGTCCACGTCACCGATCCGTCAGCATTGCGGCGCGGCGTGGTTGTGATATTTTGCGCACCCGGGCGGGAAGGGGCCGCGAAGTGCTGTTGCGCCGCCTCGTTTGCCGGGGGCGGTGCGGTATTCATGCGCCGCTGATTTTCCCACAGTTCAAGCGCCCGCTGAACCGCCGCTCCAGTCGGGCCAACATCAGTGTTGGCCTTCAGTTTGCCAACAATCGCACTGATGCGGATGCCTTCGTTGATCTCGCTGGATAGCGGCTGGCCATTGGTGCCCATCACCTCGCGCCACGGTCCACCCCAGTGGTGCAGGGCAATAGGCTCCCATCCATTGTTGAATACGGGAGAGCCGGAAGACCCCTGTTCAGTATCAGCGGTGTAATGCAGCACTTGATGCGTTTCGTCGCGCGCGACAAGGCGATTTTCGCGCAACACAACCTCTTTGAAGCGGCCATCGGGATGCTGGATAATGTTCGCGGTTTCACCAAGCATATGCTTATCGCCCGCGTCCGAAAGGGGGATGAAGCCGAATTCGCCTAAGGCGCGGCTGCCAGAGCGGCGTTCACCTACGCCGATCAGGGTAAAATCCAACCCTTGAATATCGTCGGTCACAAAGCAGGCATCCGGGTTCAAAAAAAACGCGGTGGGCACGCGCGCGCGGACTGTCGCGTCGTTTTCGTAGTCGAACTGCACTTGAAACTGTTGGGCGGCAGCGGCTGATTTCAGTACATGGTGATTGGTAAGGAACAGTCCCGGTGCTACCATGAAGCCGGTTCCCTGTGGTCGCCCATCAAGAAACGCAACCCGTCCTACGGCATCGGCGGCACGCCGACCTTGTTCCAGGAACGCAACACCAACGAAGTCGATCGTGGCGCCCTGAATGGCTTCTGGTCCGGGAAGTTTGGCACTGCGGGTGCCTGCACGGGCAGGGATCGCCGCCGCGCCGATCATCGCCGACACCATCGCCGCTCTTGCGTGTCCGAAGCCGGTTTTCGCTTGTATCCGCACGATCCGCCGCGATGAAACAGGCTCTGCCGCCAGCGGATTACCATTGGCGACATTGGCAAGCGAGGCGTCAATTTCCGGGCGCATTGCCTTCAGGCGGTCACGCACGATGTCTTCGACTTCACCTAAGTCTCGATCCTCGACCATTTAATAAACTCCTGATAACAAAAGGATTATTGCCACAAAATCGTAAACTGAAGGTCATTGACCCAAAACGTGGTAATGTGAGGGTCGGTTTCATCGATGATCGTCGTCGTATCCTTTGCGGAAGTGTGCTGGTGCCGGAATTGCCCGGCACCAGCTATCCTTCAAGCCATCAATCCGGCTGCTTTCAGCATCTTGGGCATCGTGTCAATTACTTGGGTACCCAACGGCATGGTCGATGGGTGCCAGCTGCCGTTGCCAGCACCTTGATGCCAGTAAGACGTGGGATCTGCTATCACCAGCCCAACAAGCGTCTCGGCCACCAAGCGGCTGCCAAGTGCACCCAGACGATTGCCACCGGCGATCTCGGCCTCTTTCAGCACATAGAACCAAAGTGGCGTCGCCGCTGCAAAGCCACCGCTGGTAATTGCCGCCCCGGTCTTGCCACTGGCAAGTTGCGCCTCCGTCAAGACGGCAATGCCGCCGCCGCTGCTGGTGCCGCCGGTTCCACCTTTGTAGTAACCGTAGTAGCCACTGGGTTTGCCACCACCAGTACCACCGCCCACACCATCAAACGCGTTGATCGCCGCCACTGCGGATTGCCCGGTTGGGATGTTCAGCCGATAGCCGCGCCGCATGTTGCGCTCTGCCAGCTGTTTCAGGATTGCGCTGTCCGAGGCGGGCGTCACCCCGTTGCCCTGGTTCAGCATGACAGACAACGGCACTGCCAAGTTGGTATCAATCTTCCGCGCAACGTGGTCGCTTTGCGACGGGGGATCAAGTGCAAGGCGGTCCCACTCTATCGGCCAGTTGCCAGCGAGGCGGTTCAGTTTTACCCCCGTGGTGTCTTGGCCAAGTTGGTTGCCTCCGGTGAACGAGAACAGTTGCCGGAAGGTCGCACCTTGCAGCGCATTTGGCACAAGGGGCCGACCGAAGTTACGATTGTGATCATAGGCGGCCCGCACCATCGAGTGGCCAAACCGGAAGGCCGCAACCGAAAACTCTAGCGGCAGTGGCAATTCGGTTGACCCGGGCGCCACACGCGCGCGAAAGGCGGCGTAAAGCGGGGCATTGGCAGCCTTCACTGCATCCACAACGGCAGTATCGCACACATGAGGCAGATAGGCATTCACCACCAGCCACTGATAATACCACTGAGTCCGCTTCTGAGCTTCGGCAAAGCGATCATCAGCATTCGGGATGCTGGCCTTCAACGCGTCCGCGACCGCGTTGTGAAAGCGCAAGAACGCCAGATGCATCTGTGCCACGATCAGGTTTTCATCGTTGCGACCGTCGCCAATCATGGCGCGCCAGTTCTGGACTTCGGTGCCTGTCTTGAAGCTGTCCTTCAAGTCACCGGCCGGCAACGCATCAATGTCGGCGATAGTCAGGCCCGAAGCCGGATCAGCAAGCATGTCGCCCAGCCTTGGCAGATCGGCAAGGTTGTCGCTGGGCAGCGGGATCGGCTGGCCAAAGGGCAGCGGGCCAGCGGCACCTAAACGCATCTTGGCTTTGTCAGCCGGGTCGCGCAGCGCCAGCCGAACCTTTTCACTGAAGGCTGATGAACTTGGCCCTTCACCATACAGACTGTCCAGCCCAAGGCTGCCTTTGCGCAGGTTCATGATGTTTTCGATCACATCGCCACGGTCCAGTGGAGACAGTGTTGCCCCGGTTACCACTGAGATTGGGTTGGGGTTCGGTGCATCTCGATCTGTATTCGCCGTGATGTCATGGTCGATGAACTGACCCAAGTAGGTGAAGATCGGCGGGATATTGGAATCCGGTGGAGTATCGCCACCTTGCTCGATCATCGCTGCCGCCAATGCTGCAATGCCGCCGGTTACGTTGGCGCGCATATCGCCCGGTGCGTCGGGGAAGAAGTAGCCAAAAGATTTGACGTCTGATGCGACGCCCGCTTCAAGCCCGCCCGGTGCTGCCGGTGTTCCCGGTGCAACGTCTGACAGATATTTGGTGCCTGCCTTGGCGGCTTTTTTGGCACCGCCTTCCACCATTCCCTCAGGCCCGCCAACATCTGCGACGATGCGTTGTCCATGTCCAAGTGAGAAAAGCATTCTCGCCTCCTAATGTTCAGTTACTGGATAAACGTAGATCCTCGGTCTTCAGCAGTCGAAATAGACGCCACCGGGTTAGACGAATTGCACCCCCGGAAGTGTCAGATGTTGTCGAATATCGGGGACCGAAAGCGCGAAATTGCGCTTGCGGACGCCGCCGCCGAAATGCAGCCCGATGGCGCGGTCCGGCATGGTGGTCAGATCAAGCACCGGACCACCGGAATTTCCTTCAAGCGTGGATGCATCGTGGCTAAGGACGCGCTTGTGGATATCATTTGGCATCGTGCCGGGTGCCAGTTCGGCCAATCCCGGCGAAAAGCGTTTGACGCCAAACGAATTGCCAAGCAGCTGTTCCAGAATGCCACGAAAGATCAGATTGTTATTCGCCGCTGCCGCAGCTTCGGTTTCGGCAATCCAGCTACCAGTGAACCGGCGCGGGTGGCCGACAACATATAGTTTTGCTTCGTCATCAAGGCTTTGCGCCGTGCTGCTAAGGGCGATTGGCGCGGGCATGGCGGCCAGATTGTTTTCGGCAAGCCGCAGAACCGCGATATCCAGGTTCTTCAGGTCCAGCATGTTGTTGATCGTGTCCGGGCTAGCCCGTTCGATACCCGCCACGCGATATCGTTTTTTCGGATCAGGCGCGCGCGCGTCTTCGATTGAAAAGTCAACCGTGAAGCCGCGCTTCAACAGCCAGCGGCCCGAGCCAGCGTCAAATTCCGCCATCAGTTCCAGTACATGCTGGGCGGTTGCAACAAGGCCGGGTGCTATCATCCAAGCCGTGCCGTAAACGCTGTCGGGATCAACCTTGCCATTTCGCAGCACACGACCCGTTGCCGCGATGTTGTGGCGAATAGTGGCCTCGGCACCGACGATATCTGCGCGCCAGCCGCCAAGTTTAGGATCATCCACGTCAACGAACCCATCACGGATCAGTGGCGCAGGACGTGTGCCATCGGTCACCACAATTGCCTCGGCCAGAAATTCATCCTGCGGTGTGGTTTGCGTGTCTGGCCCCTCGGCACCAAGGCGTTTCAGAAAGTCGGAAGCCGATTCAATGAAAGTATCAGCCTCTGGCTGGCCAAGCGGTGTTTTGTCGTTCTCGACAACGTCTTTGGCCACAGCACTGCGCAGCATTTCCATAGATGCCGCCTGCCGGTTTGCCCCCAGATCAATACCGCCCTCCACACCCGAACCACCACTCATCCGCGAAAGGATGCGCGCGCTGCGATTGTCAGGGTAGGGGATGGGTTCTTTCCTAAGCGTCCGCATCAAGACGCTCCTTCAATGCTGCACACAGGTCTTTTGGTGCGTTGCCACCAATCCTTTTCACCAATAGCGCCGAAAGCGGCCCTGAAACCAGAGGCTGTGCCGCAAGCGGGCCAGATGCGACCCAAGCAGTTACTGCGCCGATAAGTGCCGGTTCACCCGCCTTGACTGCATCGAGAAGATCCCGACGCACTGCCGAGCTTTTGTGGGCCTTGCCACAGATCAGATCCTGCAGCTCCCGTTCCCACCGCCGCAGCAGACGCTTTGCCAATGGACCGCCTGACGCCGCACCAGAGCCTAAGCCGCCCTCAGAAACGATTAGCAGTTCCATGGACGGACGATCGCCTTGCGACGGATCGACGGCCAGCATCTCCAATCGGCATTCCAGTTCAGCCTCCAGATGCGGCTGATCCAGCGCCATCAGGGCCATTGCATGTTCCGTGATCTCGGTCAGAGTCGGTGCGTCGGCGTCTGTCTCGGCCACGCCAGCCTCGATGCCACCTTCAAGCCCACCCTCAAGGCGGCGTTTAAGTTCGGCGCGGAACCGCGCGGCAACTTTGCCGAAATTGTCTCCGTTCAAGTGAATCTCGTCGTACCAGTCTTCCGGGCTCTGCCCAATATCGGTGACGTCGATATGGGCCACTTTGCCGTGGAACACGGCATCATTTGTCATCGCGCGCAGCCCGTCGTTGAACCGCCGCAGCACCAGCTTTATCAGCGCATTCTGCACACTAACCGGCATCACGCCTTTCTTCTTCAGCGGTCGCCCGATCCAGGCCCCATTGCGCGAAAACGCCGGGCCATAGCCGTGGATCAAGATGTGCACCTGCGGATGCGCCGTATGCATCCGCAGCAGGTATGCACGGTAGTCCGACATGATCCGGGTCAGGAACGCATCGAAGGTAGCACCAAGCAGGTCTGATGGTTTTGCACCTGCAAACACCGGCTCGATCAGCGCGCCAATGTTGCCATCCTGAAACAGGTCATTGCCACCTGCCGAAAACAGGACGGCACTCGCCCCTTCGCGGGAAACGTTACTGATAACCTCGTTCTGGTCGTGCATATCGGCCAACGTATCGCCCGCCGCCGAGACGCACAGGATCGCGTGATCGCGCATCAGATGGTCGATGATGTCTTGCAGGCTGGTGGGATACTGAAACCAACTGTCGCCTTCGGACACGATCCTTGGGCCTGTCCAACCATCCGCAATCCGCCGTCGATACGCGCGCTGGCGTTGGCGCCTGCGCCAATCGTTCAGCAGTTCCACCACGACGCCGCCTTCTAGGCCGGTTTCAAGTCCGGTCACCAAGGCGGGGTTTGGTTGAAACTTCGGTTCGATCGTGCCGGTCGATGGCACTTCGATCAGATAGGGCAAGACCTGATCGTCGGTAGTATCCGGGTCGGCCATACGCCGTGTCAATTCGGCATAAGTTATTACAGGGTGGTTTTTGCCGTCTTGCGAACCAATTAGGGCATCATCCTTCATGAATCCGTACCTTCTAAATGCTTCACCAAAATTAAGTAGCGGCCATCTAGTCGCGTCGTTTCGGTGCTTGCCTCGGCATCAACGGATCGGCACAGCACCCTGCGGCAAACGGGCGGGCAATCAGATCGGGCCATCAAAATAAGCCCCGGAATTGGAAACAATAGCCCTAAATTATGTCAAAATCGTGATCTTTGCAAGCAAACGCAGCGGATGGGTTCGACCTACAGCAAATCAACCTGAAGCCTCAAGTCCGGGATTCCTTACCGTCTGCGGTTGATATTTGTTGGTTTTGCGGCAGCGACCCCAGCACGCTTTTCCAGCGCCGCAAGGAAAATCTGTTTAGCAGCGCGGGGGAAAGCAGCTTTGGTGCGATGCAGCGTTCCCGGCCCAAACCGTCGACCAAGGCAATCACGTTTTCTGAACAAGGATGCCAAGCGATGGCACGAAACGCTCCCTTATCCGGTCCTCAAAGCGCGCTGGCCTTTATAAACTGGCCGCTGGAGCCTGTCCGACAAAAGTGGATACCGGTTTTGTCGAAAGACAGGCGTAAAATCAAACGCCTAGAGTCTGTCTGGCGATACTAGGATCGTCAGACAGACTCTAGTCTTGCCCCTCTGGCGGCAATGCCTGCAATTGGCTGAACCGCTGCCGATTGCCGTCTGATCAACGGTGTTCTGACTGACCCGTGCGACCAACCCAGCAGTGCCCCCCTTGCTGGAGGCTCGGGGCGCGCCTGACCAAGAGCGGGGGGCGAATGCGAAGCACTGCGTGGATTTTCCATCACGCCCGACGGTAAGACCGTTGCTGGCGAAGACCGCGAACAAATCACGGGCTACGCCAACACCCGCGAAATTGCGGCGCTGCTGACCATTTATCCGGCAGTTGGCAACAACGCCAAGATCGGCCTCGGTTACAGCTTCGGCACCTTCTCGGAGGATCTGCGCGACACAACGCCAGATAACTGCGGCGTAATCCTGAACCAGCAAGCCAAGTTCTGAACCGATAACTCGCCCTTTCTGCCAAACCAACTGCCGGGGCGGCGGCTATCGCCCCGTGATCCAATTGCCAAACCGCGCCAACCGTGACGTGGTTGCCGCCCCCGTCCCAGCCTCCCGCGCATCGGCGGCGTTCAGCAAACCGTACATGCCCCGCACCGCCAGCCAGCGCAGCGGCTCTGGCTCCCACTGCCGCACTTTCCTGTTTACCCAAGGAAGATGCACCAGATCAGTATCGCGGCCCAAAACCATATCCGCCAACGTCCGCCCCGCCAAGTTGGAGGTAGACACCCCAACCCCAACATAGCCCCCGGCCAAACCGACACCGGTCGCCTTGTCCAGCCCCACCGTGGCACACCAATCGCGCGGCACGCCCAACACGCCGCACCAAGCATGGTCAATCGCCACCCCACGCGCGTCCGGGAAATGGCGATGCAAAATGGTGGTCAGCCGTGCAATTGTCGTCGCGTCCGGCTTCCCCCGATCATCAATCCCCGACCCGAACTTGTACGGCACCCCGCGCGCACCAACTGCAATGCGCCCCTCGCGGGTGCGCTGGCAATAGCAATAGGCGTTGGCGAAATCGCCCAGTATTTCATGGCGTTGCCAGCCGATCTTGGCCCAAACCTCGGGCGGCAACGGTGCCGTCACAATCTGCGCCGAATTCAACGGTAACCAATTCCGCTTCGCCCCCGGCAAGGCCGAACTAAAGCCTTCGGTCGCCCGCAATATGATCGGCGCCCGAACCTTGCCGCGATCGGTGGTCACCACCCCCGGCGCAATCTCCAGCGCCCGCGTCCCCTCGGCAATCCGGACCCCCAACCGCTCCACTGCCACCGCCAACCCGCGCACCAGCTTTGCTGGCTGCACGCGGGCGACATTGCCCACCACCATCGCACCCAACGTTCCCGGAATGCGGACCCGCGCCAGCGCCTCTTCCGCCCCAATTTGCCGGACCCGACCCTCTTCGCCCCACTCCCGCCGATGCGCGACCTCGGCTGTCACCCGCGAAAGCTGCGCTGGATTTGTCGCCACCAACATCTCTTCGGTGCGCAAAATGTCGGCCTCTATGCCCTCGGCCTCGGCCACGCGAATAATCTCGTCCACCGTGCCATTCATCGCCCCAACCATCGCCCGCACGGCGGCCTCAGAAGATCCCGTGCGATATCTGGCATGGTTCCAGGCAAAGCCGCCGGTCAGCCACCCCCCATTGCGCCCCGACGCGCCAAACCCGGCAAATTCCTGCTCCAGCACCAGAATGTTCAGGTCCGGCTGTGCCTGCTTCAGGTAATACGCCGCCCACATCCCGGTGTATCCTGCACCAATGATGCAGACATCGGCTGACACATCACCCGCAAGACCAGGCCGCAGTTGTGGCAGGCCGCCTATGTCGTCATACCAAAACGAAACGCCGCCTTTATGCATCAACTGCCCCCCTTTCCCGACCAATCCAACAACAATCCGCGCCCTTTAGCAAAATTGTTTCACTTAATTTTTAACTTTATGTGGGAATTTCGCAGCGAACTTGACCCACATCTAGGACTCTACTACACGCATGCGATGTGGCCGGATCGGCAAATTGTTGCCTATGGTAGTGTTAGAGTAACTAGGAGTATTCAAGTTATGCCTGCATCCCCAATCACCTTTGATCTAACCGGCAGCGCTGCGAACGCGTTTTCGATGTCGTTTATGCAAAATGGCCTGACGCTCACTGTTTCATCCGCGTTGTATGATGGAACCTACTTAGGCACCATGTTGCCATATGAATTTTCGACGCCAACGCTGTCGATGACGTCGTCGGGTATCGGTGCACTGAATACCTATTTTGATGCCGAAGATGGTTTTGACGCCGACGGCAAGTTCGAAATGGCGACCTTGTCCTTTGGGCAAAACGTCCGGGTCGTTTCGGTAACGTTGATACCGACAGGCACACGCTACAATTGGGCGGGCATTGATACGGAATTTGTGATGTTTGGCGATGGCCTCGTCAGAGACGACGCGCAGCGGCAATTCATTGATCCTACGGATTTCATAAACGAAGTTTCGGTATACGGTAGCTTCCTCGGCATCGGTGCTGTCACCTATCTGGATGGCTTCCGCATCGCCTCCATCACTGTCGAACTCATCGGCCTGGTTGCGACCGCGGATGCCTATGCCGTCAAAACCAGCGATGCGCCAGTAACGCTTGACGTGTTGGCCAATGACACCAACGGCCAACAGATCACTGCGATTGACACCACGTCTCTGCTCGGCTCCGTCTCGCTGGCTGCCGATGGGCTTACCCTTGTCTACACCGCAGGTAGTGCTTTCGACCACCTCGCCAAAGGTGCCACCGCGACCGAGACATTCACTTACACTGTACTCGGCTCGGACGGCACCTCGCAAACCCAAACCGTCACGCTGACAATTACTGGCGATCCGAACGAGATTAACGGCACTGCGGGCAACAACCTGCTGACAGGAGCCGCGACCCGTGATGTGATCATGGGTTTAGCCGGCAATGATACGGTCAATGGCTTGGGCGGAAACGACGATATTTACGGTGGCTTGGGTAAAGATGTGCTGCACGGCAATGACGGCAATGATCGCGTCGATGGTGGTGACGGTGATGATCTCGTCTATGGCGACGCTGGCAACGATACGGTCACTGGCGGTGCAGGAAATGACCGGCTTTCCGGCGGCGACGGCGACGATAGCATTGATGGCAGCATCGGGTCTGATCGGCTTTACGGCGATGGCGGCAGTGATGTGCTGACCGGCAGTTCCAGCACCAATATTCTTGATGGCGGCACTGGCATCGATACGATGTCCGGTGGTGCCGGAGGTGACACCTACTATGTCGACGACGCGGGCGATCAAGTACTCGAGTTCGCCTTGGGCGGAACCGACGTGGTGCGCACGACCGTTAGTTTCACATTGGCCGACAATGTTGAAAACCTGATCATCGAAGGCATGGCTTCACTCAATGGCACCGGCAATTCGGCAACGAACCAGTTGACCGGCAATGGTGCCGACAACGTCTTGTCCGGCCTTGGCGGCAATGACAGGCTGACCGGCGGACTTGGCAATGACCGGTTGATTGGTGGCGCAGGCCGCGATATTCTTACAGGTGGCGCTGGGTCGGACGACTTTGTGTTTTCCGAGTGGGGCACCGGAAACTTCGACACGGTCGCCGATTTCGACGCGGCGTTCGATACCATCCAGCTTTCCAGCACCGCTTTCGGCCTTGATATCGGTGCTATTGATTCATCCGAGTTCGGCTTTGGCACCAAAGCCACAACCGCAACGCAGCGCCTCGTCTACGATCAAGCCCGCGGCGATCTTTACTTTGACGCAGATGGCAACGGTGCAGGCGGACGGCAACTGATTGCGTCATTAGTTGACGGCACTGTGCTAACCTACGACGACATTTTCGCCGTCTGAGACTTGAGCCTCAAGAATACCGCAGCGGGCCCTGCATTGGGCCCGTTTTAGCTTCAAGAAGGCAACTCCAAAGCCGACTTGCCGTCCGGGTTTGACAAATGCGCCGGTCAACCGTCACCACGACTTTCGTCAAGCATTTCAGTTCTGTCTGGTAGGCCCGGAGGGCTAGAGCAATTCGAGGAAAAACATGACGATGCGGCGGCGAACCCGTCAATTCCTCACGTTCATTCCATTGATGAATTTGACCACGTGGCGAACCACGCTTCAAAGGTTGCTGCTAAGTGTGAGATTGCAATTCGCCAGCGGCGTGCCAACGTTTTTGCTATAGCGGCCCGTGATTGCCACCCAGATGATGCGGCTCAGCTGGCAACCGCTCTGCTTATCGATCTTTCGGCAGGAATGCCAAAATTACCATATTTCACCTCGATCCGGGACGATGCGCGGTGGTGGGCGAGCCTCGCCACACCTGCCGAATTGCTAGAAGCACTATCCGCTGCGCTTGAATCGCTCGACTCCACAGCCCTGCATGGCGCTATGCGAAAGCGTTTGTTTATGTCGCTTTGGCATAGCTTTTCGCCTTTCGAGCAAGGAAACTTTTTAGCCCGCGTCGCCGACGAGGTGCGCCCATGATTGTTGAGCGCGTACCTCAGTCAAACATTCGTCCATTTTCTCTACCGGATATCAAAGAACATGTCCGAGTGACCTCATTTGAAGAAGAATTTTTGCTTGGGTCATACGGAGATTCGGCAGCCTTGGAACTTGAGGCGTATGCACAGATTGCTCTGTTGGATCAATTGATCCGGGTCACGTTGGAAAGCTGGCCACGTTCGACTACGTTCAATCTGCCGATTGCCCCGATGGTTGATCCCCTGTCAGTGTCTATCACTGCAGATGGTGAACCGTTTGCAGGGTACGCCACTATTACCGGTTTGCGACCTGCGGTTCGGGTGACAGATGCCACCAAACCGTGCGGCGTCATCGTGATCGAATACACTGCCGGTTTTGGACCGAATGCCAATGATATTCCCGCCGATCTGGCAATCGCCATCCAAGATCAGGCCGCCACATTCTTTGACATGCGCGGCGAGCCAGAAGGCAAGACCAACGGCATGTCTGCTCACATGGCGCGGATCACGGCCAGATATCGACGGGTGGCTTTGTGATGGTCAACGTCGACGAACTGCTTTTCAACTGGCGCGCTGTGATTGGTCAAGCCCCCAAGGGTTTCCCCCGCGACTTCGCTTTGTCCATTCAGAAGGCAAGGAAACGCCCCGGCTGGCAACCTACTGCAAAGCAGTTGGCGCTGATACGCAGGATGGTGAGCGAACTGTTCACCCATGCCGACCCAGCGCCGGTCGAGGGTCTTCCCCTATTCGGGTCGAAGGCACCGGATGATGTGGATTTGATTGAAAGGGTTGATTGAAAGGACGAAGCCCGCCGTTGGCGCGGCGGGCCGGTTGGACGTTGGCTTTCACGGGTTAGCGGCGACGTCCAACGACAGCATACCGGGAACGGGGACATATTGCAAAGGGCAGCTATTCCGCTTCGGCGGTCTCTCCACGCCCTGAGCCCCCACTGCCACCACAGGGCGGTGAACATGGGAGAGCGCACCGAGCGAGTGGAAACGCAGGTGTGTCCTAAGCGGCGGCCCGGCTCGGGTGAGCAGGCAAGATCGCGGCGGGCAGGGCGGGAGGTGGGGTTTTATTCTCTGCCACGGTAACCCGCTTTCTGCCCGTCACAGCAACCCTCTCTAATGAGCAGGGCACATGAGTAGACGACAGAGACGAGACAGAGAAAGACATGAGATGAAGATCATCGCCGCATCCGTTGTTCACGACCTTTTCCCCAGCGCCGCTGGAAATGGTCCCAATACCGGCGAATTAGGTTTGCGCAAGGACCGTGATGGTAGTCTTGCTTTCTCGCTCACGTCAAAAATTTTGGGCAAGTCTCCGGGCGTTCGCGCAATCCAGTTTTTGGGGCTTTTGTCGGTTCCTGAGGGAAAAAGGGCCGGAAAGCCGCTTAGAATTGCGGAATTCCAGCGAAAATTCGTAAAAGGGACGTTTTCCAAGAATGTGATGGTTAGCGTCCTGTCGATCGGGCGGGGCAACGCGAAAACCGCACTCGCGGCGGGCTTGGCGCTGGCAGAGGCCGTCGGCGCGCTGCAGGAGCACCCTCAGCCTAAGCGAGAAATCATCGCCGCCGCGCGTAACCGTGACCAGGCGCGTACTGTCTTCAATTTCGTGGTCGGATTCATTCAAGGACTGCCGCCGGAAGACCAGGCACTCTTTACCATCCGGCGCGGATCAAAGCTCGAGGTCGAATGCGACTGCTTTGGTGGTGGTCTGATCCGGGTCATCGCCGCTGACGGCAAATCCATTCTGGGCGGTGCCCCGACGTTGGCTATCCTCGACGAACGTGCGGCTTGGGATCGTGAGAAAGGCGATAACCTTGAGAACGCGATCATGTCGGGCCTCGGCAAGCGTGATGGCCGGGCTCTGATCATCTCGACCAGCGCACCCGATGACGCTAACACCTTCTCTCGCTGGCTCGATGATCCGCCACCAGGCACATACGTTCAAGAACATCGCCCGGCCTTTGGCTTGCCTGCCGATGATCTGGAAAGTCTACTGCAAGCGAACCCCGGCGCGTCGGAAGGCATCGGGTCGACCCCCGAGTGGCTGGTCTCGCAAGCCCGCCGGGCTATTGCGCGAGGCGGCTCTGCGCTGTCCAGCTTCCGCAACCTGAATCGGAACGAGCGCACCTCGACCGAGGATCGTTCAGTGCTTGTAACGGTTGATGAATGGATGGCGGCTGAGGTCGCACCGGATGATCTGCCACCACGCGACGGACCTTGCATCTTAGGCGTGGATTTGGGCGGCAGTCGCAGCATGTCAGCCGCCGCTTTCTACTGGCCTGACACCGGTAGGCTTGAAGCCCTCGGCACATTTCCGGCGGCACCGTCGCTGGCAGATCGCGGCGCAGCCGATGGCGTTTCAGACCGCTACGTCCAGATGAACGAGCGGGGCGAGCTGTCAGTGATGGGCGAAGCGACAGTGCCGGTCGGGCAATGGTTGGCGCAGATCGTCCGGCACTTGGACGGCGCGGAAGTGTCCTGCATTGTCGGCGACCGCTTCCGCCATGCCGAATTCACAGAGGCCATGAACGCTGGCGGGCTTGGCCGGGTGCCGTTCATCTGGCGCGGCTTTGGCTGGAAAGATGGATCAGAAGACCTCGAGCGCTTTCGCCGCGCGCTGTTCGACGGTGAAGTGAAGGTCGTTCCGTCGATGCTTCTGCGCTTTGCCTTCGCTGATGCGATCACGCTGGTCGATCCGGCGGGCAACCACAAGCTGGCAAAGGCACGCAGTCTGGGGCGGATCGACGCCGCTGCGGCCACCGTACTTGCCGTCGCCCAAGGCGCGCGAATGAAGGCCGCACCCCTGAAGAAGGCTCGCATCGCATGGAGCTGATCAAGCATCGCCGTCATTCAAAGCAAGTAACTGCCACGCGTCGCTGGCAAGCTCTGCGCCACCAAATCCTTGAGCGCGATGGCTGGAAGTGCCGCAGCTGCGGCAGCCGCGGGAGACTTGAAATCGACCATGTAAAGGCGGTCCGGTTAGCCCCGGATCGCGCGTTCGATCCCCAGAATCTGCAAGCGCTTTGCGGTTCCTGCCACACCAAGAAGACCCGGATCGAGTGCGGTCATTCCGCCCCGGTTCATTCGCCCGAGCGAGACGCTTGGGCAAAAGCCGTTGCCGATCTGGCCCCGGTTCCATCAACCAAGCAAAAGGAAAAATCATGCTTGATTCTGTGAAGATCGCCCGGCGGCAAAGCGAAATCCGCCAAAGCCTATCGACCTTGGCCGGGAAAGCCCAGCCGACCGAGGACGAAACCCGCTCGATGGAAAGCCTCGATGTGGAGTACCGCACAAACGAAACCCGATATCGCGCCGCTCTAATCGCCGAAGATGGTGAACGCCGGGAAGCCGGTGCGCAGTTGCAAACCCGTGCTGGTGGCGAGTGGGAAGCCCTGGTTGCCGCGTTCGAGCTGCGGCAGGTTGCGCTGCACCTGGACGAAGGCCGCGCGTTGGATGGCCGCACCCTTGAGGTGGTGACCGAACTGCGCAGCCGAGGTGGCTATCGCGGTACGCCGGTTCCTTGGGCTGCGCTGGAACGCCGCAACACGGTGGCAGCGAACACCCCGAACCCGACGACCACTCGCCCGATTATCGACCGGCTTTTCCCGGATTCGGTGGCGGCCAAAATGGGTGCGCAGATGATCGCAATCGAAAGCGGTCTGACCGAGTGGCCTGTGACCACATCGGCGGTTACTGCCGGCTGGCAGACGACGGAATCCGGCGCTGTGGCCGGGCCGACGCAATTCACCACTGTGGACAAGGCGCTTGCGCCGAACAACACCCTGGGCATTCGCATGGCAATCAGCCGCCGGGCTATGCTGCAGACCGGCGCTGGCCTCGAGGAAGCGGTTCGCCGTGACATGAACGGGGCCATTCAACAGGCCCTTGATGCGGCGATCTTCCGGGGTGCCGGTGCTTCCGGCGAACCTCTGGGGGTGCTGACCACGCCCGCTACATACGGGATCACCGCCACGGCGATTGCGGCTGCCGGAACTTGGGCGATCTTCCGGGCGGCAATTGCCCGCTTCATGGCCGCCAATGCCGCGACGGGGCCCGGCTCGGTCAAGCTGATGATGCGGCCTGAGGTGTGGGCGTACATGGATGGGGCGCTGATCACTTCGACGGCAGTTTCGGAATGGGATCGCATGGTCGCACAAGTCGGTGCGGACAACATCGTTCTTGCGACGAACGCCCTTGCCGTTCCGACAGGCTCGCCGCTTGCCTCGACGGCTCTGCTGACCACCAACGCTGGTGGGATTGCCCCGATCTACGTCGGCATGTGGGGCGCAGTCGACCTGATCCGTGACCCGTTTTCTGACGCGGCGAGCGGCGGTCTACGGTTGACCGCGCTGACCACGGCGGATGTGACGGTTGCGCGTGGTGCGCAGCTGGAAATCCTGACCGGCGTTCGGCAAGCCTGATGCTTTGGGGAGCGTCTCTCGGCGGGTTTGAGCTGCGCAGCGAGGGCGGGGAAACCCGCCTTCGGGCAACGTTCCCCTATGGCGCGGAAACCGAGCTTGCACCTGGGCGGCGGGAAGTCATTGCTGCCCGGGCCTTTGCTGACCGGATCGAGGCAGGCGAGGATATCCACCTGCTTTCTGGGCACGACTATGAAAAGCCTCTCGCCTCACGGGCGGCGGGCACGCTCACCTTGCGCGACACTGACGCGGCACTTGTGCTCGAGGCGCGGGTTGACGGGGGCACCAGCTGGGCGCGTGACTTCCTTGCCGCCCATGCCGCTGGCCTTATCAGGGGTCTGTCCCCGGGCTTTCGCGTCCCGGAAGGTGGCGAGCGGATCGAGCGGAGCGGCACCGGCCTATTGCGGACGATCATACGGGCATCGCTTTTCGAGCTGAGCACCGTCACGGTCCCGGCCTATCCGCAAGCGCAGATCGAGGCCCGCGCGTGGTGCGCAGATGGCGTCCAGAGTGACCCTGCGACCGGGCTTGGCCGCACCCTTAACCGTTGGAGGCTCTGATATGGGTTTTATTGACATGTTTCGTCGCAAACCGGCAGAACAGCGCAGCTCTGGCACCGGCTACACCGCCGCAATCATGGCGGCGCGTCAAAGCTGGATCAGTGGAACGTCTGGAATCGGCGAGCTGACCGCCACGGTTCAGTCTTGCGTGAGTTTTTGGGAAAGCGCTTTTGCCTTGGCTGATGTGCAGGGAACTGACTTTTTGACCAGGCCGGTTATGGCGCTTATTGCCCGCTCTGTCGCCCTGCGGGGGGAGTCCGTGATGCTGGTCACCAGCGACGGCCTAGTGCCCTGCAGCGACTGGGAGGTGTCCACCCGGAACGGAATTCCACGCGCGTACCGCGTAAGCGTGCCGGAGGCGGGCGGCGCACGATCACAGACAGCACTTGCGGGTGAGGTCCTGCACTTTCGCATCGGTAGCGACATGGCTGCCCCTTGGTCAGGCACCGCCCCCCTTCGCCGATCACCATTGACGGCCGAGCTGCTGCACCAGGTCGAAAGCGCCCTTCGCGACGTCTACCGCGATGCACCCATCGGCTCGCTGATTATCCCTCTGCCGGATAGCGGGGCAGATGACATGGAGACGATGCGCGCGGCGTTTCGCGGGAAGCGGGGATCCTCTCTTGTGGTCGAGGGCGTTGCGCAGGCGACGGCGGCAGGGATGCACCCGAACCTCGGCAAGTCACCCGACCAGCTCAGCCCCGACCTATCCAAGAGCATGACGGGCGAGACGCTTGAGGCGGCGCGTGATGCAATCGCCATGGCCTTCGGTGTCCTGCCAGGCTTAATGAACAGAGGCACCACCGGCCCGATGGTTCGCGAGGCACAGCGCCATCTTGCGGGATGGGTGCTGCAGCCGATGGCCGAACTCTTGGCAGAGGAAGCAAGCGCCAAGCTGGGCAGCGCCGTGGTGATCGACGTTGGCAGGCCCCTGCAGGCATTTGACGCAGGCGGTCGCGCGCGGGCTTTGGCCCAAATCATCGATGCCATGGGGCGGGCTAAGGAACTTGGCCTTTCACCGGCACAGCTGGAATCGGCGCTCTTGTCGGTGAACTTTGGGGGCGGGGATCAATTGGCATGAATAGATCGGCAGTCCGAGCGTTTGCGGCAAAAAGCGCCAAGCTTTCTCTTCCAGCTAGATATGGCTTGGCAAAACAAACTGTGGAGCAACTTAAATTTGCGGACTTCGACGCCGAAGAGTTTGCGGTGTCTAGCGCGCTGTCCACCCTAGCAAGCCGAGGAGTTTGGTTTCACGGAGGCATTTTAGGGCTGTCGGTTGGGGACAATTTACTTCCGGCAAGATTGACCGCGCAAGACCCTAGAAAGTGTGGCAAGGCTTGTGTTGAACGCGGGAATTATGTTTTCATAACGCCGCTTCTCGCCACCGCCTCGCTTTATGCAAACCTAGCCAATGGCAGCGTATATATTGTTCAGCCATCAGGTAGCGTTGCGGTAGACCCCGCCGAAATCCGCGCCATCCAGTTGCTTCGAAAGACTTACGCACCGATGGAAACCTTGTGGAAAGCGGGGCCGAAAGTCGTCGCAAAAGCGATGGTTCCGTTCGTTCAGGGCTACACCTGCGAATCTGCGCTTATTGTTGGAAAACAGGGCTTGGCCCTGTCTGCGGTAAATTGGGGTGGGGGTGATACAAATGCCTAACCAAAAAGAGACAGCCGACATTGCGATTTATCCACTCACTTACATCCGCACCTGCCGGGTGAAAGGCGAGCCTGATACTGTGATTCTGGAACTCAGCTCAGGGTCAGATGTGCGGCACTACAGCCTTGCCCTATCAGACCTTGCGGGATTGGCGCAGCGACTGGCGCAAGATGCCAGTGTTTTGAACGCCATGATACCAGTGCGATTCACCTAAAATCGGTTGGTGACGTTCAATATGGGCCGGGCGGAGATGCTGCCCGGCGTTACTCTTTGCGCAGGCGGACACCGGCACCCCCACCATTTTCTGGGAGAAATATCACGCCAGCGGCCTCGAGGGCCACTTTTGCCTTATTCAATGTATCTAGCCGGATACGCATCACTGATGCACCGGCTGCTTCCATATTTCGAATGGTGTTTACGCTTAGCCCCGCCAATTCTGCCAATTTAACCTGCTCTATCCCGGCTAAGGCTCGGGCCGCTTTGAGTTGGTTTCCAGTCATAATTGGGTATCATACCTATTTTTATGGTTGACAGCGCCAAATAGGCGCGGATATGGTTACTATACCTAAGTAAATATATCCTGCAACTAAAAGGAATACCACAATGCGTCTTCAAACCCCTAGTCGGGGAACTCCCCCGGTTTGCCTTCTCTCAGCCGACGAGCGCGACGAAATTCGCGATCACCTTACCCTTGCACTGGACACCTTGGAATCTGGTCCGATGGATCACATGGGCTTACGCCACCTCGTCGCCTATCAGCGGGCGGCATTGAAGGTGCTACACATGAAACCGGGGGTGCAGTGATGATGGAGGGAAAAGAAGAGGTGCTTCTTGCGTACTCAGGCGCGGCAACGATGAAATACGGAATGGAAGGCGCTGCGGATCGGATCGAGATCGCAAAAGGGCTTCTGGCCGCGCTCACTGAAGTGATGAAGTCGCGCGATGACGATAAGATCGTTCACGCGCTGATCCAATCTGTCGGTCACGAACTTGACGCGGGGCGGTTATTGCTGGATGCGGCACGCGACGTGCTTGCCAATGTGTTTTGATGCTTGAGGCACTCTAGGAAAATTGCAAAAATCCGCAATCTTTCTATTTGATCATGGCACAAATAGTCTTGACGGATGTTTATTCGTGCAGCATACAGATAGAATGAAATCAGCAGCCTTTAATAAGCTCATTGCCGACGCGCTGACTACACCGGAAATCTCGGTGATCGTTTATGCACGCCGTCTGAAAGAGGCCGGTTTGATGACCACCGGGGCGCGCGGGCGGAATGCCCCCGAAATGACACCGTTGGACGCAGCTCGTTTGACACTTGCGATCCTGACGACTGATAGCCCGCTGCATTGCGTTGAACGGGTGCGGCGGTTCGGTTCGATCAAGTATTCCCCCAATTTTAAGACATTCTATCGGGGCTATGAAACGATCCAGCCCGATCACTTTGATCGCCTTTTTGAAGGTGAAACCTTGGAAGAGGTACTAGCCTATATGTTCGGACTGCCTGCTTCTGTGGGCATCGAAGAAAGCTGCAAGTGGTTTGATAAAAACGTATTTCATTTGCGTGTCTGTGACTTTGACGTGTTGGCCGAACTCTTCCAAGTGAAGTGGGAAGGCAAAGAAATCATCGGCGAGCTTGTTGTTCCCTTCAAGGGTCAGATTCACGTTGAAGGCTTTGCCATTATCAAGGGCGGTGTCCGCACGGAACGTTCTATCTCGGGCATGAGCTTTTTGTCGATAGGAATAGGGCTTGCGTCCGACAGCCCCGCCGAAACGGAGGATGCATGATGGCAAACCGCCGCTCTACAGTCTCTCAATCTGACATCACAAAAGTGCTTAGGGCTTTTCGTGCCGAAGGCCAACCCATGCCCCAAATTGTGATTGAACTGGATCGTATGACTGTTTCTCCGATGTTTGAAACGGCTGGCAAAGCTGAGCCTAATCCGTGGGATCAGCCATGAAACAGAAACGCCAGTTTCCCGGTGCATCGCCCTACACCGACCGCCACGGCCAACGGCGCTGGCGGTATCGCAAAGGCGGCTTTTCGCGTGAATTGGGTACATCTTACGGATCAATTGATTTTGTCCAACGTTATGAAGCCGCTATGCTCGAGCATCGCACTGGCAAGACAAACGGGGTAGGGGCCACAAAAAGCATTCCCGGTTCGGTAAATGATCTTGTTGCGTCCTGGTATCAATCGCCGGAGTGGGGTGGTTTGGCTGATCTGACCAAGAAAACATATCGCGGGCTTGTGGAGCCGTTCCGGCAAAAGCATGGCGACAAGCCTGTCAACCGCCTTGAGCGCCGTCACGTGATGGGCTTTCTTGCCGAGAAGTCGGAAACCCCATCTGCCGCGAACAACCTGCGCAAGCGGCTTGGTCAGTTGCTTGACCACGCCATAGCTTTGGACTGGATCAAGGCGAACCCGGCGCGGTTGACCAAAGCATACAAGATCACTGGCAATGGCTTCCATGCTTGGGATGAAGGCGAAATAGCGCAGTTTTTCAAGGTGCATGAACTGGGCACTGTGGCGCATCGCGCCGTCACGCTGATGCTTTACACAGGCGCAGCGCGGGTTGACGCGGTGAAGCTGGGGCCGATGAACATGAAGGGTGGACGGCTTGAGTATCGCCGCCAAAAGACCGCCAAGACAAACGGTATGCTTGTCAGCATCCCGCTTCACCCTGATCTTGCAGACGTTCTTGCAACCTGCACCCTTGATCGGCCCTTTCTTGCGACCGCTTATGGCAAAAGCCGTTCGCCCGATGGTCTGGGCAATCTGATGCGCGATTGGTGCGATAAGGCGGGCCTGCCCGAATGTTCCGCGCATGGCTTGCGCAAAGCCTGCGCCCGGCGCTTGGCAGAGGCAGGGGCCACCGCCCATGAAATTATGGCAGTAACTGGCCACAAAACACTGGCCGAAGTGCAGCGTTACACTGAAACTGCGTTACGCGAAGGGCTGGCTGATTCAGCTCATTCCAAGCTGCTTTCCCGGCCAAATCGCGAACAAACTGTGGTGAACCTGCCCCATAGGTTCGCCGCAAATTCCACCCATGCACTTGAAAATAAAGGATAATAAGATGGGGTTTGGTAGGCCCGGAGGGACTCGAACCCCCAACCAAGGCGTTATGAGCGCCCTGCTCTAACCAGTTGAGCTACAGGCCCCCAGCGCGCTCTGACTAGCAGGATGCGCGCAGAGGTCAAGAAGGTGCGTTGCTCCGCGCATCAGATGTTCCCATTTCAGACGCCATACGGTAAGGCGGCGCAAGATTTGCTGAAAGGGGCCTGCTGCATGACCACGTTCGGAAAAAATGGCCTGACCTATGCCGATGCGGGCGTTGATATTGATGCGGGCAACCTGCTGGTCGAACGGATCAAACCCGCTGCCAAACGCACCAACCGCCCCGGCACCATGTCGGGCTTGGGCGGCTTTGGTGCGCTGTTTGATCTGAAAGGTGCTGGCTACACCGACCCGGTTCTGGTGGCGGCGACTGACGGCGTTGGCACCAAGCTGCGCATCGCGATTGATACTGGCAATGTCGATACCATTGGTGTCGATCTGGTTGCGATGTGTGTCAATGATCTGGTTTGCCAAGGTGCCGAACCGCTGTTTTTCCTTGATTATTTCGCCACCGGCAAGCTGGATGTCGATCAGGCCACCCGCATCATCAACGGTATCGCCGCAGGTTGCGAGGCCTCCGGTTGCGCGCTGATCGGTGGCGAGACGGCAGAGATGCCGGGCATGTATCACGACGGCGATTTTGACCTCGCGGGCTTTGCTGTCGGCGCGATGGAACGCGGAACCGATCTGCCAAAGGGCGTGGCCTTGGGGGATATTCTGCTTGGCCTCGGCTCCAACGGCGTGCATTCGAACGGCTATTCCTTCGTCCGCAAAGTGGTGGAACTGTCGGGCTTGCGCTGGGACGCACCTTCGCCCTTTGGAAGCGGCACCTTGGGCCAGGCCCTGCTGGCCCCAACCCGGCTTTATGTAAAACAAGCCTTGGCCGCGTTACGTGCTGGTGGCGTCACGGCACTTGCCCATATCACCGGCGGCGGACTAACCGAAAATCCGCCGCGTGTGATCCCCGACGGGTTGGCATGCGAGATTGATCTGGCCGCCTGGACGCTGCCGCCGGTGTTCCGCTGGTTGGCAACAACTGCCGGCATGTCGCAGCCGGAACTGCTGAAAACCTTCAACTGCGGCATCGGCATGATGGTTGTGGTCGCCCCCGACCGCGCCGATGCAATCGCTGAATTGCTGGCAGGGCAGGGCGAGAGGGTGGTACGTCTTGGCCGGGTGATCGAAGGGCAGGGCGTGGTCTACAAAGGCAGCCTTTTGTGAAACGGGTCGCCATCCTGATTTCGGGGGGTGGCTCCAACATGCTGGCGCTGGTGCGTGATATGGTGGGGGATCATCCGGCGCGCCCGGTGCTTGTTGCCTCCAACGTGCCGGGGGCGGCTGGCCTTGCGCGGGCCGCCGCGACCGGCATCGCCACCGCTGTGGTCGATCACCGACCCTTCCACGGTGACCGGGCGGCGTTCGAGGCAGCGTTGATGGCACAGATCACGGCGGTCCAGCCAGATATCATCTGCCTCGCCGGTTTCATGCGCGTTCTGACCCCCGCTTTCGTTGCACCTTTCGCCGGGCGGATGCTCAATATTCATCCATCGCTTTTGCCAAAGTATCCCGGCCTGCACACCCATCAACGGGCACTGGACGCTGGCGACAGCGTTGCGGGCTGTTCAGTGCATGAAGTGACCGCCGTGTTGGATGACGGCCCGATCCTGGGCCAAGCGCAAGTTCCGATCCTGCCAGATGATACTGCCGACAGCCTGTCCGCCCGCGTCTTGGTGCAGGAACATCGGCTTTACCCCGCTGTCCTGCGCCGCTTTGCCAGCGGTGATCGCACCCCGATACTCCTGTAAGAGGTGCCGTTCTCGGTGGCATCGAGCCACCTCACCCGGCGTTGCCACGGGATGTGCTTGTGCCATCGCCAAGCCCGAAATTCCTTTTGATCCAGATATCTGCGCCATGGATGCCTCCGGCGGGGATATTTAGGCAGAAGCGAATGGACAACTGCCGCGCGAGGTCTTTCCATTCGTTTCCCCGCACCCTATAGCGGAACGGCGGGATGACCCCGTATTGCTGGGACATCCGCCTAATGCGCACCATTACCACGACTGAAGACCTTGCTGTTTTTTGTGAAGCCGCCAAAAAAGAAGCGTATGTCACGATAGATACCGAGTTTCTACGCGAACGGACGTATTGGTCCAAGCTGTGCCTGATCCAGCTTGCTTTGCCCGGCAATGACGGTGACGCGGTTCTGGTCGACCCGATCGCGGGCGAAGCCATGTCGATGGAACCGCTGTACGACCTGTTTCGCCACAAGGGCACGGTAAAAGTCTTTCACGCTGCCCGGCAGGATCTCGAGATTTTCTTTGTCGAAGGTGGCGTATTCCCGGACCCGATGTTTGACACGCAGGTTGCCGCCATGGTCTGCGGCTTTGGTGAACAGGTCGGCTATGAGACGCTGGTTAAAAAGATCGCACATGAACCGCTGGATAAAACCTCGCGCTTTACCGATTGGTCGCGCCGTCCGCTGACCGAGGCGCAGATGGTTTACGCGCTCGCCGATGTCACCCATTTGCGGGTGATCTACGAAAGCCTGTCGGCGCAGATTGCCAAAAACGGTCGGCAAAAATGGGTCGAGGAAGAGCTGTCGGTGCTGACCGATCCCGCCACCTATACGGTGACCCCGGACGAGGCATGGACGCGGATCAAGACCCGTACCACCTCGGGCCGGTTTCTGGCCATCGTCAAGGAACTGGCGCGGTTTCGCGAAGACTATGCGCAAAAGAACAATGTGCCCCGCAGCCGCGTGATGAAAGATGATGCGCTGTTGGAATTGGCCTCCACCCGGCCAACCAATTATGAAGAGCTGGGCCGTTCGCGCCTGTTGCTGCGCGAAGGTCGCAAGGGCGATATCGCCGATGGCATCTTGCAGGCAATCAAGGCCGGGCTAGAGATGAAATCCGATGACATGCCAAAGCCCGACCTAAGCCGTGATCAGTTGCAGGTGAACCCGGCACTGGCCGACCTGTTGCGGGTGCTGCTAAAGGCGAAATCCGAACAACTGGGTGTTGCCTCTAAACTTATCGCCTCGGCGTCCGATCTTGATGCGATTGCGGCGGGCATGCGGGATCTGGATACGCTGCATGGCTGGCGGCTAGAGGCGTTTGGCGAAGACGCCTTGCGCCTGTGCCGGGGTGAAATTGCGCTAACCGCCAAGGGCAGCGATGTGCGGGTGATCCGGCTGTAGCCGAAGCTCGGCCTTAGCGCCGCACTGCACGGGCATTGCGTGCCCCTTGCACGATAATCTCGTTGATGCCGTCCAGCTTGATATCCGACAACGATACCGCCACGGCAATCTGCCGCGACTGCGGTGTGCTGACATCGGTGCGCTCAATCGGCGGCAGCAGGCGGAAATCATAGATCAGCACGCCTTCCTTTTCGATCGGGCGGGCCACCAGTTCGGCCTCCCACCAGCCTTGAGTCGGGGTGCGGCCTTCGGCACGCACAATCGCCCCACCGGGGAAAGGCTCGATCACCAGCGACAGCACTTCGTCGACCAAAGCGCGCGGATCAGTGGTTTCCCCCTCGGTCAACAAAACCTGTTCAACCGGTGCTGATCGGCCAAACCAATTGAACGGATTAAGGCGCGATGCGCAGGCCCCAAGCAAAACCACCATCGACAGCGCAACAAGCAGCGAAGTTTTCATTCCCGGTCCCTCAATCCCTAATTCTTGGCTCTTTTCCCTTGGGTAGCCGATAGCGCAGGCTTTGAAAAGCGCGGCGTCGCGGCCTTTTGTCCGAAGGACTAGACCTTTGCCACGCAAATCCCTACCTGAAGGTCAAACCGGAGAATTATCACGATGGCCACCGCCGCATTCGAGGACATTGCCGAAACGTTCGAATTCCTTGACGATTGGGAAGATCGCTATCGCCATGTGATCGAACTGGGCCGCTCCATGCCGCCACTGGACGAAGCGTTTCGAGTGCCCGCCTTCAAGGTTGATGGCTGTGCCAGCCAAGTTTGGATCAGGCCAACCATTGCAGGGCAGGGGGCGGATGCAACATTCGATTTCGCCGGCGAAAGCGATGCGATGATCGTACGCGGCCTGATCGCCATTCTACATGCGCTTTATGCAGGGGTTAGAGTTGCGGACGTAGGGCAAGTTAATGCCGCTGCCGAACTGGGGCGTCTGGGTCTGAACGAACATCTGTCGGCGCAACGGTCCAACGGCGTGCGCGCTATGGTGGAGCGTATCCGTAAAACCGCTGCTGAGGCCGCCTTGGCTTAGTTGCGGATCACTTTGACGCGATCGGTGTAAAACGCCAGATGTCCGGCAATTTCCGCCAAATCATCGGTCGGACGTTCGTATGACCAAACCGCATCTTTCAAAACCTGGCTGCCGGTCACGATCGAATAATAGCTCGCCTCGCCCTTCCATGGGCATGTGGACTGGCGATCACTGGCATCCAGCAGCGCCATCGCCACATCTTCCCGTGGCACATAGATCACCGGCGGATAACTGCCCTCGGTCAGTTCCAGCGCCCGGGCGGATTCGCCGATCACCGCGCCATCGGCGCGGATCACATAGGTGCCGGGGGCTTGGCGAATTTTGATGTGATCAGCCATGTCCTGCCACTCCTGTTCTGGGATTTTCAAGGCCAAGTTGGCAGGCGAGCGTCGTTTCGACAAGCGCTACAAAATGGCAGTGGCGGCGATCAGCCAATCCTTGGCCGCCTCACTTAGCCGCGGCCCAATCTTTTCAAGGGTTTGTGCGTGATAGGCGTTCAGCCAGGCCCGTTCGCCTGGGGATAAAAGCCCTGTCAAAATCAACCGCCGATCCAGTGGCACAAAGGTTAGCGTCTCAAACGCCAGATGGTTGCGCGCATCGGCCCCCGGCAAGGCCGGTGCTGATTCCACCACAATCAGGTTCTCCAGCCGAATACCGAACGCCCCTTCGCGGTAATAGCCCGGCTCATTCGACAAGATCATCCCCGGTTCAAGCGGTACTTCCGACAGGCGGCTAAGCCGCTGCGGCCCTTCATGCACCGACAGAAACGCACCCACACCATGCCCCGTGCCGTGATCGAAATCCTGCCCTGCCAGCCACAGATTGTACCGCGCCAGCGGGTCCAGATCGCGCCCCGCCAGCCCTTTTGGAAACCGAACGCGGCTGATCGCGATCATCCCCTGCAACACGCGCGTATAGGCAAGGCGCGCCTCTTCCCCCGGATCACCAATAGCAACGGTCCGCGTAATATCCGTGGTGCCATCAACATATTGCGCGCCACTGTCCACCAGCAGCAATTCATTCTGCTGCACCGTCCGGTTCGACCCTTCGGTCACCCGGTAGTGCATGATCGCGCCATGCGGCCCCGACCCGCAAATGGTGTCGAACGAGATGTCGTGCAACGCATTGGTCGCCCGCCGAAAGCCTTCCAGCGCTTTGACCACATCAATTTCGGTTAGCTGCGTCGAAGGTGCTGCATTATCCAGCCAGCACAGAAACTCCGCCATCGCCGCCCCATCGCGCAGATGCGCCTCGCGCGTTGCGGCAATCTCTGCGGCGTTCTTGCAGGCTTTTGACAGCCGACAGGGGTCTGCCCCCCCTGCAACTTCGATCCCCGCTTCTTGCAGTTCCTGGCTAACCGCCAAAGGGGCCGTCGCCCGATCCACCCGCACTGGCCCTTGCAAAGACCGCAGCGCTGGCACAAACGCCTCTATCGGGCGCAGAACAACCGCCGCCCCCAAATGCGTGCGCACCTCTGCATCAAACTTGGCTGGGTCGGCGAATACCATCACCTGACCATCGCCATGCAAGATCGCAAAGCCATGCACAATCGGGTTGCGCGGCACATCCGCCCCGCGAATGTTCAACAGCCAGCACAGACTGTCCGGCAAGGTAATCACAGCGGCGTTCTGCCCGGCTTTCTGCAACCCCTCCGCCAGCCGCGCCCGCTTTGCCGCCGAACTTTCGCCCGCCAATTCTTCAGGGTGCACAAAGGCTAAACCCACAGGCGCAGGCGGCTGATCCACCCAAATCTGATCGATAATATTACTGCAATGCCGCAGAGTTACGCCTGTATCTTCAACCGCTGTCTCAAGGGCTGCAATCTCGTCCGCCGTGTGCAACCACGGGTCGAACCCGATCACACCCGCGCTAAGATTTGCCTTGATCCAATCGCCCGCCGAGGTTTCCGGCCACGGCACCGGCGTGAAATGGCCAAGGTCCACTTGCCCCTTCACCTGCACCCGGTAGCGCCCATCAATGAACACCCCCGCCATACCCGGCAGCACCACGCAAAACCCCGCCGACCCGGTAAAGCCGGTCAACCACTGTAACCGCTCGTCCCGCGCCGCCACGTATTCACCCTGATGCGCATCTGCGCGCGGAATGATGAACCCCGCCAGCCCCTCGGCCGCCAGCGCCTCGCGCAAAGCCGCCAGCCGCGCAGGCCCAGTTTCAGGTGAGGATACAGCGTTAAATGATTGAAACATCACCCGGTTTTCCGCATCCCCAAAGCCCGCGCCCGTTTGCGCGCGTCCACCTCGAACAACCCCGCCAACTGCTCTGTCATCGCCCCAGCCAACTGCTCCACATCGGTAATCGTCACTGCGCGATTGTAATACCGTGTCACATCATGACCGATGCCAATGGCAATCAACTCCACCTGACGGCGCTTTTCGACCATCGCGATTACGTCGCGCAGGTGCTTTTCCAGATAATTCGCCGGGTTCACTGACAGGGTGCTGTCGTCCACTGGCGCACCATCCGAAATCACCATCAAGATCTTGCGCGCCTCGGGTCGCCCGGTCGCTCGTCGATGCGCCCATTCCAGCGCCTCGCCGTCGATGTTTTCCTTCAGCAGCCCTTCTTTCATCATCAGCCCTAGATTGGGTCGCGCGCGCCGCCACGGCGCATCGGCGGATTTATAGATGATGTGGCGCAAGTCGTTCAACCGCCCCGGCTGCTGCGCCCGCCCCGCCGCCAGCCACCGCTCGCGCGATTGGCCGCCCTTCCAGGCCCGCGTGGTAAAGCCCAGAATCTCAACCTTCACTGAACACCGTTCCAGCGTGCGGGCCAGAACATCAGCGCAAATCGCCGCAATCGAAATCGGCCGCCCCCGCATCGAGCCGGAGTTATCCAGCAGCAGCGTCACACATGTATCGCGAAATTCCGTATCCTTTTCGCGCTTGAATGACAGCGGCGTCGTCGGGTTCGCCACCACCCGTGCCAAGCGTCCGGCATCCAGAATGCCTTCCTCAAGATCAAATTCCCAAGACCGATTCTGTTGTGCCTGCAATCGGCGCTGCAACTTGTTGGCCAGCCGCGAAACCGCCCCTTTTAGCGGTTCCAGCTGCTGATCCAGATACGCCCGCAGCCGTTCCAGTTCCGCTGGTTCAGCCAGATCTTCCGCCTTTATTTCTTCATCAAAATCAGTGGTATAGACGGCATAGTTCGGGTCGGCATCCGAATGCGGTGCCGGGGCAGGCGGCTCTAGCGGCGCCTCGCCTTCCGGCAATTCCGCCTCGTCGCCCTGTTCCATGTCGGCGCTGTCTTCCATGCTGACCTGCGCCTGTGACGCGTCATCTTGGTCATCCTGTCTTTGTTCGGGCGAGGCGTCGCTATCCTCCCCCTCGTCCTGCTCGTCCCCGGCACTATCGGGCTGATCCTGGTCCTGCTCGGCCTCGTCCGACCCATCCTCTGGGTCGTCGCGATCAGGGTCATCGCCCAACTGATCGCCATAGCCCAGATCGGCAATCACCTTGCGCGCAAGCCGGGCAAACGCCGCCTGATCGCCCAAAACATGGTCAAGGTTTTCCAGCGTTTCGTGCGCCTGCCCCTCAATAAACTCTCTCCACAGGCCCATCACATTGGCCGCACCCTTGGGTAAATCGCGCCCGGTGGCCAGATGCCGCACAAGGTACCCCGCCGCTACTGACAAAGGCGCATCCTCGGACTTGGTTATCTGCGCATAGCCCTTGCGATCGGCCTCATACCCGATCTTGGCATCAATATTGCCTGCGGTGCCGGGCATAGCCCGCGCGCCTACCGCCTCACATCTGGCGGTTTCCATGGCGTCATATATCTCGCGCGCCAAAGCTCCAGTGGGCGTATAGCGGGCCGATACGCCTTCATCATGAAACTTGCGGCGTAGCGCAAACGCATCCGCCGTGCCGCGCGCCAACAACACCTCATCGCGCGTCATGCGGCGCGAAACCTGCGGCAGCCGCATCGAATCCTTGGTCATCCCCGACGGATCAACCGAAAATGTCACTGTCAAATCAGGATCGTTCGCCATGGTTTTGGTGGCCTCGGCGAGGGCTTTTTTGAACGGATCGGCGGGGTTGTCACTGGCTTTGGTCATACCCCAGATAAATCACTCGAAACGCTCCGGGGCAAGGGTGGCCTGCGCCCGCCATGCCGCATTCGTAACAGGCGCAATCGGCCCCACTGTGCGCAGATGCACGGAACCCGTTCCTTCCTGCGGAGTTGTCATTTCAACGCATAGACGCAATTTACATCCCATCACCGCCACCCATTCACGATAGGACAATATCATGGCTACCAAACCCAAAATCGCGCTCATCATCGGCTCCACCCGCGCCACGCGCTTTGCTGACAAACCGGCACAATGGATGCTGAAGCAAGCGCAAGCCCGTACCGACATGACGGTCGAGCTGGTCGACCTGCGCGACTATGACCTGCCGCTGTTCAACGAAATGGCCTCAAACGCCTGGATGCCGTCGCAAGACCCGGCAGCAATTGCATGGCAGAACAAATTGGCTGAATTTGACGGCTTCATTTTCGTCGTGGCCGAATACAACCGCTCTGTCACCGGTGCCCTGAAAAACGCGATTGATCAGGCCGCCAAGGAATGGGCGCGCAAACCTATGGGCGCCATCGCCTATGGTTCCATGGGTGCCTCATCGGCGCTGCAACACCTGCGCGTCATGGCGGTGGAACTGCAAATGGTGCCAGTGCGCAGCGCCGTGCATATCGGCGGCGCAGACCTGTTCAAGATTCACCCGATGGGCGGCAACATGAACGGCACTGTCGAAGAAATCGAAGCCAGCCTGCTGCCCGCCGCCAAAACCCTGCTGGATGATATTGTCTGGTGGGCAAAGGCGACGATGTCGGCGAAGTCAGTCGAACTTGCCAAAGCCGCCTGAAAACAAAAAAAAGGGTGCGCATGATCTGCGCACCCCGAACCCATCGCTTGCAAATGTTAGGCGCGGTTCACCCCGTCAGACCTGCAGATCACCGCATCGCCATACTCGCCGCACTTTCCGGCAACTCCTCGGCAAAGCAGCGCTGATAGAACTCTGCCACCGTCTGCCGCTCCAGCTCATCACACTTGTTCAGGAACGTCAGCCGGAACGCATAGCCCAGATTGCGGAAAATCTCGGCGTTTTGGGCCCAGGTGATCACCGTTCGGGGCGACATCACCGTCGACAGATCGCCGTTCATAAACGCCGTCCGCGTCAAATCCGCAACCGTCACCATCTGCGAAATCTGCTTGCGGCCCTTTTCGGTGTTGTAATGCGGGTTCTTCGCCAGCACGATCGCGGCTTCCGCATCATGCGACAGATAGTTCAACGTCGCCACCAATGACCAACGGTCCATCTGCGCCTGGTTGATCTGCTGCACGCCGTGATACAGGCCCGTCGTATCACCCAGACCCACAGTATTAGACGTCGCAAACAGCCGGAATGACGGGTGCGGCGTGATAATTTCGTTCTGGTCCAACAGAGTCAGCTTGCCATCATGCTCCAGAATTCGCTGGATCACGAACATCACGTCGGCGCGGCCCGCATCATATTCGTCGAACACAATCGCTACCGGGTTGCGCAGCGCCCAAGGCAAAATCCCTTCGTGGAATTCTGTCACCTGCTTGCCATCGCGCAACTTGATCGCGTCCTTGCCGATCAGATCGATCCGGGAAATATGCGAATCCAAATTCACCCGCACGCAGGGCCAGTTCAGATGCGCTGCCACCTGTTCGATATGCGTCGATTTGCCCGTGCCGTGATAGCCCTGTATCATCACGCGGCGGTTGTAGGCAAAGCCTGCCAAAATCGCCAAAGTGGTGTCAGGGTCAAACTTATAAGTCGGGTCAATGTCCGGTACGCGATCGGCACGGTCTGCGAAGGCCTTAACCTTCATTTCCGTGTCGATACCAAACACTTCGCGGACAGAAACTTCTTCAGTGGGTCTTGCAGCGTTATCCAACATTCCGTCCGCCATGTTCCGATGTATCAAACAAGGGCGCGCGCCCTTTGTCATTTGATGGAACAAAACGAGGGCAGGCGCAAGGGGAAGGCCCCGCTAAGCCCGCCGCTTCTGACCAGACAGATCACCCATTTCGGCAGGCGGCCCGGCGTTGAGGGTGCTTACCGCACCGGCATTCATTGCGCTGAACCGCTGCCGTTCAAGGCAATGGCTTGGCCTGGTTCGGCCCAGTCTAATCCCTGAAAAATCTGCTTTCCTTGATCTGATCCCAGGCCCAGACCACCTCTTGCAACCGGTCCTCGTCATCGCGGTTACCGCCGTTCATGTCGGGGTGCAGGTCTTTCACCAAGGATTTGTATTGCTTGCGGATTTCTGGCCGTGTCCAGGTATCGCGCGCATCCAAAATCTCCAACGCTTTGCGTTCTGGCGCGGGCAGTTTCCGGGTGGACGTAGTGCTGGTGCCTTTGCCGGGGTTTTGGGTGGCGTTCGACCCCAGAATTTCCACCGGATCGTTCACCCCAAGGCGCGACCAAACCCGCCCCTCATCAGGCCGCTTGGTGAAAGGTTCGGTTTCGCGGCCCCAAACGCGGTCTTTATCCAGAAACTTTTGAAAGTCTTCGTCCGACGTGCCCTGAAAGAAGTTCCATTTCAGATTGTATTCCCGCACGTGGTCCTTGCAGAACCAGAAAAACTCGTCCAGCAGATCGGGCGATTTTGGCGCGCGGTAAACGCCGCCTTCTTTGCAGTCCGGAAAATCGCAGCCCTGGGTCGAGGTGTCGAAGGCGCCAGAAAAGCCCCGACGCCCGGTTTTGCGGCGCTTCTTGTCAGATGACACGCGCATGTCAAATTCAAACGGGGGTTTCGTCATTAGCTTGGCCTTTCCGACTCGGAGGCAAGAGAATAGGGGTTATTGCGCCAAGTTGAAGGGCCAGAATGCAGGGGTGCGCCATTATGCCGATCGCCGATGAAATAAAAGACCGCCTGACCGCTGCTTTTGCCCCAGATCGGCTGGAAATCGTCGATGACAGCGAATCCCATCGCGGCCACGGCGGATGGCGCGAAGGCGGCGAGACGCATTTCAACGTCCTCATCCGCGCCACCGCCTTCGCACCAATGTCCCGCATCGACCGCCACCGCACCATTCACAAAGCCCTCGGCACCGATCTGGTCGCCCGCATCCACGCACTGGCGCTGGATATCGGCTAAGCGCCAGCCTTCACCCGCAAACGCGCCGCATGCAGCAGCGGCTCGGTATAACCCGACGGCTGGGCGCGGCCCTTGAACACCAGATCACACGCGGCCCGATACGCCTCGCCATCAAACGCCGGAGCCATTGGTGTATACGCAGGATCACCCGCATTCTGCCGATCCACCACCACGGCCATCTTTTCCAGCGCCGCCCGAACCTGCACCTCGCTGACCACACCATGATGCAGCCAATTCGCCAGCGCCTGGCTGGAAATCCGGCACGTCGCGCGGTCCTCCATCAGGGCCACGTCATTGATATCAGGCACTTTAGAACAGCCAACGCCCTGATCGACCCAACGCACCACATAGCCCAAAATCCCCTGCGCGTTATTCTCGATCTCGCGCAACAGCTGGCTTTCTGTCCACTTGCGATAGGTGGCCAGCGGTATGTCCAGCAGCGTATCCACGTAGGCCCGCCGCCCGCCCGCCTTCAGCCGTGCCTGCACAGCGAACACATCGATCTTGTGGTAGTGCAACGCATGTAAGATAGCAGCCGTGGGCGACGGCACCCAGGCGCAATTCGCCCCGGCTTTCGGATGCTCGATCTTTTGTTCCATCATCGCCGCCATCAGATCGGGCATCGCCCACATGCCCTTGCCGATCTGTGCGCGCTTTGAAAACCCGCATTCCAGCCCGATATCAACGTTCTGGTTCTCATACCCGATGATCCACGACTTGCGCTTGATGAAATCCTTGCGGCTGAATGGCCCAGCCTCCATCGAGGTGTGAATTTCGTCGCCCGTGCGGTCCAGAAACCCAGTGTTGATGAACGCAATTCGATGCCGCGCCGCCCGAATACATTCCTTCAGGTTCACCGAGGTGCGGCGTTCTTCGTCCATCACACCCAGCTTCACGGTGTTTGCAGGCAGCCCTAACACCGCCTCGACCCGGCCGAAAACCTCATCCGCAAACGCCACTTCCTCTGGACCGTGCATCTTTGGCTTCACCACATAGACCGAGCCCATTTCCGAATTGCGCGGTCCCGCTGTTTTGTTCAGATCATGCAATGCGATCAACGTCGTGATCATCGCGTCCATCAGGCCTTCGAAAACCTCGGCGCCCTGCGCATCCAAAATCGCCGGATTGGTCATCAAATGCCCAACATTGCGGACCCACAACAACGCGCGACCCTTGACGGTCATCGCCGCCCCATCTGGCCCCACATAGCTGCGATCGCCGTTCAGCCGCCGCGTCATCACCTTGCCGCCCTTTTGCAGATCGGCCGTCAAATCCCCCTGCATCAGCCCCAGCCAGTTGCCGTAGGCCACCACCTTGTCACCGGCATCCACGCAGGCCACTGAATCCTCGCAGTCCATAATCGCCGTCACGGCGCTTTCCAGTACCACATCGGCCAAGGCCGCCTGATCCCGGCTGCCAATGAAATGCGCCCGGTCAAAGATCAATTCCACATGCAGCCCGTTATTGCGCAGCAAAACTGCATCCGGCGCTTTCGGATTGCCGCGATAGCCGACAAATTTCGAAGGCGTCACCAGCGGCAGATCATCCACCAACAGCGCCCCGCCCACCACCTGATAGCGGCGCACATCGGCGTGACTAGCCCCCTCTATCGGGAACGCCTCATCCAGAAACACCCGCGCCCGCGCCACCACCCTTGCGCCACGCCCGCGCTCGTACCCGCCCAAAGGCGGCAGCGATCCCATCGCATCGGTGCCGTAAAACGCATCATACAGACTGCCCCACCGCGCATTTGCCGCGTTCAAGGCAAACCGCGCATTGGTGATCGGCACCACCAATTGCGGCCCCGGCACTGTTGCAATCTCGGGGTCAACGTTGCCGGTATCAATCTCGAACGCGGCACCTTCGGGCAGCAGATAGCCGATCTCCTCCAGAAACGCGCGGTAGTCCTGATGATCATGCGCGCCCCCACGATGCGCCACATGCCACGCGTCAATCCGCGCCTGCAACTCATCCCGCTTGGCCAGCAACGCCCGGTTCTTTGGCGTCAGGTCGCGTATAATCGCCGCAAATCCCGCCCAGAACTGGTCCGCCTCAACGCCACTTCCCGGCAGCGCCTGGTTTTCCAGAAACTCCACCAACCGTGTATCCACCTGAAGCCCGTGCCGTTCGGTCCGCGTCATTGCTGTGCCTCGCCTATTGGTATGCTGGCGCATACATCTATCAAAGCCATCCCTGCGCACAAGCCGAACCAAGCCACAAAAAACTTAGCCTATCCACTAACCATATCTTGCCCAAATCCCGACCCTATGTTACTAAGCCATATGGCTAAACATGACCCCAACCTTTCGCTGATCTTTCAGGCGCTGTCCGATCCTACCCGCCGCGCGATGCTGGCACGGTTAGGGCAGGGCGCGGTGCCAGTGTCCGAACTTGCCCGCCCAACTGGCATGGCGCTGCCCACCATCATGCGCCACTTGGCGGTGCTGGAAAGTGCCGCCCTGATCAGCACCGAAAAAACCGGCCGCACCCGCATGTGCCAGGCCCGCCCCGAAACCCTCGCCGCCACCGCCGACTGGCTGGAGGCACAGCGCGCCATGTGGGAAGCGCGCACTGACCGCCTCGAAGACTACCTGAAATCCTTGCAGAAAGACCCGAAGCAATGACAACAGAACTGATCCTCAGCCGCGTTCTGAAAGCGCCGCGCAACCTGATCTACACCTGCTGGACCACACCCGAACACATGGTGCATTGGTTCATGCCCAAACCGCATTTCGTATCCGATATCACCATCGATCTGCGCCCCGGCGGCCGCTACGACAGCACCATGCACGTCGACGGTGCCGCCATCGCCAGCAAAGGCTGCGTGCTCGATGCCGTCAAAGACCGCCGCTTTGCCTTCACCGACCTGATGACAGCCGACTTCCAACCAGTCGCCGAACCCGGCCTTGGCTTTACCGCCACCATCGACCTGTCCGATCACGAAGGTGGCACGCTTTACCACGTCACCGCCCGCCATCGCACCGCCGAAGATACCCAGAAACACGAAGCCATGGGCTTCACCACCGGCTGGGGCATGGTTGCCGATCAGCTGGAGGCCTACGCGCAAACGCTATGACCCCAGACCTCACCAACAGTGATCGCACAATGATCCTCGAACGCCTGATCCATGCCGCGCCCGAACAAGTCTGGCGCGCATGGACAGACCCCACCGTGCTGCCCAAATGGTTCGGCCCTGCAGGCTATTCCTGCCACACCAAAGAGATTGACCTGCGCACTGGTGGCATTTGGCGGTTCGACATGATCGGCCCCGATGGCACTGTCTGGCCCAACCGGCACCACGCCCTGACCTATGATCCGTATCGCCAGATCACCTTCCTGTTGGATGATGGCACCGATAACGCCGATCCGATGCAGGTCACTGTCACCCTAACCCCGCAAGCCTCTGGTACTCTGTTGACCCAATCGGTGGTCTTCCCCACTGCAACCGCTTATCAGGGCGCGAAAAACTTCGGTGCCGTCGAACTCGGCCAAACCACCCTCGCCAAACTGGCTGCCATGGTAGAGGCTTAGCACCTACTTTTTCACCCCGATCCCCCGGCATTTGGCGGAACAATATTTCACCTCGTCCCAAACTTTGGCCCATGCCTTGCGCCACGCAAACGGCCGCCCGCATGACAGGCAGATTTTCGTCGGTAAATCCGCTTTCTTTTTCATCTTGGCCAACCCGATCACCCCTTGCATGCATCCGCCAATCGGCGGCCCAACAGCCGCACCAAACATAGCGCCGCCACCCACCCCGACAAACCCCGCTTGGCACTGCCCCGTCCCGCCCCTAAGCTGCCCCGAAGAACCCGGAGGCCGCTATGACTCAAACCATCTACCTCGCCGATTACCAGCCCTATCCCTACGTGCTGGACCGGGTCGCGCTGACCTTCACGCTCGCCCCATCGAATACGCGGGTCGAGGCAACGCTGCACTTTGCCCCCAACCCGGCGCGCCCCGGTCATCATGACCTGCGCCTTGATGGCGAACAGCTGAAGCTGCTGTCCGCCCGTATCAACGGCACCGCAATTACTGTCACACCCGACAAAACCGGCCTCACCATCCCCGCCGCCCTGCTGCCCCAATCCGCCTTCATGCTGGAAACAGAGGTGCAGATTGATCCCGCCGCCAACACCGCGCTGGATGGCCTTTATATGTCGAACGGCATGTATTGCACGCAGTGCGAAGCGCAGGGTTTCCGCAAAATCACCTTCTACCCCGACCGCCCCGATGTGATGGCGCGCTTCCACGTCCGCATCAATTCAGACCTGCCGGTGCTGCTGTCCAACGGCAATCCGGCAGCGCAGGGGGCGGGCTTTGCCGAATGGGATGATCCATGGCCGAAACCGGCCTATTTGTTCGCCCTTGTCGCTGGCGATCTGCGCGCCCATTCCGCCCCGTTCACCACTATGTCGGGCAAACCCGTGGCGCTGAACATCTGGGTTCGCCCGGGGGATGAAACGCGCTGCGACTATGCAATGGGCGCGCTTATCCGGTCGATGCAGTGGGATGAGGCCACTTATGGCCGCGAGTACGACTTGGATATTTTCAACATTGTTGCCGTCGATGACTTCAATATGGGCGCGATGGAGAACAAGGGTTTGAACATTTTCAACTCCAAGCTGGTTTTGGCCCTGCCAGAAACCGCCAGCGATGATGATTTTGCCCGCATCGAAGCCGTGATCGCGCATGAATATTTTCACAACTGGACGGGTAACCGCATCACCTGCCGCGATTGGTTCCAGTTGTGCCTGAAAGAAGGCCTGACCGTGTTCCGCGATCAGCAGTTTTCCGGCGATATGCGCAGTCATGCGGTGAAACGCATCGAAGACGTTCTAACCTTGCGCGCGCGCCAGTTTCGCGAAGATGGCGGGCCGCTCGCGCATGCCGTGCGCCCCGACAGCTTTGTCGAGATCAACAACTTCTACACCGCCACCGTCTACGAAAAAGGTGCCGAGGTGATCGGCATGCTGAAACGCCTCGTTGGCGATGCTGATTACGCCCGCGCGCTGGACCTGTATTTTGACCGCCACGACGGCGAAGCCGCGACGATTGAGGATTGGCTCAAAGTGTTCGAAGACACCACGGGCCGCGATCTGTCGCAATTCAAACGCTGGTACACAGAGGCGGGCACGCCGCGCCTGAAGATCACTGATGATTGGGCACCCAAAGCCAACGGCGGCACCTATACCCTGCACTTGGAACAGGAAAATCCGCCAACGCCCGGTCAACCCAAAAAAGCGCCCAAAGTCATCCCCGTGGCCGTTGGCCTGCTGAACCCGAACGGCGACGAGGTGCTGCCAACAACGGTGCTGGAACTGAACCAGACCCGGCAAAGCTTTGCTTTTGAAAACCTTGCGACCCGCCCGATCCCGTCAATTCTGCGCAACTTCTCCGCCCCGGTCATCGTCGAACGCGAACAAACCGCAACTGAACGCGCGTTCTTACTGGCGCAAGACACCGACCCGTTCAACAAATGGGAAGCAGGCCGCGCCCTTGCCAAGGACGTGATGGCGCGCATGATCACCGATGGCGCGGACCCCATTTCCGATTGGCTAGATGCGCTGGCGCAGGTGGCTCAGGATGACAGCCTCGATCCCGCCTTCCGCGCCCTCGCCCTGCGGCTTCCCGGCGAGGATGACATGGCCCAAACCCTCCACGCCGCAGGCCACGTGCCTGACCCGCAAGCAATCTACACCGCCCGCCGCCGCATGGCCTCCGCCCTCGCCAACCGCCTGTCACCGCTGCTGGCCCCCATGGTTGCTGCTCTGCAAGACACCGGCCCCTTCATCTCAGACGCCAAATCCAGCGGCCGCCGCGCCCTGAAACTCGCTGCCCTTTCCTACCTGACCTTGCTGGATGACGGCAAAGCCGCATCCCGCGCCTTCGCCAGCGCCGACAACATGTCGGACCAACAGGGCGCGCTGTCGGCGTTGCTAGACACCGGCCGCGGCCAGCCGGAACTAAACAGTTTCGCCGCCCGCTGGTCCGATGACCGTCTGGTGATGGACAAATGGTTCGCCCTGCAAGTCGCCTACGCCGCCCCCGATGCCACATTCGATACCGCTGACCGCCTGACCAAACACCCCGCGTTCGATTGGAAAAACCCGAACCGCTTCCGCTCCGTCATTGGTGCCCTCTCCGGCAATCACGCCGGTTTTCACCACGCATCGGGTGCGTCCTACCGCCTGCTCGCCGATTGGCTGATCAAACTGGACCCGGTCAACCCGCAAACCGCCGCCCGCATGTCCACCGCTTTCGAAGCCTGGTCCCGCTACGACGCTGACCGCCAGGCCCTGATCAAAGCCGAGCTTGCCCGCATCGCCAAAACCCCCGGCCTAAGCCGCAACCTGGGCGAAATGGTCGCTCGCATGCTGGGCACCGAACCACAGTAATGCCGCCGCATCGTCACAAAGTTGCGGAAATTTCCGGGGCAATATAGCGTCGCAAAAACCAGCAACTGGCGGAGAACTCGATGCCCTTCATCCTAGGCCTGATCGCCCTCGCAGGGGCCGCCTACGTCTGGATCATCCGCGCCCGCAACGCCGCCGAGGTTACCCGCGAACTTAGCGGCGTCGCCAGTGACGTCATGGCCGCCGCCCGCCGGTTCGGCTTTCGCCGCCATCTGAACACCCACCCGGTAGACTCGCTCGAAGAGCCCGACATTGCCGTCGCCGCAGCCGCGCTGGCGTTCCTCGAAATGTCCGGCCTGCCCACCACCGAGCAGCAAAACGCGCTGATCGTCAGCCTGCAATCCAACTTGACGATGTCGCATGAAAAGGTGGAAGAGGCGCTGATCTTGGGCCGCTGGATGGTGACCGAATGCCAAGGCGCTGTCCCCGGCTTTGCCCGCCTGACCAAGCGGCTTTACAAACTGAAAGGCACGCAGTCGTTCGATCCCCTGATGGCGGTTCTGAATGATGTCGGCAAATCCGGCCGCACTGGCCTGACAGAGCAGCAAAAAGATGCGCTGGCCGACCTTACCCGCCTGTACCGCATCAATTAATCCCTACCGGCAATAGCTCTGCTTTTTCGTCCACCCAGCCATCTGCCCGCGCAATGACGCCTTGTTGAACGGCCCCCAGTCGCGCCCCAAACCGCGCCGTCCGTTGCCTGCAACCACGCCGTCCTGCCCCACTTGCCGCGCCATGATCCGCACTGCACAGCGCAAATTCGCCGCCCCGTCCTTTAACCCCGCCACCGACGTCGCCTCGCAGCCATTCGCCCGCGCCGTCTGCGGTGATATCTGCGTCAACCCGATATACCGCCCGCCACCGCCCGAAGCCCGCGGGTTCCAACTGCTTTCCGGTTTCGCCAATGCCGACAACAGCCCGGCCCAAAACGCCCGCCGCTCGGCCAGATCCCCCTTGGCATAGCCAGGGCACCACGCCTTAATATCCCCCGGCACACCCCCCGCCAAAACGCTGTCATACCGCGCTACGGCCGCCAATGTCGCCGTGGTCCACTCTGCCGCATCGGGCCGCCCGTCCCAGCCCATTGCCGGCAACGCCGCGCCATCATCCTTGGTCCGGTCGATATTCGTGCCAACAGAACACCCCATAACCAGCGTCAACAACAGCCCAAACCCAAGATTGCGAAGCAACATGATACCCATCACTGCAGCGACGCCCCGATGTGGCGACGCGCGCCACATGCCGCCCGAAGCCCCTGCTGACAAGGTCCACACGCCAATCTAGGCCGGTTTCCGCCGCATCACACCCTTGCCCCCGACAGCACTGCTGCCTAGAAAGACCGCAAAGCCGATAGGAACCGCCATGCTCGATCTCACCTATGACCCCCCCAAACCACGCGTCATCTCGGGCGCCAAGCATGATTGGGAACTGGTCATCGGGATGGAGATTCACGCTCAGGTTGCCTCCAACGCCAAGCTGTTTTCCGGTGCCTCTACCCAGGTGGGCAACGAACCCAATTCCAACGTCGCGTTCGTTGATGCCGCCATGCCCGGCATGTTGCCTGTGATCAACGAATTTTGCGTTGAACAGGCGGTGCGCACCGGCCTTGGCCTGAAGGCGCAGATCAACCTGCGCTCGGCCTTTGATCGCAAGAATTACTTCTACCCCGATCTGCCGCAGGGCTATCAAATCAGCCAACTGTATCACCCTATCGTGGGTGAGGGCGAGGTTCTGGTCGAACTCGCCCCCGGCATCGCCCGTATGGTGCGGATCGAACGCATTCACCTTGAACAAGACGCCGGAAAATCCATCCACGACATGGACCCGACGATGAGCTTCGTCGATTTCAACCGCACGGGCGTCGCCCTGATGGAAATCGTCAGCCGCCCCGATATTCGTGGGCCAGAAGAGGCCGCTGCCTTCGTCACCAAACTGCGCCAGATTCTGCGCTATCTCGGCACCTGTGACGGCAACATGCAAAACGGCAATATGCGCGCCGATGTCAACGTGTCGGTCTGCCGCCCCGGCCAATACGAAAAATACCAAGCCACGCAAGACTTTAGCCACCTCGGCACGCGGTGCGAGATCAAGAACATGAACTCCATGCGCTTCATTCAGTTGGCGATCGACTTTGAAGCACGCCGCCAAATCGCGATCCTCGAAGACGGCGGCAGCATCACGCAAGAAACCCGTCTGTACGACCCCGACAAGAACGAAACCCGTTCAATGCGGTCAAAGGAAGAAGCGCATGATTACCGCTACTTCCCTGATCCCGATCTGCTGCCGTTGGAAGTCGAACAAGCATGGGTTGATCATATCAGTGCCACCATGCCCGAACTGCCCGACGCGAAAAAAGCCCGTTTCATGGGCGATTTCGGCCTGACCGACTACGATGCCAACGTACTGACCGCCGATCTGGACAGTGCCGCGTTTTTCGAGGCAGTCGCGCAAGGGCGTGACGGCAAACAAACAGCCAACTGGGTCATCAACGAATTGTTCGGTCGCCTCAACAAACAGGGTTTGACGATTGCCGACAGCCCGGTCAGCGTCGCCCAACTTGGCGGCGTGATTGATCTGATCGCATCGGGTGAAATCTCCGGCAAAATGGCGAAAGACCTGTTCGAGATTATCTGGACCGAAGGCGGCGATCCCGCAGACCAAGCGGCCAAGCGCGGCATGAAACAAGTCACCGATACCGGCGCCATCGAAGCCGCCGTTGATGCCATCATCGCCGCCAACCCCGATCAGGTTGAAAAAGCCAAAGCCAACCCCAAACTCGCCGGTTGGTTCGTGGGGCAAGTCATCAAAGCTTCCGGCGGCAAAGCCAACCCCGCCGCCGTCAACGATCTGGTCGCCAAAAAACTCGGCCTCTAGCCCGCGCCCATCCGTCCACCAAGCACCGCGCAGCCCCGGACCCGATCCGGGGCCTCCCGCAAACCACGCTCGCCCGTAGGGTGCGCATTCATTGCGCACCACCCCCGAACCCGTAGGGTGCGCTTCAGCGCACCACCGCCGTCCGCCCCCAACGGTGCGCAACAGTTGCGTACCCCCACCCGCTTGCAACCCACTCAATTACCTGCACAGTTACGCCGTCACCCCAAACAGGCGCACGCTGTGGAACAAATCACTGCCCTCACTCTCCCAATCCCGGCGTCCTCCGATGCCATCACCCCCGATTGGCTGACCGCAACCCTGCGCCAGTCCCAAACCATCACCACGGCCCGCGTCACCGCCGCCGACCTCTCCCGCATAGGCGAGGATGAAGGCTTCACTGGCGGCAGCCTCTACCTGATCAAACTGCACTACGACCGCCCGAATACTGCCGCCCCCACCACCCTGATCGCCAAACTCTCGCCCACAGATCCCGAAATGCGCGCCATCATGGGCGCTGCAAACCAACGCGAGGCGGTTTTCTATCAAACCCTCGCCACCCCTCAGAACCTGCCAGTGCCACACTGCTACCACGCCGATTTTGACCCCCAAACCGGGGCCAGCATCCTGCTGCTGCAAGACCTCAGCGGCTGTCGATCCGTCTCGTTCACCAAGGGGTGCGGTCTCGCCGATGCCAGGCATGTCATCGAAGCTTTGGCCAAAATTCATGCCCAGTGGTGGAATAGCCCAAAGCTGGCACCTCTAAGCGGTGCCGCAATCGTGCAAGAATTCCCGTTTGGCAAACTTTGGGCCGACTATCCCGCCAAAGTGAAGTCTCTGTTGCAAGATATTGAACTCCCGTCATCATTTCTAAAACTCGGCGACCATATCGCCCGCAATCAAACCGCGATTTTCACCAAGATGTTGGAAACCGCACCAATCACCTGCGTGCACCGCGACATTCATCTCGATAATGTCATGTTCGATGCCACCAAGACCAACGCAGGCGCGATCCTGCTCGATTGGCAGTTATCCGGCAAAGGTCGGGGGGCCTATGACGTGGCCTATTTCCTGATCAGCTCACTTGACCCCGCCCAACGGCGCAACAGCGAACGCAGTCTGGTCGCAGACTACCACGCCCAACTGCTGCGTGCGGGCGTCTCAGATTACAGCATGTCACAATGCTGGTCTGACTATTTGCAATCGGTTGCAGGCAAGCTGTTCATCACTGTGGGGGCGACAGTGTTGCTGGATAACACAAGCCCGCACAAAACCGCATGGCGCGCCACCGACTTGACCCGCCTGCTGGCCTTCTGCGCCGATCATGTGATATCGGAACAGACGTTCCGCTAGCACCGCTGCAAGCTTTTCCGACTGTGTGACAAGTGTAAATAAAGTGTGAATGTTTTTAACATAATCGTTTTAATACAACGGCTTATGCATCGTAACACGCGTGTTACCAGACCCCGTAACACACCAAAATCCCCCAAATCCAAAACTCCCGCTTTTCGATCGCCCGCAAAAAAGTTAAACAGCCCCGAAATCAAAGGGGCCGCCATGCAGCGTTTCGAATATAAAGTCATTCCCGCGCCCACCAAAGGCGAGAAAACCCGCACCGCGAAAACCACCGCCGACCGCTTCGGCGTCGCCCTGACGAACCTGATGAACGACCTCGGAAACGAAGGCTGGGAATACGTCCGCGCCGATACCTTGCCCTGCGAAGAAAGGGTCGGCTTCACCGGAACAAAGTCCACCTTCCAGAACATGCTGGTTTTCCGCCGCATCCTCGACGCCGAACCCTCTCTCTTGGCCGAGCCGATGTTCACCTCCGTGAAAGCCGAGCCCCCGCGCCCCGTCCTCCTGACCACCCAATCCGAAGGCACCGCCCCCGCCCTCGGCCCGGCCCTCGCCCGCGACTGATCAACCCCGAGCCGCCGAAATCGCCGCAGGCAGGGCGGCGCTTAAAACCGCGAGCTCCGCCGAACCACCCAAACTGACCCGAATACACCGATCCAGCGGTGCCACCCCCGGCATCCGAACGAAAACATCCAGCCGCGTCAGCTCCACCAGCACCCGCCGCGCAAAATCGCCGTCCGCACCACAATCCAGCGTCAGAAAGTTTGTCGCCGACGGCAGCGGAAGCAGTCCGTTTTCCCATGCGACCCGCCCGAAAGTTTCCCGCGCCAGCACGACCTGATCCCGCACCCAATTCAGGTGATCCTGATCCGCCAGCGCCGCCAAGGCTGCCGCTTGGGAAAGCCTGCTGACGCCGAAATGATTGCGCACCTTGTTGAACGCCGCGATCAAGGGGGCGGCCGCGATCGCGTAGCCGATCCGGAGGCCGGCCATGCCGTAGCCTTTGGAAAACGTCCGCATCCGAATGACCCGGGGGTCGTCGGGGGAAATCGACGGTTCCGTGCCAGGCGGGGTGAGGTCGATGTAGGCTTCATCGAGGATGAGGAGGCAATCGTCGGGCAGGGCGTCGATCATCGCTTCGATTGTTCGGGCGGGGTGATGCGATCCCATCGGATTGTTGGGGTTGGAGAGGTAGATCAGTTTGGCGCGGGTTTGGCGGGCGAGACCTAGCAGGGCTTCGGGGTCTTCGTGGTCGGCCTTGAACGGGGCTTTGTGGAGGGTGCCGCCGAAGGCTGCGACGTGGAAGTTGAAGGTGGGGTAGGCGCCGTTTGAGGTGACTACGGGATCTTGGGGGGCGATCAGGAGGCGGACGAGGTTGCCGAGGAGGCCGTCTATGCCTTCGCCGACGATGATGTTTTCGGGGGGGCAGTTGTGATGCCCGGCGAGGGCGATCTTGAGGTCGTGGGATTCGGGGTCGCCGTATTTCCAGATATCGGCCGCGGCGGATTTGATGGCTTCGATAGCTTTCGGGGAGGGGCCGAAAAGGGATTCGTTGGCTCCGAGCCGGGCTTTGAAGGGGCGGCCTCGGTCGCGTTCTTGGGTTTCAGGGCCGACGAAAGGGACGGTCGAGGGAAGGGAGGCGGCTAGGGGGGTGAGTTTCATGGTTTAAGTGAGCCTGAAAATGGGATTCGGGGCAAGAGGGGGTGTGTTACGAGGGGTGGTAATACGCGTGTTACGAGAGGTAAGTCATTGATATTGATGTGTTATACTGAAAATGTTAACCTTTTGGAAAGGTGGGTAACTCGGGGGGGAGGGCGGAAGGGGCTGTCTGCCCCCAACCAAAGCCCGGTGGGGCTTTGGTTGCCCCCGAGGATACTTTTGAACAGAAGAAATTAGCTGATTTCGGCGAGGCGGGTTAGGGCGGCGGTTAGTTTGGCGGCTTCTTCCTCGCGCGCGTCCAGGTTGGTGCGGACTTCTTCGACCACGTCTTCGGGGGCGGAGGCGACGAAGTTGGGGTTGTTGATGCGCCCCTTTAAGCCGCCGATTTCTTTGGTTAGCTTATCCAAGGCTTTGGTCAGGCGGGATTTTTCTTCCGCGATGTCGATGATGCCTGCGAGGGGGATGGCGAAGGTGGCACCTTCAACGGTGACGGTTATCGCGCCTTTGGGGGTGGTTGTGGCCGGGGTCAGGCTTTCGATACGGGCGAGGCGTTTGATGAGCGCCTCGTTGCGGGTCCACGCGGATTGCGCTTCCACCGTCAGGGCGGTGGACACCATGGCGAGTTTCAACCCGGCGGGCACGTGCATCTGGGCGCGGGCGGAGCGTATTTCGTCGATCAGGGTGGTGACCCAGTTCATTTCAACGTCAGACGGAGCGTCGATCAGGTCTGCGCCGTAGCTTGGCCAATCCGTGTGGATCAGCATTTTGGTGCGTTTTCCCGTGGTTGCCCAAAGTTCTTCGGTGACGAAGGGCATGATTGGGTGCAGCATGATCATGCATTGATCGAGAACCCAGGCCATGGTTTGGCGGGTTTCTGGGGCGTCAGGGCCGTCGAACAGAGGTTTGGCAAATTCGACATACCAGTCGCAGACTTTGCCCCAGACGAACGCATAAAGGGCGGCAGCGGCTTGGTCGAAGCGGAAAGCGTTTAGGGCTTCGTCGACTTCGGCGCGGGTTTTGGCAGCCTCGCCGATGATCCATTTGTTGACGGTGGCTTGCGGTTTCGGCACATCACCCGTGGCGTGGCCTTCCCAGACGCCGTTCAATTCGGCAAAGCGGGCGGCGTTCCACAGTTTGGTGCCGAAGTTGCGGTAGCCTGCGATGCGCTGGGTCGACAGTCTCAGATCACGTCCTATGGCGGCCATGGCGGTGAGGGTAAATCGAACGGCGTCGGTGCCGTATTCGTCGATCAGTTCGAGCGGGTCGAGGGCGTTGCCCAGCGATTTCGACATCTTCTTGCCCTTTTCGTCGCGGACGAGGGCGTGGACGTAGACGGTTTTGAACGGCACTTCGCCGACGACGGCAAGCTGCATCATCATCATCCGGGCGACCCAGAAAAAGATGATGTCAAAGCCGGTGACGAGAGTGGACGTCGGGAAATATTTGGCGAGTTCAGGGGTTTGGTTCGGCCAGCCGAGGGTGCCGATGGGCCAAAGGCCGGAGGAGAACCATGTGTCCAGGACGTCGGGGTCGCGCCAGACAGGGTAGGTCAGATGCGTGGGGTCTTGACTGACAGCGTAGTCGGCCAGCGACGCGGCGAGCGCGGCGACCGCGGCGTGGCGATCTGCAACTTCGACGATGCGTGCAGCATTCAGCGGGTGCGGCAACGTGGCGAGATCATCGCGGAAGCGTTCAGAAACAGAGGTCAAATCGGCAGCGCAGTGGTGAGTTGCGTCGCGGTCGATATGGCCGCCGTCGCCAAGCACGGTTAAAATTTCCACCTCATCCAGTGCGTTGTCACCTTCGTCGTCAGTGAAATCTGGGGCGTTAAGATCAAGGCCATACCACACCGGAATCTGGTGGCCCCACCAAAGTTGGCGGCTGATGCACCAAGGCTCGATGTTTTCCAGCCAGTGGAAATAGACCTTTGCATCGCGTTCGGGCAGGATCACGGTATCGCCGTTGCGCACGGAGTCGATGGCGGGCCCGACGATTTTGGCGGTGTCGACGAACCATTGGTCGGTCAGCATCGGCTCGATGACGACTTTTGATCGGTCGCCGAAGGGCTGCATGATCTTTTTGGAGTCGACCACCGGGTCGAGCGCCAAGTGTTCTGAGCCGGTTTCGGGATCGATGGTTTTGACCAGCGTGGTGACGGCGAGGCCTTGGGCGCTGATGTCGGCGACAACCAATTCGCGGGCTTTGAGCCGGTCGAGGCCGCGGTATTTTTCGGGGACGAGGTTGAGGCTGTCTACTTCGGTTTCGGTCGTGGGGGAGCCTGCGGCAATCTCGCGGGCGCGCAGCACGGCCTCGGCGTAGGGGGCACCGTCAGCGCGCATTTGCGCCTTGGTGTCCATCAGGCGGTAGCAGGGGATATTGCCGCGTTTGGCAACGGCGTAGTCGTTGAAATCATGCGCGCCAGTGATCTTGACCGCACCGGAGCCGAAATTTGGATCGGGGTATTCGTCGGTGATGATCGGGATCAGGCGGTCGCAGAGCGGCAGGTGGACCATTTTGCCGATGATCGGTTTGTAGCGCGCGTCGGACGGGTGAACCGCAACTGCGCCGTCGCCGAGCATGGTTTCGGGCCTTGTGGTGGCGATGGCGATGTAATCGCGCGTTTCGCGTAGGGTGATTGCGCCGTGTTCGTCTTTTTCAATGTATTCATAGGTTTGGTTATCAGCGAGGCGGTATTTGAAGTGCCACATGTGGCCTGCGACTTCGATGTTTTCAACCTCTAGGTCGGAGATGGCAGTTTCAAAGTGGGGATCCCAGTTGACGAGGCGTTTGCCGCGATAGATCAGACCTTTGTTGTACATATCGACAAAAACGCGGATGACGGCGTCGTGGAAATTGCCGTCCTCGCCTGCGGGGGCGTCGGGCGCGCCGGACATGGTAAAGGCTTCGCGGGACCAATCGCAGCTTGCACCGAGGCGTTTGAGCTGGCCGATGATGGTGCTGCGCGAGGCTTTTTTCTGCTGCCAGACGCGCCGGGTGAATTTTTCGCGGCCCATTTCGCGGCGGGTCTGGTTGCCTTCCGTCGCCATTTCACGTTCGGTGACCATCTGGGTGGCGATGCCGGCGTGATCGGTGCCGGGCTGCCAGAGGGTATCGAAGCCACGCATGCGGTGCCAGCGGACGAGGATATCTTGCAGCGTGTTGTTGAAGGCGTGGCCCATGTGAAGCGAGCCGGTGACATTGGGTGGCGGAATGACGATGGAAAAGGGTTTAGCGCCCGGTTTGGCGTTGGCCCCGGCTTTGAAGGCACCCGCGGTTTCCCAGAGGGCGTAAAGGCGGGCTTCAGCCTCAGCGGCGTTGAAGGTCTTTTCCATCGGCATTTGGTGCATTTCCTTGCGCTTTTCTGGGGTTCTAACCCGTGCTGCGGGCGAGGGAAAGCATCAGATGGCGGGCTATATCGCGCGGTCGATTTTGGTGGACAGGTGGATCAGGCTTTCCGACGATTTGACGCCCGTGATGGTGCCGATTTCATCGAGTACCTGGTCGAGGACTTGCGTGTTGGGGGCGGCGATTTGCAAAAGCAGATCGAAGCGGCCGGAGGTGGTGAAAGCACGTTCAACCTCGGGGATGGATTTGAGGCGGGTGACGATGCCGGCTTGGGCGCGCGCCTCGATTGACACCAGGATTGACGCGCGGATACGGCCCTGGCGGGCGCTTTCGCCCAGTTTCAGGGTGTAGCCGCCGATGATGCCGGTGGTCTCGAGCCGTTCGAGCCGGGCCTGAATGGTGGAACGCGCAACCTTTAGTCGTCTGGCGAGCAGCGCCACCGACATACGGGCATCGGCCCCCAAAAGCCCCAGAATGCTGCGATCAATGTCATCCATACGATTTGTCCATGTTTTTCGTCATTATGACACAAAATTCATACATATCTACTATTTTCATCGGTCATTATGTGCCCCATATGCAAGGTCCACGTTTTCAGGAAAAGGGCGGCTCATACGCACCTGGCCTGGTTTGTAAAAAACCGCGCAGGTGCCGCAGTTTCGCGTTAAGCGAACGGCCATCTTGCGTCTTATTGGCTAAAGAAGGAATGCGCCGATGGGACTTTCGAAAACAATCTGGACAAATCCGTCTGAATTTCTGCGCTCGGTTCAACCGGAAAATCCGGTGCTGTTCTTTGCGCCGTCTGCGCTGCAATCGGCGGCGCGGCGGTTCATCGATGGCTTTCCGGGCATGGTTACCTATGCGGTGAAGTCGAACCCCGGTGAGGCGGTGATTGAAAATCTGGCTGCTGCAGGGGTGCGGGGGTATGATGTGGCCTCGCCGTTCGAGATGCATCTGGTGCGGCGTTTGGCCCCGGATGCGGCGATGCATTACAACAACCCGGTGCGCAGCCGTGCGGAAATTGCGGTGGCGGTGGAGTTGGGCGTTAAGTCCTATTCCGTTGACTCGCGGTCGGAGCTGGAAAAGCTGATTGCCAATGTGCCGGTTGAGGGCACCGAGATTACCGTCCGCTTCAAGCTGCCGGTGTCGGGTGCGGCGTATAATTTTGGTGCGAAGTTTGGGGCGACGGCGGAAGTCGCGGTTGGGCTGGTGCAGCGGGTGGCGGAGGCCGGGTTTATCCCGTCGATCACCTTTCATCCGGGGACGCAGTGCACCGACCCTGCAGCTTGGGATAGCTATATTCGGGCGGCGGCGACGATTGCCAAGGATGCGGGTGTTACCATTGCGCGGCTGAATGTGGGGGGCGGGTTCCCGTCGCACCGGTTGCACGGCGTGGTGCCGCAATTGGAGGCGACATTTGCGTTGATCGACCGGGTGACGTCTGAGGCATTTGGCGATGATCGCCCGCTGTTGGTGTGCGAGCCGGGGCGGGGCCTTTGCGGGGATGCGTTCACGCTGGCCGCGCGGGTGAAGGCGGTGCGTGATGATACCCATGTATTCCTGAATGATGGGATTTATGGTGCGTTGGCCGAACTGCCGCTGATTGGCGTGATTGACCGCACGCGGGTGGTGACGACTGCAGGTGATGCCCGCAGGGGGCACGCGACGCCGCGAATCGTTTTTGGGCCTACGTGCGATTCGGTTGACCGTTTGCCGGGCGATGTATTGCTTCCAAGCGACATTGCCGAAGGGGATTTCGTGATTTTCGAAGGGCTTGGGGCCTATTCGACCGTCACCAATACTCGGTTTAACGGCTTTGGTGAGCTGACAATGGCAACAGTGTTGTCTTTGCGGCCCTGATACCGCCTACGATTTGCGATTACCTTGCGCCCCCGGCTGGACAAATCCTGCCGGGGGCGTAGCTTTTGTAGGATTGGTGATTAGCATTGGAAGATAGCGCATGAATGCCGGAGCAAAGTTTGGTGCAGCACAGCCACTGCGACGGCGCGAGGATATGCGGTTTCTGACTGGTGCCGGGCGCTATGTGGATGACATAGCGCCAAAAGACGCGCTGCATGCGGTGTTTTTACGGTCAACCGTGGCGCATGGGATGATTACTTCCTTGGATCTGACCGAGGCACGACAGGCACTGGGGGTGCATCTGGTGCTGGGGGCGGAGGATCTGGCGGCGTCGGGCATTTTGCTGGCGATGAAGGGTAAGCGGGTTACCAACCGCGATGGATCGCACGGGGCTGCGACCGAGCGGCCGGTACTGGCGCAGGGGCGCGTGCGCTATGCGGGCGAGCCGATTGCCGTGGTGATTGCCGATACGGTTGAGGCGGCGCGGGATGCTGCCGAGTTGATTGCAGTTGAGATTGACGATTTGCCGGTGGTGCTGGAACTGGCACCGGGTGGCGCGGCGCTGCACGATACGGCACCGGGCAATCTGGCCTATGATTTTGGCATTGGCGATGCGGCGGGCACAGAAGCGGCCTTTGCTGCGTCAAAGCATCAGATCAGCCTTGAGGTGGTGCATAACCGGGTGATCGCCAACGCGATGGAGCCGCGCGGGGCCTATGCAGAATGGCACGACGGCCGGGTGCATTTGTGCGTGAACGGGCAGGGCGTTTGGGACCAGAAGAAAGAGCTGATCCGGATGCTGCGGCTTGCGCCCGATGCCGTGCGGGTGACGAACCCCGATGTTGGCGGCGGTTTTGGCATGAAGGCGATGGCCTACCCGGAGTATGTGGTGATTGCCCAAGGTGCGCGGATGCTAGGCAAGTCGGTGCGTTGGATGTCGGAACGTGGCGAGGGGATGCTGACCGATAATGCCGGGCGCGATTTGGTGGCTCGGGCGGATATTGGTTTTGATGCCGATCTGCGGATTACGTCCTACCGGGTGAATTTGGTGTCTAATCTGGGGGCGTATAATTCGCAGTTCGGGCAACCGATCCAGTCGGAGTTGTTCGCCAAGGTGCTGACCGGGGTTTACGATATCAAAGCCGCGTTCCTTGGTGCCCGCGGGGTCTATACCAATACCACCCCAGTGGATGCTTATCGCGGTGCCGGGCGTCCCGAGGCGATTTTGACGATTGAACGGGTGATGGACCATGCGGCGCGGTTGCTGGGGGTTGATCCGTTTGATCTGCGGGCGCGCAATTTCATCACCGATTTCCCCTATGCCACGGCAACGGGGGAAGTTTATGATGTGGGCGATTTCCACGGCATTTTGAACGGGTTGCGGGATGATGCTGATGTCGCGGGTTATGCTGCGCGGCACGCGGTTTCGGCGGCGAAGGGGTTGCTTCGTGGCCAAGGGCTGGCGGTTTACATCGAATCCATTCTGGGTGACCCGGATGAAACGGCACGGCTGACATTGGACGACGGCGGCGGGGCCACGCTGTATGTGGGCACGCAATCGAACGGGCAGGGGCACGAGACGGTTTATACGATGATGGTGGCCGAGCAGACCGGGCTTGATGCGGAGTCCATCAGGATTGTTGAAGGTGATAGCGACCGGATCGCCAGAGGCGGGGGCACCGGCGGGTCGCGGTCCGTGACAGTGCAGGGCACCGCGATTCGGGCGACGGTTGGCAGCATGATCACTGGGTTTTGTGCGTTTTTGGAGGGTGAATTGGGGTTGACCGGGGTGCAGTTTTCCGACGCAACCTTTGGTGCGCCGGGATCAAATCTGCGCCTGACATTGATTGAGGCTGCCGATCTTGCCCGGGCCAAGGGGCGCACGGATTTGCTGGACCGAGCCGAGACGACAGTGATTGACGGCAAGTCCTTTCCCAACGGGGCGCATTTCGCGGAAGTGGAAATTGACCCCGAAACCGGGGCGGTTCGGCTTGATCGTTATTCGGTTGTTGATGATTTTGGCGTCTTGATAGCGCCAAAGCTGGTTGAAGGGCAAATTCATGGTGGCGTGGCGCAGGGATTTGGCCAGGCGGTGATGGAAGGCGCGGTGTTCGATGAGCGGGGGCAGCTGTTGACCGGCAGCTTTATGGATTATGCGATGCCACGCGCGGATGATTTGCCGATGATCAGTTTTTCGACAATTTCGGTGCCGACGAAACGCAATCCGCTGGGTATGAAAGGCTGTGGCGAGGCGGGAACGGTGGGCGCGCTGGGGGCGATTTCGAATGCGGTGCTGGATGCGCTAAGCAGCCGTGGTGTTGCCCATGTCGATATGCCGTTCACGCCGAACCGAGTTTGGGGTTGGTTGCAGGAGGCGTCCACTGAGCATATTTGACCGGATACGCCACTGGCTTCGACCGCGACCACAGGTCGAGATGGAGCCAGCCGCCGCCCCGAAACCGGGGGTGCAGCGCGGCGTTGTCGATCATGTGATCATTCTGGACGGCACGTTTTCCAGCCTTGCTGAAGGGATGGAGACGAACGCGGGCATTACCTTTCGGCTGCTGAAGGAAAAGGGCGTGGTGGGGCGGCGGACGGTTTACTATGAACCGGGGCTGCAATGGGAAGGCTGGCGATATGCTGCCGCAGTGGCGCAGGGGCATGGCATCAATCCGCAGATTCGGCGGGCCTACGGGTTTTTGGCCAGCCATTATCGGCCCGGCGACAGGATTTTTCTGTTCGGCTATTCGCGCGGGGCGTTTGCCGTGCGGTCGCTTGCCGGGGTGATTGATCGGGTGGGGCTGCTGAAGCGCGAACATGCGACGGAACGGGCGGTGCGGCTTGCTTGGCGGCATTATCGCACCGATCCGGCGCGACCAGCGGCGCAGGCTTTTGCCCGACGGTTCTGCCATACCGACGCCGAAGTGCAGATGCTGGGGGTTTGGGATACAGTCAAGGCGCTGGGCATTCGGTTGCCGCTGTTGTGGCTGCTGACTGAACAGCAAAATGCGTTTCACAACCATCAGCTTGGGCCTGCCATCAAACACGGCTTTCATGCGCTGGCGCTGCATGAGACGCGGTCGGTGTTCGAGCCGTTGCTATGGGAAAGTTCGGACGACTGGCAGGGCAATATTGAACAGGTTTGGTTTCGCGGTGCGCATGGTGACATTGGCGGCCAAATCGGCGCGTTCACGGTGGCGCGACCGCTGGCGAACATTCCGCTGGTCTGGATGTTGGACCGGGCGGAAAGCTGTGGGTTGGCGCTGCCGGAGGGGTGGCGCAACCGGTTTGCCTGCGATGCGGCGGCACCTATGATTGGCACCAATAGTGGTTGGGGCAAGTTGTTCTTGCTGCGGCGGAGGCGGTTGGTGGGCAAGGACAAGTCAGAGCGCGTTCATCCGACCGCGCAGACTGAGGTGCGGCGGTGGTGGCATAGTCTGTCGCCGTATCATAGGCCCGCAAAGCCGGGATAAAGGTTGCTTGGTCGGCGTGGCTGACGCCTAACGCTGGCAGGGACGGGGGGTATCAGATGCGCACAGTTACAGTGGCGGCGACGCAGTTTACCTGCAGTTGGGATTTGCCTGCAAATGCCGATAAGGCCGAGGCGCTGGTGCGGCAGGCGGCGGCGCAGGGCGCGCAGGTGATTTTGGTGCAGGAGCTGTTCGCGGCACCGTATTTTTGCATCACGGAACGGACTGAGTATTTTCCGCTGGCCCAGCCGATGGCGGGGCATCCGTTGATCGCGCGGTTTGCCGGGCTGGCGCGGGAATTGGGGGTTGTGCTGCCGTGTTCGTATTTTGAGCGGGCGGGGCAGGCGTTTTTCAATTCTGTGGCGATGATTGATGCCGATGGGCAGGTGCTGGGGAATTACCGCAAGACGCATATTCCGCAGGGGCCGGGGTATGAGGAGAAGTATTATTTCTCGCCCGGTGATACCGGTTACAAGGTCTGGTCGACGGCTTACGGCCGTATTGGAGTTGGGATTTGCTGGGACCAGTGGTTTCCCGAATGCGCGCGGGCGATGGCGCTGATGGGGGCGGAAATGCTGCTGTATCCGACGGCGATCGGGTCAGAGCCGCCAGCGCCGGGGTATGATAGCCAGCCGCATTGGGAAATGGTGATGCGCGGCCACGCGGCGGCCAATATCATGCCGGTGATTGTGTCAAATCGGGTGGGGCCCGAGGTGGCACCGGATGGGACGGACGTGACGTTTTATGGATCCAGCTTCATTGCCGATCATACCGGGGCGTTGCTGGGCAAAGCCAGTCGGGATCGAGAAGAGGTGGTGCTGGCAAGCATTGATCTGGATGCGATTGCAGCGTTGCGCAGCACTTGGGGGCTGTTCCGGGATCGGCGGCCCGAGACGTATCGGGTTCTGGGCACGCTGGACGGGGGGGCATGACGGCTTTGATTGGCAAAACGGCGGCTTTCGGGGCCGCCGTTCTGGTAGTTACCGATGCCGAACGTCCACGTAGTTGCGCTGTTTTTCGCCGATGTACAATTGGCGAGGGCGACCGATTTTCAGGGTTGGGTCGGTGATCATTTCCTTCCACTGCGAAATCCAGCCGACGGTGCGCGACAGCGCGAAAATCGGGGTGAACATCGCGGTTGGGAAGCCGATCGCATCGAGGATGATGCCGGAATAGAAATCGACGTTGGGATACAGCTTTTTCGAGACGAAATAATCATCTTCCAGTGCGATGCGTTCCAGTTCCTTGGCAACCTGCAGCGTCGGGTTGTTGTGAATGCCAAGCAGATCAAGCACTTCGTCGGCGCTTTCCTTCATGACCTTGGCGCGGGGATCGAAGTTTTTGTAGACCCGGTGACCAAAGCCCATCAGGCGCACGCCAGACGATTTGTCTTTCGCCATTTTGATGAATTCGGGGATTTTGTCGACACTGCCAATCTCGCGCAGCTGCTCAAGAGCGGCCTGGTTGGCACCGCCGTGGGCGGGGCCCCAAAGGCAGGCAATACCGGCGGCGATACAGGCAAACGGGTTGGCCCCGGATGACCCGGCAAGGCGCACAGTCGAGGTCGAGGCGTTTTGTTCGTGATCGGCGTGCAGCATCATGATGCGGTCCATCGCCTTGGCAATGACCGGATTGACGACGTAATCTTCGCAGGGCACGGCAAAACACATGTGCAAGAAGTTCGAGGCGTAATCGAGGCTGTTTTTCGGGTAAACGAAGGGTTGGCCGACCGAATATTTATAGGCCATTGCCGCGATGGTGGGCAGCTTAGCGATCATCCGGATGGCGGCAACTTCGCGCTGCCACGGATCGTTGATATCGGTACTGTCGTGGTAGAAGGCCGACATCGCGCCAACAACGCCCACCATGGTGGCCATCGGATGCGCATCGCGGCGGAAGCCACGGAAGAAGTAATGCATCTGTTCGTGCACCATGGTGTGGTTGGTCACCCGATGCTCAAAATCCTTCAATTTATCGCCGCTGGGCAGGTTGCCATACAGCAGCAGATAGCAGACCTCGAGGAAATGCGACTGTTCGGCCAGTTGTTCGATGGGATAGCCGCGGTGCAGCAGTTCACCCTTATCACCATCAATGTAGGTGATCGCGCTTTCGCAGGCGGCGGTTGATGTGAAGCCCGGATCGTAGGTGAACATGTCGCTTTGCGCGTAAAGCTTTCGAATATCAAGCACGTCGGGGCCAAGCGTGGGGCTGTACACCGGCAGGTCAATGACCTTGCCATCAAGCGTTAGCGTTGCAGATTTGGTCGGTTCTGACATTTGTCGTCCCTTCAATCTTCATGGGCAATCTTCATGGGCAATCTTTATGCGGCAACTTATATGCGGCAGGCTTTCCTGGTGCGGCCAGCGGTGGCCAATCTGGTGCGGGGCAAGGGCGGCGGCGGATCAGGCCGCGGCGTCTTTGATCCGCGAAATTGTTTCGTTTTGACCGATGACAAGCATCATGTCGTAGACACTTGGCGTGACGGAACGCCCTGCTAATGCGGCACGAAGTGGTGCCGCCAGTTTTCCAAAACCGATTTCGTGTGCTGCGGCAATTTGCATGAGAATGCCTTCAAGATCGGCCCGAGTCCAGTTAGCACTTTGCAGGTGCGGCGTCAATTCCTGCAGTATACCACGGGATACTAAATCAAGCGCTTTTGCCGAAGCATCGTCTGGCCGAATGGGACGTTCCGTCAACACAAAGTGTGCTTTTTCAAGTAGTTCTGGGAATGTCTTCGCGCGATCTTTCAGGCAGTAAAGGGCGCGCAAAAGCCCCGCATCTTGGGTGGATGTTAAGGCATGCTGACCTGCGGCGGCCAAATAACCGCGAATTTCATGCAGCAGTGCAGCATTATCAGCTGCAGCGATGTGCAAGCCACAGATATGTTCCAGTTTTTTGAAATCGAGCCGGGCGGGCGCGCGACCGATCTGTTCAAGCTTGAACCACTCTTTCGCCTGATCCGAGGTGAAAAATTCGTCGTCCCCGTGCGACCAGCCAAGGCGGGTCAGGTAATTGCGCATGCCGGCGGCGGGATAGCCCATCGCCTGATAATCCCCGACCCCAAGAGCGCCGTGACGTTTTGACAGTTTCTTGCCATCGGGGCCGTGGATCAGCGGGATATGCGCCCAAACCGGTACTTCCCAAGCCATTGCCTGATAAATCATCGTTTGGCGGGCGGCGTTATTCAGATGGTCATCCCCACGGATGACATGGGTAACGCCCATGTCGTGGTCATCGACCACAACGGCCAACATATAGGTGGGTGTGCCATCAGAACGTAAACAAACCATATCATCCAGCTGATCATTCTTGAAGGTGACAGTGCCTTGCACGGCGTCGGTGATCACGGTCTGGCCAGTGCGCGGCGCTTTCATGCGGATGACATAGGGCGCATCGGGGTAGGTGGCGGGATCTGCATCGCGCCACGGGCTGATGAACAGGGTGGAGCGTTTTTCAGCCTCGGCCGCCGCGCGGAAGGCTTCGATTTCGTCCTGAGTGCAAAAGCATTTGTAGGCGGCACCGCGCGCCAGCATTTCACGGGCCACTTCGGCGTGGCGATCTTTGCGGGCGAATTGGCTGACGACATCGCCATCCCAATCAAGGCCAAGCCAAGTTAGGCCGCGCAAGATGGCGGCAGTGGCCTCGGGGGTGGATCGTTCGCGATCTGTGTCTTCGATGCGCAGCAGGAACGTGCCGCCATGGCCGCGCGCGAACAGCCAATTGAACAACGCCGTCCGGCCGCCGCCGATGTGCAAGTAACCAGTGGGGGACGGCGCAAACCGGGTGACCACGGGCTTATTTTGGGGCTGGGGGGGCGGCACGCTCATGCGCATTAACCTTTCGGAAACCATCTTGTCGGTAGTCTGGCGTCTGTCTAGGCAATCACGGATCGGGAAACAAGGTGGCCAACCCATTGCATCACCTGACGGCACCGCTGCGGTTTCTGGTTGAAACGCCGGTTTCGCTGTTTCCGTGGGTGGCGGTGTTTCTGGCGGCGGGCATTGGCTATTGGTTTTCGGTGCCTGTGGAACCGGGTGTCGGGTTTTATGTGTTGGCGGCGGTGTGTTTGGGGCTTTGCATCTGGGCACGGCTTCGGGCGGCGGAGCTGGTTCATCCGGTGGCTGTGGCTGTTGGATGTGTGGCTTTGGGGGTGCTTGCAGCAGGCTTGCGCGGGCATTTGCAGGCGGCACCGATGCTGGATTTCCGGTATTATGGCCCGGTTGAGGGGCGGATCATCGATATTGACCGATCGCAGTCTGACAAGCTGCGATTGACGCTTGATCAGGTGGTGCTGGAGCGCACATCACCGGCGCGAACGCCTGCAACGGTGCGAGTATCGTTGCATGGTCGCCAGGACCATCTGCTGCCAACGCCGGGGATGACGGTGGTGATGACGGCGATGCTGGCGGCACCGGAAGGGCCTGCCGAACCGGGCGGGTTTGATTTCAGGCGGATGGCGTATTTTGATCGGCTGGGCGCAGTGGGTTATACGCGCACGCCGGTTCTGTTGATGGCGGAACCGATAGGCGGCGCGCAGGTGGTCAGCCGAGTGCGGACCTATCTTTCGAACGCGATCATGGCGGCAGTGCCGGGGGATTCCGGGGCGTTTGCTTCGGGGGTGATGACGGGCGATCGGTCTGGCATCAGCCTTGATACGGTGCAGGCGCTGCGCGATTCAAATCTGGCGCATTTGCTGGCAATTTCGGGGATGAACATGGCGTTCATCACCGGGTTCGTGTTCGCGTTGATCCGGTATGGCGTGGCGCTGGTGCCACCACTGGCGTTGCGGGTGAACAGCAAGAAGGTGGCCGCGATTTTCGCGTTGGCGGTGGCGGCGTTTTATCTGGCGCTGTCGGGGGCAAATGTGGCGACCGAGCGGGCGTTCATCATGGTTGTGGTGATGCTGGGGGCGGTGCTGATGGACCGGCGGGCGCTGTCGTTGCGCACTGTGGCCATCTCGGCCTGCGCGCTGCTGGTTTGGCAGCCGGAAAGCCTGTTGGAGCCGGGATTTCAGATGTCATTCGCGGCGACCGTGGCGTTGATCTGGGGATTCGGGCTGTTTCAGAACCAGATCGTGCGCGAGAGAATTCCGCGTTGGACGATGCCGATTTTCACGCTTGTGATGTCATCAGTGATTGCCGGGGCGGCGACGGCACCGTTTGCGGCAGCGCATTTCAACCGGATGACGGGATATGGGCTGATGGCCAACTTGCTGACCGTGCCGGTGATGGGGGCGGTTGTGATGCCTGCAGGGGCGGTGGCGGCATTGCTGGCGCCATTTGGGTTGGCGGGATTGCCGTTGTGGGTGATGGATCTGGGATCGCGCTGGATCTTGTGGATTGCGCATTGGATTGCCAGCCTTGAGGGGGCCGTCTCGGGGGTGCATTCGCCGCCAGCGTTGTTTTTGCCGGTGCTTTCGGTTGGGGCGCTATGGGTGATTTTGTTTCAGGGCCGGGTGCGGGCGATGGGTTTGGTGCCAGTTGCGGTGGCATTCGTGGCATGGGGCATGGCGGACAGGCCGACTGTGTTGATCAGCAGCGATGCGGTGCTGGTCGGGCTGATGGGGGATGATGGGCGGGCAATGTCTTCGGCCAAGGGGGCGGGGTTTTCGGCCGACAGTTGGTTGGAGAATGACGGCGATTTGGCGGAACAATTGGATGCTGCCGCGCGGTCAGGATTTGCCGGGCCAAAGGGGCAGCGCAGGTTTGAGGTAGCGGGGGTGCGGGGCATTCATCTTAAGGGCAAAGGCGCAGATGCGTTGTTGGCCGATGCCTGTGCGACGGCTGATCTGGTTATCATTGCGGCACGGGTTAAAGATGCGCCGACGGGGTGTAAGGTGATCGACGAGGGGTTTTTGCGAAAGACCGGAGCGTTGGCGCTGTGGGCCGAAGGTGATGGGCTGGTGATGGAACCCGCGCTGAACGCGAAACGGTTGTGGACAGCGCCAAGTGCGTCATTGGCACCGCTGCCGATGTTGTCGGCGCGCAAAGCGGCGATGGTTTTGGCGGATCAGTAGCTGCGGATCAGGCCGACCAAGCGGCCCCGCACTTTGACCAGATGGTCGGGGTAGACGCGGGTTTCATAGGCGGGGTTTGCCGCCTCGAGCGCGATCATGCCGCCACGGCGGCGGAACCGCTTTAGTGTGGCTTCTTCATCTTCGACTATGGCCACGACGATATCGCCGTTTTCGGCAGTGTTCTGTTCCTGGATCACTACGATGTCGCCATCGTTGATGCCTGCCTCGATCATTGAATCGCCTTTCACCTCTAGCGCGTAGTGCTGGCCTTTGCCGGATAGCATCGAACCCGGAACGGCGACGTGATGCGAGATTTCAGAGATCGCCTCGATCGGCACACCGGCGGCGATGCGGCCCATGACCGGGATTTCGAGTGCGTAGACGGCGTCGATTGGCATGGCACCGCGGGGCGGATCGACCTTGTCGCCCTTGATGACTTTGGGCGAAAAGCCGGGGCGTTCCATCGCTTCGGGCAGTTTGATGATTTCCAGCGCGCGGGCGCGGTGGGCGAGGCGGCGAATAAAGCCACGTTCTTCCAGTGCCGTGATCAAGCGGTGGATGCCAGATTTTGACCGCAAATCAAGGGCGTCTTTCATTTCGTCAAAAGACGGAGGCACGCCATCACGGTCCGTCCGGGTTTTGATAAAATCCAGCAGCTCCAGCTGTTTGCGTGTCAACATCTGCCACTCTCCGTTGTGATGGGCATTCGGTGTTAACGTAATGTTCTGCCCGTGTTCCCGGTTTGTGTCAAGCGCTTTGCGAATCAGTGCGAAGAAATTGCCGTGTCAGATTGGCAAATATGGCACGTCGTCACCGGCAAAGCGGGCAGGGTCGGCGATGGGGCGGATCAGCAGGGCGTTGGCGTCAGTCAGCACGGACAGCAAGGCGCTATCCTGGCGACCAAACGGGGTGATCAGACCACCGGGTGCCAACCGCGCGCGCATGTAGTGGGCGCGCGGTCCATTGGCGGGGGTGTCAACCGCGAGGCGGGCGGTTAGCGGTTGCGGGCCTTGTGCGCCGAGGCCCAGCATGGCGCGCAGCATCGGAAGCAGGAACAGGTGGCCGCAGACGATCGCGGAAACGGGATTTCCGGGCAGGCCGAGCATCGGCACACCTTGCAAACACCCGGCCATCAGGGGTTTGCCGGGACGCATGGCGATTTTGTAGAAAGCGCGTTCCATGCCCATGCTTGCAGCAACCTTGCCGACCAGATCGTGATCACCAACCGAAGCACCGCCGATGGTGACGATCAGATCGGCGTCCAGCGCCATTTCCAGCACGACGCGCAGCGCGGCTTCGGTATCGCGGGCGATGGGCAGCATTCGCCCGATGCCGCCGGTTTCTTCGACCATCGCTTTGATGGCAAAGCTGTTGGAGGCGATGATCTGGTCGGCGCGCGGGGTTTCGCCGGGCATCACCAGTTCATCACCCGTGGCGATGATGGCGACGACGGGGCGGCGGGTGACGGTGACTTCGGCGATGTTCATCGAGGCCAGAAGCGCGATATCGTTGGGGCGAAGTTGGCGAGGGGATAGGCTGTCGCCTGCGCGAAAATCCTGACCCATGGGGCGGATGTGGGTGCCGGTGTCAAGGTTTTCACGCAGGGTTATGTGGGGACCGTTTGCATCGACATCTTCTTGGATGACGACGCGGTTGGTGCCCTCGGGCACGGGTGCGCCGGTGAAAATGCGCACGGCTTGCCCGGGGGGAATGGCGGCGGCGAAGGCGTGGCCAGCGCCTGCTTCGCCGATGACGGTGAATGTCGCCCCCGGCGTTGCGTCACCGTTGATTGCGTAGCCATCCATGGCAGAGGCGGCGAAAGGCGGCTGGTCGCGTTTGGCAATGGCGGGGGCTGGCATGACGCGGGCACGGGCGGCGGCGAGGGGGATGGTTTCGGTGGGCAATGGGGTGATCAGCGCGAAAACGAGGGCCAGCGCGTCTTCGACCGTTATCATCGCTTTGCCTCGTAACGCCCGGATTTTCCACCCTCTTTCAGGATTAGGTGAATGTCGGTGATGCGCATGGATTTCTCAACCGCTTTCAGCATGTCGTAGACCGTCAGGCAGGCGACGGAGACGGCGGTGAGCGCCTCCATCTCGACCCCGGTTTGGCCGGTGGTTTTGACCGTGGCTTCGATGATTACGGCGGGGCGAAGGGCGTCCAGCGACAATTCCAGCGCCACTTTGGTGATTGGCAGCGGATGGCACAGCGGGATCAGGTCGGCGGTTTTCTTGGCGGCCATGATGCCTGCAAGGCGGGCGACCGCCAGAACGTCGCCCTTTTTGGCCTGACCGCTGCGGACTATGGCCAAGGTTTCGGCAGTCATTTCAACTGCGCCACGGGCGACAGCAACGCGCGACGTCACCGGTTTGTCGGACACATCGACCATGTGGGCGTTGCCGCCTGAGTCGAAATGGCTAAGGCCAGTGGGGTCGGCCATCAGACGCCCCCTTGGGCTTGCAGTGGGGCCGACAGGATGTGTTTGGTTGCGGCTGTCACATCGGCCTGCCGCATCAGGCTTTCGCCAATCAGGAAGCAACGCGCGCCGAAACGGGCCAGATCGGCAAGGTCGGCGGGGTCGTGCAGCCCGCTTTCCGAGATGATCAGGCGGCCTTCGGGCACGCGGCGGGCCAGATCGCGGGTGGTATCAAGCGTGACCTCAAAGGTGTTGAGATTGCGGTTGTTGATGCCGATCAGGCTGGATTTCAACATCGCGGCGCGTTCCAGTTCGGCGCGGTCGTGCACTTCGATCAGGGCGTCCATGCCCCAATGCGTTGCCGCTGCTTCCAATTCTGCCGCCTGAGCGTCGGATACCGAGGCCATGATGATCAGGATGCAATCGGCGTGCAGGGCGCGGGCTTCGGTCACTTGGTAGGTGTCGTAGATGAAGTCTTTGCGCAGGCAGGGCAGGTGCGTGGCCTGATGCGCCGCCGTCAGGAATGCGTCGGCACCTTGGAAGGAGGGCGTGTCGGTCAGGACGGACAGGCAGGTGGCACCGCCAGCCTCATAGGCTTTGGCTAAGGCAGGCACGTCGAAGTCGGCGCGGATCAGGCCTTTGGAGGGGCTGGCTTTTTTGATCTCGGCGATCAGACCGTAGCCGGTGGTGGCGGCGGCTTGCAGAGCGGCGGCAAACCCGCGCGGGGTGGGGGCGGCATCTGCCGCTTCTTCCACCGATGCCAAAGGCCGCGCTTGTTTGCGCTGTGCTATCTCTTCCAGTTTGTAGGTTTTGATGCGGTCTAGAATGGTGCTCATGTGTTCTGCCTAGCCAAAAGCCCAAGTGAAGGAAAGCCGTCTGCCGTGCTGGGGCGGTAAAATTCTATGCTGTGGGGATTTGGCCCAAGGATCAGGCGTTTGTGACGCGTCGCAGGATGTCTATTTTTGCCTTTGCAGCGCCCGAGTCGATGGAAGCGCGGGCCATGGCGACGCCTTCGGCAAGATCGGATACGCGGTCGGCGACCATCAGGGCGGCGGCGGCGTTTAGCAGCACGGCGTCGCGGTAGGCACCCGGTGCGCCGTCCAGCAGCGCGCGGAAGGCGGCGGCGTTTTCGGCAGGCGTGCCGCCGATGATCGCCTCGAACGGGTGGGTCGGCAGGCCAGCCTCGGCGGGGTGCAGGTCGAACTCGCGGATTTCGCCGTCCTCTAAGGCGGCGACGTGTGAAGCGGCGGAAATTGATAACTCATCCGAGCCATCGCCGCCGTGGACGAGCCATGCTTTTTCGGAGCCCAGTGCGCGCAGCGTTTCGGCCATGGGGCGGATCAGGGCGCGTGAGAATGCGCCGGTGAGTTGGCGTTTGACGCCAGCCGGGTTGGTGAGGGGCCCCAGAATGTTGAACAGAGTGCGGGTGCCAAGTTCGGCGCGCACTGGCATGACGTGGCGAGTCGCAGGGTGGTGCATTGGGGCCATCATGAAGCCAATGCCGGCCTCTGCCAGACAGCGTTCGACGATGTCCGAGCCGACCATGACGTTGAGGCCAAGTTCGGTTAGCGCGTCTGCCGCCCCGGATTTGGAAGACAAATTACGATTGCCGTGTTTGGCCACGACGACGCCCGCACCGGCAACAACGAAGGCGGTGGCAGTAGAGATGTTGAGCGTGCCTTTGCCGTCGCCGCCAGTGCCGACGATATCCATTGCGCCGTCGGGGGCGCGAACCGCCAAGCATTTCGAGCGCATGACCGACGCAGCGGCGGCGAATTCATCGACCGTTTCACCGCGCGTGCGCAGGGCCATCAGGAAACCGCCCATCTGGGCGGGGGTGGCTGCGCCGTCGAACAGGGCCTGGAAGGCGGCTTCCGCCTCTGCCCGGGTTAGCGGTCGGTCAGCCGCGATGCCGATGAGGGGCTTCAGGATATCGCTCATGCAGGAACCGCGGCTTGTGCCATATTCAGGAAATTGCGCAGCAGTTGGTGGCCGTGTTCGGATGCGATGCTTTCGGGGTGGAATTGCACGCCTTCGATCAGTTTATCGCGGTGGCGCAGGCCCATGATGGTGCCATCTTCCAACCAAGCGGTGACTTCCAGGCAGGCGGGCAGGGTTTCACGCTCGACAATCAGCGAGTGATAGCGGGTGGCAAGGAAGGGCGAGGGCAGGTCTTTAAAGACGCCTTGGCCGGAATGATGCATGACGCCCATTTTGCCATGCACAATCTCGTGGCAGCGGATGACATTACCGCCGAACGCCTGACCGATGGCTTGATGGCCAAGGCAAACGCCAAGCAGGGGGATGTTTGCTTCGGCTGCGGCAAGGATAAGCGGCAGGCAAATGCCAGCTTGCGCGGGGTCACAGGGGCCGGGGGACAGCACGATAGAGGTGGGCCGCAGCGCCATAGCGGCCTGCACATCCAGCGCATCGTTGCGCTTGACCACCACGTCGGCACCCAATTCACCCAGATAGTGCACCAGATTGTAGGTGAAGCTGTCATAGTTATCGATAAGTAGCAGCATCTTGCACGGCCTTGAAGATAAAGGGATGATCCGCGCGCGCGGTCGGGCTATACATGGGCCAAGCTGCGTCGGGGCGTCAAGGGAAAGTGACGTTTTTGTATGTTGGAATAATATCCCGTCGGTGGCGGGAAATGAAGGCAAGGGGCTAAAGAATGATCCGGGGTTTCCTGTCAGGTGTGTTCTGGGGTGGTGCGGTAGGTTTGTTGGGGCTGGGGGCAGCATCACAATTGACGCCGATGCCGGTGGCGAGGATCGAGGCATCGGCAACGCAGGTTCCAAAGACTATCGAGGAGGAAGTGGAGCCGGGAGAGGGCGTGGAGCCGGTGGAGGCAGAGGTGGCGCCCGAAGCGGAAGCGCCGGTGCCAGAGGTGGAAGCGCCAGTTGAACCAGCCGCTGAACCTGAACCATTGGCACCTGCGGTTGAACCTGAACCAGCGGCACCTGCGGTGGAGCCTGAAGCGGCGGCACCAGCGGTTGAGCCCCAACCGGCGGCACCTGCGGTAGAGCCTGAGATCGAATTTGACGTGCAGGTCGACGTGCAGCCTGCTGCGACGGCGACAGCGGAACTTGATCCGCCCGCTGGATCGGAATTTGCCAAACCGCTGCCGGATGTCGAGCCAGTGTTGCCTGCAGCCGACGCAGCGCCGTCGCCGGATGCCAGCGGTATGGCACCGCTGACGCCGCCCGCAACGGATGCCGCATCGGCGACCGATCAGCCCGCGCTTCCACCCGAAACGGGGTTAGAGGCTCCAAAACCGATGGATTTGCCGGAAGAAAGTGCGCTGGTCGCAGACGGTCCCGCGACGGCGGACCCGGCACAGATTGCGCTGGCAGAACCTGCGCAACCGTTGCTGCCGGAAACTGATGTTGCCCCGGCACAGGCGGAAGAACCGGCACGACCGGCAAAGGCCGAACCGGAAGAAGCGCTGCTAAAGCCGTTGCCAGAGGTTTTGCCGGTGCCCGATGCACCTGCCGAGGAGCCTGTTCAGCTGGAACCCGATCCGGCGCTGGTGCCAGAAGGTGATGCGGCGATTGATCCGGCGGGGGAAGACGCGGCGACACTGGCACCGACGCCCGGCCTTGATGGCAAGGTTGACGGCGTGAAAATCGGGCGTTTGCCGCGGATTGGCGATGCAGAACCGCTGCCGGAAGGCGAGGCGTTGCCCGCCGCCGAGGCCGATCCCAACGCGGACCCGGCGGTCGTGATTGACGGCGAGGACGACATGCCACCGCTGCGCAGATATGCGCGGGAGTTTGAGAACCCCGATTCCAAGCCGCTGTTTTCGATCATATTGATTGATACCGGCGGCGCGGATCTGGACCGGGCCGCACTGGCCGCATTGCCATTTCCTGTCAGTTTTGTGCTGGACCCGTTGGCACCCGATGTCGCTGCGGCAGCCAAGATTTACCGCGGTGCGGGGCAAGAGGTGGTGATGGTGGCGACCGGCATTCCGGCGGGGGCGACGGCGTCTGATCTGGAAGTGACGTTCCAAGCCCATGCCAGTGCGCTGCCCGAGGCGGTGGCGGTGATTGATACCGAGTTCGGCGCATTTCAGGCCAACCGTCCGCTGGCCACGCAAGTGGTGCCGATTTTGAAGGCGCAGGGGCGTGGGTTGATCTCGTGGGATCGGGGGTTGAACGCGGCGGATCAGGTGGCGCGGCGCGAAGGGCTGGCTGCGGGCATGGTGTTTCGCAAGCTGGATGGTGCCGGGGAAAACAAGGCTGCGGTGCGCCGGGCGTTGGACCGGGCGGCGTTCAAGGCGGCACAGGATGGCCGGGTGATGGTGATCGGGCAGACGGTACCCGACACGGTGGCGGCATTGCTGGAATGGGCGGTTGAGGGGCGGGCGGCGTCGGTGGCGCTGGCTCCGGTATCGGCGGTTCTGACCACGCAGTAGGGGTGGTTTGCGAGGGTGCGCCCCGGCCTTTGATCAGCGATTGCCGCGTCTGGAAAACAGGCCAGCGTCTTCGGCGGCACGGCGTAAGGCATGGGATTTGTTGACGGTTTCTTGATATTCCGCCTCGGGGTCGCTGTCGTAGACGACGCCGCCCCCGGCTTGGATATACAAGACTTCGTCCTTTAGAACGGCAGTGCGCAGGGCGATGCAGAAATCCATTTCGCCATTGGCCGCGAAATAGCCGACACCGCCGCCATAGACGCCGCGCTTTTCCGGCTCCAGCTCATCAATGATCTGCATGGCGCGCACTTTGGGGGCACCGGAAACTGTGCCCGCCGGCAGACCCGCAAGCAGAGCTGACAGCGCATCTTCGCCATCGGCAATCTGACCGACAACGTTCGAGACGATGTGCATGACGTGGGAATAGCGTTCGATGATGAACTGTTCCGTCGGGCGCACAGTGCCGACTTTGGACACCCGGCCCGCGTCGTTGCGGCCAAGGTCCAGCAGCATCAGGTGCTCGGCCAATTCCTTTTTATCGGCCAGCAGATCGGCTTCCAAAGCGCGATCTTCTTCTTCGGTGGCACCACGTCTGCGGGTGCCTGCGATCGGGCGGATGGTAATTTCGCCCTCGCGCAGGCGGACCAGAATTTCGGGGCTGGCACCGATCACCTGAAAACCACCGAAGTTGAAGAAGAACATGAACGGCGACGGGTTGGTGCGGCGCAGGCTGCGATACAGCGCAAATGGCGGCTCGGCAAAGCGTTGCGACCAGCGTTGGCTGGGAACCACCTGGAAAATATCACCGGCGCGGATGTAGTCTTTGGCGCGTTCGACGGCGGCTTTGTAACCGTCGTGCGTGAAGTTCGACACCATTTCGCCGATCGGGGCGGCAGTGCCAAAATCGCGTTCGGCGGGGGGGGCGCGGTCCAGGTCGCGAAGCGAGTCCATCACGCGTTCGGCGGCTTGGGCGTAGGCGGCGCGGGCGGACAGGCCAGAAGCGACCCATGCGGGGGCGACGATTGTGACCTCTCCCTTCACACCGTCCAGCACGGCCACGACGGAGGGGCGCATCAGCACGGCGTCGGGCAGGCCAAGCGGGTCTGGGTTGACGTCGGGCAGATGTTCGACAAGGCGGATCATATCGTAGCCAAGATAGCCGAAAAGACCTGCTGCAATGGCAGGCAAGTCGGCGGGCATGTCGATGCGGCTTTCGGCGATCAGGGCGCGCAGGGTCTCAAGCGGGTGACCATCCAAGGGCTGGAATGCGTCCGAGTCGAAGCGCGCGCCACGGTTGATGCGGGATTGCAGCCCGTGGCATTGCCAGATCAGATCAGGCTTCATGCCGACTACGGAATAGCGACCACGCACTTCGCCGCCAGTGACGGATTCGAGCATGAACGTATCGGTGCGGGCATCGCCAAGCTTCAGCATCAGCGATACCGGCGTATCCAGATCGGCGGCGATGCGGGCGTAGACCAGTTGGTTTTTGCCAAGCGCCCAGCCGCGTTCAAAGTCTTCGAATGACGGGATCAAAGCCATAACGCGCCCGGTTCAGTTAAACTGGGCGTGAACGGCGTTGATCGCGTTTTGATCAAGTGTGATGCCGGATTTCGCCGTCAGTGCATTGGTGAACGCGGCAAAGGCGTCTTGCGAAATGGCCTGTTCCACTTGGGCCGCCAGGGCGGTTTTCATAGCTATGGCATCTTCGCCGTCGGTTGCGGCGGGGGCCACGGTATCAAGCCGCACGACGCCGACGAAATCTTTCGCTTCGATCACGCGAATTTCGTTCGGTACCATCTGGAATACCGTCGTCAGCAGGCCTTCGGGGGCCGCGTCGAAAAACCCGGTGCGGGGGATTTCTGGGGCGACGCGAACGATGCCATATGCGCCTAGCGATGCGCCGACTTCGACATCGGCTTTTACCTTAACCGCTTGGGCAGACAGGGCTTTTGTCAGCGCATCAGTGGTCCATGCAGCGGCGACATTTTCTTTGGCCTCAGTGAATGGAATAGGCGTTGGCGGCACAATCTCGTCAAGACGCATGGCGACAAGGCCACCGTCATCAAGACCAATGGCTTGCGGAAAATCGCCTTCGGTGATTTTGTCGGCGGCTTCGCGGAACGCTTCATAGCCGACCAGCGGATCGTCGCTTTGGACACCTGGAACGTAATCGAACGTTACCAGTTGCATGCCTTGTTCAGCTTGCACTTCTTCAAGTGTAGCACCGCCGGCAAGGGCATCATCGACCGCTTCCAGTTTGTCGGCAATCGCGCGGCGGGCGGCGTCGAGTTGGGCTTCGCCTGTCAGGGTTTCCTTGGCTTCGTCGAACAGGATTTCCTGCGCAGGAAGGATGGCATTCATGCGGAACAGGGCAGGGCCAAGATCGGATGCGAAAGGGCCAACTACGCCGGGTTCGGCGATGGCGAAAATGGCGTCGGCGGCGGCACCAAGATCATCGGGGCCGACATCGCCCATATCGACATCTTCAAGTGTCAGGCCGCGTTCTTCGACCAGCTTTTCGAACGTCTCGCCTGCGTCGAGACGTGCTTTGGCGGCAGTTGCGTCGGCTTCGGTTGGGTAGACCAAGCGTTCGACCAAGCGGCGTTCTGGCTGCACAAACTCATCAATGCGGCCGTCATAGGCGGTTTTCAACGCTGCCTCATCGACCGGCATATCGGCGGCGATCATGTCTGGCAGCAAGGCGATATAGGTGATGCGGCGCGCCTCGGGTTTGGTGAAAGTCGCGATGTTGGCGTCGTAAAACGCCTGCAATTCGGTGTCGGTTGGGCCGGGTGGCTGGGTGGCCAGATCGGCGGCGTCAAGCTTTAGCAGGGAAAATGACCGGCGTTCGGCGGCATAGGAATAGAGCGTATCGGTCAGGGCGGCAGGGGCGGTAAAGCCACCGGCGACAGCACCTTGCAGCAAGGAACGGGCTACATCCGCACGTAAGGTGGTTTCAAATTCGGCCTCGTTCATGTTGCTTTGTTTCAGGGCAAAGCGATAGGTTTCGGGATCAAACTTGCCGTTAACGCCTTGAAATGCCTTCATTCCGGCCAGCTCTTTGGCGACAGCGGCATCCCCAACAGATATGCCTATGCGGGCGGCTTCGTCATCAAGTGCTGCGCGGGTGATCAGGCCTTGCAGAACCTGCTTGTCCAGACCAAGCGCGATGCCTTGCTGCAGGTTGACGGGTTGGCTTATTTGCGCGCTGAACGCACTGAGTTCTTGGTTGAGGGCGCGGGCATAATCGTTGGTGGAAATGTCGCGGTCGCCGACGGCGCCGATGGTGCGGATTGCACCGCCGAAGTTGGTGACGCCAAAGCCGCCGAGGCCAAGGACCAGCAGGGCCATCAAGCCCCAGACCAGCATTCCAGCGCCTTTGCCCTTTTTCTTTACGGGTTCGGTTAGCGGTGGTTTTGCCATGGAACTGCTTTCACAAATGATGGGTCGGCACTGTCTATGCGGTCAGCGCGAAGGGGGCAAGCACTGCTGCAATGATCAGGGATGCCAGTTTGACAGGCGGGAAAATAGCGCGGATATCCCCGCAACATCAATATTGGCAAATGCGATGCGCAACTGGCGTTTCCCGGCGGGCGATCCGGCGGGTTGGAACATGGTTCCGGGCAGCATCAGGATGCCTGCATCAGTGACCAAACGGCGGGCAAATTGATCGGATGGCAGGGCAAAAGGATGCTCGGCATAGGCGAAATAGGCGCCGCAACCAAGCAGCGACCAGCCTTCAAGCGATTGAAATCCTTGGATCATTGCGGCGCGGCGGCGGAGGATTTCGGCGCGTTCACCGGCGACCCATTGTGACAGGTTGCGCATGCCCCAGAGGGCACCGATCTGACCAAGTTGGCTGGGGCAGATGGCGACAGTGTCGAGGAACTTTTCGACCTGCGCCAAGCGGTCGGTTGCGGCGACGATGGCACCGACGCGGTGGCCGGTCAGGCGGTAGGCTTTGGAAAAGGAATAGAGGTGGATCAGGACATCGGGCCAATCGGGATCGGCGAACAGATCATGCGGGGCACCGATGCGGCTGTCGAAGTCGCGGTAGGTTTCGTCGATGATTAGAGCGAGGTTGTTTTGACGGGCCAGATCGCGGAAAGAGGCAACGATTTCAGCGGGGTATTCGGCACCGCCGGGGTTGTTGGGGCTGACCAGAACGATGGCTTTGGTGCGGGGGGTGATCAGCGAGGCGGCATGTTCCGGATCGGGGATCAGGCCTGCGCCGCAGGGCAGGGGCACGGCTGTAACCCCTTGCATATCAAGCCACATTTTGTGGTTGAAGTACCATGGGGTTGGCAAAATCACCTCGTCGCCCGACCCCGCAAGGGTGGACATGACGGCGGTGAAAGCCTGATTGCAGCCTTGGGTAATGGCGACTTGATCGGGGGCGATGACACCGCCGTAAGCCATTGACCATTGGGCAGAAATTTCCGCACGCAGGGCGGGCAGGCCAAGGACGGGGCCGTAAAGATGGGCAGCGTCATCATGCAGTGCGGCGTCGGCCAAGGCTTGGCGCAGGGCTAGGGGTGGGGGGTCCACCGGGGCGGCTTGGCTGACGTTGATCAGGGGGCGATCTGGCGGGAAGGTTACGCCATCAAGCCAACGGCGCGCCTCCATCACCGGGGGCGGATCGGTGGCGCGCATGGCGGGGTTTAGGGGAAGGGTCATGCGGTGATCCGATCTGATTTAGCGCCGATTTTGGGTGTCACCGTCTGTGCACCCCCTGTACACCCCCCGTGCAGACGATCCTGCATCGCGAAAATCCGGCTGATGTTGGTTAATCCTGGCCGCGAAATGGCTGCACGTATTGTAGAGCCATGTCCCATGGGAAGAATATCCAGGTGTCTTGACTGACCTCGGTGATGTAGCTGTCGACCATCGGCTTGCCGGAGGGTTTGGCGTAGACGGTGGCGAAATGCGCTTTGGGATAGAGGTTGCGGACCAGCTCCAGCGTTTTGCCGCTGTCGACCAGATCATCGACGATCAGGATGCCGGTGCCGTCGCCCATCAATTCAGCCTGCGGCGACTTGGTGACCACCGCGTCGCCGCGATCTTGATGGGCATAGGAGATGACGGAAATGGTATCGACGACCCTGATGTCCAGTTCCCGGCTGACGATCATCGCGGGGACAAGGCCGCCGCGGGTAATGCCGACCACGGCTTTCCATGCGCCGTTGTCGGGGCCTTTGCCATCCAAGCGCCACGCCAAGGCGCGGGCGTCGCGGTGAATCTGATCCCAGCTGACGTGGAAGCCTTTTTCGTGCGGCAGGCGGTCGTTCATGGCTGTTCCCTCAGGTGGCGGCGATCTTTACACCCAGGATGGCAAGGATGCCGCCGAAGGCGCGGTCGATGATGGCTTTGAGGCTGATATAGCCAGCGCGTGTGCGTTCAAGCGAGAAAATTCTGGCGACGAGGATGTTCCAGATGGTTTCATTCAGAAATACCACCAACAGAAGGGCGGCGATCACCGACAGCGATGTGCCCGGCGGCACAGTTCCGACGAAAATGGCGCTGAACAGGACAGCGGGTTTGGGGTTGGCAAGCTGTGTCCACAGACCCAGCCGGAAAGTGGAGGCGGCGGAGCGTGGCGTTCTGGTTTCGCGGTTCATGTCAAGCGGCGTGTCGGCGTGCCGCCACATGCCCCATGCCATGTAAAGCAGATACAGACCGCCGAGGATTTTGAGCGACCACAGCAAGGAGGGGGCCGCTTCGAATACCAGCGCCAGACCGAACAAGGCGGCAGTGGCCCAGATGACGCCACCGATGCCGATACCCATTGCCAGAAACGCGCTGGTGCGCAGGCCTTCGGTAACGCCAGTGCGGGCGGCCATCAGAACGGCGGGGCCGGGGCTGATGGCGGCCATCAAGTGTAACAGGGCAACGGCAAGGAACGCGGCAAGCGTCACTGCCCGCCCCCGTTGCGATTGATGGTGGCATCGATATCTGGCGCATCGACGGCCTTCATGCCGACGACGTGGTAGCCCGCATCGACATGCAGGTTTTCGCCAGTGGTGCCGGAGCCGAGATCGGACAGCAGATAGAGGGCGGCCTTGCCGACGTCTTCTTGCGTGACGTTGCGGCGCAGGGGCGAGTTCAGTTCATTCCATTTCATGATGTAGCGGAAATCGCCGATACCAGAGGCGGCGAGGGTTTTGATCGGACCGGCGGAAATGGCGTTGACGCGGATGCCGTCTTTGCCAAGATCTTCGGCGATGTATTTGACCGATGCTTCCAGCGCAGCCTTGGCCACGCCCATGACGTTGTAATGCGGCATGACCTTTTCGGCACCGTAGTAGGTGAGGGTCAGCAGGCTGCCGCCCGGACCCATCATCGCGGCGGCGCGTTGGCAGACGGCGGTGAAAGAATAGACCGAAATATCCATCGTCATGCGAAAGTTAGCGGCGGACGTATCAACATAGCGGCCACGCAATTCGGCCTTGTCGGAAAAGCCGATGGCATGGACGACGAAATCAAGATGGCCCCACACCGATTTCAGGTGCGCGAAGAGGCCGTCCAGCGTGGCTTCATCGGCGACATCGCATTCGTACATTTCGGTTGCACCGATGGAGGCCATCAGCGGTTCGACACGTTTTTTCAACGCCTCGCCCTGATACGAGAAAGCCAGTTCCGCGCCTTGGTCGGCGCAGGCCTTGGCGATGCCCCAAGCGATGGATTTATCGTTCGCCAGCCCCATGATGAGGCCGCGCTTGCCATTCAAAAGTCCGGTTGACATTCGGCATCCCTCGCCCATTTCTCGTTGAGCCAAGGTGTAGGCGATCCGTTCGGGCGCAGCAAGTGCCAGGGGTTGCGGTACGGCGAACAAGATACCACTTGGGTGGTAAGGGGAAAAAATGGACAGAAGCGGAATTTTTGCGGGCGATGATCCGTTTGCGATTGCTAGGGCGTGGTTGGCAGCTGCGGAACCTGTGGAGCCCAATGATCCCAATGCGATGGCGCTGGCGACAGTGGATGCCGATGGCTTGCCGAATGTGCGCATGGTGCTGCTGAAGGACATCGAGCCCGAGGCATTCGTGTTTTACACCAATTACTCCAGCCAGAAGGGCAAAGAAATTGCAGCATCCGGCAAGGCAGCCTTCGTGATGCACTGGAAATCTTTGCGCCGTCAGATTAGAGTGCGCGGTATGACGGAGCGGGAAGAGGGACCTGCTGCCGACGCCTACTATGCATCCCGGTCTTTGAAAAGCAGACTGGGCGCTTGGGCATCGGCCCAATCGCAACCATTGGCATCGCGCGCATCACTGATGGCAGAGGTTGCAAAAGTTACGTTACGGCAGGGAACCAACCCTGCACGACCGGCGTTTTGGGGGGGATTCGCATTCGCCCTTTGGAAATAGAGTTCTGGGCGGATGGCGACTTTAGGTTGCATGACAGGTTTCGCTGGAAGCGCGCCGATCTGGATGAACCTTGGGACGTAACCCGGCTGAATCCATAAAGTTTCTGTTCTACAAAAGTATTCTTTAGGTTAGTGTGTTTTTGCTTGAATCCGGTAACGGATTGCCTGCATGTCAGTGATAGAAGGGCTCTTTCTGGGGATGTGGCCTGAAGTATGAATGATAATGATACTGTCATGCAGGTGATGCATGGCCATGTTAAGTGGTTCGATCCAACCAAGGGATTCGGATTTATTGTGGCGGAGGGGTCCGCTACCGACATTTTGCTGCATGCGAATGTGTTGCGGAACTATGGCCAAAGCTCTGTCGCGGATGGGGCGGGAATTTCCGTTAAAGTTCAGATGACTCAGCGTGGGATACAGGCCGTCGAGATCGTGAAGATCGATGCGCCGGTGTCTTTGTCGTTTCCGCTGGGTGAGGATTCTGTGCAAATCTCGCCCGAGGAAATTGCGGCGCGGCCGTTGGAGCCTGCGCGCGTCAAATGGTTTGACAAGGGGAAAGGTTTTGGGTTTGCCAATGTGTTTGGCGATACCGAGGATGTTTTCATTCATGTCGAGGTGCTGCGGGTGTCGGGTTTTGCCGATCTGCAGCCGGGTGAGGCGGTGTGTTTGCGCATCACCAACGGCAAGCGCGGGCGGATGGCGCTGCAAGTGATGTCATGGGAAGCGGCAGCGCGCGAAGAGGGCTGATTGCCCTCATTCTTGGCGTCTGCTTGGCTGATGCTGCGGTCGCGGCGTGTAGTGATGCTTCGGTTGAATTGCGCAATGGGGATGCCATAGCGCGGTTCAGTGTCGAGGTGGCCGATACTGACGGGGAACGTGCCGTCGGGTTGATGAACCGCGAGCGGATGGCGGCATCGTCGGGGATGCTGTTTGTCTATGAAAGCCCGCGCCAGGCCAGTTTCTGGATGAAGAACACGCTGATCCCGCTGGATATGATCTTTGTCGATGAAACCGGCGTCGTGACGCGGGTGCATCCGATGGCGAAACCGCTGGACGAAACGCCGATTGATGGCGGTGAGGACGTGGCTTTCGTGTTGGAAATCAACGGTGGGCTGGCAAAACGGCTGGGGATTGAGGCCGGATCGGTTCTGCGGCATCCGGTGGTTGATCAAGACAGTGCAGTTTGGGCCTGTGACAGCGATTAGGTGCTTTCCAAGCGTGAAGTTCCTTGGTAGAGGGCAGTCGTCGGGGCGTAGCGCAGCCTGGTAGCGCGACGGTTTTGGGTACCGTAGGTCGGAAGTTCGAATCTTCTCGCCCCGACCATTTTCTTTAAATGCAGGATGATTTGGGGCCAGCCGTAGCGTTGGTTGGTGTTTCGCCACGATTTCGAGCCATGCTTGAGTTGGGCGGGCCGACTATTGCCGCTATGGCGCGGATGGCGGTTCTGTTAGGCTGGGCTCGCGATGGCAAATAAGAGCGGACGACAATGGACCAGAGTGCACGACCAAAGCCGTTGATCGCCTTTGACAACAGCTATGCCCGCGATTTGGTTGGCTTTTATGTGGCACAGCAACCGGATCCGGCACCGGCGCCGCAGCTTTTGCAGTATAATCGTGGCTTGGCGGAGGAGCTGGGGCTTGATCCGGGTGTTGAATTGCAAGCGGTTGCAATTTTTTCTGGTGCTGCGGTGCCGGATGGGGCGGCGGCGATAGCGCAGGCTTATGCCGGGCATCAGTTTGGCGGGTTTTCACCGCAGCTGGGTGATGGCCGCGCGTTGTTGCTGGGCGAGGTGATCGACCGGGCGGGGCGGCGGCGGGATATTGTTCTGAAAGGGTCGGGCTGGACGCCGTTTTCACGGGGCGGCGATGGCAAGGCTGCGATTGGGCCAGTGTTGCGCGAATATCTGATTGGCGAGGCGATGCACGCGCTGGGCATTCCAACTTCGCGTGCGCTGGCGGCTGTGGCGACGGGCGAGGTGGTTTACCGCGAGGCACCGCTTCCGGGGGCGGTGCTGACGCGGGTGGCGGCAAGCCATATTCGGGTGGGGACGTTTCAGTTTTTCGCGAGCCGAGGCGAAGGGGATAAGGTTCGGCAATTGGCCGATTATGCGATTGCGCGGCATTACCCGGACGCGGCAGGGGCAGCGAACCCGTATCTGGCGCTGTTTGATGCAGTGATGGCGGCACAGGCCAGTTTGATTGCGCAGTGGATGGGGGTTGGGTTTATTCACGGCGTGATGAACACCGACAACATGACCATTTCGGGCGAGACGATCGATTATGGGCCTTGTGCGTTCATGGAAGGCTATGCGCCGGGCACGGTGTTTTCATCGATCGACCATAATGGACGCTATGCCTATGCCAACCAGCCATTGATTTTGGGGTGGAATTTGGCGCGGTTGGCGGAGACGTTGCTGGGGTTGATTGATGCTGATGAGGACCGGGCGGTGGCGGTGGCGACAGAGCGGCTGCAGGGCGTGGCGGATTTATACCGGGCCGAATGGGCGGATGTGATGCGCGCCAAGCTGGGGTTGGACGGCGTGGATGCAGGGGACGGCGATCTTGCGGAGGGACTGCTGGCAGCGATGGCGGGGCAGGGGGCGGATTGGACGTTGACGTTTCGGCGGCTGGCAACGGCGGTGAGTGGCGATGCCAGTTTGGTGACGCCGTTGTTCGAGGATGCGAGTGCGTTGCTGGAATGGTTGCCGCAGTGGCGGGCGCGGCTGGCACCAGATGCGGCGGCGCGGATGGACCGGGTTAATCCAGCAATCATTCCGCGCAATCATCTGGTGGAAGAGGCTTTGGCAGCGGCAACCGACGGCGATATGGGGCCGTTCCTGGCGCTGTTGGCGGCGGTGAGCGACCCGTTTGGCGGGGTTGAGGGGCGCGAGGTTTATGCGTTGCCAGCGCCGTCGGGGTTTGGGCCGTACAAGACGTTTTGCGGGACTTGAGGCGCTACCTTTCTTTCTTGCCGGATTTGACACGCGTCAAATCAGGTCGCGCCTGCCTGCCCCCGGCAGGCGCGATTCTCGCACCTACCCAGGCAGCCGCGCCCTGATTTACAAATCACGGCACCCGGCCCAACCTCCCTTGCTCGACGGCTTACGCCTTTGGGCAATGGGCCGGGCAGCTGTCCACTGGACAGCTACCTGATCGGCCCTGAAGTAAGGGCGATATGGATGGGCCGCGAAGGTGTTTCCTTCGACGGGCATCCTGCGCTACGACTGGTGCATAGCTGCGCCATTTGTGACCGGAAAAGGGTGGACCACCATGACCGCGACAGCCGATTTTCTGGACCATTTGCGACAAACGCTTGCCGGGATCGAGGCAGATGGCCTGACCAAGCGCGAGCGGCTTATCACCTCGGCCCAAGGGGCCTATGTGCAGGTGGCGGGGCGCGAGTTGCTCAACCTGTGCGCCAATAATTATCTGGGATTGGCGGATAATCCGGTGCTGATTGCGGCGGCGACCGGGGCGATGCACGAGCAGGGTTATGGCATGGCGTCAGTCCGGTTCATTTGCGGCACGCAGGATTTACACCGGGAACTTGAGGCGCGGTTGGCGGAATTTCTAGGCATGGACGATGCGATCCTGTTTGCGGCGTGTTTCGATGCCAATGGCGGGCTTTTCGAGCCACTGCTGGGGCCGGAGGATGCGGTGATTTCGGATGCGTTGAACCACGCGTCGATTATCGACGGCATTCGGCTGTGCAAGGCGAAACGCTATCGCTATGCGACCTCGGATATGGCCGATCTTGAGGCGCAATTGGTGCAGGCAAGGGCGGACGGTGCGCGGCATATCCTGATTGCAACCGACGGCGTGTTTTCGATGGACGGGACGCTGGCGAACTTGCCCGGCGTGACGGCGTTGGCGGCGCAATATGGTGCGTTGACGATGGTGGATGATTGTCATGCAACGGGGTTCATGGGGCCGAAGGGGATGGGCACGCCAGCGTATTTTGGCGTGGCGGTGGATATTCTGACTGGCACGCTGGGCAAGGCTTTGGGGGGCGCGCTGGGCGGCTATGTGGCGGGGCCGCAGCCGGTGATTGATCTGTTGCGGCAACGGGCGCGGCCCTATCTGTTTTCCAATGCGCTGCCGCCCGGCGTGGTGGCGGCGGGGCTGGCGGCACTTGATCTGGTTGAGGCGGCGGATGATCTGCGCGCACAACTGTTTGAAAACGCAAGGTATTGGCGCAGCGGTTTGGCGGATGCCGGGTTTTCGTTGCTGCCGGGGGAACATCCGATTGTGCCGGTTATGCTGGGGGATGGGAAGCTTGCGCAGGCGATGGCGGCGGAGTTGTTTGATCTGGGGGTTTACGTGGCTGGGTTCTTCTTTCCGGTGGTGCCGAAGGGATTGGCGCGCATTCGCACCCAGATGAACGCGCGGTTGACGACGGCTGATCTGGACCGGGCGTTGGAGGCATTTCAGGTGGCGGGCGAGCGGGTGGGGGCGATCTGATGTCGAACCAGATGAAAGCATTGGTGAAGGCACGGGCCGAACCGGGGTTGTGGATGGAACGCCGCCCGGTGCCGGAGATTGGACCTGACGATGTGCTGATCCGCATTCGGAAAACCGGGATTTGCGGCACCGACATTCACATCTGGAACTGGGATGACTGGGCGCAGCGCACGGTGCCAGTGCCGCTGGTGACGGGGCACGAATTTGCTGGCGAGATTGTGGAGATGGGCCGCAATGTGGAGGGGTTTCATATCGGGCAAAGATGCTCGGGCGAGGGGCATCTGATTGGTCATCGGTCGCGGCAATCGCGGGCGGGCAAGTTTCACCTCGATCCGGCGACACGGGGGATTGGGGTGAATGAACCCGGCGCGTTCGCGCAATATCTGCGGCTGCCCGCGTTCAATGTGGTGCCGTTGCCGGACGCGATTGACGATGAGATTGGCGCGATATTGGACCCGCTCGGCAATGCCGTTCATACGGCGCTGTCGTTCGATCTGATTGGTGAGGATGTGCTGATCACCGGGGCTGGGCCGATCGGGATTATGGCGGCGGCGGTGGCGCGGCATGTGGGCGCGCGGCATGTGGTGATTACCGACGTCAATCCGGCGCGGCTGTCGCTGGCGGCCGAGGTGGCCGATGTGACGCCGGTGAATGTGGGGACAGAGGATCTGCGCGAGGTGATGACGCGGTTGAAGATGACCGAAGGCTTTGATGTGGGCATGGAAATGTCAGGCAGTCAGGCGGCGCTGGATCAGATGGTCGAGGCGTTGGTAATGGGGGGACGGATTGCTTTACTGGGTATTCCACCCGGCAAATCGCCGGTGGATTGGAGCCGGATCGTGTTCAAGGCGATCACCATCAAGGGCGTGTACGGGCGCGAGATTTTCGAGACCTGGTACAAGATGATTGCCATGCTGGAAAACGGGCTGGATGTGCGCAAGGTGATCACGCACCGGTTTGGGGTGGATGATTTTGAGGCGGGGTTTGCGGCGATGCGATCCGGGCAATCGGGCAAGGTGGTGCTGGATTGGGGGTAAGCGGGGGTGCCGTCGGATGCAGTCTTGGAGGCGGGTACCGGAATCGAACCGGTCTACTCGGATTTGCAATCCGGTGCATAGCCTGCCTGCCCACCCGCCAAGGTGCCCAAGTGAGGGGGATTTAGCGCAGGGGGGGCGTGGGTGCAAGGGGGAGGTGGTGGCGGTGCCACGGGGTAAACGGCGATGGTCGGGAAAACTGGCGGTGCTGTCAGACGAATGCGAACCAGTCTCTGTTTCCCCTACCCCACTTGCCGATCAGGCAGCGAGAAGGCCACGCCACTCGGCGAGAGCGGCGGCACGGGTCGTCTTGTAGGTGTCGCGGTTCTGGAGGTGGCGCTCCGTCGGAAAGTGGTTGTGGACCGAGGCATGCACTGAGGCGAACTTCTGCAACGTTCGCATACGCCGGAACCGCAACATCGCCCGCTCTCGTCGTCGGAACGGCAGGTGCGAGTTCTCTGCCCGGTTGTTGAGCCAGCGGCCCATCTCGCGATCATCGCCGCGGCCGAGCTCCTTCAGGGCAGCACCGTAGGATCGTAGACGATCCGTGACGATAGTCTCAGGTCGGCCATGCCGTTTCATGGATTTCTTCAAGAATTTCAGGGCGCTTTGCGATCTCGCGTCTTGGTGACGATGCTTTCCAGAACCTCGCCTTCGTGATCCACAGCCCGCCAGAGGTAGTGTGTCACGCCGTTGATCTTCAAGTAGACTTCGTCCAGGTGCCACTGCCAGTGGCGATGGGCGCGCATCGCGTCGACGCGCTTGCTGCGGATTTCAGCGGCAAACATCGGGCCGAATCGGTTCCACCAGTATCGTACCGTCTCATGGCTGATCTCGATGCCGCGCTCATGCAAAAGGTCCTCGACAATACGCAGCGACAGCGGAAACCGGATGTACAGCATCACCGCCAGGCGGATGATCTCAGGGCTCGTCTTGAAGTAACGGAAGGGGGAAGGTTTTGTCATCCCAGCAGGCTAACCGGGCGTCCATGCCGGCTCAAGCCAAGTTCCTCTGACAACCCCGAATACCATGCTGAAACCCGCAATCCTCGCGCTGATCCGCCAAAACCTCACCATCGCAGGCACCGCGCTGGTCGCCAAGGGCTACGTCCAAGCATCCGACATTGAACCGGTGATCGGCGCGCTGCTGACCATCGGGTCCGTGATCTGGTCGGTTGCTGACAAACGCGGCTATGCTGACCTGCGCGATCAGGCGCGGGTGCGCAAGTGAAAGACGGGCCGGTCAATCGCGCTGCGGGAAGCGCCAGACGCCTCGACCGCGCGGTCAAGCTCGGCCCGTTTCACAGGTTCACGGTTTCAAGGAGCGGCAGGGTTTCGCTGCGGCGGCATGATGCCATATGGCATGGCCGCCTGTCGCGATTCGAAATGGGCACAATTGTGCACCCGGTGCGAGCCAGATGTCAGCGCCGTCGCTGCGAATTGCCTGCTGCACCCGCCACTGGCGGTATGTTCGCTTTACCGACAGAGGCCCGGCAGGCAAACTCTCTGTTGGTCAGTCAGTGACTAAGCGCCTCCGATCAGTCCCGCGCCGCATCCGAGAGTGAGACTCTGCCGACAGGCTCGGTCGCTGTCGGGATACTCGGCAATACGCCGTCCTGCGGGATCAAGCGCGGCAGTGCAGTAACCGCATTTCGTCTCAAAAATGATTTCTGATCACCACTTTCCATTTTCTTCTTGACATTAATGATGGTTATCATCATTTAAGCGCAAAGATGATGTTTATCATCATTATTACTCACCCCGTCAATCCTGAGCCTTTCGACAGCGAACGGGCCGTAACGACCAAGGAAAAGCCAATGACGATGACTGCACCTCATGCGCAAAAGACAGCGTTTTTGACTGGGGCATCCAGCGGGATCGGCAAGGCGGCCGCCTTGGCGCTGGCACGGGCGGGCTACCGGGTGATCGGCACCAGCCGCAAAGCGGCACAGGGTGAGGTGCGCGACGGCATCCGGTTGATCGCTTGTGATGTGACGGATGATGCGTCGGTGGCGCAAGCGGTGGCGATGGCCCATGCCGAACTTGGGCATATCGACCTTCTGGTCAACAATGCGGGTTACGCGGTGTCAGGCGCGGCCGAGGAAAGTTCGGTCAGCCAAGTGCAGGCGTTGTTTGACACAAATTTTCTGGGCGGCGTTCGGGTGACCAATGCGGTTCTGCCGGTCATGCGGGCGCAGGGAGGCGGCCGGATTCTGAACATCGGTTCGGTACTGGGGCTGATCCCGGGTCCGTTCGGCGCCTATTACGCGGCCAGCAAGCACGCGATTGAGGGCTATTCGGAATCGCTCGACCACGAGGTGCGCACCTTTGGCATCCGCGTTGCGGTGATTGAACCTTGGGCCACCAAGACCTCGATCGAAGCGAACTCTCCGCAAGGGGATCGTCCGATTGCCGCCTATGCCGAAGTGCTGGCCAAATATCGGGCGGCGTTTGATCTGGCGATGGAAGGCGGCGACACTGCCGAAGATGTCGCGGCCACCATCCTGCACGCAGCGCAGGACCGTGCTCCCCGGCTGCGTTATCCGTCGGGCAAGGCCGCAAAGCAGACGTCGTTTGCCCGCCGTTTCCTGCCGCGCGCGTTTTTCGACCGCACCCTGCGCAAGCAATTCAACATCGCCTGAGGACACCATGACAAACACAACAAATCCGGCGACCCGCTATATCGACGCCGCCAACCGGTTCATCACCGTTGGTGGCACTCGTTTCGCTTACCGCGAACTTGGCCAGCGCGGCGGCGTGCCCCTGGTCATGCTGAACCACTGGGGCGCGGTGCTGGACAATTTCGATCCGCGCATTGTCGATGGTCTTGCGGTCAAGCATCACATAATCGCGCTGAGCTACCGGGGCATTGGCCTGTCAGGCGGCTCGGCCCCAGTGACGATTGACGCAATGGCCCGCGATGCGATTGCCATGATCCGCGCCTTGGGCTTTGAACAGGTTGATCTGCTGGGCTTTTCACTGGGCGGCTTTGTGGCGCAGGATATCACCCTGAAAGCCCCCGAACTGGTGCGCAAGCTGATCCTCACCGGCACCGGGCCTGCAGGTGGCACGGGTATTGCACGTGTAGGCGCTGTGTCATGGCCGTTGATCATCAAGGGGCTGCTGTCGTTCCGTGACCCTAAGACCGATCTGTTCTTCACCCGTACGGCCAATGGTAGTGAGGCGGCCAAATCCTTTCTGGTCCGGCTGACGGAACGCAAGGCAGACCGCGACAAGGGACCCACACCCCGCGCATTTCTGCGGCAGCTGTCGGCCATTCAGGCCTGGGGCCGCCAAGCGCCGCAGGATTTGGGCGGCATCCGCATTCCGGTTCTGGTGGCCAATGGTGACAACGACATTATGGTTCCTACGACCAACAGCCGCGACATGGCCCGGCGCATTCCGGGCGCGGAACTGGTGATCTATGAGGATGCGGGCCACGGCGGCATTTTCCAATACCACACGCAATTCGTGCCGAAAGCCTTGGCTTTTCTGGCCGCCTGATTTGAAATTCCACACTGGAGAGACCCCGTGAAAGCCTTTGTCGTCGATAAATACAAAAAGAATGGCCCGTTGCGTCTGGCCGATATGCCTGAACTTAAGGTCGGCGCGAATGACCTTTTGGTGCGCATTAAGGCCACCGCGATCAACCAGCTTGACAGCAAGATCAGGGACGGCGAGTTCAAGCTGTTTCTGCCCTACCGCCCGCCCTTTATCCTTGGCCATGATCTGGCCGGAACCGTTGTGCGCGTTGGCGCGAGTGTGCGGGGGTTCAAGGCCGGGGATGAAGTTTACGCCCGCCCGCGCGACCACCGCACTGGCACCTTCGCCGAATTCATCGCAGTGGATCAGGCCGATGTGGCCCTGAAGCCCGCCAGCCTTTCGATGGAGGAGGCAGCCTCGATCCCGCTGGTCGGACTTACCGCGTGGCAGGCCTTGGTCGAGGTGGGCAAGGTGAAGCCGGGCCAGAAAGTGTTCATTCAGGCCGGGTCGGGCGGGGTTGGCACCTTTGCCATCCAGCTTGCCAAGCATCTAGGGGCGACCGTGGCCACGACGACCAGTGCCGTGAATATGGATCTGGTCAAAAGCCTTGGGGCCGAAGTGGTGATCGACTACCGGACCCAGGATTTTGAACAGGTGCTGTCGGGCTATGATCTGGTGCTGAACTCTCAGGATGCCAAGACGCTGGCAAAGTCGCTGAGCGTGCTGAAACCGGGTGGGCAATTGATCTCGATCTCGGGTCCGCCGGATGTGCCGTTTGCCAAGACTCTCAAATTGAACCTGTTCCTGCGCTTTGTGATGCGGATGCTCAGCTGGGGCGTGCTGAAAAAGGCCAAGGCGCGCGGCGTCGGCTATTCCTTCTTGTTCATGCACGCAGATGGGGCGCAATTGGCCCAGATTGCGGGTCTGATCGACGCTGGCGTAATTCGCCCCACGGTAGACAGGGTATTCCCCTTTGCCCAGACCGCCGAGGCCTTGGCCTATGTCGAAACCGGACGCGCCAAGGGCAAGGTCGTGATCAAGGTCGCGGACTAAACCCTGCGCTTCGACCAAAACGAAGGGTGCCGCAGCCTTGCGGCCCCTTTTTGCTAATGTGTGTGGTCTGCAAGGCTGGCGTGGCAATCTGCTCTGCAGGTGTCCAGAATTTCGTCCGCAAGTGCCGAACCATCAGGGCAGGCACGAGATAAGATCACCGCACCAACTGCCTGGGCCAACAGACTGATGGCCTGCGCGCGGGCATCCGGGTGCCCCGCAAGACCGCCCTCCAGCGCCGCAAACAGGCCCGCGATCCCCTCACCGAATACTGCACGGGTGTCCTGCGGCAACCGCGCAGCCTCGCCACTCAATGCAGCAGCCGGGCACCCCTGCCCCCGCGCATCCCGGTGCGCGCGCGAGATGTAGGCGTCAATGACGTCGCCAATGGCAAAGCCTGCATAGCGCTCCGACGTTTCAACAAACCCCTTGGCCGACGCCTCGGCGATCAGCGCCTCCTTTGAGGCGAAGTGGTTGTAAAACCCACCATGGGTCAGCCCTGCCCGCTCCATCAGGTCTGCTACGCCCACGCCGTCAAATCCCCGCTCACGGAAAATCTCGGATGCAATGGCAAGGATCCTTTCGTGATTTTCCTGCTTCTTTTCCTTGGTGATCCGCATGTCAGAACCTTTTCAACTGCACGTCAGTCATATGATGTTAGGCATCAGAACTGGAATGGTTTTATTGCTGACGTATATCATTATTAATGCAACCAACGCAAGAACCACATCATGAAAGTAACCCATTCCAATGCCGCCAACGTGGTGCTGCGCGCTAGAGCGTGTCAGCGGGGACTGTTTTCCCGATTGCTTATCGGCAGGACAAGGCTTGTGCGTGAGCGCACTCTAGGACCGGCACGGGTCGTAGCATGGCATCGTCAGTCTTGGCGGCAGAAAGCAAACCGGGTTTTCAGTCAAAGATCGAAACTGAGTTGCGCCTTCGGTTCCGGGGCACGACGTGCCCGGCCTTTTCGATTGTCGAACCGCGCATCTGGTGGCGTTTTGTAGCGGGCAGCAATCGTCAATATCTCTGTGGGGTCTGACCGTTTGCGCAGACCGAAGATCGCGTCCTTTGCGCTGCGGGCAGTTACTGCCACGTCAACCACCGGCTCGGGGTAGATCGCACCAACAAGTCCACTGGCGCCGGGCCATTTCCACGGCTCCTGCAGAAACGAGTCCGGCACCTTCGCCAGTTCCGGGCACCAGCGGCGTGTGAAGGCACCGGTCGGATCCTGATCATAGCCCTGTTTGATCGGGTTGTAGATGCGCGGGGTGTTGAACCCGGTGGTGCCGGATTGCATCTGGGCCTGCGACCAGTGAATGGCGGGTTCGTAATCCGTGAAGGCGCGCGCAAGGACGGGCCCGGTCCGCCGCCAGTCAAGCCAGAGATGGTAGGATGCCACGGCCATCAGCATCGAGCGCATCCGGAAGTTCAACCATCCCGTTGCGACAAGATACCGGACACAGGCATCGACGAAAGGCAGGCCCGTTTCACCCTTCGTCCAGGCGGCCAGCAGCAACGGATCGGCGTCGTGCGGGCGAAGACCTTCGGACGGCGCATGCAGGCAACGGGATTCGACGGACGGGTTCTCCTCCAGCCGTTGCAGGAAATAATCCCGTCCCGCAACACGCTTGTCGAAACTGGCGAGGGCGTTGGGCCACAGGCCCTTGGGCCGGTCGGCACGGCGGCGCGCAGTCACATGGCCCACCTCGCGGGCCGAAAGCGTTCCGTAAGCCAGATGCGGAGAAAGGCGCGAACAAGCGCTTTCGCCGCTGACAGGTGATGACATTGCAGTCCGGTAAGTCTCGCCCCGTTCTGTCAGAAAGCTGTCGAGCAGCGCAAGGCCGTGCTTTCGGCCTCCAATTTGGCGCTGTGGGCATGGGTCGGGGCTGATCCCCATATCCTTAGCCACAGGAATCACCCCAATGTCGATTCCGCCAAGTCCAAGCAAAGCTCGCGGCGGCGGAAGAGCGGCCGCCCCCATGAACGCATCACGGCGGGCAACCCAACTTGCCCGGTCAGCCATGGCACGAAAGACACCGGACTGGGGCAGCTCGTCCCACGTGATGGCCAATGATCGCGCCCATGCTGCAACACGGCGGTCGCGGGCAAATGTCCACAAGTTGCCGGTTTCCTCATGACTAATGATCCGGGTAATGCCGTGATCGCGGCAAAGCCCATGTAAAACATCTTCGGCACGACCGACCCGGACAACCAATGGCGCACCCAGTGCTGCAAGATCAGCCCGCAAGTCGTGAAGGGCCTCTGAAATAAAGGCCCACTGGCGCTCCGATGTATCAGGAAGCTGCCAATACTCAGGCTCGACGATGTAAAGAGGAAGCACCGCCTCTCCCAAGGCCGCGGCCTTTGTCAGCGCCGGATGGTCGTGACTGCGCAGGTCGCGCTTGAACCAGACCAAGACTTCTCATCGGGCGTCAACCCGGCTGATTTGACCGATGGGGCGGCTGATCTTGCACATCCGCCAATCCTTCCGCCACGGCCGAGTTGATGAACTCCACCAGCGGGCTGGCAGTCCTATGGGCGGTGATCCATTCCGCCGGCGCGCCATCGCCTGACATCGCCGCATCGCTCATGCGGTGGTTCAGACTGAACCCTTCCAGCTTCAGATATTCAATCGCGGGATCGTCCTTGTCAAAGCCCTTCGGCCCATTCGTCAGGACGCTCGGCGCAATAAACCCGTCAGGGAAGACGCGTTGAACCTCCGGGTTTTCGACGATGGATTTCCAGTCCGCAAACCGACCCGAAATCCGGTCACGGATCTTGGTCAAAGGGCCACGTTCGGTGCGAAAGATCCCTGCGCTCGCGTAGCTGCCACCGGGTTCGATGTGCAGCGAATAGCCCGCAACCCGTTGAAAATGCGGGCTCGACCTGACCATCACGAAGAACTCGGTCTTGTAGGGCGTCTTGTCCTTGGAAAACCGCATGTCGCGGTTCATCCGCGTCACCGCTGTCGTGGGGTCAAAGCCCGACTGCCGGATAGCGTCGTCAAAACGGGCGACCTCTGCGGTCAGCTTTGCTGCGACCTCCATCAGATTGGCCTTCGCATCCTCATATGCGGCGCGATGGTCCTTGAACCATTCCTTGGTATTGTTGGCTTTCAAACCAGACAAGAATGTAAAAGTGCGAGGATCGATCATCGTATGTCCTTGCTGCATGGCGGCTCAGTCAGTTCAGGAAATCCGCAACCGGACGCGCCGCCTTGAACAGGTCTACAAGGTGGTCCAGCGCATCGGCCTTCTGCACCTGCAGATCGGTCATGGGTGCCGCCATGCCGTAGCCCTTCATCTTCAGATAGCGGGCAGCGGGATGACCCGGTTCAAATCCGCGCGGCACGGATTTCAGGCTGTCCAGCGCTTCGACCCCGTTCGGGAAAGCCTTGCGGAAGGTGCCATCCGCCACCAGGCGGGCCCATTCATCCGGATGGCTGGCAATCTTGGTGCGCATGCGGATCAACGCTGCCTCGGACGGGATAAACAGGGATGCACCAGCGTAACTTTGGCCCGGCTCAACATGGATGTAATAGCCAAAGGCCTCCATTGTGTCGCCGGGGTTGGCGAACACGGCCGAGCCGGTCTTGTAGGGCGGCCTGCCATTTCTGGTGCGCGGATCCCGGTTCAGGCGCGTAAAGCTGCCCTTCGGGTCGATCCCGGCCAGCTTGATCCGTGCGTCGTAATGCTCTGCGTGATCAATGAATTGGTTGACGATTGCGATGAAGTTTTCCCGCGTGGCATTCCATCTTTCGCGGTTGGCATCGACCCAAGCCTTGGAATTGTTTTCCCCCAAGTCGCGGAGGAATTGAAGGGTTTCGGCCCTGACCATCGTGGCTGTCTCCGCGTGAGGTGATGGCGGAACAGATAGCAGATTTCCAACCAGAGTAAAGGTAGGGCATCCTACATTTACCTGTCAGCCGTCCAGAAGCCCGTTCCGGATCAAAACGTCGATGGCGTCATCGACGGACGGCTCGATCCGCGTGCAAAGCTGTTCAAGATCACCCCCGAACATCCCTTGAAGTTCCAGCGGGTGCAGGGCCAGTTCGACAAACCGCGTGGCCGCCGGAGTGGCCGCGGCGAGGTCCACAGGCAGATCGCTTCCGGCAATCGCCTTCGCAGCATGGCTGACCGACGCATCGAGCCCAAGGTGGTATCCCATCCGCGCGATGACCGGGAAGGTCTCAGCCTCGGCCGCAGAGATGCGCATGATGGCGATTACATCCCGCGTCAAAGCGCTTCGTGCCATGGCGATCCCAGTCTCTCGCAAGCGCTGGCGAGGTGTGCTGCCGCTTGGCACCACAGACAACCTGGTGACCGCTGTGTCGACGGACCGCTGCAAGACCGCCGTGAACAGATCCTCCTTGTTGCGATATCGCTTGTAGAGTGTGGTATTGCCGATCCGAGCCGCCGCCGCGATTTTTTCCAGCGTGGTGCGGGCGTATCCCTCCTTCAAAAAGAAGAACTCGGCCGCCTGCAAGATCCGCTCCTCCACTTCCCCAGCCTGATCTGTGCGCGGTCGGCCCAGCCTGGGGCGTTCGCGGTCAGACGTCGTCTCTCGGTCCCCGGTGGTCGTCATCGTCAGCGTATGCCTTTGTTGGTCTATATCTGTGGTCTGCTTGGGCGCACCTACCGTTTTTTCTTGTATCACGCCATCATTGCGGAATGGAACATAGTTGAGGTGAAAGGGACTTTTAGCCTTCCCGAGTTGCTTCACGTTACGGCGGTTTGGTCGGGGCCATCTAAGCCTATCGGGCAATGGTCGTGTTGAGACCGTCCTGCATGACCGCGCCGACGCAGGGCGAGAGCAAGGGGAATGTGTCTATCATCGATAGCGTACGGTATGGCCATGGCAGGGCGTATCTCACGAACCGGCTCAAGAACATCGCAGATTGGGCAATGAGGTGGCTCGGGACGGCGCCTTGCTTAGCCACAGAACCCATTCAACGCGCGATCGAATAACTCGACCCAGAGACGCAAAAGGCCCCCGCTTTTCAGGGGGACTCGTCAAACGTTGAGGTGGCGTTGAGGTGTTTTGGACAAGCAAAAACCCGACTGTTTAGGTCGGGTTCCATCTATTTGATGTGTTTGGTTTTTTTGGTTGCGGGAACTGGATTTGAACCTGTGACCTTCAGATTATTAGCCAAGGACGGTGGGTCCGGAACCTCAGTATTTCACTGCCTAGATTGTCGAACAGAGAAAATTTCGGGGGTTAGTGTCGTGAATTACCTGAACCACCCGCGTTTTAGGCGTGCTTCATTCCTCTTGGTCCCCATCATACCCGTACCCCTCATCGATCCCGCCATCGGCCGCTATGTCTGCCGCCAGGAACGGCGGCCATGTTTTCACAAGCTCACGCATTTAGTCGCGGAGTTTTGCATCGATTTCCACGGGGTAGAGGTCTTCGGGCAATAGGGTGCGATAGCGTCCGATGGTTGTGTTTGCGAGGTCTATGTAGCGGGCCAGGTCTTCGCGTTCCTCGGGATCCTCTTCAGTGACCAGCGCATCGCGGCAGATTTCGCACAGGATCACCTGCCGGCGCAATTCGCCGTAGGCCTTATCAAAGATGACCTTTTCCTGTTTTGTCGCCGGTCCCTTGATCAGCACGGTCCCGCGAGTCATATCGATCTGAAGATGATCCGGGTGCGGTAAGGGCGGCGGAAGATGCGTGATATGGGCGCGATCGCGGCGCTGCAGTTCCGCGTCCCAAGCGATCTTGTAGTCAAGCGCGGTCGAGAACCAGGCGTCATGCAGCTCTTTGTTGCTGGTCTCTACCGCCGAAAGCAGTTCTGCAAACAGCCGCTGCGACCGGTGCTGACCCTTCACCGCATTAACCGCCAAAGACCGCAGCACAGCCTGCGCAATCGGTACGGTGATATTGCGCAGACCTTCCCGCACGGTGATGGTGCGGTAAGCTTCTTGCAGGATGATGGTCTTCATCCGCTCTTCGTTCAGCGCTGGCAGCTTGTTTCTGGCCCCCTTGGGCCGTCCCCGCGGATTGCCCGATTGACCCTTGCGGAACCGGGTGTCTGCGGGAGGTTTGCCGTAGCCCACCTCATATCCGGGACGGGCCGCCAGCGCGCCCAGTTTGCCCGGCCCCAAAGTGTCGGACGGCTGTATGCGGGCACCGGGTTTGCTGGACCCCGGTTTATCCGCCGCCGTCATTGCGCGGCCTCCAGCATGGCCATGCCAGCTCGCGGCCAGCCACAGATCAGCTGCTCTGCCGCATCCTTGGCCTGCACCTCCCAACGGGTCAGGATCCGGTCACAATAGATCGGGTCCAGTTCCACCAGCCGCGCCCGGCGTCCGGTTTTCTCGGCCGCAATCAAGGTGGAGCCGGATCCACCAAACACATCCAGCACAATATCGCCACGCCCTGACACATCCTTGATCGCATCGACAATCATCTGCACTGGCTTCACCGTCGGATGCAGGTGTAACTCATCCATCCGCCCCGCCCGCATTGTGTTCACCCCGCGATAATTCCAGACATTGGTGCGGTAGCGGCCATGCTGGCCCAATTCGAAGCTGTTGAGATGGGATTCTGTGCCGTTCTTGAACACGAAGATCAGTTCATGGCGGGAGCGGTAAAAAGTGCCCATACCACCATTGTCTTTGGCCCAGACTATGAGGTTTTTCAACTCGTCATACACCGCATGGCCCGCGGCCAGCATCTCGCTCATGTGACGCCAATCCATACAGAGATAGTGGATCGAGCCATCAAGGCTGTGATCCGCCATGTTGCGGAAGGCTTCGGTCAGGAATGTCGTGAACTCCGGCGCCGTCATCTCACCGGACGCCATCGCGAATTCGCGGTGCTTTACCTTGCCCGAGCCGCCAACATGGCCATCGATTTTCACATTGCAGGGCGGGTCGGCGAAGATCATCCGGGCCAGATCCCCTTCCATCAGACCAGACGCCACCGCCGGATCCAGCGCATCGCCGCAGATCAGACGGTGCGGCCCCAGTTGCCGCAGATCGCCAAGATTGACGCGGCGTGGCGCGATCTCGGGCAGAAGGTCATCGTCCGGATCGCCCGGCTCCTCCGGGATCAAGCTTTCGACCAGACTGTCGATCTCCGCCACCTCAAAGCCGATCACCCCGATGTCAAACCCGATATCTTCAGTCGCCAGCAAGCCCTGCAATTCCTGAGCCAGAAGCTCTTCATCCCAGCCAGCATTCAGCGCCAGTTTGTTGTCGGCAATGACATAAGCCCGCTTCTCGGCCTCGGTCATGTGTTCAATGCGGATGCACGGGACAGATTCCAAGCCCAATGTCTTGGCGGCCTCGACCCGGCCATGACCCGCAAGGATCGTGTTGCCTTGGTCAATCAGCACCGGGTTGGTGAAGCCGAAGGTCCGGATCGACTCTGCGATCTGCTTTAACTGCTTTTTGGAATGGGTCCGCGCATTGCGCGCCCAGGGGCGGAGATCGCCGGGGGTGAGGTGTTCGATGGTGTTGGGCATAGCAGTCTCCTTATGGCGGCGGGACAACGTTTGGACGCAAACTCGCCCCTTGTCGTAAGATATACCTGCCGCTTGCATTCGTCAATCGCAGAGGTATATGCTTGTAAGATGCATCATACAGCGGAGGAACTCGGGTCATGACCCTAAACGAGCGGCTGTTTGACCTGCGACAGGGCGCGCAAGTCTCGCTTCAAAAACTTGCTGACGCAGTTGGCGTGTCGAAGGCGCACATCTGGGAATTGGAAAAGGGACGGACGGCCAATCCGTCCTTTGAACTGGTGCAGAAACTGGCAGCTTTCTTTGGCGTTACAGCAGAAGAGCTGATTGGGGTTGCCGAGGCGCCACCCGTAGAAGATCAACAAATCCAACGCATTCACCGCGATCTGAAAGGCCTCACGTCTCGCGACCGCGGCATCATCGAAGAAATGGTAAAATCGATGCGGGCGCGGCCCCCAGATTCGGAGTAACATCCTGCAACTTGACCGCGTTGATTTTGCTGACATTCACGCGCCGCAGCTTCTGGCGCGATGCTTGCACAAGCAGATCGGCCCGCTGAACGGCGCTGTGCCCGTTGACCAGATTGCCAGAGCCCTCGGCATAGAGGACATCCGCCGCGAAGCGCGTGAAGGCTGTGAGGGCCTTCTATTGACGGACAAAGTGCGCAGCCGCGGCAGCATTCTGGTCAACAGCGGGCGGGGGCCACAGGCGGCGCGGTTTGGCATTGCGCATGAACTCGGTCATTTTCTGCTGGAAAGGCATGTGCTTGGGTTGGGGGGCACGTTTACTTGCACGCAAGGGGATTTGCGCGAGACGCGGACCGCCCGGCTGCACAAACGCCAAGAGGTCGAGGCCAACGAATTCGCCATCGGACTTCTGGTGCCCGATGACCGGCTCTTGCCCTTTTTGGTGCAACAGCCCGAGATCAGCGCCTCTGTGGATTTGCAAAAGGATCTCGACATCAGCCGCGAAGCGTCCATGCGATGTCTGGTGCACCGCCATGAGGAACCGATCGCCGCCGTCTGGTCAAAAGATGGCAAACTCCGATACGCGGTGCGTAGCAAGGAGTTTCCGTGGATCGAGCGCAATCCTGGCCAACCGCTGTCGTCGACCAGTCGTACCGCACAGCTGCTGGCCCTCGGAAAAACCGGCACAACGGCGATGCGGGAGGTGACACCAGCGGCCGGGACGCTGGCAGACATTCCTGAACTCTTCGAACAGGTGCGCATCGGCAAAGAGGGCCACGCGGTGACATTGCTGTGGGCCACGCTTCATGAAGCGTCTGATCAGGACGGTGCGGAAGATTAAGGGCAAATGTCTTTCCAGATTTAGACGCAATTACAGTTATTTACACCAAAATAATGGCTTTATTTGCTGAAGGTTCACTGGACTTCGCCGCACAACCGAGCGTTGCTGTGGCCATCGCCCGGCGCCGTCCGGGCTCGGTCCGGTACCGGGGCGCGGCACTTCGCCCGCCCAAGCAAATCGGAGAATGACCATGACAGAGACAGCCTCACCACATACCGAAGAGCAATTATTCGCGGCGACAGCCCCCCACCAGACCAAAGCGGCACTGCTGCGCGCGCGCCTGACAGAACCCGGCGGGGCGTCGCTGTCCGAGATGATGCGGCTTACCGGCTGGCAGGCGCATACGCTGCGTGCGGCGTTGAGCGGGCTGTGCAAGACAGGCGTGATCCTCAGCGGGCGCCGTGAGGGTGGGGAGACAATTTATGCCATCGAACCGGCGGGACCGGCGCGCGCGACGGATGGCGAGGTCGGGCAAGACGCAGACGCGATAAGGGACGATTCCGGCATCGCAGCACAAGCACCGGCGGTCCCGCCCGTCACGGCACAGGGATTGTCGGATGCCGACATCACAGAATCCGGCAAAGGTGCGGCATGACCACATTTGCCGATCTCGATGTCATGGACCGGGCGGGTCTGTCGCAGCTTTGGTCAGACCTGCTTGGCGGCGAGGTGCCACCAAAAATGAGCCAGCCGATGCAGCGCCGGTTTCTGGCCTATGAGATGCAAGCCCGTGAGCATGGCGGTTTGCCTTCGTCTCTGCTCGCCCGTCTCGACCGCATCGCGGCAGGCGACACACGCGCAGCCTCCCCCATCGTCCGACCCGGTGGGCGGTTGCTGCGGGCGTGGAATGGCACCACCAATGTGGTCGATGTTCTGTCCGACGGTTATATGTGGAATGGCGCGCGCCACCGGTCCCTCTCGGCCATCGCCCGCGCCATCACCGGTGCCCGCTGGTCCGGCCCGCGGTTCTTCGGGTTGTTGCCGAAGGAGGTGGATGGCGGAACCGAGACCGGCGTCAAACACCCCGCGCGCAAGAGCAAGACCGGCAGTGCTGCCGAGGGCCTGTCCCGGTCAGCGGCGCGCGGTGGCGCCGAACCGGGTAAAGAGTCGCCGTCAAGGCCACCACACGCCGCTGCACACCGGGGTGCTGTCAGATGACTCAGAAGCCCGTGATCCGTTGTGCGATCTACACCCGCAAGTCCTCTGACGAGAGTCTTGATCAATCCTTCAACTCACTTGATGCTCAGCACGAAGCCTGTGCCGCCTACATTGCCAGCCAGCGCCATGAGGGCTGGAAGCTTGTCCCAGACCGCTTTGATGATGGCGGCCTGTCAGGCGGAACTCTGGAGCGCCCGGCCCTGCAGCAATTGCTGGCCGAGATCGATTCCGGCCGCGTCGGCATGGTGGTGGTCTACAAGATCGACCGGTTGACACGGTCGCTGGCCGACTTTGGTCGCCTTGTCGAGCGGCTGGATGCAAAAGGCTGTTCCTTTGTCTCTGTGACGCAGGCGTTCAACACGGCTACGTCGATGGGACGGTTGACCCTCAACGTTCTGTTGTCCTTTGCGCAGTTTGAGCGCGAAGTGACGGCGGAGCGTATCCGCGACAAGATCGCGGCCTCAAAGAAAAAAGGGCTCTGGATGGGCGGCAGCCTGTCCCTCGGATATGACCCCCATACCGACCCGCAGCGCCGCGAGTTGGTTGTCAATGCCAGTGAAGCGCAGACTGTGCACCAGCTGTTAGCCCTCTATGCCGATCTTGGCAATCTGCGGCTGGTCGAGCGCGAGGCCGCCCGTCTGGGCTTGCGCCCCAAGGCGGGCATCACCCGGTCGGGTCAGATCCGGGGAGCGGCTCCCTTCAGCCGTGGTCAGTTGCACTATCTTTTGACCAACCCGGTCTATATCTGCCGCATTCGCCATAAAGAGCTGAGCTATCCCGGTCTGCACGCACCGATCATTACCCCCAATCTCTGGGACAGGGTGCAGGCTGCACTGATGGCCGCAACTGCCCGCCCTCGGGGGCGCAGTGTGCACCCAACGGACTCGCGCATCTTGACCGGCAAGCTGCGCGACGAGACCGGCGATCTGCTGACCCCCACCCATACCCAGCGCCATGGGCGGCGCTTTGCCTATTATGTCTCGCATCGGCTGATTGCCGGCGGTACCGATCCCTCTGGCTGGCGGCTGCCGGCTGAGCCGCTGGAGGCCAGCCTTCGTCGCATTCTCGGCGACCATCTGCGCAAGGCAGCAGAGGGGCAGGCCATGCTGTCGGTTCCGGACGCGACCGAGGCGGCCGAGTTGGCGCGGCGGGCGGTAGAGTTGGCAGATTGGGTCGAGACCGATGTCGCTCTCCTTGGATCGCTGATCACAGATGTCGCCCTGCAACAGGGGCGGATCAGGCTGCAGCTGGCGGCGGGTTCAATTGCCCTAATGCTGAATGTCTCACCCGACGCGCTCGCCCCCGACCTTCTCGCTTTTGACGAGAGCTTCACCCTGCGCAGGCGGGGTGTTGAAACCCGCATTCTCGCCGGCGCGATGGTGCCTGCGCTTGATCCGGTGCTGATCCGAACGCTCGCAGAAGCACATGTCTGGGCGACATCCCTGCGCACGGGCACATCTCTGACCGAGATTGCTGCTGCCGCCGGGCATTCCGAGCCCTACATCCGAGCCCGCATCCCGCTGGCCTTCCTCGCCCCCAAACTCCAGGCCGCCATTCTCGACGGGCGCCAACCCGCAGATATCTCTGTCGCTCGGCTTCTGCGTGATGGCATTCCGATGGACTGGTCCGAACAGGCGCAACTTTTTGCACAGGGCTGAAGTCGTCAATGGATCTTTAGCGTGAGTACATGCTCTGCAGCCCCCGCCCGGGACCAGTAAACTGGCCGAATTGCGCCTTCCCTGTTCTTCCCAATTCTTTCCCTGTTCGCATGAATTTTTTACCCTGTTACGCTGAATTAATTTCCCTGTTAATTTTGAGCAGGGAATTGGCCCGTAAGCCACGGAAATTGCCCGCAGATTCAGAGCAAAAAACCACCAAATGGCCTCGAAAAATCCAACATTCCCTGTTAATTCCCAGTATTTATCGGAAAGCATGGCAAACCGAACGGGTTGCAGAGGCCGCAGAGACGCGGGGCGCAATGGGCGGGATCATCGGCGGGAACAGGCGTCTCTGTTAAAAAATAGCCTCGCTAACCCACGGAAACACGAAGGAAATCCGCGCCGGAACAGAGAATATCAGCGGAGATCAGGGTATTTGGCGGAGAGACAGGGATTCGAACCCTGGGAAGGCTTTCACCCTCAACGGTTTTCGAGACCGCCCCATTCGACCGCTCTGGCACCTCTCCGGGGTGGGGTCGTCGTGGGGCGGATTTAGCTGGATGATGCGGGGCTTGCAACCCCCGAAAGTGGAAGGTTGCTTAGGTGCGATATTTTGGGCAGCGCGGTGGGGTTGGCGGGTTTGTGAATGAGTGCAGGTTTCTGGTGATTTGGGGATGGATCGCCAGGCTGGGATTGGGTGACTTTGGGCCGAAAATCGCCGCATCTTCACGAAGGCGTGGTTGGCGGTGGCTTGGCAAGGGCGGCATCAGGCGTTAGCTATGATTCACCCCATCGTTTTGAAAGCTATCCAGATGAATTTGCGTGTCGTTTTTGGTTTGTTGCTGGTTGGCATGGCAGCGGGGCCTGTGTTCGCTGACGTGCCGCTGTCGCAGAATGGCGCTGCGGTGATTACGCGCGTTCAGGCGGTGGTGGACCCCGCCGCAACACAGCGGGTGATGCAGTTATCGGCGACCATGCAGATCGGCGACGTTTTGGCAGTGATGCGCGAAGAGGGCTTCGATTATGGCGAAACCCTTGAAACAGAGATGTTTCCCGGCAAGGGCGGGGCCAATTGGTCTGCCGAGGTTGGTCGCATCTATGACGAAGCCGCCATGAAAGCGGTGTTTGATGCGGCGTTCGTTGCGGAACTGGGCAAGGCCGATCCGGCGGTGATTGAGGTGATGGAGGCGTTTTTCGCCTCGGAACGCGGGCAGCGCATCTTGATGCTGGAAGTGCAGGCGCGGCGGGCGTTGCTGGACGAAAGTGTGGAAGATGCGGCCAAAGTGAATGTCGAAGAAATGGCGGCGGAGGATGACCCGCGTCTGGCGGCCATTCGCGAGTTTGCCGAAGCGAATGACCTGATCGAGATGAATGTTGCCGGGGCGTTGAATGCCAATCTGGCGTTTTTCAAAGGCATGGCCACGTCGGGGGCGTTTGACCAGCAGATGACCGAAGACGAAATGCTGTCAAGCGTTTGGGCGCAAGAGCCCGATATCAGGATAGAAACAGAAACCTGGCTTTACCCGTATCTGGCGCTTGCCTATGAGCCGCTGTCCGATGACGACATGCAGGCGTATCTGGCGTTTTCGGATATGGAAGAGGGCAAGGTGCTGAATGCGGCAGTGTTCGCGGCGTTTAACGTGCTGTTCACCGAAATTTCCAGCAATCTGGGGCGTGCGGTTGCCAAAGAGATGCATGGCGAGGACATTTGAGGCCACCGATTGCCTGCCATTGCGGCGGCGCGGATTGGTTGGATTGGATACCAGCGGTTATGTGCGCCCCTGCGCTTGACAAAGCCCCCCCACTTGCCAGATAAGCGCGCATCTTGGCGAGCCCGTTGGCTGGCCGGGGTTTTCTATTCATATCGCCCGTTCAGGGCGCGCTGTTCCAGGTAACGCAAACGCCGGATCAAACCGGGGCCAAAGGACGCGGAGACACGAGAAGGAAAGACTATGTTCGCGGTCCTTAAGACAGGCGGCAAGCAGTACAAAGTGCAGGCGGGTGACGTTCTGCGTTTGGAAAAGCTGGCGTGCGTTGCTGGAGACAAAATCCAGTTCAATGATATTTTGATGGTTGGTGGTGAAACGCTGACTATTGGTGCTCCGTTTGTAGCGGGTGCTGCTGTGCAGGCCGAAGTGATCGAACAGATCAAGGGTGAAAAGGTCATCCACTTCGTCAAGCGCCGTCGTAAGCATTCGTCGCAGCGCACCAAGGGGCACCGCCAGCATCTGACGCTGGTGCGTGTGACCGAAGTGTTGGCCAAGGGTGCCGACAAGACCGGTGTTGCCGCCGCAACCGGCACGCAAGATGCGCGCCGCGCCGCCCATAACACCGCCGCTGCACCCGCAGCCGTGGAAGCCCCTGCAAAACCAAAGCGCGCTGCCAAAGCCGCTGCTGCGAAGGAGTAATCCCCCATGGCACACAAAAAAGCAGGCGGTTCATCCCGCAACGGCCGCGACTCAGCTGGTCGTCGTCTTGGCGTGAAGCTGTTTGGTGGCCAAGTGGCCATTCCGGGCAACATCATCGTGCGTCAGCGCGGCACCACCTGGTTTCCAGGGCAGGGTGTTGGCATGGGCACCGATCACACGATCTTTGCCGTGGTCGAGGGCCACGTGACCTTTAAGAAAGGCATGAAGGGTCGCACCTTCATTTCTGTGCTGCCAGCCCAGAAAGCCGCCGAATAAGCCGAACCTTTACAATCATCTTGTAAAGCGGGGATCGGCCGAAAGGCCGGTCCTTTCGCGTTTTGGGGTCGGCCCAACGATGCGGCAGTTGAAACAATCGAACTTCGATGCCACTTCAGTGACGCGGAGACACCAAAGAAATGCCGTGGTGGTCTGTAATGGACCTGCTACACGGAAAGCCAAAAGAGTTTGCCATGACGTTGCACGTAGTTGCCAACATTGCTGAAGGTCAGATTGCCGCCGGTCGGCTGGTGCTGCGCCCTGCGCGGCTGTCGGATACCGGGCTGTTTGCGCTGTATGCTGGGGATGAGCGGGTGGCCAAGGGCACGCAGTCTATACCGCACCCGATGCCACCGGGGGCTGCCGAGGCATTTGTGGCCCGCGCCATGGTGCACGGCGTGGACGAGGACATCTGGGTGATGGACGGCACGGCATCGGGGTTTGCCGAGGTGATGGGTGTGATCTCGCTGAAACGGATGGATCGTGGGCAATCCGAAATTGGCTATTGGGTCGCGCCATCGTTCTGGAACATGGGTTTTGCGTCCGAAGCAGTGCGCGGGCTGGTTGCGGCCAACCCGCAGAAGAACCGCACGATTTTTGCCGAGGTGTTTCAAGATAACCCACGATCGGCGCATGTGCTGACCAACGCAGGCTTTCAGTATCTGGGCGATGCCGAGACGTTCAGCGTGGCGCGCAATTCGCGGGTGCCGACCTGGACTTACACGCTTAAGCTGGACTGAGGGCGATGACGGTAATAGCGCGGCTTGAAACGGCGCGGTTTATCTTGCGCCCCGTGGCGGCTTTGGACGAGGCCGCTGTTGTGGCTGCGCTGAACGTCATAGACGTGTCGGGCTGGCTGGCGTCTGTGCCGTATCCATATGCTGCATCTGATTTCCAGTATTTCCTATCGGAGATTGCAGTACCCGGTTGGGAGTTTGCGATTGAGGATGCCGGTGGTTTTGCAGGCATTATGGGGCTGGATGAGGACCGTGTGTTCGGATATTGGCTGTGTCCACATGCCCAAGGCAAGGGTTATGCGACCGAGGCTGCGAAAGCGGTGTTGCAGATGCACTTTGAGCATGACCCTTCGGCGATAGTGTCGGGATACTTTGAGGGTAATGTGCGATCAGCAAATGTCTTGGCAAAACTCGGCTTCATAGAAACTGGGCGGGGCCCGCGTCATTGTCGTGCTTTGGGGCAGGAACGCGCCCATGTTGATCTGACCCTATCCAAACCAGCATTCGAGGCGCGCAATCGCGTGACTTGAGAACAGCCAATCAATCCTGTATCGGCTGACGCTACCTTATCAGAAAGCCGGACCGATGAAATTTCTTGACCTGTCCAAAGTCTATATCCGCTCGGGCGGTGGTGGGGCGGGCTGTGTGTCGTTCCGGCGTGAAAAGTTCATCGAATTTGGTGGGCCGGATGGTGGTGATGGTGGCAATGGTGGGTCGGTTTATGCAGAGGCCGTTGACGGACTGAACACGCTGATCGACTTTCGCTATCAGCAGCATTTCTTTGCCAAGTCGGGGCAACCGGGCATGGGGGCGCAGCGCACGGGCAAGACGGCTGAGGATGTGATTTTGAAAGTGCCGGTTGGCACCGAGATATTGGACGAAGACGAAGAAACCGTGATTGCTGATCTGGTGACCGTGGGGCAGCGGGTGCAACTGGCGCGTGGTGGCAATGGCGGCTGGGGTAACCTTGCGTTCAAATCCTCGACCAACCGGTCACCGACGCGGGCCAATCCCGGGCAAGAGGGTGTCGAGCGGACGATTTGGCTGCGGCTGAAGTTGATTGCCGATGCAGGGCTGGTAGGGCTGCCGAACGCGGGGAAATCAACCTTTCTGGCGGCGGTATCAAATGCGCGGCCGAAAATTGCGGATTATCCGTTTACGACTTTGGTGCCGAATTTGGGTGTCGTCGGCATTGACGGTGCGGAATTTGTGATGGCCGACATTCCGGGGTTGATTGAAGGCGCATCGGAAGGCCGGGGGCTGGGGATGCAGTTTCTGGCGCATGTGGAGCGGTGCAAGGTGCTGCTGCATCTGGTGGATGGCACGTCATCGACCATCACCAAGGATTACCGCACCATCGTGACGGAGCTGGAGGCTTATGCGGCAGCGCTGGGCGATAAGGCCCGTGTCGTGGCGTTGAACAAGTGCGACGCGCTGGATGCCAAGACGATTGCAACGCGGCGCAAGGCGTTGGAAAAAGCCTCGGGCGGGCCGGTGCATGTGATTTCGGGTGTTGCGGGTATGGGGCTGACCGATGTCTTGCGGGTGCTTTATGCGCAGATCAAGCATGAGGCGCCAGTTGTGGATGATGCGCCATGGCAGCCCTGACACCTTTGGTGGCGCCTGATGTGCGCCATGCCAAGCGGCTGGTGGTGAAGATCGGCTCGGCCTTGTTGGTGGATCAGGCCAGCGGGCTGCGTTTGGATTGGCTGCGTGCTTTGGCGCTGGATGTGGCCGAAGTGCGGGCGCGTGGGGCAGATGTGGTTTTGGTATCGTCGGGGTCTATTGCGTTGGGCCGAAAGGTGCTTGGTCTGGCAGACGGGCCTTTGGCGCTGGAGCAAAGCCAGGCGGCGGCGGCGGTAGGGCAAATTCGGCTGGCGCGGGCCTATGAGGAAGTGTTGGCCCCGCATGGCATCACCACGGGGCAGGTTTTGGTGACACTGGAAGATACCACGGATCGGCGGCGCTATTTGAATTCGCGCGCGACGATGGAAACTTTGCTGGGTCTGGGCGTGGTGCCGATTGTTAACGAGAACGATACAGTTGCGACGGATGAGATCCGATTTGGCGACAATGATCGGCTGGCAGCGCAGATTGCCGTGACGGTTGGCGCGGATCAGTTGATCTTGCTGTCGGATGTGGATGGGTTTTATTCGGCCAACCCGAAAGAAGATGCTGCCGCGCAACGGTTTGATCTGGTTGAGGCGATTACACCGGCTATCGAGGCGATGGCAGGCGATCCTATCTCGGCGATGTCGAAGGGGGGGATGAAGACGAAAATCCTTGCCGCTAAGACTGCCGTGGCCGGGGGCTGTGCAATGGCGATTATGGAAGGGTCGGTTTTGCGGCCTCTGAGTGCGTTGGCGGCAGGGGCAAACCGGACGTGGTTTGTGGCGCAGGGCGACCCGCAGCTGGCGCGCAAGCGGTGGATCAACGCGATGAAGCCGAAGGGCGAAGTACGGCTTGATGCAGGTGCCGCGCGGGCGTTGAGCAGCGGCAAGTCACTGCTGCCGGCGGGGGTTGTATCGGTGGCGGGCAATTTTGGCCGGGGTGATCCCGTAGCCATTCTAGGGCCGTTGGGCGAGGTTTTGGGCAAGGGTCTGGTGCGCTATACTGTGGCGGAGGCGACGGCAATTGCCGGGCATCGGTCGGGCGAGATAGAAGCGATACTGGGCTATGCGGGGCGGGCGGCGTTGATTCACCGCGATGATATGGTGGTGTAGGGCGGGATGGACGTGCAAGTCACTGACCTGATGGCAAAGATCGGCGCTGCGGCACGGGCGGCGGCGGCGGAGCTGTCTTATGCGTCATCCGAGCGCAAGCATGCGGCGTTGATTGGCGCGGCGGAAGCGGTTTGGGCCAGACGTGACGCGATCTTAGATGCCAATTGCGAAGATATGGCCTATGCCGAGGAAAAGGGCCTGTCGCCTGCGATGATTGACCGGCTGCGACTGGATGAGGGGCGCATTCGCGGTATCGTTGATGGGTTGCGGACTGTGGCCGAACAGCCCGATCCGGTGGGGCGTGTTCTGGCAGACTGGACGCGCCCGAATGGGCTGCATATTCAACGGATTGCAACGCCGCTTGGTGTCGTTGGGGTGATCTACGAGTTGCGTCCGAACGTAACGGCGGATGCGGGGGCGTTGTGTTTGAAAGCTGGCAATGCAGTGATTTTGCGTGGTGGGTCGGAAAGCTTTCATTCCTCAACCGCGATCCATGCGTGCATGGTTGAAGGTTTGCGTGGGGCGGGCTTGCCCGAGGCCGCGATCCAGTTGGTGCCGACGCGTGACCGGGCGATGGTTTCGGCAATGCTGACGGCGGTGGACTATATCGATGTGATCGTGCCGCGTGGGGGCAAGGGGCTGGTCGGGCTGGTGCAGCGCGAAGCGCGAGTGCCGGTTTTTGCGCATCTGGAAGGCATCTGTCACGTCTATGCCGACCGGGATGCTGATCTAGAAAAAGCCCGGCGGGTGGTTCTGAATGCAAAAACCCGGCGGACCGGGGTGTGCGGATCAGCGGAATGCCTGCTAATCGATTGCCAGTTCTACACCAAACATGGCGCAGTTCTGATCGAGGATTTGCTGCGGGCCGGGGTCGAAGTGCGTACCGAGGGAGAGCTGTTGAACGTGCCGGGCACGGTGCAGGCTGGCCCAGAAGATTTCGGACACGAGTTTCTGGACATGATCATCGCGGCCAAGTTGGTGGACGGTGTGGACGAGGCGATTGCCCATATCCGCAAGTATGGATCGAACCATACCGAAAGCATCCTGACCGAAAATGATGCCACCGCCGCGCGGTTCTTTGAACGGCTGGATAGTGCGATATTGATGCGCAATGCCTCCACCCAGTTTGCCGATGGCGGCGAGTTTGGCATGGGGGCGGAAATTGGCATCGCCACCGGAAAAATGCATGCGCGCGGCCCGGTTGGGGCGGAACAGTTAACCAGTTTTAAGTATCTGGTGACCGGCGACGGGACGATCAGGCCGTGACCCGCGGGTTAAAAGCCTAGCTTGATTTGTGTCGGGCCGATGTCTGCCGTCAGATTACGATTTTGGCGACGCAATTCACCGGGGATCAGGGCGAAATGCACGCGTGCTGCGGTGACATCGACCTTGGCGGCGGGGTTTGAAAGAGTTTCCCACAAGTCGGCATCGAGTTTCAGTTTTGTCGCTTCGCCGATCAGTGTCCAACGGCCATCAAGCAAGTCAACGGTGATGCGGCCACCAAAAGCCATAGCAGTTTCAAGACATTGGATCAGCAGGAACGCCAGTTTCACCTCGCGCCGCGGCAGGTCGGCTGGGCCGCGCCAATCTACTGTCAGGCGCCCGCCACGGGTCAGGTCCGCCAGGATGGACAGCACTTCCGGGCGACCGATGCGTTGATCACCGCTGGATGTGCCAAAGGCCACCCGAAAGAACCGGATGCGGGCATTGGCATTCGCGACACTTTCCGAGATCAGCGCAATCTCGGGGCCTATGGTCGAACCATCCATCATCAACAGCTCTACCCCATTGCCGATTGCGCCTAACGGGCTGATAAGATCATGGCAGATGCGAGACCCCAGCAGGGCAACAAGATCGGGCGTATCGGGCATAATGCTATAGTCCTTTTGGGTGGTGAAATAAATGAACTCAATGCTTGAGCCCGGTATGATAGTGCGCCATCCGGATCGCCCGGACTGGGGGCTTGGGCAGGTGCAATCCAACATTGGTGATCGGATAACGGTAAATTTCGAACACGTAGGTAAGGTTGTGATCGACGGGCGGCACGTGATGCTTGCGCAAGTGTTCGAAGCTAAATCGTAATGTGGTGATTTTGCCTGAATATTCAATCCCTGATTGTGTGGCCCCGCTTGTATGGCCCCGACCTTATCGGCCAAGGTCGCGCGGCGTGAAACAGTTGCAAACCAAGGGGGCAGCGCCTAAGACCTGCGCATTGCCCGGCCAACAGGATAGATCATAGCGTCGATGATAGCAGACGATGTTTCCTTTGAGCTGCGTCTTGCGCGAACGGACCGTGATCTGCGGGCGGCGCAGCGGTTGCGTTATCAGGTTTTCGTGACGGAACTTGGCGGTGATGGGCCGATGATTGATCACGAGGCGCGGCTGGAGCGTGATGAGTTTGATCCGCTGTTCGACCATCTGATCCTTGTCGATCCGCACCGCGATGCCGATGCTTTGGATGATGTGGTTGGCGTCTACCGGCTGCTGCCCGGCGACAGGGTTTCGGCCACGGGCCGGTTTTATTCTGAGGGCGAGTATGACCTGACGGCGCTGAAAACCTCGGGTCGGCGTTTGCTGGAACTGGGGCGATCTTGCGTGCATGTTGATTATCGCGGGTCAACGGCGATGTTTCATTTGTGGAACGGCCTGGCGGATTATGTGGCCGAACATGGGATCGAAGTACTGTTCGGTGTGGCCAGTTTTCATGGCACGGATGCAAAGGCCCTGGCGCAGCCGTTGGCCTATTTGCACCATCACCATCTGGCACCCGAGGCTTTGCGGGTGCGGGCGCGGCCCGAGCATTACCAGCCGATGGATGTGCTGCCGGTGGATCAGCTAGACCGTAAGCTGGCGATGACGGGCACACCGGCGTTGATCAAGGCGTATCTGCGCTTGGGGGGCTTTGTGGGGGAAGGGGCATGGATCGACCATGCTTTCAACACCACGGACGTATGTTTGGTGATGGACACTGGCCGGATGTCCGCCAAGCACCGCGACTATTACACCCGAAAGCAGGGCCACAAGGCATGAGCAGGGCTTGGGTTGACGATGACCTTGCCTTTGCGCCGATCGGCATCTCGGGGTGGTTTCGAGTGTTGCTGCGGGGTGGCGTGCTTGGGGTGCTGACCTTTGGATGCTTGGTGCTGTTGTTGGTGGTGCGATTGGTGGAGCGGCCTATTTTTGGCGATGCACGTCCGGTCACGCCGTATATTACGCAGTTTGTCTGCAAGTCATCGTTTTGGATCATGGGTATTGGTTTGCGCATTCACGGCAAGCCAATGGAGCAGCGGGGGGCTGCAGTGGCGAACCACGGGTCATGGTTGGATATATTTGCCCTGAACGCGGCGCAGCGGGTTTACTTCGTCTCAAAATCAGAAGTTGCCGGATGGCAGGGCATCGGCTGGCTGGCGCGGGCGACGGGGACGCTGTTTATTGCGCGAAAAGGCGTTGATGCAAAGCGGCAGCAGGCTATGTTCGAGTCGCGGCTTCGCGCCGGGCATCGGTTGTTGTTTTTCCCCGAAGGCACCAGCACAGATACGCTTCGCGTGTTACCGTTCAAGCCGACATTGTTTGCGGCGTTCTATACGCATGGGTTGGAGCAGGTGCTGCACATTCAACCGGCGACGGTCATCTATCATGCACCGGTGGGTGCGGATGCGCGGTTTTACGGGTGGTGGGGTGATATGGAATTCGGCCCGCATCTCAAGATGGTGCTTGCAGCACCACGGCACGGGTCAGTTGAGGTGATCTTGCACGATCCGGTTGCGGTGGATGATTTTGCCGATCGTAAGGCGCTGGCTGCCAAGTGCGAAGCGGTAATTCGTGTGGGGCATCAACAGTTTCTGGGTGGTGTTTAACCCCAACCGGCAAGAAGCGCGCGTAAGCTATTGCTTGGGTTGTCACTTTGCCAAATCTCGTCGCCAATTCCGAAGAAATCGGTGATCGGGCCAAGTTTGGCAACCAGATCGGCGGTCAGCGCACCTTCGGCGACGACGGGCACTTCGATCATTTCGGACCACCATTCGAACAGATCAGCCTCGGCCTTGCTGCCACTGCCCAGCGGGGTGTCGCCAACTGGGCCAAAGGCTACGTAATCAGCTCCGGCCTCGGCTGCGGAAATACCGTCGTGCCGGGTGGTGCCGCAGTAGGCGCCGATGATGGCATCGGTACCCAGATCTTTGCGGACTTTTCGGATGGACCGCGCGCCGTCAGTCAGATGAACGCCGTCAAGGCCGTGGCGTTCCACCATCAGAACATGGTTTTCGATCACCAGTGCGACATCCCGGGCATGGGCAACGGCGCGCAGGGCGTCAGCGGCGCGGGCGATGCGGTCTTCGTCTTTTGTTGCAAGGGCAAGCCGGATGCAGGCAATCGCAGTTCCGTCCAGCACCGTCGCCAGTTGATCGGGGAACAGGTCCAGGTCAAATTCCGGCGGGGTGATCAGGTAAATCTGTGGGCGGTCAGCGTCGGCCATTTGCGGCTCCTTGAGGGTCAACGCAGCCGTCCTATCGCAGATTTCGAGGCTTGGCTACTTGGGGGGCAGGCTTTTCACAAAACCAAGCGCCAGCGACATGAGTTGCCCACGGCGATGATCGTCAGCGCAGGCCTGATCGCTGCAATCCACCATCGCGGCCATTGGCTTGCCGGTGAACTGCATCATCGACGTGCCGGGTATTGCAAGGGCGGCGGCAGTGTTGGGTTTGCCGACGCGAAACATGGCACCACCTTTGTGGATGCCGCACACCATGTGGCCGTTCAGAAGGAAGGCGAGGCCGCCGAACATCTTCTTTTCGACAGTCGCCTCGGCGGCCAGATCATCACGCAATAGCTGTGCCAGACCTTCATCCCACGCCATGTCCCTGCTCCTTGTTTTGCAGCCAACGCCAGCATATCAGGCGGCAGACCTTTTTCCCAAGCGGATGGATATCATGCTGCCCCCGACGTTCATTCTTGTGCGGCCCCAGATGGGTGAAAATATCGGCGCTGCGGCGCGGGCGATGCTGAACTTCGGGCTGGAGCGGATGCGGATCGTTGATCCGCGCGATGGATGGCCGAATTCGAAGGCGATCGCGATGGCTTCGGGGGCGGGGCGGTTGCTGGATCATGCGGGGTTATTTGGCGATGTGAAGGCGGCGATTGCGGATTTCGATTATGTTTTCGCGACGACGGCGCGGGGGCGGGAGCTGACGAAGCCGATCATGACGCCGGAGCGGGGCATGGAAGTAGCGCGGGCTTTGATTGGGGAGGGGAAGCGGGTCGCGGTTTTGTTCGGGCCGGAGCGGGCGGGGTTGGAAAACAGCGATGTCGTGCTGGCGAACGCGATCATCTCGGTGCCGGTCAACCCGGAGTTTCCGTCGCTGAATCTGTCTCAATGCGCGCTTTTGCTGGGGTATGAATGGCGGCGGCAAACGGAGGTGATCGCGCCGGAGGTGATGGAATTTGCCCGGACTGAACTTGCAAGCAAGATCGAGATTGAAAAGCTGGGCGATCATTATGAGGAAAGTTTGGGGGCGGCCGGGTTTTTCTATCCGGAACCGAAAGTTGAGGGGATGAAACTCAGCTTACGAAATATGTGGTCGCGACTGAATTTGACGCGGGCCGAGGTTCAGACGTTTCATGGAATGTTGCGGCAGGTGGCCTGGAAATTGAAGCAGGGGGATGGGTAACACGCGTGTTACGATTGGTAACGTATTGAAATTATGATATATTGCGATTTATGTTAACACAATATTAGGGGTTTCGCGTTGCGTTCGTCTGGGCGCCTAGTGCCATTTCAACGTTGCCAACTTTGCGGTGCAAGCCGGTAGCCAAGTTTTGCATAGCCGCGCTTAGCGGGTTGCTGCCGCAAGCATCTTTGCAACCTGATCGACAATTACATCACCCTTCAGCAGGCTATTGAAGCGGCCATCGTCGGCAACCACCGGCACGAACGGACCTGACAGGGAAAGGATCGCTTTTGTCTGCGCCGCGCTGTCAGCCGCTTTCAAATCGCTCGAGCGGACGCTGCCCCTATGCAGATCCCCACCGAGGATCGATTCAAGTTCTTCGGCAGTGAGCCAGCTCGCGCGTTCTTGGGTGTTGTTTCCAATTTCTATCCAGCCGGGGGCCGTCGAGGGCAGAACCGGCGGAACGCCTGGTTGTGCAAGAGGAATTTGTTGCTGCACTCTTTCCAGAAACCCCCGAAGCAGTTCAATAGCGGCCATGGCATCATTGGGCCTGCCAGCTACAGCCAGCCGGCCTTCGTTTGACACGATGACCGTACCTGCGGGCGGGCCTAGTTGCTGAGAGTATGCGTCTGCGAATGCCTGCTCGAGCCACGGGAAACGCTGGGCCAGCGCCCAACGGATCTTTTCTGGTTCCGCCCAGCCGACAAATTTCTTCCTTACCAAGTCAGTCGTTTCCACAAATACGAAACAGCGCAGTCCTTTCATGCGGGCAAAGAGAATAGCCATTATGAAAAGCCGGGACGTCAACCATTCCGTGCCACGCCCAAGATTGATTTCGGCGAAATCGCCGGTGCCAGCGTCATTCAGCTGCGTCAGGAAGGTTTCTCGGTAGCTGTCGTTTATGATAACAGCCGCGGCTTGATGTCGGAGATCGGGTGCTGCGGAGGCGGCTGGCCAATTGGGAATGAAAGGTTTGGCTTGGGCGAGTTCCAGCGAAAATCCGGCAAATTCCAGTTTGTTGATCCGGCTGGCGAACCCACCAAACACTGCGGGAACTTGGCTTCGATAGGCAAGAAGAACGATCAAAACGATAGCAGGCCAAACTATTGCGCTGAGCGCGGCTGCGATGTCAAAAACAATGTTCATGCCAATGTCCCCACTTCACTGCCATCAGAATGATGTAAAGATGATCACCGCTTAGAAGCTTGTTTACCTTTGTTGAGCAGTTCTTTGTCGGCAAGCGCAAGCGACCGACTTTCGACGCCTAATCATTTGAATTTAATGAACCTGACACACACTATTCAAAAATCTCTTGGCAGATGATTGCAGAACCGGCCCAACAAAAGAGCCCTTTTTCTAGCAGAATTAATTGGGCTGACAATCCCGATGAAGAGGTGGGCATTCGACAGACCAATCATCCACATTGCTGCGGCTGTCATTGTTCCGACGAGCATCGGTCGCTGGTGTGGCAAAGCATGGGTGGTGTTGCGCGGGGCTTTAGTGCAGTTTTGTCGGCGCACCTATTTCCGGAGACACCACGATGACCCCCACAAAAGTTGCCCTTATCACTGCAGGCGGTTCCGGCCTTGGGGCCGATGCGGCACGCAGGTTGGCGGCGGATGGGTATAGCGTTGGCATCTTGTCATCCTCCGGTAAGGGCGAGGCTTTGGCGGTGGAGCTGGGTGGGGCGGGGGTTACCGGGTCTAATTTGGTGGTCGCGGATCTTCAGCGGCTGGTTGATCTGGCGATGGAGCGGTGGGGGCGGGTGGATGTGTTGGTGAACTCTGCCGGGCATGGGCCGAAGGGGCCGGTGTTGGAGATAACCGATGAGACGTGGCATCTGGGGATGGATTTTTACTTGCTGAACGTCATTCGGCCCGCGCGGATGGTGACACCGATCATGGTGGCGCAAGGGGGCGGGGCGATTATTAACATCTCCAGCGCTGTGGCGTTCGAGCCGGATCCGCAGTTTCCAATCTCGGCTGTATTTCGGGCGGGATTGGCGAGTTTCACCAAGCTGTTTGCGGATAAGTACGCGGCGCAGAACGTGCGGATGAACAACGTGTTGCCGGGGTTTATCGACAGTTTGCCGGAAGTTGAGGACAGGCGCGCACGGGTGCCGATGGGGCGCTATGGCAAGGCGAGCGAAGTGTCGGGCTTGATTTCCTATCTGGCGTCGGATGACGGCGCTTATATGACCGGGCAGAACCTGCGGATTGATGGCGGTTTGACGAGGTCGGTCTGATTTGAGGGGCATTCGATGGGCATTGTTACTACGCGCTTGCCGACGTAGCGTCGCGCCATGACGCCGAAGTTGCTGACCACGCTGCGCACCTATACCGGGCGCTTGTTCCTAGCCGATCTGATCGCCGGGGTGACTGTGGCGATGGTGGCTATTCCGCTTAGCATTGCAATTGCCATCGCGTCTGAGGCCGATCCTGCGAAAGGGTTGGTGACGGCGATTGTGGGTGGGTTTCTGGTGTCGCTGTTGGGCGGTAGCCGAGTGCAGATTGGCGGGCCCACGGGGGCGTTTATTGTTGTGGTGTTCGGCATTGTCGCCACCTATGGCTATGATGGGTTGGTGTTGGCCACGCTTATGGCGGGGATCATTCTGCTGATCGCCGGGGTTTTGCGGGCGGGCAGTCTGGTGGCCTATGTGCCGGAGCCGGTGGTGAACGGTTTTACCATTGGTATCGGCATTATCATTGCGACCAGTCAGTTGAAGGATTTGCTGGGGCTTTCGATCAGCGCAGTGCCAGCGGAGTTTCTGGAGAAGACCGAGGCGTTGTGGGGTGCGCGGGGCAGTTTTAGTGCAGTGGCCTTTGCGGTTGGTGCGGCGACGATGGCGTTGATCGTGCTGTTGCGCCGGCTTTTGCCGCGGTTTCCGGGGTTGATTGTGGCGGTGGGGGTAACCTCGGCCTTTGTGGCCTTGGCGGATTTGCCGGTGGATACGCTGTTTTCGCGGTTTGGGGCGTTGCCGGACCGGCTGCCGATGCCGTCTTTACCAGAGGTATCCGTGGCGCGGGTGGTTGAATTGTTGCCCTCGGCGTTTGTGATTGCTTTTTTGGCGGCGGTGGAATCGCTGTTGTCGGCAATGGTGGCGGACCGGATGATTGAAGGGCAACACCGGCCCAATGCGGAAGTGATGGCACAGGGGTTTGCCAATATCGGGTCGGCGTTGTTTGGCGGCATGCCTGCGACCGGGGCGATTGCGCGGACGGCGACGAATGTTCGGGCCGGGGGCAAGACGCCCGTGGCGGGGCTGGTGCATGCCGTGGCGATTTTGGCGGTGATGATGCTGGCGGCCCCGCTGGCGGGATATCTGGCGATGCCGGCGTTGGCGGGGCTGTTGATCTTGACCGCGTGGAATATGACAGAGCCGCATAAATGGCGGCATTATATGGCGGGGCGGGTGTCGGACCGTGTGTTGCTGGTGCTGACGCTGGGGCTGACAGTGGTGGTGGATCTGACGGTGGCGATTGGGGTCGGTGTGGCGCTTGGGTTGGCGCTGCGGATGGCAAGGCGGGGCGTGCCACCGGCAGATTGGTCGGAGCCGGAGAGGTAGTTTGCTAGAAAATACCCTGCGCTGCGATCATCAGCACGCCCATGGCGATGACGTAGCTTGCGTCAATCAGCGCGGCCTTGGGGCTTTTCTGGCTGTAAAGCGACCCGGAGAGTTGCAACGCAGCGATGGCGAGGATGAGAAACACGGCGGTGAAAAGTGCGTCAATCGTCGCCGTAGCGCCGATTACCCAAGACAACAGGAAGGTGCCCAAGGCCTGAACGGCGGTTGGGAAAACGGGAATGCGGGCCGGGGGTTGTAGGCCGTGGCTGCCAGCGGACCAGGTCTTACCAAAGAGTGGCCCGAACCATGCAATACCAAGTGCGAAGGCGGCGGCAGCGCCCACCAAGACCGCGATCCAATTCACTGACATCAATATTTCATCCATATTCGGGTTCCTTTACGAGAAAATTGCGTCGAGTTTGCCCAGAATGCCGTTCCAGCCCTGCGTGTGATTGTCGCGGCTTTCTTCGGAGAGGAATTTGACGTGGGTCAGCACGACTTCGGTACCACCCGGGACGGGGTTGAATACCAGTTCAACCTGGGTGTCGGGGGCGGACCATGGGGCCTCCCATGTGAAGACGATGCGGGAATGAGGCGTGAGTTCCTTGTAGGTGCCTTCGTGCGGCAGGTCTTTGTCGGCGACCATCATCACGAAAAAGCGCCCCCCGACGCGGGCATCGGCGCGGGCTTCGCGGACGTGCATATCGGGGCGGGGCGACATGAAACGGGTCATTTTGGCAGGGTCGAGCCAGGCGTTGTAGACCTGTTCGGGGGTGGCCTTGATGGTGCGGCGGCAGGTGAGGGAAAGGTCAGTCATCGTGTGCATCCTTTGTAATGAGGGCATCAAGTGCTTCGAGGCGTTGGTCCCAGATGGATCGCAGGGCTGCGAACCAGCGGTCAATTTCGGCAAGCGGGGCCATCTGAACCTCGATCAGATGTTCGCGCCATTGAGTGCGGCGGCTGACCAGACCGGCGCTTTCCAGCACCATGATGTGCTTCGAAACCGCGTTCAGGCTGATGTCGAAGCGGGCGGCAATTTCGGTAACGCGGGCGGGGCCTTCTTGCGCCAGATGAGTCAGGATTGCGCGGCGCGTCGGATCGCTCGCGGCTTTCAGGATTTGGGTTAGCGGGTCTGCGTCGATTCGTTCAACCATATGGATGAATTACACTAGCTGGGGTTATCAGTCAACCATTTGGATGAATGATTGACTTGCGCGACCTTGTGCCCCTTGAACCGCCGTTGGCCTACGCCTAGTCTGCGCCAAAACCTGGAGGCCGGAATGGCAGGCAAGCGCAGTATTTTCGAAGAGGTTGGGGCGGTGCCGGTGGTGACACCGCAGGCTGGCGTCATTGATGCGCGCGGGCATGGGGCAAGGGCCGGGATCAGGCTTTGGCTGATGGTGCTGTTCGCGCTTGTAGTGGTGATGATTGTGGTGGGTGGGTTGACGCGGCTGACCGATAGCGGGCTGTCGATTACCACGTGGAAGCCGATTTCGGGGATGCTGCCACCGATGAGCGATGCGGACTGGGCGGCGGAATTCGCGGCGTATCAGGCGACGCCGGAATATGCGCTGCAAAACAAGGGCATGACGATGGAGGCGTTCAGGACCATCTTTTGGTGGGAATGGGGGCATCGGTTTTTGGGGCGGGTGATTGGGCTGGTTTGGGCAGCGGGGTTTGTGGGCTTTCTGGTGGCGCGGAAAATTCCGATGGGCTGGACGCAAAAGTTGCTGCTGATCGGGGTGTTGATCGGGGTGCAGGGGGTGATTGGCTGGTGGATGGTGTCATCAGGGCTGACCGGGCAGATGGTCGATGTGGCGTCGTATCGGTTGGCTACGCATCTGGGGTTGGCGTTTGTGATTTTGGGGCTGATCGCGTGGGCGGTATTTCTGCTGGGGCGGCGTGAGACGGATTTGATGCAGGCGCGGCGGGGGCGGGAAGATAAGCTGTTTCGGCTATCGACTGGCTTGATGCATTTTGCGTTTTTGCAGGTGCTGCTGGGCGCGCTGGTGGCGGGGATTGATGCGGGGCGGGGGTTTCCAACCTGGCCATTGATGAACGGGCAGTTTTTTCCGGCGGACGCGTTTTATGTGCCGGATGCGGCGGGCGGCGTAAAGCCGGTTTGGACGGCGTTTTTCGAGAATCCGGGCCTCGTGCAGTTCATTCACCGGATGTCGGGGTATTTGCTGTTTATTTTTGGTGTGGTGGTTTGGCTGCGCGGGCGCAAGTCGGCTTATCTGGCGACGCGAAACGCCAATAACGCTGTGATTGCGATGATGATCATACAAGTGGGGTTGGGTATTGCGGCTGTCTTGACGGCGGCGCAGTTGCACAGCGCGATCACGCATCAGGTGGGAGCGGTCATTTTGTGGGTGTTGATCTTGCGGGCGCGCTATTTGGCAAATTACCCGATAGCGGGATCTATTCGAAAGGGAACGGCATGACTGCCAATAACTCGGCTTTTGCCGATCTGATGGCGTTTCAGCGGGAAACTGAGGCTTTGGGCCAAGTGGCCGGGCGTTTGGGGTGGGATCAGGAAACGGTGATGCCGAAGGGGGCGGCAGATCAGCGCAGCGAGGAAATCGCGGCGTTGGAGGGCGTGTTGCACGCGCGGCGGACAGATGCGCGGATTGCAGGTTGGCTGGATGCGGCGGCACCGGGGGACGGTGTGGGGCTGGCGCAGTTGCGGCACATTCGGCGCAGTTATACGCGGACGATGAAGGTTCCGGCGGATTTGGCGCAGGCACTGGCGCGGTTGACCTCGCGGGCGCAGGGGCTTTGGGCGCAGGCGCGGGCGGCGGAGGATGTGGCATCGTTTTTGCCGACGCTGGCTAAGGTGATCCGGCTGAAGCGGCAAGAAGCGGCGGCGCTGGCGCAGGGCGGTGATCTGTATGATGCGTTGATTGATGATTATGAACCCGAGGCGACAGCGGCGACTTTGGGGGCGATGTTTGATGCGATGCGGCCTAGGTTGGTTGCGTTGCGGTCGGCAGTTTTGGGGGCCGAGCATCAGCCGGCCGGGTTGACCGGCAGCTATCCGGCTGAAGGCCAGATGGCGGTGGCGCGGGATTTGGCGGCGGCGTTTGGCTATGATTGGGAATTTGGCAGGATGGATCTGGCGGTGCATCCGTTTTCGTCAGGCTCTGGCCGTGATGTGCGGATCACGACGCGGGTGGTGGAACGCGATCCTTTCAACTGTTTTTATTCGACCATCCACGAGGTGGGCCATGCCTGCTATGAATTGGGCATTGATCCGGCCTATGGGCTGACACCGATCGGGCAGGGCGTATCGATGGGGGTGCATGAAAGCCAAAGCCGGATTTACGAGAATCAACTGGGGCGGTCGCGGGCGTTTACCGGCTGGATATTTGGCCGGATGGCCAAGCAGTTTGACAGCGTTGGCGTGGACGATGCCGAAGCGTTTTACAGTGCGGTCAACCGCGTGCGGTCTGGCTTTGTTCGGACCGAGGCGGACGAGATCCATTACAATTTGCACATCATGATGCGGTTCGATCTGGAACGTGCGTTGATGCAAGGCGACTTGGTGGTTGGCGATCTGGAGGCCGCTTGGAACGACCGTTTCAAGGCCGATTTCGGGGTGGCGGTGGATCGCCCGTCGCATGGCATGTTGCAAGATGTGCATTGGTCTTGTGGGCTGTTCGGCTATTTCCCGACCTATAGTTTGGGCAATGTCTATGCGGGCTGTTTGCACAAGGCGTTGCGTCAGGCAGTGCCGGATCTGGATGCGCAATTGGCGCGTGGTGATGCGTCGGCGGCAACCGGGTGGTTGCAGGCGAATGTGCAGCAACACGGGGGGCTGTATACACCGTTTGAGACAGTGCAGCGGGCGTGCGGCTTTGCCCCTACTGAAGCGCCCTTGCTGGATTATCTGGAGGCGAAGTACCGCGATCTGTACCGGCTTTAGGGTTTAGGCCTGCCAATCAGGTGGTCGCTTTTCCAGGAAGGCGGCTATGCCTTCGTCGGTATCGCGCCAGAGCATGTTTTCGACCATGACGGCGGCGGTGTTATTGTAAGCATCGGGCAGGGGCATGTTGATTTGATCGTAGAAGGCGCGTTTGCCGATTTTGACGGCGGGGCCAAGCTTCGCGGCGATGGTTTCGGCGAGGGTCTGGGTTTCGGCGCTTAGGGCATCATGGGCGACGTGGCGGTTGATCAGGCCAACCTCGACCGCGCGTGTGGTGTCGATAAACTGGCCGGTGGTCAGCATTTCGAAGGCCACCTTTCGGGGCACATTGCGCGACAGGGCGACCATCGGGGTGGAGCAGAACAGGCCGATGTTGACGCCGTTGACGCCGAACCTGGTGCTGGTGGCGGCGACGGCCATGTCGCAGGAGGCGACCAACTGGCAACCAGCGGCGGTGGCGATGCCGTGAACCTGGGCGATGACTGGCTGGGGCAGGGCCGGGATCATTTGCATGACATCGGCGCAGCGTTTGAACAGATCGGCGAAATAGGCGCGGCCATGGTCGGGGCCAGTGCGACCCGACTGCATTTCGCGCAAATCTTGGCCGGCGCAGAAGGCTTTGCCAGCACCTTTCAGGATGACGACGCGGATAGTGGGATCGATGGCAAGCTTGGTGAATTCGGCGGCGAGGGCGGCCAGCATCGCATCGGACAGGGCATTCAGCTTTTGCGGGGCGTTCAGCGTCAGGTGGGCAATTAACCCTACGTCACGGCGGATTAGAATGTCTTCGGTCATCTTGTCATCCTTGCGCTTTGCGGGAACTCTAGGCGAGGAACCAAAGCGAGGGAAGTGATGGCGCTTGAAATGGACAAGGCGGCGTTGATGGCGTTTCTGGCGCGTGATTTTACCGAAGTGGCAGATGATTTCGTGGTGGACCGGGCGGACGAGACCGGCGTTGATCTGCGATTTCGGGTGGATGCGCGGCATCTGCGGCCCGGTAGCACAGTATCGGGGCCGACGATCTTTGCGCTGGCGGATGTGGCGGTCTACTTGGCAATCTTGTCGCGCATCGGGCCGAAGGCGCTGACGGTGACTACCAGCGCGTCGATTGATTTTCTGCGCAAGCCGGCGGCGGGCCGCGACATTATCGGCACTGCCCGCATCCTGAAGCTGGGGCGGGTTCTGGCCGTGGGGGATGTGCTGATTTATTCAGAAGGCGTGGCAGACCCGGTGGCCCGCGCCAGCATGACCTATTCGATCCCGCCCAAGCCATTAGCCTGAGAGGGCAGGCCTCAGGACTTTTTCAGGGTGAAGTTGCCTTCGATTGTGGCACCGTTTTCGATGGTGACTGTGGAATACGTGACATCGGCAGCAACATGCGCCGAGGCGCGCAACGTTAGCCCTTCGGTGGCGATTTTGCCGTCGAGGCGGCCACGCACTTCAACCGTTTCGGCGCGCACGGTGCCGCTGAAGCGGCCTTCGCCACCAATGATGACGCCATGTGCGATAATGTTGCCGTCAACTTCGCCCAAAATCTCGATCGAGCCACCGGAGCTTACCTCACCCACAATCTTCAGGTCGGCTGCCAGCACGGATTTGTTGGCATTCGAACCAGCGGCGGGTTTAGGTGGTGCCGAGGTGGGGTCTGCAGTCTTGTTGAACATGGTCTATCCCCTCTTGGCTCTGGGCGTGTGGCCCATGAGCGCTTTTGCCATCATAGAGGCCAAACCACAAGAGCGGGTCAAGGGTCGCAAAACCGGGGCGGCGGATTTTCCCCGCATTGTGATGCGCCAATGACAGAGCGGGTTTGGGCGTGACAGCGCGCGTACGGGGCGGCATATTCGCTGCCTGATGCACGGGTGAGCAGGCTTTGTCCGCCCCGAAGTATGGAGAGACTGAGTGAGCCCCGATCTGATCATCACCAATGCCCGCGTTCTGACGATGGATGCTGGCAGGCCACGGGCCGAAGCGGTGGCTTTGGCGAATGGGCGTATTTTGGCTGTGGGGGACGTTTCCGAGGTGGCGGCTTTGGTTGGCCCGGACTGCCACGTTATTGATGCGGGTGGGCGGACGTTGTTGCCGGGGTTTGTCGAAAGCCATCTGCATCTGGTGTTGGGTGGGGCCGAGTTGCAGCAGTTGCAGATTGGCGGGCTGCATGGGTTCGATGCGCTAAAGGCGGCCTTCGCGCGCTATAGTAGTGCCACTCCTGAGCGGGGCTTGTTGATGGCGCAGGGGGCGTCTTATCAGGTTTTGGAGCACCCGGTTACGCGGCACGATCTGGACCGGGTCATTGCGGATCGCCCGATGGCGATGATGGCGGCGGATCATCACACGGTTTGGGCCAACACGGCGGCATTGCAGGCGGCGGGGCTGCTGCATGGTGCGGTGATGCCGCATGGCCACCAAGTGGTGATGGGCGCGGATGGC
>OY970206.1:3102500-3701726 GCA_963708425.1 uncultured Alphaproteobacteria bacterium
ACTCCGAATACCGATGAGTACTATCCGGGAGACACACAGCGGGTGCTAACGTCCGTTGTGAAGAGGGAAACAACCCTGACCTGCAGCTAAGGCCCCTAATTCATGGCTAAGTGGGAAAGCATGTGGGACGGCCAAAACAACCAGGAGGTTGGCTTAGAAGCAGCCATCCTTTAAAGATAGCGTAACAGCTCACTGGTCTAGATAAGCTGTCCTGCGGCGAAGATGTAACGGGGCTCAAGCCATGAGCCGAAGCTCAGGATGTGCAGCAATGCACGTGGTAGCGGAGCGTTCTGTGATATAGAACGTTGTGTATATATGTTTGGAGCGGGCCAAGGAGCCGACAGATGTCTGTTGCAGCGATGCAATGGGGGTCGACGGGCAAGAGGGGAGCGCAAAACATAACCTACACAATCTTCTTTCTGTGAAGCCGGGCTGTAAGGCATCCGGTGGAGAGATCAGAAGCGAGAATGTTGACATGAGTAGCGATAAAGAGGGTGAGAGACCCTCTCGCCGTAAGTCCAAGGGTTCCTGCTTAAAGCTAATCTGAGCAGGGTAAGCCGGCCCCTAAGGCGAGGCCGAAAGGCGTAGTCGATGGGAACCACGTTAATATTCGTGGGCCAGGAGGAAGTGACGGATCTCAAAGATTGTCTGCCCTTATCGGATTGGGTGGGCCGTTCAGAGGTCCCTGGAAATAGCCCTCCATCAGACCGTACCCTAAACCGACACAGGTGGACTGGTAGAGTATACCAAGGCGCTTGAGAGAACCACATCAAAGGAACTCGGCAAAATGCCTCCGTAAGTTCGCGAGAAGGAGGCCCAACGTTTACGCAAGTAGATGTTGGGGGCACAAACTAGGGGGTGGCGACTGTTTACTTAAAACACAGGGCTCTGCGAAGCCGTAAGGCGACGTATAGGGTCTGACGCCTGCCCGGTGCTGGAAGGTTAAAGGGAGGGGTGCAAGCTCTGAACTGAAGCCCCAGTAAACGGCGGCCGTAACTATAACGGTCCTAAGGTAGCGAAATTCCTTGTCGGGTAAGTTCCGACCTGCACGAATGGCGTAACGATCTCCCCGCTGTCTCTGATGTGGACTCAGCGAAATTGAACTGTGTGTCAAGATGCACACTTCCCGCGGTTAGACGGAAAGACCCCATGCACCTTTACTCTAGCTTCGCACTGGTATCAGGATTGCGATGTGCAGGATAGGTGGTAGGCATTGAAGCGGGGACGCCAGTCTTCGTGGAGCCATCCTTGAGATACCACCCTTTGCACTTCTGATATCTAACCGCGGTCCATTATCTGGATCCGGGACCCTGCGTGGTGGGGAGTTTGACTGGGGCGGTCGCCTCCCAAATTGTAACGGAGGCGCGCGAAGGTAGGCTCAGACCGGTCGGAAATCGGTCGTTGAGTGCAATGGCAGAAGCCTGCCTGACTGCAAGACTGACAAGTCGAGCAGAGACGAAAGTCGGTCATAGTGATCCGGTGGTCCCAAGTGGGAGGGCCATCGCTCAACGGATAAAAGGTACGCTGGGGATAACAGGCTGATGATGCCCAAGAGTCCATATCGACGGCATCGTTTGGCACCTCGATGTCGGCTCATCTCATCCTGGGGCTGGAGCAGGTCCCAAGGGTATGGCTGTTCGCCATTTAAAGAGGTACGTGAGCTGGGTTTAGAACGTCGTGAGACAGTTCGGTCCCTATCTGCCGTGGGTGTAGGAGACTTGAGAAGAGTTGCCCCTAGTACGAGAGGACCGGGGTGAACGAACCACTGGTGGACCAGTTATCGTGCCAACGGTAGTGCTGGGTAGCTATGTTCGGACAGGATAACCGCTGAAGGCATCTAAGCGGGAAGCCCCCTTCAAAACAAGGTCTCCCTGAGGGCCGTGGAAGACCACCACGTCGATAGGCCAGAGGTGTAAGAGCGGTAACGCTTTCAGCTGACTGGTACTAATTGCCCGATAGGCTTGATTTGATCCAGAAACAGCAAGGTTTATCCCGATGGACGCGATGTCCATCAAGACCCCTTCGCTCATCTGCGAAAAATGTCAAAAGCACCGCTGATATGTGTGCAAACACGATCAGCATAGACTTGGAACAGAGTTGTGAGCATGTGATCAGACCAGCATGGATCTGAACCACCCCCACAACGTCCCGCAGTGAGGCTTCGGATTTTGTCCGCAGCCCCCCTGCAAACAAAACTGATGTTGTGCGTTTCTTTCTCGGTTTGGTGGTCATAGCGCGAGCAAAACACCCGATCCCGTCCCGATCTCGGCCGTTAAGTGCCGTCGCGCCAATGGTACTGCATCTTAAGGTGTGGGAGAGTAGGTCACCGCCAAACCTAGTAAGAAACGCAAATTCTCTCATAAACGATGATCATATACCCACGCACAACGCGTGAAGCACGCACGCCAAAACGCACTCAAGTAGCGAAGCGGTAGTGCAAAAAAAGAAGTGTCGCGGGATGGAGCAGCCCGGTAGCTCGTCAGGCTCATAACCTGAAGGTCACAGGTTCAAATCCTGTTCCCGCAACCAAAATATTGCGCGTTATCAGACGCTTATGCGCCGCCCTCCGGGGCGGCGTTTGCGTTTGTACTATCCGTGGAAGCACTGTGGAAGCAAGAGGGTGCGAAGTGCTGCGGGTGACCTGCCACTGATCTGTCATCGCGTGCAGCGGGTCGGGCGATTGCGGTGGTCAGATGCAGGGCGAAGCCTGCAGGGGTCTGGTAGCCGAGGGCCGAGTGGGGCCGCGCAGTGTTGTAGTCGGTGACCCATGCGGCGATCAGATCGCGAGCATGTGGCTGCATCCAGCCGCAGCGTCACCTCACCCCGGATCACATCCAGCACACCCGCAACAGGTGCCGGTGCTGGAACAGGGTCTTGGTGCACAAAGATCGGCGCAAACTCAAAATCCGCAGAAACCGCGGGCAAAACCAACCTGCCGGTTCGCGCCAGTCGCCGCCACTCCGACACATGGTTCGGACGCATGTCATATCGCCGGGCAACCGCATTGACCGTCGCACCCTCCACAAACGTCTCGGCAACAATCCGGGCCTTCAGGGCCTCCGGCCAATGCCGCTTTCCCTTAGGCCCGACGATCAGATCAATCTGACTGAGAACCTCCACTGAGCGCTCCATGGAGAACCTCCCATCCAAATACACTGCATGGGCTGAATCTCAGATCACGAACGGATGCGGAAGGTGGCGTTGGTGCACCGCTTACCATACTTCGTCCGCCATTTGCAGAAGGACGCGTTGCTCATGCCATGCTCGCGCCACAGCTCGGCCACCGGCACACCGCCTTCGGCCTGCCGTTAGATCGCGATGATCTGCGCTTCAGTGTATCTGCTTGTCTTCATTCAGAATCTCCTCGTCCAACTTGCTGAGAAAATTCTACTCAGGCAGCCCCTTTCTTTTGGGGGGACTACCCCCATAGTGCGGCGCAATCAGCGCCAGAAGACGACCCAAGTGCACCTCCGCATCCATCTCCGCCAAGAACTGCTCCCGCCGTGTGGCCTTCTTCTACATCGCATCGCGCAGGCCGGGAAAGGCAGGTTGTTTCGGCATCGAATGGGCTTCTCGTCGCGCCGCAGAAGTCTATCAGATCAGGCCGAAATCACGAGGTTTTTCAGACGTTCCTTAGGGCTTGGGCTTGCTCGGGATCTGGTCGAAGGCCAGCCGACTTGATCCTTCGCCACGACCGGCGTGCTTGCGCGCACCGTACCAGACGAAGGTCTGTCCGCCATACCAGCGGCTGCGCTGGAAGCTGCGGGTAACTCTGACACCGGCGCGCGGCACCTCTTCTTCGTGCAGGTCGTAGCCTTCGGGGGCGGGCTGATCAAGGCCTTGCCGCATCAACCCCGTGCGTGGCGCAATCCTGACCGGCGGGTTGGGATCGCCTTCGATGATGCGCAGCAGCGCCGCGCGGCGTAGCTGAATTTCGCGCGTGTCGTTCTCGATATGCACCGGGATGAAGGGGATCCAGTGCTCTGGCACCTGAGTCATCGCCTGATAGCGGATGGCCGCCTCATTTTCCAGCGGCGGTGCTGGCGGCGGCAACGGCCCCATATCCTCGACCAGCCGACGATGATAGCGCGCAGTGTCTCGCGCAGCGACAGCCCCGGACGTTACGCCGCCATGTGGCAAGGGCAGCCGGGTTTCGATCCCCCAGACCATGTTGGCCATCTCGTCGCGGATCAGTTCCACTGCCTCGACAGCTTCGCCTTCCTGGATCTTCGGCACGCCGGGCAGGATCACCAGACTAAGATCTGCGGAGATCGCATCGGTGCCACGCGTGGAAAGCGTATACATTGCCCAACGCTGCCAATCGTCGTCAGCGCCGCGGCCTGCTGCCTCGACCCAAGTGCGTTCACCAAAGACGTTGGTCACGGCCAACCCAGCCACCGTTGCGATGGTGCCGGCAGGCACGGTTAGCGGCAGCAAGAACCAGTCATTGGCATAGATCAGGCCAAACTCCATCAGCAGAAGCTTGTTCACTTCCGTTGTGTCGGGGTCGATGTCGCCAAAGCTGGTGCGACCTTCTTCAAAGGTCCACCAGCGGGTGTTTGGCATTCCATCGAATTGGATCGGCACCGGGATGAAGCTGGCGGTGGTCGCGGCCTCGACATCTGTGGGCAAGGGCGCACCATCAACGGGGCCAAGCCCGTCTTGCGCCGGGTCGAAATCCAGCGAATACCAGTCAAGATGACCTTGGGCATATTCTTCGGCAACAAGGTGTTTTTCGGCGGTGCCTTTCGGGGCAGAGGTTTCGAAGGCGTATTCCAGACGGTCGGGTTGCCAGCCGCTGCCTTGGGCAGGTTGATAGAAAAGATCTTTGTACCAAGCCGTGAAGTCAGTTTCTGCCGCCTCGATTGCCAGCGCGCTGGCCGGATTGGCAAGTGCCACAAGATCATGAGCATGGTTTCCCGGCGCTGCGGCCAGATGGTCGTGCAGCGCCAGCCCGTCCACCGCCCGGCCAGCCATCGCGGCCAGTGCCTGCCAGCTATCCCGATGGGCAGCAACTGGTGCCGAGGCGGTGGTTGCGGGGTCGGGTGTGGGCACTGGCAATGCGGCGATGAACTTTGCGCCAAGGCCGGGCTCGATCCCGTCGATCAGTTTCAGCCATCGTCGGCCCATGGCAAGGCGAATGTCGTAGCCCATTTCCTGTCCCGCCAGCCGGAACGGGATCGTTTGACGTTCCACCTTCGCCTCTAGCGGCACGTCGTCGTCGAACGCTTCTGCGGCCTGCCCGACGGCGCGGTATTTTGTCAGGCGTGTCGTCTCGACATGGACTTTGGCAAACACCGCAGAACCCGCGTCGTCGCCCTCGAACTCGCCCATCTGCCATTGCTTGGTCAGCATCCACAAGGGATCACGGATCTCGGCCTTCAGCGCGCGCTCAAAGTCGTGTCGGCGGGGACGACCTTCAAGGCGGTTCCACATGGTGATTGTCGGCAATAGGATCTTGCCTTGAAACACTGCCGTCAGGTTTTCCGTCGCAACGAATTTATTCATTGCTGCCCCCTTCCGCCGCGAGAGTCGCGGCCAATCCGTTGTTGAAGGCCAGGTTCATCGCCGCCGTAATCGGATGCATCGTCACTGCCGAAACGATGGCGGGCAGAAAGCGGGCGTAGGCAGTTGTGTCGAGATGGTCCGGCTCGATCGCGCGGCGCTTGGCCATATCCATCGTCTCGGTTACCGTGTCCACCAGGTCCTGCCATTGCCACGCCCCGGTAAAGCGCGACGGAAGCGCCAGAAGCATGACCTGAGGCGGTTCCGAGTTCGGACGGTCGTAGTGGAAGGCAAGCCCGGTATCTTCGGTGCGGCTCGGGATCACTTCGGTCCATTCGTCCAGCAAAAGGCCAGCCTGTCGCCCCGCCGCGACAAAGGGCGTGACATAATGGGCAGTATACAAAAGCTTGTCTTCGTCAATCTTGAACGGGTCGCCGGCAGGCGTCGTCTCGGGGAATTCGAGCCCGAGCCATGGCGTGTCGGGGCGGTGCGGGAATTGCAGCGGCTGCAATGGGATTGCCGCACCGGTGAAGGCCTCGGCCAGTTGCTCGGCGGCCTCAAGAGCGGCCATTTTGGCGCGCACCCGGGCGATGCCGGTCAGCCAGTCATCGACTGGAAAACGGCGTCCGACAGTGGTGGTGACATGGGCGAGGATGGTCTGATCGGCAGTCGGTCCCGCCCCCCATGCCGCAGCCCATTCCTGTGCGTGGGTTTCGGGAAGCACGAATTCCGGCACGATCTGCACAGCCTCGCCCAGCATCAGTTTTGCAGCCTTGGTCAGTGCTGCGACCTTGGCTTTTGCCTCTGCCGACGCATCATGGGCGTCGATCTGCGTCTGGACTTTTTCCAGCTGCACGGTGATGGCGTCGATCAGGCCGGTTGCGCGATGCGCCATGTCCTCGGCCAGAGTGACGATGCCCTTTGCCGGACCTGCAATGTCAATCTCAACCGGATCGAACCCCGCATTGACGGCCTTGGAGGCCAAAATCCCGTCATGCAGGACTGATACATTCACTGCGCCATCGTGCAGCGCTTGCAGCGCCGCGCGCTGGGCAAGCATTGCCACGCGCTGAGTGTCGAAAAGGTGGTCACGAAAGGCGTCGGCATCGGGGGGCGGCAGCGGATCAAGCCGACTGGTCGCGATCAGCCGTTCGGCCATGCGCAATTTCAGGATCTTCTGGTCTTCGGCAGCGCCCGGATCGGCGTCGTAGTCAAGGATCGCCTGTTCGAACTCGGCAATGCGCCCGTCCCAGCGCACCAGCATCGCTGCAAGTGCTGTCTTCAATTCGGTAAAGATGCGGCGGCGGTCGCCAAAAGTAGTGCCGGTACCACTACCAAGCCCGGCAAAGGGCGCGACCGCCAGCATACGCGCGACAAAGGCTGCAAGTGTCGCTTCGATCTCGGTCGCGATCTGGGTGTGCTCGATATTATCCAGCCGCGCCTTCAACGGAGCATGGAATGCCTGCAGATCGGCCAAGTGCCCGGCAAGCTGACCTTGCACCAACGTGATGCGGACCGGGTCGATCGACTGGATCAGATCGACAGTGCCAGTGGCCTCGCCCGCCAGCGCCATGTCGGTCGGCTGCAAGGGTCGCGAGCGCAGCAACAAGGCCCGCAGCGGGCGGATCAGGGCAGCAAGTTCAAAGAAGGGCACATGACCGGCAATTGCAGCTATGCGGTCGCGGTAGGCGATCGACAGTATGGCGTCCGGGGGTGGCGCGTGAGTGGCGATCACCAGCGCTTCGATCCGGTCGTCAAGTTCGCGCGCCGAGGGTTCTTCGTCGGGGTCAAGCAGATAAAGAAGGTCTATCGGCAGAAACCCCAGCGCATCGGCGGTTACCACGTGGCTTGCAAGCGGCGCGCCGGTGGCGTCCGTTACGCTGACTGTACAGGCAACGGTGGCAAGTGGTGGCAACAGGCCTGTCAGCCACGCGTTGATCGCGGGCTCGACACGCGCACGGGGCGAGGTGAGTGCGGGATTGGCTGGGTCAAGCCCGGTTTGCAAGTGGATCGCAGTGCGGTGAGTCAGCGTCACGCCAGAACGCGGCGTCTGCACCACGTCCGGGGTCTGCGGCGCTTTGCCCTTGGAGGTTGCCGCCAGCACTGCCGCAGCGCGTTCATAGTTGCCCTGAACCACTTGATGCACGCTTTCGGCCATCGTCAGGTCGGCCACGGCATCGGCGATATTGACGATCCTTTCGGCCTCGGCGCTGATAGCTGCGGCTTGGCCCGCGCTGGCGGCGGGCAAGTCGGGCTTGCCGAAGGGATAGCTTTTCTGTCCCGACGCCTTGATATGCTCGACGAGCGACAGCCCGTCGATGACATGGCGCGCTTCGACCCGGCGCATTGTCAGCTTGCGGCCCAGCGCGTCAATGTTGCCGGTGCGGGTCGGCACCAGACGGTCGCCAACAAGCGGGAAGGCCTTACGCAGGTCGAGGATAAATTCATCAACTTCGACATCGTGACGATCATGAAGCCCGCGCTCGAACTGGTAGCCAAGCAGCGCACCAAGGCTTTGCTGGTTTTGCATCCCCTCGATCATGGCCAAAGCCAGCCGGACGCGTTCTGAAGTCAGATTGATGGCAAGGCTGCCCGGGGCATCAGGTGTCGCATTGGACAGATAGCCGTTGCGCAGCACTGCCGCCGTTACGGCATGGTTCAGCGACGGGGCATGGATGTAGCCCTGATTTTTTGAATCCCGCAAAAGCTGTGGCTCGGCCTCGGGGTGGAAGACGTCGCCCAGACCACCGGAAAGGTCTACCGGCGTCATCACCTTGAACTCGGGCCGCACGTTTTCAAGCCATCCGAAGGCGCCAAGGTAAAGCCCCGTCGCGTTGCCCGGCAGGGGTGCCGCCCCTGGAACCGGCGCGGGGGCGGACTTGCGCATTTCTTGCAGTTGCCGGGACATCAGCCCGCCGAACCACGCGTCAATCCGGTAGGTGAAAAGGTCGATATGTTCGGCAAATGCGCGTTCAAGAACTGCCGTGGGCCGCGATTTCAGCAATTCCAACGCCTCGATCTGGCGGCGCAGATAGTCCGTCGCCACCATGCTGGTCAGCACGGTCGGGATGAACGCCCCGACGCTGCGCTGTGCCGATCCGGTAATCGTGGCCTCGTTGCGGTACAGATACTGCCAGCGGCTGCCACCGGCTGCTGCAGGTTCTGCGAGTACTGCTTGTTCGACGCCGACAAACTTCGGCTCTCGCTTGGTGGTCTGCAGGGCATCGGCTGTCAGCAGGCCCGCGTTGAAGAAAAGCCGGGTGCTGATTTCGACGTAGCTCAGATCCAGCGCATGGCGCAGCATCAGATACAGAAGCGCATTCGGAGTGCCGTCCTCAAACTCCTTTTGCAACCGCAGCATCTCGTGTGAGGTTCCGGCGGCTGTGATAAGCCAGTCGATGTAATTCTGCCCACCGGCAGTATAGGCGCGGATCATTTCGGTCTCGGACAGGGGGCGGTCGTCGATCAGCGGACCTTTCAGAAGGTTGGGCTCTTTCAGGAACAGCTTTTCCAGAATGTCGGGCAGCTCGTCCCCCTCTTTGGGCTGGTATCCCAGTTCGGCAAGCAGTTGCATCCCCGAGGCGACGTAGCCAAGGCTGATAAGTATCGCGAGAAAGGCACCGCCCCCGCCGCTTAGCGACATGCGGTTGTAAAGCTCTTTGAAGCTTTCGGCATACCGTTGCTGGAACTCGACGGAACCCGCATGCAGGCCGACTACGTCCAGCAGCACCTGATGCGGTGCGACACCGGGCTTGCCGATCCATGACACTTTGCTCAGAAGCGGCGTCATGTCGCCGTCGACCTTCAGCAGCAAGCGGTAAAGCCGTTCCAGAAACATCCATTCCGACCCCTGCCGGTCGCGGATCGTCGCAACATCTTGCTTGGCCAGTTCAGCGATCCAGCCCATCCGCGAGCGGGCTGTGGCAGGCAGGATGCCGTAGGGTTGTTTGCCGACGCGGATCGCGGGCAACGGGCCACGGGCCAGAACATGCCGGGTGAAAAACTCGCGGGTCTGGCTGATGGTGCCTTCCGAAAATACCGGGTCAAGCATCGATTCCATGAAATAGCCACCCGTGGCAGGCCAAAGTGCGGTGTTCATGGCGCGGGCGTCGCCAATGTCGGTGCGGCCATAGAACGGCAGGTCCCGCAAGGCGGCGGGATCGAGGCCGAGGATTTCGGCCAGATGGCGGCCATCGGTCTTGCCAATGCCGTCGGCGGGGTCGGGCGCGGGTGTGCCGAAATAGATATCGAAGCTGAGATCGGGGTCTTCTTGCCAGCTGTAGGCAGCAGCCTCGCCCTCGATGTTGTTGGTGGGCCGACCCTGCGGCAAGATCGACAGCCCGGCCTTTGATTGGTGATGGTGCAAGAACAAGTCCTGCAACTGCTTGGCCCCGAGGCTGGCATCGGCGCGGGAGCGAAGTCCAAGGACCATCAGCCGGTCAAAACCGCGCCGAAATGCTGCGGGTGTCAGAGGCACGCGGAACCCCATGCCCATCTTGATGGCCTGAGGAAAATCCGTGACCCATTCCATTGCTGCATCGACCTTCAACTCGTCCCCTTCGGCACGAAGTTGCTGGTCGGGGTCTGCCGAAGGGTCTGGCCCGGTCGCAAGTGGTGACGGGATCGGATTGCCCAGTTCCTCAAGCCGCAACTCGTCGCCGACCCATCCCAACAGGACCAGCCGGTCGGGCATCACGTTCGTATGCGGTTGCTGCGCCCAACCCGCCTCGCGCAGCGGAAAGTCGGCGTCGGTTGGAAACTCCAGATAGGCGACCATCACTGTGGTGCCGGCGCGGTCAACATCTTGGGGCGGCGGATCGGCCAGATTTCGCGGCGCGTAGTTGGCGACAATCTCAGCCGCGCGATCCGCCCCTAAGGCAAGTGTCAATGCCTCGGCGGCGGCGGTTTGCGCCGCGCCATTCTCGCCCGCCTTCCAGAGTGCGGTCCAGAACGTAGTGACCGTGTTTTTTTCGGGCGGCACCAGCGGCACTTGGGTGACAATGGTCAGGATCACCGTCGGCACGCCGTCGATTGGCACTGGTCGATCTGCTTCGTTCAGTGGGCGGTAAGTCTGGATCACCCAATGCGAACGACCAGAGCCTTGCCCGCTTAGCAAGCCACGCCACGCACCGCGCAAATCCGCCTCGCGGCCCGCGGCGCGCCAGTGTTCGGCCCAGTAGGTGCGAGCCTTTTGTGCCTCGCTTTCCGACAGCATGTCTTCGAAGACATCGACGGCGATATCGTCGGGATAGACCCGAACCCAAAGTTCGTCACCATCGCGCCCTTGTTCTGCACCCAGTTTGAACCGGGTCTCGATCCGCAGCGGCAGCATCAGGATCGGGGTTTGGTCTGAAAGCTGCGAGACAGCCTTTCGCGGATCGGAAAAGTCGGCGAATTCGACAAATCTGCTGCGTTCGCCTTCGGTCAACGCCTCCAGCCTGCCTTTCAACCCTGCGATCTGCTCGTCTTGCCGACGGATGGCCTGATCAAGCGCGCCAAGGTCGTCGCGGCCCGCCCGCCCGGCGTCCTTGCGGTCGCGCTTCAGCTTTGCAAGCCGCTGACGTTCGCGGAAAAGCGCGCGCGCAGCCTGCTGGCGATCTTCGCCTGCCGCGGAAAGCTGGCTGCGGATGTCTTCGAACTCAGGCATCTTATCCGCCTCCCTTGACGTCAGTTGGGCAACATCTCGCTGCCATGAACGGCTACCAAAACCGGGACTTGGTACAGAATATAGGCCAGCTCGGCCGCGTTGGTGTCGGGTGTCCAGCTCAGGCCCCGGTCCTCTTGCCACTGGATCCGCTTTTCCTGCACATCGGCGGCAACCGGCTCGGCCAGCGTCAGGCTGGGGCCGCCAGGCTTGATCTGCAGGAATTTGTCGGCCTCGGCGGTGACGTCAGGCCATGCAAGGTCGTTCCAGACGTTCAGATCGCCGTCCCGCGCGATATCAAGGCCAAAGCGCGGCTCGCCCGGACGTTCCTTGATGATGAAAAACCAGCCTGGCGCAGTGTCATTGCCACGCCCACTGCCGCCCTTGACTTCTTTTGCGGTCAGATCGAAGCCGACAAAGGTAATGTCGGGGTCTACCTTGGCCTCATAAAGAGGTGTGCGCAGACGGTCTTCGATCGGACCGTCGGTTTCCAGCACGCGTTCTTTGGTGCGGTCGATCCTGCCTTGGGTATCCAACTGCCAGCGCGCCTTCTGGGCATAGATCACCGCCGTCGGGTACTTTTTCAAAAGTTCGCCGCGGATCACCAGAACGACCTCGTCTTCCTTTTCTCCCGGTATTTCGCGATGGTCGTGATCGCCAAGTTTAGAGGTCAGCGACCAGGTGTGGATCGGCGGGATGTCACGCAGCTTTTCGCGCAGCGCCTCTTTTGAAAGCCCTTCGCGGTCGATCACGCCTGACGGATCCCAGAATTGGCGGAAATGGCTGCCGCGCTGATCAGTCGGGTATTCGCGCCATAGAAGCTCGCGGCCAAATTCGTGGTTCAACCCGACCATATAGGCCTCAATAAAGCGCTGGTTGGTCTCCAGCAGCGTGATCGTGTTTTGCGGGATCTTGTCGATGTTGGGCAAGAAATGTTCGTCCGAAAGACCAAGCAGCGGCTTGTACATCGGGATGTCGAATTCCGGATAGGCCATCGCCTCGCGGAACACTTCGCCGTTCTGGGCGATGATGTGGATCGGAAAGCTCAGCGATGCCAGAGTGAAGGCGGGGATCGTCTTTTCGGGGTCGATGGCATGAAAGCTTGCCTCGGTGATCGCAGCGATGTCGATAGGGCTGCGGACTGGCGGCTTGCCCAGATCCGCGCTTGCGCCAACGACGCTGGACAGATCCTTCAGCGCCAACTTGAAACGCGCGGCCTCTGGGCTGTCGTCACCAGTACCCGACTGTGGCTCGGGCGCACCCGGCACGGGGTCGCGCAAGGTAAAGCCCGGGAATGGGGGCAATCCGTCAATCACCTCGGGCGTGGCACCTTCGGGCGTTACCGCGATAGCCACAGTTGCCTGTGCCTCAAGCCGGACCAGCCAGGCCACGATCGCAGCGGCGAGTGCTGCGAACCCGATTGCCGCGACGATGCTGATCGGCCAAAGCAGCAGCGCCAATACCAGTAGCACGGCCAACAACAGCCATTTCGCCCAAGGGTGTTGTCGCAGCCAGTCCAACCAAGGTTTCGGCAGTCCGATCGGCGTCAGCTTGTCCGACACTTCGTCCACCGTTGGCACAGCATCAGGCAGGGTACGCGGTGGGGCAGCACTGACCTCGCCCTTGTTGATCTTGTCGATCAACACTTCGGCCCCATTCGGCGTATCAAATCCCAGTTTCGCCGCAACATGGTCGCGCGGGCGTAGCACCCGCCGCATCGGGGCCGTCAGAACGGCGCGCGGCACTGTGCTGCCCGCAAGACGGCGGTAGACAGTAGCACCGCCTGTCAGCACACGCCGCTGTACGGGTGCCATCAGGGCCAAGCCACGCTCGGTGTTGCGTTTGCGGATTGGGTCGAGATGGCGGATGTGCCATATGCCCGCCGCCTCGCGGGCAAACTGCGCCAGCCGGATGCGCCGGTTCGCCTCCAGAATGTCGCCGACCTGACCCCAGGCTGCGTCCATGTAATCTTCCTGGTTTTTCTGGATGACCTTGGTGCCGAACGCAGCAGGCACACGGAACCGGGGATCGAGGTTCAACTCATGCACCCAGTTGTCGTTCTGCGGGGCATCGCTGCCATCCGCCTCGGTCAGCAGCCGGTCTGTCAGGGCATGCCAGCGACCATAGATCGGTGGCACGATCACTGGGTCGGGCGCGCCGTCGCGGGCAAAGTCATCGGCCAGGTTCACGAAGTCGGCAAACGCGGTCTGGAACGGCTGCGGATAGGGCTGGTCCCAATCCTCATAGGCTTGCGCCTCGGCCTCTTGGTCGTCGGTCAGCACTTCGTCCGGCACCTTCAGCGCGCCACCCAGCCGGAGCACGCCTTTCAGCGCGGGATTATCGTTGATCGCGGGCAGGTTCGATCCGGGGTCCTGCACATCCATGTCGCGCCGACCCAGTCGCGCATCTGCTGGCCGGGGCTTCAAGAGCCTCACCAGATATTCAAAGTCGCCCACCGTCCCGGTTTTGAAGAACCACCGCCGATAAACCGGGTAAAGCGTCGGGACGGGGCGTGGCGGGTTGTCAGCCCAAGCGGACATCGTGGCAAACAGGGCCGGGTTTGCCAACGCGTCGTTCATCCCCAACCCGGCCAGTCGCCCGGTCTCGAAGCTGGGGATCAAAAATGCGTGGTAGCCGACGTCAGGTTCCAACTTGCGCGGGCAGATGATCCGCGAGTACGCATGGTCGGGATTTGCGTTGAGCACGGCTTCCAACCTGGCGCGGGTCAGGTCGGTATCGGTTGAACGGATCGCGCCATCTACCTGCACCAGATCGCGGTTCACATGCACATGCGCCCATGCCCAAAGCTGGTCGGCTGGGGGGAACACCGCGTCCGGCGCAGCCGTCACCTCGATTGCGGGCAAGGGGCGGGACGACAGAACTTGGGCATCCTTGAATTCGTCCTCTTTCAACACCACCAGCACAAGCCAGGGGCGCAACCGATGCTTGGCAAGGTCGGGGGCGGCGGGGGTGTAACGCCAAGGAAAATCCTCATCGTAAAATTCGATATAGGGCATGTAGTTGGGCTCGAAGTTGGTGATCCAGTCGCGCGGTTCGATCTTGACCACTGCCTTTTGGTCAATACCGACGATGTCGCCGGGCCCATAAAGTGCGACATCGCGCGCCACGGTGGCGGCAAGGTCAGTCTCGCCCGCCACAGGCTTGCCAGTGATCGACAACTCGACGCGGATTGCCGCGCGGGTCTTGACCAGGGGGTCCAGATCCGCCGAGGCAATCTTGTTGGCAACGCCCACCCGCAGCCAAGGTAGAAAGGAATAGGTGCCCAGGGTGTCGCTCATCTGGTCCCCCTCATGCCGCTTGCTTCATCTCGTGCGGGCGCACGATATGGGCGGTGTTGGCAAAGCCCGGCGCCTCGCGCGATTTTGCGGCCATGAATTCGCGCGCGCTGGCGGCCGAGGCAAAAGACAGCGGCGCGCCCACGATGGGCGCGTTATCGTCCAGAGACACGACAACATAGCCCGCGGGATTGGCCTTGATCTTGTCGTCAAAGAGATGCCGCAAATCTTTGTTCCTGGCCGAAATCTCAGCCCGCGCCACTGCATTGCCTCCGAGGAAATGCGTGAATAGCCCCGCTGCGAGCACTGCAAAATGCACCACCGCCCGCTTGAAGGCATTGTCGATGATGATTTGTTCGTACCGCGCGACGCGCTTGGTGCAGAGGCTGGTGTTCATCTGGTTGCCAGTCGACGACAACTCCAGCCCCGCCTCTTCCTTCTCGAAATCCGCCGCTGCCAGCTTGTCGGCGGCGCTCAGCTCCTGAAACTGCGCGATGGCAAAGGATTCCTTGACCGTCTGACGCACGTCGATACCGACGGTCGCCGCCGCGATCTGAAAGCGGTTCGCATCGTCCGGCTTCTGGCTGCCGAACTTGTCCAGCGTGATGCCCAGCGGCACGGCGCGCTGGGTAACCTTCAGCGACCCCACCGGGTGCAGCACCAGCTCCACCCCTGCGTCGATGCTGCGCAGCGTCACGAACAGCTTGCTGGAATTGCCTAACTCGGCTGTCCAGTTCTGATCCTTTTCAAACTCGGCGACCAGTAGTGGCATCACCGAAATCGGCGGCAGCTTGGTATCTTCCTTGTCGCCCCAGGTGTGCGAGAAATCGACATCAATATCCCAGAACAGCAGCGAAATGCTGCCTGTCCCTTCAACATGCCAAGGCGACGTGCCCTCCAGCGATCCTTTGAAGCGGACGCTGAACAACCCCGCCCCAAACAGCTTGACCGATAGCGAGGCCGAAATGGTGATGATGAAATAGAACGGCGAAAACTGGAACAGCGCGTCAAAGCCCAGATGGCCCTCAACCGAGGCAATCGAAATGCCGAAGTACAGTTCGGCACGGGCACCGAACTGCACAGTGTTCGACGTGACGGCGAAATAGGCATCAACCCGAATGCGCGCTACCGGGGTGTTCAGGATGTTGATGGCAATCCGGGGGATCGGCGGAAACGGCAGCGCGGGCGGTTTGTAGGTCGGATGAAATCCGCCCACAGTCACCACAAAGTTGGCGTCGTCGCCGAACGCCGCCAACACGCCCAAGCCCCCATCCAGCGGCATGAAGACGACACGGGATTCGTACAGATACGCCACGAACCAGCCGTGCTTTTTGTCAAACTCGATCGCCCCGATAAAGACGACCTGGATGATGATCAGCGGCACCCGTTCGTCGGGGATCGCGACAGTCAGCTTGCCGGCGATCGCGATGTTGCCGGGGATTTCGATGATGACGCCGATTGACAAGCTTATCAGCGTCGGCGTGCCCCAGCCAAACTTCATCATCGGGCCAATCAGAAAGGTGCCATCTTCGGGCGGGAAAAAACTGCGCAAGTCCGAGATGATGCGCGGCGCGTTGGCGATCACATCCTTCGGGAACAAGATCGAGTCGATCCCGCCCGAACGCAGTCCCGCGACAATGGCGTCAAGGTTCATCGAGCGGTTCAGCCCGACCAGTCCGCCCACACCAAGCAGGGTAAAGCCGAAACCGAGCTGGATGCCGGGGGTAAACTCCACAGAGATGATGGCAATGAATGAAAAACCTTCCGATCCGTCCGGCATCTTCGTATTGATGACACCAAGTGCTGTGACCGAGACGATCTCGAGGATCGACAATTCCAGCGCACCGGCATATTCGCCCCGGTCCGGGTCGATGAACAGATAGCCTCCGCCCTTGACAGCGCCCGCGTCTATCGACAGGCCGACGCCGTTCGGCGGCTTGAATCCGAACGAAAGATCGACCGGGCCAAGATTGCCGCCCTGCCCAGGAAAGCTGAGGTTGGTGCGCAGGCCGATGTTTTCGACCACCGCCGCCAGCGGCCCAAGCTGCGCCTTGAAGGTGGCGCCGATGTCGATCGGCAGCCCGTCACCATTGGGTTTCAGGGCAATGGTCAGGCCCTGAACCTCGATCGGGCCAAGGTTGATATGCGCTGGCACTTGAATTTCGAGGTTCGACGTGCCGCGGAAATACACCCCCTTCGGATACGAGATGCCAAGTGCAAGGTCAAATTCCATCCGGGTGGAAATGCCCGACAGTAACTTTGAAATGAACCCGTCCGACCCAGCCGGATCCAGCACGAAGGCCAGCCCGCCAGTTTCAATTTCGGCAAAAACCTCGACTTCGCCTGTGCTGCGAACCTCGAACCCGGTGGCCCCACCTGCCGAGACGACCTCTAGCCGGGTCCCGGTTGCTCCGCCCAGGATTGGAAAGGGCGTCGCATCGGGGCGCTTGAAATCGACATCGACCCGGCCCGACCCCTTGGCATTGACCGGCGTGCCGGGTTTGTCAAAACCCAACACCATCTCGATCTCGCGGTCCGGCCGGAACATCAGCGCGATGCCGCCTTGAGTGTCCAGATCGCTGGTAATCTCGACCGAAACCGTCGGCCCAAGGTCCAGCTTCAACGACATCGCGCCGTTGAACATCGGCATGAACGCAAAACCGGGCTTCAGCGCACCGGACTTTGGCAGTTCGAACATGCCGAGTTCGGCAGCAAGGCGCCCGTTGTTACGGGCGCGTTCAAAAAAGATGATCCTTGTCCGCCGCCGCAGCCGCCCAACCGGAACGTCAGCGCCAGCCTCCATCAACTCCGCCGTCGTGAAGGGCACGTCCTGCATCACCACCCGCCGGTCCAGCGCCGAGGCAAGATCATCAACCTTGGATTCCAGCAGGCGATAATCGAACTGATCGGTGCCCCAGCCAAACGCGTTCTGGAACAGCACCACCGGGTTTTCGAACAGCTTCGGGATGTCCGAAAAATCCAGCCGGTAGTCCATGTAGGCTGGTCGGTTGCCCTGTGCCGCGTGGTATTCGACTTTGGTGATGCCCAGTGCCTGCAGCCCAAAGCCGATGCCGGGCCGGAAATCGCGCAAGTAACGATCAACCAGATACCCGATCAACTGTTCGGGGAAGTCGGCCTTGAACCCATCGGCAATCAGCGTGGCGGGAAACGCCGCATCGGGCGCCGAGGCAATCGCGTCAATGCCTTCCACCACGTTCTTGATCGCCTCGATGGCGCGCAGCACATCTTGCGGGTCGACGTCGATGCTGGCACCTTCATCCGTCACCGAGCCGTCAAAGCTTAGCCCGCCCGCGACGATCTTTTGCAGCGCGCCAAACAGGCTTTCGAGGTCGGGCCCGAGATCGCGCAGCGGTTGCGGGATGGAATTCGCGTTCCAGCCCAGCTCCATCAACAGCCGTTCGAACGCCGCCGGATTGTCCAGCGCGTTGCGCAGCGGCAAAAGGAATTTGCCGATCTCGGCGACAATTGTCTCAAAGGCGCCAGGCTCACTCATTCTTTTTCGCCTTCGGATAAAAGCGGCTGTCGATCAGGTGGTGCTTGCCGGCGTCGACGCGGTTGGTGATCAGCCATTTGCAGACATGGCAGAACTCGCCGTCTTCTTCGTTGCCCGAAGATGTGCGCATCTTGCAGGTGCCAGCGGGCCGATAGATCAGCCCGCTCCACTGTGCGCCGCCCTCAAAGGCACCCAGCAGGCGGGACGACTGGCAAGGCGGCTTGAAATCCGGAATGTCGCGGGGAAAGTCAGCTTCTTTGTTGGTGATCTTGGTGGCATTCGGCTTGTCCACGTCCGAATTCAGCGGCTTGTTGCTTGAGGTCAGCTCGGCCATCACCTTGGGCTCGATGATTGACTGCACCCCACCTGTCGTAAACCGGCGCGGTACAAAGACTATGCTGCCAGCGGGAAAATTCGGTGGAACGCCGAATGGCATAGTGCTGTTCAAAACAATCTTGCCCGCCGCCGCGTCAATGCTTTCAACCACCAGTCCAGTCAGGTGATCGGCATCGGCGACCGACAGCGGAAGCTGTTTTGCGTCGGGCGTGATGACGATGCGGCGCAAATGTGCTTCTTCGCCCGACGTCTTGATCGCATCCCAAGCCGACGCCTCGGCGGCAGCAACAGTGACGGTGATCTTGCCGCCGTTCACTTGCGTTGGCGCCGTCATCCTTGACGACAGCTTGATCCGTGGCAACGTCATCCATTTGAACTTGGCCGGGTCGATATCGCGGCTGTTGTTGGCGATGTATTGCGGGTCTTTGAAGACGGCCTCCAGCGACGCGATATTGTCATGACGATCAAAGAAATTGGGCACTGCATCAGCAGGGTTAAGCCGCTCGCTGGCGAAATTCGGCGGCTCCGGGAAATCCTCGTATTCGTCGCCCAGATTGAACGAATGTCCGAATTCATGTGCAATGGTGTTGATCGCGCCCGTAAGGTTAGGTGCGATGTCTGCCGGCACATCGCGACGCATCACCTTTATGTTGGCGTTGGCGTTGGCGACAGAGCTTGCCGCCAGCACCGTGTCGCGGTTGATGGTGTTGGCGGTGACGGTGCTGTCGTTGATGTTGGTTCCGCCATGCATATGCTCGTTCGAGATGATGGCGATCAGGCCGCGGCTGCGCTTGAACGTGCCGTCCGGCACCCATTCGGTTCCCAAGGGCTGGTTCGGTGGGGCTTTAAGGCGCAAGCCGCGTAGAAAATCCATGAAGACCGACGCCGTACTTGCGTCTCCCGTCAGCATCCGCTCGGGTGCATGCTTGCGCGGGTCAAAGCTGATGGAGCGGGCCGGACTGTTCATCTTGTAGAACTCGTAGGCCCGGCGCACGAACACCTTCAGGGCATCGCTGCCGTTATCGACTGCGGGCGTCGGGATCGCGGGCGCGCTGGATGACGCACGGTCGGCGCGTCGCGCCCCCAGCATCAGCGCAAAGAAGGTGTCGCGGGTTTCCAGATAACCCAGCGAATGGCTGTTTTTCCACGCAGCAGTCAGGGCGTCATCGACTCTCGCGGCGACAAAGTCGTTCAGGCCTTGTCCGTTCCACAGCGCGACCAGATCGGCCTTGCTGCGCGCCTCGCCGCGTTTTGGCAGGCCGACACGCTCGACCAATTCGCTGACTTTGTAAGTCGACGTTTCGTCCGAGACCTGCCGTTCATACGGGATCGGGCTGCCCTTGCTCAACTGGGGCACTTCGGTGTCGGTGACCTGAAAACCGCAGGTCAGCGCCTTGTCACGCGACGGCGTGAAGGCCTTGAAGACATTGAACGAGTCCGCCAGCATCCCGTAGGGTTGGTGCCTCGGCTTGGAAAACAGCTCGTCAGTGGCCTGCGTGACTAGCTGATCAAACTTTGCCTCCTCGGCGGCGGTAAAGCCCTCCGCCAGAAACAGGATGTTGTGCCGCTCGGCCGCATTGGCGACATCACTCGCGCGTACCGGGACTAGGATGTTGCGCGTCTGGGCATAGTCGACCACCGACACCGCGACCGTTCCGTTGATGCCAAGGAATGACCCGTTCAGTGTTTTATTGCCCGCAGCCACGCCCCGCAGCCGCCCGGCATTGTCGGTGTTATTGACGACAAATGTCGCCGCATCGCTGGAGGTCAAAGTGACGAAGCCATGGCCCGTGATATCGCCAACGCGGTCAGTGCCGATTGCCGCATCGTCGCTGAACATTGCATAGATCGATGGCTGAGTATTAGCGAACTGCGCGTCCAGCGGGCAGGTGACACTCTGATCGCCGAACCACCACGCCAGTATGTTGTCATGCACCTGGATGCGGATCACCAGATAGTCGTCCCTGTCGGCGGTGTTGTGGTGCAAGATGACCAGATTGGTTCCCAGCGCCGTCGCGGTGATGGTTCGGGCAGCGAAGTCAATGTTTACAAAGGACTGAAGCCTGCTACCTGTGGCGCTGTGGGGGGCCAGAAACTGCGCCGTCCACTCGCCCGGCGTATCAAGCGGCGACAGCGTTGAAAGCCCATTCACTCCAGCTAGATACTCAAAAATGCGAAAAGGGATGCTCTTGGCAGTTGCGTTGTTCAACGCAAGATGAATGTCCCGATGCGGAAACATATGCAAAATAGCCATAACAAATCCTAGTCCCAAATGTGAAGCGGAACGTCAGAAATATAAAATGTCTAGCTTGTCGAGTCTAACATCTGCACACGATTCGCGAGAAACGAAAACTGACCTACCCGTCTAGGTTGGCAGATTTCGTCCGAAGCGACCGGGTTATACCGGTGTCGCACGTGCGCATAGTCAGCAATCTGCGGCGCGATGCAGACACTCGGCGCTGAGGTCGTGCTGCGATGCAACTATCCCATTACCGGTCATTTGCCACCGATACTTACTGCGGTGCAACTCCCTCAAACTCGCCATTCGTCGTCGGCGTAACGTCTTGGGCCGCTGAAAGTCACCATCCGTCGACTAAGGGCAGTTAGACCTCCAAGCAAGTCTACCGTCACCCGATGAATGCGGGGCTCCGGGCTGGCCGCCAGAGTCGACGCTTCGGACCGCTTCGAGAACCATGTTAAGCGGCGAAGTCGCGTCGCGCTTTACCCGGTTGAAACCGCGCGAACGGATGACGTCGCTGATACGCTTCTCGCTGGCCAGCGCGCCGAGTGCCAAGCCCATCTCTTGCGCCAGCGACGTCAGCACGCAGATCATTGTCGTTGCAGAGTAGTAGATGCGGCCGATCGGACTAGGGTTATCCTCCAGCGCGTCACTCGCAGCGGGTTCGACGACCATCCATGATCCGCCCGGCTTCAACGACTTGCGAAAATGCGCGGTGGCGGCAGGCCAATTCCCATCTCTTGCAGGCAATCAAAGCAGGTGACAAGGTCGTCGTCCTCGCTCGCGAAGTCCTGCGCCCGTCCCACTTCGAACTGCGTTTTCTTGACCCCATGGGCCTGTGCATGTGCCGTTGCTGAGGCTATCGAACCTAGGCGGAAGTTGTAGCCCTGAAATGCCGACGCCCGTTGCAAGAGAGGACCAGCCCCGGACGAACACATGGATATGCGGTAACCGCCCGCGCATCAGGGCTTGCCCACTGCCGTCCCGGACCGCGTCCCTACCGATAGGTGCTCAATCGAAGAAACCGACCGATAAATTCGCGTCAGACCCATCGCCGTGCAGATTGCTGTTGCAAAACGACATCAGAGCGCTTGTCACCAACTCCACCTTCCGCGTCTGTTGGTGATCGGAGAGTCAAGCCACGCGACACATTTGATTATGAGGTTCTCCATGGAGCACTCAACCTAGGTTCGCGGTCAGATTGATTGTCGGCCCGAGAGAAGGGAAGCGGGATTGGCAAGAGGCCCATAGCCATGCTCGCGGCGCAGCTCGGCCACCGGCACACCGCCTTCGGCCTGCCGCGAGATCGCGATGATCTGCGCCTCAGTGTATCTGCTCGTTTTCATTCAGAATCTCCTCGTCCATCTTGCCGAGAAAATTCTACTTAGGCAGCCCCTTGCTTGCGGCGGGGATTGCCCATTCAGCAGGGCCAGCCGCGGGTTCGGTTTGCTTGGAGGCTGCCGCGGCAGGCACTTCATCATCCTCGCTGTGAGTCTTTGGCATAACCAGCGCCACACCTGACATCAGGCAGGCGACAGCTGCAAATATCCAGCCTGTCATCTGTTCGTCGAGCAAGATGATGCTCCAGATGATCCCGCCGCCAGTGGTGGCATAGCCAACTTGGCTGGCAAAGACAGCACCCGTGGTGCGGATTGCGACGATCAAAAGAACCATGCTTGTCGAGCTCAGCGCTGCCACCAGAAAAAAGGCCCAGCCATGGCCATTGATGATCTCGTTGACAGGAATATAAGCGCCGCTGAAGATGGTGAGGGGAGCGACGATCAGCGCCGAGGCGACTGCGATGCCGGTTGTGGTGCCAATGGCATCGTCGCCAGAGGGTGGCATCGCCGCGATCATCAGGCTTTCGATGGCGTAGTACAAAGGCACCAGAAGGGCGGCCAATATCCACAGCCAGTTGCCCCCGCCAGCGGCATCGGAGCCTGGCAGCATAACCAAAAGCACGCTGGCCAGACCCAGGCTCAGGCCGATGAAACGCTTGAGGTTCGGCGCCTCCAGCCCGATCACTGCAGCCACGACGAAGACGATGAAACTTTCCACCGCCAGAACTATCGAGATAACCATCGCCGAGACATTTTCAGCAATCCAGAACAGCGTTAGCTGCGGCAAGGTGCCGCCGATCAGGCCAATCAAGGCATAGCGCATCAGCGCGGCGCGGCTGCGGCCCGGATAGCGCCCGGTCACCACGGAGACGCCGATCATGATCATGGCGCTGAAGCTGAGCGTCCAGAAGACGATCCCGAAAGGGTTCAACTCGTCCATCATCACGATGCGCGACAAGGACGGGATCAGCCCCCAGAGCGCACCGATCAACAGCAGCAGGAACCCGCCCTTCATCAGGCTGATCGTCTTGCGCAGGCGTTGTTCCCGAAGGTAGACCTCGGAGGCCATGCCGACGAAGACCCGACTGAGGTTGCCCAACGCATCGTCGCGGCGGGAAATATCGTCAAGGCCAAGCCGGGAAGGATCAAACCCGCGCGCCTCTACCATGCGCGAGGCCGCAGCGAGCCGGTCGACCTGATGAAGATATTCCAGTTCCTGGTCGCGCAGGTGCTTGCGCTCAAGGCCAGCATTCAGGCGGGCGCGCAATAGAACGACGTCAAAGGATTTGGTCAAGAAGTCCTCTGCACCAAGTTCGATGGCCTTGACGACATCATCCATTTCCTCAAGCGACGAAATCACAATCGTGGGGATATCGCGCAGGGTCGGGTCGGCTTTCATCGCCTGCAGCACCTCAAAGCCATCCATACCGGGCATGACAATATCGAGTAGCACCATGTCGATGCCGCCCTGCGCCAGCCGGGCAAGGGCGGTCACACCATCTGCGGCTTCTTCGACATCATGGCCAAGGTTCTTGACCGCCAAAGTCATCTTCATGCGAATTGGACGATGGTCATCGACCACAAGCACTGTTCCGCGAAACTTCGTCATCTCCGCCCCCCTTGCCATCGCTGCCCGCTTAAGCGGACACTATGTTCTTTAATCCCATTTCAGCCTTTTGATATTCATGCGCGGCCTCCAGCACCTTGTTCGCTGCGGCCCCCACTTCTGACGCACGGCCCATCGCCTCGATCTCGCGGCAAAGGTGGGCCAAGGTCCGCGCGCCGAAATCGGTAGCACTACCCTTAAGCGTATGGGCGGCGCGGCGAAGGGCTTCGGCATCGTTCGCCTCGACCGCGCGGTGTAGCCGTTTGACCAGCTCTGGGCCTTCGTCGAGGAAACTCTGCACCAGTTCTTTCAGCGCCGCGCGGTCGCCGCCGATCACCTCCAGAAGCTGATCCAGTGCCTTGGGGTCCAGTTCGCTTGGCGTTTCAGACATCGGTTCCTCCGTCTTTTCGGGTGTGGCACCGAGGCAAAACTGCATGGCGCGCACCAGCACATCAACCTTGATGGGCTTGCTGACATACTCGCTCATCCCAACCGCGATAAACCGTTCGCGGTCCCCTTCCATCGCATTGGCGGTCACCGCGATGATCTTGGGGCGCTTATTTTCAGGGTAGGTTGCGATGATCCGGCGCGTCGCCTCGACGCCGTCCATCTCGGGCATTTCAATGTCCATCAGGATAAGGTCATAAGGCTGACGCTCCATCGCCTCCAGCACCTCAAGCCCATTGGCGGCGACATCGGCACGGTAGCCAAGCCGCTTGAGGATGGCGCGGCCAAGCTTCTGGTTGGTGGGATGGTCATCGGCCAGCAGAATGCGGGCGGGCAATTGGGCGGCAAATTGATCGTCAAACTGCGGCTTTTCCAGGCGTCGGTGCGGCAAGACCCGCGTGGGTTCGCCCAAGGTGATGGTCAAAAGCGCGTTGAGCAGGGCCGAAGGCTTGATCGGCTTGGCCAGAACATCGGCAAAGCCAACTGCCTTCAGCGCCTCTCCATCGTGATCGCCTGCATGGCCCAAAGAGCTAAGCAGGATCAACGGCATCGGCTTGGCGTCGCCTAGATCGCGGATGGCATGGGCAAGGCCGACGCCATCCATATCGGGCATGTGCATGTCAAGAATGGCGATGTCGAACTTCTGCCCTTCCCGCAGCAGCGCCAGCGCCTCTGCAGGGCCAGCAGCCGAGGTCGGCGTGATCGACCAGATTTCGCATTGTCGCGCGAGGATCTGGCGGTTGGTGGCATTGTCATCCACAATCAACAGCCGCATGCCTTCAAGATCAGGCCGGGCCTGATTGATGCGCACCGCACGAATGTTTTCGGCCACGGGTGCCTTGAGCGTGAAGGTGAATTCCGAGCCCTTGCCAAGCTCACTCGTCAGCCCAATTTCGCCGCCCATAAGGGTCACCAGCCGCTGACTGATGGCAAGGCCAAGCCCAGTGCCGCCAAAGCGCCGTGTGGTTGAGGCATCAGCTTGGGTAAAGGATTGGAACAGCTTATCAATCCGGTCGGGCGGAATGCCGATGCCAGTATCGCGAACCGTCATGCGCAAGGTGCAACTCTCGGCATTACTTGCCTCATCACCTTCGCGCGCCACCGTCAGGATGACTTCGCCTTTTTCGGTGAACTTGATCGCGTTGTTCAGCAGGTTAAGCAGAATCTGCCGCAGCCGCGTCGGGTCAGAGATGATCCGCTGCGGCACGTTGGTTTCAATCACATAAGCCAGATCAAGGCCCTTCTTGCCCGCCGTCATCGCGACCAGATCAAGGGCGGCTTCGATGCATTCCCGCAGATCAAACGCGACGCGTTCAAGATCCAGCTTGCCCGCCTCGACTTTCGAAAAATCCAGAATGTCGTTGAGGATTGTCAGCAGGCTTTCGGCACTGTCGTTGATGGTGCGGGCGTAATCGGCCTGTTCGGGTGGCAGGTCGGTATCCAGAAGCAGGTTGCTCATCCCGATGATGCCGTTCATCGGCGTGCGGATCTCATGGCTCATGCTGGCCAGAAACTGGCTCTTGGCGGTGGTGGCCCGCATCGCCTCATCGCGCGCTTCGGCAAGGCTCGTGACCAGTTCCCGCTGTTTTTCCGCAAGCGCCTCGCGTTCCAGCAAGCTATCGCGGAACAGGCCAATGGTCCGGCTCATCGCACCAATTTCATCGCGACCGACGTCGGGGATGGGTGTGTCAAGGTTGCCGCCAGTGATCGCCGTCATTGCCTCCATCACCCGGCGCAGGGGTTTGGTGATCGTCCCGATGACGAACAGCGTCAGGAACAGCCCGCCAATCGCCGCCAGCACCGAAATCTGCGTCGCACGCGCAACCGCCGACGTTGCGGAATCGAGCGCATCTTGCCCTGTTGCGACTGCCTGCGCCTCCAGCCGGTCGACCAGCGAGGTCAGTTCGGCATCAACCTTGAGGATATGCAACTGGCCCTGCGCAACCAGAGAATTGCCAAGAACCCGCTGGTCCTGACTGTAGGCATCCACAGCGAGGAAGGCCTGCTCCCGCAGGGCTGCCACTTCGCTTTTGATCAGCGCGACGCTGTCGGGGGCAATCGGTTCCAGCGCCTCAAGATCGGCCAACAGCGCATCATGAGCGGCATTTGCGTTGTTTTCCGACCGCATGAGCAAGCTTACGGCCAGATCGGAAAGCCAGTACTTGAATTCGCCAAACCGGGTGACGGCCGCATTGGCCATACGCAGCTCGCTGACCCTTACCACCTCTTGCGCGATGGCGTCGGCGTTCCGCGAAAGGCGCTGCGCAAGATAGGCGTTAGACCCGATCAGAACCGCCAGCAGGACAGCGGCAAGAAACGCCAGACGCACAAAAATGGACGCTCGCCCCAGCACCATTGCTACCTCTGATCCATCGGCGCCACGCCAGACCCTACCGGAACAGCTTAATGCTGATCACACCACCCAGATCGCCCAAGGCACCGCCTTCTTTGGGGTAGCCCGTGATGTCCACCTCGCCAGCTGGCGAGCCATGGCAGGACAGGCAGCCTTCGCCATAATATTCAGGCACCATAACGCGGAAAGCCGGGCGACCTTCGGCCTCTGTAAGGCTGGAGTACACCTCGCCTGTCTGCCAATCCGGCGACAGCAGGTTCTCGGTGATGACTTTGGTTTCCCATTCATCCGGCCGGGACTTGCGGTTGCGCACCAGATTGACCGGCGCCGTTACCTTGATCTGAGCAAGGTCACCAACCTTGTCGCCGAAAGCTTCGGTCACCAACCTTCCGAACACCGCCGGCACGAAGCCCTTGAAGGCTACGCCTTCACGGTTGATCGAACCGGCATTGGCGTCCATCACCTCGGTGATCGAGGCCATCATCGCCCCAACCAACTCTGTCTCGCGCGCATCCAGATTATCGCTCAAGGGCGGGTTTCCGGTCTTGGCCAGATAAGCCTCGGTCGCACGGACCAGAACCGCTGTCCCGGACAGCCCTTTGTCGCCGATGGCCGGATCATTGATCAGCGCTTGTTCAGCCCCGATCACGGCACGGGCCGATTGCAGCAAGACCGCCAGCCGCAAGGCAAGGTCCAGATCTGCGTCATCGCTTTGCTGGGCGTTGCCGAGGGAACTTGTGAAAATACCGGCGGCCATCGTCAGCGCCAAAACAGCCTGTTTCCAAAACATTTATCAAATACCCCCACAGACTTAAATAACGTCACCCGGCACGCCCTAATTGGAGTGCCGCTTCTGCGGATGATGGCGTAACCCGGTGATCTGATCAAGCGCGTTGAACCAGCCGCCCAAATCCGGCGCCGCAGTCTCCGAGCCAGGGCGCAATTCCCAACCAACGCGAGCCCGATCCGAGGGCAATGGATAGGGAGAGGGCTTAGCGTCCGACACATCCTTTTCGGTGAATGGCTGACATGCTGGATCATTACGCGGGCATTGCTCCGTTTGCATCCGCCTGCTTCCCGCCCTCATCTTGCCCTCGAACTCGTCAAGCAGACGGTTCAGCACCTTGATCTGGCGTTGGTTTAGGGGCGGTGCCGCGGCCCTTTCCCAGAACACGGCCTTGGCGGTAACTGCACCTGGCACTTCGTCTGCGCCATGGATCGCGCGGCCAAAGCAAGCGAGAAACCAGACCAGCCGGTCAGTCACATCCGTCATGCCCTTCCGGGACTGTTCCAACTTTTCATAATAAACGTTCCGTTCAATTCGGATCTGCGCCGACAAGCTGTAAAATCGCTGCGGACTCTTCTCGGATCGCGCAAGCGCCAGATCTCAATGACAAAATGGTTGGTCAGCGCGCCGTCGCTGTAGATTGCCAGCACCAGAACGGTGCCCGGTCGCAGCGTCTAGCCGGATTGCGCAATGTCGATCCGAAAGGGATCTCGGGCGCAGCTGACAGCAAGCAGAGTAAAGCCCGGCTGTATAAGAAAAACATACCTTCCCGGCGCAACATTCGCTTGCGACGGGAACTGTGCGGCACCTTGAGGGACAAGGGGCAGACGTGGATACTACAGGTCCGCCCTCGCAGCTTAACGGGTTTCCAGGCCAGCGCGACGCTTTTCGGTGGCGATGAGGTCCACCGTTTCGGCGTCAAGATCCAACACGACGCCATAGACCTCTGCAGCGTCTTGTGCCGATCAGAACCCGTCCACCACATCATCCAGCACCTTGGCGGGGTCACGCTCCGACGGGCTGCCATACCCGCCGCCGCAGGGCGAGTAATCGGCCATGACGTCATTCTTCTTCACTGCCAGCCCGTGAAATTTGGAAGGCATTTTGCGGACCTCGCCACCATCGATGTTGTAAATGTCGCATTTTCAGACAGCGCCCGGTCTGCCGCCAAAAGATACCCCGTAGCACGTTGGTGTGGCGTTCGGATTCGTGGGTGATGATGCCATCGGTCACCCTCGGCACCTTCAGCCTGAACCTCGTCCCCGCTGTCGGAACTCCGGCAGCGACCACATCCTGCCCGCCCACGAAGCGGGCTACCTAGGGCGAGTGGGGCGGTCGTAATTCTCACGCGGGTGGGCGGCCTGCTCGATGATGCCATGGTCCATCTCGATCACCTTGTCGGCCAAAGAGATGGCCTCGGGCTGGGTATGGGTGCGTGGATGAAGGTGATGCCAAGGTCATTTTGCACGCACTTCAGCTCCACCCGCATCCTCAGGCGCAGGAATTCGTCCAGCGCCGAGAGTGGTTCATCCAGCAACAGCACCTGCAGATTGGTGATCAAGGCGCGGGCAAGCGCCACCCGCTGCTGCCGGCCGTCCGAAAGCTGTGACGGCATCTGACCATGCTGGTCGAGATCGCGGGCGGCCTTGCCCTGATCTTGGGCTTCAAGGCCCGGATGGTCTCGCTGGCGCTGGTGCCGGTGCTGCTGGGCGCAGCCTGGTTCGGCCATGGCAGCTCCGGCTTCAACTGGTCGAACCCGAATGGCGGCTGGGAATTCCCGCTGATGTGGGCCATCGTGCAGGCCGCCCTCGCCGCCCTTGGCGACGGCCCCTACGCGCTGTCCCCGTCAAAGCGCGCCTGAGCCCCGACAGTCGCCGCGCCGGTTCCCCGGCGCGGCCAACCCCACCGAAAGGAGATCCGAGATGTTGGTGAATTGAACAGCCCCGGGTTTACCGGAGGGCAAAACTCTCGGAGAATTGCCCGTTATGGAACAGACACAAAAGAAGAAGACCGCGAAGCCGTATTCGCCTGAGTTCCGCGAGCGCGCGGTGCGGCTGGCGATGGAGCACCGCGATGATTATCAAACTGAGGCTGCGGCGCTGACGGCGATCGCAGGCAAATTGGGTTGTTCGCCGGACAGCCTTCGCGTTTGGATGCGCCAGGTCCAGCGTGACGGCGGCGAACGGCCGGGCCAAACGACGGCCGAGAAGGCGCGCATCAAAGAACTTGAACGCGAGAATCGGGAACTGCGTCAGGCCAATGAGATTCTAAGGAAGGCATCAGCGTATTTTGCTCAGGCGGAGCTCGACCGCCCGTTCCGCAAATGACTGCTTTCATTGATGAACATCGCGAGATGTATGGGGTCGAGCCGATCTGTCGGACACTGCAGTTCGCCCCGTCGACGTATTATGACCGGCGCGCCATCGTGCGTGATCCTGATCGGGCGTCGGCCCGGGCCAGATCGGATGCGGCGCTGAGCGTCAAGATTGACGCGGCTTGAGATGTCAGTCGCAAGCTCTACGGCGCGCGGAAGATCTGGCATGTCTTGCGGCGGCAGGGTGAAGACGCCGCCCGCTGCACCGTTGAACGTTTGATGCGCGGCTTGGGGATCAGAGGTGTGGTTCGGGGCAAAAAGGTCATCACGACCCAGCCGGACACCGCGCAGCCTTGTCCGGACGACAAGGTGAATCGGCTGTTCAAGGCGGATCGACCGAACAAGCTATGGGTTTCAGACTTTACCTACCTGCCCACATGGTCCGGGACGGTCTATGTAGCGTTCGTGATCGACGTCTTCGCGCGTCGGATCGTTGGCTGGCGTGCGTCAACTTCGATGAAGACGCAGTTTGTGCTGGACGTATTGGAGCAAGCGATTTGGCAACGAAAGGCACCTGATAACAAGAGCCTAGTTCACCATTCTGATCGCGGATCGCAATACCTGTCGATCAAATACACCGAGCGTTTGGCCGAGGCCGAGATCGATCTCTCAGTCGGGACAGTCGGCGATGCCTTTGACAATGCTCTGGCTGAATGCGTAATTGGCCTGTTCAAGACAGAGGTCATCAACCAGATCGGCCCCTGGAAATCTATGCGCGAGGTCGAATGGGAAACCCTGAAATGGATCGATTGGTACAACAACCGCCGCCTTCTTGGCCCAATCGGCTACATCCCACCCGCAGAAGCAGAGGAGACGTTCTATGCAAACTTGAACTCACTCGATATGGTCGCTTAGTCGTTGAACAAACCACCCTCCGGTAAACCCGGGGCGGTTCAATGACTGGATCATCTCGGGCGTCGAAGACGGTGATACCGAATGCCTGCTGCGCTTTCCCGCCGAGCCGCAGGGCTCGCGGTAGGCGCATCCCACGCCCGAACACCTGATGCCGCTTTACGTCGCGCTCGGAGCGGGCGGTGGACGGGGCCACGCGCTGCATCGCAGCTTCTCCTGGGGCTCGATCGGCATAACCTCTTTCGCTTTCGGCGAGGGAGAAAAGGCGGCGGCCTGAAGCGCGTCAAGAAGCCCTTTTCAGGCCAAACTTAGTGGTCGCCCCGGTTGTAATGGTTGACTATCTGTTTTTGGTTGGTCCGGCAGCAGTCGTTCGTTTTGCACGAACGTCGCCAGTGTGGCCGATGAAGGCGCCGTAGAGCGAGGAAACTTGCGCCATGCGGGTTTCCACCTCGGCGCCTAGTTCATTGAAAACGCCGTTGACGATCTGGCCAATCAGGCTGGCCATCGGCGAGGTGGCATCCCAGAAATGGTTAAGGTCCGTTGGCACCGCGAACATCTCGGCCGCCACGGCGCGACCCCAGTCGCAATAGGGGTCGGTAATCAGGGTTACGGCGATACCAGCCTCTTTCGCCTTGGCCGCCAATTCCAGCGTCAGCCGCGAGTAGCGCCGTGCGTCGATCAGAACGAGGCTGGTTTGGCCGGGATCTGACAGCAAGATATCGGCGAAGTTGCCGCCGGAAATATCCGCCAGATGCACCCCGGCACGCAGGTATTGCAGCCCATGCGCCAGTTGCAGGGCAAGGCTGCGTTCGGTCTGAAAGCCTGCGACATAGACGTTTGGGCAGTGTGCCAGCCGCGCCACGCAGCGCGCAAAGTCAGGACCAGCGGCAAGTTCATGCACGGCGACGATTGCTGCAATTTCCAGCTCCAACGCGCGTGCTGCTTCGGTATTGCTGCGGCGCGATCGGTCATGGAAATCGCGCAGCCGGTCGCCGATCAACCAGGCTTTGTCGCCCAGATCGGCCTGTAGGCGTGACTTCAGGTCTTTGAAGCGCTGATAGCCGATGGCGCGGCAATAGCGCCCGATCGACGCTTCCGACACGCCGATTTTTTGTGCCACCGTCGCGGCCGTTTCGAACGGCAGGCTGCGCAGGTTGTTCAGCAGGTAACTGGCAATCGCGGCTTCAGTCTTGGTCGCGGTCTGCAAGCTGCCGGTCAGCCTTTGTTGAAGGTCGGAAGGCGCTGCGTCCGCGTGATCTTGCCCTGCGACTTGCCCCATGCCAGACCTCGATTGTTAAGGGCTAGGCTGGCAGAAAACTTGTCAACGGTCAACCTTGCAAGAAAACTAGATGAAGCCTACGCTAGGTTATCCCAGCGGAGTATGCCCTGATGAGACACCCCCTGCCTATCGACAGCGCAGAGTTGCGCCTTGTGCGCCTGCCGCTTTTGTCACCCTTCGTGATTTCGACCGGCACTATGTACGACAAGGTTTTCCCACTGCTGATCCTGCGATCCGGTGATTTGACTGGCATCGCCGAAGGGGTGATGGACCCGCTGCCGGATTATCTGGATGAAACCACCGCCGGCGCTATGCATCTGATGCGTGGGGTGATTTTGCCGCAGATTGTCGGCAAAAGTTTCGAAAATCCGCAGGCACTGGAACAGGTTCTGCTGCCGTGGCGCGGCCATACCATGACCAAGGCCACCGTCGAGATGGCGTTTTGGGATTTGTGGGCGAAATCGTTGAACTTGCCGCTGAAGACCGTACTGGGTGGGTTGGGCGAAGCGGTGGATGTTGGCGTATCACTGGGCATTGGTCCGATTGATGTCACCATCGACCGGGTCCGCGCCCATGTTGATCTGGGCTACAAGCGCATCAAGCTGAAGATCATGCCGGGGCATGACGTCGAAATGGTCAGCGCGGTGCGCGCGGCGTTTCCCGACGTTCATCTAAGCGTTGATGCCAATTCCTGTTACACACTTGTGGATACGGCACTTTTGAAACGCCTCGACGGGCTGTCGCTGGACTATATCGAGCAGCCCTTGGCGTGGAATGACATTCACGACCATGCCACGTTGCAGGCCCGCATCACTACGCCAATCTGCCTTGATGAAAGCATCAAAAGTGTCGCCGAGGCGCGCAAGGCACTGCAAACCGATGCCAGCAGGGTGATGAACATCAAGGTTGGCCGGTCGGGTGGCTATCTGGAAAGCAAGCGCATCCATGATCTGTGTGCGGCCTTCAACGTGCCGGTCTGGTGCGGCGGTATGCTGGAATCCGGTATTGGGCGGGCGCATAACATTCACCTCTCGACGCTGCCGAATTTCACCAAACCCGGTGATGTGTCCTCCGCGAGCCGCTATTTCGCGCGTGATATCATCGTGGAAAAGCTGGAAGCTACGGATGGCCGGATGCCAGTGCCACCCGGACCCGGTATTGGCGTGCATCTTGATCTTGATTTTCTGGCCGCCATGACGCTATCGACCGAAAGCTTCGGCGAATGACCCAGATTGTCTTCCGCGATCTGTCGGGGATGGAAGATTTCTTCAAGGCCGAGGCATTGCAGCGCGCTGTTTGGGGGCAGGATGACCCCGCCGATCCTGCCGATCTGATGATGGTCATTCAGGCCGAGGGCGGCTTGGCAGCAGGTGCGTTTCGCGGCGATGAGTTGCTGGGCTATGTCTTCGGTTTCGCCACCCGCACTCCGCATATCCAGCACTCGCACCGCCTTGCCGTGGTGGCCGAAGCGCGCGGGCTTCGGCTTGGGCTGCGTCTGAAATGGTATCAGCGTGATTGGTGCCTGGCGCAGGGTATCACCCATGTTCGTTGGACCTACGATCCGCTACGCATCGCCAATGCGGCGCTGAATATTCACCGGCTGGGCGCGCAGGCGCAAACCTATTACCCCGATTATTACGGCCCGATGGTCGGCATTAACAAGGGGGCGCCGTCAGACCGCCTGCTGGCCGATTGGTATCTGGACGACCCCCACGTTGCCGCCTGCGCTGGTGGTCACGCCGACCTGCCTGCCGAATTGGCCGCGACCGCCCGTCGGATCGAAATTCCGCCTGACTTTGGCGACATGCTGCTAACCGATCCGCAGACTGCCATGGCCGAACGCCTGCGTGTGCGCGACCTGATGCAAAGCGCATTTTCAGGTGGCTTCAAAGTGCGGGGCTTTGATACCGCTGCCCGCGCGTATTTGCTGGCAAAAGGGTGAAACGCCGTTGGTCAACCGGCCTCTGACCGCAGATAATGCTTGCGTAACGACGCGGGCGACACCCCGTAGGCCGCTTTGAAATGCGCATAAAACTGGCTGATCGATGCAAAACCCGACGTCTCGACCACATCAGCAATCGCCATTGAGCTTTCCACCAGCAACGCCCGCGCCCGCATCAGCCGCATTCGGATGACGAATTGCTTCAGCGGCAGGTGCATGATGCGGGTGAACAGCGACAGCGCATAATTTTCATGAAGACCGGTCACTGCGGTAATTTGGGCATTGGTCAACGGGCGTTCAAGATTTTCCAGCGCGTGGCGCACCATCGCGATAACATGGCGGATATGGGCCGACGACAGCTCTCGGTTGACCATGCCGACATGCCGTGGCTGGCGCAGATATTCCTGTGGCTCCAACAAGCAGCGGCGAAACAGCGCGTTCAGTTCCATCTTTACCACTTCGGTCCGTTCAAAATCACCAGACCGATAATCGGCATACCACCGATGCACCTGCGCCGCCGAACACAGCGCCTCGGGCAAGGCAATCAGACCACCGCCCAGCAGCGTGACTTGCAGCGAAGTGATGTGGTGCATCATCAGGAACGCATCCAGCGGCAAGTAGATGTTGCACAGCTTTTGGATGCCGGGGGACAGAGGCTGCACACTTGTCAGGCAATGTGGAATACCAGCCCAGAACAGCACCAGACGGTTCGGCGGCACATCCACTATTTGGCCATCCATGTCATAGATCATTGTCATGTCGATGGCGAAGTTGGCTTCGATATGGCCGTGCCAATGCGGTTGCGGCATCACCTGCGGCTCAAATATCCGCATTCCAAACCGTCCGAAGGCGCGATTGCTGGCGTAGAAGCGCCGCTCATGACTTGGCGCGGACCCAAGGCGGGTCTGATCGGCACCATCCTTCATCGAGTTGAACCCCAAATCTTAGAAACCCAGAAAACAATCTGACAAAACAGCATTGTTGTAAAGCCCGGCATTTCGCAATCTTGTCGCGGGCCCTGACTTGCACCGCTTAGCGCAACGAGGGCTTGGGAGAGGAACCACGACCAGCTCGGCCGCATGACGGCCAAGGGAGGAATGATGACATTGCATATCCGGCGCGCTGCTTTGGCGGCGCTGTTGCTGGGTGTGTCTGCGGTTGCAGTGCGGGCCGAAATGATGGCCCCCACCACACCGCCGGATGCGCCCAAATTTGATGCCCAAGGCGAGCCTATATACGTGAACCGCGCGGACATCTTTGAATACAAGGCGCTGCCAGCATATTCCGAACCGGCATGGGTCACGGCCTTTGTCGATGCGGGCAAACTGCCCCCGGTGGCCGAGCGCCTGCCAAAAGAGCCGCTGGTCTACAAAGCGGGCAACATGCCCGACGGCATCGGCGTTTACGGCGACGTGATGCGCCATGTCATCGGCGGCCGCCCCGAGGGGTGGAATTTCTGGGCCGGGCAAAGCTATGGCTGGGGCGGCATCGATATTGGTCTGGTGGAATGCCTGACGCGCACGGGCCCGCTGTTTCAGGTAAACTCTACCGACCTGCAACCTCTGCCTAACCTTGCGCGGTCATGGGAATGGTCTGAAGACGGCAAGGTTCTGACAGTCAAACTGATCGAAGGGGCAAAGTGGTCAGACGGCGATGCGTTTGATACCGAAGACACCGAATTCTACTGGAACGACGTGATTATGGACCCGGAAGTGACCCCGCTGATGGGCGCATCCGAGGCAACCTATAACAACGCAAAATATGCCACTGTCGATGCAACGACCTTTACGCTCACATTCGAGACGGCGTTCCCCGAGCAGGTCCTTTATGCGATGGCCTACGGCAACTTCTGCCCGGGCCCGAGCCATGTCCTGAAACCAAAACATCCGAAATATGGCGGCGAAAGCTATGAAGCGTTCCAGCAAGCATTTCCGTCGGATTTCATGAACTTCCCGACAATGGGTGCCTGGGTGGTGGTAGAACATCGTCCCGATGACATCGTCGTCAAACGCCGTAATCCCTACTACTGGAAGGTAGACGACACCGGTCAACAACTGCCCTATCTGGACGAAATGCATTTCCGGCTGTCCACTTGGGGTGATCGGGACGTGCAGGCCGTTGCGGGGACGGGCGACTTCTCGAACCTCGAACAGCCTGAGAACTATGTCGAAAGCCTGAAGAAAGCCGCAGATCCGGCAAGTCCGGCGCGGCTTGCTTTCGGGCCGAGGGGGCTGGGCTATCAGATGTTCATGAACCAGTCGGCCAACGGCTGGGGCGAACCCGATGCCCGCGCTCAGGCGGTCCGCGACCTGAACCGGAGCCTCGATTTCCGCAAGGCCGTCAGCTATGCCATGGATCGGCAACGCCTTGGCGACAGCTTGGTCAAGGGCCCATTCACCGCGCCCTATCCAGGCGGGCTGATGACCTCGACGTCGTTCTACGATGCTGCGTCTACTGTGTTCTATCCGTTCTCCACCGACAGCGCGAAAGAGGCGCTTGCAGCGGCTGGACTGACCGACACTGACAGCAACGGCTTTGTCAATGTGGCCGGGGGGGAAGACCTGAACGTCACGTTGCTGGCCAACGCCGACTATGCCACCGACAAGAACCTCGCCGAAGGCGTGGTCGCTATGATGGCGGACGTAGGGGTCAAGATCACGATCAACAGCCTGACGGGCAAGGACTATGACAACGCCCGCGAGTCGGGGAACTTCGACTGGTTGCTGCGCCGCAACGATCAGGAGTTTGTTTCCGTCGTGCAGGGAACAGAACGCCTTGCACCGGTCGGTCCGATCACCACAAGCTGGCACCGTGCCAATGCGGCGGGCGAGCTTGATCTTCAGCCTTACGAACAAGCACTGGTCGATGCGATCAACGCCTTCACCGGCACGCGCGATCCAGCTGCGCGGATCGAGGCGATGAAGACGTGGCAAAAGACCTACACTGAAAACGTGACGGCGGTGGGCCTGACATCCTATCCCGGCGCGTTGATTATCAACAAGCGGTTTGCGAACATCCCGGTGGGTGCACCGATCTTCATGTATAACTGGGCCGAAGACAACATCATCCGCGAGAGGGTGTTCGTGCCAGCTGACAAGCAGATTGGCGTGGAACTGCATCCAGGCACCTTGCCGGGTGCACCAGGCTCTGCAGGGCCGATGGCCGCGAACTGAGGCCGTGAAACGACCTGCGGGCGGCAGACAACAGCCCGCCCGCAGGTTCATTCTACCCAGACCGCATAGGCAATGCCCTATCCTGCTTTACCAATGAGGCAATACCGCGATGACGCGATTTCTGGTCACACGCATTCTTCAGGCCCTGCCTGTCTTGCTCGTCATGAGCATCATCACGTTTGCCATCATCCAAGCGCCACCGGGCGATTATGGCGATTTCATCCGGTCGAACATGATCACCCAGGGCAATGCAACATCCGAAGCTGCCAGCCGCGCCGCCGACGCGTATCGCGAAACTCATGGACTGAATGATCCGATGATCGTGCAGTATGGCCGCTGGATCTGGGGCATCGTCAGCCGCGGCGATTTCGGTCAGTCCTATGCTTACAACAAGCCGGTAGCCGAAGTCGTGATGCAGCGCCTTCCTGCCACGATTGCCATTGCGCTGACCTGTCATTTATTGGCGTCGTTGATCGGCATTGGTTTCGGCATCCTTGCCGCAACCCGGCAATATACCTGGGTCGATACCGCTTTGTCTTTCGTGTCATTTCTTGGAATGACGATCCCGCGGTTTCTGCTGGCGCTGATCATCCTGTATATTCTTGCCTTCAAGCTGAACGTGCAGGAAATCGGCAGCTTCTATTCATCGAAATTCGGCGGGCAAGCATATTGGCTTGGCTGGTTCGATTTCAACTGGTCCAAGCTCTGGAACCTGATCCAGCATATCTGGCCAGTGATCTTTGTCGCGACCTTTGGTGGGCTCGCTTACAACATGCGTGTCATGCGCGCCAACTTGCTGGATACGCTGAATGCTCAGTACATCGAAACGGCCCGCGCCAAGGGGCTTTCCGAAGGTGCTGTGATCATGCGCCATGCGGTGCCGAACGCGCTGCATCCACTGGTCGCGTATCAGGGCGTCGTGCTGCCCTACATGCTGACGGGAGAGATCGAGGTGGCGATTGTCTTTGGCCTGGCAACCATCGGCCCTGCTATTGTGCAATCGATGGGCATTGGCGATGTCTACGTCACCGCGACGCTGCTGCTGGTGCTGGGGGCGACGCTGATCATTGGCAATATAATCGCCGATTTGCTGCTGGTGGCGCTTGATCCGCGTATCCGGGTAGGGGGTGACGCATGACCACGCATACTGGCGAGGCGGCAGACGCCCGCACCTCCACCGTATCGACGGAAAGCCAAAGCTACCCCGCCCTTGTCTGGCGGCGGTTTCGCAGATCGGTCCCCGGCATGTTGGGGCTGATCTTGGTGTCCATGCTGCTGATCACCGCCCTTTTTGCCGATTTCTTCGCCCCGATGGACCCGAACGCCAGCACGTCATCCTTCGTGTCGCCCGATGTCATTTCGTTCAAGCGCGCCGATGGCTACAGCCTGTGGCCAGTGGCCTATCCGGTGGTCGAAGGGGCCGATCTGGACCCGGTCACCTTCCAGCCGGTGATGGGCCCCGATTACGACAATCCCCGCCCGCTGGCTCTGTTCGTCAAGGGTTGGCCGTACAAGTTCTGGGGCATCATCCCGATGAACCGCCATTTCATCGGCGTATCCGACGGCAGCCCGCTGCACATTTTGGGTACAGACAAGCTTGGCCGCGATATCCTGTCACGCGGCATCGTCGGTGCGCGCATTTCGCTGATGATTGCGCTTGTCTCGATCTCGCTGATCACCATTATCGGCACGCTTGCGGGCATCACGTCGGGCTATCTTGGTGGCAAGTTCGACCTGTGGTTTCAACGCTTTGTCGAGATTATCCTCGCCTTCCCGCAACTGCCTTTGTACCTGGCGCTGACGACGCTAATCCCGGTTACCGCACCGTCCTACATCTTTCTGTCGTTCGTCATTCTGGTGATCGCAGGCCTCGGCTGGGCGCAATTGTCCCGCGAGGTGCGCGGCAAAACCATGTCGATGGCGCGCATCGACTATGTACGCGCCGCCATGGCCGTGGGCGCATCCGATAGCCGCATCATCACCCGCCACATCCTGCCCAACGTGATGAGCCATGTCATCGTCGCCGTCACGCTTGGCATCCCGACCATCATCTTGCTGGAAAGCTTCCTTGGTTACCTTGGGTTCGCGGTTAAACCGCCGCTCATCTCATGGGGCTTGATGCTGCAAGATGCCGGCACATTTTCGGTGATCGGCTCGTATCCATGGATCTTAAGCCCGGTCGGCTTCGTGCTGCTTGCGGTGTTTGCCTTCAACGCGCTGGGCGATGGCCTGCGCGACGCCATTGATCCGTATTGAGGGCATGATGAACCAACAAATTGCCATTCAAGCCCGCAATATAGGCGTCACCTTTAAAGTAGATGGCGGCTGGATCGAGGCTGTCCGCGATGTCAGCTTTACCCTGCACAAAGGCCAGACCATTGCCTTGGTGGGCGAATCCGGGTCCGGCAAATCGGTCACGGCGCGCGCCATCATGCGGCTGCTGTCGAAACGCGGCAAGGTAACGCCACAAACCGAAATTCTGTATGGCGGCAAGAATATGGCCCGCCTGTCCGATACCGAAATGCGTGGCCTGCGCGGCAATCGCCTGACCATGATCTTTCAGGAACCGATGAGCTCGCTGAACCCGGTCTACACGATCGGTAGCCAGATTTGCGAGATTTTGCACGTCCACCAGAAGATCCCGCGCAAAACCGCGATGGCAAAGGCTCTGGCTCTGCTGAAAGAAGTGCAGATCCCCGATCCCGAAGCGCGTCTGCAGCAGTATCCGCATCAGTTGTCGGGCGGCCAGCGCCAACGCGTCATGATCGCGATGGCGCTGGCAAACAACCCCGATGTGCTGATCGCAGATGAGCCGACAACCGCGCTGGACGTCACCGTGCAGGCCGAGATTTTGAATCTGATTAAAGCGCTGAAGGAAAAGACCGGCATGGCGGTGATCCTGATCACCCATGATCTTACGGTGGTGCGCCAATTCGCCGATCATGTCTATGTCATGCAGCACGGCGAAGTGCGCGAAGAAGGCCCGACCGAGGCAATCTTCAGCAATCCGCAGCATCCCTATACCCAACGCCTGCTGGGGTCCGAACCGAAGGGCGAAGCGAACGCGCTAACTGGCGCGCCCGAAACCGTCCTGGCAGGTCGCAACGTCAAGGTCACCTACACTCTGCGCAAGGGCGGGGCGTTTCGCGGCAGCTATAGTGATCTGAAGGCGGTTGATAACCTAAGCCTCGATCTGAAACGCGGTGAAACGCTGGGGCTGGTCGGCGAGTCGGGGTCCGGTAAGACCACCTTCGGGCAAGCGCTTATGCAGTTGACCCGGATGGACAGTGGCGAGGTTAACTTCCTTGGCCAACGCATTGAAACCCTTAGCCGAAAAGAAATGAAGCCACTGCGCAGCCGGATGCAGATCGTGTTTCAAGACCCGTTTTCCAGCCTGAACCCCCGCATGTCCGTGCGCCAGATCATCGAAGAAGGTCTAATCGTCAACGGCATTGGCGGCAACCGTGCCGACAGGCTGGCGCGCGTCAAGCAGGCCCTGCGTGATGCTGGCATGCCCGATACCATTCTGTCGCGTTTCCCGCATGAGTTTTCCGGCGGCCAGCGCCAGCGCCTCGCCATCGCCCGCGCCGTGGCACTGGAGCCGGAATTCATCTTGCTGGATGAACCCACCTCGGCGCTTGATCTGTCAGTGCAGGCGCAAATCATTGATCTGCTGCGAAAACTGCAGGTCGAAAAGGGCCTAAGCTATCTGTTCATCAGCCATGATCTGAAGGTGGTGCGCGCGCTGTGTCACCGCGTCATCGTCATGCAGAACGGCGGCATCGTCGAACAGGGCCCAGTCGCCGATGTGCTGGAACGCCCGCAAACAGACTACACCCGCCGCTTGGTGCGCGCGGCCTTTGAAATAGCAACCTGAGGAAGCCATGTCCGCCCCCATCATCACCTTCATCGGCGCAGGATCAGCCGTTTTCACCAAAAACATCGCGGGCGATATCTTGCAGCGCCCCGCCCTCGCCAACGCCGAAGTGCGCTTGATGGATATCAACCCGCAGCGGCTGGCAGAATCCGAAGTGATTGTCGGCAAGCTGGCACAAACCCTTGGCGGCAAAGCCCAAGTCAAAACCTACACCAATCAGCGGCGGGCCCTGGAGGGCACAGATTTTGTTGTCTGCTGCTTTCAGGTTGGCGGCTATGAACCCTGCACAGTGACTGATTTTGAGGTGCCAAAGGCCTATGGCCTGCGCCAGACCATCGCCGATACACTCGGCATCGGTGGCATCATGCGCGGCCTGCGCACTGTGCCGGTGTTGTGGAGCATCTGCGAAGACATGCTCGCCGTCGCCCCCAAGGCAATGATGCTGCAATACGTCAACCCGATGGCCATCAACACCTGGGCGATTGCCGCCAAATATCCGACCATTCGGCAGGTTGGCCTGTGCCATTCGGTGCAAGGCACTGCCGAGGAGTTGGCCCGCGATCTGGACATCCCGGTTGCTGAAATCCGTTATCGCGCGGGTGGAATCAACCATATGGCGTTCTATCTGAACTTCGAGCATCGCCAGCCAGATGGGTCGTTCAAAGACCTCTATCCGGCGCTGAAACAGGGCTACCGCGAAGGGCGGTTCCCAAAACCATCGTCTTGGAACCCGCGCTGCCCCAACAAGGTGCGCTATGAAATGCTGACGCGGCTGGGCTATTTCGTTACCGAGTCATCCGAACATTTCGCCGAATACACGCCGTGGTTCATCAAACGCGATCGGCCTGATCTGATCGAGAAATTTGGCATCCCGCTGGATGAATACCCCAAACGCTGCGTCGAACAGATTGCCCGCTGGACGAAAGAGGCTGAAACGCTGAAGACCGCGAACACCATCGAGCTGAAAGAAAGCCACGAATATGCCAGCCAGATCGTGAATTCAGTGGTCACCGGCGAGCCCTCCGTCATCTATGGCAACATCGCCAACCACGGCTTCATCCCGCAATTGCCCGATGGCTGTGCTGTCGAAGTGCCAACACTGGTCGATCAGATGGGCCTGCAACCAACTGTGGTCCGCGATATCCCGCCGCAACTGATCGCCCTGATGCGCACCAACATCAACGTGCAGGACCTGACTGTGGCGGCCCTGCTGAATGAAAACCCCGAACACATCTATCACGCCGCCATGCTTGATCCGCACACCGGGGCGGAACTGGACCTTGATCAGATATGGTCGCTGACACACGATCTGTTGGCGGCTCATGGCGACTGGTTGCCCGCATGGGCGCGGGTTCCTGCGCGCAAGGCAGGCTAACACCATGTGGCCTGCCCGGATCACCGTTGTTGGCGGCGGCACGGCAGGATGGTTGGCCGCGATGATGCTGGGCGACGCTGCCCGGCGCGGCGGCCATGCCTGTGCAGTCACGGTGATCGAAAGCTCCAAGATCGGCACCATTGGCGTGGGGGAGGGCACGACTGCCGTCTTCCGCCAGATGCTCAAACACTTCGGCCTGGATGAGATGGAATTTCTTGCCGCCACCGGTGCCACCATCAAATTCGGTATCCGCCACAAAGATTGGCGCCGCAAGGGTCACAGCTATGACGGCCCGATTGATGATCCGCACCAGATCGCTGGCCTCGGCCCCTTGAACGCGCTTGATCTGTATGCCGTCAGTCAGGGCACAAGCGTCGGCCAGACGCACCTGTTCCAGCACCTGATGACCAAATCCCGCAGCCCGTTTGCGCAGGTAGGCGGCAAGCAGGTTGCCGTCGGCCCTTACCACCACGCCTATCATTTCGATCAGGCGCTGGCGGGCAAATGGCTGCGCTCCAAGGCGCGGGCCATCGACATTATCGACGATCAGGTTGCCGCTGTAAATCTGCACCCCGAATCCGGGGCAATCACCTCGCTAACCCTTGAAGGCGGCCAAACGATCGAAGCCGACCTCTTCATCGACTGCACCGGTTTCCGCCGCCGCCTGATTGGCGAAATGGGCACGACATGGGTCCGCTACGGTGCCGTGCTGCCAGTAAACCGCGCCATGCCGTTCTGGCTCGATATCCCCGACGGGGCAGAGATTGACCCCTGCACCCTCGCATGGGCACAAGGCTCCGGCTGGCTATGGAAAATCCCCACTCAAGGCCGCTACGGCTGTGGTTATGTCTATTCCGATGCACATCTGACCCCCGATCAGGCGCAGGCTGAAATCGAAACCGCCCTCGGCCACAAGATCGAGCCGCGCAACGACATCCGCATCGACGCAGGCCGCCTGGATCGACAGTGGGTCAAGAACTGCATCGCCCTCGGCCTATCGTCCAGCTTCCTAGAACCGCTAGAGGCCACGTCGATCCACGGCACCATTGTGCAACTGATGCTGCTGTCCAGCCTGCTGCCCGATCCCACTGACCGCGCCCGCGCCGCCTTCAACGCCGCATGTGCGCGTCAGGTTGATGATTTCCGCGATTTCATTCGACTGCACTACGTCTCCGAACGCCGCGATACGTCGTTTTGGCAAGACGTCGCCGCCCAAACCCCTGATGACCTGACCGAACGCTTGGCTGGGTGGGCCGCCAAAGTGCCCGGCCCCGATGATTTCGCCCCGTTCCCGATGGGCCTGCCGCACACCGGCCATCACCTGCATGTTCCGGTGCTGGATGGGTTGGGCCTGCTAACCCCCGCTTCCGCCAAAGCAACCCTCGCTCAAAACCCCAAACTGCGCAGCCTCGCCCGCACCGCCGCGCATCAACTGATCTCCGAATATCGCCAAGCCGCCAATCGCGCCCTCGGCCACCGCGCATTCCTCAATTCCCTGCACACGGAGCCCGTCCAATGACTGCGTTCAAAGTCACCATCATCGGCGCAGGCAGCGTCGGCTTCACCAAAAAGCTGTGCTCCGACCTGCTGAAAGTGCCGGAATTCGAAGATATCGAAATCGCGCTGACCGATATCAACGCGCATAATCTTGATATGATCACCCAGATCATCCGCCGCATCGTGTCCGTCAACGGCCTGAAAACCACTGTCACCGCCACCACCGACCGCCGCCGCGCCTTGGAGGGTGCGCGCTATGTGATGAACGTGGTGCGCATCGGGGGCCTTGAGGCGTTTGCCGACGATATCCGCATCCCGCTGAAGTACGGCGTCGATCAATGCGTTGGCGACACCATCTGCGCCGGCGGCATCCTGTACGGCCAACGTGGCATCGCCGCGATGATGGAGTTTTGCCGCGACATCCGCGAGGTGTGCGCGCCGAACGTGCTGCTGCTGAACTATGCCAACCCGATGGCGATGATGACATGGGCCGCGATAGATCATGGCGGCGTCAACACTGTTGGCCTGTGCCACGGCGTGCAGAACGGCCATCGCCAGATCGCCCGCGCGCTGGGCGTCCCGATGGCCGAAGTTGACATCATCTGTTCCGGCATCAATCACCAGACATGGTACCTCGATATCCGCCATAACGGCCGCCAGATCGGCAAGGATGAATTGACAGCGGCGTTTGAACGCCATCCGACATTTTCCCAGCAAGAAAAAGTTCGCATCGACGTGCTGAAACGCTTTGGCTTTTATTCCACCGAAAGCAACGGCCACCTGTCGGAATATCTGCCGTGGTATCGCAAACGCCCCGATCAGATCATGGATTGGATCAGCATGGATGATTGGATTCATGGCGAAACTGGCGGCTATCTGCGCTATTCCACCGAAAACCGGAACTGGTTTGAACAGGATTTTCCCAAGTTTCTGGACGAAGCTGGCGCGCCAATGTCTGGCTACGAACGCACCGATGAACACGCCTCGCATATCCTCGAGGCGTTGGAAACGGGCCGGGTTTACCGCGGCCATTTCAACGTCAAGAACGGCGGCGTCATCAAGAACCTCGCCCCCGATTGCATCATCGAAAGCCCCGGCTTCGTTGATCGCTTCGGCATCAACATGGTCGAAGGCATCACCTTGCCCGATGCCTGTGCTGCTACCTGTTCGGCGTCCGTCAACGTCCAACGGATGAGCGTTAAGGCCGCGATGGCCGGCGATGTTGATCTGCTGAAACAGGCCGTCCTGCACGACCCGCTGGTCGGCGCGATCTGTACACCCGAAGAGGTTTGGCAGATGGTCGATGAAATGCTGGTCGCCCAAGCGAAATGGCTGCCGCAATACGCAAGCAGCATTCCGGCGGCGGCACAGCGGATGAAGAATCCCCGCGTGAAAACCCGCGATTGGCAAGGTGCGGCCCGGCTTGATGTGCGCTCAGTCGGTGAATTGCGCGATGCCCGCGCCGCCAAAGCCGCGTCCGAAGGCCATGGTTTGGGCACCAAAGTCATGGGCTGATGTCGCCAAAGCTGTCTGGCCCTGGCGCTTTTCCAGTTTCGCGACGCCGCGCCCTCGGTTAGCGTCGCCGGACGTGGGCCAAATAGTGCGGCTCTCGGCTAAGGGGGATCGGCGCATGAAGATGGGCCTGTCGGACAAGGTGGTCGTGATAACCGGGGCCGCCAGCGGCATCGGTTACGCCATCGCCCAACTGGCCGCAGCAGAAGGCGCCGCCTCCCTTGTGCTGACAGACCGTGACGCGCCCGGCCTCGCTAGGCTCGCCGCGTCTTTGAACGGCACGGATGTGGCCTGCATCGTGGCCGACCTCACCGACATAGAAGCCCCCGCCACAATCGCCGCTGTCGCCAAAGATCGCTTTGGCCGCATTGACGCTTTGGTAAATTCCGCCGGTCTAACCACCCGTGGCTCGTTCACCACCGCCACGCCCGCGATCTGGGACCAGTTGTTCGCCGTCAACGCCCGCGCCGGGTTTTTCCTGATGCAAGCCGCGATTGCCGACATGCTGTCGCGGAATGCGGCGGGATCAATCGTCAACATCCTGTCGATGAATGCCCATTGCGGGATCCCGGAACTGGCGATTTACGCCGCCACCAAAGGCGCCATGGCCACGCTTACCCGCAATGCCGCCAACGCCCATATGACCGACCACATCCGCGTTAACGGCATCAACCTAGGCTGGGTCGCGACCGAAGTTGAACACCACATGCAATCGCAAATCATGGGCCGTGGCCCCAACTGGCAGGCCGAAGCGGCGCCGCATTTGCCTTTAGGCCGCCTCGTAACCGCCGAAGAAACCGCCCAAGTCGCCGTTTTCCTGCTGGGAGACGCGTCCATCCCGATGAGCGGAGCCGTGATAGATTTCGAACAGAAGGTGACAGGGGCCATTGGCTAAGTGCCCGAATAAGGTAAGTGCCCGAATAAGGATAGTCCGCGTGACGCAAGCCGACCGCAACACAGTGCCCAAGGCAGCGGCCAATCCCCCCAAGGATTATGAAGGTCTGCGCGCCGATCTTGTCGCGCGGGCGGGCACGTTAAGCAAACGCCTGTCGCAAGTGGCGCGGTACTTCCTCAACCACCCCGAAGAAGTGGCAATCAACACCCTCGTGCGCTTGGCCGATCAGGCGCAGGTGCCCCCCGCAACCATCACCCGCTTTGCCAAGGAACTTGGCTTTGCTGGCTTTGCCGACCTGCAAGCCGTGTTCCGCGAACGCCTGCTCGGCCCGCTTCTACCCTACACTGCCCGCATGTCCGGCCCCACTTCGAATGCCGATCTTGATCATCCCGACCATGTCTTCGGCAGCTTCGTGCAGGCCGCTGTGCAATCGCTGCTGCGCATTGAAGACGCATTAAATCGCAAACAGTTAGACGCCTTTGTTGATGTGCTTGCCAATTGCGACGCGGTGCATATCGCCGCAGCGCGCGGGGCTTTCGGCTTGGGGGCCTATGCGGTTTACGGCCTCGCCAACATCGGAAAACGCGCGCATCTGGTTGATAACATCGGTGCCATGCGGGCCGTGCAAATCGCCGCGATGGGCCCGCGCGACGTGCTGTTGGTGATCACCTTCGATGACTACACCCCCGAAACTATAGACGCCGCCCAGATGGCCGCCCGCGCTGGCCACCGCGTTCTGGCCATCACCGACAATGAACTCAGCCCGGTCGCCCGCATCGCCAACCCCATCCTGTACGTGAACGAGGCGCGGTTGGGTCATTTCCGGTCGCAAGTTCCCGCCATGGTGGTGTGCCAATCCGTCATCGTCAGTCTGGGTCGGCGGATTGGCACCGCCCCAAATCCCAAAATGAATGGCAATAATCAAAAACAAAAAAATGAAAAATCTGTTGCAAAAATCCAACCTCCAGCGAAAGACTAACTGGGGGAGGAATCATGATGCACGCCAGCAGCTTCGATTTTTCTGACGCGCAGGTTCTGGTTGTGGGTGCCAGCCGGGCAGGCATCGGCGCATCCATCGCCCGCGCCTTTCAAGCCGCCGGTGCCATCGTCGCGATCACCGGGGCAGAACCCGAACCCGCCCCCGAAGACCGCGCTCGTTTCGCCTATACACAGCTGGACGTCACCGATCTTGACGCCGTTCATGCCATGTCTTCCCACACGCCCAGCCTCGATATTCTGGTCAACTGCGCCGCCATCACCTCGCGCGGCGAAGAAATGGCTCCGGCGTTTTTCGAGCACGTTGTCAACGTCAACCTGCATGGCACTTTCCGCACAGCGCAGGCGTTTTATCCGCAACTGAAGGCGCAGCGCGGCGTGCTGATCAACATCGCCTCGATGTACGCCACGTTCGGCAGCCCGAAAAACCCTGCCTACGGCGCCAGCAAGGCCGCCGTCGTGCAACTGACCAAATCGCTGGCCATCGCCTGGGCCGCTGATGGCATTCGGGTCAACGCCGTCGCCCCCGGTTTCATCGTCACGCAACAATCCGCCAAAAGCCGCACCGACCCGGCCCATATCGCTGCCGTCAACCTGCGCACCCCCATGGGCCGCTGGGGCCAACCCGAAGACATCGCCGGCCCCGTTCTGTTCCTCGCCTCTCCCGCCGCCGCTTTCATGACAGGCGCGTGCCTGCCCATTGACGGAGGCTACTCGATTGCGTGACGATCAATCTTGGGGGCAATTCGGGGAGGGCCCACATCATGACTGACTTCGCCCAAATCGGCGCCGCGGTCGTCGGCACCGGCTTCATCGGCACTGTGCATATCGAGGCGCTGCGCCGCCTTGGCGTCACCATCATGGGCGTCCTTGGGTCCAGCCCGGATCGCGGCTCGCAACGCGCCGCCGCCTTGGGGGTAAGGCGGGCTTACGCCACGCTCGACGATCTGCTTGCCGATCCCGCAGTGCAGGTCGTGCACGTCACCTCGCCCAACGTCGCGCATTACGCTCAAGTCAAGCAAATCCTGACTGCCGGGCGGCACGTGATCTGCGAAAAACCCCTCGCGATGACTTCGACCCAATCCGCCGAAATGCTGGCCCTGTCGCGCAGCACCGGCAAAATCGCCGCCGTCTGCTACAACACCCGCTTCTACCCGCTAAACCAGCACGCGCGCGGCATGGTCGCTGCCGGTAATCTGGGCGATGTGCGGCTGATCACCGGGCATTACCATCAGGATTGGCTGGCCAAACCCACCGATTGGAACTGGCGGCTGGAGGCTGACGAAGGCGGTGCCCTGCGGTCTGTCGGCGATATCGGCACCCATTGGGTCGATCTGACCAGCTTCATCATCGGCCAACGCGCCACTGCGGTTCTGGCCGACCTGTCGACTTTCATCCTCGAACGCCAGAAACCGCTTGGTGCCGTCGAAACTTTCTCCGCCGCCAAAGGTGCCACCGAGCCCCGCCAGATCACCACCGATGATGCCGCCATGATCATGCTGCGCTATGCCAACGGCGCACGCGGCCTGATGTCCACCAGCCAGGTCAGCCAAGGCCGCAAGAACGCGCTGCATTGGGATATCGCGGGCTCCGAAGCCTCTGCCGCCTGGCATTCCGAAACGCCAGATCATCTGTGGATCGGCCACCGCGATGCCCCGAACCAAATCTTGCAGCGCGACGCCTCTCTGATGAACGCCACCGGTGCCGCGGTCGCGAACCTACCCGCCGGCCATGTCGAAGGCTTTGCCGACAACTTCCGCGCGCTGTTCGCCCAAGTTTACGCCGATGTCGCCAAAGGTGCGCGGTCTGCCAACGCAACCTATGCCAGCTTTGACGATGGCCATTATGAAATGCTGTTCTGTGACGCCGTGCTACAAAGCGCCAAAACCGGGCGTTGGACCGAAATTGCACCTTAGGGGGAGGGCGCTATGAAACTTGGACTACTCACCGCACCCTTCGCCGATACATCGCTGGCCGATGTCGCCGACTGGTCGGCCCAAGCGGGGTTCGAGGCGCTGGAAATCGCCTGTTGGCCCTCCGCTGGCGGTGAAAAACGCCGCTACGCAGGCACCGCACACATCGCGGTTGAAACACTGACCAGAACGCAGGGTCGCGATATCGTCACCACGCTCGCCGCCAAAGGCTTGACCATCTCGGGCCTCGGTTACTACCCAAACCCGCTGCACGCCGACCAAAGCCACCGCGACAATGTCATCGGCCACCTAAAGTTGGTGATCAAGGCGGCGGGCCTGATGGGGGTCGGCGTGGTCAACACTTTTATCGGCGGTAACCGCGCCTTAACGGTCGATCAGAACTGGCAAAACGCAGTGCCGATTTTCAACGATATCATCGCCTACGCCAAAGACAACGGCGTCACGCTGGCCTTCGAAAACTGCCCGATGATCTTTTCGCAGGACGAATGGCCGGGTGGCCATAACATAGCCTATGCCCCCAAAATCTGGCGACGTATTTTCGATTCCTGGGGCAATGCAGTTGGCATGAACTACGATCCAAGCCACCTTGTCTGGCAGATGATCGACCAATCGCGCTTCATCCGCGAATTTGGCCCCCGCATGGTGCATGTTCACGCCAAAGACCTGATGATTGACCGTGACGGGCTTTATGAAAACGGCATATTGTCGCTAGGAATGGGCTGGCAAGTGCCGCGTATGCCGGGGCTTGGCGATGTGAACTGGCCCGAGGTTTTCTCGGGGCTTTACCGGGCGGGCTACGATGGCCCGGTGATTATTGAACACGAGGACCGCAATTTTGAAGGATCGGATGATGCCATCAAACGCGGTTTCCTGTTGGCGAGAGACGTCCTTCGCCCCTTCGTAAAGTAGGACGCTAACATACTGACCTAAAACATCTTTAACGGGAGGACTACCAATGAAAAAAATGCTGCTGGGAACCGCTTCGCTGGCTTTGGCTATTGGGCTCGGCGGGATGGCACAGGCCGAAGGCTACAAGATCGGCATCTCGAACACAGTGCAGGGCAACGGTTGGCGCGAAGAAATGGTATGCGCCATGAAGGCCGAAGCACTGGCTTCGGGCAAGGTTGAAATCCTTAAACATCGCGCATCGCAACACCGACGCGGCAGGCCAGTTGGAAGATATACGCAACCTGATCCAAGCGGGTGTCAACGCAATTGTCGTCAACCCGGCCAATGCCGACGGCATCAACGCCGCCATCAAAGAGGCAACAGATGCCGGTATCGTCGTGGTTGCGGTTGATCAGGCCGTCACCGAGCCTTCGGCCTACATTCTGTCGAACAACCAGGAACAATATGCCTATCTTGGGGCCAAATGGCTGTTCGAAACCATCGGCGGCAAAGGTTCGGTCGTCTATATGCGCGGGGCCGCAGGTGCCGGTGCCGACAATGACCGCGACAAGGGCTTCAAGCGCGCCTTGGCCGAGTTTCCTGATGTGACGGTCGCTCAGGAAGTCTTCACCGGCTGGCAGCAAGATCAGGGTAAGCAGCAGATCAACGATATCATCGCCTCGGGTGCCCCGTTTGATGGTGTGTGGACCTCGGGTATCGACAACGTCATCGTTGATGCGTTTGTCGAGGCGGGCGCCCCCTTGGTGCCCATCGTCGGTGCTGATAACGCCGGTTTCGTCGGCCAATTGTCCAGTGTCGAAGGGCTGAAAGGCGCCGCCGTCACCAACCCCGGTTCCGTCGGTGGTGCGGGCGTCGCCTTGGCGATCCGGATCCTTGACGGCAAAATGCCTGCTGAAAAGACTGTGCTGGTTGACCCCGTTCTGTGGGACAATACCAGCGACGAAGGCAAAGCCCTGATTGCCGCTGGCCAGAACCCCAATCTGTCGCCCGAATGGCCGGTCAGCGTCTCGATCCCCGGCTGGACCAACTACACCATGGATCAGATCATCGCCTGCAAAGGCCCCGGCGAGTAAACTAGCCCCCTCTCCCCCATCCCCTCTTCCTGCAGGAAGGGGGCGCTCGCTTAACCGCTAGGCGTCCCCCTCTCCGCGCCGGAGAGGGGCTAGGGGAGAGGATTTTTCCGGGAAATCAGTATGACCGACCCAACCACTCCTCCCATCCTCGACGCCAGTGACGTATCGAAACGCTTCGGCGCAGTCGTCGCCCTGCGCGATGCCTCGCTGCGCATCAACCGGGGCGAGATTGTTGCGCTGATGGGGGCAAACGGTGCTGGAAAATCGACCTTCGTCAAAATCCTGACTGGCGCGTTGAAGCCAGAAACCGGCCATGTCCGCATTCGTGGCATCGACAGCAATGTAGGCTCGCCCGCTGCGGCCCGGCGGTCCGGGCTGGTGCCGGTTTATCAGGAACCATCGCTGATCCCCGATCTGGACGTCGCCGACAATCTGCGGCTGGGCGATACCCCGGTGGACAAGTTCCGTCATTGGATCACCGAACTGGGTATCACCGACCTGCGGCTTACCGACATGATCGGGCGCTTGCCGCTGGCCACTCTGCGCATCCTCGATCTGGCCCGCGCATTGGCCAGCGAACCCGACGTGCTGCTCTTGGATGAAATGACCGCCGCCCTGCCGACCGATCTGGTTGACCGGGTGCTGAAAGTCATCCGCCAACAGGCCAATGATGGCCGCGCCGTCATTTACATCTCGCACCGCTTCACCGAAATCGCCGATATCTGCGACCGCGCCAGCGTGCTGCGCGATGGGGCCACTGTCGGCAATCTGGCCATCGAGCCCGGCATCGAAGACCGCATTGTCGAGCTGATGCTGGGCGGTGCCATCAGCCAGGCCGTCACCACCCTGCGCCCCACAAAACCGCTGACCGGCCAGGAAACTCCCCGCCTTCGGGTGCGCAACCTGAAAACCGGCACTCGCCTGTCCGATGTCTCGCTTGATCTGCATCGCGGTGAAGTCCTTGGCGTCGTCGCGTTAGAAGGGCAGGGGCAGGACGAACTGTTCGACGTGCTCGCAGGCAACCGCCGTGCCACCGCTGGCACCGTCGAGGTTGATGGCCGCCCTGTCACCTTCCACCACCCCGCTGACGCCATTATCGCCGGCCTGACGCTGGTCCCCGGCGACCGTGCTCACGCCCTGCTGATGCCCCGATCAGTGCGCGAAAACATCGCCCTGCCGCTGCTGGCCCGCCTTGGCAAATGGGGTGCCATCCCGATGCGCGACGAAGCCGCGCGCGTTTCCGCCGCCATTGACCGCCTGCAAATAGACACCCGCGCGCAAGGCGAGGTCCGCCGCCTGTCCGGTGGCAATCAGCAAAAGGTCACCATCGCCCGCTGGATCGCGCAAGGTGTCAAAACCCTGCTGCTGTTCGACCCTACGCGCGGCATCGACATCCGCACCAAACGCCAGATATACGCGCTGGTTCGCGACCTCGCCGATCAGGGTGCCGCAGTGCTGTACTACACCTCGGAACTGGCCGAGGTGCGCCTCGCCTGCGATCGCGCCGTGGTTATTTTCAACGGCCGCGTGGTCGATATCATCAATGCCGCCGATGCCGATGAACCAACCCTGATGCGCGCCGCCTATGGGCTGACAGACCAAAAGGCCACCGCATGACGCGCTTTATCGCCAACAACGGCTGGACCCTTGGCCTTGCCGTCCTGCTGGTCCTGCTGCTGATCGCCAGCAAACTGATCCAACCCAGTTTCGGCGTCTCTGGTCTGGATTCGCTCGCCCGCGCCGCCTTGCCCTACGCGCTCGCCACCCTCGGCATGGCTGTCGTCGTCATCGCGGGCGGTATTGATCTGTCCATGGCCTCGATGATGGCTGTCGCCAGCGTTACAGCCGCCGTTCTGATGGCCGGTGCCACAGACGGCCAATCCGCCCTTGTCGTCGTGTTCGTGCTGGCCCTTGGCGCCACCATGGGTGCCATCAACGGCAGCCTGATTGTGATCACCCGCGTGCCTGACATCGTCGTCACGCTGTCGATGCTGTTCGTCTGGCAAGGCGTCGCCCTGCTGATCCTGAACGCGCCGGGGGGGGGTGCCGCCCCATGGCTGCGCAACCTGATCGTCGGCGGCGTCACACTGCCCGGCATCCCCGCCGCCCTGACACAATGGCTGCCAAAAGCGGTGGTCTTCCTCGCCCTCTGCCTCGCCATCATCTGGCTACCGATCCGCCGCTCCAAACTCGGCCTGATGTTCTATGCGGTCGGCTCCGACCCCCTTGCCGCGTTCCGCTCTGGCGTTCCAGTCGGGCGCACCCGCATCGCTGCCTACACCGTCTGCGGCCTGTTCGCGGCACTCGGCGGCCTGTCTGTCACCATGAGCACCGGCATTGGTGAACCCATACCCGGCCCCTACCTGATGGCTTCCGTCGCCTCAGTGGTCTTGGGTGGCGTGGTGCTGGGCGGTGGTCGCGGCGGCCTGATCGGCCCCATCCTCGCGGTTTTCGTGCTGCGCTTGGTCCGCATGGACCTGACGCTCATGTCAGTCGACCCCAACGTCACCACCATCGTCGAAGGCACCATTATGGTTGTCGTCGTGATGTTTGGCGGTGTCTTGGCAATGCGGGCGCGCAGATCATGACAGACACAGCAACCAACCCATCCGTCCTCTCGCGCCTTGGCCGCCTGATGGTCGACAATCCGATGATCCCGCTGATCCTGTTGCTGCTGGGCCTGATCGCACTGCTCGAGGTGATGCAACCTGGCATCGTCAACCCGCGCTGGCTGGGCAATACCATCAAATTCGCCATCCCGCTGGCGATGCTTGCCGCTTGCCAGACCCTGACCATGCTGACTGGCGGCATCGACCTTTCGGCGGGAACCGTCGCCACCATAACCGCCTTCGTCACCGCCACATTGGCTCCGCTGCTAGGCGTGCCAGAGGCGGTGACCATCGCCCTTGCCTGCGCGCTGCTGGCAGGCTTGGTGAACGGCTTTGGCGTTGCCATTTGCCGGGTGCATCCGTTGATCATGACGCTTGGCACCGCTCTGATCAGCACCGGCTGCTTGCTGGTCTACCAACGCTTCGTTATCGCCACCGGCGTAAAAATCCCCGATTTCCTAGTCTGGCTCGGCACAGGCCGCACGTGGGGCCTGCCGAACGGTCTGGCGCTGTTCATCCCCTTCGCCGTGCTGATCATCTGGGCACAACGGCGCACTGGTTTTGGGCGGTTGCTATATGCCATCGGCTCCAACGAAACGGCAGCGCGGCTGTCGGGCGTGCGGGTCTGGCAAGTGCATCTGGCCCTCTACGCGCTGTCAGGCATGATCGCGGGGCTAACCGGGCTGCTGTATCTGGGGCTGGTCAAAACCGCCTCGCTGTCGCTGGCGCTGCCGCTTGATTTGCCCTCAGTCGCGGCGGCAGTGGTTGGCGGCACCTCGATTTTCGGGGGCAGGGGCGGCTACAGCGGCACCATCCTTGGCGCGCTGATCCTGACCGTGCTTGCCACTATGCTGACCCTGCTGCAAATCCCCGAAGGCGCGCGACGCATCGTGTTCGGGCTGATCATTCTAACTGTCACAGCGCTATATATCCAGCTGACCGACCGCAGTTGAACCGGCGCAAGGGGGAACAACATGGCGAAGTTTCGCATCGTCGGCATCAGCTTTGATCACATGCACATGGGCGATCTGCTGCGCTTGGTGCATGATCACCCCAATGCCGAAATCGCCGGCATATTCGACCCAGACCGCGCCAAAATGGCCCATGCCATCGCCAACTTCGGCATCCCCGAAACCCGCGTCTTCACCGACTTCGACGCCTGTATGAAAGCCACCAAACCCGACCTCGCCATCCTGTGCGCCGCCACCGCCGATCACGCCAGCTACACCGAACGGCTGGCCGCTTACAGCACACACGCGTTCGTCGAAAAACCTTTCGCGGCTTCCGTCGCCGATGCCCGCCGGATGATTGCTGCCATGCAACCCACTGGCAAACTGCTGGCGGTCAACTGGCCCCTGCGGTGGGTGCCCTCCCACGTCACCGCCAAAAGCCTGATCGACCAAGGCGTTATCGGCGATCTGACCGAGGTGCATTTCTACGATGGCAACCGCGGCCCGCTGTATCACCTCGCCGACAAAATCGAAGTATCGCCAGCGGAAGTGGAGGCGCAAAAGCCGAATTCCTGGTGGTACAAACGCAGCTCCGGTGGCGGCAGCCTGCTTGATTATCTGGGCTACGGCGCCACCCTCGGCACCTGGTACATGAATGGCAAAGCGCCAATTGAAATCACCTGCACCATCGACCAGACCCCCGGCATTGAGGTTGACCAGCATTCCATCACCGTCTGCCGCTATGATTGCGGCCTGTCCAAAATGGAAACCCGCTGGGGCACCTTCACCGATCCGTGGATGATCCAGCCGCAACCGCATTGCGGGTTCGTCTTTGTCGGCACTGATGGCACAATCCAAAGCCGCGATTACGCCGACCACATCACCGTGCAAACCCGTGCCCACCCCGAACCCACCGCCATCCCCGCCGACCCGCTGCCAACTGGCCAACGCAACGCCATCGAATACGTCCTAGGCTGCATTGAACACGGCGAACCAGTCACCGGCCCCCTCGACCCCATGGTCAGCCTGCTAGGGCAACGCATCGTCGATACCGCCGCCCTGTCCGCCCGCGAAAAACGCACTCTGCCATTAATCGCATGACCGAACCCGCCCCCGACACCTACGCGCTGAAATCCGCAACTCTCGCGGATATTGCAGCCCCCAATCTGCCATACCTGCCACCCACCCCGCGCACCTACCGCCCCCGCATCGGCATCATCGGCGCAGGTGGCATCGTCGCCGCCCACCTTGACGCCTACCGCAGCGCCGGTTGGGAAATTGCCGCCATCTGCAACCGCACCCGCGCCAAAGCCGAAGCCCGCGCGCAGGAATTCGCCCCGCAAGCCCGCGTCACCGACCACTACCAAGACATCCTCGCCGACCGCACCATAGATGTCGTCGACATCACCCCGCACCCCGCCGACCGTATCGCCATAATCGACGCCGCCCTGCGCGCTGGCAAACACGTGCTATCACAAAAGCCCTTCGTTCTTGATCTCGCCGAAGGCGAGCGGCTCATCCGCTTAGCCCGCGACAACAACGTCAAACTCGCCGTCAACCAAAACGGCCGCTGGGCGCCGCACCTTGCATGGATGCGCGAAGCCGTCCGCGCCGGGCTGATCGGCGATGTCGTAAGCGTGCATGTCTCGATCCACTGGAACCACGGCTGGATCGCCGGAACCCCGTTCGAGCAAATCGAAGACATCATCCTTTACGACTTTGGCATCCATTGGTTCGATTTCGTCAGCAGCGTCACCGCTGCCCGCGCCCACAGCGTCATAGCCATGGCCAACACCGCGCGCGGCCAAACTGCAAAAGTGCCACTGCTGGCGCAAGTCTTGGTGCGGCTCGAAGGCGGCCAAGCCTCGCTGATCTTCGACGGTGCCGCACCTCATGGCCCCCGCGATACCACCTATATCGCAGGCACCAAAGGCAGTCTGCAAAGCGACGGCCCCGATCTTGGCAGCCAAACCGTCACCCTGACCACCGCTGCTGGTCGTGCGCGACCAAAGCTGCAAGGCACATGGTTCAATGACGGCTTTCGCGGTGCCATGGGCGCACTGCTGGTCGCAATCGAAGACAATACCGAACCGGCCAACAGTGCCGCTGAAAATCTGCACAGCCTCGCCATGGCCTTCGCCGCCATCCAATCCCGCCGCACGGGGCGGGAAATGGCCATTGGTGACGCCACCAGGATCAGTATGTAAAGGGCCTTAAAATGACACGCGTTCTGGTGGTTGGACTAGGCAATATGGGCCGCTCGCACGCGCTGGCGCATCATCACGCAGGCTCGCAGATTGTCGGCCTCGTTAACCGCTCTGACGTCAACCTCCCCGACCCCCTGCGCCAATACCCGCGCTTTCGCACCCTGACTGAAGCCCTGCACACCAAGCCCGATCTTGTAGTCATCGCCACTTATCCCGACAGCCACGCCGATCTTGCCATCCAATCCATGCAGGCGGGCGCGCATGTGTTTGTCGAAAAGCCCCTCGCCACCACTGTCGCCGATGCCAAACGCGTCACAGCCACCGCCCACACCACCAACCGCAAACTCGTCGTCGGCTACATCCTGCGCCATCATCCCTCGTGGACCCGCCTGATCGCCGAGGCCCGCGCCTTGGGTGGCCCGTTCGTCTTCCGCATGAACCTGAACCAGCAATCTACCGGCCCCGAATGGGACGTCCACAAAGCCCTGATGCGGTCCACCTCGCCCATCGTCGATTGCGGCGTGCATTACGTCGATGTCATGTGCCAGATCACCGATGCCAACCCCATCCGCGTCCACGGCATGGGCCTGCGCCTAAGCCCCGAAATCGCGCCCGACATGTACAATTACGGCCAATTCCAAGTGGTGTTCGACGACGGCTCCATCGGCTGGTACGAGGCTGGCTGGGGCCCGATGATGTCGGAAACCGCGTTTTTCGTGAAAGACATCATCAGCCCGAACGGCTCCGTCTCCATCATCGACCCCATCAAAACCGCATCTTCAGATATCGACGGCCACACCAAAGTAGGCTCCATCCTGCTGCACCGCCCGAACGGCGACCGCCTGATCGACCTACCAGACGAGCCCGACCACCAAGCCCTCTGCAACGCCGAACAAGCCTACGTACTGCGTGCCATCGCCGAAACCATAGACCTCACCCGCCACATGCACGACGCCGTCCAATCCCTGCACATCTGCCTCGCCGCCGACGAAAGCATCCGCTCCGGGCAGGTCGTGATGCTTTAGAGGGGTACCACCTGAAATCACATGCTGATGCCAACCAGCTACAGCAACCCGAACTGTCCGCGCTTATTGCCGTGTGTGGGATTTCGATGGCCGTTCCGCTGAAATCTGTCAAATCAACTGGCACGGCCCCAATTAAGGAGACACCCGATGTTCCGCGCCCTTCTGCTGGAAAAAGCCGCCGACGGCCAAGCCCACGCCACGGTTCAATCCCTCGACGACGCGGCCTTGCCGCCCGGCGATGTCATTGTCGATCTCGAATATTCCACCCTCAACTACAAAGATGGCCTTTGCCTGTCCGCCACCGGCGGCGGCCTCGTGCGCAATTACCCCCACATCCCCGGCATTGATTTTGCCGGCACCGTCGCCACCTCCGACGACCAACGCTACAAACCCGGTGACAAAGTCGTGCTAACTGGCTGGCGCGTCGGCGAGGCGCATTGGGGCGGCTATGCGGAAAAAGCCCGCCTCAAAGCCGACTGGCTAGTGCCGCTTCCCAAAGGTCTGACCACTCGCCAGGCCATGGCCGTCGGCACTGCTGGCCTCACCGCGATGCTTGCCATCACGGCCCTTGAGGATCACGGCCTAACTCCCTCGAAAGGCGAGGTTTTAGTCACCGGTGCCGCAGGTGGCGTCGGCTCCGTCGCCACTGCTATCCTGTCACACCTAGGCTACAGCGTCGCCGCCGTAACCGGACGCCCCGAAACCGAAGACTACCTCAAATCCCTCGGTGCCAGCCGCATCATCCCGCGCGCCGACCTTGCCGAAACCGTCAAACGCCCGCTCGAGGCGGAACTATGGGCTGGCTGCATTGACGCCGTCGGCGGTGCCATGCTGGCGCGCGTTTTGGGCCAAATGAAATACGGCGCGTCCGTCGCTGCTGTCGGCTTGGCTGGCGGCTCTGCACTGCCCGCGTCCGTCATCCCGTTCCTGCTGCGCGGCGTCAACCTGCTTGGCATCGACTCGGTGATCAAACCCTATCCCGACCGCCTCCGCGCCTGGGCCCGCATCGCCACCGACCTGCCGATGCAAAAGCTGGATGAAATGATCTTGCCCGCCACTCTTGCCGACCTGCCCGCCCTTGGCGCCGCAATCCTGCATGGCGATGTCAAAGGTCGCGTCGTGGTCGACCTGCGCCAATAAGCATAAACCGCTTGCGAACTTCACAAGTTTCTCCATACTTGTGAAGTATCGGCGGCTTTCATGCTCGGCACACGTTTTGCGACCCGCCTGAACTTGCCCTCAACAACGGCCGCCGTTCAATCCAAGCGAAAACCCTAAGGAAACCCCGCGATGCCCCCCACTGTTCTTGTCGTAGGCTCGTTGCATCATGACATCATGATAGATGCCCCCGGTCTGCCCCGGCGCGATGAAACCATGGTTGGCACTGCTTGGTATCCAAAGTTCGGCGGCAAAGGCGGCAATCAGGCGGTCGCTGCCGCCCGGCTTGGCGCTTGCCGGATGCTGGGGGCCGTCGGGACCGATGGTTTTGGCAATTACATGCGCTTGGGGCTGACCATTGGTGGCGTGCAGGATGACTTTGTGCAAACGACGATTGATGCACCGACCGGCATCAGTGTCGCAATCGTCGATCCGGCGGGCGATTATGGCGCTGTCATCGTGTCTGGGGCCAACCTCGCGATTGATCCTGCGCCGCTGGCCGAAGACGCACTTTGGGCGGGTGTCGCGACGCTGCTTTTGCAAAACGAAGTGCCCGAGGCGCTCAACCTTGCCGCCGCCAAAGTTGCCCGAGAACGCGGCATTCCCGTTGTGCTGAACGCAGCACCCGCCAGACCGCTTTCGATTGATTTCGCGGCTTTGGTCGATGTGCTGGTGGTGAACGCGGTCGAGGCTGAAATGATGGGTGCCGCCCCAGTCAGCGATCTGGAAACCGCCGCCAGCGCCGCCGAAACCCTCGCCGCCCGCTTTGCCGCTGTCGTCGTTACTGCCGGTGGGGCAGGCCTCGCCGCATGGTCGGCACTGGACGAGGCGTTTCATGTGCCTGCCGAAGCCGTCACCGTGCAAAGCACCCACGGCGCAGGCGATGTCTTCACCGGCACCCTAGCCGCTGCATTGGCGCAAGGGGCCCCATTGCAGACCGCCTGCGAAACCGCCTCCAAAGCCGCCGCACTGCATGTTTCAGGACTAGCCCTGGGCGGGTAGCAGCGTCGCAAATTGCTGATACCGATCGGCCAAAAGGCCTGTCAGATCCGGATCAGGCGCTATTGCGCGGGCAGCACCAGTCGGCATCGAAAGCGTCTCGAACGATGCGCCGGTGGCGACGCAAGCTAAACGCGCGGCCCCCGCCGGACCAGACACATGTGCACCCGGAGGCAGATCAACGGGCTGGTCCAAAGCAGTGGCCAATAACCGCGTCCAAAGCGCCGACCGCGACCCGCCGCCAACTACGGCAAATCGCTCGGGGATGGCGCCCACGGATTTTTGTGCCTGCACGCAATCGGCAAACTGGAACGCGACCCCTTCCATCACAGCGTAACCCAGCATGCCCCGCGTCGTGCCGGGGTGTAGCCGATCAATGCGTCCCATCGCGTCGGGGCGGTTCAGGGGCGTGCGAATGCCGGTTAAGCTTGGTAGCATGATCGGGGCATCCTGAATGCGGCCAGTTTGGGCAAACGCCTCTGCCTCGGCGACCAAAGTCGCGGTATCGGTGCCCGTCAACCGCAGCACCCAATCAAGGGTCGCCGTGGCGCTCATCACCACGCCCATCGATAAATAGGTATCAGGTGCCGCGTGGGCGGAAGTCAGAATGGCCTTCTGAGGCCCGGGGTGGAAGGCTGCATCAACGATGCACGCCACCCCCGACGTGCCAAGTGTCAACACTGCATCACCCGGCTTTGCCGCCCCGACACCAAGGGTCGAGGCCATGTTATCGCCAGCCCCCGCAGCAACGATCACGCCTTTGCCCATGCCCCAACGGGTGGCCAGTTCTGGTCGCAAGTGGCCGGCGGGCGACCAAGGATCAACCAAAGGCGGCAGATAATCCGGGTTCCAGCCAACCAGCGCGCACAGGCTGGCATCCCACTTTCCGGAGCCACAATCCAGCAACTGGGTGCCGCCCGCATCGGTTGGTTCCGACGCGATTTCACCAGTCAGGGCAAGGCGGACGAAATCTTTGGGCAGCAGCAGCATCCGGGCAGCGTCCATCACGCGCGGTTCGTGTTTGGCCAGCCACATCAGTTTCGGCAGCGTTATTCCCGGATCAGGCGCGCCGTTGGTGCGAGTGCCAATATCGGGGCAAAGCGCGCGCAATTCGGCGCATTCGATCAGCGCGCGTTGATCATTCCACAGCATCGCGGGCCGCAGTGGGCGATGAGCGGCGTCCAGCAAGAGGGCGGCCAGCATTTGGCCAGACAAGCCAATGCCCGCAACCGCGCCCATCAGATCAGGAACTGGCGCTGCCAATTGATCAAGGCAATGGAATGTCGCCTCGACCCACAGATCGGCGGATTGCTCGCTCCACCCCAGATGTGGAATCGAAACCGGGATGGGGCGCGACGCCTCGGCCAGCACCTTTGCCACGCCTTCCATCAGCACGGCCTTGACGCCTGACGTGCCGATATCAATGCCGATATGCAGGCTCATAATGCGGGGTCCGCCAGAAGATCGCGCGCCGTAGCCTCGTCGGTGACGAAGGTGTTGATATGACCAAGGCCCAGCACAGCGCGGATCACCGGCACTTTATGCGCGCCACCAGCGGCGAGAATGACGTTCGGGATGCTGGCCAGATCGTGCAAGCCGATGCCGATGACACGTTCGTTGATCGGGTGATCCACTGGGTGGCCCTGCGCGTCGATCACCGTGCCCAGCACATCTCCGACCCCGCCAAGCGCCAGCAGTTCCTCCATTGTGGTATCGGCAGGCAGGCCGTCGCGCATCAGCAGCGATCGTTGTGAAAGATCGCCCGCCGCCATCGCCATTGCATCGACGGTACGCAGCTTTTCCAGCACCTCGCGAAACACATCCAGCTGCATGATCGTATCGCGCGACGCGGCTGACCCGGCATAAAGCGGGGCGGTGAAATAGCTATGCTGCGCACCCAAAAGGTCGGCCAGCCGAGTGGTGATTTCAAAGCTGTTCAAGTCTGATCCGCGTGTCAGGCCGCCCATCACCGACATGATCTCGAGGTCAGGGCGTTCCAACGCTGCCACAAACCGAGTGGCAAGGTTCAAGGTATTGCCCCAGGACATGCCAAATCGTTTTATGGACGTGTCTGCCAGCAATTCCGACAAAAGATTACCAAGCGCCGCACCCACAATCATCTGCACATCGCGGGTTTCTTGCGGGGCGGGCGCGACATAGGCCTGCGCCAATCCATAGCGGGCTGCCAGGCATTCTTCTAGTTCGGCGCAGGCGGCAAATGCCGTGTTGAAGGTGATGCGCACCAACCCGCGTTTGCGCGCCAACGCCAGTGATTGGTTGACCCGAAGCCGGGTTGCCCCAACCTTCTGCGCCACTTGTTCCTGCGTCATGTCCTCGACGTAATAGGCCCAAGCGACGCGGGCCAAAAAGCGTTCTTCAGTATCGATCTGCGGCAGTTTCGGGGCGCGCGCCATCGGGGGCTATTTCACCGCGCCCATGGTCAGACCGCGCACCAGATGCTTGGAGGCGATCAACGCAAAGATCAGAACCGGGATCACGATCAGCGTCGATGTGGCCATAATTTTTCCGTATGGCACATCGTAGCCTTCCATGAATGTCACGGCCATTGCCGGGGCGGTTTTGGCCGCTTTGGGGGCGAGGATATAGGCGAACAGCAGCTCGTTCCACGAGAAAATGAAGGCGAGGATTGAAGACACCGCCACGCCGGGCATTGCCAGCGGCAAGCAGATAGACCGGAAAATCCGCCATTGCGAGGCACCTTCCAGCATTGCCGCCTCGTCCAGTTCGTGCGGGATAGACCGGAATTGATCGGTGCAAATCCAGATCACGATGGGCAGGGTGAAGGTCAGATACATCAGGATCAGTGCGAAATGGGTATCGCGCAGGCCCAATTCGCGGCTGATCAGGAACACTGGAAAAGCCAGCACAACCGGGCTGACAAAGCGGTTGGTGATGAACCAGAACCAAAGGTCAGTTTTGCCGCGAAACTCAAACCTTGCCAGCGCATAGGCGGCGGGTGTTCCCAGTACTACGGCCAAAACCGTTGTGCAGACGGCGACAATGATCGAATTGATCAGCGAAACCCCAACTTTGTCTTCAAACAGCACCTCGGTGTAATTCGCCAGCGTCGGCGAAAACAGCCAAGCCGGCGGCGATTGCAGGGCCACGACTTGGGTTTTCAGGCTGGTGGTGACCATCCAGTAAAACGGAAACACGCAAAACAGGCAGATCGCGATCAGCAAAAGCGCCTCCGCCGCCAGTCCGCGGGATTTTGCAGATGCCATCAACGAACCTCGCGGTAGAAAAAGCGGATGTAAAGCCGCGCCAGCACGATAGTGACAACCAACATGATGATGGATTGGGCCGAGGCCATGCCGATGTCGAACTGCCGATTGCCGACGCGTTCGATCAACACAGCGATAAATTCGGTCGCCGCCCCCGGCCCGCCGCGCGTCATGGTAAAGGGCATATCGAACAGCTTTAGCGTATCGGCGGTGCGCAAGATCAGCACTGCCACCAAAGATGGGATCAGATAGGGCAGTTGTACGTGGCGCAACACAATCCACGGTGACCGGGTTTCCAGTTGCGCCGCCTCTTCAATCTCGGGTGGCACGGTGGCCAACCCGGCCAGCAAAACCAGCGCCACAAACGGCGTCCATTGCCAGATGTCCCAGATTACCACTGCGATAAAGGCGTTGGTCGGATCGCCGATAAAGTTAATGGCATCCACCCCGACCCAGCCCAGCATCTGGTTGATCACCCCATATTTCTGGTTCAGCATCACCTGCGCCAGCAGACCCACAACGGCGTAGGTCGTGGCCATTGGCAGCACTAGGGCCAGCCGCGTCAGGGTTTTGAACAGCGTCATTCCGGGGCGGTGCAGGACTAGGGCGATGGTCAGACCAATGGCGATCTGCACCGGCACCGACAGAATGAACAACAGCGCTGTCCGCCCCATGGCTTGCCAGAACACATTGTCGGTCAGCACGAACAGGTAATTCTCAAGTCCGACAAAGCGTTGTTGGGCAATTTTCGTCAGGTTGAAGTAATGCAGGCTTTTCCACACCGCATAGAACAGCGGCACAATCCCCACGATCAGCAGTGCGAACACCGCGGGGCCGATGAAGGCCAGAAGGGTCGTGCGGCGCACTTGGGTGGTCATCGCATACTCCGGCAATCTTCGCAGGTTCCAAAAAACCCCCGGCCCGAAAGCCGAGGGCTGCGGCACAGCGCGGGAGCGGCGCTATGCCTTAGTCTTACTGCGCCAATGGCTTTTTGCCATCGTAATAGCCAGCTTCGGCCAGAACAGCCTCCATCTTTTCGCCGATGGTCTTGGCACCTTCATCTATCGACACTTCGCCAAGCATCATCTTGGTACCCCATTCCTGCACGATCTCTGTAATCGCCGGCCATTCGGCAAAGCGTGGACGGAATTCCGGAACGCCTTCTTTCCACAATTCTACCAGTGCGGGAATAAACTTGTAGGTTTCAGCCAAGGCCGGGTCGGCATAGGCCGATTGCCGGGCTGGAACGCCGCCCATTTCCAGATAACGGCCCGCGTTCGCCTTTGACGTTACCCATTGGATGAACAGATAACCGGCGGCTTTTTCGGCATCATCGGCTTGGGTAGCTACGGCCAGCGAGAAGCCGCCAAGGGCTGGTTTGCGACCTGCCGGGCCTGTTGGTTCTGGTGCCACGGCCAGACAATCGCCCAGTGTCGAAGTTTCGGGTGACGCAAGGGTGGAATAGAACGCCGACCATTCGGTGATGATAGCAACATCACCCTGCGCCAGACCGTTCACCGTTTCGGCGTGGTCATAGGCAACGATACCTTCGGGCATGTACTGCATCAGATCTTGGCGGAATTGCAGCCCGGCCTGACTTTCGGGCGAGTTCAGGTTCGATTTGAACTCGGCATTCAGGAAGCTGCCGCCAAAGGGCCACAGCATGCGGGCAAAGCTGTCTGCCGACTGCGTTTCATTGCGTTTGGATTGCAAGGCAAAGGCGTATTTGCCGTCCTTGGTCAACGCGGGGCCGTAAACGTCTTTCAGATCGGCCCAGGTTTCTGGTGGTTTATCAAACCCGGCGTCTTTCAACATGCAGCTGTTGTAGAACATCAGACCGGAATAGTTGTCGAACGGCAGGCCGTAGATCACATTGTTCCAGCCGCCAAAGGCGTTCAGGACCAGCGGGAAAAAGTCGGGCATATCCAGATCGGGGTCCGCCAAGGCGGTGTCGCCGGTGAACTTGTCCAGCGGCTCGATCCAGCCGTTTTCGGCAAAGTTGCCAATCCAGACAAGGTCGATTAGGGCGATATCCAGATCGCCGCCCGCCACGAAATCGCGAACCTGTTCGCCAAGTGCGTTTTCATACGGCACGGTGGTGTAGTTCACCTTGATGCCAGTTGCCGCCTCAAACTCGGGCAGCATCTTGATGGCCGCGTTGTAGCCCGGACGATCAAGGAACAGCACTTCCAGTTCAGTTCCCGCATAGGGCTTTGCCGCCTCTTCCAGCGTCCACGCATTGGCCTGCCCATCCACCGCCAACGCGGCCGATGCTGCAAGCGCAAGCGCGCTCACCTGCAATTTCGTTCTCATCGTGACCTCCCTTAGGTGATGGCGTTTCGCGGTTGACTTCCATTTGTAACGCCTGCCATATAAATGTATTATCTGAGCGTTGAGTCAATCGTAAAAATTCATGATAGGACGACGCGAATGAAAGCAGGGGAGTAGGCCAATGGCCGAAGTGCGGCTTGATGGGGTGAACAAGTTTTACGGGGCCTCGCAGGCGCTGTATGATGTCAGCCTTGACATTGCAGATGGTGAATTCGCGGTTTTCGTTGGCCCGTCGGGCTGTGGAAAGTCTACCCTCCTGCGGTCCATTGCCGGGCTGGAAGCGATTTCATCTGGTGTGATTTCCATTGGTGGGCGTGACGTGTCTGGGCTTGCGCCGTCGGAACGGGACATTGCCATGGTGTTTCAATCCTACGCGCTTTACCCCCACATGACGGTGCGGGAAAACATGGATTTTGGCATGAAAATCAATAAGTTCACGCCCGAAGATCGAGCAAAGCGCATTGCCGAGGCGGCGCGTGTTTTGCAACTTGGCGACTATATGGATCGGAAGCCCGGCCAACTGTCTGGCGGTCAACGACAGCGGGTGGCGATTGGTCGGGCGATTGTGAAAAACCCCAAAGTGTTCTTGTTCGATGAACCGCTATCAAACCTTGATGCCAAACTGCGCGTGCAAATGCGGGTGGAACTGGAGGCGCTGCACCGCGACCTGAAGGCGACGATGATTTACGTCACCCATGATCAGGTCGAAGCGATGACCATGGCCGACAAGATCGTCGTGCTGCAAGCGGGCAGGGTGGAACAGGTCGGCACTCCGATGGAGCTGTATCATCACCCGAAAAGTGAATTTGTTGCCGGCTTCATCGGTGCGCCGTCGATGAATTTCATGAACGTGACGATGGATGCTGGCCGTATCTGTTACGGCAGCCATTCCCTTTCCGCCCCCGGTTCTGCGCCCGCCGCCGTGCGCATGGGCATCCGGCCAGAACACCTGCTGCTGCTCGCCGTTGCCGATGGCGATATCGCAGCCGAAGTGACGCTGTGTGAAACGCTGGGTGGGGATGCCTATCTTTACGTGCGCAGTGATGTTGGTGACACGCTGGTTGTGCGCGCCGACGGCGATACCAAGCTGAAACCCGGCGACAAGGTTGGTCTTGGCCTGCCGGTCAACCGTCTACACCTGTTTGGGCCGGATGGGGCTACGCTTGTGTCCGGTGCCGCCCGCGCAGGGGATGCTGCATGACCGATCTGGTTGATCTGCAATCTGCTGTCGCGCGATCAGCCAGCATTGCCGAGGTGCTGATCGCGCCCGGTGCTTTGGCCAATGCGGGCACACTTTACATCCGCGTCTTCGGGTCTGGCCCGGCCTGTCTGATTGCCGATGAAAATACATGGGCCGCTGCGGGCAAAGCAGTTGAAGCAACGCTTGCCGCGCACGGAATTGCTACGCGGCGGCATATCTTGCCCGGAAAACCACGGCCAAAACCAACGGTCGAACTGGCGGAGAAGTTGCGCGTGGTGGTGGCGCAAGATCAGGCCACGCCCGTCGCCATCGGGTCTGGCGTTATCAATGATCTGGTGAAATACGCGGCGTTTCAGCTGAATCGCCCCTATCTTTGTGTGGCTACTGCGGCCTCTATGGATGGATACACATCGGCGGGTGCGCCATTGTCGGATAAAGGTTTCAAGAAAACCATCGCAACCAGGCCTGCGCGTGCCGTGCTGGCCGATCTGGATGTGATCGCCGCCGCGCCTGCCGAGATGCTGGGTTGGGGGTACGGCGATCTTGCCGGTAAAGTGCCCGCTGGGGGTGACTGGATCATCGCCGATGCGTTGGGCATTGAACCTTTGCATGACGTGGCCTGGCCGATGGTGCAAAACGGCCTTTCCGGATGGCTTGCCCATCCCGAACGGCTGGCGTCTGGCGACCGCACGGCACTCGATGGGCTTTTTGCCGGTCTGACACTGGTTGGTCTGGCGATGGAGGCACATGGCTCATCTCGGCCCGCATCCGGTGCTGATCACCAGATTGCCCATATCTGGGAAATGGAAGATCTGGCCCAGAACGGCGAACGGGTTAGCCATGGAGCGTGTGTCGCGGTGGGGTGCATCGCTGTCTTGCAGCTGTACGATTGGCTTTTGACGCAAGATTTGACTCGGCTTGATGCGGCAAGCATCGTCGCCATTGCGCCCAACCCGGCCCGGCAAGCAGCAATCATCCGCAATGCCTTTGGCCCCGGCGAAATTGCTGAACGTGCCGTGATCGAAACCGAAGCCAAGTCGTTGACGCCAGCAGAACTTAGGCAGCGTCTTGCAAAGATTGCCGAAGTTTGGCCCGATCTTGCCACTCGCCTGCGCGCCCGTCTGATGCCCGCGCAGGACATGATCCAGCGGTTGCAGCGCATTGGCGCGCCGTCGGCCTCCACCGATATTGGCGTGTCGCGCACGCATCTGCGCGCCACTATCGCCAAAGCCCGCTATCTGCGCGACCGCTATACAGTGCTTGACCTGCTGGATGAGACGGGCCTTCTGTCACAGGCAATCGATGCTGTTTTCCCGGCGGAAAAGGGCTAGCACGATGGCGGATTTCAAAACCCTCGTGGCAGGTGCCGCATCCGAGATGCAGGCGGCAGCGGCGCGGGTGAACCCTGCCGAAGTAACTGCAATGATCAAGGTCATCGCTGCCGCCAACCGCATCGCCCTTTACGGAGTTGGGCGCGAAGGCCTGATGATGCGGGCGCTGGCGATGCGGTTGTACCACCTCGGCCTTGACGCGCATGTGGTGGGCGATATGTCCTGCCCGCCACTAGGGTCAGGCGATCTGCTGATCGTCAGCGCCGGGCCGGGGGATTTTTCCACCGTTGCGGGGCTGGTCGGTGTGGCGCGTAGTGCTGGTGCTGCATCCGCTTGCATCACCGCGCAACCGGCCGCGCCCGTGCCCATGGCCTGCGATCATGTGCTGACAATTCCCGCCCAAACAATGGCGGATGATCAAACCCCTGCGCCCGCGTCAGTTCTGCCGATGGGATCGCTATTTGAAGGCGCGCAGTTCGTGGTGTTCGAAATTCTCATCCTGCTGCTGCGCGATCATATCCGGGCCACGCCAGACGCGATGCGCGCGCGCCATACCAATCTGGAGTAGACCATGGCCGACTGGATCAAACGCTTTTCCATCGCCGGTCGCAAAGCCATGGTGACCGGGGCATCGAAAGGCATTGGGGCCGAGATTGCCCGCGTCTATGCCGATGCCGGCGCCGATGTGGTTGCCGTTGCCCGCGATGCGGCGGGATTGGCCGAAACTGCCGATGCAGTGCGGGCGAAAGGGCAGCGGTGTCTGACAATCATTGCCGATTTGGCCGACGCTGATCAGGCTGGTCGTGCCGCAGAACAGGCACTGGCGGAATGGGGCACCATCGACATTCTGGTCAATTCGGCGGGCATTTCGCGAGTTGGACCTGCGACTGAATTTTCGCTGGCTGATTGGGATGAAACCATGGCCGTCAATTTGCGGGCACCGTTCATTCTGTCGCAAGCGCTGGCCCCGGCGATGATCGCGCAGCGCTGGGGCAAAATCATCAACATCTCGTCACAAACCGGGGTGATCGCCCTTGATGATCATGCGGCCTATGCCAGCTCCAAAGGGGGGCTGAACGCGCTGACAAAGTCGTTATGTGCCGAATGGGCGCGGCACAATGTGCAGGTCAATGCAATCTGCCCGACAGTGGTGCTGACGCCGATGGGCATCAAGGTCTGGTCACCGCCAGAAAAAAGCGGTCCGATGCTGGCGGGCACGCCACTGCGCCGGTTTGGCGAAGCGATCGAGATTGCCGATATGGCACTATATCTGGCCTCGCCCGCTGCCGAACTGGTGAACGGTGCAATCATGATGATCGAAGGCGGTTATTCCAGTGTTTGATGTCTTGCAGACCACCAATGCCGCGTTCGAGCGGTACGAGGCTGTGCGTAGCCGCCTGCCATCTGCCAGCTTTCCGACGCAGTCACAGGTTGCAGAAAATCTGGGCGATGTAGCTGATCGTTATGATGCCTTCGTGCTGGATGCCTTTGGTGTGCTGAACGTTGGCGAAACCCCTATTCCGGGGGCAGTGGCGCGGATGGCTGAATTGCGAGCGATGGGCAAAAAGCTCGTCGTGCTGACCAACGCCGCGTCCTATACACGCGAAGCTGCCTTGCAGAAGTACCGCAAGCTGGGCTTTGATTTCACAGTGGATGAGGTTGTGTCTAGCCGCGATGTCGCGGTTTCGCGGCTGGTCGATCTGGGGCAGGGTGCTGTCTGGGCCGCCATTTCCGCCGGGCAAGACGGTTTTTCCGATATTCCGGCGCGTGTGGTTGATCTGATCGACGATGCCGCGTGGGATGCTGATGGCTTTCTATTCCTGTCATCGGCGCGCTGGTCTGTGGCCTTGCAAAGCCGGTTGCGCGACGCGCTGAAATCCCGCCCGCGCCCGCTCATCGTGGCCAACCCCGATATTGTCGCCCCGCGCGAAGATGGGCTGACGCAAGAGCCGGGCTATTTCGCACATGATCTGATCGACCGGTTGGGCCTGCCTGTGCAGTGGTTCGGCAAACCCTTTCCCGATGCCTATGCCGAGGCGAAAGCGCGGCTTGCCGGCATTCCGGCGCACCGGATCGCGATGGTGGGTGACACATTGCACACCGACGTTCTAGGCGGTGCGGCGGCGGGAATGGGCACCATTTTGATTACTGATCACGGGCTGTTTCGCGGGCATGACGTCGCGCCCTACATCTCTCGGTCCGGCATTCGCCCCGACGAGATATTGAAAACGACCTGAAAGAGCTGAACCAGTTGTCAGACCCAAATCTGATCCGGGTCGGGCAAGGGAATGGCATCCAGAAGCGCCCGAGTGTAGGCCGCCTGCGGGCTGGCGAACAATCGCGCCACCTCGGCGTTTTCAACGATAACCCCTTGATGCAGAACCAGAACGCGGGTGCACAGCCTGCGGATCACGCTCAGGTCATGGCTGATGAATGCGAGTGTCAGACCAAGGTCACGCACCAGCCCTTCCAACAACGTCAGCACCTGCGCCTGCGACGAAACATCCAACCCCGACACAATCTCATCCGCCAGAATGAAATCGGGCCGCAAAGCAATTGCCCGTGCAATGCCAATGCGTTGCCGCTGCCCGCCCGACAGTTCATGCGGATATCGCGTGGCAAAGCCGCGCGGCAGGCCGACCTGGTCCAAAGCTTCCAAACTGCGCAGTTTCGCATCCACCACGCCGTGCAACGCCAATGGTCCGGCGATGATCTGGCTGATCCGATGGCGCGGGTTCAGCGACGACATCGGGTCTTGGAAAATCATCTGGAACCGGCGGCGCAAGGGGCGCAGTGCGTCTTCGCCCAGATGCGTGATATCCTGCCCATCAAAGGAAATGCTTCCAGCAGTCGGCTCCAGCAGCCGCACCAACGCCCGCCCCAGCGTTGATTTGCCGGACCCTGACCCGCCGACAATTCCCAAAACCTCGCCCTTCGGAATGGCGAAACTGATGTCCTTCAAAATGTCGATCCGCGGTGCCGCCCCCAACATCGGCTTGCGCGTCAGATCGGGCAGCGACAGCGACAGATGCTTGATGGAGTACAGATCAGCCATGTCGCCATGCCCCGTCTGCGGCGTCAACCTGTGCCTGCGTCTGCTGAATAACTGCGTCCGGCACCGGGATCAGGCTTGCCGCCGGATCGGTGTATTTAGGCGTCGCCGCCAGCAGTGCCTGCGAATAGGGGTGCTTCGGCGCTGCAAAGAAATCACGCACGACAGCGTCTTCGACCACCAGCCCGGCATACAAAACCGACAGGCTTTGGCACACCTTTGATACCACCCCCAGATCATGCGTCACGAACAGCAATGCCGTGCCATGCCGCGCCTGCATTTGCGCGATCAGCCGCAAAATCTCTTTCTGCACTGTCACGTCAAGCGCCGTTGTCGGCTCGTCCGCGACAATCAACTTTGGTTCCGCTGCAAAGGCCGATGCGATCAGGATGCGCTGCCGCATGCCCCCCGACAATTCATGCGGATAGGCACGCAGCACGCGGGCCGGATCGGGGATTTGCACCTCTGCCAGCAACTCCACCGCCCGCGCATCAGCGCGCGCGCGTGTCCAGCCCAAAATATCTACCAGACGGTTGGTAATCTGCCCGCCAATCCGGCGCGACGGGTTCAGCGCGGTTAACGGGTCTTGCGGGATCAACGCGCAACTGGCCCCAATCTTGGTGCGTCGAACAGCCGGTGGCAGGGTCAGCAGATCAACCCCGTCCAGCCAAATTTCGCCCGTCAGCACCTCGACCGTTTTCGGCAAAATACCCAAAATCGCTTTGCCAATCATCGACTTGCCAGCACCGCTTTCACCCACCAGCCCGCGCACTTCGCCCGCCGCGACATCCAACGAGACGGATCGCAGCAGCCGGGTCTCGGAACCCCTCACCCGAACAGACAGGTCGCGAATACGCAGATAACTCATCGCAGCACCGGGTCGAAGCGGTCCTTCAACCCCTCGCCAAGCTGGCTAAACGACAACACTGTCAGGAACAGCGTGATCAAGGGAAACACCAGTACCCACCACGCCTGATGCACGCTCGTGCGCCCTTCGGCAATCATGCCGCCCCATGTCGGATCATCGGTCGAAATCGACAGGTTCACGAACGACAAAATCGCCTCTACAATCACGGCGATGCCCATTTCCAGCGTCAGCAGAACCACAATCGTCGGCAGCACATTCGGCAAAATCTCTCGGGCCATGATCCCCATCCGCCCACGGCCCGCCACCTGCGCGGATGCCACATAATCCATTGCACCTTGCGCCATCGCCTCTGCCCGCACCACGCGCGCAAACCGCGTCCAGTCAATCACCACAATGGCAATGATGATCGACATCAACCCGGGCCCCAGCACAGCGATCAGCAGGATCGAAAAAAGCACTGGTGGAAACGCCATCCAGATGTCGATGAAGCGGGAAATTGCCACGTCGACCCAACCCCGCAGATACCCTGCCAGCAAGCCCAAAGTTGCTCCGATCAGGCAGGTTATGCTGCCAGCAACCACTGCCACCGTCAGGGCAATGCGGGTGCCATGCAGAATGCGGCTTAACACATCGCGGCCCAGCGAATCCGTGCCCAGATAATACCCCGGCTCGGCCCCACTGACCCAGAACGGCGGCAGGCGGCCAAGGAACAAATCCTGCACCAACGGGTCTTTTGGCGCGATCCACGGGGCCATCACGGCCGCCAACATGATCAACAGCAACCATGTGCCCGACAACACCAATCGCCAGCCCCACGGGCGTTTGACCTGAACCCGGCCATCAGCCATGACGCAGCCGTGGGTTCAACGCACCATAGGCCAGATCGACCAACAAATTCACCGCCGTAAAGATCACCGCGAACAAGATCACGATGCCTTGGATCAACGGCAAATCGCGGTTGATTACGGCATCAATCGCCATGTTTCCAAGACCTTCGTACGAAAACAGCCGCTCGATAATCACCGTGCCACCGATCAGAAAGGTGAACTGCACGCCTATCAGCGTCAACGTCGGCAGCACTGCATTCGGCAACGCCTCGCGCAGGATCACGTGGTTTTCCGAATAGCCCTTGGTGCGGGTCAGGGTCACGTAATCCAGATGCATGGTTTCTTTCAGGCTTTGCTTCAGCAACTGCCCGATGATCGCCGCCAGCGGGATGGCCAGCGCCAAGGCCGGCATGAACATGTGGCTGACAATATCCGCCCACAGATCAAACCGCAGGCGCAGAACGGATTCGATCAGGTAGAAGTTGGTGGTGAACGGCAGGTCAAGCGATGGCGTGACCCGGCCCGAGATGTGGAAGATCGGCCACAGCACGCCAAACAGCAAAATCAGCACCAGCCCCCACAGAAAATCCGGGACCGACAAGGCCATGCCGTTGGAGATGTCGATGGCGGCCTCGGTCTTCGTGCCGCGCTGTCTGGTGCCGGTCAGGGCAGCAAAACCACCCAAGATCACCGCGATGATCAGCGCCATCAGGGACAACTCCAGCGTTGCTGGCAACCGCCCTAGCACCAGCGCCAATACTGGCTGGCGAGAGGTGATCGACGTGCCGAAATCGCCCTGCAGCACGCCAGATGCCCAGATCAAGAACTGTTCCGGAATGGATTTATCCAAGCCATATAAAGTGGTTAGCCGTGCTACGTCATCCTCCGTCGCACCTGGCGGCAGCATCATCGCAATCGGGTTGCCCGGCACTACGCGGATGACAAAGAACACGATCACGGCCACGCCAAACAGCGTGACCGCCGTGGTGGCGAGGCGAAACAGAATGGCGCGGATCACTTGCATAAGGGATTGGGCCGCCCTTCGCAGAGCGGCCCCTTTCAGATCATGCGCGCTTCATCAGATGTGGCAGCAACGCACCCGATGCGTGCGGCGTCACCACCACGCCGGGGGCCGACAGGATCGGCTGCACGTATTGCAACAGCGGGATCACCAGCGCGTTTTCGGCCACGTATTTATCAACCGCCTTCCAGCCTTCAATCCGCTTGGTTTCATCCGCCTCGCCCCACAAAGGCCCGATCATGCCGATCAGATCTTCGCCATCCCAAACCGAATGCGGGCTGGGGCCGAACATGGCGAACCCGGTCGAAGTGGTCGGATCGCCCACCGAATTGCCCCAATTATAGAACGCCGCTGGGGCCAACTGGTCTGCCGCGCGCAATTCGTAATGCTTGGCGATTTCGTACACTTCGATTTCCGCCTCGATGCCGACCTTGCGCCAAAGACCGACGATGGCTTGGATCATTTCATAGTCTTTTGGCTTGAACCCTTTGGTCGTCTGGATCTTGAATTTCACCGGATTGTCAGGGCTGAAGCCTGATGCAGCCAGCAGTTCGATTGCCTTTGCCTCGTCATAGGGCACAGTGATGCTCGCGTCATAGGCGTCGTATTGTGGGGTCTCCAAAGTGTCGATTTTCACGCCATAGCCCGACAGAAGACGATCAATAATCGTCTGCTTGTCAATCGCATGGGCGGCGGCTTTGCGCACGTTTTGGTCTGTCATCGCCTCGATATCATTGAGGAAAATCATGCCGATGTCGGAAATTGGCGCTGCCACACCGTTCATCGTGGCTTTCAGGCGGTCGTATTCTTCGTAGGGCATCTCCAGCGTTACGTGCGACGATCCGCTTTCAATTTCGGCCACCCGTGCTGCGGCGTCAGTGACGAACTTGATGGTTACCGTTTCAAATTCCGGCTTGCCGCCCCAGTAATTTGCATTGGCCTTCAATCGCACGAAGGCGTTGCGTTCGAATTTGTCGACCATGTAGGGGCCGGTGCCAATCGGGGCGGCTTCGAAGCCTTCGGGGCCGACTTTTTCATAGTAGGCTTTCGGCAGAACATAGCCGGTCAGGAAGTACATCCACTTGAAAATGGTCGGCTCAAACCGTGCCACATCGGCGGTTACAGTGTTGCCTTCGGCTTTGATATTGGCCAGCGTGGACCAGATGAATTGAATGGGGTTGCCGGTTTTTTCGTCCGCCGCTCGGGTCAATGACCAAGCTACATCTTCGGCGGTAAAGGGCGATCCGTCGTGCCAGGTAACACCTTCGCGGACGGTCATCGAAACCTTGGTTTTATCTTCGTTCCAGCCCCATTCGGTCAGCAACCCCGGCGCTGGTTTCAGGTCAGGTTGCTGCAAGATAAACTGATCGAAGACTGACTGATAAAGCCCTTGAATCGTTGGGTTTACTGCCGATGGCCCAACAGTCGGGTCCCAGCTTGGCAGATTGACGTTATAGGCGATAACCAGTTCCTCGATTGCCTGTGCGCGGGCGGGTAATCCGGTTAGGCCAAGGGCGGCTGTGGCGGCAGAAAGTTGCAAAAGCGAGCGTCGATTTAGTTGCATTTTCGTGTTCCCTGTTGGTTGTTTTTTCAGCTTTGGCATAGGCGTTTTGCGAGTAGAAACCCCGATCCGGCACCGGTTCCGGCACCGGGCCAGACGGCGGCGCCGGTTAGGTGGAGGTGCTTGACGGGGGTGGACCCGTCGGCGTGGCCGCGGGTGGGGCGGAAAAGGAAGTGTTGGTGCAGATGGTGCGATCCGCAAAGTTGATCGCCACCGACGAGATTGGGGTTGTCGGCTTGCAGATCGGCGGGCGTTACGATGCGGCGGCGAAGGATTTTGGCCTTGGTTCCGGGGGCGTAGCGTTCCAGAATATCCAGCGCACGGTTGGCAAAAGGCTCGGCTGCCTCAGCCCAAGTGGTGGCGGATATTTCGCCCTTGGCATCCCCTAGAATTTTGCCGGGGGCCATGCGCACCTGCAGCCAAAGGATATGTTTTTCGTTCGGTGCACGGGCAGGATCATATGCCGTTGGCTGGCCCACAACCAGAACTGGTTCATCCGGCAAAAGCCCGGCTTGGGCTTGTTGATAGGTGCGCGCCATTTGGTCAAGGCTGGGGGCCAGATGCACGTAAGCGTATGATTTCAAGCCCTCCCCTGCCGCCCAGTCGGGCAGCGCATCCATTGCCAGATGGATCATCATGGTGCCCGGTGCATGGGAAAACCGGGCCATCGCGCTGTCAAAAGCGCGTGTTATGCCCCCGGTCAGCCGTGTCAACGCACGCGGGGCGACGCCTGCAATAATGGCGCGGCTGGCGGTGATGGCGCGGCCGTCTTTCAGCTCTACCCCCGTTGCTTTGCCGCCAGAATGGATGATGCGGGCGACGGAAACGCCGGTTTCTACGACCCCGCCACGGGCCCTTATGGCGCTGACCATCGCCCGGATGACGGTATCTGCACCACCCCGTCCGAGCGCCATGCCAAAGGCTTGTCCGGCCATGCCTTCAAGGTAGGGAAACACAGCACCGCCAGCGACATCAGGGGCGAAATCAAGGTGCATTCCCCATGCGCCAAGCAGGGCTTGGACGCGGTCGGAGGTGAAATTTTCAGTTAGGAATTGGCGGGGGGAGGACAGTAAAAAGCGGCCCATGTCGATTGTGCCGCTTAATCGCTTGGCGCGAAGTATTTTGAACATGAAATATGCAAGCGCACGTAATTTCATAGTGTTGCCAAGGATACCAAAGATATGCGGAGCCTCGGTGCCAAACTCCGCAGTCAAGCGGGACCAGGTTTCGGCGTCAGCCTCGGAGAACGCGGCGATCCCGGCTTTGGTGGCGGTCGCGTCGGTGGAGACGCCAAGCCAGCGGCCATCAGGAAAGGCCGATGCGAAGGGTTTGGAAACAGGGACAAATTCCAGACCATGCTTGACCAATTCCGGGCCATAAGCCTTGAAAAACGCTGATCCGGCAAACAATGACAGGTTCATGGCACCCCAGTCGTGCCGGAAACCGGGCAGAGTGTATTCGCCGGTTTTGACCGCACCGCCCGCCTCGTCTGCTTGTTCGAAGACGCCGACACGCCAGCCTTGAGCGGATAGATGCAGTGCGGCGGCCAGCGTATTATGCCCGGCGCCTATCAGCACTGCATCAAAGCCAGTCGTCATTTCATTGAACCCCCTTGACGCAAGGATATTTGCAAATGCATGTAAATCTGTCTAGTGTTATTCAGTGGCGGTCGCGACTTCGGCCCGCCAAAACGCATGTATGAAAGCTGTGCACCTGCTGTACACCCCCTGTGCAGACAGTTTGCACCTTAGGGGAGAGCGACATGACTGCTGCGAATGTGTTGGAGAGCTTGGGTGCCATGCTGCTGTCGGGCGGCATTGAGGTGGTGGATTGCTCGGGCAGTCTTGGCCCCGATACGCCGATTTTGAAGCTGCCGCCGGACTTTGCGAAGGACACGCCGAAAATCGAGATTCACCGGATTAGTGAATATGATCAGAACGGGCCGTTCTGGGCTTGGAATTGGTTAAAACTGGGTGAACATTCGGGCACGCATTTTGATGCGCCGCATCACTGGATCACCGGCAAGGATTACGCCGATGGCTATACCGATACGCTGCCAACACAGCGGTTGATCGCGCCGGTTAATGTGCTCGATTTTTCGCGCGAATGTGCGGCGAACCCGGATTTTTTGCTGACCGTCAAGCATGTGCAGGATTGGGAAGCGCGCAATGGCCCGATCAATGCGGGGGAATGGGTGGTTCTGCGGTCTGATTGGGATAGTCGCGCCGATAACGAAGATGAATTCCTGAACGCCGATGAGACGGGGCCGCATACGCCGGGGCCGACGGCAGAGGTTATTCAATATCTGGTTGATAAGAAAATTGTCGGCTGGGGCAGCCAGTGCATTGGCACAGATGCAGGGCAGGCGGGCGGCATGACGCCACCGTTCCCGGCGCATAATCTTTTGCACAAGAACAACTGCTATGGGCTGGCGTCACTGGCCAACTTGAACAAGCTGCCCGCCAAGGGCGCGATCCTGATTGCGGCCCCGTTGAAGATCAAGAATGGCACAGGCTCGCCAATCCGGGCGCTGGCATTGGTGCCAAAGGCGTAAACGGTGGACGCCGATCACATCATCATCGGGTCGGGGATCAACGCCCTTGTTGCGGCGGCGATGCTGGCGCGCAAGGGCGACAAGGTGCTGGTCCTGGAACGCGAGGCACGGCTTGGTGGCTGTATGTTCAGCGCCGAGGCGACTTTGCCGGGCTTTACCCATGATGTGATGGCTGCGACGTTTGTGCTGTTTCTAACCTCGCCCGCCCATGCCGCACTGGGGGCAGACCTTGCCCGGCATGGGTTGGAGTTTTGCCATTCGGCGCATCCAACGGCAGTGGTGCGGCCGGATGGATCGTCGTTGGTGCTGACGATGGACCGGGCGGCGAATGTCGCGGCGTTCAATGCGGTGTCTACCGGGGATGGTGATCAGCATGGCCGCGATGTCGGCGGTATTGAAGGCGATGCGCCGTTTCTGTTTGCCCTGCTGGGGGGTGCGTTATGGTCGTGGCCGACGACAAAGCTGCTGTTCGGGCAAATGCGCAAGCGGGGACTGCGGGGGTTGGCCGCGTGGTTCGGCACAGCGTTGCAGCCAGCGCGGGGGTGGTTGGAAAGTAGCTATCACAGCCCGTTGGTGCAGGCGTTGTGGGCACCCTGGGTTTTGCACACCGGGCTGACGCCGGAAGCGACGTATTCGGCGAAGATGGGGCAGGTGATTGCCTTTGCGTTGGAGGCGGCGGGTGCGCCAGTGATCAAGGGCGGGGCTGCGGCGGCTGTGGCGGCGTTCAAGGCGTTGATTGAGGAGCATGGCGGTGAGTTGCGCGTTGGTGCGGACGTGGACCGGATTGATGTTGTGGGGGGGCGGGTGTTGGGGGTGACTTTGGTGGGTGGTGCGCGGATTGCAGCGAAATCGGTGTTGGCGTCGGTGGCACCGGGGCAGTTGGCGGGGCCGTTGTTGCGCGATGCGAACTTGGCCGAGGATAAGGCGGCGGCGCAGAAATACCGGCACGGGCGCGGGAATTTCCAGCTGCATTATGCGTTGGACCGGGTACCTGAATGGCTTTCGCCGGGGCTGGAGGATGTGGCGCTGATCCATCTGGCGGACGGGGTGGACAGCGTTTCGAAATCGGCGAACGAGGCGGAACGGGGGATGCTGCCCGAAGTGCCGACGATTTGTGTGGGGCAGCCGCATCGGCTTGATCCATCGCGTGCGCCGTCTGGCAAGGCGGTGCTGTGGCTGCAAATTCCCGATGCGCCGCGGGTGATCAAGGGCGATGCTGCGGGCGAGATTGAAACCGGGCCGGAGTGGACCGAGGCCGTGCGTGAGGCGTTTGCTGACAGGATCGAGGCGGTGCTGGCGCGACACATCAAGGATTTCGCAGGTATCAAGCTGGCGCGGCGGGCCTATTCACCCAGCGATCTGGCGGCGATGAATATCAACCTTGTCGGCGGCGATCCGTATGGCGGGGCCTGCTCGATTGATCAGTTCTTCATCTGGCGGCCCTTTGCGCATTCTACCAATGGCACCAATGCGTTGCGCGGGTTTTCGCATATCGGGGCCTCGACGCATCCGGGGCCGGGGCTTGGCGGTGGGTCGGGGTATCTGGCGGCAAAGAGGTTGGGCGCATGAAGGATCAACCGCTCATCACGGCCCGGCTTGGTGAAATTGGCCTTAGCAATTTCGCGCCGTATCTGATGAACCGCATCATGGGGCGGTACAACGCCAGCCTGCGCGAAGAGATGGCGGGGTTGGGGTTAAGCACGCAAAAGATGCGGGCGTTGGCGGTGCTGGCGGTGATTGAGGGGCCGTTGATCCGGGAATTGGCGGTTTATGCGGTGGTTGAACAATCGACCCTTAGTCGGGCGCTGGATCAGTTGGTGACAGACGGCTTGGTGCGCCGCGAAACCGATGCTACCGACAGCAGGGCCACGCGGGTGTTCATCACCGATGCCGGGCGGACGGCGTTCGAGCAGTTGTGGCCGCATATGGCGCGCACCTATGCGGGCATGTTTCGTGGTATACCTGATGACGAACGGCGTGCCTTCGTTGGCACGTTGCAAAAGATGCTGATCAACATCCGCAAACACGAGATTTGAGACATGGCAGAACGGTCCTTCAAAGCGGAAATCGAAGATCTGAGGCTGGGGGCGGGGGAAACCTTTACCGGCGAGGGGATATTGGCGATCACCAAGGCGCTGCTGGAAAACGGTGTCGGCTATGTGGGCGGGTATCAGGGGGCACCGATCTCGCACCTCATGGATGTGCTGGCGGATGCGCAGGATTTGCTGGGCGAGTTGGGCGTGCGGTTCGAGGCGAACGCGAATGAGGCGGCGGCGGCGGCGATGCTGGCGGCGAGCGTGCATTATCCGATCCGGGGGGCGGTGACGTTCAAAGGGCCGGTGGGGGTGAATGTGGCATCGGACGCGTTGGCGAACCTGTCATCCTCGGGCGTGACGGGCGGTGCCTTGGTGATCTTGGGCGAGGATTACGGCGAAGGCTCCAGCATCATGCAGGAACGCAGTCATGCGTTTGCGATGAAGTCGCAGTTCTGGATGCTGGATCCACGGCCGAATTTGCCAAGCATTGTCAAGGCGGTGGGCGATGGCTTTGCGCTGTCGGAGGCATCGAACAGCCCGGTGATGCTGATGATGCGGATCAGGTCGTGCCACGTGACGGGGTCTTTTGCGACGCGTGACAATCAGCGGCCCCCATTGTCGGTGAAGGATGCGCTGTCGAACCCGAGGTCGGATTTTGCGCGCGTGGTGCTGCCGCCAATGTCGTATGTGCATGAGCAGGACAAGGTGAAGAACCGCTGGCCTGCGGCGGAGCGGTTTATCGTCGAGAATGCGCTGAATGAACAGTTTGGGCCAGCGAAGGCACCCGTTGGCATCGTGGTGCAGGGCGGCATGTATAATGGCGTGATCCGCGCGCTGCAGCGGTTGGGGCTGGCCAATATCTATGGCGATACAGAGGTGCCGTTGTATGTGCTGAATGTGACGTACCCGTTGATTTCGAGCGAGTTTCTGGCGTTTTGCGAGGGTAAAGCCGCGGTGCTGGTGGTCGAGGAAGGCCAGCCGGAATTTATCGAGCAACAGCTGGGGTCATATCTGTACCGCGCCGGAAGCCAAGTGAAGCTGTACGGCAAAGGTGTGTTGCCGATGGCGGGGGAATATACCGGCAAAGTCATGCTGGACGGCGTGACGGCGTTTCTGAAGGCCGCCGCGCCACAGATGTTGCCGGGGCAAGTGCGGGCACCCAACCAAGACGCGCCCGCCATTCCCGACTTGTCGAAAACCGTGCCGATCCGCCCGCCGGGGTTTTGCACCGGCTGCCCGGAACGGCCGATTTTCGCGGCGATGAAGCTGGTGGAAAAGGAACTGGGCAAGCATCAGATCTCGGCGGATATCGGCTGCCATCTGTTTGGCGCGCTGCCGCCGTTTGAAATTGGCGGCGCGACGATGGGCTTTGGTCTTGGCCCCGCTGCCAATGGTGCATTTGATGGCGGCGGTGAGCGGCGGCCGATTTCCATCATCGGCGATGGCGGGTTTTGGCATAACGGCTTGTCGTCATCGTTCACCAATATGGTGTTCAACAAATCCGACGGCGTGGCGATAGTCGTCGATAACTTCTATTCGGCGGCGACGGGCGGGCAGGACGTTATGTCGAGCCGGGCCGACAATGCTACCAAAGCCACGAAAAACCCCATTTCCAAGGCGCTGAACGGCATTGGCATCAATTGGGTTCGGCAGGTGGACCGCACTTATGATGTGACGCATATGCGCAATGTCATCCGCGAGGCGCTGACCACGGATGCGCCGGGGCCGAAGGTGATTGTGGCCTCATCCGAATGCATGCTGAACAAGCAGCGGCGGGAAAAGCCGCTGCGGAACCAAGCGATCAAGGACGGTCGCCGCGTTGATATTCCGCGCTTTGGGGTGGATGAAGACATTTGCACCGGCGATCATGCCTGCATCCGGCTGTCGGGATGTCCGTCTTTATCGTTGAAGAGGCTGGATGATCCGCTGCGTGATGATCCAGTGGCGAGCATTGATCAAACTTGCGTCGGTTGTGGCAATTGCGGCGAAGTGGCGGATGCAGCAGTGCTGTGCCCCAGCTTTTACCGTGCAGATGTGGTGCATAATCCGGGGGTCTGGGAACGGCGGCTGCATGGATTTCGGGCCCGGATCATCGGCTGGTTGCAGGCGCGGCGCACGGCGCGGCGGTTGATGTTTGGCGGTCGGCCATGACGCTGCATCAGGGCCTAGTTGCACAATCCGCTGATGCGCGGCTGACCAGGATCATCAAGCTGGTGGTGATGGCGGTTGGCGGGCAAGGCGGCGGTGTGGTTGCCGGGTGGATCGAGGATCTGGCCCGCGCCAACGGCTACGCGTGTCAGGCGACATCAGTTGCGGGGGTGGCGCAGCGCACGGGGGCGACGGTCTACTATATCGAAATGTGCCCGCTAAGTGATCGGCAACCGATATTCTCGCTGATGCCGGCGGCGGGCGATGTGGATATCCTGATCGCGTCGGAAATGATGGAGGTGGGGCGGTCCATCCTGCGCGGGTTTGTGACGCCGGATCGCACCACGCTGATCGGGTCGACGCATCGCGCGCTGGCGGTCTCGGAAAAAATGGTACCGGGGGATGGCATTGCCAATGCTGCCGAAGTGGTGGCGGCTGCCGAAATTGCGGCGCAAAAGCTGGTGCTGGCCGATTTCGAAGGGCTGGCGGTTGGCGCGGGGTCGGTGATTTCGGCCAGTCTGTTTGGCGGGCTGGCAGGGGCTGGCGTATTGCCATTTCCGCGCGCGGCATTCGAGGCGGCCATTCGGGCGTCGGGCAAGGGAGTGGAGGCCAGCCTGCGGGCGTTTGCTGCCGGATTTGATGCGGTTAGTCTGCCTGCGCCTGCGCTGAAACCGACGGTCGCGCCCTCGCGGGATGCGACGCCGTCGGGGCCAAGCAGTTTGGTGGGGGACTGGAACAGACTTTGCGCACATGCGGCAGGTTTACCAGCGCCGGTTGTTGAAATGGCCTTGGCGGGTTTGCGCAAAGTGGTTGACTTTCAGTCGGTTGACTATGGTGCGGCGTATCTTGCCCGGCTGCAATCGGTGGTTGATCGTGATGACCCGGCAAAGGGATTTCGGCTGTCAGTGGCGGCGGCGAAGTATATCGCCAATGCGATGACCTATGATGATGTGATCCGGGTGGCGGATTTAAAAACGCGGGCGGGGCGGTTTGAGCGGATTAGGGGGGAAATGGGGGTCAAGGCTGCGCATGTGATGCAGGTGACCGAGTTCATGCATCCGCGGGCGGAGGAAATTGCGGGCATGATGCCTGCGAAAATTGGCGCGCGGGTTGAGGGAAACGCGAAATGGATGGCGCGGCTGGATCGGTGGTTTGGGCGAGGGCGGCGGTTGCGCACTGACGGGCTATTTGCGTTTCTGGCGCTGCATGCGTTGGGCAGTTTGCGCGGCTATCGGCTGCGGACGTTGCGCCATAAGTATGAGATGGCGCATTTGGACGGCTGGCTGGCGCTGGCGTTGCAAACGCGGGCACAGAACTATGATCTGGCGGTGGAAATTGTGCGCTGTCGGCGGCTGGTGAAGGGGTATTCGGACACTCATGCGCGCGGGTTGTCGAAGTTTGACCGGGTGTTGGCGGGGATTGATCTGGTGAAAGACCGCGACGATGCCGCCGATTGGGCGCGCCGGTTGCGCGAGGCGGCGTTGCTGGATGAAGAGGGCAAGGCGCTGGACGGGGCGTTGGCGACTGTTCGTAGCTTTGCGGCTTCGCATTTGTGAAAATATCCCCCGCGTGGAGCGCATTTGGGCGTCGTTGGATGCCTCCGGCGGGGATATTTAGGAACAGAAAAAAGCTGGTAGATTAGGTGTGCCGCAGGGTTTGCAGGGCGGCGATCAACCGGGTGGTGCCTTCTGCCGTGGTAACGGCACCGGGTGACAGGCGCAGGGTGGGGCCGCGCGCATCGGCGTGCAGGTCCATCTGGCGCAGGGTTTGCAGCACGGTTTGCGCTGTTTCGGGGCTGGCAAGCCGTAGCATCAGCGAGCCGCCGCGTTTGGCCTCGGGCTTTGGGGTGGCGAGGGGCAGGGCCATATCCTCGGCAGCGTCTATGATTTGCGCTGTCAGGGCTCGGTTGTGGGCCAGCAGGGCGGCGGGGTCTTGGGCGGCGTGCCAGTTCAGTGCGGGCAGCGATGCCGCTGCCGCCATGGTGCCGGGGGTGCCGTTGTCAAACCGGCGAATGTCGGGGGCGAGGGCGAATTTATCGAGGTCCCAGGAAAACGGGTTGGCTTGGCTGAACCAACCGCGCAATTCGGGTTGGCATTGAGGGATCAGCGCGGGGGCGACGTGCAGGATGCCAGCGCCGGGGGTGCCGCACATCCATTTCAGGCTGGTGGAGAGCGTGAAATCGACTGCCGGTTTGTTCACATCGAATGGCAGCAATCCGGCGGCTTGCGTGATATCGACGCCGATCAGGCTGCCCATTCGGCGGCCATGCGTAACCAACGCATCCAGATCAATCCGGTGCGACGAGGTGGAACTGACCCATGTCAGCAGGGCGAGACCCACATCGGCACCCCAGCGGGCGATCATGTCGTCGTCTTCGACCCAAGGTGCCCCTTGGCGCAGCGGTACGGTATCAAGGGTGAAACCCATCCGGTCGGCAAGGCCAGTCAGCAGGAAATGGTTCGACGGAAAGCAATCAGCGGCAGCCAGCACGCGTTTGCCACGCAGGGTGCCCTCGGGCAGCGATGACAGCAGCATGTGCAGGCCCGAGGTGACGTTTTCGCAAGTGGTGACCGACGCTGGTGGGGCATTGATAATGGCGCGCCAGCGGTCGATGAAGGCGGCACGTTTACCAAGCGCATAGGCCCATTGCGCATCATCATTGGCACCCCAGACGGCGGCGAATTCGGCCATGGCGGTGGCAAGATCATTGGCCTTGCCGGGATATTGGCCGATGGAGTGGTAAAGGAAGTAGCCGGAGCCATCACGCTGCATCAAGAAACCAGCCCCTCAAACTGAATGCAGCGCCAAAGCGCCGCACTGCTCAACACCCAGAGATAGCATCGCCAAGGCACCGCTATAGCGCCCGATCGGGGTGCGGCGCGATGCGCATAGAAAGACTTCGGTCATGCCTTCTCCGTCATGGCAAGGCTGGGGGTATAACGGCCTTGCAGATGCGCAGGCGCGCGGGCGTCCAGTGCCTTGAGCATGGCCAGAATGCGGGCGGTGCCGTGGGCTTTCAACGCCTCGAACGGGCCATGCGGAAAGTTCATGCCAAGCCGCATCGCAGTATCAATCGCGGCCTTGGTGACACCGCCGTCTGCCAGCAGCGACGAAGCTTCGTTGATCAGGGCCGCCTCGATCCGCAGCGCGATTTCGGCGGCATTGGCGGGGGGTGGACCCGGATCGGCGGGAAACACAAAGCCACGCCCGGTTTTGCGGCCCAGATTGCCGCTGGCCACCTGTTTGCGCAGGGCATCGAACACGTAGTAGCGCGGGTGTCCGCCCATCGCGGCAGACAGCCCTTCGGTGGCCGCCAGATTGATATCAGCCCCGATCAGATCGATCAACGCGAAGGGCCCGATCTTATAGCCCGCAGCCAGCATTGCCGCATCAATATCGCCAGCCGGGATGCCTTCTTCCAGCATCGCCAGCGCTTCGCCGTAGAAGGGCCTCGCGCAGCGATTGACGATAAAACCGGGTGCATCGGGGGCGGTGATGACGGTTTTGCCCGCCATTTCGGCAATCCCGCGCGCGGCTTGCAAGGCCGCGTCCGAGGTGCCGCTGTGGGCGATCAGTTCGACCAGTTTCATCACTGGGGCGGGGTTGAAAAAGTGCAGCCCCAGAACGCGGGCAGGGCGCTTCAGACCGGCTGCCACCAATGCCACCGGCAGTGACGATGTGTTGGTGGCCAGCACGGCATTTGGGCCGATCACGGTTTCCAGCGCTGCAAACAGCGCGCGCTTGGCGGGCAGATCTTCGGCAATAGCCTCGATCACCAAGGACGCGCGACCCAGATCGGTGGGTTGCGACACCAACCGCAGTCGGCGCAACGCGGCATTGCGGGCGTCATAGGTCAGCTTGCCCGCCTGAACGCGGGCCTCCAGCGTTGCGGCCAATAGCATGGGTGCTGTGGTTAGAACCGGGCCATACGCATCGGTCGCGATCACCCGAAACCCGGCCATCAGGAACACTTGCACAATGCCAAGGCCCATAGTGCCAAGGCCCACGACGCCAATGATTGGCCGGGGTCTTGAGCGGTCCTGTTGGCCCTTATTCTCCATACTCGCATCATGCGCTTTCCCTGCAAAACTTCAAGAAATAAATTTCAAGCTTGAAATTGTTTTCGTTGAATGCAAGGTTGGCTATATCGCGAAACAACACAAAGGGACGGGCATGAAGGTTCTTTGCCTTGGCGGCGGGCCAGCGGGCTTGTATTTCGCGATTTCGATGAAGCTGCGCGATGCGTCGCATCAGGTGACAGTGCTGGAACGCAACAAGGCCAATGATACCTTTGGCTGGGGTGTGGTGCTGTCTGATGATGCGCTGTCGAACATGGCCACGAATGACCCGGTCAGCACGCAGACGATCAAGGATCATTTCGCCTATTGGGATGATATTGCCGTGGTGCAAGGCGGGGTGCGCACGGTGTCTGGCGGGCATGGGTTTGCCGGGATCGGGCGCAAGCAATTGCTGATCATCCTGCAGGCGCGGGCGCGCGAACTGGGCGTCGATCTGCAGTTTGAAGCCGAGTTCAGATCAGCCAAGGAATATCGTCGCGATTATGATGTGGTGGTGGCAAGCGATGGTTTGAATTCGGCCGTGCGGCGGGAATATGCGGGCGTCTTCAAGCCCGATATTGATACGCGGCTGTGCAAGTTTGTCTGGCTTGGCACGCATGCCAAATTCGACGATGCGTTTACCTTTATCTTCGAGAAGACCAAGCACGGCTGGGTGTGGGCGCATGCCTACCAGTTTGATGACGATACCGCGACGTTCATAGTGGAGTGTTCGCAGGCCACTTGGGATGCCTGGGGGTTTGAGGGGATGTCAAAGGAAGACACCGTCGAGGCCTGCCGCAGTATCTTTGCCGATCATCTGGGCGGTAATGCGTTGATTTCAAACGCGGCGCATTTGCGCGGGTCGGCGGTATGGATGAACTTTCCCCGCGTGCTGTGCGAACGCTGGTATCATGAAAACGTCGTGCTGATGGGGGATGCGGCGGCAACGGCGCATTTCTCAATCGGGTCGGGAACGCGGTTGGCGTTGGACAGTGCCATTGCGTTGGCGACCTATCTGCAGTCCGAACCCAGCATCGAAACCGCGTTTGCGCGGTATCAGGAGGAACGCCGGATTGAGGTGTTGCGGCTGCAATCTGCGGCGCGTAATTCGTTGGAATGGTTTGAAGAGGTGGAGCGGTATCTGGACATGCCGCCGGTGCAGTTTGCCTATTCGCTGCTGACCCGCAGCCAACGGATCAGCCACGAAAACCTGCGGCTGCGCGACCCGGCATGGCTGCGCGGGGCGGAAGACTGGTTTGCGGCGGGGGCGGGCGGCGAGGCGGGCCGCGCGCCGATGTTCGCGCCGTTTCAGTTGCGGGGGATGCGGTTGATCAACCGGGTGGTGGTATCGCCGATGGCGCAATACCGCGCGGTGGACGGTGTGCCGGGCGATTGGCATTTCATCCATTACGCCGAACGCGCCAAGGGCGGGGCGGGGCTGGTCTACACCGAGATGACCTGCGTGTCGCCAAACGGGCGGATTACGCCGGGCTGCACGGGGTTGTATTCGCCCAAGCACGAAGTGGCGTGGAAGCGGATGAATGATTTCATCCATGCCGAGACTGCGGCGAAGACGTGCTGCCAGATCGGCCATTCGGGGCGCAAGGGATCAACCCAAGTGGGCTGGGCCGAGGCCGACGCGCCGCTGGTGTCGGGCAACTGGCCGTTGCTGTCTGCCAGCGCTGTGCCATGGTCGCCAAGTAATGCGGTGCCCAAGGCGATGGACCGCGACGATATGGACAAGATCACGCGGCAGTTTGTGAAGGCTGCCGAGATGGCTGAGGCGGCGGATTTTGACATGATCGAACTTCACGCGGCACATGGCTATCTGATTTCAAGCTTTATCTCGCCAAAATCGAACATTCGTGAGGATGAGTATGGTGGTTCGCTGGAAAACCGGATGCGGTATCCGTTGGAGGTGTTTCGCGAAATGCGCAGCGTTTGGCCGGGGCACAAGCCGATGTCGGTGCGTATTTCGGCGAATGACTGGGTTGGAAACGATGGCGTGACGCCTGCGGAAGCGGTGGAAATTGCGCAGATGTTTGCTGCCGAGGGGGCGGATATCATTGATGTGTCGGCCGGGCAAACCTCGGTTGAGGCAAAGCCGATTTATGGCCGCATGTTCCAGACGCCGTTCAGCGACCGCATCAAGAACGAGGCGGGGATTGCGACGATGGCGGTGGGCAATATCACCGAGGCGGATCATGTGAACTCGATCCTGCTGGCGGGGCGGGCTGACCTTGTGTGTCTGGCCCGCCCGCATCTGGCCGACCCGTACTGGACGCTGCATGCCGCGACGCAAATGGGCGATACGAGCGCCGAATGGCCGCTGCCCTATCTGGCGGGTGCCGAACAGGCCCGCCGTCTGGCGCAGCGCGCAGCCGAGGCGATACGGGTATGATGTTGGTTGGCAAACGCGTGTTGATTACAGGCGGCGGATCGGGCGTCGGTGCCGATCTGGCGCGCGGATTTGCCGGCGTTGGGGCTGAGGTGGTGATTGCCGGGCGCCGGGCGGAGGCTTTGGCCGGGGTTGCGGCGGGGCACGTAAACATCCGCGCAGTGCAGGCCGATGTGACGGATGAGGCGTCGGTTAAGGCGATGTTCGTTGCAGCGGGGCCTTGCGACATTGTGATTGCCAATGCGGGGGCGGCGGATTCGGCACCCATGGCGCGCACCACGTTGGCGCAGTGGAATGCGATGATTGCGGTCAATCTGACTGGCGTGTTCCTGACCCTGCGCGATGGCTTGAACCAGATGTCGGGCTGGGGGCGGCTGATCTCTGTGGCCTCGACGGCGGGGCTGAAGGGGTATGCCAAAATCGCGCCCTATGCGGCGGCGAAGCATGGGGTTGTCGGGCTGACGCGCAGCTTGGCGCTGGAAGTGGCGCGCAAGGATATCACGGTGAACGCGCTGTGCCCGGGGTTCCTGGATACGGAAATGACCGACCGTTCGGTTGCTGTGATCATGGAAAAAACCAGTCGGACCGAGGCGGAAGCCCGTGCCACGCTCGCTGCCCTGAGCCCGCAAAACCGGCTGATCCAACCTCACGAAGTCACTGCCGCTGCCCTGTGGCTGTGCGGGCCGGGGTCCGAAGGCATCAACGGCCAAGCCATCGCCATTTCCGGGGGCGAGGCATGAAGGATATGAAAACTGCTGCCCCCCAAAAACTTGACCCCCTATCGAAACGCCGCCTGAAAATGTGGATCAGGCTGCTGGGGGTTACCCGGATGGCAGAGCAGCATTTGCGCGAATTTCTGCGGGTCAATCACGCCACCACCTTGCCACGTTTTGACGTGATGGCGGCGCTGTACCGCAAGCGGGATGGCGTTACGATGTCGGAACTATCGCGCATGTTGCTGGTATCCAATGGCAATGCCACAACGGTGGTGGACCGCTTGGAAAACGATGGGCTGGTTCGCCGCACGCAATCCGAGGCGGATCGGCGCACGGTGTTTGTGGCGCTGACGCCCGAGGGGCTAGTGCAGTTTGAAACGCTGGCGGCGGAGCATGAACGTGAAGTTGGGCATGTGTTTTCCGGCCTGACCGAAGCCGAACTTGATACGTTGACCGATATCCTTAAACGCGTGGGCACTGCCAAATGACCGAACTTGCCAGGCTGAAACCGCAGCATTTCCTTTGGGCCGTGCAGGGGCGCATTGCCACCCTTCGGCTGGACCGACCCGACCGCAAGAACCCGCTGACCTTCGAGAGTTACGCCGAACTGCGCGACACCTTTCGCGCGCTGCCCTACGCGGATGATGTCGATATCGTCGTGTGGGCCTCCAACGGCGGCAATTTTTGTTCCGGGGGTGATGTGCACGACATTATCGGCCCGTTGGTGGGTATGGATATGAAGGGCCTGCTGGCGTTTACCCGGATGACCGGCGATCTGGTGAAGGCGATGATCAGTTGCGGCAAGCCGATTATCGCGGCGGTTGACGGTGTTTGTGTGGGGGCGGGGGCGATACTGGCAATGGCGTCCGATCTGCGGCTGGCAACGCCAGAGGCAAAATGCGCGTTCCTGTTCACCCGCGTCGGTCTGGCCGGCTGCGATATGGGCGCTTGTGCCATGCTGCCGCGGATTATCGGCCAGGGGCGAGCGGCGGAACTGCTGTATACCGGGCGCAGCATGAGTGCAGTGGAGGGCGAGCGTTGGGGGTTTTGGAACGCTTTGCATTCGGCGGACACGTTGGAGGCCGAGGCGATGGCGCTGGCCGCGCGACTGGCGGCGGGGCCGACATTCGCGCATGGCATGACCAAAGTGCAGCTGGCGCAGGAATGGACCATGGGTCTGGAGCAGGCGATCGAGGCCGAGGCGCAGGCGCAGGCGATCTGCATGCAGAGCCGCGATTTTGAGCGGGCTTACAAGGCGTTTGTGGCAAAGGAAAAGCCGGTTTTTCGCGGTGATTGACCAAACAGGCCAGGGGGCTGTCTGCCCCCGTCGCCAGTTGGTACTCGGACCAATGGCGCACCAACTGTCAACCCCCGAGGATATTTGGGAACAGAAGAAGCGATGAGTGATCAGACTTTCCTCGACTGGCCGTTTTTTGAGCCGCATCACCGAGAACTGGCGGCGGCGCTGGAGGCGTGGTGTGGCGCGAACTTGCCCGTCGTTCATACGGACGTTGATGCCGCCTGTCGGGGCTTGGTAGCGGTGCTGGGGGCTGGTGGGTGGCTGCGCCATACTGGGGCGGGCGTGGATGAGCGGCTTGATTTGCGCAGCCTGTGCCTGATCCGCGAAACACTGGCGCGGCATGATGGTTTGGCCGATTTTGCCTTTGCCATGCAGGGGCTTGGCATGGGGGCGGTATCACTGTTCGGCTCGGCTTCGCAGCGGGCTTGGTTGGAGCGTACTCGGACTGGGCGGGCGATTGCCGGTTTTGCTTTGACCGAGCCCGGATCGGGGTCGGATGTGGCGGCAACGGCGACGACTGCCGCGCCAGTGCAGGGTGGTTGGGTGTTGAACGGCGAGAAAACCTACATCTCGAACGGCGGCATTGCCGATGTTTATGTGATTTTCGCGCGGACAGGTGAAGCGCCGGGTGCGCGGGGGATTTCGGCGTTTTTGCTGCCCGCAGATACGCCGGGGTTAAGTGTGGTGGAACGGATTGAGGTCATAGCGCCGCACCCGCTGGCGCATTTGCGGCTGACCGATCTGCACTTGCCCGAAAATGCGCTGATCGGGACGGCCGGGGGTGGTTTCAAAGTGGCGATGTCGGTGCTGGACATGTTTCGCACCACGGTGGGGGCGGCGGCGCTGGGGTTTGCGCGACGGGCGTTGGATGAGGCTGTGGGCCGCGTGAAAACCCGTGTGATTGGTGGTGCACCGTTGGCGGATTTGCAGATCGTCCAAGGCCATATCGCTGATATGGCGCTGGCAGTGGATAGCGCCGCACTGCTGGTTTACCGGGCGGCGTGGGTGAAAGATCAAGGCGCGGCGCGGATCAGCCGAGAGGCGGCGATGGCCAAGTTGCATGCCACCGAAGCTGCGCAAAAAGTGATTGACGTGGCGGTGCAATTGCATGGCGGCGACGGCGTGCGGACAGGCTTCGCGGTGGAGCATTTGTACCGCGAAATCAGGGCATTGCGGATTTATGAAGGGGCGTCAGACGTGCAACGCATCATCATCGCGCGGGCGGTTCTGGCAGATGTTTAACCGCGCATTGGGCGCAGACAAGCGAGGTGGATCATGGCACTAAAAGGCGGCGTTACCAAGAACGGGCAGGGGCTTGACGGCATCGAATGGAACATCCTTGGCCAACGGTATTTCCCGAAAGCCGATTGCGCGGCGACATTCGCGTTCGAGGCGAACAGCCTGCCGGGCCAAGCGGTGCCGGTGCATGTGCACCCGACGCAAGACGAGTTTATTCTGGTGCAAGAGGGGCAGTTGGAATTGAAGCTGGACGGTGTCTGGCAGACCGCCACGGCAGGCGATCTGGTGCGGATGCCGCGCGGGGTGCCGCATGGCTATTTCAACAAATCCGACAAGCCGGTGCGGGCGTTGTTCTGGGTGTCACCCGCTGGCAAGTTGCGAAGCCTGTTTGAAACCTTGCATAACATGACCGATGTGCCTGCGGTGATTGCCGCGTCGGCGGCGCATGATGTTGATTTTCTGCCACCCGAGGCAAGTGCCTGATGATCTACACCCGCATCATCCCTGTCGAGTTCAACCACTGCGACCCGGCGGGGATTGTGTTTTATCCGCGCTATTTCGAGATGTCGAATTCAGTGGTGGAGAACTTCTTCGCCGATGTGGTGGGGCATTCGTTTGCCCGAATGATGGATGCGGGGGAGGGTGTGCCGACCGCGCGGCTGGAGGCGAATTTCAAAGCGTCGTCCCGGCTTGGTGATAGGTTGGAATGGTCGCTGCAGGTGATGCGTGTGGGCGGAACGTCGGTCAATTTCCTGCTGACGGCGGCAGTTGCCGGGGCGGTGCGATTGACTGCTGATCTGACGCTGGTTTGGGTGATTGGCGGGCGGCCAGCCCCTTGGCCAGACGCCATCCGCGCGAAACTGAACGCCTATCAAGGGGAACATGCATGACCAGCCCGCATCAGTTTTTGCACCCGAAGGACTGGAAAGCGACGCCCGGCTATTCGAACGGTATGGCGGCATCGGGGCGTTTGGTGGTGACCGGTGGCATGGTCGGCTGGAACGCCGATCAGCAGTTTGAAACCGATGATTTCGCCGCGCAAACCGGGCAGGCTTTGCGCAACATCGTGGCCGTGCTGGCCGAGGCCGGGGCAGAGCCGCAGCACATCGTGCGGCTGACCTGGTATGTGACGGATAAGCGCGCCTACTTGGACAGCCTTTCCGAATTGGGTCGGTTCTATAAAGCAACCATCGGGCGGCATTATCCGGCGATGGCTTTGGTGCAGGTGGTGGCCTTGGTCGAAGACCGGGCCTTGGTGGAAATCGAAGCAACGGCCGTGGTGCCAATGGAGGCGTGATGCTTGGCCCGTCAGGACATACCGACACGTTTTCGCGGGACAATCTGCCACCCGTCGAGGCATGGCCAGAACTGCCAATGGGCAAGCACGTCTACCCCGACTATCTGAACGCCGCAGTCGAATTGACCGACCGCATGGTCGAACGCGGTTTTGGCGACCACACTGCGCTGATCGGCAATGGTCGCCAGCGCACCTATAAAGAACTGACCGATTGGTCGAACCGCATCGCCCATGCGTTGGTTGAGGATTACGGTGTAAAGCCCGGAAATCGCGTGCTGATCCGGTCGGCGAACAACCCTGCGATGGTGGCGGCGTGGTTGGGGGCGACCAAGGCCGGGGCGGTGGTGGTGAACACCATGCCGATGCTGCGGGCCGGGGAACTGACACAGATTGTCGACAAGGCCGAAGTGACGCACGCGCTGTGCGATACGCGGCTGATGGAGGAATTGGTAATCTGCGCCAAGGGATCGCGCTATCTGCGGCAGGTGATCGGCTTTGATGGCACGGCCAACCATGATGCCGAACTGGACCGCATCGCCTTGTCGAAATCAGTGCGCTTTACGCCACCGCCGACGGGCCGCGATGATGTGGCGCTGCTGGGCTTTACCTCGGGCACCACCGGTGCGCCCAAAGCCACAATGCATTTTCACCGCGACCTGCTGATCATCGCCGATGGCTATGCCGCCGAGGTGCTGCGCGTCACGCCCGAGGATATCTTTGTCGGATCACCCCCCTTGGCCTTTACTTTCGGCCTAGGTGGCCTCGCGATTTTCCCGCTGCGCTTTGGCGCGGCGGCGGCCTTGCTGGAACAGGCGACGCCGCCGAACATGATCGACATCATTCAGACCTACAAAGCCACCGTCTGTTTCACCGCGCCAACGGCGTACCGGGTGATGCTGAAGGCGATGGCGGATGGGGCTGATCTTTCCAGCCTGCGCGCCGCAGTCAGTGCCGGGGAAACCCTGCCCGCCCCGGTTTATGACGAATGGATAGCCCGCACCGGCAAGCCGATGCTGGACGGCATTGGTGCCACAGAAATGCTGCACATCTTCCTGACCAACCGTTTTGACGACCACCGCCCCGGCTGCACAGGCCGCCCGGTTGCGGGGTATGAGGCGCGGATTGTTGATGATTACGGCGCGGAACTGCCGCATGGTGCAGTGGGTCGTTTGGCCATCAAAGGCCCCACCGGATGCCGTTATCTGGCCGATGACCGGCAGGCGAAATACGTGCAAAACGGCTGGAACCTGACCGGGGATAGCTTTTGGCAAGACCCGGACGGCTATTTCCACTTCGCCGCGCGCAGCGACGATATGATCATCTCATCCGGCTACAACATCGCGGGGCCGGAGGTAGAGGCCGCCCTGCTATCGCACCCCGCTGTGCTGGAATGTGCGGTGATTGGGGTAGCGGACGCAGATCGCGGTCAGATCGTGCAGGCGCATGTCGTGCTGATTGCGGGCCATGCGCCCGATGCCGCCATGACGCGGGCGCTGCAAGACCATGTGAAGGCGGTGATCGCGCCCTACAAATACCCACGTTCGGTGGTGTTTACCGATGCCTTGCCAAAGACGCAGACCGGGAAGATACAGCGGTTCAGGCTGCGCGACGCCCGTTAGCTCGCATTGACTTGGCGGCATATCGCGGCAATCGTCCGGCCAAAGCGAAACAGGGCAGGGGCCGCCAATGCGCAAGGTTTTCATCACCGGAACGGCCGGGTTCATCGGTTATCATCTGGCAAAACTGCTGCTGGACGAAGGCTTTATCGTGCATGGCTATGACGGCATGACCGACTATTACGATGTGCGCCTGAAACAACGCCGCCACGCGATGCTGGCCCAGACCCCCAACTTCAACGCCACCATCGGCATGCTGGAAGACCACGCCCTGCTGGACGCGACCATCGACCAATTCGCCCCCGATGTGATCATCCACCTCGCCGCCCAAGCTGGCGTGCGCTACAGCCTTGAGAACCCGCGCGCCTATGTGGATAGCAATGTGGTCGGCACCTTCAACGTGATGGAGGCGGCGCGGCGCTTGGGCGTGCAGCACCTGCTGATGGCCTCGACCTCCTCGATCTACGGCGCCAACGAAAAGATGCCGTTTGCGGAAACCGACAAGGCCGATAATCAGCTAACTATCTACGCCGCCACCAAAAAAGCGACTGAGAGCATGTCCCACGCCTATGCGCACCTGTGGAACCTGCCAACCACGATGTTTAGGTTTTTCACCGTCTACGGCACATGGGGGCGGCCCGACCTTGCCTATTTCAAATTCGTCGATGCCATCCTGAACGACCGGCCGATTGACATCTACAACCACGGCGACATGTGGCGCGATTTCACCTCGGTCGATGATCTGGTCCGCGGCATCCGCCTGCTGATCGACGCAGTGCCTGTGCGCCCCTTGCCGGGAGAAGCGATCCCGGAAGGCGACAGCCTATCCCCCAACGCCCCTTGGCGCGTGGTGAATATCGGCAATTCCGACAAAGTGCGCCTGCTGGATTTTGTCGAGGTGATCGAGGATGTCCTGGGCAAGAAAGCCATCCGCAACTACATGCCGATGCAGATGGGCGATGTGCCTGCGACATGGGCGGATGCGGGGCTGTTGCAACGGCTGACGGGGTATAAGCCGCAGACGAATTTAAGGGATGGGATGGTGAAGTTTGTGGCGTGGTATCGGGAGTATTATGGGAGGTGAGGGGGGGGTAAGTCAGCCCATTCAGTGCAATCGGTTCGTCGAAATTAGAAGATGGACATTGCCCTCTTAGGTTCGGATACTGAAAACTTGGTAGTTTGCATGACTGTATTATTTGACTCCTCCTGCACCAACTGAACCTTCGTCCAATATTAAACTGTGATGCTTGTCAGGGCACGCCTAGCCAGATATGATAAGCCTGCAGATTGCGGAGGATTTCATAATTTTGGAAGAACGAGAAAAATCACAACCATCTTCAGAAATCGTTTCCCAAGTGAGGCATGCCTTCCTGATATTTCCGGTAAAGGGATTCATTGAACCTCTTGAAGATTACGAACCTCGTGACCAAACTTTTTCCGAAATTTTGGCTAATGCTATTGATGGCCTTCGTAGCTCTGTAATTGCCTGTGGCTTGCCTTTCCAACTCGTAACGGACTCTGTTCAACAACGACGGTTTGATCGATTTCATGCTGCGGAGCGCATTCGCGGTTTAAGTTTGGCGGATGATGGATCTGAAAATACGCCTGAAAATCAAATTCTTGCGCTTTCAACTGCACAGGATAAATTTAAAGACTTTTTGGACAGCGACGATGGCCGAGACTTTATGCGAGATCAGATAGTTTTCGAGTTAGAGCGTCGCCTGCGCTCACCAGTAATTGTAGCCGCCGCTCAGGAACTTTTGGTTCAAGCCCTCATTTCTACATGGTCCGTTTTTGAGAGCTTTGCTCGCGCATTTATCATCTCATGGATCAATGCCGATCCTCAACGTGCCATACCCGTTCTCGCGTCTGCTGATATGAAAGAGTATTTTGGAAAGCAGGCTGTTGATATTCGGGTGATTGGCGATCATGGCTTTGACTTGAAAAACTCAATGGGTGCAATTCTCTTTAGAGGCAAGCGACTTGATAATCTTGGCGTCATTCGGAGCACTTTAAAGGCACTTTTCAATGATGGCGGCTTGCAAACTGCACTAGATCAAAAGCTCTGGCAACTGAATCAACGGCGACATTTGTTCGTACATAATCGTGGAATTGTTGACAATGACTATCTTAGGCAGACTGGAGATACTGTTTTACTTGGTGAACGGCTAAAGCTAAAGAGCGGGGATATTGAGATTTACCTCCTTGAAGTACGGGCGGCTATCTTGGCGATATCACGCGCCGCCGATGAACGATAATAGCGTGCCGTAGAGTAGGTGAAACCCACGTTTTGCTGTTACAGTCCTTGCTTAACTCAGTTGATCCGCGTGGGTTTCACCCACCCTGAGCGTTCTGCTTCAGTCTGATCTGAAAACGCTGCGGGGCAGCGTTTTTCGGGCTGTTGTTCATAAGGCCAAAGGCCGTTGGGCAAGGGATGTCGGGCAGCAGACAGCGCTATGGAAATCGGGGCGCGGCTGGCTGGCGGGTGCGCAAGGCGCGCCTGCCGGGGGCAGTCAGGCGCGACCCGATTTGACGCGTGTCAAATCGGGCAAGACCAGCAGATGATTGCGATAAATTTCATTCATCGTTGGTCGCTTCCTTGATGGCGCGACAAGCCGACGGCGGCTATCAGACGTTAGGGCCAATCCGTGCGTTACTCCGCCCCAAACCCCTTAACAACCCCTTACCAAAAACCAGAATACCCAACTATATCAATATTTTAACCCCCATAACACACGTGTTACCCCGCTCAAGCCCGCCCTTTCCAGGGCACCAGTTTCTTCTCGGCCATCCGCATCAGAATATCAATTCCATAGCCGATCACCCCGATCAGAATGATCCCCATCACCACGATATCGGTCAGCTGAAACTTCGAGGCCGCGATGATCATCATCCCGGCACCTTTCTGCGCCGCGACCAATTCCGCCGCCACAACTGTGCCCCAGCAGACCCCCATCGCGACCCTTGCGCCGGTAAAAATCTCAGGCAGGGAATTCGGGATGATCACGTGCCGCATGATCTGCCATTTGGAGGCCCCCAAGGAATAGGCGGCGTGAATCTTGGATATCCGCACCCCGGAAACCCCGGCGCGGGCGGCGATGACCATGATCCAGAGGGCGGCGAGGAATAAAAGGACGATCTTGCCGGTTTCCCAGATGCCGAACCAGATGATCACCAGCGGGATCAGGGCGAGGGGGGGGACGGGGCGCATGAATTCTACGATCGGGTCGAACCAGCCGCGGAACCAGCCCGACAGACCCATCGCATAGCCTAGCGGAATGCCAACGATTGAGCCAAGCGCGAAGCCTGCCAGAACGCGGGTCAGCGAGGCACCGAGGTGTTCCCAAAGGGACGTGTTTTGGTAGCCGTTCTTCGCGATCTCGATAAACCGTGCGACCACGGCTTCTGGGGAGGGCAGCCAGATCGGCTCCATCTGCAGACCCTTGCGGGGGGTGAAGTTGAGCGAGCCTTTGGAGGTTAGCACGACTTTGGCATTATCGACCGCGATGTCGGTTTCGGCGGTGACGGGCACGCCGTTGATGGCGATGATCGTGGTGCCGTCGCCGTCGTTTTCGACGGGCTTCAGAAGGACAGACCGCCAAGCTGGCACGACTGCGGCGTCATCCTTGGCGAAGCCATTGCCGGGGGTGACCGTTGGGATGGTGGGCTTCAGGCCGACGTCGTGGACGGAAATGCTGACCGTTGCGTCATCGGTTTCACCGGCGGCGTTCTGGGCGGTGTAGGTGAAAGACGTGTCACCCATGAACGGCCCCGGCACGTGGAAGGGGGCGAATTTTGAGCCAGTGAACGCGCCCCAGACGAGGAAGATCGTGAGGATCGAGATGACCGAGGCGGCGCGATCCGGGGTGATGGCACTTTCATCGCCGAAGGTGACGGTTTTGAGGCTGGTAAGATCGCGTTTTTCGTTGCGGTTTCGCCAAGCGCGCAGGGCAATCCATGACAGGGTGAACAGGGCGATGTAGCAAACCGCGAGGGTGATGCCGCCCATCATGCCGCACCTTCCTTGCGGCCCATAATCTCTTCTTCCATGCCCCAGATCATTGACAGGATTTCCTCGCGGGTGTCGGCGAAGCCATCGGATTTCTTGACTTCGCGCAGATCAGCGGCAACGCCGCGTTCGGCGAAGGGCAGTTTGTATTCTTTGAAAATGCGGCCCGGTCGGGGGGCCATAACGACAAGGCGTTCACCCAGCAGCAGCGCCTCTTCAACCGAATGGGTGATCAAGACAACGGTTTTGCCAGTTTCCTTCCACAGTTTCAGGACGAGGCCCTGCATCTTTTCCCGGGTCAGCGCGTCGAGCGCGCCGAGGGGTTCATCCATCAGGATAACCTCGGGGTCGTTGGCCAAGCAGCGGGCTAATGCCACGCGCTGCTGCATGCCGCCCGACAGTTCGTAGACGGCTTTTTCTTTGAAGTCTTGCAGGCCGACGGTTTCCAGCAGGTGATCGGTGATCTGGTCACGCTTGGTCTTTTCCATGCCCTTCATGCGGGGGCCGAAATCGACGTTTTGGCGAACGGACATCCATTCGAACAGGGCGCCTTGCTGGAACACCATGCCGCGTTCGGCGCTGGGGCCGGTGACGCGTTTGCCGTTCAGGGTGACGTGGCCTCCGGTTGGGGCCAGAAAGCCCGCGAGGATGTTGAGAAGGGTGGTTTTGCCGCAGCCGGAGGGGCCGAGGACGGACAGCAGTTCGCCTTCTTTCAGGGTCAGCGAGACGTTTTGCAGGGCCTGCACGGATGAACCGTTCGGCAGATCAAACCGCATGGAAAGATTGTCGATGATCAGTCCGGTCATGGCCACTCCGTTATGGTGAACAAGAAACGGGCGGCCCAGTTGGATGGGCCGCCCGATACGGAGAGTTTACATGGCACCAGCGGCTGCCAGCGGGCCGGTGTTTACAGTCGCGTCATAGGTTTCGAGTGCTGCCGGGATGTTGCCCGCAGTTTTGAACACGCCTGCAACGCCAGTCATGAAGGTTTGAGCACCTCCACCGAGCCATTTGGCCGACAGCTGCTCTTCCACCGTTGGAAACACGAAGGTTGCTATGGTTTCTGCGGTGGCCGCTTCGTCCATACCGGCGTCTTTGGCGATGACGGGCAGCATTTCGGCCTGTTTCGCCGTGTCGGCCCACATTGCGTTGGCATCAGCGGTTACTTTGAGAAACTTTGCCACGAGATCAGGATTTTCAGCAACAAATCCAGCGGGGCCGGAGGTGACGTCGAACACCAGGATGCCAAGCTCTTCTTTTTCGGCGCCCGTCAGCAGCACATTGCCGCTTTCTTTCATGCGACGCAGCGCACCACCCCAGCCGCAGGCCATATCAAGGCCGCCTTGAGCGAAAGCAGCAGCGCCGTCTGGCGGGGCCATATCGACGATTTCCATCGAAGCGGGATCAACGCCGAAATGTTCCATTTGCTTGAGGAAACCGTAATGTGCCGCAGACCCGATCGGAATGGCGACCTTTTTGCCAGCCAGTTCGGCGGCGTTGTCTTTGGTGATTTCCAGATCGGTACGCACGACGCAGTTGTCGTTTTCGGCGTAGGACACCGCGACATCGAGGATTTGAAGATCCTGGCCAGCGGAGGTTGCGACCACGAAGGGCGGCACCCCTTGGCTGACCGACAGGTGCACGTCACCCGAGGCCATTGCAGCGGACATTGCAGTGCCGGTATCGAACGAACGCCAGTTGATCTTGACGCCCATTTCCTTTTCGTAGGTGCCCATGACTTTGGCATACTCAAAAGGCATCGGCCATTCGAGGAAATAGGCAACGGTGATTTCGTCAAGAGCGAAAGCAGCGTTCGAGCCTGCCAGTAGGGCAAAGCCCGCGACTGCATTCATAAGGATGTTACGTTTGGTCATCAGTTCCTCCTTGTTGATGCGGGTCTTCTGCGAGACGCCGCTTATGGCAATAGAATGAATACGCCATCATTCGCTGCATAGGTCCAGTTCTGCAAGTGGGCATAGCACCAAGGCAATTGATTGCGCGGCGGCCGTGTTTGACCAATAGTATTTGATAACTGGCACTATCAGCGCATCCGCTCTGGCCCTACGGTAAGGGCGGACAATCCTTGATGATTTGTCATCAACGCAGGTCTATGATGCCTGTTTTGGCATAGCCCCCGAATTCGTGCCCATAAAGGATGCAGACGATGGATACCGCGACGAACGATATGAGCCATGTGATCGAGGCGGACCGGGCGCATGTCTGGCATCACCTTAGCCAGCACAAGCAGTACGAGACGATTGATCCGCGGATCATCGTTGAAGGCAAGGGCATGAAGGTGTGGGATGCGCGTGGCAAAGAGCATCTTGATGCAGTGTCAGGCGGGGTCTGGACGGTGAACGTTGGCTATGGCCGGGAAAGTATCGCCGATGCTGTGCGCGATCAGTTGGTAAAGCTGTGCTATTTTGCCGGGTCAGCGGGGTCTATTCCGGGGGCTAAATTTGCCCAGCGATTGATTGAAAAGATGCCAGGGCTTTCGCGCGTTTACTATGCCAACTCGGGGTCGGAGGCGAACGAGAAGGTTTTCAAGATGGTGCGGCAAATCTCGCATCGGCACCATGGTGGCAAGAAGGGAAAGATATTGTTCCGCGAGCGCGATTATCATGGAACGACGATTACTGCGCTGTCGGCGGGCGGGCAGCCGCAGCGCAATGCGCAGTATGGGCCGTTTACACCGGGGTTTGTGGAAGTGCCGCACTGCCTTGAGTACCGCAAGCAGTGGGATGTGGCGAACTACGGCGAACGCGCAGCGGATGCGATTGAAGAGGTGATCCTGCGCGAAGGCCCCGATACGGTGGGGGCGATTTGTCTGGAGCCGGTAACGGCTGGGGGCGGGGTAATTGTGCCGCCAGCGGGGTATTGGGACCGGGTGCAGGAGATTTGCAAGCGGCACAACATCTTGATCCATATCGATGAAGTGGTTTGCGGTGTGGGGCGGACTGGGGAATGGTTCGGTTATCAGCATTTCGGGGTGAAGCCTGATTTCGTGACGATGGCGAAGGGGGTGGCGTCTGGCTATGCCGCGATTGCCTGCACAGTGACGACGGAAGCTGTGTTCGACATGTTCAAGGATGATGCCAACGATCCGATGAGCTATTTCCGCGATATCTCTACCTTTGGCGGCTGCACGTCGGGGCCAGCGGCGGCACTGGAAAATATGCGGATCATCGAGGATGAAGGGCTGCTGGATAACACTACGCGGATGGGGGCGCGGTTGATTGATAACCTGAATGCGCTGTCTGAACGGCATAAGGTGATTGGGCAGGTGCGGGGAAAGGGCTTGTTCTGTGGGGCGGAACTGGTGGCGGACCGGGGGACGCGGGAGCCTGCGGATGAAAAGATGGTGGCGGCCGTAGTTGCCGATTGCATGGCGCAGGGGGTGATCATTGGGATGACCAATCGTTCGCTGCCGGGGTTGAACAACACGCTGTGCCTGTCGCCAGCGTTGATTGCAGGCCCTGACGATATTGATCACATCACAGGTGCGATTGATACGGCGCTGACCAAGGTGTTTGGTTGACGGTTTGGGGGCGGGATTAAACCCGCCTCCGCTTGACGAAAGGCCGCAGGCCTGCGCGAATGGGTAAGGCCAGTTGCGTTTGCCCATGAGGCCAGAATGGCGATACCAGCCGAGAGCTTTTTTCTGCCAGCGGGCTTTACCGGCACGTTGCAACATCAAATCCGCCAGATGGTGACGGATGGCATTTTGTCGGGCCGGTTTCGGGCGGGGGATAAGATGCCTTCGAGCCGGGGGTTGGCCAGCCATCTGGGGATCAGCCGGATCACCGTGACGCTGGCCTATACCGAATTGCTGGCATCGGATTACCTGACATCGCGGGGGCGGTCGGGATATTACGTGTCTGATGGCGCGCCCAAGCAACCGGAGTTTCAGCTGCCGCCGCAGCGGGGCAGTGATCTGGTGGATTATGCGGCCCTAAGTGGGCGGCGGTTTTCGCGCGGGGTCAAGCTGACCAAGCCGGAGGATTGGCGTAGCTATCAGTTTCCGTTCATCTACGGGCAGGTGGATGCGGCGCTGTTTGATCACCAGAATTGGCGTTTGTGTGCGATGCGGGCGCTGGGCAAGCGGGATTTTGAGACGCTGACAGGCGATTACCACGAACGCGATGATCCGCTGCTGATTGAGTATATCTTGCGTAACATCCTGCCGCGGCGGGGAATACATGCGCGGCCCGAAGAAGTGCTGATCACCATGGGGGCGCAGAACGGCATCTGGCTGGCGGCACAGGTGCTGCTGGGGCAAGGCCGGGTCGCGGTAGTGGAAAACCCCTGTTATCCGGGGTTGCGCGGGATCCTGGAGCAGACGGTTTGCACGGTTGTGAACGTGGATGTGGACGACGACGGACTGCCGCCGGATCGGCTGCCGACCAAGGTGGATGTGGTTTTTACGGCACCTAGCCATCATTGCCCCACTAACGTGACCATGCCGCTGGCGCGTCGCACGGCGTTGTTGGAGGCGGCGTCGAAGCGGGATTTCGTGATTGTCGAGGACGATTACGAATTCGAGATGTCCTTCCTGAAATCGGTATCGCCGTCGTTGAAGTCTTTGGACCGCGAGGGGCGGGTGATCTACGCGGGGTCATTTTCGAAGTCGATTTTTCCGGGGTTGCGGTTGGGGTATCTGGTTGGACCTGAGGCGTTCATTCGCGAGGCGCGGGCGCTGCGGGTTACGGTGTTGCGGCATCCGCCGGGGCATGTGCAGCGGACCTCGGCCTATTTTCTGTCGTTGGGGCATTATGACGCGCTGATCAACCGGATGCGGCAGACGTTTCGGCGTAGGCGAACCATGATGGAGGACGCGATCCGCGAGACGGGTTTGCGGATGGCACCGCAGGCGGGGTTTGGCGGATCGAGCATCTGGATGCGCGCGCCGGATCATGTGGATACCGAAAGTCTGGCGCTGCACTTGCGGGCCAAAGGCGTGCTGATTGAACCGGGGCGGGTGTTCTATGACCCGGCGGAGGGGCCGACGAATTACTATAGGTTGGCCTATTCATCTATCGCGGCGGCGCGGATTGCCGAGGGTGTTGGGCTAATTGCGAAAGCGATTTCTGAAACTGGACCTAAATAGGCAATCAAGCTGGCCCTAACCCACGATTGGTGGTCTGCTTAGAACGAGTCAACACATATGATTTAGGAGTGTTCTGCCATGAAGATGACAACCGAAGAGGCTTTCGTAAAAGTGCTTCAGATGCACGGGATCGAACATGCTTTCGGCATCATCGGATCGGCGTTCATGCCGATATCGGATTTGTTCCCAAAGGCGGGGATTCAGTTTTGGGACTGCGCGCATGAAGGGTCAGGCGGCATGATGGCCGACGGATATACTCGTGCCACCGGCAAGATGAGCATGATGATTGCGCAGAACGGGCCGGGGATTACCAACTTTGTGACGCCGGTGAAGACTGCCTATTGGAACCATACGCCGCTGCTGTTGGTGACGCCGCAGGCGGCGAACAAGACGATTGGGATGGGCGGTTTTCAAGAGGTCGAACAGATGGCGCTGTTTGCCGACATGGTGGCCTATCAGGAAGAAGTGCGCGACCCATCCCGAATTGCCGAAGTGTTGAACCGGGTGATCATCAATGCAAAGCGGGCATCCGCCCCGGCGCAGATCAACGTGCCGCGCGATTACTGGACGCAGGTGATCGATATCGATCTGCCGGCGATTGTGGAGTTTGAGCGACCATCCGGGGGTGAGGTGGCGCTTCAGGCGGCGGCGGACCTGCTGTCATCGGCCAAGTTCCCCGTTATTTTGAATGGGGCTGGGGTGGTGCTGGGGGGCGCTATCCCAGCATCGATGGCGTTGGCGGAGCGGTTGGATGCGCCGGTTTGTGTGGGCTATCAGCACAACGACGCCTTCCCCGGCAGCCATCCGCTGTTTGCCGGGCCGCTGGGATATAATGGGTCGAAGGCCGCGATGGAATTGATTTCTGGCGCAGATGTGGTATTGTGCTTGGGTACCCGGCTTAATCCGTTTTCAACGTTACCGGGCTACGGGCTGAACTATTGGCCAGAACGGGCCAAGATTATTCAAGTCGACATCAACCCAGATCGGATAGGGTTGACCAAAAAGGTAACTGTTGGCGTCGTCGGCGACTCGAGGAAAGTCGCCGAAGCGATTTTAGCGCGTGTCCAGAGTACGGCTGGCGATGTTGGGCGGGCTGACCGCAGGGCGAAAATCGCGCAGACCAAGTCGGCTTGGGCGCAGCAGTTATCCTCCATGGATCATGAAGACGACGATGTGGGCACCACATGGAATGCCCGCGCGCGCGCCGACAAACCGGATTGGATGAGCCCGCGGATGGCGTGGCGCGCCATTCAATCGGCGCTGCCGAAAGAGGCGATTATTTCATCCGACATCGGCAACAACTGCGCGATCGGCAACGCTTATCCAACGTTCGAGGCAGGGCGCAAGTATCTGGCACCGGGGTTGTTCGGGCCGTGCGGGTATGGCTTGCCAGTGGTGGTGGGCGCGAAGATCGGCTGCCCGGATGTGCCGGTAGTCGGTTTTGCGGGTGATGGTGCGTTTGGCATTGCAGTAACGGAACTGACTGCGATTGGTCGCGCCGAATGGCCGGCGATAACTATGGTGGTGTTTCGGAACTATCAGTGGGGCGCGGAAAAGCGCAATTCGACGCTGTGGTACGCGGATAACTTTGTTGGCACGGAATTGGATACGTCAGTTTCTTATGCCGGGATTGCCAAGGCTTGCGGTTTGCAAGGGGTGGTTGCCCGCACCATGGACGAGTTGCGTGATGCTTTGGCCAAAGCGGTGGTTGATCAGATGAAGCACGGTAAAACGACATTGATCGAGGCGATGATCAATCAGGAACTGGGCGAGCCGTTCCGTCGTGATGCGATGAAAAAGCCGGTGGAGGTGGCGGGGATTTCGGCTGCGGATATGCGCCCACAAGCGACTGCCGGATGACACTGCCGTTTGGTCTTTCGCTGGCTGCTGCCGCTTATCTGGCGGTGGCGTTGCTGGTGGCGGCTTTTGTACGCGGATATTCGGGGTTTGGTTTTGCGGCGTTGGTGGTGTCTTCGTCGTCGCTGGTGATGAACCCCCTGGTCGTGGTGCCGATGGTGATGGTGGTGGACGCGGTGATGACGCTGCAACAGGCGCGCGGGATTTGGGCCGATATCAACTGGCGGCGGGTGGCCGCATTGTATGGTGGGGCGCTGGTTGGCGTACCGATGGGGATATGGGCGATCTCCACCGTGGGCGTGGACACGGCGCGGGCGGTGATTGCCGGTTATGTGTTGGCGATGTGTGCCCTGTTGCTGGCCGGATGGCAGATGCGGGGCAAGGTCGGGGCTGCGCCGCATGTGGGTGTTGGCGTTGTCTCGGGGCTGGCCAATGCAGCGGCAGTTGGCGGTTTGCCCGTGGCGGCGTTCTTTGCGGCGCAGACTCTGCGGGCGGCGGAGTTTCGGGCGACGTTGATTGCGTATTTCACGCTGCTGGATATCTGGTCGCTGGTCTGGATGGGGCAGGCGGGTATGATCAGCCGGGAAACACTTGTCGCCTCGGCCTTTGCAGTGCCGATTTTGGCGTTTGGTATTTGGTTGGGGGGGCGGCATTTTCTGCGATCCGCGCCGGAGAATTTCCGGCGGTTCGCGGTGATATTGCTGGCAGTACTGGCCGTGCTTGGCCTTGTGAAATCGGTGGTTTAGGGCATGGGCGATATTCTTGTCATCAATGCAGGATCATCGTCGATCAAGCTGGTGGTGTTTGATGAACGGGTGCTGGTGAAGGCTCGGGGGCAGGTGACGGAAATCGGCGGGGCGTCGCGGGTGGAGGTTGGCGATATGGCGATTGCCAAGCCGATTGCAGACCATAGGGCGGCATTTTCCGAGGTTTTGCAGGCGTTTGTGCTTGCCGGGCATCCGGTGGACGGTTTTGCGGCGGCGGCGCACCGGGTGGTGCATGGAGGGGCCGGGTTGACAGCGCCGCGCCGGGCGACGCCGGAGACGATTGCGGCGATTGAGGCTTGTGTGCCGCTGGCACCGCTGCACAATCCGGCCAATCTGGCGGCAATACGGGCGTTGGCTGAGGTGGCGCCAGGTCTGCCGCAATACGTCAGTTTCGATACGGCGTTTCATGCGACCAACCCCGATGTGGCGACGCGGTACGCTATTCCGGCGGCGGATGCAGCGCTGGGCATTCGCCGTTATGGGTTTCATGGGCTGTCTTACGCAGCACTGGTGCAAAGTCTGCCGATGCTTTCGGGCACCCCGTTGCCAAGGCGGTTGCTGGCGATGCATTTGGGTAATGGGGCGTCGCTTTGTGCGGTGCTGGACGGGCGGTCGGTGGCGACGACCATGGGCTATTCGCCGCTGGATGGGTTGACGATGGGCACCCGGGCGGGGGCGATTGATGGCAATGCCGTGCTGCGGCTGGCGCAGGTCCACGGGGTTGACGGGGCAGGCAGCATTTTGAACCGTGAGGCGGGGTTGCGGGCACTGGGAGGCACCTCGGATATGCGGGCGCTGTCAAGGGCGGGCACGCCAGAGGCGCGGTTTGCGGTGGATCACTTTTGCTATTGGGCGGTGCGGCATGCAGGTAGCATGATTGCAGCAATGGGTGGGCTTGATGGCATCGCATTTACAGGCGGCATTGGCGAGAATGACCATCAAGTTCGGGCTCGCATTCTGGATGGTCTTGCATGGGCCGGGGTTAACTATGACGGCCCAGCCAACCGGCAAGGGGTGCAGCGTTTGCATGAAAGCGGGTCAGGTGTCGCAATCTGGACATTGCCGGCGCAAGAAGAACGCCAGATTGCGGTGGAGGCTTTTGCCCTTATGGGAAAGACATCCGAATGACGCTGCATCAGCCAAAGCTTGATACCTCGCCGTATGTGTCGGACGAAATTCGCCGCACGACGTGTTACATGTGCGCCTGCCGGTGCGGGATTAATGTGCATCTGACATCGGGCAAGGTCAGCTATATCGAAGGCAACCGCGATCATCCGATCAACAAGGGCGTTCTGTGTGCCAAGGGGGCGGCGGGGATCAAGCAGATTACCGCGCCGTCGCGGTTGCGGGCGCCGATGCGGCGGGTGGGGCCGCGCGGATCGGGGGCGTTTGAGGAAATCAGCTGGGATGAGGCGTTGCAGCTGGCAGTCGACTGGATGAAGCCGCTGCGGCAAACAGCACCGGAGAAGCTGGCGTTTTTCACCGGGCGGGACCAATCACAAAGCTTTACCGGCTGGTGGGCGCAGGCCTTTGGGACGCCGAATTATGCGGCCCATGGTGGGTTTTGTTCCGTTAATATGGCGGCGGCAGGGATTTACACCATTGGCGGCGCGTTCTGGGAATTTGGCCAGCCGGATTGGGATTTGACCAAGCTGTTCGTGATGTTCGGGGTGGCGGAAGACCATGACAGCAACCCGATCAAGATCGGTCTTGGCAAGCTGAAGGCGCGGGGTGCGCGCGTTATTGGGGTGAACCCGATCCGCACGGGATATAATGCGATTGCCGATGATTGGTACGGGATTACGCCGGGAACGGACGGGCTGTTGATCCTGTCACTGGTGCATTGCCTGCTTTCGGCGGGCAAGATCGATGTCGAGTATCTGGCGCGTTGGACCAATGCCGGGCTGCTGATCAACGAGGCAGAGGGGCCGGAAAAGGGACTGTTCGTGCGCAATGCCGAAAGCCAGCCGTTTGTGATTGATCGGGTAACTGGCGCGCCTGCGTCTTGGGATGGCAAGGGTGTGGTGGCCGATCTTGGGGCCGTTTGGCAAGGCAACCGCACGGTGTTTCAGCATATGGCGGAGCGGTATCTGGCGGCGGAGTATGCGCCGGAGGCGGTCGCCGAACGCACGGGAATTGCGGCGGATCGTATCCGCGCGCTGGCGGCGGAAATTGCCGATGTGGCGTTCAATCAGGCGATAAGGGTGGAACAGCCCTGGACCGATTTTCGCGGGGACAGTCACGATTTCATGCCGGGGCGGCCAGTGTCTTTCCACGCCATGCGCGGTATTTCAGCGCATTCGAATGGGTTTCAGACAGCGCGGGCTTTGCATCTGTTGCAAATCATTCTGGGGGCGGTGGAGGCTCCGGGTGGCTACCGTCTAAAGCCGCCCTATCCGAAACCGATGGAGGCGCATCCGACGCCGCATTTTGTGGCAAAGCCGGGGCAACCGTTGAGCGGGCCGCATCTGGGTTATGTGCGCAGCCCAGAGAATTTGGCGTTGCTTGAGGATGGCAGTCCGGCGCGGATTGATAAGGCTTTTTCGTGGGAAAATCCCTTTTCGGCGCATGGGTTGATGCAGATGGTCATTCCGAATGCGCATGCGGGCGATCCGTACAAGATCGACACGCTGTTTTTGTACATGGCGAATATGGCGTGGAATTCGTCGATGAATTCGGCGGCTGTGATGGACATGCTGACCGATAAGGATGAGAGCGGCGAGTATGTGATCCCGCGGATCATCTACTCGGATGCTTATGCCAGCGAGATGGTGGCCTATGCCGATCTGATTTTACCGGACACCACGTATATGGAGCGGCACGATTGTATATCGATGCTGGACCGACCCATTTCGGAGCCGGGGGCGGCGGGGGATGCCATTCGCTGGCCGGTGGTGGAGCCGGACCGCCCCGGATATGCTGGCGTGCGGGGGTTTCAGTCGGTGTTGCTGGATTTGGGCGCGCGGTTGGGTCTGCCGGGGTTTGTGGCCGAGGATGGTGGCCCGAAGTTCAGGGACTATGCTGATTACATTACCAACCATCAGCGCCGCCCCGGGGTGGGGCCGTTGATGGGGTATCGCGGCGACGGCTCGGCTGTGGGCCGTGGTGCGCCAAATCCGGATCAGATTGCGCGGTATATTGAAAACGGTGGGTTCTTTCAGGCGCATGTGCCGGATGAAGGGGCGTATTATAAACCATGGAACGCCGCCTATCAGGACTGGGCAGTTGACACCGGGTTTTATGAGACGCCGCAGCCGTATTTGTTTTCGATCTGGTCGGAACCGATGCGGCGGTTTCAATTGGCTGCCGAGGGGCATGGCTTCATACAGCCGCCGGATGCGTTGCGCGACCGGATCAAGCAGGCGATGGACCCGTTGCCGGTGTGGTATCCTCCGTTTGGGGACGATGCAGCAGAAGGATATCCGGTGCATGCCCTGACGCAAAGGCCGATGGCGATGTATCATTCGTGGGGGTCGCAGAATGCGTGGCTGCGCCAGATCCATGGCAAGAATTATCTGTATCTGCCGACGAAGATTTGGGAGGCGCAGGGATTTGCGAATGGGGATTTTGCGCGGGTGACGTCGCCATCGGGGGTGATCGAGGTGCCCGTGGCGCATATGGCGGCGCTGAACGAAAATACGGTGTGGACGTGGAATGCGATTGGCAAGCGCAAGGGGGCATGGGGCTTGGATGATGGTGCACCAGAGGCAACGAAGGGGTTTTTGTTGAACCATCTGATTTCGGAGTTGCTGCCGCAAAAGGCGGATGGGCAGCGCTGGGCGAATGCTGACCCGGTGACGGGACAGGCGGCGTGGTTTGATTTGCGGGTTAAGGTTGAACGGATTGCGCCGCAGGATGAAGCGAAGCCAGCGTTTGGGCCGCTGGGATTGAAGGTGCGCCCATGACGGCACTTCCGACAGCGACTGAGAAAAAGTTGGGGCTGGTGGTTGATCTGGACACCTGTGTTGGCTGTCATGCTTGTGTGACGGCGTGTAAGGGCTGGAACGATCAGGGCTACGGTGTGCCGTTATCGGACCAAAATCCTTATGGTGCAGACCCTTCAGGGACGTTTTTGAACCGAGTTCACAGCTATTCGGTGCAACCATTTGAAGGGGCTGCACAAATCATCAACTTTCCCCGATCTTGTCTGCACTGCGAAGATGCGCCTTGCGTGACCGTTTGCCCAACGGGGGCCAGCTATAAGCGGGTTGAGGATGGCATTGTGCTGGTGAATGAGGATGCCTGTATGGGGTGCGGGCTGTGTGCCTGGGCGTGCCCTTATGGTGCGCGGGAAATGGATGCTGATGCCGGGGTGATGAAGAAATGCACGTTGTGTGTGGACCGGATTTACAATGAAAATCTGCCGGAGGAAGACCGCGAGCCAGCGTGTGTGCGGACTTGCCCGACCGGGGCACGGCATTTTGGCGACTTTGCTGATCCGGACAGCAATGTCAGTCGGTTGGCTGCCGAACGGGGTGGGTATGCTTTGATGCCGGACTTGGGCGCCAGGCCGGTGAACCGCTATCTGCCGCCGCGCAAGAAGGACTTGCGGCAGGAGGCCAGTTTGTTGGCGCCTTTGCTGGATATTCAGGCGACGGGCTTTGCCGGGTGGCTTGACCGCGTGTTGGGGAAGATCTGATGCATCCGGCACCGTCTGTTATCATTTTCTCGGTGCTGTCGGGGCTTGGTTTTGGGCTGCTGGCGTATTTGGGGGCGGGGTTTGTGGTGCCCGTGGGTTGGACAGCGTTCGCTTGGTGGGGTTTGGGGTATGGGCTGGCTGTTGCGGGCTTGATGGCGGCGACGTTTCACCTTGGCAACCCGAAGAACGCCGTGAAGGCATTCAGCCAGTGGCGCACCAGTTGGTTAAGCCGCGAAGCTTGGGCGGCGGTAGCGACGCTGATGGTGCTGGCACCTGTGGCGTTGTCGGATTGGTTGGGGCTGGGGTGGCCGCGCGGAGTTGGCTACCTGGGTGCGGGGCTTGCGCTATTTACGGTGTTCACCACCTCGATGATTTACACGCAGATCAAGGCGGTGCCGCGGTGGAACCATTGGGTTAATCCGGTGATGTTTTTAGGGTTCGCGCTGGCGGGTGGGGCGGTTTTGGCGGGTAAGTCTTGGGCGGTGTACCTATTGGTAGCATTGATCACAGTGCTGGTTTGGGTCTGGCGCGTCGGCGATGGGCAGTTTGCTCGTGCGGCGCAGACCTTGGGGACCGCGACGGGGCTGGACCGGATCGGTGAGGTCAGGGTGTTCGAGCAACCGCATACCGGCGGGAATTATCTCCTGCGCGAGATGATTTTTGTGGTGGCGCGCAAACATGTGCAAAAACTGCGGATTATTTCAGTGGTTTTGTCAGGGGTGGTGCCGGCGCTGATGCTGTCGGTGCTGCCGGATTCAGTTTGGGTGTTTGGGCTGGCGGCGATTTTCCATCTGATCGGGGCATTTGCCGCGAGATGGTTGTTCTTTGCGCAAGCCGAGCATGTTGTGGGGTTGTATTATGGCGCAAGATGATCTTTTGCGGGATCATAGCGGTGGTAGACGCAGGCCAGTTTGTTGCCATCAGGGTCGCGGACGTAGGCGGCGTAGAAGCCGGATTCGTAATGGGGTCTGATGCCGGGTGGGCCTTCATCGGTGCCGCCGTGTGCCATGGCAGCGGCGTGAAAGGCGCGCACTTCGGGGGCGGAATTGGCGCGGAATGAGACCATTGTACCGTTGCCGGGGGTTGGGGCATTGCCATCAAAAGTCGGGCATAGCCAAAGGCTGACGCCGTCTTCGTAATCGGGGCCCCAGCCGACCCAGCCTTGGTCTGCATCGGCAGCGCGGTGATAACCAAGCCGGGCAAGAGCGGCATCGTAGAATTTAGCCGCGCGGTCAATATCTTGCGTGCCAAGCGTGACATACAGGATCATCGACATCAGCGGCCCCTTTGCGGCACGCCGGGAAGAACGCAGAGCATTTCATATAGTAGGTTTGCGCCGATCAGGGCGGTGTTGCCTGTCGTGTCATAGGGCGGTGATACTTCAACCAGATCAGCACCGACCAAGTTTAAGCCCGCACATCCGCGTACTATTTCAAGGGCTTGCCAGATGGTCAGGCCGCCCACCTCAACCGTGCCAGTACCGGGGGCGAAGGCGGGATCGAGGCTGTCGATATCAAAGCTTAGGTAGGTGGGCGCGTCGCCAATTTTGGCGCGGATATCGGCCATTAGGGGGCTAAGCGATTTGTACCACAGGTCTTCGGCTTGAATCACTGTCCAACCCTTTTCGCGGCCCCAATTGAAATCGTCGGGGCTGTAGCCAGTGCCGCGCAAACCGATTTGAAAGACCTTGTCGTTGATCAGGCAGCCATCTTCCCAAGCGCGGCGGAAGGGGCAGCCGTGAGCGACTTTTTCGCCAAACATGGTGTCATTGATATCGGCATGGGCGTCGACGTGGATAAGCGCAACTGGCCCATGTTCCTTGGCCATTGACCGCAAAATGGGCCAAGTGAGCGTATGATCACCGCCAAGGGTTAGTGGGACCGCGCCATGGCCCAGGATCGCGTCGTAATGAGCGGTGATGATATCGACGGTCTTTTTCAGATCGAAGGTGTTGATCGGCACATCGCCGATATCGGCGACTTGCAGGTGCTCGAACGGGGCAGCCCCTGTCGCCATGTTATAGGGGCGCAACATACAGGATTCGGCGCGTATCTGGCGCGGGCCGTGGCGGGTGCCGGAGCGGTTTGAGGTGCCGTGATCCATGGGGATGCCGACGAAACAGGCGTCAAGACCAGCAGCAGTTTCCTGGGTCGGCAAGCGCATCATGGTGGCGGGGCCGCCAAAGCGCGGCATGTCGTTGCCACCGAGGGGTTGGTTGAAACCGGTCATGTGTGTTCCTTAGTCTCCAGCCAGGTGCGAATGATCTGTCGATGTCTGGAACCATCATAGCTCGGAAAATGGCCGCCGTGCACCACTCTGACAGGCAGGTCCAGCAGCCGCATCATGGAGGTTAGATATTCGGCGGCTTCTTGCGGGGTTGTTCCTTCGATCAGTGGCCCGTCATAGACGATATCGCCAGAGATCAGCGTGCCAGTCGCAGCCTCCCACAAGGCGATGCCGCCGGGGGAATGGCCGGGGGTGTGGATGACCTCGAAATGGCGATCCCCCAGGTCGATCACATCATGATCTTGCAGAATCCGCGTGGCGGGGGCGGCTTTGACGGCATAGGCGGTTGAAAGATAAGGGGCAGGCGGCAGGGTGGTGAAAATTTCGTCGGTTACGTATTTATCGGCGAAGGTGTTTTCACGGGTTGGGGAGGCGAGCAGGTCCGCCTCTGCTTGGTGGCACAGGCGGCAGTCGAATTCGTGGTGGCAGCCGATATGGTCAAAATGGGTGTGGCTGGCGACGGCATCGAGCGGGCATTCTGTGACCAGCGGCACCCATTCGCGCAAAGACACCACGCCCATGCCGCTGTCGACCATCATGTCGCGGTCGCGGCCACGGACGTGCCAGATGTTGCAGCGGTAAAATTCGTGGATATGTGGCTCGTCTATCCAGGTGATGCCGTCGGATTGTGGGCGGATGCGGTACCAGTCTTTCGGGTGGGCGCGGTTCATGGGTTTTCCAACAGGACGGGGGCAGTGGCGTAGAGGGTGACGGTTGATCCGGGGGCAGGGTGCCCTGATTGTGGCAAATGCGCAATCAACGACAGGGCTGGGGCCGCCAGTGGGGTGAAATGGCAGCGGTAGTGGGTGCCGAAGAATGCGGTGTCGGTCAGTTTTGCTGGGCCAAGCGGGAGGTCGCCAGCAAGGCCGATGTTTTCGGGGCGTAGGCACAGGGTTTGCGGTTTTGGGCTGATCGGGGCAATCGATAGGGGGCCAAGGGGGGTGGTAATGCTGGTGCCGTTGGGGATGGCAGGGATCAGGTTGATCTCGCCCATGAAGGCGGCGGAGAAGAGCGACTTTGGCGTCAGATAGATTTGCTGCGGTGGGCCGATATCTTCGATCCGGCCTTGGTTCATCACGACGATGCGGTCGGCAATGGCCATGGCCTCTTCCTGGTCATGGGTGACGTGGATGAAGGTGGTGCCGACGCGGCGCTGAATGGATTTCAGTTCATCCTGCATCTGGCGGCGCAGCTTCAGGTCGAGGGCACCGAGGGGTTCATCCAGCAGCAGCACTTCCGGGTCGACGGCCAAGGCGCGGGCGAGGGCAACACGCTGGCGCTGGCCGCCCGACAGTTGATGCGGGCGTTGATTGGCGCGATCTTCCAACCCGACCATGGCCAGCATTGCCATGGCTTTGGCAGCGCGGGCGATTGACGCCATGCCGCGCATCCGCAGACCGAAGGCGACGTTGTCGCGCAGGGTCATGTGCGGGAACAGGGCGTAATCTTGGAACATCGTGGTCGTGGGGCGATCTTTGGGGGCAACCTGTGTCATGTCGCGGCCACCGATTTCGACAGTGCCGCTGGTCGGGGTAATGAAGCCGCCGAGGATAGATAGCAGCGTGGTTTTGCCACAGCCGGAGGGGCCGAGCAGCACGATGAACTCGCCCGGGGTGATGGTCAGGTTTACACCGGTCAGCGCCGCGTGGGTGCCGAAGTTGTGGCTGACACCGCGAACCGTCAGGGGGGCGGTCATGGTTTGGCCTTTCGGAACACGAGCAATTCCAGTGCCAGCAGGATGGTGATCGAGATCAGGAAGACGAGGCTGCCGACGGCGTTGGTGGCGGGGCTGAGGCCCGAGCGCAGCATCGACCAGATTTCGACGGGGAGAGTGACCTCGAACCGGGTTAGCAGGAAGGCGATGATGAACTCATCCCAGCTGAAGGTAACGGATAGAAAGAACGCGGCGATCAGCGCGGGCATTAGCATGGGGGCCGAGATGAGCCAGATCACCTGCACCTCGGATGCGCCAAGATCGCGCGCGGCGTGTTCGATGTTCTTTTGATGATCGCCCATCGAGGCGTAGAGGATGGCAAAGCACAGCGGCAGATTGATGACGACATGGCCGATGCCGGTGATCCAAAGTGAGGGGGACAGTCCGGCCTGGTTGATTACGGTCAGCAGGCCGAGGGCGATGATGAGGTAGCTGACTGTCATTGGGGCGATCAGCAGGCCGCGCATGAGGGCTGATGCGGGCAGGCGGTGGCGGGCGAGGCCATAGGCTGCGAGGAAGCCCAGCACCACGGCGACGGCGGATGATAGGAGGGCGACGAGCAGTGAGTTGCCAAGCGCGGCCATCAGGGCATTGTCGCCCAGAATTTGCGCGTACCATTTCAACGTCAGGCCCTTTAGCGGCGGCACAGGTAGGCGACCGTCTTGAAATGAGAATAGGACCAGCACCGCGACGGGCAGGAAGATGAAGCCGTAGATCAATACCAAGTAGAGGCCAGACAGGATGCGGGTTTTCATACGCGGTCCAATCGCAGCCAACGGGCCGAGGCGAAGTAGGCAAGCGTGACCACCAGCATAAGGATGATCGCCAACGCCGATGCCATCGGGAAATCACCGCGCCGACCCATTTGCAGCATGATCAATTGCGGGAGGGTCAGTTCGTTATTGCCGCCCAGGATTTGCGGGGTGATGTAATCGCCGATGCACAGAACGAATGTCAGGAACGCGCCGGTGACAATGCCGGGCAGGGTTAGCGGCAAGATGACATGGCGGAAGGTTTGAAACGCGCTGGCACCCAAGTCCTGTGCCGCGCGGGCGTAGTTGGGGGACAGTTGGCGCAGGTTGGAATAGATGGTCAGGGTCAGCAACATGACAAAGAAATGCACAAAGCCGATGATGGTGGCGGTGCGGGTGGCAGCGATTTCCAGCGGTTCGGTGATGATGCCGAGGCTGAGCAGGGTTTTGTTCAAGACACCGTTTTGGCCGAGCACCAACAGCCATGAATAGGATCGCACCACATAGGAGGTCCAGAACGGCAGAACCGCCAGCATCAGCGCGAGGCGTTGATACCGATCGGGTATGCGCATCGCGATGATCCAAGCGAGGGGGTAGGCGAGCAGGACTGATAGCACGGTGACGATGGCGGTGATTTCCAGTGAGACGATGAGTCCCTTGAACAGCGATGGGTCTGACAGGAATTTCGCATAGTTATCAAGATAGAAGCCATGCTGGATGACGCGGCCATCCATGCGCCCGAAGCTGAGGGCAACCATGACGATGAACGGCAACAGGAAGAACACGGCTGTCCAGATCAACGCCGGGGCGACGCAGGCGAGTGCCCGGCGTTGATCGGATTGTTCCAAGCTGCGTCGCATCGGTGTGCAGGGCTTACTGTTGCAACATCTCTGTCCACAGATCTTGCATCTGGGTATCCAGCTCGGCGCTTGGCACTGGGTACAGCTGCGCGCGGGCCAGATAATCGGGCTGTTGATCCCAGCGCAGGACGGCTTTTTGTTCTGGCGTCAGCACATCACCGGCTTTGGTGTTAGCGGGCATTCCCCAATAGCAAGCCGATGTCGCCAGACGCGCCTGACCTTCGGGGCTGGTGATGTATTTGACGAACTCGAGGGCTGCTTCTTTGCGGGTGCTGGCTTCCAGCACGCCGATGGATTGCGCCCAACGCAGGGCACCTTGTTTGGGGATTGTCCAATCAAGGTTGGGGTTATCGGCGGCCAGAACGGCGGTCAGCCATTCGCCGCCGCCGACGACGATATCAACCTCGCCCGTTGCCAGGGCTGTTTGAGCGGATACAACGTCACTGACTTGTTTCGAGGCGGCTTTCAGGGCGAATAGTGGGGCTTTCAGGGTGGCCAAGCTATCGGCGGTCATGTCTGCAGTCGCGATGCCGTTGCCGACGGCTAGAAGGCCCAGGACTGGCAAGTAGTAGTCATAGATCGCGATGCGGCCGGCGTATTTGTCGGAGCCGAGGATGGCGATATCTTCCATATCGGCGGGGTCGACGCGCGTTTTGTCGAAGGCGACAGTATTGTAGCCGAATTTCTCGGTCACCGCGTAGATCTTGCCGTCACGACCGTTGTTTTCGGCCATGACCAGTTCGGGAAAGAAGTCGGCATTTGGCAGCTGATCGGCGGGCAGTTCGGCCATCAGGCCCAGATCAACCGCGCGGCCCACATCGACGGCGTCGATCACCAGCACATCCCAATCGCCGGGCTGCGATTGATCAAGGATGGCGAGGCCGGCGGCGGTGCCTTCGTATTCCTTGAGGTTGACTTTGTGGCCCGAGGCCGTCTCGAACGGTTCGATCAGGGCGGGGTCGGTGTGATCGCACCAGACAAGGGCGTTGACTTCTTCTGCCAGGGTCGGGGTGGCGACCATCAGGGCAACCAAGGAACACGCCAAACCACGCGGGAACATCATCGGCATCTGTCTCTCCTGTTGGAAAAGGGTCACGCTCTGCGGCGGTTTAGAAAAATATTGAATAGACTCAAATTTAAAGTCAACATCAAATATAGCGTAGAAAAAGGGCGTTGTGTGAATGGCGGGTTTGCGGGCAAAACAGAAAGCGAACCGGACGGAGCGCATTTTGGCAGCGGCGACGGCGCTGTTTCGCGAACAGGGCTACGACGCGGTGCGTATTGAAGATATTGCCGAGCAAGCCGAGGTTTCGGTTGGCACGTTTTACAATTATTTCCAGACTAAGGGGGATATTCTAGTAGCGATCGTGTCGCTGGAAGTGGAAGAGGTGCTTTCAGCGGGCGCTGCGGTGGTTGCGAAGCCGCCCGGGACAGTGGCTGAAGCGCTGCGGACGTTGGTTGAGGTTTATTTCGACCATTCGGTTGTCTATCTGTCCAAGGAAATGTGGCGCACAGCGATGGCGCTGTCGATCTTTAACCCGGAGACGCCGTCCAGCCGACGGTATTCTGAACTGGACAGTTTGCTGCGGGTTCAGGTTTGCGGATTGATCCGCGCGCTTCAAGCTTTTGGCACGGCGCGCACGGATGTTGATGCGGTGGCGATTGGCGAGGCTTTGTTCAACAATCTCAACATGATGTTCATCGAGTATGTCAAAAGTGACATGCCACTCGCTAATCTGAAAGCCGGAGTAGCGCGGCAGAATGATCCGGTGGCGCGGTTGATTTCGACGGAGCGAAGCAAGATTGCGTAGAAATTGAGCAAGTCGATCAAAAGACAGGCAATGACACCCGCCTGATATCTGCTTTTGGTAGGGCATGGGCGTTTGCCCGTTGCGAGGACTGTGGGCTTGATCACTGTTAAGGCAGAGGAGCCGCGATGAACGCTCATGCCACGCTTGCCCCAGTGTTTCAGCGCAGCCATGGCGAGGCTATTGTTGCGCTTGACTGCGTGGCGGGCAAGGCGCGGCTGGTGCGGTTGGGGCAAAAAGGATCAGCGAAGGCGATACTGCCGCAGGTGGGTGACCTACCCGAGGTGGTGTTTCTGAACACTTCGGGCGGCTTGACGGGCGGCGATACCTTGTCGTTTCGGTTGACGCTTGGGGCAGGTGTTCGGGCGGTTGCGACGACGCAGACTGCGGAGCGTGCCTACCGGGCCGGGGCCGGTGAGGCGACGGTCTCGGTTGATCTGGCGATCGGCACTGGCGGATCGGTGGATTGGTTGCCGCAGGAAACGATTCTGTTTGACGCAAGTGCATTGCATCGGCGCACGACGATTGATCTGGCGGGTGATGCTGGCTGTCTGGCATTGGAGGCGGTTGTTCTTGGCCGACCGGCTATGGGCGAAGTAGTGCGGCAACTGACGTTTCGCGACACGCGGCTGATCCGTCGGAACGGGGTGCCGGTGATGCTGGAACCATTAGTTTTGCGGGATGCCGCGTTGCAGGCGGGGTCTGCGGTTTTAGGTGGCGCGCGGGCGTTCGCGAGCTTGGTCATGTTGGGGCAAGGGACGGATGCGGCCTTGGTGGCGGCGCGGGCAGTACTGGATGAGCCGGGGGTTGATGGCGCGGCTTCGGCTTGGGATGGCAAGCTGTCGGTGCGGATGTTGGCGGTGGAAGGCTGGCCGCTGCGCCAGCAAATCCGACGGGTTCTGAACGCCATTCGGGCGGCTCCCCTACCGCGTGTCTGGCAGATGTAGGTTTGGGAAAGCCGATGGATATGTTGCGATGAACCTGACCCCGCGTGAAAAAGACAAGCTGTTGATCAGCCTTGCTGCCATGGTGGCGCGGGGGCGGTTGGCGCGTGGCGTCAAGCTGAACCACCCCGAGGCGGTGGCGCTGATTACCGACTTCGTCGTCGAGGGCGCCCGTGATGGCCGCAGTGTTGCCGATCTGATGGAGGCTGGCGGGCAGGTGATTGCGGTCGATCAGTGCATGTCGGGCATCCCTGAGATGATCCATTCCATTCAGGTTGAAGCCACGTTTCCCGATGGCACCAAGCTTGTCACTGTTCATCATCCGATAAGATAGGAGCATTCTGTGCGTTTTTCGGTTTTTATCCTGGCCGCTGTTCCGTCTGCTGTGCTTGCACATGATGGTTTTCATCATCATCCCCACGATATCGACTATGGTTGGATCATTGCCTGCGCCGTTGGAATAGTTGGCGAATACGCGGTTTCTGATGCCAAAGGCCGGCGCAAATGATCCCCGGCGAGGTGTTTCCAGCAGGCGGCGATATCGTGCTGAATGAAGGTCTTGTGGCTGTTACATTGATGGTGGCAAATACCGGCGATCGGCCCGTCCAGGTGGGTAGCCATTACCATTTTGCCGAGACAAACCCCGGGCTGAGTTTTGATCGAAACGCAGCGCGGGGCATGCGGTTGGATATTGCTGCGGGCACGGCTGTGCGGTTCGAACCCGGGCAAAGCCGCGATGTTCGGCTTGTGCCGTATGGTGGCAAGCGCCATGTGTATGGCTTCAATTCACAAATCATGGGCGCGTTGTAGCCCTGTCAAGGAGACGAACATGAGCCCTTTTCCCAACCCAGCTGACGCGTTGCGACTGGCTATTCAGACCAGCATGATGATGGCAGAGGCCAACTTGGTGATCGCCATGCGACTGATGGGCATGGGCGGCATGTGGCGTGTCTCGCCAGCTGAGAACAACCGCATGGTGAAAGAGAAGACAGATGCCGCGTTGGCATCGGGCCACGCGATGGGGCAGGCCATCATGGCGGGAAAAAACCCAACGAAAGTGGCGCTGGCTGCTGTGGCGCCGGTGCGCAGCCGAACGAACGCAAATGTGACCCGGCTTGCCAAGCGCGGGCCGGGCAAGCCGAGCTGACAGGAGCCGCTATGCCAACAGTAATTTCCCGTGCCACCTATGCTGCCATGTTCGGGCCAACCACCGGCGACCGGGTGCGGCTTGGGGATACTGATCTGATCATTCAGGTGGAGCGGGATTTTACCACTTACGGCGATGAGGTGAAATTTGGCGGTGGCAAGGTGATCCGCGATGGTATGGGGCAAAGTCAGATCACGCGGGCGCAAGGGGCAATGGATACGGTTATCACCAATGCGCTGATCGTGGATTGGACGGGTATCTACAAGGCCGATGTTGGCTTGCGCGACGGGCGAATTGCCAAGATTGGCAAGGCGGGGAACCCTGATACGCAAGGTGGGGTTGATGTGATCATCGGGCCGGGGACCGAGATTATTGCGGGAGAGAGCCGGATACTGACGGCAGGTGGTATGGATGCGCATATCCATTTCATCTGCCCGCAGCAGATTGATGATGCGCTGCATTCCGGGATTACCACGATGCTAGGGGGTGGCACCGGGCCTGCGCATGGCACGCTGGCCACCACTTGCACGCCGGGGCCCTGGTACATAGGGCGCATGTTGCAGGCGTTTGATGCGCTGCCGATCAATGTGGGGATATCGGGCAAGGGCAACGCCAGCCAGCCTGCGGCGTTGGAAGAAATGGTGCGGGCCGGGGCCTGTGCGCTGAAGCTGCATGAGGATTGGGGCACCACGCCAGCAGCGATTGATTGTTGCCTGACGGTGGCGGACGCGATGGATGTGCAGGTGATGATCCATACTGATACGCTGAACGAAAGCGGGTTTGTCGAGAACACGCTTGCGGCCGTCAAGGGCCGGACGATCCATGCGTTTCACACCGAAGGCGCGGGCGGGGGGCATGCGCCGGACATCATCAAGATTGTCGGCAGCGCGAATGTTATCCCCAGTTCAACCAACCCGACCATGCCTTACACGGTGAATACCGTCGAGGAGCACCTCGATATGTTGATGGTCTGCCATCACCTTGATCGGCGGGTGCCGGAAGACGTGGCATTTGCCGAAAGCCGGATACGCCGCGAAACCATTGCTGCCGAGGATGTGCTGCACGATATGGGTGCGTTTTCGATTATCAGCTCTGACAGTCAGGCGATGGGCCGGATTGGCGAGGTGATTACCCGCACATGGCAGACCGCCCACAAGATGCGCCAGCAGCGCGGGCGGTTGGCGGAGGAGATAGGCGATAATGACAATGCCCGCGTCAAACGCTACATCGCGAAATATACGATAAATCCAGCTGTGGCACATGGCATGTCGGGACAGATTGGCAGCATCGAGGTGGGTAAACGTGCCGATCTAGTGCTGTGGTCACCGGCGTTCTTTGGTGCCAAGCCGGAAATGGTTTTGCTGGGCGGCATGATTGTGGTGGCGCAGATGGGTGATCCGAATGCATCCATCCCGACGCCGCAGCCGGTTTATACGCGATTGATGTTTGGTGCCTATGGTGGCGCGCTTGCGGCAAGTTCGGTGACGTTTCTAAGCCAAGCCGCGATGGATGACGGCGTGCCCGACAAGTTGCGCTTGTCGAAAACCACGGCGGCGGTGCAGGGGACGCGCAGTATTGGCAAGGCCGATATGCGGCTGAACGATGCGATGCCGATGATCGAGGTTGACCCCGAAACCTATGAGGTGCGAGCCAATGGCGAATTATTGACGTGCGAGCCTGCGACTGAGTTGCCGCTGGCGCAGCGCTATTTCTTGTACTGAGGGCGCGTGATGGTCGATCTTCCCGCTGCTCATAAGTTGCGCCGATCAGGCACTTGGGCCGATGCCTTTGACCAAGTGGTACTGAGCTATGACGCGCGGTTTTTGCGTCGTAAGCGGTTGGTCACGGTAAGCAGTGCCGGGTTTCTGGTCAGCTTGGACGAAACCATCTCTGTCGCACAAGGCGATGCATTCGAACTGGATGATGGTCGGTTGATTGCGGTGGTCGCTGCAGAGGAGCCGGTGCTGGTGGTGACCGGCGATTTGCCGCTTTTGGCATGGCATATCGGCAATCGCCATACGCCGTGCCAGATAGAGGCGGGCAGGCTGTTGATCCGGCAAGACCACGTGTTGGAGGCGATGTTGCTGCATATGGGGGCCAATGTTGGCCATCGGATGGAGCCGTTTACGCCCGAAGGTGGGGCTTATGGCCATGGCCGCACTATGGGGCATAGCCACGGGGACTATGATCATGCGGCATTCCCGGTTCTGGGCCATGCCGCAAAGCGTTGATCCTGTGACCCAATTAGGGTTGTTGCGGCTGGTGCAATGGCTGTCGCCTGCGTTTCCAACCGGGGCGTTTGCCTATTCGCACGGGTTGGAGTTTGAAGTTTCGCTGGGGCGGGTGACATCAGCGGCTGATCTGGCAGATTGGCTGCGGGATGTGCTTGGCTTTGGGGCGGGTTGGCAGGATGCGGTTCTGCTGTCGCAAGCGTTGGAGCGGGATGCCGATTTGTCGGAGCTTGCGGGCTTGGCCCAAGCGCTGGCACCGTCGGCAGAGCGGCTGCTTGAAACGATGGAGCAGGGCACGGCATTTGCGCGGGCGACATCGGCGCTGACCGGGCTTGATCTGCCAGCCTGTGCGTTGTCGGTGGCGGTTGGGCAGGCGGCGCGGACGCTGTCTTTGCCGAAGACGCAGGTGATTGCGCTTTATCTGCATGGGTTTGCTGCCAATCTGGTGTCGGCGGCGGTACGCTTTGTGCCGTTGGGGCAGACCGAGGGGCAGGGTGTTCTGGCGGGTTTACATCCGCTGATCCAGAGCCTTGCTGCGAAGGCGGCGACGTCTACGGTTGATGACCTTGGAAGTGCTGCTTTGCGGGCCGATCTTGCGTCTATGCGTCACGAAACAATGTCGGTCAGGATATTTAGAACATGACCCAGTCATCAGGCCCGCTGCGCGTTGGGATCGGCGGCCCAGTAGGGGCAGGCAAAACCACGCTGACGGAAAAGCTGTGTGCGGCGCTAGCAAGCCGGTGTTCGATGGCGGTGATCACCAACGATATCTACACGCGCGAGGATGCCGACTATCTGATGCGGGCGCAGGTGTTGAGTGTCGACCGGATCAGGGGGGTGGAAACCGGGGGGTGCCCGCATACAGCGATCCGGGAAGATGCGTCGATCAATCTGGCGGCGGTGGCGGATTTGCGCAAAGAGTTTCCCGATCTGGACCTGATCTTGATCGAAAGTGGCGGCGATAATCTGGCGGCGACGTTCAGCCCGGAACTGGCTGATCTGACGATTTATCTGATCGACACGGCAGCGGGGCAGGATATTCCGCGCAAAAGGGGGCCAGGGGTGGCGCGGTCTGATTTGCTGGTGGTGAACAAGACTGATCTGGCACCGTATGTGGGTGTCGATCTGGCGCAGCATGAGGCTGATACAAAGGTGGCCCGCGGGGGGCGGCCTTATGTGATGGCTCGGCTTCGGCAGGGGGAGGGGGTGGACGAGGTAGTCGCTTTTTTGGTGCGAGAGGGGGGGCTGGTTCTTGGGCGGAGGTAACACGCGTGTTACGATGAGTTACCTATTTAAATACAAAGGGTTGGCAATTTTCATTAACCGATTTTTAAGGCTTTCAGTGCAGTAACACAGACTAGTGTCCCTACCAGCTCTCGGTTGATCGGTGATCGAAACATCCTGCTGCCCCGGCCGCCCACGCGGTGACGAACGGGGCCGCTTTCCGCTTCACGCTACCGCGATGTTCCGCGCCAAGGCACAGCGCTGCCATAGCGAGCCAAGAGCTGCGACCAGCGCATCAATATCGGCGTCGCTGTGCAGGGGGCCGGGGGTGATGCGCAAACGCTCGGTGCCTTTGGGCACGGTTGGGTAGTTGATCGGCTGCACGTAGATGCCCCAGTCTTGCATCAAGATATCGCTGATCTGGCGGCATTTCACCGGATCGCCAATCATCACCGGGATGATGTGGCTTTCGTTCTTCATGTGCGGAATGCCGATTTCATCGAGCTTTGCGCGCAGGCGTGCGACGCGGTCACGCTGTGCCAGACGTTCAATATCGGATGTTTTCAAGTGCCGGATTGAGGCCGCTGCTGCTGCGGCAACTGCTGGCGGCAGGGCGGTGGTGAAGATGAAACCGGACGCAAAGCTGCGGATGAAATCGCATAGGGTGGCGGACCCGGTGATATAGCCGCCAACCACCCCGTAGGCTTTGCCAAGGGTGCCTTCGATCAGATCAATCCGGTGCGCCAGACCTTCGCGTTCGGACACACCGCCGCCGCGTGGGCCGTACATACCGACAGCGTGAACTTCGTCGATGTAGGACATCGCGCCGTGTGCTTCGCAAACCTCGACGATTTCGCGGATCGGTGCCACGTCGCCATCCATCGAATAGACGGATTCGAAGGCGACGATTTTGGGCCGGTCACCTACGGCATGCAGTTTCCGATCCAGATCGCGCCAATCGTTGTGCTTCCACAGCACTTTGTCGGCACGGGAATGGCGGATGCCTTCGATCATCGAGGCGTGGTTGCCAGCGTCGGACAGGATCACCGCGTTTGGGATGCGTGACCCCAGCGTGCTAAGTGCGGCCCAGTTCGACACATAGCCCGAGGTAAACAGCAGCGCCCCTTCTTTGCCGTGCAGATCGGCAAGCTCGGCTTCCAGAAGCAGGTGATGGTGCGTGTTGCCGGAAATGTTGCGCGTGCCCCCAGCGCCCGTACCGCAGGCTTGAATTGTCTCGATCATCGCGGCGACCACATCGGGGTGCTGGCCCATGCCGAGGTAGTCGTTTGAGCACCATACGGTGACGTCCGATTTTGATCCGCCAGAGTGGCTTGCTGCCTTGGGAAACGATCCACGGACCCGTTCGAGATCGGCAAAAACACGGTAGTTTCCGTCTGATTTCAACGCGTCGAGTTGGGCTTGGAACAGTTGGTCAAAGTCCATGGCTGTTTTCTTTCAATCGGTCCAGCAAGGGAGCGGTGGTGAGTTTCGATTTCTGCGCAGGCATCATCCAGCGCCAAAGTTTTTGGTCAGGCAATGGAAGCACCATAAACCAATGCTCAAGAAGTGCCAACAAGGTCAAGGCGGCAAGCAGAACAAAGCCGATTTGTCGCGGCTCTGAAGTTGCCGATATGGCCCGCTCCATCCAGCAACCTGCAGCAAACGTCAGTGCTGTCACGGCAATTGGAAAAAAGACGTTCATTTTGGCATAGCGAAAATGGCTGGGCAAATGCGCCAAGGGGCGAGGCAGGAATTCGACATTGATGCGTGGGACGCCGAGGAACAGGTTCAGTTTGGCGGATATCCGCGCAAAAAACAGCACGGCGAATGTCCACATCGCGACTTGGTTTGGCATGTCGGCGGAGGCGACTGCGATCAGGACGAGAGTAATGATCAGCAATGCTTCGTGGTAGGCGATGGTGCTGACCGCGCGCAGTAGCCTGTCGGCAAAACCCGCTTCGGGCGGGCAAGGGCGCAGGTTTGGTCCGGTGATGATGCCCGACAGGAAGGCAAGCTCTACCCAGCCCCAGATAGCGAGGGCGGATAAGAAGGCATAGTAGACGCCGTTCACCGAAAGGTTGGTCAGCGATAGGTGCAGCCCGACGATGCCAGCTAACAGCATTGGCAGGCCAAAGATCACCGACCAGAAATGCGAGGCGTTGCCCGCGTTATCGGCATAGCGGACGCGCCACAGCAGGATGCCGGTGGAAAACCACCACAGGAACAGGGCCGCCAAAGCTGCGATCCATGAATTAGTCATGCGCGGCACCCCGCAAACGCAAGGTGCCGCCAGTCTTTACAGAATGAACATGCGTGGCACCCTGCAAAAGCAGGGCACCACGCAGGGCGATGGGACGCGCCCATCCCCTCGCCCCAACCTCTGCCATGGCAGCGGTATGGGGAAACCCGGTCAATACGTCGGCTCCAGCCGGACTGAGGCCGGGAGGTCGTGACGGATGACCGGGATCGTGTAGAGCGAAACAAATGCCCATGCCGCCGAAGCGCCAGCTGCCCAGCCTGTGAGCTTGCCAGCAATACCGCCGCGCTTCTTGGCGCTATCTATCGCGATAAATGCCTTGTTCATCCGATCGAGGCTGGGGCGCCAGCGTTTGTGATCAATATCCAACTCGATCGGGAAGATCTGCAACGAGATGGCGCTGGTTTTGCGGAACACCTCTTGATCGTACCAATCAATATCAACGCCCAACGCCTTGTGAAATTCGGGCCGGGCATGATCGCGCACCCACATCGTCATGTAGACGGCAGTCAGGAAGAATTTGATATAGAGTTTGTTCACAAAGCTGGTGGTCAGTTTGGGATCGGTTTTCATCAGCAGGGCGAAGGCTTCGCCGTGGCTGAATTCATCATTGCACCATTCGCGGAACCATTTGAAAATCGGGTGGAACCGGTGTTCGGGATTGGCTTCCAGGTGGCGGAAGATGGTGATGTAGCGGGCATAACCGATCTTTTCCGACAGATAGGTAGCGTAGTAGATGAATTTCGGGCGGAAGTAGGTGTACTTCTTGGCTTTGGTCAAAAAGCCGAGGTTCACCGCGACGCCTGCTTCGCGCAGGGCATCGTTGATGAAACCGGCATGGCGGGCTTCGTCGCGCGACATGTAGCTGAACAGCTCGCAGATATCAGGGTTTGATCCGCGGCGTTTCATTTCCTTGTAGAGCACACAGCCGGAGAATTCTGCGGTGCAGGACGAGACTAGAAAATCGATGAACTCGCGCTTCAGCTTTGGGTCCATCCCGGCCCAATCGGCGTCCCATTCATCATTCTTCTTAAAATGGGTCTTGTTTGGGTCTGATTTCATCTGGGCGATCAGCTTGTCCCATTCAGGACGCACTGGGGTTACGTCGATCCTGTCCATTTCGTCAAAATCGGTGGTGTAAAAACGCGGGTTCAGGAGGGTGGTTTCCGTCGCCATCGCGGTGGTGTCCGTCACCGGCGTTGAGGTGTCGATGTCATCCGGAAACAGGTCTTTTGGATTGGCGTTCATAGTTTCACCTCGTCAGAGAAGGAAAACTCGCACAGTTCCATAAACCCCAGGTCACCTGTCAGGCGTGTCCACAAGCGTTCTAGTGCGCTGGCGCGGGTGATGGTGGCGGTGCGGTCTTCAACAATCAGTTCGCCATAGGCGGCAAGGACGGGTTTGCCATGCACCAGCACTTCGTCGCCTGGGTAAACCACAGCACCATTGTTGAAACGAACATGCGCATGCAGGCTTTCGAAGCGGTGACTGACCTCTACAGTGCAGGGCACCTCTTCGGCGGTTTTGGTGAATATTCCCATGGTTTGGCTCCCTATTCTTATGGTCATTTAGTGCGACAGCAGCCGTTCGAATGCGGCCTTATTGTCAGCACCGAAGGCATAGAGTTCCGCACTCCAGCCAGTATGGTCGTCTTCAATTGTCAGACGACCGTTTTCATATTGAACCAAGCGTACAGGCAACAAAGGATCGACGCCAAATTTGCGGCGTTCGGTCGCAAGCCCACTTTGAATGACCGTCACGAACCCACCATGCGGCAGGTCAACCAACACGGTTCCATCGGCATTCAACACCGTTACTGCCTGGGCGTTGTGGCCTTGCAGGACTATTTGGCGTTCATCGACAATGGCTGAGGATTTTGGCACCCCTACAGGGTCGCGCCCGGTAAGTGCGGCGAAGGCAACCAGTGCTACGGTTGCCAGCACCAAGGCTACCATCCCTCGCAATAATGGCATCGGGATCATGTCGGGATTATCGCTGCGTAGCTTTGGTGTGCGGGGCAGGCTGTTTGCGGGATGTGTCATTGTGGTGCCCCCACGTCAGCCGCCAATGCGCCCGTTGGGATCGCTGCCGCGTCTTTGCGTGCGATGACTGGCACGCTTAGGCGTTGTTCGGCGGCGTCGCGCAAGACCCGCGCCACGCGGGCGGCTTCGGGAATGCAGCGCAATGCGGGTTGGGCTTTGCCGAAATGCCAGGGCCGGGCATGTGGCCATGCGACTAGGTAAGAAATCCTGGTGGTTCCTAGCGTTTCAAGCGCGATGGTGCCGGTTCCATTCCGGCGTAGATCAAGCTTGGCCGCACCAATTTGGGCGAACGGCAGATTGAAGGTTACTGACAGTGCTGCACCTATTCGCATGACCACGCGAGCGGATGTGATGGTGTACATCGTCGCCCGGGCTTGGGCGTAGGCCAATAAAAGCACGACTTGGCAGACCAGCGCTGCTAACGCGAGGTGCGGCAGGGCGACTGCAATAGCCATACCCAAGCCGCCCATGTCGTAGCCGATTGAGGCGCGCCACAGCGCCAGCGCGATCATGTAGCCCGCGATCCAGTAAAGCTTGAACGCGTCTACCGCCAATGCCCATGTTGACGGGCGGCCCTGCCATCGTATTTCCTCGCCGACGGGTGGGCGTGCGGGCAAGCCGGGCAGCGGCTCGAATGCGAAATCGTCATGGTCCGTCATGGCAGACCCTCCTTGATATGTGTCCAAAAGTGCGGCCCGGGCGCGGGCCGCACCAAGGGGTATCAGAAACCGCGCTTGCGCTTGTCGGCGGCATAAAGCCAACCGCCAGCCACGTAGCCCGATATCTTGTCTTCTTCCAACATCGTCACTTCTGAACTCGACCGGGTTGCCGGGATGGCATCGAACAAGTCCGAGGTCAGGGCGTTTATCCGCACCCGGTCGGCATTGATTTTGGCCATTGGCATTGGCACCAGCCGTTTTGCCCCTGAATTGAGATCAATCTCTAAGTACCGGACCAGCTGTTCGGGGGCGTCGACCCACATGTCGGATACGCGGCCGACGACCTCCAGATCGCCTGCTTGCACAGGCAGCCCGCGCGGATCGCGCCCGGCGGAAACAAGGAAGCCGTCGGCCTTGCTCATCGGGACGATCTTGTTGTGGCCGTGACCATCCAGTTCCGGCATATCGCGGCGCGGCGCCCAAGATGCAGGGCCAACGCCGGATGTCATCGGATCGCCAATCGCAACATGCGGAAAGCCGTCTGACACTGCAGTGCGCGCCATTGCAAGATCACGGGCTTCGGATTTGCCGTCGGGAACCGTTACATTGCCGCGCCCGTGTGGCAGCCGAAACGTCTTTGGCTTTGGCAAGCCAAACGGCCCTTGGTTGGGGGCAGGCGTGCCATCCTCATTTTCAAGCGGATAGCCTTCGCGCATGTTTTCGGTCTGCAGATAATAGACCAACAGGGCGAAGAACAGCCAGAAGAGCCAGATTGCAAGGCTTGCGAGATCGAAGTTTCCAAAGAAAGTCACACCAACCATTTGAACGGTCCTCCGGGGTCAGGTGGGGAATTCGACGATGCCAATTTTGGCACCGCCGGAAGCGAGTTTGGGCTGCAGCATTGTGGTCCGCACCAGCGGGCCAAGGGCGATCAGGGTTGCGAACAGCAGCCCGATTTCAAGGTGGTAGACAAAGCTGTAGCCGAATGCCGGAGTATCCAGCGCATCGCCAAAGTGACCCGCCATGGCATAGTGGCCGACGCCGTCACGCAGGGCACCGCCTAGGGCGATGGAAAGGCCAGCTGCAGTTGCCTGTGCCGCGCCCCATGCACCAAGGGCGAGGCCGCGCCCTGCCAAACCGCGTTCAGGCAGAGCCATGGCGGCCGTCAGAGTAGAGACGGCGAACAGCCCAGTGCCCAAGCCAATACCTGCGGCACCGATGTAGAACAGGACAATCGAGCCCATTGGACTGGCAAATATGACGGCTGAAAAGGCGGTGATCCCGACCAGCATACCCGTGGCCGCTGTGCGGAAGGCGTCGCGCCCTTGGCCTAGCCAGCGCGCTGCCAGCAGAAAGCCCAGCAAAGCGCCAAACGCGTTCATCGCGGTTAGCCAAGTAGTTGCGCCGACGGATAGCCCTAGAATTTCGCCGCCGTAGGGTTCAAGCAGCACGTCTTGCATTTGAAAGCCCATGGTGCCCAGAACGACGACAAACAACAGCCGGCCAGCCGATCCGCCCGCCATCAGATCGCGCCAGGCATCTGCAAATTTTGGCCGCGGAACTTCGCGTTCGGCTTTGGTCATCGGCTTGACCTTTTCTTGCTGCCAAAGGGCGACCAAGTTCAGGATCATGGTCAGTGCGGCACAGCCTTGCACAACGCGCACCAGCAAAATCTGGTCGAAATCACGCAGCAGCCAGCCGACGAGCAGCGCCGATACCGCCATCCCCAGCAGGAACATCACGTAAAGCAGCGCCACGACGCGGGGGCGTGTTTTATCGGTTGCGCGGTCGGATGCCAAGGCAAGACCAGCGGTTTGTGTCATGTGCAGGCCAAGGCCGGTCATCACGAACGCCAGCGCCGCCAAAACTTCGCCTGCCCAAGCGGGGCCGACCACCTGATCGCCTGATAGCACGATCAGCGCGAAGGGCATGATTGCAAGACCACCCATTTGCCAAAGCGAGCCGAACCAGAGATAGGGAATGCGCTTCCAGCCGATGGCCGAGCGGTAGGTATCGCTGCGATGGCCCAAAAGGGCGCGAAAAGGTGCGACCAGAACAGGCAGCGCGATCATCAGCGCCACGATGGTTGCAGGTACGCCCAGTTCCACAATCATCACACGGTTCAGGGTGCCCAGCAGCAGCACCGTTGCCATACCGACCGACACCTGAAACAGCGACAGGCGCAGCAACTGTCGCATCGGCAGGTCTTCGGACGCCGCGTCTGAGAACGGCAACCACGCGCCGTTAAGCTTTTTGATCTGGCTTTTGCCAAGGATCATGGGCGAAACTCCAGACATTCAGAAATGTAGAAGCCGCTGGTGACGCGGCTGATCTGCGTGAGCCGACCCTTTGTGGCTGCGTTCAGTGTGGTGAAGGCGTGCGGGATCATGACGGGCGAGCGGTCCGCGCGAGGGAAGGCTTTGCCGATGGTGAAAAAAGCCATCAGGAATGGGGTGCGGGGGGCCACGGTGAAGATGACCGCTTGGCTGGTGCGTCGGCCAAGCCGATCAAGCGCCGCCGCAATATCGGGTGCGGTGTAGTAGATCAGGCTATCCATCGCCATCACGTAATCGAACTGCCCGTGATCTGCCGAAAGCATATCGCCAGAGGCAAAGGTGACGCGGGGCAAGTGGTCTGCGGACAGCCGTGCTTTCGCAATGCTGATGAGTTGGGGCGAGATATCAACCGCCACCACGTCTGCGCCGCGCGCGGCAAGTTCCGCAGTCATCAATCCGGTGCCGCAGCCTGCATCCAGAACACGCGCACCGCGCAAGTCGTCGGGCAACCGTGCCATCATGGTTGCGCGCATCCTGTCACGACCCGCACGCACGGTTTCGCGGATGCGGCTTACCGGCGCGTCCGAAGTCAAACGTTCCCACACCTTGGTGGCGGAACGGTCGAAGTAATCTTCAACCCGGTCGCGTGTGGCGGAGTAGTCAGCCATTGTCAGTCAAACCCCAGCAGTTCAAAAATCTCGCGGTCTGGCAGCGGGTCGGGAGTGGTGCCCGGCACTTGCACCGACCGCCACAGCGTATCGGCCAGCTTCATGTACTCGGCCCGCGCCATCACAACGTCTTCGGCATCGTCCATTTCGAACAGCGTTTTCTTCTTCAGGCGCGAACGGCGGATGGCGTCGATGTCGGGCATATGAGCGAGGCGGTTGAAGCCAACCTTGGCGCAGTAGCGATCCACCTCGTTGGTTTCGCGCGAGCGGTTGGCGATGCAACCCGCGAGTTGTACTTTGTAGTTCGATGATTTGGCCTGCACGGCGGCGATGATGCGGTTCATCGCGTAGATGCTGTCAAAATCATTGGCGGTGACGATCAACGCACGGTCGGCGTGCTGCAAAGGGGCGGCAAAGCCACCGCAGACCACATCGCCCAACACGTCAAAGATCACCACATCGGTATCTTCCAGCATGTGGTGTTGCTTTAGCAGCTTAACGGTTTGGCCGACGACATAACCGCCGCAGCCGGTGCCGGCAGGTGGACCGCCAGCCTCGACGCATTTCACGCCATTGAAGCCGGTGACGACGTAGTCTTCGGGGCGCAGTTCTTCGGGGTGGAAATCGACTTCTTTCAGGATGTCGATCACTGTTGGCTGCAGGCGGCCCGTCAAAGTGAAAGTGCTGTCATGCTTTGGGTCGCAACCGATTTGCAGCACGCGTTTGCCCATCATCGAGAACGCGGCGGACAGGTTGCTGGAGGTGGTCGATTTGCCGATGCCACCTTTGCCGTAAACCGAAAACACCTTCGCACCTTCAATCTTGGCATCGGCGTCCTGATGGACTTGCACTGATCCGTCGCCGTCAAGGCCGCGGCTCATCGCGTCGCGCAGGTTTGGAATTTCATCACGCGGGCTCATATCATGCCCCTTTCATCTTGGTTCAGGTATCCCCAACGGAGGCGTCTGCCGTCGGGGCTTGAGGTGTTGAAGGGGGTGTTCATTCTGCCGCGATCCCTTCTAGCCGGTCTTCCAGTTCGTCAGCCGCCCCTTGCAAGGCGGCAAGTGTGGCTGCATCAGGCGCCCAGTAGTTCCGCTCGCTGGCTTCCAGCAACCGTCCGGCCATTCTGGCCGAGGCCTCGGGGTTCAAATCGGCCAGACGGCGGCGCATGGCGTCGTCCAGCACAAAGGTCTCGCTCAGCTTTTGGTACACCCATGGGTCGACTTGTGCTGTTGTTGCGGACCAACCCATAGTGTTGGTCACATGCGCCTCGATCAGGCGCACGCCTTCGGCGCCGTGACGCAGCAGCCCTTCGTAGAATTTCGGGTTCAGACTGCGCGACCGCGTTTCCAAGGCGATCTGGTCTTTTAGCGACCTGATCTGACCAGTGCCGCGCGTCTGGTCACTGATGTAGACGGGGGTTTCCTGACCGCCACGCGCACGCTTTACCGCACGCGCAATGCCGCCCAGCGTGTCAAAGTAATGATCGACGGAAGTTACACCAAGTTCGACGGACTCTAGGTTCTGATACGCGAGGTCAACGTCTTTAAGCGCCTTTTGCAGCAGGGCCGCGTTTTTCACCGGCTTGCCGCCGCGACCATAGGCAAAGGATTTGCGCGCCTCGTAAGCGTCGGCCAGTTCATCATCTTTGCCAAACGCCGATGATCCGACAAGCACGTTGACGTTGGATCCATATGCGCCTTCGGCGTTCGAGAATACCCGAAGGGCAGCAATCTCCATATCAACGCCCATTTCCTCGGCATAAGCCAAACTGTGCGCGCGGATGAAGTTTTGCGCCAAGGGTTCGTCGGTCGCCGTGGCGGCTTTCCATGCGGCTTCGGCCAGCATTCGGGTTTGCAGCGGCAGCAGATCGCGGAAAATGCCGGACAGGGTCATCACCACGTCGATCCGCGGACGACCGAGTTCGGACAGCGGGATCAAGTCGGCACCGCAGAGGCGGCCGTAATGATCAAACCTTGGTTTGGCCCCCATGAGCGCCAGTGCCTGCGCAATCGGGCCACCGTCGGATTTGATGTTGTCAGACCCCCACAAAACGACTGCCACAGTGCGGGGCAGGCGTGGATGCGTGGCAAGCAGCCGGTCGGCCTGCGCCGCGCCGTCCTGCATGGCGAAGGCGGTGGGCATACGGAAGGGATCAAAGACGTGAACATTGCGGCCCGTCGGCAGAATTTCAGGCGCGCGGATCAGATCGCCGCCGGGAACCGGTTTGATGAAATGGCCGCCAAGAGCGCGCAGCAGCGCCGGTGTTTCGTGATCATCGCGTAGCAACGTGTCCGCCCTTGCCCGCGCCTCGCCATCTTCCGGCATCAGGGCGATCATTTCGGTTCGTGCATCAGCAGTCATCGGACGACCCAAGACATGCAGGCCATCGGTGATAAGCGCGCCTTCGGTTTCCAGCAGTTTGGCCCACATCACATCAGGCGCATGACCGCCCAGATCAACAAGCTCTGCCTGTGACGCGATCAGTGCCTCTAAGTCAGCACGTTCCGGGGCATCGGGCGCGGTCGAGCGCCAACGACCGACGGTGTCTTTCAGATCGGCCAAGCCTTTGTAAAGGCCGGATTGTGCCAAGGGCGGGGTCAGGTGTGTAACCGTAATGGCGTTTGAACGGCGCTTGGCCAGTGTTGCCTCGGATGGGTTGTTGGCGGCATAGAGATAAACGTTCGGAAGACCCCCTATCAGGCGGTCAGGCCAGCATCCGCCCGAGACACCCGCCTGCTTGCCGGGCATGAATTCGAGCGCACCGTGCATGCCAAAGTGCAGCAAGACGTCTGCGCCAAAGCTTTCGCGCATCCAGCGGTAGAAGGTGACAAAAGCATGTGTCGGGGCAAAGCCCTTTTCGAACAGCAGGCGCATCGGATCGCCCTCGTAGCCGAACAGCGGCTGAAGGCCGATAAACACGTTGCCGAACTGCTGGCCAAGCACATGCACACCGCGCCCGTCGGATTGTATGCGGCCGGGGGCAGGGCCCCAGGCATCTTCGACATCCTTCAGCCACGGGGTATCGCGCACCATGTCGCACGCGGGGACCGTGACGGCGACATTGGCGGGCTGGCCATACATCGAGGCATTGCCGCCCAGAACCGCCTCGCGCAGATCGGCGACGGATGCGGGCGGAGTCAGATCGTAGCCTTGATCCTTCATCGCGTGCAGCGTGTTGAACAGGCTTTCAAAAACTGACAGGTAAGCGGCAGTACCTGCCGCCCCAGCATTGGGCGGAAAGCCATATAGCACAATCGCGACGCGGCGCTTTGCAACCTCGCTGCGGCGCAGCTTTGCCAACCGCAGGGTTTTGTCGGCCAAAGCCTCGATGCGTTCAAAGCAGGGGGCCATAGCGCGGGCATCGGGGCCGGTTGCCAAGGGCGGGTTGCAGGGTTTGGCGCAACCAGCGCAGCCATTGGCATCGTGCCGCCCGGCAAATACCGTTGGGTTTGTCGCGCCGTCAATTTCGGGCAACGCGACCAGCATTGTGGTTTCAACCGGACCAAGTCCACCGCCGGATGATGCCCATTGGCCGAGAGTCTGAAACTCCAGCGGATGGGCGGCGATGTAGGGCACGTCAAGTGCTGCCAACGCCTCGACCGCTGCCGGGCTGTCGTTATAGGCCGGGCCGCCGACGAGGCTAAAGCCGGACAGCGATACCATGGCGTCAATGCGTGGGCCGTTTGGTCCTTTGAAAAAGGCATCAACGGCGGGGCGTGCGTCAAGCCCACCTGCAAAGGCGGGCAGCACGGCAATGCCGCGCGCCTCAAACGCCTTGATCACTTGGTCGTAATGCGCGGTGTCGGAAGCCAGAATGTAGGACCGTAGCATCAGCAGGCCAACAGTTACCTGTGCCTTGGCGGGACGCGGCATATCGGCCAGGTTGGTGGTGATGCGGGCTTTCAGCTGCGGGTGATACATGCCGACATCGGGGTAGTCGATTGGTGCCTTGGCGGTGACGGCGTTGAACGCGTGGTTGCTGGCATAGCGCGATACAAGGAACCGGATCATCTGTTCCAGATTGTCATCTGATCCGCCAAGCCAGTATTGCATCGACAGGAACCACGCCCGAACGTCCTGCGCCTTGCCTGGAATGAAGCGCAAAATTTTTGGCAAGCGGCGTAGCATCTTCATCTGTCTTTCGCCGGAATTGGCCGAGGGCTCTTTGCTGCCGCGCAGCTTTTTCATCAGGCCCATCAGACCGCTGGCCGGCTTTGACATATCGAGATCGCCCATCCGGGTCAGCTTGACCACCTGCGGATCGGCAATCATGCCAACAAAGGCATCAACCCGGTCACGCGCGGCCTGTAATTCGGGCAGGATGGCGGTGATGTGCTCTTCGATGAACAGCAGGTTGGCAACCAGCAGGTCGGCCCTGGCAACCGACGCTTTGGCGCGGGCCAAGGCGGCTGGATTTTCCGCCCATTCGGCGGCGGCGTGGATAGTGACTGTCAGGCCGGGAAAGGCCTTGCCAAGACGAGGGGCGATGCGGGTGGCAGGCCCGGCAGCATGTGCATCCAGCGTGACGATAACAACGTTGTAGCCGCTGCCGTGCGGCGTGCCTGACTTGCCGGCAAGATATCCATCATCGCGCATAATGTGCCTTTGCTTCGTAAAGCGTCTCGACGCTGATGGAAGAAATGCCCTTGTCGACTGCGAACTTCTCGGTGTTGCGTTTGGCCTTGCCGCGCACAAAGAACGGGATCTTTTTCAGCTCGCGTTCGGCATCGGAAAGCCAGATTACTTCGCCAGAGGGTATGTCGTCCGCGTCGGTTGCAGATAGGGCATCCGGAACCTCTAGCGGAACGGCTACTGGAGCCGCGGCATGTGCCTTGCCGCCGTGGTGTGATGCACCTGCGGCATCGTGAAACTCGAAGTCTTCACGGAACATCGTCAGCAGATGTTCTTCCAAACCCATGACAAGCGGATGGATCCAGGTATCGAAGATGACATTCGCGCCCTCAAAGCCCATCTGGGGCGAATAGCGGGCGGGAAAATCCTGCACATGGACGGGGGATGAGATCACTGCGCATGGGATGCCAAAACGCTTGCCAATATGCCGCTCCATCTGGGTGCCAAGGATCAGTTCTGGCTGCAGACGGGCTATTTCGGCCTCTACCTCCAGATAATCATCGGTGATCAGAGCCTCCAGCCCGTAGGCCTTGGCGGCGGAGCGCATTGGCCGGGCGAATTCGCGGTTGTAGCAGCCCATGCCGACCACTTCGAAGCCAATTTCGGTTGCAGCGATGCGGGCGGCGGCCATGACGTGGGTAGCGTCGCCAAAGATGAATACCCGCTTGCCGGTCAGGTAGGTGCTGTCCACGGATGCGGACCACCACGGCAGGCGCAAGCGGCTTTCGTCGACCTTTGGGGAAAGGCCGGTGATGCCAGCCACTTCGTGCAGGAAATCGCGGGTGGCACCGACGCCGATTGGCACTGATTTTGTGTAGGGTTGATCAAGAGTCTTTTCACAATACCGCGCGGCAGACTCGCCGGTTTCGGGGTACAGCAACACATTGAAGTGTGCGGCACCCAACCGGGCGATGTCGGACGGACGGGCTCCCATCGGGGCGCAGACATTCACGGCAATACCCAGTTGCGCCAATAGGCTGGTGACTTCCGCAACGTCGTCGCGGTGGCGAAAGCCGAGGCCAGTTGCCCCAAGCAGGTTGCAGGATATGCCATCAGTCCGGGGCATTGGCTTGGCCAAGGCGCGGACAATCTGCAGGAAGGTTTCATCGGCGCCGAAGTTTTCCTTGCGCTGGTAGCTTGGCAATTCCAGCGGGATCACTGGGATTGGCAGATCAAGCGCCTCTGCCAGTCCGCCCGGATCGTCCTGGATCAATTCAGCGGTACAGGACGCGCCCACGATCATCGCTTCTGGCTTGAAGCGGGCGTAGGCATCGCGCGCAGCAGTCTTGAACAGGTTCGCTGTATCCGCCCCCAGATCGCGGGCTTGAAACGTTGTGTAGGTAACTGGCGGGCGCGCACCGCGCCGTTCGATCATGGTGAACAACAGGTCGGCATACGTATCGCCCTGCGGCGCGTGCAACACATAGTGCAGGCCCTTCATGCCGGTGGCGACGCGCATCGCGCCGACATGGGTGGGGCCTTCGTATGTCCACAGTGTCAGCTTCATTCGGCGGCCTCTTGGCTCAGAATGTTGCGCCGACGTAGGGGGCGTGAAAACAGCCCCGCCAAATCACCCGCTTGTTCGTAGAAATGTACCGGTGTGAAGACCAGTTCGATGGCCCATTTCGTGGTCAAGCCTTCGGATTCCAGCGGGTTCGCAAGACCTAGGCCACATACGGTCAGATCAGGGCGGGCAGCACGCACGCGATCGAGTTGCAGATCGACGTCCTGACCTTCGGACAGAACCGGGCCTTCGGCTAGCAGATCAAGGTCGGGCCCAAGAACATCGCGGTGAAGATAGGGCGTACCGACTTCGATCGCCCGCATGCCGCATTCGCGGGTCAGGAAACGGGCCAGCGGTACTTCTAGCTGGCTGTCGGGGAAGAAGAACACCGATTTGTTGTTCAACGTCGCTGCATGAGCCGCAACGGCCTTGCGGGCGCGGGCGCGTGGGGCTGCCGTGACTGCTTCGAGCCTGTCGTGGGATACGCCAAATTCCGTGGCGATGGCCTGCAGCCATGCTGTTGTGCCTTCTTCGCCAAATGGGAACGGCGCGGGCAGGGGGCGGGCACCCCGGCGCATCAAAGCCTCGCGGGTGTCACTTAGAAATGGCTGAGTTAGAGCAAAAACGGTATTATAGCCGACGCTTGGCATTTCGCCAGCGCGGCGGGCTGGCAAGCAGCGCACCGGGGCTACCCCTAAAGCTGCTAGCAATGACAGTGCCTGATCTTCGACCACATCGGGGAGTGCTCCGACCAGCAGTAGCTCGCGCTGATCGGTAGAAGGCAAGGCGGGAACCATCGCGGCAAGGCAGGCATCTTCGCCTTGGGTAAATGTCGTCTCGATGCCTGAACCGGAATAGCTATAGACCCGCACATGCGGGCTGTGCTGACCGGACAGTCGTTCTGCGGCACGGCCTAGATCCAGCTTGATCACTTCGGACGGGCACGATCCCACCAAAAACAGCTGCCGGATGTCAGGCCTGCGTGACAGCAGGCGCGCAACCTCACGGTCCAACTCTACATTTGCGTCAGCAAGACCGGCCAAATCCTTTTCTTCTAGAATCGCCGTGCCGAACCGAGGCTCGGCAAAAATCATCACACCAGCGGCGGATTGCAGCAGATGGGCACAGGTCCGACTGCCTACCACCAAAAAGAATGCATCCTGCATCTTGCGGTGGAGCCAGATGATACCCGTCAGACCGCAGAACACCTCACGCTGGCCTCGTTCCTTCAAAACGGGCGTGTCGCGGCATCCACGGGTTGGCTGATCAAGGCTCATGCCGACGCCTGCATGTCTAGGCGCGCCTGGCGCAGTTTCCAGATGAATTGACCAGCGTTGATGACGTAGGCTGCGTAAGCGGCCAAGGCCAAAACCATCAAGCCATTGGGTGGCAGAAAATTTGTCCAAAGTGCTGCAACATATGCAGAATGTAACCCGATAACGCCAAAGCTAAAGACGTCTTCCCAGAAGAATGCGGGTGCGAAAAGGTATTGGCCGAAGACCTTTTTTTCCCAGATAGCCCCGGTGATCATGATCACAAAAAGGAACGCGGTTTTTACGAGAATCGAGATGGTTGCGGCCTCATAGCCGTTGCCAGTCGCCAAATATCGCGTCACAAGAACCAGCGAAATACCGAAAGCTACGAATTGGGTTGGTGCAAGCAGACCCTGCACCAGCGTCCAAACCGTAGCATCACGCCTGACGCGTTCAGCCTCAGTGTAGAGGCGCTTTCTTGGCTTGATCCCGTTGGTCGACTGCATAGCCCAGAGCTTCCCCCCACCGTCAACTTGTCCCCTCAAATTAGCGGCGCAGCGCAAAGTGTCAACTAAAAGTTACATTCATCACGTTTACAGTCGGTGCGGGAAAATGCGGCGGCAGATGCAGCCTCAACCGCAAAATGTTACTGTAAATAAAGGAAACTATTTGAACTGGGTGGTCTTTAGCCGCTGGTCGCTTTGCAATGTGTCAATTTTCTTTGACAATCTTTTGGTGAAAAGAGTAAGAATATCTTGGATGCTTGCGAGCGCCGTAGTCGGTGGTGGTTTGTGCGTTTCGCAAACTTGGGCCTTTGGAGCTGTCAATGCAGGATGGCCAAAATGCTATTTTGGGGCGCCGCGCGGAAAGCGTTCAGGGCGGAGTTTCGGGTTTGGCGGCCGAAATCGTAGCAAAACTGGCATCTCGTGAAGGCCCTGTCGCGCCGGTGTTTTTGGAACCGATAGTGCAGCGCCTTACTGATGCGGTACGCAGCGACGACAGCACTATGATCGAGGCATTGAAGCCTGATTTGCGCCGTGCCCGCATCTCGCCGGCCATGCTTGCCGATATCTACATTCCGGAAGCCGCACGCAGGCTGGGGGTAGGGTGGGAGGACGATACCCTCACGTTCGCCGAGGTGACAATCGGCACTGTTCGGCTGCAATCCATATTGCGCGATATCAGTGCGGATTGGGCCGCCGACGCTGGAAAAATGGTGGACTGTGCTGGGGCGGTGCTTTTGCTTCTGCCCGAGAAAGAGTTGCACACACTTGGGCCACTTGTCCTGACCGGGCAGCTGCGCAGGCGCGGTGTTTCGGTGTGCCTGCAATTGGCGACGTCCGGCGGCGAATGGAGGTCACTGTTGCGTCAGAGGCACTTTGATGCCGCCTTCGTATCGGTGGGCTGGGAAGGAAAGATTGCTGCCGCCGCCCAGTTGGTTGAAACCATCAAAGATCTAACGAAGGGCAGACTGTCAGTCGCCGTGGGGGGCGCAGTTCTGACACGATCCGATGGTGTATTTGCGTGCGAGAGCGCCGACATTGTGACAAATGACCTTGATAAGGCCCTGTGCACGCTTGGACTTACTGTTAATACCTCTGGCGCTATGGAAAGCGCATAACCCCCCGCCATCCTCGTTTGGGTGGTGGCAAGACGTTCGAGAAACCCTGTGACCACAGACGGCAGACACTTGTTAAATGGCGGCAAAGTTCCGTTGATTGCACCAGAACTACTGTCCGAAGTATTGTCTTCGGCCTCTGATATTGCGTTGCTTGTCGATTCCGATCTGCGCATCGTGTCGGTGCTGGTGAATGCAAACCATCGCAGCTTTGGCCAGCTTGCGGATTGGGAAGGCGCGATGCTTGCGTCGGTCCTGACGGAAGAAAGTTTCCGCAAGTTCGAAAAACGGCTGACCGAAATGCACGGTCCCCGTCGCGGTTCGCTGGCGGTTGAAATTAACCATGCCGATCAGGTGAATTGGGAATTCCCGGTTCGGTATTCGCTGCACCGGATTGAGGCCGACGGGTCGTTGTTGATGCTGGGGCGTGACCTGCGCCCTATTGCTGAAGTCCAGCAGCAGCTTGTTGCGGCGCAAATGGCGCTGGAGCGGGACTATGAAACGCAGCGCGAAATGGACACGCGCTACCGCGTTCTGATGGAAGTGTCGCGCGACCCGATTGTTCTAATCTCTATGTCGTCTGGCCGGATTGCTGACGTTAACCCGGCGGCGGCGCTGCTGTTGGGTGGGCAACGCGCCGATCTGGTGGGGGCCGCCATTGCGCAGGAATTCGAAGGGCGGCGTCGTGGTGAATTTCTGGAAAGCATGGCCAATTTGGCCGTTGCCGAAAGCCAAGTCCCGATCGAGCTAACCGCGCGGCGATCACAAAAGCGGCTGATGATCACGCCGACGGTGTTTCGTGCGGCGGGCGAGCGTATCTTGCTGTGCCAGTTGGACCCAGCCGATGCCGTTGCCAGCAGCACCGATGAATTGGGCGATAATCTTGCCCGACTTTATCATGAAGGTGTTGATGGAATTGTTTTCGCTGACGGCGAAGGCGCTATTCGCGCAGCGAACGAGGCATTCTTGAATCTGACGGATTCGCCCAACATGGCCGCCATCCGTGGCAAATCACTGGCGGATTTTCTGGCGCGCGGCGCTGTTGACCTGCGGGTCATGCTGGAAAACGTCAAGCGCACTGGGCAGTTGCGGTTGTATTCGACACGGCTCAACACCGATTATTCTGGCCAGATCGCGGCCGAGATTTCGGCTACGTGGCTTGGTAATCTGCCGACCCCCGTGTTGGTTTTGGTGGTGCGCGATGCCAGCCGCATTGAGGCGCCGCGTCGTCCGGCATTCAGCCCGCCAGATGACGGCGCGCGCAATGTGATGGAACTTGTGGGTTCTTCCACCCTTCGCGAAATCGTTGCCGAAACCACAGATGTGATTGAGAAAATGTGCATCGAAACGGCGCTGGAGCTGACGCGCAACAACCGCGTTGCCGCTGCAGATATGCTGAGTCTTTCGCGGCAGTCGCTGTACGTGAAATTGCGCAAGTTTGGCCTGCTGAACAAGGACGGCGAGTAGCGCGCTCGCAACCCCCCAAGCCAATTCCAGTCTTGATCAACTCTGCATTGTAGTGTTTAGTTTACACATGGATGTAAACTTGACATTACACAACGGAGCCTTTCCTGCGCCAAAGGCGATGCTGGAGCTGATCAAGCCGATTACCTGGTTCCCACCGGTTTGGGCCTATCTTTGCGGAGCGGTTTCGGCAGGTGTCTGGCCAGCGGGCGCTTGGCCGATGGTGGTGCTTGGCATGCTTCTGTCAGGGCCGATTGTCTGCGGCATGAGCCAAGCCGCGAATGACTGGTGTGATCGGCACGTTGATGCGGTGAACGAACCGCATCGTCCCATTCCGTCGGGGCGGATTCCGGGGCGCTGGGGGCTGTGGATCGCGCTTGCGATGTCGGTGCTTTCACTTGCTGTCGGTTGGTTGCTTGGCCCGTGGGGCTTTGCCGCAACAGCGTTTGGTGTGCTGGCGGCCTGGGCGTATTCGGCAGAACCAGTGCGGCTAAAGCGGTCCGGCTGGTGGGGGCCGGGGCTGGTTGGTCTGTGCTACGAAGGCTTGCCATGGTTTACTGGTGCCGCTGTTTTGTCGGGCGGCTTACCAAGGTTTGAGATCATCACTTTGGCTGCTCTTTATGCCTTTGGCGCACACGGCATCATGACTTTGAATGATTTCAAAGCGTTGGAAGGTGACAAGCTGCATGGTGTGCGGTCACTGCCCGTTATGCTGGGTCCGGATGTTGCCGCCCGCGTGGCCTGCACGGTTATGGCGTTGGCGCAGTTTCTGGTTGTTGCGCTGTTGTTGATCTGGGGTCGGCCTTGGCATGCGTTGGCAATTGCCGCCTGTCTTCTGGCGCAGATTGCCGCGATGCGGGTTTTGTTCCGCGACCCTAAGGGCAAGGCGCCTTGGTATAACGGCACGGGTGTTCTGCTTTATGTGACTGGCATGATGATCGCCGCATTCGCGGTGCGCGGCTTGGGGGTCGTATGATGGCACTGGGGTGGGTTTCAATTGTTCGTCTGGGTCTGGTGCAAATGGCGCTTGGGTCCATCGTTTCGTTGACGACGTCCACGATGAACCGGGTCATGGTGGTTGAACTGGCGATGCCTGCCATTTTGCCGGGTCTGCTGGTGTCGCTGTACTATGGCACGCAGTTTTTTCGGCCAAAGTTTGGCCATAGCGCAGATCAGGGTGGCCGACGCGCACCGTGGATCATTGGCGGTGTGCTGACGCTTGGCTTGGGTGCCATTGGCGCGTCATTTTCGGTTGGCCTGATGCAAACGTCGGCTGCATGGGGCGTTGCGGCGGCGGTGCCGTCGTTCTTGCTGATTGGCCTTGGCATCGGGGCGGGAGGCACCAATCTGTTGGCGTTGCTGGCAGCGCGGGTGGACGAACACCGCCAGGCGGCTGCGGGTAGTGCAGTCTGGATCATGATGATCTTCGGGCTGGTGGTGACGGCGATCGTTTCGGGCAAGCTGCTCGATCCCTATACGCCGATGCGTTTGGTCGTGGTGACGACGGGCGTGTCGGCGATTGCTTTGGTGCTAACGCTGGTTGGTCTGTGGGGTCAGGAACGCATTGCGATTCGCCCGGTCCGGAAACGCGCGCTGAAGTTTACCGAGGTTCTGCGTGAAATGTGGGCTGAACCGCGAACGCGGGCTTTCACGATCTTCGTCTTTGCCTCGATGACCGCGTACAACCTGCAAGACCTGATCATGGAGCCGTTTGCAGGCCATGTTTTTGGTATGACAGTTGGCGAAAGTACATCGCTAAGCGGGCAACATCATGCCGGGGCACTGCTTGGAATGATTGCGGTCTTGCTGTCGGGTACAGTGCTTGCGCGTTATATCATCGTGCCGCTGCGAGTCTGGATCGTGGGTGGTTGCCTGTTATCCGGTGGCACATTGGTTTCACTGGCCTATGGCGCGCAGTTTTCGCCGAACTGGCCGCTGGCCGCCAACATCTTTGTGCTTGGCCTTGCCAACGGCGCATTTGCCGTGGCTGCCATTGGCGCAATGATGGGTTTGGCGCGCGAAGGTTCCGAGGCGCGTGAAGGTGCACGAATGGGTGTTTTTGGCGCGGCACAGGCCATTGGGTTTGGCGTGGGCTCGTTTGGTGGCACGGTCGCCGTCGATTTGATGCGCGCAGTTTTATGGTCTGACGCGCTGGCTTACGGCGCTGTATTTGCCGTTGAAGGATTAATTTTTCTGATCGCCGCGATGCTCGCTTTGCGTGTCACGGCCCATAATGCTGCCAATATGCGCCAGCACGCCACCCTCACGCCGGGAGAATGAACATGATTTATGACGTTGTGGTAATCGGTGGCGGTCCTTCAGGGGCAACCGCGGCTGAAGACTTGGCCCGCGCAGGCCGGTCGGTCGCGATGCTGGATCGCGAAGGGCGGATCAAGCCTTGTGGCGGCGCAATACCACCCCGCGCCGTCAGTGATTTCAGCATTCCGGACAGTCAGATAGTGGCGCGGATTTACACGGCGCGGATGATTTCGCCAACTGGGCGTCGGGTCGATATCCCGATTGAGAATGGCTATGTTGGTATGGTTGACCGCGAGCATTTTGATGAATTTCTGCGAGCGCGGGCAGCCAAGGCCGGGGCCGATCGACTGACCGGCACTTACTTGCTGATCGAACGTGATGCGGGTGGCGCCCACGTGATTTACCGTGACAAGGCCAGCGGTGATGAACGGCGTCTGACAACCAAGCTGATCATTGGCGCCGATGGTGCAAGGTCTGGCGTGGCGCGTACAGAGGTGCCGGGTGGTGACAAGATCCCCTACGTCATCGCCTATCACGAGATTATCAAAGCCCCTGAACCGCTGGCTGCTGCCAATGCCGATTATGATCCAACCCGTTGCGACGTGATCTATGATGGCAAAATTTCGCCCGATTTCTACGGCTGGGTGTTCCCGCATGGCGGGCAGGCCAGCATCGGTATGGGAACTGGCATCGACGGTGTTGATCTGAAGAAAGCTACCGCTGATCTGCGGGCTTCGGCGGGTTTGACTGCGTGTGAGACGATCCGCAAGGAGGGTGCGCCGATCCCGCTGCGGCCGATGGATCGCTGGGACAATGGCCGCGATGTGGTACTTGCTGGCGATGCCGCCGGTGTGGTTGCCCCGTCATCTGGTGAAGGCATTTACTATGCCATGGTCGGTGGCCGAGTGGCAGCGACCGCAGCACAGGCTTGCCTTGCCTCGGGTCAGGGCAAGGATTTGCGTATCGCGCGCAAGCTGTTCATGAAAGAGCATGGAACGGTTTTCAAAGTGCTCCGCACCATGCAAGATGCCTATTACAAATCCGACGAACGCCGCGAGCGTTTTGTCAGCCTGTGCCACGATGTCGACGTTCAAAAGCTGACGTTTGAGGCTTATATGAACAAAAAGCTGGTGTCGGCGCGCCCGCTTGCGCATATCAAGATTGCCTTTAAGAACGTGGCGCATCTGTTGCGTCTGGTATCTCCGGTTTGGACATGACGGTTACAACACCTGCTTTGACAGAAGAAATGATCCCGGCGTGGGTCGATGGACGTCTGACGCCAGTTGGCAAGCTGGAGGTGCATCAGCGCGGGTTGCGTCACAAGGCGGTGTCGGTGTTCGTGATGGACGGCCCCCGCGTCTTGATCCAGCGGCGCGCGCTGTCGAAATACCACACGCCCGGCCTTTGGGCGAACACCTGCTGCACCCACCCGCGCTGGGATGAAGACGCTGCCAGTTGTGCGTTGCGTCGCCTGCGCGAAGAGTTGGGCATCACCGGATTGTTTCCCGCCTTCGCCGACCGCGTCGAATACCGCGCTGACGTGGGGATGGGCCTGATAGAGCACGAGTTGGTTGACCTTTTCGTGGCCGAAGCGGCAGCTGGATTGCAGGTCAATCCCAATCCGGAAGAGGTATCTGCGACGCGCTGGGTCGATCTTAACGATCTTTCGGCCGAGGTTCGGCGCAATCCTGAAACCTTCACCCCATGGCTGCGAATATACTTGTCCGATCATATGGGCCGGATATTTGGAACGCAGTAAGGCGATAAAGCTTTTCTATCTATGGGCTTAGGATATGAACTTGAGGTCTTGTGTTAAGCTGATCCCTCATTGATCTGGTGGGCCAGCCACGGCAGCACAACCGCTGCAACCTGGTCGGCACCCTCTTCATGCACGAGATGACCAAAATCAGGCAAAACCACGGCCTCGGCATTATGCAGCCGCTGAGCTGCGCGCACCGATACGCCGGGCGGAACCGCCCGATCGCCTGCAGATGCAATCAGCAACACTGGCGCGGCAACCGCAGGCAAGCCCGCAAGCAACCCTACCAGCCGCCATTGCGCCATCATTCCCAGTGTGCCTTCAATGTGGTCGGCATTTCGTACCAGATGCAGATATTGCTGCCTTCCGTCGACCTCGATCTTTGATCCAGTGCTAACTAGAAGGGCGTCCACCCTAGCTGGTGTCCCCCAGAGTTTTGAGATCATTGTCGGCAGCAGCGGAAGCCTCGCCAGCACCCGCGCCATCAGCGGGAACAGCACCCCCGCGGCCCCTTGAAATTCGCTGAGTGCGGCGTTTATGCCAACGACACAGCCGACACGCACCTGGGCAAGTTCGGCCATACGCAATGCAATTGCGGCTCCCGCGGAATGGCCAAAAATGGCGGTCGGACTCCAGCCCTGACTAACGCAAAGCGCGCTTAGATCGACGGCCATTTCATCCAGGCCCAGCCTCCCGCGGCGACCGACACGCGTAAAGCCATGGCCCGGCAGATCGGGCACAATCACTCGATAGAACGGCGTCAGCAGCGGGATAAGATGGCGAAAGCTATGCCCCGATCCACCCGCACCGTGCAGCAATAGCGCGATCGGGCCGGAGCCTTGATCCACCACGCACCAATCATGCGGCGGGCTTGCCACGCGCTTTGCAAAGCTGCGGTGCGGCCAATCGTTCGGCATCTGGGGGAACGACATTGCCTAGCTCCCCAAAACTTGCCCAAGCACCGCTGACAGCCTGTAAGCATCCACCCGCGGCAGCGCGATATATATCGCCCCCAACGCATCGGCCAGAGCCTTCAGCCCTGACTGTGGTCGGTTGGCTGTGTCGATTACCACCGTCGGCACGGCCGATCTGCGGATCGCCCTCGCAAGCCGCAAAGCATCCGTTTCGGCTATCGTCCGGTCCGCAGTGCCGTCAAGCGCGATGTTGCCGCGCCCATCGGTCAGCAGAGTGATGGTCGGCGTAAGGCCGCGGGCGGACGCGCGTTGTGCCGTATCCATCGCCAGCGCCAACCCCGCTGCCAATGGGGTGCCACCACCGCCCGGCAAGCCAGCAAGCCGCCGCTTTGTCTGCACCAAAGACCGTGTTGGGGGCAAAATCAGCTCTGCCGCTCGTCCGCGAAAGGCCAGCAGAGATACATGGTCGCGCCGGGCATAGGCTTGGCCCAACAGCAGCTCGACCGCGCCTTTGGCTTCGGACAAACGCGCCATCGCGGCTGACCCCGAGGCATCAACCGCAAAGATCAACACGCGATCTGAGGTTTCGCGAAACCGCTTGATGCGAATGTCGGAGGGCCAGACCAGCACGCCCTTGACCACGCGCGCCGTCTGCGCCCGCCGCAGCGGCTGCCATGGGGCAGCCACCCGTAATGTCGCCACAAGATCAATCCGTGCCCCGCCGCCTAACGGCCCCGGTCGGGATGGCAATGGTCGACCGCGCCTGTTACCACCCCGCGCCGCACCGGTTCCCGATGCGCCCTTGGCGGCGCGCGCGGCGCGGCCCGCCGCAAGGGCCGCCAGCAAATTGGCGGGCAGAGAGGCGCGGGCTGCTTCAACCAACATATCCTCGGGGATCATGGGCCGGTCCTCGGGTTGCGTCACCGGGTCAGGTGGCGTTTGATCTTCGGGCGGCGGCGCTGGCGGTGGTTCCTGTACATCATCCGACGGCAGTAGAGTTGCGCGATGCGCCAGCGCCAGTTCGACCGCAAGGCGCAGATCATCCTCGGCTACCTGATCCCGTCCCGCTAATGCCGCCGAAGCACGCGCGACCGCCAAGGCGAGGGTCGGGGCACGTAAGCTTGCAATGCCTAGGCGATTTGCTACCACCGTCAAAATCTCTGCGCTGTCGTCGGGCGTCTTGACCAGACGCAGACGCGCGCGTGCTGCCGACAGCGCGGCACTATCCAGCCCCAAATCATCGGTATCCGACCACACCACGCCGTTCAGATCAACAAACAAACCCAGCCGATCTTGCAGCGCGCCGGGCAGCCCCTCGTCACTATTCGCCCCTTCATCCAGCGTTACTGCGCAGTGTTTTGGTTGATCCAGGCAGCGCCCCAGTCGAGCCGCCAATCCACCCCCGCAGCGTTCTGCCATCGACATCACCAGCAGGGCGGGCGTGGCCAAAATACCTGTCGTCACAACGGGTGATCCGGCCTGCAAAGTTGCTGCCAAATCCAGTCCGCCAAACAGCGCATCATCGCCAATATCAGGATGCAGTCGCCGCTGCGGCAATGGCACGGCTGCCAACGCCGCAATCATCGCATCCCGGACCGGGCCAGACCGTGCACGCAACCACAGACCTGCAATTCCTGCCGGATCAACTGCAAGCAGATGCAGCGCGGTCCTGGCCCGCACCCAGGGGTCGGATACATCTATCAGGGCAATACCTCGGTTACGGCGCGGGCAACGCGGGTGCCGGACCCCGCGTCATCCAGCGGATCACGGCGCAAACGGTGACCAAGGCACATCGGTGCGACGATACGCAAATGCGCGCGCGATACAGTATTTGCACCATCAAAGGCGGCCAAGGCGCGGGCGGCGCGCAGCAATGTCAACTCGCCGCGTAAGCCATCAGACCCAAGGGCAATGCACAAGGCGGCACAATCATGCAGTACGGTATTCGGCGTCTTGAGGTTGAGCAACGCCACCCGAGCCGCCAAAATCGCCTTGCGGAGGCCGGCATCCTTTGGCCCCCACTTTTTCAAGAACGCCTCGCCGTCGTTGTCATAGGCGTCGCGCCGCTTGATCACCTCAACCCGTGTCGGCACGTCGCGTGGGCTGGTCACATCGACTGACAGGCCAAAGCGGTCCAATAATTGCGGGCGCAGTTCGCCTTCTTCGGGGTTGCCGGACCCGACCAGCACAAAACGTGCTGCGTGACGGATCGATAGCCCTTCGCGTTCAACCACGTTTTCACCCGATTGCGCCACGTCCAACAGCAAATCGACGATGTGATCTTCCAGCAGGTTAACCTCGTCGATATAGAGATAGCCGCGGTTTGCCCGTGCCAGAAGCCCCGGCTCGAACGCCTTTTCGCCACGCGTCAGGGCACGTTCAATATCCAAAGCGCCAACCACCCGGTCTTCCGTCACACCCAGCGGCAGGTCGATTACGGGGGTGGGGCGCTTGATGATCTGGGTCGACGTCACATGTGCCCATTCGGGGCACTGATCTGGGTGAGCGGAATTTACCGGGCAGCCCTCAACCGCCTCGATCTGCGGCAAAAGTGCTGCCAGGGCGCGCACGGCGGTTGATTTGCCGGTGCCTCTGTCTCCGAACACCAGAACGCCGCCAATGCCGGGGTCAACTGCGGTCAGGATCATCGCCTGTTTCATGGCCTCTTGGCCGACGATAGCCGAGAATGGGAAGGGCTGTTTCATGCGGCGTCTTTCGGCTGATGCGGGGTTCGGCGAACGGCGTTTGCCAAGGGATCACGCCCCCCCCAAAGACCATCTGATCCGGTTACGGAAAATCGCGCGTACAGTTCTTCGGCAAACCAATCACCGTCGCGCACGGCACTGATGGCGCGACCATGCGGGCCATCGCCGCGGGCAAATTTTTTCATCGAGGCGGCATCCGGCCAGATGGAGAATGTGACTTGATGCAGCAGAGGCAATTCGCCGATGCCGATTTTGAATAGCACATTCGGATCGGCTCCAATGACCATTGAGATATCGGGAACGCGCTGCCAGAAGCGCAGCATTTTCGAGGGATTAAGGCTGGCACGGGTCAGAACCGCCAGCAGTCGATCGGCGGCGTCTGGGTTTGGCTTTGGCAGAAACGGTGCGGTGCCCGACCATTTTCCGCGCGATGAAATTGGGTCAAGATAGACGGTCCAGCTTTCCCGCGCCATGCCACGCCAACGGCGATAGATGCGTGCATTTGCAATGGTGCTGCGCGCCGTATCGGCATCAGGCCACACTGCCAAAATCGCCCAGACACCCCAGTTTGGCCGCGGCGTGAAACCTTCGCCAGTGCCCGACCCGCACAGCTTCCAAAACCCGACCTCAGGCATTCGGGCAAACGCGATGCGCGCCGCCCCCATCTGGCCCAGAGCCCATAGGCGCGCGGCGATGCTGTCAAACCGGAAAAGGCTAAGGCTGACGCTTTGCATGATCCCCTGACTTTGGACGAAACTGTAAACTCTGTCTGACAGCTTTAGCAGGGCAGGGGACGCCGCGACAAGAATTTATGCAAGCGTTAATCTCGATATTGTAAATATAACTAGACAGTATATCGTTGATTCATGTTGACACATGCGCCGACTCTTTCACTTCGCCCGCAATCATCATCCCCGACAGAGGGGCGGGCCATTGTAATTGGTGCAGGCCTGGGTGGTCTTGCCTCTGCCATGCGCCTTGGTGCCAAGGGGTGGCAGGTTACTGTAATTGACCGATTGGATATGCCCGGCGGGCGAGGGTCGTCGATCACCGAAAATGGCCACCGCTTTGATCTGGGGCCAACCATCGTGACAGTGCCGCAAGTGCTGCGCGAATTGTGGGCTGCCTGCGGGCGCGACTTCGACCGCGACGTGACGCTGAAACCGCTTGATCCGTTCTATGAAATTCGCTGGCCTGATGGCAGCACCTTCAAGGCACGGCAAGATACCGATGCGATGCGCGCCGAAGTCGCGCGGCTGTCGCCGGGCGATGCGAAGGGCTATGACAAATTCCTGAAAGACAGCGAGGCGCGCTATTGGTTCGGTTTCGAAGATTTAGGTCGCCGGTCGATGCACCGTCTGATTGACTTGATCAAAGTGTTGCCGAAATTCGCTTGGTATCGCGCCGACAAGTCGGTTTACACCCATGCCGCATCCCGGGTGAAAGACGAACGCTTGCGAATGGCATTGTCGTTTCATCCGCTATTCATCGGCGGTGATCCGTTTCATGTGACGTCGATGTATATTCTTGTCAGCCACCTCGAAAAGCAATTCGGCGTACATTACGCGATGGGCGGAGTTGCCGCGATTGCTGCCGCCATGGGCCGGGTGATCGAAGCGCAGGGTGGTAATCTGTTCCTGAATGCCGAGGTCGATGAGGTCTTGGTTGAAAACGGTCGGGCCAGTGGGGTCAGGCTTGCAAATGGGCAGGTTGAACGGGCGGCTTTGGTCGTATCAAACGCCGATGCTGGACATACCTATGATCATCTTTTGCGAAACCAACCTCGCAAGCGCTGGACCACGGCGCGGCTGAAACGCACGCGCTGGTCGATGGGGCTGTTCGTCTGGTACTTCGGGACCAGCGGCACACGCGATCTGTGGCCTGATGCTGGTCATCATACAATCCTTAACGGTCCCCGCTATAAGGGCTTACTGGGCGACATCTTCCTGAACGGCAAACTCGCCGACGACATGAGCCTCTACATCCATCGTCCAAGTGTCACCGACCCTTCAGTCGCCCCGGCTGGCGGAGATACGTTCTACGCCCTGTCGCCTGTACCACATCTGGGGTTTGATACCGCCGTCGATTGGGAAAAGGAAGCTGAAGCATACCGCTTGAAGGTTCTGAAAGTGATGGAAGATCAATTGCTTCCGGGTCTGTCCAAACACATCACCGCATCAAAAGTATTCACCCCGGTTGATTTCCGCGATCGCTATCTTAGCCCGAACGGATCAGGCTTTTCGATTGAACCCCGCATTCTGCAATCGGCCTGGTTCCGTCCGCACAACGTGTCGGAAGAAGTGCCCGGCTTGTATCTCGTCGGGGCTGGCACGCACCCTGGCGCAGGCCTGCCGGGTGTCATCGCATCGGCCGAGGTGCTTGGCAAACTGGCACCTGACGCGCCGCAGACAAAGACCATTGCCCATCCTTTGCCGTTGGCTGCCGAATGATCGCCCCCGCCGACCTTGCTGCCTGCCACGCCGCAATCCGCACTGGATCGCTGTCGTTTCATGCCGCCTCAAAGTTGCTGCCAAAAGCCGTGCGCGATCCTGCGCTGGCCCTTTATGCCTTCTGCCGCATCGCCGATGATGCGGTAGACGAAGGCGAAGACAAAGCCGATGCCGTGCTGATGCTGCGCAACCGGCTTGATCTGGTCTATGCGGGCCGTCCACGCAATGCCGCTGCTGACCGCGCGTTTGCCGCCGTGGTTGACGGCTTCGATATGCCGCGCGCCTTGCCCGATGCGCTGCTGGAAGGGCTGGCATGGGATGCGGTCGGGCGGCGCTATGACGATCTATCCGGCGTCCTGTCGTATTCTGCGCGCGTTGCGGGTGCCGTGGGTGCCATGATGTGCGTGCTGATGCGGGTGCGCGATGCCGATGTCTTGGCGCGTGCCTGTGATCTTGGCCTTGCGATGCAACTGACCAATATCGCCCGCGATGTCGGCGAGGATGCACGCGAAGGCCGCCTGTACCTGCCGCAAGACTGGCTGCGGGCAGAGGGTGTCGATCCCGCTGCATTTCTGGCGGATCCCCAACAAACCCCGGCCATCGCGCGCGTCACCAAACGGCTGCTGGCGCAGGCTGACAAGCTTTATCAACGATCAGAGGCGGGCGTTGCGGCACTTCCGTTTGGTTGTCGACCCGGCATCTTTGCTGCGCGACATATCTACGCCGGAATAGGTACTGCCGTAGCGCGCAATGGCCACAACAACATCACAGACCGCGCCCGTACCGACAACGTGCGCAAGCTGGGGTGGCTGGCACTGTCTATCGTGCGAAGTGCTGCTACTGTTGTGGCGCCGCGCGCCGCAGTCCTGCACGCTGCAGCAGTGCCCGAAGTGGCGTTTCTAGTCAGCGCCGCCGCCCGCGCGCAATCGCACAGGGGGCGGTCCGAAGCGCTATTGTCTGTACTGGCTCAACTAGAGGCACGAGATCGCGGCCTTGCCTGACAATCGTATTGGCCCCGTTCCGGACTTGGCACAACTGGCATACGGCCCTATGTCTCTGGTTGGGCAGACTGGAGCGTGACTATGGATATGACCCTATTTGCAACCTATCTGATTGCCTGCGGAGCTGCAGCAACCACGGGGGCAATGTTCAAGCCGGGCGACTGGTATGTTGCTCTTTCGAAACCAAACTGGACGCCGCCTGGTTGGGTTTTCCCTGTAGCGTGGACGCTGCTGTATCTGTGTATGTCCGCGTCGGCCGCTCGTGTGGCGGCCTTGCCCGCCACTGGGTTGGCGCTGGCGCTTTGGTCGGTGCAGATCGCGTTCAACACCCTGTGGACGCCGGTGTTTTTTGGCCTGCACCGGATTCGTGCGGCAATGGTGATCATGGTTTTCCTCTGGTCGTCTGTCGCAGCCACGCTGCTGGCTTTCGCGATGCACGATATCACCGCAACATTGCTGTTTTTCCCCTATCTGGTCTGGGTCAGCATTGCAGCCGCGCTCAATTACTCCGTCATGAAGCGCAACCCGGCAATAGCTTAGCCCAGTCTAGTCGGCAAAGGTCCAGCTGGTCCTGCGTGGCACGCGCAGCGCCAGCATTGGCTTAAGCCATGGCTTGGCAAATCGCGTTAAGTCCAGTGCTTCGTGCACGCCGGTTGTCACCTCGCCAAACAACTGCGTTTGCACCAGTGATCGCGAGTAGAACGGCGCATCTAGCATCGCCATGACCTGACGCGGTCGAACACCGACATCGGCACGGGTTTCGCGACGCAACGCCCAAATTGTGCGCGAAAACGGGGTTGGTGGCGGTGGCCCGATCACCTGCGCGGTACCATCAGTTGCCACCGTAATCCCCAGCGCAAGCCTTGATCCGTCCGTCCGTACAGCGTCATATAAACAGGTTGCCCCGACCTTCGTAGGAAAACGACCCCAGCTCCATGTTTTGAAATCGGCCTCCAACGCCGCCGACCCGAAGTTCGCATCGAAGTAACCGTGCCCCTCCCAGCGATGGCCTTGAGTCAGATCAACCTCGATCCGCGCTGTCGGTGCAAACGGTCGCCAGACATGCCGCCCATCTGGCGTCAGGAACACTTCGACATCCGTCACTGCTGCGGGCGTCAGGGTAATGCGCCCTTTGACGCGGCTGATCAGTGGCGGCGCACCAATCTCGTCCACCTCGATGATCAACTGCCGCCCCGTCCACTGCATCCGGCTAGGCCCGACCTCTAGTATGTCCCGGCTTTGTCGCAGGGCCGCACGCCCGCGATCTGTCATCGTGAACCGACCGCCCGCCCCGTAGGTTGCCACGTTAATGCAAACGTGGTCTTGCGGCGATTTCCGCCCAGACCAACGATACCAAGGTGAGAATACCGAACCAATAAACCCTATGACCGAAACCGCACGCGTCCCATCATCCGAGACACCATCGACATACCACCAAGCATAACCGTCGGGGCCAACCTCGACGCGGAAGTCAGGTCTTTCAGCATCGCCTCGGCCGCATGCTTGCCTGATAGGGCTGCCATCGGCACGCCCGCCCCCGGATGTGCGCCACCGCCCGCCAGATAGAGACCCCGCAGCGACGTCTTTGCACGCGGCCGAAGAAAACTGGCCATCGCCCCCTCCGGGCTGCGGCCGTAAATCGACCCCATTGATCCCGGAAACATTTGCGCCAGTTGGTGCGGCGTGGTCAGCGCCACGTCCGGCGGCTCCGGTGTGAATGTCAGCCCGACCTGCGTTAGCCGATGAAAGGTTTTGGTGCGGCACTGCATCGCCTCCTGTGGGTCTTGGGCCTGCGTTGGGGAAATTGCCGGTGCATTCAGGATAATCTCGAACCTTTCCTTGCCCCTGCGATCAGTTCTCGTCGCCCGGTCTTCTGCGCATAGGTAAAGTGTTGGCTCGGCGGGCAAATTTCCCGCGCCAATCGGCCCAAACTCCAAATCAGGATCGCCACTGAAAAACAGGTTGTGATGCACAAGATCGGCGGCCGCCGGGCCCGCAACATGTGCAGCAAATGACCAGACCTGCGCCGAAAGGCTGCGCGGCGCGGTAGCATTTTGGGGCAGAGCGGCCCGGGGGCTGTCGCCCAACAATCCTTGCCGCAACGCTGCCGGATCACCGTTGAACACCACCTGACGGCACGTGATAACGTGTCCATCTGACAGTCGGACCCCCGAAACACATCTATTGTTCCGCAATATCTCACTGACGGCAGTTCCATAACTCAAGGCCACGCCCTGTCTCTCTGCCAAAGCGGCCAAAGCTTCGGCAAGCTTGTGCATTCCGCCCTGCACCGCCCAAACCCCGCGCGCCTCAGCCTGCCAGATTACCGCTAAAACTGCAGGCGTATGACCGGGCCGCCCGCCAACATAGGTCGCATAGCGACCGAACAGTTGCCGTAGCCGGGGGTCGCGGAAGTATTGCCCCACAAACCCATCAAGACTGACCCCGGGCAGCAACGCAGGCCAAAAGCGTGGCGAAGTCAATGCGGCGCGCAGAATAGCCGGAACATCCGGGTGCGGTGCCAACATGACGGGCGCTTCAAACGCTGCGTACAGTGCTGCGGTCGTCCGGTGAAATCGCATGAAACCGGCCGCTTCTGACCGCCCCGCAAAATCTGCGATAGCGGCAGCACTGGCATCCACATTAGAAAAAAGATCAAGCCGCGACCCATCAGGCCACCAATGCCGGGCCAAAATTGGCTGCGGGATCAGGGTCAGATGATCATCAAGCCGTTCGCCGCAAAGCGCGAACAGATCATCGAACACCTGCCGCATCGTCAGCACGGTTGGTCCCGCATCAACCGGCCCAGCATCGGACGGTACCGTGCGCATCTTGCCACCGGGATAGGCTGCAGCCTCGATCAGCGTCACCCGTCGGCCCGCTGTCGCAAGCCGAATGGCTGCGGCAAGCCCACCCATGCCCGCGCCAATCACCACCACGTTTTCGCCAGTTGGATCCATACCTTCAGTCTTGACCCTGCCATTCGACAATGTCCAGTTTGAATTACATTAAGATGTAATATTTTATTTACACATACGATCAACGATGCAAGACTGGATCAAGGGGAATCCAAGAAGGATTTGATAATGGCATTGAGCGCGCGGATTGAGACGGCAATTTCGGGGGCCATCGCCATCGGGCAGGGCCAACAGGTTCACCAGGCCCCCAGCAGGCTGGCGGCAGCGTTGGATTATGCCGTGACCCCAGGTGGTGCCCGCATTCGCCCCACTATCCTGCTGTCGGTGGCTTTGGCCTGCGGCGATGATCGCCCCGGCCTTTCAAGCGCTGCCGCTGCAGCGTTGGAGTTGATCCATTCGGCAAGCCTTGTGCATGATGATCTGCCCGCCTTTGATGCTGCTGATGTGCGACGCGGCAAGCCGTCCGTGCACCGCGCATTTAGCGAGCCGCTTGCGGTGCTGGCTGGCGACAGTCTGATTGTGTTGGCGTTCGAAGTGCTGGCCTGCGCGGGCGAGGCGGACCCGGTGCGCGCGCTTTCGCTGATCCGGGTGCTGGCGCAGCGCACGGGGATGCCAATGGGCATTTGTGCAGGGCAGGGCTGGGAAAGCGAAGCGCAGATCAATCTTTCGGCCTATCACCGCGCCAAGACCGGCGCTCTGTTCATTGCGGCCACGCAGATGGGGGCGATTTCTGCTGGCCAAGACCCTGAGCCATGGGAAGAACTGGGTGCCCGGATTGGTGAGGCCTTTCAGGTGGCCGACGATCTGCGTGATGCGATTTGCGACGCCGAAATGCTGGGCAAACCCGTTGGCCAGGATGCGCTGCATGCGCGGCCAAATGCGGTTGCCGAACTGGGTGTTCAAGGTGCCGTGCGGCGGTTGAAGGATATTCTGGGCGGCGCCATCGCATCAATCCCGTCCTGCCCAGGCGAGGCGATTTTGGCCGATATGGTCCGGCGCTATTCCGAAAAAATGACGCCCCTTGCGCTTAGTCAATCGGCGACCGTTTCCTACCCCGCAACCACTGGCGCACGAGCTTGAGATGACGGATGTTCGCCTAGACGGTCCGAAACCGTTGCGGGCGCAAAAGACCGGGCCCGGATGGCTTGTGCGGCTTGCCGGGTCGCAGCGGTTTCACCGGATCATGTCGCGTCTGCCAGGTGCGAAGTATCTGGTGCGTGCTGAGGGGCGCGCCATTTTTGAGATCGTGGCGGGCTTTGTTCATTCGCAGGTGCTTTTGGCGTTGGTTCAGCTGGATGTGCTGCATTTGTTGCAGGACGGCCCCGCAACAGCTGCGTCGCTGGCACCAAAATGCCGACTTGCGCCTGACAAAATGCACTTGCTTTTGCAATCCGGCGCATCACTTGGTTTTTTGAAACGTCATCGCGATGGTCGATTTGCTTTGTCGGTGCGGGGTGCTGCTTTTCTTGCGGTACCAGGGCTACAGGCAATGGTGCAGCATCATCCAGTTCTCTACCGCGATCTCGCCGACCCTGTTGCGTTTTTGCGCGGCGAAACCTCGCCGGAACTTGCGCGGTTTTGGCCTTATGTGTTTGGCGCGGGTGGGGCAACAGATCCCGCCGTTACTGCGCTTTATTCGGGGCTGATGGCGGACAGTCAGGCATTGGTGGCCGAAGACACTCTGCGTTTGGTTGACCTGTCGGATACCAAACAGTTGCTGGATGTTGGCGGTGGCACCGGCGCATTCCTGTCGGCGGTCGCAGCGAAATTGCCCCTCATTCACTTAGGGTTATTCGACCTTCCTACTGTCGTTGAGCATGCTTCTGGCCGCATGCTTCGAGCGGGCGTCATCAACCCGTTGACCATTTATGCAGGGTCTTTCCGCGACGATCCGCTGCCGCGGGGCGCAGATACCATCAGCCTTGTGCGAGTGCTTTATGATCATGCCGACGCAACAGTTGCACAGCTTCTGAAGTCGGCCTTGACCGCCCTGCCGCCGGGTGGCAGGCTGATCATTTCTGAACCGATGTCAGGCGGCGCAAAACCTGACCGGGCAACGGATGCGTACTTTGCCTTCTACACCGCCGCCATGCAAACCGGGCGCACCCGATCAGGGGCGGAAATTGCTGCATTTCTGCAGGGTGCTGGCTTCACAGACATTAGCATCATCAAAGGCTTCCGCCCGTTCGTGACCTCGGTGGTTACAGCACGGCGTCCGAAATAGCGTCAGACGGGGAATAACTGTCTAATTTTATTGACACATAGAAATGTATGGTTAATGTTACACATGGGGTCAGGCAATAACTACAGAGTCCCTCGCTTGCGAAAGATCGGTGCTGCGTCTGAGGGGAGGAGGCGACGATGCAAACAACGGCCGTCATCTTGTCTGGTCCAAGGGAGCTGGGGCTTGGTTGCCTGCGGTTGGTGGACCCTGCGGCGGATGATCTGGTTGTGGAAATCGCGCATTCTGGCATTTCCACCGGTACTGAAAAGCTGTTCTGGACCGGTACTATGCCGCCATTTCCGGGCATGGGCTACCCCTTGGTTCCTGGCTATGAAGCCGCTGGCGAAGTTGTGCAGGCGGCACCGGAAACCGGCTTCAAAGTTGGCGACTATGTTTTCGTGCCGGGTGCAAATTGCTTTGCGCCCGACGACCGTGGCCCGGTGCGCGGCCTGTTCGGTGGTGCGTCGTCCAGGCTGGTGACCCCAGCGCGGCGGGCGGTCCGTATTGATCCGGACCTTGGGGCGGAAGGCGCGCTTTTGGCGCTGGCGGCAACGGCGCGGCATGCGCTGGCGGGGTTTAATACGGCTTTGCCTGATTTGATTGTTGGCCACGGCACTCTTGGCCGCCTTTTGGCTCGGTTGACCGTTGCTGCTGGAGCGCCGGCACCGGTGGTTTGGGAAACGAATGCTGCGCGTCGCGACGGCGCGCAGGGCTATCAGGTCATCGCACCCGAAGATGATGCGCGGCGCGACTATCGGTCGGTTTATGACGCATCGGGCGCGGTTGGCCTGCTGGATACCTTGATCGGCCGGATCGCCAAAGGCGGCGAGGTGGTGTTGGCCGGGTTTTACACCGATCCCGTCGCGTTCAACTTTGTGCCCGCCTTCATGCGTGAGATGCGGCTTCGGATCGCCTCGGAATGGACGCCGGAAGATATGGTTGCGACGCGCGCATTGATCGAGTGCGGGTCGCTGTCGTTATCGGGGCTGATCACCCACACCCGGCCGGCGGCCCAAGCCACCGAAGCCTATGAGACAGCATTCACTAACCCTGATTGCCTGAAAATGATCTTAGATTGGAAGGCTGCAGCATGACGCTTGATATCCCGAACCTTAAAGACTTCGATCAGCGTTTGCGCGATGAAGCGCATGAAGAACCGACGTTGGAAATCCCGCAGGGGGAGCCGACCAAGAAGACGCAAATCATTGCAATATATGGCAAAGGCGGCATCGGTAAGTCGTTCACGCTGGCAAACCTTAGTCACATGATGGCCGAAATGGGCAAGCGGGTTTTGTTGATCGGGTGCGATCCGAAATCCGATACAACGTCGCTTTTGTTTGGCGGCAAGGCTTGCCCGACCATCATTGAAACCTCGACCCGCAAGAAACTGGCGGGCGAAGAAGTGAAGATTGGCGATGTCTGTTTCAAGCGCGGCGGCGTGTTCGCGATGGAGCTGGGCGGGCCAGAGGTTGGGCGGGGTTGTGGCGGGCGTGGGATTATCCATGGCTTTGAGCTGCTCGAAAAGCTCGGGTTCCATGACTGGGACTTTGACTATGTCCTGCTCGATTTCTTAGGCGATGTGGTTTGCGGCGGGTTTGGTTTGCCGATTGCGCGCGACATGGCGCAGAAGGTGATCCTTGTCGCATCGAATGATTTGCAAAGCCTTTATGTGGCGAACAACGTCTGCTCGGCAGTGGAATATTTCCGCAAGTTGGGCGGCAATGTTGGCATCGCGGGGCTGGTGATCAACAAAGATGATGGCACGGGCGAGGCCGCTGCATTTGCCGATGCGGTGGGCATTCCTGTGCTGGCTGCTATTCCGCAAGATGATGATTTGCGGAAGAAATCGGCGAATTATCAGATAGTTGGCTCTTACGAAAGCCAGTGGGGCCCGATGTTTGCGGAACTGGCCGATGCGGTGGCGATTGCCCCGCCCGTGCGACCTGCGCCGCTGTCACAGGATGGCTTGTTGAACCTGTTTTCTGCCGAAGCGACGGGGGCCGATTTCGTGCTGACCCCGGCCACAGGCGAAGACATGCGCGGCAAGTTCGCGGTGCTGAAGAAAACACTGGAGGTGGTTTACGACAATGTTTGATCTGGACGCTTTGGCGAAAATTGATGCGGCGCTGGCGGCGATTGCTGCGGCGAAACCGAAAAATGATCGGGCTGGTGCGGCGAAATGAGTGAAACCCGCTATGATCATGCCGATCAGGTGCCGGTGACGGTAGGCACTTCGCGCGACGCGAGCGAACCCCTGCCGACCACGGGTGGCGATGGCATGGGCTGTCACGCGGGGGCGGCGACGATGGAGGCTGCCGCGCGAGAAGCGGGCAATTCGGAACTGCTGGATCAATACGCCGCCGATTACCCGGTTGGGCCGCATGACAAGCCGCAATCCATGTGCCCGGCATTTGGGTCTTTGCGGGTTGGGTTGCGGATGCGGCGGGTGGCGACAGTGCTATCTGGGTCTGCGTGCTGCGTTTACGGCTTGACGTTTGTTTCGCATTTCTACGGTGCGCGCCGGTCTGTTGGATATGTACCGTTCAATTCTGAATCTTTGGTTACCGGCAAGCTCTTCGAAGATATCCGCGACGCGGTGCATGAATTGGCTGACCCGGAACGCTATGACGCGGTGGTGGTGACCAATCTTTGCGTGCCAACGGCCAGCGGTGTGCCGTTGAAACTTTTGCCAAGCGAAATCAATGGTGTGCGGATCGTTGGAATTGACGTTCCGGGTTTTGGAATACCGACCCATGCCGAGGCCAAAGATGTGCTGGCGGGGGCGATGCTGAAATATGCCCGTTCGGAGATCGAGGCGGGGCCGGTGCAGGCACCGGTTTCGGGGCGGTCTGATCGGCCGACGGTGACTTTGCTGGGGGAAATGTTCCCGGCGGACCCGATGATGATAGGCGCGATGCTTGCGCCGATGGGTTTGGCGGCAGGGCCGGTGGTGCCTTGCCGGGAATGGCGGGAGCTATATTCGGCATTGGATTCAGACGTTTGCGCGGCGATCCACCCCTTCTACACGGCGGCGGTTCGGGAGTTCCAGTTAGCAGGTCGAAAAGTGGTCGGATCGGCGCCGGTGGGGCGGGATGGGACGATGGACTGGTTGGCGGCGATTGGGGATGCCTTTGGCGTCGGAACCGACAAAATAGCGGCGACGCAGAATGCTTTTTTACCAGCGATTACAGAGGCTTTGAAGGCGAAGCCAATCAAAGGGCGGATTACGCTTTCGGGGTATGAGGGATCGGAGCTTTTGGTCGCGCGGTTGTTGATCGAAAGCGGCGCGGATGTGGTCTATGTTGGCACGGCTTGTGCGCGGACGCAGTGGTCAGAACCGGATCGGTTGTGGTTGGAATCAAAGGGCGTGGCGGTGAAATATCGGGCCAGCCTGGAGGATGATTGTGCGGCGATGGAGGGCTTCCGCCCGGACCTTGCGATTGGCACGACGCCCGTGGTGCAAAAGGGAAAACAGCTAGGTATTCCAAGCCTTTACTTCACGAACCTCATTTCAGCGCGGCCTCTTATGGGGCCAGCCGGGGCAGGATCTTTGGCCGATGTGATCAACGGGGCTATCGGCAATGCAGGCCGGATGGAAAAGATGAAAGGCTTCTTCGAAGGGGTTGGCGTCGGGGATACGGCGGGCATTTGGGAGGGGTCGCCGAACCTGCGGCCAGACTTCCGCGCGGCACATCAAAAGAAGCTGGATAAGGCCGCAAAGCTGGCAAAAACGGAGGAAATGATATGAATTTCCGCACTGTCTGCCAGTCGTACACCCCCTGTACACCCCCTGTGCATACGACTGGTCGCCCTTCATGCAGGCAGGTGACCCTATGTTAGTGCAGGATCATGACCGGGCGGGCGGCTATTGGGGGGCGATTTATGCCTTCTGCGCGGTCAAGGGATTGCAAGTTGTGATCGACGGCCCGGTGGGCTGTGAAAACCTGCCGGTGACATCGGTGCTGCATTATACCGACGGGTTGCCGCCGCATGAGTTGCCGATTGTGGTCACGGGGCTTGGCGAAGAGGAACTGGGCCGGGATGGCACCGAGGGTGCTATGCGGCGGGCGTGGAAGACGCTGGACCCGGCGTTGCCTGCGGTGGTTGTGACGGGATCGATTGCCGAGATGATTGGCGGCGGTGTCACCCCGATGGGAACCAACATTCAACGCTTTCTGCCGCGCACGATTGATGAGGATCAATGGGAATGCGCCGACCGTGCGATGACCTGGATATTCACCGAATTCGGCATGACCAAAGGCCGGATGCCGCCAGAGATGAAGCGAGACGAGGGACAAAGACCGCGCGTCAATATCCTTGGGCCGATGTACGGCACCTTCAACATGGCGTCGGACTTGCATGAAATTCGCCGTCTGGTCGAAGGCATCGGGGCCGATGTGAACATGGTGATGCCGTTGGGGGCGCATGTGGCCGAGATGCGGCATCTGGTGAATGCGGATGTGAACATCTGCATGTACCGGGAGTTTGGCCGGGGCTTGTGTGAAGTGCTGGGCAAGCCCTATCTGCAAGCGCCGATCGGGATGGACAGCACGACGGCGTTTCTGCGCACCTTGGGGGAAATGCTGGGGCTGGACCCGGAGCCGTTTATCGAGCGGGAAAAGCATTCGACGCTGAAGCCGGTTTGGGATTTGTGGCGCAGCGTTACTCAGGATTTCTTTGCTACAGCCTCGTTCGGGATTGTGGCGAATGAAACCTATGCGCGGGGCATTCGGAATTATCTGGAAACTGATCTTGGTCTGCCATGTGCGTTTGCCGTGGCGCGGGTGCGGGGCAAGAAGACCGACAACAATGCGGTGCGCGCGATGATGCGGCAGCACCGGCCCCTGATCGTGATGGGGTCGATCAATGAGAAGATGTATCTGGCGGAACTGAAGGGCGGCTTTGGGCCTGCGCCAAGTTTCATTGCAGCATCGTTTCCGGGGGCGGCGATCCGGCGGGCCACGGGCACGCCGTTCATGGGCTATGCAGGTGCTGTCTGGATTTTGCAGGAAGTCTGCAATGGTCTTTTTGATGCGCTGTTCCACATTTTGCCGCTGGGCACGGATATGGATAGTGCGGCGGCCACACCGACCAATCTGCGGCGCGATTTCCCGTGGGATGCGGATGCGCAGGCCGAACTTGACCGGATTGTTGCTGAGCATCCGGTACTGACCCAGATCTCCGCTGCGCGCACGTTGCGCGATGCCGCCGAGAAGGCAGCCCTTGATCAAGGGGCAGAACGGGTTGTGCGTGAAACGGTTGAGGGCCTGCGCGGCCCTGGCCAAAGACCAATTGTCGAGGGAGGAAAACCATGACCGATCACAGCGCGAACGGTGCCGATGGCAATGACGAGCACCATCCGGCGCGGACGCCGCGCGCGGAATTCTATGTTTACTTTGCCGTGATCTTTCTTGTCGCCATTCCGTTCGCGATCCTTGGCTGGGTCGGGGCGATGGTGATGCAGGGTCATATGCCCGACCAGAACGCGATCGCGCGGGCTTGGTCGGAGGCGCAGGCGATCACGCCACTTATTTTCCGGGCCTGATCAGGCCCGGATGACGGCTTTCGTCTTGCCCTTCACAGGGTGGGGCGGATCGCTGGGGGGGAAACCTGCCTGGCAACCCCGCCGCAGGGTTTGCGGCGTCAGTCTGCCCATCCGGAGGATAGTATGGCTGATAGATCTGACCTGAGTTTCACAGGTCTAACCGACGAGCAGGCGCAAGAGCTGCACTCCGTCTATATGAGCGGGCTATGGTTATTCGTAACCATTGCCGTGATCGCTCATCTGGCAGTGTGGATCTGGCGTCCGTGGCTTTGAGGAGGAAATAGAGATGTCCAAGTTTTACAAAATCTGGCTGATCTTCGATCCGCGCCGCGTTTTCGTGGCGCAGGGGGTTTTCCTCTTTCTTTTGGCGGCGATGATTCACCTCGTCCTGCTAAGCAACCCCTCTTACAACTGGTTTGACATAGCCGACGCCAAGTATCAGCGCGTCGCGCCTGCCGCTGCCACGGAGTGAGGGACACTGCGCTTGGTGCGGGCGGCTTGCGGGTCGCCCGCACCATACGACGAACACGACAGTTGATCACCGGACGGCCAGTAGGCGGGCTTGGATGCAAGTCGGCGGATTGGCCAGACATAACACGGGGACGGAAGCATGGCACTGCTCAGCTTCGAGCGAAAATATCGCGTGCCGGGCGGCACGCTTGTTGGCGGGAACTTGTTCGACTTTTGGGTCGGGCCGTTTTACGTCGGCTTCTTTGGGGTCACGACGTTCTTTTTCGCAGTCCTTGGCACCATTCTGATTTTCTATGGTGCTTCGCTAGGAGACACATGGAACCCGTGGTTGATCTCGATCGATCCGCCACCCATCGAGATGGGGCTGGCTGCAGCACCACTGCGAGAGGGCGGGTTGTGGCAGATTATCTCTATCTGTGCCTTTGGGGCATTTGTGTCCTGGGCACTGCGCGAGGTCGAGATTTGCCGGAAGTTGGGCATGGGATATCATGTTCCCGTGGCCTTTGGCGTTGCAATCTTTGCCTATTCGTCGCTGGTCTTTATTCGGCCAGTGCTGATGGGGGCTTGGGGCTATGCTTTCCCCTATGGCATCTTCAGCCACCTCGATTGGGTCAGCAATACCGGTTATACCTACGGCAACTTCCACTACAATCCGGCGCATATGGTGGCAGTGACGTTCTTTTTTACCACCGGTTTGGCGCTGGCTTTGCATGGCTCTTTGATCTTGTCGGCGGCCAACCCTGAAAAGGGCAAGGAGATGCGGACCCCGGATCATGAAGATACATTCTTTCGCGATCTGATTGGTTATTCGGTTGGCACGCTGGGCATCCACCGTCTGGGGCTTTTGCTGGCGCTGAATGCCGGGTTCTGGAGTGCGGTCTGCATCCTAATCTCGGGCACGATCTGGTTCGATCAGTGGATAAACTGGTGGGATTGGTGGCTACAGCTGCCGTGGTGGGCAAATATCGCGGGAGGCGTAAATGGCTGAGTATCAGAACATCTTCACCCAGGTTCAGGTGCGTGCAGCGCCTGAAATGGGGATGGTCGAGAAGGTTGATCTTTTCAACCGCAGCAGGGGCGCAGGCTTTTCGACACTGGCAGGCTGGTTTGGAAATGCGCAGCTGGGACCGATCTATCTAGGCGCTTTGGGAACTATTTCGCTGGCGTCGGGACTAATCTGGTTCGTGATGGTTGGCGGATGGTACTGGCATCTGGCGGGCTACAATCCGGCAGTGTTTGTGCGTGATTTGCTGTGGTTCTCGCTTGATCCACCGGCACCGGAGTATGGCCTTAGATTTCCGCCTTTGGCAGAGGGTGGGTACTTTCTGATTGCCAGCTTCTTCTTTCTGATCTCGCTTTGTACATGGTGGGTACGGACTTATTTGCGCGCCGAAGCCTTGGGCATGGGCAAGCATGTAAGTTGGGCGTTTGCGAGCGCGCTGTGGTTGGTTCTGGTTCTGGGTCTGATCCGGCCGATTTTGATGGGGTCGTGGTCAGAGGCGGTACCTTACGGTATTTTCAGCCATCTGGACTGGACCAACAACTTTTCGCTGACTTACGGCAATCTGTTCTACAACCCCTTCCATGCGCTTTCCATTGCCTTCCTTTACGGATCGGCCCTGTTGTTCGCGATGCACGGGGCGACCATTCTGGCGGTAAGCCGTTTCGGGGGAGACCGTGAGTTGGAGCAGATCGTTGACCGTGGCACCGCATCGGAACGGGCGGCATTGTTCTGGCGCTGGACCATGGGCTTCAATGCGACGATGGAAGGTATCCATCGCTGGGCCTGGTGGTTTGCGGTTCTGGTGACACTGACTGGTGGGATCGGAATTCTTCTAACTGGCACTGTTGTCGATAACTGGTTCGTCTGGGCACAAGAGCATGGCTATGCGCCGTTGAACTAAGGGGAAATGTGATGTCTGACAAACCATACTATCACGAAGACCGTCCGACTGTTCTTATAACGCTTTGGGTTCTGCGCCATATGATGCGTGGGGCAGGGTGGGCGGCGCTGGTGTTCTTTGGGCTTATCGCCTTCTATCTGGTGATCTTGTTCGCCTCTTGGTTCTTGCCGCCGGAAAGCAAGCAAGCGCCATCGCCTTTTGGCTATCTTGAACAATCAGAGCCTGCCTACGTGCAAGTGGCCTGAACGAAGTCGCGGGCGGCTATGCCGCCCGCCCAACTAACTCGGGCCACCGATTGCCGGCCCCGAGTCCTGGGCGATACCACAAGCCCGGTTCCCTACCTGTTGGCGACAGGGACCTGGTGCCGTGTGTGGTCATACCCGCACGGCACTTTTTTGGTTTGGAGGCATCAGATGTCAGACACCCCGATCCTTGACCGCGTTGCAGGCCCCGCAGACATGAAACGGCTCAGTGATGCCGAACTGGCCACGTTGGCTGGCGAGTTGCGGCGCGAGGTGATTTCGGTGGTATCGGAAACCGGCGGTCATCTGGGATCATCTTTGGGCGTGGTCGAGTTGACGGTGGCGATCCACGCGGTGTTCAATGCGCCGGTGGACAAGCTGGTCTGGGATGTTGGGCATCAGTGCTATCCGCACAAGATTTTGACGGGGCGGCGCGACAGGATGCGCACGTTGCGGCAAGGCAGCGGCTTATCGGGGTTTACCAAGCGTTCGGAATCCGAATTTGACCCGTTCGGGGCGGCGCATTCATCAACATCAATCTCTGCCGCACTTGGGTTTGCCATGGGGCGCGAAATGGGTCAGCCGGTTGGCGATACCATTGCGGTGATTGGGGATGGCGCGATTACGGCAGGCATGGCCTATGAGGCGATGAACCACGCCGGGCATCTGAACAAGCGGTTGTTCGTGATCTTGAATGACAATGACATGTCGATTGCACCACCCGTCGGGGCAATGTCGAAATATCTGCTGGGGCTATCGGCGGGATCACCGTTTGCCGTGCTGAAGGCTGCTGCCGAAGGGTTCGAGGCAGTATTGCCGGGGCCATTGCGTGATGGTGCACGCCGCGCGCGTCAGTTGGTGACGGGAATGCCCGGCGGCGGCACGTTGTTCGAGGAGCTGGGCTTTAGCTATATCGGGCCGATTGACGGGCATGACATGCCGTCGTTGCTCGCGACACTACGGGCGGCGCGGGCGCGGGCGACGGGGCCAGTGTTGATCCATACAGTGACAGTGAAGGGCAAGGGCTTTGCACCGGCGGAAAGTGCCGCTGACAAGTATCACGGTGTGGCGAAGTTTGATGTGATGACCGGGGTGCAGGCGAAATCGAAATCCAACGCACCAGCCTATACCAATGTGTTCGGCGGGGCGTTAACGGAAGAGGCGGGGCGTGATCCGCGCATCGTGGCGATTACTGCGGCGATGCCATCGGGGACGGGGTTGGACATCATGGCGGCGCGGTTTCCTGCCCGTGTGTTTGATGTGGGGATTGCCGAGCAGCATGGTGTGACCTTTGCTGCGGGGCTGGCGGCATCGGGGATGCGACCGTTCTGTGCGATATACTCGACCTTCCTGCAGCGCGGTTATGACCAGATTGTGCATGATGTGGCACTTCAGGGCTTGCCAGTGCGGTTTGCCATCGACCGGGCCGGGCTGGTAGGGCAGGACGGGGCGACGCATGCTGGGGCTTTTGATATAGCGTATCTGGCGAATTTGCCGGGCTTTACGGTGATGGCGGCGGGGGACGAGGCGGAACTGGTGCATATGGTGGCCACTGCCGTGGCGCATGACGAGGGGCCGATTGCGTTTCGGTATCCGCGTGGTGAGGGGGCGGGGGTGGAACTGCCAGCGCGGGGTGAGATCTTGCAGATCGGCAAAGGTCGGGTGATGCGCGAGGGGGCCGACGTGGCGATTTTGTCGTACGGTGCGCATCTGGTCGAGGCGTTGAAGGCCGCCGAATTGCTGGAGGTGGACGGTATCAGCGTGACTGTAGCTGATGCGCGCTTTGCCAAGCCGCTGGATACCGGGTTGATTGACCAGTTGTGCGCGCATCACGCGGCGCTGGTGACGTTGGAGCAGGGCGCGCAGGGCGGATTTGGCGCGCAGGTGTTACATTATCTGGCCAATTCCGGTGGGCTTGACCGGGGCATTGCCGTGCGCACTATGACATTGCCGGACCGGTTCATTGAGCAGGCGAGCCCTGCGGTGATGAATGCCGAAGCGGGGATGTTGGCCGCCGATATTGTGCGGGTTGTCACAAGCGCGGTACGGCGAGGGCAGGCCAAGCGCGGGGTGCCGGTGGGCAAGCCTAGGCTGGTTTAGCACCGCGTTTTCCTATGATGCATAACGGCCTAGCGGCGGCGGCGTGCCGCGCCAGCCGTGCGATGCCCGTTGCCCCCATGCGCGAACTATGGCAGACAGCTTTGCAACGTTCACTAGGCCGATGAGTATAGCATGACGGACTTTTCTGACCGCCGCGTGATGATGGTTGACACGCAGGTGCGCCCGTCAGATGTGACCAAATTTCCAATCATCGAGGCGATGCTGGCGATCCCGCGCGAGGCTTATGTGCCAGCAGCGCAGCGTGAGGCCGCCTATATGGGCGAGAATTTGCCCATTGGGTCCGGCCGTGTGATGCTGGAGCCGCGGACGCTGGCCAAGATGTTGGATGCGCTGGATATTCAGCCAACCGACGTGGTGCTGGATGTGGGCTGTGGTCTTGGCTATTCGACGGCCGTGATTGCGCGATTTGCTGATGCCGTGGTCGGAGTGGAGGAAGACGAGGCGCTGGCGGCGGCGGCTCAGGGCGTGTTGGCAGCGCAAGGTGTTGATAATGCGGCCGTTATTCATGGTGCATTGTCGGGCGGGGCCGCAAAGCACGGGCCATATGATGCGATTACCGTGCAGGGTGGGGTTGAAGTGGTGCCGAGCGGTTTGATCGGCCAGTTGAAGGATGGCGGGCGGATTGCCTGCGTCTTCATGGAGGGCGCTTTGGGTATTGTGCGCATTGGCCACAAGCGCGATGGCAACTTGTCTTGGCGCTTTGCATTCAACGCCGGCGCGCCGATCTTGCCAGGATTTGCCGCCGGGCGGGTGTTTGCCCTTTGATATCAGCCTGTTCGCGCCTATCTGGTGTGGATGGACCAATTTGATCGGAGCGGACGGCATGATGCGGAAGTTCATTAGCACTCTGGTGGCAGTTCTTGCCCTATCGGCATCGGCTGTACAGGCTGAGACGCTGGCCGATGCTCTGATCGCGGCGTATCGCAATTCCAACTTGCTGGACCAGAACCGGGCGGTGTTGCGGGCAGCGGACGAAGATGTAGCGATTGCGGTTTCCGATCTGCGCCCGGTTGTGGCGTTTGCAGCGCAGGCTGGCTATGCCCGCGCCGAATTTTTGAACCCGCTGGGCAACCGCGATGTCAATGAAGGGCTGAGTTCCAGCCTTAGCCTGACTGCCGATATGACACTTCTGGATTTTGGGCGCAGTGCATTGGCGGTGGATGTGGCCAAGGAAAGTGTTCTGGCGACGCGCGAAGCGCTGGTTGGTGTGGAACAGAACGTCTTGCTGGCGGCGGTGCAAGCGTATGTCGATGTACGGCTGGCGCAGGAAATTGTGGGGCTGCGGCAAAGCAACTTTCGACTGATCACCCAGGAATTGCGAGCCGCGCAGGATCGGTTCGAAGTGGGCGAGATTACCAAGACCGATGTATCTATTGCGGAGGCGCGGCTGGCATCCTCGCGGGCGTCGCTGGTGGCTGCCGAGGGTGATCTGATGGTGGCGCGGGAAAGCTACAAGGCGGCAACGGGGGCTTATCCGGGCCGGTTGGTGGGCTTGCCAGCAACGCCAAAGACCGCGCGCAGCATGGAAGATGCGCAGGCGGTGGCGCAGCGGACGCATCCGGCCGTTCGGCAAGCGCAGCATAACGTGACGATTGCGGAACTGAACGTGGCGCGGGGCAAAGCCAATATGAAGCCGAGCCTGACAGCGCGGGCGACGATTTCAGTGGATGAAGATGGCTTGGATAGTGAAAGCCTTGGGTTGAACCTGAACCAGACGCTGTATGCGGGGGGCAAGTTGTCTGCACTTTATCGGCAAGCGCTGGCGCGGAAGGATTCGTCACGGTCAGCGCTGCATCAGACATCGGTGCAAGTGGCGCAGAATGTCGGCAATGCCTGGTCGAACCTGGTGGTATCGGCCGCGAGTATCGACGCCAGCCAGCGCCAGATTACAGCGGCGCAGGCGGCCTTTGACGGGGTGCGCGAAGAAGCGACGTTGGGCGCACGCACGACGCTTGATGTGCTGGACGCGGAACAGGAATTGCTGGATGCGCGGGCGGCGCGGCTGCAAGCGGAAGCCGGGCGCTATACCGGGGTATATGTGCTGCTGTCAGCGATGGGGCTGCTTACCGTGGACCACTTGAGGCTTGGTATCCCGACATACGACCCGGCGGCCTATTACAACGCGGTAAAATCGGCACCGGCGACCAGCGCGCAGGGGCGCAAGCTGGATAAAATCCTTGAGAAAATCGGCAATTGATTGTTTCTTGGCTGGAAACCGCCGACGCATATTAAGGGTCTGGAAACGAATCCCTGTCAAGTTCTTGTGTATAGGAGCGGTGTTCAGTACACTTGAACGAAGAAAACCAATCGAGCGATAAATGTCCGAACCCATGACTACTGTTGAGATTGAGGATGTTCTATCCTCTATTCGCCGTTTGGTGTCTGAAGACCTGCGGCCAACCCACAGGCTAGTGTCTGCGGCATTGGAAAAGGGTGCAAGCAAGCTGATCCTGACACCAGCGCTGCGGATCGTTTCGGATGATCGTGGGGCGCTGCCGGAACGGGCGGACGGGTCTGATGACCCGCAGGATTTGCGGTCGGTTTTGCAAGGCATCGAGACGGGCGAACCTGCGGAAATGGCAGAGCTTGCGGAATCGTCAGAGGGTGCGGAAACGGCAGAGATTTTGCCGGTTTTTGGTTCTGTGCGGCAGCATGATCAGACCGAGCGGTCACCGCAGGATATGCAAGACACAGCGGATGGTGCGCCTTCAGATGCAGATTTTCTGACGACGGCGATGTCGCGCATCAATGTTCTGGCCAGCGCCAACGACAATGTGGATGAGGCTGGCCACGCGGACCGGATCGAAACGGTCGTTGCGGTGGTTGGTGCTGCCGTCGGTCCAGAGGAATGGGAACCCGACGGTGGCGAGCCTGCGCCGCAGGCCGAAGCCTGGGCCGATAGTGTTTGGAACAGTGCTGAAGCTGCGGATGATGTGGTGCAACAGGATTGGGATGCCCCGTTGGTTTTGGAGGCAGCTGCGGTCGCAGATCTTGCCGACAGTGCTGAGGCGAGTGTTGAGGTCCGCGATGTGGTTGCTGATGCGACCTATGACGCGCCGACTGATCCTTCGCAGGCCGACGATGTGCAGGCCGAAGATGTGCAGGTGGTGGCATCAGACGAAAATGCCGACGTGGCGGTCGAAACAAGTGCTGTGTCGGAGACAGATTCGTATGTTGAGCAGGCTGGCGATGTGCCGGCGGATGATGCGCATACTGGCGATGTGCAGGTCGGCGATGTGCTGGCGGACGATTTACTGGCCGACGCCGTGGTTGCGGAGGCGTCGGAAGAAGATGCCGTTGAATTTGGTGGCCAAGACACGATTGTCTTTCAAGACGCTGCAGCGGTTCCTGACCAAAACCGTGGTTTCGATGCGGCTGAGTCGCGAGCGACTGCCGCTGATTTGGATGATACTGCGGGTTTCGTTAGCGAGGATCTGTTGCGCGAAATAGTGCGCGACATGATCCGCGACGAATTGCAGGGTAATCTGGGGGAACGCATTACGCGCAATGTGCGTAAACTGGTGCGGGCCGAGATCAGCCGTGCGCTGGCGTCCAGAGATTTTGAGTGACCAAGGATGGTGGTCGGGCGCCAGCCAGACATTTTAGGCAGCTGAGGCTGCCTTGGCCAAGTGGCGACTGCCGCCGTTTTCAGCGAATTACTGACCACCGGAAATAAAAAACGCGCCGTGAAAGGCGCGCTCTTTAGATAGGCAGGCTTGGCAGATCAGGCGGCTTCGGCCTGATCCATTTCCAGCGCGTGGCGGCGTTCACTTTCTTCGCGCGATAGAGCAACAGAGGTGCGTATGCCTTTGGTAACAAAGGTCATCAGACCCTTTACCACACGCTCGTTCGGGTCGATCCCGGCACAAGACAGCACTTCGCGTCCATCACGAGAGCGGGCCCAACGCGCAATCTGCTCTGGGCCATTGCCATATTTTTTGTCGTCCGCAATGGCATCATCCAAAGCGGCAAGTACAACGGCCGCAAAAAGCTTGCGTGCCCGTTGACCCTGTTCGAAGTTGAAAGCAGTGCTATCAACGAAATCCAGCATCTCGTCGTCCTTTATTCTTGCTCTTGTAGTTTCTGACGTCGCGCGACTATGACGATTTTAAGACGATTCGGGCTTTACGCTTTGGAATGGCAGCTATGCGTTTAGTGCATGGCTTCGTTGATCTGCTACTGTATCTAGTCGCCTTGTCAGAGTCGCGTTCCCCATATATAGCGATCCGCAGTCTTCAATCAAGCTTTTGTCAAGGTTTCGCCACAATGCCCAAGGTCAACGGAAATGAAATTCGCCCCGGCTTCATTCTGGAGCATGACGGCGGCCTGTGGGCAGCGGTCAAAGTGAACCACGTAAAGCCCGGAAAGGGCGGGGCATTCGCGCAGGTGGAATTGAAGAACCTGCGCGATGGTCGCAAGTTGAACGAGCGGTTCCGGTCAGAAGATAAAGTGGAGCGGGTGACGCTGGAAAACAAGGACCAGACGTTTCTTTACGAAACCGATGGCCGGCTGGTTTTCATGGATTCGGAAAGCTTTGAGCAGATCGAGATCGATGCCGAACTGCTGGGCGATCGGCGGCCTTTTCTGCAAGACGGCATGATGGCCACGGTGGAATATTATGGTGAAGAGCCGCTGAACGTGTCTTTGCCGCAAAAGGTGCGCTGCAAGGTGATGGAAACTGAGCCTGTGCAGAAGGGCCAGACGGCTGCAAACAGTTTCAAGCCGGCGATATTGGACAACGGCGTGCGGATCATGATCCCGCCGTTCATCGGGCCGGATGAGGATATCATCGTGCATACTGAACTGATGGAGTATTCGGAACGCGCCTGAGGGCGCGCCGATCCAGGGGGCGGCTGCGTCATTCTATCCCTGCCTGCGTCGCTGGCGATGCAGGCAGGGCCTCACATTCCATTGTTGCCAATGCGGCGGCCAGAGATTTTGTTCGGTCAGGCTTGAAGGGCGCACCGTCCGTTGTGCCGGATATCCGGTCGATACGGAACAGCCGGAAGCCCTGGCGCATTTCGCACCAGGCTATCAAGGTCCAGACCTTGCCCCAGAACCAAAGGCCCAATGGGCGGACATCGCGCTGGGTGCGGTTGCCCGCTTCGTCGGCATAGTCAAGCCGCAGCAGCCGACCCTTGCCGACTGTAGCCTCGATCCGGTCCAGCCGTTCACGCAAGTCGGGGTCGGTCAGCCCGGCAAAGGCATGAATCGGTACCCGTTCCGCCGCTGCCCGCGCCGCTTCGGGCAGAACCGCCGCAATCTTGACCAGCGCCTCTTCCGAGGCCCGCGCCAGTGCAGCACCGCCGTAAGCCCGGATCAAACGGGCACCGGCAACCAGAGCTGTCACCTCTTCACGGGTGAACATCAGCGGTGGCAGGTCAAACCCCGCCCGCATGATGTAGCCGACGCCGGCCTCGCCATCGATCGGTACGCCGGACCCGATCAGGTCTGCGATGTCGCGGTAGATCGTGCGGTCTGACACTTCCAGCGTGTCGGCGAGTTTGCGTGCTGTAACCAGCCGACCGCCTCTCAGATGTTGCACGATCTGAAACAGGCGGTCGGCGCGTCGCATATCAGGCCTTGGCCTCAAACAGCCCGATGGAATTGCCGTCGGGGTCGGTCGCATAGGCAAAGCGCCCCGGCGGGATTGTTACAATCGGGCTGACCACGGTGCCGCCGCCTTTGGTGCATTGCGCCATTGCTGCTTCGACAGTGCCGGGCACTGACAGATGCACAGTGGATCCGCTGCCCGGAGCCGCTGGTTTGCCGGGGTAAAGGTGTCCACCGGTTCCGCTGGTCTGGTCATAGGCGAACATGGCCATCGGGTTGGGGCCGCTTTCGTCAAGCATCAGGGCATGGCCCAGCAGATCGGTATAAAAGCGCATGGCCCGGGGTAGGTCAGTCACGGGAATCTCTGCCCAGATGACCGCGGAATGAGGAGGGGTTGGCATTACTTATCCTTTCAAAAAATGCGTCACGCCTCCTTATGCCACACTCCTCCTGACAGCGTAGTGTCAGGAGCCTTCGATCAGTTGGAGGTTTATCGCTCCTGCGGTCAGCGGGCCGTCGGTGCGGTCGAACCGCAAGTAGGCAATCGCGTGGTCGCCCGATTGGGTGTATAGTGTGCCGCTGGGTTTATCGCCGGACAGGATGGGCGTTCCGACTGGGGCTTTGCCTTCGACCCGCACCCGCACCAAGCCTTTGCGCAACTCGGTCTTGTGTTTCATGCGGGCGTTGACTTCTTGGCCTACATAGCAGCCTTTGCGGAAATCGACGCCGTGCAGACGCTCGAAGCCGGTCTCGAGCAGGTAGCTTTCGTCTGGAATCAGTTCGATGCCGGTTTCGGGGATGCAGTTGGTGACGCGGATGGCATCCCAGTCGATGCTGGGAGCATTGCCCGGCGCGCCGTAGCTGCGCCAGCCGAGGGCGGGGTGGCGGGGGTCGGGATAGGCACCTTCCGGGACGGGGCCAAGGCCGCGTGTGACCGCAAGATCGCTGGCGCTGATCTGCACATCAGCGCGCAGGCGGTACATCATCAGGCGGCGCAGAGTCGCGTCGGCGATGCTGGATTTGATGTCGATGAGGATGTGTTGGCCGGTTGCCACGACGAAGAAATCGGCGAGGTATTTGCCTTGCGGGGTCAGCAGGGCGGCCCAGATGATGCCGGGGCCTTTGCCAAGCGGCAGCACGTCATTGCTGACCAGGCCTTGCAAGAAGGGCAGTGCGTCTTTGCCGGATAACGACAGTACGGTTCGGTCTGCTGCGGCTTCGCCGGTCATTCGGTGGGTCCGTTCTGGTTTTGCCATTGGACCGAAAGCGTGGGGGGCTTTTTGGATCGGGCTTACGGTCGTAGCGATCTTGCCCGATAGTGGGTTGGGTAGCAAGCTGAGGCGAGGGGGCGGGGCGGTGGCGGCGAACGCCTGTTTTCTGGTTCCATTGACGGCACCGATTGGGACGCGTAGCCAAGGCGGACAAATCCGGAGTTGTGTTATGAATCTTGCCTATGGTCGCCCTTATCTTGCCATTCCTGGCCCTTCGGTGATGCCGGATCGGGTGTTGGCAGCGATGCACCGCGCGTCGCCCAATATTTATGGCGGCTCGTTGCATGACATGGTGGATACGCTGTGGCCTGATCTGCGGCGGGTGGCAGGGACTGCAGCGAACGTGGCGATTTACATTGGTAACGGTCACGCCACCTGGGAAGCGGCGAATGCCAATCTGTTCAGCCGGGGTGACAAGGCGTTGGTTCTGGCGACCGGGAATTTCGGAATTGGTTGGGCGCAGTCTGCTGCTGCAATGGGAGTTGCGGTTGATATTCTGGACTTCGGCAGTGCTGCGACAGTGGATTTGGGGCAGTTTGAGGCGGCTTTGCGGGCGGATAGCGGGCATAAGCTGCGCGCGGTTCTGTTGACGCAGGTGGATACCGCCAGCACCATCAAGAACGATATCGCGGCGTTGCGGCGGGTGATGGATGTGGTGGGGCATCCGGCGCTGTTGGCGGTGGATTGCATTGCATCATTGGGGTGCGACGAATACCGGATGGATGCCTGGGGTGTGGATGTGACGGTGGCGGCCAGCCAGAAGGGGTTGATGACGCCGCCGGGGCTGGGGTTCGTGTGGTTTTCTGAGAAGGCGAAGGCGGTCTGTGTCAAGTCGGACCTGCGCACGCCCTATTGGGATTGGACGCCGCGGGCGGAGGCTGCCGAGTTCTGGCAGTTGTTCAATGGCACGGCACCGACGCATCATTTGTTCGGGCTGCGCGAGGCGTTGGATATGATCAACGAAGAGGGGTTGGAGAATATCTGGGCCCGGCATGGCGTTCTGGCACGCAGCGTGTGGGCGGCGTTTGATACTTGGGCAGCGGGCAATCCGGCGATTGGGTTGAACGTTTCCGACCCGGCGCTGCGCGGGCATTCGGTGACAGCGGCGCGGCTGGGTGCACCGCATGCGACGCGGCTGCGCGACTGGACCGAACAGAAGGCTGGGGTCACGCTGGGCATTGGCTTGGGCATGGCGTTGCCGGAGGACCCGGCCTATCACGGGTTTTTGCGGGTGGCGCATATGGGGCATGTGAATGCGCATATGACACTGGGTGCGCTGGCGGTGATGGAGGCGGGGATGGTGGCTTTGGGCATTGATCATGGGCCGGGTGCATTGGCTGCGGCGGCCCGCGTGGTGGGTGAGGCTGGAGCATGATCGTTCGGGTGTTACAGGCGGCCGATCGGGCGGCGTGGGAGCGGCTTTATGAAGGCTACGCCACGTTTTACAAGGTGAGCCAGACGCCCGAGATGCGGGCGACGGTTTGGGGGTGGATCCACGATCCGGCTTGCGAAGTTGAAGGTTTGGTTGCGGTTGATGACGGCGGCAAGCTGACAGGGATCACGCATTTTCGACCGTTTCGGCGGCCGTTGTCGGCGAGTGTGGGCGGGTTTCTGGACGATTTGTTCGTTGATCCTGAGGCGCGCGGATCGGGTGCCGCACAGGCGTTGATTGCAGCGGTTGAAGCTGTCGGTCGTGCGCGGGGCTGGACAGTGATCAGGTGGATCACTGCCGCTGATAATATGCGGGCGCGGGCGGTTTATGACCGGGTGGCGCAGGCCACGCCTTGGGTGACCTACGACATCAAGCTGTGATCAGCTGCCGTTTTTGGCAAGCCATTCGGTCATCCATTTGATCTCGGCTTCCTGTGCGGCGATGACGGCTTCGGCGAGTTTGCGCACCTCGGGGTCGGTGCCGTTGTCGAGGGCGATCTTGGCCATTGCAACAGCACCTTGGTGGTGCGGGATCATGCTTTTGATGAAATCGACGTCGGCATTGCCAGTGTATTCAATCGCCATATCGGTGTGCATGGTGGCATTGGCGGCCATATAGGCAAGCGTTGCCGGCGTTTCGTTGCCAGTTAGTTCGGGGCCGGACATATCCATTTTTGAGTGATCGACGGCTTCGGCCAAGACGGGAATGCCAAGGCCGAGAACCAGCGCCGTGGCAAGTGACAGGCGGTTGGCGGACTGGAGAAGACGGATCATGGCGTTTCCTTTGGTTATGGCGCTTTCCAAACTAACATCACTGCGCTTGCGCAAAGGCAACTCACAACGCGGTGCGCAGTTGTGATGACGGGTTGGTCTGCCCCTCGGCAATTTTGATTGCGCGTTTGCGCACAGACTGTACCCTTGTGGAACACTTCACGACGGACGATTTCCCAACTATAAGCATATAAAATACTGAAAGCCTGGCCCGTGAATATGCCCTGTAATACGTCGCGCCGACCGGTGGTTGGCATTATCGGCAACATGACCCTGTTGAATGAAAGTTACCCTGTGCATGCCGGGGGAACGATGAATTCCGAGGCGGTTGCCGAGGTTTCCGGCTGCATTCCATTGATCATCCCGTCGGACCCTAGGTACGTGTCGGTGCCCGAACTGTTGGATTTGTGCGATGGTTTCTTGCTGACCGGCGGGCGGCCTAATGTGCATCCATCTGAATATGGCGAGGATGAAACGCCGGGGCATGGGGCGTTTGACCGTAGCCGCGATGCGATAACGCTGCCTTTGGTGCGCGCCTGTGTAGAGCGGGGGCAGCCGTTCTTGGGTATTTGCCGGGGCTTTCAAGAGGTGAACGTGGCGATGGGCGGCACGCTGTACCCCGAAATTCGCGATCTGCCGGGGCGGATGAACCACCGGATGCCGCCCGACGGCACGATTGCGGAAAAGTTCGCGCTGCGCCATCCGGTTCGGTTTACCGAAGGCGGGGTTTTTCATCATCTGATGGGCGCGCCAGAGGTGATGACCAACACGCTGCACGGGCAGGGCATTGCGCGGGCCGGTGCGCGGATTATAGTGGATGGCGTCGCTCCGGATGGCACGCCGGAGGCCCTTTATATCGAGGGGGCACGTGGGTTCACGCTGTCGGTGCAATGGCACCCAGAATGGAATGCCGCCGATGATCCGGTGTCGCGGCCATTGTTTGCGGCATTTGGGGTGGCAGTGGCTGCTTGGGCCGCGCGCGACAAGGTGTTGCTGCCTGCCTAGGGTGATGGCGGGTTGAACAGCGCTATGTCACCGCTGAAAAGTCTTGATCTGGTTGGGGGAAATGATGGCTGGGTGGTCGGCGATCCGCGCGGAAGTGCCCGGCATTCTGGGGCTGGCGGTGCCGATTGTGGTTGGCTTGGGGGCATCAACTCTGTTGGGGGTCACCGATAGCTTGATGCTGGCACCGTTGGGGCCAGTGCCGTTGGCGGCGGTTGGCCTGACGATGGCTGTGGCGATCATTCTGTACGCGGCAATTTACGGCATGTTGCAGGCGCTGTCGGTGCGCATTGGGGCGGCGTATGGTGCGGGGCAGGCGCGCCGCATCCCGTTCATTCTGCGCAATGGTCTGGCTTTGGGCGCGCTGGTTGGTGTTGCCGGCGCGACGGCCATGGGGCTGGTGTGGTTTGCGCTGCCGCTGCTGGGCCAGCCTGCGGATGTGCTGGCGGCGATGCCGGGGTATTGGATCGCGATCTGCGCGGTGATGATTCCGTTTTCGGTGTTGCTGGTGTTCAAGTCGCTGTTCGAGGCAATCGGCAGGCCGTGGCTGGGCACGACATTTTCGTTTGTGGCAGTGGCGGTGAACATTCCGCTGAACTATGCGCTGATCTGGGGTCTGGGGCCGTTGCCGATGCTGGGGCTGACAGGGGCCGGGATTGCGTCGCTTGTGGCGGAAACGATGGCTTTGGCCGTGGCGTGGGTTTGGTGGGCACGGGCGCGCAGCACGGTGCGGTTGCGGTTGCGGCGCAGGCTGCAGCGAGCGGAAATGGCGGCGACGGCGCGGGAAGGGGCACCGCTGGGGGCGCTTTATGTGGCCGAAACAGGCGCTATGGCGGTGGCGACGGTGATCATCGGCACGTTCGGCACGGTGGCGTTGGCGGGCAATCAGGTGGCGATGTCGGTGGGTGGGCTGCTGTATATGGTGCCACTTGGCATTGCGGGCGCGGTGTCGATCCGGGTGGCACAGGCAACCGGGGCGGGGGCCGTGGGGGCGCTGCGACCGATCGCGTTTGCTGGGCTGGGGCTGGCCTTGGTGTGGCTAAGTGGGTCAGCGCTGTTGTTGGCTTTTGGTGGGCGCGCGATTGCCCGGTTCATCACGGACGAGGCGGACGTGGTGGCAGTGGCGACGCTGATCTTTTTGGTTTTTGCCACCATGCAGATTGCGGACGGGGTGCAGTCAACCATGCTGGGGGCACTGCGGGGGATGTCGGATACCGGCTGGCCTGCGATGGTGTCGATCATTGCTTATTGGGGTGTTGGGTTGCCGTTGGGATGGCTGTTGTCGATGTGGATTGGGCCTGCGGGGGTTTGGGCCGGGTTCTTTGTGGCGCTGGTTGGGGCGGGCACGGCTTTGGTGCTGCGGTTTCGGACCAAAACCGGTTGAGCGATGGTCCGTAATTGGTATGGTGGCGGGAAGTTGGAATTAGGGTGGGCAGCATGAAACGATCACGTGTGAATGAGATAATGGCAGCGGCGGATGACATGATCCGGCATTACGGCTTTGTCTTGCCGCCGTTTGCCTATTGGTCGCCTGATCAGTTCAAGGCGCGTACCGATGCGGGCCGGATTGTTGATAGCCGGATGGGCTGGGACATTACCGATTATGGGCAGGGCAAGTTTGATGAGTTGGGGCTGTTTCTGTTCACGCTGCGCAATGGGCAACTGGCCGATCTGCGACGTGGCGGCGGCATGTGCTATGCGGAAAAGCTGCTGATGTCGCGGCGTGATCAGCTGTCACCGATGCATACGCATGTGATCAAGGCAGAAGATATCATCAACCGCGGTGGGGCGACTTTGGTGGTCGAATTGTACGGGTCGGATGACAAAGGGGCTTTCGCGCCGGACAAGGGGGGGCGGGTGATCTGTGACGGCATCCCGCGCAATTACGGCCCCGGCGAAAAGCTGCAATTGGCACCGGGCGAGTTTGTAACGCTGATGCCCGGCGATTGGCATGCGTTTTGGGGCGAAGGCGGCGATGTGTTGATCGGCGAAGTGTCGACGGTGAACGACGACGTGACCGACAATGTGTTCCGCGAGCCGATTGGGCGCTTTGCCGAGATTGAAGAAGACGTCACACCGACGCATCTGTTGGTCAGCGATTATGAGCGGTGGTTGGCCTGACGTCGCATGCCCGGCAGTATATGCCGGGCGTTTGGCGCTTAGGGTTTTACCGCAGGTGTCGGGCAAGCGCCGTTGACCAATGGTACGGTGCAGGCTGGGGTTGCCGGGGCGGTGATTGCAGGGGCAACGGCGACTGGCGCGGGCGTGATCACGGCGGCGGGTGCGACCAGTTCGGCGTCAAGCGGTGGTGGAACGGGCAGGGCAGGCATCACGGGTTCGACTGCTTTTACAATAGTAGCTGTCGGCTTTTTGACCTTGGCTGCTGGTGGCGGCAGTTTCAGGCCGGTGGGCATCGAGCCATCGGCATTCAGCACGATGACTTTGGCCCCGGCGGGCACACGGGCGAACAGATCAATGACGTCTTGATTGATCATCCGGATGCAGCCGGATGAGGCGCTGGACCCAATGGATTGCCATTCTGGCGTGCCGTGGATGCGGTAGCCATAGTCGACGCCATTGGTGGTAAGATACAGCGCGCGGGCACCAAGCGGGTTGGTTGGGCCGCCGGGTTGGCCCTTTTCCCATTTTGCCAGTTCGGGCGCGCGCGCGATCATTTCTTCGGGCGGAGTCCAGGTCGGCCACTGCTTGCGTTCAGTTACGTTCGCCACACCTGACCATTCAAAGCCAGCCCGGCCGACGGAAATGCCGTAACGGATGGCTTTGTTCTTGCCAGTGACGAAATGCAGGTATCGCGCGCCGGGATTGATGATGATGGTGCCCGGAGCCTCATCCGTCTGGAAGGCAACAGATTGGCGGCGGTATTGTTCTGGTAGCTTTTCGAGCGGGATCGCCGGGATGCTGAACGAGCCATCTTTACGCGCGACATAGGCCGTGTCATCGGTTTTGCCGACGGGCTGGCTGGCAAGCGGCGGGGTCCCGAGTGAAGGGTCGGGGATGCAAGCGGCAAGACCCAGGCACAGGGCCGGCACAAAAACTGCCTTCAGCAAAACACGCATCATCCAACTTGTCCCTAATTTGGCAGGAAGCAGCGCTATTTGCAGCGGATTCCCAAGATTTAGCGCAACTTAGTTGAGCATTGCTGCAAGGTCAAAGCCTCATAACGTGGTTCGGAGGTGCCAAAGTTCGGGGAACAACTCTATTTCCAGCATGCGGCGCAGGTAGCTGACGCCGCTCGTGCCGCCTGTACCGCGTTTGAAGCCGATGACGCGTTCGACGGTGGTGACATGGTTAAAGCGCCAGCGACGGAAGTAATCTTCGAAATCGACCAGTTTCTCGGCCAGTTCGTAAGCTTCCCAATGGGTGTGCGGGTCGCGGTAGACGGCTTCCCAAGCCGCTTGCACCCGGTCATCGGCGCGCCATGGCTGGGCCAGATCGCGCGCCAGGATGTCGGCGGGAACGGGGTAGCCTTGGCGGGCAAGATATCGCAGGGCCTCGTCATATAGGGACGGGCGGGCGAGTTCGGCTTGCAGTTTGGCTGTTAGGTCAGCGCGGTGGGCGTGCGGGCGCAGCATGGCAGTGTTGCGATTGCCGACAGCGAATTCGATCAGCCGGTATTGCCAGCTTTGAAAGCCTGACGATTGGCCCAGACCTTCGCGGAAGGTGGTGTAATCGGACGGGGTCATAGTGCGCAGAACGTCCCACGCGTTGTTCAATTGTTCGAATATCCGGGCGATGCGGGCCAGCATCTTGAACGCCTCGCGCACCCCGTCGGCAGCGATGGCGCGGCGGGCGGCATCAAGTTCGTGCAGGGCGAGGCGCATCCACAGTTCAGAGGTCTGGTGTTGGATGATGAACAGCATTTCATCATGCGCGCCGGTCAGCAGGTGCTGGGCGTTCAGGATAGCATCAGTATGCAGATAATCGCCGTAGGACATGCGGCCATCGAAGGACATCTCTGCGCCGTCATCTGCGGGGTTGTAGGGGCAAGTGGTCATCGTGTTCTCCTGTGACTTTGGGGATCAGGAAAAGGCACGGGCCTTTCGGTTCAACACCGACGCGTTGCCGATGCGCCGCCAAAGGGAAATCCATCCGGCAGGGCGGCACAGGGCCGTACGGTTGTGCTGGGTCAGGGTGGACAGGCTAATCGGCGGCATAGGCATCGACCTCGACCAGCCAAGCACGATTGGCCAGGCCGGCCACTACCAGCAAAGTTGCGGCGGGCGGAGAGGCATCGCCGATCCAATGGTCGCGGCGGGCGCGGTAGCTGGCGATGGCCTCTGGCGTGGCAGAGGTCAGATAGACCACCAGCTTCATCAGATTGGCTTTCGTCATCCCGGCATCTGCCAACCCTGCGGCGACATTGGCGAAAGCGGCGTCCAACTGCGCAGCAAGTCCGTCAGCGATCTTGCCATCCGGGCTGGTGCCGACCTGGCCCGACAGATGTAGGTGCCGATTGGCCCCGGTGGCGAGGGAAGCATGGCTAAACCGCGACGAGGGCGGCGCGATGCTGGCAGGGTTCCAGTGGCGGATCGTGGTCATTTCAGGTCACCTTGGCGCGGGTTTTGTAGGCGGGCGTGTCCCACAGCGATTTGGCCATCACTTCGGCCAGAATTGCAATGGCGGCGTCAACTTCTGCGGTGCCGATGTAGAGCGGTGTAAAGCCAAAGCGCAGAATATCGGGGGCACGGAAATCGCCGATGACGCCGCGCGCGATCAGGGCTTGCATGATGGCGTAGCCTTCCGGGTGGCGGAATGACACTTGGCTGGCGCGCTGGGCATGCGGGCGGGGGGTGGCGAGAGTCAGAGTAGGGCAGGCGGCCTCGACCCCTGCGATGAATCGGTCGGTGAGGACCAGCGATTGGGTGCGGACGTCGGCGATGTCGGCGATATCCCAAACATCAAGGGCGGCTTCCAGTGCGGCAAGTTGCAAAACCGGGGGGGTGCCGACGCGCATCCGCTCGATCCCGGCACCGGGGCGGTACGATTGATCAAAGGCGAAGGGAGCTTCGTGGCCGAGCCAGCCTGACAGGGCGGGGCGGGCGGTGTTGGCGTGGCGCGGGGCGACATAGATGAAGGCGGGGCCACCGGGGCCGGAGTTGAGGTATTTGTAAGTGCAGCCGACGGCGAAATCAGCGCGGGCTTGTGCCAGATGCACCGGGAAGGCACCTGCCGAATGGGCCAGATCCCAGACGGTTAGCGCACCGGCGGCATGGGCTTTGGCGGTGAGGGCGGCCATATCGTGTTTGGCACCGGTGCGATAATCGGCTTCGGTTATCAGGGTGACGGCGATGGTGTCGTCAATTGCGCCTGCCAGTTCTTCGGGGGCGACAAGGCGCAGGGTATAGCCTTGGCCAAGGGTGCGGCACAGGCCTTCTGCCATGTAGAGATCGGATGGGAAATTGCCGGTATCAGACAGGATAACGCGGCGGGTTGAGTTCATTTCCAGTGCAGACGCAAGGGCTTGGTAGACTTTGATCGACAAGGTATCGCCCATGACCACTGATCCAGGTTCCGCCCCGATCAGGCGGGCGATGCGGTTGCCTAGTTGGGCGGGCTGATCCATCCATCCGGCCTTGTTCCAGCCGGTGATCAGCAGTTTGCCCCATTCGGCGGTGATGGTCTGTGCCACGCGGGCGGCGGCGGCTTTTGGCAATGGCCCAAGCGAATTGCCGTCAAGGTAGATGATGCCGTCAGGCAAGTCGAACATGGCGCGGGTGGCGGTGAAATCGGTGGTCATTGGGGGGCTCCTACTTCGCCAGCCTGCATTCTTTGTGCGATTGGATCAATATGGGGTCGGTGATAAACTTCAAGCTTAAAATTGTTGTATGATGGGTGTGGGGGGCTTGTCTTTTGCCCAATGGGATTGGAAAAGGTGCAAGAGGTTGGGGAGAGACTGATGCCAGAGACGTCAATGACGCCATTGCAACGCGTTTTGCGGCAATGGGAAAGCCCGCCGACGTGGCTGCTTGTGTTCGTTGCCGTTGCATGGGGGCAATCGCGGATTTTGCCGATTTGGGACGCGAGGAGCTTGGGTGACTGGCTGGGTGCTGCGTTTATCTTGGCAGGGGTTGGTCTGATGATTGCCTCGGTGATGCAGTTTGCGCGGGCGCGAACCACGGTGATGCCGCGCGAGGTGGCGCGGGTGTTGATCACGGACGGCGTTTATCAGCTGTCGCGCAATCCGATCTATGTGGCGGATGCACTGATCCTGACCGGGCTGTGTCTCCGATGGGATTTGGGGGCGCTGATCTGGGTTGTTGCTTTTGTCGCCGTCATTGAAAAGCGCTTTATCGAGGGCGAGGAGGCCACGTTGCGCGCCAAGTTTGGGCCAGAGTTTGATAACTGGGCAGAAAAAGTGCGGCGATGGATATGAAGATCGGGCCAAAATGGCGAAATAAGCGATCTTACCATTGCAAGGGCGCAGGTTTCCTTTGAAACATTGTTGCGTGGTCTTATGACAAAGGCTGCAAACCAAACCGCCGCTCTTGAAAGTGGCGACTTACGGGGGATGAGACAGTGAAAATCGGTGCACCCAAAGAGATTTTTGAGGGCGAGGCGCGCGTTGCGATGACGCCGGACTCTGCCGCTCAGTTGGTGAAGCTGGGTCATACTTGCATGATCGAAACCGGCGCGGGGGTGCGGGCCGGATTTTCGGACGCAGTATATGCCGCTGCGGGTGTCGAGGTGGTGAAAACCGCTGCCGCGCTGTTCAAGGCGGCCGATGTGGTGGTCAAGGTGCGCGGCCCCGAGGATAAAGAGGTCAAGCTTCTGCGTGAGGGGCAGACGTTAATCTCATTCTTCTGGCCCGCGCAGAACCCCGATCTGCTGGAGGCGTGCAAGGCCAAGGGTGCCACAGTTGTGGCGATGGATATGGTGCCGCGGATCAGCCGCGCCCAGAAGATGGATGCGCTGTCGTCGATGGCGAATATCGCGGGCTACCGCGCGGTGATTGAAGCGGGGAACAACTTCGGCCGCTTCTTTACGGGCCAAGTGACGGCGGCGGGCAAAGTGCCGCCTGCGAAAGTTCTGGTGATTGGGGCGGGGGTTGCGGGCTTGGCGGCAATTGGCACGGCGACCAGTTTGGGTGCGATTACCTATGCATTTGATGTGCGCCCCGAAGTGGCCGAGCAGATTGAGAGCATGGGTGCGCAGTTTGTCTATCTGGAGTTTGAGGCAGCGCAGGACGGGGCGGCCACGGGTGGCTATGCAGCGCCGTCCAGCCCCGAATTCCGCGAAAAGCAATTGGCCAAGTTCCGCGAATTGGCCCCCGATGTGGATATCGTTATCACCACCGCGCTGATCCCGGGGCGGCCTGCGCCAAAGCTGTGGTTGGCCGATATGGTGTCGGCGATGAAGCCCGGATCAGTGGTGATTGACCTTGCAGCCGAGCGTGGCGGCAACTGTGATCTGACGGTGACGGACCAGAAAGTTGTCAGTGACAACGGAGTGACGGTGGTGGGATATACCGATTTCCCAAGCCGGATGGCAGCGCAGGCATCTACGCTTTACTCCAACAATATCCGCCACATGTTGACCGATCTTACACCGAAGAAAGACGGTGTGATTTTCCACAACATGGAGGATGACGTGATCCGCGGGGCGACTGTGGCCCATGCGGGCGCAGTTACTTTCCCACCACCGCCGCCGAAGATTGCGGCGATTGCTGCGGCCAAACCAAAGCCCAAGACGGTGGAGTTGACGCCGGTTGAAAAGCGGGCGCGGGAGGTGGCGGTTTTCAAGGCGCAGACGCGGTCGCAAGTGGGCCTGCTGGCCGGGTCTGGGGCGCTGCTTGCGCTGGTGGGCTATGCGGCACCGGTGGAGTTCATGCAGCATTTCATCGTGTTTGCACTGGCGTGTTTCATCGGCTTTTCGGTGATCTGGAACGTCAGCCACAGTTTGCACACTCCGCTGATGTCGGTGACGAACGCGATTTCCGGGATCATGATCTTGGGGGCATTGTTGCAGATCGGGTCTGGCAATTGGCTGGTGGTGATCCTTGCGGCGGTATCGGTGCTGATTGCGTCGATCAATATTGTGGGGGGCTTTCTGGTGACACGCCGGATGCTCGCCATGTTTCAGAAGTCGTGAGGGAATAGGCCATGAGCATTGGTATCGTATCGGCAGCCTACATCGCGGCAGCGGTTCTGTTTATTCTTAGCCTTGGAGGATTGTCCGGTCAGGAAAGCGCCAAGCGCGCAGTTTGGTATGGCATTGCAGGCATGGCGTTGGCGGTGTTTGCGACAATTCTTAGCCCGGATGTGGCGAACCTGTGGGTGATCGTGCCGATGGTGGCGATTGGGGCCGTGCTGGGCTGGATCGTGGCCATGCGCGTGCAGATGACCGAAATGCCGCAACTGGTGGCGGCATTGCATTCGTTTGTGGGTCTTGCCGCCGTGTTCATCGGGTTCAACGCAGATATCGAATTGGACCGGGTGCTGGCGCTAGATCCAGCAGCACGCGAAGGCTTGATCGGGTTTGCCAAGAAGCTGGCCGAAAAAGACGCCGTTGAGCAAGCGATTTTGGCGGTTGAAGTGTTCCTTGGCGTATTCATCGGGGCTGTCACCTTTACCGGGTCGGTTGTTGCCTTTGGCAAACTGGCGGGCAAGGTGGATGGCAAGGCCGTCAAACTGCCCGGCGGACATTTGTTGAACGCGGGGGCGGCGATTGGATCTTTGATCCTGCTGGTGATGTACGTGCAAGGCGCGGGGATTTGGGCGCTATTGCTGATGACTTTGCTCGCGTTCTTCATCGGTTATCATTTGATCATGGGGATTGGCGGCGCAGATATGCCTGTCGTTGTGTCGATGCTGAACAGCTATTCGGGTTGGGCGGCGGCGGCGATAGGGTTCACGCTGGGCAACGATCTGTTGATCGTGACTGGGGCGCTGGTGGGGTCTTCGGGGGCAATCCTGAGCTATATCATGTGCAAGGCCATGAACCGGTCGTTCATTTCGGTGATCCTTGGCGGCTTTGGCAATACCACTGGGCCTGCGATGGAAATATCGGGCGAGCAGATTGCCATCGATGCCGAAGGTGTGGCGGCGGCGTTGAACGATGCGGATACGGTGATCATCATCCCAGGCTACGGGATGGCGGTGGCGCAGGCGCAGCAATCGGTGAGTGAACTGACCCGCAAGTTGCGTGCCGCAGGCAAGACGGTGCGCTTTGCGATTCACCCGGTGGCGGGGCGCCTTCCAGGGCATATGAACGTGCTGCTGGCCGAGGCGCGGGTGCCCTATGACATCGTGATGGAGATGGACGAGATCAACGAAGATTTCCCATCGACGGACGTGGCGATTGTCATCGGGTCGAACGACATTGTGAACCCGGCGGCACAAGAAGACCCGAATTCACCGATTGCGGGCATGCCGGTGTTGGAATGCTGGAAGGCAAAGCAGGTGTTTGTCTCGAAGCGCGGGCAGGGCACGGGCTATTCGGGCATCGAGAACCCGCTGTTCTACAAAGAGAATACGCGGATGTTCTATGGCGACGCCAAGAAAAGCTTGGATGCTCTGCTGCCGATGATTGACTAGGGCATGGGCCAGCGTGCCTATCAAGGCGCGCTGGCTTGTGATTTGCGAGGCACAGAACGTGGCGGAAAGCTGACACATCGTGTGAAATTTTTTTAACGGATCGGCTGCTGCATCACCTTTTTGTTTCAAATACCTGCGATATAGCGCATGGCGAGGTTCAGCATCGGGCCGGAGGCAGGTTTGCAAGACAAAGTTCTGTGGCGTTTGTTGATTGTCTTTGCGGCGATCCACTTATTTTTTTCGATCTGGCCCACGATTGACCTTGCTGTTTCGCGCGCTTTTGTGCGGCCAGACGGCACGTTCTGGCTGTCGAAAAGCGTTCTGGCCGAACAGATACGGATGCCGATCTGGCTGGTCAGTTTTGGTCTGGCGATCAGTGCTGCGCTGATGCTGTGCGTCAGTTTGATGCGCGGGCGATTAGCGCACACGCCGTGGCGGCTTTGGGCTTTTGTGACAACGCTTTACGTCATCGGGCCGGGGTTGTTGGTGAATGTGCTGTTAAAGCAGAATTGGGGCCGCGCCCGCCCGGTGACGGTAGCGGAGTTTGGCGGCACCAAACTGTTTACCCCACCGTTTGAAATTGCCGGGCAATGTTCGAAGAACTGTTCGTTCGTATCGGGCGAAGCTGCGTCGGCTGCAGTGATGGTGATTGTGCTGGCGATTTGCTTTCGCGACAGCAAAGCGCGAAAGTGGCGACCTGCGATGTATGCGGGTCTTGCATTGGTGTTCGTGATCGGGTCTGGCCTGCGGGTGGCGACGGGGCGGCATTTCTTGTCTGATGTGGTGTTTGCCGGGCTTTTCATGCTGATCATTGCCCGAGTTCTGTACCGCGCGTTTGGTGTGACGGCACCGCGCCCTGCGGGCCTGCTGCAGGCGATGCTAGGCGATATTTTGGGGCTGGCACGACCGATTTTGCCACCAGCGGTTGGCCCGGCAGCCCTGGTTGTTGCGGTTGAACCGGCGACGGTGCGGATGTCCGAAGCTGTTGCGGGGGGGCGTGGGCAACACCGCTGATCTTCATCAATTTGGCCCGTTAAGCCTAAGACCCCGCGGTTTATTTTGGTTTACAATCCGCTTGCACCCCATAGATTGCTGCGGGCGCAGCAAATGGATCATGACATGCCCGCGATTGAAGACCATCCCCTGCGTTATGCCTTGGTGAACGAGCTGCACGCGCGGCCGTTTCCATCGTTGGAAGCGCCGTGTCATGCTGTTTATCTGGCGATCAAGGAACCGCTGGATGCAGCCAATCGCAGCCGCGATGCCGACCGGGCCCATCTGATTGAGCTGTTGGAGCGTCACGGCTCGGCGCATCCGCAGCCTGAGGCGACGCATTTTTCGGGTGCGATTGGGCGGACCGATCTGAAATGGGAAAGCCATACCGAATTTGTGACCTATTCAGCCTTTGGCAAGGGCGTTTCAGGCCGCGCGTTTGACCCTGCCGAGGCCAAGGTTTTCCCAAGCGACTGGTTGACGCGCAGCCCCGGCAAGAGGATTGCATCGGTTCTGATCCGGGTCGAGTTTCTTCCGGATGATGAGGCAGAGGTGCTGGAAAAGCTGGAAGACTGGTTTGTGGCCGAAAGTCTTGCCTGTGCGTATGTGGTTGATGGGGCGGCCATTGTCGCGGGTGATTTCCGGATTGATCCGGCGGGGCACATGCGGTTTGCAGTGTTTGTGCGACCTGGCACGGGGGCGCGGCGGGTTGGCCGCATCGTGCAGCGGTTGTGTGAAATTGAAACCTACCGTGCGATGTCAATGTTAGGGTTGATGCGGGCGCGGCAATTGACGACGCGGCTTAATGCACTTGACCCTCGGCTATCGTCGTTGGTGTCTGGTCTTGATGCGGTGGGTGCGTCACCCGAGGTGGCGTTGCATGATCTGCTGACCATTTCGGCAGAACTGGAAAGTCTGGCAGTGCAATTTTCGTTCCGTTTTGGGGCCACGTCGGCGTATGAGGCGATTGTCAACCAGCGCATTGCGGTGCTGCGCGAGGTGCGGTTGCAGGGGCGGCAGACATTTGGCGAGTTCATGATGCGGCGCTATGACCCGGCGATGCGAACGGTGAAATCTGCCGAGGGGCGCTTGCGATCCATGGCCGAACGGGCGGAACGGGCGGCGGAATTGCTGCGAACGCGGGTTGATGTTGAACGATCGGCGCAGAACCAGAAGCTGTTGGAATCGATGGATAAACGGGCCGATCTGCAGCTGCGGTTGCAGCGCACGGTTGAGGGACTGTCAACGGTGGCGATCAGCTATTATGGTGTCAACCTTGCGGCCTACGTCGCTTATCCGCTGACTGAACGGCTTGGCCTGTCGCATGGCATGGCGATGGCAATGCTAACGCCTGTGGTGGTGTTTGCGGTCTGGTTGATGATCCGCCGCATTCGCAACCATATCAGTTGACTGCCTTATCAGCGCCCCCTGATGCGCGGGTCGAGTGCATCGCGCACGCCGTCGCCGATGTAGTTCACCGATAGGACGGTCAATGAAATGGCGAGGCCCGGCCAGATGACACGTTCAGGGTAGATTTGCATGTAAGACAACCCATCGAACAGCAGCCGACCCCAAGTGGGAAAATCAGGCGGGAAACCGAGGCCAAGGAACGACAGCACGGATTCGGTTATGATAGCTTCGGCAATGCCAAGCGTGGCGGCGACCATTACCGGTGAGATGACGTTCGGCAGGATGTGGCGCAGGATGATCCGGCGTGGGATGGCACCGATGGACCGGGCCGCCAGAACATATTCGCGCTCCTTCAGCGCCAGCACTTCGCCACGTACAATGCGGGCGGCTTGCATCCACGAGGTGATGCCAATGGCAAAAACGATCAGCGAAAATGCCCCCAGCTCTGGCCCGACAATGGAGGCCATGCGATCGCGAAACAGCATCACCAGCACCAGGAGCAGCGGGATCAGCGGCAGGGCAAGAAACATATCCGTCAGCCGCATCAACGGGCCATCAAGGCGTCTGAAATAGCCCGCGAGCACGCCGATAAGGGTGCCGAACACAATCGCGATGATCATGGCGACAAAGCCGACAGCAAGCGAAATACGGCCCGCCATCATCATCCGATACAACATGTCGCGGCCAAGCTGATCTGTGCCCAAGGGAAAGCGCAGTGACGGGCCCTGATTTTTCAGCTTGATGGCCTGCGCCACCGACAGCTTTTCGGGAAACCAGAGATAGGGGCCAAGCAGCACGACAATCACAAGGATCGATATCACGATCAAGCCGAACAATGCACCTTTGTGCGTGCGAAATTGCCGCCAGATCGCTTTGTTTTGGCTGGCCGGTTTTGGCGTGGCAACAATAGCGTCAGTCATAGCGGATCCTCGGATCTAGAAGGCCGTAAAGCACATCTGCGATAAGGTTGAACACCACGATCAGGACCGCAAAGATGAAGGCCAGCGTTTGCACCATGGGGATGTCGTTCGCGTGGATGGCACCGATTAGCGCCGAGCCGATGCCGTTCACGCCAAACAGGTTTTCGGTGATGATGGCACCGCCAAAGATCGACGGGATACCAAGGGCGATAACCGTGACCACCGGGATCATCGAATTGCGCAAGACATGCTTCAGCACCACGGTGCGTTCGGACATGCCCTTGGCGCGGGCGGTGCGCACGTAATCCTGTCCCATGTTTTCCAGCATGGATGATCGCATGTAGCGGCTGATGGCGGCGGCATTGGCCAAGCCCAGGGTCATCACTGGCAGGGCCATCTGCTTGATCTGCTTCAGGAATGACTGCCAATCGGTGACTGATAGGGTCGTGTCATATTTTGTGGGAAACCAGCCCAGCCAGACCGCGAAGATGATGATCAACAGCGTGCCGGAAAAGAATGTTGGTACCGAAAACCCGATCATGGCGAACATGGTGCCAGCCTGATCGAACCACGAATACTGGCGGTAGGCCGAATAGATGCCGATCGGCACGGCGATCAGGATGCCAACCAGATAGGCGGTGCCGATCACCGTCAGGGTCTGTGGGATGCGTTGGCCGATGATGGTGAAGACCGGGCTGCGCGACTGCCAGGATAGGATGCGTTGTTCATCGCCAGCCAGATGCGTGCCAAAATAGCTGTCGAACAGATGCGTGGGTTCCACCCAGAAGAACTGCCGCAGCCAAAGGACATAGCGCACGAACACTGGCTGATCTGCACCTAAGGCTTCGATCATCTTTTGGCGCACGTCGGGTGGCACAGTCAGCGGGATTTCGGACATTGGCGATCCGGGGGCAAGATCGACCAGCAGAAAGATGACCAGACTGATCACCAGAAGGGTCGGAATGGCCAACAAAAGCCTGCGGAGCGTGAACGTAAGCATGCGCGGCGTTGCCTCGGATCAGAAGAAAGATGGTTTGGAAAAAGGTAGCGGGGCCGTGCTGGCGGCCCCGCCAAAGGTTAGATCACTTCACGCGGAACCAGTCTGCTACGTTCCACAGCTCGCTATCCCACGCGTTGATCTTGACGCCACCCAGAGCGTTGGAATGGGCCGAAAGCGTGCCACGGTGCACCAGCGGGATGATAGTCATGCTGTCTTTCGTCAGCATATCATTCATCTTTTTGGCAAGCTCGGCGCGCTTTGCTTCGTCGCGTGTGCTGCTAAGTTCAATAACCATAGCGTCATATGCCGGGTCGCAGAAGCGGTTGATGTTTTGGCCTTGCCATTGCGTTTCAGGCTTGGGTGCCTTGTCGCAGGCATATTGTGCCAAATAGGTTTCCGGATCGGTGCCGTTAAAGTTGTTGGCATACATTTCCACGTCGGCGTAGAACTTTTCGAACGTATCGGGCGATCCGGCGTCGCCGCCAAAGAACACGCCTGGGTCAATCGCTTTCAGTTCAACTTCAACGCCAAGTTCAGTCCACCAATCCTTGATCAGCGCCTGGAAATCCTGACGGATCGGGTTGACGGTGGTTTGATACAGGATCGTAAGCTTTTTGCCGTCCTTTTCGCGGATTCCGTCAGCATCGCTATCCATCCAGCCTGCGGTTTCCAGCAGGGCTTTGGCGCCATCCATATCCTGCGCGATGCAGCCGGTATTGTTGGACGTGTAAAGGGCAGGTGCGGGCACCAGATTGCACGTAGCGGCTCCGCCAGCGCCGTATCCGACCTCAACCAGAATTTGGCGGTCAATCGCCATCGACAGTGCCTTGCGCACATTCATGTCCGACAGAACCGGGTGCGGATGGGCGGCAGTGGACCGCACTCCTTCGGCCAGATCAGCAGAGGGGTCAGTCATGTTGATCTCGATCCGCTCGACAAGGCTGCCAAATGCCACAACAAATTGGCCTTTGCCATCGACGTTCATCGCGGCTTGGCTATCGGGCGGGATCTGGGTGTTCCAAGCGTAGTCAAATTCGCCGGTTTGCATCACAGCGCGGGCCGACCCTTCGGCATCACCACCGCCCTTAATTGTGGCTGTGGCAAACGCGGGCTTTGCCGGATCGCGGTATTCCGGGTTGGCTTCCATCGACACGGTGTCATTGACGGTGAATGCGGTCAGGCGGAATGGGCCAGTGCCGATTGGGCCGAAGTTCTGATCCGTGCAGGTTGGCGCAGCCGCACCCAAGCAGGCCGCAAACTGAGCCTTTTGCAAAACCGGCGATTGGTTGCCAGCAAAGGCCGCAAACGGGTTTGGTTTGGCCGCCGCAAAGGTGATCTTCACGGTTGCAGCATCAACCGCTTCAACCGACGAAATTCCGTCAAACTTGGTCAACTGCGCGCAGCCGCCCTCTGGATGGGTGCAATATTGATAGGTGAACACCACGTCATCTGCGGTAACCGGGGTGCCGTCTGACCATTTCAGGTCGGGCAACAGTTTGTAGGTTATGGTTGTCAGGTCCTCGGAAATTCCGCCATTGGCGACAGTCGGAATTTCGGTGACTAATCTGGCCATCAGCGCGCCAGTGTCGTCAAAGCCCACAAGTGGTTCTATGATCATCGAGGCTGCCAGAAGATCCTTGGTGCCGTCACTTAGATAGGGGTTCATGATCGAGACGGCTTGCGGGAAGGTAAGCTTTACCTCGCCATCGGCGCCGCGCTCGGCGAAGGCGGTCGGTGCAAACGCAAACGTTGCAACGGCCCCCAATAGGGCTGTTTTAAATCTCATTAGGTCACTCCTTGTTGATTGTGCTCTTTGGCCTCGGCGCCGCCGGTTTTTCCGGCTGTCGTTGTTATGGCGGGGATCAGGTGGCAGGCGACTTGTCGCCCCGGAGCCACGTTGACCAGTTCTGGCTCGTCGCTAAGGCAGCGATCAAAGACCCTTGGGCAGCGGGTGGAAAAATTGCAGCCCTTGGGTGGATTGGCGGGCGAGGGCATGTCGCCCTTCAGGATGATGCGCTTGCGGTTGCGGGCGCGAACCGGATCAGGCTCGTTAACCGCCGAAAGCAGCGCCTGCGCGTAAGGATGCAGCGGATTTGAATACAGCGCATCGCGCGGCGATAGCTCGACGATCTTGCCCAGATACATCACGGCAACCCGGTCTGCGATGTGGCGCACCATGGACAGATCATGGCTGATGAACAGGTAGGTCAGGCCGAATTTGGTTTGCAGGTCTTCCAGCAGGTTGACCACCTGCGCCTGGATCGACACATCCAGCGCTGCAATCGGCTCGTCACAAACGATGAATTTCGGGTTCAGGGCAAGTGCACGGGCAATGCCGATGCGTTGGCGCTGCCCACCCGAAAATTCATGCGGGAAACGGTTGGCAAAGCGGCGGTTCAACCCGACAGCATCCATCAGTTCGTAGATGCGGGCCAGCTTTTCGTCGACGGTTAGCTTGGTATGTTCATCCAGCGGTTCGCCAATAATTGCGGCGAGGGTCATGCGCGGGTTCAGGCTGGCTTGCGGGTCTTGAAACACCATCTGCATCTTGGGGCGGGCATTGCGCAGGGCAGTCGGGTCAAGGCTTGCCACATCAACGCCGTCGATGACGACAGAGCCTGCCGTTACTTCATACAGCCGCAGAATCGTGCGCCCAACAGTGGATTTACCGCAGCCGCTTTCACCGACAAGGCCAAGTGTTTCGCCTTCGATGATGTCAAAGCTTACATCATCTACCGCTTTCACATCGCCAGTGTGGCGGCGCAGGATGCCAGTATAAATGGGGAAGTATTTCTTCAGGTTACGCACGGAAACCAATGTTTTTGGAACGCCTGCGATGGTGCCATTGTCACGCATGAACCGCCTCCGGTTCCCAGTGGCAGGCGACGTCATGGCCGTAGCCGACAGACCCTTCGCCGACCACACGGCGGACTGGATTTTCGCTATGACAACGGTCGAACACATGTATGCAGCGTCCGCGGAACGCGCAGGCAGTTGGTGTTTCGGTCATGATCGGTGGTTGGCCTTCGATCACCTCAAGCCGTGCCTGACGGGTGCCGCTGATGGCGGGAATGGTGCGGAGAAGGGCGCGAGTATAGGGATGGCGCGGATTGGCGAACAGCTCGGCCACCGGCGCCTGTTCCACCACTTGCCCGCCATACATCACCATGACGCGGTCGGCGATACCAGCGATCACGCCCAGATCATGGGTGATCCAGACAATCGCCATGCCAAGTTTGCTGCGTAATTCCTTGATCAGTTCCAGAATTTGCGCCTGAATGGTCACGTCCAGCGCGGTGGTCGGTTCATCCGCAATCAGCACATCGGGGTTGCAGGCAAGGGCGATGGCAATCATCACCCGTTGCCGCATGCCGCCCGAAAACTGGTGCGGATAATCGCGCAGCCGTTTGCGCGCATCCGGAATGCCGACGGTATCCAGCAGTTCCGCAGCGCGGGTTTCGGCTTGGGCCTTCGTCATGCCAAGATGCTTGATCAACGGCTCGCAGATTTGATTGCCGACGGTGAATACGGGGTTCAGGCTGGTCATCGGGTCTTGGAAGATGAAGCCGATCTTGGCACCGCGCACGGCGCGCAATTCATCTTGGCTAACCTTCAGCAAGTCGCGTCCAGCCAGAAGAACCTGACCTCCGCGCACATCGGCAGGAGGCGACGGCAGCAGCCCAATCAGCGACATCATCGTAACGGATTTGCCAGAACCGCTTTCACCAACGACGCCCAGAAGCTCGCCCGGCTGTAGATGAAAGCTGACCGAATTCACGGCATGAATCTCGCCGCCCCGGGTTCGAAATACCGTCTTGAGGCCCTTGACTTCAAGGACAGGCGCGGCCCCATCGGGCATATGACACTCCCAGGTCATTGGTATGCTTTGTTTTCCGGGTGTCAGGCTTTGCCCGCCCCGGTTGTTCTTGTAACTGTTGATCATTTTTGGTGATCCCGCAAGGTGGTTGTTGGTGTGACGCAAGGTCAGCCAAGCTGGGGTTGACCCGGCTGGCGGCGCAGGCGACGGTGCGGGCAGATTACAGGGGAATTGGCATGACCGAAATTTTGGCTCCTCGGGCGATCCTGGATCGGTTGGTGGGCTTTGCGACGGTCAGCCGTGACAGCAATCTTGATCTGGTGGATTGGGTCGAAAGCTATCTGGCCAGCCACGGCGTCGTGGCGCATCGGCATTGGAACGAAGATCGCACCAAGTCCGCGTTGTTTGCGCATGTAGGGCGATCGGTGCCGGGCGGCGTTGTGTTGTCGGGCCATACTGATGTGGTGCCGGTTGATGGGCAGGCATGGACCCGTGATCCCTGGAAAGTGGTCGAGGAGGGCGGGCGGCTTTACGGGCGCGGCACCTGTGACATGAAGGGTTTCGATGCGCTGGCCATCTGGGCGATGATCGAGGCGCAGCAGCGCGGTGTGATGCGGCCTTTGCAGCTCGCCCTAAGTTATGACGAAGAGATCGGCTGCACCGGTGCTCCGCCGATGATTGCGGCGATGGGGCAGGTGTTGCCAAAGGCCGCAAGCGTGGTGGTGGGCGAGCCGTCCATGATGCGGATGGTCAATGGCCACAAAGGCGGCGCTGGCTTTCAGGTGCATGTGCGTGGGCACGAGGTGCATTCGTCAATCATGCACACCGGGGTCAATGCTATCATGGCTGGGGCGCGGTTGATCGAATGGGCCAACCGGATGAATGCCGAAGGTGCCGGTGCTGTGCCAACGGCGCTTGCGGCGCAGTTTGTGCCGCCTTGGACGACCGTGCATGTCGGCGTAATTTCGGGTGGCACTGCCGAGAATATTACGGCGAAGGATTGTCACTTCGGTTTGGGGTTTCGCGTGGTGCCGGGCGAAGACCCGGAGGCTTGGGTGACGCGGTTTCTGGCGCAGGTTGCCGCGTTGGACGCCGAGATCAAAGGTGTTCATCCCGATGCCGGCATCGACGTTGATCGATACTTTGACGTGCCGCTGCTGCGCCCCGAAACGGCTGGCAGTGCCGAGGCGTTGGTGCGCCGCCTGACTGGGGACAATGGAACATCGGTGGTCAGCTACGGCACCGAGGCGGGGCAGTTTCAGGCGGCGGGCTATTCGGTTGTGGTCTGCGGCCCCGGCGATATCGCGCAGGCACATCAGCCCGATGAATACCTTGAGGTGGCACAATTCGAGGCAGGCCACGCCTTTATGCAGCGCCTGATCGGGGATTTGCAGGCGTGATGGCATTTCCGATATCGGCTGCGTCGCCCATACAATTTCCCGGCCCAGCCCCTACGGCTTGCGATGTGGTTATCATTGGCGGCGGCGTGATTGGCGTCATGACGGCATGGTTTCTGGCGGAACGCGGCTTGCGAGTAACCTTGTGCGAAAAGGGCCGCATTGCGGGCGAACAAAGCAGCCGCAACTGGGGTTGGGTGCGCCAACAGGGTCGCGATCCGGCGGAACTGCCGATCATGATCGAGGCGATGCGGATTTGGCAAAGCCTCGCCGAAGAGTTTGGCGGCCCTTTGGGGTTTCGTCAGGACGGTGCTTTGTATCTGGCCAAAACCGAAGCCGAGATGGCCGGTTTTGCAGCATGGTTGCCCCATGCGCAGGCGCATGGGCTGGATACCACACTGCTAACGCGGGCGCAGGTGGTATCACGACTGAAAGGGGCTGCGGACTTGTGGTGTGGTGGGTTGATTACCCCATCAGACGGGCGGGCGGAGCCTTGGGTTGCGGTGCCGTTGTTGGCAACGGGTGCGGTGCGGCGTGGCGCGGTCATTGTCGAAAACTGCGCCGTGCGGGCGCTAGATTTGGCCGGGGGCCGCATTGCCGGGGTGATCACCGAGGCGGGGCGTATCGCCTGCCATCAGGTGGTATTGGCGGGCGGCGCGTGGTCACGGCTATTCGCACAGGCGCATGGGGTGACGTTTCCGCAACTTTCGGTGCTGGAATCCGTTGCCGCGACGGAACCGATGCCGGAAGTGTTTTCGGTCAATGCTTCCGACAAGGACATTGGTTTTCGCAGGAATGCCGAAGGTGGCTATACCATCGCGCCAAGGAGTGACCATGTTTTCTACATCGGTCCTGATGCCTTTGCGTCGTTCAGCACGTTTCTGCCAACTCTGCTCGGTAATTTAAGTTCCGTTCATCTTCGCGCCGCCGCCCCGGCGGGTTTCCCGGATGCCTGGGGCACCAAACGGCGCTGGGCGGTGGACGAGGTTTCACCGTTTGAGGTGACACGTGTCTTGAACCCCGCACCGAACATGAAAATGATCAACAAAGCGTTGGCCAAGTTCACTCGTGCTTTTCCCGCACTTGGGCCGCCAAAGCTGCGCTCGGTCTGGGGCGGCATGATCGACAGCATGCCGGACCTGGTGCCGGTGATCGACCGTGCCGCCGCCATTCCCGGTCTGGTCATTGCCACGGGGATGAGCGGGCACGGCTTTGGCATTGGCCCGGCATTTGGCCGCGTGGTGGCCGATCTGGTGGTGGGCAATGACCCCGGTCATAATCTGTCGCGGTTCCGCCTGTCGCGATTTAGCGATGGAACAAAAATCGCACCGTGACCATTGTTTTAGCTGGCTTTACCCAGGCGGTTTATCGAGGTAGGAAGCCCGCTTTGCACATGAGGGCGCGATGATGTCTGCACAATCTTGCGGGATAGATTTTGGCACCTCGAATTCCACAATCGCCATTGCAGATGCTACTGGCGCACGGCTGATAGCGCTTGAAGACGGCGCTTACATCCTGCCGTCAGCAGTGTTCTGGGAAAGCGATGGTGCCGCCCCCGAATTTGGTCGCGCCGCCATCGCAGCTTACGTGCGCGGCGATGATGGCCGCCTGATGCGCGGGCTGAAAAGCACGCTTGGCTCATCGCTGATCGGCGAGAAGACGCGGGTTGGCAATCGGGCGGTTAGTTTCAAAGATGTGCTGGGCCGGTTCATCGGCCACATGAAGGCGCAACTCGATGCGCAAACGGGTGGCACCATCCGATCTGTTGTGCTGGGCCGCCCGGTGCATTTCGTCGATGATGACGCGGCGGGCGATGCGGCTGCCCAAGCGGTGCTGGAGGAAATTGCCCGCACGCAGGGCTTCCGGCAGATCGCGTTTCAATATGAACCGATTGCCGCCGCCTTGCAGTACGAGGCGGGGATCAGCTGCGAAGAACTAGTGCTGATCGTCGATATCGGCGGCGGTACATCGGATTTTTCCATCGTGCGGGTCTCACCGGACCGTGCCAAACAGGCGGACCGACAGGCCGATATTCTGGCCAATGACGGCATCAGAGTTGGCGGCACCGACTTCGACCGGCTTCTAAGCCTGTCGGATGTCATGCCGCATCTGGGCTTTCTGTCGCCAACCGGTGGCGGCAAAGGCCTGATGCCACGGCATTACTTCCTTGATCTGGCGACTTGGCACCGCATCAACGTGCTGTACACAGGTCGCACGCTGGCCGACTTGAAAGCGCTGCTGCATCAGGCCGATCGCCCCGAACTGATCGAGCGGTTGATCAAGGTGATCACCCAGCGCTCCGGCCATTCGCTGGCGATGGCAACCGAAGCCGCGAAGATAACACTGGCTGAGGCCGAGGTTGCGCGCATTGCCTTATCCGGATTTACTGGCGGCCCAAACCCGCTAGCCACTCGCGCCCGGTTTGACGAGGCGGTTGCCGCGCCGGTGGCTCGCGTTGCCGCCACGCTGAAAAATCTGCTGGCGCAGGCTGGCTTGCAGCCAACAGACATCGGCACCGTCTTTATGACTGGCGGCTCCAGCGGCCTGCCGATCCTGCGCCGATGTGTGGCCGACGTGCTACCCAACGTGCCGATAGAAACCGGCGATATGCTGGGGTCAGTCGGCACCGGGCTGGCGTTGGAGGCGATGCGGCGGTTTGGCTGAGGCTTGCACAACAGCGGCGATGGGTTCAGGCTACCCGCAAATCCACTAGGAGCCACGTCATGCCCGTCAAAAATCGCTTTGCTGACCTCTTGCCCGAAATCACCGCCTGGCGGCGGGATTTCCACGCGCATCCTGAACTGCTGTTTGACGTGCAGCGTACGGCGGGCAAGGTGGCTGATCTGCTGCGGTCTTTCGGCTGTGACGAGGTGGTAACGGGCGTCGGTCGCACTGGGGTTGTCGGCGTGATCCATGGCAAGACCAATACCGCTGGCCGCGTCGTGGGCCTGCGGGCCGATATGGACGCGCTGCCGATCCATGAGGCGACGGGGGTGGACTATGCCTCGAAAACCTCTGGCAAGATGCATGCTTGCGGACACGATGGACATACGGCGATGCTGCTGGGCGCGGCGAAATACTTGGCTGAGACACGGAATTTCGATGGCAAGGTTGTGCTGATTTTCCAGCCAGCGGAGGAAGGCGGCGGCGGCGGGCGGGAAATGGTGCAAGACGGCATGATTGACCGATGGGGCATTCAGGAAGTGTACGGGATGCACAATATGCCCGGCATTCCGGTTGGCCATTTTGCCATTCGACCCGGTGCGATGATGGCGGCGGCAGATCAGTTTGACATTGTGGTGACCGGCAAGGGCGGCCATGCGGCGAAGCCACATGAATGCATCGACACGACTGTCGTGGCAGCGCATATCATCGTGGCACTGCAAACCATCGCCTCGCGTGGGGTCGATCCGTTGAAGCAGGTGGTGGTGTCGGTCTGCACGGTGGCGACGGATAGCACAGCGCATAACGTCATCCCGCAGGTGGTGAAAATGCGCGGCACGGCGCGGACGATGGACCCCGGCGTGCAGGATTTTGTCGAGCGGCGGATTGCGGAAATTGCCAGTGGAACGGCGGCTGCGTTGGGCGCTTTGGCGGAAGTGACCTATCAACGCGGCTATCCGGCCACGGTGAACACCGAGGAGAATACCACTTTTGCTGCCGATGTGGCGCGCAGCATTTCTGGCCAAGTAGATACCAACACTCCGCCCGTGATGGGGGCGGAAGATTTCAGCTACATGCTGAACGAACGTCCGGGAGCCTACATTTTCCTTGGCAATGGCGACACGGCGATGGTGCATCATCCGGCCTATAATTTCGATGACAGCGCCATTCCGTTCGGGTCCAGCTGGTATGCCGGCATGGCCGAAGCACGGATGCCAGCGGCCTAAGGCCACAAACTATTCGGGCTTGGCGGCCCAGATCGCTGGTTACACATAGTTAAAGCACTGCTACCTTGGCCCCAAACCTTGGGAGGGGTGGTGCCATGACCATTTTCAAAAGCCCGCTGGCTGATGTTGCCCTGCGCGATGTGTCTATTACCGAGCGCTTGTTCGAAGGTCTGGCGATGGACCCCCATCGGGTGGTGTTGATCGACGGGCCAACGGGGGCAACGATGACCGGGGCTGACCTGCGCGACCGGATTGAACGTTTGGCAGCGGGGTTGACTGCGGCGGGCTTTGGTGCGGGGCAGGTGGTGGCGATCATGGCCCCCAACATGCCCGATTACGCAACTGTGTTTCATGCCGTGGCCTATGCCGGTGGCACAATCACCACGATCAACCCGACCTACACCGCATCAGAAGTGCGCCATCAGTTGAAGGATTCCGGCGCGTCGCTGGTGGTCACAGTTCCGGCCTTTCTGGCTACGGTGCAGGAAGCTGTTGCCGATATGCCCCAAGTGCGCGAGGTCATCGTGATCGGGCAAGACGCCGCGCACAAATCCATCGATGATGTCATGACTGCGGCCCCGCAAACCGCGCAAGTGTCGGTCGATCTGGATAGGTATATCCTTGTGCTGCCCTATTCGTCGGGCACCACCGGTTTGCCAAAGGGGGTCATGCTAAGCCATCGCAATCTGGTTGTGAACGTCGATCAGATCATCCCACTGCTTGATATTCGAGAAGGCGAAGCCACGGTTGCTTTCCTGCCGTTCTTTCACATCTACGGGATGAACGTCCTGATGAACTCGTTCCTAAGTGCCGGGGGCAAACTCGTCACTATGCCGCGCTTCGATCTACAGGCGGTTCTGACTCATATCCAAACCCACCAGGTGCGCCTGTTGCTTGTAGCGCCCCCGGTGGCGATTGCGCTGGCCAAACATCCGATGGTCGATCAGTTTGACATGACGTCGCTGCAAGTGGTGCTGTCTGCTGCCGCGCCGCTTGGGCCGGAGGTTTCCGAAGTTTGTGGCAAGCGACTGGGTTGCGTGGCAATTCAAGGCTACGGGATGACCGAACTTAGCCCATTGTCGCATGCTGTGCCGCATCGCAACCCAAAGCCCGGCTCGGTTGGTGTCACTGCGCCAAATTCGCAGACCCGCATTGTTGATCCGGCCACTGGAGCCAATCAGGGTCCGGGTGCCGAGGGCGAGGTTTGGGTGCGCGGACCGCAAGTGATGCTGGGGTATCTGAACAATCCCGAAGCCACTGCCAAGACGATGGACGGCGACTGGCTGAAGACCGGCGATTTGGGGATGATCGACGAAGACGGCTATCTGTTCATCCGTGATCGCCTGAAGGAGCTCATCAAGGTGAAGGGGTTCCAAGTGGCCCCGGCCGAGGTAGAGGCGGAACTGCTGTCGCACCCTGATGTTGCCGATGCCGCCGTGATCGGCGTGCCGGATGACGAAGCGGGCGAACTGCCGATGGCGTTTGTGGTTAGCGCTGCAGGGGCTGCGCAGGACGTGACTGCGCTGCAGGCAGCACTTCGAAGCCGGCTTTCCAGCTATAAAGTGCCTGCCCGGATCGAGTTTATCGATGCCATCCCGAAATCTGCCGCCGGCAAGATTTTACGTCGGGTGTTGCGGGACCGGGTAAGAGATCAGTCGTAGCGCAGGCGGCTCAATCGTAGCGCAGACCCGCCGGCTTGCCGCGGATAGTCGTGCAGCTAAGCACCATGTGGGCGGGGTCAGCGGCAGCACCGCCATGACGCCAAACAGGATGATCGACAGGCTTTCGGGCGCACTGGCCGCCTCATCGATCGTCAGCTTTTCGGGCACGGCATAGGAATAAAAGCTGTAGGCCATGCCGGCGAAACCAAGCACGAATAGCAGTTCGGTGCTCGCAGGCGTTCACGGCGGCATGACAGGGTCGAGCATGGCATTCTGCGTTCAGGCATTGCCCGCCATTCTGCCACTGCTTGCCTTGGCCTTTAGCTGACCTTAGCCACCCGTATGGCTCATATGGCGGGTCACTTGACCGGCAACAGTCTGGCGCGAATAATCAAAATCGTGGCCCTTGGGCTTGCGGGCGATTGCGGCGCGAATGGCAGTATCCAGCGCGGTATCATCGGGGGATGCACGCAGCGGCGCGCGCAGATCGGCCATATCCTCTTGGCCCAAGCACATGTACAACTCGCCAGTGCAGGTCAGCCGCACCCGATTACAGCTTTCGCAGAAATTATGGCTAAGTGGCGTGATGAAGCCGACCTTCTGCCCAGTATCCTCCAGCCGCACATACCGCGCCGGGCCGCCGGATCGCACCGTGAGGTCGGTCAAACGGTGACGGCTTGCCAGCCGTGCCCGCAGGTCTTTCAATGACCAATACTGATCAAGCCGATCTTCATTACCCAGATCGCCCATCGGCATAACCTCGATGAACGTCAGATCGTGCCCCTGAGCTGCACACCAGTCGGTCAGGGTAAACAGCTCGTCTTCATTGAACCCCTTCAACGCCACGGCATTGATCTTCACCTGCAGACCCGCATCCTTGGCCGCTTGAATGCCGTCCAGCACCTGATCAAGGCGCCCCCAACGGGTGATCTGGGCAAACTTCGCCGCATCCAGAGTATCGAGCGAGACATTGATACGCTTCACGCCCACCGCTGCAAGATCAGCTGCATATTTGCGCAGTTGTGATCCGTTGGTGGTCAGCGTCAACTCGCGCAAAGCGCCCGATTGCAAATGCCGCGACATGGCCTGGAAGAACGTCATGATGCCCTTGCGCACCAACGGCTCGCCGCCCGTGATGCGCAGCTTTTGCACGCCCATGCGGACGAATGCCGAACACAGGCGATCCAGTTCTTCCAGCGTCAGCAGATCGGCTTTGGGCAGGAACGTCATGTTCTCTGACATGCAGTAAACACAGCGGAAATCGCAGCGGTCAGTGACCGAAACCCGCAGATAATCTATCGCGCGGGCAAACGGATCAATCAGGGGGGGCGATGTGGCGTTCATGCGCTGATGGTATGAAACCGTCGTCGGAACAGCAAGCGCGATGCAAGGGTTGAAAGGACGGCAAGCTTCAGACTATCGTGATAGCATGAAATACTTCGCCCCGCGCCCCGCCCTGATCGTGATCCTTGGCCTTTGGTCGCTGTCCGCCTGCGGGCTGGTTGAGCGCATCCAAGGCCGCGATGCAGCCGCTGCCGAGGCACCGGCCCCAGTGCCTGACGGTCCGTTGTCAGCCACAACCGCTCTGGGGCAAGCGCAATCTGCCGCAGCACTGGATCAGACCACCGAGGCGGAAAAGGCGGCCGCCGCAGCCCCGGCAGCCGCCGGCGAACGTGATCTGGGCGCAGTGGTTGTGGCGTTGGGCAGCCCTGCCGAACAAGGCTTTTGGCTACGATCCGCCCAAGTGACCGAACCGGGCAAAGGCCGTGTTGTCACGGCGACGGGCCAGTCAGTCAACGTAGATCTGCAACCGGGCACGGGGGCGGCATTGTTATCGCTGGCAGCGTTTCGCCAGTTAGGCTTGGGGCTGACCGATTTGCCCGAGGTGCGGGTGTACGCAAACTGATATTGCATCGCGTACCGCCAGCGGGCTGTGAGTATTTTTGCGAAGAAAAAGCGTAAGAGCCGTCAGTCTGACAAATATTTTGCCGCTTCCTTGCGCGCGAAGGTTTTCATCAGGTGCCCATGTTCGGCAAGAAACGCCCGTGCGCGCTGGGCGTCATGCTTTGACAGATCACGCACCCACCACGCCACGGCTTTTTGGATAAACCAATCGCGGTCCTGCGTGTAAGCGGCGGCCCAATCCAAAATCCGGTCACGCGCCTCGACGTCATGCGGCTTGGGGTGGTTCAACTTTGCAAAGGGCAGGGTGGCCACCAAGGCCGCCCGCCGTGTCCACATGTTCTCCGATTGGGTCCAGCCTTCAACCTGATCAAGCCGGGATGGGTCGGCGGTAATGCGTTTTTGGGCAGCGATGCAGGCATGATCGGCAATTGCCCAAGCATCGAATGTCGGCACCCATTTGCAGATCAAATCCCACGCCGCCTGGTCCGATGGGCGGATACGGGCTTGGGTCAGTAGCTTGGCGGCGGCAACGCGCGCCTCATGGATATCCGTATCCCAAAGGGCAGCGGCAAGGGCAATACGGTCGTCAAGGCTGGCTTCTGCCCGCCATTTGGCGACCAAAGAATCAATTTGCGGCACAGCAACGCCCAAATAGCGCCGGGGGGTCTTGTGATACGCCGCGACCGCAATTGCGTTCACCGGATCGGCCAGCGCTTCAAGTTCTGCAAGGGCTGCCGTAATCATTCCACCGTAACCGATTTGGCGAGATTGCGCGGCTGATCAACATCAGTGCCTTTGGCAATCGCGGTATGGTAGGCCAGCAACTGCGCCGGAATGGCATACAGGATCGGTGCCAGAAAATCCGGCACTGACGGCATCGCAAGGGTTTTCCAGCAGCCCTTGCCCGCCTCGGCGATGCCCGCCGCATCCGATATCAGCAGCACCTTGCCATTTCGCGCCATCACTTCTTGCATGTTCGACACTGTTTTCTCGAACAGATGATCCCGCGGGGCCATCACAATCACCGGCACATGCGCATCGATCAGCGCGATGGGCCCGTGCTTCAACTCGCCGCTGGCATAGCCTTCGGCATGGATATAGCTGATTTCTTTCAACTTTAGCGCCCCTTCCAAAGCCAGCGGGAACATCGCCCCCCGGCCAAGAAACAGCACATCCTGCGCTTCCGCCAATTGCTCGGCAATATCGGCAATTTCTGCCGCCGACCCGATGGCATGGTTCATCAAGCCGGGTAGCGTGGACAGCGCGTTCAAATGCGTCGTCAGATCGCCTGCCGACATCCGCCCGCGATCAACCGCCGCCTTCAACGCCAGCAGCAGCAGCACTGTCAACTGGCAGGTAAACGCCTTGGTCGACGCCACGCCCACCTCAACCCCCGCCAAAATCGGCAGGGAAAGATCGGATTCGCGCGCGATAGACGACGTCGGCACGTTCACAACGGAAATCACCTTGGCGACGCGTTCCTTGGCATAGCGCAGGGCGGCAAGCGTATCTGCTGTCTCGCCAGATTGGCTGACGAACAGGGCCCAGGATTTGTCGGACAGTGGCGGCTCGCGATAGCGAAATTCCGACGCGATGTCGATATCGGCGGGCATGCCCGCAATCTGTTCGAACCAGTACTTCGCCACATGGCAGGCATAAGACGCCGTGCCGCACGCCACCATGGTGATCCGGTCAACCTTGCTGAAATCAAGGCTTTCGGGCAGATTCAGCGGCGCATTGGCATCGGCGGCATAGTGCCGCAGCGCATCGGCCAGCACCACCGGCTGTTCCGCAATTTCCTTCGCCATGAAGTGTTTGTAGCCAGCCTTTTCGATGCGGGTGCTGTCGATATGTATCTGAGTAATTTCACGGTTCGCAAGTCGCCCACTGGCATCATAAATATCGGCCCCGGCGCGCGTGACCCGTACGACATCGCCTTCTTCCAGATAGGCGATGCGGTCCGTCAACGGGGCCAGCGCGATGGCATCTGACCCGACAAACATTTCCCCGTCACCGTAGCCAACCGCCAGTGGCGCGCCCTTGCGCGCGCCGATCATCAGGTCTTGCTCGCCGTCAAACATGAACAGCAGCGCGAACGCGCCATGCAATTCACCTACCGTCGCCTGAACTGCTTCAAGCGGGTTCAATCCAGCCTGCATATGCAGTTCGACCAGCATCGCCGCCGTTTCTGAATCGGTATCAGTCTGATGATGCAGCCCCGCCACAGCAAGCCTTTCACGCAACTGGCGAAAGTTCTCGATGATGCCGTTGTGGGTCACCATCACGCGACCACAGGCGTGCGGGTGCGCGTTGTCTTGGGTGACTGCCCCGTGCGTGGCCCAGCGGGTCTGACCAATGCCGGATTTGCCCGCAAGTGCGTCATGCACCAGCAAATCGGACAAGTTTACCAGCTTGCCCACCGCACGGCGACGATCCAGTTTGCCGTTGTTCACAGTAGCGATACCGGCGCTGTCATAGCCGCGATATTCAAGCCGCTTCAGCGCCTCTACCAACAGGGGGGCAACTTCGTGGTCACCTAAAACACCAACAATACCGCACACTTTACCGCACTCCCTTTTGGCGTTGAGCTTTCAACGCACGCAATCTTTCCATTAATCTTGTGGCCAAACCTTGTTTATTTTCCTGCCGCGCCCGCCCAATCGCCAATGCGCCCGGCGGCACATCCATCGTGATCACCGACCCCGAGCCTGTCATCGCATCGGCCCCCACTGTCACCGGAGCAACCAGCATCGTGCCCGACCCGATGAAAACACGCGGTCCGATGATGGTTTTGTGCTTCATCACACCGTCGTAGTTGCAGGTGACTGTGCCTGCGCCAATGTTGCTGTACTCACCCACATCCGCATCGCCAAGATAAGTCAGATGACCCACCTTGACGCCTTCGGCCAGCGTCGAATTCTTGATCTCAACAAAGTTGCCGACATGCACGTCTTCCGACAATTCTGTGCCGGGGCGCAGGCGGGCAAATGGGCCAACAGTAGCGCCGCGGCTGATATGGCAGCCTTCCAGATAGCAGAAGCCCTTGATCTCGGCCCCGGTTTCCACCGTAACGCCCGGCCCGAAAATCACATTCGGCCCGATCAGCGCATCCCGGCCCACAAAGGTATCCAGCGCGAAAAACACCGTTTCCGGCGCAGTCATCGAAACGCCATTTTCAAACGCCTCGGCCCGCGCGCGGGCTTGAAACGCCGCTTCGGCACCAGCCAGTTCCAGCCGTGTATTGATACCGAGGGTTTCCGTCTCGTTGCAGATCACAACGCCAGCGGAAAGACCTTTGGCCCGAGCAATACCGACAATATCGGTTAGATAATATTCGCCAGAGGCGTTATCATTGCCTACAGCGTGAACCAGATCAGTCAATGTTGCCACATCGGCACAGATGACGCCGGAGTTGCACAAGCTGATCTCACGCTCGGCATGGCTTGCATCTTTGAACTCCACAATTCGCTCCAGCATGTCGCCTTGGGTGATCAAGCGGCCATAACGGCCTGGATCGGCAGCGACAAACCCCAGAACCACTACGGCATGACGTACTCGCGCCGTCAGCATTGCTTGCAAAGTTTCGGCACGAATAAATGGGGTGTCACCGTACAAGACTACCGCATCGCCCGACGCATCCGCCAAAGCGGGCAGGGCTTGGGCCACTGCATGTGCAGTGCCTAACTGTTCGGCCTGCACAACCACCGTTGCCATATCGTCAAACGCGAGCGCCGATTTCGTCACCGCTTCGGCACCATGGCCGGCCACCACGATAATCCGGTCCGGCCCCAACGCTTGCCCCGCGCGCAGCGCATGATGTAACAGTGGGGCCGCACCAACTTGGTGCAGAACCTTGGGCAAATCGGAATTCATCCGCGTGCCCTGTCCCGCAGCAAGGACAATCAATGAAACCGGCATAAAACACTTTCCTTCAAGCTGCGCACGTTTTAGCGGGATGTAAGAATGCCGCAAGTGCCGGTCTATCACATGTCTTTTCGCAAAATTACAACAATGGAATGTCGATGCGCACAGTGGTTTTCGATCTGGACGGCACCCTTGCCGATACATCGGCCGATCTATTGGCCGCCGCCAACCACTGTTTTCGTGCCTTGGGGCATGACAACTTGCTGGATGCCGGCGATACGCTAACGGCGTTTCAGGGCGGTCGCGCGATGTTGCGCTTGGGGTTTTCGCGGCTTGAGGGCTACACCGAGGCTGACGTTGCCGCGCAATATCCGGTCCTGCTGGCGGCTTATGCCGATGCGATCGACACTCATACGACGCTCTATCCCGGTGCAATCACCGCTGTGACGGCGCTTCGCGATGCCGGTTTTGCGCTTGCCATCTGCACCAACAAACCCGCCGATCTGGCCGAAACTCTGACGCAGCGCCTTGGCATTCGGCGGCTGTTCGGCGCCTTGGTTGGTGCCGATACCCTGTCTGTGCGCAAACCCGATCCAGCCCCCCTGTATGAGGCGATTGCTCGGGTCGGCGGCAGCCCATCCCGCACCTTGCTGGTGGGCGATACCCAGACAGACCGCGATACCGGACGCGCGGCCGGTGTGCCCGTGGCGCTGGTCACCTTCGGCCCCGAAGGTGACGGCGTTTCGCGGATGCAGCCTGATGCGCTGCTGCACCATTTCGATGATTTGGCGGGTTTGGTGCAGCGGATGCTGGTGGTCTAGGGGGTATTGATGCGGCGTTTGCGCAATAACGTCATTCCCTACAGCCGCGACTATCGCCGTCCGAAACGATTTGGCATGGGTCTGCCGCCGCAAAAACCGCACCGTTGGTGGCACCGCATCATCGACCCGCTGTTCTATTTGCGCGCGTTGATCGTCGTGTCGATGATGGCGCTACTGGTGATCCCGCTTGTGACCGACGGCGCGTTGGCTTTGGCCCGGCCGATTAATTCCGGCACGGATCAATGCCGGGTGCTGCATGTGGTTGACGGCGATACCGCGGATATCTGGTGCGCTGCCACTGGGTTTAAGCGCGCTCGGTTGGTTGGCTTTGATGCGCCTGAATTATTCTCGCCCAAATGCGCGTCTGAATTTATAGCAGCACAACAAGCGAAATGGGCATTGCGCGCCGCCCTTTTTGGAAATGCTGATTTGCGGCTGCAGCGCGGAAAACTGGACCGCTATGATCGGCGCTTGGTGACCATATGGGTGGGGCCCGACTTGCTGGCCAAACTGATGATCGCCGATGGCCTCGTGCGGGGATATGACGGTGGGCTGCGGCAGGGGTGGTGTGGTTAGAGTCGCTGTCGTCGAAATTAAAGCAGGTTTGGTCCGAATATACTGAATTTTGTTGGCAAAAACGAACGCGGGAGTTCAGAAATGTTTGATAAATGCAATTTGTGTTGCTACAGTTGGGTATAGGCAGCAAGTTAAGTTGATAAATGAAAACTGCGGTTCCGGATGCTAACTGTACCTGAACACCCCGAAAAGGCCCTATTGGCCAATAATTGGCGACCCTGCCAATAATATTGGCAGCCAAACTGCAGCAGATGTTTGCTATCTCCGCAAACCGTACCAACTCGCTTCATCCCGCACTTGTCCACTACCACGAGGCACCATCGCCAACTCCGCCGTCGCAGCCCCGCTTTTCACGCCGCCTTTGGTTGACCCCGCATGGGCCCCGGGGTAAACCATGCGCAACGCAAAAGCGCGCCATGCGTGGCCGCCGCCCGTATACCGCCTGCGATAGGAGCATTCTCTTGGACCATCTTCTGCGTGAGTATCTGCCAATCATCATATTTCTAGCATTGGCGATGGGCCTTGGCCTCGTACTGTTACTCGCCGCAGTGGTGTTGGCTGTGCGCAATCCGGACCCTGAAAAAGTATCGGCCTACGAATGTGGCTTTAACGCGTTTGACGATGCCCGGATGAAATTTGATGTGCGCTTCTACCTGGTGTCGATCCTGTTCATCATCTTCGATCTTGAAGTGGCGTTCCTGTTCCCCTGGGCTGTGGCCTTTGGCGAGATCAGCATGGCCGCTTTCTGGTCGATGATGCTTTTCTTAGCCGTGCTGACTGTCGGCTTTGCCTATGAATGGAAAAAAGGCGCACTGGAGTGGGAGTGACGGTAAGCCTTGGCTGGATAGCCCACTAACCGAACGCCACCCAACAGAATAACAAAAAAGGGCTGCACTTCTGGCTTTTGCCACAAGTGCAGCCCCCTCACGCTTTTACATGGCTGCTTTGGCCGCATCCATCACTGTGCCATCCGGCGCCGCTGCGCAAGCGTCTGTCAGCTTTGCCATTGATGCTTCTGCTGCGGTGGTTGCCGCAGTCTTTTCCTCTTCCGTCATTGCCGCCATTGCCGCGTCCATCTCCGCCATCTTGGCGGTTTTTTCTTCGGGCGTCATTGCCATAGCTGCCGCCTGCTCTTCTTCGGTCATGGCCATTATCGCGTCCATTTGCATGGTTGCGGTCATCATGGCCGCGCTATCCATTGCCGTATAGTCGGCGCAGGTCATCGCCATCGGATCAACCGCGTGGGATTCCGCAAAGGCCGGAGCGACAGCAGCTACGACAAGCCCGCTGGCCGCTATCATTTTGATGAAAGTGTTCATATCAGGTGTTCCTTGCTGAAAATGCCGCACAGCGCGACAATGAATTAACACATGCGCCGACAGACAGTTCCAAACACGGTTGTGTGGGCGGCCAAACACCGCCAACCCCATTGGGGAATTCCGCTGATTGGCATCTTCTCGGCAAGACCCGCGCGCTGGAGCAAAGAAACTAAGACGCGGCCACACCTCACAATATGCCGCATCTGCGGCGCTTGGCTTGGTTGACCCTGACGGGGGGTAGGGGTATTGAGCTACAAGATGTGTTTGCCGGTTACGCTTCGGCGTGCCGAATGGCGCAAAAAAGGGACTTCGCGTTAGACGATCGTGTTCAGAACGACCTGCGTTTTGTTTCACAATACTTGGTTCTGCCGCGTTGACGTTCGGCTATGCCGATGAATGGAAGAAGGGTGCAAGCGAATGGCCGTGATGGCAGGGAACAACACCGCCGCAGCCGATATGGATGTGGCCACCAGCGCACTGAACCGGGAATTGCAGGACAAGGGTTTCCTGCTGACCTCGACTGAAGACATCATCAACTGGGCCCGCATCGGATCATTGCACTGGATGACCTTCGGCCTTGCCTGTTGCGCCGTTGAAATGATCCATACCTCAATGCCACGCTATGATCTGGAACGCTTTGGCACTGCACCGCGCGCCAGCCCGCGCCAATCTGACCTGATGATCGTGGCGGGTACGCTGACCAACAAGATGGCCCCCGCCCTGCGCAAGGTTTATGACCAGATGCCAGAGCCGCGCTATGTCATCTCGATGGGGTCGTGCGCCAATGGCGGCGGCTATTATCACTACAGCTATTCCGTGGTGCGCGGCTGTGATCGCATCGTGCCGGTAGACATTTACGTGCCAGGCTGCCCGCCCACTGCCGAAGCACTGCTCTACGGCATCCTGCAATTGCAGCGAAAAATTCGCCGCACCGGCACCATTACACGGTAGGGGGCGATAAATGTCTGACGCATTGGTTGAACTTGGCGCATATCTTGGGGCAAAACGCCCCGGTGCTGTGCTGTCCGCCACCGTAACCCACGGTGAGCTGACGATTGGCGTGCCGCTATCGAAACTGGAAGGTCTGGTCGAATTTCTGAAATCCGACGCGACCTGCCGCTTTACCACACTGGTTGATATAACGGCGATAGATCACCCCGAACGCGCTGCGCGGTTTGACGTGGTTTACCACTTCCTGTCGATGTACAAAAACCATCGTATCCGCCTGAAAGTTGCGATGCGCGCCGATGAGATGGTGCCTTCGATCCACGCCATCCACCCTTCCGCCAACTGGTTTGAGCGTGAAGTGTTCGACATGTTCGGCATTCTGTTTTCCGGTCACCCCGACCTGCGCCGTATCCTGACCGATTACGGCTTTCGCGGGCATCCGCTGCGCAAGGACTTCCCGACCACCGGCTATACCGAAGTGCGCTATGACGACGTGCAAAAGCGCGTCGTCTACGAACCGGTTTCGCTGGTACAAGAATACCGTCAGTTCGATTTTATGAGCCCATGGGAAGGGGCGACCTACATCCTTCCGGGCGATGACAAGGCAGGGGCAAAATGATGGACGGTGACATCCGGCGCAACACCTATGACGACGGCTCGCAAGACGTCCTTAGCGGCGAGCAGCAGATCCGCAATTTCAACATCAACTTCGGCCCACAACACCCTGCTGCACATGGTGTTTTGCGTCTGGTTCTGGAGCTGGACGGAGAGATTGTCGAACGCTGCGATCCGCATATCGGCCTGCTGCACCGTGGCACCGAAAAGCTGATGGAAAGCCGCACCTATCTGCAAAACCTGCCCTATTTCGACCGGCTGGATTACGTGGCCCCGATGAACCAGGAACATGCCTGGTGTCTGGCCATCGAACGGCTGACCGGCACTGTTGTGCCACGCCGTGCCAGCCTGATCCGGGTACTGTTCTGCGAAATAGGCCGCGTGCTGAATCACATCCTGAACGTCACCACGCAGGCGCTGGACGTCGGCGCGCTGACCCCGCCGCTGTGGGGGTTTGAAGAACGCGAAAAGCTGATGGTGTTCTATGAACGCGCCAGTGGCGCACGCCTTCACGCCGCCTATTTCCGCCCCGGCGGCGTGCATCAGGATCTGACCCCGCAACTGATCGACGATATTGATCAATGGGCGGTCGAATTCCCCCGCGTGCTGGATGATATCGACGGCCTGCTGACCGAAAACCGCATCTTCAAACAGCGCAACGCCGATATCGGCGTGGTGACGGAAGAGGATATCCAGAAATGGGGTTTTTCCGGCGTCATGGTGCGCGGGTCGGGTCTTGCATGGGATTTGCGTCGGGCGCAACCCTATGAATGCTATGATGAATTTGATTTCAAAATCCCGGTCGGCATCAACGGCGATTGCTATGATCGCTACCTGTGCCGCATGGCCGAAATGCGCGAAAGCACCTCGATCATCCGACAGGCCATTGCCAAACTGCGGGTTGAACCCGGCGATATCCTGTCGCGCGGCAAAGTAACGCCTCCCAACCGGGCCGAAATGAAAACCTCGATGGAAGCCCTGATCCACCACTTCAAACTCTACACCGAAGGCTTCCACGTCCCCGCCGGCGAAATCTACGCCGCCGTCGAGGCCCCCAAAGGCGAATTCGGCGTCTATCTGGTGGCCGACGGCACCAACAAACCCTACCGCGCCAAAATCCGAGCGCCGGGGTTTTTGCACTTGCAGGCGATGGATTACATCGCCAAGGGCCACCAGCTGGCCGACGTCGCCGCAATTATTGGGACAATGGATGTGGTGTTCGGGGAGATTGACCGGTGAGTGAAATCCAACTGAAGACCAAAGGATACACCGACTACGTTAAGTCAGTGGGATATATTGCCAGCGCGGCTGGTGGGATATTTCTCGCCGGTGCGATTGTCGGACCAAAGGTATTAGCGATGTTTGGTGCACCTGATACGATCTCTTCGCTGAGCGATCGCGTCGACGCCATGCAGGCAGCCATCTCCGACAAAAAAAACTGGAAGATCACTTCCGTGTCGTTCAATGAGGCTACGGAAGTTATAGAACTATCCCGCGATGCACAGTTCTGCGCGTTATCACGCGTTGACGACGATACTGCAAAGGGATCATGCATGGTTTTTGATGATCGCGGCATCTGGAAAATGCAGTCGGGGGGAAGTGGAGGCGACAATGCTTGTTCAGCGGTATGTTTCACCGTGAACATACCCGAGACCGCAGCACAACAAAACCAATAGACCTTGGGGAACAATTAATGCTACGCCGCCTGCACCCCGTCCAACCCGCCTCTTTCGCCTTCACCCCGGCAAACCTTGCCTGGGCGAATGGCCAAATCTCCAAATACCCCGCGGGCCGTCAGGCCTCTGCCATCATCCCGCTGCTGTGGCGCGCGCAGGAGCAGGAAGGTTGGCTTAGCCGCCCCGCCATCGAACATGTCGCCGATATGCTCGACCTCGCCTATATCCGGGCGCTGGAAGTGGCGACGTTTTACTTCATGTTCCAACTGCAACCTGTTGGTTCTATAGCGCATATCCAGATCTGCGGCACGACGTCCTGCATGATCTGCGGCGCGGAAGATCTTGTCGCGGTCTGCAAAGACCTGATCAATCCCAAAGCCCACGCCCTGTCCGCCGATGGCAAATTCAGCTGGGAAGAGGTCGAATGTCTGGGTGCCTGCGCCAACGCGCCAATGGCCCAGATCGGCAAGGATTACTATGAAGACCTGACACCTGCCAAACTCCGCGACCTGATCGCACGGTTTTCCAAGGGGGAAGTTCCAGTGCCAGGCTCGCAAAACGGTCGCTATGCGGCAGAGCCTCTCAGTGGCCTCACCAGCCTGAAAACCGGTGACTCTGGCCGCAAGCAATACAACGCCTCGGTGCAGGCGGCGGTCGATCTTGGCGATACCGTCAAACGCATTGACGGCAGCGAAGTGCGGCTGACGATGCCATGGTTGGGCAAAGCCGTGCCACCTGTTGCCAAAGCCCGCGGTGCTACAAAAGAACCAAAGCCCGGCCAGGGGCTGCCCGCCGATGCGTCGGGCGTCACGGTGCAAGAGGCCCCCGCGCGGTCCAAGGGCAAGCCCAAGGCCGATGGCAACGCCGCCAACGCAACTCCGCTGGCAACGCCAGAGGTGAAAGCCCCAGCGATGACTGTGCAATCCAAACCCAAAGCGTTGAAATCGGCGCGTGGCGGCAAGCCAGATGATTTGAAGATCATCATCGGCATTGGCCCAAAGCTGGAAATTCTGTGCCACAAGCTTGGCTTCTTCCACTTTGATCAACTGGCCGCTTGGACGGATGCAGAAATTGCGTGGGTCGATGACAATCTGGAAGGTTTCAAAGGCCGCGTCACGCGCGACAAATGGGTTGAACAGGCCCGCGCGCTGGCCGCTGGCAACACGCCGTGACGACGGGAATGATATGACGGAACAGACGTGCCAATTGTAGAGTAACAAGGCCCCCAACAAAGTGGGTCAGACAGGGAGACGGGACTGATGAAACAATCTGACATGAAGCGTGCCCCATCACTCGGCGGCTGGGTCATCGCTGCGGCGGCTGGATTGGTCGCAGCGGGGGTGGCCTATGTTGTGGGCGATTTCGACTTCACGCCATCGGCCTTTATCGGACTTGTGGTGTTTCTGGTGGTTGGCCTGATCTTGGGCATGTACTGGGGTCCGCAGGTTGCGACTGCGCCGAAACCTACCGCAGTGTCCGCGCCCACACCCGCCCCAATCGCCGAACCCGTTGCCGCCACACCCGCTGTTACCGCCCCGACGATGGCCGCCCCCGCAAAGGCAGCACCCGCTGCCACCTCGGTGTCTGGCCCGGCAGCCATGTTCACCTCCACACCCCCAGCAGCTGCGGCTCCGGCAAAGCCTGCCCGCACGGCAAAGCCGAAAGCTGCCGCCAAGCCCGCTGCCAAGGCTGCCGCGAAACCTGCCGCTCCGAAGGCCCCAAAGGTGAAAAAGCCGGCAGGCCCGGTTCGCCTGACCGCGCCACGCAAAGGCAAAGCCGACGACCTGAAGGAAATCGAAGGCATCGGACCGGCATTGGAAAAACTCTGTAATTCAATGGGCTTCTATCACTTTGATCAGATCGCCAGTTGGTCTGATGCGGATATCGCTTTGGTCGATGCCGAGATGAAAACCTTCAAAGGCCGCATCGCGCGCGACAAATGGGTTGACCAATCAAAAATCATCGTGACCGAAGGGCTGGAAGCCTTCCGTATTCGCGCCAAAACCAACGACTACTAGGCCCTAGATGCAGCGCCCCGATCCTGACCAGACCCATCAGACCGCTTCGCAAGTTCGCCTCGTGGCACTTGTGATTGCGGGCACGATGATCTTGTGGATGGGGGCGCAATGGCTCGGTGCGAAAATGGGCTGGGAAGCGCGGTTTGCCTTTCTGGCCGATCTGTCCGCCTTGGCCGGCTTTACCTGGGCGCTACTTGTGACCTACCGGATTTGGCGGCGACGCCAGAAAACTTAAGGACTTCGCGATGCTGAAAGACCAAGACCGGATCTTTACCAACCTCTACGGGATGGAGGATCGTTCGCTGAAAGGCGCGCGCAAACGCGGCGCTTGGTCCGGCACGGCGGGCTTTCTTGCGCATGGCCGTGATTGGCTGATTGATCAGGTCAAAACCTCGGGCCTGCGCGGGCGTGGCGGGGCAGGCTTCCCCACAGGCCTCAAATGGTCATTCATGCCGAAGGTATCCGACGGGCGGCCCTGCTACTTGGTGGTCAATGCCGACGAATCCGAGCCCGGCACCTGCAAAGACCGCGAGATTATGCGCCACGATCCGCATACATTGGTCGAAGGCTGCCTGATCGCGTCTTTCGCCATGGGCGCGCATGATTGCTACATCTACATTCGCGGCGAATACATCCGCGAACGTGAAGCTCTGCAAATTGCGATAGACGAGGCTTACGATGCCGGTCTCGTCGGCAAAAACGCCTGCGGGTCAGGCTATGATTTCAACATCTACCTGCATCACGGGGCAGGGGCCTATATCTGCGGCGAAGAAACTGCCCTGCTGGAAAGCCTTGAAGGCAAAAAAGGCATGCCCCGGATGAAGCCGCCATTCCCGGCAGGCGCTGGCCTATACGGCTGCCCGACTACCGTGAACAACGTCGAATCCATCGCCGTCGTCCCCACCATCCTGCGCCGAGGTGCCGACTGGTTTGCCAGCTTCGGTCGCCCGAACAATTGCGGCACCAAACTGTTTGGCATTTCCGGTCACGTCAACAACCCCTGCGTCGTCGAAGAAGCGATGTCGATCAGCCTGAAAGAACTGCTGGATCGCCACTGCGGCGGCGTGCGCGGCGGCTGGAAAAACATCAAAGCCGTCATCCCCGGCGGGTCGTCCGTACCCATGCTGAACGCCGCCCAATGCGAAGATGCCATCATGGATTTCGACTGGCTGCGGGAACAAAAATCCGGCCTCGGCACGGCCGCGGTCATCGTGATGGATCAATCAACCGACGTCATCAAGGCCATCTGGCGGCTGTCGAAATTCTACAAACACGAAAGCTGCGGCCAATGCACCCCCTGCCGCGAAGGCACCGGCTGGATGATGCGCGTGATGGACCGACTGGTGCGTGGCGAGGCGGAAGTCGAGGAAATCGACATGCTGCTGTCCGTCACCAAACAAGTCGAAGGCCACACCATCTGCGCTCTTGGCGATGCCGCCGCATGGCCCATCCAGGGCCTCGTCCGGCACTTCCGCGAAGAGATCGAAGATCGCATCAAAGCCAAAAAAACCGGCCGCACTGGCGCTATGGCGGCCGAATGATGCTATACGTCGGGGGCATATTTGTGCGGATATCAGCCGGGCTAACCTCTAGCCCCGCCCTGATATTGCATAGCAATACCCCGCACCCTCATGTCTCACCTCGGGCAATCCTGCCCGTGGCGCTGGGGACCAACCCCCGCGTTGCTTTTGAAAAGCGAGGCATCAGGCTATGACGTATCACCTTGGTTTCAACTTGAAGACACTTCTAGCTGCGGGCGCGCTGGCGTTATTGCCAATGACAGCCGTCGCACAAGTGCCTCTGTCAGAAGAACCGCATATCAACGAACAACTGATGGCAGCCGCCGTTGGCGACGCAATCCGCAAAACCTGCCCGTCAATCTCGGCCCGCATGGTGACAGTGTATTTCAAGGCGAAAGAGCTGGAAAAGTACGCGCGCGGGGCTGGGTATCAGGAGGCTGACGTGAAAGCCTTTCTCAAGGACAAAACCGAAAAAGCCCGCATCAAAGCCATGGCCGCCGACTACATGGCCGCCAATGGCGTGGTCGAAGGCAATGTCGACAGCTATTGCACGCTCGGTGATGCCGAGATCAAGAAAGACAGCCTCATTGGCTCGTTGTTAAGGTCGAAATAAGATGCAGCCAGCGGGCCATCATCTTGCGGAACTCAACATCGGTCGGCTGCTTGCGCCGACCGATGACCCGCGTGTGGCCGAATTCATGGCTGCATTGGACCGTGTGAATGGCCTGGGCAAACGGATGCCCGGTTTTGTCTGGATGATGGAGGGCTCGGGTGAACCCGGTACTGGGAATACCGACGCCAAAATCGACGGCGATCCGCAGTTTGTCTCGAACCTTACTGTCTGGGAAGACGTACAGTCGCTGGAAAACTTCGTCTGGAACACCGTCCACCGCGCCTTTTACGAACGCCGCGCCGAATGGTTCGAGGTGCTGGGCAAAATGCACTTCGTCATGTGGTGGGTGCCAAACGGCCATAAACCAACGCTGGACGAAGCCTTGGCCCGCCTTGCGCACAAACAGGCAAACGGCGACAGTGATCACGCCTTCGGCTGGTCCTACCTGAAACAAGCGCAGCTTTGGAAATCCCATGGCTGCACCAAAGTTGCGCCGGAGTGACCGTGATGGGGCTGACCGATTCCGTTGGTTCGATGTCTTGGGAAACTGCGTCCTATATGGCTAGCGTCATCGGGACCATAATCGCCTTGGCGATTGGGATACTTGCCGTTCAACAGTACCGGAAGGACTCGTTGCTTCATCGTGACGGGGTGGCCCACGAGAAACAGAACGAACTTTTCAGGATTGCCTTGATGTATCCAGCCCTGGCAGATGGATACTTCGATCTGGGAAAACTTCCGCCAAGAACCGAAAGTGAGCGTGAAGAGGCCTGTAGGTATCTTTGGCTATATTCGGCAATCTCCACCCATCTAGAATTCCTGAACATACATTTCGGGACAATTCCTGATTGGAAGGCGTCGATTGTTTATATGATCAATGCACATAAGAATTTCATACTGAGTACTTGGCATCGCGATCAGGGATGGTGGGCGACATATGACCCGTCGCTCCGGTCGCTCATGGCTGAGGAACTCAAGCTGGACAAAGACCTTGTAGAAAGTTGGGCCCGCATGGATGTGCAGCCTGACCGCTTCGACCTGTCAAATGCAAAGGCTGAGAACAAATGACCAACCTCAAGAAAATCAGTATCGACGGCATCGAGGTTGAAGTCGATGGTGCCATGACCATCATTCAGGCTGCCGAAGTGGCGGGCGTGGAAATTCCGCGTTTTTGCTACCACGAACGCCTGACCATCGCTGGCAACTGCCGCATGTGTCTGGTCGAGGTTGTTGGTGGCCCACCCAAACCCGCCGCATCTTGCGCCATGCAGGTCAAAGACTTGCGCCCCGGCCCGGAAGGCCAAGCGCCGTTGGTGAAAACCAATTCGCCGATGGTGAAAAAGGCCCGCGAGGGGGTGATGGAGTTCCTTCTGATCAACCACCCGCTCGATTGCCCGATCTGCGATCAGGGCGGCGAGTGCGACTTGCAAGATCAGGCGATGGCCTATGGTGTCGATTTCAGCCGATACCGCGAACCGAAACGGGCGTCGGAAGACCTTGATCTTGGCCCGCTGGTCGAGACGAAAATGACCCGCTGCATTTCCTGCACCCGCTGCGTGCGCTTCACCTCTGAAGTCGCGGGTATAAACCAGATGGGCCAAACCGGGCGCGGTGAAGATGCCGAAATAACCAGCTATCTGAACCAGACCCTCGACAGCAACCTGCAAGGCAACATCATCGACCTGTGCCCGGTTGGCGCTTTGACCTCCAAGCCCTACGCCTTCACCGCACGGCCATGGGAGCTGACCAAAACTGAAACCATCGACGTGATGGATGCGCTTGGATCGAACATCCGCGTCGATACCAAAGGCCGCGAAGTGATGCGCATCCTGCCGCGCAACCATGACGGCGTGAACGAGGAATGGATTTCCGACAAAGCCCGCTTTGTGTGGGATGGCCTGCGTCGCCAACGCCTCGATAGCCCCTACATCCGCGAAAACGGAAAGCTGCGCAAAGCGTCGTGGCCCGAAGCACTGGCGGCGGCTGCGACGGCGATGAAAGGCAAAAAGGTTGCGGGCCTGATCGGCGATCTGGCCCCGGTCGAAGCCATCTTCGCGCTGAAATCGATCATCGAAGGTATGGGCGGCCATGTCGAATGCCGTACTGATGGCGCACGTCTGCCCATCGGTAACCGCGGGGGCTATGTCGGCACGGCGACCATCGAAGATATCGACAACGCCGCGATGATCCAACTGATCGGCACCAACCCGCGCGTTGAATCTCCGGTTCTGAACGCCCGCATCCGCAAGGCATGGCTGCACGGTGCCAAGATCGGCCTTGTCGGACAAGCCATTGATCTGACATACGATTATGCCCATGTCGGCACCGACCGCGCGGCTTTGGTCGCTTTGTCTGGCCAGACCATTTCCGATGAAACCAAAGCCAAGCCGACGCTGGTGATCGTAGGGCAGGGCGCAATCAACGAAGCTGACGGCGAGGCTGTTTTGGCCCATGCCATGCTGCTTGCCACAAACAGCAATTCCAAGCTGTTGATCCTGCACACCGCTGCGTCTCGTGTCGGTGCGATGGATGTGGGCGCGGTTACCGATGGTGGCCTAACAGCCGCAACAGACGGCGCAGAGGTGATCTACAACCTCGGCGCGGATGAAGTTGAAATCGCCGCCAAATCAAACGGCGGCCCGTTCGTGATCTACCAAGGCAGCCATGGTGATCGCGGGGCCAACCGCGCCGACATCATCCTGCCCGCCGCTGCGTATACCGAAGAAAACGGCCTGTTCGTCAACACCGAAGGCCGCCCGCAACTGGCCTACCGCGCCGGTTTCGCGCCGGGTGAGGCCAAGGAAAACTGGGCCATCCTGCGCGCATTATCAGCCGAACTAGGTGCAACGCTGCCCTACGACAGCCTCGCAGCCCTACGAACCGCCATCGTCGCCACTCACCCGCATTTGGGCAAGATCGACGAAGTGCCGGTCAACACGTGGCAACCGCTGCCAACCCGCGCGCCCGGCAAAGCCGACTTCCGCCCTGCCATCAAGGATTTTTACCTGACCAACCCGGTCGCCCGCGCCAGCACCGTGATGGCGGAATTGTCGGCAGGTGTCGCCGCCCGCGCCGCAACCCCGCTTGCGGCCGAATAGCCAGATGCGGTGCGGACTGCACTTTGTCTTGCAGCTAGTCGCCTTGGCGGTGCTGACGGCCTGTGAGCAGCCCGAACCAGTGGCGCGCGCCGAATTTGCGCCGGCCTATGACGGCATCGAGACCCTGTTGCTAGACGGTGATCTGGTGAATTTCCGTGTTGCAATGCGCGGTGCGCGCGATAACGAAGATGTCGCCGCCTTCGCGCGCTGTGCCGCAGCGCAGTATGCACTGATCCGGGGCTTTGGTTTTGCGCGTCATGTTCGCACAAATGTCGTTGAAACGGGTGGTAATTGGCGCGGGGATGCGGTTTACACCATTTCATCGACGCTGCCCCGCGGTATCAAGACGATTGATGCCGAAGTGACGGTCAGTGATTGCAAAGAACAGGGCATTCCAACGGTCTGACAAACCGTTGTAAAAGTATGAATAAGCTGAGGATGTGAGGCGCGATGGCTGATTTTCTGCAAACGGGGCTGGGAACAGCACTTCTGATCGCGGCCCAAAGCCTGCTGGTGATCGGCTTCGTGATGATCAGCCTGCTGTTTCTGGTCTACGGTGATCGCAAAATCTGGGCTGCGGTGCAGATGCGCAAAGGCCCGAACATGGTCGGCGCTTTCGGTCTGCTGCAATCGGTCGCTGACGCGTTGAAATACGTGGTCAAGGAAATCGTTGTCCCTGCCGGTGCCGACCGCGCTGTATTCTTCCTCGCCCCGATGCTGTCGTTCGTGCTGGCCGTACTTGCTTGGGCCGTCATCCCTTTCAACGCAGGCTGGGTGTTGTCCGATATCAACGTCGCCATCCTGTTCGTCTTCGCCGTCTCCAGCCTCGAGGTTTACGGCGTCATCATGGGCGGTTGGGCCTCCAACTCCAAATACCCCTTCCTCGGATCATTACGATCCGCCGCCCAGATGATCAGCTACGAAGTCTCTCTCGGCCTGATCATCATCGGCATCATCATTTCCACCGGCTCGATGAACTTCTCGGCAATCGTCGCAGCACAAGACGGCGATTACGGTCTGTTCAACTGGTACTGGCTCCCGCATTTCCCGATGGTGTTCCTGTTCTTCATCAGCGCCCTCGCCGAAACCAACCGCCCGCCGTTCGATCTGCCCGAGGCTGAATCCGAACTCGTCGCGGGCTTCATGGTTGAATACTCCTCCACACCGTACCTGCTGTTCATGGCCGGCGAATACATCGCCATCTTCCTGATGTGCGCGCTGATGTCGCTGCTGTTCTTCGGCGGCTGGCTATCACCCATCCCCGGCCTGCCCGATGGCGCGCTCTGGATGGTCGGCAAAATGGCGTTCTTCTTTTTCATGTTCGCCATGGTGAAAGCCATTGTGCCGCGCTACCGCTATGACCAACTCATGCGGATCGGCTGGAAAGTGTTCCTGCCCTTGTCGCTTGGTTGGGTTATCTTGGTGGCATTCCTCGCAAAATTCGAAGTCTTCGGCGGCCTCTGGGCCCGCTGGGCGATGGGGAGCTGATCATGGGTCCGACACGCACAACCGACTATACCCGCGCTGTGAAGTATTTCTTCCTGTTCGACTTCATCAAAGGCTTCGGCCTTGGTCTGAAGTATTTCTTCGCCCCCAAAGCCACGCTGAACTACCCGCATGAAAAGGGGCCACTGTCCCCCCGTTTCCGTGGCGAACACGCCCTTAGACGCTATCCGAACGGCGAAGAACGCTGCATTGCCTGCAAACTTTGCGAGGCGATCTGCCCCGCCCAAGCCATCACCATCGACGCCGAACCGCGCGATGACGGCTCTCGCCGCACCACCCGCTACGACATCGACATGACCAAATGCATCTACTGCGGCTTCTGCCAAGAAGCCTGCCCAGTCGATGCCATCGTCGAAGGCCCGAACTTCGAATTTGCCACCGAAACCCGTGAAGAGCTGTTCTATAACAAGGAAAAGCTGCTAGAAAACGGCGCGCGCTGGGAAGCCGAAATTGCCCGCAACCTTGAGATGGACGCGCCCTATCGGTAAGGCCCGCTTGGTAAGGATGATCAGATGACCGAAGATTTCACCAAAATGTTCGCCGCAATGATGGCGCAGGGGCAGGAGATGGCGAAAGCCTTCACACCGGCGCTGGAAGGCGTTGATGTGAAGGCGTTCGAGAAGCTGTTTCCGGCGATGCCAAAGGAATTGCTGGACGCGTGGTTCGGCAAAACCTTCAACCCCGAAGGCCTTGACGCCCGCACCCGGTTTCTGGTGACGGTCGCTGCACAAACCGTGCTTGGCCCGCTGGGCGAGCCGCAACTGAAACCCACCATCCGCAACGCGCTGGCTGCCGGGGCCACCAAACGCGAGATCGCCGAGGTGATCTGGCAGATGTCGATGTTCGGCGGTATGCCTTCCATGCAAAAGGCGCTGGAAATCGCGCAATCCGTCTTCGCCGAAACGACAGGAGACACGGCATGACCATCGCCGATCTGGCCTTTTACGCCTTCGCCATCGTCACTGTCACGGCGGGCCTGCTGGTCACTGTGTCACGCAACCCGGTGCATTCGGTGCTGTGGCTGATCCTCGCCTTCCTGTCCACCGCTGGCCTGTTCGTGCTGCTGGGGGCTGAATTTGTGGCGATGCTGCTGATCATCGTCTACGTCGGGGCCGTCGCCGTGCTGTTCCTGTTCGTCGTCATGATGCTGGACATCGATTTTGCCGAGCTGAAAGGCGAGATGTCAAAATACATGCCCCTCGGCCTGCTGATCGGGGTGATCATCCTGATGCAACTCTCGCTCGGCCTCGGCGCGTGGATACAAGCCGACGGGGCCATGGGCCTGCGCCAAGCGGTGACCCCCGATATGGCGCAAGTGGAAAACACCCGTGCGCTTGGCCTGCTGATTTATGACAAATACCTGCTGCTGTTCCAGCTTGCCGGGCTAATCCTGTTGGTCGCCATGATCGGCGCCATCGTGCTGACTCTGCGCCACCGCAAAGACATCAAACGCCAGAACATCCTGCACCAGATGTGGCGCGACCCGGCGAAGGCGATGGAGCTGCGCGACGTGAAACCGGGGCAGGGGCTGTGATGGTGGGGTAAAACCCCACCCTACGAAATCACCGGTAGGGTGGGGTTTCACCTCACCGCAGCCGGACGCAAAGAAAACGGGCTCAGACCCGGAGGGACGAAAATGGTTGGACTTGAACATTATCTGACGGTAGCCGCAGCGCTGTTTGTCATCGGGATTTTTGGCATCTTCCTTAACCGGAAGAACGTCATCGTCATCCTGATGTCGATCGAGCTGATGCTGCTGGCCGTCAACATCAACCTCGTCGCTTTCTCCAGCTATCTGGGTGATCTGGTCGGCCAAGTGTTCACCGTCTTCGTGCTGACCGTCGCCGCGGCCGAGGCGGCGATTGGGCTTGCGATCCTCGTGTCGTTCTTCCGCACACGCGGCACCATCGACGTCGAAGACGTCAACGTGATGAAGGGCTGAGGCTATGGAAATCGCAACCATCATCCTGTTCGCGCCCCTCGTTGGTGCCCTGATCTGCGGCTTCGGCTGGCGCTTTACCGGCGAATACGCGGGCCAAGTGATCAGCACTGGCCTGCTGTTCCTCGCAGCCCTCCTTAGCTGGATCGTGTTCCTGACGCCGACTGAGGCTACCGAACACATCGTCCTGATGCGCTGGATCGAATCCGGGTCACTCTCCACCGAATGGGGCATCCGCGTCGATCGCCTGACCGAAATTATGCTGGTCGTGGTCACCACTGTTTCCGCCCTCGTGCACCTCTATTCCTTCGGCTACATGGCGCATGACGACAACTGGAAGCATGAAGAACACTACAAAGCCCGCTTCTTTGCCTACCTGTCGTTCTTCACCTTCACCATGCTGATGCTGGTCACGTCCGATAACCTCGTGCAAATGTTCTTCGGCTGGGAAGGCGTCGGTGTCGCGTCCTACCTGTTGATTGGCTTCTACTACAAAAAACCCAGCGCCAACGCCGCCGCTATCAAAGCCTTCGTCGTCAACCGCATCGGCGATTTCGGCTTTGCCCTCGGCATCTTCGCGCTGTATTTTCTGACCGATAGCATCCGCTTCGATGACGTTTTCGCCGCCGCCCCCGCCTTGCAGCAAACCGAGGTTTCATTCCTGTGGGCCAACTGGAACGCCGCCAACTTGGTCGGTGTCCTGCTGTTCATCGGTGCCATGGGCAAATCGGCGCAACTGTTCCTGCACACATGGCTGCCAGACGCGATGGAAGGCCCAACGCCGGTGTCCGCCCTGATCCACGCCGCCACCATGGTCACCGCTGGCGTGTTCCTCGTATGCCGCATGTCGCCACTGCTGGAATACGCCCCCGAAGCCACCGCCTTCATCACCGTTATAGGGGCCTCAACCGCGTTCTTCGCTGCCACCGTCGGCCTTGTGCAGAATGACATCAAACGCGTCATCGCCTATTCAACGTGCTCGCAACTTGGCTATATGTTCGTCGCCGCAGGCGTCGGCGTTTATTCCGTCGCGATGTTCCACCTGTTCACCCATGCGTTCTTCAAGGCGATGCTGTTCCTTGGGGCAGGGTCCGTTATCACCGCGATGCACCACGAACAAGACATGCGCAATTACGGCGGTCTGTACAAAAAGATCCCCTACACCTTCGCTGCCATGCTGATCGGCACCCTCGCCATCACCGGCGTCGGCATACCGTTCACCGAGATCGGCTTTGCCGGATTTCTGTCGAAAGACGCCGTGATCGAAAGCGCCTACGTAGGTTCACAATACGCCTTCTGGCTGCTGGTGCTGGCCGCCTTCATGACCAGTTTCTATTCCTGGCGGCTGATGTTCATGACCTTCTTCGGCAAACCACGCGGCGATCACCACGCCTACGATCACGCGCATGAAAGCCCGAAAACCATGCTGATCCCGCTCGGCGTTCTGGCGCTTGGTGCGGTGTTCTCCGGCATGATCTGGTACAATTCCTTCTTCGGCGAAGAAGAAAAAGTCCGCTCCTGGTTCGGGATGGAGGCCGCGAGCCACGCCGAAGCAGGCACCGAACACGCGACGACGGAAGGCGAAGCAGCCCCCGCCGAAGATCACGCGACCACAACAGAGGCGGCCCCAGCTGAAGATCACACAGCTTCTGCCGAAGCCGCGCCAGCCGAAGGTGTCGCCACAACCGAAGCTGCCCCGGCTGAAGATCACGCTGCCATAACCGAAGCCGCTCCAGCCGACGCCGCTGCTAGCGAAACCACCCCCGCCATCGCAGGTTCCGCCCCGAAGGGCGCGATCTTCATGGGCCCCGACAACCACGTCATCCACGACGCGCACTTGGTGCCGAAATGGGTGAAACTGTCGCCCTTCATCGCGATGATCTTAGGCTTCGCGCTGGCGCTGCAATTCTACATCCTGCGCCCAGAACTGCCCGGCCAACTCGCCGCTCAGCAACGCCCGCTGTACTTGTTCCTGCTGAACAAATGGTACTTCGACGAAATCTACGATTTCCTCTTCGTCCGTCCCGCGAAATGGCTGGGCAGCTTCCTGTGGAAGCGCGGCGATGGCAACGTAATCGACGGCACGCTGAACGGTGTCGCGATGGGCATCATCCCGATGCTGACCCGCCTCGCTGGCCGCGCGCAGTCTGGCTACATTTTCCACTATGCCTTTGCCATGGTTCTGGGCATCGGCATTCTGATCACTTGGGTGACGCTTGGGGGCGCTAACTGATGAATAACCTCCTGTCGATCATCACCTTCATTCCGGCGGTTGCGGCGCTGATCTTGGCACTGTTCCTGCGCGGCGAAGATTTCGCAGCACAGCGCAATGCCAAATGGCTGGCGCTGCTAGCCACGTCGGCCACCTTCCTGCTGTCGATCTTCGTACTCATCGGGTTTGACCCCAACAACACCGGCTTCCAGTTCATCGAAGAACGGCCATGGATTCTCGGGCTGCAATATAAAATGGGTGTCGATGGCATTTCGGTGCTGTTCGTCATGCTGACCACCTTCCTGATGCCGATCACCATCGCCGCCTGCTGGGGTGTCGAAACCCGCGTCAAGGAATACATGATCGCGTTTCTGATGCTGGAAACCCTGATGCTGGGTGTGTTTTGCGCGCTGGACCTCGTGCTATTCTATCTGTTCTTCGAGGCGGGCCTGATCCCGATGTTCCTGATCATCGGCATCTGGGGCGGCAAAGAACGCATCTATGCGGCGTTCAAGTTCTTCCTTTATACCTTCCTCGGCTCAGTCCTAATGCTGGTCGCAATGATCGCGATGTATTACGATGCAGGCACCACCGATATCGCCAAACTGCTGATGCATGATTTCGGGTCCGAAACCCTGACCGTGGCCGGTTTCCAGATTGTCGGCGGCTTGCAAACCCTGCTGTTCCTCGCCTTCTTCGCCAGCTTCGCGGTCAAAATGCCGATGTGGCCCGTCCATACTTGGCTACCCGACGCCCACGTGCAGGCCCCAACGGCGGGGTCCGTCGTGCTGGCCGCGATCCTGCTAAAAATGGGCGGCTACGGCTTCCTGCGATTCTCGCTGCCGATGTTCCCGGTCGGCGCCGATCTGCTGACACCGCTGGTCTTGTGGATGTCGGTCATTGCCATCGTCTATACCAGCCTTGTGGCACTCGCCCAACAAGACATGAAAAAGCTGATTGCCTATTCGTCGGTTGCCCACATGGGCTATGTCACCATGGGCATTTTCGCCGCCAACCAACAAGGCGTCGATGGCGCGATTTTCCAGATGATCAGTCACGGCTTCATCTCGGGCGCGCTGTTCCTGTGCGTCGGCGTCATCTACGACCGGATGCACACTCGCGATATTGATGCCTATGGTGGCCTTGTTGTTCGGATGCCCGCCTACGCGCTGATCTTCATGTTCTTCACCATGGCCAACGTCGGCCTGCCCGGCACATCAGGCTTCGTCGGCGAATTTCTAACGCTGATGGGCATTTTTCAGGTCAACACATGGGTCGCCGCCGTCGCTACCTCGGGCGTCATCCTGTCAGCGGCCTACGCGCTCTGGCTTTACCGCCGCGTGGTGTTCGGTGACCTGCTGAAAGAGGCATTGAAAACGATCACCGACATGTCCCTGCGGGAACGCGCGATCTTCACGCCATTGGTGGTGATGACCCTGCTGCTGGGTATCTACCCCAGCTTGGTGACAGATATCATCGGCCCCTCGGTTGGCGCGTTGGTGACCGATTATCACGCTGCGATCCCGGTCGAAACGGCCGCAGAACTGGCTATGGAATAAGGCACGGACCAATGACCCAAACAGACTTCTCCGCCCTCCTGCCAGAGATCGTGCTATCGGCTTTCGCCATGGCTGCCTTGTTGTTCGCCGTCTACACTGGCAAAGACAAAGTCGCGCCACTGCTGGTCTGGGTCACTGCCGCATTGTTCGTGGCCCTTGCCGCCGTCATCGGCTTTGGCGGCGAAGACGCGCGTGCGGTCTTTGGCGGTATGTTCATCGACGACGCCTTTGCACGTTTTGCCAAGGTTACCATCCTGCTTTCCGCCGCCGCCGTCCTGGTGATCAGCCAGGACTACATGCAACGCCGCGGTCTGCTGCGCTTTGAATACCCCATCCTCATCATACTGGCCGTCGTCGGTATGATGGTGATGGTATCCGCCGGCGATCTGATGACGCTTTACATGGGGCTGGAACTGCAAAGCCTTTCCCTCTACGTCATCGCCGCCTTCCGCCGCGATAGCCCCAAATCAACCGAAGCCGGGCTAAAATACTTCGTCCTCGGCGCGCTGTCCTCCGGCCTGCTGCTCTACGGCGCTTCGCTGACCTATGGCTTTGCGGGCACCACCTTGTTCAGCGGCATTCTGTCCACCATCGCGGCTGGTGAAATGCCCCTCGGCCTGATGTTCGGCCTGATTTTCATGATCGCAGGCCTCGCCTTCAAGGTTTCCGCTGCACCGTTCCACATGTGGACACCGGACGTCTACGAAGGCTCGCCCACCCCCGTTACCGCGTTCTTCGCCACCGCCCCAAAGGTCGCCGCGATGGCGCTGATTGCGCGGTTGGTGCAAGACGCATTCGGCACTATCCCCGGCGATTGGGGTCAGGTGCTGGCCGCGCTCGCGGTGTTCTCGATGTTCCTTGGCGCTGTCGCCGCCATTGGCCAGCGCGATATCAAACGCCTGATGGCCTATTCCTCGATTGCCCATATGGGTTACGCGCTGGTAGGCCTTGCGGCTGGCACGGCAGGCGGCGTCAAAGCGATGCTGATCTACATGGCGATCTACGTCACCATGAACGTCGGCACCTTCGCGTTCATTCTGTCGATGGAAAAAGACGGCCGCCCGATCACCACGATTGATAGCCTGAATATGTATTCCCGCCGCGATCCGCTCAAGGCGCTGGCAATGCTGGTCCTGCTGTTCAGCTTGGCTGGGGTGCCCCCCATGGTAGGCTTCTTCGCCAAATTCTATGTGCTGCAAGCGGCGGTTGACGCAGGCATGGTCTGGCTTGCCGTGGCAGGCGCTGTCGCCTCTGTCATCGGCGCGTTCTATTACCTGCGCATCGTGTTCTACATGTATTTCGGCAAAGAGGGCGATGCGATTGATACGCCAATGGTGCCTGCGCAATGGCTGATGTTGGTGGCCGTGGCCGCAATCATGGTCCTCGGCATCATCAACCTGTTCGGGATAGAACCTTTGGCCGCCTTTGCCGCCGACAGCCTTGTCAGCCCCTGATCCCTGGCCCGCAGGGGTCGGGCGGTTCGTTCTTGCGTCGGTCGATAGCACCAATGCCGAAGCCGCCCGCCTTGCCCCGACTTTGACCGGACCCGCGTGGATCTTGGCCGCAACCCAAACCGCAGGCCGGGGCAGGCGCGCCCGCGCATGGGCAAGCCCGGTCGGCAACTTCCACGCCACGCTGGTAATGAAACCCACCGAAGCCGTCAGCATTGTCGCCCTCCGATCCTTCGCCGCGGCCTTGGCGCTGCGTGACGCCTGCATAGCCATCACTGGCCTGCCAAGGGCGTTCACGCTGAAATGGCCCAACGATGTGCTGCTGAACGGCGGCAAACTGGCCGGCATCCTGCTGGAAAGCGCTGGCACCGGCAAAGCTGCTAACCACCTCGCCATTGGCATGGGCGTCAATCTGATCGCCGCCCCTGATGCATCCCAAGTCGAACCCGGCGCTGTCCCGCCGGTCAGCTTGCTGGCCGAAACCGGCCACCGCGTCACGCCCGAAACCTTCCTCACCCACCTCGCCCACGCCTATGCCAAATGGGAGGCGATTTTTACCACCCAAGGCTTCGCCCCGCTACGCTCCGAATGGCTGGCCCACGCCGCCCGTCTTGGCGACACCATCCGCGCCCGCACCGGCCAAGCCACCCATGAAGGCCGGTTTGACACTGTCGATGACACTGGCGCGCTGGTGCTTCATACCGCGGCTGGCCGGGTGACGATTCCGGCCGCCGAAGTTTTCTTCTAACGAAAGGTCTGGCACATGCTTCTGGCCATCGATTGCGGCAATACCAACACGGTGTTTTCCATCTGGAACGGCACCACATTCCTCGCCACATGGCGCATCGCCACTGACCACAAACGCACCGCCGACGAATACTTCGTCTGGCTGTCGACCTTGATGACGCTAACCAAAACCGAAGCCCACATTTCTGAAGCCATCATTTCCTCCACCGTCCCGCGCGTGGTGTTCAACCTGCGCGTCCTGTGCAACCGCTATTTCGACTGCCGGCCGCTGGTCGTCGGCAAACCAGAATGCCGTCTGCCAACGGCGCCCCGCGTCGATCAGGGCGTCACCATCGGCCCCGACCGCTTGGTCAACACTGTCGCCGGTTTTGCCCGCCACGGCGGTAATCTGATCGTCATTGATTTCGGCACTGCCACCACCTTCGACGTGGTCGATACTGACGGCGCTTACATCGGCGGCGTTATTGCTCCCGGCGTCAACCTGTCACTAGAGGCGCTGCATATGGCCGCCGCCGCGCTGCCGCATGTTGATGTTTCCCGCCCAGCCAAGGTAATTGGCACGAATACAGTGGCCTGCATGCAGTCAGGTGTGTATTGGGGCTATATCGGCCTTGCGGAAGGCATCGTGCGCCAAATCAGGATGGAGCGTGACCGCCCGATGAAGGTTATCGCGACTGGGGGGCTTGCGCCTCTTTTCGCCCAAGGATTTGACCTATTTGATGCAGTCGAGGACGATCTGACCATGCATGGTCTTGTTCTCATTAACGAATATAACAAAGAACAGGACGCGGCATGAGCGGCAAAAACCGGCTGATCTACCTTCCCCTCGGCGGTGCGGGCGAGATTGGCATGAATACATATGTCTACGGCTATGGGCCAGAAGACAAAGAGCGGCTGATCGTGGTCGATCTGGGCGTGACGTTCCCCGATATGGGCTCCACCCCCGGCGTAGATCTGATCATGCCCGATATCAAATGGCTGGAAGCCCGGCTTGACCGGATCGAAGCTATTTTCATCACCCACGCGCACGAAGACCACATCGGCGCATTGGGCCATTTGTGGCCCAAGTTGAAAAAGAAAGTCTACGCCCGCAAATTCACCGCCACCATCGGGCGGCTGAAACTGGAAGAATACGGGCTGCCCGCCGATGTCATCACCACAGTCGGCGCACGCCCCGACGTGGTCGAGGCGGGGCCGTTCAAGGTGCAGTTCCTACCTGTCAGCCATTCGATCCCAGAATGCTCGATGCTGATCATCGATACGCCGGTTGGCCGCGTCGTCCATTCGGGTGATTTCAAACTCGATAAAACCCCCGTGGTTGGGGAAGGCTTCGACGAAGAGGCAATGCGCGCCCTCGCCGCCGAAGCCCCGGTGCGCGCTTTGATGTGTGACAGCACCAATGTGTTCTCCACCCATCCCGGCCGGTCCGAGGCCACGCTGAAAGACCCCATTTCCGATCTGATCCGGGGTCAAAAGGGCATGGTCGTCGCCACCACCTTTGCCTCCAACGTTGCCCGCCTGCAAACCCTTGCTGATGCCGCCAAAGCCGCCAACCGTTCGGTCTGCCTGCTGGGCCGCGCGATGAAACGCATGGTGACAGCTTCCGAACAATCGGGTGTGTTGAAAAACTTCCCCGGCACCATCTCGCCCGAAGAAGCACTCGAAGTGCCGCGCGGCAACCTGATGCTGATTGTCACTGGCAGCCAGGGCGAACGCCGCGCGGCATCCGCGCAGCTAAGCCGTGGCAAATATCTGGGGCACGAGATGAAAGAGGGCGATCTGTTCCTGTTTTCCTCGAAAACCATTCCCGGCAACGAACGCGACGTGCTGCGCATCTACAACGCCTTTTCGGAAATGGGCGTCGATGTGCAAGATGATGCGAACGGCCTTTACCACGTCTCGGGCCACGCCAACCGCCCGGATCTGGAAACCGTCCACACCATTCTGAAGCCGGCGATGCTGATCCCGATGCACGGCGAACACCGCCACTTGCGTGAACATGCCAAAATTGGTGCCGCCAAAGGCATTGCCACCGAAGTTGTCACAAATGGCATGATGATCGACATCACCGGCAATTCGCCTGAAGTGGCGGAATACATCGAAACCGGGCGGACATACTTGGATGGCTCGGTTCTGATCAGCGCGCAAGACGGCGTTGTTCGCGACCGCATTCGCATGGCGCTTGGCGGCCATGCACTGGTCACGGTGATCCTGGACGAAGCCGATGAGGCTTTGGGTGAACCCTGGGTCGAATTGATGGGCCTGCCAGAATTCGGCAAGCGCGGCAAACCCGTCGCCGAAGCGATGGAGGCTGAATTGGGCGCATTCCTCGCCAAAGCCGGGGCAAAAATTCTGCGCGATGACGACAAACTTGATGAAGCCATCCGCCGCGTAACCCGTCAGGTCGCGATGGAAGAGATCGGCAAAAAGCCCGAAGTCACAATTGTGGTCAGCCGCCTGACCGACGGGTAAGAAAACAAAAAACCCGCAAACCATGATCTGGTTTGCGGGCAAATTTCTCAGTCTTTTACGGGCCACCACGACAGCAACCCTCGGAAAACCCTCAGCTATCGCTGCTGCTATCGGTCATTTCTTCAACATCCGGCGCTTCGCCTTCTGGCTCGTTCAGCTCGGCCTCGGTCACCGGGGCTGCTGCAATGTGAAAGCTGCGCAGAATGAAATCTGGCACATGATCACCCATCCCAACCACGCCACCATCCCGGCGATCACGCCGATCATCGCGACGTTCGCCGCCCCGGTCAGATGGCCGCTCGCTGCCCCGTTCAGACGTCCGATCTCCCGACCGGTCCCGCCGATCATACCGACGCTCGTCGCGCGGTTCTTCCCGGTGACTGTGCGTGTGACCAACATGATCCTCGACCCCCGGGGCAGCCGACCCTGCCACCGCCCGCACTTCCGCAACAACCGTCACTTCAGCCTCGGGTGCCACCTTACGCGCCTCGCCGCGATCACGGCCGCCACGAGTACGGCTTCTGCCACCCGCTGAACGCTCTTCGCGCGGCTTTGCCGCAGGCTCGTCCCCTGCTTCGGCCAAAGCAAATCCCTCAGGCAAGGTGCCCGCCGGGATCGGCTGCTTCACCAAAGCCTCAATCGCGGCCAGGTACTTGCCGTCATTCGGCGTGGCGATGGTAAACGCCTTGCCCAACCGTCCGGCCCGGCCAGTGCGACCAATCCGGTGCACATAATCTTCCGGGTGCGACGGCACATCAAAGTTGAACACATGGCTGACTGCCGGAATATCCAAACCCCGCGCCGCCACGTCCGATGCCACTAGCAAATGCACCGACCCATCACGAAACCCGTCCAACGTGCGCGTGCGCACCGATTGGTCCAGATCGCCATGAATGGGCGAGGCGTTAAACCCATGCTGCTTCAATGACTTCGATACAACATCGACATCCATCTTGCGGTTACAAAAGATGATCGCGTTGGTGCAAGCCTCACCCTCGGCCCGGATCAATGCCCGCAAAACCGACCGCTTGTCGGCAAAGGACCGGTCCTTGCGTGACGGCGTGATGGTGAACAGCTTTTGTTCAATCGTCTCTGATGTCGTCGCCTGACGCGCCACTTCGATCTTCACCGCGTTCGACAGGAATGTATTGGTAATCCGCTCGATCTCCGGTGCCATAGTGGCCGAATAAAAGAACGTCTGCCGGGTAAATGGCGTCAGCGCGAAAATGCGTTCGATATCGGGGATGAACCCCATATCCAGCATCCGGTCGGCCTCATCCACCACCATGATCTGCACACCGGTCAGCAACAACTTGCCGCGCTCATGGTGGTCCAACAGCCGCCCAGGCGTTGCAATCAACACATCCACGCCGCGATCAATCAGCTTGTCTTGCTCGCCAAACGAAACGCCGCCAATCAGCAACGCCTTAGTCAGCTTTGTATATTTGGCATAGGTTTCAAAGTTCTCGGCCACCTGTGCTGCCAATTCGCGCGTCGGGCACAGCACCAGGCTGCGCGGCATCCGCGCTTTGGCTCGGCCTTGGCCAAGCAATGTTATCATCGGCAACACGAAGCTGGCGGTCTTGCCAGTGCCCGTCTGGGCAATCCCCAACACGTCTTTGCCTAGCAAAGCATGCGGAATGGCCTGTGCCTGAATTGGGGTAGGGGTTTCGTAGCCCGCTTCTTGCACGGCTTGAAGTACGCGCGGGTCCAGCGCGAGGTCAGAAAATTTGGTCATGTGCGTCCTGTAAAATGCGGTATCGGACCGCATTGATTAAAGGGACGCTGCATTTCCGGGCGTCCCGGCGTCAAATCCCCGATTGAGGATGGAAGTGCGGTAAAGGAAATTCCTCGAAACGTCAAGCAGTCAACGGCTGCGAAACCATTACCCCAAAGCCGCTCGCTGCCATGTGCCGAAGCGGCATAGCCCAAGCTCTTAACCCACCTCGATCGGTGACAGCTCAATCGGCGGCTCGGCGCCCCACGTCAGCGCTTTATAGTTAAAGCCGCTATCAATAGTCGGCTTCACGACTTGAAAATAGGGCGATACATCAAAATCTCGCGGCGTGAACAGCGAATGATGCCGGATATGCAAAATCTCGCTGGCAACACTGCCTTCCTGCAGGTTTTCGATCAATGGCAAAACCGGATAACGGATCGTTTGATAGGCTTCGGCAATCAATGTCGAACAAATGGCCCGCGTCGGATCACCGGACCCAAGTGCCAACAGCCGGCGACGAAATCGTTTAGGCACAGGCGGCTCCGGCAACAAAAAGCGCGCCAGATCCACCACGTTTTTCAGATCGTATGTATGCCCGACACTGGCGCGCAAGTGATCGGCAACGCGCTTTTGGTCCGCCTCGGTCAGCCCAACGGCGCGACAAATGCGCAGGTTCAGATGCAGCACTTCATCAAGCGCCAAGTAGCGCACGCCCTCGCGCAAGTCAGCTTCGATCAGATCACGCCCCGGCCCGTCACCAACGAACATCGCGGCGTGCGACCATGTCGACTGCGTCAGATACTTGATCGCGGTCGAAATCCGCCTGTCTCCTTCAACCAACACCACATCACCGGGCCGCAAACACGCCCGCATTCTGTCCGACGATATCGTTGACAAAAGCACATAGCCCTTTGTCTGCTTTTCGATGTAACTTGCGATGGCCCGCCCAAGGGCTGATGTAAACCGGTTCATCCCGCTGCCGCTCCACTAGCGTCGTTAGCTGAGGCTAACAGATCAGATCGCCTAGGGGATTCCCCCCTACGATGAATTGACCGGCTGACATATATCGTGAGGTGCCGCAGATAGCGGGCGTTGCCTTGCGCCGCACTCGCAGTAGATCAGACCATCATCTCTTTCGTCGCCGTCAGCTTCAATTCCGGATGATCCCGCTCCACCCGGTCAATATCCCACTTCAGCCGCGTCAGATAAACCATATCGCCGTCACTATCGACCGCGATATGCCCCTTGTTGACGTTCACAAACTTTTCCACGTCCGCCTTAGGCCCGGTCACCCAGCGGGCCGAGGTAAACTGCGAGGGCTCAAACCGCACTGGCAGCGAATATTCCTGCTCAATCCGGCTGGCCAGCACTTCAAACTGTAAAGCCCCCACTACGCCGACAATAAACCCCGACCCGATCATCGGCTTGAACACTTTCGCAGCGCCTTCCTCCGCAAACTGCATCAGCGCCTTTTCCAGATGCTTGGCCTTCATCGGATCGCCCGCCCGCACCGTTTGCAGCAATTCCGGCGCAAAGGACGGTATGCCCGTAAACCGCAACGCCTCGCCTTCCGTCAGCGCATCGCCAATCCGCAATTGCCCGTGGTTCGGAATGCCGATGATATCCCCCGCCCAAGCCTCTTCCGCCAGCTCCCTGTCCGCCGCCAGAAACAGCACTGGATTGGTCACTGACATCTGCTTCTTCGACCGCACATGCGTCAACTTCATGCCGCGTTCAAAATGCCCCGAGGCAAGCCGCACAAACGCCACTCGGTCGCGGTGCTTAGGGTCCATATTGGCCTGCACCTTAAACACGAATCCCGTCACCGTGGTTTCTTCCGGCGATACCCCGCGCTGCATGGCTTTTTGCACCTGCGGCTCGGGGCCAAATTCACCCATGCCATCCATCAGTTCCTTGACACCAAACGAATTGATCGCCGATCCGAACCAGATTGGCGTCATATGGCCTTCCATGAATGACTGGCGGTTGAACGCAGGCAGCAATTCTCGCACCATTTCCAGCTCGGTCAGCAGCGCCGCCAACTGCCCAGCCGGAATATGTTCCGCCAATTTTGGGTCGTCCAACCCGTTGATCTGAATGGTTTCCGCCACCCGGTTTCGATCCGCCCGGTCCATCAATTCCAGCCGGTCATGCAAAATATCGTAGCACCCCAGAAAATCACGCCCCATCCCAATCGGCCAGCTTGCCGGAGCCACATCGATGGCCAAATTTTGTTGGATTTCGTCAATAATGTCGAACGTATCCCGACTTTCCCGGTCCATTTTGTTGCAAAATGTTAAAATTGGCAGATCGCGCAAACGGCAGACTTCGAACAGCTTTCGCGTCTGCGATTCCACACCCTTGGCCCCATCAATCACCATAATCGCGGCATCAACTGCCGTCAGCGTCCGGTAGGTATCTTCGGAAAAGTCGCTGTGGCCGGGGGTGTCTACCAGGTTGAACCGGTATGTCCGAAAATCAAACGACATTGCCGATGCCGAAACCGAAATCCCGCGTTCCTGCTCCATCTTCATGAAGTCAGACCGCGTCCGCCGCGCCTCGCCCTTGGCCCGCACTTGGCCCGCCATCTGAATGGCGCCGCCGAACAGCAGGAACTTTTCGGTCAACGTGGTTTTGCCCGCATCGGGATGCGAGATAATCGCAAAGGTCCGGCGGCGGGCAATTTCGGGCGGTAGCGGGGCGTGGTTCGATATATCCATCATGGGCTCGGCCTTTATCGCAAGCGGTGCCTTGCGTCCATGGGCCAGCGCAGGGTTTCGCCGCTCCCGTGCGCCTGCTACCACTGCGCAAATCACTAGAGGGATATCGGCTATGGATCTGGGCATTCGCGGAAAACGAGCGTTGGTTTGTGCAGGTTCAAAGGGCCTCGGGCGCGGCTGCGCCGAAGCCTTGGCTGAAGCCGGCGTCGATCTTGTGCTGAACGCGCGCGGTGTCGAAGCGCTGGAGGCTACTGCCGCCACAATCCGCGCCACCTACGGCGTCAAAGTCACCACTGTTGCCGCCGATATCACCACGGACGCAGGCCGCGCCGAAGTTCTGGCCGCAACCGGGGAAATCGACATCCTCGTCACCAACGCTGGCGGTCCACCGCCCGGCCTGTGGTCTGATTGGAACCGCGATGATTTCATCCGCGCCATAGACGCCAACATGCTGACCCCAATCGCGCTGATGCAGGCCGTGATGCCCGCCATGATCGAACGTGGCTGGGGCAGGGTGGTCAACATCACCTCGCAGTCGGTCAAAGCGCCAATCCCGCAGCTTGGCCTGTCGAACGCCGCCCGCACCGGGCTAACCGGGTTTGTCGCGGGCACCTCGCGGCAAGTCGCAGGCAAAGGCGTTACCATCAACAACCTGCTGCCCGGCATTCACGCCACCGACCGCGCCGATGCGCTTGATGCGGGCGTGGTCAAGGCGCAAGGCATCACGCTAGAGGCCGCCCGCAAACAACGCTATGCAGGCATCCCCGCCGGCCGCTATGGCACGCCTGCCGAATTTGGCGCGGCCTGCGCTTTTCTATGCAGCCAACATGCGGGCTTTATCGTCGGGCAAAACATCCTTCTCGACGGCGGGGCGACCAACGCCACCATTTGATCGTCTTCTATACGGCCCCATCTGCGTATGCACAGAAAGAGCACGGCAAATGCACAGTTTGCACCGCCCCTTGCCGTGTCAGTTGCCGACTGCTAGGCAGAAACCTTACGAAATCGCTCGGGTAAGTTGTTGCAGAACCCTCCCCCCCGTCTAGAGGTCTTGAACCTGACCCGCGCATTCGGCGGGCGCACCGTGGTCAACGATGTCTCGCTTCAAATAGTGGCGGGGCAAGTCACCTGTCTATTAGGCCCGTCCGGATGCGGTAAATCCACCACCTTGCGGATGATCGCCGGAGTGGAGCGCCTTGATAGCGGCACGGTTGTGATCGACGGCACAATCATGGCCGATGGCGCCAGATCGCAGCCCCCCGAAGCGCGTTCCGTCGGCCTGATGTTCCAGGATTTTGCGCTTTTCCCGCATCTGACAGTGGCCCAGAACATTGCCTTTGGCTTGCATGGCTCGGCATCAGAAAAGGCCCGTCGCGTCGATGCCCTGCTTGAAAAGGTTACACTTTCCGGCTTTGGCATCAAACATCCACACCAACTATCGGGCGGTGAACAACAGCGCGTCGCCCTTGCCCGCGCGCTTGCGCCCAGCCCCAAAGTCATGCTGATGGACGAGCCGTTTTCCGGCCTTGATAACCGCCTGCGCGACGGCATCCGCGACGCCACCTTGGAAATTCTGAAAGACGAAAGCACTGCCGTTCTGCTGGTCACCCATGAACCCGACGAGGCGATGCGCATGGGCGACGAAATCGCCCTGATGCGCGACGGTTTCATCGTGCAGCGCGGCGCGCCCTACAACGTCTACAACGCCCCGGTCGACCGCGAAGCCGCTGCATTCTTTAGCGATATCAATGTGATACGCGGCACATCACGAGGTGCATTGACCGACACACCGTTCGGCGCATTCCTGACACCCGGCCATTCCGACGGCACCGAAGTTGACATCGTCATCCGCCCGCAGCACTTGAAAATCGACTTTGATCGCGCCGGTCGTGGCCCAAATCCGACCTCTATCGAAGGCACTCCCGCCCGCGGAACTGTCACCCGCGCCCGCTATCTTGGCCGCGAAAGCCTGGTCGACTTCGCGATGGATTTTGATGGCAAAATCCTGACCGCCTCAGTGCCGGGCGTGTTCTTGCCTAAGCCCGGAACAGTGCTGTGGCTGATGATCCGGCGCGACCGCTGCTTTGTGTTTCCGGCCCACAAAGCGCGCAGTTAACCCTCGGTAGGTGGGGCCTGCGGCAGAACGACGGCCAGCTTTTCCGCCAACGATTTGGCAGCCTTAGCCAGTCGTGGATCATCCGTTTCCGATGCCAGCGCCAGTGCAAACTGCAAGGCATCCGCCTCGTCCGTTGACAAGATCATCGGCGGCAACGTGATTGGCCCGCGCAGCAGATACCCCACCCCGCGCTCGCCCTGCACCGGCAGTCCCGCCGCCGCCAAGATCGCCATATCGCGCCAGATCGTCCGGGTCGAAACCCCCAACCGCGCCGCCATATCGCCAGCCCGGTGCAGCCTGCCATCACGCAGGGTCTGGATCAGGTCAAACAATCGGTCCGTACGGCGCATCGGAATATTTGCCAATAAATGTAGGATTAGGGGACAGAGTGCACTTAGGCAGGGCAACTGACAAGTAGCTGTCAGCAATGATCCCCCGCACCCCCTTCGATCCCAATGAACCACGTCGTTTGGGGCTTTGATCCGCAGCCATGAAGGACTACATGACTCAACATAACATTTGGGGCAGCACCTCCGCCGCCCAATGGGAGCATACTATGCTGAACAATATCGGCCTTCCCGGCCTCCTTCTTATCGCCGTTGTCCTGCTTGTCATGTTCGGGCGCGGCAAGGTCAGCTCGTTGATGGGCGAAGTTGGCAAGGGCATCACCGCTTTCAAAAAGGGTGTCAAAGAAGAAACGTCCGAGATTGAGAAAACCGCAGACGCCGCCCGCGATGTGACACCTGCCGAGAAAGACAAAGTCTGATCGCGGCCAGTAACCGGCAAGGCGGGTAAGGCATGTTTGAAATCGGCTGGACCGAGTTGATGCTGATCGGGATTGTGGCGCTGATCGTGATCGGCCCCAAAGACTTGCCCGATATGTTCCGCACCATGGGGCGCTTTACCGCCAAGATTCGGTCGATGGCGCGGGATTTCCAGCGCGCGATGGAACAGGCAGCGAAAGAAACCGGTGTAAATGACATAGCGGCAGACCTGAAATCGGCTACTTCGGCGAAAAGCATGGGGTTAGACGCCGTGAAAGACGCGGCCAACCGGTTTGAAAAATGGGATCCGCTGAAACCAACGACCACGCCTGCCACGGCGGCGGCGGCATCCCCCACAGCCGCTACAGCGGCGCCTACAGCCCCAACCATTCATGGCCCAGCGACGCAAGCGCTGGTCGATGCGCAGGCCGCAAAAAAAGCCATCACCGCCGAGGCCGCCGAGAAACTTCGCGCGCTAAAGTCGGACCTGGCAGCGCCTGTGGCGACCAAATCCGCTGGTCGTGTGCGCAAACCAAAAACTTTAGCCGAACCCGCCGTTATCGCCAAACCCGCCCCCAAACCCCGCGCGCCGCGCAAACCGGCAAAGGATGCCTGACGCATGGCCGCGACCAAAGACATTGATGACAGTTCAGCCCCGCTGATCGAACATCTGAAGGAACTTCGCACTCGCATCATTTACGCGCTTTTGGCGTTTGTTGTGGCGATGTGCCTTTGCTTTACAATCTGGAACCCGATCTTCAATTTTCTGACCCAGCCGATTTGCAACGCACTTGAAGCGCGCGATCAAACCTGCGGGCTGATTCTTGTGAAGCTGCAGGAAGGGTTTTTCGTTGCCATTCGCATTTCGGTGATGGGCGGCTTTGCGATGTCTTTCCCAATCATCGGCTATCAGATGTGGCGTTTTGTGGCCCCCGGACTGTATCGTCAGGAAAAGAACGCGTTCCTGCCATTCCTGATCGCGTCTCCCTTGATGTTCATCTTGGGGGCTGCGTTTTCCTACTATGCCGTTCTGCCCATCGCCTTTGATTTCTTCCTGCAATTCCAGCAAAATTTTGCACCCACAGTGGGTGACGCCGAAGTTATCTCCAATGCCCCGGCAGGCGTGTTGTTTCAGGGCTCGATGGAGCAATACCTGTCTCTGACGATGAGCTTTGTCATGGCCTTTGGCGTCTGTTTTCAACTGCCCGTCTTGCTGACGCTGATGGGCAAGGCCGGTATGGTCACGTCACGTGGTCTAAAGGCGATGCGGCGCTATGCGATCGTGATCATTCTGGTGGTCGCGGCCGTAGTGACTCCGCCCGATTTCATGTCGCAAATCATTCTGTTTGCTGCGATTTATCCGCTTTACGAAATCTCGATCTTCCTGATTTCCCGTATCGAAAAACGCCGTGAGGCCGACTTGCGCGCCCAGGGCCTGTGGGTAGATGACGATGAAGACGAGGAAGAGGCAGCAAGCGCGGGCAAAGTATGACCGATGATGCCCTAAGCCGCATCGCCGCCGCCCTCGAACGCCTATCCCCGGCTGCAATGCCAACACCCGACTTTGCAGCTGCCGAGGCGTTTGCCTGGCATACCTCGCCAGATCGGCTGCAGCCGGTAACGGATGTATCCCGCGTCGATATCGGCCTATTGGTCGGCATCAACAGATCGCGCGACATCCTGCTGGAAAACACCCGCCATTTCGCGCGCGGCTTGCCTGCGAACAATGCCCTGCTGTGGGGCGCGCGGGGCATGGGCAAATCCAGCTTGGTCAAGGCCGTTCACGCCGCGATCCTTGCCGAAGGCCTGCCGCTGAAAATCGTTGAACTCAGCCGCGAAGACTTGCCCTCGGTCAACCGCCTGTTGCTGCAGTTGCGCCGCGCACAGCACCTCTTCATCCTGTTCTGCGACGATTTGTCGTTCAGCCATGATGACCAGCATTACAAATCGCTGAAGGCAGTGCTGGACGGCGGCATTGAAGGGCGCCCCGCCAATGTAATCTTCTATGCCACCTCGAACCGCCGCCACCTGATGCCCCGCGACATGATCGAGAATGAACGGTCGACGGCCATCAGCCCGTCGGAAGCGGTGGAAGAAAAGGTATCTCTGTCAGATCGCTTTGGCTTGTGGTTGGGTTTTCATCCCTGCGACCAAGACGAATACCTGGAAATGATCCGTGGCTACTGCGCTGCCCACGGTCTGGACATCAACGATGAAGACCTGCGCGCCGAGGCTATCGAATGGCAGGCCACCCGTGGCGCGCGGTCTGGCCGCGTGGCCTGGCAGTTTTTCACCGATCTTGCAGCGCGTCGCGGTATCAAGATGTAGCTGGTGATCCTCGTGCATCACACGAAGATCATCTTTTAATCATCTGAAGAGCAACAATATTCTGTGGGACTCTACTGAAGGTACTGCACCGGGTCGATGCTATCGACACCCTTGCGCACCTCAAAGTGCACGAACGCAGGGTTGCCCGCACGTACCGCAGCAATGGTCTGGCCGCGCTTTACCTTGGCGCCCTTGGCAACCTTGATGCCATCAAGCCCGGCATAAACCGTCAGCAACCCACCCTCATGGCGGATCACCACAATCGGCACCTGTTCGGTATCTTTGGTGATCGCCGCCACCACGCCATCGGCAGCGGCCTTGACCGAACTGCCTGCGCCAGCGGCAATATCAATACCGTCATTCTTGCCTTTGACATAGCCGCGAATGATCTTGCCATCAGCGGGCATCACGAACCTTGCCGCCGACGCAGATGTGCGCTGTTCACCCAGATCGGGTGACGCCGGGGTTTCCTTGGCGGGTTGTGCCGCGGGTGCCACATCCTCATCTGGCAGTGGTTCGGCAGCAGACGGCGGCACCGGCGTTGGCGATCCTTCGCCCGGTGCCGTTACCACCGTTTCCACCGTTGGCGCCGATACCCCGGCAACGGCCACTGGTATGATCAGGAACTGGCCTTCACGCACTGACAAATCGGCGGGCAATCCATTCCAATCGGCAATAGCCTTGGCCGACACGCCATAGCTGCGCGCAATCGAATAGGCCGTCTCGCCGCGGGCAACCTTGTGGCGCTGTGGCTCCGGCCCGGCGGCAGCAGCGGCCGGGGCCGCTGCAGGGCTGTCACCAACGCGGTCAAGTGCCGTCGTGGCAATACCCGCCACATCAACCCCCTGCGTGCCGCCGCCAATAACCGCGCCCGTATTGCCGCCAAGCCCGGCCTGAACGCGGCGCGGCAGTACCAGCGTTTCGCCGTCGCGCAACGGATCGTCCGGGCGCAGCGCGTTAAAGCTGGCCAGTTCAGCCGCACCAATCCCGATCCGGCTGGCCAAACTGGAAACCGTATCGCCGCGCTTGGCCACAGCGACCTGGTAATTCGGATAGTTCAAGATGCCTTGCCCATCGGCGGCAGGCCGGTTCGCAGTAACTTTTTGTGCGGCCCCCGACGTATCCAAAGCGCCGCCGCCACTTCGCAAATCCCAATCCAAATTGACGCCGCCACCGGCGGTATCATCACAAGCGGTCAACGTGGCCAGCGCTGTGGTCAAGGCCAAGGCGCGCAACACTGGGCTGCAAAGAATTTGGGGGCGGGTCATCATCACTCTGCCTCGTTATAAAAGCGCCCGGGTTGATCCCGGTGCGCGCACACCTATTGCTCAGTCCGCTCCAAGCCCTTCCACCAGCGGCACAAAGCGCACTGGGCGAAGTTCATGATACTCGAAACCTGTCTCACTTCGCACCACTTTGATCAAGCTTTGCACGGCGTCAGACTGGCCTACGGGCAGCACCATGATACCCCCTATCTTCAACTGCGCCAATAGGGGGCCGGGGGGGTCTTCGGCTGCTGCCGTCACAATTATGCGGTCAAAAGGCGCCTGTTCGGGCAATCCATGGCTGCCATCAGCCGTCAGCGCGGTGATATTGGTCAGATCGAGGGCGCGAAACACCTCTTGCGCCTCGCGCACAAGGCTGCGGTGTCGATCCACTGTGTAAACCCTGCGCGCCAGATGCGACAGGATCGCGGCCTGATAGCCCGACCCGGTTCCCACTTCCAACACCGTATCACGCGGGTTCACCGCCAACGCCTGCGTCATCAAACCAACCACCGTTGGCTGGCTGATCGTCTGGCCACAGGAAATCGGCAGTGGCATATCCTCATAGGCGCGATTGGCAAAAAGGCCGCGCACGAACAGCCCACGATCAACCGCCTCCATCGCGTTCAACACGCGGGCATCGGTAATGCCGCGCGACCGCAGCGCAAACAAGAACCGCATCTTGCGTTCGGCAACCGTGCCGTCGGGGCTGTCGTGCCCGTCTGCCTGATCGCCCGCTGCTGTCATCCCAACCGCACCGTCAGATCAGCCAACTGGTCATGCGCCGTCAAATCTGCCCGCATTGGCGTGACAGAGATATAGCCTTGCAAATTCACCGCCGCATCGGTGCCGGGCAGGGTCGGCGTCTGCTGGTGGCCGCCCTTGATCCACAAAAACTTGCGCCCCGATGGTGAATAATGCGGCTCCAGCCCAAAGGCGGTATCGCGGCGAAACCCCTGCGCCGCCACTTTGATGCCCTTCACTGATGCCGCAGGAACCGGTGGAAAGTTGACGTTATAGAACGTCCGGTAATCGACGTTGTCCCAAATACCTTTGTCCAGCAACGCCCGCACCAATGCCACGCCATGCGTGCGCGACGCCTCGAACGGATCGGCCAGATCTTCGGTCAGCGGCCCTAGAAACTGCGACATGGCAATCGCTGGCAGCCCGTGCAGCGCCGCCTCCATAGCGCCGCCAATGGTCCCAGAATACAGCGTGTTTTCGGCGGAATTATTGCCCCGGTTTACGCCGGACAGCACCAGATCTGGCAGCGCCCCTTCCAGCACATCAAATAGCCCCGCCAACACACAATCCGCTGGGCTGCCTTCAGTGGCATACCGGCGCGGCCCCAGTTTGGCGATCATCATCGGGTGCGTATAGCTGATGCAGTGCGCTACGCCCGATTGTTCGAACGCAGGCGCCACGATCCAGACCTCGCCCTTTGGCCCGGCAATTTCGGTGGCAATCTCGGTCAGAACCTCTAGCCCGGGGGCGTTGATCCCATCATCGTTGGTGATCAGAATGCGCATTTCTCGCCCTTTGTTGCCTGCTTGGTGTGATAGATGACGAAAGCAAGCGCGGCAAGCGGTGACCAGCCGGTTTCAGGCTATTGCGGCGTCCAAACCTTCACCGCCTGATCCCGCTCCAGCACATAAAACTGATCCGCAGCCAGCGCCTGCCACTCGCCTTGCACCCCATCCGGCCACACGACCCGCACGTCCGTCTCTGTCGCATCACCAACCCCAAAGTGCAGCCACCCGGCTTGCCCGCTGGCGTGCCCACCGCCAACTGTCACTTCGCGGCGCATCACCACATCACCGCGTTTGACCTCAATCCATGCGCCAATGGTATCGGGGTTAACCCCCGGCTGCTTGATCAGAACTTGCAACCAATGGCCCGCATTGGTGCCGGTATTGCGCCACAACTGGGCTGGTTCGCGCCGGTTCACCACAACCAGATCAAGCAAGCCATCAAGGTTGAAATCCGCCAGCGCCGCGCCGCGTGACAGCTTCATGCTGGCTACCCCCGCCACATCGCCCGCTTCTTGAAACGTGCCATCCGCACGCTGCAATAGCAGGTTATTCGGGTCTTCCGATGCAAAATCCGGCATCGCATCTACATTGCCTTTGGCGATGAACAGATCAACCATGCCGTCGTTATTCACATCGTCAAACTGTGCATGCCACCCCGTGCTCGGCTTCTTTTCCGGCCCGGTATAGGGCCTGTGTGCCGTGATCCCCGCCTTGAACGCCAAATCGGCAAAGGTCGGCACCACCGCCGAACCTTCCGCCGCAGGCACTGCGCGTTGCAGCTTGTTATCCGCCATGCTGGTCAGAAAATACTCCGGCAGCCCGTTGAAATCGAGGTCATAGGACGCAATTCCCATCCCCCAGATTTTCAGCGGCTTCCAGCCCTCATCGACAGTGTAGGCAACCGGTTCCTTGCCCGGTTCCACATGCCACATCTGTTCCTGCCCACCCTTGTAATACTCGCGGTCGTTCGACACCCGCAGCGATGGCGTGCCAGATCGGTTCCAGTCGGTGAACAAGATCGACAGCGCGCAATAGCTCGGCTTCAATGCCAGTGGTGCCGCAAACTGACCACCATCCGCAGCGGGTCGATGCAGCCAGTTATCCGTGCACGATCCCCACGGAAAATCTTCCTCAAACCTGTTCAGGTAATTGCCAACGGCCAGCGTTGGCCATGTCGCCCCATGTTCCCACGTGGCGGCAAAGGCCGAGGACCATTCGTTACCACCGTCGAATCCCCAAGTCTCATTGGCGCGTTCAAACTTGCAATTGCCCAAGCCCCGCATAGCAACGTTTTCGCCCGATCGCAGCAACACCAGATCCATAATCCCGTCGCTATTGATATCCAGCGGATAGGCCCCCAGCACCGCATCCAGTTCCAGCCCGCTCACCTCGGACGAAAACTTCAACTCACCCCCCACCGCGCTGTTATTGCGGTAGAGTGTGGCCGGTGCCTGCCCCCCAGCCAACACCATATCAGCCCGCCCATCCCCGCTGCAATCGAACGTGGCAACGCCGCCCCCCACCATATACTCCCAATCCCCGGCATAGACGCTGTCAATCCCCGCCGCCGCCCCTTCCTCGACAAACGTCGGAATTGCCGGTGCCGCTTGGCCCCAAGCACCACTACCTGCGCACAGCAAAGCCATGCCACAAATCCAAGCCCGCATCATTCGCTCCGCGTCCTCAGGGCAGTAGTAAAGCCACCAACACAGCGCCCCTGATCAAGCCCGCGCTCGATTGCCGCCCGAAAGTGGATGCCGCCGTACAACCGCGAAATGCCGGCTTCTTCTGCCGCCGCCCAGAAACTCGGAAAGCTGCGAGGCTCCAACCCGTCATCCACATGCGTGGTATCTTCAAATGCAAAATCATCGCCCAAGATATCCGCCAAAACCGCCGCTGCAGCGCCCGATTGCACGGAATGCCCGCTTGGGTATTCCGGAAAAGGCGGTGTGATCAACAGCGGTTCCCATTTCGGGTCCAACGTGCGCCGAATGTAGGTCACCGGGCGCAGCAGGTTATAATTATACTTGGTGTTCCACCCACCAATAAAAGCATCCGCCATGGCAATGCCCAGCCTTGCCAGCATATCAACCGATTGCTCCGCCGACATCTGATCGCGCTTTTGAATTTGCAACGCGATCGAAATCCAATGGCCGGGCGGGGTTGGCGACAGCATCGCATCATCCGACCAGAACCGCGCAATTATCCGCTGTTCGGGGGTCAAGCCCTTCGAAATGTCGAACACCTCTTTCGCCTCGGCAAAGAACGCCGAGCCGGGGTCTTCGCTATACTCGGGCGGCGGGGGCAGGTCACATGCGGCAGCGTCCCGCATCGCAAAAGGCCGGTTCTTGCCCCAGGTCGGCACCAAAGGCAGTTGTTGTTGGCGCAGAACGCTTGTCGGCACCCATTGGTCGGGGCCTTCGGTCAGGGCGTAGTCAAATGGAAACCCCATGTTTTCAATGACTGCACCACCATCAGTCCGCGACCACGCAAAGACATGCGCCGCAATCGCTTGCCCATAAGCCTCCGACCTCGCGGCAACCTCGGGGTTCACCCCGTCAGCCACCTTAGCCCGCTGCTTTTCCGTAATCGACGCCAAGGCGCGCTGGCCGGTGGGCCCGGTATTGGCAAAGAAATTCGCAACAGATTGCGCGAGGGCTGCTTGCAGCACAACCACGTCGTCATAGGTCTTGCCATCTTCACGCTGGGGCAGGGCGGTCAGCCCGTTCAACTGCCCCGCCATGGATTGCATATCGTTCGACCCACTGGCCACCGCCTCATATGCGGCAACGCCGACATAAGCAAAAGTGCGGCTGGCAACCGGGGGCGAATAGGTTGGTGTATGGCGCACCAATTCCAGCGTCAGCCGATACCAGATCGCCAGCACATCCTGTGGCTTCGTCGCCGCCTGCGCGTTGGTCACAGCCAGCCCAAGCGCAAGCGCCGTTATCCAACACGCCGCAATCCGGCACACCCTGAGCATTGAAAACTCTCCCCGTCGTGCTTCGGCCGTTAACCGGCTCATAAATCGCAGGCACCTAAGCACATCTGTATTGTCGCCCGCAAGGCTGGTTCTGGGCTTTCACGAGGTGCCTGAGTTAGGCATCGGCAGAAATCAAAATCGCACGAAAATCATTCACGTTGGTCAGCGTCGGCCCGGTAATCACCTGCGCGCCAAGGGCGGCAAAGAATGAATGCGCGTCATTGCGCAAAAGGGCCTGCGCAGGATTAATACTCAACGTCGACGCACGGTTTCGCGTGTCTGGCTCAACAACCGCACCCGCAACTTCGGCTACACCATCAACGCCGTCCGTATCGCAGGCAATCGCTGAAATCCCCGGCGTGCCATCCAAAGCAATCGCCAGCGCCAATGCAAATTCCGCATTCGGCCCACCGATCCCGTCGCCAGTGCGCGTTACCGTCAACTCGCCCCCCGACAGTAACAAGATCGGCGCATCACCGGGCCGCATCGCTGCCCGCAACCGCTTTGCTTGTTCGGCCTGCGCCGCCGCAACCACCCGCGCCTCGCCCTCAATAGCATCACCCAGAATATGCACATCACAGCCCGCCGCCCGCGCCAGATCAGCAGCAGCAGCAAGCGATTGCGCCGGGGCCGCTATCACTCGGTTCTCCACTCGTGCCAGTCGCGCATCGTCGGGGGCAATCACGCCTGATGGCCCCGCCAACACTGCGGCAACCGAGGGCGGAACTGCAATCTTCCACGCCGCCAGTATCGCGCGGGCATCCATCTGCGTGGTGCGATCTCCCACCGTAGGCCCTGACCCTATGAATGCCGGATCATCCCCCGGCACATCCGAAATCATCAAGGCCAGCATCCGCGCCGGATACACCGCCGCAGCCAACTGCCCGCCCTTAACCCGGCTCAGATGCTTGCGCAGCGTGTTCATCGCCAAAATCGGCGCACCCGATGCCAGCAAGGCTGCATTCACCGCCTGCTTTTCGGCTAGACTGATCGCCCCCGCTGGCTGTATCAGCAGCGACGACGCCCCGCCCGAGATCAACGCCAGCACGAAATCATCCGCCCCCAGCCCGGCAACAAGCGCCAGCATCTCGGCCGTCGCCACTAACCCCGCCGCATCCGGCACCGGATGCGCCGCCTCAACAATCCTGATCCCCACGCAGGGGCGGCCATAACCGTACCGAGTAATCACCAACCCTTCGCACGGCCCCCAAACCGCCTCCACCGCTTCCGCCATCCGGGCCGAGGCTTTCCCGGCCCCAATCACCAAAACCCGCCCCTCAGGCTTCGGCGGCAGATGCGCGGCGATAGACCGCATCGGATCGGCCACCTCGACCGCCCGATCAAACAGCTGGCGCAGAAACTCGGCGGGGTCTTCGCTAAACATTATGAAACCCGGCACTCGACGCCCGAACGATCAATTCCACCCCAGCCCGCGTTTCCGCGACTGGCTGCTTGCCGTTCTCCAGCCAATCCAGCATCGTGCTGGCGGTCTGCCGTGCAAAACCCGCAATATCGCAATGCACCGACGTCAGTTGCGGCCAAACCTGCGCGCAATCTTCAATATCATCGCACCCGACCAGCGCAAAGTTCCGCCCCAACGGCCGCCCAAGTTCTGCCATCCCGTTCATCATGCCCAATGCCACCAGATCGTTGAAACAAATCGCCGCCTCAATCTTCGGATGATCCGCGCACAGCACCTGTGCTGCCTCCCGCCCAAAAGATCGCGACGCGCGGCCATGCAGGGTAAACGGTACCAACCCCTGTTCCGCCATCACCACCAGATACCCCGACATCCGTTCTTGCGTAATCGCCCGGCCTTCGAACCCGCCAACAAACGCAATCCGCCTAGCCCCCACATCCACCAGATGCTGCGTTGCCAGCCGCCCACCTCGCGCATAATCCATCGATGAGAATGGAAACAAATCCGTCCGCGCATCGACATTCCGCAGCACCTGCATCGCCGGAATGCCCGCCCGCGCAATCGGATCAAACGTCGCAGCCTCATCGCCATAGGCAGGCGAAATCACCAGCGCCGACACCCCATGTTCAATCATTGATCCCACCACCTGCGCCTGCAAACCGGCATCCTCGTCAGTATTCGCGATCACCGTAGCATAGCCCCGCGCCGAAAACGCCATCTGCGCCGAGGTGGCAAATTCGGTGAAAAACGGATTGCGCAGATCGTTGATCACCAGCCCGATCAACCCGGCATTCGCCCCCCGCAAATTCGCCGCCGCCCGATTATAGACATAGCCCAGATCAGACATCGCCTTTCGCACTAAAACAGCCGTCGCAGCCTTGACCAACGTGCTGTTCTGCAGCACCAGCGACACGGTAGATTTCGATACCCCCGCCGCCTGCGCCACCTCGATGATCGTTGGTCGTTTTGTCACGCGAAGCTGCCCTTATTCAATGCCATGCAGCGCCAGCAACGTGGCCATCCGCGCTTCGGCCAAATCCGGCCGCGCCAGCAGCCGCGCCTGATCGGCCAACCGGTACACGGCTGCATAATGCGTGATATCCCGCGCAGATTGAAACCCCGCCGGCATGATGAAATGCGACTGCATGCCGTTAAGCCACGCCAAAAATCCAATCCCCGCTTTGTAAAACTGCGTCGGTGCCCGAAAAATCTCACGGCTCAACGGCACAGTCGGCGCCAGCAGCGCGTGATAGGCCGCCAGATCGCCCAACGCCAGAGCCTCCAACGCTTGCGACGCCGCTGGGGCAATCGCCGCAAAGATGCCCAGCAACGCGTGCGAATGATGCGCGCCATCCCCGGCAATCAGCGCGGCATAGTTGAAGTCATCCCCGGTATAAAGCCGCACCCTCGCTGGCAACCGCGCCCGAAACCCCTCTTCATGCGTCTGATCCAGCAACGAAATCTTAATCCCGTCCACCTTCGAAGGATTATCCGCAATAATTCCCAGCACCGCATCCGATGCCGCCGCCACATCGCCAGACCCCCAATACCCCGCCAACGCAGGATCAAACATATCCCCCAACCAGTGCAAAATCACCGGCTCCGCAGCGCTTGCAATCAACCGCCGATACACCCGCGCATAGGCGGCACGATCCGCCCCCATCGCCGGAAACGCCCGCGACGCCATCAGAATTATCTGCCCACCCGCCGCCTCAATCGCCGCCATCTGATGCGCATAGGCGGCAAAAATTGCGTCCTCAGATCGCAGATCGCCCAACGCCACATGATCCGTCCCCGCCCCACACGCCACCCGTGGCCGCAATGCATGCGCTTTCGCCGCTACCATCGTACGCTCGATCAATTCCTTCGCCGTCAGCCAATCCACCCCCATACCGCGCTGTGCTGTATCCATCGCCTCAGCCAGCCCCAAACCTTGATCCCACAGCGATACCCGAACCGCTAACGTCGCATCCCAATCCACCGCTGGCCGCCCCACCCAAGGCGACCGAGCCCGCAGCGGGTCCGACACCACATGCGCCGCCGCGAACGCCGTCCGCGTCAACGGCACCCGTGGCGCGCGCAGCCTCAAAGGCTCCCCCGTCAACCGATAAGCCTCAAGCATCCCCGCATCATTCGGCAGCATCAGCATGGCAAACCTCAAATCCCGTGATCAGCGCGGATCATGTCGGCGGCTTTTTCCGCAATCATGATCGTCGGCGCGTTGGTATTCGATGACACCAACGTCGGCATGATCGACGCATCCGCCACCCGCAGCCCCTCAATGCCGCGAAACCGCAGGGCAGGGTCCACAACAGATGCGCCGTCCGCCCCCATCCGGCACGTCCCCGCCGGGTGATGGTCGGTTTTCGCGTGGCGACAAGCATAGTCGATGTAGTCCTGCTCACTGCGCACCGCTGGCCCCGGCAGCCGTTCCGCCATGACAAACGGCTTCAACGCCGCTTGCTGCATAATCTCCTGCGCCAGCTTCAATCCCTTGATCGACATCTCGCGATCAAACGGATCGGCCCAGTAATTCGGATCAATCAACGGTGCTGCCATTGGGTCGCCCGACACCAACCGCACTGTTCCTCGCGACCGTGGCCGCAGATAAGCCGAGTTCAACGTCACCCCGGCATTCCGCAGCTTCGCTACCCCTGCCTCAATCCCCGACCCAAGCCCCAGATGAAACTGAATGTCCGGCGATCGCGCATTCGGGTCCGCATACCAAAACCCGCCTGTCTCAAACAAACTCGACGCCACTGGCCCCCGCCGCGTTGCCAGATACTGCAACCCTGCCAGCGCCGACCAAAATGGTCGCGCGTATTTGTCGTAAGTATGGTCGCCAGTGCATTCGGCAATCACGAACAGATCAAGATGATCTTGCAGGTTCGACCCCACCCCCGGCTGATCAAAAACCACGGGCACGCCAACCGAGGCCAAATGATCCGCAGGCCCAATCCCCGACAGCATCAACAATCGCGGCGATCCGATAGCCCCGGAAGACAGCACCACTTCAAGGCCCGCCCGAATGATCTTTGCCCCCTCCGGCCCCGCCACCTCGACCCCAACCGCGCGACCCTGTTCCACCACAATGCGCCGCACTTGCGCGCCCGTCTGCACTGTCAAATTCGTCCGCCCCCGCGCTGGCCCTAGATAGGCCATTGCCGCCGAAGCCCGTCGCGCGTGGCGTTGGGTCAGTTGATAGTAACCAACGCCGTCCTGCACCTCGCCGGTCATGTCCTGATTGCGCGGAATGCCGAGTTGCTTTGCCGCCGCAAAATACGCCTCGCATATTGGCAAAGGCGCGCGCGGTTGTGATACAGCCAATGGCCCACCCTTGCCGTGATAGCGATTGTCGTAGGTATCGTTATCCTCGGCCTTGCGGAAATAGGGTAGCACATCGTCATAGCCCCACCCGGTACATCCCATCTGCCGCCATTCATCATAATCAAGTGCATTGCCACGGGTATAAATCTGCGCGTTGATTGTGGACCCGCCGCCAATCACCTTGGCTTGCGTGTACCGGATCACCGCGTTTTGCAAATGCCGTTGCGGCACGGTTGACCAACCCCAGCTGCCCATCCCTTTGGTCATTTTCGCAAAGCCTGCTGGCAGGTGATACAGCGGATGCCGCGCCGTCCCCCCAGCCTCCAGCAACAGCACCCGCACGCCCGGATTTTCCGACAGCCGCGCCGCCAGCACCGATCCCGCCGACCCGCCGCCGACGATGATGAAATCATAGTCCATCCTCAAAGCCTCGCAATCGACAGGCCACCATCAACCGGGATCACCGACCCGGTGGCAAAGCCAAACGCGCCCTCCGCCAACGGCACGATCACCGACCCGATGTCGGCAGGCGTGCCCCACCGCCGCGCGGGCACGAGGCCATCTTCGATACGCGCCGTGTAGGTATCATGCACCGCTGCTGTCATGCCGGTTTCGATAATGCCGGGCCGCAACTCGAACACGGCAATGCCATCCGCGGCCAGCCGGGCCGCAAACAATTGCGCCATCATCGCCGCCCCGGATTTGGAAATGCAGTACTCAGCCCGCTCAATCGACGCCATCGTTGCCGAAACCGAGGTGACAAAACATATGCACAGGGGGTGTACAGGGGGTGTACGGATCATGTACCGCGCCACAGCCTGCGCCAGAAAGAAACCACCGCGCAAATTGATTGCCATAACCCGGTCAAAACTCTCTGGCGTCAGCTCCAACATATCGCCCCTAACCAGCGCCGGAACCCCCGCATTAGAGATGAAAGTGGTGATCGGCCCAACCACATCTAGTAGGGCAGGGATGCCACCAACGTCCTGCACATCGTGCTGATAATAGCGCGCGCTAGGGCCAAGTTGACGAAGTGCGGCTTGTACTGCATCTGCATCTTCCGATAATTCAGAAGCAATTACAATATCATAGCCAGCCTTAGCTAGGGCGAGGGCAATCCCCAGTCCAATCCCTTGCTGCCCACCCGTGATCAAAGCCCGCTTGGTCATGCCTGAAACTCCACCCGCGTGATATGCTCCGCCGTCCGCAACGCCAGCGCCGCGATCGTCAAAGCAGGGTTCACCGCCGCCGAAGTCGGCAGCACTGACGCATCGACAATGTACAAATTTGGGTGGTCATGGCTGCGGCAAAACGGCGTCACCACACTGGTTCTAGGATCATCCCCCATCCGCGCCGTCCCGCACTGATGGGACGGTGTGCGGCGGTCAAAAGCGCGTGATAAAACAATGGGATAGCCAGCCTTTCGCAAGCTGGATTTGATCTTCGAAACCAGCGCCAAATGCGCCTCCCAGTTCGATCTTTTCCAGTCCAGCACGATTTGACCACCCTTCAAAGTGACCCGGCTTTCAGGGTTCGGCAGGTCTTCACTCATCGCCAAAACATCCACCGAATGCCGCGCAATCCAGTTGGCAATGGGTTTCGGTATCGGCGTATCCGAGGCAAGGATGGTGCCCGAGATTTTTCCGAGCAGTTGCATGTTCCCCAGCGGCGTCCCGTCAACCCCACCTGTCAGATAGAAGTCATTGACTTGAATGGTTTTTTGATAGACCGACCGATTGGCCCGCAGCGGATGCAAAGCCAAAACCGCCGACAAATTATGGTTCATAAAGTTGCGCCCGACCTGATCCGACGCATTCGCCAACCCCGTTGGATGCGCCGCATCAGCCGAGCCCAACAACAGCGCCGCCGAATTCACCGCCCCCGCCGCAAGCACGATGATCGGTGCAGATATTGTCGTTTTTTGTCCGTTAGTTACAAGCCGAACTTCATCAATTTTCTTGTCCGCCCCCGCAACCAACCGCGTCACTTTCGCGCCCTGCATCAACGTCACATTCGGGTGCTGCAAAGCATCAGCAAGGCCCACAGTCTCGGCATCCATCTTGCCACCGCAGGTATCAGGAAACGCATCCCATGGCGTTTGCCCATGCGCCAACCAACGATCGATATCCACCCCTAGTGGCAGGCTTGATGGATGCAACCCTATGCGGTGTAGCCGCGTCCTAAGGTCAGCAATCGCCGGTTCGTCCGGCACTGGCGAAAACCCGTAGTGCCCCGAATGCGCAGGCTCCGTCGGGTCTTGCCCCAAAACCCCCCGCACCTGATAAAGCGCCTCCGCCGCCTGATACCACGGCTCCATTTCGGCGTAGTTAACAGGCCAACCCGTTGTAATCCCACCCAAATGCTGCAACGGCACAAAATCTTCGGCTCGGTACCGAACCAACACAGCCCCATAGAACTTCGAGTTGCCACCCGCGTAATAATAGTTGCCCGGATTGAACGGCTGCCCCGCACCGTCCAGCCAAACTTCCTCCGGCCGATAATGCCCGCGCCCAAAGATCGCCCCATCATCCCGCGCAGCAGGGCTGTCTGCCAGCCGCGCGCCGCGTTCCAAAATCACGATGCGTCGGCCGGTCGGGGCAAGGGCTGCGGCAAGTGTAGCCCCACCCATTCCCGATCCGATGATGATGATATCTGGCTGCACGCTCTGGCTTTCTTGTTGTATATTACATAGTTAAATGGATATTCCCCAAGAACCAAAGATCGGTCGGGTGCGCCTTGTGAACAGCGATAATGCTGAAGTCTTGCATCGTCATACCCCAAGAAACTCGGGCTTGCGCTTGGCGCGAAAGGCCGCCACACCTTCGGCTTTGTCGGCGCTGGCAGCAATCATGCCTGCGCCCAAAGCCTCGATCATCGAGGCGGCATCTTCGCCGACCCCTGCGTGCAGCAGATACTTCACCACTTCGGTCGCCCGCGCCGAGGTGCCAGCAAAGCCGTCCGCAATCGCCAGCGCCGCCTCGAACGGATCATCCGCCACCTCGGCCGCAAACCCCAAGGCCAGCGCGCGGTTCGCAGGCAGCCGGCGGCCAAACAGTGCCATTTCCTTTAGCACAGGCTCGGGTAGCAGCCGCGCAATGCGCTGCGTGCCCGACCACCCCGGCACAATGCCAACGCCGGTTTCCGGCAGGCCTAGCGTGGCGTTCGGCGCCATGACCCGAATGTCGCAAGCCGCAGCCAGTTCCAGCCCGCCACCAAATGCATGGCCGTGCAGGACAGCGATGGTCGGGATGGCCAGTCGCGCCAAGCGGTCAAACACCCGGTGCCCGTTGCGTACCCAGTGGCGCGCAAAATCGGCAGGGGCAAGATCGCCCCAAGCGGTGATATCTGCGCCCGTGCAGAACGCCCGCGTGCCTGCCGCCGTCAGCAGCACAACACGCAGGGCAGGCATCGCTTCAATCGTCTCGCAATGGCCCCCGATCTGGGTCAGCATATCCACTGTCAGGCTGTTCAACTTGCGCGGATTATCAAGGCTGATCTCGGCAATCGGCCCATCAATCATCAGATGAACCGCGCTCATAGCGTTAGCTCCATCGGTGCGTCTTTCAACAGGGCAATCGGCATCAGCTTGGCGTTTTCCGCCACCGTCACGCGGCCTTCGGACGCTGCGACAATGTCGCGCGCAGGGTCAATCCCGGGCATAACCTCAGTGGCCACTAGCCCGGTTTCGGTACCACGGATCACGCAGCGTTCGGTCACATAGATGACGTCCTGGCCGGTGGCCCGGCCCCGGTTGCCCGAAAACGTTACGTGTTCGACCTGATGAACCATCTTGGTGAACTTGCCCGGTTTGACCACGCGCAGCGCGCTATCCGTTAGCTCCAACTCTGCAGCGGCTTCGAAATAGCCGGAGAATACGATTTTTTTAGCATGCGCGGTGATATCGACAAACCCACCGCAACCCGCTGTCAAGTAAGGCTTTTTACCCAGTTTTGAGACGTTAACGTTGCCTTCACAGTCGACCTCCATGAACGACAGAAAGGTCATGTCGAACCCACCGCCTTGAAAGTAGGTGAATTGGTTCGGCGATGGCATGAAAGCGTCGGCATTGGACGCACAGCCAAAGGCGAAGCCGGTCAATGGCATGCCGCCCACGGCACCCTGTTCAATTGCCCACGTTACCGACTGCGCATGACCTTCTTCCAACAGCACGCGCGGCACTAAGGCCGAGATGCCAAAGCCGAGATTGGCGGTCTGCCCCTTTGAAAGCTCCATCGCTGCCCGCCGTGCTATCACCTTTTCGACGCCATGTTCGGCATGGCTGAAGCTATTCCATGGCCGCATGACCTCGCCCGAGATTGCGGGGTCGTAGGGGGTTTCAGTAGTTTGTTTTTGGTCGGCATCAATCACAATCAAATCAACCAGATGCCCCGGAACCCGCACGTCATGTGGGCGAAGCGAACCCGCCGCCGTTACCCGTTTAACCTGCGCGATCACCAGCCCGCCATGGTTGCGCACGGCGATGGCCTGATCAAGACCGCCGAGATAGGCACCCTCGTGTTCGTAGGTCAGATTGCCGCGTTCATCTGCCGTTGTAGCGCGCAGAATGCAGACTTCGGGTACGATATTGGGGAAATGCAGCCATGTCTCGCCGCCCATTTCATGCCGCGCGACGATCGGCTTGGCCGCAGCGGCAGCGTTCATCGCGCAGCCTTCGCGGATTGGATCAACGAATGTTTCCAGCCCGACTTTGGTCAAAACGCCGGGTCTACGCGCCGCCACATCCCGATGCATATCGAACAGAATACCTGACGGCACGTTGTACGCCTCCACCCGGTTGTCGACGATCAGTCGCCAGATATCAGGCATCGGCAGGCCTGATGGTCCAGATGGGTACGAACCGGCAATAATCCGCGCCAGCAGGCCGTCTTGCGCCAGATGATCAATGCCTTTGACGCCGTACATATCGCCGGCAGCAATCGGGCTGATCGCTGTGACGGCACGCGGATGCTCGCTGGCGCGAAACCGTGCGCCGATTGCCTTCAGCACAAGATCCGGGCAGCCAAGGGCGGAAGATGATGATATGCTGATGACCGCGCCATCGCGAATTTGGGATGCTGCAACTGCCGCGGAAACAACCTTGCCTGCCATGTTCGCCCCACTATACTCGGGTTTTGGATCGTTCCTATTATTATTGGAGCGTTCCAAATACGTCAAGCTGTAACCTCGACCAATCGTACATGGCGCGTCTGGAATATTGCTGTGGGAATTGCTTTGCTTATCGCATCGCGGGAAAAGCAACAAAACCTGAACATTGCACATTGACCTTTGCCGCAAAGGAACCAATCTTATTAGCGCGGTTTGTGCCAACGCATTCATGGCCAAACGATCTTTGCCGCGCGCCTCGTGGCGGTTCAGTCAGGATTGAGTTTCATGTCGTCTTTCTTCACGGCCCATCGCATTGCGGCCATCGTCGTTTTGATCGCTGCTGGCGCTTGGGTTGCTACGGGCGAATTTTCGTCAGTCGGCAGCCAAGAGGCGGAGGCGGGCGAGTCCGCAGCCGGTGAGGGCGCGGAACCGGCAGAAACTATCGCAGCCCCGGAACCGTTGCGCACGGTCGCCGCCGTGGTTCCGGTTTTTTCCGATCATGCCCGCGAAATCCGGATTTCCGGGGCAACCGAGGCTGACAAAAGCGCGGTTCTGGCCGCCCGTTCTGATGGCATTGTTGAATTGCTTGGCGTATCGCAGGGCGATGAAATTGCGGCCGACACTCTGGTGCTAAAGCTTGTTGGGGCCGATGTTGCGGCAGCAGTTGCCACGGCGACGGCTTCGCTTGTGCAAGCCACACAGGAGCTGGCTGTTGGCGAGAAACTGTTTGCTCGGGGCAGCCTTGCAGAGCTTGAACTAACCACCCGCCGGTCAGCCAAAGCTGCCGCAGATGCTGCACTGCAACAGGCACAGTCCGCGGAGGACAGGTTGCTTTTGAAAGCACCATTCAGTGGCATCGTTGATAACGTTGAGGTGGAACTGGGCGAATGGGTTCAGACCGGCGCACCAATTGCCACAATCCTGTCGCTCGACCCGATTGTCGTAAAGGCAGAGGTCAGTGAACGCGATGTTGCCTTTGTGAAAATGGGTGGTGAGGCGCGCGTCCGGCTCGTTGACGGCGCTGAGATGATCGGCACCATCCGCCATGTGGCCAAGCAGGCATCTGTTGGAACGCGCACGTTTGTGGTCGAGGTCGCTTTGCCAAACAAAGACCGCAAGATCGGTGCAGGGATGACTGCCGAAGTGCGGGTTTTCGCAGAAGCAGTGAAAGCCGTGACTGTGCCACGTTCGGTAATCACGATATCGGATGACGGCATGATTGGGCTGCGCGTGGTCGGCCCCGACAACATCGCACAGTTTGCGCCGGTAACGTTGATTGATGATGGTCAGAACGGGATGATCGTCACCGGTGTACCTGACGGCGTCAGGATTGTTGTGGCTGGGCAAGATCTTGTCCGCAACGGCGAAGAAGTGACCGTTACCGAAATTTCGCTTGCTGATGCTGCAAAGGCGCTGAAATGAAGCTGGTCGAACTTGCCATTCGCAATGCCCGTCTGACCATTTCGGTGCTGCTGTTTTTGATGTTGTCTGGCACGCTGGCCTACATTTCCATCCCGAAAGAGGCCGAGCCTGATATTCAGATTCCGATCATTTACGTCAGCATGAGTTATGAAGGCATTTCGCCGGAAGACAGCGAGCGTCTGTTGCTGCGGCCGATGGAAACTGCGCTGAAATCCATTCAAGGTATAAAACAGATGACGGCGACTGCCTATCAGGGCGGTGGCAACGTGGTGGTCGAATTCATGGCCGGGGCCGATCTGGACAAGGCGCTGGATGATGTGCGCAACAAAGTTGACGATGCGCGCCGCGAACTGCCCGAGGGCGTCGACGAGCCGTCGGTTAACGAGGTCAACATTTCCGAATTCCCGGTTCTGGTGGTCACCCTGTCGGGTGAAGTGCCAGAGCGTGTGTTGAACGCCACTGCGAAGGAGTTGCGCGACCGGATCGAAGAAATCCCTGGCGTCTTGGATGCTGATTTGCGGGGCGTGCGCGATGATCTGGTCGAGATCGTGATTGATCCTGCCAAACTGTCGTCGTACGGCCTGCGCCCCGATACGATGATTGCGGGATTTAACGCCAACAACCGGCTGATTGCGGCAGGCTCGATGGAGGGTAGCGAAGGCCGCTATGCCATCAAGGTGCCGTCACTTATCGAGACGATCGAGGATTTGGCCGATCTGCCGATTGTCGCTAACGGCAGTGCGGTCGTGCGCACACGCGATCTGGCTGAAATAAGACCAACACTGAAAGACCCCGAGTCGGTGACGCGGCTTAATGGCAAGCCCGCCGTAGCAATCGAAGTGTCAAAGCGGATTGGCGCAAATCTGATCGAAACGGTGGATCAGGTGAAGGTGGTGACCGAGGTGCTGCAAAAGCAGATCCCCGACGGCGTGGTGGTGTCGTTCAGCCAGGACAAATCGACCACCATCCGCCAGTTGCTAAGTGATCTGCAGAACTCGGTTCTGACGGCGGTGATTCTGGTCTTCATCATCATCCTTTATTCGCTGTCGGTGCGGTCTTCGATCTTGATCGGTTTAGCTATTCCAGCGTCGTTCCTGATGGGTATCCTGGGGCTGCAAATGGCGGGCCTTACAGTAAATCTGGTGGTGCTGTTCAGCCTGATTTTGGCGGTTGGTATGTTGGTCGACGATGCCATCATCGTCACCGAGTATGCCGAACGGCGGATCGGCGAGGGGATGGAGAAAAGGCAAGCCTTCGCCGAAGCCTCGCACCGGATGGCAGGTCCGGTGATTGCGTCGACGATGACGCGGATTGCGGCGTTTTCGCCGCTGCTGTTCTGGCCAGGGATCGTCGGCGAATTCATGAAATACATGCCGATTACGCTGATCGCCACATTGTCGGCCTCAATGCTGTATGCCCTGATTTTTGTGCCGACGCTTGGCGCGATTATCGCGAAGCCATTCAAGACCCCGCCGGTGCACAAAGATGGTGGCTATATGTGGTTGGTTGGCAAGGCGATCCGGCACCCGGTGATCGTGCTTTTCCTTGCTCTCGGTACGCTTGTGGCAGTGCCGTACACCTATTCGCAGATTGGTAAGGGTGTGGAGTTCTTTCCAAATGTCGAGCCTGATTATGGCCAACTTTATGTCAAAGCACGCGGCAATTTGTCGATCGATGAAAAAGATGCCCTCGTACGGCAAGCCGAAGAACGCCTTCTGGGTTGGCCCGGGCTGGAGACGATTTATACTCGCGTCGGGTCGGGTGGTGGTGCAGGCAACGACACTGCGGCGGACGTGATCGGCACTATCCAGTATGAGTTTGTCGATTGGCGCGAACGCAAGAATGCCAACGCCATCCTTGCCGATTTGCGGGTTGCGATGGGGGGCATTCCGGGTGCGGATATCGAGGTGTCTGTGCCAGAGGCGGGGCCGCCGACCGGCAAGGCCATTCAGATACGGATGTCGGCGGACGATCCCTCCGGATTGAACGATGCGGCCCGCGTTGTTAGCGAAAAATTGGCTAGCATAACGGATGTGACCGATATTGACGCTGGCTTGCCACTGCCCGGTGTCGATTGGGAATTGCAAGTCGATCGTGGCGAAGCGTCACGTTACGGGGCATCGCCCGGCGCGGTGGGAGCGGTGGTGCAGCTTGTCACGTCGGGCTTGAAGCTGTCTGATTTCCGGCCCGCCGGATCTGATGACGCGGTGGACATCGTATTGCGCCTGCCGCCAGATCAGCGGACGATTTCAGCGTTGGATCAGCTCCGGATTGAAACTGAACTTGGCCCCGTGCCAATCTCCAACTTCGTGACCCGTGTGGCTGCACCGACCACCGGCACGCTGACGCGAATCGACGGCGCGCGCACTGTCACTGTGCAGGCGGGTATCCGCGAAGGTGTACAGGCCCAGCAGGTGCGCGATACCGTGACCGCTATGCTTGACCAAACGTTTACGACAGAAGGTTTTACCGACAGCGGCATCCGGTGGACGATGGTCGGCGAGGATCAGGAGCAGGCCGAGGCGGGGGCGTTTCTGTCGAAAGCTTTTGGTGCGGCGATTTTCCTGATTTTTGTAGTGCTGCTGGCGCAATTCAACAAGTTTATCTCTGTTGGTCTGGTTCTGTCGGCCGTCATCATGTCAACCATCGGCGTGTTCCTTGGTCTGATGATCATGGGGCAACCGTTTGGCATCGTAATGTCCGGCATCGGGGTTATCGCGCTGGCTGGTGTTGTGGTGAACAACAACATCGTGCTGATCGCCACTTATGATCAGTTGCGTGACGAAGGCATGGCCAAGATCGACGCCATCCTTGAGACATGCCGCGAACGGGCTCGCCCGGTTGTGCTAACTGCACTTACGGCGATTTTTGGCGTGTTGCCGATTGCGTTTGGCCTGAATCTGGAGCTGTTGAATCATGAGACGACATTTGGCGCGCCGTCGACGCAGTGGTGGATTTCGCTGTCCAGCGCGATTGTGTTCGGACTGGCGTTTGCCACCATTCTGACGCTGCTTGTAACTCCGTCGATGCTGATGCTGGTGACGCGCGGTGATGGCCAGCGCGCCAAACGTCGCAGTTGGCTTCGCCGCAAGCCTAAGGACAGCGCCATCGTTTCGGGCGCAAAACGCGGGCAGCCGGCGGAGTAAGATGCCTTAACAAAAGATCACCGACAGCGGTGCTCCGAGATCCAACATGCTATGACTAAAACGCAACCAACCATTTTGTGATCATCTAACGCTGACAATGCGTGGATGGCGATAGTATTTTCCGTGTTTGCAGAATATTCGAACACTGGCGGCTGACCCGATGAAGGTTGCGTGCCACTTAGACGTTGATCCTGTTTCCAAGAGAGTACGGAATGAAATCATTCACAAAGCTCGTGACCCTAACGACAACGCTTTTGTCTGCACCGATGGCGTTCTCTGATACCGCGGACGGCAACGCTTTGATTGGCAAGGATTGGGAAAGCATCGTCGAACTGGCGCGCGGGGGCGAAGTTAACTGGTTTCTGTGGGGTGGTGCCGACAACATCAACCAATATGTGTCCGATTACATTGGCGGCATTCTGAACGACGATTATGGCATCACGCTAAACCGCATTGGCCTGACTGATACGGCAGAGGCGGTTAATATTGTTCTGGGTGAAAAAGAATCCGGTGTACTGGATGCCGGATCGGTGGATATGATCTGGATCAACGGCGAAAATTTTCGCACCATGAAACAGGGCGGCCTCGCGTGGTGCGGCTATGCTGAAACGTTGCCGAACAACATGTTGATCAACTGGGGTAACCCAGCCATCGCGAACGATTTTGGCGTGCCTGTCGATGGTTGCGAGATGCCGTGGAGCAGGGCACAATTCGCGTTTGCCTATGACAGCGCAAGACTGGCAAACCCACCCAAGTCGATTGCCGAACTGATCGAGTGGATCAAGGCGAATCCCGGTCAATTCACCTATCCTGCGCCGCCTGATTTCAACGGTGCCGTGTTCGTGCGCCACGTATTTTACTATGCAGCGGGTGGCACCGACACTCTGTTGGGCGATTTCGACCAAGCAAAGTTCGATGAAGTTGCTGCCAAAACTTGGGCGATCCTGAACGACATTGAACCATTTCTCTGGCGTGAAGGTGCGACTTACCCCAATTCAATCAATCAGCTGAACGAGTTGTTTGCCAATGGCGAAGTTGCCCTGACTTTCAACTATGAGCCGTCGCAATTCGGGTTGGCGGTGCAGGCAGGGACATATCCCGAAACGGTAATGTCCTACGGGCTGACGGACGGAACTATTGGCAACACGAATTACACCATCATTCCGTTCAATTCGCCAAACAAGGCGGCGGCATTGGTTCTGCAAAACCTGCTGCTGTCGGCTGAGGCGCAGTTGAAAAAGGTGCGTCCCGACGTCTGGGGCACCAGCCCCGGCATCGAGATGGACCGCACGGGCGCCGAAATTCAGGCCACATTCAATACCTTAGAACGCCATCCGTCAGTGGTATCTAATGCTGAACTGGCCCGGAATGCGCTGCCCGAACTTCAAGCCGAATGGATTTCGGCGATAGAGCAGGGATGGATTGCGAACGTTGCCAGATAGTCGGGAGCGATCGCTCATGGCGCAACAACGTCAGTGCCAACTATAATCGCTGGGGATCGGGTCAGGGAGGCGGCGAACCGTCATGTCGGATCGTACGAAGATCATTCTGCTTCTGCTGCCGACGATGGCCGTCATTGGCATCTTGTTCTTTGGCGGGTTGGCAAACGGGGTCATACGGTCGTTCAACTACATGCCGGTAATCGGGCTGACCTGGCCCAATCTTGATGCCTATGTCGCCGTCTTTACCCACCCCGAATTCTATTGGTCATTTTTGCTAAGCTTTCATATCGCTTTCACTTCGACAGCAATTTCCGCCGCGATGGCAATTGCTGCTGCTTTACTTTTGCGACGAAGCTTTGTTGGGCGCGGGGTGATCAGCTTTCTGTTTCAACTGAATCTGACGGTGCCGCACGTGGTGGGTGCAATTGGTATTCTATATCTGTTCTCGCAGTCGGGCAGCTTTGCGCGGCTGGCTGCTGAACTGGGGCTTATCGCCCGACCAGGCGAGTTTCCGATATTGGTGTTCGATCCCTATGCCATTGGGATCATTCTGCAATATGTGTGGAAAGAGGTGCCGTTCATCGGGGTTATCGTGTTGGCTAATATGCAGTCAATCGGCGAAGATTTCGAGGCCGTTGCACGAACGTTGGGGGCAAGCCGGTGGCAGGCGTTTCGTCATGTACTGCTGCCGATGATCTTTCCAGGAGTGCTGTCGGCTAGCGTGATGGTGTTTGCATTTACCTTTGGTGCCTATGAGATTCCTGCCGTTCTTGGGGCAAACTATCCCGCCACGCTGCCGGTACTGGCCTATCGCAGCTACACGGATGTCGATCTTGCCGCGCGACCTGTGGCTATGGCCATGGCTGTTGTGATTGCACTTATGTCCGCCGCGATGATTGCCATCTATCTGCGTGCCACGCGGCGCGCTGGCAGAGGGTAGGGCGATGCACCGCGATCTTCTTGCCATTCGTTCGATCCGTCTGATTTCGGGTCTGGTGTTAATCGTCTGGCTCGTTTTGCCGCTGGTGCCGCTGGCCATATGGTCGTTCGCCCGAGGGTGGCGATTTCCGTCACTGCTGCCGCAGGAATGGACGCTTCGGGCGTGGCACTACACGCTGTCAGACACCTCGGGCGTTATCGACAGTTTGTGGCTAACCATTTGGATTGCACTTTGCTCCACGGCGCTTTCGATCCTGATGGGAGTGCCCGCGGGGCGGGCGCTTGGCTTGTACAAGTTCCGGGGTAAGGGGCTGGTCGAAATGATGATCCTCGCGCCCATTATTGTGCCAGGTATCGCCGTGGCGCTCGGAATCCATTCCGTCTTTATCGGGCTGGGGCTGACCAACACCATCACAGGCGTTGTCATGGTGCATCTTATCCCCACGCTGCCCTATATGACACTGGTTATGGCAGGCGTCTTTGCCAATTACGATCTGGCCTACGAACAACAGGCACGCAGCCTTGGCGCGTCCGCGATGAAGGCATGTTGGTATGTAACGCTACCGGCGATCTTGCCCGGTATCATCGTCGGTGGCCTTTTCGCCTTTCTGGTATCATGGAGCCAGTATGTGTCGACGTTGCTGATCGGTGGTGGCCGCGTCGTAACGCTGCCTTTGCTGCTGTTCAACTTTGTGTCTTCGGGACGCAATGACATCGCTGGTGCGATTGCCATGATTTACATCTTTCCAGGGATATTGATCTTGGTCCTGACTGCACGGCATCTGTCCGGAAGAAGCGGTGCGATAGCCGGGTTTGGCCGAGTATGACGCATGTCTCCATCACCAACCTTTCGAAGACCTTTCCCGGCACGTTGACGCCTTCGCTTGATAATCTGTCGCTGGAAATTCCTAGTGGCGAGCTTACAGCACTATTGGGGCCTTCAGGCTGCGGCAAGACAACGGCAATGAAAATGATCGCGGGTCTGCTGCAGCCAACCTCGGGCGGCGTGACATTTGATGGCCGTTCCATCCTGCGCGACAAGCCCGAAGATCGGGGTGCTGTGATGGTGTTCCAGAACCATCTTCTGTTTCCTTACATGACGGTGGCAGAAAACATCGGCTTTGGCCTACGCATGCGAAAAGTGGCAAAGACGCAGATCGCTGACAGAGTGGCTGAAATGCTGTCGTTGGTGAAATTGCCAGATATCGGCAACCGCAAACCATCCGAACTGTCCGGGGGGCAGCAACAGCGCGTGGCACTGGCCCGTGCGCTGATCGTGCGGCCGCGTGTTCTGCTGCTGGATGAGCCGCTGTCAAACCTTGACGCCAATTTGCGGTTGGAAATGCGAGATCTGATCCGCGGGCTGCAAATGAAATTGGGTATCACGACGATTTTTGTCACGCATGACCGAGAAGAGGCTGTTGTGCTGGCTGATCGCGTCGCGCTAATCCTTGAGGGTCGGCTATGCCAATACGACCCTGCCGATCACCTCTACAAACGCCCGGCCAGCGAGGCTGTCGCACGGTTCTTTGGCGGACAGAATTTTGTGCATGGGCAGTCGGATGGTGCGGTGTTTCAGTCGTCCGTCGGGCCATTGATTTTGCCTGACGGTGCCCCAGAGGGCATGGGCATCCTTACCATTCGGCCCGAAGCAATCCGCCTCGGCGCAGCAGCAGTTAACAGCCTTACCGCGAACGCTATTGATCGCGTTTATCTGGGCACGCAAACGCGGTTGAAACTACGGGTCAACGAAACCGAATTTGAGGCTGTGGTTAGCCCTGATCTGGCTGAGGGCATTGCGGCCGGGCAGACAATCGAGATCAACCTGCCGCCACAAAGCCTTTGGGTGATGCAATGACGGGGCGAGAACGTTGGGGCTTTTTTGACTTCTTGTTGTTGGTGGCAATCGGGCACCGGGGCAGCAACGAGCGTTAGCGTTGGCCAAGCAAAAAAAGGCGAATTGTTGCGGCCTGATCAAACGGGACCGCAGCTGTTCATCCAACTTCAAGAAGTGTTTCCGACGAAGCCAACTAAAGACGCTGCAGCCACCCTTTAAGCGCCGACAAATCCAGCGGCAGAGTGGTATCCACATCAAAACGTGGTGCAAGGCCGGTAGGTGCTGCGCGACCCGCCAGCGCGATCAACTCTGGGACATAATCCGCACCGGGATGGCCAGCGGGGCGTTTGTCCAACCGCGTGCCATAGCGCGCACCGATGGTTTCGGGAGGAGCATGACACCAGACTTCGGCCAGATCGGTAAGTCCGGCCCGGGCTAGACCATCTGTCAGCGTCTCCAGCGGCTGAAAGCCGAACCAGGCGTCAATCACGAAGTTGGACCCGGTCGGAGCATCGGCGATCAAGTCGAAAATTGCGGCATAACTGGCACGGCCAAGTGTGCGGTTGAACAGTCTGTCGCCGGGAGGCAGAACTGACAGGAACGGGTTCTTGATCGTGTCCAAAGCAAGGATAGGCCAGCCGGTGGCATCAGAAATCGCACGCGCAACAGCTGATTTGCCAGAAGCCGGAACGCCGTTGACCAGCACGGCGCGCTTGCGTCCTTTGGAATTAACGGCGGCAGTGGCGGCACCAATAACGCCCGCATCGTCCCCAAGTTCAGCCACAAGCACGGGGGCCGCGAACCATGATCTGCGCTCGGGCAGCGTGGCAAGCGCAGCTATTGCCGCCGGGCCAGCGCCTCCCCCGACAACCACGCAATCGGGATTGCAGGTGGCAATCAGCGTATCAATTGCTGCCCGCAACGGGCTGGCCCAAGCGTGGATGACTGCGCGGGCCTTCGGATCACTGCTTGCAAGCAGGTCTTCGGCGCGGGTGCTGGTGGGCAGGTCAGCCTCGGCCAGATGCATGCCAAACGCGGTGCCGGAGCTAACCGTTTCAACGCAACCGATACGACCACAAACACAGGTGCGCCCATTCGCATCAATGCAAATATGCCCCAACTGGCCTGCTGAGCCACGCCCCCGCAGAACCCGGCCGCAGTCTAGAATTGCGCCGCCAATGCCGGTGCCGATGGTCAGCATCACCACACTTTGAAGCCCGCGCGCAACGCCGTGCGTCGCCTCGCCGTGCAGTGCCATGGTGGCATCGTTTTCGATGGTGACTGTCAGCCCGGTGGCGGCCTCAACCTCGGCTACGAAGTCAAAGCCCGACAGATCGACGTAGCCGCCCGAAAGCACGCGCCGGGTTGCGCCGACGACTTGACCCGGAACACCAATACCTAGGGCCGTTACATCCTTGGCCATCACCTGCGCAACCAGTTCAAGGCAACTGGTCAGCACAACTTGCGGATCGCGCGAGCTGTCGGCGGCTGCGCGCGCCTCGATTACACCGTCCCTTACGCGTGCCGCGCGCAGGCGTGTGCCACCAATGTCGATGCCGATAGCACAGGCCATGGGCCTACCCTTTGAAATGCCGGGCGATAACCGCCTGAATCTCGCGCAGGCGCGGCACGGCAATGGTTTCCAACCTCTGCTTTGTTACACTTCGGTCCAACGAAATACAGTCCTTCCACAAGGAACGACCGGCGATCACACCCGAGGCCCCCTCGGCCATCGAGGTTTCAACCTGTCCAAGAAACGTCGCGTGATCAACCCCCGCTGACAGCACCGCCCAAGGCACATCGCCGCACATCGCGGTAATGTTGGCACAGGCTTCTGGCGTACCCGGATACGGGATTTTCAGTACTTTGGAGCCTGCGTCGAGGCAAAGCTTCGATCCGCCTTCGATCAGTGACGGTATCTTTGCGGCATAGACCTCTGGGGTTTCGCCGGGCAGGGCATAGGTCAGGAATTCGACCACCAGCAGCAAATCCTCGTTAGCGAAATCAGTGATCACACGGCGCAAGGTTGCGATGTTGGTTGTGTTCGCTGCTGGAACGTCAGACCGCAGGTAAATCATGATCTTGGCGCCAGTACCGCCAAGTTCGCGCACGCGGCGGGCATCAATCCCGTCAACCATGTTGGAAATCCGGTAGCCCTCGGGCGTCGTGTCAAAGCCCGATGCGTCCAATCCAATCAATAGCCCGGTCGAGCGATGAAGCACGCCCTCATCCACAAGGCCCGGCACTGCGCAAATCGGGTCCACAAGTACACAGCCAGCATGGCGTGCCAGGTAAGCGGCGATGTCCATCTTTGTAAGCCCCAGCACATCGTTGCTGATCTTGGCCTGCTCTTCGGCAGTTGCTGCCAAAAGCGTCCGCATGCCGCCACGTTGATCGCAAGCAATGACCATCATCGCGCTATTGTCGCCGCAGATTTGTTGATAGCCGCGGCGTTCGGCGGTGGTCATGGCTGCCATCGGAAAATCTCCATTTATTTGGGTGGTTCGGGCGGGCACGCAGACTTGCCAGTTGCCTGAAAGCAGTTATTACGAGATAAGCAACAGGCAACGAAATCTTGTAACACCTTGCTGAAAGGAATTGCAACCTGTCAATTTCCAGTGAAACACCCGGCGAAGCACTTGGCGGAACCGTCATCGGTGAAAGCCGCGCCATCCTGCATACCGTGGCCAAACTGCATTACGAAGGCGAGATGAGCCAGGTCCAGATTGCCAAGCAGCTCGGGTTTTCGACGGCCACCATTTCGCGACTTTTGCAGCGGGCGCGCATCGAGGGCATTGTGCGCATTGAGGTGCGGGATATCTTTGCCCCCGATGAACTGGGCGCTCAACTAAGGCAGAAACTTGGGCTTGCGCAGGTTGTGGTGGTGGATGCGCCGCAAAGCGGAGTGTTGCCCGCGCTGGCGGTGCCGCTGTCGCGGATGCTGCTGGCAGCCGGTTTACACAAGGGCTCTGTCCTCATGATTGGCTGGGGGCGCACGATTTCTGCGGTCATCGAGGCAGGGCTGCCGCAATTGCCCGGTGTCAAAGTCGTGCCCTCGACTGGCGGGATGCAACAGCACGCCCAACATTTCCAGAGCAACGAGCTGTCCCGCCGCGCAGCTGAGGCAACGGGTGGCGTGCCGCATTTCATCCACGCGCCCTACCTTCCCGCTGCCGAGGCATTAGATTTCTTCTTGGCTGATTCGTCGGTGCAAGAGTCTGTTGCCCTGTGGGGTCGCATAGATGCTGCGGTGGTTGGCATCGGCCTACCCTACGGTCTGGACCGCCCAACGAACGGTGCCCCTGCACATTCTGATCCCGATCTGGCTGATGCTGCAGGCGACGTGGTTCGGCACTATTTTGACCGTGACGGGAAAGTGATCGACTGGGCTGGCGAAGGGCGAATGATTGCCGTCACTTGCCAGCAGCTACGCGCTACAAATCTAGTTATCGGCATCGCTATAGGCGAGGCGAAAACACCGTCAATTATCGGCGCAGCTCGGGCCAAGCTGGTGACGGCACTGATCACCGACACCCGTACCGCCGAGGCTGTATTGGATGCGTTAGCCAAACAGGTGTGACGATTCTTCGACAAGAAAATACTTGCAGCAAATAATTTCTCTTGACGGAACGTCGGCCACGACGTGTTATCGACCTCACTAGAAGCACTCGCATTCAGCGAAACATCTGCCCGCGCTGCCCAGAAGGGGCTGCACCAACGGGTATTCAGGGAGGAATAACGGATGAAACGTCGTAGCTTTCTAGGCGCCGCTTCTGCATTGGCGCTTGGCCTTTCGATCGCAACCACCGCAATCGCCCAAGACAAGGAATTCACCATCGCCTTGGTTCCTGGTCTCACCACAGACGCGTTCTACATCACAATGCAAAAGGGCGCACAAGCCGCAGCTGATGCATTGGGTGTCGAACTTGTATTTCAGGGTGCCCCGGACTTTAACCCGGTAACTCAGGTGCCAGTGTTGGACGCCGTGATTGCACGTGCGCCGGACGCGATCTTGATCGCGCCGACCGATACCACCCAGTTAATTGAACCGCTGCGCAAAGCGCATGATGCGGGCATTCCGGTTATCACGGTGGATACCTTTGTCGGATCAGGCATTTATCAGACTGGGGCAGGTGACGCCGACTTCCCGCTGGCCTATATCGCGTCCGACAACGTTTTGGGTGGCCGGATGGCAGCCCGCGCGCTGGCAGCGGCGATTGGCGGCGAGGGCAAGGTGTTCGTGTCGAACGTGAAGCCAGGTATTTCCACCACCGACCAGCGCGAAGAAGGGTTCAAAGCCGAAATGGCCGAGAATTTCCCGAACGTCACCGTGCTTGAAACCCAGTTTAACGAAAATGACGCCAACAAGGCGGCCTCGCAACTGCAAGGCGTGTTCGCACGTGACGCTGACTTGAAGGGTGTGTTCGGCGCCAATCTTTTCTCGGCGCTCGGTGCAGCGAACGGTGTGCAGCAGGCGGGTCAGACTGGAACGATCAAGGTCGTTGCCTTTGATGCGCCCGGTTCCATCGTAGATAACCTCAAGACGGGCCTCGTGGACGTAGCGATTGCGCAGCACCCGGCCGAGATCGGTTATTACGGCGTGGTTTCGGCTTACGCGCACCTGACCGGAAATTCGATTCCGGTAAGCATCGGCACAGGTTTCACGATTATGGATAAGGCCAATATCGACAATCCCGATATCGCGAAATACGTCTATTCTGAATAGAATTGCGTTAGGGGGCGGACGACTGCCCGCCATCCAGTCGGAAAAACAGGTGGCGGCCCAACACCGGGCCGCCATCTTTTGTGCCAACCATCCTATTGGCATCGGCTCGGGATAGACATATCATGACACGACCACCTGCGCCTCCGACGTCTGCACAGCATGTAGCCCCACAGGCCGACCACGCAGACAAGGCACGTACGGCATTGCAGCGCATTGCCGATCTGCGGGCGTGGCTGTTTCTGGCCTTTCTTATCTTGGGTTTCGAGGCGTGGTCGCGGATCAGTTTTGGCGGCACATTCCTGTTCAACCCGTTCAACATCCAATCCATCGCCGTATTTGCGGTGGCACCGCTGCTGTTGGCGACCGGTCAGACCTTTGTGATCATCTCGGGCGGTATTGATCTGTCGATGGGCTTTATCATGGGCCTGGCGGCGGTCGTTGCGGCGCATGTGATCAACTGGGCCACGCCGGGCCTCGGCTTTGGGCTGGCGGTGCTGTTTGGCGGTATGGTCGCCGTACTGGTTGCAGCGCTGCCGGGGCTGGTGAACGGCATGTTGGTGGCATTGCTCAAGGTGCCGCCTTTCATCGGAACGTTGGGGATGTTTGGGGTGGCGCGCGGCGTCGCGTTCCTGCTGGCCGGCGGCACCACAGTTCCAGTGAAGAACGAAGTTTTTGCGGCCTTGGGTAATGGCAGGTTGTACGGTGTTCCCTACATCATCATGGTCACTGCGGTTTTTGTGCTGATCATGCATTACCTGCTAAGCCAGACTCGGTTTGGGCAGCACAATTATGCGATCGGTGCCAGTGCGCAGGCCGCCCGCCGGGCGGGGATCGACATCAAATGGCACCTGCTGCGACTGTATATCCTTTCGGGCGCATGCGCGGGTCTTGCGGGCTTGCTTTACGCCGCCCGGTTCAGTGCCGGTGCAGCCCAAGCCGGCGAGCCGCTGTTGTTGGATTCCGTCGCCGCCGTGGTGATCGGCGGTGCCAGCCTTTTTGGCGGATCGGGCACAATTCTGGGCACAGTAGCCGGGGCGCTGGTCATCGCGGTCATCCAATACGGACTCGTGTTCATCAACGTCGCCCCATTCTGGCAGTTCATCAGCGTCGGTGTCGTGATCATCATCTCAGTGCTGATTGATCAGGCTCAGCGGCGGTTTTCGGGGGGGCGTCAAAGTGAATGAGATGCCATCCAAACCCATCCGAGTTGGCGAGCCACTGCTAGAGGTTCGCAACCTTTCGAAGAATTTTGGCCCGGTGCAGGCTTTGAATGACCTGTCGATGATGGTCCGCGCGGGCGAGGTCGTGGCTCTTGCAGGTGACAATGGTGCCGGCAAGACGACGCTGATCAAGGCAATTTCGGGGGTCTATCAACCGTCATCCGGCGAGATACTCCTGAAAGGTACTCCCGTCACCTTTTCCTCGCCACAAGAGGCGCGCGACAAGGGGATAGAGACGATCTATCAGGATTTGGCGCTGGCCGATAACCTGACCATCGGTGCGAACATCTTTCTTGGACGCGAGCCGATGCGCCGGGCCTTCGGCATTCTGCCAGTTCTGGACCGCGCCAAAATGGCGGAGGCCGCGAAATCCACCATGGCGCTGCTGGACTTCCACGTTAGCCGCCTTGACGCGCCGGTATCCAACTTTTCGGGCGGCCAGCGGCAAGCGGTGGCGATCGGTCGTGCCGTCTATTGGGACGCGCAAATCCTGATCATGGACGAACCAACAGCAGCTTTGGGTGTTCCGGAACAACGCAAAGTGATCTCGCTGATCCATCAGCTAAAGGCACAGGGCAGGGGCGTCATTTTCATCTCGCACAATCTGCAAGACATCTTTGCAGTGGCCGACCGGATCGTGGTGCTGCGCCGTGGCGTGCAAGCAGGAGAGCGACGGATTTCCGACACCACTCATGACGAAGTGGTAAAGATGATGGTTGGCGGCTAGGGGCATGTCCGGGGTCTGTATCGGGTCTATCGGTGAGTTGCTGGTTGAATTTGTCTGTTCCGAAAAAGATGGGCGTAACTTACGGGCGTCATCCTACGAGGGGCCATTTCCCAGCGGCGCACCGGGGATATTCATTGATCAGGCTGCGCGCATAGCGGCGGACTTCGGGGGGCGCACCGTCTTTGCCGGGGCCGTTGGGGATGATGCTTTCGGCACCGTCTTGTTGCAGCGGCTGACAGCAGACGGCGTCGATCCGGGCCTGATCGGTGTGGTGGAGGGTGTGCCAACGGGAACGGCGTTCGTCAGCTACAACAGCGATGGCAGCCGGGACTTTGTCTTCAACATTGCCCATTCGGCGGCGGCGCATCTGCCCGACCTGGCCGAGATTGAGGCGGGGTTCTTGGCGGCTGGTATCAATGCCCTGCACATTTCCGGCACGACGCTGGGCGATCCCGGGATGCGCGCCAGTGCTGTTGATCTGTGTGAACGACTGCATAAGCGCGCGGTGGCGATTTCAATCGATCCCAACATCCGAACGGAACTGATGTCGGATCACGGCTATCTGACCGCGGTGCGTCAGATTATGGCGCTTGCCAGTTACGTTCTGCCGTCTGACGCAGACGCCGATCTTTTGTTCCCCGGTGAAGCTTTTGCCGACTGGTCAGCACGATTGCTTGCAGCGTCCGCCCGGGCAGTGGTGCTGAAGCGGGGTGATCTCGGCTGCATCGGACGAGACGCAACTGGTACCTATGCTTTAGATGCGCATTCGGTGGTCATGGTTGACCCCACCGGAGCAGGCGATTGTTTTTGCGCGACTTTTGTCACGTTGATGGTCGCAGGGCAGTCAATGCCCCAAGCCCTAGCGCGGGCGAATGCCGCCGGGGCTCTTGCGGTAACCCGACTGGGGCCGATGGAGGGGAATTCATCGCTTGCCGAATTGAGCGTCCTTCTGACCGCCCTCAAGACTAAAGGATAGAACCATGCCGCCAAAGGAAAGCCGATTGCTGCGTGTGGGTGTGCTGGGCTGCGGCCCCATCGCCCAGGCTGCACATTTCGAAGCCTGCACTAAGGCGCGCAATGCCGAACTATACGCGATCTGCGATGTCGCCGATGATCTGCGCGACCGCATGGCTGCAACTCATGCGCCGACGCGGTCCTATGATGACTACGACAAAATGCTGGCCGACCCGGCGCTGGAGGCAGTGATCATCGCCACCTCAGATGCCTTTCATGTGGCGGCCGCCTTGCGCGCGTTACAGGCCGGCAAGCATGTGCTGTGTGAAAAGCCGCTGGCTGTGGCAGTGGAAGATGCGGAAAGTTTGCGGGCGGCGGTAAAGTCGTCGGGCAAGACGCTGCAAGTTGGCCATATGAAGCGCTTTGATGCCGGGCTGCAGGCGGCAAAAGCTTTTATCGATGGGCCGATGGGCCAAATGGTGGCAATGAAGGCGTGGTACTGCGACAGCACTCACCGATACCCGATGACTGACGCCGTGCAGCCCCTGATGGTTACGTCAAAGGCGGCGCGCAAACCGTCCGAAAACCCAAAGGCCGACCTTGATCGGTACTACATGCTGGCGCACGGCAGCCATCTGGTTGACACGGCCCGCTACTTTGCGGGCGACATTTTGGCAGTCGATGCGCGGCTGCTGAACCGGGCAGGTATCCGCTGCTGGTTCATTGATGTCGAATTCGCCAATGGCGTTCTTGGTCATCTTGACCTTACCGTCGCCGTGCGAATGGATTGGCATGAGGGCTTTCAGATCTATGGCGAGCAAGGCTCGATCTTGGGGAAAACCTACAACCCGTGGTACTACAAAACCTCTGAAGTCGATATCTTTCGCGAAGCCGATGGCACCACCAGCCGCGTCCTGGGTGCCGACGGTCATTTCTACCGCCGCCAGCTGGAGGGATTTGCCGATACCATCCTGAACGGTACCCCGCAAGAAGGCGCCGATCTCGAAGACGGTATCGCTGCCGTCCGGGCGATGGTGGCAATTGCGCGATCTGTGGGTACGGGCCAGCCGGTGCGATTGGCTGATGTGACGGGCGCGTTATGATGCGGTTGGGGATTTTTGCTAAAACCTTCGCGGGCAATGACGCTGCTACGGTGCTGGATGCCGCCCGGGTGGCTGGGTTTGCGACGGTTCAGTACAACATGGCTTGCTCTGGCCTTGCCGCAATGCCGGACGCCCTGACGCCCGAACAAATCGCCGACGTAGCTGCCGCCAGTGCCGCAAAAGGCGTCTCGATTGCGGCGGTGTCCGGCACCTACAACATGATCCACCCCGACCCAGCAGTTCGCGACATTGGGTTGCGACGTTTGGCAGTGTTGATCCGGGCTGCGCCGGGTATGGGCATACCGATGGTGACGCTTTGCACCGGTACCCGTGACACGCAAGACCAGTGGCGCGGGCATCCTGATAACGCGTCTCCCAGTGCTTGGCGCGACTTGGTTGGCGAAATGGCCAAGGCCTGTACGTTGGCCGAACGCTCGGGTGTAATTCTGGGGATCGAACCGGAACTGGCCAATGTTGTTGATAGCGCCCCCCGCGCCCGCACCCTGATCGACACGCTGCAAAGCCCGAACTTGGCTGTCGTTTTGGACCCCGCGAACCTGTTCGAAGTGGCCCCGCTGGAAACGCAGCGCGACATGATCTCGAGTGCAGTCGATCTTTTGGCCGACCGGATCGTTATGGCTCATGCCAAAGACCGGGATCCGACGGGAGGGTTTGTAACGGCGGGGCAGGGTGTCGTTGACTTCCCTCACTTCCTAAGCCGTCTGAAGAGCGCCGGATTTGAGGGTGATCTGGTAACCCACGGATTGACCGAAGCGGAAGCCCCGGCTGTGGCGACCTATCTTTCGCAGGCATTGGCGCGGCTATGAAACCGACACGCTGGCTGATCCGCGATGGTGTAAGGTTGGCGGTCTATAGCGGGGGCAAAAGTGGCCCGTCGCTGGTGTTCCAACATGGGTTATGTGGCGATGCCAACCAGATTGCCGAAGCAATGCAAGGGCTTGGCGATCAGCAGTGGCAGGGCCTCGAATGTCGTGGCCATGGTGCCTCGGACATGGGCGATGTTTCGATTGCTGTTTTCGCAGATGATGTTGCCGCATTAATCGAAACTATGGACCCGCCAGTCGTGTTGTGTGGCATTTCGATGGGTGCTGCGATTGCCACGCGGTTGGCGGTAACTCGTCCGGACCTGGTACGTGCATTGGTGCTGGTTCGCCCCGCGTGGGTAACGATGTCGGCCCCCGAGAATATGGCCCCGAATGCCGAAGTCGGTGCGTTGCTGGCGCGTCTGCCAGCGCCTGAAGCGCGCGCCTTGTTTAGCTGCAGCCCAACCGCGCAACGGCTCGCAACGGACGCACCCGACAATCTGAAATCGTTGATGGGTTTTTTTGACCGCATTCCGCAACAGGCGACGGCGCGCCTGCTATCGATCATTTCCGCCGATGGTCCGGGCATTTCGACTGCCGATCTGATATCCTTGCGCCAACCCGCACTGGTTTGCGGCACAGCAGAAGACGCTATTCACCCCACAGCCCATGCGCAGGCGCTGGCCGCCCTGATCCCCGATGCCCGGCACGTCGACTTGCCACCGAAATTCCGTGACAAGGCCGCACATCTGGCAGCCTTGTCCGTCGCAATGTCCCAGTTTCTTAAGGAGGTTTAAGCCATGCCCCGCCCCGCACAAGACTGGATGGAACACCTGCCGCGTACGCGGCTGTTGGCCGAATACTCGATGTGGTCGGCCAACTTGATCCGGTTGGCAGACGATCTGACCCGCATCTCACCATATGCCGATATTCTGCATGTTGACGTGGCCGACGGTCACTTCGCCCCGGCGCTGCTGTTCTTCCCCGACCTAGTGGCACGGTTGCGCGATCTAACGGCGCTGCCCATACACGTGCATCTGATGGTGTCCGACGCCGTGCTGTTGGCGCAAATCGACCAGTTTGCCGAAGCTGGGGCAGATTTGATCAGCCTGCATGTCGAAAACGCTAACGTGGCCGACGTGGCCTTGGACCGGATTGCAAGTCATGGGCTAAAGGCAGGAATGGTGCTGCGGGTGGAAACGCCCGTTGTGCAAGCCGCACCTTGGCTGTCGCGACTTGAGATGCTGACGTTGCTTGGGACGGCGATTGGAGTAAAAGGGCAGGGCCTTGATCCGACCGCCACCGTTCGGCTGCGGGAGGCCGCGAAGATGATCGCCGCCACAGGCCGACGCATCGTGCTTGCCGCAGACGGAGGTATCCGCGACACCACGGTTCCCTTGTTACGAAACGCCGGGGCTGAGACAGTAGTAATGGGCTCACTCGCGTTCGGCGCACCGGATCTTGCCGAACGCACGCGCTGGCTGCACGGGCTGTAGGTTTTTGCAGCGCTGTGCAAACGTATGCAGAAAAGCTTCTCCTGCACATAAAACGGTGTTACTTCTGGCAAAAGCGCGCCTGCATATGATTACTTGAACCGGGGAAACGCCATGGAAAACCAGCCGCCTATGCAATTTACCTTTCCTGGCATTCGCTGGTTGAAGGCCCCTAACCGTGAAAACGCGGTCGATACGGCGCATATCGCGGACACGGTTGCAAAGGTGCTAGCCGATGTGCGGCGGAACGGTGACGCTGCGGTGCGCGCCTATTCGGTGAAGTTTGACAAGTCTGAACTCGACATGTTTGAAGTGCCGATGGCCGACCGTCTGGCGGCCGTGGCTGAACTCGACCCGCAGACCCGCGCTGACACCGAATTTGCGATCAGCAATGTCACTGCTTTTGCCAAGGCGCAGTTGGCCACCATCCTGCCCTTGGAGGTGGAAATACGCCCGGGCGTTTTCATGGGGCACCGGGTGATCCCGATTGAACGTGTGGGCTGCTATGTGCCCGGGGGCCGTTTTCCCCTGCTATCCGCCCCTATCATGACTATCGTTCCCGCCAAAGTGGCGGGCGTGGATGAGGTCATTGCCTGCCTGCCGCCAAACGCCCACCGCGCCATGATTGCGGGCTGCCATCTTGCCGGGGCCGACCGGATTTTCCGTATCGGCGGCGCTCAGGCGATTGCGGCAATGGCTTTCGGGACGGAGACTGTGCCGCAGGTCGTCAAGATCGTCGGCCCCGGCAACGCCTTTGTGAACGAGGCTAAACGGCAGGTCTTTGGCCCCGTCGGCATCGACCAGCTCGCAGGCCCGTCAGAGATTTACACCTTGGCCGACAGCACCGGCGATGCGGAAATGCTGGCCACCGACATGCTGGCGCAGGCCGAACATGATGTCCGAACGAGGGTGGGCCTGATCACCACCGACGCAGGGGTGGCCGCCAAGGTAATGGCCGAGGTCGAGGCGCAGCTTGCAACGTTATCAACAGCCCATGTGGCAGGCCCCGCATGGCGCGACATGGGCGAGATTGCAATTTGTGACAGCGAGGATGCGATGATTGCCTATTCCGATTTCGTCGCCTCGGAACATTTGCAGGTGCATACTGCTGACCCGCACGCCATGGCGAAACGTCTGCGCAACTATGGCTCGCTGTTCATCGGCGAATTGGCAAGTGTGGTCTATTCGGACAAATGCTCAGGCACCAACCACACGCTTCCGACCATGGCGGCGGGCCGCTATACCGGTGGGCTGTGGGTCGGGGCTTATGTAAAAATCGCGACGCATCAATGGCTTGATGAACGCGGCGTGGCTACCGTTGGCCCCCCGGCAGCGCGGCAAAGTGCAAGCGAAGGTCTGGAAGGCCATCGCCGCGCCGCGCAGTTGCGGCTTGACCGGATTCAGGCGCGCTAAAGGCTTGGATGCAACGCCGAATGATCGGTGGCACGCTCATACGCATTACCTATCTGGCATAACGTTGTTTCGGAATGGTCCGATCCGACCAGTTGCATACCCATCGGCAGGCCCATGTGGAACCCGATTGGCACGGCAAGTACCGGATGACCAGTGACGTTGAAGGGCAGGGTGCGCATCGCGGTCCATACGGCGCGATCGACGGCAAAGTCAGAGAACGGCGGGGCGGTCGATAGGACGTTTGCTGTGGTGACCGCGTCGTAGCGACCAAGGACAGCGGCAAATTCTGTACGATATCGCTGCGCCTGGATGCGTGCTGCCGCAAATTCTGATCGAGTGATGTGCTTGCCCGACAATAGCGTTTCCACTGCCTGCTTGCCGTAAAGCCCGTTGGCCATCGCCGACTTGTGCACTTCAAGGGCCTGATATTGCAGCAAAGTGATCCCGACCGCCTCAACCTCTGCATAGTCTGGGAGAAAGATCATCTCGACGACCAGCCCCTGAAGGCTTAGGTCCGACATTGCTTGATCCATCGCCACCAGAAGCTCCGGCGCGGTCGCTGGATCGCGGGCAAACCAGTCACGCGCATAGCCGATCCGCAGGCCGCGGACGGGTTGCCCAAGTTGCGCTGTGGCGGATACTCCCATCGCCTCGGACACCACCGCCGCATCGGCAACGCTCGCCGCAATAACACCGATATGGTCAAGGTCCGCCGACAACCGAAAAACGCCGGCGCGCGGCACGGTATCGAAGGTCGGTTTCAGCCCCACCACACCGCAATAGCAGGCCGGACTGCGGATCGACCCACCGGTATCGGTGCCAATAGCCGCCCGTACCATGCCGGATGCGACCGCCGCTGCCGAGCCCGACGACGACCCGCCGGTAATGTGATCCGGGTTCCAAGGGTTCACCGGTGCTGGATTTGGGCCGTCGAAACTGGGGCCGACGAGGGCGTATTCATAAGTGGCGACCTTGCCCAAGGGAACAGCCCCTTGGGCGCGTAGGCGGGCGACAACTTCTGCGTCCTGCGCGGCGAGGGTCTTGGGCTGATGGTATGATCCACAGGTCGTGGGAACACCCTGCATGTCGATCAAGTCTTTGATCGCGAAGCCTATTCCTTGCATCGGGCCATGATCCATGCCTGCCGTAAAATCAGCGTCTGCCTGTGCCGCTGCTGCCAAAGCCTGATCCGATGTGACAGCCACGAAGGCGCGGATGCGCGGGTTCAGCGCCGCTATCCGGGCTAACTGCGCCTCTGCAAGTTCCGTTGCAGTCAGAGTGCCTGCGCGAAAGGCGGCTCCGGCTTCGGCGATGGACAGGCGGGTCGGGTCTGTCACGTCCGCGCCGCCTCGAATGCGGCCCATGCGACCTCAAACGCATTGAAATCAAAGCCTTCCGCGCGGGCGGGGGCGAGGATCAGTTGTTCGGTTGCCTGCATTTTCGCGATTGCTGCGGCAAGCTGCGGGATTACTTCGGGCGGCACCACCACCGCGCCGTGACGGTCGGCGTGGATCAGATCACCGGAGTTTATCTTTAGCCCGTGAATGGTGACGGGCGCGTTAACACTGCGGACATGCACGAAGCCGTGGCTGGGGCCGATGCTGCCCGCCACCACTGGAAAACCGGGGGCCATGTCGCCGAGATCGCGCATGACCCCGTTGGTTAGCGCGCCTGCCATGCCAAACCCCTTGTGGATGGCGGTGTTTACCTCGCCCCAGTAAGCCCCTATGCAATCTGGATAATCCAGATCCTCGACCACCGCGACAGAGGGCTTTGGTCCTTCGGCCATCGCGCGGTAATAGACCATGCGGCGGGCACGGATGGTTGCGGCGTCTTCGGTGGGTGGGGCGAGGGCCGCGATTTGTGCGGTAACGGCGTAGCCGACCATCGGGCGGGGGTCCGATGCCAGCATTGTGCCACGGGTGAAAGCGTTGAAGCCACGTCTGCCCTGCGCGACCTCAATGGCGTTGCAGACCGTCGGCGTGTCGACGCTTTGCAGCAGTTTCAATAGGTTGGCGTCCATCATTCCTCCAGCCAACGGAGCAATTCCGCTGTTGTTGCTTCAGATTTCTCCAGCGTTGGCAAATGCCCTGCGCCTGCAATGATCGCAAGGCGCGATTGCGGCATCAGGGCATGCATCAGATCATGCCGAGGCTTTGGGCACAGAATATCGTGCTCGCCCATCAGGACCAGGGCCGGGCCTTTGTAGGCGGCGAGAGTTGCGGTTTGATCAGGGCGCGACGCCAATGCGCGGGATTGGTGGGCGAAGACATCTGGGCCAAGGCTGCGGGCCATGGCCATGCAAAGATCAAGGATTTCCGTGCGTTGTGGGGTGTTTGCAAGGTAAAGCGGTTTCATTTCGTCGCGCATGACGGCGTCAAGCCCGCCTGCCAGAACGCGGGCGACTTGCGGTTTGCGACCGGCCTGCATGTCGGGTGCCTCGGCCAGTGGGTTGGTATCCATCAGTGCGATTTTTGTCACCCGATCAGGGGCTTGCGCGAGGATGTTCATCGCCACGATGCCACCCATGCTGAGGCCAGCAAGGGCGAAGCGGGGGGGTGCGTGAGTGAGGATGTCGGCGGCCAGCGCCTGCATTGTTTCGGCCCTGGTCATGGGTGGCAAGTGCAGCGTGTAAGTGTTGGATAACGCCGCGATTTGCGGGCCGAACATCCGCGCGTCGCACATCATTCCGGGTAGCAGGATGAGGGGGGTCATAGCGCCAATCGCGCGCCTTCCTTGAGCGTCGCGAGTTTCGCCCAAGCGATTTCAGGATCTACTGCGCCGAAACCGGCGAAGGTGCCGAAGCCACAGTCGGAACCTGCGATGACGCGGTCACGGCCAACAATTTCGGTAAATCTTTCAAGGCGTTGCGCGACAAGTTGGGGGTGTTCAACGAAGTTTGTGGTGGTGTCCACAACCCCCGGCACAAGGATTTTATCCTGTGGAATCTGGGACTTGCGGTCACGAAACACTGTCCATTCGTGGCCGTGGCGCGGGTTTGATGTTTCAAACAGCACGTAGCGGGCGTTTGCGGCCATCAGCACCGGAAACACCTTGCCCATGTCAATGTCGCAGACATGCGGACCTTCGTAGTTGCCCCAGCAGATATGAATGCGGACGCGGTCTTGCGGGATGCCTTCCAGAGCGTGATTCAGGGCTTCGACGTGACTGGCAGCTACCTTTAGAAACTCATCATCGCTCAAATGGGTAAATAACATGTGTCGGGATAGGGCTAGGTCGGGGCAGTCTAGCTGCAGGTCCAGACCGGCGGCGACGATGGTGCGGTATTCGTCGCGCATGGCGTCGGCTAAAGCGGCCAGATATGCCTCTCGGGTTGGGTAATGTGCGTTCTGCAGGAACAGGGAAATCACGCCCGGAGAGGCGGCGTTCATGAAGCCGCGGGTGGCTCCATTCGCTTTCATTGCGGCCTGTAGGGCGTTGATATCTTTTTGTAATTCGCCCTGGCCTTTGGAGCGCACTTCGCCGGTGCACATGGGTCGGGCGTATTTGGGTGTGCCACCTTCGTTGGCGAGGCGTTGCAGAAAGCTGGGGAACAGTTTCAGGTCAGCAGGGGCGTTGCGGGGGCTGTCGCCCGAGAAGCCGGTGTAGCGATCCTTGACATAGGTGGCGTAGGAAATTTTTGAGGTTTCCCCGTCGCTTACGATGTCGATGCCCGCCGCCACCTGACGTTTCACGACGTGATCGACATGGTCTGTCATGCAGGCGTCAAAGGCGTTTTGGTCAAAGTTTTCGCCGCGTTCGCGGGCGAAAAGGAAGTCAACGACCGCTTGTGAACGGGGCAGGCTGCCGACATGGGTGGCGAGTAGGGTCATGGAAACCTCGGGGTTATTGGGGGATGCACCAGCGGTACACCCCCTGTGCACCCCCTGTGCAGACATGAATTCACCCCCGCCATGTAGCACCCGCTTTGTCGGCGGTGGCGCGGACGCGGTAAAGGCTGCATTCGCCAGTCATGGCGGGGGCGAGGGAGTGGGGCAGACCCGGCGGGATGGCGCAGGTGTCGCCGGGGTTCAGCGAAGTCGTGCCGCCGTCCCATGTCAGCCGCCAATGGCCGCGTATTGGCATCAGCACCTCGTGTGCGTCGATGGCATAGGGTGTATCGGGGATGGAGTTGCGCGACAGCAGTTCGACATCAAAACCCGGGCGGTCGCGCAGTTTGGCATCGGGCCCGATGACGCGGGCGGGTTGATGATCGGACAGCGCCATCAGATCCCAGTAACGGGCGACGTGGTGGGGCACGACATCCGCCGTGGTCGGTTCGGGGAAGGCTTTGAGTTCTTCGTCGGTCAGCAGGGGCATCGGACCAACGCCCGGGGGCAGGGACTGGCCTTTCTTGGTATCATAGAGCTTGCCGTTTGCGCCCAGCACCAGACCGTAATCTTTGGCGTCGGTAATCACCTGCGGCGCCCAGATGACTCCGCCACCCGCATCGTCACCGCCAAGGATGGCCATAATCATCCCGTAGTCGGTGCCGATGTTTTCAAAGGCGCGGAATATGCCGGTGGGGATGTTGATGATGTCGCCTTCCTCCAGCACGACTTCGCCAGCGGTGCCCCAGCGGCCCCAGAAGAAGCGCCAGCGGCCTTTGAGGGCGAAGAAGACTTCGGCGGTGCGATGGCTGTGCAAGGAGTTGCGGCATTTTGGAGGCTGGCCTGCCGCACCGATGTTGAAGCCGGGGGTATCGACGATATGGACGTGCTGATCGGCGGCTTCGCTAACGCCGCCGCCGATGATGGTGAAGTTTTCCTTCTGGTCGCTGCCGGGCGTATGCGCATCGATGAAAGCCGTCTTGCAGGGGCGCAGATCGCCGTAGCGGACGATGCGGGTTTCCATCTCGGCCAAGGTCAGGGTGGGGGCGGTCATAGGGCACCTGTGTGCAAAAGGATCTGTTTCCAGACAGCGGTTTCATCGAAAAGGGTGTATTCGCGGCGCAGGCCCCAGCCGTTTGATCCGAACGGGCCGTGTTCAGCATGAGAAATGCCGAGGACATAAACTGGCGCGCCAGTGGGGGCACCGAATGCGCCCCAGCCGGAATGGGTGCCGTGAAGGCTCCATCGTAGGGCGGAGCGGGGGGGCATCATCGGGTCTTCGCGGCCGATCTGGTGATGGATGGTGAAGGTGGCGTCGGGGAAGGCGGCGCGCAAGGATAGCCAGAAGCGGTCGGCCTCGGCATGGCCATGGGCGGTGACGCCGCCGGGGTATTCCAGTTGGGCGGCGCGGTCATAGGCTTGCGGGATGACGGTGAAATCGGCGGCCATGATGCGGGTCAGGATGTCGGCGTGTTTGGCACCCCACTGGTTGTCGTTGCCGTGGCCGTTGTAGGGGCCGGGCACATCATTGGCTGGGGTCAGGGGTTTGGTGCAGGCCTCGGGGCCACCTTCGCGGGTGATCTGGTCGCGGGCGAAGGTCTGCGGTTGCCAGCCCATTTGGCGGACAATGGCCCCCTGATCGCGGATCAGCCATTCATCGTTGATCTGGTTGGCGATGGCGTGGCAATCGGCGAGGATGCGGTAGGTCAGCTTTTTGCCGGTAGCGGGGCCATAAGCGCCGTCGCCCAAGTGCGTGGCGGTGGACAGCAGGCGGTGCGAGGACAGCATGCCGTTTTCGGGCGTGCCGGACCAGATGACGTCTTCGCCCAGCAGAGTGCGGTCGGGAAATTCGGCAAGGGTGGCCATGGTTGCGCCGATGACGCTTTGGTTGCCGATCACCACCGAGGCGGGTGAGCGGACGACGATATCGGGGGAGTAATATTTGTGCAGAGTCGCGATGCCGCGATCTTCCCAAATCTCTTTGGTGATGCCGATGATGTAATCGGGGAAGTCGCGAAATTTGGGGTCAAAGCCGTGCATGTCTTATTCCGGTTTGCGGGCCGAGGTGCGGATCACCAAAGGGCCGTCGATGCGCAGTTTGCGTGGGGGGGTGGTTGGGGTGTCAATCTGGGTCATCAGCGCATCGACCGTTGCGTCGACCATCCGGTTGACCGGTTGGCGGATGGTGGTCAGGCTGTAGGCGGGCCATGACGCGAGGGGGACATCGTCATAGCCGATGACCGAGACGTCGTCGGGGACGCTGAGGCGAAGGTCAAAGCGTAGCGTGTCCATCACGGCGAAGGCCATGTGGTCATTGCCGACAAAGATCGCATCGGGTGTGGCAGCGCCTGCGAAAAGGTCGCGCGTGACTTGGGTGGCGGTTTCACGGGAATACATGCCGTCGATCATGGCGTGAGGTTTCAGGTTGGCGGCGTCCATCGCTTGCTGAAAGCCGGCGGCGCGGTCGCGCCCGGTGGAGGCGCCCTGCCAGCCCATGACATGGGCGATGCGAGTATGGCCAGCGGCGATCAGGTATTCGGTGGCACGGCAGGCCCCGGCGATGTTGTCGGAGGTGACTTCGGACAAGCGGGCGTCATCCTGGCCCCGGTTGAACATCACGACGGGGATGCCGACGGCGGTGCAGCGGGCGGTCAGGTCGTTGGTCATGGCGACGGAGGCGGTGATGATGCCATCGACCTGATAGTCGAGCAGTTCTTCCATGACTTCAGCCACTTTTTCGGTGGAGTTTTCGGCCATGAAGACAAGGACATGGTAGCCCTTGGCTTGCAGGGCGCGGGACAGGAGTTCCAGCACGACGGGATAAAATTGGTTTTCCAAGTAAGCCACCACCAACCCGATGATGCGGGTGCGCCCGGTGATCAGGCTGCGGGCGAGGACGTTGGGGCGGTAGCCCAGTTCTTCTGCGGCCTTGCGGACCTTGAGCGCGGTGGACTTTGACGCCGATGCACCGGGGGTGAACACTCGGCTGACGGCGGATTGACTGACGCCAGCGCGGCGCGCAACCTCCATCGATGTGACTTTTTCTTGGGCCATCAGTCTGCTGTCCAACCTCCGTCGACCATGAGTGCTGTCCCGGTTATCAGGGCAGCAGCGTCAGAGGCTAGGAAGGCGACAGCGCCCATGACGTCGGTCACCTCGCCGACGCGGCCCAGTTTGATCTTGGATAGTATCCAGGCCAGCCGTTCGGTGTTTTGCAGCGTTTGTTCAGCCAGAGGTGTGCGGATGAAGGTGGGGCAGATCGTGTTGACGCGGATGCCGTGAGGGCCCCATTCGATGGCCATGGATTTGGTCATGCCTTCGATGGCGTGTTTGGTGGCAGCGTAAACCGCGCGGTCGATGCCGCCGACATGGCCCATTTGCGACGAGATGGTGATGAGGGAGCCCGGTTTGTTGGCGGCGATCAGACCTTTGGCGACAGCGGCGGCAAGGAAGTAGGCGGCGCGGACGTTTAAGCTGAAGGCGGCGTCGTAGTCGGCGGGGGTGGTTTCGGTGGCGGGGGCGTGGCGGGCGAGGCCGGCGGAGTTGACGAGGATGTCGAACGGGCCATGCTGGGCGATGGCTTTGGCGGTGGCGTCGAGATCGGTGATGTCGAGGGGGAGAGGTTCGGCGCTGAAGCCTGCGGCGTGCATTTCATCAGTAACGACGGTCAGTGCGTCGGCGTTGCGCGCGACCAGCACCACATGCGCGCCCTGTTCGGCCAGCGCTACCGCAGCCCCAAGGCCAATGCCGGACGACGCGCCTGCAACCAATGCGCGGCGACCATCGAGGCGGAAGCTGGGGGTGAGGGGCAGGGTCATTCTGCCGCGGTTCCATAGGCCACGTTCCGCCCGCCGTAGCGGCGGACGCGGATGTTGCATTGTTCGGCGTGGCCGACGAAGCCTTCGAGCATGCACAGGCGGCTGCCATATTCGCCGATCATCGCGGCGGCGGCGTCGGTGGTGATGCGTTGATAGCTGTGGGTTTTCAAAAACTTGCCGACCCAGAGGCCACCAGTGTAGCGCCCGGCCTTTTTGGTGGGCAGCGTGTGGTTGGTGCCGATGACCTTGTCGCCATTGGCAACATTGGTGCGGGGGCCAAGGAATAATGCGCCGTAGCTGTGCATGTGTTGCAGATACCAATCGTCGCGGTCCGTCATGACCTGCACATGTTCCGAGGCGAAGTCATTGGCGACGGCCAACATTTCGTCGTGAGTATCGCAGAGGATCACCTCGCCATAGTCGCGCCACGACACCGCAGCGGTGGCGGCGGTGGGCAGGATTTTCAGAAGGCGGTCAATCTCGATCAAGGTTGCCTCGGCCAGTTTGCGGCTGGTGGTCAGCAGGATGGCGGGGGAGTTGTAGCCGTGTTCGGCCTGACCCAGCAGGTCGGTGGCGCACAACTCGGCATCGACGGTGTCATCGGCGATGACCATGGTTTCAGTCGGGCCAGCGAAAAGGTCGATGCCGACGCGGCCATAAAGCTGGCGTTTGGCTTCGGCGACATAGGCGTTGCCGGGGCCGACGAGCATGTCGACGGGTTTGATGGTTTGGGTGCCGATGGCCATCGCGCCAACGGCTTGCATGCCGCCCAAGACGTAGATTTCATGCGCGCCGCCGAGTTGCATGGCGGCGACTATGGCGGGGTGAGGTTCGCCCTTGACTGGCGGGGCAGAGGCCACGATGCGGGGCACGCCCGCGACGGATGCTGTCAGTACCGACATATGGGCGCTAGCGACCATGGGGAACTTGCCGCCGGGGACGTAGCAGCCTACGGATTGCACTGGGATGGTGCGGTGGCCGAGGATGACGCCGGGCAGGGTTTCAACCTCGATATCCGTGATCGAGGCGCGTTGGGCCAAGGCGAAGCGGCGGATTTGGGTTTGGGCGAAGCGGATATCATCCATGTCGCGGGCTGAGACGCAAGACATTGCCGCTTCGATTTCCGAGGCTGTCAGCAAGAATGAAGGTCGGGAATAGCCGTCGAATTTCTGACTGAGGTCTTGCACGGCGGCGTCACCGCGGGCTGCGATGTCGGCGAGGGTAGTCTCGACCGTGACACGCACGGCGGCATCGTCACTGGCGCGGGCGGCTTCGGGTTTGCCGTGTTTAAGGTGGGTGATGGTCATTGTGGCCTCCCTTGGCCGGGTGGGGTGCGGGTGCGGGTGTCAAACGCCTCCCAGCCTTCGCCAGCGAACACGTCGCGGCCCAGTTGCGCCAACACCTGCGCGAAATCGACTGACACCCAGTTGTCCTTGATGCGCCCGTCCTCGATCCGCCAGAAATCCATGTAAGGAATGATGACGCGCTTGCCGGTGGCCGCGATGCCCATGAAGGGGCCGGAATGGGTGGCCTCGATATGGCCAAAGCATGACACCCAGTCGCGTTCGGCGATGAATTTGGTGGTGATGTAATTGCGGTCGGTGAACGCGGCGCGCAGGGGCAGTTGCCAGTTGTCGCGGAACGCTTGCAGGCCGTTTTTGGTGCCGCAGCCGGTGTTGCCGATCCAGCGGAAATCTTCGTGGAAATAGGTGGCCATGTCATTGGCATTCGCGGCAAGCGCTGCCTCCATCCGCTGGATGACTTGGCGGGATGCTTCGGTTTGTTCCTGCGGGGTCATGCGGCCCCCAGACGGTTGCCGGTGGCTGTGTCGAACAGGTGGCAGATATTTGCGGGCACCGATGCTTGCACGATGTCACCGATGGCAGCGCGGTAGTCTTTCGCGGCTTTGATCGATACCAGTGCGCCGCCGATGCGGTAGCTGATCATCGATGCCTCGCCCAGCAGTTCGATGGAATAGACCGGGGCGGCGATTTGGCCATTTGCGCCGGTAATGCTGGCGTCTTCGGCGCGGAAACCCAAGGTGACGTTGCCGTTGTGGGTGGTGGGCAGGCCGTCGATGCGGATGCCGTCGGCGGTGAAGCTGCCATTAGCCAGCGTGCCTTCGATGAGGTTCATCGCGGGGCTGCCGATGAAGCCTGCGACAAAGGTGTTGGCGGGGTGATCGTAAATGTCGGTGGGGGTGCCGACTTGCTGTATTTCGCCCTTGTTCATTACGACGACACGGTCGGCCAGCGTCATCGCCTCGATCTGGTCGTGGGTGACGTAGACGGTGGTGGTTTTCAGCGTGTGCTGCAGGTTCTTGATCTGCGCCCGGGTGGAGACGCGCAGTTTGGCATCGAGGTTCGACAGGGGTTCGTCCATCAGGAAGACGGTGGGTTTGCGCACGATGGCGCGGCCAAGCGCCACGCGCTGGCGCTGGCCACCGGACAGGGCGGCGGGGCGACGATCAAGGAAGTCTGTCAGTTCGACCATTTGGGCAGCGCGCATCACCATGTCGTGGTGTTGGGATTGCGGAACGCGGCGGACGCGCAGGGGGAAGCGGATGTTTTCGTAGACGGAAAGGTTGGGGTAGAGCCCGTAGGATTGGAACACCATCGAGATATCGCGGTCTTTTGGCTCCAAGTCGTTGACCATACGGTTGCCGAGCCAGATTTCCCCGCTTGTCACATCTTCCAGCCCCGCGATCATCCGCATGGTGGTGGTCTTGCCGCAGCCGGAGGGGCCTAGCAGCACCAGAAATTCCTGATCCTTGATATCAAGGCTGAAGCCTTTGACCCCAACATAGGTGCCGTAGGTCTTGGTGACATTGACCAGACGAAGTTGCGCCATGACCTACCCTTTGACTGCACCAGCGGTAAGACCGCTGACGATTTGTCGTTGAAAGAACAGCACCAACAGGAACAACGGCCCCATTGCCGAGACGACGGCGGCGACTGCATACATCACCTTGTTTTCGGCCTGCACTGAGCCGAGGAAGCTGGCAATCTTTGGCACCATCGTCTGGTTTTCCTGCGTCAGTAGCATCGAGGTGACGGTGAAATCGTTGTAGGCGAGCAGGAAGCTGAACAGGCCGGTTGTCACCACGCCGGGCCACATGACGGGGATGATGACCAAGCGGAAGGCCTGGAACCTTGTGCAGCCATCAACCATCGCGGATTCGTCCAGGTCTTTGGGGATGCTGAGGAAAAATGAGTGCAGCATCCACAGGGTGAAGGGCTGGTTGATGGCGACCAGCACGATGATGGTGGTGGGCAGGTAGCCCCAGATGTTCAGCTGGAAAAACGGCAGAAGGTAACCGGATACCAGCGTGACGTGCGGCATGGCGCGGAAGATCAGCGCGGCGATGAGGAGCCAGAAGGTGTAACGGAAACCTGACCGGGCCAGCGCATAGCCACCCAGCGTGCCGATGGTCAGCGAGATGATGACAACGCAGACGGTGACAATCGCAGTGTTGATCACCGATTTCCAGAACTTCTGTTCGATCCATGCTCCCTCATACCCATTGCCGGTAAAGGCGGCACCGGTTTGCTGGATCGTTTTTGGGCCGTTGATGGCGTTCATCCAGTTGGCATAGGAGAAGAAATCAGCCTCGACCTTGAAGGAGCCCCATGCCGTCCACAGAAACGGGAAGGCGGCGGTGATCAGCCAGATCATAACGAACCCCATGCACATCAGCATCAAGGGAAGGGGTTGGCGTTCGGCACGGTTTTTCATGATCAGCCCCCTAATGCGTCTTGCGGTTGAAATCACGCCATGTGCGGATCAGCACTGGCGTCAGCAGAATGATCACACCGAAGATCGTCAGCATCGAGGTGGCACCGGCAGAGCCGAACAGCGGTGTTTCTGCGCCGCGCAGGTCATTGTAGATGAGGAACGATAGTGAGGTGGCATTCGCCTCGGCCGAGAAACCGACGATGGGTTCCAACACGCGGAAATTGTCCATCAGCTGCATCAGGGCGATGAAGGTGGTCAGCGGGATCAGATGCGGGATCACGACAAAGCGGACCCGTTCCCACCGGCTGGCGCCGTCGATCATTGCCGACTCGAGCGTGTCTTTCGGCACGCCCTGCAGGCCCGCATAAAACACGATGAAACTGAACGGCGCGGAGTGCCAGACGCCGTAGACCATCAGCACGGTCCATGTCAGCGTGGGCGATGCTTTAAGGGTGAGCCCGGGATCGTTCAGCAGGCGTTGCAGGCTGGCCCCGAGCACACCGTTGCTGTCGATCATCCAGAACAGGACAAGCGAGCCGATCAGCGGGGTGACTATCATTGGGAGGAGTGAGAAGAAGATCACCGGGCCTTTGATCAGGCCGGGAATGGCGTTGACGCCAAGGGCGATGAAAAAGCCCACGATGATGACCAAAGGCGTGACAACGAAGGTGTAGGTCAGGGTGAAGGCCATGGATTTATAGAGAGGCAGGTTCATCAGACCGGCAAAGAATGCGGACATCGACGTGCTGGATTGCCACAACGTCGACACTGCGCCTGACGCCAGATGGCTGGAGTTGAAGTAGGTGCCTAACCCGTTGTATTTACCCATAGGTTCAGCCGCGCGCAGGGCCTGCATCGCGGCGGCATCCACCCGCATTTCGGTTTTGCAGCTGAACGGATCGCAGGTTTCCACAGCGGTCATCTGCTGATCATGCTCGATGAACAGCGACTGATAGGCGACCGAGACGATGGGCAGGGCGATGAACAACACCATCACGAATAGTGACGGCAGAATGAACATCAGGAACGTGCGGTGGCGCATGGCAAAGTCCTGTCCGGAACGGGGGGCGGGCAAGGATGGCCGATCCGGGCACGCGCGAGGAAGCGTCGCGCGGCCCGGTATCAGTAAAAGCAGGGCTTATTGCAGAAAGCCGGCCTCTTTTGCCGCCGTGGTATAAGCGGTCGTCGCATCGGCCAGTGCCTGTTCGGCGCTTTCCTGTCCCTGCATGAACTCGGCCAGATTGTCGCCAAGGGCGGTGTGCAACAGACCCATGTAGGGCAGCATCGGATAGGGTTTTGCCCCGGCGGCCACAGTTTCAAATACGCCGACGGCAGCGGGCGTGGGTTCATAGCCTTTGATCAGCCACGCCGCAGCCGCCGGGTTGGCGGCAGCCATTTCGGGCGCAATACCTGCCATCATGGCCTGGAATGACGCCTCGGCGTCTTCGTCAGTGATGTTTTTGGCGATGACGAAGCCGTCCCACCACAGCGTGGTCGCTGGAATGGTGCCGCCGCCGACTGTGGGTGCGGCTGCGAGAACCGTATCGGCGGCGACTTCCGGCGACGGACCAGCCGGGTCTATCAGGGCGCTGGCGCGGGAGCCCCACATGTTTTGCATGGCGGCACCGCCAGCTTCCCACACTGGGCCAAGGCTGTTGGTATCGAAGGTCATGTATTCCGGTGCCATGGTGTCGGCCATGGATTTCATCATCGCCAGCGTTTTCATGCCCGCTTCGCCACCGATGGCGGGGTTGGCAGTGCCTGCTTCGAAGAACTCGCCGCCATAGCCCATATACATATTGATAAACTCTTCCCCCAGATCCCAGCCGGGTTTGAAGTTAGCCACCAGCGGGCTGGCAATTTCACCCTTTTCCTTGAGCATCACTGCGGCAGCGACGACATCCTCATAGGTTTTTGGCGGGGCGATGCCGGCAGCCTCCAGCACTGATTTGCGGTACATCAGGTGCTGCGCATTTGCCATGAAGGCGATGGCCATGATCTTGCCGTCGATCTTGATCAGTTGGTTGGGCTGCAACTGCGCGCCGTGCTTTGCCACCAGATCGTCCAGCGGGCGCACGAGGCCGTCGTTCAGCAGCGGCACCAGTGAGCCGTTGGCAACCACGGCCACGGTATAGGCAGCAGGGTCGGTCGATAGGGCGGCGACCTGGATATTCTTATGCTCGGCGGTTTGGTTCGTGGTCACTTCGACAGTGTCCGTGGCGCAAGCCGCTGCAGCGGCGTTCACCAGTTGCAGCGCCAGAAAGTCGTTCGACAGAATGCGGACCGACCCTTTGGCGATGCCGCAGTCGGCCTGCACCATGCCCGTGGTGGCCAGAAGCGCAGAAAGGGCCAGCGAATACGTGAAGGTATGTTTCATAACCATCTCCTGTTGAGAGCGTTTTTTCCGAGGATAACGGGCGTTTTGCCGTTTGCTTTTGGGCCGTATGGGCCAGCGTAATCGACTGTCGCCGGCCCCGAAATTGGGGCGGTGTGACGTGACGCTAACAGTGAGTGAATACGCTTGCAATATGATTTTGCATAGGCTTGCATTTTTGACGGGAAGGGCGTTTTGTACCTGCTGTTGAGGACAGGAGACGGCCCTGATGACGAGCCCACATCTGACGAACAAGCGCCACATTGCCGCGGCCCTGCAAGCGCTTGCTGAAGCGGGGCCAGGGGACGCCGTAAGGCTGGTTGAGGCACTGTATGCTCCCGGTGCGCAGTGGCGTGGCGCGCATCCGATCAATGAGGTCAACGGAGTGGGCGCGATTGCCGAAGTGTGGGAGGCGCTGCACGAGGCCTTTCCCGATCTGGAGCGGCGCGATCTGATCGTGACTGGTGGTGCGTATGAGGGGCGCGACTACGTGGCGATGGTCGGCCATTATTGCGGGACGATGCGGCGCGATTGGTTGGGCATTCCGGCAACCGGTGCGCCTGTGTTCATCCGGTACGGCGAGGTGCATCAGGTGGTGGGCGGGCAGATCGTGCAATCAAACTGCCTGTGGGATGTGCTGGATGTGATCCGGCAGGCGGGGTTCTGGCCGCTGGCCCCCAGTCTGGGGGTTGAGGGCATGTGGCCGGGGCCAATTACCGGCGACGGGTTGGTGTTTCGGGAAACGGATGCGGGGGAATCCGCCGTCAGCATCGCGCAGACGCTGGCGATGCATGGCACACTGGGGGCGTATGATGACTTGAAAGGGGAAGGGCGCGAGGGGTTGCTGGCGATGCCGCAGCGCGAGCACTGGCATCCGAAAATGATGTGGTACGGGCCGTCAGGCATTGGCATGACGCGCGGATTGCAGGGCTTTGTCGATTACCACCAACTGCCGTTCCGCCGGGCGTTTCCGAAGCGCAAGGGCGGCGGGCAATGGGACGAAATTGCCGACATGAAGGCGCGGCATGGCGGCGGGCATTACATTCGGATTGGCGATGGGCCGTATTCAGTGACGGGCGGGTGGCCTTCGGTGTTTGCGATGCATGTGGGCCCGGATTTTCTGGGCGTGCCTGCGACGGGGAAGGCCGTGACCATGCGGGTGATGGATTTCTATCTGCACCGTGAAGGGCTGATCCGGGAAAACTGGGTGCCCTTGGATACTCTTGATCTGCTGCTGCAGATGGGGGTCGATGTGTTGGCGCGGATGCAGCCGATCTTTCGACGCGGTGGTTAAAGCGGTTTGCGTTTGATAAGAATCAAACACGCGCTTTAAGCTTTTGTTTTATCGCGCATTTTATCCGAAAACCGTTTCACACTTTTCGGAATGCGCTTTAAGACACCACCGACACCTGATCGGCCATCTGGGCGAGTTTCACCTGCATCGACAGTGACAGCTCGTCATAGACACGCCATTCGTCGACGATCTTGCCATCCTTGTAGTGGTAATGCGTCATGCCCATAACCTGCACCCGTTTGCCGGTCGGCGCGCCGAGTTCGTGCAGCAGGCCATAGCCGATATGGTGGCCTTCCATGATCCAGCGGACGGCGATTTTGGTGCCGCCTTCGTCGCACGGGGTGGAGCAGATGTGCTGCGGCTCAAAACTGCAATCGGGGAGAGAGCCTACCAAGCCGATGGTTTGGTGCATGACGGCGGCGATGCCGTAAAGTTCCGCCATCAGGGGGCCGTGGTATTGCACGGTGGGGGCGTAGACATCTTTGATCATGCCGAACATGCGTTTGTTGAACACCTCGTGCAGCCAGGTCAGGGTTTCCCGTTCCAGATCAGTGTTGGCGATGGAAAGGTCGGCTTTCGACTCGGGCGGATACTGCCCGATCATCCGGCGGTTTTCACCGATGTCGACGGATAGCAGGCCCTTGTCGAAATAGGTCTGGGCCATGTGTGCGGCATAGTCCTGAGTATCCAGCCCCAATTGTTTCAGAATGGCCAGCTGGTCGGAAACCAGCCATTCGCGGTAGATCATGTTTTCGAAGATCATGCAGTCGGCGATGGTGCGCGAGGTGAAGGTGCGCCCGGTGGGGGGGCCGTAGTGGCCATGCTGAGTGTGCCGCCCAGTTCCCGTCACCAGATGCGAGGTGTAGAAACCCTTCTGATCGTCGCCGCTCCATATCACATGGGTCGCCATACCTCGCCGTTCGGGCAAGGATACCAGCCGCTGGATCGTGTCGCGCACCACCTCTTCGCGGGTGTAGCTTGTGCCTGTCGCGCTGTAGAGCACGCAGTTGTGGGTGTAGTGCGTATAGATCAGCCCGACATCACGTTCATCCCAGATGCGGTGCGTGCAGCGCACGATGTAATCCACAATGTCGGTGTAGATATCGTCGAAGCCCTGCATCGGCTGCGCCCGTGCCCGGCTGGTGGGGGCGAGATCAACAAAATCGTGGCGTTCAACCTGCATCACCTGCGGTGCCACGCGGGCGGGGGTGGAGGCATCGGTGCGGGAAGTGCCTTCGGATTTCATCATCGCTCCATCGCCTGTCAGTTGGCAAAATGTGGGTTGCGGATGGGAAAGGCTTGCACGATTTGAATGCGTATGCAAGCGTGGAATGTGGCCTGATGCTACCGTTTTTTTGGGCGCAATTTCTGGCCCATTGGTGGGTTAACCCCGGGGGCAGAAGCGATGACGATGAAGGGGTTTGATCCGAAATGGAAAGACCTGCCGAATTATATCATTCGTATCACGAACGAGATCTGGGAAGATCGCGGCATCAGCACGCTGCATCGCTATTATACGCCCGGCATGATCAAACGGTCACCGGCGGGGGTGGTGATTGGCGCGCAGGCGGTGATCAACGAGACGATGGCCTCGCTCGCGTTGACCCCCGATATGCAGATCTACGCCGAGGATGTGATCTGGTCGGGTGATCCCGATCAGGGGTATTTGTCATCCCACCGGGTGTGCAATGTGGCGACGCATTCCAGTGATGGGATCTATGGACCCGCCACTGGCAAGCAGATCGTGCAGCGGGTGATTGCCGATTGTGCCTGTCGCAATGACGCGATTTTTGACGAATGGCTGGTGTTCGATCAGGGCGCAGTTGTGCGGCAGTTGGGCCTGCATCCGCGTGAGGCGGCCCGCATGCAGATTGCAGCGGAAGGCGGGGTTGAACGGGCGGCGCGACCCTTTACTCCGGCGATGGACGTGCTGGGCCCCTATACCGGGCGAGGCAATGACAACGAATGGGGGGCGCGGTATGTAGAGATGCTTGGCCACGTGATGGCGGCGGATTTTGCCGCACTGCCAAGGATATATGACCGTGCAGTGATGCTGGATCTGCCGGGTGGTTCCGTGGGACGCGGGGTAGGTGATGCCGATAGATTTTGGCTATCGCTGCGAGCGGCCTTCCCGAATGCGACGCTGGATATTCAGCACGTCATCGGCCGCGATGACCCGATGATGCCACCCCGTGCCGCCGTGCGGTGGGCGCTGCAGGGTAAGCATGACGGTTGGGGCATGTTTGGCGCGCCGACCGGCGCCGAAGTTTACGTCTGGGGCTTCAGCCACGCCGAGTTCGGGCCGTGGGGTTTGCGGCGGGAGTGTGTGTTGTTTGACGAAGTGCAGATATGGAAGCAAATTCATCTGCATGCAGGGTGTATTTAAGGCGATGGGTGAATGTGTTCCGCGTGTGGTTTGGCGATGTGGGTGCTCGAAACGCTAACCGGCGCATCTTAATGAATGAAGGGCGGTAAACATCGGCGTCGTTTGGAAAAAAGGCGTTCCGGTAATTGATGGCGACCGACGTTCCAGAGCTTTCCTTGCAGGTTCCTCTGGGGCAGATCACCCACTGGCACAGGCCAAGCAGATTGATCAAGCTGTCCTGATTGGCAACATATGATAGATGCAGAAATGGTGGAGAACCTCCTTGGCGGGCGCAGAGATTTGTTTCCTCGCAACCAGCAAATCGGGCCTTGGGCACTTGCGGCGCGCGGCAACAATTGCCAATGCCATTCGGTCACTCGCGCCGGACCGCGTCTTGCGGTTGATCAGCAATGCGCAACCCGAAGGGTTGGAGGTGGAGGATATGGCGGTGTTTGCGTCAGTTCGGGTTGCTGAACGCAGCGCGATGGCAGAGGTGTTGCCAAAAAGTGGCAAGGTCACGCTGGTGCTGGATACAATCACCGTGCCGGGAATTGAAGCGATGGCCGCACCTTTGGCGCTTGTTTTGCGTGAGGCACCAAAGGAGCAGCTTTACCGCTTTCGTCTGGCTGGACAGCGACCGTGGGATCAAGTGATTATCGCCAACCCGCGCGACCATTGGACGCCTGATGCCGGAGCCCTCAACGCCAGTGCTGTCACCCCCGTTGGTTGGATTTACCGATCAACTGGTGCCCGGCAAACTCCGGCACCGGTAGTGCCGACTGTGCTGGTCGCCACGGGCGGCGGTGGAACCGCAGAAACGGCGCGTGCCGTCTACTCGGATATTGACGATCTGTTGCGCCGCGTCCAGCAGATGACGTCAGTGCCGTTTCAGGTGGTTCAGGCCGTCGGCCCGCGGGCGCAGAGCTTTGGTTTGCTGAACAGGGTTGACCGGGCGGTCGATCCGGGCGGACGCTTGAACGATTTATTCCGCGACGCGGACATCGTGATTTCGACTGCCGGCTACAATTCGGTTCTGGAACTTGCCACCACGGATACCCCGACGCTGTTGGTTCCGATTCCGCGGAGCATCGACGATCAGGTCGCCCGCGCCAAGGCTTGGGCGCCCCAGTTGGGGGCTTGGCATGATGCTGCCACGCCGGGTCTGGCCGCAGAATGGCTGTCGCGTCAGATCGCCGAACGCCGCCGCCGCCCGCCCGTCGATCTGGGCCCAAGCGGCGAGCATCTGGCAGCCGCCGCAATTCTCAGCCTTCAATGACAGCGAACGCCACATGGGCGTGCGGGGCGGCGTTCTGCAAGCGTTATCCCACAGCAAAGGCGGCGGAACTTTCCCGCGAACGGAGTACTGCGGCGCGAAACGCTGGCGTTGCGACCCCCGCTGTCTGGCAAAGCGCCGAAGCCGATGTTTTGTGCTTTGACCGGATAGATGCCCACGGCACTGCCTCTCTGGAAACGATGCTATCGACACTAAGCCGCCTGCACCAGTTGCCCTCCACCGGCCTCTCCCGCTTTGATCCCTTCCTGCGTATCCGACCCCGGCTGAAGGCGGCCCCTGCGGCTATTCGGGCGCTGGTGGAAGATCTGGCTGCCAAGGATGCAGCCCTGGCCTGGCCTGCTAAGGCCGTTGTTCATGGCGATTTCCATCCCGGCCAAGTGATCCGCGACCAAGCGGGGAAAGTGTGGCTGATCGATCTGGACGATCTGGCGCTTGCCCCAGCTGAGGCCGATCTGGGCAATCTTGCTGCCTGGATCGCAACGCAGACACCGGGGCAGCTTGTCGGTCTGAAAACTGACGCGCTGGCACAGGTCTTGTCGATTGCCAGCGCAGCCGACCCGACACTGACCGCACATTTCCTTGAAATCGCTCTGGTTCGCCGCGCCCTGAAGCTACAGGAAAAGGGGGTTGATTGGGTCCTCCGCCAGTTACCTTTGCGGGCGTGAGATGTCGTACTTTTCGATCCGGTACCGTAGGGTATCGCGGCTGATACCCAAAAGGGCTGCGGCGCGGGTGACGTTCCCGTGCGTGGCCGCAAGCGCCTTGTTCAGGGCGACCTCTTCCATCTGCACAAGGTTCGGCACCTCTGCTTCGCCATCATCCGACATGAGGATTTGGATGTCGTTGGCATCAATAACGTTGTTTCCGGCGCTTAGAACGGCACGTTCCATGCAGTTTTCGAGTTCCGACAAGTTCCCCGGCCAATCATGCTCCACCAGTCGCACGCGGGCCTCGGCGGTTAACCGAGGCCGGTCGCGACCATGACGGAATGCCGCTTGACGGGCGAAAGCTTCGGCGATGGGCAGAATGTCCGACGTCCGCTCGGACAGGGGCGGCACGTCGATCCATGCCACTTGGATACTGTAAAGCAGATCGGATCGAAAGCTGCCGTCGCGCTCCAACTTGGCAAGGTTGCAGGACGTTGTCGCGAGCACCCACGGCGCGTTAGGCGCTGCCATTGTCTGCGCCAACCGGACCTGATCCTCGGGCGAAAGCGCATCGACATGCCGCAGAAGGATTGTTCCCCCCGTATGTGCAAGGGCTGCGTCAAGCTGCGCACCGCCCAAGGTGCAATCAGCCTCGATCAGCAGACCACGCTGTATTTTGGCGGACTCGAAGATGGCGCGTGCGATCGTTGCCTTGCCCGCCGCGCGCGGCCCAGACACCAAAACTGCGGATGGAGGTGCGAAGGCGTCAATCTGGGGTGTAAGCCGCCGCACAGCCGCTCGCAGGTCCACGGCGGTCGAAGACCGGCCCAATATCCGGTCCACGCCACGCGCATCTGCAGGCCGGGTGACATCATCCAGCATCAGGTTTGCAGCGATTGAGGCAATCGTAGCCAAGGGTGCCGGTTTCGTCAGAAAGTCACGTGCGCCGCGTTTCATGGCATCGACTGCGATACCGATTTCGCCATGTCCGGTCATAACGACGATCTGCGTTTCCGGTGCCTCGGTTTTGAACCAGCCCAGCAGATCCAACCCATTGTCACGCCCCAGACGGACATCCAGAATAACGAGCCGGGGTCGATCACGCTGCGCCATGGCCATCGCACTGCGGCTGTCGACCGCGTAGCTTGCCGAAAAGCCACGGCGCTCCATGAAAGACACGATGGAACGTGCCAGCACCACTTCATCGTCTATAACCAGAATATCGGACATTTACGTTCCCCTCAAACCATCGCCGGAAGGCGCAAGGTCACAACCACACCGCGCAGCGCACCATTGGCCAGATCCAGGGATCCGCCCATACGTTCGGCAATCCGCCGCCCAAGCGCCAGACCTACACCGAGGCCAGAGGCCTTGCCGGTGTGGAACGGCTCGAACACTTTCTGCATCATTTCGGCCGGGATGCCGGGACCTGTGTCGCTGATCCGCACTTCCAGCGTGCCGTCAGACCGGTTGGACCACGCGACGCCAAGTATACCGCCGTCATCCATCGCTTCGATCCCGTTGGAGATGATCGAGTTCAGAACCTGCTCCAGTTCCGACGGGCGGCCAAGCACCATGGGACTACCGCCGCCGGACGTCACCGCAACGCTAATTCCGCGACGGCTGAGCTGCGGTTTGAAGCCTTCAATGCATCGGGAAATGACCTGATCGATCTGGGCCTGCTCGGACTGGTTCTCGGGGTCACTGCGGCTCCGGATCAGGAACGACCGGATCCAGCCCTCCAGCCGGTCAACCTGATCAATGATGTCGCGCAGCGTCTCACGGCTTGGTTCCGGAATGTCATCGTCAAGGGTAAGTTCGGCGCAGGACCGGATCGAGGCCAGCGGGTTGCGCAGCCCGTGTGCGACTGCCGAAGCCATTTCGCCCACCACGGCAAGGCGCTCGGTTTCCACCATCCGCGCCTCTTGCCGGACCAGCACACGGCTGGCGTAAGTGACCACCACCGCCAGACCGCCAAACAGAACAACGCCCGCCGCCAACGCCCCAAGCCACGCATAGGTCTGGACACGGTGGATCGACGCAAGCAGCGCTCCGGGGGACTTGTAAACCTCGACCGCGCCAACAACTGTCTGGCCGTCCCGTGCGCGGATCGGAATGTAATATTCGATGAATTCGGTGATGCCCGCCGGAAAGCCGACATGTTCGTCCTTGGCGCCCCGGTCAACGACGTTCAGTTCTGGGTCAAGGTCACCCCGCATCGCGCCCGCGAGTTCATCGTTATCTGGAAAACTCTGACCGATCATCTCTGCATCGCTGGACCATAGGATGGTCCCGCCGCCCGAATAGACGTTGGCGCGAAACACATCCGGCAGTCGCCCTACGTGGGTAAGAAGTTCCTCAATATCTTGGTCGGCGGCTGCATCGCCTTGTAGGAAATAGTCGGCGGCATTCTCGACATGCACGACCGAATTCAGGAACTCGGCGCTCACCGTCGCGTCACGCAGCATCATCTGGCCGACAATGTAGCGCGACAGCGTCGTGGACAGCACCAGTGCGGTCGAAAAGATCGACACGAAACTGATCAACAGAAAGGCGACGACCATCCGCATATGGTGCGGCGAGTCTCGCAAAAGCATTGTTTTGGGAAGAATCGTCATGGCTCTGATACTCAACCTCTGATCGTGCCATTGTTACTGGTGGTGGGTGCCCACGGTAAATACGCCAAAGGTTTATTGGCCTCAGCCGCAGGGTATAGCCGGGCCGCGTCGATCACCGAACTGCGGCATTTGCCCCAATTGTGGGCGGGAACGCGGTCGGCAGCCGAAAACGCCGAAGTTATGTTTGGAAACCCGTTGCGTCGTTAACAGGCGATGCAGGGTTCAATCCAACGAGGAGAACACCATGCGTTTGATGATTATTGCGGCACTGGTTGCCATCACAACCCCGCTTGCTGCTTCTGCTGAAGACCTATGTGTTACCGCCGCCGCCGACCAATGGCAGTCGGAGGATGCGGTCAAGGCGCGCGCCGCCGAGCTTGGCTTCGAGGTCGCCAACCTGAAGAAAGAGGATGGCTGCTATGAGGTATATGCGACGGATAAGATCGGCACGAAGCTGGAAATTTTCTTTCATCCCATCACCTTCGAAATTCACAAGGTGAAAGTCGACAGCTAAGCCGCAAATAGGAAAACCCGCCATGACACATCCTAATGACACCCGTTCCCGGTTCCAAAACAAGGTTTTGATAAAGGTATGGGATCCCTTTGTGCGGGCTTTCCACTGGTCGCTGGTCGGCCTGTTCGCGTTCTGCTTTGCCACCGGCGATGTGTGGGAGCATCCGCACGAATGGGCCGGCTATGTGATTGCGGCGCTGATCGGCTGCCGTATCGTCTGGGGCCTTCTTGGCCCCAGACATGCAAGGTTCACTGACTTCATGTATCGCCCCTCTGTTGTTATCGGCTTTCTGTGTGACAGCCTGCGCTTTCGGGCAAGGCGGTATCTGGGGCACAACCCGGCAGGTGGGGCCATGGTCATTGCATTGATCACATGCATAGCAGTGATCTGCGCCACCGGCGTGATGATGGGCATGGATGCGTTCTGGGGCGAGGCTTGGGTCGAACATCTGCACGTCTGGGCCACTTGGGTAACCATTGCGCTGATTGTTCTGCACGTTGTCGGTGTTATTCTTGCAAGTATCGAGCATCGAGAAAATCTGATGCGCTCGATGGTCACTGGTCGCAAGCGCCCACAGTGACGGGTAGGGCGGATCGGTGCGTTTGCGCACAACAGGCAAGGGAACCTGCACAGCAACAGGGTCGTCCAAAATTACTCCTGCTACAAAAATCTTGGTTTGGTCGCGCAGCGCGGCGGCAATCACCACCGTTCAGTGCATGCGTCTCATTGCTTCGCGGACCTTGGCCGGACGGGATAGCCAGTCGTTGGTGACCAGCCAACTGCGGCATTTGCCCCAATTGTGGGCGGGAACGCGGTCGGCAGCCGCGAGACAGCAAGCTATAGTTGACAAATCGAAACCCGAGGGGACACCATGTCCGAAATCCTGCTTCTGGAAGACGAGCCGATTATTGCGCGCAATATCTGTCGGGCGTTGCTGCGCGATGGGTATGTCGTCACGCATGCTGCGTCGGCGTCCGAGGCACGAGCCCAGTTGGCAAAAGCGCGATACGATCTTGTTCTGGCCGACGTAAATCTGGGTGACGGCGACGGGATCGAGGTTTTAAGTGCACAAGCGTCGGCGCTGATTGATGTGCCTATCGTCATCATGACGGGGCAGGATACAATCCACAACCGAATGCGGGCCGAAGAGCTTACGGTTTCGGCCTTCCTGTCAAAGCCTTTTGCAATTTCCCGGTTGTCAGAACTGACCGGTGCTCTGCTTGCGGAAACCGGCAAGCAGGCTGGCATTCGGCGTGGCCCGTCGGTGATGATGTATTCGCATGATACAATCGGGTTGGGCCACATGCGGCGCAATACCGCCATTGCACAAGAGCTGGTTCAGCGCGTGCCCGGCGTTTCGGTGCTGATGCTGGTGGGCTGCCCTGCCGGCATGGTGTTCGAGCCGCACCATGGAATTGACTACGTCAAACTTCCCTCGTTGACCAAGTTGGGGCGTGGACGCTGGCAAGCGGGCAGTCTGCGCATTGACGCCGCAACGACGCGCGCGTTGCGGGCGGGCATTCTGGACCGCGTCATCGAGACATTCGCACCGGATGTCTTGTTGGTCGACCACGAGCCAGCCGGTGTCTGGGACGAATTGATTGCGCCAATCCGTGCGCTGAAGTCGAAGGGGCGTACCCGGGTGATCTTAGGGCTGCGCGACATACTCGATGATCCGGATCGGGTGGCAAAGTCTTGGTCGGAAGGCGGAATTGATAGCGTTATTTCAACGTTGTACGATGACATCTTCATTTATGGGAATCAACAATTCTACCCGTCGAATACCGCCTATGGCCTTGAGGCGCTTCGCCCCGACCACGTTCGCTACTGCGGCGCGGTGACCACAGTCCAACCCACTCGACGCGCGCGCTGGGGCGGGCCGCCACGGCGGGTTCTGGTATCGGGCGGCGGCGGGCGTGATGCGTATCCGCTGCTGGATGCCGTCCTGGCAGGCTTTGAAAGCCTTGCCCCACACCGACGGCCTGAGCTGACGCTGATTGCCGGGCCGCTGATGGATGTCGAACTGTCAGAAGCCTTGGCTATCCGGGCCAGAAAGTCCGGGGCTATCCACCGGGACTCGGTGCCGGATGTGCCCGCGCTTCTGGCAACGACCGACCTGTTCATCACCATGGGCGGCTACAATTCCATCACCGAAACGCTGGTGATGGGCTGTCCAGCCGTCGTTGTGCCGCGCGTCGGCCCCTCGGGAGAACAAAGATTGCGGGCCGAACGGCTGCAGGCGCTGAGGCTTGCCACGATCGTCTGGCGGCACGAGCTGACAGCGGCTCGCATGGCCACCGCGCTGACGTCGCGCCCAATGGCCCCGGCTGCGGCACTGGGTGTCGCCTTCGACGGTGCATCTGTCGCCGCCGCCCATATCGCCACCGTTCTGGCCGATGCCATGCAACCCAATCGCTGCGAGGTGCCCTTTGATGCCTGATCCAACCCCCCTTCGTATCGGCTATGTCCTCAAGCGGTTTCCGCGTTTTTCCGAAACTTTCATTCTGAACGAGCTTCTGGCACTTCAGGCGCAGGGTGCGCAGGTGCATGTTTTCTCGCTTCTAAATCCGCCAGACGAGCCACGCCATGCGCGGCTAGCCGACCTGCGCGCGCCGGTTACCTATCTGGCAAAATCTTCAGGCTTACGGCCTTCCGCGATTGCAAAAGACGACGCCGCGCTGTTTGCCGGAAGTGACGAAAAAGCCATTGGTGGCCTGCACGCAAAGGCAGCCGAGGTGGCGCGTCTGGCGAAGAACGCCGGGATCACCCACCTGCATGCGCATTTCGCGTCGGATGCGGCGACAGTGGCACTGCTGGCCGCAAGGATCATCGGCGGCACGTTTTCATTTACCGCCCACGCGCGTGACATCTACCACACCTATGTGTCGCCCGAGGCAGACGCCGCCAAACGCCGGGCCAAGCTGCGAGAGGCCGCCTTTGTGGTGACCGTATCAGATTTCAACGCAGCGCATCTGCGCACGCTTTGTCCCGAGGCGGCGGGGCATATTCACCGGCTTTACAATGGCATAGACCTGTCGCTTTTCACGCCCACGGTCAGCTCGGTTCCGGGCTGTATCCTTGCAGTCGGACGGCTGGTCGAGAAGAAAGGGTTCTCGGTTCTGGTGGAGGCCTGCGCGATCCTTCAAGCACGGGGCGTGGCGTTTGACTGCCGGATTATCGGTGACGGGCCGCTGCAGAACGGGCTTGTGGCGCGGATAGAAGACCTGGGGCTGACCAGCAGAGTGAGGCTGTTGGGCCCGATGCCGCAGGAAGACCTCGCCGACGTGCTGGGGACTGCCGCCGTGGCGGTGCTGCCGTGCATCATTACCGCAGACGGCGATCGCGACGGGCTGCCGACTGTGCTGTTGGAGGCGATGGCTAAGGCCTTGCCCGTGGTTACCACCACCGTTACCGGCGGGCCTGAAATCGTGGCGCAAGGCGAAACCGGCTTTCTCTGCCCGCCCGGCGATGCGATGGCATTGGCCAATGCGCTGCAAGATGTGTTGGCCGCACCGTTCCGCGCCCGTGCGATGGGGGCCGCAGGTCGGGGGCGCGCTGAACGCCTTTTTGACCTGTCGACCAATGTCGCGACGCTGGCGGCCCTTTTTGCGAGTGTCACAGCACCCACGCATGCAAGAGGGGTCGCGTGATGCGCATTGCTTATGTCTGCGCCGATGGCGGCATTGCGGTCTTTGGCGACAAAGGGGCCTCAATCCATATCACCTCGATGGCATCAGCCTTCCGGCGGATCGGCCATGATGTGCGGGTGCTGTGTGCCCGGCACGGCAATGGCACTGCCGAGTATCCTGTCGAACAGATCGGCATGGGTGTCCCGCCTGCCGAAGACCGCGCCGGCAAGGAAAGAACTTGGATTGCGACCGCAAACGCGATTGAGGCGCGATTGATCGCACTGCATCGTGATTGGCCGTTCGACATGATCTACGAACGCTATGCCCTATGGTCCACCGCCGGCGTTCGGGCCGCCCGCACGCTGGGCGTCGCGGTCGTGGTGGAGGTAAACGCGCCGCTGGTGGCCGAACAGTCCGAATTCCGCGCTCTGGCGCTGGCAGACGAGGCCCGCGCGATCGAGGCCGAGGTTTTCCGCTCGGCTGATGCGCTGGCGGTCGTATCCGACGAGTTGGTGGATTACGTTGTTGCCCATGGCGCTGCACCGGGTCGGGTGCATGTCATCCGCAATGCGGTGGATACCACGCTTTTTAACCCACATGCTCCTCCGACTTGCCTACCCAGCATTCCTGCGAACGCTTTTGTCGTGGGCTTCTCTGGTTCGCTGAAGATATGGCATGGGCTGGACACATTGATGCCCGCCTTCCGCAGTTTGCGCGAACGGTTGCCGCAAGCGCATCTGCTGCTGGTGGGTGAAGGGCCGCGCAAGACTTGGGTCGAAGGCTATGCCGCAGGGGCAGGCCTCACGGATGCCATAACCTTGACAGGTTGGGTGCCCCACCATGACCTGCCGGGGCTGATTGCGCGGATGGACGTAGCAACCGCGCCCTATCCGGCGGTAGAGGGTCACTACTTCTCGCCGCTGAAACTCTACGAATATCTGGCGGTGGGTCGACCGGTGGTGGCCAGCCGGATCGGCCAGACGGCCAGCGTTCTGGATGGCACCGGGGCCGCCCTGCTGGTTCCACCGGGCGACGCGCCAGCGTTAGCGGACGCACTGCTGCGTGTGGCCCATGACCCCGGGCTCGCCACGCGGTTGGGAAGGCAAGCCGCCGTTGAAGGCCGCCGTCACGACTGGTCCGACAATGCCCGCGCCGCGGCGGCTCTGATCCACGAAGGGTTGCCAGCATGACCCGGCGGGGCCCAGTTAACAAGGTTGAACCCCGCGCGCTTTGGCGGCTGTTCCGCCGCATGGGGCCGCATGCACGCCCGTACCGCAGGAAGCTGATCCTTGGCGGGCTGGCCATGCTGGTGGTAGCACTGGCCGAAATAATCCGGCCCTGGCCGATGAAAGTTGTGTTCGACGGCATCCTGATCCCACAGCCGCAGCCCGACCGGCTGATGGCACAGCTTCTGGTTTGGTTCGGGGCGGGAGATAGGCTTCTGGCGGCAGCGGCACTGATCATTCTGGCGGTTGCGATCATCGGGGGGGCGATGGCCTATGTGCAATCCACATTGATTGCTGCCGTCGGTCAAAAGGTGGTGGCGGACATTCGGCTGGACCTTTATCGCCACGTCCAGCGCTTGTCGCACAGCTTTCATGACACTGCATCCAGTGCCGACATCATTTCCCGCCTCACGGGCGATGTGCGGATGATGCGCGACTTGCTGATCGACGCAGCGGTTTTCTTTGCGGCGCGCACCGTGGTGATGGTCGGCACGGTCGCGATCATGTTGCTGATGGATTGGCGGCTGACGCTGGCGGCGTTAACCGTGCTGCCCGGTCTGGTTTGGGTATCGCAGGCTTACGGCACACGGATCAAGGATGCCGCCCGCCGCCAGCGCCGCAAGGAAGGCAAGATCGCTGTGGTGATGACCGAAGGCATCTCTGCAATCAGCGTCGTCAAGGGCTTTGCCCGCGAAGCCTATGAGGAGGACCGTTTTTCAAGGCAGAACAGCTCTTCCGCCGAGGCGGGCGTGCAATCCACCCGGATGGCAGCGCAGATGGACCGCCTGGTGCAGGTGATGCTGGCCGTCGGCACCTGCATCGTGCTGTGGTATGGCGTGACCCGCGTGCGCAGCGGTGCCGTCAGCCCCGGTGATCTGTTGGTTTTCACGGCCTATCTAAGTACGCTTTACAAACCCATCCGCAAGATGAGTTCGATGACCGCCCGTATCGCCAAGGCCACTGCCAGCGGTGAGCGGCTGCTGGAGATACTGGATATTCGCCCCGACATCATCGATCCTGTCGCGGCCAACGAACTGCAAACAGTCGTCGGACGCGTGGCACTTGAGGGGGTGACCTTTGGCTATCCGGGCAATGCCCCGATCCTCAGGGATGCCACCCTGCATCTTCTCCCCGGCGAGATTGTGGCGCTGGTCGGGGCCAGCGGTACCGGCAAGTCTTCGGTCGGCAAGTTGCTGATGCGGTTCTATGATCCGCAAGCTGGAAAGATTACGATTGATGGCCAAGACATCCGCGATATTTCGCTGACCAGCCTGCGCGACCAGATTGCGGTCGTGCTGCAAGACACCGTGCTGTTTGCCACCACCGTGCGGGACAACATCGCTTACGGTCGCCTTGACGCGTCCGACGAAGACATCCTTGCCGCCGCTGTTGCGGCGGGTGCAGATGCCTTCATCCGAAGGCTTCCAGATGGCTACGACACCATCTTGGGTGAACGTGGCGAGACGCTGTCGGGCGGTCAGCGGCAACGGATCGCCATTGCCCGTGCTATCCTGCGCGATGCCCCGATCATGATCCTCGATGAGCCGCTGACGGGCCTTGATGCCGAAACAGCCCGCGATCTGGTGCAGGCGCTAAGAACCGTCGCCGCTGGCCGCACCACATTGTTGATTGCCCACGATGCCCTGTCACTGACCTTGGCCAATCGCGTGATCTTGTTGCGGGACGGCAGCTTCAGACCGTTCCGTCTCACCACCGTTCAGGAGCGTCTGGCATGACCGTGTGGGACACCGCTGCCTGTCGGCAACCCTCTGCCGAAGCGCTACGAACACTTGTCGCCCAAGGCCCGACGGCCGAGGCAGCCATGCGGCTACTATCGTGCCGCAGGCTAATCGGCCTGAAGGTAGAGCGGATGCATTTCCCAGTCGCAAAGCCGGTGCAACTGCAGATCAGCGCCTTTGACAGTGATGGCAATAGCCGCACACTGATCGGTGAATGGGTCGGGCCAGAGGCGACAGAGCTTGCCTTGGCCGAGGCCGCTCGGCTGGCCAAACGCCGGCGCGGCATCGCACCGCGGCCCGGCGCATCGGTCGTGGTCGCCGATCCGGCACATGGGCTGCTGCTGCGGCGGCCGGGCTTTGATGCCAAACTGCCCGGCATGCGTATTTTGCATGACGCCAAATGGGCATCTGCACAGCTTGCAGCCTTGGGCTGCGATCCGCGCGCGTCGGTCAGCCTTGTTGCCCACCGGTTGGGCAAGCGGGCGGTGCTGCGGATCATCGGGCCAGACGGCACGCGCTATGCACGCCTGCGCCCGGTCACGTCATCTTCCGGCCAACAGGCTTACGAACGCCACTTATCGCTGTGGCAGGCACTGGAGCATTCTCCCAGCCTTGTTATCCCGCGTCCGCTTTGCTTTGACGCCAAATTGGGTCTTGCTCTGTTCGAGGCCTTGCCCGGAACGCCACCGCAGTTTCTTGGCCTGCCGGGGTTTCGCGCCACCCAAGCGGTGATGCACGCCCTCGCTACGCTGCAAGGCCTGCCAGTCGAGGCCCCGGTACATGGCGTGTCCGACGAACTGGCCGTTCTTGATGCGTGGGCCGCCCGCGTGGCCGACGTCTTTCCCGATCTTGCGATCCGCCTGCAGTCACCCCTCGCACGGTTGCACGATGACATGGCCGCCCTAGCCGCGATGCCCAAGGTGCCCTGTCACCGCGATCTGCATGAAGGGCAGATCTTGCTGGATCAAAGACGCGTCGGCTTGTTGGATTTTGATACATTGCGCCATGGCGATCCTGCGCTGGATGCTGGCAATCTGCAGGCCCATCTTCTGCTGGCCACGCACCGCGACGGCCTATCTCGCAGCGCCTTTGTCGCCGCAATGGAAACCGCGCTGCCGCATCTGCCATTGTGGCGGATCGCAGTCTGGCGCCGGGCCGCGTTGCTTCGGTTGGCGATGATTTACGCCTTCACCTCCGAGCCGCGCAAGGTCATCCACAGCCTGATCGACGAGGCGGCCTGATGTTCCTGCACCTTTCCGATCCCGCCCTGCCTGCGCTCGGGTCTTTGGCCCGGTCCGATCTGGCACGCATCACTGGTGCCCCGCAGGCCCGTCTTTTGCGCGCGCGTTATCAGCCGGGCGCGCGTGCGGTCCTGCATGTCGCCCTTGGCCCGCAGGACGGTGCTGCCGAAGGTGCGATCTGGTTCTTTGCCGGGGAAAAGGCACAAAAGCTGGCCCGCCGCATGCCGGATGCCATGCTGGACCATCATACACTCGGCCTATTCCAAGCCTTTCCGAACGATCACCGCATGCCGATGCTGGCAACCTTTGTCGATGCCGCCATGGACCTTGCGGGTCGATTGATCGGTGGTCCTGCCGCAGGCCCGCCTGAACTGATGCGCTATCGCCCCGGTCTGTCCGCCACCTTCCGCTGGGCCCGGCGGGATGGCCGCATCTTCTTTGTCAAACAGACACCCGGCGACGACGTTCGCGCGCAGGCATTGGCCGTCAGCCATCTGCGCGACGCTTTGCGCGGGCACAGCCTTGCCGTGGTGCCGGTTGCTGGAACAGTGCCGGAACTGGGTCTGATCACCTACGAGACAGCGCATGGTCAGCCGTTCGACCGCCTTCTGACCGGCGCGGATGAAGGCGTAACCCGAACAGCGATGGCGCAGGTGATCGGGGCATTGGGGGTTCTGTGGTCGCTGTCCATTGTGCCCGCCCGCGTGCTTGACCGCGCAGACCTGCTCCGCCGTGCAGCTCAGGCTTGCACCATGATCAGTCTGCTGGACCCAGACGCTGGTCAAACGGCACTTGGCCTGCTGCAATGGCTGGAAGCAACGTCGGCCGCTGTGCGCTTGCGCCCGATCCATGCCGATATGAAGCTGGAACATGCTTTCCTTGACGGCCCGATGACGACGCTGATCGACATGGAAAGCCTGTCGCTGGGTGACCCGGATTATGATCTGGCCAAACTGGACGCGCGCCTGACCATGGCCGAGGTGACGGGTCAGATCACCCCCGCGCAGGCCAGCGCGGCGATTGCCGAAGCGCGCCGAGGCGTCGGCACCGATTACGACTGGTTCCTGACGTGCGCCCGCCTGCAATGCGCCAAGTTCTTTGCCCAGCGACTAGATCACGCGACTGTGCCGATGATGCGGCGCCTGCTGGCGCTGTGATGACCGATTCGCAGCCCATCCAGCACCCCTATGCCTTCCTGACCGATGGCTCGGCTGGCCGGTTCATGGACAGCATCGCCCGCGCCATTTCACGTGATGCCGACGCACAGGCCCTATTGGGTCACCCGCAAGCCGAAGTGATGTCCGACCTAAAAGCACGGGTGAAATCCTCGGGCAAACCGGCGATCAAATCACTATATTGGTCTGTGCGATGCCCAGATGCTGCCGTTTGGGGCGGGTTGCGCGCCCGCACGCTGTTGGCTGATCCGACCCGCATGCAATGGATCGACCTTTCCGACGATCCGTCACTTCCGACGCTGGCGACGTTGGTCCCGCAGCCCGGTCGCTGGCGCATGCTGCGCTATGTGCCTTTGCGACGTGCCACCCTTTTCCACCAACCCGTCACTGGGGCCGCCCGCATCGTCAAACTCAAGCGACCGGATCGCGCAGCCGAGGCGACGGGCTGCCTTGCTGCGGCTCGGGCGGCTTTGGGTCCGAATCCTGGTTTCCGCATGCCCGACCTGCTGATGCCGGGGACCGAGGGGTCCTTCGCGCTGTCGGTCTGTCGTGGTACACCGATTGGCCATTGTTTTCCGCCTGACGCATCGGACTTGCTGCGCCGGATTGGCAGGATGCACGCACGATTACACTGCGCCGATCCGTCCTCGATGTCCGAAGGCAGGCCTGTCGCCGCCATGGATTGTCTGGCTCTGTCGGCGGCTTTGATGCCCCATATTGGCGCTGGTATTGCTTCATTGAGGCGGCTTCTTCGAAATCGACCCAGCGTTGCGGCACCAGTGCTTTGCCACGGCGATTTTGGGCTTGAGCAAATCCTGCACGACGACGGTGCTCTATCTTTGGTAGACTTCGATCTGTGCCATGCAGGCGACGCGGCTGCTGATATCGCGCGGTTTCTTGTGGCGCTGGCCGACGATCTGCCGAACGGCATTGATCCGAGGGTTGCCGAAGCAAAGTATCTTAAAGGCTACGCCGAAGTCCGCACCTTACCTGATACCGCACGGATGCGCTGGTTCAGGGCCGAGGCGGTGGCCGCGCGCATGCTGGTCTGCCTGCGCAAAGATCAGGCGCATCCTTGCCGGATTGGCCGCCTTCTGGCGCAGATCGACGCGTTGGTTCCGGCATGACGCAGCGCAAGATCGCCATGGTCATCAACTCACTGGGCAGCGGCGGCGTGCCCGAGGCCGTTTTGAACCTGTGCGCCCATCTGCCACGCGACCGGTTTGCCCCGCACCTGTTCGTGCTGAAGGCCGCCACGCCGTCTGAACCGGCAGACGATGGGTTTACGGCTCGCCCCCGCGCGGCAGGGGTTCCGGTGACAATTGCGCAATCGTCCGATGGCAAGATCGGCACAGTTGCCGAACTGGCCGATTGGATCATCGCCCAGCGGATCGACATTCTGCACAGCCATTCCTTTCGCCCCAATCTTTATGCACGGCTGGCCGGGGCGATTTGTCGCCCGTCCGGCCTGCTGATTGTCGCGCACTATCACAATCAGTATGATGACAAGTGGCCAGAAGGGCAAACCGCCCTGATGCTGGAGCGCCATTTGGCCGGGGTCACCGATGCCAATGTGGCGGTTTCGGCCTCGGTCCGTGACCACGTTGCTAAGGTAGTGGGGCTGAAAGCCGACCGCATCACCGTCATTCTCAACGCGGTGACCGCTAACAAAGTGCGCCCTGTCAACCGTGATGACGCGCGTCGAATGTTGGGGCTGGCACCGGGCGATCTGGGCATCGGATTGATCGGCCGCGTCTGTACGCAGAAGGGTCAGGAAGATATGGTCGAAGCGGCCCTGATGCTGCGCTGGAGGCTGCCACAAGCGGTGGTTCTGATGATTGGCGCCATCGAAGATGCGGCCCTGCATCGCCGCCTTGTCGCCCGCATCGACGCCGAGGCAGCCACTGCGCAAATCCGGTTTTGCGGCCATATGCCCGACATCGCGCCAGCATATGCCGGTCTGGATATTCTTGCCGCTCCCTCAAGGTGGGAAGGCTTCGGTCTGATGCTGGTCGAGGCCATGGCCGCGCGTCTGCCAATTGTGGCTACCAACGTTGGTGGCATTCCCGAGGTGACCGGTGGGGCAGCCCGCCTCATCCCGCCCGCAAATCCGTCAGCACTTGCCGAGGCAATCCTGACCTTCGACGCACCCTCCCGCGCCCAGGCGTCAGAAGCCGGTGCCGCGCGCGCGGAAGACTTTGATTGGGCATCTGCTGGTAGTCAACTCGCCGCCTTATACGATAGCTTGCCACATCAATGATCCACCTGATCCGCCACTGCGAAACCGATGGCAACCGCGACCACTATGTCGGCCGCTCGGATCTGCCGCTAAATGCAAAAGGCCGGGCACAGGCCGATGCATTGGCGGCCCGCCTAGCGGCATTTCCTATCCGGTGCATCATGTCCAGCCCATTACAGCGGGCCGTCCAGACCGCCCACCCGCTGGCAGGCCGGCTTGGCTTGCCCATCAACCAGGCAGAGGCGTTGATCGAGTTCGACTTTGGTGACATGCAGAACCTGCGCAAAGCGGACCACGCGTTAGATCTGCGCAAGCGGCACCATCTGGTTCCTGTCCCCGGCGGGGAAAGTCTGAAGGAGGTCTGGGATCGACTACTGCCCTTTGCGGCGGCCATCGAAGAGAGGTGTCCGAAAGAGGCCGATATTGCCCTTATCGGTCATTACTGGTCGAACCGGATGCTCTTTGGCCTGTTATCCGGGCTTTCCTTCCAGCAAACGCTTCAGTTGCGCACCTACAAACCCGAAACGGGCACGGCAACCCTAGTCGAACGGATCAATAACCCCTCGGCAACATGCGCCGTCCACATTTGCGCCTACTCTGACACAAGCTCCTAGAGCGTCGGGTTAGTCGTCGTGACAGCCATCACCAACGTCGCGGAGGTGGTTGGCGTGGCGGTGTGCTAACTGCAGATAAATCCTAGTTGGGCGAATTCGCCAATCTGGGGAACTGCAGCAACTTACCGACCGGCACGCTGATCTGGGTATTATTGCGGTCATGGGGTTCCAGGAAGCCACCGAGTTCGGCCTGGCGCCTGTCGCCTGCATCCTAATGGGTATCTTGACTGCCGTCGGGGTGCGCGCAGTACGTGATCCGCTGGTCGCCCAAGTTCCTCAGGTACCTCGGGAGGAAATATTCGCCTTGGCTGCACTTGCGGGTGCACGGATCATCGGTGTGGGAGGCGCGTTCGGCTTGCCGATTGGGTTGTTAACTTGACTTGCGTTCTGGTGGCCTTTGTGCTGCGGGTGGTCAGCGTGATCTATGGCTGGAGCGCCCTGCGCGCTTCGTGGTCCTGAGGCATCGCCGACAATCCTGATAGCGCACCCTCGGTTTTTCCAGTGCCCGTCGATTTTTGGTCAGTTTGAAACATCGAATACCGGCACAAAAAAGGCGGGAGCAAGGGATTCTCGAGTGCCAATATCATCAATGTTCTCGGACGTAATGGTGATTATTCGCGGACCAGCATGGCGGATAGTCAGTTTACCCTCGATTGCACGCACAGCAAGTTCGATCGCCAGTCTGCCCTGCAGCACGGCGAAATCGGTGGGCGCGGCCAGAATGCGACCGCGTTTGATGCCGCGATAAACTCCGTGGCTAATATAGGTGGATACAATGTCGATATTGTCGGTCAGCCCGCGTGCCCGCAGTACCGAGACTGCAGCCTCTGACATCGGGCCGCTGCCAACCAGATAATCGACGTCTGGAACGGAATCGAGCACATCTTCGACCAAAAGCACCTGTTGTTCCAACCCCGTATCGCCAAAGCGGATGGCGACAATCTCGGCCGAACTTTCAGCAATGGCCTCCAGAAACCCTCGGTCAACGAATTGCACCCAGCCTGCGCCCTTGGGACCCGGAAACCAAGCCAACCGCACAGGATCACTGCCCTTTGGGTGCCGCTCCGCAATTGTGCGGCCCGCAGCCGCCCCCATCTCGCGCCATGAGACGCTGGACTTGGCAGAAACGCCAGCGTCATCCATGTCATTCACGGTATCAATCACCGGCATCTGCTTGGCGATTTCAACCACCGCCGGGGTCAGCCCATCGTAGGACACCGGCCCAAGAATTAGTGCATCCATCTGGCGTTTGCCACAGGCCTCGACCTGTTCGATCTGGCGCGCGAGATTGGGGTACCCCCCGGCCTCATAAAGATCAAAGGAAACCCCAAGTCTGTTCGCCTCTTCGACCATGCCGTAATTGACGCTCAGCCAGTATGCATCTTTCAGATGCGGATAAATTACACAAAGTCGCCAGGGTTTGGCGGCGTGATCCAAAGGGTGATAAAGGAGCGGCTCTGTTGGGCTGTCATCATCAAAGGGCACCGTTGGCACCTGGAGTTGCCACATTTCCGCACTGGCGCTTTGGCCAGAAAGCGCTGCCAACCCGACAAACAGAAAATGTCGCAAAAATCTCACGCATTTGCCCCCCATCCGCGGTAGTCTGCGATCAGACCACGGATAAGGTTTAAGCTAGATGCCGCACAAGTCCAGCCTGTCACGCATAAGTCTGGGGCGCATGTTGTTGCTGGCCTTTTTGGTCATCGCAGGACTGCCAACGGTGACGGGCATTCTGGGCTGGGTCGAGTTACAGAAGGTGGCGCGCAACCAGACCAAGGCAATCAACGAAACGATACCGGCGATTTCCGAAGTTCGCGGTTTTACTGAAAAGAGCAGCCGCATCGTGGCCGTGGCACCCGAACTCGCGGCGGTCACAACAGAGGTCGCGCGCCGGGAACGTGCAGCTTATCTTTTCGCCCAGGTTGATGCGCTTACCGGCCGTGTAACGCACTATGAGAGCACGGGAAATATCGCCCCGCCAGGCTTAGCCCAGGCCGAAGCCGACGTGCGCAGTGGCATCGAACGGCTGGACCGATTGGTGCAAGACCGAATCATTGCCGTTTCGAGGCAAAAAGCCAGGCTGCAAGCGGGTCTGACGGCCATGACGGAGCTCTTGGAGATCGCGGATACTTTGGTCGCCAATGCTCAGATGGGCACGGCGGCGGTGATTTCGAACCTGTACGACATGGAAAATAACGATCCCGACACTAATACGCGGCTGGATACACTGGACAAACTGATCGAGGTCGATTTGTTCCGGCAGGGCCTGATGTCCGAGATGCGCTCGCACACGGCTGAAGTCGGGCTTTTGCTCAACCGGATTGTCACGGTGCAAAATCAAGCTGACCTGAGCCATTTGCAAAACGAGCTTTCCCAGCGGATCCAGATCATCAACCGGCGCATTGTGTCGGTGAATGATCCGATCCGCGCAGAACGCGCCTTTGCTTTATTGCAGATGATACGGCCCAGCTCTGTCCCACCGCCCGATGCGGAGGATATATTCAACTTGACCAAAGGGATCCTTGATCTCAACCGCCTCATCGCCGAGGCGCAGGGAGAAGTAAGTGGCGCTGCCGCGCGGCTGGACAGCGAAGCACAGTCTCTGGCCGATCAGATCACCAAACGCGCAGTTCAGGCGGGCGATGACGCCACTACGGCTATTCGTGCCACGCAGCAGCTTTATGGGTGGGGCTCGATCGCGGCTTTGCTGATATCCTTGGCCGTTGTGTGGATATATGTGCGCGGCAATATCACCCGCCGTCTGGATACGCTTTCCACCACGATGACCCGGCTCGCCCATGGCGAAGAAGTTGGCCGCATCACCCCGCAGGGCATGGACGAAATCGCCGAAATGGAAGCGGCTGTCGAAGTGTTCCGCCTGCAAGGCATCGAGAACCAGGCGCTTGGAGCCGAGAGGGAGCAGAACCTAGCCGAGTTACAACGCCACCGCCTCGAGTTGCAGCTTTTGGTGGCAGAACAAACCGAACAGCTGCGCGGCGAGGTCAGTGCGCATGCTGAGGCCCGCACGCAGGCCGAGGCCGCCGACCGCGCCAAATCTGAATTCCTTGCCATGATGAGCCATGAGATTCGCACACCGATGAATGGCGTACTGGGAATGCTGCGAAGTCTGGGGCGCGACGGCCTGACACCGCGCCAGCAAAACCAGCTGCGCGCAGCCCATGCGTCGGGTGAAGGATTGATGACTATTCTGAACGACATTCTGGACTATTCCAAGATTGAGGCTGGGACCGCGATCTTGGTCGAAGTCACCTTTTCACCGGGTGATCTGTTGCGCGATATCGCGATGCTGATGGCCCCCAGCGCGCAGGAAAAGGGGCTGGCGGTGCAGTTGGATGTGCCGCCCCGTTTGCCCGCCGCCGTGATCGGCGACATGGGAAAGTTACGTCAAATTTTGTTCAATTTAGTCTCGAATGCGGTGAAATTCAGCGACTATGGCGAGGTGCGTCTAAAAGTCACTGCGAGCGAGGGCGCTGGGGAACATGAGCTGACGTTTACCGTCAGCGACACCGGCAAGGGCATTGCGGCAAGCGCGCAGGAACGAATTTTTGGCGTGTTCGAGCAAGAAGATGCGCAGACCGCCCGTCAGTATGGCGGCGCAGGGCTGGGCCTTGCGATTTGTCGACGTTTTGCCGATGCGATGGGTGGAAAGCTAACGGTCCAAAGTGCCCCCGGCATGGGAACCGCGTTCACCCTGATCGCAAAGTTCCCCTCCGGGGATGCTTCGGATTTGCCGCTTGAACCGCCAGATGCTCCAGTGCAGCCTTCGATCCCTAAACTGCACGCGCTTGTCGTCGAAGACAATGGTATCAATCAAGTGGTCATTCAGACCTATCTCGAGGACATGGGCCACACGGCGCAAGTTGTTGCCACTGCCGAGGCGGCTCTTTTGGCAGTGCGGAAGACGCGGTTCGACGTAATCTTGATGGATGTCAACTTGCCCGGTCTGTCTGGCACTGCGGCGACAAGGATGATCCGCGCGTTTGAGGATCGGCAGATCGCCGATTTGCCGATCATCGGCATCTCTGCCCACGTGCAGGAAGCGGATCGTCTGGATAACCTCAAAGCGGGTATGTCGGCGGTTCTGCCCAAACCGCTTTCTCCCGAGGCTCTTCTGGTGGCGCTGCGCGAACAGGTGCCGCAAAAGCACGTTTTGTTTGACATTGCATCGGACATGGGTGCTGACCGCGCGGGCGGACTGGCACGGTTGTTTCTGGAGAACTTGCCCAAGGGGCTTGCCGACATCGATGCCTCAGTCCTCGCCAAGGATTACAAAGCCCTGTCGCGGGCCGCCCATCAACTCAAAGGCGCTGCGGGCAATTTCGATTTACCCTTCCTTGCCATCCACCTTGACCGGATTGCGACCCTGGCCAATCTTGGCCCGTCAACCGAGCTTGACTTTTGCCTTCAGCAACTGCCCGTTGCAGTTGACCACGGTCGTTTGGCAATGAACACCGCAATGGACCTGCTTGATGCCGGCCTTAATCAAGCTGCGCAGTGAACACATAACCTTCACCGTGCGAGGTGGTGAGTATCCGTGGGGCTTTGGGGTCATCCGCTAATTTGGCGCGTAGGCGCTGGACCAATACGTCTATCGTGCGGGTATTCGTGCCATCCTGCCTGTGGGTGATTGCGGTGATCAAACGATCACGGCCCATCACCGTGCCCGGATTGGTGACGAAGACCCGCAGCAACTCGTATTCCGCCCGTGTAAGCACGATCTGCTCTCCCGTAGGGCTGGTAACCTGTCGCGAGGCGACATCGAACGTAAAGCCGCTAAAGTGAAACACTCGCCGCGTCAGGGCGCGCATCGCAGCGGTACGGCGCAAGAGGTTTTTGACCCGTGCCAGCAACTCGCGGCGATTGAAGGGCTTGCAGACGTAATCGTCGGCCCCAAGCTCCAGCCCGACGATACGATCAACGTCATCGGTGCGTCCTGAAAGCAGGATGATGCCAATCTCGGACCGCGCGCGTTGTTCGCGGGTAATTTCCAAGCCGTCTTTGCCCTGTAGATTTATGTCGGCAATCAACAGGTCGGCGTTACCTTGCGACAATATTTTTTCCGCTTTCTCGGCCGTGTCGCATTCGGAAACGCGGTAGCCAAAAGACCCGAGATAGGCCACCAAGGCGAGGCGGGTTACCGGCTCGTCTTCGACAATGACGATGTGTGCTGGTCTGGTCGACATAAGCATCTCGGTCTGGCGTGTTTCTTCCTGTTAACAATTTTTTACAATTAATGCGAGTCCATTCATCGCGCAGGTCTGACGCATTAACAACCAATGCCTAGCCTTGAGTCGCAGGGAAGACTTCAATTTCCCGCAAAACACTGCGCGGTTCGGCGCAGATCAGCAACAGGGATTGCACAATGAAATCTGTAAGGATGATGCTTGTCGGCGCTAGTGCGCTGGCGTTCTTTGCGCCCGCAGCATGGGCCGCGGATTCGACCGATCCGATCATGATTCCGCTTCACAATTGGTCCAGCCAGATCGTGATGAGCCGTGTTGTCGGTGACGTATTCGCTTCGATGGGTAACACGGTTGAATATGTCACAACGGATAGCCAGGCCGTCTATGAATCTGTCCGCCTGGGAGATGTCTCGCTGGAGCTTGAGGTTTGGGAAGGCGCTTTTGGGGCCTCGTTTGACGCAGCCGTTGCCAAGGGCGGCCTTCATGCAGCAGGCGCGCACAATGCCGTCACCCGTGAGGATTGGTGGTATCCGATGTGGACCAAAGAAGCATGCCCCGGCCTGCCAGACTGGAAAGCGCTTAACGACTGCGCTGCCCTGTTCAAGACCCCCGAAACCGGCGACAAGGGCCGTTTCCTTGGCGGCCCGGTGGACTGGTTGAAGCATGATCAGGAAAAGGTCGATGCTTTGGGTATGAATTTTGCCGTTGTGAATGCTGGCTCTGCCGCCGCGATCTGGGCTGAGATCGGTGCTGCCGAAAAGACCAAGACGCCGATCGTTGTCTTCAACTGGACCCCGAACTTTGCCGAAGCCGTGTGGCCCGGTGAATTCGTGAACTTCCCGGAGTGGGAAGCGGGCTGCAATGAAGACCCGGCGAAGGGGATGTTCCCCGACAAGACCTACGATTGCGGCAACCCGGCCAACGGCTATCTGAAGATTGCTGCCTGGGACGGCATGAAGGACAAATGGCCTGCCGCCTATGCAGCCTTGGCCAAGGTCAGCCTGACCAACGCCCAGATTGCCGAGATGGCAAAGCTGGTCGACATCGACGGCATGGAGCCCGAAGATGCCGCAAAGGCTTGGATGGACGCCAACCCCGATGTGTGGAAAGCTTGGCTGAACTGAGCCTGCCGGAAGCGTTTCTTTGGCCCATCTGGCGCGTTGCCGGGTGGGCCGATTTATTGCCAAAATCGAGGTCCAAGCGTGACTGAAAGCGTAATCACCTGCCGCAATGTCTCCAAGATTTTCGGGCCAAACCCGGTACAGCATCTGGCAGACCTCAAAGACAATCCGGCTCTGTCGTCGACGGGCTATGTTCATGCGGTGCGCGACGTCAATCTGGACGTGCGGCGCGGTGAAATGTTGGTGGTCATGGGCCTCTCGGGTTCGGGAAAATCCACATTGGTGCGCTGCCTCTCGCGACTGATCGAGATAACCGGCGGGACTGTCGCCGTCGAAGGCCGAGACATCGCAACCCTTTCGGAAGCCGAGCTGATCGACCTGCGTCGGCGCAAAATGGGCATGGTGTTCCAGAGTTTTGGCCTTTTACCACATCGCTCCGTATTGGAAAACGTCGCGTTCCCTTTGGAAATGCGCGGTCAGGACCGCACTACCCGGTATGCCCGCGCCCGTGAAATGCTTGATCTGGTGGGCCTCAAGGGCCGCGAAGATTACTTCCCCCGCGAACTTTCGGGCGGTCAACAGCAGAGAGTAGGCATTGCGCGTTCGCTGGCGGTAGAACCTGATATTTGGTTTCTGGATGAACCCTTTTCCGCGCTCGATCCCCTGATCCGACGAGAGATGCAGGACGAATTTCTGCGCCTTAAGGGCATGATGAATAAGACTATCATCTTCATAACGCACGATTTTGATGAGGCTTTGCGTTTGGCCGACCGCATCGCAATCATGAAAGACGGCAGGATCGAACAATGCGATACCCCGGACCAGATCGTGCTGCATCCCGCCACAGACTACGTCGCCAAATTCACCGCCGAGATTGACCGCGCCCGTGTGGTGCATATTGGCAGCCTTGCGCGCCCGATGTCGGCACCCGCCAGTGGCGAGCCCGTTGCTGCACACCGCACGATCCGCGATCTGGCCCGTCAACTTGTGTCTGACACCCGGAGCCACATTCCGGTGCTTGATGCCGAGGGCGCGATCATCGGAGCCGTCATGCGGCAAGAGGCGCTTGATGTTTTGCTTGGGGATGGGCTTTAATGGCGCCGAACGCACGCTATGCCAGCACGGCCAAGCTTCTTTTGGCGGTGGCAGTGGGCCTGATGCTTGGCAAGGCCTTTTTGCCGCAAGGCCTGATCCGCCCGGCGGAATGGCTGGTGCAGCCCTTCGCGGATTGGATCAACGCGGCCTTCTATTTTCTGCAAAACGATCTGGGTTTGATGGCCTTGACTCGGGCTTTTTCCGATGTGGTGGAATGGTTGCTGAATGTCACTGCCAACTTGCTTTACGGAAAAAGTCGTTGGCCCAACATCGGCCCAATTCCATGGGGGGTCGTTGCGGCCACCGCGTTCATGGCAGGATATGCGTTAAAAGGTTGGCGTTTGGCAGCCCTCAGCGGCGGCACCTTTGTCTGGATCGCGCTGATGGGGCAATGGCAATGGGCGATGGAAACATTGTCTGTCATTGTGGTGGCCGCGCCGTTTTCGGTCACGCTTGGCCTAGCGATGGGAGTGCTGGCGTGGCGATCGCAGCGGTTTGAACGCGTCCTGAATCCCATCCTGAACATTGCGCAATCTCTGCCGCATTTTGCCTATATGATCCCGGTCGTCGTGTTTATCGGCGTTGGCCCCAAGGCGGGGGCGATAGTGACGATCATCTTCTCGGTGCCGCCGATGATCCGCATGACGCTTCTCGGCCTGAAGAAGGTGCCCGAAGAGGTGATCGAGGCTGGCAAGATGTCAGGAGCTACGCGGTGGCAATTGCTGGCGCGGGTGCGTATCCCGACTGCGCGTTCCGAGATATTGATCGGCGTCAACCAAGTCATCATGCAATGTCTGGCCATGGTGGTGCTGGCAAGCTTCATCGGCATGCCGGGGTTGGGCCAAAAGCTACTCCAGCTTTTGCAATCGCTGAAGATCGGCCTGTCGTTTGAAATCGGCGTGACCATCGTCTTGCTGGCGGTCACGCTGGACCGACTGTCCAAAGCTTGGGCACTGCGCTTGCCCGCGCATGATGAGCCAAGCCCTTTCTGGATACAGCGCAATCGCCTTTTGGTTGTCTGGCTGACCCTTTGCAGCATCGGTCTTGTCCTCGCTTATTACTTCCCTTACTTCCTCGAGGTCGAGCGTAAGCAGGCGCTGTCAGTCGCTGGGCCGATTGATAGCCTGATGGACCAAGTGATCCGTCTCATCGCCCCGGTGACGGCATGGCTGCGTTGGTTCCTGATTACTTGGGTGCTGATCCCGATGCGCGATGCCTATCTCTGGCTGCCCTTCACTGCGGTCTTGGTCCTTTTGGCAGCAATTGGCTGGGCGATCGGTGGGCTGCGTTCAGCCGCGATATGCGGTGCCTATTTCGGATTAATCGCCCTGTCCGGATGGTGGGACCGTGCGATGATCACGGTCTATATGGTCTGCATTTCCGTATTCATCGCGGCGCTCATAGGCCTTCCTTTAGGAATCTGGGCGGCGCGCAGCCCAACTCGAGCCGCGCGAATCCTTTTGATCTGCGACACCGCGCAAACCTTTCCGAGCTTCATCTACTTGATCCCCGTCATCATGCTTTTCGGCGTCAATGATGTAGCCGTAGTGGCCGCCGTGGTGGTTTTTGCCGCTGTGCCGATTGTGCGCTACACCGTCGAGGGCTTGCGAAATGTCCCGCCAGAATTGGTCGAGGCCGCTGACATGAGCGGGGGCACTAGAGGCCAAGTTCTGTGGCATGTCCGCTTGCCCATGGCGCTGCCCACGATGCTGGTTGGCGCTAATCAATCGGTGATGTTTTCGCTGTTCATGGTGATCATTGCAGCCTTCATTGGCACTCAGGATCTTGGGCAAGAGATGCAGCGCGCGCTGTCATCAACCGATGTCGGCAAAGGATTAGTGTTGGGCTTTGCTGTGGCGTTCATGGGATTGATGACGGATCACCTGATCACGCGCTGGTCCGAGGATCGCAAACGGGCGCTGGGGATTTAACGGGCACGGCATGCCATAATGCGACCGGGTAATTCCGTTTTGACACCGCGCTTCCTTTGAATTGACAAATGACCCGATCATCTGAAGGGACGTGGTTGTCAATCGGCACGCCAAACTGACCGCACAACGAAGACCAATACGCGGTGTCAACGGGGGGCAGGGCCCTGATCAGACAGGGCACAGATTTTGAAGCGCCGCGACTAATTCCCATCCCGACGATTTCATACTGATGGGTGGGGCGGCCGAGCAACGCGGCGGTGAAGTAACCGACCGGGCAAGGCAAAGCCGGCACAGCTTCCAATTGCAGTGCGTGGAATGTACGGCTGTCTCGGCTACTCCACTGACGCACCTTGCGCCTGACACGGCGATGGCCTGCGCCAGAACGCAGGGTTTTTCCGTGCTAACACAAGATATTACGGTCCTCGGTCAATCTAACAGAGATCGGGCACTTGAACAACAGCCCGGAACCCCTCGTTGTCTATCGAGCGAGGATCTGGCGCAGCACTTCAAATAACGCGGAGCCCGGGCTCTCGGACATTTCGACACTGCGCCAGCAGACATGCTGGTCGGGACGCACCAAAAGACAGCCGTTATCGGTAATCTCACAGGCGCGTGCCCAGTCGCCGCTATGATCGACATGCGTCTGACGTGGGCCGATGACATGCGTTAGGATCTCAATTCCAAGCGCGGTCCCGACCTCGGCAGCCGCCTTGGCCCAAAACTCGCCACCAAGTCCGGTGAGCAGTGTAAAGCGGCCACTTCCGCACAGGTCCAAGGACGAAATCTCAGCGCCGCTGTCACGACGGAACAGCCAGACATGGGGCAGGCGCGCGCCGGGCCAAGTGGTGGGCTGGTAGTGCAGATCGGCTTCCAGCTGGAAGGCTGGTTCTATCTGGCCATCGGCGACGATGGCATCGGAGCGGTAGCGCTGATTCATTTCGACGCCATGGGCGTCAAACTCGTATTTCTTGAAGGCAATCGCCTTGCGGATCGCCTCACGCTGGCTTGCAGCAATCTCGGTGCCTTCGCTGCGGGCGGCAAGGTTCTTTTGCATCTGCGCCGGGTCCACGCCTTCGGACATACCAAGTGCCTGAAAGATCGGGCCAAATTCCGTGATTGATTGGTTGGCGCGGGTAACGATCTGTTTCGCCACCGGCGCGCGTTCGGTGTCATAACTATCCAAAAGCCGTTCGCCCGCCTGGCCCTTCAGCACCATCGCCAGCTTCCAAGCCAGATTGAACGCATCCTGGATAGACGTGTTCGACCCCAAACCGTTTGACGGCGGATGACGGTGGATTGCATCGCCCATACAGAAGACGCGCCCGTTCGAAATGCGGGTGGCATATCGATTGTTCACCGTCCAAGTGTTGGCTGACAAAAGCTCGATTTCAAGGTTCGGATCGCCCACCAGTTGTCGCGCTACGCCAGTGGCAAACTCCGGCGTCACTTCGGGTTCGGGTGCGCTGATGTCGTAACCCCAAACGATCAGCCACTCGTTCCACGGGCGCACCATGCGCACCAGACCCATGCCGATGCCGCCGACATCGGCCCCCGGCTGCATGACCCAGTAAAGAACCGAGGGGCGGTGCGCGACGTATTTCGACAGATCGGCGCGGAAGAGGATGTTCATCGAGCCGCCCACGCCCATCTTGCCCTCGAACGGCAGGCCCGCGTGTTCGGCGACCAGCGATTTACCGCCGTCTGCACCGATCAGGTATTTAGAGCGAATGCTAATGTTCTTGCCCGTCAACCGGTCGCGGCAAGTTGTGGTGACACCCTCAGCATCCTGGGTATGGCTAAGGTATTCGGTGCTCATCCGCGCTTGCGTGCCACGCGAACATGCGGTCTTGAACAAGAGCGGTTCCATGAAGGTTTGCGGCAGGTCGTTCATCTTGGTCGGCGAAGACATCAGATGTTCCGCCTTCGATAGGGGATGATTACCCCACGCCTTGATCCGACCGATTTCCTCGCCGGCCAGACTTTCGCAAAAGATGTTATCTCCCATGAGTTCCTGATGCGTCGCGAATAAATACGCCTCGTCCTCCACCTCACGACCCAGATCTCGCAAAACCTCCATCGTACGCTGGTTGGTGATGTGGGCGCGCGGCGTATTAGATAGCCAGCGGTAGCGGTTGATCGCCATGTTCTGGATGCCGTAGGTCGAAAGCAGTGCGGCGGTGGTGGATCCAGCCGGGCCAGTGCCGATGATCAGCACCTCGGTCGTAATGTCTGCCATGGTTCGTCTTCTTCCCTGATGGTTCTTCTTAAATTGCCGGTGCGTCACCCGCCCAAGCAGCCTGCAAAAGCTGGCGCAGGGCGGCACGATTCACCGGTCGCGGGTTCCAATAAGCGTTCTGCGTGGCAATATCAGCCGCGCGGTCTAGATCGGCTTCCCTCAAACCCAGGTCGCGCAATGCAAGGGGGGCACCCATTGCCACCGCAAAGCCATGCAGAGCAAGGCCGGGCGTCTTGCCGCCAAATATTTCAGACACCGGGGCCAGCAATTCAGGGACGGCGGCGGCGTTGTAGCCCATTGCATGCGGCAAGATGATCGCGTGGGTTTCGGCATGCGGCAGATCAAAGGATCCACCCAGCGTGTGGCAAAGTTTATGGTGCAGCGCCATGCCGACCTGGCCCAGCACCGTGCCGCACAGCCAGGCACCATAAAGTGTCTCACCCCGTGCTGTCAGATCTTCTGGCCGTGCCAGTACGCGCGGAAGTGCAGCCTTGAACGCCCGCAGCCCCTCGATCGCCATCAGCGACGAGATGGGCGAGCGGTTCTGCGCATAAAGCCCTTCTGCAGCATGGGCCATTGCGTTCAATGCGCTGGTCACTGTCATGCCGACAGGCAGGCTACGCACGAGTTCGGCGTCATAAAGGATGACCTCTGGCTGCACCTTGGGCGTGGTGATCGTCGTCTTGCGACCGCCCTCGGTCTGCCCAAGAATTGGTGTCGCTTCGGACCCCGCATAGGTGGTTGGCACCACGATCTGGGGCAGATCGGTGCGCAGCGCGATGGCCTTTCCCAGCCCGGTGGTCGAGCCGCCCCCCACCGCCACCACGCAATCGGCCTTCACTGCCAGCGCCATGGCTGTGGCCTCTTCCGATACGGCGACGGGCGTGTGCATCGTGGCGTTGGTGTAAACGGCAGCCGCCTTAGCCCCCAGACGATCAGCAAACTCTTGCCCCGTTCCCGCCTGCTGCGGCGTGGTCAGGATCAGCGCACGGACGAGACCCATGGCCTCCATTTCTTCGCCAACCTTGTGGCGCACACCCGCACCAAAGCGGACCCGGACCGCTGCCAAATCGGACGTGAAGTTCTCTTGAAACAGCGACATCGCGTGTGCTTCTCCTGTTTGTCCGATCGATTGCAGCCTAGATTGGGTAAAGGAGGATATTGATCGTATCCGCGCGGGGTTATATAACATGGCGTTATGAAGCTGGACAGCGAACACCTCGAGATTCTGGCGATGATTGTCGAAAAGGCCGGCCTGACAGAAGGTGCCGAGGCCTTAGGCAAGTCGCAGCCTTCGGTCTCGCGCACTATGGCGCTGTTGGAAGACCGTATTGGCACCCCACTGTTCGAGCCGGGCAAGCGCCCGTTGCGCCCCACCGAACTGGGCGAAAGCCTTGCCCGCATCGGCGCACGTATCCGCGTGCAGAACCTTGAGGCGAGCGCGCTGGTGCAAAGCTATGCCAAAGGCCACACCGGGCGACTGCGCATCGCCGGCACACCGATCTTCATGGACGGGGTGGTTTCCACCCTGATCGCCGATTTCCAGATGCGACAGCCTGACGTACAGATAGCGCAATCCTATGGTTACGCCGACGCGCTGGCCGCCAGTCTCCGAACCGACGCGCTCGATCTTGCGATCCTGCCGCTGCATCCCAGTTCGGTTCCGCAGGACATGACCTTCACTCCGCTTCTGGCCGGACGCAACGTGATCGCCTGCCGCGCGGGCCACCCGCTGACCCGCCGTGCTGCGATTTCGCTGGCCGATATTGAACCCTACCCCTGGATCGCGCCGCCCGCCGACAGCCCGCTGTTCCGGGACCTACAACGCGCGCTGAAATCCATCGGCAAAGAGGATTTCCGGATTAATTTCTCGGGCGGCACGTTCGCCTCAATCGTGTCCGTCCTGTCCCGGTCGGATTCGCTGACCGTGCTGCCCTATTCAGTCGTGTTCCTATCGCGCAAAACAGCGGGATTAGAGGCGCTGCCATTGAAGATCGATCACCCGGACCGCCAGCTTGGTATGCTGACACATACTGGCGCACAGACCGCGCCGGCGCTGCGGCGGTTCGCGAGCTTTCTAGCGGACGCGTTCAAGATGCTGGAAGCGCGCATCCAGCATGAAAGCCAGGTTACTCTTCGTCGCGGATAACCTGATTGGTCCTAGACCCGTTCCAGTGCAATGGCGATACCTTGACCAACACCGATGCACATTGTCGACAGCGAGCGGCGTCCTCCGGTTAGCGCCAGTTGCAGCGCTGCCGTGCCGGTGATGCGCGCGCCTGACATGCCCAGTGGATGGCCAAGTGCTATGGCGCCGCCGTTCGGATTGACGCGTGGATCGTCGTCGGCAATGCCCAGTAGGCGCAAAGTGGCAACGCCTTGGGCGGCAAACGCCTCGTTCAGTTCGATCACGTCGAAATCGGCCTCGGTCAGCCCCAGTCGCGCCATAAGCTTCTGGCTGGCGGGTGCCGGGCCGATGCCCATGATTCTTGGTGGTACGCCGGCTGTCGCGCCGCCGAGGATACGGGCGATGGGGGTCAGGCCATGCGCCTTGGCGGCATCTGCGCTGGCAAGGATCAGCGTCGCCGCGCCATCGTTTACGCCGCTGGCGTTGCCTGCCGTGACCGAGCCGTTCGGAAACAGCGGTTTCAACTTGGCCAAAGCCTCGGGCGTAGTGGTGCGCGGGTATTCGTCTTGCATGACCTCCATCGCATCCCCCTTGTGCTGCGGGACCGTGACCGACGTGATCTCGCGCGCCAGCCTTCCGTTGGCCTGCGCCGCCGCCGCCTTGGCCTGCGAGGCCATCGCCATCGCGTCCTGTGCTTCGCGGCTGATGCCATAGTCGTCGGCCACGTTCTGTCCGGTCTGCGGCATGGAATCAGTGCCATAGGCGGCTTGCATCGCCGGGTTCACAAACCGCCAGCCAATGGTGGTGTCATATATTTCGGCTTTGCGGGAAAAGGCGGCGTCAGCCTTGGGCATCACCATCGGCGCGCGGCTCATGCTCTCTACTCCACCAGCGATCATAAGATGCGCCTCGCCCGCCGCAATCGTGCGGGCGGCTGTCAGCACCGCGTCCATGCCCGATCCGCAAAGGCGGTTGATCGTGGTACCCGTCACGCCCACAGGCAGCCCAGCCAGCAGCAGCGACATCCGCGCGACGTTGCGGTTGTCTTCACCTGCCTGATTGGCGCAGCCGAACACCACGTCATCAACGGCATCCCAATCCACGCTCGCATTGCGCGCCATCAGTGCGCGAAGCGAGACGGCACCAAGATCATCGGGCCGCATTGAGGACAACGCGCCGCCGTAGCGGCCAATGGGCGTGCGGATATAGTCGCAGATAAAAACGTCGGTCATCATTCAAAGCTCCGGAACTGTCAGGTCGGCGACGGGGCCGTCAAGGTGCAGTGTCGCACCCGTCAGGGATTGCAGTTCGTCAAAGCTGATCACTTGCAGCTTTTCGCGCAACAAGAAATGCCCGCCTTCGATATCGATCACCGCAAGGCTGGAATAGACGCGCGTGACGCAACCGACCCCGGTCAATGGCAGGGTGCAGCGTTGCAAAAGTTTTGGCTTGCCATCCTTGGTCACGTGGTCGGTCATGACGGCCACATGCTTGGCGCCATGGACTAGGTCCATCGCCCCTCCCACGGCCGGGACGCCCTTCGGCCCAGTTGACCAGTTGGCAAGGTCGCCATTCTCGGCCACCTCGTAGGCGCCAAGGATCGCCACATCAAGATGCCCGCCGCGCACCATGGCAAAGCTGTCGGCATGGTGGAAGAAGGCCGTACCGGGTTTCAGGGTGACCGCCTTTTTCCCGGCGTTGATCAGGTCCCAGTCTTCCAGCCCCGGCGCTGGCGCTTCGCCGAAGCCAAGGATGCCGTTCTCGGTGTGAAAGATTGCTTGACGACCTGGCGGCTGAAACTTCGCGACCATTTCCGGGAAACCGATGCCGAGGTTGACATAGGTGCCATCGGTAATGTCCTGCGCCGCGCGCCAGGCCATCTGGGTGGGGACTCAGTTTCGCCCTCATGTGGCTCCCTCGGGATAGCGGGCGTTCACCCGGTTCAGCTCTTCTTCCTGTGCGGGGTTCTCCACTTCGACTAACCCTTGCACGAAGATGCCGGGGGTCACGACGCCCTCGGGGTCGATGGCCCCGGGTTCGACAATCTTCGACACCTGCACGATGGTTGTCGTTGCCGCCATGCACATTAGCGGGTTGAAGTTGCGGGCTGCCATCCGGTAGGTCAAGTTGCCCAAAGTATCACCTAAATGCGCCTTGACTAGCGCGACATCCGCTTTCAGCCAGCGTTCGCGCACATAAGGCCGCCCGTCGAACTTCTCTACTGGTTTGCCATTCGCAAGGTCGGTCCCGTAGGAGGTGGGCGTATAGAAGGCCGGAATGCCCGCCCCGCCTGCCCGGATGCGCTCGGCCAACGTGCCTTGTGGGATCAGTTCCAACTCGATCTTTCCGGCAAGATACATCTCGGTGAACACCACCGGATCGGCCGAGCGCGGGAATGAACAGATCAGTTTTGCCACCATCCCCGTCTCGATCAGAGCGGCAAGCCCGACATGGCCGTTTCCAGCGTTGTTGTTAATGACGGTCAAGCCCTTTGGATGCCCGGTCGCCAGAAACCGGTCGATCAGCGCATGGATCAACTCGATCGGTGCACCCGAGCCGCCGAAACCGCCAATCATCACCGTCATGCCGTCGTCGATCCCCGCCACGGCGGCTTGCAGATCGTGAAGTGTCTTGTCCATCTCGTCCTTCCTCACGGGCACGTTGCCCGGGGCTCCATCAGCCCAGCGGTCGTTATTTCATTGCAATGTAAGTTTCTGGGTCGAGCGCGGAGACGCGTACTGCCACATGCGCACCCGTTGCCTGGGTCAATACCTCTCGCACCATGCCCATAAGCGCAACAATCACGTCGCGGGTGCGTTCGGGCTTTGGCAGGATAAGCATTTCAACATTCACACGCGGCAGATCGACCATCGCCATTACCGGCATAACGGCGAACTGGCAGGCGGAAACATCGACGTTCAGATCGCGGCAAAGCATATCGCGCAGAGGGCCAAGCGCCATGGTCAGCCGGTCGCGACAGCCGGGATAAAGCTTCTCATCCACGAAAATCTTCACATTTGGCATTGCAACACCTCAGACCGGGGTCAGCACGAAATCGAAGGGAGAGCGCCACATCGTTTCTGCCCCCTCCAGCCGCTCGAAGGGGGCAACAAGGGTTTTCTTCACGCCAAAGACGGCATCCGAGCTTAGGTAGGCATCATCGCCCACGAAAGTATGGGTGACGATCTTCTGGAACCCCGGCGCTGTGACCAGAAAGTGCATATGGGCCGGGCGGTAAGGGTGGCGGCCCATTTGACCCAGCATTTTGCCCACCGGTCCGTCATCGGGGATGGGATATGAGGTCGGCTTGATGCCGCGAAAGCTGTAAGCCCCATCCCTTCCAGTGAAAAAGCGGCCGCGGTTGTTCCACTTCGGCTGGATGCCCGGCTGTTGCACGTCATAGAAGCCATCGGCATTGTCGGACCACACATCGACGCAGGCGCCCTCGATAGCATTACCATGAAGGTCAATCACCTTGCCGTCGAACTGGCAAGGTTCACCCTTGCCATCCAGACTGATATTGTCGCCCATGCCGCGGATCGGGGCATCTTTAACATGGAAGGGGCCGAACACGGTGTTTTCCGTGGCCCCCGCCGGACGGCGGTTGTTGATCGCATCCACCAGCATCGAAAAGCCCAGCACGTCGGACAAAAGGATGAATTCCTGGCGTTCGCCCGAACAGATCTGGCCAGTCTTCGTCAGGAAGTCGATACCGGTCTCCCATTCGGTCTGGGTCAGGTGAACCTCCTTGGCAAAGGCGTGCAGGTGCTTGACCAGGCAGGCCATCACTTCGGCCATCCGGGGCGCGACATCGCCACCCAACCGGGCGTTCACGGTTTCGACTGAAGTCTCTTCAGAGAAATACTGTGTCATGGGTCTGTCCTTGTGGGGGAAGCCTCAGATAAGGGTCGAGTGCGGACGGGGGGGAAGGGCAGTTGCCTTGGGTGCCTTGTGACTAAGCGGCAGAGGGTCAAAGCCGGTACCGTCGGTAAACATGCCCCAGAGGCCACGGCGGGCAAAAAGCATCACGGCGATACCGATCAGGCCTAGGACGATAAGGTAGACCGTGCCGTAATCGGCCAGCAGGCGTTGCAGGGCATAGAACACCAGCACGCCGACAATGGGTCCGGGCAGGGTGCCGATACCGCCGATCACGGTTACGAAAATCACGAACGCGGTCCAGTCCAGCACCGAAAAGGCGGCGTCCGGCGTCACCCGAGTAATCTGGATGAAGGCAAGGGCACCGCAAAGCCCGGTGCCAAACGCCGTCAACATGAACACCGTGGCCTTCAGCCGCCCCGGATTTACGCCGACCGACCGCGCGGCGGTTTCATTGTCGCGGACCGCCTGCAGGCCCAGCCCCATGCGCGAGCGCAGGAAGACATAGCTGGCAACCAACATCACCAGGGCAAGCGACAGCATCAACCAGTAGGTAACCGCATCGGCGGCGGCGGCGCTGGAGACATCAAGCCAGTCCTTCACGGCATCCACGCCGAACATCTCTTTCGTCGTGCCTTTAGGCAAGGATGTACCCGTCCCACCACCCAAAGCCTTCCACTGGCTGATCGCTAGGCGCGCGATATCGGCCACCACCCAGGTGCCGATGGCGAAATAGGCGCCGTTCAGGCGGAAGGCGAAAAAGGCCATGGGCACGGCAAAAATGGCGGCGGCCAATCCACCTATCAGTACGCCCAACAGCGGATCAAGCCCCATTAGGATGATTGCCGCGAACATGGCATAAGCACCGATCCCGACAAAGGCCTGTTGGCCAACCGAGACAAGCCCAGCAAAACCAGCCAGCATGTTCCAGTTCATCGCTAGCACCAGAAGCGTCAGGATGCCGAACAGATCCTGCACGATGGCGCGCGGAGCAATCGCGGGCAGGGCAAAGAGCAAGCCAAGGGCGACGAGCGCCATCAGAAAGCCTGCGGGGCGAGTGGCGGTCATGGGAACACCTCAGTCATTGGCGCGGGGAAACAGCCCGCGCGGGCGCAGAAGAAGCACGATCACAAAGGCGATGTGGCCTGACAAAATCTGCCATTCCGGGTTGATCGCGGCACCCAGCGCCTGCGCCACACCGATCACCAGCCCACCGGCCAGCGTGCCCCACAGGCTACCAAGGCCGCCGATGATCACCGCCTCGAAGGCATAAAGCAGGCGCGCGGGGCCGATGGACGGGTCGAAGTTCGACCGGGTCCCAAGGTAGAGCGCTGCAATCGTGGCCACGACCATGGCGATGCCGGTGGCCATGGCAAAGACGCGCTCTGGCCGGATGCCCATTAGCTGTGCGGTAACTGCGTCGTCCGATGTGGCGCGGAAGGCGCGGCCCAGCGCGGTGCGGTAGAAAAGCTGGTTCAACGCAAAGATCACCGCAACGGCCGACGCCAATGTGAGGACCGGCATTACCCCAAGCGTGATCGGGCCAAGAGACATAGCCTGCGCCTCGATAGCGCCCGCGGTCAGCTTCTGACTGTCGGCGGTAAAGCCTGCCAAGAGCGCGTTCTGCGTGACAACCGACAGGCCGAACGTCACCAAAAGTGGTGGCAAGATATCGGCACCCAGCACGCGGTTCAGAAGATAGGTCTGCAGCAACCACCCTACCGCGAACATCACAGGTGCCGCCAACAGCACCGCAAGAAACGGATGTAGCCCGGTTGCGGTGGCGATGGTCAAGATCAGATAGGCCGCCAGAATGATCAGGTCGCCATGCGCCAGATTTACCAGCCGCATGATACCAAATACCAGGCTCAAGCCAGCCGCGAATAGGGCATAGAGTCCGCCCAGCAGGATGCCTTGCATCAGTGTGTCGATCCAGATCATGCGTGGCTCACTCCGAAATAAGCGTCGTGAATGGCATCGCGCGACAGATCGGTCGGGCGGCCCGACAGTGTGAAGCGTCCCGCCATCATGCAATAGACCCGGTCGGCCACTTTCAACGCTTGGCCGATATCCTGTTCCACCACGATGATAGAGGTGCCGCATTCTCGGATCTGCGGGAAGGCCGCGTAGATTTCCTTGATGACAACGGGGGCGAGGCCAAGGCTCAACTCGTCGCACAGCAGCACCTCGGGGTTCGACATCAGGGCGCGCCCAATGGCAACCATCTGTTGCTGCCCGCCTGAAAGCGCCGTGCCCGGATGATGCCGCCGCTCGCGCAGAATGGGGAACAACTCTTGGACCCGGTCCAGCGTCCAATGGCCATTGCCCTGCCGGGCATGTGCGCCGATCAGCAGGTTTTCCTCAACAGATAGTGAAGGGAATAGCCGCCGTCCTTCAGGCACCATTGAAATCCCCCGCAGCAGAATATCGGGGGCTTTTACGCGGGTAATCTCTTGCCCCGCGAGCGTAATGCTGCCGCCCGTTACACGGGCCACCCCGGTGATGGTGCGCATCAGTGTGGTCTTGCCCGCACCATTAGCACCGATGATCGCCACCGTCTCGCCCCGGTCAAGGTGCAGGTTCACGCCGAACAGTGCCTGAAAATCCCCATAGTGAGCGATCAGGCCCGCAATCTGCAGCAGCGCGCTCATGCCTCGATCCCCAGATAAATCTCTCGCACGTCGGGCGAGGCCATCACGTCATCCGGCGGGCCGATCATCAGCATCTTGCCAAAGTTCAGTACCATTAGCCGTTCAACGACCGAGTTCAGCGCATGCAGGACATGCTCGATCCAGATGATCGCGGTGCCTTCGGCGTGAATGGACTTGATTGTAGCCACCAGTTCCACGCATTCACCATCGGTCAGACCGCCTGCGATTTCATCCAGCAGGATCACGCGGGGCCTTGTCGCCATGGCGCGGGCCAGTTCCAGCCGCTTGCGCTGCAACAACGGTAAACCGCCAGACGGGTTTTGCGCCACCGGGGCGAGGCCGGTACGCGCCAGAATGCTCATGCAAAAAGCAGGTGCGTCCTGGGCTGACACGCTGCCACCAAATCGTGCCGCGACCAGCAGGTTTTCATACACTGACAGCCCCCCGAAGGGCTGTGGTATCTGGAATGATCGCCCGATACCGCTGGCGCAGCGCTGCATTGGCGTCTCGCCCGTCACGTCATGCCCGTCAAGCATCACTCGGCCACGGTCGGCGCGGATCGTTCCTGTGATCAGATTGAACAACGTCGATTTCCCCGCGCCATTCGGCCCGATGATGCCCAAGGCCTCGCCGGCATTCAGATCGAAGCTGACATCATCCGTCACCTTGAGTGCGCCGAACGCTTTTGACACGGAGTTGAGGGAAAGGATCGGCATGACTGGCTCGGTTTGGGGAGGGGCCCCGGCGGTTGGTCGCCGGGGCCATCTGACTTACGACAGGGTTTCCAACGTGCCGCCGAGTGGAATCTCGGGTGCATTGGCGTTTTCGACGATCACCAGATCAAAGGTGCCGTCCTCCTTGCGCCGCCACTGCCCGCCGACCAGCGGGGTTTTCGAGACGTTCTTGCGGGCAAATTCCGGCACGTTGTCGCGGCCCCACTGGATCTTGCCGACCACGGTGTCGAGATTGGTCGCCGCAATCGCCTCGGCCAGCGCATCGCCGTCGGTCGGGTCTTCGGTGCGTGCGATCGCATCCGCCGCCACCTCGAACAGCGCATGGACAAAGCCGACAGGCATCGTCCACTGCCGCTTGGCCGCCGCTTCGAACGCTGCCGCCAATTCTGCAGCACTTTCACCTGTCAGCGAGGATTTGAAGGGGTGGTTCGGCGACCACCAAACTTCGGCGGTCAGGTTGTGGCCCAACTCGCCTAGGGCCGCGACACTTTCGGGGAACAGCAGCGCCTTGGCGACGGACACCAGCTTGGGATTGAAGCCCTGCTGCTTCGCTTGGGTCCAGAAAGTGGTAAAATCGGGCGGAATCGGAATACCCGTCATGATATCGCAGCCGGACTGTTTGAAAGCGTTGATCTGGGCGCTGAAATCGTCGGTCAGGTTCTGATAGCGCCCCGGATCGGTCAGCTCGTACCCTGCTGCGGCAAGTGCGGGTGGCATTCCGACTTCCGAGGCCCAAGCATTGCCGTCACCGTCATTCGGCCAAAGTGCGCCAACCTTCTTGTTAGTGTCGACCGAGGCCCACATGTTCATGAAGGTCGAGACGTTGTCCTCCAGCCCCCAGAAGAAGTGGTAGACATAATCGAATTCTTGCCAGCTTGCCGGATCGGCCGGGTTGCCCTGCTGGCCGATGAACCAGGGCTGCCAGGGGGCCACGGTAGAGATGACCGGGATTTCCTCTTGCTCGGCGATGGAACAGACAGGGTTCGTGGTTTCGGGCGTAGAGGCGACGAGGATCAGGTTCACTTCGTCGCGACTTATCAGTTCCTTCGCCACTTCGGCAGCGCGGTTCGGGTTCGACTGGCTGTCCTTGACGATAACCTCGACATCCAACCCCATCCCCGGAGCCGCGGCGAGGAATTTCTCGACCATGAAGCTGTCGGCGGCGGAAAAGGCCGACAGCGGACCGGTCTGTGGGCTGACGTAGCCGATTTTGAGTTTCTTGGTCTGTGCATAGGCTGGCAGCACAAGACCAGACCCGGATGCAACAGCCAAAGCTGCTCCGGATTTTAGCAGTCTGCGACGAGTAAGCATGTAGTTTCCTCCCATTTTGGTTTCATCGCCCAGATCGCTGGGCAGTTCTTGCTGCGGTCCGCTGGCTGTTGGTCGATAGGGCCGGATGCTATGTGGTCAAACGGCTGGGTTAGATTGCATGGCATCGCAAAAATATAACTTTAGGATATATTAACTCAACCACCTCAGGCCGCAGGGGCGGGGCTGGATGCCTCGCGAAGCTGCCTGCTCGTGCCTGGGCCGGTTATTCCGCCGCCAATGCCGAAGCCGAGGTAACATGCAGCGAGGCCATCACCTTGTCGAACCGCCGTTGCAGCGCTTCGGGGCTGTTCGCGGTGATCGCCACATAGAAATCCGGGCGGATCAGCACGTACTTGGCGTCGATCGCCTTCAGCCATCGCTCAAACGTGCCCTCTGCATCCACCACTTCACAGTTGCCGCCGGGTGCGCACAGCCGCACGGCAAATCCGTCCAGCGCCGCAAGTTGAACGCGTTGCGTGGGCGAAAGCGCCTCGGCAGGATCAGTCTCGTAGCCGATCAGCGTCCAGCCATGACCCACAACCTGATCAAAGCGACCGCGCTGGCCCTTGGTTTCGACCACGCCCTGCACCGCAAGTTCCCCCGCATGGGCGCTTTCGTCACACCACGCACCGTGGCCCAACTGGCAGATATCGGTTGGTACTGGCTTTCCGGCCCGCGCCGCCAGATCGGCAATCATCGCCGCATTGCGCTTTGCCGCCACCGCCTCGTCTGCGATGCAGATGATCTGGCCCAACTCCTGGCTGAAGTTGATGTAATGCTTGGCATGTTCGATCCGCTCGGTGGTGTAGCTTTCCAGCACACCAAGGCCAAACTTGCCCTCCAGAATGCCGTTCAGGCGCCAGGCCATTGCCACAGCATCACGGACCCCGGCGCACATGCCTTCGCCAGCAAAGGGTGGCATTAGGTGGGCGGCATCGCCACCGATCAGGCAACGGCCCTTGTTCCACTGCTTGGCCCAGCGGGCCTGGAATTGGTAGACGGCGCTGCGTTCCAACTCGGTGTTCTCAGGGGTCACTCCCCACGGCTCCAACAACGCCCAAGCCTGTTCCGGCTTTTGCAGCTCATGTGCGGATTCGCCGGGCAGTACCATGAACTCCCACCGCCTCCGGGCCGGGCCGCCGACCAGCAGGCCGGGGCCGCCCGGAACAATCGTGGTCGGGCGCTTGGGATCGCAGAGCTGCCATTGCGCCGGTTCATCGCCACGCGCGGTGACATAGTCGAAGCCGGGGATCATGTCGAGGATAAGCCAGTCGAAGAAATAGCCCTTGTCCTCGTTCTCGATCCCCAGCGCCTCGCGCACAAAGCTGTTGGCCCCATCAGTCCCCGCCACGAATTTTGCGCGCAGGGTGGTGCGGTCACCATTCGGGCCCACCTCTTCGGCGTTGCGCTGCAGCGACAGCGTCACGCCCGCGTCGTCCTGCTCCAGTGCGATGCCCTGCCAGCCGCGCATTAGCGTGACCGTGGGCAAGGTGGCCGCAATCGCCAGTAGCCGCTTTTCCATCATCGGCTGGTTGAACCAATAACGCACCCGCCAGCCGCTGGCCGACTGGCTTTGCCAATCGACGATTTGAAGGTTCTGGCGGTCTGCCGTCTTCCAGTAATACAACTCATCATGATAGCTGATCGCCGGATCGGTTTCGGAGTCTATGCCCAGAGTGGCGAAAATTCGTGCGATTTCATGATCATAGGTCACTGCGCGTGGCAGTGCATAATGTGTGGTCCAGCGTTCTACCAGCGTCACGCGATGGCCGCGTTGTCCCAACAGGATGGCCAACAGGGTGCCCACCGGTCCCGCACCAATGATCGCCACATCAGTCTCAACTGCCTCGTCTACCGATTTCACAGTCATTGCCAGCTCCCTCCCACATACCGTCTAAACCCGCCGCCCTACACACTGGATCGCCTCCTCGCGACGCCTGAGCAGCAATCTGACATGATATTGAGCCATAAATGACTAGTCGTCAATATTGATGATCAGCCGATTGTAAATTGTCTTGCCTCTTGATGGGTTCGTCGTGTTTTCAACACCTTGGAAAGCGGCACCGAAGGGAGACGGCCGTGGTTGAGGCTTTCGTCAAAGATGAATATAAGTCGTAGCTGAGTATGCCGGGAGTCCGTGATGAGTGATGATTCGAAACAAGCCGAAGGACGGGTTGCCCGCCGCCAGCGCCGCAACCGCGATGCGCTGATCCGCGCAGCACGAGAAATCATGACTGAAAAGGGTGTCGAAGCGACCACCATGCTGGAGATCGCCGAGCGGGCCGATGTTGGGGCGGGTACAGTCTACAGTTACTTCAAATCGAAGGACGAACTGGCCATCGCAGTGCTTGAGACGCTGATGCACGATCTTGCGGTGCGGATCGAAGCGGTCACCAACACGTTCGAGGACCCCGCGCAGGTCTATGCCTTTGGCATCCGCACAGTTCTGGATACTGCCATAAGCGACGAGCGTTGGGCGCAGCTTCTCAACCGGTCAGAGGTCATTGCTGACGCCATGTTTCAGCGGATGGGTCCCTTTGCAATTCGTGACTTGCGACTTGCCTCGCAGGCGGGGCGGTTCGAGGTGTCGAATGCCGAACTGGTCTGGCGTCTGACCAGCCATGCGCTGATCGGTGCGGCCCTTGCCATTATCACAGGGCAACTGCCGGCCAGCGCGTCTGACCAGATCATAGTGCGCCTTCTGTGCATGACGGGCATCGGCACGAACGCAGCGGTTGAACTTGCCGCAAGACCGCGACCACAACTCGGGCAGTTGGAAGTGTCACCCAAGTAGTCCGGGGGCGCGACAGGGCTTATCCTCTCCATCCTGCAATCAAACACAAGTTGCTTCCCGCGATAGGACACAGGGCATTCCGTCCCAATTACCGCCCAGTGGGGGCGCTTTCATTCAAAGCTGCGTGGCAATTAGGCGGGCTTTGCCGCCGACAAAGGCGAAAGGATCAAATTGGTCAGTCATTCGCCAGATGGGTTGAGGCGGGGGTGAGTTTCTTCGCCCCACCACCACAAAAGCGCGCCAGAAAGGGCCATCGAGATGGCAACGAACCAAAACGCGGCCTCGGTCGATCCGTAAAGATGCGCGGCAAGTCCAAGACCAAGTGCGCCTATGGCGTAGCCAAGGTCGCGCCAGAACCGGTAGATCCCGATGGCAGACCCGCGCCAAGTGGGCGGGGAAATATCGGCCACTGCAGCCGAAAGGTTAGGGTAAAGCAGGGCCATCCCAAAACCTGTCACCGCCGCCGAAAATGACCACCAGACAAAGCCATCCCCCAAAACGATCATTGCTGTTCCCGCACCAGCGACCATCATCCCGGCCACATTTGGCCAAAGCCTGCCGACGCGGTCCGACAATCGGCCAGTGATCAGCTGTGATCCGCCCCAGACAAATCCATACATGCCGACGATCCAGCCTATTTGGGGCAAGTCCACGCCCTGATCGCGCAGGAAAACCGGAAAAATGACCCAGATCAGCGCGTCCACGAATTTCTCGACCAATCCCGCCTGACTGATTGCCGCCAGCCGCCTGTCGCGCCACGACATCAGGGCAAACACCTGCCAAGTGCTGGGGCTGTATGGCACATCCTTCGGATAGCGCGGGCGGAACATCACAGTTGCGTCTTTGCCAAGATGCGTGGCTGCTTCGGACTTTGCCCATGGCAAGGTGTCGCGCACCCAGAGCAGCGTCAGTATCAACCCTGTCGCCACCACCCCAAGCCCAAAGATCATCAGCCCAAGGCGGGGCCCAAAAGATGCGGCGGCATATGCAGTCAAGATCCCAGCCAGTGCCACCCCGACATAGCCCGAAAACTCGTTCAGCCCCAGCGTCAGCCCGCGCTGATCGGCCCGGGTGAAATCCAGCTTGGACGTCTGCGTCATCGACCAGCAAAGCCCCTGATTGACCCCCAGAAGCACCGTCGCCGCGACGATCCAACCCCAGCTGGGTGCCAAATAGATCATCACCGGGATGGGGATTGCCGCGAGCCAGCCGATCACCAGCACCCGCTTGCGCCCGATCCGTTCTGACAGGCGCCCGGCGACAAAGTTGAGAACCCCTTTGACTACCCCGAACGCAACCACAAACGAAGTCAGCAGCATGAACGACCCCTTGGCGACGCCAAACTCGGTTTCGGCCAGCGCGGGTACCACGGTGCGCATCATGCCGATCATAAATCCGACCAGCAACACCTGGATCAACTGATGAACGAACTGGGCAAGGTTTTCGCGAATGCCGATGCGATGGCTCTGGTTGGGTTGTAATGGTGTCATTCTGTCCCCCCCGTCCACCCTGTCGCACCGCGATCCGCGCACCGAAACCCCTGCCATCAGGTCACCGGCAGGTCTGGTGTCAGCGTCTTGGCTGCATCGTATTGCGACAAGAACACCTGACCTGTCAGCTGATCAAGAAAATGCGACCGTTTCAGTCGGTCCATCACCGGTCCTTTAACCTCTGACAAGTGCAACTTCACCCCCATCTCGTTCAGGCGGTGATTGATCGCCTCGAGGCTTTCCAGCGCGCTGAGATCGATCTCGTTGATCGCCGAGCACATCAGAACCACATGCCTGATAGGGCATTCCGATGCGACGCGACCCGCGACGTAGTCCTCCAAGTACCGCGCGTTGGCGAAGTACAAACTCTCGTCGATGCGCAGCGTCAGAAGGCTTGGGTCCGTCAGCACCGCGTGTCGGTGGATATTACGGAAATGCTGAGTACCGGGGACAAGGCCCACTTCGGCGATATGCGGCCGCGATGTTTTGTAAAGGTGCAGTGCGATCGACAAAATCACCCCCGCCGACACGCCCGCCTCGACACCCAAACCCAGAGTGAGCAAGATCGTCGCCGCGACCGAGATGAAATCGGCGCGCGAATACGTCCAACTACGCGTCAGGATCGAGAAATCGACCAGCGACAGCACCGCCACAATGATGGTCGCCGCGAGCGTCGCCGTCGGCAGAAAATAGATCAACGGGGTTAGCGCCACCGCCGCCACTGCCAACCCGACGGCGGTAAACGCCCCCGCCGCTGCGGTTTCGGCCCCGGCGTCAAAATTTACCACCGACCGGGCAAACCCGCCGGTGACCGGATAGCCGCCCGTAAAGGCCGCGCCGATATTGGCCGCACCAAGACCGATCAATTCCTGATCAGGGTCGATGCGCTGGCGCTTCTTGGCCGCAAGGGTCTGTGCGACAGAGATCGATTCCACAAATCCGATGACCGAGATCAACAGCGCTGGCAGCACCAGCAGCTTGATCAGCTCTGGCGAAAACGACGGTAAGGTCAACGGCGGCAGACCCGAAGGCACCACCCCGACAACCCGCACCCCAAGGGTATCAAGCTCAAGCGCCCACACCGCGACTGTCGATGCAACCACCGCCACGACCGGCCCGGCCTTGGTCAGCAGATCGGCAAGACGAGGCCCAAGCCCGATCTGGCGCAACTGCGGCTTCAGCCCCTTGCGCACCCAGAACAGAAACGTGGTGGCAGACACCCCTATGATAAGCGTGATCCAGTTCGTCATGGGCAGGTTTTGCACAAGCGATGTCAGCATCTCGGGCAGCGTATCGCCACCCGCGCTGATCCCCAAAATGTGGCGCAGCTGGCTGGTCGCAATCAAGATGCCAGAGGCCGTGATGAAACCGCCGATTACCGGATGCGACAGGAAGTTTGCCAGAAACCCCAGCCTCAACACCCCCATCGCCAGAAGGATCGCACCCGACAACCCTGCCAACGTCAATGCGGCCACGGCATATCCCATCGTGCCCTGTTCTGCGATACTCGCAATGGCCGATGCCGTCATCAGTGACACCACGGCAACCGGCCCGACCGCCAGCACCCGGCTGGTGCCGAATATCGCATACAGGATGATCGGTGCTATCGAGGCATAAAGCCCTGCCTCAGGCGGCAAACCTGCAAGTAGCGCATAAGCCAACGACTGTGGGATCAGCATGATCGTCACAATCAGTGCCGCCATCAGATCACCTGACAGCGCATTTCTGTCATAGCTGTTAGCCCATTGCAGGACCGGGAAGTAAGCGGTGAGGGGTTTGGCGGACATGAGAAACGACCAGTACTAAAGAGGAAAGGTATATATATTCGCGCGCGGCAGGCCCGCGCGCGAATGCTCCGTTGATCGGCTATTCAGGGCCTGGCAATAGCCAGCTCGCCAAATTCTTAGTTGCGCGATTTCTCCCACATGGCTGCCGAGCGTGCACCACTGCGGCAATAGCCCAAAACCGGTCCGGGAAGCTCTTTGATGGCGCGCCCAAAGGCTGTGACATCAGTCACATTGATGGCATCCGGCCGTACCGGGATATGGCGCGCCTCGATCCCGACCGCTGCGGCCGCGGCAGCAACAGCGGCGAACGAAGGTTGGCCCGGTTCCTCGCCGTCCGGTCGATTGCAGATAACAGCGCGAAAGCCTTTTGCCTTCAGCTGTAGCAAATCTGAAGGCAGGATTTGCGGGCTGACAGAAAAGTCATGGTTAACGGGTCTGATGTTCATGGGAATTGTCCTATAAAGTTGAAAGGTCAAAGGCCGTTGACCGGCACTTTCAGCATCGGGCGGCCGTCCTTGTCAGTCGGCATCTCGCCTGCGCGCATGTTTACCTGAAGCGACGGAATGATCAGGCGGGGCATTGCCAGCGTGGCATCGCGCGCGGTGCGGAACGTGACGAAATCTTCCTTCGTCTTGCCGCCGCCGACGTGGATGTTATGCGCCTTTTCCGCGCCCACCGTGGTTTCCCACTGAATGTCGCGCCCGTTCGGGCCATAGTCGTGGCACATGAACAAGCGCATCTCGTCGGGCAATGCCATCACCTTCTGGATGCTGTCGTAAAGCGTGCCTGCATCGCCGCCGGGAAAGTCAGCACGCGCCGACCCGCCGTCTGGCATGAACAAGGTATCACCCACAAAAGCCGCATTGCCCATCACATGCACCATGCAGGCAGGCGTATGGCCGGGGGTGTAGATCGCCACCGCCTCCAAATTGCCGACATAATAGGTGTCGCCATCCTTGAACAGCGCGTCGAACTGGCTGCCGTCCCGCTGGAATTCGGTGCCTTCGTTGAAAACTTTGCCGAAGGTTTCCTGCACGACCATGATCTTGTCACCGATGCCGATCTTGCCGCCCAGCTTGCCCTGAATATAGGGCGCGGCTGACAGATGATCCGCGTGGACATGAGTTTCGATGATCCACTCCAGCGACAGGTCGTGCGTGCGGATATAGTCGATGATCGCGTCGGCATGGTCGTATGTGATCCGGCCGGCCGCATAGTCGATGTCCATCACGCTATCGATGACGGCACACGCGCTGGAGGAAGGATCCTTCACCACATAGCTGATGGTATTCGTGGCCGCATCAAAGAAGGCTTCGACCTGCGGCCTGGCGGACATGTTGATCGGATAGTCAGTCATGGCGTTCTCCTGCTTTTCATGTTTCACGACGCAGCAGGCGCGCCGCACGCGCACCGCTGATGGCCATCACGCCTTTTGCGACAAAGATCCCCGCGATCAGCGCCCCGACAAAGGCGATCACCTCAATCCGGCCAGTACCAATGGCCGGCAAGGCACCACCCGGGCAAAAGCCTGCGATCCCCCATCCGATCCCGAACACTGCAGCCCCCCCAATCAGGCGGCTGTCCAGATGCGTGCTGGATGGCAGCTGGAACTTCGCGTCGAAGATAGGTGCAGATCTGGGCAGCACCATACGGTAACCGATGAAAGTGACCACCAGTGCGCCGCCCATGACCAAGATCAAACTCGGGTCCCAAGTGCCTGCAACATCAAAGAAGTTCAGCACTTTGGCCGGATTGGCCATACCAGAGATAGAGATGCCGATGCCAAAGATCAGCCCGATAAAATAGCTTACGATAAGACGCACGGCTCAAACCTCCAGCAGGTGACGAACGACGAAAACAGTCAGTCCGGTCGTCAGCATGAAGGTCAGCGTCGCGACGATGGACCGACGCGACAGACGCGCCATCCCGCAAACCCCGTGCCCCGATGTGCAGCCCGACCCGTAGGTGACCCCGATGCCGACCAGCAGACCGCCGATCAATAGCATCGGCAACGAAACCGGCACTTCGATAACGGGCATCTGCCCGGTCAATATCAGCACGGCCACTGGTCCGCTGATCATGCCTAACAAAACCGCCACGCGCCAACCAAGGTCAGGATGCGCCGCAGGTGTCAGCACGCCAGCCAGAATGCCGGTTGCGCCCATGATGCGGCCTAGAAACAGCATCATCAGCACGGAGGCGACGCCGATCAGGACGCCGCCGCCCAAAGACTGCCAGGGTGTAAAAACCGTTTCGATCGTCGTCATGATTGGCTGCTCCTGATCCCGGAAAGTGAGCCGGGCGGGCAGGGGCCGAATGTCGCCCTGCCGACAAGCACTGGCCGCTTGGTATTTACCCCATGTTGCACCGTCGTCGCTTTGACATTGGTCAAGCCCGCGCATGCGTATCCGGCAAAAGCGCCGTTTCGCGCCGCACGAAACGCCCGGCCCGTAGGTGTTGGATTGGTCATTTTGATTCTGCTCGCTTGTTATTGTGGCCCCTGCGTAGCGGACCGCACAGCAGAGTTCAGTGATCAAGTCACCAATCGCCAGAATGCTGAAAAAAAATACCCGCCCGGTGCCCGACAGAAAACCGCGCTAGGAAGCCTCCAGTGCTGCCAGTCGTTCGATCCCGGCAATATCCACAAGCTCGATGACCCCGCGCGTCTGGCCAATCCAGCCACGTCGCTGAAATTCACCCAATTGGCGCGAAATGACTTCGCGCGCGGTGCCAAGTTCTGCGGCAAGTTGTTGATGTGTGGCCTGCACCCGACCAGTTTTCCGCGCAAGATCAACAAGCTTGTGCGCCAGTCGGATGTCCACGCGCTGAAACGCGATGTCTTCAACGACTTGAAACAGGTCGGTGATGCGCTTGGAATAGGCCCTGAAGATGAAATCGCGAAAAGTCACCGACTTCGAAACCAAGTCGTCGAATACCACCCTCGGAATCGCCACCGCGCGCACATCGGTTTCCGCAATCCCTTCGGCAGAATAGTTCTCGTGCGCAAGCATACAGGCCGTAGTCAGTACGCAGCTTTCGCCAGCCTCGACCCGGTAAAGCACGATCTCACGCCCTGATTCTGAAACTTGCTGAACCCGGACGCGCCCATCCAGCAGCAAAAGCAGGTTCTGAGGCGATTTGCCCGGCCCAAAGATCACGGTATCGGCGGGCACCGTGATCACGGCGCTTTTGTGCAGCAGTACGTCTTTGACCGCCGTTTCCAAGCGGGACAGTCCTTCAAATCGGCTGATCCAGTTTTCCGCCACGGGCACCCCTATTTGTTGCGAATTGCCGGGGCGTTCCCCGGGGCCAACTACACGACATCGGGGGTCTTTGAAACCTTTACTGACTTCAGCTTGTCAATCCCCAGTGCCTGCATTGCAAAACGTTCGTAGAACGGTTCCGACATTCCACGGCGCACCTTGAACAGAAAGTACTTTTCGAATGCAATCTTTGCAGCATGCACCCATTTGCCCGAGGACGACCAGTTTACATTGCGCGGCGGGATCTGGGGTTGCGCCACGAAAGCAATGCCGCCATCGCCGAAATCTGCCAGACAAAACGCGTTCCATGTCGCCTCGGCCTCCGCTGGTTCGCCTTTTATCAGCCAGTCGATGTTGTGAACTGCGGCTGTTACCATGGATTCGATCATGAAGCCGGTTTTTGGGACGCCCACCGGCACGGCGGTTTTTCCCATCGGCGGGATTGCCACACAAACGCCAACAGAAAATACCTCTGGGAAAGCCGGGTTGCGTTGATGTTTGTCGGCCAGAATGAAACCGCGCGGGTTGGTCAGCCCTTCGATGCCGCGCACGGCCTCCACGCCGCGAAAGGCGGGAAGCATCATTGTAAACACCTGCGCGATTTCGTGCGCCTTCAACACCGATCCATCCTCGGCCATTTCAGACACCATCAGCTTGTCTGGCTCAACTCTGTCCAGCCGTGCGTTGCACACCCACTTGATGTGATGCTGGCGCAACTCGCTTTCCAACAGCCCCTTTGTATCGCCAACGCCATCCAGCCCCAGATGCCCGATGTATGGCTCTGATGTGACAAAAGTCATCGGTACGCGGTCGCGCACCTTCGCATCCCGTAGCGCTTTGTCGAGGATGAAGGCAAACTCATAAGCGGGTCCAAAACAGGATGCGCCCTGCACCGCGCCGATCACCACCGGCCCCGGATTTGCGATCAGCGCATCCACTGCGGTTTTGGTTTGTAAGGCATGATCGATGTGACAGACCGATTGCGTATGGGCAGCAGGTCCAAACCCCTCGATTTCGTCGAAGGCAAGATCGGGTCCGGTCGCAATCACCAAATAATCATAAGAAACCGATGCGCCATCGCTTAACTCAATGCGTTTTTCGCCGGGATGTAACCGCTTGGCACTCTGAGCGTACAGGCCGATATCACGCTTAGCCATCCCCGGCGTCAGATCGACATCCACCGCATTGCGGTCGCGCCAACCAACCCCAACCCACGGATTCGAAGGGACGAAATAGAAATGGCTGCCGTTTGCGACGATCGAAATCTGATGCTTTGGCCCCAACTTTTCGCGCAGCTCATAAGCCGCGATCGTGCCGCCCAATCCACCACCCAGAACCACAACATGCACCATAGTGCTCCCCTTTCAAGCCTAAGCGCCCTTCGGGCCGAAACTGGGCGAAGGCCGCAATACCACGCTCGCAATGCTGTCACGACGGTAGGTCAGCAACCGCCGCGCGCGTTGATTCAGGTCAATTACAGTTCAATTCTTGGTTTGATTTTCTCAGATTGCGGACGGACATGCCCATCGTGGAGCGGTGTCCTCGGCATGGGGCGGATGCGCTACCAAAAAGGGGATCGCATGCGCTTCAAGCCCACCAAACGAGTGTCCGGTCAGCGACCCGATGAAATCAGGCGTTGCTCCAGCCGTAAATTGTTGGGCGATCAGCTTGCCGAACTCGAAGGTTCGTGATCAATCGGATCTGCCGACTGCAGACATTGACTGGGACAAGGCGAAGTGACCTTCGGTGCAATCTGGAGTTTGCGGAAAGTAGTCCGGTTGCGAGATCCAGAACAAAATGGTACCTTTAGCATGCTAAAAATACGTAAGACGGGCTTGGAGACCGCAGTCGTGCCAGTGCCGACCGCTTTTCGTTTGTCCGTTGCGCCCATGATGGACTGGACGGAGAGTTGATTGAAATCAGTGCCTTGAAGGGCGCCGTGTGCACTCTGGGCACAATAGGATTTCGGGATTTGTCGCGTTTTTGGTCATGGTCCTGCAGAGCCGGTTGTCAAAACTCCACAGACTTCTGCCGGATGAAACTGGTTGCGGGGATCGGAATTATAGCGAATCTAAAATGCGAGATAATTCTTGACTTTGATTCGATGGCGTGAGAATTAAGGCGCATGCGAAATGCGAGATAATGCCATGTCGATCCATCTTGTCGGTGAAACCATTGACGCCAAGCAGGCGCATCTTCGGGCGCAGGCGGGCGCGTTGATCCCGTTGATCCGCGGGGTCTATGTCGCGCTGGGTGTGGACGTTGACCAGGCGGTCATGGCGCATGCCGTGCGCATTACGCATTACATCTATCCAAGTGCCTATCTTTCTTCGGCGAGCGCATTTCTTCTGGCACCGACTGAGGATGGGCGGCTGTTCATCAGCGGCAGGCGCAATCAGCGTACCCGCCTGCGCAGTCTTGAAATCGTTCAGAATCAGGCACCCGGGCATCCCTCGACCGCACCGGCCGTCATCGGCGATGATCTTGGCGAACTCCGTGTGCAAGTGTCCTCGCCGCGACAGCGTTTTCTCGAAGCCTTCCGGCTGCGAAGCGAACATGCCAGTGCTGTCACAACAGACATGCGCAGACTGATGGCCGAGCGGCTGGTCGAGGAGCACGGCTCCGCGACGGCGGCTGCCGATGCCGTCTGGACGCTGGCCCGGGAGAACGGCTGGTATCGGGAGGGCGAAGGCGCCGAGCGGTTTCTGTTGACTCGGCCAAGCATGGCAAAGCCCCAAGTAAACAAGGCGGCGCTCGATCTGCTGGTGGCATGGCATGGCGAGCCACTGGGGCAACTGTCCCACAATGGCTTCGAATGGCGCTGGAAGCCGCAAAAGGGCAGGGGCCTCGTTCTCTTGCGGGAAACGACGCCAGGCAAGCTTCCCGCCTTCATTGAATCGCTGCTACCGGAAGGATGGCTCGCCCAAGTCCTTCATGATCGCGACGAACGCGACGCCTTGCGGCGCGGGCGTCGGTACATGTCGAACATCAGCATCGTCGAGAGCCGCGCCGAACTGGCAGCATTGCCTGCCGACATCCTCATGACACCTCTGGCGTCATTCGCGGATGCCGGTCGCTTTACTGGCCACTATGCCGGTCTCGCGCGGGAAGACATCGAGGAAACCTTCGAGCAGAACCTGGCGCGGGTTTTCTCGCGCGCCGAGACGCCGCGCCTGTCCGGCGTCCAGATCAAGGTGCCGATGAGCCTCGTGGCCGACGGCGCGCTGGTCCCGGCAACAGGTCACCCCTTCACGCATATCCTGAAACCCGCCGGGACGGGCGGCTTTGCCACATTGCCGATCGTCGAGTGGCTCTGTCTGGAGCTGGGGCGCATGGCCGGGTTTGAGGTGCCGGATGCAGCCCTGATCGAGATGCCGGAGGGTATGCCGCCCGCACTGTTGGTCGAACGGTTCGACATCAGGCGCGGCCCTGACGACAAGCGCCGCTTTGCGCTGGAAGACTTCTGTTCGGTCCTCGATCTGCCAGCATCAGCAAAGTATGACGGCACGATCGAGCGCATCGCCAAAGGACTGCGCCCGTTGTCGACGGACCCTGCGGCAGACCTCGACATCTTGTTCCGGCGCGCGGTCTTTGCGTGGTTCGTCGCCGATGGCGACATGCATCTCAAGAACCTCGCCTTGCTGAAGATCGCGGAACCCGAAGCCAGAACCTTCACCTCGGTGCGCTTTGCGCCGCTCTATGATGCCGTCACCACACGCATGTTCCCCGGTCTTGCCAACGACCGCATGGCGCTCAAGCTGAATGGCAAAGACGATCGCCTGACAAAGGCGGACTTCCTTGCATTGGCCCGGACGATCGGCGTGGCAGGAGGGCGTGCTGAGGCCGTACTGACAGACATCGCCACCCGTCTGGCGGCAGGCGCTGCAACGTTGAAACTGCCGGACATGGTGGCCCATCCCCAGATTTCGGAAACGGCGCGGGTAGGTGTGGTTGCGATCGTGATCGAACGATCAGCACGGTTTGCGAGCTAGGACGTTCGGAGACGGTAAACTGACGAGATCTATGCAGTCCGGGGGGAAAGCGGTCGTTTGCAGGTGCGGCATTGCTTCTGCAGAATCACGCGATAGCGGCCATTCGAAGGGGCACCTAAGCCTGAATAGAGTCGATGGTCAAACCGGCGGAAAGCCGACGTTCGCTGCAGGTGCGCTGTGACAATGCTTGTCGAACAAAGCCGTCATTCAATGCATTGTATTGACACGGCGTGCGGCCGCTATGGGGTCAGGAAGGCAAGTACGGGTCGTTATCAACGCCGGTTTTTCGATAGGATTCAACCTCAATCGAAACACCACTTGGAATCATTTTCCCGATGTGTGCCAATAGTTTAGCCCGTCCAACGGCAAATTCATCCCCGCAAACGACGTACAAAATATCCGGTCGTACCCGCTGTACAAACGCCGCCAACTTTGCGATTTCCGCCTCTTTCAAGCTTTTTGAGGTTGTCGCTTCAACCGCTATCGTCTTCCCATCTACCACAACAATAAGGTCAGAGTTGTCTGATCCGCCGGTAAAGGCTGCGGTACCGCGATAGGCAAAGGCTCCAACCGAAAGCCCCTCAAACCGCAGCACGTCGCCTTCTTCGCCACCCCCGTTCAACTCGTTGAAGTCGGAAATGACATCAACGCCACTCGCGGTGCTATTGAACACGAACTGATCCGCCCCGAGACCACCCGTCAGGCTGTCGTTGCCAGCACCACCCAAAAGTGTGTCATTGCCATCAAGGCCAGAAAGGTTGTTTGCTCCAGAATTGCCGGTCATCGAGTTTGCGAGGGTGTTGCCTGTCCCTGCGATGCCAGTCGTTCCCGTTTGGATCAGACGCTCCACATTCGTGCCTAAAGTCCAAACAACAGAAGTGCTGACGGTGTCAGTCCCGCCGCTGGCCGCTTCAACGACAATGTCTGTCGTGGCGTCAACTACATAAGCATCATCACCAAGTCCGCAGTCATACTGTCGTTTCCGGTCCCGCCATCAAGCGTGTCGTCACCATCGGCCCCCAGCAAGGTGTCGTTGCCAGCTGCGCCTGTGATCGTATCGTTGCCAGCAAGGCCAGAAAGGTTGTTTGCTCCAGAATTGCCGGTCATCGAGTTTGCGAGGGTGTTGCCTGTCCCTGCGATGCCAGTCGTTCCCGTTTGGATCAGACGCTCCACATTCGTGCCTAAAGTCCAAACAACAGAAGTGCTGACGGTGTCAGTCCCGCCGCTGGCCGCTTCAACGACAATGTCTGTCGTCGCATCAACGATGTAGGTGTCGTCTCCCAACCCGCCCGTCATCGAGTCAGTTCCTGCTCCGCCGTCAATCGTGTCGTTGCCGTCCCCACCGAGAACGGTGTCATTACCTGCGCCACCCACCAGATTGTTTGCGCCAGAATTGCCGGTCATGATGTTTGCCAACCCATTCCCAGTAGCGTTGATGGCCGTAGTACCTGTCAACGTCAGGTTCTCTAGTTCGGCACCCAGAGTGAAGGTGACAGAACTTTGGACGGTATCTGTGCCACCGGCGGCGGCCTCCACTGTCACATCCGTCGCGGCATCGATGACAAAGGTGTCGTTGCCAAGCCCACCCACCATGCTGTCGTTACCCAGGCCGCCATCGAGAGTGTCATTGCCTTCACCCCCATTCAGCGTGTCGTTGCCATCTCCGCTAGAAAGCAGGTTTGCTGCCGTGTTGCCGGTGATGATGTTCGCCAAGGTATTGCCAGTTGCGTTGATAGCAACCGCTCCGAGCAATGTGAGGTTTTCAACATTTGCGGCGAGTGCTGAGACTGTGACACTGCTTTGCACAAGATCGGTCCCGCCCGCTGCAGCTTCGACGATGGCATCGGAGGTGGCGTCTATAACGTAGATGTCATTGCCGAGCCCACCTGTCATCGAGTCGGTTCCTGTTCCGCCGTCAATCGTGTCGTTGCCGTCCCCACCGAGAACGGTGTCATTGCCTGCGCCACCCACCAGATTGTTTGCGCCAGCGCTGCCCGAGAGAATGTTGGCGAGACCGTTTCCGGCGCCATTGATTGCTGCAGTTCCCGTCAACGTCAGGTTCTCGAGCTCAGCACCCAGCGTAAGAGTGATAGAGCTTTGGACAGTATCGGTTCCACCGCTGGCAGCTTCCACTGTCACATCCGTCGCGGCATTTACAACAAAGGTGTCGTTGCCAAGCCCACCCACCATGCTGTCGTTACCCAGCCCGCCGTCCAGAGTATCATCGCCATCGCCCCCATTTAACGTGTCGTTGCCATCGCCACCAGAAAGCAGGTTTGCTGCCGTGTTGCCGGTGATGATGTTCGCTAAGGTATTGCCAGTTGCGTTGATAGCAACTGCTCCGAGCAACGTGAGGTTTTCTACATTTGCTGCGAGTGTCGCAATCGTAACGCTGCTCTGCACGAGATCGGTCCCGCCCGCCGCAGCTTCGACGACAACATCGGTAGTGTCTTCAATAACATACGTATCGTTACCGAGCCCGCCTGTCATCGAGTCGGTTCCAACACCGCCATCAATAGTGTCGTTGCCGTTCCCGCCGACAACGGTGTCGTCCCCTGCGCCACCCACCAGACTGTTTGCGCCAGTGTTGCCTGTAAGTGTATTCGCGAGCCCGTTCCCGGTGCCGTTGATCGCCGCAGTACCGGTTAAGGTCAAGTTCTCTAGTTCGGCACCCAGAGTATAGGTGGTAGAGCTTTGGACAATATCAGTTCCACCCGCTACGGACTCTAAAGTCACATCCGTCACAGCATTTACAATATAGGTGTCATCACCAAGTCCACCCACCATGCTATCGGCCCCAAGCCCGCCATCGAGAGTGTCGTTGCCATCGGCCCCAAGAAGAGTGTCATCGCCGTCACCGCCGAATAGACCATTCGCACCCGCGTTTCCTGTCAATACATTTGCAAGTGCGTTTCCAGTACCATCAATTGCAGCTGTGCCGTTCAGTGTTAGATTTTCTAGTTCGGCGATAAGTGTAAGCGTTGTCGCTGTTTCGACAGTATCCACGCCTTCGCCTGCGACCTCAGTAATGAAGTCAGTGCCTGTCGTGACGATATAGCGGTCATCTCCAGCGCCACCTGTCAACTGGTTTACACCCGCACCTCCATCAAGCGTATCGTTGCCATTGCCTCCAATTAGGGTGTCGCTACCATCCAAGCCAGAAAGCAGGTTTGCTTCCAGATTGCCAACGACAGTGTTGTCGAGGTTGTTGCCGACACCCTGGAGTGAAGTTCCTGTCAGGGTAAGATTTTCTATCTCGGCGGCCAATGTTAGGTTAATCGAGCTTTGGACCAAGTCTGTACCACCAGCAGCATCCTCAACAACAACATCTGTCGTTGAATCAACAATAAACGTGTCGTCACCAATGCCACCAATCAGCGTATCACTACCCGATCCGCCATCCAGCGTGTCATTCCCGTCCAAACCGCTGAGGATATTTGATACACCATTACCAATCAATATATTCGCAAAGGCGTTACCAGTACCGTTAATCAATCCAGTCCCTGTTAGGGTAAGGTTTTCAAGTTGAGTGCCCAAGACGTAGGTGACCGAACTGTTGACAGAGTCCAGGCCGCCATTTGCGATCTCAGTGACTACATCGGTCAGAGCATCGACAACATAGCTGTCATCACCAGCACCTCCAATGAGGGTATCAGTTCCAATCCCACCGTCTAGCGTATCGTTACCGGCCCCTCCTGAAATACTGTCATTCCCTCCGCCGCCGAACAGGACATTGGCGGCAGTATTGCCGATCACAACATTTGCAAGAGCATTCCCTGTTCCATTGATGGTCAATGTGCCCAGCAAGGTGAGGTTCTCAATTTCTGCTTCAAGCACCGTGAGCGTTACCGTTGTCTTAATAGTGTCGGTGCCTCCTGCTAAAAGCTCGGTAACTACATCAGCGACAGCATCTACAAAATAGGTATCGTTGCCCAAACCGCCTATCATAGAGTTGGTACCGGCTCCGCCTCTAATCGTGTCATTTCCAACACCGCCATAAATCGTGTCACTACCATCGTAGCCATCCAAATCGTTGCCGATGCCGCTATTTCCAGTAATAAAATTATTGAGTGCGTTGCCGCCACCATAAATAGCACTACCAGCTAAGGTCAGATTTTCGACATTGTCCTCAAGGCCATAAGCCTGATAACTAATAACAGTATCTGTTCCACCAGCGGCCAATTCAGTCACTATATCCAAAGCAAAATCTACAATAATATATGTGTCATCACCCAGCCCCCCTTGGAGAATGTCTCCTTCACTTCCGCCATCAAGCGTATCATTACCGTCACCGCCAATTATAAAATCTTCCCCCGCAAGGCCTTCCAGAAGGTTATTCCCTAATGTTCCTGTGATTTGATTCCCGCCTGCGTTTCCCTTCCCGTTAATTGACTCTGTTCCAACAAGAGTTAGATATTCAATATACGACCCAATCGTAAATGTGACCGAGGAGAAAACGTGATCAAAACCGCTACTAGACAGTTCAGTGGCCGTATCTCCGACATCAGTGATGTAATAGTTATCGTCGCCAGCACCACCTGCCATAGAGTCGTCACCCGCTTGTCCATAAAGCGTATCATTGCCAGCCCCACCGTTGACTGTGTCATTGCCATCACCACCGCTCAAGACGTTGTTGCCAGTGTTTCCGGTGATGACATTTGCTAGCGCATTGCCAGTCGCAGTTGCTGTCGAACCGGGCACATCTACCAGGGTAAGATTCTCGACCCCAGATGTTAGCGCATAGGAATCAGTGCTGAAAACAAAATCAACCCCATCCCCCCCGGTCTCATCAACGATGTCTCCAGATGCTGTTCCATCAACATAGTAGGTATCACTTCCAATACCGCCAACCAGCGTGTCTGTGCCACTGCCGCCGTTTAACAAGTCATCTCCATTGCCACCAACAAGCCAATCCAATCCGTCTGACCCAACGAGAGTGTCATTGCCATTGTCACCTGATAGCGAGTCATTTCCTTCATTTCCGATGATACTGTCGTTTCCTTCACCGCCGGTCGCGGTATCGTTGCCCTGACCACCATGCGCGACATCATTCCCCGCAAAGAGCGATATGACATCGTTTCCACCGCCAGCGTAAACCGTGTCGGGAAGAGTTGCGCTGTCTCGAACTGACTCGCCACCTGCATCCACAAAAGTCAGGTTGATCGTATCGGCACTGTTTGTTCCGTTTACGACACCATTTGCGCCGGTGGAGACAAAAAGACTGACCAGTTGCGCGAATGAAAAACTCTGACCATCAATGACAATCGTTTCGATGTCATTGGAAACAACATCAATTCCAGCGGCAATGCTCGACAATGTTAAAGAATTCGCAGACGCCGCAAAAGAAATGCTACCGATGTTTGCCTCGTAATCCAATCTGTCGATGCCCGCGCCTCCGAAAACCGTATCGTTTCCGAGGCCCGCTGCTAGCGTGTCATTGCCATCTCCCGCGTCAAGTACATCCCCGCCATCACTACCAAACAGGTTGTCGTTTCCAGCCAGACCAAGCAAAGTGTCGGAGCCATCTGATCCAACTAAAATGTTCGCCGCAGTGTTTCCCGTTCCCGTTTTTCCAGCGGCCAAAAGGGTCAAGTTCTCAATTGTCCCAAAAAGAGTATAGTCAATAAATGACTGAACCGTATCCGTGCCTTCATTTGCGTTTTCATTTACTACATCACTGATGTTGTCCACGACGTACACATCGTTCCCGACACCTCCGGTCATCATGTCAATGTCGGAACCGCCATCAAGTATATCATTGCCAACACCACCCAGAAGAGTGTCGTTCCCTGCCAATCCATAAATACTGTCATCGCCATCACGCGCATCTAAGGCGTTTGCCGCCAGCGAACCGACGATCAAGTTTGCGCCGTAAGAGCCCATAACATTCTCAATGTTCACTAGCGTACTGGAAGACGCACTCAATAGCACGCCGAGATCAAGATTGACGTTGATGGCTGCCGCAGTGAAGGACAAATCTAGAGTATCAATTCCATCCCCACCATCGATAACATCAGTCCCTACAGAACTCCGTATTGTGTCGTTTCCACTCCCACCGTAAATCTTGTCGTCACCGGACATGTCATAAATATAGTCATTTCCGGCGTCGCCATATATTGTATCGTTGCCTTGGCCATCGGTGATAGTATCGTCGCCACCTGCACCAACTAGGAGGTCGTTACCGCCATTACTACCACCACCGTCGAGCACGTTCGCTTGCTCATTTCCGATGATCGTATCGTTACCAAGGCCGCCATAAGCCCCTTCAATATTAACAATTTGTTCATCTGGAAACGAACCATCCCAAGTGATCCAGCCTGCTGCTAAATCAACTTTAATGCCTCGATAGCCGCCTGATGGTAAGTTTTGAAAATCAAGTAGAAACGCAACAAGATCAATACCGTCCCCACCGTCAAAATAGTCTTTACCACTACTGAAGGTGCTTGTTGTCGCTTTGCCTCCATATAATATGTCGTTTCCGCTGCCACCAAACAGAGAATCTGTTCCTTCACTGTATCCATAGAGCTGATCATCATTGTCGCCCCCGTAAAGAACGTTAAGGCCACCGCCGCCGGACAGCGTATCATTGCCCATATTCCCATACAGGCTGTCATTGCCTGTTCCACCTGTAAGACTATCGTTTCCAGTCTCGCCAAATGCGATCCCGCCGCCCGAACCTAGTGCTACAGCGTCATTCCCTCCTCCGCCTGAGATAACATCACGACCACCGTTGCCATTGATCGTGTCATTGCCTGCGCCACCGAAGAGGACTTCCGCGGCTGCCGTCCCGGTCAACGTGTCGTTTCCCCCCCCCTACTGCGCGCGCCGACGAGCGATACTGCCAAGCGGCAAGCGAGATGTCTTTTAGGATCACTGCGTCATCACCGAACAACACAAAAGTATCGCCATTGGTCTCTTGGATGATGACCCCAGGGTTTGGAGCATTTGGATCGATCAATACTTCATTGATTACCAATGCCCCACGACCAATATCAAAGTTACCTACGTTTAATGCAGTGGCACCGGTCGGATCTGAAGTTGTTACAATCGCGCCGGTCTCGATGTAATACTGATTGGATGCATTGTTTGCGCCGTCGACAACAATTGTGACCTCCGCTGTTTTAAGGACACCTGTCGTATCAGTTGCAGTGTAGCTGAGCGTTTCAGTTGAGGTCTCTCCGGCGTTGAGCCAAGCATAAGCGCCCGCTTGATCGTATTCCAGTTGGCCGCCAGCAAGTACTGTGACCGTTGCGCCACTGGCTAACCGGACAATTTGTCCGGTGGATACCGCTACACCATTCAATTGCATCAGTTGAATCGGCTGGCTGTTAAAATTGATGTCATTGGCCAATAGGGCGATCTGACCCGTTACCCCTTCGGCAAAACGCGGATTGTCACTAATGACATCAAAAGCAGACTGCAATGGGCCAGCGATCTGTGCATAGGTGCGGGTTGTATCATTGAACTGGATGGTCTCTATATCCTTGTAGATGGTAAGCACATCGCCAGTCGACAGAACCCCCCGAATTCCGCCTTCAATGAAGCTGAAGGTGACATCAGTGACATTAGCTTGGATCACTGCAATGTCGGTGCCAGTTCCGCCATATACTTTTGATCCATTAGACCCCCAAAGCGTGTCGTTTCCACCTCCCCCATAGATAGTATCGCCGCCACCTCCACCCCGAATTACATTGTCGCCTGCATTTCCGTAGATCGTTTCCTGAAAGGAAGTTCCCGTGACATTCTCGATTCCGGTGAACAGAACTAGATTGCCCGTGCTGGCCACAAAGGCCCGCCCTGCGATCATGTCAATCACAGCGCCATTTTGACGAAATCCAAACGAAAGGGTATCAACACCTGCGCCGCCATCAACAACGTCGTCGCCCAAGTTATAGGTCGTCGGGAAGAAAGACACCACATTGCCGGCGAGTTGAAAGCTGTCGTCGCCATCGCCGCCTTGCAGCGTATCCATACCCCCAAAAGCCAAAATGGTATCATTGCCGTCTCCGCCGTCGATCAGATTATGGCCCTGCGTTGCATAGGAAACACCATAATATCGCACATCGATAGAGTTGTCGCCTGCACCACCGAAAACCTCATCATTACCATCACCTGCGCCGATGGTATCTGCGCCATTGCCACCCCACAGCCGGTTATCCGCCTCATTTCCACTAATTAGGTCATTGAATGCACTGCCTTCAACATTCTCAATAGAAATCAGAATGTCACCCACGGCTTCTCCGGCTTGGTAAGACGTGTCGGAAAGACGAATGCCGATCGCGGTGCTAGCATTTTTATAAGTGGCGGTATCACTACCCGACCCTCCATCGAGCGTATCGCCACCAAGCCCGCCCTCCAGCCAGTCATCCCCGTGGAGACCACGAATTGTGTCATTGCCTGCCAACCCTCTTAAGAGGTTGGCCGCATTAGACCCTGTGAGCAAATCATCGCCAGTTGCAGTGTTAATGATCGTCAGCCCGCGCGCACCAGCACCACCATCTGATCCCGTAATTGTATCCTCAATTTCCTTGCGTTCATTGTCAAATGCCTTCACCGCATCCATCGCTGTTGCGTTCAATGCAAGCGAATTAAAGTATGTATTACTATTCAGCCCTTGCGAAATAAGCTTGGAGGTCACGTCAAGCAAACCATTTGCAAACATTAGCTCAAAAGGTAGAAAAACAGACCCACTTGGTCCAATAGGCCCACCAGAAAGTGGCACAGAATAGGCCCCGTCAACTTTTTCAATCGTCACACTACTACCAGTCGACAATATCCGGATTTCAAGCGAGCCAGTTATATTGTAAAGGTTTATATCTTGCCGATTGGTGTCTGGGAACCAGCCAAAAATTGGATTAAAATTGAATGCGGTTGTAATCAGAAGGTCTGAAGAAAAGCTATATCGCAGCTCTACGTCGGAGCTGTTAATTCCGTCAAAGACAAGTCTATCGATCCCTGCCCATTGCCAGCAATAAAATCGTGTCCGAACCCTGACAAGCCTTCGGCAGGTGTATCCGCTACGTGAATTTCCACTTTATCGGTTGTAAGTGTGCTAAGTGCAGCACGCCCAGTAACCAGATAGGTGTCGTCGCCAAGACCGCCATAAAGCGAGTCATTGCCGCCAGAAGACACCAAAATATCCGATCCCTTGCCGCCGTGCAGTGTATCATTACCCAATCCATCATAGGCGTTGGAATACACTTCAAGCGCCTCTTCGGCGTCAGCAAATGCCCATGGCAACGTTGCCCCATTGTCGAAGATCAGATCCGCACCGTCGCCCGCGTCGACGCTGTCATTGCCTTCGCCCGCGTGAATATCGCTGTGGCCATGGCTCTTATCGACTGAGGCGTTGATATTGCTGTCACCACGGATCGTGTCATCACCAGCCCCCCCAATAGCGGTGTCAAAGCCGGTACCCATGTCGAGCATGTCGTTGCCCTTAAAGTCACTATCCGGCAAACCGCCAATCGGCGCACCGTCAAACTCGAAGATATCACCAATCAACAAGTCGTCCCCGGCCTCGCCGAAAACAGAGTCATTACCGACTCCAGACACTATAATATCTGACCCGTCCCCACCGTGAATCGTGTCGTTGCCAAAACCCGAAAGGATAACCTCATTTTTGATGCTTCCCTGAATATTGTCCGCGGCTTCCGTCGCCACCACCATCACTGCCGCATTGCCACTGATTGTTCCAAGTACGGTCTGGAAATCTGCAATTGTAACCAAGCCAGTGGCATTCGGATCAATAAACGCCACACCATTTAGGTACTGCCCTGGGCTGCGCGGGTCCGACCAGCCACGGCCTTCGTCGGGTTGGTCATAGACCATTTCGAACATGCCCAAAAGATCAGCCTCTGGGAGAGCAAGAGTGTCAAAAGGTTGCGCGTCTGGCCCTACGCCACCTACTTGATGACTTGCCAGCTGGCTTACCAGCATCGTTTCGAGCCAGTTCGTTAGGAGGTCGGGCAAGTTCGATGGTGTTGTGCTACTGGCAAGACCAGTGCGCCAAGTCATGGGCGATAGGTCGATGAACATCGTGTCCGCACCAGCCTGAGACAGGCCGCTGGATATCGTGCCGCCATTCGCGAAATAGATAATACCTTCAATGGCGTTATCCGCATCTGCGTCCGTCATTTCCACCTTGCGAAACGCGAGCTGGCCTGCAAATTGGGTTAACGCTTCGACGACCGAGAGGCGCAGTGTATCGTTGCCTACATCGGACCCAAATAGGGCTTTGTCAGTGTCTTGTAGGAAGGTGCTATTTACGTTAACTTTCGATCCAAGGGCAGACAGATCGTTAAAAAAGGCGCGAATTCCGGTATCGCCAAATACGCGAACTCCTTCGTCGATAGCAGAATAGGCAATAGCAGCGATCATTTTTTCGTATGCAGAATAGATGCCGCCAGTATTCTTTGGTTGAAATCCTGCCTTCGCCGCAATGTCGTTATTCAACAACGCTGCCAAAGCATCAGCAAGCACTGGTTTGAATTGTAGAATTGCGCTACTTGTCGACTCTTGCTCTGCATATTTCAATATTACATTCAATGATGCGCTGTGAGCAATAATTTCTTGATCTGGAAACAGGGGTATCGTGTTGGCTAAGTAATTTGTTAGGTCACCAATGTATGACTGCAAAGTGGGCGTTGAAATTGGCTCTGAAGTGCCCCGTGTAGTTTCGGTAACTGATCCAGAAAGATAGAATGAATTTGAATACTGACTATTACCGAGAAAATTTTGGATCGTGTTTATGTCTAGCGCCTCAGATCCATTATAATCAATACTTTTGAAAAAATCCCACTGATTTACCAGTTTGGCATAACCAACATATCCCATAGGTGGTATATCGCCGGGCTGCCAGATAATCCCATTATCTAGAGCATATTTTGGAAGAATTTCATCAGAACTTGACAGAGAAAGGTAGTCCTTTACCTCGTTCCAACCAGTTACCAAATTTTCCAATGAAGTTTGGAATCCGATATGATCCACTAGAACTGAATTCGTACCATTCAAAGCTCCGGTGATACCCGCCAGTGCCCCGCCTAGGGAGTGGCCTGTCAAAAGTAATGGCCCTGTGCCCGGTGCGGAAGCTACTGACTTAAAAAACTGCTGCGCAAGTGCAATCTGCCTTTGGTCGTAACTACCAAAGAATGATACTGGTAAGTCAACTTGAAGGAGTTCTTCGTCCAGTTCATCAGTGCCGCGATAGGATATGATGGTCGTGCCAGAGGCTATTGTATCGCCCGATACTCCGACAGAAGCGGTGAGAGTATATGATACGGCGTAGAAGCTGGCGTCTACGCCGGGAATCCCCGCTGCTATATCCGACTCTTTTTTGATAGTGGCACTACCAATTTGAGCATCTATTCCGCCCAAACCAGAAATTCCGGGAATGTAACCCCGGTTATATGAATCCATTGAGAGGATAGAAAGAAACAGATCTTTTGATAACGTCACTTCTTAATCTCCGTAGAAAACGATCCAGATGCAAGCGAGTTGGCTAATCGATTATTTGTCTCAGATGCTCCATAGCGCTGACCATCAAGTCTGTTTGGCCAGAGAGTTCTTAACCACCTCAACACCCTTTCGACCCGGCCCTCCGTCACAGCCTCCTTAGTCAGCTCAAGTGTCACGCCTTGCAGTGTCACCCCCGGCCCGAAGGTTGCAGCCAAATCCGTCGGATTCAATTCGCGTACAGTTTCTGGCTTGGTGATGTCATCAAAGGTGACCAGCAACGGGTATGCCTCTGGAGGCATGAGCACAGGTGTATCCATCGGCTGTGCCCGCAGATCGGCCATATTCGCTTCATAAGATTGCTCAATTCCCACACGACCCGCGCCCAAATTAAAAGCAGAATACACCAGCTGCCCTGCGTCACCTTTGTAGTTGTCGCCACCAGACAGCAATGCGAACAACCAGCGCCCAGGCAAAACTTCAACCGCCACAGCTTCGCCACGGATTTCGCTATGCACCCCGCGCGCCTCCATCAGGACCAAAGGCCCACTCGTGTCGGTATTGGTGATCTCAACAACCGAAGCGCCTCGCACCTCACCCACTGGGGTATCTACGATCACCGTCAGCCGCTGATGCCAAGACACCGTCTGCCCACCGATCAATGCGCGAAAGCCCCAGAACCCGATGAGCCCAAGTATCCCAAGAACGACGATAGTGCGCCGCATCATCCGAAAACCCACGGAGTCAATTCGGGCCCCAGATAAAATTCACGGATATTTCAGCCATCACTGCCCCCCCCGAACACTATACTTAAGGCTATTGTAGAATTTTCAGGGGAACAACCATTACTTGCATTCATCGTCTGAAAAAATGGCTCGGAAACGGATTGCTCCATACCCTCAAGAGCAACGCCATGGGTGGCTCATTTCTGCAAATATTTCAGCAAGCTGGTCTGTTGATGATTGGCTTACTAAACGCAATTTTCGACCCCATCCGCCGTACTGTGGAGCACTGCCAACAAAGGCCGCTTCGTGATCCTTCCGGTCCCGGATCAGCAGCATCCTTGTGCGTTCGTTCACATCGGCCCATTCCACCCGGCATATTTCGTCCAGACGCATGGCCGTCGCGATCGCGAATTTGATGATCCGCCCGATCGGGATGATCTGCCGATCGTTCACTTCAAACAGGGCAATGAGAGTTTCAACTTCACCTTCGGTCGGGCGGCGGTCCCGTTCCACGCCCTTTCCGATCAGACCCAGCCGTTTCAACGCAATCCGAGCCAGTGCAACCTGTTCGGTCGAGACTGGTAACCCGTGAACGGCCGCCGCATGTGAGAGGACAAGGCCGATTGTGCCGATATCGATCCCAAGCGTCACGGGCCCTGCGCCAGCCTCAGAGCGGGCGCGTCCAAACTGGATCAGCCGTTCCCGGTCAAGCGCCGTGATCTTGATGGTACCCAATTCACGTTGCAGCATGATCAAAGTTGCGGCCTTCGACCGACGCGGCGGTTTTCCGACCGCTGTCATGTCCTCGATATGAAGCCGCACCAAATCCCCGAACTTCGTCAGCCGACCGATCCGCGAACTGACTGGCGTTTCGTTGCGGTCCACCGAAAGCTCGGCTAAACGGGACCAACGGAGAGCGTCATCGCGGCGAAGAAAGGTTTCGCTCACGTACCGACCCTTGCGGCGAACCTGCGCGCGCCACGAACCTGAGGGAAGCTTTGCGATGGTCGGCATTTCGTGTGCAATCCGTGTGCAGTGAGTCGTCGTAGGGTGGCGAAAAGGGGCGAAACTGGGGATAAGTACGGCGGTATGGCAGGCGGGCTAACGATTTGAGACTACAGAAAAAATGACAGAATATCAACCACATAGACTGTCCATTGCACCCATGATGGACTGGACAGATCGCCACTGTCGGCATTTTCACCGGCTGATGACGCGCCGGGCGATGCTTTATACGGAAATGGTCACTGCCGCCGCTATCATCCACGGTCCGCGCGATCGGCTGTTGGCGTTCTCAGTGGAAGAACACCCCGTTGCCCTGCAACTTGGTGGTTCTGACCCTGCCGAATTGGCCCACGCCGTGCGCCTCGCGGCACCCTATGGCTACGCCGAAATAAACCTGAACGTCGGTTGCCCGTCAGACCGCGTGCAGTCAGGATGTTTCGGTGCGGTGTTGATGGAACGCCCGGCCCTTGTGGCCGATTGCGTGTCTGCAATGCTGGACGCAAGCCCGGTGCCGGTCACGGTGAAATGCCGCATTGGGGTTGACGATCAAGATCCCGAAGCGGTGCTGCCCCGCTTTCTGGAAACCGTCTCTGCGGCGGGCGTCAGGCATTTCATCATCCACGCCCGCAAGGCCTGGCTGCAGGGCCTGTCGCCCAAGGAAAACCGCGATGTTCCGCCGCTGGATTACCCGCTGGTCCTGCGGATGAAGCAGCAGTTCCCGCATCTGACCATCTGCATCAACGGCGGCATCACTTCGCTTGATCAGGCAAAGGGCTTTCTCGATCAAGGCATCGACGGCGTCATGCTGGGCCGCGCCGCTTATCACGATCCGGCCTCGGTGCTGATTGGTGCCGACGCGCTGTGGGGCGCCAGTGCCGGGGGGGGGGCAGGGCGCGACGCCTTGCAAACTGCCCAAGACATGCGCCCCTATATCGCGGCCCATCTCGCCGCCGGAGGCCGCCTGCACCAGATCACCCGCCACATGCTCGGCCTGTTCCACGGCCGCCCCGGTGCCCGCACCTGGCGCCGCGTGCTGTCCGAAGGTGCCAACCGCCCCGGTGCCGGGCTAGAACTGCTTGACGCAGCTCTGGCCGAGCTAACCCCTCAGCCCGCCACTGCCTGAGGCTGCATCACCACCCGTGACAGCGCAAAGGCCAGCCCGCCGCAAATGGCAATCGCCGCCAGCATCGGCGTGACACTGCCATCAAAGAACGGCCCCACCAGCGCAATCATCGCGCCCCCCGCCAGCATCTGCATCGTGCCGCCCAGCGATGACGCGAGACCCGCAATATCGCCATGCGCATCCAGCGCCATCACCATCGTCGTCGGGATAATCAGCCCAAGGCAGGCATTGGCCAAGAACAGCCCCAGAATACAAACCGGCAGGCTCACCAACCCCATCAACGCCAGAACCAGCAACCCGATGGTGAAGAACGCAAACCCCGCGCTCGCCACCGCCATCACCGGACGCGCGCCGTAGCGCTGCCCCAACACCCCCGCCGCCTGTGACGACGCGAAAAACCCGATCGCATTCACTGCGAAGGCCAGCGAAAACTGCGTCGGCGTCAGGCCATAGGTTTCGGTGTAAACAAACGCCGCCGAGGCGATGAACACAAAGAAACTCGCCATGCCAAAGCCGCCAAGGAAGGTCAGCGCCATGAACATCCGGTCGCCCAGCAGCTTCGCCGCGCCCGTCTTCATCGCCGCAAAATCAAACGGCTGCCGGTCCGCCGGTGCCAGCGTTTCGCCCTGCAAGAAATGCAGCATTGCCATGCTGACACAGGCCGCCACCAACAATATCCCGAAAATCCAGCGCCACGTGCCAATCGCCATCAAGCCAGACCCCGCCAGCGGTGCCAGCATGGGCGAGATTGAAATCACCAGCATCACTGCCGCCATCAACTGCGTGGCACGGTGGCCGGTGTACATGTCGCGAATGATCGCCCGCGGCACCACCATCAGGGCAGCCCCGCCAAACCCCTGCACAAAGCGGCCCGCCAGCAGCATATTCGCCGACCCAGCAAAGGTGCAAACCAATGTGCCAATGGCAAAAATCGCAATCCCGGCATACAGCGGCGGCTTGCGCCCGGCCTGATCCGCCCAAGGGCCGTAGATCAGCTGCGCCAGGCCAAACGCCACGAAATAAGCGGTGATGGTGCCCTGCATCGCCTGCACAGACGTGCCAAGATCGGCCCCGATCAACGGCATGGCGGGTAAATACATATCAATTGCAAATGGCCCGATGCAGGACAAAAGCCCCAGCACCAAAGCCGGACGGATCAGACTATCTGACATAATAATCGCCTCACAACTGTGTGTTTTATCGAGTGGTGCCACAGCTAAAATCGGCGGGCACCATAACGCTACTGGTCGCAAGTTCTGCCTTGCGTTATGGGGAAGGTCAACCCCGCGAAAGCCAACGCATGCCAGATCTTGCCGCCCTGCTGCCGATGATTGCCCTGCTGTTGGTCATCGGTGCCTTCGCCGGTGTGATCGCCGGTTTGCTTGGGGTTGGGGGCGGCATCGTGCTGGTTCCGGCGTTTTTCTACATGTTCGATAACCTCGGCTACGCCGGGCCGCAACTGATGCAGATCTGCGTGGCGACATCGCTTGCCACCATCATGGCCACGTCGATGCGGTCAGTCATGGCACATCACCGCAAGGGTGCCGTCGATTGGCAAATCCTGCGGCAATGGGGCCCATGGATCGTGCTTGGCACCATCGCCGGTGTCGTCGTCGCCTCCAGCCTGAAATCCATCGCCCTGCAAGCCATCTTTGGCGTTCTGGCCATGATTGCCGGGCTTTACATGGCCTTCGGGCGCGACAATTGGCGCATCGCCCAATCCATGCCAGCCCAACCCACGCGCGGCATCCTCGCCACCACGATCGGTTTTCTGTCAGTCCTGATGGGCATTGGCGGCGGCACCTTTGGCGTGCCAATGATGAGCCTCTACAACGTGCCCATTCACCGCGCCGTCGCCACCGCGTCGGGTTTTGGCATGATCATCGCCGTGCCTTCGGTGATCGGTTTTCTGTTGCTGTCTGTCGACAAGGCCCCGCCATTCACCTTGGGGGCCATCAACATCCCCGCCTTTCTGATCGTCATCGGCACCACGTTGCTGGCAACGCCATGGGGCGTCAAATTGGCTCATGCGATGAACCCCAAACCACTGAAACGCGCCTTCGCGGTGTTTCTTGTGCTGGTCGCCCTCAACATGCTGCGCAAGGTCGCCGGATGGTAGGGCAGGGTTGGGGTCTGCTGGACCCAGACTGGCGCATTACCGCAAGGGCGTCCGCCTCGCACGAATGAGATCAGTCAAAGACGAACTCAAGGCCGCACACAGCAATGCCCGCGCCTGACGCTCTGCCCAAGAAAATCCGCCAAGCTTCCAGCCCGGCCCTAGCGATCCAGCCGCCCCATCCGTCCGCCACGCCGCTTCACCAGCAGGGGCGCACGCGTCGGCAGGTCGGCGATGATGGCAGCACGTGCCGCATGTGTAAGGCGCGACCACTGCGAGATTTCTTCGATGGTCCGATAGCAGCCAACGCACAGCCGCTCCTCCGGGTGAACCACGCACAGCTTCACGCAAGGCGACTCCACTTCGTCGCGCATCCAGACGTCGTCCTTCACCCGCTCTGCGTTCAAATCGGCGTCTTTCAAAAAGCCGTCCTTCACTGCGCGCTCTTTCTCTGCGTCCATCACCCGGCTGCCCGCCCCATATATGCCATGCGGTCCAGCGCTCCTTGCAAGATATACCCGGCAGCGACCTGATCAATGACCTCATTGCGACGTTTTCGCGACGTATCCGCCTCGAGCAACGCCCGTTCCGCCGCTACGGTCGAAAGACGTTCATCCCAATAGCCAATTGGCAAGTCGGTCAACTTCACTAGATTGCGCGCGAAAGCCCGCGTTGCCTGTGCGCGCGGGCCTTCCGATCCGTCCATATTGCGCGGCAATCCCAAGATCAGCCCGGCAATGTTGCGCCCGGCAGTCAGCACCAGCAACGCCTTCGCATCCTCGGTAAACTTGCTGCGCCGGATCACGGTGATCGGTGTCGCCACCGACCGGCGCAAATCAGACGCCGCCACGCCAATGGTCTTTTCCCCAAAGTCGAGGCCAAAGATGGCGCGACCAGCGGGCAGGGCGGCGGCAAATTCCTCCATCGTCTCGATGATCATGGCGCGATACCGGCGGCAAGGGCGGCGTCGCGCAGACCCTGCAATTCCACCGTATCGCCCGCGAATCTCTGCTGCGCCTCGGCATATATCGCCGCGGCACGCTCTTTGTCGCCCAACACCCCAAGCGAGGTTATCAGCCGCGCCCAATCCTCCGCAGGTCCGCCTTCCGCCGCCAACCGGTCGGACAGCCCTTCAACCATGCTTTCAATCATCGCCCGCTGATCTTCCGGTGTCATGTCCGCCGCCGCAGCCACATCTGCCGCACTCGGCCCCACCGCATCAGGCAGCACGTAATTCACCCCGGCCCGTGTTGCCACTTCGGCAATCTGCGCCCGGATCGGCTCTACCCAAGGTGCATCCGGCGGGCTGGCCTCCAGCAAGCTGCGCCACAGCGAAAACGCCCGATCCGCCCGATCGCCTTGCGCAAACATCAGCCCGGAATAATACAGCGCCTTGCCATTCTGCGGCTCCAGTTCCAGCGCGCGGATCAGCTGGGCCTCCGCCTCGGGTGATACATAGCCGCCCGCCAAACTGATCATAATCTCGGCCAAAGCTGCGTGATCATCCCCTGTCGCCGCATCCCCCTTGGCCGCAATCAACGCTGTCTGCGCCTTCGCCGCCGCACTCAGATTCCCCAGCGCCGCCTCATTGCGCGCCAACAACGTCAGCCCTTCAACATCGGTCGGTCTGTTCGCCACCGCTGTGCGCAACTTGACCATCAGGTCGGCCATCACCGCATCCGGCGTGATGCTTGCCACCTTTGGGGCGACTGCCTCTGCCGCCGCCTGCGACGGCCGTGCTGCATGAAATTCCTCCGCCGCCGCCAACCGCGCTTTCAACGGCACATCAGCATACCCCGGCACTCCCAGCCGCAGATAGCCCCAAACTGCCGCCGCAAACACCAACGCAATCGCCAGCCCAGCAACACCAAGCGCGCGCCCAGACACACCCGACCCTACAATAACCCCGCGCCCGGCCCGGTCCGCCTCCAATATTCGCCGCGAAATCTCCACCCGCAACCGCTCGGCATCCGCAACAGACACCATGCCTGCCGCCACATCGCGATTCACCTCTGCCAATTGCGCGCGGTACACCTGCACATCAAACGCCGCGGCTGGCCCGGCCTCGCGCCGCTGAAACATCGTCGCAATCAGACTGGCGGCCACCGCAAGGCACATCGCCCCCGCCGCAACCCAGAAACCCCAATTATCCACGCCCAATGCCCCCACACTCAATGCCCCCTGTGCCTCGAGAAACCCTATCTAAGCTGTCGAACGCCCTAGCAAAAGCCCGAAATCCCGACGATCTCGCCCTGACGCAAACTGTCACACCGTACAATGTCGCAAATTTCTCAATTGTGCCGCGCCTGTGTGCGGTTATATCTGAACCTCGTTCATGACAGGGCGACAGTTGCGCGAGGGAAGCCTATGAAACGCTATTCGGTTTTTGCCATCGCCCGCGAAGCGTTCCGCAACCATCAGGGCTGGGATCGGGCTTGGGGCAATCCATCCCCGAAAAAAGCCTACGACGCCATCATCGTGGGCGCTGGCGGGCACGGCCTTGCCACTGCCTATTACCTTGGCAAAAACCACGGCCTGACCAACATCGCGATCATCGAAAAAGGCTGGCTTGGTGGCGGCAACACCGGCCGCAACACCACGATCATCCGCTCAAACTACCTGCAAGACCCCTCCGCCGCGATCTACGAAAAAGCCCGCTCGCTTTACGAAACCCTCAGCCAAGAGCTCAACTACAACGTCATGTTCTCCCCCCGCGGCCTGCTGATGCTGGCCCAAACCCACCACGAGGTGCGCGGCTACCTGCGCACCGTCCACGCCAACATGCTGCAAGGTGTCTCCACCGAATACATCACCCCCGACCGCGTCAAGGAACTGGTCCCGATCATCAACATCGACGGCCCCCGCTACCCCGTTCTCGGTGCGCTCTACCAAGCCCGCGGCGGCACCGCCCGGCATGACGCCGTGGCATGGGGCTACGCCCGCGCCTGTTCCGCCATGGGCATGGACGTGATCCAACAATGCGAGGTGAAAGGCGTCACCACCGAAGGCGGCCAAGTCACTGGCGTTGACACCACCAAAGGCCACATCGCCTGCCTCAAACTCGGCATCGTCGTCGCAGGCCATTCCGGCCAGGTCGCTGAAATGGCCGGCTTCCGTCTGCCGATCGAGGCGGTCGCCCTGCAAGCCCTCGTCTCCGAGCCGATCAAACCCTGCATGGATGTCGTCGTGATGGCCAACACCGTGCACGGCTACATGTCGCAATCCGACAAGGGCGAAATGGTCATCGGCGGCGGCACCGACGGCTTCAACAACTTCACCCAGCGCGGCAGCTTCCACCACATCGAGGAAACCCTGCGCGCGCTGGTCGAGACCTTCCCGATGATCAGCCGCCTCAAAATGCTGCGCCAATGGGGCGGCATCGTCGATATGACCGGCGACCGTTCCCCCATCATCTCGAAAACCCCGCTTGGCAACTGCTTCATCAACTGCGGCTGGGGCACCGGCGGCTTCAAAGCCATCCCCGGCTCCGGCTGGGCGATGGCCGAGCTAATGGCACGCGGCGAGCCGGGACCATTGGCCGAGGCGTTCGGCATGAACCGCTTTAGGGAAGGGCGGTTTATTGATGAGAGCGTCGCGGCGGGGGTGGCGCATTGATGGCTTTCGATCCAAATTGTGCGTCATGGGCACAGCTGGGCATCTATCAACTCTCCGAGTTGCATGAGTTGACCCTCAAGTCTGTCCATCAAATCGGATACAAGCATTTCGCTGAATTCTGGGAAGCAGCCGGTGTGCCGAAAGCTTCTGCTGTCGCTCTTGCTGGGCATGACGTTCAGCAAGTTTTGGTTCACGAGCGAATATCGTCAATCCTTTTGGCGTTTGGAATGTTCGAAGGTGGCCTGACCCGTTTGGCAGTCGAGGTACTCAAAAACTCTGATTTGGGTCTCTCAATAAACGACTTTGCGGGCAACGGAATTCACCGGATGAAAGTTGTTTTGACCAAAGTGGGCGGCGTGAGATTTGCTTTTTCAAGTCCGGATTGGGAACTTTTGACGAAGGTCGCGTCATTGAGGAATATTGTGCTTCATGGCGGTGGGGTGGTGGATCCAAGCAACAGCAAACACAATGACATGCTCCAGCAAGATGGTGTTTCGTCGGTTCGGCTAAGTGACGATGGAACTATGATTTTCTCTATATCGGACGACTATCTTTCTAGAGCTTACATCAGCTTCAGGGCGCTGCTCATCAGCTTAACAAGTGAAGTGCAAGGAATGGCTAAATGCTAACCCTAACCTGCCCCTACTGCGGCATCCGCGCCGATGAAACCGAACTCGCCCCCGGCTACGAGGCGCATCTGAAACGCTACGGCCCCGGCTCCTCCGACGACGAATTTAATGACTACATGTTCGCCCGCAAGAACCCCAAAGGCGTGCATTTCGAACGCTGGCGGCATGCCTATGGCTGCGGCAAATGGTTCCTCGCCGCGCGGGATACGGCAACGTTAGAGGTGTTCGGCACCTACCCGGCCCAATCCAGCGGCCCGCCCGCAGACCTGCAAGCCAAAATCAAAGCAAAACGCCCCGATTGGGAAGGCTTCAAATGAGCACGAGACTTTCCTCCGGTGGCCGCCTGATCGACCGCACCGCACCGCAAGAGTTCACTTTCAACGGCAAACGCCTGCGCGGGCTGGCGGGTGATACCCTCGCCTCGGCCCTGCTGGCAAACGACCAAATGCTGGTCGGCCGCAGCTTCAAATACCACCGCCCGCGCGGCATTGTCGCCGCTGGCCCGGAAGAACCCAACGCGCTGATGAACCTGGGGCAGGGCGCGCGGTTTGAACCGAACCAACGCGCCACCACGACCGAATTGTTCGACGGGCTGGAAGCCGCCAGCCAAAACCATTGGCCCAGCCTGACTTACGACATCGGCGTCATCAACAACTACGCCGCCCGCTTCATGCCCGCAGGCTTCTACTACAAAACCTTCATCCACCCGCGCGCCTTCTGGAAGCACATCTTCGAACCTGTCATCCGGCAAGCCGCTGGCCTTGGCAAAGCCCCGAAAGACCGCGACGCAGACCGCTACGAACACGCCTACGCCTTCGCCGATGTGCTGGTGATCGGCGGCGGCATCGCCGGACTGCAAGCGGCGCTGACTGCCGCCAAATCAGGCAAGCGCGTCATGCTGGTGGAACAAACCGCCCACTGGGGTGGCCGCGCCCCGGTTGACGGCGTGGAAATTGACGGCAAGCCCGCCGCCCAGTGGATCGACAAAACCATCGCCGCCCTTGAGGCCATGGAAAACGTCACTCTCCGCCTGCGCACCGTGGGGGCAGGGGTCTACGACCACGGCTACGTGCTGGCGAATGAACGCACCGCCGACCACACCCCCGGCGATGGCCGCCCCAAACAACGCCTTTGGCGGATCCGCGCAGGCGTGATCATCACCGCTACCGGCGCCATCGAACGCCCGCTGTCCTTCGCCGGAAACGATATCCCCGGCGTCATGCTGGCCGCATCGGTGCGCGATTACATCACCAACTTCGCCGTCTCACCCGGCGACCGCACCGTGATCGCCACCAGTAACGACGACGCCTATCTGACCGCGCTGGCCATCAACGCCGCCGGCCTGTCCGTCCCGGTGATCGTCGACGCCCGCACGGAAGCCAACGGCGATCTGCCCACTCGCGCCCGCGCCGCTGGCATCCGCGTGCTGACTGGCCATGCCATCGCTTCTGTAAAAGGCGGCAAACGCGTGACCGCCGTCACCCTCTGCCTGCAAGCGGGCGAGGGTGCGGTAACGGAAACCATTCCCTGCGACGCCGTTGCCATGTCCGGCGGCTGGTCGCCCGTCGTGCACTTGTGGTCACACTGCGGCGGCAAACTAACATGGGATGACGCACTGGTCGCCTTCATCCCCGACGCCGCCCGTCCGCCTGTTAACCACGACGGTTCGGCAATGGTCATCCCCGCTGGCACCGCCTTGGGTGTTTTCGATACCGCTGGCGTTCTGGCCTCGGCCACCGCCGCCGGAAAAGGCGTTCTGGATGATGCTTCCGCGTATGCACAGGGGGTGTACGGAAGTCATACCGGAAACATACAACTCATGCCGCAGGGGGCGAGCCTGAAACTGCGCTCCAAAATGTGGCTGGACTATCAGAACGATGTGAAGGTTTCCGACGTGCAACTGGCCGCCCGCGAAGGCTACGAATCGGTCGAACATACCAAGCGCTATACCACCTTGGGTATGGCGACCGACCAAGGAAAACTAAGCAATATCAACGGCCTGTCAGTTCTTGCCGGGGCGCTGAATGTCGAAATTCCGCAAGTCGGCACCACCACTTTCCGCCCCCCCTATACGCCAGTGACCATCGGCGCACTGGCAGGCGAGGCGCGCGGTGACATCTTCCAACCCCTTCGCCGCACGCCGATGCACGAAAGTCACGTAAAATCAAACGCTTACTTCGAGCCCGTCGGCCACTGGCGCCGCCCCTACTGCTTCCCAAGGGATGCTGAAACTCACGACCAAGCCGTCCACCGCGAGGTGAACAACACCCGCCAAGCCCTTGGAATCCTTGACGCATCCACCCTTGGCAAAATCATCGTCAAAGGCCCCGATGCGGGCCGCTTCCTCGACATGCTCTATACCGGCGTCATGTCGACGCTGCCTATTGGCAAATGCCGTTACGGGTTGATGTGCAACGAGAACGGCTTCTTAAGCGATGACGGCGTTGTCGCCAGAATCACCGAGGATACATGGCTTTGCCACACCACTTCTGGTGGCGCGGACCGCATCCACGCGCATATGGAGGATTGGCTTCAATGCGAATGGTGGGATTGGAAGGTCTACACCGCCAACGTCACCGAACAATATGCCCAAGTCGCCATCGTTGGCCCTAACGCACGGAAATTGCTTGAAAAATTAGGTGGGATGAATGTCTCGAAAGAGGCATTGCCCTTCATGCAATGGGCCGACGGCACGTTGGCGGGTTTCCCCGTCCGCATCTACCGCATCAGCTTTTCGGGCGAACTCAGCTACGAAATCGCCGTCCCTGCCTCTCACGGATTGTCGTTCTGGAACAAGGTGTTGGAAGCCGGGGCCGAGTTTGGCGCAATGCCTTATGGTACTGAGGCGCTGCATATCATGCGGGCCGAAAAGGGCTTCATCATGATCGGTGACGAAACTGATGGCACAGTGATCCCGCAAGATCTTAACCTCGGCTGGGCGATCTCGAAGAAAAAGGAAGACTTCCTTGGCAAGCGTGGCCAGGAAAGGTCTCACCTCGCTGATTTGAACCGCTGGAAACTGGTCGGTCTGGAAACGCTGGATGGCTCGGTTATCCCCGATGGCGCTTATGCCGTCGCCCCCGGCAGCAACCCAAACGGCCAACGCAACACCGAAGGCCGCGTGACATCGACCTATTTCTCGCCGACGTTGAAGCGCGGAATCGCGATGGGTTTGGTGAAGAACGGCCCGGAACGTATTGGTCAAACAGTCGAATTCCCGAAAGTGGGCGGCACATCAGTGATGGCGCGGATCGTCGATCCGGTCTTTTACGACAAAGACGGGGAGAAGCAGAATGTCTGATCCGATCAGCGCCCTTGGCGGCACGACATACGACGGTTTTTCTACCATCCGCGAAATCGGCCCGCTTGGCATGATCAGCCTGCGCTGCGATCTTGCTGACAAGGCCTTGCCCGCCGCCATCAAAGCCGTCACCGGTACCAAATTGCCAGGGGTCCGGCAGATCGAAATGAAGGATGGCAAAGGCGCGGGCTGGATGTCTCCCGACGAACTGCTGATCATCATCGCTTACAATGACGTCACGAAAGCACTTGAAACCATTATAAAAAAGATGAATGGCATCCACCATCTGGCCGTTGATGTCTCCGACGCCCGCGCTGTGTTCCGCATCGAAGGGCCAAAGGCGGCTGAGGTGCTGATGAAGCTGTCGCCAGTTGATTTGGCGGCTCTTGCCCCCAATGAACTCCGCCGCACCCGTGCAGCTCAGGTCGCCGCCGCCTTCTGGAAAGACACCGATGGCTTTACCCTGGTCAGCTTTCGGTCTGTTGCGGGCTATGTGATGGGTCTGCTGCAGCATTCGGCGCAGCCTGGGTCAGACCTGAAACTGCGCTGATCCCCGCCATCGGCGTTGGAACCATTTCCGGCCCTTGACGTTGGGTCTGCAAGACCTCTTATTGGCGTCAATCATTCGTCCCTTGAAAGGATATCTGCCATGGCTTTCACCCTTCCCGATCTTCCATACGCCCATGACGCACTCGCCGGTCAGGGTATGTCGCGTGAAACATTGGAGTTTCACCACGATTTGCACCACAAGGCCTATGTCGATAACGGCAACAAGCTGATTGCCGGAACCGAATGGGAAAACAAGGGCTTGGATGACATTGTTCGCGGTACTTTCGTCGCCGGGGCCGTGGCGCAGAGTGGCATTTTCAACAATGCCTCGCAACACTGGAACCACAATCTGTTCTGGGAAGTCATGGGCCCATACGGCAAAGCCATGCCCGGCAGTCTGGAAAAGGCGCTGACTGAAGCATTCGGTTCCGTGCAGAAATTCAAAGATGATTTCGCAGCGGCGGGTGCTGGTCAGTTCGGGTCTGGCTGGGCTTGGCTGGTCAAGGACAAGGACGGCTCGTTAAAAGTGACCAAAACGGAAAACGGCGTGAACCCGCTGTGCTTTGGCCAAACCGCGCTGCTTGGCTGCGACGTATGGGAGCATTCGTACTACATCGACTTCCGCAACAAGCGCCCAGCCTACCTTGCCAACTTTCTAGAAAAGCTGGTGAACTGGGAAGCTGTCGCCGCGAGGTTGTGAGTTCTGGCCGTCAAGACCAATTCGAAAGCCTGCTCGGGGAAACCTGTGCAGGCTTTTTTTTGCACCTGATCAATCAAACGCCGCCTGCAACCCAGCGGTCAGTTCATAGACGTCGTTAACCACAATGAAATGACCTCTCATCGACGCCTCCGCGAAACCTTGTGCGATGACATGGTCCAGAAGCGTTATCAAAGGTGCCCAGTAGCCATCTGTATTCATTAGGAAAATAGGTTTCTTGTGCAGGCCGATCTGAGCCCAGGTCAGCACTTCGAAAAATTCATCCAGCGATCCGGCCCCACCGGGCAGAACCACAATCGCGTCGGAGTTCATGAACATCACTTTCTTTCGTTCATGCATGTTCTCGGTGATTACCAGCGCGGTCAGATCGCGCCTGCCCATCTCGCGGGCCATCAAATGGGTAGGGATCACCCCCAGGGTCCGCGCACCTGCCAGCACGGCGGTGCGGGCAACCTCGCCCATCAAACCCACATCGCCTGCTCCGTAAACCAATCGCCAGTTCTGTGCCGCAATCAGCCCTCCAACCTCGCGCGCCGCTGCTGCATAGGCGGGCTCGGCACCGGGACGCGAGCCACAGAAGACACAAACGGAACGAAGCGTGGACGTCATGAATGCCAACCTTGCGAAAACTATTGCCTTGCTCCCAGATATCGGCGTTTCTGGGATAAAGCAAAGGGGCCTCGGTCAACGGCCCGCGGGAAGACCGCAATGTCGGGCTTTCAAGGGGAATGCGAATGGCAAGTTTTACGGCACTAAGCACGGGTGCGCGGACGGCGCTTCTGGCTGGCGGTGCGTTGATCACGGCGGCTGTGGTATACGGCATGTGGTCGATCAACCGGCCGGAACCAACCCCGGCGGGCAGTGACCAACCAGTAGCCGAGGCCGTACCGGACACCAGTATAGCCGCCGCACCGGCAACGGCGGAAGCTGCAGATCCGACCGCCGAGGCCGCCGCCGAACCCGTGGAAGATGCCGCTGCCGCCGACCCTGCACCAGAGGTGGCGGAAGAGCCCGCACCAGAGGTGGCGGAAGAGCCCGCACCAGAGGTGGCGGAAGAGCCGACAGCCGATACGGCCACTGCCGACCCAACACCAGCAGCGCCTTTGACAGAGCCGCCAACCTTTGACGTCGTGCGGGTCGACCCCGATGGTGCGACGGTTGTCGCGGGTCGCGCTGCGCCGGGTGCCAAGATTGTCATGCGGGTCGATGGTGCCGAAATTTCGGCAACCACCGCTGATGCCAATGGCAATTTTGTTGGATTGTTTGTGCTTGATAGCAGTGCCGAGCCACGGATGCTGACGATGGCTACTGTTTTGCCCGACCAATCCGAGATTCCAGCCGCCGCTGCTGTCGCGCTGGCCCCGACCCAAGCCCCAGTTGCTGTAGCGGCTGCCGAACCCGCGGCACCTGAACCAATCGACGACATCGCAGCTGCCGAAGTGGTGCCGACTGAACCTGCAACAGAAGAACCGGCTGCTGAACCCGCCGTGCCGCAGGCGCCAACAGCGTTGCTAATCACCAAGGATGGCGTCAACGTCTTGCAGCAGGGCGATCCTGCCGCCGCAGCCAGTGTGTCGGCTGATCTGGCGATCGACACCATCAGCTACACAGCGGCAGGCGAGGTGCAGCTTGCTGGCCGTGGCACTGCTGGCGCTTTCGTCCGTATTTACCTGGACAATGCGCCCTTGATTGACGTTCCGGTTGGTGCTGATGGCCGATGGGCCTCGACCATGCCGGACATAACGCCAGGGGTTTATATCCTGCGGGCCGATCAACTGGCCGAAGACGGCAAAGTGACCGCCCGCTTTGAAACCCCGTTCAAGCGCGAAACCAAAGAGGCCTTGGCGGCGGCGGCGCAAGCACCGGAACCAACGGTTGAGGTTGCAACGGCTGACACCGCGGCTGCCGAACCTGTTACTGAACCCTCAGCCGCAGAACCTTTGGCCCAGCCATCGGAAGAACCCGCAGCAGTCGCAGCCCCAGCGCAGTCTGCCGAATCTGCCACAACCGCTGTAGAACCGGCCCCCGAACCGGCGCAAACCACCGCGGCCGAAACCGTTCCGGTGGCTGTTTCGGTCACCGTTCAGCCCGGTTTCACCCTATGGGGCATCGCGTCGGAACAATTTGGCGATGGCGTGCTTTACGTACAGGTTTATGCGGCGAATAAAGACAAAATTCGCGACCCCGACCTTATCTATCCGGGCCAGGTCTTTGTTATTCCGTCAAAATCGGAATAGAAGACGCCATAGCATCACTGTGATGGGACCGATTGCAACACGCCAGCACCTCGGGGTGGTTCATGCCGCAATCGCGCAGCAAATACGATATTGTGCCGCCCAGTGCAGAGAAATCCGCGGAATAAATCACATTGCGTGCAACCCGGCGGGACCGTATCAGTCCGGCTTGTTCCAGAATACCCAGATGAAATGACAGCCGTGATGCGGAATGGCCCAATTCCAGCCCGATTTTGCCAGCGGCAAGACCGTCTTCGCCCGACACCACCAAAAGGCGCATCAGATCCAGCCGCGCCTCATTTGCCAGGGCCGACAGGCTTGCCAAGACTTTACTTCGATCCATATCTCAACTACTCATGATATGTTGAAGTATTACACCTAACCCAAGCCAGCGCTCAAATCAACGATTGATATGCAGCCACCTCAGGTAGACGAAGACAGATATGCGCAAGCCAACTCCAAAACCGTCGGTGGTCATTGACGCAGCCGATCCGACCAAAACCAAAAGTGCTGGCAACTGGCAGACTATCAAGCGGGTCGGCCCCTATCTTTGGCCAGCAGCCGAGCCTTGGGTAAAACGCCGGGTTGTGCTGTCCTTGATGGCGCTAGTGGCGGCAAAACTGGTGTCGGTCACGACCCCGTTCATGTATAAAGCCGCTGTCGATGCGCTGGCAGGTGAAGCCCCCGCCGTCGGGCTGCTGATGGCCCTGACGGCGGTCGGCCTGACTGTTGCCTACGGCATGGCCCGGCTGATGAGCGTTGGTTTTGGCGAATTGCGCGACGCCATTTTTGTGCGGGTCGGCCAGCGCGCCATTCGCCGGCTGGCGATTGAAACCTTCACCCATATCCACCGCCTGTCGATGCGGTATCACATCGCCCGCAAGACCGGCGGCCTTAGCCGGATCATCGAACGCGGCGTCAAAGGCGTCGATTTTCTTTTGCGATTCATGTTGTTGTCCATCGGCCCGCTGATCCTTGAACTGACAATGGTCTCGGTCATCTTCGCAGTGCTGTTTGGCTGGCAATACATGGCGGTCGTGGTCACCACGATCACGCTTTATGTGGTCTTTACCTTTCGCATCACCGAATGGCGGGTGAAATTGCGCCGCCAGATGAATGATCAAGACACCGATGCTAACCAAAAGGCGATCGACAGCCTGCTGAACTTTGAAACTGTCAAATACTTCGGTGCCGAAGAGCGCGAGGCGAAACGCTATGATGGCGCGATGGAGAAATACGAAGGTTTCGCCGTGCGCACCGGCCAGTCGCTGGCGTTGCTGAACATGGGGCAGGCGTGTCTGATCACCATCGGTTTGATCATCGTCATGGTGATGGCGGCGATGGGGGTTCAATCGGGCAAGCTGACGGTTGGCGATTTCGTCATGGTGAACGCGTACATGATCCAGATCACGCTGCCTTTGGGCTTTCTGGGCACGGTGTACCGCGAAATTCGGCAGTCGCTGGTGGATATGGGCGAAATGTTCGGCCTGCTGAACCAACCGACCGAGGTTAACGACAAACCCGGCGCGCCCGCGTTGCGGGTAGCTGGCGGCGAAGTGGTGTTTGACAATGTCGCCTTTGGCTATGACGCCGCGCGCCCGATTCTGAAGGGCGTCAGCCTGCGGGTGGGTCCGGGGCAGCGCATCGCCCTTGTCGGGCCGTCGGGGTCCGGTAAATCCACCATCGGGCGGCTTCTGTTCCGGTTCTATGACGTCACCGGCGGGGCCATCCGCATCGACGGGCAGGATATCCGCGATGTCACGCAAGCCACCCTGCATGATAAAATTGGGGTGGTGCCGCAAGATACCGTGTTGTTCAACGACACCATCTATTACAACATCGCCTATGGTCGCCCCAACGCCACGGTAGAGGACGTTGAAGACGCGGCGCGCGCTGCCAAAATTCACACCTTCATCACGTCTTTGCCAAAAGGCTATCAAACCTCGGTCGGTGAGCGGGGGCTGAAGCTGTCTGGCGGCGAAAAGCAGCGCGTCGGCATCGCGCGGACCTTGCTGAAAAACCCGCCGATCCTGATACTGGATGAGGCGACCAGCGCGCTTGATACCCAGACCGAGCGTGATATCCAAGATTCGCTGTTGGAAATGGGGCAGGGCCGGTCGGTCATCACGATTGCGCACCGTCTTTCCACCATCGCCGATGCCGATCTGATCGTCGTGCTGGAAAACGGTCAGGTGACCGAACAAGGCACGCATGACGAATTGCTGGCACAGGCCGGGCGCTATGCCGCCATGTGGGCCCGCCAGTCTGCTGAGGACGACGATCCATCCGCAGCCGCGTCGCCGCAGCCCGGTGACCCGGATGCCGAACTTGACGGCCAGGCGCCTGAAATCGCGGCACGGCTTACCGCCTAATGCTCGTGTCTTCGTGGCAGGCCTTGGCAAGCCGTTGGCCTTGCGTGTAAGACGGGTCAACTGAATGGAGACGACCCCTTTGAGCAACAACGAAAGCTTCATCGACGAAGTGACCGAAGAGGTCCGTCGCGACAAACTGTTCGCCCTGTTTCGTAAGTATGGCTGGATCGGGGTTTTGCTGGTGGTCGGCATCGTTGGTGGTGCCGCCTGGACTGAATGGCAAAAATCCCAAGCCCGTGCCAACGCCGAACAATTTGGCGACGCGGTGCTGACTGCGCTGACCTCGGGCACCCCGGAAGATCGGATTGCCGCGCTGAAAGGCGTTGAAGGCAATGGCGAACAGGCAGGGCTTTTGCAACTTATGCTGGCCAGTGATCCCGAAAAAGATCGTGGCGGAACGCTCGCCGCATTGGATGCCGTTGCCGCCGATGCAACACTGTCCAACAGCTACCGCGATCTGGCTGTTCTGCGCCGCGTGATCCTTGCCGGTGCCGAACAACCTATTGCTGACAGGCGCACAGCGCTGGAAGGCATTTCAGCGGCAGGTCGTCCGTATCGGACCTTGGCACTGGAACAGTTGGCCTATTTGTTGATCGAAGACAAAAAACCAACTGATGCTATCGACGCGCTGCGCGCCTTGACACAAGATCAAGAGGCAAGCCAAGGTCTGCGCTCGCGCGCTGAACAGGTAATTCTGGCATTGGGCGGCACGGCGACGGCAGAAGGCTAAGACTCCCTGCATAACGTGTAGGGAATTGAAAAAAGGTACGGGGTGCGGGGCAGGACATGGCAAACATGGCAGCAAAGCGAACACTCGGTGGTGCAGTAACGGGCCTTGGCCTGTTGGCGCTGCTGGCGTCTTGTGGGCAGCGGGAACTGATCTTGCCGGGTGAACGTTTTGACACCCGCACACCGTTAGAGGCCAGCCTGCCGGTCGAAGGCCAGCCCGATCCCACCGCCCCACCAGACCGCCCAGAAAACTTCAGCCAGCCGATTTCCCTGCCCGGTGCCAGCGCCAATGCCGATTGGACCCACCGCGCCGGCAACAGCCGCCATTCCGCACCACATGGTGCCCTGTCCGCCTCGCCCCAGCGGGTCTGGACCGCGAATATAGGCTCAGGCAGCACCCGCCGCAACCGCATCGTCGCGGCACCCATCGTTGCTGATAGCCGCGTCTTCACCATCGACGGCAAATCGGGGCTGGTCGCCACATCAACCTCCGGCGGCCAGTTGTGGGCCACCGATCTTGCCGCACAGTTTGACCGTGGTGGCAACGTCTCCGGCGGCGGCTTGGCCTATAGTGGCGGCAGATTGTTCGCCGCCACTGGCTTTGGCGAAATTGTCGCCCTTGATCCGGCTTCCGGCGCCGTCATCTGGCGGCAACGCTTTGATGCCCCGGTGATGGGGGCGCCGTCGGTTGACAACGGCGTCGTTTATGTCGGCGGGCGCGATGGCGCTGCCTTCGCGCTAACCGCCGATGCTGGCAAGATTTTGTGGGATATCGCCGGCACCCCGAATGGCGTCGGCATGGTAGGTGCCGCTGGTCCGGCAGTTGCCGATAGCACCGTTCTGTTCCCCACTGCTGGCGGCGAGGTTACCGCCGTGCTGAAAGACGGCACCGCGCGCAACTGGCTGACGTCTGTTGCGGGCAAGCGTCTGGGCCGCGTCTACGCCACCATCGCCGACGTAACCGGCGATCCGGTCATCGCGGGCGGCACCACCTTTGTCGGCACCTCTGCCGGGCGCACAGTGGCGCTTGATACCGAAAGCGGCAAATTGCTGTGGTCGGCGGGCGAGGGAGCTTTAGCCCCGGTGCTGGCCGTTGGCGGATCAGTATTCCTGGTCAATGACGAGGCGCGTCTCGTGCGACTTGACGCCTCGACAGGTGAGACGATCTGGAATGTCGAGATGCCCTATTTCGTCAAGGAAAAGGTCAAGAAACGCAAAGCCATCACTGCACACTACGGCCCTGTTCTGGCAGGTGGGCGGCTTGTGGTCGCCTCTGGTGACGGCATCCTGCGCTTCTTCAACCCGACCGATGGCGCGTTGGTATCAACGCTCGATCTGCCGAGTGGGGCCGCGGCGCAACCGGCTTTGGCGGGAGGCGTGTTATACGTCGTCTCCAACAACGGGCAACTTCACGCTTTCCGTTGACGCCGCGTCCGTGTAAGGCAACCCCTTCACGACGACCCGCCGGAGTGCGATATGACGTTTACCTTGGCCATTGTGGGCCGCCCGAATGTGGGCAAATCAACGCTTTTTAACCGGCTCGTTGGCCGCAAGCTGGCTTTGGTCGATGACCAGCCCGGTGTTACCCGCGATCTACGCGAAGGTGATGCCAAGCTGTTTGATCTGCGTTTTACCGTCATCGATACTGCGGGCCTGGAGAACGTCACTGACGATAGCCTTCAGGGCCGGATGCGCCGCCTGACGGAACGCGCCGTCGATATGGCCGATATCAGCCTGTTCCTGATCGATGGCCGCGCGGGTGTTACCGCCAATGATCTGGTGTTCGCCGATATCCTGCGCCGCAAAGGTGCGCGCGTGATCCTTGGCGTCAACAAGGCTGAAGGTTCTGCCGCTGACGCTGGGGCGTTGGATGCGTGGTCGCTTGGCCTTGGCGAGCCACTGCGAATTTCCGCCGAACACGGCGAAGGCTTGGACGATCTTTATCACCTGCTGCGCCCGATGGCCGCAGAATTCACTGAGCGCGCCGAGGCTGATGCGCCGCTGGTCGATCTGGACGTATCCGAAGAAGAGGCCGAGCTTGAGGCCGATCCAATCGCGCACCGGCCCACTGCGGCAAAACCCCTGCAAATCGCCGTTATCGGGCGGCCCAATGCCGGTAAATCCACGCTTATCAACAAGATACTCGGTCAGGAACGCATGTTGACCGGGCCAGAGCCGGGCATCACCCGCGATGCCATCTCGGTCAAAGCCGATTGGCTGGGTATGCCGATCCGCATTTTTGACACTGCTGGTATGCGCAAAAAAGCCCGTATCTCTGAAAAGCTGGAAAAGATGTCGGTATCCGACGGCCTGCGCGCCGTGCGCTTTGCCGAAGTGATTGTTGTTCTGCTGGACGTCGATATTCCGTTTGAAACCCAAGATCTGCGCATCGCCGATTACGCCGAAACTGAAGGCCGCGCTGTGGTTTTGGCCGTCAACAAATGGGATCTTGAGGGCGAAAAGCAAGAAAAACTCGCCGCCCTGAAAGAGATGTTCGAACGCCACCTGCCACAGTTGCGCGGTGCGCCACTAATCACCGTTTCCGCCAAAACCGGACGCGGGCTTGACCGACTGCATGACGCCATCGTGAAAGCGCATGATGTCTGGAACCGCCGCGTGCCAACCGCACGCCTGAACACCTGGCTGGGCGCAATGACCGAGGCGCATCCGCCACCGGCCCCCGGCGGGCGTCGCATCAAGCTGCGCTACATGACGCAGATCAAAACCCGGCCGCCGGGCTTTGTGGCCATGTGTTCTCACCCTGACCTGATGCCGGAAAGCTATAAACGCTATCTGGTCAACGGCTTGCGCGATCACTTTGATATGCCCGGCACGCCGATCCGCATCATCCTGCGCGGGCAGGGCGAAAAGAACCCCTTCAAAGATCCAAAGTTTCACACGCCCTCACGCTTACGCAAACATATCGGCAATCCAGTCAAGAAAGACTGAAAACGCGAGAGTATTTTCGCGAAAGAAAAGTCGACTAGCGGCGGGCAATAGCCATCGTAAGTGCCATAATCGCAATGCCCGTTGCTGCCGCCAAGGCAACGGTTCGCGCATCTGCCCAGTTCACCGCAATAACCGCCACCAATGCCCAGATGACCACCGCACCGTACTCCAGCACATCGGGCTTGCGCAGTTGGGTGATAACCGCAATCACCAAGACCAGCGCCAGCATCACAAACGTCGATCCGGTGTTGGAAAGCCAGCCATACCCTGCCAAAACCACGCCCAATGACACCGCTGCTGCGGCACTAAGCCACCCTGCGTAAATCGCAATCGGGGCAATCAGAAACCAACGATCACGGGCCGGGTCCGCCCGCCATAACGCGAACAGCGCCGAAATCAACATCGCCCAAATGCCGATCGTCGCCAAGATCGGGTCAGTCAGGGCGATCTTCAGCCAAGCCGTGCCCAGCGATAACGACAGAATCATCGGCGTGCGAACCCGTGCCCAAGCCGGATCATCCGCGCGCCGAAACATGCCAAATGCTGCATGGGCAATCAGCGCCAGATAGATCAGCGCCCAGATAGAAAACGCATAACCTGCCGGTTGGATGAATGGTCTGGCCACAAGGACCGGAAACACACTCGGGTCATATCCCGAAAATGGGGGTGTTATGAAAGGGGCGATGCCGAATGTCAGCGTCACCACGAACAGCAAGACGGAGGATCGGTCTTTCATTTTTTCTTTCATTGGAGCAAAGGGTTGCCCGAGTTTTGGATCAGACCAGTTGCCCAGAATTGGAAATCCGCGTTTTACCGCCCAGATAGGGGTGCAATGCGGCAGGCAAATCTACCGATCCATCGGACTGCTGGCCATTTTCCACCACCGCGATCAGGCAGCGCCCCACCGCCAAGCCTGATCCGTTCAAAGTATGCACAAATTCCGGCTTCCCCCCCGGTGCTTTGAACCGTGCATTCATCCGCCGCGCCTGAAAATCACCACAGACTGAAACCGAGCTGATCTCGCGGTAGGTATTCTGCCCCGGCAACCACACTTCCAGATCATGGGTTTTGGTCGCGCCAAACCCCATATCGCCCGTACACAGTACAATCGTGCGGTAGGGCAGGTTCAGCCGTTCCAGAATCGCCTCGGCGCAGCGCGTCATGCGGTCATGTTCGGCCAAACTGGTGTCGGGCGTGGTGATTGACACCATTTCCACCTTTTCAAATTGGTGCTGACGCAGCATCCCTGACGTATCTTTGCCTGCCGACCCGGCTTCGGACCGAAAGCACTGCGAATGCGCCGTCATTCGTATGGGCAACTGCGCCGCGTCCAGCACATCGCCAGCGACCGAATAGGTCAACGACACTTCGGACGTCGGGATCAGCCACCAGCCATTGGTGGTCTGATAGCTGTCTTCGGCGAATTTCGGCAACTTATCAGTGCCTTCCATCGCCTCGTCTTTCACCAGAACCGGGGCCCAGGTTTCAACCAAACCATGTTCTGATGTGTGAACATCCAGCATCATCTGCGCCAAGGCCCGCTGCAGCCGCGCGACGGCTCCCTTCAGCACCACAAACCGCGTGCCAGACAGCTTGGCGGCGGTAGCAAAATCCATGCCGGGTTTCACACCGGCAATCTCGAAGTGTTCTTTCGGCGCGAAATCGAATTTGCGCGGGTTGCCCCAACGGCGCACTTCCACATTGCCTGTCTCGTCCGGGCCATCCGGCACGTCGGCCATCGGCAGGTTGGGAATGCGCATCAACATATCGCGCAGCTTCGCATCGTGAACTGACGCCTGGTCATTCATCCGCGAAATCTCGGCTTTCTTTTCGCCTACCAGCGCGCGCAGCCGCTCAAATTCGGCCTCATTCCCTGCAGCCTTGGCAGCACCAGCATCTTTCGACGCCGCATTCTGCGCCGCCTGTGCGGTTTCGGCCGCCAAAATCGCCGCCCGCCGTGCGCCGTCAACTGCCAACACCTCCGCCGACATCCCCGGCAGCCGCCGCCGCTTCAGCGCAGCATCAAAGGCATTGGGGTTTTCGCGGATGGCGCGGATATCGTGCATGGGTCTGGTCCTGCGATAAAGGCTTTGTCCGCTCCATATGCCTGACGCCGCCGGGCAATTCAAATCCTGAAATGGGGCAGCCCTACGGTGCCACGGTCCGCGCCCGCAGATCATCGCCGGGGGTCACCGCATAAGACACATCAATGCCACCGCGCCCCTGCGCCGCCATCACGGCGGCGATTTGCCATTCGCCATTCCGCTGCAGCAAAACCGGCGCGCCGGAATTGCCCGAAACCACCCTACACCGCAGCAACAGCACTGCACCCTGCTTGCCCTTCAAATCACACGCATCATTGCGCCGGATCACATCAGGCACATCGCGGCGGTATCCGATCAGGCTATAGTTATCCGTCGACGCATTCGGGGCCGCCAAAGCCAACGGCTGCACCACATCGCCGTCAATCGGCACATCCAGCACAATCAACGCCACATCCTGCGCCAGCGCGCGCGGCTTATCGTCGGACAGCCCCGCCAGAATGATCTCTTCCCCATACCTGATTGCCGCGTTTTTTCCCGCCCGCCATCCGGCGGCAAACTGAATATCCCCGGCCGGCATCGGCACGCCGTCATGGCTTACACAATGCGCCGCCGTCAGCACCAGATCAGCCGCCACCAGCGTACCGGTGCAAATCGCGGCCCCTACCGCACCTCCGTAGGTGATCTGCCCAATCGCCAGCCAGTCCTGCTGTTCAGCCGCAGTTAGCGCCCGTTCATCCGATGTCTGCCCGACCAAAGGCAGAACACCCGCCAGAAAACCCGCAAAAGTCCCTACCAAAACCACCGCGCGCCGCATCATTCCCGCCTTTAGTCCCAGCCGCGAATTGAACCGGCCACGCGCTATATCTATATGCGTTCACATGCCGCCGAGAATAGCCCATTCACCCGGATCATCGCCTTGCGCTTCCCCGGCCTCGCGGCTAGTGTGCGCCACCAAATTCCGGGGTTTTCCCCTACCTGATGTGAGAGGACGACCATGTTCGTGACCCCAGCCTATGCCCAAGCCGCCGGTGGCGCTGGTGCTGCCTTTACGTCGTTTGTGCCGCTGATCCTGATTTTTGCGATCATGTATTTCCTGTTGATCCGTCCACAGCAGAAAAAGTTGAAAGACCATAAAGCCATGGTCGAGGCGCTGCGCCGCGGCGATCAGGTGCTGACGCAAGGCGGCATTCTGGGCAAAGTCGTCAAGGTCAACGATGACGGTATCCTGGAGATTGAAATTGCCGATGGCGTGAAGGTCAAAGTCCTGCGCTCGACCATTTCGCAGGTCATGTCCAAAACCGAACCTGCTGCTGGTTGATCCTAGGAAGTCGTCGATGTTGCATACCCCGCTGTGGAAACGCCTGTTCATCCTGCTGATCTGCGCGTTCGGTATTCTTTATGCCGTGCCAAACGCCTTCTACGGCAGGGTTGAACAGCACAACGATGCTCAAAAGGCAATTGCCGCAGCGGGCGGCGCGGCCTCGCCCGAACAATCCGCCGCATTGGCACTTTGGCCAACTTGGGCACCGTCTGGTCTGATGAACCTAGGCCTCGATTTACGCGGTGGCGCGCATTTGCTTGCCGAAGTGCAGGTCGAAGATGTCTATGCCACCCGGATCGACGGCATGTGGCCCGACGTGCGCGACGCGCTTCGCGATGTGCGCGACCAGATCGGCAATGTGCGTCGGCAACCGTCGATCCCGAGCGTGCTGCGGGTTACGGTTTCCAACCCTGCGGGCATGGCCGCCGCCTTGGAAAAAGTGCGGGCACTTGCCCAACCCGTTGTGAGCCTGACAGGGATAGGCTCAAACGATATCGATATCTCCGTTGAAGGCGCTGATATTGTTGTGCAATTGTCTAAGGCAGAACGCGAAGCCACCGACAGTCGCACCATTCAGCAAAGCCTTGAAATCATTCGCCGCCGGGTGGATGAGGTTGGCACTCGAGAACCCACCATTCAACGTCAGGGAACGGACCGCATCCTTATTCAGGTGCCGGGCATCGGCTCGGCGACGGAGTTGAAGGAACTCATCGGCACAACGGCGAAGCTGACGTTCCATCCGGTTGTTGGTCGGACCACTGATCCGGGGGCTGATGCCGGTGCTCGCAACCTGCTGTTGCCCTCGATGGATGAAGACGGCGTTTTCTACATCATCGAAGAAACCCCCGTTGTATCGGGCGAAGATCTGGTCGATGCGCAGCCGGACTTTGACCAGAACAACAGACCTGCAGTCAGCTTTCGCTTCAACCCAAGCGGTGGCCGCAAATTTGGCGACTACACCGCCAACAATATCGGCTCTCCGTTTGCCATCGTGCTGGATGAAGAGGTTATTTCCGCCCCCACCATCCAAAGCCACATCGCCGGCGGATCGGGCATCATCACCGGCAGTTTCTCGGTCGAGGAATCGACCCAACTTGCTGTGCTTTTGCGAGCAGGGGCCTTACCAGCCGAGATGACGTTTCTTGAAGAACGCACCATCGGCCCCGAACTCGGGCAAGACAGCATCGATGCGGGCCGCCGCGCTGCTGTTGTGGGCATGATTGCGGTCGTGGTGTTCATGATCGCCTGTTACGGCATGTTCGGTGTCATGGCCAATATTGCCCTGGCCGTGAACATGGCATTGCTGTTCGCCGCCCTGTCGATCATCGGCGCAACACTGACCCTGCCGGGGATTGCGGGCATTGTTCTGACGATGGGGATGGCAGTCGATGCCAACGTGCTGATCTTTGAACGTATCCGCGAAGAACTGCGGGAGGGCAAACCGCCCGGCCGGTCGATTGAACTCGGGTTTGAAAAGGCGTTCTCCGCAATCATGGATTCCAACGTAACCGCCATTCTGACTGCCGTGATCATGTTCATGGTCGGCTCTGGTGCCGTGCGCGGCTTTGCAGTGACATTGGGGATCGGCATTCTGACGTCGATGTTCACAGCCGTCTATGTGACGCGCTTCATCATTGAAACTTGGATGGCGTGGCAACGCCCCAAGTCGATCACGGTTTAAGGGGGCGATCAGATGGCTTGGCGGCTTAAACTTGCACCTGAAAAGACCAACATCGACTTCTTTAAACTGCAGTATGTAACATTCGGCTTTTCGGTGTTTCTGGTGTTGGCAACGGCTTTGCTGGTGGCCACCATGGGTTTGAACTTCGGCATTGATTTCCGGGGCGGCACCACAATTCGCACTGAAAGCACCACCCCAGTCGATGTGGGCGTGTACCGTGCCGCGTTGTCGACGCTTGATCTGGGCGATGTCTCCATTTCCGAGGTGTTCGATCCGGCTTTTCGCGACGATCAGCACGTGGCCATGGTGCGTATTCAGGCGCAGGACGGTGTAGAAGCCGTCACACCCGAGATTATTACTGCGGTCGAGACGGCAATGAAGGCCGTTGATCCGGCGATTACCTTTCCGTCGGTGGAATCGGTCGGACCAAAGGTATCGGCAGAATTGATCTGGCAGGCGCTGCTGGCCGTCGCGGCCGGGTCGCTTGGTATCTTGATCTATGTCTGGGCGCGGTTTGAATGGCAATTTGCCGTTGGAACGGTGGTGGCGCTGATGCACGACGTGATCGTGACGGTTGGGGTGTTTTCGCTATTCCAATTAAAATTTGACCTGACCATCGTTGCTGCCTTGTTGACAATTCTGGGTTATTCCGTCAACGACACGGTGGTTATTTTCGACCGCCTGCGCGAAAACATGACGAAGTACAAAGCCATGCCACTGCGCGAGATGATGAACCTGACCGCGAATGAAACCCTTAGTCGCACCTTGATGACGGCGACGACGGTGCTGATTTCGCTGACGGCATTGCTAATCTTTGGCGGCGATGTGATGCGCGGCTTCGTCTTCGCGATGCTGTTTGGTGTAATCATCGGCACCTATTCCACGCTGTATGTCGCAAAAAACATCGTCCTGTTCCTCGGCATAAACCGCGATGACAAGCCCAAAAAGAGCAAGTCAGACCAGAACGATTTTGCCAACATCGACGCGTGATGCCATGCGGCTGACTGAAATAACCTATGACAATGCCAAACCGATCGACGGCTATGGCCCCGGCTTTTTCCGCATCGATGGCAAGGTTCTGCACGGCCCCTGCCTGATCACGCCGTGGGGGGCTGGCGCATGGGGCGGGCTCAAAGATACCGCCACGCTGCTGGCGCTGATCGGCAAGATCGACGTGATGTTCATCGGCATGGGGGCCGAGATTGCCCATGTCGCGACTGACTTCCGCGAAACGCTGGAAACCGCTGGCATCGGGGTCGAGGTGATGAATTCCCCCGCCGCCGCCCGCACCTACAATGTGCTGCTGTCCGAAGGCCGCCGCATCGCCGCAGCCCTGCTGCCAGTGTGATCTTTCAGGGCGTGCAAAGATGCGCTAGGTCTGTCGCATGGATCTGACGCTCACCAATCTGGCTTGCGCGCGCGGGGGGCTGACCGTTCTTGATGGTATCAGCTTTACCTTACAACCCGGCCAAGCCCTTGTGCTGCAAGGTCCGAACGGTATCGGCAAAACCACGCTTCTGCGGACCATAGCGGGTCTGCAACCGCCACGCTCCGGCCAGATCATCGCCGATCCCGACAGCATCGCCTACGCCGCCCATGCTGATGGCCTGAAGCCAACCCTGACTGCACAGGAAAACCTCGCCTTCTGGGCTGCCATCTTTGGCACCAATGACACCGCGCCAGCACTTGCCGCCATGCAACTGACCCAGCTTGCCAGTCGCCCCGCCGCAACCCTCTCCGCCGGCCAAAAACGCCGCCTCGGCCTTGCCCGCCTGCTGGTCACCGGCCGCCCCATCTGGCTGCTGGATGAACCCACCGTATCGCTCGACACTGCCTCCACGGCGTTGTTCGTCGCTATGATCACCGCACATCTGGGGCAGGGCGGTTCCGCCATCATCGCCAGCCACATCGACCTGGGCCTGCCAAGTGCCACCACCCTGAACCTGACCCCCTTCGCCACCGGCCAGACGCCACAGTCCAACCCGTTCGACGGGGTCACCGCATGATCGCGCTACTGATCCGCGATCTGCGCCTTGCCACCCGCGCTGGCGGCGGCTTCGGCCTTGGCCTCGCGTTCTTCCTGCTGGTCGCCGTTCTGGTCCCCCTCGGCGTCGGCCCCGAACCTGCAACCCTCGCCAAAATCGCCCCCGGCATCCTGTGGGTGGGCGCACTCCTCGCCTGCCTGCTGTCGCTTGACCGCCTGTTCGCACTCGACGCCGAGGATGGCTCGCTAGACCTGCTAGCCACCGCCCCGATCCCACTAGAGGCCGTCGTCGCCATCAAATCGCTGGCGCACTGGCTGGTCACCGGCCTGCCGCTAACAATCGCCGCCCCTTTCCTAGCCCTGCTCCTGCACCTGCCCACCCCCGCCTACCCGTGGCTGATCGCCGCCTTCACCCTCGGCACCCCCGCGCTATCTGTCATCGGCGCGTTCGGCGCTGCCCTGACTGTCGGCTTGAAACGCGGTGGCCTGCTGCTGTCGCTGCTGGTGCTGCCGCTGTACGTCCCCACCCTGATCTTCGGCGCAGAGGTTATTCGCCGCGGTGCCACCGGCCTTGATGCCACGACACCGCTGCTGCTGCTGGCGGGCATTACCCTCGGCTCCGCCGCCCTGCTGCCGTTCGCCTCTGCTGCGGCAATCCGCGTCAACCTTAGGTGAGCAATCCATGCTAACACTTGCAGCCACCATAAGAAGGCCATAGCGATTGCGAATGTCGATCTGGGAATACGCCAATCCGAAAAAGTTCATGCAAACCTCGGGCGCCGTGCTGCCTTGGGTGGCATCGTTGGCCGCAATCTGCCTGATCACTGGCCTGACCTGGGGCTTTTTCTTCACCCCCGACGCGGTAAATTTCGGCGCCACTGTCAAGATCATTTACCTGCACGTGCCCTCCGCCATGATGGCCATCAACGCGTGGGTGATGATGCTGGTCGCATCGCTGATCTGGCTGATCCGCCGCCACCACGTTTCCGCCCTCGCCGCCAAAGCCGCCGCCCCGGTCGGCCTGACGATGACGCTGATTGCCCTGCTCACTGGCGCTATCTGGGGCCAGCCGATGTGGGGCACATGGTGGGCGTGGGATCCGCGCCTGACTTCGTTCCTGATCCTGACGCTGTTCTACCTTGGCTATCTCGCCCTGTGGCAAGCCGTCGAAAACCCCGACACCGCCGCCGATCTGACGTCGGTTCTGTGCATCGTCGGCTCAGTCTTCGCCTTGCTCAGCCGCTATGCGGTGAACTTCTGGAACCAGGGCCTGCACCAAGGCGCGTCGCTGTCGCTCGACAAGAAGGAAAACGTGTCCGACGTCTACTACATCCCTCTGCTGATCAGCATTGCAGGCTTCGTGCTGCTGTTCCTTGCTCTGGTGCTGCTGCGCACCCGGACAGAGATCAGGGCGCGCCGTCTGCAAGCCCTGCTGCTGCGCGAAAGGATGGCCTGATGGACCTTGGCAAATACGCGCAAGTGGTGCTGTGGTCCTATGCTGCGGCAATTGCCCTGATCGCGGCGCTGATCGCCCTTAGCCTTTGGCAAGCCGCCAAAACGCGTCGTGCCTTGCGCGAAGTCGAAGCGCGGCAGGTACAGACGAATGGCTAGGCTGTTGATGTTTCTGCCCCCAGTCATTTTCGCAGGCCTCGCCGCCACATTCTACATCGGCATGAATCGCGATAACCCCGATGGCCTGCCCTCCACCTTCATTGGGCAAACAGCGCCAGCCTTGCCAACAAAACCGCTGGCCGACCTTCCGCTGCTCACGGCGGCAGACCTGAATACTGGTCAGGTCACGCTGGTCAACTTCTGGGCCAGCTGGTGCCCGCCATGCCGCGCGGAACACCCGGTTCTCATGCAGATGGCGGCAGACGGCATTCGCGTCGCTGGCGTCAATTTCAAAGACACCGCCGAGGATGCCACCGCCTATCTGACTGATGACGGCAACCCGTTCCTCGCTTTGGCGTTTGATCCGCAGGGTCGGTCTGCCATCGATTGGGGCGTTACCGCCCCGCCCGAAACGTTCATTATCGATGGGGATGGCAAAGTTCTGCTGCGCTTTATTGGTCCGCTAGTCGGCAGCTATTACGAGCAAACTTTCGTGCCAGCATTAAAAGCCGCTTTGGAAAATTAAGCAGCTCTAAACCCCGGCGCTGATCAAGCCAAAGATCATGACCCCGAAGAAAACCACTTCCAGCCACGGCATTGACGGCAGACTTAGGCGTGGAAATACCAAGCGCGGCAAGGACGTCGCGAACGCGTCGGACGGTGGGTTCAAGGGCAAAAGGCGGCTGTGCATGGGGTTTCTCCGTTCGGGGTCTTCGATACGGATCAATCTGCCTGCAAGAACTTAACAAGAACAAAAGGCCCGGATCGCCCGGGCCTTTCGTTTAGGAAACAATCCGTTTCCACTTAAGGTTGTATTCGCCTTGCGTTACGCCGTCTTTGCCAAATTGCGCAGCACATAGTGCAGCACGCCACCATGCTCGACATATTCAATCTCGATCTCGGTATCGATCCGGCACTTGATCTGGATCGTTTTGCTGCTGCCGTCCGCCGATGTGATCGTGCAGGGCACTGTCGAAAGCGGCTTAAGATCACCGTCTAACCCGCTGATCGCAATCACTTCATCGCCTTTCAGCCTCAAAGACTTACGAGTATCGCCGCCCGTAAACTCAAACGGAATTACCCCCATACCCACCAGGTTTGACCGGTGAATACGCTCAAAGCTCTCCGCAATCACCGCCTTCACGCCCAGCAACGCCGTGCCCTTGGCCGCCCAATCACGCGACGATCCCGCGCCATATTCAATGCCGCCAAAGATCACCAACGGCGTGCCGGCCGCCTGATACGCCATCGACGCATCGAAGATGGATGTCTGCACCCCATCCGGCCCCAAAGTATAGCCGCCCTCAACGCCACCGGTTTCATTGGCCAGCATCTCGTTCTTGATCCGGATGTTGGCAAACGTGCCGCGCATCATCACCTCATGATTGCCGCGCCGCGCGCCGTAGGAATTGAACTCGGATACCGGAACCTGATGCTCGGCCAGATACTTACCTGCCGGAGTTCCCGCTTTGAATGAACCGGCCGGGCTGATGTGATCGGTGGTAATCATATCACCCAACAGCGCCAAAATCCGCGCACCCGCAATATTGCTGATGGTGCCCGGCGTCTTGGACATGCCACGGAAATAGGGCGGGTTCTGAATATAGGTTGATGCCGCCGGCCAATCATAGGTTTCCCGGTCAGTCGTCTCCACCGCCTGCCATTTCTCATCGCCCTTGAACACATCGGCGTATTTCTTCTGGAACGCTGCCCGCGTCACTGTCGCCTCTACCAGTTCGGCGATCTCGGCATTGCTGGGCCAGACGTCCTTCAGGTAAACCGGCCCGTCGGTGCCGATGCCCAAAGGCTCGGTGGTGATATCAATGTTCATATCGCCCGCCAAAGCATAGGCCACCACCAACGGCGGCGAGGCCAGATAGTTCGCCCGCACGTCAGGGCTTATCCGCCCCTCAAAGTTGCGGTTGCCCGACAGCACCGACACCGCCACCAGATCACCCTCGGCAATCGCCGCCGAAATCTCGGTCTGCAATGGCCCGGAATTGCCGATGCAGGTGGTGCAGCCATAACCCACCAGGTTAAAGCCAATCGCATCCAGATCGTCCTGCAACCCTGCCGCTTCCAGATACTCCGACACCACCTGCGAACCCGGCGCCAGCGATGTCTTCACCCACGGCTTGCGCGTCAACCCCAAAGCCCGCGCTTTGCGCGCCACCAACCCGGCCCCGATCATCACGTACGGGTTCGAGGTGTTGGTGCAGGATGTGATCGACGCAATCACCACCTTGCCGGATGACAGGCTGTAGTTTTCCCCGGCCACACCGACCTGCTTATCCATTGGCCGCTTGAAGCTGTCCTTCATTTCGGCCGCAAAGCCTGACTTCGCTCCGGTCAGCGCGACAAAATCCTGCGGCCGCTTCGGCCCCGAAATCGCCGGCACAATCGTACCCATGTCCAGTTCCAGCGTCGAGGTATAAATCGGCGCATAGTCCGCCCCGCGCCACATGCCGTTGGCTTTCGCATAGGCCTCCACCAGCGCCACACGGGCCTCATCCCGGCCTGTACCGCGCAGATAGCGCAGCGTTTCCGCATCAATCGGGAAGAACCCGCAAGTAGCGCCATATTCCGGTGCCATGTTGGCAATCGTCGCGCGGTCGGCCAGCGGCAGGCGGTCCAGCCCGTCACCGTAAAACTCGACAAACTTGTTCACCACGCCATGTTTGCGCAGCATCTGCACTACTTTCAACACCAGATCGGTCGCCGTCGTGCCTTCAATCATCGTACCGGTCAGCTTGAAACCCACCACTTCCGGTATCAGCATCGAAACCGGCTGCCCCAACATCGCCGCCTCCGCCTCGATCCCGCCGACGCCCCAACCCAGCACGGCCAGGCCGTTGACCATAGTGGTGTGGCTGTCGGTGCCGACCAAAGTATCGGGATACGCCACCTTCACCCCATGCTGATCGGCATCCGTCCAGACAGTCTGCGCCAGATATTCCAGGTTCACCTGATGGCAAATTCCCGTTCCGGGCGGCACCACGCGGAAATTGTTGAACGCCTTTTGCCCCCATTTCAGAAACACATAGCGTTCCATGTTGCGCTCATATTCGCGGTCCACGTTCATCTGAAAGGCGCGCGGGGTGCCGAATTCGTCAATCATCACCGAATGGTCGATCACCAGATCAACAGGCGCCAGCGGGTTGATCTGCTGCGCATTGCCGCCTAAGCCCAAAATCCCGTCGCGCATTGCCGCAAGGTCAACCACTGCCGGAACCCCGGTGAAATCCTGCATCAAAACGCGGGCAGGGCGATAGGCAATCTCACGCGGGTTCTTGCCACCTTTCGCCGCCCATTCGGCAAACGCGCGAATGTCATCGACCGTAACGGTCTTGCCATCTTCAAACCGCAGCATGTTTTCCAGCACCACTTTCAAACTGGCCGGAAGCCGCGAAAAATCACCCAACCCCGCCGCTTCCGCCGCCGGGATCGAGTAATAGTCAACCGATGTCCCCCCCGCCGTCAGCGTCTTGCGGGTTTTCTGGCTGTCATGTCCAACGGTGACGGTCATCGCGTTCTCCTCGGGGGCTTGCCTGCGGCGGTTCAATCTGGGGTTGGCCTGCTTTGTCTTGCCCAACTCCGGGGCATGAAAGCAAGTGATCTGTCGTTATTGTATACAAAGGTATGCCGATTTTCCATCCCCTCCGGCAGTAAATTTTCAAGGCAACTTTGCAACACCCCACTGTCACAAACACTCGCAAAACCTTGATTGGCGAATTTCGGCTCATTTGGTGTAGGAAGTATGAACTGCTCAAGGATGGAACAAAGTCATGCGTCAGATCATCAGTGCCACCTGTGGCATATGGCTTTGCCTGTCGGGCTTGGCATTTGCACAATCGCACCCGGTGGTCGTGGTTGAACTTTACACCTCTCAGGGCTGTTCGTCTTGCCCACCCGCTGATGACTTTCTGGCTATGCTGGCGATGGACCCGTCGATCTTGGCCCTCGCGCTGCATGTCGATTATTGGGACTACATCGGCTGGAAGGACAAATTCGCCGATCCAAAATATACCAATCGGCAAAAGGCTTATGCGTTGGCCGCAGGCTCGCGGTCGATCTATACGCCGCAACTGATTATCGGTGGCCTTGACCGCATCGAAGGCTACAAGCGCGATGAAACTGGCGCACTGATCCGCAAACATCTGTCGGTTGCCCAAGATATCGGTCTGTCGCTTGATCGGCAGGGCAACACGCTGACGATCCGCGCCAACCCGTTGACGACGGATCAGGGCAATACCACAGTGCAGCTTGTCCGCTATATCCCGTCGGAAACCGTCAATATCGAACGCGGCGAAAATGCCGGGCGGTCGATCACCTATTATAACATCGTCAAGTCGTGGCAGAACCTCGGCAGCTGGTCGGGGGCAGAACCGCTCAACCTGCAAGCAGACGTCAACGGCGATGATCCCGTCGTTGTCATCGTCCAACAAGAAGGCCCGGCCTATATCGTTGCCGCCGCCCGGCTGGACTGACCTTCAATTATTTCTTCCACCGCCGATGTATCCAGAACCATTGTTCAGGGTTGGCCCGTACCCGCGCCTCAAGACTGGCAGAGATTGCTGCCGTCATCGTTGCCGCATCACTGGCGGGGATCGGCGCTTCCAGATCAACCGCAAAAGTTAACCCGTCTTTCTGCCGCGTCGCGTAAAACGGAATAAGCAGCGCCCCGTATTTCAACGCAAGTGCTGCCGCCGATGTTGCCGTTCGCGCCGGCTTGCCCAGAAACTCAACCGGTTCCGCGCCGCGGACATCTTGATCGAACAGCAAAACCAACTGCCCGCCCGCCTTCAAATGCCGCACAAAACCGGCGGTACCGCGTTGGCCTTGGGCAAAGATAGGCCCACCAAACGCTTCCATCGTGCGCACGTAGTGATCGTTGAAATAGCTGTTGCGTGCAGGTCGATATAGCCCGCCAACCGAAAATCCACGGGCAACCAGACTGGCCCGCGCGGCCTCGTAATTGCCAAAGTGGCCCGATACCAGAATGGTCGGCTGGCCCTTGGCATGCGCTTCGATCAGCGCCGCCATGCCTGGCCCCAACGGTTCTATCCTGGCCATCCGCGCCATGAAATCTTTGCTGGAATAGTTTTCAATCAGCGTGCGCCCGGCGTTGTCCGACACCTGATCAGCAAGCTTTTCACGCTGTTCAAGCGGCAAGTCCGGCCAGATCATCGTCAGATTATCCAGCGCGCGTTTGCGGTATCCGGCTACCGGGGCCACAACGCGCCGCATCAACGCGCCAAAGAACGGGATTCGCAAGCGGTAGGGCAGGGCCAGTGCAAGACCGATGAAGGCGCGAAGCAACAGGTTTTCAAACCAATGCCGGGTATTCGCAGGCGGTTGGTCGGCGTCCATTCTGCCTTGCCCTAAAGGGCTGCACGCGCAGCCTGTGTTTCGCGGTGCCAGACATAAAGCCCGGCAGCGATGATGACAAGCGCACCGATTACCGACCAGATATCCGGGTACTCGCCATACAGCACTGCCCCCCAGATCGCTGCAAAGACGATGCCCAAATAGGCAAACGGCGCCACGACCGATGCCTCCGCAGTAGAAAAAGACCGGATCAGGCACAGTTGCGCGCCCGTGCCAAGCACGCCCATCAAGCAAAACAAAGGCACATCGCTGGCGCTGATCGGCAGCCAGACAAAAGGCAGCACCACCCCAAGCACAATCGCACCAAACGCTGATGCATAAATCATTGACGTCCAGGCACTTTCGCTTTGGCCAATAAATCGCGTGATCAGCGCATTCCCCGTATAGCAAACCGCAGCGCCAATCGGCAGCAGCGCCGCCGGGGTGAACACCCCAGAACCTGGCCGAATGACAATCATTGCACCAATCATTGCGGCACCCACGCCCAGCAACCGCCGTGGCCCCAGACGCTCGCCCAAAAAGATCGCCGCCCCAAGTGTAATCAGCACCGGGTTCAAATCGGTCAGTGCCGTCGCCTCCGCCAGCCCGATAAACCCAAGCGAGGTGAAAAACAGCGCCGTTGCGCCAAACTGACACGCACTCCGCGCCAGATGCAGTCCGGGATATCGGGTGCGCAAATAAGGCCCGGCGCGCTGCCGCAAGATCAGCAACACCAACAGCAATTGCCCGGCAAACCGCGCCCAGATAACCTGTGGCGTCGGGTACCTCTCCAGCAGCCCCTTGGCCACCGCATCCATCGCGGTGAACAGCAAGATGGCACCAACCATCAAGCCAATCGCCCGACCAGCAGACGCACCGCGCGGCAAAGATAACGGCAAAGTCATTGTGTATCCAAGGCGCGCACCATAGCGCGCAGACCGAAGCCTAAAGTGCGCCTGTGCGGGCAGCAAGGTCGAAAGGTCCCACGTGCGACCGTGGTCTGGCTTGGGGCTGAAACCGTTTGGTTGATAGCAGCACGGTTCTCAAACTGCCACTTTTCACAGTATGTGGCCCCGCTGCACAAAGCGTCTCCCAACGTTGCGGCAAAGCACCCAAGGCACCATTTCGCTTTAAGCTAAAAGGCCAGCACCGCGCCATTGTTCGCGCCCGCCACCAGCACAATCCTGATCGCCAGCACGTCACAAACACTGCTATTCCTCCTCCCGGATCAGCACGATCTCGCCCGTCGCCTCCAACTGGCGCACCGCCGTAATCACCGCGTTCATCGCCAGTTCCGCGTCGCGGTCCTTCACCGCCCCCCGCGCTTCCATCTCTTCGCGCAGGGATTGCGACATGCGCTGCGACATGTTCGCCAGTATAAACTCCGCCGCCGCCAGTTGCGCCGCATCGCCCTGCGCCCCGGCAAGCGCTGTCACCAAGGCGGCAGGCTCCACCAGCCGCACCAGTTTTGGCACATCGCGCGCCGCCACCCGTGCTGGCAGATGAATGAAGGTAAAGATCGCTCGCCGCACCTGTTCGGCAAACGCCGCATCGGTTTCTTCGAGGCCCTTCAGCACATCTTCACGGGTAAACGCCGGCGATACGTTCAAAATCGCCCCCACCCGTTCCACCGGATCGCCATCAAACGCCCGCGCCGGTTGGTTTTCCAACTGGCCGGCCAGCGAAAGGCCAATTCTGCGCACCGTTTCCGGGTCCACATTTCCCGTCATCGACACGGCAAATGCCACGCGCCGTGCCCGTTCGCCGGGCAATTTTCCCAGCAAATCCGCCGCCTTGGGCACCGGCAGTTTCGACAGCATCACCGCCGCCACCTCAACGCTTTCCTCGATCAGTATCGGCAACAACCGCTCGGCATCCAGCGCCATGATCCGATCCCACGGGTCCGCGCGCGCCGACGCCCCTGCCAACCGGCGCAACCGATTGGCCGCCGTGGTGCTGATATGCCCGTCCATCATCGACAGCGCACCTTCAATCCCGCCGGGAAAAGACAGCCCCACCTGTTCCAGCTCGCCCATAAACTCCGCCACCACAGCCCCCAGCGTGGTGCGGTCCACCAGCCGCATCTGCCCCATCTGCTCGGCAAGCGCCGCCTGCATATGTTCGGGCAAAGCAGTGATCTGCAACGGCGACCCCTCGGCCATCAACAGCCGCACGATCACTGCCGCCTTTTCACGCGCATTCAGGATCTTAGGCTGCAATACCTCGGCCTGCGTTCGCGCAAACCGCTCAACCGGCTTGATTTTCGCCACTACAACCTGCTGTTCCTGCGCCATGCCGCCCCGTCCAACCAAACCTGTTGGCCAGATGGTGGCAGACCGCAGTTAACGGCGGCTGAACAGGTTCAGCTATTTACCGGCGTTATGCATCTTTCCAAGGTTTCATCCCAAACCGTGCCAGTAACACAGCTAGAGGCGGTAATTTTCGCCTCATCCCGGTTGCACCCCTGCGCAGAGGCAAAACTGGGTGCGGCAATCAGGGCAAGCACGGCAAGGCGGATCATTGTCTTCATCGCTGTCTCCCTTTGGCTAAGTCACGTCTCAATAGCTGGTCGTCTGTCCCGTCGCCAACGCCTGCGACAAGGAGGCTTCGGCCCAGCTTCCCATCCCGCCACGCGTGCGGATCTGGTCCAACTCGGCACTGGCAAGCTGCATCTCGCCCATGTCCACATAGGCCTGACCCAGATAAGACCGCGCCAGAATATTATCGGGGTTCACGGCCAGCGCCTGCGCATAAAACGCCAAACCTTCCTCCAGCCGCCCCGCCTTGCGATTGGCAAAGCCAAGATAGGTCAGCACCCGGTCGCTTTCCCGCTCAGTCATGCTGGCCAGCACCCGCAGCGCGTCCTCGGGTCGTCCGGCATAAGCCAATTCGCGCACTGCCTTAAACCGAGTATCATCATCCAGCCGCGCATCTTCGGGCGCGATGCAAGCTTTGGTCTTTTCGTCCCAAACCTCGCCGTCCTTGCATTCCGCGGTGGTTTCCGTCGGCGTCGGCGGCGCAGTATCGTCACTACCCGCAGCAAACGCCGCAAAGGGCAGTGCACTTAGCAGCACAATTGCAACATGTCGCATGCGGGGTCACCTCTTCTTGGTTCGGGGAAAGGATAGCACGGGATTCCCCAAGGCAAGCCTCGAAAATCCCCGCAGGGCCGCCGCCACACATCACGCCTGCGTGAGCATCACTCGCCAAACACCCGCCGAAAGATCGTATCGACATGCTTGGTGTGATACCCCAGATCGAACTTTTCCTCGATTTCGGCGGGCGACAAAGCCTTCGTTACCTCAGCATCCGCCAGCAATTCGGTCTTGAAATCCGCGCCCTGTTCCCAAACCTTCATCGCATTCCGCTGCACCAACCGATAGCTGTCCTCCCGACTAACCCCGGCTTGCGTCAACGCCAGCAACACCCGCTGGCTCATCACCAAGCCACGGAATTTGTTCATATTCGCCAGCATCGTCTCTGGATAAATCACCAGCTTTTCCAGCAACCCCGCCAACCGATGCAGCGCAAAGTCCAGCGTGATCGTGGTATCCGGCGCAATCGCCCGCTCCACCGATGAATGCGAGATATCCCGCTCATGCCACAGCGCCACATTCTCCAACGCCGGCACCACCGCCATCCGCACCAACCGCGCGAGGCCGGTCAAATTCTCGCTCAACACCGGATTGCGCTTATGCGGCATCGCCGAGCTGCCCTTTTGGCCGGGCGAGAAAAACTCCTCCGCCTCCAGCACTTCGGTCCGCTGCATATGGCGAATTTCAATCGCAATATTCTCGATGCTCGACGCAATTACCCCCAAAGTCGCGAAGTACATCGCATGCCGATCGCGCGGAATAACCTGCGTCGAAATCGGCTCCGGCGTCAGCCCGAGCATCTTGCACACATGCTCTTCCACACTCGGATCAATGTTCGCAAACGTCCCTACAGCGCCCGAAATAGCCCCCGTCGCCACTTCCGCCCGAGCGCTTGCCAACCGCGTCCGCCCGCGCGCCATCTCCGCATAAAACCGCGCGAACGTCAGCCCCATCGTCGTCGGTTCCGCATGAATGCCGTGGCTGCGGCCAATCCGAACCGTGTCCTTATGCTCAAACGCACGGCTTTTCAGCGCCGCCAAAACCCGGTCCATCCCCACAAGCAACAGGTCCGTCGCCCGCACCAACTGCACATTCAGCGTGGTGTCCAGCACATCCGACGACGTCATCCCCTGATGCACAAACCGCGCGTCATCCGCCCCGATATGCTCCGCCAGATGCGTCAGAAACGCGATCACATCATGCTTGGTCACCGCCTCAATCTCGTCAATCCGCGCCACGTCAAAGGTCACATCCTTCGCCCGCCAAACCGCCGCCGCATTGGCCATGGGGATCACCCCAATCGCCGCCTGCGCATCACAGGCATGCGCCTCAATCTCGAACCAGATACGAAACTTCGTCTCCGGCGACCAAAGGGCCACCATTTCGGGGCGGGAATATCTGGCAATCATGATGGGCCTTTCGAATTGCAAGCGCAGCCGAGGCTCGCTTAGACTGATGCCAAGGCCCACGCAAGCCAAAGGCGGATATGATGCGGCAATTGATGTTTATACTCGCCTGCCTGCCGTCGATGGCACTGGCCCAAGACTGGCAACCCATAGACGAAGCCGCCCTCAAAGACGCCCTAACCGCAAGACTGCTTGCTTACGGCGACGGCGCCACCCAACAATTCAACGCCGACGGCAGCACATTCTACACAAAAGACAAACCCACCAACGGCCAATGGCGGATAGAGGCCAACCAATACTGCTCCCAATGGCCCCCCTCCGACCGCTGGACTTGCTACGACGTAGCCCGCAGTGCCGACGGCCTAAACATCCGCTTCACCGCCCCCGACGCCAGCACCACCACAGGTCGTTACATCGACCTGCAATAACCGGCATTTGCTTCTGCAAGAATATCCTCGGGGTGAGCCGCGCCCGGAAAACAGTCCAGTGGACTGTTTTCGGCGGCGAACGCCTCGCCCGTGGCGAGGCTGGCAGAATTGGCGCAGCCGAGAAGGGGGCAGGCGGCCCCCTTTATTTTGGAAAGGTTTCGTACGGAAATTTTTCTCTTACGATGGGCGGCACCGATCAATTTTGTTGTAAGGGCAGATAGAATGTAGCATTTATGACGGCTGCTTTTGGCAACACCTCCCCTTCTTGTTCAAAGCAACTATAAACAAAAGAAAAAGACTCATCAGTTCGGATGGACCATGCTCTTCAAATATTTCAACTACACGCGAGCTTTAGAAATTCTTAAGTCTCGGGCGATCAGACTTACCCAACCAAGCGATTTCAACGATCCTTTTGAATTACATCCCGAGTTTCAATTGATGTCACAAGAAGACATTGCGGAACTGCCTCCTGCACTCGACGAACACGGCAACGCTATACCAGGCGCGCGGTTGCTAACTCCAGAGGCATTAAGTCGAATGTTTGCTGCCATAGCGCCGCACTTGGCTCGAATGGCTCCGATTCACCAACAGCACCCAGGAGCTACATTTTCCTTGGATAACAATTCAGTAGGCCGTGACTATTATGACCAACACTTTGGTATTCTCTCGCTTACTGAAACGCCAGATAATCTGCTTATGTGGTCTCACTATGGTGATGAACACAGAGGTGTTGTATTTGGGTTTGATGAGACACACGCTTTCTTTCAAGGCGCTGAAATCGTGGCTGGCCTGTCTCGTCTGAACACAGTTGAATACAGCCAGAAGCGTCCAGTGCTCTCTCCTAGCACGCGAGACAATCCAAAAGTGTTTTTGCGAAAGAGTACGGAGTGGGCCTACGAAAGAGAATGGCGGCTTATTCGCCCTCTCGGCGAAGCGGCGGACATAAAGCCGCGTGAAGGTCTTCTTCCCGTATGTCTCTTTGAATTTCCGCATGATGCCATAAAGATGGTGATCACCGGTTCGCAAATGATCCAGAGCCAGTATCAAGAACTTTGCAACTTCTGCGCAACAACGCCGACGCTTGCTCAGGCTCCAATACACCATATTCTATTAAGCAAGGAACACTACGAACTTGAGGTGCATCCAGCTCTGACGGAGGAGGAGCAAGCAAAACGGCTACAAGGGAAAGTCATGTCTGCTAAGCCGTTCGGTGTTTAGTTGTTGACCCCCAGTAACACATGTTACCCCTTAATTTTCAGTTAACAAAAACCCCATACCCCAACAATATCAACTCCTTACCCCGCGTAACACGCGTGTTACCCGGCCCCCATCAACCGCTCATCAAACGGATATGAGGTCAGATTCTCGAACCCATCCTCCGTGATCAAAACCTGATCCTCCAGCTTGATCGAGAAATCCCCCCCCTCCGGGCTGACCAAAGCTTCGACACAAAGAACCATTCCCGGCTGCAAAACCGCCTCAAACGCCCCCTCCACCCAAGCATCCGGATAGGGCACGAACGGCCATTCATCACAAAGTCCCACCCCGTGCATCTTACAAGAATACTTCTGCCGCCAGTATTGCCCGTCCAGTTGATGCCCCCCATGAACCAGTTCCCGAATACTGACCCCCGGCTTCAACATCGCCATATTCTCAATCATATGATCCCGCGCGTGCCCCATCGCCGAAATCATCGCATTCCCCGGCCGCCGATCGCCGATCCACCAGGTCCGGCTGATATCAATGCAGATCCCGTAACTGCCGATCAGATCGGTATCGAACGCGACAATCTCATTCTCCCCGATGATCCGTGGCCCGCATTCCTGAAACCAAGGGTTCGTCCGCGGCCCCGAAGCCAGAAGCCGCGTCTCGATCCATTCCCCGCCGCGCCGGATATTGCCGGCATGAAGGCTTGCCCAGACATCATCCTCCGACACGCCCCCCTTCGGGATCGATTGTCGAGCAAACGCCTCCATCTCCCCAATCGCTGCCTCGCAGGCATGATGCGCGCATTTCATCGCCTGTATCTCGTCCGGCCCCTTGATCGCCCGCGTCCGTTCGGTCACCTCCTCGCCCTCGATCACCTCAAACCCGGCCCTCTCCAATGCCCGCAGCCCGTTGATCATGATCTTGTCGACCGCCAGCCGACGATTGCCCCCCACATGGCCCCGCATCACCTCATCAACCTGTCCTGCAAAAGACGTCGCATCCTCGGCCACCCCATCGCCGCAGACGTTGTAGAAGAACGAGGCCCCGGACCGAATTTCCTTGATCAGCGGGTTGAACGTCGCCAAGAACGGTGCCTGCTTGTAGTCCCAGATCACCATATGCCCGTCGGCGCAGACCAAACAGGCGCGGAACGGATTGTGCGAATTCCAAAGCTGCATGTTCGTCGTATCGGTTGCATACCGGATGTTCAGCGGGTCGAACATTAACAGCCCGCCCAAATCGCGGTGGATCAGGGATTGCACTAGCCGTTTCCACCGAAACTTTCGCATGTTCGCCAAATTTGGCAGCGCCAGCCCCGACGCCTGCCATTCTTGGAACGCCAGCTGCGTCGGTCCGATTTCCACCCGATCATTGTCGTTAGGGCTGCCATCACCCAGCGTCGTCCCTCGGCTTGGATCGATCTTGCGGCGGTCGGAATAGCTTGCAGACATGAATGCCCCCTGGTTTTGGCAAAGTCTGCCTCTGCGGACGGCCAGCGCTTGCTTACCCCCGACTGTCCATGTCGGTTTCCCAAGGTTGGCGGCAATTTCTTCGTTCGCTTTTTCTGCACCAATCTGCTGCATTGAACCGATATCATGGTTCCGATTCTGCAATCATCGCTGCCCTTCGCCCCGTGGATGGACCCGCGCACGTCCCGGCTGCCGGGTGTTTTGCCGTTAGTCGATGAAGATTGGACGTGGGTTGATGACGCCTTCGCCGGGCAGATGGCCGAGCGGGATCGGTTGATTGCCACAAACGCAGATGCCGTGCACGCGCTGGAAGATCGTGGGCGGCCTGCGGCGGTTGAGCTTTATCACACGGTGCTGGAACGGCTTCGGCACCGCCAAGGCTACGAAGTATCCCCGCAATCTGTCCGCAGACCAGATGGCGTTGAGGTTAGGCTTGATCCAACGCAGCCACTATTGACGTTGGGGCGACTGGTCCAGGAGGATATCTGCCTGCTGGAGCATGACGAGGCCGAGCATGTGTTGACCGGGGCCATTCTGTGTTTTCCAGCGGGCTGGACGCTTGCCCAGAAGCTCGATCGCCCACTGACCCATATCCATACGCCAGTGGCCAGCTACGATGCCGATATTGCTCGTCGGGTGCAGCGGATGTTCGACGCGATTAGGCCGGAACAGCCGCTTTGGCGGGCAAATTCGCTGATTTATGATGATCCGACTTTGCATCAGCCAAGGCTTGAAGGGGTGCAGAGGCCCGTTCCAGTTGACAAATCTTATGCCCGTTCGGAACGGCAGTGCTTTATAAGGTTGCCGAAGACCCGCGCTGTGGTGTTTGCCATTCATACCTATGTGGTGAGGATGACCGACCTTGGGCCAGATGTCGCGCAGGGTTTGCGTGATTTTCATCATTAAGACGGGGTAATCGAAGCGCGCCCGCGTCAGTCAATCCCTGATGCGACCGCCGATCCGAACATTTTCGCCACGTCGCAATTCGGTGATTGAGGTTGCTAGGCCACCGGGCAGGGCTGCCAAGGTTTGCAGAGCGTGCTTTGTCTGTGCCGCGATCCGGCTGCTGGCAACCAAACCACCACTAAAGCCGAGCGCGTGATCAGTTGCATAAAGTGCCTCGCGCACTGCTTTCAACTCGGTCGAGGATGCGCGCTTCGGATGGTTTTGGGTCGCTTCAGTTGGCATTGGATGTTCTGTCCGCACTTGCTGTGCCTTGCGCCAGAACAGACCACCGGCGACTTTTACCTTGGCGACGATGGCCAGCGAGGGTTCCGATGAAGCGACGGCTGCTTTTGACGCCGCTACAGCCTTATCCTGGGCCGCGTTGGCGCGCGACTTGGGTGATGCAGACGCGATAGCGCGCGAGATTATGTTGGGAGTGCGCGCGGTCAATTCCGATGACAGGCGGTTCATCAAGCGGTCCATGTCACTTGGCTCCGCTACGGTAGCCATTATTACAGCTGGTTCGGCCCTGGGTTCGGATTGTGCTACAGGCGCTGCTGGGGCGGGGGGAGCGATGACAAGTTGGAATAGCCCGTCAACGACCCGGTCAATCAGATCCGGGGTCAGTGGCTGATCAAGGGTCTGCGTCAGGCGGGCGTCACTTGGAAAGCGCTGTTGCAGCCGTTCGGTGACCGATTGACCCAGTATATCCAGATCCGGCTTTGGCAAAGTCGCCGTCGGGTTCGATGGCGATTGGCCAACTGCAACAGTCAGGCAGGCGGCGTGTTCACCGGGCAGGTTTTCCGAAAAGCCAATGACGACGCGGGCAGCGCTGAAGTCGAGAAGGGCAATATCATCGCAATCCCAAGTCAAGACTAGGTCCGGGCAGCTCGGTTCCTCAAGTGCCTTGTGCAGATCGCCGACGACTTGGGCAAAGTTAAGTTGTGGCGCGACCCGATATAGCAGCTGGGTCACCTCACTTGTTAAAATATCACTCATTTCCACCCCCTAGCAGATTTGGTTCTAGGGATCGTGCCACAGCATTGTGCTGCTATTGCGCAGGGATTGTGGAGTTAACTTGAAATTAACCAATCGTATTGCCGCCTTTCCGCCGATATTGATCGCAAAGCGGCGTCAATGGTGACCGTTTCATGGCTTTGCTGGCCGTATCTGCAGCGGGACCGGTTTGAAACGTGGCGGAGGGATGGCAGAGGCCATTTCGGGCGGCAGGTGAGTTTGCCCCTAGGTCAGTCGTTTGATGGGGCAGGGCACTCTGGATGGCAAAAGGGCACCCGCATTGGGTGCCCTTTTTTTTACGTGGCAACAGCCCCTATCAGCAGGAATAGTACATCTGATATTCAATCGGATGCGGAGTGTGCTCGTAGGCGTAAACTTCTTCCCACTTCAGGGCCATGTAACCCTCCAGCTGGTCCTTTGTGAACACGTCACCAGCCAGCAGGAAGTCATGGTCCTTTTCCAACTCTTCCAATGCTTCGCGCAGGCTGCCGCACACGGTTGGGATTTCGGCCAACTCTTCGGGTGGCAGATCATACAGATCTTTATCTGACGCAGGGCCGGGATCGATCTTGTGCTTGATCCCGTCAAGGCCAGCCATCAGCAGCGCCGAATAGCACAGATAAGGGTTGGCAGCCGGATCGGGGAAGCGCGCCTCGACACGTTTCGCTTTTGGCGATTCCGTCCACGGAATACGAACGGCGCCAGACCGGTTGCGGGCCGAATACGCGCGCAGAACCGGGGCTTCAAAGCCGGGGATCAGGCGTTTGTAGCTGTTGGTGGATGGGTTGGTGATCGCGTTCAGCGCCTTGGCGTGCTTTAGGATACCACCAATGAAATACAGCGCCTCTTGGCTGAGATCGGCATATTTATCGCCGGAAAACAGCGGTTTGCCATCTTTCCAGATCGACATGTTGACGTGCATGCCCGAGCCATTGTCGCCCTTGATCGGCTTTGGCATGAAGGTCACGGTTTTGCCATAGGCGTGGGCCACGTTGTGGATCACGTACTTGTATTTCTGCATGTTGTCGGCCTGTTCGACCAGCCCGCCAAAGATCATGCCAAGTTCGTGCTGGGTGGAGCCGACTTCGTGGTGATGCTTGTCAACCTTGATGCCCATCCGCTTCATAGTGGACAGCATTTCGCCGCGCAGGTCTTGCGCGTCGTCAACCGGGTTGACTGGGAAATAACCGCCCTTGATGCCCGGACGGTGACCGGAGTTGCCACCTTCATACACCGTGTCGGTGTTCCAGGAGGCATCAACCGCATCGACCTGGAACGAAACCTTGTTCATCGACACCGAATAACGCACGTCGTCGAACAGGAAGAACTCAGCCTCTGGCCCGAAATAGGCGACGTCGCCGATACCGGTGGATTTCAGATAGGCTTCGCACTTGACTGCCGTGCCACGCGGATCGCGGCTGTAGGCCTCGCCAGTGTCAGGCTCGACCACGTTGCAATGCACGCACATGGTTTTTTCGGCATAGAACGGGTCGATGTAGACCGATGATGCATCCGGGATCAGCTTCATGTCGGATTGATCAATCGACTTCCAGCCCGCAATGGACGATCCGTCGAACATGAAACCTTCTTCGAAGAAGTCTTCGTCAACCAGATCGGCCACCAGCGTCACATGCTGCAGTTTGCCGCGTGGGTCGGTGAAGCGGATGTCGACATATTCGACCTCCTCGTCCTTCATCAGTTTCAGAGCGTTCTTGACTGTGCTCATCTCTGGTCACTTCCTTTTCATGAATGTCTAAATGGTTTGGCCCGGAAGAACCGAGCCGGTGTTTCGTTAAATCGCGTCGTCGCCGGTTTCGCCAGTGCGAATGCGAATGGCTTGTTCGACTGGATAGACAAAGATTTTGCCGTCGCCGATTTTGTCAGTCCGTGCTGCGGCGATAATCGCTTCGATCGCGGCATCGACCATGTCATCGGCAAGCACGACCTCGATCTTCACCTTGGGCAGGAAATCGACCACGTATTCCGCGCCGCGATACAGTTCGGTATGGCCCTTTTGGCGGCCAAAGCCTTTGACCTCGGTCACTGAAAGGCCCTGGATGCCCGCTTCTTGCAGCGCCTCCTTGACCTCATCAAGCTTGAACGGCTTGATGATTGCCTCGATCTTCTTCATGGGCCACGCTCCCCCGGGGTTTCTTGCACAGTCGTCTGATCATTTCTGTTAGTCAGGAACAATCGACATAGGTTTTGCTGACGCAATGTATCATCCGATTCTGGGGGGTGCGATTAAATATTAGGCAGATCGCACCGAATATGTGCGGTTTATGAACAAGGGCCAGACCATGACCGAACTTCTGACCGCCGCCCAGATGCGCGCCATCGAAGCCGCCGCGATCGCATCGGGCGAAGTGACCGGGCTGGAGCTGATGGAACGCGCCGGGCGCGGCGTGGTCGAGGCCATATTCGAGGAATGGCCAGAGCTGGCAAAGACCTCGCACCGCGCGGTCGTGCTGTGCGGGCCGGGCAACAACGGCGGCGACGGGTTTGTGGTCGCGCGGCTGCTGAAGGACTGGGGATGGGAGGTGGAGGTGTTTCTGTATGGGACGCCGGAGGGGATGCCAGCGGATGCGCGGGTGAATTACGAGCGGTGGGTGGAGTTGGGGGAGGTGGGGGCACTAAAAGAAGGCTCCGATGAAACAGCGCCGGGTTGGGAAGTTGGCCTCGAAATTGCGGACTTAGTTATCGATGCCTTGTTCGGAATCGGTATCTCAAGGCCACTCCCTAAGCTTCCGCCAGTGCGTCGGTTCATGGCCCGTGCCTTCGGCAACAACTATCTTGGCACCATTGATGACTGGCTCCCCGCTGTTGTCTCCATCGATATCCCGTCAGGTGTGTGTGCCAACTCTGGGAAGCATCTGCGCACGATGCCAGTTGTTCGCAATCGAGATTGCTTTGCAAACCTTACAGTCACTTTCCATAGTCCAAAATTTGGTCACTGCATTGGCGAAGGTCCGTCTGCTTGCGGAAAGCTTGTTGTGAAGGACATTGGATTGAGTTGGCCCGTCGAGAGTTGGGTAACGTTGATCTCTTCGCCAGAGAACACAGCAAAAATAGCCGGGCACAAATACTCCCACGGCCACGCCCTTATTCTTTCCGGCCCTCCAGGTCATGGCGGCGCTGCCCGCCTTGCTGCCCGTGGCGCGTTGCGCATCGGGGCGGGACTTGTGACGGTGGCCTGCCCGCCTGAGGCCATGCCGGAAAACGCGGCGCGGTTGGATGCGGTGATGTTGCGGGTTGTGGCAGATGGGGCAGGGCTGGGCGAGGTGCTGGCCGACAAGCGGATCAACGCGCTGTGCCTTGGGCCAGGGTTGGGGTTGGATGCGCAGGCGGTGGGGTTTGTGGCCGCGGCGCTAGACGGGCGGGGCACGACCCGACCAACCGTCCTCGACGCCGATGCGCTGACCATCCTGTCGCAAAACGCCGACCTGTTCACAGCCCTGCATCCCAACTGCATTCTCACCCCCCACGCCGGGGAATTTGCCCGCATGTTCCCCGATATCGCGGCCAAACTGGATGCCCCAGCCACCAAAGGCCCCGCCTATTCCAAAGTCGATGCCACGCGAGATGCTGCAAAGCGCGCGGGCTGTGTCGTTCTGTTCAAAGGCCCCGATACCGCGATTGCCGACCCGTCAGGTCGCTGTTCCATCAACTCCGCACATTACGACCGGGCGGCACCATGGCTCGCCACCGCAGGATCAGGTGATGTGCTGGCGGGCTTCATCACCGGTTTACTGGCGCGCGGTTTTGCCCCCATGCAGGCCGCTGAAACCGCCGCTTGGCTGCATGTCGAATGCGCGCGTAGTTTCGGGCCGGGGTTGATTGCGGAAGACTTGCCAGAGGAGCTGCCAAAGGTGTTCCGCGCCTTAGGGCTTTAGACGCGGCGTTGCAACTGCCAGTATGCTTCTGAACAATTTTTCAAAGCTGGTTTGCCGTGCGCTTGTGCTGGTTCGGTCAGGCCGTGACTTTTTCCTGTATGCACGCCATCTCTAGCCCACCTGCATAGATCACCACGTCGTGGTCGAACCCCAGCACGAACACCCGTGCCTCGGCCACGGTTTCAACCTTGATCAGATTTCCATCGGCCAGCCGACCAGCGGCGACCAAAGCCTGCGGCGCGCCATAAAGCGCCTGCGCCCGCCAATCGCGGATCAGGATCATCTGATGCTGCGGCACTACCGTTTCTTCACACGGGCGGTCATGGCCAAGCGTTCCGGCCCCGATCCGTACCATCGGCGCGTCATGCTCTACACGTACCGAAACCGTCGCCAGTTTTCGGGCACCTGCACGGGTCAGGATGCGGTCGCCGGGGATCAGATATTCAACTGGCAATTCGCCATCCATCGTCATCACGCGGGTGCCTGCCACCAACCCACCAGCCATTTGCGGGGTCGGGCCGGACTGTGACAGCTGCTGATGAATGGACGTGGACATCTTAATTCCCTGTGCTTTCGATGCCCTAAACATGCGCTTCGGATTACGGCAGCATTGCGGAAGCGCTGCGATATTTTGCGGGCGATTTTTCCTCTCGCTTCCCAGCCGCAAGCTTGTTAGAAGGACGCGGATTTTCATGACGCGGAACCCCGCCGAAAGGCAGGTTTCGCGTTTTGTTAATCATGCGGGTGTGGCGAAATTGGCAGACGCACCAGATTTAGGTTCTGGCGCCGCGAGGCGTGGGGGTTCAAGTCCCTCCACCCGCACCAGATAACATAGAGGACGACGAGATGCAGGTTACTGAGACCCTGAATGAAGGCCTGAAGCGCGCTTACACGATCACTCTGACAGCGGCTGAACTGGATGCCAAAGTCATGGAAAAGCTGGTCGAAGCGCAGCCAGAGATCGAAATGAAGGGCTTCCGTAAAGGCAAAGTCCCGATGGCCATGCTGCGCAAGCAACATGCCCCCCGCCTGATGGGCGACGCGATGCAAGATGCCATCGATGGTGCGATGAAAGACCATTTCGAAAAAACCGGCCACCGCCCGGCGTTGCAGCCCGATGTCAAAATGACCGGTGGCGATGCGTGGAAAGAAGGCCAGGACGTTGTAGTCGAAATGACCTACGAAGCCCTACCGCCAATCCCGGATTTCGACAGCAGTAAGATCAAACTCGATCGCTTGTCGGTGAAAGCCGAAGCAGCTGCGGTTGACGAGGCGCTGAAAAACCTTGCTGAAAGCTCGCAATCCTTTGAGGATCGCAAGAAGGGTACCAAGGCCAAAGACGGCGATCAGATCGTGATCGACTTCAAAGGTTCCGTAGAAGGCGAGCTGTTTGACGGCGGCACTTCCGAGGATTACCCGCTGGTTCTGGGCTCCAATTCCTTCATTCCGGGGTTCGAAGCCCAGTTGGTCGGCGCGAAAGCCGGTGATGAAGTGTCTGTCAAAGTCGATTTTCCGGCAGAGTACGGCGCGAAAAATCTGGCCGGTAAGGCGGCTGTTTTCGCCTGCACCGTGAAGGCTGTCAAAGGCCCGGTTGCGGCAGAGATTGATGATGAACTTGCCAAGAAATATGGGGCCGAAGATCTGGCTGCGCTGAAAGGCCAAATCGCCGAGCGGCTAGAGGCCGAATACAAAGGTGCAGCCCGTGCCGTGATGAAACGGTCCCTGCTGGATCAACTCGATGCGATGGTAAAGTTCGATCTGCCCGCGTCGCTGGTCGATGCAGAGGCGGCGCAGATCGCGCATCAGCTGTGGCACGAAGAAAACCCCGATGTGCATGACCACAACCACGGCTCGGTTGAGACAACAGAAGAGCACAAGACGCTGGCTATTCGCCGCGTTCGTCTTGGCCTGCTGTTGGCCGAAATTGGCCGCAAAGCAGAGGTTACGGTGACTGACGCCGAAATGACCCAAGCCGTGCTGGCACAAGCCCGCCAGTATCCGGGACAGGAACGTGCCTACTTTGAATTCGTTCAGAAAAACCCGCAGATGCAGCAGCAACTGCGCGCACCAATCTTTGAAGACAAGGTTGTCGATTTCATCGTGGCAGGTGCCAAGGTGACCGACAAGGAAGTCAGCAAGGAAAAGCTGCAAACGGCGATTGAAGCTTTGGACGAGATGTAAGCCTTACATACAGGAAAATTTTGGAGGCCGCGCCGCAGGGTGCGGCCTTTTGCTTTGGGCGGATAGTTTAAGTTGAGGTCGTCGTCGTTTGGCCAAATGCCTTGCCGACAAGGAGGCCACTGCTGTTCAAAATTGAGTACACGATACAGCTAACCAACGATAGGTTCCCAGTCGTTGGCGCGCTGCTTAAGCCGGTGCATTCTCCGGTCGCTCAAGCCGTTCCTGCCAGATCACGAAAAGCCCGGCGCCTACAATAATCGCGATGCCGATCCAGCCGGTGCTGTCCGGCCAATCGGACCAGAATATCCAGCCATAAAGCACGCCCCAGATAAGGGCGGTGTATTCAAACGGGGCGACGACATTGGATTGGGAAATTCTGTAGGCTTGGGTCAGCAGGGTCAGACCTGCGGCGGCGATGACCCCACAGGCCATCATCAAGAACGTGTCAAAGCCCGAGGGCATGGCCCAGCCGCGTGTCATGAAGGCGATGCTTTTGTGACCGGCCCCTGCAAACTCGCCGGTGCCAAAAATGGCCGACAGGACCAATGCGCAGAACAGGAAGACGGCGTTGCCCCAGAATGCCAGGGCAGGGGCCGTTTCAGCGCTGCCCAACCTGCGGGCCGCGACCATCGACAGACCGTAGGTCAGCCCCGAAATGACCGCCAGCGGGGCGGCCCAATCAAACAACTCGCTTCCCGGCCTGACGATTATCACGACGCCTGCAAAGCCTGCGGCAACCGCCAGCCAACGGAGCAGGCCGACATTTTCCTTCAAGATGAGGACGGACAGAAGGGTGATGAACAGCGGGGCGGCAAAGTACAGCGCCACGGTGGTCGCCAACGGCAGGGCCGCAAGCGCCAGATAGTACGACGTGTAAGCCACAAACATCACAAAGCCGCGCCCGATCATCCGGCGCAGGCCGGGTGTGACCAAAGTAGCCAAGCCGCCATTCAGCATGACCAAAACCAGCAAGAACGGCATCGCCGTCAGGCTACGCAGAACCATGGCTTGATGCAGGGGATAGGCCCCACTGAGCAGCTTTAAAATCAGGTCTTGTACCGCGAAAACGGCGATCCCTGCGATCAGATACAGGATGCCGGCGGTGTTTCGTGACAACGGGAATGAGGACGCAGCGATGGTCATGCGGATAACTAGCTGCGTATCGTTGGCGGGCGCTTGGCGGTTTCCGACATCGGTGCCGTAAATGGCAGACCCACGTTCAAGCCGCGCGCAAAAGAAAACCGCGCGAGGTTGCCCTCGCGCGGTCTGGTTGATTTAGAATTCGATCAGTCGCGACCGAGGTCAGCGCCGTCTTGGGCAGCGCCCATTTCGTCGAACAGTTCTGCGATTTCAAATTCCGCTGCGGCTTCGGCCTCGGCGGCAAGTTCCTGAATGGATTTGCCGGCGGCTTGCAGTTCGGCCTCTTCGGGCGAACGGGCAACGTTCATTGTGATTTTCGCAGAAACTTCCGGGTGCAGAACGATGGTCACAGAGTGCAGGCCCAAATCCTTGATCGGACGGTCCAACACAACTTGATTGCGGTCCACAGTGAAGCCACCAGCGGTGGCCGCTTCTGCCGCGTCGCGTGTGGTGACGGAGCCGTAAAGCGCGCCGGAATCTGATGCAGACCGGATCACGACGAAAGCCTGGCCATCCAGAGTATCCGCGAAGGCTTGTGCTTCTTTGCGGGTTTCCAGGTTCTGCGCTTCGAGTTGCACCTTTTTCGTCTCGAACGAGGCGATGTTGGATGCATTGGCGCGCAACGCCTTGCCTTGCGGCAGCAGGTAGTTGCGGCCGTAGCCGTCCTTGACGTTGACGACATCGCCCATCTGGCCAAGTTTGGCCACGCGTTGAAGGAGGATCACTTGCATGGTTGTTCCCCTTATTTCACGGCGTAGGGCAGCAGGGCAAGAAAGCGGGCGCGTTTGATGGCCGTTGCCAGTTCACGCTGCTTTTTGGCCGAGACTGCGGTAATACGGGACGGCACGATCTTGCCACGCTCGGAAATATAGCGCTGCAGGGTACGGGTGTCTTTGTAGTCGATTGCCGGTGCATTGTCGCCCGAGAACGGGCAGACTTTGCGGCGGCGGAAAAACGGTTTGTTTGCCATTTGACTGGTCCTTTCCTATCTGATCAACGACGCGGTGCGCCACCGAAGCCGCCGCGGTCACCACCACGGTCGCCACGGTCGCCGCCACGGTCAGGGCGGTCACCGAATGAGGGGCGTTCGCGACGTTCGCCGCCAAACCCGCCTTCAGGACGATCGCCGCGTTCGCGGTCATCGCGTTTCTGCATCTGGACCGACGGGCCCTCGACATGGGCGTCGACCTTGATGGTCAGAATACGCATCACATCGTCATGCAGGCGCATCAGGCGTTCCATTTCCTGAATGGCCGCGGAAGGCGCGTCCGTTTTCAGAAAGGCATAGTGGCCCTTGCGGTTCTTGTTGATCTTGTAGGCCATCGTCTTGACGCCCCAGTATTCGTTTTCAACGACTTTACCGCCGTTGTCCGCGAGGACGGTCGAGAAATGTTCGATGAGGCCTTCGGCTTGCGTGTTGGAAAGATCCTGACGCGAGATAAAAACATGCTCGTAAAGGGGCATGAAGTCTCCAGTTTATGTGACGTGCATTTCATAGGTCGGGCAAAACCTGCCGCTAGCCGACCACGAGAGGCTGCACCGGTTTGAAGGGGGTGCGGCAGGATGGGGGTTGATACATTGAGGGGGCGGTTTGTGCAAGGGGGCTGGTAACACGCGTGTTACGATTGGTAAGGTATTGTTTTGTATGTGTATTGGCGTTTTCGTTAACCAAATATTAGTGTGTTACGTTGGTATTGGGCGGCGTGTTTGGCGGTTGGGAAAGGGGCTGTCTGCCCCTCAACGCCGCGAAGGGGCGGCGTTTCACCCCGAGGATATTTTTGCAAATGCGAATTTGCCGGGGTGCAGCGCGCCTTATTGTTAAACCTTGCCGGTCAGGCAGTCTGCCTGCCAGTTGGCGAGGCTTTGGGGGCTGCGTTCGGAGGTGAGGAATCGCTGCCATGCCAGTGCCTCATGCGCGACGATGCCGAGTTCCCAGACGCAGAAGGTTGGGCGTGGGGCAGGGGCCGCACTGGGATAGGCGGGGGTGAACGGGGCGAAGGCGGTCAGGGGTGCATCGATGTAAAGGACGGATTGCCACAGTTCATTATTGCCGCGCCACGTGCTGATCAGCAGGAAAGCAAAGGTGCTGCTGCATTGATGCAAGATGGCGAAGCCTGCAACATCGCTTGCGAAGGTTGCGGCCATGGAGTGCAAGGCGTCTTGAGCCAACGCGCGGGTTACTTGGCTGATGCGGTTGGCGGGCTCGTCGATGTCATACCACTTCAGAACTGCAGTGCCGAGCCGCAGCGCGGGGCCGGGGGCGGCGTCTTTAGTGCGGTGGCGGTAGAGCGGTGACAGGGCTTCGGTCACGGTGTACGCCCTTCGGTTGTTGCGCTTCGGGGACTGCTATTCGGGGCGTAGTCGATCAGAAGCTTTTGCCATCGACTTGGTTGATGGTCAGCGTTGAGAGATCAAGATCGGGCAGGCACCTGACATTGATTGCCGCCATTTTCGCGCCGTCCCGACCAATACCTTCGCTGTAGGGGGCGATGCCGCAGACCGAGCAGAAGTGGTGATCCAGTTTATGTTGATTGAACCGATAGGTCTGCGTCGTGTTTTGCGAGCTTTGAAGCACCAGTGCCGCGCGCGGGACAAACGCCAGCAGGCCGCCGCGTTTGGAGCACATCGAGCAGTTGCATTCGATAGCGCTGGTAAATTCGGCATCAACGGTAAACGAAATGCCGCCGCAATGGCAGCCGCCTGAATGGATCATAGCTTCATTCCTTTGATCGGATGTTCATGGTTTGATCCGACGGTAACATGGTGATTGCCGGGGCGCAATAACGATGCGCTTCTGATGATGGTGCCAGTTTTAGGCGGGTCTTTGGCGTGGAACCGTTGGCCGTGGCCGCAGGCATTGCGCGTGGCGATTGCGCGTTGGGGTCACCCGGGGTATTGCGATAGAGAGACTAATATCAGGGGGAACTATGAGCCGCGCATTTGTATTTCCGGGACAGGGTGCCCAAACCATTGGCATGGGGCGGGCGTTGGTCGACGCTTATCCGGCAGCGCGTGCGGTGTTTGACGAGGTGGATGACGCGCTTGGGGAAAAGCTGTCGGCGCTGATCTGGGACGGCACGATCGACGATCTGACGCTGACGCAGAACGCGCAGCCGGCGTTGATGGCGACATCCATTGCGGCGCTGCGGGCGCTAGAGGCAGAGGGTATGGGGTTGAGCATGGCCTCGTTTGTCGCCGGGCATAGTTTGGGTGAATATTCGGCGCTGTGTGCGGCGGGGGCGATCGGCCTAGCCGATACGGCGCGGCTGCTTAGGGTGCGGGGCCGGGCGATGCAAGAGGCGGTGCCGGTGGGTGTGGGCGCGATGGCGGCATTGTTGGGCTTGGATTTTGCCGCAGCCGCCGAAGTGGCCGCCGAAGCCGCGCAGGGCGAGGTTTGCCAGGCGGCGAATGACAATGATCCGGGGCAGGTGGTGGTATCGGGCCATCGCGGGGCGGTTGAGCGGGCGTTGGAGATTGCCAAGGCGCGCGGGGCGAAGCGGGCGATCTTGTTGCCAGTATCCGCGCCGTTCCATTGTGCGCTGATGGAACCTGCGGCGGCGGTGATGGGTGAGGCATTGGCTTCGGTGGTGATTGTGGCCCCATTGGTGCCAGTGGTGGTGAATGTGCGGGCTGAGGCGGTGACCGAACCCGACCGCATTCGGGCGCTGCTGGTGGCGCAGGTGACGGGATCGGTGCGCTGGCGCGAATCCGTTTTGTGGATGGAAGGCGCCGGAGTGACCGAGTTCTGGGAAATCGGTGCGGGCAAGGCGCTGTCGGGGATGATCAAGCGGACAGCGACCGGGGCGGTGACGCGGGCCGTTGGGACGCCGGAGGATGTGGTGGCAGCGAAGGGGTGAGGCATTTCAAGCTGTATGGAGTTGAGCGTGGATAAACCGCTTGGTGTGCCGCAGGTTGGTGATTTGGGTCTGCGTCGAGCCTGAACAATAATCGCGTGGCGCGTCTTGGTCTTCTACCCGCAAATCCTATATGATAGGTTGTTGCCAACGGAGGTGCGCCATGGCTGAGACAAAAGTAAAACTTTCATCGGTTGATCCTGTCTGGCGGCGCGTTTGCGACGAGGCGGTGGAGGCGATTAAGGCGGAGCCGCTTTTGGGCGGCTTGATCCATTCGAGTTTGCTGCACCATTCGTCGATGGAGCGGGCGTTGGCGTATCGATTTTCGCTGAAGCTGGCCTCGGGCGAGATGAGCGAGCAGATTTTGCGCGAGATTGCGGACGAGGCTTATGCAGTTGACCCGGAATTGGGGCAGGCAGCGCGGGCGGATCTGATGGCGGTGTTCGAGCGTGATCCGGCGTGCCATCGGTTCTTGCAGCCGATCTTGTTTTTCAAGGGATATCAGGCGGTTCAGGCGTATCGCGTGGGGCATTGGCTGTGGCGGAATGGCCGTACCGATCTGGCGTATTTTGTGCAGATGCGGGTGTCTGAGGTGTTTGGCGTGGACATTCATCCGGCAGCGATTGTTGGCCGAGGCATCATGATTGACCACGCGCATTCCATCGTCATCGGCGAGACGGCGGTGGTGGGTGACAACGTGTCGATGTTGCATTCGGTGACGCTGGGGGGCACGGGCAAAGAGGACGGCGACCGGCATCCGAAGATTGGGGACGGCGTGATGATTGGGGCCGGGGCGAAGGTTCTGGGCAACATTCATGTCGGGTATTGCAGCCGGATCGCCGCCGGGTCGGTGGTGCTGCAGGATGTGCCGCATAACACGACGGTGGCCGGGGTGCCGGCGCGGGTGGTTGGCGAGGCCGGCTGTGCGCAGCCGTCGCAGACAATGGATCAGTTGATCGCGGGCGAGATTTGATACGGCGCGGTACGCAATGAATGCGCACCCGACGGTCAATGTAATGAAAAAGGCCCCGGAGGATACTCCGGGGCCTTTTTTAAATTGACGCCAGCAGTTACGCCAACATCGCCATCGGGTTTTCCAGATTGTCCTTGATCGCCTGCAAAAGCTGCGCGCCCAAGGCCCCGTCGATCACCCGGTGATCCACCGACAGGGTGACGGACATCACATTGGCCACCACCACCTGACCCGCCTTGACCACGGGTTTTGGCACGCCAGCGCCCACGGCCAATATCGCGGCATGGGGCGGATTGATGATCGCATCGAAGTTATCGACGCCAAACATCCCGAGGTTCGAGATCGCAAAGCTGCCGCCTTGGTATTCATGCGGGGCAAGTTTGCGGTCACGGGCGCGTTTGGCGAGGTCTTTCATCTCGATCGACAAGGCCGACAGGGATTTGGATTCCGCGTCTTTCAGAATCGGAGTGAACAAGCCGCCCTCGATGGCGACGGCGACTGCCACGTCGGATTTCTGGAATTGCAGCACACGGTCGCCCGCCCAAACCGCGTTCGCCGTCGGGCATTGCTGTAAGGCCAATGCGCAGGCTTTGATCACAAAGTCATTCACCGACAGCTTGACGCTGCGGGATTCGAGCCCTGCATTCAGTTGCGTGCGGAACGCTAACAGCGCGTCGAGTTCAATATCGCGGCGCAGGTAGAAATGCGGCACGGTTTGTTTGGCCTCAGTGAGGCGCGCGGCAATGATCTTGCGCATGCCGTTCAGGGCGACTTCGGTATAGGGGCGGTCGGCATAGGTTTTCAGCACGGTTTCTGTTGATGGCCCGGTTGCCATTGCAGGTGGTGCCGTTGTTGCTACGGCTTGAGGGGCAGCAACCGCCGCGACCGGGGCCGCCTGTGCACCTTCGACGTCGGCTTTGACGATGCGACCGTGCGGGCCGGAGCCGGTGAGTTTGGTGAGGTCCAAGCCCTTTTCCGTGGCGATGCGGCGGGCGAGGGGGGAGGCAAAGACGCGGGTGCCGGCGGGTTTTGCTGCGGCGGTGGCAACCGGGGCTGGGGCGGCGGCGGCAACCGGTGCTGCGGCTGCAACGGGCGCTGCGGCTTTGGCTGCCGGGGCGGGGGTTGCGTCGGCGCTTTCGCCGTCTTCCAGCATTACCGCGATGGGGGTGTTGACCTTGACGCCTGCGGTGCCTTCGGCAATCAGGATTTTGCCCATGACGCCTTCATCGACGGCCTCGAATTCCATCGTGGCCTTGTCGGTTTCAATCTCGGCCAGAATCTGGCCGGATTTCACAACGTCGCCCTCTTTCACCAGCCATTTGGCGAGGGTGCCTTCCTCCATCGTGGGGGAAAGAGCTGGCATCAGGATTTGTGTAGACATTATTTCTCCCCCCGGTTTGCTCGAAATTGTTCCTTAGAGACGACCTCATCTAACCAAATTTGCGTATTCCCCCCGCAATAGGTTCTGAGAACGCCCGGCTCGTTACTTTCACAATGTAACTTCAAAGCAGAATCAGCGGGTGGAATTCGTCCACGGGAATTCAAAAAGCTTTGTAGAATTTGGTCGGCTCCCATCCCTGTTTTACCCCAAAACCGAGCAGCGAGAGTTCTTAGCAAGGCAAGTGCGTTTTCTTTGCTAAGGCGGTGTTTTGAGACATGAGCATGGTAGAACTGCGTGAATTCGCCTTCAAAATACTGCCTTCCTACAAAACAGTATTCTTTTGGTGAGAGGTCGGGGCATGGCATGTAAGTCATTTGCATGATTAACGGTAACAAACGGATTTGACGGCGGCGATCACCTCGGCGGTAGTCAGCAAGGCGTGTTTTTCGAGGTTGGCGGCATAGGGCATTGGCACGTCTTTGCCAGTGCAGTTGATCACGGGTGCGTCGAGGTAGTCGAAAGCGCGCATCATGATGGTGGCACCGATGTGGTTGCCGATGGCACCGACGGGCCAGCCTTCTTCGACCGTGACGCAGCGATTGGTTTTCATCACCGACGCCAGCACGGTGTCGTAATCGATGGGGCGCAGGGTGCGCAGGTCGATCACTTCGGCGCTGATGCCTTCGGCGGCGAGTTTTTCTGCGGCCTCCAAAGCATAGGTCATGCCGATGCCGAAGGACACGATGGTGACATCGCTGCCAGTCCGCCAGATGCGGGCTTTGCCGAAGGGGATGGTGAAATCATCCAGCACCGGCACGTCGAACGACTTGCCGTAGAGGATTTCATTTTCAAGGAAGATCACCGGGTTCGGATCGCGGATGGCTTGTTTCAGCAGGCCTTTGGCATCGGATGCCGAATAGGGCACCGCCACTTTCAGACCCGGAATTTGGGCGTACCATGCGGAATAATCCTGGCTGTGTTGGGCACCAACGCGGGCGGCAGCACCGTTCGGGCCACGGAACACGATAGAGCTGCCCATTTGGCCGCCTGACATGTACAGCGTTTTTGCCGCCGAGTTGATGATGTGGTCAATCGCCTGCATGGCGAAGTTGAAGGTCATGAATTCGACGATAGGGTTTAGGCCGCCGAAGGATGCGCCAACGGCGATACCGGCAAAGCCGTGTTCGGTGATGGGGGTATCAACCACGCGTTTGGGGCCAAATTCATCCAGCAGGCCTTGGCTGATCTTGTAGGCACCCTGGTATTCGCCAACCTCTTCGCCCATGAGAAAGACGTTGGGATTGCCGCGCATTTCTTCGGCCATCGCTTCGCGCAACGCCTCGCGGACAGTCATGGTTTTCATCGCCGTGCCTTCCGGCCAATCGGGCGAGGCGGCGGATTTGATCTCGACCGGTGCTGCTGCTGTCACTGCTGCGGCGGGGGCTGCAACGGCGGCAGGTGCTGCGGCTGCTGGCGCTGCCACTGGTGCAGGGGCCGCGTCGGCGCTTTCGCCAGCTTCGACCAGAACCGCAATGGGGGTGTTGACCTTGACCCCGGCAGTGCCTTCGGCGACCAGAATTTTGCCGACGATGCCTTCATCGACGGCCTCAAATTCCATCGTGGCTTTGTCAGTTTCAATTTCGGCCAGGATCTGACCGGATTTTACCACGTCGCCTTCTTTGACCAGCCATTTGGCCAGCGTGCCTTCTTCCATCGTCGGCGAAAGGGCGGGCATCAGGATTTGCGTTGCCATGTTGTGTTCCCCTTACGCGTAGATGTCTGTCCAAAGCTCGGATAGGTCCGGCTCTGGGCTGTCTTTGGCAAATTCGGCAGAGGCGTTGACCACGGCCTTGATGTCTTTGTCGATGGCCTTCAGGTCTTCGTCGCTGGCAAGTCCGCCCTGCAACAGCAGATCGCGCACGTGTTCGATGGCGTCTTTTTCGCTGCGCATCTTGTCGACCTCTTCCCGGGTACGGTATTTTGCGGGGTCGGACATGGAATGGCCACGGTAGCGGTAGGTCATCATTTCCAAGATATACGGGCCTTGACCGGCGCGGCAGGCCGCAACCGCCTTTTCGCCAGCAGCTTTGACAGCAAGAACATCCATGCCATCGACTGCTTCGCCCTTGATGCCATAGGCCGCACCACGTTCCCACAATGAGGGGGACTTGGTCGAGCGTTTGACCGAGGTGCCCATGGCGTATTGGTTGTTTTCGATGACGAAAACGACGGGCAGGTTCCAGAGTTCGGCCATGTTATACGTCTCATAGACTTGGCCTTGGTTGGCAGCGCCATCGCCGAAATAGGTGAAAGTGACATTGTCATTGCCAAGGTATTTGTCGGCGAAAGCAAGGCCCGCGCCTAGGGGCACTTGCGCGCCAACGATGCCGTGGCCGCCGTAGAAGTTCTTTTCCTTCGAGAACATGTGCATGGAGCCGCCCTTGCCTCTGGAGTAGCCGCCGCTACGCCCGGTCAATTCGGCCATCACACCGTTCGGATCCATGCCGCAGGCCAGCATATGGCCGTGATCGCGGTACGAGGTCAGTCGCTTGTCGCCATCTTTGGCGGCAGCTTCCAGCCCCACAACGACAGCTTCTTGGCCGATATAAAGGTGACAGAAACCACCGATCAGACCCATGCCATAGAGTTGGCCCGCTTTTTCCTCGAATCGCCGGATCAGCAGCATTTGGCGGTAGTAATGCAACAGCTCTTCTTTGGAATTGTTTGATTTCTCGGCGGTTTTCCGTGCGGCCATGGGGGCATTCTCCCGTCTATGACTAAAGTAGTTCAGTGTTAAACTACCTATAGTGTAACGGAGATTAAAGGGCGAGACAAAAGATTTGCACCGCGAGGGCGCGGGAAATTGCCGGTTTTGTTGGTGAGAAAGGCTTAGCGGATGACGATTTCGTCGGCGCGGACATAACCCAGAACGTCGCGCGCCTGTTGGTCGAGAAGGTCCAGATCAAGGTAGGCGTCGGACATGCGGTGAGTCAGGTTTTTGATCTGCGCCAGTTCGGCAACCAGCCGGTCACGTTCGGCGATAAGGTCTTGCGCCTCGGCCGAGATTTGCACGCGGCGGAACAGACCATAGTCGCCCTGCACGGCAGCGAATGTGAAATAAGCGCCCAGCGTGAAGGCGAGTACGTAATAAAACATACCACCGATCGCCGGGCGCATTTGAGAGTTGCTCATTCTTTTTGCCTCAGTCCGCCCCTCGTTTTATGGGAGCGTGCATTCGAATCATTGCACACTGGATCGTGTTTGTGAATCCCGAAACTGCGGGATTCACACGATTTTTTGACGGAATCGAATGTTTATGCAGCCGTGGGTGGTGAGACGCTACTGGGGCGCAACCTTCAATCGCGCCCTTGGTAGATATCGACCAGCTTGGCCAGCATCGCCAGCGCATCGGGGCGTGAGCGCTGGAAGGAATTGCGCCCGATGATAGAGCCGTTACCGCCGCCATCGCGGATGGCACGGGCGTCGTCATAGACGGAATCCGTGTCTTTGGCAGCGCCGCCCGAGAAGATGACGATGCGGCGACCGGCGAAAGATGCCTCCATGCAGTGGCGGACGCGGGCGGCCTGGGTGGCGATGTTGATCTTTTGCGCCTCGTAGACCTTTTTGGCTTCGGGCAGCATCAGGTGGTCGGTGGACAGCTTGATCTTGATGATGTGGGCCCCCAGAAGCGCGGCGATTTGGGCGCCGTAAGCGGCGACATCAATAGCGGTTTCGCCGTCTTTGGTGATGGCTTCGCCGCGCGGGTAGGACCAGACGACCGAGGCCAAGCCTTTGGCGGCGGCTTCCTGGCGCATGGCGGAAATCTCTTCGAACATTTCCAAGGCGGCGTCGGAGCCGGGATAGATGGTGAAGCCAATGGCCGAACAGCCAAGGCGCAGGGCATCGTCGACGGACCCGGTGATGGCTTGGTTTTTGCCAGCGGTTTCCGACATCAGGCTGTTGGCGGAATTGACCTTCAGGATGGTGGGGATCTGGCCGGCGAAAGTGTCTGCACCCGCCTCCAACATACCCAAGGGGGCGGCGTAGGCGTTCAGGCCCGCGTCGATGGCGAGTTGGTAGTGATAATGCGGGTCGTAGGCGGCGGGGTTGGCGGCAAAGCTGCGCGCGGCACCGTGTTCAAAGCCTTGATCAACAGGCAGGATGATCAGCTTGCCCGTGCCGGAAAGTTTGCCTTCCATCATGATGCGGCACAGATTGGACTTCACGCCGGGCGTTTCGCCTTCGTAATTGCTGAGGATCTTTTGAACAGCCTTTGTCGCGCGCATTCGGTGGTTCCTTGCGAAATGGGACGATGTTGATTTGGCCTTAGTAGGGCTGCGTTCATCCGGCAATATTGGTTGCGCTAACGGAGGGCAAAATCAGCGTCGGCGTTTGAGGAACTGGCCGGTGGTAAAGGTCATCACGCGGCGCGGGCTGATGCGCGGCAGGAAGGTGAAGACTTTGTTCAGGATGCCGGGCACGTAGACGCGGCGGCCTTTGGTCATGGCGGCCCAGCCGAGGGTGGCGACGGTTTCGGCGGAGGGCAGTGGAAAGCGGCTGAGGATCGTGGATTTTACGGCGTCGTCGGCGACGAAGAAATTGGTTTCGGTGGCACCGGGGCAGAGGGCGGTTACAGTGACGCCGGAGGGCCCGAGTTCTTCGGCGACGGCTTCGGACAGGCTTAGCAGATAGGCCTTGCTGGCGTGGTAGATTGCCATGTTCGGCCCGGGCAGAAAGCCTGCTGCCGAGGCGACGTTCAGGATGCGGCCAGTGCCTTGCGCCTTCATGTGCGCGGCGGCGCGTTTCATCAAGATGGTGGCGGCAACGACGTTGACTGAAATGCAGGCGGCTTCGCGGGGCCAGCCGTCGGGATCGGCGAATGCGCCATTGCGACCAAGGCCAGCGTTGTTGACCAGAATGCCGATCTGGCGGTTCTTGCTGGCGCGCAGCCAAAGTGCTTCGACTTCTTCTGGGTCGGACAGGTCGGCGGGCATGACGTCGACGGCGACATTATAGGCGCGGCGCAGCGCTTTGGCGTGGGCTTCCAGCTTGTCGGTTTGACGCGCGGTCAGGATGACATCGAAGCCATCTTTGGCCGCCAGTGTCGCAAATTCGCGCCCCAAGCCTTCGGATGCACCGGTGACCAATGCCCATATTGCCATATGTTATCCCATCAATGCAGCTACGCCTGGTAATGTCTTGCCTTCCATCCATTCTAGGAAAGCACCGCCAGCAGTTGAAATGAAAGTAAAATCGTCAGCAGCGCCCGCTTGGTTCAGGGCTGCGACCGTATCGCCACCGCCTGCGACAGAGATCAATTTGCCTGCGCGGGTCAGTTTGGCGGCCGCCAGAGCGGCAGCATTCGTGGCCATATCGAAGGGTTCAATTTCAAACGCCCCAAGCGGGCCATTCCAGATCAGGGTTTTGGAGGCGGCGAAAACATCCGTCAGGGCGGCTACGGTTTTAGGACCAGCATCAAGGATCATCGCATCGGCGGGGCAAGCGTTGACGGGCAGGGTTTCGGATGCGGCACCGGCCTTGAATTCACGCGCCACAACGATGTCGACGGGTAGGTGAATGGTGCAGCCTGCTGCTTTGGCTTTGGCCAATATATCCAGAGCCGTTGCGGCCATGTCGCGTTCGGCGAGTGATTTGCCAACTTCGACACCTTGTGCCACGAGGAACGTGTTCGCCATGCCGCCGCCGATGATCAGATGGTCGACCTTGGTGACCAGATTGCCCAACAGTTCCAGCTTGGTGGAAACTTTCGCACCCCCAACCACCGCCACAACCGGGCGCTGCGGATTGCCCAAGGCGGCTTCGAGTGCTGCCAGTTCTTCGGCCATCAAGCGGCCAGCGAACGAGGGCAGCAATCGCGCGACCCCTTCGGTTGACGCATGGGCGCGGTGCGCCGCCGAAAAAGCATCATTGCAAAAAAGATCGCCGAGTGATGCAAGAAATGCCGCCATTTGCGGATCGTTCGCCTCTTCCATTGGCGAAAAGCGGGTGTTTTCTACCAACACCACGGCAGTCGCGGGCAAGGCATCAATGGCGGCACGGCTGGGCCGTTCGATGAAGGTAACGCTATGACCCAAGGCAGCTTCCAGTGCTGGAAGCACAAGTCGCAGGCTCATCTCGGGCACTGGCTTGCCCTTTGGGCGGCCAAAATGCGCAAGCAAGACAACCTTGGCGCCTTTGGCCGTCAGATCCCGCACTGTCGGTACGATCTTTTCGATCCGCGTGGCATCAGTAACCTGACCGTTTTCCATCGGCACATTGACATCAACCCGCACGAGCACTGTTTTGCCCGCCACATCCATGTCGTCGAGTGTTTTCCAAGCCATGATGTCTTTCCCCCCAATCGGTGATGGCTTTGTTTCACCGAACCATGCGCGGAGGTCAACCGATGATACGCTTTGGCCTTTCCCTTCGGGCCATCGGGCATTAAGTTCCCGCCAACGTCAAAAAAGGAGACCGGCATGGTCGATATCAAAGATCCCGAAAACACCATCATCATTGCGCTGAAAGACGGCGAAGTGGTGATCCAGCTGTTGGCTGATGTGGCCCCCAAGCATGCTGAGCGGATGAAGACGCTGGCCCGCGCCGGAGCATACGACAACGTGGTGTTTCACCGGGTGATCGACGGTTTCATGGCGCAGACTGGCGATGTGGAAAACGGCAATTCGGCAAAGGATTTCAATTTGAAGCGGGCAGGTACCGGCGGGTCTGATATGCCCGATGTGCCAGCAGAGTTTTCAAAGCTGCCGCATGACCGGGGCACGATTGGGGCGGCGCGGTCATCGAACCCAAATTCGGCAAACTCGCAGTTTTTCATCAATTTCAAGGATAACCATTTCCTGAACGGGCAATACACGGTTTATGGCCGCGTCATTGCGGGCATGGAATTTGTCGACAAGATCACCCGGGGCGAGCCCGCGCCAAACCCTGATAAGATGATTTCCGTAAAGGTGGCTGCCGATGTCTAAATCGTTTATCGCCGTCGGCGTTTTCGCCGCTGGGCTTGCCGTGCTTGGTGGGTATGCGCTTAGCACCGGGGCTGTGTCGGCCCAAGACGTGGTGGATGGCCCCGGCCCGAATTTGGCGATCGAGGTGGCTGGCAGCACCACTGGCACCATCGTGATTGATCTGCTGCCCGAAGTGGCCCCAAAGCACGTGGCGCAGATTGTGGCGCTGGCCAAGGCCGGAACCTATGACGATGTGGTGTTCCACCGCGTCATTGACGGCTTCATGGCGCAGACTGGTGATGTTCAGTTTGGCAAAGCAGGCGGTTCGGCTGAGGCAGGGATGGGACAATCCGAGATGCCGAACCTTCCCGCCGAGTTTTCATCACTGAGCTTTGATCGCGGCGTGATTGGCATGGCACGCAGCCAAGACCCGGATTCGGCGAACTCGCAGTTCTTCATCATGTTCGCGCCAGCACCGCATTTGGATGGGCAATATACCATCGTTGGCCGGGTTATTTCCGGTATGGACGTGGTGGATGCGATCAAGAAGGGCGAGGGCGGCAACGGTGAAGTGACCGAGCCTGACCGCATGGCGACGGTGACGGTGGCGGAGTAGAAGGAAGGGCGGGGGCCAGCCCCCCGGCACCACGCCAAACAGCGGGGGGCCAGCCCCCCGCACCACGCCAAACAGCGGGGGGCCAGCCCCCCGCACCCCCCGGGATATTTGTGAACAGAAGAAAGCGGCTTGGGTTAGGCGTCGCTGACGTTGGCCTATTCCAGCACCACCAGCGCGTGACGTTTGCGACCGGCAGTCAGTTTTACCGGGTCGATCAATTCACCCGCGCCGATCTTTTGGCCCGCGTCCAGCACAAGCTCGTCGTTCAGGCGGGCACCGCCTTCGAGGATAAGGCGCTTGGCGTCTTTGCCTGAACCGACCAGTCCGGCGCGGACGAACAACTGCGCCACGGTGATGCCATCGGTTACATCGGCGACAGTCAGATGAAGCGTCGGCAGATCGTTACCGACGCCGCCTTTTTCGAACACCTCGCGCGCTGTTGCTTCGGCGGTTTTTGTAGCTTCGGCACCATGCAGCAGGGTGGTGACTTCGTTCGCCAGCACAATTTTCGCAGCGTTGATGTCTGATCCGCCTAGGGCACCCAGGCGGTTGCAGTCGTCGATTGGCAGTTCGGTGTAGAGCTTCAGGAACCGGCCAACATCGGCGTCAGTGGTGTTGCGCCAGTATTGCCAGAATTCGTACGGGCTTAGCATGTCGGCGTTCAGCCAGATGGCACCGCCCGCCGATTTGCCCATCTTCTTGCCATCAGAGGTGGTCAGAAGGTGGGTGGTCAGGCCGAACACCTCGCCGCCGATCACGCGGCGGGTCAGGTCGACGCCGTTGACGATGTTGCCCCATTGATCAGAGCCGCCCATCTGCAGCAGGCAACCGTAGCGGCGGTTAAGCTCCAGGAAATCATAGGCTTGCAGGATCATGTAGTTGAATTCCAGGAACGACAACGATTGTTCGCGGTCGAGCCGGGATTTGACGGATTCGAACGACAGCATCCGGTTGACCGAGAAATGCTTGCCGATATCACGCAGGAAGGTGAGGTAATTCAGATCATCCAGCCACTCGGCGTTGTTGACCATGATTGCGTCGCGCGTGCCTTCGCCAAAGCTGACATAGGGCGCGAAGGCGCGTTTGATGCCGGCAATGTTGTCATCAATCTGGGCGTTGGTCAGCAGTGGGCGTTCTTCCGCGCGAAACGACGGATCGCCAACCTTGGTGGTCCCGCCCCCCATCAGGACAATCGGCCTACCGCCGCATTTTTGCAGCCAGCGCAGCATCATGATCTGAATCAGGGAGCCCACATGCAGCGACTTCGCCGTGGCATCAAAACCGATATAGCCCGGCACAATGCCCTTGACCAACGCGTCATCCAATGCCTGATAATCGGTGCAATCGGCCAGAAAGCCGCGCTCCATCATCACGCGCATGAAGTCGGATTTTGCATGGTAGGTCATTGTCGTCTCGTGCTTTAAGGGTGGACGCCTCGCGTATAGCGGGGGTGGGGGCCGAGGGGAAGTCATGTTGAAGACGGGGGCGATCTGGGCGTTGGGGGCGATGTCTGGCACATCGCTTGACGGGGTTGATGCGGCGATGGTGTTGACTGACGGGACGCGGATTATTGAGTTTGGTGCAACGGAATACCGCCCCTATACCGAGGCGGAACGCGCAACTTTGCGGGCGGCACTGGGGGCGTGGCCGGGGGATGCGGGGGTTGAAGCGGCGGCAGAGGTGGTGGAAACCGCGCATGCCGAAGTGCTGTCGCGGTTTTCGGGGGCGGAGGTCATTGGCTTTCATGGCCAGACGCTGGCGCATGATCCGGGGCGGCGGCGGACGCATCAGGTGGGATCGGGTGCAGTGCTGGCCGAGGTTCTGGGCAAGCCGGTGGTCTGGGACTTTCGCACCTCCGACGTGCAACTGGGCGGGCAGGGTGCGCCGCTGGCACCGTTTTATCATTTCGCCTGTGCCAAGCATATCGGGGCTGAGGCGCCGTTAGCGATTTTGAATTTGGGCGGGGTGGGGAATCTGACGTGGATCGACCCGCGCCATGCCCTACCGGAGGCACCCGGCGCGCTATTGGCGTTTGATACCGGGCCTGCCAATGCACCGGTGAATGATCTGACGCTGGCGCGTTTTGGTCTGGCGCAGGATGAGGGCGGCAAATTGGCGGCACAGGGTGTGCCGGATCAGGCGATGATCGACACGTTCCTTCGCCATCCATATTTCTTCAAGATGCCGCCGAAGTCATTGGACCGGAACGATTTTCAAGGGCTGCTTGAGGCTGTTACAGCGCTGGAACCTGCGGATGCGGCGGCGACATTGACCTATGCTGCGGCGCGGGCAGTTGCGCGCGGTGTGGAGCATTTTCCACTTCCTGTGACTCAAGTTCTGGTCACGGGCGGCGGGCGGCATAATGCGACGCTGATGGAGATGTTGGCACAATGTCTGCCGTGCCCGGTGAACCCGATTGAAGCTGTGGGCCTGAACGGCGATATGCTAGAGGCGCAGGCGTTTGCCTATCTGGCAGTTCGCGTGGCGCGGGGTCTACCAACATCATGCCCATCGACAACCGGCGTTGCGGGGGCGGTTGGTGGCGGCCAGATCAGCCGACCGGGGGAGTAATGCGGCCTCGGCTTGCCGCCCGTGCTTGGGTAATCATCGAAGTTGTGTACATGAGCAATGCCGCCCAAATCATTGGAAAGGCGACCATTTGGGCCTGCCCGAAGGGTTCATCGAAGATGAATACTGCCGTCAGAAAGATCATCGTTGGGGCGATATACTGCATGATGCCGATGGTCGAAAGGCGCAGCAATTTGGCCCCGTTGGCATAGATCATCAGTGGTACCGCGGTGACCAGACCACAGGCCAACAGCAGGATGGTATCGGTAGTGTTGCCTGCGATGAAATGGCTTTGCCCTTGCGCAGCCAACCAGCCGACATAGCCAAGCGCCGGGGCCAGCAGCAGCAGTATTTCAAGAAAAAAGCCTTGATTGGGACCGATGGGCAGGGACTTCTTCAAATAGGCATAGATGCCCCAAGTGACAGTCAGCCCGAGTGCGACGATGGGCAGTTTTCCTGCGTCATAGGTCAGTACTGCAACGGCGAGCGCTGCCAAGGCAATCGCCGCCATTTGCGCGCGTGACAGCCGTTCGCCCAACAGGACCGCACCCAGAAACACCGAGAACAGTGGGTTGATGTAATATCCCAAAGCCGCATCCAACGCATGCCCGGCACCGATAGACCAGACATAGATGCCCCAGTTGACGGTGATCAACGCCGCCGTCGCCGCTGCCATCAGCAACATCTTGGGGGTGCGCAATGCGACCCCCAGATCGCCGTAGCGCCCGGTTACCCATAGCACTGCGCCTGCGATCGGGATCGACCAGATGACGCGGTGTGCGATAACTTCGGCGGGCGATATATGGGCCAGCGCCTTCATGAACAGCGGCAAGAAACCCCACAGCAGATAGGCGGTCAGGGCGAAGCCGAAGCCGCGCAGGCTGTCTTCGTTCTTGGGTGCGGGAGTGTTCATGCGGGTGGATTATACCCAGCGCGCGGGAAGTGCCAATTCAAACTTGTGTCGGGTACATTGCAGGGAACATCAGCGCCGCCGCGCCAGATAGTCTTTGGTGAAAGCGGCGTAGCCATCGGCGGTGACGCGCAGTTCTGCCTTCATCAGCGCGTGCAGAGTTGGCAGTTGATGGAAGGGGACGGCGGGGTAGACGTGATGCTCGGTATGGTAGGGCATGTTCCATGCCAGAAAGCGAACGATCCTGGTAGTAAAGGTAGTCCGGGTGTTTTCGAACATGTTGGCGACCGTCGGGCAATCGCCGTGTTCGGCCAGCAGATACAGGCGCAGGGCGGGTTGACCCAGCAGGACGGGCAGCAGCCAGACCCAGAATAAGGTGCTGGTCCAGAACAGCGAGGCGGCGGCGAGGGCGTAGCCGACCAGCATCAGCAAAACCTCGCGCCGGATGCGGGGTAGGGCCGTTGTGGGCAGATAGTCGGTTGCGCCTCCGCCTACGGCAATGCGGGCGATCAGGCGGATTTGCGATAGCCAGTAGGGCAGGCCGGACACGTGCCAGGCCCATGCAGCCCGGGTTTCAGGCTTGGGGGCTAGCAGTTCAGGATCGCGGCCTTCGATGTTGGTCCAGCGGTGATGACCTAGATGAAAGTAGCGAAACCATTCGAACGGCAGCAGGATTAGGAAGCCGCAGATGCGACCAGCCCACTCGTTCAGTCGGGCGTTGGCGAACGGGGTTTTGTGGGTGGCCTCATGTTCAAGCGTGAACAGGAAGATGATTGCGGCGCCTTGGAGGGGGAGCAGCAGCCACCAGCCGGGCAGTTTGGTGGCGATCAGCGTGGCCAGCATCAGGATCAGCGCGGCGTGACCTGCAAGGTGGGTGAGGCCATGGCGGTCAGATTTGGCGGTGAGGGTGGTTTTCAGATCGGGTGGCAGAGCGGCGACGAAATCTTTGTGATCCATGGTGCGGTTATTTCTGCGGTTTGGGCGGCATGTCAAAGCCCGGTTTGGCCTGTTCGAAGCCCGCTGGCGGCCACATAGCGAAGCCGTTCCCAGCTGGGGTTAACTCAGCTAGGCTGACGCAAATCAACAGATAGGGCAAGGCGATGGCGGGAGTTCAGGGGCGCGTGGCGCTGATCACTGGGGCGGGTGCGGCGGATGGGATCGGCTTTGCCACGGCGCGGCTGCTGCGGGTGGCTGGGGCGCGGGTGGCGATTACGTCGACCACCGGGCGGATCTTTGATCGGCTGGGCGAGTTGGGCGATGGCTGCTTTGCGGCGACGGCGGATTTGACGGATGCTGATCAGGTTCAGGGGCTGGTCGCTAGTGTGGCTAAGACATTGGGGCCAATTGATATTCTGGTCAACAATGCGGGCATGGTGCAGACCGGCAAGAAATCGAAACGTGCGACGCTGGCGCAGACTACGGATGAGGCGTTTGCGTTTGGCATTGGCATCAACCTGACCTCGGCGTTCATGGTGACGCGGGCGGTGCTGCCGGGGATGATCAAGCGGAAGTATGGCCGGGTGGTGCATATGTCATCGGTGACCGGGCCATTGGTGGGAATTGCCGGGTCGGGCACCTATGCGACGGCGAAGGCGGGGTTGCTGGGCATGGCGCGAGTGATGGCGATTGAGAACGGGCCGTATGGGATTACCGTCAATTGCATTGGGCCGGGGTGGATTGAAACCGGGTCCAGTTCCCCCAAAGAGGTGACGGCGGGGCGCTATACGCCAGTGGGGCGGGCGGGGCGACCGGATGAGATTGGCCACGTCGCGGTGTTTCTGGCGTCGGAGGAGGCGAGTTACCTGACCGGGCAGATGATCGTGGTGGACGGCGGCAATACGCTGCAGGAATTCAAGGTGGCGCTGGATTGAAAAGGGCCGCGCGGTTGGCGCAGCCCTTCGGCGCTGGAAATTTAGCGTTTCAGGATGCTGCGGCCAGCATATTCGCCGGTTTCACCCAGCATTTCCTCGATGCGGATCAATTGGTTGTACTTCGCCAACCGGTCCGACCGTGACAGCGAGCCGGTTTTGATCTGGCCACAGTTGGTGGCAACCGCCAGATCGGCAATGGTGGCATCTTCCGTCTCGCCCGACCGGTGGCTCATCACGTTGGTATAGCGGGCGCGGTGTGCCATATCGACGGCTTGCAGGGTTTCCGTCAAGGTGCCAATCTGGTTGACCTTGACCAGCATCGAGTTGGCGCAACCCTTTGCAATGCCTTCGGCCAGACGCTTGGGGTTGGTCACGAACAGATCGTCACCGACCAGTTGGATCTTGTCGCCAAGGCGTTCGGTCAGCAGTTTCCAACCGGCCCAATCATCTTCGGAACAACCGTCTTCGATGCTGATGATCGGGTAATCCGTGGCAAGACCTGCCAGAAAATCGACATTCTGTTCGACGGACAGCGACTTGCCTTCGCCCTTCATTTCGTACTTGCCACCTTTGAAATATTCGGTGGCGGCGCAATCCAGCGCCAGATAGATATCTTCGCCGGGGCGATAGCCTGCCTTTTCAATGGATTTCAGAATGAAATCAAGGGCGTCACGGGCAGAGCTAAGGTTGGGTGCGAAGCCGCCTTCATCGCCAATACCGGTGTTATGGCCTGCGGCTTGCAGTTCTTTCTTCAGGGTGTGGAACACCTCCGACCCCATGCGAACAGCCTCGCGGATGTTTTCCGCGCCCACCGGCATGATCATGAATTCCTGAATATCAATCGGGTTATCAGCATGTTCGCCGCCGTTAATGATGTTCATCATCGGCACTGGCAACATGCGGGCCGAAGTGCCACCGACATAACGGAACAAGGGTTGGCCGGTGAATTCGGCGGCGGCTTTGGCGACTGCCAAGGAGACGCCAAGAATGGCGTTGGCCCCTAGGCGCGATTTGTTCGGCGTGCCGTCCATTTCGATCATCGTGCGGTCGATGCCGACTTGTTCAGTGGCGTCAAAACCGACGATTTCTTCAGCAATTTCGCCATTTACGGCGGCCACAGCCTCCAGCACGCCCTTGCCCATGTAGCGCTTTTTATCGCCATCGCGGCGCTCATTAGCCTCATGTGCGCCGGTGGAGGCACCCGAGGGCACGGCGGCGCGGCCCATGGCACCGCTTTCCAGATAAACATCAACCTCGACGGTCGGGTTGCCCCGGCTGTCAAGGATTTCGCGGGCGTGAATGTCGATGATCGTGCTCATGGAGGAAACCTTTGCTGGGGCGAATTTGACGGCTGTTTAACGTGATGGGGCGGTCATGGAAAGGGCGCGCTTGCGGAACTGTTCGCGGGCGAAGGTGTAGAGGCCTGATCCGATGATTAATGCAGCACCGAACAGAGTGATGGCGTCGGGACGTTCGGCGAACACGACGGCACCGATGATGAGGGCGAAGACCAGGCGGGAGTAGCGGAATGGGGTGATGACGGACATCTCGCCCAGCCGGGTGGCTTGGATGATGGCCCAGTAAGCGGCGATGCCGAAGGTGAGCGCGCCTGTGATGTAGCCGGTCTGTGGGCCCGTCAACCAGACAGCGCCGCCGGACAATGCGAGCATTCCGGCCCCTAAAATACCAACGGCGCAAAAGCCCCATGCCGCAAGTTGCATGGTGGAAATGGTCTTGGGAATGCGCCGTGTGGCGACATCGCGTATTGACAGGCCAATCACTGCAAGAACGGACCATAAGGAATTGATATTAAACCCATCCAAGCCGGGGCGGATGATCAGGATGACACCGCAAAAGCCGACCAGAATCGCGGTCCAGCGCCGCCAACCGACGGTTTCACCAAGGAAAACCGCCGCTCCTAAAGTGACGGCCAGCGGGGTGGCCTGGAAGATTGCGGTGGCACTGGTGAGGGGGGTTAGGGCCAATGCGGTGACGAAGCCTGCAGTGCCGATCATCTCGCCCGCGTTGCGCCAGATGACGGCGGGGTGTAGGGCGGTGCTGGCCCAAAAGCTGGCACCTTGCCGCCATGCGAGAGCAGCGAAAACCGGCGTGCCGAAGACAGATATCAGCAGTAAAATCTGGCCGGTGGGCACGTCTGCTGCGGCCCATTTGATGAACATATCCTCGATGGCAAAGCCTGCCATTGACGCTATCATCAGGACGATGCCGCGCAGGTTTTCCAATTTTCTGGCCTTTCGGGACAGTCGGTTGGTCCCTCTGCTATCAACGCAGCGCGGGGTGGGCAATGCTAAAAGGGGCCGGACTGGCCGACCCCCTTTGACGCCTAATTCGGGGATGCACCTGCCGTACACCCCCTGTGCATCAGCTGTACAGGCGTGGGGCCTGCACGTGATCGTGAATCGCGTTGACTTGATCTTTCTCTAACTCCAGCGCCTGTGCGAAGGCATGCAGATATTGCGCTTCGTTCTGGTTATCGAGGTTGATCGCCATCAGCGACATCATGTAGGCCTGTGCCTCCATCCCCTGCGGGATTTGTCGGGCGAGGCCTTCGATATCAACCGGGGCGGCCAGTTCGGCGTTGACGAATTTCATTTCTGCTTGAGTCGTCTCGCCAAGCGAGCTCATCAGCTTTTTCTTTTCATCCTCGTCCAGCTGGGCGTCGGATTTTATCGCTTGGATCATGACTTTCAGCATCAGACCTGCCGCCAGTTCCTGCGCATGGTTGGGTTCTTCCAACGTTTTGCCTTTGCCGGTTAGGGCTTTGTTCAACATATCGCCAAGCCCGCCGCCGCTGGCACCGCCAACGGCTGCACCACCCAGAACCGCACCCAGCAAATCGCCCAAACCGCCACCGCCTTGTGGGGAGGTGCCTGCGGTTGTTCTGGCGCCAGCCGATGCGCCGCCAAGCATGCCGCCCAGCAGGTCACCCAAGCTGCCGCCACCTGATGCGCGACCAGTAGAGCCGCCGCCAAGCAAGTCTTCGATGCTGGTCGGCGCGTTGGCGCGTGAGTTTTTGGTGGATGATTTCTTGGTCGCGGCTTCGGGCATTTGGTCGAACATGCCACCCAAGCCGCCACCTGACCGGGTTGAGCCGGTGCCTGCGTTGCCGCGACCGCCGCCCAGAATATCACCCATCATATCCGACAGGCCGCCACCCGCACCGCCAGTTTTGGGGGAAAACGTATCGCCCATTGGCGTGCCACGCCCGGCGGTGCCTCCCGATTGGCCGCCGCCCAATCCGTTCTTCGCAAGATGGCTGACGCCTTTGGCGACCGCAATGCCGATGGCCACTTTGGCCAATGTGGAGACGAGGCTCATGTAACGATCCTTCCCTAACCTGATACAACCGACGCGGGGCACGGTTCGTCCGGCCCCAACCCCGACAATCTGGCCAAAGTTACGGGCTCGGTCAACGCAATAGCAGGCATGGGCCACGGCTTGACGCCGTTTCGGCGGAAAGGGACTGATGGCCGATCTGCGCCATGTTTCAAAAGGCCGGCGACGCCCCCGAAAGGACCGACTGGGCAGCTTTGGTTTTGGGTCCGCTTATCCGGTAGTCAATGACCAGTTTTTCGTTCCTGACGCTGATTTTTTGCCTTGAGTTCGGGGCGATTGTGTTTTCTGAGCCACTGACTTTTGCCGTGCTGGGGCAGTGGCTTTGGTCGGCACTGGAATCGGCCTGATCAACCAAAAGCAGTTTGCCGCGCGATAGAATCACTCGGTGCGGGCGGGCGACCATTGATCCGTTTTGTGAACGCCCTGATCCAACTGTGCGGATTGCCGCAAGATTTAGGGCTTATCCCGGTTTGCCCCACAGGGATGTCCACATGGGGTGGGATGGTTTGTCCAGGGTCAACGGATTTGGTGGGTGTAGCAGCGGACGTAAGTTCGGTTGGCCGTCAAGACAAAAAACTTGTCAGAGATGCTAATAAATTCGTTGATCACGGTTTCGAAATACGACAAATTGACGAAGTTGTCTGGCGGGACACCAGATGTAGTGGTCGCCGGGGGCGGGGGAAGATCAAAATCAATGCGCGCCTGGAAAGGTGCTGCCGTCTGTTCTGCGAATGCAGTTTGGGCGCAGGATATTTGTCGGCCTTGCTCTGCCACGACCACAGTATGAAAAAAACTATCGGACCGGGCAATAAACCGGCCGCAACAATGGAGACGGGGCACATGAAAATCGAGCGCAAGTTTACGACTGCGGAAACCGGCGCCTATGGCGAGATCGGTTTTTCAACGACTGTTTCAGAGATCCGTAATCCTGATGGCACCATCGTTTTCCGCAATGAAGCGGTAGAAGTGCCCCAAGGATGGAGCCAGGTTGCCTCTGACGTGTTGGCGCAGAAGTATTTCCGCAAAGCCGGTGTTCCGGCGGCCTTGAAGCGCGTGAAGGAAAAGGGCGTGCCCGAATTCCTGTGGCGGTCAGTCCCGGATGAAGCTGCTTTGGCCGAACTGCCGCAAGATCAGCGGATTGTTGGTGAGACGTCGGCGAAGCAAGTGTTCGACCGTCTGGCGGGCGCTTGGGCCTATTGGGGCTGGAAGGGCGGCTACTTCACCACTGAGGCCGATGCGCGGGCCTATTATGATGAAATGCGTTTCATGCTGGCGCGGCAGATGGCGGCACCAAACAGCCCGCAGTGGTTCAATACCGGGCTGCATTGGGCGTATGGCATCGATGGGCCGTCGCAGGGGCACTATTATGTGGATTATCAGTCGGGTGTGCTGACCAAATCGGATTCTGCCTATGAGCATCCGCAGCCGCACGCGTGTTTCATCCAGTCGGTGAAGGATGATCTGGTCGGCGATGGCGGCATCATGGATCTGTGGGTGCGTGAGGCGCGGCTGTTCAAATACGGCTCTGGCACCGGCACAAACTTTTCCTCGCTGCGCGGGGCGGGGGAAAAGCTGTCGGGCGGCGGCAAGTCATCGGGGCTGATGGGGTTCCTGAAGATCGGCGACCGGGCGGCTGGCGCTATCAAGTCGGGTGGCACGACGCGGCGGGCGGCCAAGATGGTGATCATCGACATGGATCACCCGGATATTGAGGCATTCATCAACTGGAAGGTGATCGAAGAGCAGAAAGTTGCGTCTTTGGTCGCTGGCTCGAAAATGCACGAAGCCAAGCTGAACGAGATTTTTGGCGCGATCAAGGGTTGGGATGGCTCGATTGCCGATGCAACTGATCCGGCCAAGAACGATGCGCTGAAAGTGGCCATTCGCGGTGCGAAAAAGGTGATGATCCCGGAAACCTATATCAACCGAGTGCTGCAATATGCGCGGCAGGGGTTCAGCAGCATCGAATTCCCAGTTTACGATACCGATTGGGATTCGGAGGCGTATATTTCTGTCTCGGGCCAGAATTCGAACAATTCGGTGCGGGTGACCGATGCGTTCCTGCAGGCGGTCAAGGATGATGCCGATTGGGCGTTGATCCGGCGGACCGATGGCAAGGTAGCAAAAACCATCAAGGCCAAGGAGTTGTGGGATCAGGTTGGTCATGCTGCCTGGGCCTGCGCCGACCCGGGCATCCAGTTTCATGACACGGTCAATGCTTGGCACACCTGCCCGGAAGATGGCGCGATCCGGGGATCAAACCCGTGTTCGGAATACATGTTCCTTGATGATACCGCTTGCAATCTGGCGTCGATGAACCTGCTGAACTTTTACCGTGACGGCAAGTTTGACAGTGCTGCCTATATGCATGCCACCCGGCTTTGGACAGTGACGCTGGAAATTTCGGTGATGATGGCGCAGTTTCCGTCGAAGGAAATTGCCCAAAGATCGTATGATTTCCGCACCTTGGGGCTGGGTTATGCGAACATCGGCGGTTTGCTGATGAACATGGGCTTTGGTTACGACAGTGCGGAAGGGCGGGCTTTGTGCGGCGCGCTGACGGCGCTGATGACGGGCGTTTCTTATGCGACCTCTGCCGAAATGGCGCGTGAATTGGGGGCGTTCCCCGGTCATGCCCGCAATGCCGACCATATGCTGCGGGTGATCCGCAATCATCGGGCGGCGGCGTATTCGAAGACCAGCGGTTACGAAGGGGTTAATGTTAACCCAGTGGCGCTGGATCACGCGAACTGCCCGGACCAAACCCTTGTTTCGCTTGCCAAATCGGCTTGGGATGAGGCGTTGAGCTTGGGTGAAAAGCATGGCTACCGCAACGCGCAAACCACGGTGATTGCGCCGACCGGCACCATCGGTTTGGTGATGGATTGCGATACCACGGGCATCGAGCCTGACTTTGCGCTGGTGAAATTCAAGAAACTGGCGGGTGGTGGATATTTCAAGATCATCAACCAGTCGGTGCCTGCGGCGTTGGAAAAGCTGGGGTACGGTGCCGCGCAATCGGCCGAAATCGTTGCGCATGCGGTTGGCCATGGGTCGATCGGCAACTGCCCCGGCATCAACACCACCTCGCTGATTGGCCATGGCTTTGGCGCGCGTGAGTTGGAAAAGATTGAAGCGGCTCTGCCTTCGGCCTTCGACATTCGCTTCGTGTTCAACCAATGGACGCTTGGCGAGGATTTCTGCAAGGGCACCTTGGGGATTCCTGCCGAAAAGCTGGCCGATCCGACCTTTGATCTGCTGCGCCATCTCGGCTTTACCAAAGCACAGATTGATGCGGCGAATGACCATGTTTGCGGCACCATGACGCTTGAAAACGCGCCCTTCCTGAAGCCGGAACACTACAGCGTCTTCGATTGCGCCAATCCGTGTGGTAAAACCGGCAAGCGCTATCTGTCGGTCGATGCGCATATTTACATGATGGCAGCGGCGCAGTCGTTTATCTCGGGTGCGATTTCGAAAACCATCAACATGCCGAACACCGCGACGATTGAAGAAACGTTGGCGGCGTATGAACTGAGCTGGTCTTTGGGGATCAAGGCGAATGCGCTGTACCGGGACGGATCGAAGCTGAGCCAGCCGCTGGCATCGGCGCTGGTCGAGGATGACGATGAGGCCGAAGAGATTTTGGCCAATGGCAACAACCACGAAAAGGCGATGGTTCTGGCCGAGAAGATTGTCGAGCGGGTGATCATCAAGGAGATTGTGCGGTCGAACCGTGAAAAGTTGCCCGAACGGCGCAAGGGCTATACGCAAAAGGCCATCGTTGGCGGGCATAAGGTGTATTTGCGCACCGGCGAGTATAAAGACGGCACCTTGGGCGAGATTTTCATCGACATGCACAAGGAAGGTGCGGGGTTCCGCGCTATGATGAACAACTTCGCAATCGCGGTGAGCGTCGGCTTGCAATACGGTGTTCCGCTTGAAGAATTTGTCGAAGCCTTCACCTTTACCCGTTTTGAACCGGCCGGCATGGTGCAGGGCAATGACAGCATCAAGAACGCGACTTCGATCCTGGATTACATCTTCCGCGAATTGGCGGTCAGCTACCTTGACCGTACCGATCTGGCGCATGTCAAACCCGGCGGCACCTCGTTTGATGACCTTGGGCGTGGAGAAGAAGAGGGCAAGCGCAACATCACCGAAGTGGCCGAGGGCAGCACCTCGCTGAACTTCCTGAAGCAGATCAGTTCGACCGGCTATCTGCGCAAGCGGGTGCCGCAGGAGCTGGTGGTGCATCAGGGCGGCATGGGGGCCACGGCGCTGGCCGGAAACTTCGACCCGGTGGCGACGCTAAGTATGCTGGTGCCGGAAACCACCTACACGGCGGGGGCGACAGCGCTTGCGACGGGAACCGTGCCGATGGACCTGCGGGTGAAAGCCAAGATGCAGGGCTATGAAGGCGATCCGTGCGGCGAATGCGGTAACTACACGCTGGTGCGGAATGGGACATGCATGAAATGCAATACCTGTGGCGGGACGAGTGGGTGTAGTTGACAATTAAGCTGGGAGTATCATTATGTTAGAAGAAACCGCTCGGTTCCTTTGTGAAGACGATGCCGGAAATACGTTGGTTCTGATCGAACGGACAAATTTTCTATCCGTTAGGCTCATCAGCCGCGAGCTAGGAACTGCAAAAGGGACTGTTGAGTACACGACTGACAGCAACCTTTGGGCAAACGACAACGGTGACGGCACTTTTTCCTTGGAAGATGGTAGACTTGTTCGACCAGCAGCCTAAGAGACTTTGCCTGATAGAAACGAATTAAACTCTTTAGAACAAGAAGTTGTGTCGGAGAATTGGGTCGATAGATGTACTAAAAAAGGGCGCCATTTGGCGCCCCTTTTTCATTACATCACAGCCCCCATCTGCCAAGGCACGAACTCCGCGCCGCCGAACCCCAGCGCTTCGCTTTTGGTTTCTGTGCCGGAGGCGATGCGCAGGAACAGCTCGAAAATTTCGCGGCCTTTTTCCTCTAGCGACACGCCGTCCGAAATGATGTCGCCGCAGTTGATATCCATGTCTTCGGCCATGCGGTCGTACATCTCGGTGTTGGTGGCGAGTTTGATGCAGGGGGTCGGTTTATAGCCGGACACGGACCCGCGCCCGGTGGTAAAGGCGATCAGGTTGGCACCGGAGGCGATTTGGCCGGTGACAGAGCAGGGGTCGTAGCCGGGGCTGTCCATGTAGACGAAGCCGCGTTCGGTGACCGGCTCGGCGAATTTGTAAACCTGGGTCAATGGCGCAGTGCCACCCTTCGCCACTGCCCCCAGAGATTTTTCCAGAATGGTGGTCAGGCCGCCTTTTTTGTTGCCGGGCGAGGGGTTATTGTCCATCTCTCCACCATTGCGTGAAGTGTACTCTTCCCACCAACGAATGCGTTCGACGATTTTTGCGCCAACTTCGGGTGTCACGGCGCGGCGGGTCAGCAGATGTTCGGCACCGTAGATTTCGGGCGTTTCCGACAGAATCGTGGTGCCGCCATGCGCGACCAGCAGATCGGACGCCGCCCCCAACGCCGGGTTCGCAGTGATGCCGGAATAGCCATCCGAGCCGCCGCATTGCATGCCGATCATCAGGTGCTCAAGGCCTGCGGGCGCACGGACGGATGTATTCGCCACCGCGGCCATTTCGCGCAGAAGGGACACACCGCGATCTATCGTGCGCCGTGTGCCACCGGTTTGCTGGATGGTCATATAGCGGAAATTGCCATCGGCCCGCATCCGGCCCGCGCCAATAAGATCAGGGATTTGAAGGACTTCGCAGCCGAGGCCAACTAAAAGAATGCCACCGAAGTTGGGGTTGCGGGCATAACCTTGCAGGGTGCGGAACAGGGTGTCGTAGCCTTCGTCCTTGCCGGACATGCCGCAGCCAGTGCCATGAACTATTGGCACAACGCCATCGACATTAGGGAATTGGGCGAGCCAGCCATCACGGTCACAGGCCTCAGCAATGAAGCGGGCGACGGAGCCGGAGCAGTTGACAGATGTCAATATTCCCAAGTAGTTGCGGGTGCCAACTGAACCATCCGCGCGGTGATAGCCCATGAAATGCCGCGGCTCAGTGACAACAGGCAGGGGGCGCAGATCGGTTGAAAACGCATAATCCTGATCATGTGCGCCCATGCCGAGGTTATGGACATGCACATGGTCGCCCGCCGCGATGTCATCGGTTGCAACCCCAATAATTTGTCCATAGCGAATAACACACGCTCCGGTTGCAATCGGTTGCACGGCAATTTTGTGCCCGCGTGGGATCGGTTGCAAAAGCGGCGCATCCAAACCCGGCACTATGTTGCCCGGCGCAAGATCCTTTAGCGCAATGATAACATTGTCGTTGGTATGCAGGCGAATCGTCGGGGCGTGATCAGTTGTCATGTGTGTTTCAACCAGATAGGGCCAAAGGGCCATGGGCCGGGCTTCAGCTTGACAGGGCGCTTGCCCGAGCTAACATGTTAGCATGCTACAAGCTGCCAGCCCCCAGCCGCAAGAGGAAAACCAGCCGCGCCGCCCACTGCGACCACTGGAGGGGTTTGCAGGCTCATTGGCGCAAAAGGTTTATCTGTCGCTGAAAGATGCCATCCTGACGCTGACCTTTCGGCCCGGTGAAATTCTGCGCAAACCCGAGATCTGTGCCGAACTGGGCGTATCGCGATCGCCGGTTGCCGAAGCGGTGGCGCGGCTTGCTGCCGAAGCGTTGGTGGATGTGGTGCCGCAAGCGGGCACGTTTGTGGCGCGGTTTTCGATGGACGAGATTCGCGAAGGCGCGTTTCTGCGGGAGGCGTTGGAGGTGGCGGCGATTGATCTGGTGGCGCGCAGCATTACCGAAGATCAGTTGGTGCAACTGCGCCGTAACTTGCGGGTGCAAGAGGCGTTGGTGGCGGATGGTGATTTCAAGGGCTTTCACCAGCTGGACGCGCAGATGCACGAGTTGATTTTATCCTTCACCGGCTTTCGCAGACTGGCCGCGCTGTCGGAAACCAGTTGGGTGCATGTGAACCGTGCGCGGCAGTTGGTTTTGCCAGCGCCGGGGCGGGTTCAGGCGACGTTGCGCGAACATCACGCGATTATCGAGGCGTTAGAGGCGCATGATCCGGATGCGGCTCGGGCCGCCACGCAATACCATTTGCGGCAATTGATCCTGATATTGGAACCGCTGGTGCGCGAACTGCCCGAGTTGTTCGCGCCGCGCTAGTTCGGTCTAGGTGCTGACGGGGGCGTCGGGGTGCAGCAGCCCTTCCAGTTTCAAATCAGACCACAGGGCGGGCGGGATCACGGCGTTTGCAGCGATGACATTGGCATCAACCTCGGCCACGCCTTGACCGCCGGGGATCACCGAAACCACCGCCGGGTGGCACAGCGGAAACTGGAAGGCTGCGTCCACCAACCGCACGTTGTGGGCCTTGCAGACCGCCTCGATCCTGGCGACGCGGGACAGAATATGCGGCGGGGCGGGATCGTAATTGTAGAACGCCCCCGGCTTTGGCCCGGTGGCCAGAACACCCGAGTTATATGGCCCGCCGACGATGATGCCGATGCCCCGTTCGGTGGCCAACGGCAGGAACGATAACAGCGCCTCTTGTTCCAGCAGGGTGTAACGGCCCGCCAACAGGAACAGATCGAAATCGCCGCGTTCAGTCATCCACTGGCAGGGCTGCCATTCGTTGATGCCCGCACCGAAGGCTTTGATCACCCCCGCCTGTCGCAAGGCCAAAAGCGCGCGGTAACCGCCGGACATAAACTCGGCCAGTTTGGCATCCAGCACGGTTTGGGATTTGTGGTTGAACACATCCAGATCATGCGCCAGCAGGATATCAATGCGGTCTAAACCCAGCCGTTCCAGCGAAAATTCGACTGACCGCATGACGCCATCATAGCTGTAATCGTAAATTTCCTTGCGCGCGGGTACGTCGAAAAACTTGCCGATGCAGTCGCGGTCTTCGCCCGCAACGGGCAGCCGAAACAGCCGCCCGATTTTGGTCGACAGCACATAATCATCCCGCCGTTTGCCGCGCAGAAAAGTGTTCAGCCGGGTTTCCGACAGGCCAAGGCCGTAAAGCGGGGCAGTATCGAAGTACCGCACGCCCGCATCCCACGCGCGGTGCAACGTCGCTTGCGCGTCATCCTCGGAAATTGCCCGGTACAGATTGCCAAGCGGTGCCGCGCCAAACCCCAGTTCGGTGAAGGTTAGCCCGCCGTTGCCTGTCCTGTCCCAATGTCGTGTCTTCAATTGCATGTGGTCCTCCATGGTGGCTAACATGCTAGTATGATTCATTGCGACGCGCATCCGTTACGTGACTGCGCCGGGCGAAAACGGGGGGACGGAGTTGGGCAATTTCAAGCGCGTGTTTGGGTCGGGCAAGCCGGTTATCGCCATGGTGCATCTTGGCGCGCTGCCGGGCACGCCGCTTTATGACGCCGATGCCGGGCTGGATGGGTTGATCCGAGGCGCACGGGCTGATCTGCGGGCATTGCAGGCGGCTGGGTTCGATGCGCTGATGTTCGGCAACGAAAACGACCGTCCCTACGAGTTTAAGGTCGATACCGCGTCGACTGCCACTATGGCCTATGTGATCGGCCAACTGCGGGGTGAAATCACCGTGCCGTTTGGCGTTAATGTGCTGTGGGATCCGATTAGTTCTGTGGCCCTTGCCGCAGCCACTGGTGCTGCGTTTGTGCGCGAGATTTTTACCGGCACCTATGCCAGCGACATGGGGCCTTGGACGCCGGACGCAGGGGCAGCTTTGCGCTATCGCGGGCGGCTGGGGCGGGGGGACCTCGCGATGCTGTACAATGTCAGCGCCGAGTTTGCCGATAGCCTTGATCGCCGTGCTTTGCCGGATCGGGCGCGGTCGGCGGTGTTTTCGTCTATTCCAGACGCAGTGCTGGTGTCGGGGCAGATCACCGGCGAGGCCGCGAAGATGGCCGATCTTGAGGCGGTCAAGGCCGTGTTGCCCGATATACCCGTGCTGGCCAACACCGGCGTCAAGCACGCCACCATTGCCGATGTGCTGCGGGTGGCGGATGGGTGCATTGTCGGCTCCGCCTTGAAGGTCGATGGCCATACCTGGAACACGGTTGATCCCGACCGCGCCATGGATTTCATGGCGCGCGTGCGCAGCATAAGGGGGGCGTGATGCAGGATCGTCTGCGCTCTGATCTGACGGAATTGATGCTGACACCGGGTCTGTCTGGTCACGAAGAACGTGTGGCGACGGTGATCCGCGCGCGGCTGGAGGCGGTGGGTGTCGGCACGCGGACTGACCGCATGGGCAACCTGATCGCCAGTTTTGTTGGGCGGGATGATCGCCCTTCGGTGATGCTGTTTACCCATATGGATCAACTTGGTTTTTTCGTACGCCGGATCGAGGCTGATGGCCTGATCCGCGTTGAACGCATGGGCGGTGTGTCGGAACGCGCGATGGCGGCGCAGGCGGTGCTGTGCTGCGTGGGTGTAGGGCGCGACGTGCCGGGCATCATCATGAACAAGGCGCATCATGCGACCGGGCAGGATGAGAAGTATAAAGTGCTGACCGCGCCCGAGATTTTGATCGACACTGGCCACGGATCAAAAGCGGCGGTTGAGGCGGCAGGCGTGCGGATCGGCACGCCGATCGTTTACGCGCCGCGTGTCTTGCCGCTGGCAGGGGCGCGCATCGCCGGTACCTCGGTGGATGACCGCGCGGGCTGTGCCGTGCTGATTGAAGTGGCGCGCGCGTTGGCGGTGGCGCAAGCGGCATTGCGCGATGGGCCCACTGTGCATCTGGTCTGGACAGTGCAAGAGGAGTTTAATCTGCGCGGGGGTCAAGTTGCAGCACAGGTTCTGCAACCGGACATAGCCATTCAGATTGATCTGATGCTGGCTTGCGATACCCCTGATATGGCGACGCGCGGCGAGATGATGCTGGGCGGCGGGCCGGGGATCAGCCTGTATTCGTTCCACGGGCGCGGCACTTTGAATGGTACAATCCCGCACCCGGCCATGGTTGCGCTGATGGAAGATGCCGCTGCTGCCGAAGGGTTATCGCTGCAACGATCTGCCCAAGTTGGCGTGCTGACGGACTTGTCTTATGTGCAACTGGTGGGGCAGGGCGTTGCTGCGATTGATATCGGATTTCCGATGCGGCATTCACATTCAGCAGTGGAATGCTGCGATCTGGGCGATCTTGAAGGGCTGACGCGGCTGTGCCTTGCAGCCCTAGACCGCATCCCGGTGGGCATGAACCTGAACCGGGGGTAGGGCATGGCTTACACGCTTGGCGTTGACGTCGGCACCTATGAAACGAAGGGCGTTCTGGTGGACGCTGCGGGCAATATCGTGGCGCAGGCGGCGTGTCCGCACAAGATGATCGTGCCGCGTGCCGGTTGGGCCGAACACCGTGCGGAGGAAGACTGGTGGGGCGATTTCGTGCGCGTCACGCGGGCGCTGCTGGCGGAAAGTGGCGTTGATCCGAAGGCTATTGTCGCCGTTGCAGCTTCGGCCATCGGGCCGTGCATGTTGCCGGTTGATGCGCTGGGAAAGCCGCTGATGAACGGGGTGCTGTACGGTGTCGATACCCGCGCGCAGGTTGAGATTGACGATCTGAACGCCGACATCGGCGCGGACTTGATCCTGGCGCGTTGTGGCAACGCGCTGACCTCGCAGTCGGTTGGGCCGAAAATCCTGTGGCTGCGGCGCAACCATCCTGACCTGTGGGCCAAAACCGCGCGGGTGGTGACCTCGACCAGCTATCTGACATTCCGGCTGACCGGCGACTATGTCATCGACCATTACACCGCCGCCAATTTCAGCCCGCTGTACGATTTCGCGGCACAGGATTGGTGCTTTGATCTGGGCGATATCTGTTCGCGCGATCAGTTGCCGCGCCTGATGTGGTCTACTGAGATCGCGGGCCATGTCACGGCGGCAGCGGCGGCTGAGACTGGCCTTGCGGTTGGCACGCCAGTAACCTGCGGCACGATTGATGCGGCTGCCGAGGCGGTATCCGTCGGCGTCGCCGAACCAGGCGATATGATGATGATGTATGGGTCCACCATCTTCATCATCGCCCTCACTGCCACGCGCCCAAAAGAACCCCGGCTGTGGCAAGCGCCGTGGCTGTTCCCCGGCCAATTTTCCGCAATGGCGGGGCTGGCGACGTCTGGCACGCTGACCCATTGGATGCGCGATCAGTTTGCCCGTGATCTGCCCAGCGATACAGCCTTTGCCACCTTGACTGAAGAAGCGATGGTGTCACCCCCCGGTGCCAAGGGGCTGATCTGCCTGCCGTATTTCTCGGGCGAACGCACGCCGATCCATGACCCGAACGCCAAGGGCGCGTTTTTTGGCCTGAACTTGACGCATACGCGCGGTGATCTGTACCGGGCTGCCATTGAAGGCATCGCATCCGCCACCCGCCACATCACCGATACCTATGCTGAGGCCGGGGCCGCACCCCGCCGGGTGTTGGCCGTGGGCGGTGGCACCAAAAATCGGCCATGGCTGCAGGCGACATCCGATCTGACCGGCCTTGATCAGACTTTGTGCAAAGTTGTCACCGGCGCATCCTTTGGTAACGCGTTCCTCGCGTCACTTGCCATCGGCCAATCAAATCCCGGTGACATGGCGACATGGAACCCTCCAGTTGAAACCATCCACGCCACAAAGCACGCCGCCTACACCCGGCAATACCCGCTGTTTCGCCGGTTGTACGAGGCAACGAAAGACATCGCGGCAGACCTGAGCATCCCGGACTAAAACGCGCTTCTTCTGTTCGAAAATATCCCCGCCGGAGGCATCAGAGGTAACCACCATCACAAGGTCGGTAAATCCACGACGCCTTTTTTCAGAATGAAGCAGCCATACGGCCCGGAATCCGATGTGCGGATGATGCAGAATGCCCGTTCGGCTGCCGCATAAAACGCAAATCGTTCCACTGCCTGCATCTGCACGGCGCGACCTTCGGCCCGGTCAATCACGGCCTGCATGCGGCCAAAGATCGGCATCTGTGCCGCCGGATCACCGACCACCTGCATCCGCGTCACTGGAGCGGGAACGAAGGTATCCAGCGGCATCAGCGTCAGGATCGCAGCGGCGCCCGTCGGAATGTCGCAACCCGCCATATCAATCAGCCGGCCATACGTCGTCTTTGCGGCAATGCTGGCGGCGGGATGGTTCACGTCGCAGATCACCAGATCGTCGCCGTGCCCCATCAGCATCAGAGCATGCACAATTTCGGCCGACAGCCGCTGATCTATTCCTTTAAGCACGTCCCGCCCCCCGCCGCGCAGCCACGGTCTACTTCACCGCCCCCGCAGCCATGCCCTTGATGATGAAGCGCTCCAGCACGATACCAATCACGATCAGCGGTAGGATCGCGGCAAAAGACAGCGCCGCCATCGACCACCATGATATGCCCTGACTGCCGGTCTGGCTGGCCACCATCACCGGCAGGGTCTTGGCTTGCGTGGAGGTCAGCAGCGCGGCGAAGAAATACTCATTCCACGTCAGCACCAGCGACAGGATCATTGCCGCCACCATGCCGGGCAAGGCAATCGGCAGGATGATCGTCAAGAACGCGCCCCAGATTGACAGGCCGTCCACCAGTGCCGCCTCTTCCAGTTCAGTCGGGATGCCCGCGAATTGATCGCGCATGATCCAGATGACGATGGGCAGCACTGACAGGGTATAGAGCAGGATCAGGCCGATCCGGGTGTCCAGCAGCGCCAACTCCTTGTACAAAACCAAGAAGGGCAAGGCCAGAACCACCGGTGGCAAGATCAGCTGGCTAAGGAAGAAGAACGAAATGTCGGAATTTCGCATATAGCCGAATTTATACGAAAACCGTGACAGCCCGTAGGCCGCCAACGTGCCCAGAATGACCGCCAGCACCGACGACACAATGGAGGCGATCAGCGAGTTGGTGAACCGCTTGAAAAACTCTTCCCGCACGGTGGAGTCTGATCCGATGGTATCGGGTGACAGACCCATTGATTTCCAGCCGAGCCACTTCGGCGTGTAATCCACCCACGGGATCATGTTTCCCTTCATCACGTCGGGTGCCATCTTGAACGATGTGGTCAGCGTCCAGTAAATCGGGAACAGGCAGATGATCGCCCACAGGATCAGCACGGCATAGATCGCGATGCGCCCGCTCCACCATTTGGCGCGGTGGCTGAGGTCAGACGGGGCGTCGTGAAAAATCTGGTCTGTCATCAATACCTCGGCCGCATCCAGCGATCAGCGACCTTCATCAGGATGGTCATGCCGATGATGATGATCACCAGATAGACCATCGCCAGCATGGTGCCGTAGCCGACGTTCGATCTGTCGCGGTATTCGCGGTAGATGAAGCTGGTGACGCTGTCCGTCGCACCCGCTGGCCCGCCGGAGGTTACGTTGATGATGATATCGGCCAGCTTCAGCTTGAAGATGATCCGGATCAGGATCGCGGTGATCGACACTGGCAGCATCAGCGGGAAGGTGACTTCCCAAAAGCCGCGCCAGCCATTCGCGCCGTCGACCTTGGCCGCCTCTTGCAGCTCTTTCGGGATGGCCTGAAGCCCGGCAAGGATCATGATCATCATGAACGGGATGAACGTCCAGGCATCCATTGCCATGATGATGAAGCGGGCGATTTCGGGTGATCCAAAGAACGACGGGTCATCCCATCCCAAAGTGCGTGCAAGCCGGGCCAAGGGGCCGAACCGCACCTCCATCATCGATTTGCCGATCATCCAGCTGACCGCCACGGGCGACAGCATCAGCGGCATCAGGAATGCCACGCGAAAGAACTTTCGCGCCCTGATTTGCGCGTTCAGCAGCAAGGCCAGGCCAAAGGCGATGGCATATTCGACGATGATTGCCAGCGTGTACCAGATCATGTTGGTCAGCGCGTTCCAGTAGAACGGGTCAACCCACATCTGGCGCAGGTTGGTCAGCCCGTTGAACTTGCGGCCAGTGGGCGAGGCGAGGTTCCAATCCGAAAACGCGATGCCAAGGCCAAAGATCAGCGGCAGTATCGCCAAGGACAGCACGAACATCACGGCGGGCAGCACGAACAACACGCGTTTGCCCTGCTCGCCCCGCGTCAGAACCTGGCCCCAACACAGGCAGATCGCCCAGAAAATGTAGGCATAGAGGGTGGGCCGCCAGTTTGCGAAACCGAAATCGTACTTGCCCATTGCGTGCAGGGTTTGCAGGAGCGCGATCAAAACCAGCAAACCGGCCGAGCCCCACATCAGGCCTTGCCCGACGCGCCACCGGGTGGCCGAAATGTTGTCGTTGGTCACGACGTGAAGAAGATCACCGCTGCTCATAACTGACATGTTAGCTGGCGGATTGCGCGGTGGGAAGGGGGCATCGCTGCCCGCACAGACCCAACGGAAAACGGCGCGCAGAACCCCGCGCGCCGTCCATTGTTGATAAGCTGGCACCGGCGCGGTTGCCCGCACTGAGTGCTTGTCGGATCACATCCCCAGCGACGCTTTGTAAAGCGCGATCTGGCTGTCACGCCCGATCTGGTCGGTGATCTTTTCCCAGGCGGCGGCAATGGCATCGGCGGTTTCTTGTGCCGATTTGTATTGCCCGCCGTAACCCTTGGCCAATTCATCCTCGGCCACCGAATAGTATTGGAAGATGCCGGGAATGCGCGGCTCAATCGCCGCATTGGGGTGGTTGTAGCTGTCGGCGTTCGATCCAAGATAGTCTTCGACGAACGCGCGGTCATAACCCGCTGCTTCCCATTCTTCGTACTGGAAGTGCGAGGCGCGGTAGGGTTGGAAGCCGGACGGATAGGCCGACATCCACAGCGACAGATCCTTGCCGCCCAGATGCGCCGCCGCAGACCACGCCGCCTTGCGCTTTTTCTCATCCGCAGAAACGCGGTTGGTCACGTAAACACCCCAGCCGAGGTAAGCCATGTTGGGTGCCTCGTTATAGGTGTCTTCCCAAGCGCTGGTTGCGGAGTTGTAGACGCGGTCCGAACCGGGGTTGATGCCAAAGCCAATCACATCGCCCACAACTGACGTATCCGAAGTGCGGGCGTTTGATCCAACGTCACCCCACCACATCAGCATCGACCCAGTGCCAGCCAGGAACTGCGAGAATGCTGTGGTGCCGGGATCAGCGTTTATCTGGTCGGCAGGGTAGGCACCGGGGGTTGCGATCAGATCCATCACATCTTGGATCGCCTGCACCCAAGCCGGGTTGTTGACACGTGGCTTCATCGTTTCCGGATCAAACAGCCAAGCCGGATCGGCCGGGTGTTTTGCATAGGCCGCAGCGCGGTTTTCCAGGAAGTAGAAACCAAAGCCGCCCCAACCCTTTAGCGGGTCAAGATAGCCATGTGCGGCTTGCCCGGTCAGCGGATCGGTCTGGCCAGCAAGGGATTTCGACACGGCATTTACCTGCTGCCAAGTCTTTGGCACTTCGGCGCCGCCAATGGCCCCTTCGCCGAAATAGTCTTTGCGGTAGGCAAAGGTGTGGCAGTCACCGTCGATAGAGATGCGATAGGTTTTGCCATCCCATGTGCCAACAGGCGCCTTCAGATAGCTAACGTAGTCGTCCATCTCGATCTGGGTTTTGACCCAGTCGGGCATTTCATCGAGCAGGCCTTTGCCTGCCGTATCACCCTCCAGCGGTGAGCCCATAGCCAGAATGTCGAAATCGACTGTGCCGGTTGCGATGCTTTGCTGCAAGCGCGGGTTGTAGTCGGCTTGTGCAAGGTCGATCCAGTTGATCTTGGCACCTGTATAGGTTTCCCAGCCCTTCAGCAGACCGCGGAACAGGATGTTATGCAGCCCGTTGTTGTTGATGCCAAAGAACGTCAGTTCAACCCCGGCAAATTCACCCTCGGTGACGTTGGCCTTGGTGGCGTCCAGCGTCATTTCGCCGACCTTCTGCCAATCAGCATCAGTCGGCGACCCCGCACCAACACCCGGAATTTTCAGAATTTCGGCGCGAACATTGCCGTGGGCCTCGGCAAATGCCGGGCGCATGCCAAAGCTGCCAAGAGCTGCCGCACCACCGACGCTGGCCACCCCTTGCAGCAGGCGACGGCGGGTCAATCCTGCCCGCACCACCTGATTGTAAAGCTCTACTTTCATCAACGACCTCCCTTTGATGTTCCGCTAATGACTGCGGTCCGGCGTTGAGGCGCGCTGTGCCCTTTCGGGCTTTTGATGCCGCATAGATCCCCACATCCGGGTCCGGCACATGCCAGACATACCAAAGCTTCTCAGCCTTGTTTGCGCAAGTCAAGCATCTAACATGTTAGTATGCTTAGATGATGGACAGCGGCATTTCGCTGGGTTACGATTCCGCGAAACAACGGCCGATGGGGACAGCACCTGATTGGCAGATACGGTATGTTTGGGGGAAGTATGGCCGAAGTCCACATCCGCGATCTGCGCAAGGCTTATGGTGCGCAACAGGTTGTTCACGGGGTGAGTGTTGATATCGAAGATGGCCAGTTCGTCGTGCTTGTCGGCCCGTCCGGTTGCGGTAAATCCACTTTGCTGCGGATGATCGCGGGGCTGGAAGGCATCACCTCCGGCACCATCAGTATTGGCGACCGTGTGGTGAACAACCTGCCACCGGCAGAGCGTAACATCGCGATGGTGTTCCAGAACTACGCGCTTTATCCGCACAAAACCGTGGCCTCGAATATGGGTTTCGCGCTGAAAATGGCGCGGATGGATAAGGCCGAGGTTGATACACGCGTCAAACGCGCCGCCGATATTTTGGGCCTGACGCCGTATCTTGCCCGCTACCCGCGCGAACTGTCTGGCGGCCAGCGTCAGCGTGTCGCCATGGGCCGTGCCATCGTGCGCGATCCGGCGGTGTTTCTGTTCGACGAGCCGCTCTCCAACCTCGATGCCAAACTGCGGGTGCAGATGCGGGCGGAAATTCGTGAATTGCACCAGCGGCTGGGCACCACCACCGTCTATGTAACGCATGACCAGATCGAGGCGATGACCATGGCCGACCGCATCGTGGTGATGCGCGATGGCCATATCGCGCAGGTTGGCGCGCCGCTTGATCTGTATGATGCGCCGGCAAATACCTTCGTTGCTGGTTTCATCGGATCACCGTCGATGAACCTGATCGAAGGCGTGGTGCATCAAACCTTGACGGGCCCGGCTATTCTGACCGCCGGTATTGTCGTTGCGATGCCCGATTATCCGGGGCTGACAGATGGCCAGAAAGTGATCTTCGGTATCCGCCCGGAGCATCTTGATCTTGCCGACGATGGCATTGCGGCAAAAGTTGCTGTGGTGGAACCCACCGGGTCGGAAACTCATGTCGTGCTGCGGGCCGGCAATCATGATCTGGTCGCCGTGTTCCGCGAACGCCACGCCTTCAAGGCGGGCGATGATGTGCATCTTGCGCCGCGTAAGGGCTTCGTCCATCTGTTCGACGCCGCCAGCGGGGACCGCATCCAATGACCCGCACTGTGCTTTGCTTTGGCGATAGCAACACGCACGGAACGCCGCCGATTCCCGATCTGGGTGCCTCGGGCCGGTTTGATCGCGCCACACGCTGGCCCGCACTGATGGCAAACCACCTCGGCCCCGATTGGCACGTGATCGAGGAGGGCCACCCCGGCCGTACCACCGTGCATGATGACCCGATCGAGGGCGAACACAGAAACGGCCTGACCATTCTGCCGTCACTGCTGGAGTCGCACAAACCCATCGACCTCGTTATCATGATGCTAGGCACCAATGATCTGAAGGGGCGGTTTTCGGTCAATGCCACCGACATCGCCTTATCGCTGGAACGGCTTATCGCGGTGATCCGCACTTTTGCCTGCGGACCAGACGGCGGTAACCCCGACATTCTGCTGGTCGCCCCGCCACCGATACTCGAAACGGGTCCGCTGGCCGAAATGTTCGAAGGTGGCGAAGCCAAATCGCAGGGGCTGGCCGTTGCCATCGCCAAAGCCGCCGCCCGCGTGAATGTCGCTTTCGTCGATGCAGGCGCGCATATCGCGGTGTCACCAATTGACGGAATTCACTATGATGAAAAAACCCATGCCGCACTAGCGCATGTGCTTGCCAGCGCCCTGCGGACGCATTTCAGTAAGTAAGAAACTGTGGGCCAACAGCCCGAACCCAACAGACGGAGGACGGACGTGCTTAAAGGCCTCGATAACCGCCTCAATGCCGAGGTGCTGTATGCCCTGCGTGCCATGGGTCACGGCGATACTCTGGTGATTGCCGACACCAACTTTCCGTCAGACAGCATTGCGCGTGAAACCGTGCTGGGTGACCTTCTGCGCATGGATAACCTGACCTGCGCCCAAGCGGCCGAGGCGGTGCTTTCCGTTTTCCCGCTGGACACATTCGTTGATGATTTTGCAGGCCGGATGGAGGTTGTCGGTGATCCCAAACGCATCGAGCCCGTGCAAGCCGAGGTGCAAGTCGCCATCGACGCCGCCGAAGGTCGCCCGCGCGCGATGATCAGCATCGAGCGGTTTGAATTTTACGACCGGGCCCGCAAAGCCTATGCGGTGATCCAGACGGGTGAGCGGCGGTTTTACGGCTGTTTCATCTTCCGCAAGGGTGTCATTCCGCCGGATGATGCAAAATGAAACCAATCGTCATCCTTGGCATTTTTGTTGCCGATACGGCCTACCGCGCTGAACGCCAGCCAAAAATGGGTGAAACCATCCTTGGCAAATCCTTCGTGCTCGGCCCCGGCGGCAAAGGGTCAAACCAGGCCGTCGCTGCCGCAATGGCTGGCGGAAAAACCCATTTCATCACCCGGTTGGGCCGTGATGCATTCGCTGACATCGCCCAAGCCACCTGGGCAAAAGCGGGCGTCCACCCCGAGGTTACCATAGACGACGACAGCTACACAGGTGCCGCCTACATCTTCATCGAAGAGGCGACTGGCAACAACGCCATCATCGTCGCCCCCGGTGCAGCGGGCCGTGTCTCCATCGCCGATGTTGACGGTGCCCGCGGCCTTATCGAAAGCGCCGCTGTCTTTGTCACGCAGTTGGAACAACCGATTCCCGCCGCACATCATGCGCTGAAAATCGCCCGCGCCGCTGGTGTTACCACCATCCTGAATCCGGCCCCGGCTGCCGCACTGGCCGCTGACGTCTTGGCGCTCTGCGATTTTATTACCCCGAATGAGACTGAGGCCGAGGCGCTGACCGGTCTACCTGTCACCTCGATACTACAGGCGGAAGCCGCCGCCGATGCGCTGCTCGCCAAAGGTGTCGGCACGGTGATCATCACGCTGGGTGCAAATGGCGCGCTGTACCGCGACCGCACACGATCAGTGCATGTGCCGGTGATCAGCGCCGGACCGGTGGTCGAAACCACAGGGGCAGGTGACGCGTTCAACGGCGGTTTTGCGGTCGCCCTGTCGGAAGGCCAGCCGGTGATCGACGCTATCCGCTTTGGCTGTGCGACTGCAGGCATATCGGTTACGCGGCCCGGCACGGCACCATCGATGCCATCACGGGCAGAAATAGACGCGCTGCTGGCGCGGGTTTGAAAGGATATCCGATGGGACGAATGCAAGGCAAACGCGCACTGGTGACTGCGGCCGGGCAGGGCATCGGTCGCGCCTCGGCCATCGCCATGGCCCGCGAAGGCGCGCACGTAATCGCTACCGACGTGAATGAGGGCACGCTGGCCAGTCTGGCCGATGAGGGCATCGAGACGCGGATTTTGAACGTGCGCGATCCGGCCAGCATTGCCGCAGCAGTGGCCGCTGCTGGCCGTGTCGATGCGCTGTTCAACTGCGCGGGCTATGTCGCCGCTGGCACCATCCTTGAGTGCACCGATGAAGAATGGGCCTTTAGTGTTGATCTGAACATGACGGCGATGTTCCGTATGTGCCGCGCGTTTTTGCCCGGCATGTTGGCGCAAGGGGGCGGCAGCATCATCAACATGGCCTCGGCAGTGGGGTCAACCATCGCCGCGCCCAACCGGTTTGTCTACGGGGCCACGAAGGCAGGCGTTATCGGGCTGACCAAGGCGCTGGCCGCCGATTACATAACGCGCGGCATCCGCTGCAACGCGATCTGCCCCGGCACTGTTGAAAGCCCCAGCCTGGAAGAACGGTTGCGCGCCACGGGCGATTACGAGGCGGCAAAGAAGGCGTTCATCGCCCGGCAACCGATTGGCCGCATTGGCAAAGCCGAAGAGATTGCATCACTTGCAGTCTATCTTGCCAGTGACAAATCAAGTTACACAACGGGCGTCGCCCACATCATCGACGGCGGCTGGACTCTGACCTGAAGGATTTGACAGATGAAACTACTGCGGCACGGCCCCCTTGGGGCAGAAAAACCTGGGCTGCTTGCCGCTGATGGCAGCATGCGCGATCTGTCCGGCGTGGTGCCCGATATTGCCGGTGCAGTTTTGTCGGATGCTGGTCTGGCCGCAATTCGCGCAGTTGATCCGATGTCGCTGCCACTGGTACCGACGTCGACGCGGCTAGGCGCCTGTGTTGGCGGCACCGGAAAACTGATCAGCATTGGCATGAACTATTCCGATCATGCGGCTGAAACCGGGGCCAAAGTGCCGCCGGAACCGATTATCTTTATGAAAGCCACCTCGGCCATCTGCGGCCCGAATGATCCGATCATCATCCCGCGCACCTCTGAGAAGACGGATTGGGAGGTGGAACTGGCCGTCATCATCGGCACAAAGGCCAAATATGTGTCTGAAGCTGACGCGCTGAACTATGTCGCAGGCTATGCCGTGGCCAACGACGTCTCAGAACGCGCCTTCCAACTCGAACGCTCTGGCCAGTGGACCAAGGGCAAGTCGTGTGACAACTTCGGCCAACTTGGGCCGTGGTTGGTCACCCGTGATGAGGTGGCTGATCCGCAAAACCTTGCCATGTGGCTGACGGTCAACGGCACAAAGATGCAGAACGGATCGACCACCACCATGGTCTACGGTGTGGCCTATCTGGTCAGCTACCTGTCACAATTCATGACGCTGCATCCGGGCGATGTGATCTCGACCGGAACGCCCCCCGGCGTCGGTCTGGGCATGAAGCCGCCGCGTTTCCTTAAGCCCGGTGAGGTTGTTGAACTTGGCATCGCGGGTCTTGGCCAACAACGCCAGGACGTGATCGCTGATCCAGTGTAGGTATGGTTGTGGGGGTAGGGCGACCTACCCCCACAACCCCAACGGCTGCGGCATCACAAATTCGGGGAACACGGTGCCAAGATCGCCCGCCTTCATGTGCCCTGTCATCAGCTCTGCCAGAACGGCGCGGTAATCCGTCGTCACCGCCAGATCGGCGCCTTCTTCCAGCACCTCGTTGGTCAGCCCCGGCCAATTGCCCAGCATCCGGCCACCCTTTGCTTGCGGCCCCAGAACCATCATCACGTTGCCGCGACCATGATCCGTGCCGCCTGACGCATTAGACCGCAACCTGCGGCCAAATTCGCTCATCACCACCACGGATGTGTCTTGCTGCAGCGGCCCCAGATCGCGCCAGAACGCCATCAGCCCATCCGACAACCAGCGCACCTGATCATTGAAATCACCCGCCTGGCGCACATGCGTATCCCACCCCGGCACATCTACTGTCGCCACCCGCGTGCCCATCCCCAGCTTCAACGTCTGCGCAATCGTCATCAAGGCTGCGTTCATCGGATTATCCGCCGGATACATCACATCCGCCACATAGGGTTTCGCGGCCCCCTCACGTTCCGACCAAATCCGCCCCGACAGCATCTGCGACAAATCCAGCAACTGCCGCATCGACGTATCAACCGGCCCATGCGCGCCAAAGCCCTGTTGCAAGCGCTGTCGCAGCGCTGGGGCCAGCCAATGCCCACCTGCCAAGATCAAATTGCCCAGCTCTTCCGCCACTGCCGCGTCATGCCCGTCCAGCGCACCGGGCAGCGTGGTGCCAACCGCCAGCGCAGGCAGTTCGCCACCTGCGGGAATGGTCTTCAACCAGCGGCCGAGCCAGCCCCCGGCGTCGGCAGAATTGGCCGCCCGTTCGATCCGCGCTTCGGCGTCAAAATGGCTGCGTGTCGCTTCGGTCAACCCCGACGCATGGATCAATGACAAATCGCCCGCGTTATACAGTTCCGACAACGCGCCCGCCGCGCCGTGAAACCGAAAATCCACATCGGCGATCTGCTGCTTGATGACATGCCCGGCCGCATCCCCCTTACGCAGAACACGCAACTCTTCGGGCCGGGCGGCAATGAATTCGGGGTCCGATGTCGGGCTGACAAGGGCCAGCCCATCGGCCCCGCCGCGCAGAAACACCACCACTAAGGTTGGTTCGCCCATGATTAACCCCTTCCTATCGCAACATGAACTGGGGCGTCATCGCCGCAAACGCCACCACCATTGCCGCCACCCCTTGCCGATCTTCGGGCGACATATCCATCGGGCTGGTGATATCCTGCACCCCGAACGCTTCCAGCAATTCGGGCAACAAATCGGGCGCATCCGGCCCGCGCAGCTTGGTCACCCAATGGTCGGAAAATGCCTCAAAGCTTGCTGCCTCGGCCGGGGTTTTCGCCGCCAGCGAGGTATCTGTGCAACCAAACCAATCGTCATGGGCAAAGAACGCGAGATCCACATAGCGGTTCATCGTTGATGCCGAGCTCCACCTTGACGCGCGGTCCGGATGCCCGGTTGGTGGCCCATAGGTATGCTGATGCCACCCCGCCCGCGACAATTGCCAATCAAACGCCATTTCAGGCGCTTTCACATTCGCCCCCGTCGCCCGGTACAGCCCTGCTAGAAACTCGAATGGCCGCCGAAGTTTTGACGGCGGGGTTTCCATGAACAGCGGATCATCCACGATCGCCCGGATCACCTGGGCAATCTGATCGGGTGCGTCCGATGTGGCCAGAAACACCTGCGCCACCCGGTCGATCATCGCGGGGTCCGGGTCATCCACCAACAAGCGCCGGATCAGCTTTTTGCAGACGAAAGCGGCGGTGCCGGGATGGGCCGCCAGAATATCCAGCACATGATCTCCGTCCGCCATCGGGGCTTGGTTCGGTTCAAATTCTACCGCGAGAACGCGTTTCTGATAGGGGTCGTGCCACGCCTCGACATAGTGGAAGCGCCCGGTCTTTGGCGCCTCAACTCCGTCTGATATCCAGCGGCCATCGCCTGCCGACCAGCCAGTAAAGGCGCGGGCCACCTCGTAAACATCCTGATCTATGTAGGCCAAAGCCAGCCCATCTGCCGCCCCCGGCACGTCGCGCCAATTCGGCGCTGTGTCATTGACGTAATTTTGCGCCCCAAGCGTGTGCAGTTCCAGCAATTCGCGGGCAAAGTTTTCGTTTGCCGGGCTGGCGCGGCTTTCGTCGTTGTTCAGGTAATACAGCATGGCGGGCGACCGTGCGACCTCACCCAGCAACACCCTGAAGTTGCCAAAGGCGTTTTCCCGCAGCATCGCGTCATAGCTGGGAAAGAACACCGCCGTGCCTTCGAACTTCAGCGCATTGACGCTGAAATGGTCATGCCAGAATTGCGTCATCAATTCGCGCAATTGCGCTTTGGCGTGTACCGCCCGGATCAGCGAGGCAGAAATAACCTCCGTCGCTGGGCGGATGCGTTCGCCATATTCCATGGCTTTGCTGAAATCGAGCAAATGAACGTTGTTCACCGGATCAGCCGTCATCGCCGTTAGCGGACGCAGTTCGTCCATCGCGGACCAGCTGCCATTTTCGCCGTCATCACCGGCTTCATACCTTATGCGCAGCAGGGCAGTGCGAAGCCTCTCGTCCAGATCTGGGTCGCTTACCGGCATGGCGAGCTGTGCGTCCAGCCAGCCTTTCGGGCCAAGTGCGGCATAGTCGGCGCGCGACGCGTCATTTGCCCCGAAACTGAGTCTGTTCAAAATTCTGTCCGCCGTGGGCGTTGGGGTTTCAGCGGCCGCAAAACCCCGGCGGGGCAGGGCGCTGGCAAAGGCCAAGGCTGCAAGTCGTTGATGAAAGGCGCGACGTGTCAGCATGGTCTTCTCCGTCAATGCTATATCTCAAAGAATAGTGTGCTATCAGCACTGGCCAAAGAAATAATGTCTCTGACGTTGATCATACACGCTTTTCCGCGCGAAAGATCGGCGGAAAACTGATGGAAATATGGGCCTTGGCAAAGGTCAGCTTTTGACCCAGAACACCGTGCAGTTTCAGATTGGACAATGACCATGGTGCCGCGCTTCGACTTCCGCGTAGACGCAATTGATGGCAAGGCGCGCACTGGCGTCATATCCACGCCGCGCGGCGATATTCGCACGCCGGCCTTCATGCCTGTGGGAACGGCGGCGACTGTGAAGGCGATGTTGCCCGAAAACGTCCGCGCCACTGGGGCAGATATTTTGCTGGGCAATACCTATCATCTGATGCTGAGGCCTACCGCAGAACGGATTGACCGCTTGGGTGGTCTGCACAAATTCATGAACTGGGATCGCCCGATTCTGACAGATTCCGGCGGCTTTCAGGTGATGTCGCTTGCCGCGCTGCGCAAGTTGACCGAAGAAGGCGTGCGGTTTGCCAGCCATATCGACGGCTCTAAACACATGCTTTCACCTGAACGCAGCATGGAAATTCAGAAGCTGCTCGGGTCTGACATCGTGATGTGTTTCGATGAATGCCCGGCATTGCCCGCGACAGATGCCGAGGTGGCGAAATCGATGCAGCTTTCGATGCGGTGGGCGCAACGATCACGCGATGCGTTTGGGGATAGGCCGGGTCACGCGCTGTTCGGTATCATGCAAGGCGGTGTGACGCGCGATTTGCGCGAGGAATCCGGCAAGGCCCTGACAAACATTGGCTTTGATGGCTATGCCATAGGTGGCCTCGCTGTTGGTGAAGGCCAAGAGGCGATGTTTGGCGTGCTGGACTACGCGCCCGATATGCTGCCCGCCGACAAGCCGCGCTATCTGATGGGGGTTGGCAAACCCGACGACATCGTCGGTGCGGTTGAACGCGGTGTCGATATGATGGATTGCGTGCTGCCCTCACGCTCTGGTCGCACTGGCCAGGCCTTCACGCGGGCAGGGGTGGTCAACATCAAGAACGCCCGCCACATGGACGACCCGCGCCCGCTGGATGAACGGTGCACCTGCCCCGCTTGCGCCAGTTACAGCCGCGCCTACCTGCACCATGTGTTCAAGAGCCAGGAAATCATCGCCTCGATGCTGCTGACCTGGCACAATCTGCATTACTACCAAGAATTGATGCAGGGTCTGCGCGATGCCATTTCTGTCGGCCAACTGGCCCGATTTGTGCAGGATTTTCATCAGTTGCGGGCCGCCGGGGACATTGCACCACTTTGATCGGGCTCTTTGCTTTGCTTCCATTGTTTACTTGCAGCCAGCGCGACACAGGCGCATCATGCTCAACAGATTTGGGTGAGGTTGACACCGTGATACCGCACCACCAGATATAGTAGCCTAAGACAGGGAAAGGCCAAAGCGCTGCCGATAACCGGGGCCGGGGCTTTTCTGCCAGATGAAGGAAATAGTATGACCGAACAACTCGCTCCCAGCTATCCGGTGCTTCCGCTTCGCGATATCGTGGTGTTCCCGCATATGATCGTGCCGCTGTTTGTTGGCCGCGAAAAATCCGTTCGCGCGCTGGAAGATGTGATGGCCGATGACAAGCAGATTTTGCTGTCGTCGCAGATCGACCCTTCCATTGACGACCCGACCACCGATGGCATCTACCGCACCGGCGTTTTGGCCAATGTACTGCAACTGCTGAAACTGCCCGATGGCACGGTGAAAGTGCTGGTCGAAGGCAAAGCGCGCGTTCGGATCACCGAATTCGTCACCAACCCGTCGTTCTTCGAAGCCACTGCCGAACTGCTGACCGAAGTTCCCGGCGACGCCACGTCAGTCGAGGCGTTGGTGCGCGCGGTCAGCGAAGAATTCGAACGCTACGCCAAGATTCGCAAGAACATCCCCGAAGAAGCACTTGCTGCTGTTGCTGACACTCACGAGCCGAACCGTCTGGCCGACCTTGTGTCCGGTCATCTCGGCGTCGATGTGGCGCTGAAGCAGGAACTGCTGGAAACGCTGGATGTGGCCGTGCGGCTGGAAAAAGTCTATGGCCAGATGCAGGGCGAAATGTCCGTGCTTCAGGTTGAGAAAAAGATCAAAACCCGCGTCAAGACGCAGATGGAGCGGACCCAGCGCGAATATTATCTGAACGAACAGATGAAGGCCATTCAGAAGGAACTCGGCGATGGCGAAGAAGGCCAGAACGAAGTTGCCGAACTGGAAGCCCGCATTGCCAAAACCCAGCTGTCGAAAGAAGCCCGCGACAAGGCGGATGCTGAACTGAAAAAGCTGAAATCCATGTCCCCGATGAGCGCGGAAGCCACTGTCGTGCGCAACTACCTTGATTGGCTGCTGGGCGTGCCATGGGGTGTCAAATCCCGCATGAAAAAGGATCTGGGCAAGGCGCAAGAGATCCTCGACAACGATCACTACGGTCTTGAAAAGGTCAAGGAACGCATCGTCGAATACCTTGCCGTGCAGGCTCGTTCTGCCAAAATGAAAGGCCCGATCCTGTGCTTGGTGGGCCCGCCCGGCGTTGGCAAAACCTCGCTTGGCCGGTCAGTCGCCCGCGCCACGGGCCGTGAATTTATCCGCATCTCGCTTGGCGGGGTGCGCGACGAATCCGAAATACGCGGCCACCGGCGCACCTACATTGGCTCCATGCCCGGCAAGATCATTCAGGCGCTGAAAAAGGCGAGAACGACCAACCCATTGATCTTGCTTGATGAAATAGACAAGATGGGTCAGGATTTCCGTGGCGATCCAGCGTCAGCCATGCTGGAGGTGCTGGACCCTGAACAAAACTCCACCTTCATCGATCACTATTTGGAAGTGGAGTATGATCTGTCGAACGTGATGTTCATCACCACGGCGAACTCGTACAACATGCCCAGCCCGTTGCTGGACCGGATGGAGATTATTCCGCTGGCGGGCTACACCGAGGATGAAAAGCGCGAAATTGCCAAGGGGCATCTGATCCCGAAGCAAATCGCCAACCACGCGCTGAAAAAGGGTGAATTCAAAATCACCGACGAAGCCCTGACTGAAATGATCCGCACCTACACGCGCGAGGCTGGCGTGCGGAATCTTGAACGTGAAATCGCCAAATTGGCGCGCAAAGCGGTTACTGAAATCGTTAAGGGCAAAACCAAGATTGTTGAGGTGACCCCCGACACGCTGGAAAGTTTCCTTGGCGTCAAGCGGCACCGCTACGGGCTGGCCGAATTGGAAGATCAGGTCGGCGTTGTTACGGGCCTTGCCTGGACATCGGTCGGTGGCGAATTGTTGCAGATCGAGGCGCTGCGCCTACCCGGCAAAGGCCGCATGAAAACCACCGGCAAACTTGGCGATGTGATGAAAGAAAGCATCGAGGCTGCCTCCAGCTTCGTGCGATCAATCAGCCCCGAGATTGGCTTCAAGCCGCCTCGGTTTGAAACCATCGACATCCACGTGCACGTTCCGGAAGGGGCGACGCCCAAAGATGGCCCATCGGCCGGTGTCGCAATGGTAACCTCGATCGTGTCGGTGCTGACCGGCATCCCGGTGCGCCGCGACGTTGCAATGACGGGCGAAGTAACTTTGCGCGGCAACGTCCTGCCCATTGGCGGCTTGAAGGAAAAGCTGATGGCGGCCTTGCGCGGCGGAATCAAGACGGTGCTGATCCCGCAAGAAAATGCCAAAGATCTGACCGAGATTGCCGATAACGTGAAGCAAGGCCTGACCATCATCCCGGTCAGCCACGTGCGCGAAGTGTTGAAACACGCGCTGGTATCAGTGCCCGTAGCCATCGACTGGGACGAGGCCGCAGAAGAGGCCGCAGCAGCAGCAAAACGCAGCGCGCCCGACCAAAGTCCGGTACAAACCGCGCATTGATGGCGCTAAAGCACAAAAACGAAAGGCGCGCTCGTCTGGCGCGCCTTTTTTGTTAAATTCCGCCGGAAACGCTGCCCTTAAGCTTAGCCGAGCGCGGTTCACAGCAACCAACGAAACTTAATTCGAAAGAGCCAAACTTTCCCGCTGACGTGAGGCGCCAAGCAAATAAAAAAGCGCGCCTTGAAGGCGCGCCTTTCACCGGATCAGCCAAAGCTGACTTTTGAAAGCTAATACTAAGCCGGATCAGATCCGCCCGAAGCTGCCGCAGCAATCAACAGGATCAGCAGGATCGGAACGATGATCCCAGCCGCCGAAGACGACGTTGCTTGCTCAACGACCTCTGGCTCCATGATTGGTTCGCCAAGGCCACCCGCTTGAGCTGCCATTGCAGAAAGTGCCAGCACAGCCGACGTCGTGATAAGAAGTTTACGCATTTGCAGTTCTCCTAGCTAAAAATCCAACCAAACCGTTACGGCTAAGTTGGTTTCTGTCAACCAACATTCGTAAGTTAGCCACTCTATCTGTCGTCAACTGCGGCAATTTCCAAACAATGACGCGCCCGGCTGGAGCCACTCGGCGTGTTGATGTAGCGAAATCACGCTTACGCTGTACAATCAGAGTGAAGTCTGGCTGTTCGCGCCGTCAAAATTTGAACTTTCAGCGGCCCTATGCGCTTCAACGACAACTCGAAAATCAAATGGACGGGCACCACCGTTTTAGGCTGGGTACAGCTGCAGGGCTTGTCAGCCGGTTTACAGCCAGCAGAACAACACAATCGAAACGCCGTGCTATATCCTGTAGCCTAACCACAACAAAGTAGCTAATATAGCGTTCAAACCGCAACCCAAAGGAACCTCCAGACCTATGGCAACGAAACCCAAGCCGATTTCACTCAAATCCACAAAACCCGCCGCAAGCAAAGTGGCGACGCCAAAGGGTGTGACAAATCTGCGGTCGGCGGCAGCGCCAGCGGCAAACGCAAAGTCGGCCGCGGCAAAGCCCGCAGGCATTAGCAAGCCCGGCGTTGCCAAAGCACCTGCCGCGAGAAACCCCGCGCCTTTGGTCGTCGCATCAGCATCGCCAAAACCAACTGCGCCGGCTGCACCCGCGGCAAAATTTGCTGATCTGTCGCCATCAACCACCCCGTTCACGAACGCCAATTCGCTGAAGAAGAAAGACCTCATCGACCGGGTTCTAAAAGTCACCGGCGGCAAAAAGAAAGCCGTGCGCGATGTCGTCGAGGCGACGCTGAATGTCCTTGGTGACGCGCTGTCGAAGGGTGAAATGCTGAACCTGCCGCCATTCGGAAAGGCTAAAGTTAGCCGTCCGTCGGACGCAGGCTCGGGCAAGGCAATGACGGTAAAGTTGCGGCGTGGTCCGGGCAATGGAACGGGCGGGGCCAAGGCTAAGCTTGCCCTTGCGGACACCGGCGAGTAACGCTAATAGCCGCCGCGACGGGTGATTAGCTCAGTGGTAGAGCGCTTCGTTCACATCGAAGATGTCAGGGGTTCAAATCCCTTATCACCCACCATTTTCGTCAAACCAGCGGGTTTGCGGGCAGATATGGCGCGCCGAGCCGGTATGTTGGGTTTGGCAAAAAAGGGGGTTGTTAAACGTCCCGTTCCGGCGATATACGGGCCGCAGTTGGGTTGTTAGCTCAGTTGGTAGAGCGTCTCGTTTACACCGAGAATGTCGGCGGTTCGAGCCCGTCACGACCCACCATTATCTTCAGACTGCTATTTTGTTGATTGGTAACACGCGTGTTACGTTTCGTAAGTGATTGTTATAAAACAATTTCATAGAATATCTTCATATAATCTTTACGTGTTCCTTTGTTCATTCCCGCACAGCCTCCGCGCTGAAATCAGGAATGACATCGAGGCAGCTCCGACTTATCTTCGATCCAGCAAAGGAATATCAAAATGAGCTGGAATCCCGCACTCGATCCGACAATCCCTGTCGGCGACGCAGTTGACCAAATTGAAACGGTGATCGTGCCGCGCGCCCGTGACTTGGGTGGATTTGAGGTGCGCCGCGCCCTGCCGTCGGTGGCGCGGCAGATGGTGGGGCCGTTCATCTTTTTCGATCAAATGGGCCCCGCCGAGTTTCTGACTGGTCAAGGCATCGACGTTCGCCCGCACCCGCATATCGGGTTGGCGACGGTTACCTATCTTTTGCGCGGCCGTATTCATCACCGCGACAGCCTTGGCACCGATCAATGGATCGAACCGGGTGCGGTGAACTGGATGCTGGCCGGGCAGGGGATCACCCATTCCGAACGGATGGACGGCGAGATGCGGGCAAAACCGCATTCCTTGTTCGGGCTGCAAACCTGGATTGCGCTGCCAAAAGACCGCGAGGATGACCCGGCAGCGTTTGTTCATTCGGCGCAGACGACGCTGCCGATTCTGGAAGGCGAAGGCAAATCCGTCCGGTTGATTCTGGGAAACGTGTGGGGTGAAAGAGCGCCCATCGAAACCCCGTCCGAGATGTTTTACGCCGATGCGACTCTGGAGGCGGGGGCGAGTATTCCGCTGCCGGACAACCATGAAGACCGCGGGGTCTATGTTTTGGCCGGCGATGTGAGTGTTGGCGGGGAAACTTATCCGGTGGGTCGGATGCTGGTTTTCCGGCCCGGTGATCGAATATCGGTCAAAGCTGGCGATGCTGGCGCGCGGATTATGCTGCTGGGGGGGGCCACGATGGACGGGCCGCGTCATATCTGGTGGAATTTCGTGGCATCGTCGCAAGACCGCATCAACGCCGCGAAAGAGGCCTGGCGGGCGGGCGATTGGGCGCATGGCCGGTTTCGACTGCCCCCGACGGATGACAAGGAATTCATTCCGGTCCCTGATCAGTGATCTACACCGCTTTTCCGTGAAGCGGCGCTTGACGCCGCGCGCAGGCCTGCGTAATACCCCCTCACGTTCGGGCGTCCCGGGCGCAGATGCGCGGTTGTAGCTCAGTTGGTTAGAGTACCGGCCTGTCACGCCGGGGGTCGCGGGTTCGAGCCCCGTCAACCGCGCCACTGCACCTGAATGACGCCCAAGACGTAAGAAAAGCGCGGTTGTAGCTCAGTTGGTTAGAGTACCGGCCTGTCACGCCGGGGGTCGCGGGTTCGAGCCCCGTCAACCGCGCCATTTCTTCTCTTTGCCCTCATAAGTCCGCTAAAGTGGCATCCGGTAGCGGACATGGCCATCGGCTTTGGTGAAATGGTCGTAAAGACGGCGCGCGGTTTGGTTACGCTCATCGGTGTGCCAGTAGAGGCGCTTGCAGCCTTTGGCGCGGGCGATTTCAATCAGATCGTCCATCAAAGCCCGCCCGATTCCGTGCCCGCGTGCGGTTTCATCAAGAAACAGGTCTTCAAGATAGCAATCATCGCCTGCGACCCATGTTGAAGCGTGGTGATGGTGCAGGGCAAAGCCAACCATCGTGCCATCGAGAAACGCAAATCGACCGTCCAAGCGGGATGTCGGGTCGAGGAGGCGTGCCCAAGTATGGGCAGTGATTTCGGGTGCCAAAGTCACCTTGTAAAACGCGAGATATTGCATCCAGAGGGCGTGCCAGGCCGCGTAGTCGGCGGCACTTGCATCCTTGATTTCAAGTCTCATCGGCGGCGGCTTTCATTTTGACGAGAATACTTTATTCGACGGAAAAAGAAGGTTGATTCACATTAGTCGCGCCAAGATGCGGGCCCATGAGCGGATGCCTTTGTGAAAGCATTCCAGATCGTACTTTTCGTTCGGCGAATGTATCTGATCATCATCACGGCTGAACCCCACGAGCATCACGTCCATGTCGAGATAGGTTTTGAAATAACCGGCGATAGGGATTGATCCGCCCTCGCCGACATAGGCGGCGACACGGCCCCATTCATCAGACAGGGCGGCGCGGGTTGCCTCGAACGCCTTGTCGTTGGTTTGCGTGACGCTTGCGGGGCTGGTGCCGTGATCTTTGAATTCGACGGTGCAATCGGGGGGGAGTTGAGCGGTGACCCATTTGCGAAAGTGTTTGCGGATCGCATCTGGGTCTTGAGTGCCGACGAGGCGAAAGGAAACTTTGGCCGATGCCTCGGCCGGCAGCACGGTTTTGAAACCGTCGCCGGTGTAGCCGCCGATGATGCCATTCACCTCGGCGGTCGGGCGAGACCAGATCATTTCCAAGGGCGTGCGGTCAACCTCACCCGCCGGGTGCGATAGGCCGACGTCGCCTAAGAAACGGGCGTGATCGAAGGCGAGGTTTTGCCATTGGGCGCGGATGGCATCGGGAAGCTCGGTCACGCCGTCATAGAAGTTCGGGATGGTTATGCGGTTATTTTGATCGTGCATGGCCGCCAGAATGCGGTTTAGCACCCGAATCGGGTTGGCGGCAGCGCCGCCGTACATGCCGGAATGCAGATCGCGGCTGGCGGCTTTGATGGTGATTTCCTCACCCAGCAAGCCGCGCAGCATGGTGACGATGGCGGGTGTGGCGGAGTCGAACAGCCCGGTGTCGCAGATCAGCGCGAGTTCGGCGCGCAACTCGTCAGCGTTGACTTGCATGAAGGGGATCAGGGAGGGGGAGGTGGATTCCTCCTCACCCTCAAGGAATATCGTCAGGCGGCCGGGCAGCGTGCCGTGCACGGCTTTCCACGCGCGGCAGGCTTCGAGAAAGGTCATCAACTGGCCTTTGTCATCGGACGAGCCGCGGCCACGGATGACTTTGCCTTTGGGGGTATCCTCGATAGCCGGATCGAAGGGGTCGCGGTGCCAAAGGGCGAGCGGATCGACAGGCTGCACATCGTAATGGCCGTAGAACAGCAGGTGCCTGCCGCCAGAGCCGCCATGGCCGACCACCATCGGATGACCCGGTGTTGGGCGGCTTGAGGCGTCAAAACCCAATGATTTCAAATCGTCCACCAGCCAATCGGCGGCGCGGGCGCAATCGGGTTTGAAAGCCGGATCGGTGGAAATCGAGGGGATTCGCAGCAGTTCCATCAATCGATCAAGCGCCTGTGGCAGGGTTTCGTCGATGCGCGACAATACGGCGTCCAAAGTCATGGCGTTCTTCCCCTGATGGTGCGGCTTCAAGCCTATCAGGCGATGGGGGACTGTCCAGTGCGTGCGGACGGGGGTATGAAGCGCCAAATTGCGATGCGTGGAGATATGCGATGCGGAAGAACCTGATCTTGGCGGCGGTGTTGGCCTTTGCGGCAGCGCAGGGGGTGAATGCAGAAGCGGTGAATGGGAAAGCCGCGAAGAAAGCGCTGTTTTCGGCGGAAGGTGCCAGCGTTCAGGTGATGAAGCAGGCGTTTCTGGCGGATGATCAGGCACAGATTTTGGGCTCCGTTGCGTTGCAGCAGCCTTATTACGGTGCCATTGCGGTGTCGCCTGACGAAGGCCTGATGTCGGAGGCCACGATTGCTGCGGCGAACTATCATAGCGTCGAGGCGGCGTCTGCGGCGGCGGCGGCGGGGTGTGATGCGGCGCGCAAAGGGGCGGCACCCTGTGTCATCGTGGCGCTGGTGCGGCCCAAGGGATGGGAGGCGCGGCCCTTGCAACTGTCGGCCGATGCAACGGCGGCTTTTCGCAAGGATTACAGCGGTAAAGGCGGCGCACTGGCGGTGTCTGCAGGTACCGGGGCGTGGGGAATGGCGAAGGGGAACGGGGCAGCGGAAGCAGCGATTGCGGCCTGTGCTGCAAAGCTGACAGGGCCTAATGATTGTGCTGTGGTGGTTGCAGATTAGGCGGGGCGGGTGGGGACAATGGTCGCGGTTTTGACCAAATTGATCTCGATGCTAAGACAATCGGCGAAGATTGGTAGAAATTAGTGCTGAAAGACGTCAGTCCGATGTTCTTGTTGTATCTGCGGATGCATAAGCCCTTGCTCTGTGCTAAATTATCCACAATAGGACCGCCTGTGAGTCGCGAAGGATACGGTGCGGGCAAATTGGGGCAGTGGGGGCAGCGGGGCGTATGATCGGACGGAGGGCCAAACCTTCGACGGCTGAGGTCGACAAGCCAAAGGGCTTTGACGACTTTGAACTGCGCCTCGGTGATCTGATGCGCGGCGAACGCGCGACCATGGGCAAGTCTTTGCTGGATGTGCAGCGAGAGCTGAAGATCAAAGCCACCTACATTGCTGCGATTGAAAACTGCGATGTCTCGGCGTTTGAAACGCAAGGGTTTGTGGCGGGATATGTGCGGTCTTACGCGCGGTATCTGGCGATGGACCCCGATTGGGCGTTTTCGCGATTCTGTATCGAGGCGAACTTTGCCGTGGCGCATGGCATGTCTGCGGCGGCATCCTCGGCGGGCATAACGGCGGTTCGCAGCCGGGCGACTGAGTATCGTGATCCCTTGGGCAACCCGAATGCCAGCTTTGTTCCGCGTGCGGAAAGCATGTTGGCGCGGGTGGAACCGGGGGCGGTTGGGTCTATTTTCGTGCTGATCGCGCTGATTTCGGCGATTGGTTATGGCGGCTGGTCGGTGCTGCAAGAAGTGCAGCGCGTGCAGCTTTCGCCGATTGATCAGGCACCGACAGTAGTGGCCGAAATTGACCCGTTGGGGAATGTTGATGCATCTGCGGCACCGCTTGTGCGGTCGGCCCCGGCAACTGCGGGTTCTGCCGATGTGGTCGCGGCGAATGATGAAACGGCGCAACCCGATCTGATGGGGCGGCTGTATCGACCTGAGGCGCTTGATGTGCCGGTACTGGTATCTCGCGATGGCCCGATTGCCGCGATTGATCCGCGGATCAGTTCTGCTTTGCCGCCCGGTGCTGCAGGGGCTGAGGCGACATCGGCCGATTTTGAAGCACAGACGGCGGCTATTGATGCGGCAATTCAGGTTGTGACGGCGGATGCGCCAGCGGTCGAATTGTTGGCTGTGCGGCCATCTTGGGTGCGGGTACAATCTGCCGACGGGACTGTGCTGTTTGAGAAGAACCTTGATGCGGGTGAACGTTATGTGGTGCCGCAACTGGAAGAGCCTGCCATGTTGCGCGCTGGCAATTCGGGGTCTGTGTACTTTGCGGTTAATGGCGTGACATATGGCCCGGCAGCGCCGGGGGCGCAGGTCGTAAAGAACGTTGTGCTGTCGCCCGAAGCCCTGACTGCCGTATATACAATTGCAGAACCGACTGGCGATGAGGACTTGGCACGTTTTGTGTCAGTTAGCCCTGAGGCGTTGATTGACACGCCGACTCTGGCTCCGTCTGAATAACCAACTGTAAATCGTCGTTGTACATCGGCAGAGGTTGCTGTGCCCGCCTGCCACGGCTATCTATTGGGTTAGACAAGCTGCAACGAGGCCCATTCCATGTCGCTGAATTCTATTCGCCCGTGGCGCAATATCTACCGGCGCACGTCGCGGCAAATTCATGTGGGCAAAGTTTTGGTCGGCGGTGACGCGCCGATTTCTGTGCAGACCATGACCAACACGCTGACCACCGACATTGCAGCAACGATTGAACAGGTGCAGCGTTGCGCGGTGGCGGGTGCGGATATCGTGCGTATCTCGACCCCTGACGAGGCTAGCACGCGGGCGCTGCGCGAGATTGTGCGCGAGTCGCCGGTGCCGATCGTGGCTGATATCCATTTCCACTATAAGCGTGCGATCGAGGCGGCACAGGCGGGTGCGGCCTGCCTGCGGATCAATCCGGGCAATATTGGCGACGCCAAGCGGGTGGCGGACGTGGTTCGTGCGGCCAAGGATCATGGCTGTTCGATCCGCATCGGGGTGAATGCGGGGTCGCTTGAGCGGCACTTGCTGGAGAGATACGGCGAGCCTTGCCCCGATGCGATGGTGGAAAGCGGGCTGGATCACATCAAGTTGCTGCAAGACAATGATTTTCACGAATTCAAGATATCGGTGAAAGCGTCCGATGTGTTCATGGCGGCGGCGGCTTATCAGAAGCTGGCCGAGGCGACGGATGCCCCGATCCATTTGGGCATTACTGAAGCTGGTGGGCTGGTGTCCGGCACGGTGAAATCGGCCATTGGCTTGGGCAATCTGCTTTGGATGGGGATCGGCGATACCATCCGGGTGTCACTGTCTGCCGACCCGGTGGAAGAGGTGAAGGTTGGCTTTGAGATTTTGAAATCACTTGGCCTGCGTCACCGCGGCGTCACCATCATTTCGTGCCCGTCCTGTGCGCGGCAAGGCTTTGATGTGATCCAGACCGTTTCAGCGTTGGAAAATCGGCTGGCGCATATCACCACGTCTCTGAGCCTGTCGATCATCGGTTGTGTGGTGAACGGGCCGGGTGAGGCGTTGATGACCGATATCGGCTTTACGGGTGGGGGTGCCGGGTCGGGCATGGTTTATCTGGCGGGCAAGCAAAGCCACAAGCTGGGGAATGAGAAGATGCTTGATCAGATTGTCGAGCTGGTCGAACAGAAGGCGGCAGCGATTGAGGCTGCGGAAGCCGCTGAGGCGGCGGAATAAATTAGCAATTAGGAATGGATGAGGGGGCTTATTGATGTGGCTTCTGAGGCCTTCATCGGCCGTCAGCCATTACGTTCTTCGGCGACAACCTGGCGCATCCCGTCCAGCGGCAGGTAACCGCGCAGCAGGGTTTGATCGATGACAAATGTCGGCGTGCCGTTGATCTGCATAGTGTCGCCAAGGGCGCGGTTTGCGTCAATTATGGCGGTGACTTCGGGCATTTGCATCTGTGCGTTGACCGCGGCGGGGTCAAGACCGACGTCAGTCGCGATACGCTCCAACGCTGCAGCCCCAATTTCACCGCGCAGGGTCATCAGGGCGTTATGCGCCGCCTCGTAGGCGTCATCGCCGCCGATCTGGCGCACCGCAATGGCAAAGCGTGCGGCAAGATCGGACGCATCGCCAAGGATCGGGTATTCTTTTAGAATAATGCGAATGTTGCCATCGGATTTGATCAGTTCTGCCACTTCGGCATGGGCTTTTTTGCAGTAGCCACACTGGTAATCCATGAATTCGACAATCGTGATGTCGCCGGCTTTGTTGCCGCCGACCCAATCGGCATCGCTATTGAACAGCGAACTGGTGTTGTCTTTGACCAAGGTGATATCGTTTTCAGCCTCGGCGGCGGCCTGACGATCCTTCAGAACTTGCATTGCCTCGACAATGATTTCCGGATTTTCCAGAAGATAGGCGCGCATTTCATCGCGAAAGGCGGCGCGGTCATCATCGGAAAGCTCTGCCAGATCCAGCGCATAGGCTTGGGTTGAAAGGCAAAACACCAAGGCGGCGCTTAGGATAGATAGTTTCATGTCGTCTCCGTCGCGCAATGTGCGCAGTAATTTGTACTTTGCCCGAAACAGGCCGTTTTGGCCAGCATTGCACAAAGTCGTGGCCTTGCAACCCAAACTGTTGACACCGACGCGCTTGACCGGACTGGCGCCGCGCGACACTGTTGCGAAAAACATAAGGGCGGCAGCATGCAGGTTACAAATCACGGGCTGGTGATGGGCGGGCTTTCTGGCCCAAGCCGGTCGGTGAAAACGATGATTTTCACGGTGCGGATTTGGGTGCGGATTTGGGTGGTGATCTTGGCGCTGATCGGGTGTTTGGTGACACCAAAGCCCAGTTTTGCGCAGGAACTTTCGGCGATGGCGCGGCTTGATGTGGCTTCGTCATCGTTTGGCGACAGCAACCGCAATCTGACGGTTGACCTTGCCCTATCGCATCCAGTGCCGTGGCGGGTGCGGGTGTTGGCTGATCCGCCGCGTTTGGTGATGGACTTCCGCGAAGTTGATTTTTCTGCATTGGCGTCTGTTCCGGTTGAAACAGCCCATATCAAGGCAGTGCGGGCGGGGGTTTTCAGACCCGGCTGGTCGCGATTGGTGCTGGAACTGGACGGGCCGTATCTAGTTGGCGTGGCGGAAATGGCAACGTCCGATATCATAGCGCGTGTCAACGTGCGGCTTGACCCGGCGGACCCTGCGGCGTTTGCAGCCGCGGCGGCAGAGCCGGAACCTTTGGAATGGCGTTTGCCGGAACCTGTGGCATCCGGCCCCCGACCTGACAGCAAGTCGGGGCCATTGGTTGTGGTGTTGGACCCGGGGCATGGCGGCATTGATCCGGGGGCGGAACGGCAGGGGCAACGCGAGGCCAAACTGATGCTCGGATTTGCGCGCCAGTTGAAAGAGCTGCTGTTGCGTGAAGGGTCATTCAAGGTTGTGATGACGCGGGAAGAGGATGTTTTTGTGCCGCTGGAGACGCGGATTTCTGTCGCGCGGGCGGAAAATGCCGATGTTCTGATTTCGTTGCACGCCGATGCCTTGGCGGAAGGCGAGGCGGTAGGGGCGGTGATCTATACCTTGTCGGATGAGGCAAGCGACGAGGCGGCGGCGGCACTGGCCGAACGTCATGACAGGGATGATCTGTTGGCGGGGGTTGATCTGGCCGGGCAGGATGATCTGGTGGCGACGGTTTTAATGGATATGGCGCGGACGGAAACTGCGCCGAGGACTGAACGGCTGGCGGCTGCGTTGGAAGAGGCGATCAAGTCTGCCGATCTGAAGATGCACCGGGTGCCGCGTCAGTCGGGCGGGTTTTCTGTGTTGAAATCGCCGGATATTCCGTCGGTGCTGATCGAGCTTGGGTTTCTGTCGAGCGCGCGCGATTTGGCGCGGCTTTCCGACGAAAAATGGCGGGCGCGGATGGCAGTGGCTATTCGCGATGGCATCATGATTTGGGCGCAGGAAGATCAGACCTTGCGCGGGTTGCGGCGGCGGTAACTTCAAAGTGACGGACGATGTTGCACCGAAGCGCCGCTGGGCTGCGCATCGTTTTGACGTTTGTCGTATTGCCCGTGTATAAGGGTGGCTTGAAGTAACGCGGGGCTGCATCTGTGATCAGGTTTATCGGGTCTTTTTTCGGGGCCATCTTCACAGCAGTTACGCTGGGGACGTTGTTTGGCGCGCTGACCCTTGGTGCCATTTTCTACATGTATACCCGCGATCTGCCGAGCCACGAAAGTTTGGCGCAGTACACGCCGCCGACGATCAGCCGGATTTACTCTGGCGAAGGGCGGATGATCGACGAATTTGCGCAGGAACGTCGGTTGTTCGTGCCTGCCGAGGAAATTCCTGATCTGGTGAAGCATGCGTTTGTTGCCGCCGAAGATCAGCGGTTCTATAGCCACCACGGCTACGATGCCACGGGTATGGTTTCAGCGTTTCGCGATGCAATTTTGTCGCGCGGACAGAATGTTAGGGGCGCATCGACCATCACGCAGCAGGTGATGAAGAACTTTTTGTTGTCGGGCGATCGTAGTGCGGAACGCAAGATCAAAGAGATCATCCTTGCAGTACGGTTGGAAGAAACCTTGTCCAAGGAAAAGATACTCGAGCTGTATCTGAACGAGATTTTTCTGGGGCAAAACTCGTATGGTGTGGCGGCTGCGGCGCAGACCTATTTCAACAAGGCGCTGGGGGATCTGACACCGGGCGAGGCGGCCTATCTTGCGACTTTGCCAAAAGCGCCGTCCGATCTGCATCCGGTGCGCAATAAAGAGCGGGCGCTGGAACGGCGGACCTATGTGCTGAACCGCATGGCTGTGGACGGGTACATTACCGCCGAAGTGGCAAAGGTCGAGGCGGAAACCCCGCTGCTGACAGTGCAAAACGGTGACTATCCGGCGTTTCGCGATGCCCTGCCGCCGCGTGATTACTTCACCGATGAAATTCGTCGCCAGCTTTCGGGCACCTTTGGCGAGGAAGAGTTTTTTGGCGGTGGGTTGACGATCCGCGCAACTGTTGACCCTGACCTGCAGACCGAGGCCGCGAAAGCGCTGCGTACTGGGCTTGAAAAGTATGACCGCAGCCAAGGCGTTTGGCGCGGCACGCGGCAGGTAATCGCCGCCGACAAGTTGGGCTCGCAGGCGGAATGGCGTGCGGCTTTGCTGGAATTGCAGCTGCCGCGCGACGTTGCAGGGTGGCATCCCGCGGTTGTGCTGGAGATTGGCGAGGATAGCGCGCGGATTGGCATCGAGGGTGTCGAAGATAACCCCGAAGGCCACTTCATTCCGGCGGACGACGTAACCTGGGCACGCAAGCGGCTTGAGGATGGTAGCCTTGGCAAGAAGGCCAAGACGCCGGGCGATCTGGTTTCGGTGGGCGACGTCGTGTTGGTGCGCGCCGTCACCAAGGACGAGGATGGCAGTTTTGTGCGCTGGTCTTTGCGTCAGGTGCCGGAAGTGCAGGGCGGGTTTATGGCGATGGACGTGAACACGGGCCGCGTTCTGGCGATGCAGGGCGGGTTTTCCTATCAGGATTCGGTGTTCAACCGGGCGACGCAGGCAACGCGGCAGCCGGGGTCCAGCTTCAAGCCGTTTGTTTATGCCGCAGCACTCGATTCAGGGTTTTTCCCGTCTACCATCGTGATTGATGCCCCGATCGAAGTTGACACGCCGCAAGGGCTGTGGCGGCCAAAGAACGCGTCGAACAAGTTTTATGGGCCGACGCCAATGCGCACCGGGATCGAGCAATCGCGCAACCTGATGACGGTGCGCATTGCCGAGGAAATCGGGATGCAGACGGTGGCCGGTTATGCCGAACGATTTGGCGTTTATGATCGGATGGATGCGTTTCTTGCCAATTCGTTGGGGGCGCAGGAAACCACGCTTTTCAAGATGGTTGCGGCCTATGCAATGTTTGCCAATGGCGGCGAGCGGGTTGAACCGACCTTGGTTGACCGCGTTCAGGACCGGACCGGCAAAACCGTCTATCGGCATGATCAGCGGACGTGCGAAGACTGCCGGACGGCAAGTCTTGATCCGGGGATGGTGCCTCAGGTTATTTCAAATCGTGAACGTGTCATGGATGCGATCACCGCGTATCAGCTGACGTCGATGCTGGAAGGCGTTGTAAAGCGCGGCACGGCGCAGGGGATCAACTTGCCAGTGCCGGTGGCAGGAAAAACGGGCACGACCAACGATGCCAAGGACGTTTGGTTCATTGGCTTCACGTCCAATATCGTGGCTGGCTGCTACATCGGTTACGACCAACCGCGCACGCTTGGCAATGATGCGTCGGGGGCTGGTTTCTGCGGGCCGGTGTTCCAATCGTTTATGGAAACGGCAATCACGAAATATGGTGGCAGCGAGTTTTTGGTACCGCCCGGCGGCTACTTCATCAACATTGACCGCTTCACCGGCGCACGGCTGCGGGATGGGGCGACGGGCGACAACGTGGTCGCCGAATACTTCCGCGAAGGCGAAGACCCTTTGTTCGGCACGCTGGTTGATGGTGGTTTCGGGATGGGGGAAAACCTGCCGCTGTTCGCCTATGGTGAAACCGGCGGGGATGAGGGCGGCGCTACTGTGACCACGGCGACCGGTGCAACCAAGGTCATTCCCGGCAAAGCAGATTTCGGAACGGTAAGCTCGGGCGGGCTGTACTGACGCATCGGCACCATGCCCTTGCCCGCGTCCTGCCTAACCGCTATCTAGCGCACCGAAACCTACCGTTAAGGACCAACACCCATGCGCGCCGAAACGCTGAATAATGTGGAGTCGATCCGCAAATCCTTGAAGCTTTTGGCGCAGCGGATGGATCTGGAAACGGCACCGCATCGGCTGGAAGAAATGGACGCGCTAATCGAAGCGCCCAATCTTTGGAATGACCCTGCAAAGGCGCAAAAGCTGATGCGGGAACGTCAGGGCATGTTGGATGCGTTATCGACCTATAAGCTGATCTCATCCGGGTTGAAGGACAATGTGGAGCTGATCGAGCTAGGCGAGGCTGAGGGCGATGATGAGATTGTCACCGAAGCCGAGGCGGCGCTGAAAGCGCTGGTTGACCTTGCCGCGGCGAAAGAGCTTGAAGCGTTGCTGGATGGCGAGGCCGATGCGAACGACACATTCCTCGAGATTAACGCCGGTGCAGGCGGCACGGAAAGCTGCGATTGGGCGAGCATGCTGGCGCGGATGTATGTTCGCTGGGCGGAAAAGAAGGGCTATAAAGTCGAGCTTCTAGCCGAAAGCCCGGGGGAGGAAACGGGCATCAAGTCGGCCGGTTACAAGATAAGTGGGCTGAATGCCTATGGTTGGCTAAAGTCGGAGTCTGGTGTGCATCGGCTGGTGCGTATTTCACCCTACGATTCTGCGGCAAAGCGGCATACGTCGTTCAGCTCGGTTTGGGTTTATCCGGTGGTGGATGACAATATCGAGATTGATATCCCAGCGAATGACATTCGGATCGATACTTACCGGTCGTCTGGTGCGGGCGGGCAGCACGTTAACACCACCAACTCGGCAGTGCGGATTACCCACATTCCATCGGGCATCGTGGTGACGAGTTCGGAAAAGTCGCAGCATCAGAACCGGGCAAACTGTATGGAGGCGCTGAAATCGCGGCTGTATCAGCAGGAGTTGGATAAGCGAAACGCGGCAATCAACGCGCAGCATGAAAACAAGGGCGATGCGGGATGGGGCAACCAGATCCGGTCTTATGTGTTGCAGCCCTATCAGATGGTGAAAGACCTGCGGACGCGGTACGAGACGTCCGACACGAGTGGCGTGCTGGACGGCGATCTAGATGGCTTTATGGCAGCGACGCTGGCGATGCAGGTTTCGGGCAAGTCCCGGTCCGAAGCGCAGGACGAAGACTAAGGTTTAGCCGCCTACGCGGGACGAATGCAAAAGGGCGCCGATGAGGCGCCCTTTGACATTCGTCGCACCGATTGTCTCAGCTTTAGTCGTTGGATTTGCCGATGGCAGGTGCCGGCGCTGCAAGGGCAGGGCGGTTATTTGCCAGCGGGTCTTCCTGACGCTGTACGGACCCTTCGAAATGCGCACCGCTTTCGATGGCGATTGTCTTGTGAATGATATCACCTTCAACCCGGGCGGTTGACGTCAAGCGCACTTTCAGCCCCCGCACACGACCCACGACACGCCCATTCACCACGATATCATCGGCAACAATTTCGCCACGGATGGTGGCGGTTTCGCCAACGGTCAGCAGATGCGCGCGGATATCGCCTTCGACAGTTCCCTCGACCTGGATATCGCCGGAAGTTTTCAGATTACCGACAACCGTCAGATCAGATGATAGCACAGACACTCCGGCCTTTCCTTTCGCCGCAGTCGGCATAAAATCCATCGACGGCTTCGGAGCCGACATTTCAGTGGTTTTGGGCTTTTCGGCCTCGGGCTGTTTTGGGCCGGGTTCGTTGATTCTGCTTTTAGAAAACATCTCGCGCTGCCTTTATGAAGGTCATCGGGTTCACTGCTTGGCTGCCGAAGCGGATTTCGTAGTGAAGGTGGGTGCCAGTAGACCGGCCTGAATTTCCCATATCACCGATCCGGTCGCCGCGCGATACCCTTTGTCCCACCTCGACCCGGATTTGCGACAGATGGGCGTAGCGCGTTTCGACCCCGAAATCGTGTTCTATCTTGATCAGGCGACCATAGCCGCTATCCCAATTGGCGTAGCTTACGACGCCATCAGCGGTTGCATATATCGGGGTGCCATATGCACCAGCGAAATCGGTGCCTTCGTGCATCCGTGTGCCAGCACCCTTTGGATCGCGACGAAAGCCAAAGCCAGAGGTGAACCGAAATGCGCTTTTCACTGGCACCGCGAATGGCGCTTTGAAGGCCGCTATTCGGTACATGTTCATCCTGTCCAGACCTGACAGAATCGCGTTTGCCCGAATTTCGTCTGGGCTTGGGTTGGGGCCTTTTGATGACAGCGTCAGGGGCGATAGCGGGCCGCCTTGGCCCGAGTAACCCTTGCGGACCTGTTTCAGCAGATCGTCGGGTGACATGCCTGCATCGCGGAACATCTTGTCCAGCGGGTCCATCGAAACGGTAACGGCCTCTTCCAGTTTGGCAAAGATGGCGTCGTTGCGCAATTCTTCGCCGCGTTTGGCTATTTCCATTTGCGCGACGTCTTCGCGGGCGGCGGTCGCGGCAACTTCCTGCGCGTCACGGTCTTTAGCGGTTGCGTCAAGTGCGCTGGTTAAAAACTCCAACGTCGCGATTGTATCACGAACATGGCCAACTTCTGTGCTGGTGGCACCGCCCTGCTGGGCCAACGCCAAGGTCGCACGCTGCGCGTCCCCGCGCGCCTGATCGCGTTCCTTGATGGTACGGCGCAGGGTATTCTGGATCACGTCGATCCCGGTTTCCAATTCCCGGCGGCTGTCTTCGGATGCCAGAAGGCGCGCTTGCATGTCCGAGACCTGATCAAGCGCCAGGTTGAAACGCTCTTGCGCGCGCGCTGCTTCTTCGGCGCGCAGGTCCCGGTCATTAGACAGCGCGCTGAGGCGTTGTTCGTAGAGCCCCTGCTGCATCAAGGCCTGTTCCCGCCCGGACCCGGCACCGATCGAGTCCATCAACATCACGGCTGTCGCCACAATTGTCCACGCCAATAAGAAAGTGCTGCCAGTCAAGGCTATGGCTTGGGTGGCTGGTCGTAACCGGATGAACCGTGTCTCGGTATCGGATTTCAGGAATAGACGCTGTTCAGGCAAGTGCCGTTCGAGAGTCGCGTTAATCCGGTAGGCGAGGCGTGTCAGCACTGATGTCATCCGATCACTAGACAATAAGGAAGGGCAGCCATACGAACCAGCATGACATCAAACCCCCTGTTCCTGATTAGCCAGCCAAGCCGCCGGTCGCAACAAATTTGACTAAATCGCACAACCGTCACGCGAGAAGCTGCCGATATAGGCGGGAATCTGCCGAGCGGAAGCCATCGTTTTGTCAGCTATTCTGGATCGGGCCGGGGCTTTTCCCGGTCGGCGAGGGGCCAATAGAAATCGGGTGGAATGCCCGCCTCGGCGCGTTTTTCTTCATTGAACGGCGGCTTTAGGGCGCCATGGAAGTAAGTTCGGACCAATGCATGAAAGGCGTCTTTCGGGTCTTGGTCATGGCGACCGCACAGGAAATTGAACCACTTTGATCCGTAGGCCACATGGGCGACCTCTTCGGCATAGATCGTCTCAAGCGCCGCCAGCGCAGCGCTATCGCCGGCCTTGCGAAACACCTCGATCATGGCCGGGGAAACATCAAGGCCCCGCGCCTCTAGCACCATCGGCACAACTGCAAGTCGACCAAGCAGATCGTCTGCGGTGTCTTCGGCAGCCCGCCACATTCCGGCATGGGCAGGCAGGGCACCATAGAAGCTGCCCGCGGCTTCAAGGCAATCGCAGATCAGGTTGAAATGCTTGGCTTCGTCATCGGCGGCTTTCACCCAATCATCATAGTAACCAAGCGGCATCGGAATATGGGTGAAGCGCGCGATGATGTCCCAATGCAGATCAACCGCGTTCAATTCGATATGGCCTAAGGCGTGTAGTAACGCCACCCGACCGGCAGGTGTTCCGGGGCGACGGCGCGGCACATCCCGCGGGTCCAGCAGTTGAGGCACAGGCGGCCTGGCAGGGCGCGGGGGCGGGGCGGCGTGTCCTATCGGTATGTGAGCGCTGTCTTTGCGGGCGGCAAACCATGTTGAGGCATGGCTGCGCCCAAGCGCCGTTTTCTCACGCCCGTCGGCGGTGTTTAGCACCTGCACCGCCATTTCGGCCAAGGAAAGTGCCATCAAAGTGCGCTGACGGCGGCAAGCACGGCATCGACATGGCCTTTGACCGAAACTTTGCGCCACATCTGTGCGACCTTGCCCAAGCCATCAATCAGGAAGGTTGATCGTTCGATCCCCATGTAAGTTTTGCCGTACATGCTTTTCTCGGCCCAGACGCCATAGTCTTCGCAAGTCGCGCCAAGTTCGTCTGACGCGAGAATAATGCCAAGCCCGTACTTCTTGCAAAACTTGTCGTGGCTTTTCACGCTGTCTTTCGAGATGCCGATGACAGTCGCCCCAGCGGCAGTAAAGTCGGCCAGCCGCGCGGTGAATTCCTGCGCTTCCAGCGTGCAGCCGGTGGTATCATCCTTTGGGTAGAAATAGACCACCACTTTGGCCGGGCGTAGTGCCGACAATTGAATGGTCCCGCCACCATCACGCGGAAGTGTGAAGTCGGGGGCGGCGTTTCCGACGGCAAGCATGGGCATCTCCTTGCTGAATATGATTAACTGTCTAGGGGTTTTAGTTGCCTTCGGGCAAAGATAAAGGCAACCCCAACCAATAACGGCAGTCATCGCCCGAATTTGCAGAGATAAATGATCGAACCGGCACGTCCAGAGCCAGCACCAGCCCCACCGCGCAAGCGGCGGCGCGGCGCGATCAGCTTTTGGTTCTTGATCGGAATGATCTTGATGGTCGGTCTTGCCGGGTTTTCAGTGCTGGCTTTGACGGGCAGGCCGATCAAGCTTCCTGTATGGGCGGTCGCCGAAGTTGAAACCCGGTTGAACAATGCGCTTTCGCCGATGGAAACGGACGTGTCGGTATCGGTTGGCGCGATTGAGTTCATGGTGGACCGGGATTGGGTGCCGCGATTGGCGCTAGAAGATTTGCGCATCCTTCAAAGCAATGGCTCGGCGCTGATGACGTTGCCCGAAGTGCGCGCCTCGTTTGATCCAAAGGCATTGTTGCGCGGGACACTCCGCCCAGAAAGCCTGCGCATCATTGGCGGGCGATTTGCGATCAAGCGCAACGCGGATGGGTGGCTTGATCTTGATTTTGGTGGCAGCAAGACCGGAACGGGTTTGCGCAGCGTTGCCGATGTTCTGGATGCGGCGGACAAGGTGTTTTCCGAGGCCGCATTTGCGCAATTGACGACGATCGAGGCCGAAGCGCTGACCCTGATCCTGACTGACGCCCGATCTGGCCAACAGTGGCAGGCAGGGGACGGGCGACTAGTGCTGGATAATCGTTCTGACGAATTGGCAGCGCAGCTTAGCCTGTCACTGGCGGTTGATCAAAAAGCGCCGGCGCGGGTTAATCTGACCACGGTATCGGATAAGACAAGTTCCGAAGCGCGGATGTCTGCAACGGTGGATGGGATTGCCGCGCGTGATCTTGCGGCGCAATCCGCGCCCTTGGCATGGCTTGCGGCACTGGATGCGCCAATTTCGGGCCGATTGGCGGCCGCAATTGATGATAAGGGGCAGTTTGGCCCGCTGGAAAGCACACTGGAAATTGGCGCGGGCGTATTGCGTCCAACACCGCAGACCGAACCCATCGCATTTGACAGGGCCGGATTGACATTGGCCTATGATCCGGAGGCGGGGCGAATAGTAATTTCGACGCTGTCGGTCGAAAGCCCGTCATTGCGCTTTGCCGCGTCAGGGCAAAGCTACATCCTAGATACCAAGGGTGCCCCGCTTTTGGGTGCACTGGTTGGGGCGCAGCCTGGTGCGTTTCTGACTCAGATCGCGTTCTCGCAAGTGATGGTTGATCCTGCCGGTTTGTTTGAAGCACCGGTGCAATTTTCGCAGGGCTCGCTTGATCTTCGGCTGACGTTAGATCCGTTCGCGATAGAGATTGGCCAGCTGACCCTGACGGAACAGGAAACCAGTGTATCGTTGCGGGGGCACGTTGCCGCTGATCCGAAGGGATGGCGAGTCGCCCTTGATGTAGCGCTGGATGAGATTGAGCCGGATCAATTAATTGCGCTTTGGCCTGTACGTCTTGTGGCCAAAACGCGCGATTGGTTGGCGCTGAACGTTCTGGAAGGCACATTGTTTGACGTGAAGGCCGCGGTGCGCTTGGCACCGGAAACCGAGCCACGTCTGTCGCTGGGCTATGAATTCGTCGGCACCGATGTGCGGTTTCTAAAGGCATTGCCGCCGGTAAAGGCAGCCTCCGGCTATTCCAGCATCGAAGGGCAGACGTACAGTTTGGTTTTGGAAAAGGGCCATGTCACCCCGCCTGTGGGTGGCGATATTGATGTGACGGGCACGGTTTTCAAGATTGCCGATATCAGCCAAAGGCCAACAGTGGCAGACATCACGCTTGTTTCGGAAAGCAGTCTAACGGCGACGTTGTCGTTGCTTGATCAACCGCCGTTCGGGTTTTTGACCAAGGCTAAGCGCCCGGTGGATTTGGGGCAGGGGCGGGCAAAGCTGCTGACCAAGCTTAGTTTTCCGCTGAAGGCAAAGGTGCTGCTAGAGGATGTCAGCTATGCCGTGACCGGGCAAATCTTCGATTTTCAATCCGACAATCTTGTGCCCGGTCGCCGTGTCACCGCCCCGGAGTTGTTTTTGACCGCTGGGCCAGAAGGGATGCAAATTGCCGGAAAAGGGTTGCTGGAGACACTGCCCTTTGACGTGACCTTCAATCAAGGGTTTGGGCCAAGCGCCAAAGGAAGATCAGATATTGCTGGCAATATAACGCTGTCGGATGCGGCACTGCGCGATCTTGGGGTGACCTTGCCAAAGGATATGATCAAGGGGTCTGGTCCAGCCCAGATCAAAGTTGATCTGGTTGCTGATCAACCAGCGCAGCTTGCTCTGACGTCGGAACTGCGGGGCCTTGGCTTAAGCATACCGGCACTTGGTTGGTCAAAGCCCGCGCTGCAAGGTGGGCAACTGGAACTGGCTGCAGTGCTTGGCAAGGTTCCCGAAGTTACTAGCCTACGATTTGACGGCGCGGGTTTGAGCGCGACGGGCAAGATCACGCTTCAGGATGGCGGTGGGCTGGACGCGGCCAGTTTTGACCGGGTGCAGTTGGATGACTGGCTCGATGCTGCGGTGACCTTAGAGGGGCGCGGCGAGGGGCGGGCGGTGGGGGTTAACATCACCTCGGGCGCTGTCGATCTGCGTCAACTTGCGGTGAAGCGAAGTGGCGTGAGCAGTGCCGAAGACGGGCCAATACAGGTGCGGCTTGATCGTTTGACGGTGTCGGACGGTATCGCCTTGACCGACTTTCGCGGCGAGTTTTCGTCGCGCGGTGGCTTCAATGGCAGTTTCACTGCCAGTGTGAATGATGCGGCGGAGGTGCGCGGAACCGTCGTGCCATCGCCCGCGGGCAGTGCCGTGCGGATCACGTCAGAGAACGCGGGGCGTGTAATGGCCGCTGCCGGGGTGTTTGCCAACGCAAGGGGGGGTGAACTGGATTTGCAACTGGTGCCGACCGGCGTCGAGGGCGAATACGATGGCCGTGCCAAAATCGGTGCCATTCGAGTTCAAAACGCATCGGTGCTGGCGGAACTGCTGAGTGCGATTTCGGTTGTTGGCGCGTTAGAACAGCTCAACGGCAGCGGCCTTGTGTTCACCCAAGCTGATGCCGATTTTCGCCTGACCCCCGATGCAGTAGAGGTCACGCGCGGGTCTGCGGTTGGTGCGTCGCTTGGGGTGTCGATGGCTGGGGTCTATCAAAGCGGAACAAAGCAATTGTCGATGCAGGGCGTGATTTCACCGATTTATCTGCTGAACGGCATTGGCTCTTTCCTGACACGCAAGGGCGAGGGGCTTTTCGGGTTTAACTATAAGATCCGCGGAACGGCAGATGAGCCAAAAATATCGGTCAACCCGCTGTCAATCCTGACACCCGGCATGTTCCGCGAATTGTTCCGCAAACCGGCACCGGTTTTGCCGCGGAGCAGTGGATGAAGCTTTCCGATTTTGACTTTGATCTGCCGGAGGACCGCATTGCAACACGTCCGGCACGACCGCGCACCTCGGCCCGGCTGCTGCTGGCTAACGGGGCGGATATTCACGATCTGCGTGTCAGCGACCTGATCGATATTTTTCAGCCCGGTGATCGGCTGGTGTTGAACAACACCCGCGTGATCCCGGCGCGTCTTATGGGGCGGCGGATACGCGGCGGTATTGAGGCGCGCGTTGAGGTGACGTTGCTGGAGGCCGAAGCCGGTGTCTGGCGCGCCTTGGCAAAGCCGCTGCGCAAGGTGAAGCTGGGTGAAGAGATCGTATTTTCCGATACGCTGATGGCAACAGTAACGGAACGGGATGATGCCGATTTGCGACTGTCGTTCAACCTGACCGGGAAAGATTTTGATGCGGCGCTGAACGCATCGGGTGCGATGCCGTTGCCGCCTTACATCGCATCTAAGCGCCCCGCCGATGCGCAGGACGAAACCGACTATCAGACCGTGTTCGCCAGACATGCCGGGGCGGTGGCGGCACCTACCGCCAGCTTGCACTTTGACGCAGATCTATTGCGGACCTTGGCGGAAAAAGGTGTGACGTTTACCGAAGTAACTTTGCATGTCGGGGCGGGCACTTTCTTGCCGGTGAAGGTGGATGATGTGACCACCCACAAAATGCACGCCGAATGGGGCGAAGTTACGCCAGCCGCCGCTGCCGAGATCAACGCGACGAAGGCGGCTGGCGGCCGCGTGATCCCGGTAGGAACCACAGCTTTAAGGTTGATCGAAAGTGCTGCCGCCAGCGGCACGGTGAAGCCTTGGCACGGGCCGACAGACATCTTTATCTATCCAGGCTATCAGTTTCGGGTGACCGACGCGTTGATGACCAATTTTCATCTGCCAAGATCGACCTTGCTGATGCTCGTCTCGGCACTGATGGGGCAGGGCCGCATCCGCAAAATCTATGATCACGCCCTACGTCACAACTACCGCTTCTTTTCCTATGGCGATGCGTCGTTGCTTATTCCATAGGCGAGTTTTGCCATTGTGGGTCGGAAACCTGCGCTACGCCACGTTACGCCCTGCTAAACTTGCGTCAAACAACGGAGCCGCCCAATGCTGAAAGTCCTCGCCAATTCCTGGCCATTGCTGTTGGGCGTCATGCTGCTAATGGTCGGCAATGGCGTGCAAAGCTCGCTTTTGGGCATTCGTGGCGCAATCGAAGGGTTCTCGACGTTTCAGCTGTCGGTCGTGATGTCGGCCTATTACTTGGGCTTTCTTGGCGGATCGCGGCTGGCACCAGAATTGATCCGCCGGGTCGGCCATGTTCGGGTTTTCGCGGCCCTAGGGTCGCTGATATCGGCCGTGCTGGTGCTTTATCCGCTGCTGCTGGATTGGACGGCGTGGTCTGTCATGCGGGTGATCATCGGGTTTTCGTTCTCGGTCATTTACGTCACCGCCGAAAGCTGGCTGAACAACACGGCGTCGAATGAAACGCGCGGGCAGGCACTCTCGACTTACATGATCGTGCAAATGTTGGGGATTATTGCGGCACAGGCTTTGCTTTCCGCAGGTGATCCCAGTGGATATGGGCTTTTCATTATCCCATCGGTGTTGGTATCGCTGGCCTTTATGCCGATCTTGTTGGCCGATACCCCCGCGCCGACGTTCGATCAGATCCGCCCGATGAGCTTTCGTAAGTTGTTTGCAATCTCGCCGCTTGGGTGTGTGGGCATGTTGCTCACCGGTGGCATCTACTCCGCAATGTTTGGCATGTCGTCGGTCTGGGGTGCGTTGATCGGCCTGAGCATCGGCCAGATCGCGGCCTTTGTTGGCGCGCTATATGTTGGCGGGTTGATCTTGCAGTATCCGATTGGCTGGATTTCGGATCAGTTTGACCGCCGGGCTCTGGTGGTGTGGATGTCGGCAATCGGTGCGGTGATCATGCTGCTGGCGACGGTGCTACATCTGCCGTTCAACCTACTGTTAGGTGTTGCGGTCTTGCTCGGCGGGACGATCAACCCGCTCTATTCGCTGCTGATCGCCCATACGAATGATTTTCTAGGCCATGAAGATATGGCCGCTGCCTCGGCCGGGCTGATTTTCCTCAACGGATTTGGCGCCATCTTTGGGCCGTTGGTGACCGGGTGGCTGATGGGGTTGATCGGCCCTGAAGGGTTTTTTCTGTTCATCGGCGTGCTGTTCGCAGCACTTGCTGGCTATTCGGCATGGCGCATGATGCGGCGCACCACTCCGGATGGATCAAGTGGCTACACTGGGCTTACCCCAACAGCATCGTCGCTTGCGGTGGGTGCGGTTCTGGAAAACGAACCGCGCCGAGTGCGGGGTGATGCCCCTGCGCGCTAGGCATTGCGGGACGGATGGCTTCCTGTCAGGCTGCACATGAAAACCAGGAGCCACCCATGGCAGACCCGATTGATGTGCTTGATTTCTGGCTGGGCGAGGTTGGCCCCGATGGTTGGTATAAGGGCGGCGGCGATCTCGACGCCACATGCCGGGCGCGATTTCTAGAGGTGTGGCAAGCCGCGCTGGATGGCGGGTTGGAGCATTGGGTTGATGGCACTGTAGGGACGCTGGCCTATCTTGTTGTCTGCGATCAACTGGCGCGCAACATTCATCGCGGCCATGCAGATGCGTTTGCCACCGATGCACAAGCGCGGGCTGCGGCTCGTCTGGCGCTGGAAAATGGCTGGGACATCGGCGCGCCCGAACCGGAACGGCAGTTTTTCTACTTGCCGTTCATGCACAGCGAGGATCTGGCTGATCAGGCGCTATGTGTTCAACTGTTCATCGACAAAATGCCGGAAATCGGGGCCAGCCAAGTGATTCATGCCCGCGCGCACGAGGCCGTTATTTCCCGCTTTGGCCGCTTTCCGTTTCGGAACAAGGCGGTGGGGCGGGAAAGTTCGCCCGAAGAAGATAAGTTCATGGCGGACGGTGGCTATGGTGCCATGGTTGAAGCTATCAAAGCCAGCCATGCGGCCAGTGCATAGGCCTACGCCCGCACCCGTATTGCTTGAGAATTGAAAGTAGTTTAGTGCCAAACTACTTTTTCTGAGGAGGGAAAGATGGCTGCCCAGAATTTTGACATGATCGTAATTGGCGCTGGTCCCGGCGGCTATGTGGCCGCCATTCGGGCCGCACAGCTTGGCCTAAAGGTGGCCATAGTGGAGCGCGAACATCTGGGTGGTATCTGCCTGAACTGGGGCTGTATTCCGACCAAAGCCATGCTGCGGTCTGCCGAAGTCTTTCATCTGATGCACCGCGCCAAGGAATTTGGGCTTGCGGCGACTGGCATCAGTTATGATCTGGACGCCGTCGTTGCCCGTTCGCGCGGTGTGGCAAAGCAGCTTTCGGGTGGCATCGGTCATCTGATGAAAAAGAACAAGGTGACAGTGTTCATGGGCGCCGCAACCTTGCCAGCCAAGGGCACAGTGTCGGTCAAGACTGATAAGGGCACCGAGGATTTGACGGCGAAATCCATCATCCTTGCCACTGGTGCCCGTGCGCGTGAACTGCCGGGGCTGGAGGCGGACGGTGATCTTGTCTGGACGTACAAGCACGCGTTGCAGGCCAAGCGGATGCCGAAAAAGCTGCTGGTTATCGGGTCGGGTGCGATTGGCATCGAATTTGCCAGCTTCTTCAACACACTCGGAACCGATACTACCGTAGTCGAGGTTTTGGACCGTGTTCTGCCAGTGGAAGACGCCGAAATATCTGCCTTTGCGAAGAAAGCGTTTCTGAAGCAGGGCATGAAGATCATGGAAAAAACCACGGTCAAAAAGCTGGACCGCAGCCCCGGCAAGGTGGTCGCACATCTGGAAGCGAATGGTGCGACTACGACGCAGGAATTTGACACGGTGATTTCGGCTGTGGGCATCGTCGGCAATTGCGAAGGGCTGGGGCTGGAAGCGCTTGGCGTGAAGATTGACCGGACCCACGTGGTGACCGATGAATACTGCCGTACTGGTGTGGACGGGCTATATGCCATTGGGGATATTGCCGGTGCGCCATGGCTTGCCCACAAAGCCAGCCACGAAGGTGTGATGGTGGCCGAGCTGATCGCGGGCAAGCATCCGCATCCGATCAAGCCAAATTCAATCGCAGGATGCACCTATTGCCAACCGCAGGTGGCATCCGTTGGCCTGACTGAAGAAAAGGCGAAGGCGGCGGGTTATGACATCAAAGTAGGTCGCTTCCCGTTTATCGGCAACGGCAAGGCGATTGCGCTTGGCGAATCCGAAGGCATGATCAAGACGATTTTCGATGCAAAGACTGGCGAGATGCTGGGTGCGCATATGATCGGTGCGGAAGTCACCGAGCTGATCCAAGGCTATGTGGTAGCGCGTTCGCTAGAAACCACCGAAGAAGATCTGATGAACACCGTATTCCCACACCCGACATTGTCAGAAATGATGCACGAATCCGTATTGGACGCCTACGGTCGCGCCATCCACTTCTGACATGCGATCCGCACTGATCGTCTTGCTGCTTTGGGCCGCCGGCCTTGGGGCGGCGGCGCAGTTTGGCAAGATCAGCGTTCTCTATGATCTATTGGGGGCGCAATACGCCGGGGCAGGCGGGGCGGTTCGGATAGGGTTGCTGGTGTCTGTCGTCGGTGTTGTTGGCTTGGTCTTTGGCACCACAGCGGGGCTGCTGGTTGCCCGTATTGGCCCGCGCCGCGCCATTGTCGGCGCATTGCTTCTTGGGGCGGCGATGTCGGCGATTGAGGCCAGCTTTCCACCCTATCCGTTGATGATTGGCGCGCGAATTCTGGAGGGCGTATCGCATCTGGCGATTGTGGTTGTGGGCCCAACAGTGATCGCCGCCGTCGCCAGCCGGCGCTATCAGGGTCTGGCCATGACGCTGTGGTCCAGTTTTTTTGGGGTGACCTATGCGGCTTTGGCGGTGATTGCCCCGCGGCTAGTGGCGTGGGGTGGTGCCGAAAGCCTGTTTTATGCGCATGCCATCTGGCTTACGACATGCGCGACCGCATTGATGTTGCTATTGCCATCAGACCCAAAGATTCCAGTGACTGGAATAAGAAATAGCATTATTCGCCAACATGTTGCGATCTATGCCTCACCCTTTCTTGCGGCCCCCGCAATGGGTTTTTTCTGCTACACAATCCTGTATGTTGCGTTGCTGACGCTGCTGCCACCGCTGATGCCCGAACGTTTTATTGCCATCGTGGCGACAGGGATGCCGCTTGTGTCCATTGCGGTATCTTTGACATTGGGCGTCTGGCTTTTGGGCCAGATCACGCCCGTTGCCTCAGTCCAATTTGGCTTTGCGGTCGCCGTGTTTGCGATGATCGGTCTGTGGATCAGTTGGGGGCAGGGCGAGGCGATGGTGGGTTTTACCTTCCTGATCGCGGCGGCCTTGGGCGTTGTTCAGGGGGCGAGTTTTGCGTCGATACCATTCTTGAACGCCACGGCCCCGGATAGGGCTGCTGCGGCTGGCGCAATTGCGCAACTTGGCAATTTGGGTACGACAACAGGTACGCCAATGTTGGCATGGATATTGACCAGAACCGAGGTTGGTGGCCTGGCGATTTTTGTAATGTCATTTTGTTTGTTTGGAATAGTTACCCATACCGTGCAGAAACGCCGCCGCGCTGTGGCGTGGGTCTGAAATGAAACTGGCTATAGGGTGCGGGCGTTCATCCTTCGTTCACACTTTTCGATTGGAGACTCGATCCAACTGACCTATGTACAGTATCGCGGTGCAAGGGGCGGGCTATGGCGGAACAGAAGTTCATCGAGGTGCGCGGTGCGCGCGAACACAATCTTAAGGGCGTGGATGTTGACATTCCACGCGACCAACTGGTTGTAATCACCGGGCTTTCGGGGTCTGGCAAGTCGTCGTTGGCGTTCGACACGATCTATGCCGAAGGCCAGCGCCGGTATGTGGAATCGCTGTCGGCTTATGCCCGGCAGTTTCTGGATATGATGGGCAAGCCCGATGTCGATCACATCTCTGGCCTGTCGCCAGCAATTTCGATCGAGCAAAAAACGACCTCGAAAAACCCACGCTCTACTGTCGGTACAGTCACCGAGATTTACGATTACATGCGCCTTTTGTTCGCGCGGGTTGGCATACCCTACAGCCCGACCACCGGTTTGCCGATTACGGCGCAGCAAGTGCAGGATATGGTTGACGGCGTGATGGCGATGCCGGAGGGCACCCGCGCTTATCTCTTGGCCCCGATCGTGCGGGATCGGAAGGGCGAATATCGCAAGGAATTCCTTGATCTACGCAAGCAAGGGTTTCAGCGGATCAAGGTAGATGGGCAGTTCCACGAATTGGAAGATGCCCCGGTGCTGGACAAAAAGCTGCGGCATGACATCGACGTCGTGGTGGACCGGATTGTTGTGAAGAATGGCATTCAGACCCGGCTGGCGGACAGCTTTCGCACAGCGCTGAACCTTGCTGACGGCATCGCCATTCTGGAAACTGCACCAGCGGAAGGGGAAGGCGAGCCTGTTCGCACCACCTATTCCGAAAAATTCGCCTGCCCGGTATCTGGTTTCACGATCCCCGAGATCGAACCGCGGCTGTTCAGCTTTAACGCCCCCTTCGGCGCTTGCCCGGCCTGCGATGGCCTGGGGGTGGAGCTGTTCTTTGACGAACGCCTTGTCGTGCCGGATCAAGGCCTTAACCTGCTGCAGGGGGCGCTTGCCCCATGGGCAAAGTCGAAATCGCCGTACTTTCTGCAAACAATTGATGCACTGGCCGCGCATTACAAGTTTGATAAAAAGACCAAGTGGAAAGACCTGCCCGAAGCCGTTCAGCAATTGTTCCTGTACGGATCAGGCACCGAGGAAATCACCTTCCGCTATGACGAAGGTGGTCGCATCTATCAGGTGGCGCGCGTGTTCGAAGGCGTCATCCCCAACATGGAGCGCCGCTACCGCGAAACCGACAGCGCCTGGAGCCGCGAGGATATGGAGCGGTTTCAGAACAACCGCGCTTGCGGCAGTTGCAACGGCTACCGTCTGAAACCCGAAGCACTGGCGGTCAAAATTGCTGGTTTGCATGTTGGTCAAGTGGTCAGAATGTCGATAACCGAGGCGCATGATTGGATTGGCACGGTGCCGGAAACCTTGAGTTCGCAAAGCAACGAGATTGCCAAAGCTATCCTGAAGGAAATCCGCGAACGGCTTGGGTTTTTGGTCAACGTCGGCCTGAATTACCTGACCCTCAGCCGTAATGCGGGCACACTGTCGGGCGGTGAGTCGCAGCGGATCAGGCTGGCAAGCCAGATCGGGTCTGGGTTGACTGGGGTGCTATATGTGCTGGACGAACCCTCGATCGGCCTGCATCAGCGCGACAATGACCGGCTATTGACGACGCTGAAAAATCTGCGCGATCAGGGCAATTCGGTGCTGGTGGTGGAACATGACGAAGAGGCGATCCGCGAGGCGGACTATGTTTTCGACATGGGCCCGGGCGCCGGAGTGCATGGTGGCTTTGTCGTCTCGCGCGGGACGCCTGCCGAAGTGGCGTCAGATCCGGCCAGCCTGACGGGGCAGTATTTGTCTGGTACGCGGTCTATTGCGGTGCCAGAGGTGCGGCGCAAGGGCAGCGGCAAGAAGGTCAAGATTGTTGGAGCAACCGGCAATAACCTGAAGAACATGTCGGCGGAATTTCCGCTTGGCCAGTTTGTCTGCGTCACGGGCGTATCGGGGGGTGGTAAATCCACGCTGACAATTGAAACCTTGTACAAAACAGCTGCTACCCGCCTGAATGGGGCACGGGAAACGCCGGCGCCTTGCGAAACCATTCTGGGTTTTGAGCATCTGGACAAGGTGATCGACATTGACCAGCGCGCCATTGGTCGCACACCCAGGTCTAACCCGGCGACCTACACCGGTGCGTTCACCCCGATCCGCGATTGGTTTGCTGGCCTGCCCGAAGCCAAAGCGCGCGGCTATTTGCCGGGGCGGTTTTCGTTCAACGTCAAGGGCGGGCGTTGCGAGGCGTGTCAGGGTGATGGTCTGATCAAGATCGAAATGCACTTCTTGCCGGATGTTTATGTTACCTGTGAAACCTGCAAAGGCCATCGCTATAATCGCGAGACTTTGGAAGTTAAGTTCAAGAACAAAAGTATAGCGGATGTTCTTGACATGACAGTTGAAGATGCGCAGGGCTTTTTTCAGGCGGTGCCCAGCATCCGCGAAAAGATGGATGCTTTAGTGCGGGTCGGCCTTGGCTATATCAAGGTTGGTCAGCAAGCGACGACGCTTTCGGGCGGCGAAGCGCAGCGTGTGAAGCTGTCAAAGGAACTTTCGCGACGTGCAACCGGGCGCACGCTTTACATTCTGGATGAACCGACGACCGGTCTGCATTTCGAAGATGTTCGTAAACTGCTGGAAGTGCTGCATGAATTGGTGGATCAGGGCAATACGGTGGTGGTGATCGAACATAACCTTGATGTTGTGAAAACTGCTGATTGGGTGATTGATATTGGCCCCGAAGGCGGCGATGGTGGGGGCGAGATTGTTGCCACTGGCACACCTGAAGATGTGGCAAAGGTTGATCGCAGCCATACAGGCCGGTATTTGAAAGACATGTTGAAGCCACGTCGTGTGGCTGCGGAGTAAGCCAAATGACGCGTCTTGATGATGCCTGCGCTGCCATGATGCAGGACGATGAAGATCACGCCGCGCGCTTGAATTTTTATTCCCAGCTTGCCGATACCGAACTGTTCCTGATGCTGGATGCGGATGCGATCGCCGATCAGGTTCAGCCGCGCATTTTTGATCTGGATGAAGGCCCTGTCGTCCTCGCCTTTGATCTGGAGGAACGGCTTTCGGCCTTTGTTGGCGGGCCTGCGCCCTATGCCGCACTGCCAGGACGGGTTATTGCCGCGCAGTTAGCAGGGCAGGGCGTCGGTTTGGGTTTGAACGTTGGCGATGCGCCGTCATCAATTATCTTGCCGCCAGAGGCGATGGATTGGTTGACCAACACCCTTGATACCAAACCGCAACAAGTCGCGGCCGTTGCGCAGGGGTTTTCATCGCCGTGGGGCATTCCGGCTTCGGTTACTGATCGGTTGATGGAAAAGCTTAGTACCAATGCAGGATTGGCAGAGGCGGTCTTGCTGGCCGAGGTGGTTTATGAAGGCGGTAGGCGTGGGCATATCCTTGCTGTTTTGGGGGCAGTGGCAGGCGCAGAGGCGGCGCTAAGTGGTGCCGTGTCAGAGGCGTTGGTCTTTTCTGGCCTTGATTTGGCTGAAATGGACGTTGTGTTTCTTGCCGCGGATGACCCCCGCACTGCGATCATCGAGGGCGTTGCATTGCGGCTGGATTTGCCGAAGCTGATGGCTCCGACCAAACCGGCGCCGCGAATTCCCGGTATGGACCCCAGCAAGCCGCCAATTTTGCGCTAAGGAATTGGGGTATATAAATACCTATTTTATAAGACATTGATATCAATATACTAAATGTAACATCGGCACCTTGACCTGTGCGCTGACATGCGAGATACACCGCCATCTTAGATTTCGGGGCAACATCCCCGCTTCACTTGATGGGCCAGACATATGAAAACCTTTTCCGCTACACCGGCGGACATCGACAAAAAGTGGATCCTGATCGACGCCGAAGGCATCGTTCTGGGCCGCCTTGCGACGATCGTCGCCAACATCCTGCGCGGCAAGAACAAGCCGACCTTCACCCCACACATGGACATGGGTGACAACGTTATCGTCATCAACGCCGACAAGGTGCAGATGACGGGCAACAAGCGTGCAGACAAGCGTTACTACTGGCACACAGGGCACCCTGGTGGGATCAAGTTCCGCACGGCAGCCCAGGTGCTGGATGGCGCGCATCCAGAGCGTGTTGTTGTCAAAGCCGTTGAACGGATGATTACCCGCAACCGTCTTGGCCGCGTGCAGATGACCAACCTGCGCGTCTATGCCGGTGGCGAACACCCACACGAGGCCCAGCAGCCCGCCGTTCTCGACCTTGCGTCGATGAACCCGAAGAACACCCGGAGCGCATGATCATGGCAGATATCAAATCCCTCGACGATCTGAAATCGGCTGTTGGCACACCGGAAGCCGTTGTTGCAGTTGCTGCACCGCGTGTCTCGGTCAAGGATGCCCAAGGTCGCTCCTACGCCACTGGCAAGCGGAAAGATGCGGTTGCCCGCGTCTGGATCAAGCCCGGTTCCGGCAAAGTTGTGGTCAATGGCAAAACGATGGCGGATTACTTTGCGCGTCCCGTTCTGCAGATGATCCTGCGTCAGCCGTTCACCGTTGCCGGCGTTGAAGGCCAATTCGACGTTGTGGCAACGGTTGCTGGCGGCGGTCTGTCGGGCCAAGCTGGCGCTGTAAAGCACGGGATTTCAAAGGCGCTGCAGCTGTTTGAACCCAGCCTGCGTGGCGCTTTGAAGGCCGCTGGCTTCCTGACCCGCGACAGCCGCGTCGTGGAACGCAAGAAGTACGGCAAGGCGAAAGCCCGTAAGAGCTTCCAGTTCTCCAAGCGTTAAGCTGCGAAGAAAACTCAAAGAAAAGGCCCGCGATTTGCGGGCCTTTTTTGTTTCCAGACTCAAAAAAAGAAGGGCCGGTCTGACCCGGCCCCAGTCGGGGGAGCAATGCCGGAACGCGGTTATTCCTGCCAGAACCGCTTTGTGCATTCGCTTTGGGCCTCGCCAGGTTGCAGCCCGATATCGTGCAACAGGTGGTCATCCAGTTTGCGCAAACTTCTGCGCGTGGCACTGCGAGTTTGCCACTTTGCCACGCTGAATGCCAAATCAAAGGCCAACCGAGACAGCAACGGCAGCCGCGCAAAACGGGACGGGTCCAATATTTCGTATCTATCTGTGAGCGTCATAATCATCGCCTTTTGTGTTGATACAAATCAACTGTATTGATACTGTAATAATACAATATGCAGAAATGAGTGACCAGAGGAACATTGTGACTGATACAATTTGGACGCCGGACTTGTCACAATTTCCCGGACCCAAGTATCTGGGTCTTTCCCGCGCCCTGCGCGATGCAATCCGGCAGGGCCAACTTGCCGAAGGGGCGCAGCTTCCGACGGTGCGTGATCTGGCGTGGGCGGTTGGTGTGACACCGGGCACAGTATCACGCGCGTACCAACTGGCGACGCAGGAAGGGCTGCTGGCAGCAACCGTCGGGCGTGGCACGTTCGTGGCCAGTGCGGCACCTCGGTTAGGGCCAAAACAAGCGCTTTATGTCGAACGCGATCCGGGAAATGCCGCCAGACATGTTGATCTGAGGTCGCCGCAACTGCCCGATGTTGGGCAGACCGCGATTTTTGCAAATGCCATGCGAAAGGTTGCAGATGGCGTGAATGCGGATTGGCTTGATTATTCGAGTCAACGCGGCGAAGAGCCGTTGCGCGTTGCTGTTTGCGATTGGTTGAAAGATCGCGATCTAGGGCACATTTCCGCCGAAGATATTGCGTTGACCTATGGCGGCCAGAATGCGGTGTCGTTGATTTTGCAGTGCTGTTTGCGGGGCGACAGGCCTGTCGTGGTAACCGAAGAGCTGTGCTACCCCGGCTTTGCCCGTGCGGCACGGCTGTCGCGCGCCGATGTTGTTGGAATTGAGTTAGACGGCGAGGGCATAAAACCAGACGCACTTGAAGCAGCTTGTCGGCGTTACGGGCCGCAAATCTTATGCCTGACGACAGAAGCGCAAAACCCGACCACCGCCCGCATGAGCCTGACGCGGCGCGAGGATACTGTCAGGATTGCGCGCAAGTTTGACCTGCAAATCATTGAAGATGATTGTTATTCTGTCGCAGATACTAGTTTGCCGACGCTTCGCGCGATGGCCCCCGAACGCACATGGTATGTTGGTGGTATCTCAAAAACGGTGTCTGCCGCATTGCGATTTGGCTATATTGTTTGCCCGACGGGCATGGGCGAAGCAGGCCGCCTGACGGCCCAGCACAGCTTTTTTGCTTTGGCTCGTCCAGTATCTGACCTTTGCCTTGAATTGTTCAAATCTGGCGCGGCAAACGAAATACGCACGCGCGTAAATGCCGAGTTTGCGGAACGGCTTCAGTCCATGGCGGCTATGCTCAGCCCGTTCGATCTGCGCTGGCAAAAGGGGCTGCCATTTGCGTGGCTGAACTTACCGTGCGATTGGTGCGCGTCAGATTTTACGCGCACCGCCGAAAGCCAGGATGTCATGGTAAGGTCAGCCGATGTCTTTGCACTGGTTCACGGCCGGGCACCTCATGCAGTGCGCTTGGCCTTGGCGGGCGCAATTCCGCGCGCGCAATACGAGGGTGGTTTGGCGACGCTGGCGCAGTTGCTTCGAAATCCACCATTGGAAACGGCGGTTTAGCAACAGTTCGTTGCGAATTGGACTCGCTCACGCCGAATTGTTGTTGCGGTGGTTGACGTAAGGCCCGTTGCCGCTGCAAGACTGTCCGCAGAGCAGAACTAATATAATGGACCCGAAAATGGGACATCAGGCTTCCTTTCACGCCCCTCATGGGGGTGCTGATTTTCTTGGTTTACGCACAAATCGGCTTGGCGCGACCGAAATCGTTTATGACGATGGCGTGGCGCGGCGCATGGTTTGGCGCGTGTCGTGCAGTGAGGGCAAAGAGGCCCGGATCAGCGATGCCTTGCGGGTGGCCGTTGGGTCACTTCGCGTGGTGCCGACACTGTATGACGAGCTGAAAAAACGCGCGATCGGGATCGAACGCGTTCCGGGCTAAGTCGGGCAGCGCTGCGCATCTTTTGATCAAATCACTCTTTCCGTGGCACTTTGCTGCCTGCTCCCCCTTGCGCAATTGACGGTGTTCCGTCTAGCCTAGACGCAAGAACCGAGAAATACGGCTGCCAATAGGGGGCATAATGGCTAAATCCACCTGGTCAGGGCGCTTCAGGGACAGTGAAGCAGCCAGCGGTTTGGCTTTGATCAGCCCGACGGCCATCTACGCAATTCTGCTGCTGGCGGCACCGCTTGCGACGATCATCATCTACTCGGTGCTGACCGATGGCGAGTTGACGATCGTCAAGGATTTCACCCTTGCCAACTACATTGAGACATGGACGGACCGTATCTATCGGTCGATCATGTTCCGGTCGCTGACGGTGTCGATCGCGGTAACCATCTTGACCGTCCTACTGGCTTACCCCGTTGCGTATTTCGTCAGCTTCAACGTCGCACCAGAAAAGAAATCACTATGGTTGTTTCTGATCACGATACCGTTTTGGACATCGTACCTGATCCGTGTTTTCCTTTGGAAAGTCATCCTTGGCTACAATGGCGTAATCAACTCGGCGCTTATGACGACCGGGATCATTGATGAACCGCTGACTGCAATTTCCTATAATGTGCAGGCTTTCGTGGTGACCCTAGCCCATGCCTATGCCCCGTTCGCGATTTTGCCGATCTTCGTAGCCCTTGAAAAGATTGACCGGTCTTTGCTGGAGGCGGGTCAGGATTTGGGCGAATCCAAGTTTAGAACCTTCCTGCGCGTTACCTTGCCGCTGTCTATTCCGGGCGTCGCGGCAGCGGTTCTAATCGTCTTTATCCCGACAATTGGTGACTATGTGACGCCAAACCTGATCGGCGGCGGCAAGATCCCGATGATTGCGAACGTTATAGAAAAGCTGATGTTGAAGGGCGACAATAAGCCCCTCGGCTCTGCGATCGCTGTGTCGGCCATGCTGATTGTCACGCTGGTCAGCCTGCTGTTTCTGTTCCTGATCCGCAAGTATCTGAGGGCAACCAAATGAAGGTTTCGCCGCTGCGCATCTATACCATCGGCTATCTGATCTTCCTTTACGCGCCGATCTTACTGTTGCCGCTGTTCGCCTTTAACGACAGCAAGGTAATCGCGTTCCCGCTTGGTAGCTTTTCCACGACCTGGTTTTCCCAGATGTGGGCCGATGATAACCTTTGGCAAGCGTTGAAGAATAGCGCCATCGTTTCGGGCTCGGTCGCCGTCTTGTCGACGTTGCTTGGCGTGTTTGCAGCACGGGCATCAACGCGGTTTTCGTTCCCCGGCAAGGGCGGCATTCTTGGCCTGATCATGCTGCCGCTGGTGCTGCCGGAAATGATCGTTGCGATGTCTTTGCTGATCGTGCTGCTGGCAGTTGGCTTTCCACTGTCGATCTTCACTATCATTCTCGGACATGTGTTGATCTGCACGCCGTTTGCGGTGGCTATCCTCAGTTCGGCGTTTCAGTCGCTGGATAGATCGCTGGAAGAAGCGGCCTATGATCTGGGCGAGACGGCGTTTTCCACGTTTCGGTTGATCATATTTCCTCTGGTGATGCCGGGGATCATTTCGTCGCTGTTGATTTCGTTCACGATCAGCCTGGATGAGTTCATCATTGCCTTCTTCCTTGGTGGCAATGAGACTACCTTGTCGGTGTATATTTTCGGGCAATTCCGGTTTCCGGCAAAGGTGCCGTCGATCATGGCGCTGGGGACTATTTTAGTGTGTCTTTCGATTACGCTGCTTGCAACTGCTGAATATTTCCGTCGCCGCGGCATCGCCAAAGCCGGTGGAAAAGATACCGGAGGCTTCCTGTGACGTCTGAAAAACCCACAATGATCGAATTCCAGGATGTCCATAAATACTATGGCGATTATCACGCCTTGCGGGGGATCAGCGCGACCATTCGTGCGGGGGAGTTTTTCTCGCTTCTGGGGCCATCGGGGTGCGGCAAGACCACGCTTTTGCGCACGATTGCCGGGTTTGAGGGGATCTCATCGGGGGCGGTTCTGATCGACGGCAAGAACATGGCGGCGGTTCCGGCGAACGTGCGGCCGACCAATATGGTGTTCCAAAGCTATGCGATCTTCCCGCATTTGACGGTACAGGAAAACGTCGGCTTTGGTTTGCGGCGCGATAGTCGAAGCAAGGAAGACAAGGCTCGGGCGGTGGACGAGGCGTTGGAGATGGTCGGGCTGAAAGGCTACGGCAAACGGGCGGCGCATGCGCTGTCTGGGGGGCAGCGGCAGCGGGTGGCTTTGGCGCGGGCTTTGATCTTGAAGCCGAAGGTTTTGTTGCTGGATGAGCCGTTGTCGGCGCTGGACAAGAAGATGCGGGAACAGATGCAGGTGGAGTTGATCCGGCTGCAGCGGCAGGTTGGGATCACGTTCATTCTGGTGACGCATGATCAGGAAGAAGCACTGGTTATGTCGGACCGGATCGCGGTGATGTTTGAGGGCGAGATTGCCCAGCTGGCTGATCCGGAGACTTTGTATCGGCGGCCGAACTCGAAGAAAGTGGCGGACTTTATCGGCACGATGAATTTCCTGCCGGCGAAGATATTGTCGGAGATCGGCGGCAAGATCGAAGTCGAGGCGCAGGGGTTTGGAAAGGTCACGCTGGATACGGCTCAGGCATCGTCGCAGGTGGCGGATAATGGGGCTATGGTGGGGTTCCGGCCGGAGACTTTGACTATTCTGTTTGAGGGGCAGACGGCGGTGGATCGGGAAAGCACGGCCACGGTCGAGGAGGTCGTTTATTACGGCGACATGACATATTATGATGTGAAACTGGAAGGCACGGACAAGCCGATGCGGATTTCTATGCGGAACGTTTTTGGGCGGCCAGTTCTGGATATCGGGACGAGAACTAAGGTCGCGTGGTCGCCGGGGGCGTTGGTTTTGTTCCGGTAACACGCGTGTTACGCCGGTTAAGCCATTGATTTATTGGTGTGTTACCTAAAACGCTCATGATATATTAACTGTGTTACGACCGAGTTACGTCAATTGTCGCGCGGCAGAAGACCCAAGCCGCGCAAGTAGATGCCGATGCCAGCTTCTAACAAATCCTCGGGCGGAAACGGCGATTTGGCACCCGGTGCGCCGCGCGAAAACAGTTCCACCACGCCGTGACTTAGCGCCCAGATATGGGCGGAGAACATTGAGGCGGGCGGGCGTTTTTCCGGGGGAATGTGTTCCGAAAGTTTCGCTGCGGCGCGTTCCAGAACGTCGCGGGCTTTGGCGGCAACGAGGGCGGTTTCAGGATGCGCATTCAGCGAAAGCCCGCTTTCAAACATCGCTTTGTAGTGGCCGGGATACTTTCTGGCGAAGGCGAGATAGGCGCGCCCTGTGGCCTCGAACGCGGCCAAAGCCGTTGGTTTTCCTTGATTATAGGCAAATTCCATCAGCGCGGCGAAGATGTCGTAGCCTTGTCTGGCGGCCTCGGCGATCAGATCGTCGCGGCCTGCGAAATGGCGGTAGACGGCGGCGGGGGTGACGTCGGCGGTTTTGGCCGCTTCGGACAAGGTGAAGCCTTGCGGGCCTTTTTCCTCGATCAGTGCCAGTGCCGCATCCACCAATGCCTGCCGTAGATTGCCGTGATGGTAGCCGCGTTTAGTCATCCGATTTGTCTGACCAGAGTTCCAGCCCGCCACAGATCAGCGGATCAATCGTCCTGATGGCTTTGGTGTCTTTGCCGACGTAATCCAGCTTGTGCAGGACAGTCTGAATTGCCGCGATCCGGGCGCGGCCTTTGTCATCGGAGCGGATGATTGTCCAAGGGGCGTCGTCAGTGTTTGACCGTGCCAGCGTTTCGGAAATGGCCTTGGTGTATTCATCCCATTTGCCAAGGCCATCGATATCTATCGAGGACAGTTTCCATTGTTTTAGCAGGTCTTTTTCGCGGTCGAGAAACCGTTTCAGCTGTGCGGCGCGGCCCACATTCAGCCACAGCTTCACAAGTGTAATACCATCATCTACAAGCATTTTTTCGAAGCTTGGCAGCTGGTGAAAGAAGTGTTCGCGCTGGTCCGGTTTGCAGAAGCCGAAGACGTGTTCGACGATGCCGCGATTGTACCAACTGCGGTCGAACAGCACGATTTCACCGGCGGCGGGAAGCCAGTCGACGTAGCGTTGAAAATACCATTGTGCGGCTTCGCGGTCTGAGGGTTTTGCCAGTGCAACGATGTTGGCGACACGCGGATTCAGGTTTTCGCGCATCCGTTCGATAGCCCCACCTTTGCCTGCGGCATCGCGGCCTTCAAAGATGACAACGACGCGTTTTCCTGTGTTTTTCACATCCAGTTGCATACGGACCAACTGCATTTGCAGGGCTTCCATGTGGGCGTCGTAGTCTTTGCCCTTGATCTCTTCCCGGTACGGGAAAGAGTTGGACAGGATGTCGTCCTTGTCGGCCTTTTCAATCGCTTTGCGGACGGCCTTTGGGGCATCTTCTTTGAAGTAGCGGCTGATTGCGCCGTCGAAGGGCAAGTCCATTTTAGGCATCCTTTGCTTGCGGTCTATGGGCCGAGACTTAGGGTGTGTTTTCCGTCTGCTATACGTATGACATTGGTACATACACCGTATGTTCAAGCCGAACCTAACGCAATTGTGCCCGATCCGTGGCGCGGTCGATTGCTGCAATGACTGCGTCCGTGTGCGAATGGTGCGGCATATGACCTGCGCCTGCGATTACTGTCAGGATGGCGTTTGGCAGGATAGCAGATAGTGGGCGCGCGTGAACATTCAGCGGCACCGATTTATCAAGATCGCCATGCACCAGCTCGACGGGCAGGGTCAGGTCGGGATAAAGCAGGGCCATAGCAACAACCTGATCATAGAGCGTGTTCACCTGTTTGCCATTGGTGCTAAGGCTGGTTCGTCGCAGGGTCAGGCCCGAGCCGACAAATTGCTCATAGCCTGTTGGCACAGTGGCGGGGACAAAAATGCCGGTAACGCTTTTGTGCAGGTAGTCGTTGGTCACGAAAGCGGTGAGCAGGGGCACCACGACTGTCGCGCCAACAGGATGGCCGGTAACCCGGTACAAGATATCAATCGTGCCGGGCCAGGGCAGCGTTGGGGCAGAGACCAGCACGATGGCTGCGGGTGGCAGGATGTCGGGTCGCAACGCCCAAGACATGACCACGGCACCGCCGTAGCTGTGGCCAAGAATAACCGGATCTCTGACGCCAATTTGTTTGGCTGCTGTTTGCAAGATGCGGGCTTGGGCGGCGAGGCTGACCTCGCCGTCCGGCAGCGGATCGGAGTAGCCGAAGCCGGGGCGATCAAAGGTGATGACCCGGTAACGTGATGCAAGTTCATCGCGCAGTGCGAAGGTCATGTCGCGCAGATTGCCCAACGCCCCATGGATCAGGATCAGATCCGGGCCGTTGCCCGCGATTTCGTAGTGAACCTTGGTGCCACTGACAGTGACGAATTGGCCGGAGGCCGGATAGGCCGCTTCGGCAGCAGCCTCTCGCGCTGAGGCGCGATGATTTACATAAAAGCTTGCGCCCCCAAGCAAAGCGACGGCGGCAACGAGGTTAACTACCAATTTCGTTAAGGTCATAGGGTGTGGACTGATAAATCTCGTTGATCCAGTTACCATATAGAAGGTGGGCGTGGCTTCGCCACCGGTTCAGCGGCGGCATCGCGGGATTGTCATCGGGATAGTAGTTCGAGGGCACGTTGATGGGCGTGCCGGCGGCGATGTCACGGTCGTATTCCAGCTTTAGCGTTTCGCTGTCATATTCGAAGTGGTTGAAAATATAAAGCGCGCGGTGGGCCGGGTCTTCGACGAGGCAGGGGCCGACTTCGTCTGAGCCAAGAAGAGTGGTCAGGCCCTTGGCGCGGTCGATCTCTTCTGCTTTCATTTCGGTCCAGCGCGAAACGGGGATGACGAAATCATCGGAAAACCCGCGCAGGTAGGGCGAGGTGGGGGCAAGGTTTTGGTGGCGGAAGCAGCCGAACGCCTTGGCGGGCAGCATGTGTTTTGGCACGCCGTGGAAGTGGTTGATCATCGCCATGCCGCCCCAGCAGACGCCGAAGGTCGAATGGACGTGGGTTTGCGTCCAGTCCATGACCTGCAGCAGTTCGGGCCAATAGGTGACGTCTTCGAAGGCCAGATGCTCGATTGGCGCACCGGTGATGATCAGGCCATCGAATTTTTCGCCGCTTGCCGCGACCTCGGCGAAGGATTGGTAGAAGGCGGCCATATGTTCGGCGGCGGTGTTCTTGGTTTGATGTTCGGACATGCGGATCAGGTGCAGATCGATCTGCAGCGGGGTGGCTCCGATCAGCCGGGCGAATTGGTTTTCGGTTTGGATCTTCTTTGGCATCAGGTTCAGCAGAGCGATCCGCAGCGGGCGGATTTCTTGCGTGGCGGCCCGTTCTGGCGACATCACCATGACGCCTTCGTCCTTCAGGACGTTGAAGGCGGGCAGGGTGGTGGGCAGGGTAATGGGCATTTGGGCGATCCTGATAGGGAGCGTGGTATCTAGCGAATGGCGGTGCGGCTATCAATGGCGGTGGCGATCAGGTTTTCGAAGTCTTGCGCGGAGGCAACCTTGCGCACCTGTTCGGCAGTGACGCTGATGCCCCAGTTTTTGGCCATGGCGGCGTAACGGGGTTGGCGATGGGCAAGCGCGCGGGCGTAGGTCCAGCGCACGAAGGCGTCGGGATCGACTTGGGCGGGGGTAAGGGCGTTCTGCGACAGGTAGTCAGCCCAGGCTTTTTGCAGGAATTCGGGTTGGTAATACATCGGCTTTGGGGCGCGGTCGAAGCGGGCGATCAGTTCAGCCGTGTGGGCATCGGAGCCTTCGATCCAGACCAGCAGCATGTGGTTGGTCAGCGTGGTCAGGACGGGATCGTCGGGGTCGTCGGGATTGACGACTTCGCAGATGGAGCCGCCTGAATCGCAGATGAAATGCGGGTAGCCGTAAAGCGCGCGCGCGCGGCTGATAAAGCGGGGCGTATCCAGCAGGGCGGCCAGTTCGGCATCGCGGTGCTGGGTCTGGCGGTGCAGGTATTCGTCGAACGGCAGGCCACCCTTGGCGGGATCACCCGGTTTGCCAAGGTAGGTGGACAGGGGGGCCAGGTTGTCGAAGGTGATGTTCGACGAGATGTAGACGGAATCCGTCATCAGAAGATCGCGCAGCAGGGGGACTTTCATCGCTTCGCGCTTGAAGTTGTCGGCGATGAATTCACCCATGTAGCGGGTGCCAATGCGGTAATCGACGGAATAGTGAAACCAGCCGCCGGCATCACGCAATTGGTTGGCGAGGTGGGTTTTGCCAAGGCCGGACATGCCGAACAGCAAGACGTGCTTGGCGGGGGAGGCGCGGAAGTCTTGGCTGGAGATAAGGATCATCGGGCTGCCCTTGCTGCGGAACTTGGTTGTTAGCGGGGCTGGCTGCGGAATTCACCTGAAAACTGGGGCGGGGGTGATTTTGGTGGCGGCGTTGTGGCGCGTGGGCAATGAAAAACCCCGCACGGGTGGCGGGGTTGATCAGGTTGGGTTTGGTCGGGTTGGGACTAGAAGCTGAAGCTGATTTTAAGGCCGAAGCCCAATGCCGAGTTGTCGGTGAAGTTTGCCGACGGGGCCAGACCGGGAAGTTGTGGCTGCGCATCGCCGATTTCGACGTAACGAACACCACCGGTGATTTTCATGTTGTCTTTGGTGTAGGTGGCGCCAACGCCGATGGATTTCTGTCCGTCAGCAGGCCCTAGGTTTGACGAAAACCCGCCGATTGGCTTTTCGTAACCCAGGGTAACGGCGGCAGACCAGTTTTCGCTGAATTTGCGCCCGATACCCAACGTATAGGTGGTGTAGTCGCCATTGTACGAAACGAGCGGTGTTGTTGGTGGATAAGCCGGGGGATCAATGATGAATGAGCTCCAGTCAACCCAACGGATTGAACCGAACAGCAACGTGTCTTTTGCGATGCCGGACTGAAATTCGAGGTTAACCGATTTTGGTGTTGTAATTGGAGTTGTTCCGACCGACGCACCAAGCAGGCTGCTTTCAGATGTATCCAACGAGTGTTTGACTTCGGAATTGTAGGTCAGCGCAACGCGAAGGGCGATTTCGGGCTTCTCATATGCAACGCCGACCAGATAGCCAACGCCGGCATCTGTTTCGCCGACGGCCGAGTAACCGGCAACGAACGGCACAGAGGCCTCTGCGGCGAAGGTTTGATAGCGAAGGCCAGCCAGAAAACTGACATTAGACGGAAGCGTATACTTGCCAACGAAGGTTAGGGCGGTGGTTTTCAACTCTGCCGTGGTCCCTTGGGCGTAGTAGCCTGTACCGGCTGGATAGTCGACATTCGCACCGAAGGGTTGATCGAATATCAAGGCGACATCAATGTTCTCGCTCAGGTTGGTTTTTACAGCCATGCCGAGTTGGAAATAGTCGCCAGTCATGTCACCCGAGGTTGCGCCACCCGCCAATGCAACGGCCGTTCCCGAAACATTTGGCGACACCGAACCGAATGAAAGTTCGACGTAATCGCCCTTTTCGAAAATTGCGCCTATAGACTGCCCCGACCGGTCGATCCCGCCTGCCATGGCGCTGCCAGCACAGAGTGCGAGTATGCAGGCGCTGCTCAAGTATGTTTTCATTGTCCTCATCCCTTCGGGCAATTTTATTGCTTGAAATTAGGGTACGTCTGGTTGGCGAATCGGTCAATCAATGACGCGACGTCACGAAATTGTCATTCAGCGTTTGTTGCAACTTCGCCGGTTTTGGGGGCGCGGATGATGCAGACACAGCATTTAGCTGGGGCTGCCAATTTGGTTGCGGCGAGTAGAGTTGGCTACACTAAGGGACGAATTGTGCCGCAGGCCATTCTGTTCTGCTTAAAAACACTGTGGTTTTCGCGGCGTTGCTTGGCCTTTGCCCGCCGCTTCTGACCAATTGGTTAAAGGAAATTACCAAAACTGCAAAATTTATGCAGACAGGTCTGCCAGATGCCAGTTAGCGTTACGGCAGGTGCAGAATAGTCTTGTTTCTTGTGTTCAAGCCTCTACCTAAGGATGCAGGTCGCGACAGACGGCCACCAACATAAGTCGGGAGGTCGACTCTGGGAGCTTTCATAAGCCTGTCTGGTGTTATTGACCGGGTGAACAGAGCATTCGCGATTGTCGCGGCTATACTGGTGTTCACGAGTTGTATGATCAGCGCCGGAAACGCCGGCTCGCGTTATTTGCTGAGCATCAGTTCGAACGCATGGCTGGAGATTCAGTGGCAGATGTTTTCGGGCATCTTCCTGCTGGGTGCGCCTTATGTGCTGAAGCTGAACGAGCATGTGCGGGTGGATATCATCTATGGGGGCAGGTCGAACCGCACCAAGCTGTGGATCGACGTGTTCGGGATCATCTTCTTTCTGTTCCCGGCGACGGCGGTGATGGCCTACATGGGCTTTGGATTTTTCGAAACGAGCTATGTTCGTGGCGAGATGTCTTCGAACGCTGGCGGATTGCCGTTATGGCCAGTGAAACTGCTGCTGCCTCTGGGCTTTGTATTGCTGTTTTTGCAAGGCATATCAGAGCTGATCAAGCGGATCGCGGCGCTGCAAGGTGACGACACAATGGCCGTTACCTACGAAAAGCCGCTTCAATGACATCCCGCAAAGCCGAGGTCGCCTAATGCTGGAATACGGATTGATGGCCCCCGCGATGTTCGCCGGGCTGGTTGTTTTCATGCTGATCGGGTTTCCGGTAGCCTTTTCGCTTGCAGCACTTGGCCTTAGCTTTGGGATGCTGGCGATCGAAGTTGGCTATTTCGATTTTTCCTTCATGCAAGCAATGCCTTACCGGGTGTTTGGCATCATGTCGAACGACCTGCTGCTGTCTATTCCGTTCTTCACCTTCATGGGGGTGATTCTGGAACGAAGTGGGTTGGCGGAAGATTTGTTGGAGGGCGTCGGGCAGGCGTTCGGGGCTGTTCCGGGGGGCCTTGCCTATGCGGTGATCTTTGTGGGGGCCATTCTTGGAGCGATCACCGGCACGGTCGCGGCAAGTGTGATTGCGATGGGCATGATATCGCTGCCGATCATGTTGAAATATGGCTATGACATGAAAATCGGTACCGGGGTGATTGCCGCCTCGGGGACGATCACGCAGGTTATTCCGCCAAGTCTGGTGCTGATCATTTTGGCCGACCAGTTGGGCGTGCCGGTTGGCGATATGTATCTGGGTGCGTTTGGGCCGTCGGTTCTGCAAATCGTGCTTTTCACCGCATTCATCTTTTTGGTGGCGACGTTCCAGCCGCACAAGGTGCCCGCGCTGCCGCCGGAGGCGCGCACGCTGCATGGTTGGGCGCTGGCTTCAAAAGTGGCATGGGGCATGATCCCGTCACTGGTGTTGATCTTTCTGGTGTTGGGCACGATCTTCATGGGGCTTGCAACGCCGACCGAGGCGGGCGCTATGGGCGCCGTCGGCGCGATGGTGCTGGCCGTGCTGCACCGGCGATTTAGCACTGCATTGTTGTGGTCGGCGATGGATCAGACCATGCGCATCACGGCCATGGTGATCTTCATCCTGATTGGGGCGACGGTGTTTTCGCTGGTGTTCCAAGGCGTCAACGGGGGGCGTTGGATCGAACATCTGCTGTCTGGCATACCGGGCGGGCAGCTCGGGTTTCTGATCTTTGTCAATCTCTTCATCTTCTTTCTGGCGTTCTTCCTCGATTTCTTCGAGATCGTCTTTATCGTGGTGCCAATGCTGGTACCCGCGGCAGAGGCGCTGGATATCAATCTGGTCTGGTTTGGCGTGTTGCTGTGCGTGAACATGCAGACCAGTTTCATGCACCCGCCGTTCGGGTTCGCGCTGTTCTATCTACGGGGGATTGCGCCGCCCGAGGTGAAAAGCCGCGACATCTATCTTGGGTCAATTCCATGGATCGGGTTGCAGCTGATTCTGGTGGCCGTGCTGATTTTCTGGCCAGAATCAGTGACCTATTGGTTGGGGCAAGATGTGCTGCTGGATGATGCCACGGTCGGCACCACGCTGGACGGGCTGTTCATGCCGGAACTGGAAATACCCACGCTTGATCTGGGTAACTGAGACGACAAATCCAAAGGGAGAATGACCAATGAAGAGACGGAATTTTCTGACCACCGCAACGATTGGTGCCGCTGCAGGGGCACTTGCCACACCAGCACTGGCGGAATCGCATGCGACCAAAGTGGCATGGCGGCTGACCTCGGGGTTTCCGAAGTCGCTGGATACCATTTACGGCGCGGCGGAAACCTTTGCGGCGGCCGTGAAGGACGCGACCAACGGCAATTTCGAAATTCAGTGCTTCCCAGCGGGCGAAATTGTGCCGATGCCAGAGGCATCAGACGCCGTGGCATCGGGTGTGGTCGAGATGACGCATACCGCGTCTTACTATTACTGGGGCAAGGACGCGACTTTTGCGCTTGGCACCGCCCTGCCTTTCGGGCTGAACGCGCGCGGCATCAACGCGTGGTACTACCATGGCGGCGGCATCGATTTGATGAACGGCTTTTATGCCAAGCAAAACCTGATCGCGTTCCCCGGTGGTAATACCGGCGCGCAGATGGGCGGTTGGTGGCGCAAAGAAATCAACTCGGTTGCCGATCTGGCCGGGGTGAAGATGCGCATTGGCGGTATGGGCGGCAAGATAATGGAAGCCCTTGGCGTGGTACCGCAGCAAATTCCGGGTGGCGATATTTACCCGGCACTGGAGCGGGGCACGATTGATGCAGCCGAATGGGTTGGTCCGTATGACGATGAAAAGCTGGGGCTGAACAAGGTGGCACCGTATTACTACTATCCCGGATTCTGGGAAGGTGGGCCGGCGCTGTCGTTCATGATCAATCTGGAAAAGTGGAACAGCCTGACGCCGGATTATCAGTCGATCGTCAAGACGGCGGCGGCGATGGCGAATGTGGACATGCTGGCTAAATACGACGCGAAGAACCCGGCAGCGCTACGCAGTCTGGTGGCGGGCGGGGCGCAACTGCGGCCCTATCCAAAGGACGTGATGGAAGCGGCATTGGTGGTGGCGAACAAGCTTTACGCTGAAATCGCCGCGACAAACGCCGACTTCGCGACGATCTGGGCGCATCAGGAAGCGTTCCGCAACGAGGCGAATTTGTGGAACCAGGTGGCGGAATACACCTTTGACACATTCCAGATATCGAACCGTCCGAAGGCGTGATTTGCTCTAGTATGTAGGGGGAGGGCGGGCCGGTTGGCCCGCCCTTGTCGTTTTGTTGCAACTGGCCGGCGCTTTGCTATCGTCTATCGCAAGCATCGGGGGGTACGGGGCGTGGCAAACGGGATCTTTCGCGAGAATGACAACCGGGTTGGATTTGCGGAATTGTTTTTTGACCTGGTTTTCGTGTTTGCCATCACGCAAGTCAGCCATTCGCTGCTGTACCACTATGACCTCAGGGGTGCTGTTGAGGCGGGGATCCTGTTTCTCGCCATCTGGATGGTCTGGATTTACACCACATGGGTGCTGAACCAGATCGACCCGGACAGAGGCACGGTGCGGGCGTTGTTGTTTGCGTTGATGTTGGGTGGGTTGTTCGTTTCAATGGCGCTGCCACGGGCGTTTGATGACCGCGGGTTGGTGTTTGCTGTGGCTTTTGTCGCAATGCAGGTCGGGCGGACAACTTTCTTTCTGGTGGCTATGCGGCACACTGCTGCGGGCTGGTTGGCCTACAAACGCATTCTGATCTGGTTTCTGCTGTCGGCGGTGTTCTGGATCTGGGGCGGGTTTGCAGACCCGGATGCGCGGCTTTGGATTTGGTCGATTGCCATTGGGGTGGAGTTTCTGGCAGCGTTAGTCGGATATGTCGTGCCGGGGCTCGGGCGGGCGGTGACGACCGATTGGACAGTGAATGGCGGCCATATTGCGGAACGCTGCGGGTTATTCGTGATCATCTGTCTAGGGGAATCGCTGTTGGTTTCAGGGGCGACATTTGCCGAAACGGACTGGGCAGCACCGGAAATGGCAGCGTTCTTGGCCAGTTTTGCCACAACCATCGGAATGTGGTGGGTCTATTTCCACATTGGCCACAAACGCGGCGCGCATCAGATCGAGCATTCCGATGATCCGGGCCGTTTGGCGCGAATGGTCTACAGCTATATCCACATTCTGATTGTTGCGGGCGTCGTGCTGTCGGCGGTTGGGGCAGAGCGGGCGATTGCGCATCCGGGTGACGTGGCGACGCTTGCCGAATCTGCGTCGGTGATTGGCGGCTTGATCTTATTTTTGCTGGGCAATGGGTTGTTCAAATGGGCATCATCGCCGTATTTTCCGCTGTCGCATATCGTTGGTCTGGGCTTGTGCTTGGCCGCGATGCTGGCGGGGCCATGGACGAATTTGCTGGTGCTGAACGTCGCTGCCGTGGCAATTTTGGCGCTGGTTGCGGCTTGGGAAAACCGGTCGCTGGCCGCCGTCAAACTTGCGTGATCTGAAAATCGCGGATGATGTGTTGGGATACTTGCCACCATTTCGACGAACGGGTGCGGGTTTGGTGTGCGTCAAACGCGGCTTGATCGACGAAGCTTTCGTCCAAGTGCCAGACCATCGGGTTGGCGGTTTGGGCGACACTGAAGCTAAGGCAACCGGGTTCGGCACGGCTGAGGTGGATGTGATTGGGCAGCTGCGCCTTGACGATTGCCAGATCAGCAAGTGTTACGCAGGTAAGGGTGCCGGTGCGGAGGATCATTCCAGTTCAATCGTGCCGGGTGGCTTGGAGGTAATATCATAGAACACGCGGTTGATGCCGGGCACTTCGTTGATGATCCGGGTCATGGTTTCGCCCAGAAACTCGTGGGTGAAGGGGTACGTATCGGCGGTCATGCCGTCGACCGAGGTGACGGCGCGCAGGGCAACGGCGTAGTCGTAGGTGCGATGGTCGCCCATGACGCCGACAGTTTTCATCGGCAGGATGGCGGCAAAGGCTTGCCAGATGTCATCGTAAAGGCCGTGTTTGCGGATCTGGTCGATGTAGACGGCATCGGCGGCGCGCAGGATGTTCAACTTTTCGGTGGTAATCTCGCCGGGGCAGCGGATGGCGAGGCCGGGGCCGGGGAACGGGTGGCGGCCGATGAAGGATTGCGGCAAGCCAAGTTCACGGCCAAGGGCGCGGACTTCGTCTTTGAACAGCTCGCGCAGGGGTTCGACGAGTTGCATGTTCATGCGGGCAGGCAGGCCGCCGACATTGTGGTGCGATTTGATAGTAACGCTGGGGCCGCCGGAAAAGCTGACGCTTTCGATGACGTCGGGGTAAAGCGTGCCTTGGGCGAGGAAATCTGCGCCGCCGATGGCTTTGGCATGTTTTTCAAACACCTCGATGAATAGGCCGCCGATGATTTTGCGTTTGGTTTCCGGGTCTGACACGCCTTCGAGCTTGCCGAGAAACAGATCGGATTCGTCGGCATGGATCAGCGGCAGGTTGTAATGTTCGCGAAACATCGAGACGACTTGCTCGGATTCGTTCAGGCGCATCAGGCCGTGATCGACATAGACGCAGGTGAGTTGATCGCCGATCGCCTCGTGGATCAGGATTGCGGCGACCGAACTGTCAACGCCGCCGGACAGGGCGCAGATGACGCGGCCTTGACCGACTTGGGCGCGGATTTTGGCGATGGCTTCTTCGCGGTAGGCACCCATCGTCCAATCGCCTTTGAAGCCGGCGATGCGGACGAAGTTTGCGTAAAGTGCGGCACCTTTGGGGGTGTGGTGAACCTCGGGGTGGAATTGCACCGCGTAGAAATGGCGGCTTGCGTCGGCGGTGATGGCGAACGGGGCGTTGGGCGAGGTGCCGTAGACTTGAAAACCGGGGGCGAGAACAGAGACGTGGTCGCCGTGGCTCATCCACACTTGTTCGCGGTGTTCGGTAAACCAGCCATCCAAAAGAAATGATCTGGCAGCAGTCGGAGTGACGAAAGCGCGGCCAAATTCGGCAGTGCCATGGCCGCGTTCGACCTTGCCGCCAAGGCAGTGCATCATCACCTGTTGGCCGTAGCAGATGCCGAGGATTGGCACGCCGAGGGTGAAGACCGACGCGGGCGGCATGGGTGCGCCGTCGGCAAAGACCGAGGACGGTCCACCGGACAGGATTACCGCTTTGGGGGCGAAATCGGCCAGGAATGCGTCGGTGACTTTGCTGAACGGGTGAATTTCGCAGTAAACGTTCAGCTCTCGCAGGCGGCGGGCGATCAGCTGCGTTACCTGGCTGCCGAAGTCGATGATGAGAAGGCGATCATGTTGGGTCATGGGGCATGGGAATAGGCAAAAGGGGCATCAAGGGCAAGGGGTGCGCGGCGGTGTTTGGTGGGGTTTGAATATTTGAGCGAAATGGAAACAGCGGTGTCGTAATAGGCGTCGCGGAATGTCGGTTTTGGAGAGTATGCGGCGCATTCAGGGGGCGGTGCGAGGCGGTGAAGTTGCATAAGTCGGCAAACATAGTCGGAGGCGATGATGAACGAAGTTGCAGGACGTAGGGCGCGCGGCGGTGGCGGTACAGCACGGCGGGCAGAGCGGACGGCGGTCAGTTTTGAGACGGCCCGGTTTATCAGCCGGAACATTCCGAACTTCGAGATATTGAACGAGGAAGCGCTGGCGATTATTGAATGGAACGCCGACACGGTTCTGGAGGAGATTGGCGTTAATTTCCTTGAGAACGAGCCTGCTTTAGCATTGTGGCGGGCGGCTGGCGCAGATGTGAAGGGCGAGCGGGTGCGAATTCCGCGCGGGCTGGCGCGCAAGTTATGTGCGACGGCACCGTCATCGTTTACGCAGCATGCCCGGAATCCGGAGCGGAATGTCGAGGTTGGCGGGCGCAATCTGGTGCTGGCCCCGGTGTATGGTCCCGCCCTTTGTGCGCGATCAGGCGGGCGGGCGGCGCTATGCGACGATCAGTGATTTCCAGAATTTCGTGAAGCTGGGCTATATGTCGAAATGGCTGCACCACTCGGGTGGCACGGTGTGTGAGCCAACAGATGTGCCGGTGAACAAGCGGCACCTCGACATGCTGCTGGCGCATATGCAGTTGTCGGACAAGCCTTATATGGGGTCTGTGACGGAACCAAGCCGGGCCGAGGATTCGGTGGCGATGTCGAAGATATTGTTCGGTGATGCGTTCGTTGACCAGAACACGGTGATGACCAGCCTGATCAACATCAACAGCCCGCTGACCTTTGATTCGATCATGATGGGGGCGCTGGAGGTGTATGCGCGGGCCAATCAGGCGGCGATCATCAGTCCGTTCATCGTGGGGGGGGCTATGGCTCCGGTCACCGTGGCGGGGACGCTGACGCAGGTGTTGGCCGAAGTGTTGGCAGGCGTGGCCTATAGCCAGTTGGTGCGGCCCGGTGCGCCGGTGATTTTCGGGGCGTTTGTGACGTCGATTGACATGAACAGCGGCGCGCCGACGTTCGGGACGCCGGAAGCTGCGCATATCACCTATGGCGCGGGGCAGTTGGCGCGGCGGCTGAACTTGCCGTATCGGTCTGGCGGGGCGTTTTGCGGATCAAAACTGCCGGATGCGCAGGCTGCGTATGAGACGGCGAATAGTCTGAACATGGCATTGCTGGCGGGGGTGAATTTTATGCTGCATGCGTGCGGCTGGCTGGAAGGAGGCTTGGTCAGCAGTTACGAAAAGTTCGTGATGGATGCGGACCAGTTGGGCACGCTGCACCATCTGGCGAAGGGCGTGATCATGGATGCCAACGGGCAGGGGATGGACGCGATCCGCGAAGTGGGGCCGGGGGGGCACTATCTTGGGTGCGAACATACTCAGGGCAACTTCAAAACGGCGTTCTGGAGGTCTGATCTGTTCGACTACAAGCCGTTCGAGACATGGGCCGAAGAAGGCGCGCGGGATACCGAGACGTTGGCGGCGGAACGGGTGACCAAGATGCTGGGCGATTATCAGAAGCCGGATTTGGATATTGCAGTGTCTGATGCGCTTGACGACTATGTGGCGCGGCGCAAATCGGAAATGCCCGACGCGTTTGTTTGACGGCGTGAGATGAATGGAAAGGCCCGCGCATAAGGCGATGCGCGGGCCTTTTGCGTTCAGACTTGCAGGCTGCGTGGCAGCAGGCGGGCTTCGGCGATCATGGCGATCAGCATTTCGATATGGCGTGAGACAGAATAGGTCGCATCGCCGGCGCGGCGGGTTTCCTCCATCTGTTGTTCTGCCGTGAACAGATGCGGCAGGGCTGTTTCGGGCGTGGCGCGGGGTGAGGCGTTGATCAGGCGGCGCAGATCGCGGTCGCGGCGGTAATCGGCAACGCCGAAGCGGGCGGCGCGGATCAACAGGCGTGGGCGGCGCAAATCGGCCAAAAGAGTGCGGAAATCAGTCATCGAAGCCTCCGGTAAGTGTGCTGGGGCAACATGCGCCAACTCAACTGGGCGTTGCACAACTACGAGTTGTAGCGCGCGCCGCTTTTCCGTTTGTTTAGAGTTTGGTTACCATTATGGCGCTACGACCTGAAATTAACCGACGAGTAACCAATACCGCCCACGCTTGAAAGCTTTCTATTGGAAGGGATCAAGCGTTTCGGCGGCACGGAATTGAGATGAAAAGCGCAGAGCTGACCGAAGAATTTACCTTGCCGACATGGCTTCCCAGTGCTGTGCGACTTTATCTTGACCATACCGAGGAAGGCGTTTCCTTGCGTGCGCTTGCGCGCCGTGAAGGATGCCACGCCTCAACCGTGATGCGGCATGTCCGACGCTATGAGAACCGCCGGGACGATCCGTTGATGGATGCGGCCCTGGCGGCACTTGGGCGCGGGCAGGCGCGGGGTGCGTCAAGTCCAGCCAATATGCCAGCCAATAAGGATGACGAACGAATGACCCTTCAGATACGCGCCGAAGCGCTGGCGATGGATGATGCGACGCTTGCCCGCGAAGGCCGACGGATTTTGCGCCGTTTAGTTGAACCGGGTGCAGTGCTGGCCATAGCCCCGGATATGGAAAAGGCGGTGGTGATGCGCGAGTTTGCCGATGGGCGGGCGGCTCGCACTGGCGTGGTGGAACGCCAGATTGCCCAAGCGTTTGTGCTGAAGGATTGGATCGTTTGTCGCAAGCCGGGGCGAGTTGCGACCTATGAGATTACATCCGTGGGCCGGTCTGCGCTGAAACGGATGACCGATGAGGATGACCGCGCCCGTGGTGGCACGGCAGAGGCGGCAACGCCGTTTGCCGACCAGCACCGCAACTGGGACGAGCGGGTTGTGCAGGGCGAGGATGGGCCGCGCCGGATACGCTACAACCTTGCCGAAAGCCCGGTGGCTTCGCTGGGGCGGCGGCGTGACAAGGATGGCAAGTTGTTCCTTGAGGCAGAGCTGGTGGTGGCCGCCGAACGTTTGCGCGAAGATTTCGAATTGGCGCAGATGGGGCCACGGGTGGCGCAGAACTGGGATCGGTTCTTGACCGGGGCCGATCGGGGCAGCTTTCGGCCCGAAGGTGGTAGCGGCGACGCGCCAAGGGCGGCGCGCGAACGGGTGGCGGCGGCATTGCGCGACCTTGGCCCCGGTCTGGGCGATATGGTGTTGCGGTGCTGCTGTTTTCTGGAAGGGCTGGAAATGGCCGAAAAGCGGATGGGATGGTCGGCCCGGTCTGGCAAGATCGTGCTGCGCATCGCGTTGCAGCGGTTGCGGCGGCACTATGACGAAGCCTATGGGCGATCAGGGCCGTTGATCGGGTAAGGGCAGTCTGGGGTTGCCTTGGGCTGGCGACGAAGCCAGCCCAAGGCGAGATTATCAGGGGTCTGCGCGGGTCAGGCCAGCGGCGTAGACCAAGCCCGCGACCAAGCCGCCCGCCAGTGGGGCCGCGATAAAGACCCACAGGTCTGCCAAGGCTTTGCCGCCGACAAATACTGCCGGGCCAATGGACCGAGCGGGGTTAACGGAAACGCCGGTGACGTTGATGCCAACCAAGTGGATGGCAGCAAGAGTGAGGCCGATGGCAAGGCCCGCCATAGCACCGGGAGCGCCGGACGCGGTGGCACCCAAGATGACGGTAACAAAGAGGAAGGTCATCACAGCCTCGAACACCAAGGCGGCTTGCAGCGAATATTCGCCAAGGTAGCCAGCGCCATAGCCGTTTTGGCCAAGGCCGTTGGTCGCGATAGTATAGTCAGCTTTGCCCGATGCGATGAGGTACAGTATGCTGGCGCCCAAGATGGCCCCGACGATCTGGGCAATTGCGTAGCCGACAAAGTCACCAACCGACAAACGGCCAGCGGCAACCATGCCAAGTGAAACGGCAGGGTTCAGATGGGCACCGGAAATGGCGCCAAGGCCATAGGCGGCGGCGACAATTGCAAGCCCGAAAGCGAGTGAGATGCCGGTGAAGCCGATATCAGGCCCTGCAATTACGGCGGCACCGCAGCCGAAAAGCACAAGGATCAACGTTCCGATCGCCTCGGCGATTAGTTTTTTAGTCATAGCCCCTCCTGACCTGCATTGAGGTCTGATTGTTACTGCACAAATATGCCGGGACAGCCTGATATTGTAACAGGCGTTGCGTTCCCAGCCGGGCAAGCTTAAATGGCGGCTATCATCCTGTCAGGGGGAAAATGGGTTGCGGAACCTCAATCTACCAGACCAGCGCCACCCCGAGAAAGCGCATCGTGTCGATAATGCGCAGCCGAAAAAGCCGGATTGGATCAGGGTGCGTGCGCCGACGTCTGAAGGCTACAAGCGGACGCGGGATATTTTGCGCGAGCAGAAGCTGGTGACGGTGTGCGAAGAGGCCGGGTGCCCCAACGTTGGGGAATGCTGGAGCCAGGGCCACGCTACCATGATGATCATGGGCGAGATTTGTACGCGGGGCTGTACGTTCTGCAATGTTGCGACCGGCAAGCCGACCAATCTTGATGCGTTCGAGCCGGGGCGGGTGGCCCATGCCGTGGCCCAGCTTGGGCTGGCGCATGTGGTGATTACATCCGTTGACCGCGACGATCTGGATGATGGCGGGGCGGATCATTTTGCGCAAACCATTCGGGCCATTCGGCACCGCAGCCCCGCAACGACGATTGAGATTTTGACACCCGATTTTCTGAAATGCCCTGACCTCGGCGGTGGAGGCGGTGGTTGAGGCGCGTCCGGATGTGTTCAACCACAACCTGGAAACGGTGCCAGGGCTTTACCCGGAAGTTCGGCCAGGGGCGCGGTATTTTCATTCGTTGCGGTTGCTGCAGAAAGTGAAAGAGCTTGATCCGGGCATGTTTACCAAATCCGGCATTATGGTGGGGTTGGGCGAAGAGCCGCAGGCCGTGAAGCAGGTGATGGACGATATGCGCGCGGCGGATGTGGATTTTCTGACCATCGGGCAGTATCTGCAGCCAACCCCCAAGCATCACCGGGTGGATCGGTTTGTGACGCCAGACGAATTCAAGGCCTATGAAACGGCGGCGTTTGGCAAGGGGTTCTTAATGGTGTCGGCGACGCCATTGACGCGGTCGTCGTATCATGCGGGCGATGACTTTGCTCGGCTGCGGTCTGCGCGGTTGGAAAAGCTGGGGCGGGTCTAGGGGCCGACGAAAGACAAGGCTGCCTGCAAAGCGGCCTTGGCGGGCTGTTTAGAAGCGCAGGCCGAGGCCTAAGTTATAGGCGGTGTCAGAGCCACTTTCGAGGTCATCCGCGACGCCCGCTTTTAAGTAGATGCCCTGATTAAGCGTATAATCTGCTTCGAGGCCGTATAGAGTGGACGACCCGCTGCCAGTGTCCAGGTTCAGGGCCGAGGCGGTAAGCTCCAGCTGATCGAGGGGTTTGAATTTAGCGTAGGCTTCGACCGCCGCGTCATCACTAAAGACGAAGTTTCCGGAATAGAGCAAGCCAGCGGTAACTTGGCCAAATTTGGATTCGACGCCGAGGAAGTACCTGGTTTCGTCAAATCCGCTGTCGGACACATGTTCGATGGCACCGGTCAGTGTGGTTTGGCCAAACTGGTAATTTCCGGCAAGGTTAAAGACATCTGCATCGTCGAAGCGGTGATAGGAGGCTCCTATGTTGGTCGCACCGAACGTACCATCATAGCGCAGGCCGACCGGCACGCCTTCATTTCCCAGCAGATAGGATGATGAAATCAGGCTGCGTTTTGTCAGGCCCAGTGTCCCAAAGTTCAGGAATTGCAGGCCAGCAACATCCGGGACGTTTGAAAGATAGGCGTCGAGCGCAGGGCGTGGCGCACCGAGGGAGAGTTTACCGAACGAGGACTGATAGGTGGCCGCGCCGTAAACGGCGGCTTCGTCATCGCCTTCGCCAACAATGGCGTCGATGCCCAATTCAAAGCCAAAGCCGCTGTTTGGATCAGTGTAGCCAAGGGTAGTTTCGGTGACACCTAGTGTTTCGCCGTCGGTGCCGGCGCCGTCGGAATAGCTGAGTTCGGCATAGCCATTGGTATAAAACCCGCCGTCCACTGATTGCGCTGCGGCGGAGGTTGCAAAACCTGCACAGATCAAGAACGGAACGGCTACCAAGCGCTTCATTGCTAGTCCTCAAATCGTCGAGTCTTTTCTAGACCCTTGAGATTTCAATAGCATTGTTGCGATACGATCTCAACAAATGGATTTCGCGTCAAGGGCGAGTGGGCAACACGATGTTGCGATTATGGCGTGGGGGTTGGCTGTTCGACGGCGGGGACGGTCTTTATGTAAGCGGCGACGGCGCGGCGATCACTTTCGGGCAAGCGGGCCATGTTATCAACCACATGGGCCATGTGGCCGCCGACGCTGTCGAAATCGGGGGTGAAGCCGGAGGTCAGATATTCGACAATTTCATCCTCGGTCCAGTCCAATTTGCCGGGCGTGATGTTTGGGATGGTGCCTTTGCCAGATGGATTGGGCGCGCCCGACAGCCATTTGGCGCGGGCGAGGCCGCCTATTGGGTTGCGGGGCGTGTGGCATTCGCCGCAATGGGCCATAGCCTCGGCTATGTAGCGGCCACGGGCGGTCGCGGCAGGCAGAGAGCCTGCGACGACCCAATCGGTTTTGACGAACAGGAATTTCCACAGGCCGAGGGCACGCCGCAGGGTGAAGGGAAAGGATACCTCGTGCGGTTGGCTGGGGATGGCAGAGGCGGGCAGGGTGTCCATGTAGGATTTCAGGTCGGCCACGTCTTGCAGGGCCATTTTGTTGTAGGCGTTGTAAGGCAGGGCTGGGTAATAGTGCTGCCCTTCGGGCGATACGCCGCGGGTGATGGCGTTGGCGAAGGCCGGTAAGTCCCAGCCGCCGATGCCGTGCGTTGGGTCGGGCGAGATGTTGGGGGCGATGAAGGTGCCAAAGTCGGACGGGAACTTTTGGCCGCCCACCAGCACCAGTTGTGCGTCACCCTTGGCACCGTCGGCCATGTGGCAAGACGCGCATCCGGTGGCGAAGAACACCGCCTCGCCGCGTGCGGCATCGCCAGTCAGGCCGGTGAAGGCCGAGGCGGGCAGGACCGAGGGGCGGGTCAGAAACCAGAACGCAGCGCCACCAAGGATGGCAAGGAACGAAATCCAGCGGATAAAGCGGCGCATTGCATCCCTTTCAACAAAACTCATCTGAACTGGATCGAGTAACGTTTGTGATAGACAAAATATTCAGCGGTTTCATTCGTCAAGCCTGATTGTCGCTAACGAAGCTTGCCAACCTTGTTGGGTGTCAGCCAATCGGGCCAGCCCCAGATGTATTCGACGGCGAAAAGTGCAAAGCACAGCACGACCACGCCCAGCACCAGTTTGACGCGCTGCGGCGAGGGTGGCTGTCGGGCCCAGCGTGACATGCGCAGGAACCATTTCATGGTTTTGCATCTGCAGGATCGGTGAAGCGGACTTTGCCGATATAGGGCAGGTTGCGATTGCGTTGAGCAAAATCAATGCCGTAGCCGACGACAAATTCATCGGGGATTTCAAAACCAGTCCATTTGGCCCGAATATCAACTTCGCGCCGGGATGGTTTATCCAGCAGCGCGCACACCTCTAGCCGGGCCGGTTCACGCGATTGCAGCAGGTGGACGACGTGGTGCAGGGTAAAGCCGGTGTCGACGATGTCTTCGACCACCAGAACATCTTGCCCCGCGATCTGGCCGCGCAGATCTTTTAGGATGCGCACTTCACGGCTGGATTGCATGGCGTCGCCGTAGGACGAGGCTTCGAGGAAGTCCACCTCGACCGGCAGGTCAATCTCACGCACCAGATCTGCGATGAAGACAAATGAGCCTCGCAAAAGGCCTACGACAATCAATTTGTCAGAGCCTTTGAAATGGGTGGTGATTTCGCGGGCCAGCGCCTCGACACGGGCAGCGATGGCCTTGGCGGATATCATCTGGTCGATCACGTAAGCGCGTTGCGGCATGACATCCCCTTGATTTTCATCGAAGCAATACTCAATAAGGCCAATCAAGTCACGACAAAGCGGGCCACATGCCAAAGCATCACGAGATCAAGACCCTGCCGTACACAGCAACGCAGATGTATGAGCTGGTAGCGGATGTGGCGTCGTACCCCGAGTTTCTGCCGTGGAATTCTGCCGCGCGCATCCGGTCACGTAGCCCGATTGAAGGCGGCGAGGTGATGGAAGCGGATTTGGTGATATCCTTCAAGGTGTTCCGCGAGCGATTTGCCAGCCGGGTGATGCTGTTTCCAGGCGAAAAGCGGATCGAGACGGAATATCTGGATGGGCCGTTTCGGCATATGAAATCGACGTGGGGCTTTAAGGATCGCGAAACTGGCGGCTGTGACGTTGATTTTTTCGTCGATTTCGAATTTCGCAATGCACTGTTGCAGGGCATCATCGGCGTGGTGTTCAACGACGCCATGCAGCGGATCGTACGGGCGTTTGAGCGCCGGGCAGCGGTGCTTTATGGGGCGAAGGCGCTGTGAGTTAGGCCGCCTCTCTCACAATCACAAGTGGATGTAGGGGCTGCCGCCACAGGGATGATTGTTTTGTATCTGGCAATAGTCGTGGTAGCTTGGAAGTCCCTTTAACCGGAGGACAAGCCATGGAATTGATGCATAACAGACCGACAATCCGCCTTGACCGCCGCAGGTTTCTGGCTGCGGCCTCTGCATTGATCGCTGCCGGCGTCTTGCCGAAGTCGGCGTTGGCGCTTGCCGGACCGCACACCTTCACCCATGGCGCGTTTAATGTAACGGTGCTTAGCGATGGCGCGCTAGAGCTGCCGCTGACGATCATCAGTCCGGACGCCACGCCGCAAGAGTTGGCGGCACTTCTTGGTCTGGCTGCGGATGCACAGACCAACCCCGCCGAGATCAGCCCTGTTATTGTCGCCTCGGGCGCTGACATCATCCTGTTCGACACTGGCACTGGCGGGATGATGGGGCCAAATGCGGGCGGCCAGTTGGCTGAAAGCGTGAAGGCCGCAGGTCTGACGGTTGATGCGATTACCAAGGTGATTTTCACCCATGCTCATCCTGACCATCTTTGGGGCACGGTTGCCCCCGACGGCGCGCATCTTTTCCCCAACGCGAGCTATCACATGGCCGAGGCGGAATTGAACTTCTGGTCTGCAGCCGACCTGGCGTCGAAAATGCCGGCCGACATGACGGACATGATCAACAACACGCAAAAGCAGTTGACCGCGATGAAAGACAAGATCGTTACCTTCAAGCCGGGCAGCGAAGTCGTTGCCGGTATCGCCGTGATCGACACCGCTGGTCATACGCCGGGGCATGTGTCGTTCGAACTTGCGGGCGGGGACGGGCTGATCCTGACTGGCGATGCCATCACTGTACCGGCGGTGTTCTTTGCCCATCCGGAGTGGAAATTCGGCTTTGATGCCGACGGCGATCTGGCGGGCAAGAACCGGCGCGTGTTGCTGGATATGGCATCGGCGGGCAAGAAGCAGCTGCTGGGCTATCACTGGCCGTATCCGGGCCTTGGCCGGGCGGAAGCCAAGGACGGAGCGTTCGTCTATATCGCAGGCTGATCAAGGGCAGGTTGGCCATTTGCGCCGCGTTTGGACTGTTTGATAAGCTCAGGCGAGTGCCTTGGCCAGCAGACTGAGCGCATATTCGGTGGCGGCGGCGCGAACGGCGGCGCGGCCTAGGGGGCCGAATTCAATAGTTTCGGTTTGAGTGGGGTGGCCGCGACGGGCCAGGCCAAAACAGACGCGGCCTTCGGGTTTGAACTCGGACCTGCCGGGGCCTGCGATACCGGTGATCGAAACGGCAAGGGCAACGTTGGCGCGGGTTGCGGCACCATCGGCCATTTCTTGGGCGATTGGTTCGGAGACAGCGCCGTAAGCAGTCAGGGTGGCGGGTTGGACGCCAAGCATGGCTACTTTGGCGTCGTTTGAATAGGTGATGAAGCCGCACTCGAAGACGTCGGATGATCCGGCGATGTCGGTTAGGGCGGCGGCGACCATGCCGCCAGTGCAGCTTTCTGCCGTGGCGATGCGGATGCCTTTGATGCGGGCGGCGGTGAGGATGCGGGCGGCGATCATAGCATCAGCGGCAAGTGATAGGCAGCGGCGGCTAGCAGCGTGGCGAGGCCAGCAAACAGCCCGGCCCACAAATCATCCAGCATGACGCCAGCCGCGTCGTGGCGGCGGTCGGCGCGGCCGACGAGCCAGGGTTTCCAGATATCGAACAGGCGAAAGAATACGAACGCGGCGATCCAGCCGGGGTAGGCGATGATGGCCCAATCCGTAGTTCCGCGTGACCAGAAGGCGGCGGCGGGAAACAGCAGGGCGAGCCATTGGCCGGCGATTTCGTCTATCACGAATTCTGACGGGTCGTCGCCGGGGCGATTTGCCAACTCGCGGTTGCAGGCCCAGAAGCCTAGCGCGGTGGCGGCGAGGGTGGCGGCGACAAGGGCGGGAAAACCAAGGTAGCGGTCGATGGCGAGGCCGAGAATGATGGCCACAGCAGAGGCCCAAGTGCCCGGGGCGGGGCGCAGCAGGCCGACGCCGAAGAAGGTGGCGATGGCGCGGCTCATGATGACACCAAGGCGGCGGTGGCGAGGGCGGCGATACCTTCTTCGCGTCCGGTGAAGCCAAGTTGTTCTGAAGTGGTGGCTTTGACGCTGATGCGGGTGGGGTCGGTTTGGCAGATGCGGGCCAGTTCGGCCTGCATGGCGGCGGCGTGCGGGCCGATCTTTGGCCGTTCGCAGATCAGTGTCACATCGGCATTGGAAAGGCTGAAGCCGCGCGCGCGGGCAAGGTCCATGGCGTGCTGGAGGAAAATGTGCGAGGCGGCCCCTTTCCATTGCGGATCAGATGGCGGGAAATGGCGACCTATATCGCCAGCGGCAAGAGCACCGTAAATAGCATCGGTCAGGGCGTGCATGCCGACATCGGCGTCTGAATGACCGAGCAGGCCGCGATCATGCGGGATTTGCACGCCGCACAGCCAAAGATGCGTGCCGGGGCAAAACGCGTGCACGTCAAAGCCGTTGCCAAGGCGGATATCCATGGGGGTTTGTTCCTTGAGTAAGCGTTCCGCCCGGGCGAAATCGGTGGGATAGGTCAGTTTCAGGTTGTCTTCATCGCCGCTGACAATGGCGACCTCGATCCCGGCGGAGCGGGCAACGGCGACGTCATCGGCAGCGGGGCCGTGGTGTGTGCGGTGGGCGGTCAGGATTGCGGCAAAGTGAAAGGCTTGCGGGGTTTGCGCACGGAACAGGGCAGTGCGGTCTTCAGTGCCGGAAACGCGGCCATCCTGGCCACGCCAAAGGGCGTCGGACACTGGCAGGGCGGGGGCAGCGGCGGGGTGATGATCCAAGGCGGAGATCAGGCGTTGGATCAGGCTTGTTGAGACCAAGGGCCGCGCGCCATCGTGGATTAGAACGCGGGTGACGCCGGTGTTTACCAATGCTTCGAGAGCGTTGCGGACGGACTGATCGCGGGTTGGACCGCCTTCGACCAGTAGGGTGTTGGTGCCGAGGGCGGCGGCGCGGGCGTGATCATCGGGGTGGATGACCAGAACGATTTGGTCGACCAAGCCTGCGAAAGCGCGCATGCTGTGGGCGACCACCGGCTGGCCCGCAAGCGGCCGCCACTGTTTCGGCAGATCGCCCCCGGCGCGGGTGCCACGGCCTGCGGCCACGATGATTGCTGCGATGGTCACACTCGGCCTCACGATTTGCGCTTAGTGGTATGTCAGGCTTGCGCACATGGCAATGTTGCGTTCAGAACGGGCATATGTGATTAATTATTGGGCATCGCCTGTTTTTCAGCCAATAATTTGGCTGCGTGGTTTGTATCTGGGCGGGAAAAAAGCTACTTAAAGGCTGACTAAGTCCAGCAAAGGCCATCCGTGACTGTAAGAATTGGAGATATCACGCTGACCCCACCGGTGCTGTTAGCGCCGCTTGCCGGCATTACCGATTTGCCGTTTCGCAAACTGGTCAGCAGGTTTGGTGCCGGGTTGGTGGTTAGTGAGATGGTGGCCAGCCAGGAAGTTGTGCAGGCAAAGCCGCTGGCGCGCGCACGGGCAGAACTGGGTTTTGGCGATGCTGCGACGTCGGTGCAACTGGCGGGGCGCGAAGCGTATTGGATGGCGGAAGCCGCGCGGTATGTCGAAGCGCAGGGCGCGCGGGTGATTGATATCAACATGGGGTGCCCGGCGAAGAAGGTAACCAACGGTTATTCCGGGTCGGCGTTGATGCGGGATCTGGATCATGCACTGACGCTGATTGACGCGGTGGTTGGGGCGGTGAACGTGCCGGTGACGCTGAAAACTCGGCTGGGGTGGGATGATGCAGTGCTGAACGCCCCGGAACTGGCACGGCGCGCCGAGGCGGCGGGGATTGCGATGATCACCATTCATGGACGGACGCGGTGCCAGTTTTATACTGGGGCGGCGGATTGGGCGGCGATTAGGGCGGTCAAGGCTGCGGTGCGCATTCCGGTGATTGCGAATGGCGATATTGTCGATGCAGCCTCGGCACGCGCGGCGCTGCTGGCATCGGGGGCGGACGGTGTGATGGTTGGACGCGGGGCGCAGGGCGCGCCTTGGCGGTTGGCGCAGATTGGAGCGGCGTTGTTTGGCTCGGCTGCACCTGTGGTGCCGCAGGGGGCGGCTTTAGGTGATCTGGTCGTTGGCCATTATGAGGAGATGCTGGCGTTTTACGGCGTTGATCTGGGGTTGAAGGTCGCGCGCAAGCATTTGGGGTGGTATCTTGACGAAGCTGGTCTGCAACACCACAGGGCGGCCGTGATGGCAGCGGCAACGCCGATGGCCACGATTGCAGTGCTGCGCCGGGCATTCGACGATACCGAACGGGTTGCCGCATGACCGGGTTTCGCACACCCTATCCGGTGCCGGGGGTGATCTGGGCGTCTTTGCCGTTGCCTGCATTGTTGGTCGATATTGACGGCTATATCATTGAGGCCAATCCGGCGGCAGAGATTTTTCTGAACGCCTCGGTGAAAACCCTACGCGGGCAGCCGGCACTTGACCGGTTGCATATTGATGCACCGATGGAAGAAGCATTTTCGCGGGCGCGGGCCAACCAATCGCCGTTGTTTATCAATGATGTGGATGTAACCAGCGGCGAACGCCCGCCAATGCAGTGCAATGTGCAGATTGCGCCGATGCTGGATAATCCGGGGATTGCGATGCTGCTGATCTCGCCCCGCGAAATTGCGGATCGGCTGGGGCGGTCGATGAGTGTGAAATCTTCGGCGCGGTCGGCGATCGGTATGGCGGAAATGCTGGCGCATGAGATCAAGAACCCGCTGGCGGGTATATCAGGGGCGGCGCAGTTGCTGTCGATGGGGTTGTCGGCGGAAGATCGGGAGATGACGGATCTGATTGTCGAGGAAACCCGGCGGATCGTGAAACTGCTGGAGCAGGTTGAGCAGTTTGGCAATCTGCGTGCGCCGGACCGGCGGGCGGTGAATATTCATGATGCGCTGGACCGTGCGCGGCGGTCTGCGTTGGTGGGGTATGGTGCGCACATGACGATTATCGAGGATTACGACCCGTCTTTGCCGTCGACCTATGCCGACCCGGACCAACTGGTGCAGGTGTTTCTGAACCTGATAAAAAATGCGGTGGAGGCGGCTGGCAAGGGCGGCGGCACCATTCGGTTGCATACGTTTTATGACCAGTCCTTGCGGCTGCGGCACAAAGTGGGGCCGGGGCAGGCGGTGCCGTTGCAGATCGAAATCATTGATGATGGGCCGGGTATTCTGCCCGAGATTGCGGCGGATATCTTTGAGCCGTTCGTCAGTGGGCGCGAAAACGGCACTGGGCTTGGGTTGGCCTTGGTATCGAAGATCATAACCGATCATAATGGCTGGATCGCGGTGGACTCGGTTCCCGGACGCACGGCCTTTCGAGTGTCATTGCCTGTGGCACAATCACAAAAGGAAGAAAACTGATGGATGGCACGGTTCTGGTTGCCGATGATGACCGCACCATTCGTACGGTGCTGACGCAGGCGCTGACCCGGGCGGGGTGCAAGGTGCATGCAACATCCAGCCTGATGACGCTGATGCGGTGGGTAGAGGAAGGCAAGGGCGATCTGGTGATCACCGATGTAATGATGCCGGATGGGAACGGGTTGGAGACGTTACCACGGATCAGCAAACTGCGCCCTGGGCTGCCGGTGATCGTGATATCGGCGCAGAACACCATCATGACGGCGATTCAGGCGGCCGAAGCGGAGGCTTATGATTACCTGCCAAAGCCGTTCGATCTGCCCGATCTGATGAAACGGTCGGCGCGCGCGCTGGATTTGAAAAGGCGCACGGCGGCCAAGCCAGCGGTGCCGCGCGAGGTGGGGGATGATCTGCCACTGGTCGGGCGGACGGCAGCGATGCAGGCGTTGTACCGGCTGGTGGCGCGGGTGATGAATACGGATTTGTCAGTGCTGATCACCGGGGAATCCGGCACGGGAAAATCGCTGATTGCGAAGGCAATCCATGACTTTTCTGACCGTCGCTCGCAACCATTTGTCGTGGTGCAGGTCAGCGATCTGGCGGGGATGGATGGGCCTGCATCACTGCTGCAGCGGGCGCGGGGCGGTAGTCTGGTGTTTGATGAGGTTGCCGATTACGACGATGACGCGCAGGCGCGGATTGTGCGAATGCTGGATATGCTGAACGACACTGCCCCCCGGATCATGGCGACCAGCCAAACTGACCTGACGGTGCGAATGGAAGCCGGGAATTTCCGTCAGGATTTGTACTATCGGCTGGGCGGCGTGGCCATTCAGGTGCCTTCTTTGCGCGAACGCGTCGATGATATTCCACTGCTGGCCGACCACTTTTTGGCGCGCGGCGAGCGGGATATGGGCACGGCGCGCAGGCTTTCCAGCGATGCCCGCGATCTGGTGCGCGCCTATTCGTGGCCCGGCAATGTGCGGCAGTTGGAAAACACCCTGCGCCGACTGATGGTGACATCATCCGAAGCCGAGATCGCCCGCGCCGAAGTAGACGCTGTGCTGGGCAACCAGCCCGAGATGGAACCGTTGCGGGGCGGTGGCGAGGGTGAAAAGCTGTCGGCGTCGGTGGCGCGGCATTTGAAGCGCTACTTCGATTTGCACGGCGGATCTTTGCCACCGGCGGGGGTTTACACCCGGATTTTGCGCGAGGTGGAACTGCCGTTGATCGAGATTGCATTGGACGCAACTGCCGGAAATCAGGCGAAATGTGCCGATCTGCTGGGGATCAATCGCAATACTTTGCGCAAGAAGATCACCGAGTTGGATATTCGCGTGACACGGCGACGCAAACTGATGTAAAACCGCAACATCAAGCGTGTCTTCTGGGTTTATATGCGGTAGACATACAAGATGTGGCGGCACATTTGGCTGCCATTGGTGAATATGGGGGCCGGAACACGTGCAAAGGGCTGCGCGCAGCAACACTTGGGTCAGGCTGATGCGTCTGCGGCGTTTGCGCATGGTGCAAACGGTGATGACGCTTGGGCTGGTGGTGCTTGGCCCGGTTTTGGTAGTTTCGACGTTCCTGGCGTTCGGGCCGTTCAGCCAAAATGCCAGCTCACCCGCACTGCGTTTGGTACTGTTGGCGGACTTGGTCTACGTTCTGGTTGTGGCCGCCCTTGTGTTGCAGCGGGTGGCGCGGATGGTCGCAGACCGGCGCAGCCAGTCAGCCGGATCGCGGCTGCATTTACGGCTGTCGGGGGTGTTTGCGCTGATCGCGCTGATCCCGACCGTGCTGGTGGCGGTGTTTGCGGTTCTGACGGTGAACGTGGGTCTTGAGGGCTGGTTTTCAGACCGGGTGCGGCAGGTGGTCGGCAATTCACTTTCGGCGGCAGAGGCCTATGAGGGTGAGCATCGGCAAGATCTGATCGAAGACGCGCTTAGTCTGGCGGGCTATTTGAACGTTGCCAAGCAATCGACGTTTTTCCTGCGGGATGATCAGCTGCGCCCGGTCTTAACGCAAGGTCAGGATGCTATTCAGCGCGGGTTGCGCGAGGCGTTCCTGATTGATGGCAATGGAGATCTGCAAACGCGGGGCGAAAAGTCGTATCTTTTCGATTTCGAAAAACCCTCTGCCGAGGAAATTGCACGCGCCAAGGCCGGTGAAACGGTGATCATCCAAGACGGTGCAAATGACGAATTTCGGGCATTGGTGCATCTGGACGCCTATGCGGATCGGTATCTGTACGTCTCGCGCAATGTGGACGGTAAAATTCTGGGTCTGCTAGACGAAACACAGGAAACCGTGAGGTTGTATCAGCAGTTGGAATCCGAACGCGGGCGGCTGCTGTTCGAATTCGGGCTGCTGTATCTGGGCTTTGCGATGATCCTGATTTTGGCTGCGGTATGGCTGGGCCTGTGGTTTGCCGAGCGGCTGGCGCGGCCAGTCGGGCGTTTGGCAGGGGCGGCGCAGCGGGTTGGTAGCGGGGACTTGGACGTTACTGTGCTGGAAGAAGAGGGCGACGACGAAATTGCCATGCTGGGGCGCATCTTCAACCAGATGACACGCCAGTTGAAGGGCCAGCGCGAGGCGTTGGTGGAGGGGCACAACCAGACCGAACGGCGGCGCCGGTTGTTTGATTCTGTGCTGTCGTCGGTGACTGCCGGGGTGATTGGCCTTGATGCAGTAGGCAAGGTGGCGTTTGTGAACCGCGCCGCCGAACGCCTGCTGGATGTATCAGACGGCGCGACCGATTTGGCGCTTGATTTGGCGGTGCCGGAGTTTGCCGGCCTGTTTGAGCGGTTACGAGCCGGGTCCGGGGCTGCGGTGCAAGATGAGGTGCGGCTGGCGCGCAAGGGCAATCTGGAAAGCCTGCTGGTGCGTATGGCAGTGCGGACCAATGATGCGGGGAAGTTGGAAGGTTATGTTGTGGCCTTTGATGATGTGACCCAACTGGTGTCGGCGCAGCGGATGGCCGCCTGGGGCGATGTGGCCCGGCGGATCGCGCATGAGATCAAGAACCCGCTGACGCCAATTCAGTTGTCGGCCGAACGGATCAAACGGAAGTTTCGGCCTTTGGTTGGGGATCAGGCCGATGATCTGGAGCAGTACGCGGATGTTATTATCCGGCAGACCAATGACTTGCGCCGCATTGTGGATGAGTTTTCAAAGTTTGCGCGAATGCCTGAACCTGATCGCCGCGAAGAAGATCTGACGACACTGGTGCGTGACGCGGTGCTGTTGCAGGAAAGCGGTCAACCCGAGGTGCGCTTTGTTTCGTCTTTGCTCGCGGAGCCATTGGTGCTTGATCTGGATGCAACGATGATTTCGCAGGCTTTGACGAACCTGATTAAGAATGCGGGTGAAGCCATTGAAACTAGGTTAGAAAAGGGTATTTCCGCAGACGCTAGGCCGGAAATACATGTGTCGATGAGCGTATCCGAGGTGGAAGCGGTGATCGAGATTGCCGATAACGGTATCGGACTTCCAGCCGACAGGGCCCGGCTGTTTGAGCCCTATGTGACCACGCGCGACAAGGGAACCGGGCTTGGGTTGCCCATTGTGAAGAAGATTATCGAGGAGCATGGCGGGACGTTGGCCTTGGTCGATGCGCCCGTCTTTGACGGCAATAGCCATGCAGGGGCGATGGCGGTGATCCGCCTGCCCCGAACAGCCCGCCCGGCGCGCCCGCGCCCGGGAAAAGGCAACATGGCGGGCCGCAGCGAAACAGCCGGAGGACAGGTATAGATTATGACAGGTATCCTAATTGTTGACGACGAGCGCGACATCCGCGAATTGATCGGCGATATCCTTAAGGACGAGGGTTATCCCGTTCGACTTGCAGGGAATTCCGATGAATGCATGACCGAGATCAATGCCGATCCACCGGCGTTGATGATCCTTGATATCTGGCTGAAAGACAGCCGGATGGACGGGATTGATATTCTGAAAGTGGTCAAACGCGACAACCCGGACGTGCCAGTCGTTATTATTTCCGGGCATGGCAACATCGAAATCGCAGTCGCGGCGATCAAGCAAGGGGCTTACGATTTTATCGAAAAGCCGTTCAACATTGACCAGTTGATGGTTGTTGTCTCCCGCGCGATGGAGACATCGCGGCTACGGCGCGAAAACAGCGAGTTGCGCCGGCGTGATGTGACCTCGACCGATATGCTGGGCAATTCGCCAGCGTTCAAATCGCTGCGTGCGCAGTTGGATAAGGTGACCAAATCCAACGGTCGGGTGATGCTGACCGGCCCTGCGGGGTCTGGCAAGGAAATGGCGGCGCGGTTCATTCACGCCAATTCGAACCGGGCATCGGCGCCGTTCATATCGGTATCGTCGGCGGCTATTGAACCGGACCGGATGGAAGAGGTGCTGTTTGGCCGCGAAACGGCCGATCGGGGCGTCGAGCAGGGGCTGCTGGAACAGGCGCATGGTGGCGTGGTTTATTTCGATGAAGTGGCAGATATGCCGCTTGGGACGCAATCGAAAATCTTGCGGGTGCTGGTCGAACAGCAGTTCACCCGGCTGAACGGCGTTGACAAAGTGCGGGTTGATTTGCGGGTGATATCCTCGACGACGCACGATTTGCGCGGCGAGATTGGTCAGGGTCGGTTTCGGCAAGAGCTGTATGATCGGCTAAATGTGGTGCCGATTGCCGTTCCGTCACTGGAAGAGCGGCGTGAGGACATCCCGGAGTTGACCAAGCATTTCGTCGATCTGTTCCACCGGACACAAGGTTTGCCAAACAGGGCGCTATCGACCGAGGCCGAGGCGATGCTGCAAACCATGCAGTGGCCCGGAAACGTGCGCCAATTGCGCAATGTGATCGAACGGGTGTTGATCCTTGGGGATAGTGCTGGCGTGATCGAGGCGCGCGAATTGCCGGGGCAGGAAAGCACGGCGGATGCAGGTGGCCGGATGGTTCTGGGTGGCGCGATGGCGACCTTGCCGCTGCGCGAGGCGCGCGAGTTGTTTGAGCGGGAATATCTGCTGACCCAGATCGGGCGTTTTGGCGGCAACATCAGCCGCACGGCAAGCTTTGTTGGCATGGAACGGTCGGCGCTGCACCGAAAGCTGAAATCGCTGGGGGTTGTGACAACAGCAAAAGCTGGTGCCAGGATTGCGCATCATGATGACGATGATGACGATGTGTAAAACCTGCGCTGATTGACCTGACCCGCTGCATCTGCGAAGGAATGACGCCTGAACTGGGCGTCAATGCTTGGCCGTTTGGCCCAAACCAAAGAGGCGGACGATGAAGGTGATCATCTGTGGCGCGGGCCAGGTGGGTTGGCAGATTGCCCGCCATCTGTCGGGCGAAAATAATGATGTCACTGTGGTTGACAGCAATGCAGACCTGATCCGCCGTGCGACAGAAACCCTTGATGTTCGGGGGGTTGTGGGGTTTTCTTCATATCCTGATGTGCTGGCGCGTGCGGGCGCGCGCGACGCTGATATGATTATTGCGGCGACTTATTCTGATGAGGTGAACATGGTCACCTGTCAGGTTGCGCGATCTGTCTTCAATGTGCGCCGGACGATTGCCCGGCTGCGCAGCCAGAATTACCAAGACCCGCTGTATTCAGAACTGTTCGGTCGTGATCATCTGCCGATTGATGTCATCATCAGCCCGGAGCGGGAAGTTGCTGAAGCCGCCCTGCAACGGCTGGCTGCCCCGGCGACGTTTGACAGCGAAAGCTTCATGGGTGGCAAGGCGCAACTTTTGGGGCTGGCGTTGGATGAAGATTGTCCGGTGCTGAACACGCCGCTGCGGGAATTGAATGAGCTGTTTTCCACGCTGCGGGCGATTGTTGTGGGGGTGCGGCGTGGCGCGCGGCTGTTTGCACCGGATGCCACGGATGAGTTGTACGACGGTGATCAGGTTTACATTTTCAGCCATTCGGAAGACATCAACAGATCGCTGGAAATCTTTGGAAAGAAAGCGAAAAAGCAGGAACGAATTGTTATTATTGGTGGGGGCAATGTGGGCCTAGGGGTGGCCCGCGCGCTGGAGGCTCGGACTGACCGGGTACGCGCCAAGATCATCGAGATTGACCGCGCGCAGGCAGAGCGGTCTGCCGACCAGTTGCAGCGCACTATTGTTCTGCACGGCGACGGCATGGACATGGATATCCTGATGGAGGCCAGCATCGATAAAGCCGATGCCGTGTTGGCTGTGACCGATGACGACAAGACCAATCTGCTGGTATCGGTGCGGGCGAAACAGGCGGGTTGTCAAATGGCGATTGCTTTGGTCAACGATCCAACACTGGCACCACTGATGGGGCCGTTGGATATTGACGCCTATATCAACCCACGTGCGACCACAGTAAGCTCTATTCTGCGGCATATCCGGCATGGGCGAGTGCGCGCAATTTATTCGATTGGCGATGCCGAAGCGGAGGTGATCGAGGCGCAGGTGCTTAGTACCTCGCCAATTTCGGGCCGTTTGATCCGCGAGATCGAGTTTCCAGAGGGCGTGCTGGTGGGGGCGGTGATGAAAGCCGAAAAGGTCATCAAGCCTACGGCGGACCTTCGGATTGACGCGGGCGACACGATTGCGCTGTTTGCGATGGCGGCGGACATACCCGAAGTAGAACGGCTGCTTCAGGTTACGATAGACTTTTCGCAATGATCTTTCTGCGCCGCCTGCTGGATTTGCCGTTGATGGTGATTTTGATGGGAATTGGTGCTGCTGCGATGTATTTGCCTGCGGCACATGCCCTTGCCCTGCGCCAGCATGCGGTGGCGCGGGCATTTTTCTATTCTGGCACCGTGCTGTTGATCCTTGTGGCGATGATAGCGATTGCGACGGCAAGCTACCGCGCCCGCAATCAGGCACAAAGCCAGCTTGCGTCAGTGATCGGGGCCTATCTGGTGCTGCCGGTGCTGCTGGCGGTGCCGGTGCATCAGGCGCTGCCAGGGTTGAGTTTCGGCGATGCCTGGTTCGAAATGCTGTCGTGCTTTACCACCACCGGTGCGACGTTGTTTGAAACGCCTGGTGCGCTGGCCCCGCCGATCCATTTCTGGCGGTCTTTGGTGGGCTGGCTGGGCGGTTTCTACATTCTTCTGACAACGTTGTCGGTGCTGGCCCCGATGGGGCTTGGCGGGGTTGAGTTGTTTGGCGGGCGCGCGCCGTCACGGGCTGGCGGCGGTGTACAGATCACCCGAATTGCCGAGCCTGCGTCGCGGGTCATCCACTTTTCCACGCAACTGTTTCCCGCTTATGCAGGGCTGACGCTGCTACTGTGGGTGGCGCTGTTGTTGGCTGGTGATTCCGCGTTGATAGCACTGTGTCACGCGATGGGCACGTTATCGACCAGCGGCATATCACCGTTGACCGGCCTGAATGGAACTGCGTCCGGGGTTGCCGGGGAGGTGATGATTTTTGTGTTTCTTGGGCTTGCGGTGACGCATCGGCTTTGGCCGGGGGCGGGAATGGCGGATCGGACATTGCGTATTTGGCGCGATCCGGAATTGCGCTTGGCGCTGGCCATTCTTGCTGCAATCGCGGCGGCTTTGGTGCTGCGTCATTTAGTTTTGGCCGCCGATAGTGAAAGTCTCCGAACTACCGCAACTTGGGCGCGGGCCGTCTGGGGGGCGGTTTTCACGTCGCTGTCGTTTCTGACGACGACGGGATATCAGTCGACAGCCTGGCCGGACCTTGGCCCTGCCGGCATGATATTGCTGGGGCCAGTGATCATTGGCGGCGGTGCGGCCACCACGGCGGGCGGAATCAAACTGCTACGGATCTATGCGCTTTTGCGCCATGGCGAGCGGGAACTGGAACGCATCGTGCATCCGCATTCCATCGGCGGGCACGGGCCAGTGGCAAGGCGGCTGAGACGTGAAGGGGCGTATCTGGCATGGATATTCTTCATGATTTTTGGCCTGTCCATAGCGATGATTACTGCGGCATTGACGTTGACCGGGCTTGACTTTGAGCAGGCACTGGTGCTGGGCATCGCCAGCCTCAGCACGACGGGACAGCTGGCTGCTGTATTCGGTGATACGCCGATCAGCTATGCCGAGCTAAGTCTTTTTCCCAAGGCAATTCTGGGCGCCGCTATGGTGCTGGGTCGGTTGGAAATACTGGCAATTTTTGCCGTGCTGGTGCCAAAAGACTGGGTGCGATAAGCAGGACAGTGCATTTGCAGAATTTGGGGCTGGAATCTCTGCCAATCCCGCCCCATACTTAGCAGCACCTTTGGGGATAGGCCGAAGGTCGGGGACATCAACCAGAACAAAAAAAGGCAAAAGAAAAAATGGCTGCCGATAAGCAAAATTTGCAAGATGCATTCCTAAATCATGTTCGCAAAGCCAAGGTTCCGGTCACGATCTTTCTGATCAATGGCGTAAAACTTCAGGGCGTCATTACGTGGTTTGATAATTTCTGCGTGCTGCTGCGCCGCGATGGTCAATCGCAACTGGTCTATAAACATGCGATATCGACCATCATGCCGGGCGCGCCGATCAGCCTGTATGAAGGTGAAGACTAATTTCCGATACTCAAGACGAGGATGACGATGATGATGCCGCATTTGATGTGGCACCTGACGGTATGCACAGCACGCAAGCTGAGGCGATGCGTGCTTATGTGCTGCATCCGGACCTGAAGTCGGACCGGTCGCGACGTCTGCCCGAGCATGGTTTGGCCGAGGCGGTGTCGTTGGCTGCGGCGTTGCCGAACATGGAGGTTGTCGGGGCCGAAGTGGTGCGGCTGGCGCGATTACAGCCCGGCTTGTTGTTTGGCAGCGGCAAAGTTGAAGACCTGAAGGCGCGGTTTCATGATTTGGGCGTGGGGTTGGTTCTGGTTGATGGGTCGGTATCGCCGGTGCAGCAACGCAATCTGGAAAAGGAATGGGGCGTTAAACTGTTGGACCGAACCGGTCTGATATTGGAGATTTTTGCCGATCGCGCGCGCACCCGCGAAGGTGTGTTGCAGGTGGAATTGGCCGCCCTTAGCTATCAGCGCACCCGGTTGGTACGGGCCTGGACACACTTGGAGCGGCAGCGTGGCGGCTTTGGTTTTGTTGGCGGCCCCGGTGAGACGCAGATCGAATCTGACCGCCGGGCCATTGATGATCAGGTGATCCGCATCAAGCGGCAGTTGGACAAAGTAGTGAAAACCCGTGAGTTGCACCGTGCGTCGCGGCGCAAAGTGCCGTTCCCGCTGGTGGCCTTGGTCGGCTATACCAACGCCGGGAAATCGACGCTGTTCAACCGGATGACTGGCGCGGATGTGCTGGCGAAAGACATGTTGTTTGCCACGCTTGACCCGACGATGCGCGGCATTACCCTGCCGTCCGGGCGCAAGGTGATTGCGTCTGATACAGTTGGGTTCATCTCTGACCTGCCGACGCAGTTGGTTGCTGCCTTTCGGGCGACGCTGGAAGAAGTGCTGGAGGCTGATCTGATCTTGCACGTGCGCGACATTTCGCATCCTGAAAGCGCTGAACAAGCAGCGGATGTGGCAGACATTCTGGCCAATCTAGGGGTTAAGGCCACCACGCCGATGATCGAGGTCTGGAACAAGCTGGATCTGGTGGAACCAAGTTTGAAGGCGTCTTTGGTGGCGCAGTCGGCGGGGATCAACGGCGTTCACGCAATATCGGCAGTAACGGGTGAAGGGCTGGATGCTTTGCTGGCGGCGATTTCGCAGCATCTGGATGATGAGAAAACCGATATCACCTTGATGCTGGGCTTTGCCGATGGCCGCAAGCGGGCTTGGCTGCATGGCGAGGGCGTGGTTCAGCGCGAGCATCAGGACGACACCGGATATCGGCTTGAGGTGCGGTGGACCGCGCGACAGGCAGCGCGTTACACCGCGCTGTAACGGGCTTGCGGACAGCTAATCAGGGTTTTGGCGCCAGCTGGGTCACACCCACCGCCGCCGCCCGCGCAAGATCAGGGTCCAGCGACATTGGAATGTACTCGCCTCGACGCCACAACTCGCCCAGATCATCATAATAGCGTGACAATGGGTGCCCGGATTGCCCGGTTGAGGTGACAAAGACCGAACTGTCAGGATCAGCAAAATCGTAGACACCGCGATACCCGGCACCATGCACATTCAGGAACGGTTCGGGTTCGGTGCCTTTGGTCAGGCCGCGCAGCAGGGTATTGTCGCCGCCGCTGGTGGATTGGCGCAGGTTGACGAAATAGCGCAGGATCGGCACACCACCCAAAACCGGGTGGTCATGCGTCGCTTGATGTTCATCCCCCCAACGCCAGCTTTCGATACTGTCGCCGTGCCGTTCCTTCAGCCGCAACAACGCTTCATCCAAAGTGATGCGGGCCAGTTCCGGGCAGGTTTCGACAGCCGCCGATTGGATGATATCACACCAGACCGACGCGCCATCGACATTGCGGAACACCCGTTCGATCAACAGGGGTTGCAGATGGGCGAAACTATCCGCCATTGGGCCGATTTCATCGCGGATCATGCGGTCTTGCAGGGCGCGCATCCACGCCATGTAGATCAGCGGTTCGGGCAGATGTTCGTTCATCTCACCGTTCCATTCGGCCAGAATGCCGAGCGCCTGTTGCCGGAACCGTTCCGGGGTGCCTTCGGGTGCAGGCTCGCCGGTAAACCAAAGATCGGCGCCGACCAGCGGCAAAAGCGACCGTGCGGTGAAGCTGACTGTGTCAAGCTGCGCCTCGATGAAGCTTTCGCGGGTGTGCACTTCACGCGTTTTCATCAAGCTCAGCCAGCGTTGGATGCGCTGGGTGTCGCCCCATTCAAAGCTCACGTGCTTGGGGAAGGGTCGGTCTACGGTTTTGTTGTTGGTGTTGCCCAGTAGCCCAGTGCTGGGCGCAATGACGCGGGGATTATCCTCGTATGGCAGAGTGCCGATCCAGCGATTCGCGCCCACCCAGCCCGGTGACGGGATACGGCCCTGGCTTTGGCTGGCGATATCACGCTGGGGCATGACACCGACGGTTTGCATGGCCACACCCTTGGCGTCGGCCAGCATCAGGTTTTGGGCGGGGGCGATGAACAATTTTCCTGCCTCGATAGCCTCGGCCACCGATCCCGCCCGCATCAGGCGCATTGATGCTGTGAGTGATGTGTCTTGCGGGTTAAGGGCCGTCCACGATAGTGCCGCCACATGGCCTGCGGGGGTGATTGATGCCAGATCGTAATGGCTGCCGGGCAGCACGGGGCCACTTTTTGACCAGCGCAGGGTAATGGTAACGGGGTCGGCATCCTTTACGGTGATGATTGAGCGCCGGGTTTCGAAGGGCACGAAGCCTTCTGGCGTTTCATACTCTTCGGGGTTAGCAGGGTTCAGCTTTTCAACGATGACGTCCTGATCGTCTAGATAGCTGGAGGTGATGCCCCACCCCAGCCGATCTGACCGCCCGATCAGAATGGCAGGAATGCCAGGGATCGTCGCGCCGATGACACCGCCTGAGGCCAGTTCAAGCCGTGCCAGAAACCAGACTGTTGGGGCGGAAAAATTGAGGTGTGGGTCATTCGCCAACAGCGATCCCCCGGCGGCCGATCTGTCTGGTGCAGCGGCCCATGCGTTCGATGCCCCTGCAGTTGCGCGTTGGGGAAAGGGTGAAAGCGGGTCTTGCGCCAACCGCAGCGGTGCTGTGCTGGGCGATACACCGGGTATCAGGCCGGCATAGTCGGGCAGGGCCGTGATGCCCATGCTGGGATCATCGGGCAGGATGTCGCGCAGCCGGTCATCTGACAGCAGCAGGGACATACGGGCGCGTAGCACCTCGAATTCGAGATGCGCCGAGATTTGCAGCGCCATCAGTTTGACGATGGCAATCGAATCCGCGGGCTGCCAAGCGGCGATTTCGTTGGAGAACAAGAAGAATTCCGGCGCGCCACGGCCCATTGACCGCTCGTTGATCTGGCCGATCCAGGCGTTTACGCCGTTGGAATACGCCGTCAGTGCGGCCTTGGTCGCATCATCTTGTGCGGCAACCGATGATAGCGCCAGCGTGTATAGATCATAGCGGCGCAGCAGTTCATCGGTTTTCAAGGTGCGTTGGCCGAAAACTTCGGACAGACGGCCTTGGGCCGTCCGGCGCAGCATCGTCATCTGCCAAAGCCGATCTTGGGCATGAGCAAAGCCGAGCGCAAAATAGACGTCTTCATCGGTTTTGCCAAAGATATGCGGCACATTGTTGTTGTTGCGAACAATCTCTACCGGGGCAGAAATGCCAGATAGGGCGAAGTCTGCCGAATAATCCGGCAAGGACCGGCCAAGAATGTAATAGGCCACCAAAAGGGCAAAGACCGACAGCACAACCATCGCGGTGAATAGCCTAAGAAGCCAGCGAAAGGCGGTAATCATCAGGTGGCCTGTTCTTGACGCCAAAGGGTGAATGGTTTCCTAGTCGATAGAAGCCGAAAGGGCAATGCAAGGGGTCAAATCATGGTGCAAGTCGGGTTTCTGGGGTTGGGGGTGATGGGTTTTCCGATGGCAGGGCATCTGGTTGCCAAAGGCCACTCGGTAGCTGTCTATAATCGGTCCATTGGCAAGCTGGAGGCGTGGGTTGCCAAACACGGCGGCAGGTTTGCGACAACCCCGGCCGATGCGGCGAAGGGGGCCGATTTCGTGATGGCCTGCGTGGGCAATGATGATGACCTGCGGTCCGTGTGCCTTGGGGACACCGGGGCGTTCGCGGGCATGAAGCCGGGGGCGGTGTTTGTCGATCACACCACGGTTTCGGCGCGGGTCACGCGGGAGTTGTCGGCGGTTGCTGCTGGCATGGGCCTTGGGTTTGTTGACGCACCGGTGTCTGGTGGGCAGGCGGGGGCGGAGAACGGCGTGCTGTCGGTGATGTGTGGTGGCACGCAGGCAGATTATGACCGGGCGGAGCCGGTGATTGCTGCCTATGCCCGCATCTGCCGCCGTTTGGGGGAAAGTGGGGCCGGGCAACTGGCCAAGATGATGAACCAGATCTGTATCGCAGGCCTGATGCAAGGCTTGTCCGAAGCGCTGGCCTTTGGGCAAAAGGCGGGGCTTGATGGGGCAGCGGTGGTCGAGGTGATTTCGCAAGGCGCTGCGGGCAGTTGGCAAATGGTCAACCGGCACAAGACAATGCTGGCGGATACCTTTGATTTCGGCTTTGCGGTCGATTGGATGCGCAAGGATCTGGGGATTTGCCTCGCTACCGCCGATGAAATTGGCGCAAGCCTGCCGGTAACGGCGCTGGTCGATCAGTTTTACAAGGATGTGCAACTGATGGGCGGTGGGCGTGGGGACACGTCGAGTTTGATTAGGAGGTTGCGGTAGGGCGGGTTAAACTCCGCCGCACCTTACGGAATGATCCGACTGTACTTGGTGCCGGACAGCGTGGCACCGGCGATCAGCCCTTGTTGGCCGAACACCAAGGCCACGACCGGATCAAGCTCGGTGGTTTCCTTGCCAATACTCGCGCCCTGTTCGGGGGTGGCATAGCGCAAGTCGGCACCAGCGGCCCAGCCGGTGCTTCGGCGGAAATCTGCAAGGGCCGGTTCGGTCATGAAGAACAGTGCATGGGCGTATTGCTGCGCGCCGATCTGGAAGCCGAAGGTGGCTTTCGCGGTGGAATAGTAATCGACTGTGGCGTTGTTGATGCGCAAGGCACCACGGCCAAACGCACCGCCAAAACCGAATCCCGCCTCGGTGATCAAGGGCATGTACAGCACGCCATAGGCTCGGCTGGCCAGATCACGGGTGCCGGGGTATTTGGCGAACAGGAAGTTCTGCGTTTCATCGACACGCGCGTCGATCTTTTGGCCGCCATCGCTGCCGATGCCATTGCCGCAGGCGGCGGTCAGCAGCACTGCAGAACCGGCGGTGCCAAGAAAAATCCGTCGTGAAATCGTGTTCATATTGTTGCCTCGCTGCTCGCCGTCGGACTGCATTAATGCAGCTTGCGGCCCTTGTGGGTGGGGCTCTTGCGGCCCCGTGCGCTACATATAGCGGTTATTGCACGCGCTGTCATCGCCGATATGCGCCATTGGCAAGCCTTAGCGCAGAGGTTTTACACGCCGCGCCGCAAGACCCGAGCAACTTCGGGGGCGAAGTAGGTGAGCACGCCGTCGCACCCAGCCCGGCGAAACGCCATCAAGCTTTCCATCATGGCGCGTTCGCCGTCAATCCAACCACGATCTGCAGCCCCCTTGATCATCGCGTATTCGCCCGACACCTGATAGGCATAGGTCGGGGCACCAAAGGCATCCTTCACGCGACGGCAGATATCCAGATACGGCATGCCGGGCTTGATCATCACCATATCTGCGCCTTCGGCCAGATCGCGGGCCACCAGTCGCAGCGCTTCGTCCGAATTGGCGGGGTTCATTTGATAGGTCTTCTTGTCGCCCTTCAGGGCACCCGACGCCCCAACGGCATCGCGGAACGGTCCGTAAAATGCCGATGCGTATTTGGCTGCATAAGACAAAATTGCCACATCCTTGTGGCCAGCCGCTTCTAGCGCGCGACGCAGTGCTCCGATGCGACCATCCATCATGTCAGACGGGCCGAGAATGTCTGCGCCCGCTTCGGCCTGCACCAACGCCATGCGCACCAATGCCTCGACGCTTTCGTCGTTCAGGATGATGCCATCGCGCACAAAGCCGTCGTGGCCATGGATGTTATAGGGATCAAGGGCGATATCGGTCATCACGGCGATCTCTGGCACAGCGGCCTTAATCGCCCGGATCGCCCGGTTGGTCAGGTTTTCGGGGTTCCACGCCTCTTCGCAACCCTCTGTTTTTAGAGCAGGATCGGTGTAGGGGAACAAACAAATCGAAGGGATGCCTAGGCTTGCTGCTTGTTCGGCGGCCCGGACCACCAGATCCATAGACAGCCGGTCTACCCCCGGCATGGATGCGATCGGTTCCCGCACATTTGTGCCATCACGCACGAAAACCGGCCAGATCAGATCGCCGACCGAAAGCGTGTTTTCCTGCGCCAGCGTGCGCAGCGCGGGTGTTCTGCGCAAACGGCGAAAGCGAGAGGCGGGGCTGGGGGCGGCAATCGGATACATCGCGTTCCTTGGCACTTGCGAAACTTATGTCTGCCTGCCATGGAAAAGCGCGCATCTCAAGGGTAGGAATGCGCAGAAACGATACGACGAAAGTCGGACTTGTGACAAAGGGGCGGCCTGTGGATTGGTATGAGACGATTTTTGAGCTGATCGACATGCGGTCATTCTCTAATCTTTGGTTCTGGATATCGCTTGCTGTACTTTGGTCGTCAGCAAGCCATTGGGTAATCGGCGTGCCTTACGACCTGGTGCTGCGGGCCCGGCGTTATGGTGAAAATCATCTGGATGATCTGGAAGCATTGGTGCGGATCAACGTGAACCGCATCTTATACATCGCGAATACAGCCGGGCTTTGGGTGGTTGGTTTGACGGCGTTCATGGTGTCTGGGCTGCTAGTTCTGGGCTTCATGTACGAAGTGGAATTTGCGCAGGCGTTAAGCTGCCTTTTTGTGCCAATGTGCCTTGTCGGTGCGCTAACGCTGCGGACGGCCAAGTTGATTGATGCGGGCGAAAATACCGGGCCCGCGTTGTTTCGCCGCCTGTCACGTCATAGAATGTCGACCCAAGCAATTGGCATGGTAGCCATTCTTGTCACATCGATGTGGGGTATGTGGCAAAATATGCAGATCGGCGTGCTGGGCAATTGACCGAATTGTCAGCCGCCTAGCCCTGATGCTTGAGAAGAAATGATGCAAAGCGCACAAAGATTGATCCTTGGCGGCGCCCCTGAAGGCTTTGACGCGCGGTTGGTGGCGAAAGAACTGCTGCGCGGTGTGCCGGTCATTCACATTGCCCGTGATGACAAGCGGCTGGAGGCAATGCGCGCGGCGCTTGCGGTGATGTCGCCGGGGTTGGTGGTGCTGGATCTGCCAGCGTGGGATTGCCTGCCCTATGACCGCGTTTCGCCCAACCCCGATATTTCGGCCCGGCGGATGGCCACGTTGGCGGCGCTGGCCGATGGGATCGCTGCCCCGTTCGTGCTGCTGACCACGATGAATGCGGCGACCCAGCGTCTGGCGGCGCGGGATGTGCTGCGGGCATCGTCGTTTCGGGCTGATGTCGGGTCGAGGGTGAATGAGGCGGCGTTGAAGGGGTTTCTGGCCCGGATGGGCTTTTCGCCCACCTCTACAGTAACTGAACCCGGCGATTATGCCATTCGGGGTGGCATCGTTGACATCTATCCGCCGGGGCCGGGTGGACCCGTGCGGCTTGATTTCTTCGGTGATGTGCTGGATGGCGCGCGCAGATTTGATCCTGAAACACAGCGCACGATTGAAAAGCTGAAATCGGTCGATTTTGCGCCGGTTTCCGAGGTTATTCTGGATGAAGCCGCGATCACCCGGTTTCGACAAACCTACCGGATCGAATTTGGCGCGGCGGGCAATGACGACCCGCTGTATGAAGCCGTCAGCGCGGGCCGCAAACATCAGGGGATGGAGCATTGGCTGCCATTTTTCCATGATCGGCTGGAGACGATCTTTGACTATCTGCCCAATGCCTCGGTGATGTTGGACGATCAGGTCACCGCTGCGCGGCTCTCCCGGTGGGAAGGTATCGACGACCAGTATGATGCGCGTCGCGAGGCACTGGGCGCCAAGGGGCGGATGGACACAGTCTATAAACCCGTCGCGCCAGGGCTGTTGTATCTGGACGATGCGGCGTGGGAGGCGGCGATTGCCCCACATCGAGTGATCCAACTGTCGCCCTTGCAACAATCACCGGGGCCGGGTGTTCTGGATGCCGGGGGGCGGATCGGCCGGAGTTTCGCGGCTGAACGACAGATCGAAAACATAAGCCTTTTCGGTGCGTTGGCCGATCATATTCGTGCTTTGCGTCAAGATGGCCAAGTGGTGATTGCGAGTTGGTCGGAGGGTGCGCGAGAACGCATTGGCGGCTTGATGGAAGAACAGGGTCTTAAGGATCTGCGTCTTTTGCAGGACTTCCGCGATCTGCCCGACGGCAAAGGCGGCATTTACCTCATCGTCTGGGCGTTGGAGCAGGGTTTCACCGCCCCCGGCCTATGCGTAATTTCGGAACAGGATGTGCTGGGTGACCGGCTGATCTCGAAACCCCGCAAGCGCAAGAAGGCTGAGAACTTCCTGCGCGAGGTGGACAGCCTGTCCCCCGGTGATCTGGTGGTGCATGTCGAACATGGCGTCGGACGCTATCTTGGTCTGGAAACCATCATTGCGCTGAAAGCGCCGCATGAATGCCTGGCACTGGAATATGCCGAAGGCGCCAAGCTGTATCTGCCGGTTGAAAACATCGAACTTCTAAGCCGTTATGGCCATGAGGAAGGCTTGCTTGACCGGCTGGGCGGTGGTGCCTGGCAGGCCAAGAAGGCCAAGCTGAAGGCGCGCATCCGCGAAATTGCCGACCGTCTGATGCGCATCGCCGCCGAACGTGCGCTGCGCCATGCGCCCATTCTGGAAGCGCCACATGCGATGTGGGAGGCGTTTTCGGCGCGCTTTCCCTATCAGGAAACCGATGATCAGCTGACGGCGATTTCCGACGTGATCGCGGACCTTGAAAAAGGCTCGCCGATGGACCGGCTTATTGTCGGCGATGTAGGTTTTGGCAAAACCGAGGTCGCCATGCGGGCGGCATTCGTGGCGGCGTTGGCGGGGATGCAAGTGGCAGTGGTGTGCCCGACTACACTGCTTGCGCGCCAACACTATCGCAGCTTTGCCGAACGTTTTAGGGGCTTTCCGATGAACATCCGCCCGCTGTCGCGGTTTGTGTCGCTGAAGGATGCGAATGCAACGCGGGCAGGTTTGGCGGATGGGTCGGTCGATATCTGCATCGGCACCCATGCCTTGCTGGCCAAGGGCATCCGATTCAAATCATTGGGTCTTTTGGTGATCGACGAGGAGCAGCATTTCGGCGTGACGCACAAGGAACGCCTGAAGGAAATGCGGTCCGAAGTGCATGTGCTGACACTGACCGCGACGCCGATCCCGCGCACATTGCAGCTGTCGCTGACCGGAGTGCGCGATCTGTCGATCATCGCCACGCCGCCGGTGGACCGTCTGGCAATTCGTACCTATGTGTCGGAATTCGACACCATCACCATCCGCGAGGCGCTGTTGCGCGAACGTTTCCGCGGTGGGCAGTCGTTCTATGTGGTGCCGCGCATCGCCGATATCCCCGAGGTCGAGGATTTTCTGCGCACCCATGCCCCTGAAGTCAGTTACGTGGTGGCGCATGGCCAACTGGCGGCGGGTGATCTCGATGACAAGATGAACGCGTTTTACGATGGCCGCTTTGATGTGCTGGTTGCCACCAGCATTGTCGAATCCGGTCTGGATATTCCGACCGCGAACACCATGGTCGTTCATCGCGGTGATATGTTTGGCCTAAGTCAGCTTTATCAAATTCGGGGCAGGGTGGGCCGGGCCAAGACAAGGGCATATTGCTTCATCACCACCAAACCGCGCGCGAAGTTGACGCCGCAGGCCACCAAGCGGCTGCGGCTTTTGGGCTCGCTTGACAGCCTTGGCGCGGGCTTCAACCTTGCCAGCCACGATCTTGATCTACGCGGTGCGGGCAATCTGCTGGGCGAAGAACAATCGGGGCATATCCGCGAAGTGGGGTATGAACTCTACCAAGCCATGCTGGAAGAGACGATTGCCAAGATCAAATCGGGCGAATTGCAGGGCCTGAGCGTGGCCGATGATCAATGGGCACCGCAGATCAATCTGGGCGTGCCAGTTCTGATTCCAGAAGACTACGTCTCCGACCTCGACGTGCGACTAGGGCTTTATCGCCGCTTGTCAGGACTGACCACCAAGGTTGAACTCGAAGGGTTCGCTGCCGAACTGATCGACCGTTTCGGGCCGCTGCCACGCGAAGTGAACACGTTGATGCTGGTGATACGCATCAAGGCGATGTGCAAACGCGCCGGTGTTTCGCGGCTGGATGCGGGGCCAAAGGGGGCCACCGTGCAGTTTCACAATGATAAATTCGCCAATCCGGGTGGGCTGGTTGAATTTATTCAGGCCCAAACTGGCGGCGCGCGGGTGCGTGACAACAAAATCGTGTTGGCCCAGGATTGGAAGACGGAATCCGAGCGTATCAAGGGTGCGTTCGCAATTGCCCGCGATTTGGCGGAAAAAGTGGTCAAGCCGAAGGGGCAGCAACCGTTCGTTCATGTGGCATCAGCCACATAAGACCGGCGGCCAATGTCAGCAAAACCGCCACGCCAGCCAACAAAGGTACAGGCGTTCCATTAAACATCAACCCTAGAGGCGCTGCCACGCCAACCGCCAGCACAGTTGCCGTCGCCATCACAATCGACGACGCCAAACCGGCCATATGGCCAAGCGGCTCCAGCGCGATGGCGTTAAGATTGCCGAACACCATGTTCGCCATCGAAAACACGGTAACAGACCATATTACGTAGGCGGCAAAGGCCATTTGACCGTGTAACATCCCAGCTGTGGTCAACGTCAGGACAACCAAAGTGATGCCAAGCTGGGTCAGGAACGCGAGCCGGATCAACCGGCGCATGCCGAACCGCACCACGAGGCGCGCGTTGATAAAGGCGGCGGGCAAAGACAGCAGGGCGATAAGCGCAAACCAGTAAGCAAAACTGCTACCGCGTCCAAAACTTACATCGAAAATCTGTTGAGTTGAGGACAGCGTGCCGAACAGTATGCCAAATCCCAAGGTCAAGATCGTTATGCACAGCAAGACAGATCGGTGCGACAATACTTCGCGCAGTCCGGACCACAGCATCGCCACTGTCAGGGGTCTATGATTGCGTGCAGCCAAGGTTTCAGGTTGCCGCAGGCCAAGCCAAAGTGCTGCGACAACGGCGAAAGCGATGAACCATGCGAACAAGCCGCGCCAACCGAAGCCCGCGATGATTGCTGTGCCAAAGGCGGGGGCGGCGGCGGGCATCAGCATAAAGATCATGGTGGCAAAGCTCATGATACTGGCCATTTGGCGGCCTGCATAAAGATCGCGGATCAGCGCCATCGACACAATTCGCGGAGCTGCTACGCCTAGCCCCTGAATAACTCGTGCCGCCAACGCCAGTTCCAGCGATTGGGCAATCGACGCTAGAGCGGCTCCAATCGTGAACAGGCCAAACCCGGCAATGATCACCTTCTTGCGGCCATAAGCATCAGAAATTGGACCAGCGAACAGCGTACCGATCCCCAAACCCAGCACAAAGCTGGTCACAATCAACTGCGCGCGGTTCGGATTTTCGGGCGATAATTCTTGCGCGATATTTGGCAGGGCGGGCAGCATCGCATCAATAGAAAAGGCAGTCAGTGCCATCAACATTGCCTGAAGTGCAATGAATTCTCTGTCGCCAAGCCGCTTGAGGGTCATGTCTGGAACTGCCTTTCAGCCATGGTCGGGATCAACCGGCTAGGGTGGCGTTATGCCAAGAACGGCCAGCAAGCTCCACTGCTGAAACGCTGGTCGGTCTGTGCGAAAACCGCAAACTTGGCGGCGCGGTTTAATGTGCTGCGGTGCTGGCCTTGGATTCCAAATCTTCAATGACGCGACCCCATAGATTGACCGGCTGGGCGCCGGACAGCACGTATTGATTGGCGATGATGTAAGTCGGCACCGCATTGATACCGCGCTGACGGGCGTGAAGATCGCGGGCGGTAATGTCAGCGCGATCTTCGTCGGTTGCCAACAGCCGGGCGGCCAGGGCTGCGTCCATCCCGGCTTCGCCTGCGAGGGTCGCAAGGGTAGCTTTGTCGCCAATGTCTTTACCGTCACGAAAATTGGCGCGGAACAGGGCGGAAACCATCGCCGTCTGCCGCCCTTCCAACCCCGCCCAATGGATCATTCGGTGGGCGTCCAGGGTGTTTGGGACGCGGTTCATCGCCTCGAAGTTGATCGTCAGCCCAGCAGCTTCCGCCGCTTCGACGACGCGGGCATAGATGGCGACGGCGTTTTGTTTGCCGCCAAACTTCGCCTCCAGATAGCTGCGCCGATCGGCCCCTTCGGCGGGCATTTCGGGGTTCAACTGAAACGGGTGCCATTCGATTTCGAACGGATGTTCGGCATGGACCTCCAAAGCGCGGTCAAGGTTGGCTTTGCCGATATAGCACCACGGGCAGATCGGGTCTGAGAAGATATCGAGGCGGATCATGTCGGGGGCTTTCGGGGTTTGGGTTTGGCCCTTTCTTGAACGCCGTGGTCGGGGTGTCAAGCCGAGGTGGTTGCGTGACGGGGTGCGGTCGGGCTATCAGCGACGTCATGAGCAAATCGGATCAGACCAGCATCATTCGCATCGCGCGGGAAAACGGCAGTGCCGCCCCGGTGGAGCCGTTGAATTTGGGCCAGCGGGTGCGGGAACTGCGCCGCGCGAAGGGCTGGACACTGGAACAGGCAGCGGGGCAGGCGGGGCTTGCAAGATCGACGCTGTCGAAGATCGAGAATGGGCAGATGAGCCCGACGTATGAGGCGTTGAAGAAGCTGGCGGAGGGGTTGGCTATTTCAGTGCCGCAGTTGTTCACGCCGCCCTCGAAGGCGCAGGTATCTGGGCGGATGGCGGTCACAAAAGCGGGGCAGGGGCAGGGTCATGCAACGGTTACTTATGAGCATGAATTGCTGGCGGGGGCGTTATCCAGAAAGCAGATGCTGCCCTACCGCGCGGTTATTCGGGCGCGAGATGTGGCAGAATTTGATGGCTGGGTTCGGCATGATGGGGAAGAATTTTTATATGTGCTGACCGGGGTAATCCGGCTTTATACAGAGTTTTATGAACCCCAGGATTTGAGGCGGGGCGATTCAGCTTATTATGATGCCTCGATGGGGCACAATGTGATCAGTTTATCGGACGAGGATGCGGCGATCTTGTGGGTTACGTCGCTGTCATGACTTGATCCAAGTCATTGACCGACAGAGCGACGGCGGATGATTGGCACAATTGGGTAAGCCTTTGGGATGGGGCACTGCATGAGGCTTGCGCTGCTGACAGATATCCATGCCAACCGTGAGGCATTTGAGGCTGTCCTAGCCGATTTGGCGCACCGAAAAATCGACCGGATGGTTTTTCTGGGCGATCTGGTGGGCTATGGTCCCGATCCGGAATGGTGCCTGGACCGCGTGGAGCAGTTGGTGGCAGACGGGGCAATCTGTGTTCGCGGCAATCATGACCGGGCGGTTGGAGTGCCGGATCGTTTGTTGAACGATGCCGCCCGCAAGGTGATTGACTGGACAGTGAATCGACTGAATGCGCGCCAGAAGCTGTTTCTGGCAGAATTGCCGCTGTCAGTGCGGCTTGACGATATCTTGTTCGTCCATGCCAGCGCCAATGATCCTGCAGATTGGATCTATATCATCGGGGCCGCGTCAGCGATGCCCAGCTTTCGGGTCACCGATGCCCGTTTGATCTTTTGCGGCCATGTTCACCGTGCGCAGCTTTTTAGTTCCGACCTTACTGGGCGTGTGGTGGGTTTTCCGGTGCGCGCTGGCCTTCCGGTGCCCTTGATCCGATCGCGGCGCTGGTTGGCGGTCGTGGGGTCGGTGGGGCAGCCTCGTGATGGGTCGGGACTATCGGGATATGCCATCCTTGACATTGATCGGAACGAGTTGACCTTTCGGCAGGTAGGCTATGATGCGACAACTACGGCTCGCAAGTCGAGGGAACGTGGTTTGCCCGAAACCTTGGCACAACGGTTGATGAAGGGCGTTTAGATGCAGATCAGACCACATCAGGGGCTGACGATAGATGGCTTCACGCTTGGCGCACTTCTGCATAAGGGCGGCTTTGCCACCATCTGGGATGTAACAAGTCCTGAACACTCTGGGCCAATGGTCATGAAGGTGCCCACAATTCTGGACGGTTATGATGGCCCCACGATTGTGGGTTTCGAAGTGGAACAGATGATTATGCCGCGGTTGACGGGGGTGCACGTTCCGGCAGTGGTCGCACTAGGCGATTTTGCGGTAATGCCTTACCTCGTGACTGAACGCATACCGGGGGACTCGCTGCTGGCACTTTTCAAGACCGTGCCGCGTCCGGTATCGGAAGTGATCGAAGTTGCCGCAAGAATGGCCGTGGCAGTACACGACCTTCATTGCCAACATGTCATCCACCTTGATTTGAAGCCTGCGAATTTCTTGCGGCGACCAAGCGGTGATATGGTGTTGGTTGATTTTGGCCTATCCCACCATGACCAACTCCCCGATCTTCTGGCCGAAGAGTTTACTGTGCCGATGGGTACTTTTCCCTATATTGCGCCAGAGCAGTTCTTACGCCAGCGTGGCGATCTGCGATCGGACATTTTCGCCCTTGGCGCGATGATCTACGAGTTGGCAACGGGTGTTCTGCCATTTGGCGAACCGGAACGGCTTTCTGGCGTCCGCAAACGCCTTTGGCGTGATCCGATGCCACCACGGGGTTTGCGGCCCGATATTCCCGAATGGCTACAGGAAATCATCCTGCGCGCACTAGAGGTTGATCCAGAGCAACGATATCAATCTGCAGCACAGATGGTGTTCGATCTGACACATCGAACCCAGATGCGCCTGACGCCCCGAGCCCACAAGACTGCGCAAGACGGGTCGATTACAGTGTTTCGCCGATGGCGCCGGATGCGTGGGCTTCGCCATTTCGCGGCCCCACCGATGATCGTCAATCAGATCGACCGCGCGCCGATCATCATGGTGGCCGTCGATCTTGGTCCGGAAATGGAGGCGCTTGCCGAACAACTGCTACGATCAGTGCAACAAATCCTCGTGATTCAGCCGGACGCACGGGTGGCTTGCGTGAACGTGATCAAGACAGCCCGGATCGGCATAGATCAGGGCACCGACGACGCGGGCAACAACTTGCACGTGGCGCGTCTGGTGGGGCTCAAAGCGTGGTCGCAACGAATTGATCTGGCCGACGATCGGTTGACCTGCACCGTTCTGGAAAACCCCGATCCAGCCGCTGCGATCATCGACTACGCCGACGCAAACCATGTCGGTCACATCTTGATGGGCGCACGTGGAAGTTCGACCACACGACGGTTTTTGGGATCGGTGTCGGCCAAGGTGGTAGCCGAAGCGCCGTGTTCGGTCACGGTGATCCGATTGCGGTCGGCAGTCTTAGATGTCGAGTGATGCGGCGATGTTATGGGTGGCTTCGATTGATCAGATCAGGGGTAACACGCGTGTTACGCGATCTAACCAATTGATGTTGTTTGATATTGTGTCTCAAGTTAACTGAAAATTAGTGTTTCACACCGAGTAGTAACAAGGGCTGGTGGCATGATGCCAGCCCGATAGCAGGACGGGGAGACGGGGTTGAATATCTACTTGCTGGTCGCGTCTGTCTTGGCATTTTTGCTGGGCGTTGTTCATTCGGTGATGGGTGAGGTGTTGATCTTTCGACGCATGCCTAAAAACTCGGCGCTATTGAACAAAGCGGGTTTGCCGCGGCGCTATGCGAACATCCTTTGGGCCAGTTGGCACATCGTGTCGGTGTTTGGCTGGGCAATCGCTGCGGCGCTGTTTGGTTTGGCACTGCCGTATCAGCCTGACGATCTTGCCGGATTGGCCACCTTGACAATTGCAGTGGCGACGCTTGGGGCATCTGCGCTTGTCTTAGTGGGCACTAAGGGCAGGCATCCGGGGTGGATTGTGCTTTTGATCATTGGAGCACTTGCATGGTTCGCCTGAACGCAGGGCGACGCAAAAGAAACGGCCGGTTTGTACCGGCCTTTCTAACGCTATCAGTTAATCCAGTTGTTTACCCTGTTGGCACCGCCGGAGATGTCGCGACCGATGCCTTCGACCGTGGCGCAGCCTGAAAGTGCTGCGATCAGGGCCAATACCACAAGTTTTTTCATACCTGTCCCGTGCCTATTGTTGATACCACCACACTTCTGGCTGAAAACCTAACCAGTCGCCATAAAGCGGTGTGCGTTCGGGGAACTTCAGTTCCTTGCGATGCGCCAGCCGCCCGATATCTGCATACCAGAACGGAATGACATATCTACCGGTTGTCAACACGCGGTCGAGTGCTTGAGTAGCTGCGACAAAATCATCACGCGAGGTGGACGATAGCAGGGTCTGGATCATCGCCTCGGCTGCAGGGGAATTCATGCCCATCCAGTTGCGTGTCGCAGGTTCGGCGACGCCTGCGGAACCCCAATACAACATCTGTTCGTTGCCGGGGGAGAGTGACAGTGAGCGGATATAGTGGGTCATATCAAAGTCGTAGGCGTTGGTGCGCTCTTTGTATTGGGCGCTGTCGACGGTTGTGACACGGGCATCGATGCCAAGCCGTTTCAGTGCCTCGACATAGATGTTAGCGATGCTGATCAACTCGTCGGTGCCGGTGTTCAACAGAATTTCGAAGGCGAAGGTTTCGCCCGCCGCGTTCTTCAAGGTGCCGTCTTGCACTGTCCAACCCGCGTCTTCCAGCAGTTTGGTGGCGGTGCGGATATTGGCGCGGTTTGCCTCGGTTCCATCGCTGACAGGCAGTGTGTAGCCATCCATGGCACCCGGCAGCAGGTCGGCGGCGAACGCGTCTAGCAGGGCTTTGACGGCACCCGCCGCGGCTTCGCCGGGGACCATGCCCAGTTCGGAGTTGGAGTAGTAAGAGCCGATGCGGGGCTGCGAGCCGCCAGTGACGGTGTTGTTGATCAACTCAAAATTGAAGGCATGGATCAGTGCTTCGCGAACGCGCCAATCGGTGAATATCGGCTTTCGGGTGTTGAAAACGAAGCCTTCGATGCCGGAGGGGCGGCCGTGTGGGATTTCAGACTTTACAACGTCGCCGGACGTGACAGCCGGGAAGACGTAGTTCGACGCCCACTTCGGCGCGTTGGTTTCGCGGTAGGTGCTGATCTCGCCGGCCTTGAAGGCTTCGAACACAACGCCGCCATCGCCGAAATATTCGTAGGCAACTTCGTCAAAGTTGTGCATGCCGCGGTAGAAGGGCACGTCCTTGCCCCACCAATCTGGGTTTTTGACGAAGCTGATCGAACGGCCCGCTTCGAATTTGCCGACAGTGTAGGGGCCGGAGCCGACCGGCGCTTCGAGTGTGGTTGCGGTGAAATCCTTCCCCTCCCACTGCGCCTTTTGCAAGATCGGCCGCAGGCCCAGGATCAGCGGCAATTCGCGGTCTACTACGTTGAAGGTAAAGCGGATGCTGCGCGGGCCGGTGATTTCGGATTTTGCGATTTTGCCCCATGCCGCGGCATAGCGTGGCTGGCCTTCGACACCCAGTTTTTCGAACGACCAAAGCACGTCTTCAGGGGTGACGGGGCTACCGTCAGAGAATCGGGCACCTTCACGCAGAGTGAATTCGACATAGGTGCGGGCGTCATCGGTATCGACCAATTCGGCCAGCAGCCCGTAAAGGGTGAAGGGTTCGTCATAGGACCTACCCAAAAGCGTTTCAACCGTAAGCAGAGCGACCCCGGCGGGGGCCGAACCTTTGACGATGTAAGGGTTCAGGCTATCGTACCCGCCCGCCTCGCCAAAGATGATCTTGCCACCTTTGGGCGCATCCGGGTTGGCGTAGGGTAGGGACACAAAATCAGGTGGAAGAGCAGGCTCTCCATACATAGCTATACCGTGGGCAGGCTCTGACAGTGCTGTCTGCGCGTTCAGGCCAAACAGGGTGGCCATGCCAACTGCCCGCATCATTTGGATAATTTGTCGTGTCATTGCCCTGCCCATGTTGCCCCCCGCGAATTTGCTGTTTCGCAGACTATGCGGGCGGGCAGGGCAATTCAAACTTTTAACTTGGCCAGCGGCGGGCTTATGCGTATAAAGACCTTACTGCTCGATAGGTTTCTTGCCTGTATGAAACCTGCCTCAATAACTTTACGCCGGCCTTGTGCCGGCGTTTTTTTATGCCCGGCGTTTTTGTGCCACCGTGGCGTTTGGCCATGTGCCTTGCAGGCGCAGCATGTATGATGCCGCAACCGCAGCATTGGAGGCTTTGATGACCCTTAAAGGCAAAATCGCAATCGTTACCGGATCAAATTCCGGCATCGGTTTGGGCATTGCAGAGGCGCTGGCGAAGGCCGGGGCAGAGGTGGTGATCAACTCGTTCACTGACCGGCCTGAAGATCATGCGCTGGCAGCGAAAATTGCCAAAGCAACTGGATCAAAGGTGCACTACATCGCGGCGGACATGTCGAAGGGGCCGGATTGCCGCGCGTTGGTGGAAAAGGCTGGTGGCTGCGATATTCTGGTGAACAATGCGGGCATTCAGCATGTGGCACCGATTGACGAATTTCCGAGCGAAAAGTGGGATGCAATCCTGGCGATCAACCTGACATCGGCGTTTCACACGACAGCAGTTGCCTTGCCAATGATGCGGGCCAAGGGCTGGGGTCGGGTGATTAACATCTCGTCAGCGCATGGGTTGACGGCGAGCCCGTTCAAATCGGCCTATGTGGCGGCCAAGCACGGGTTGGTTGGGCTATCGAAGACGGTGGCGCTGGAAACGGCGGGGCAGGGCATTACCTGCAATGCGATATGTCCGGGCTATGTGTTGACGCCACTGGTCGAGGCGCAAATCCCAGACCAAATGAAGACCCACAAGATGGACCGGGAAACCGTGATCCGTGAGGTAATGCTGGAACGCCAACCGTCAAAGGCGTTTGCGACCACCGAACAGTTGGGCGGGACCGTTGTTTTCTTGTGCTCAGCCCATGCCGACCAGATCACCGGCACAACGATCAGCGTCGATGGCGGCTGGACAGCGATGTAGCCGAGTTAGATTGTCAGAAGCGGCGGGGTAGGCGGTTTACCGTTCGGGTAGACCAGCCCGGCCGATATGACCAGTTTGAACGCCTCTTCCAGCGTCATATCCAGCATGATCACGTCACTGGCAGGCACGTAAACCAAAAAGCCGGAGGTCAGCGGCGTCAGGGCCACGAACACGGTAATCATGTCTTCGGTGTGCGGCAGCCGGGCTGCAATTTCACCTTTTGGTTTGGCGGCAACAAACCCCACCGCCCAAACCCCGGGGGTTGGAAACTGTACCAGACAGGTGCGATCAAAGCTTTTCTCGGTCTTGGCAAAGACGGTTTCGGCGATCTGCTTGATGCCGGTGTAAACTGAGCTGACCAGCGGCATCCGGTTCACCAGACCTTCGGCGCGGTTGATCATGGATCGCCCGATCAGGCCCTTGGCGATCCAGCCGATGATGATGGTGAAAATCAGAAAAACGATGACGCCGACGCCGCGCAGGCTAAACTGAAAGTCGTCGCCAAAATAGTCGCGCAGCAGGGCGTCGGGTTGCCATGATCCGGGGATCAGTGGCAAAATCCAACTGTCGATCCAGCCAACCACCGTCCAAATGACATAGATCGTCAGACCAACTGGCAATACCACCACAAGCCCGGTCAAAAAGCTGGCGCGGAGGCCGGCAAACAGGCTAGGCTTCTTGAGAGGTGGCAGCAGGATAGGATTGTCGTCGGTCATCGGGTGATCCTTGTTGGCGCGACGCAATGTAGGCATCCGCCATCGCAACAACAATCACTAAGATGGCCGGTATGGGTTGGGGCTAGGGCTTTTTACGAAGAATTGCGATCTGCGTGGCAATTGCAGCGCCAAGGCGGGCGTTTGAGCAGACCAACGCAATGTTTGCGACCAGTGAACGACCTTGCGTCAACTCATAAATGCGTTGCAGTAGGAATGGCGTGACGGCTTTCGCAGTGATACCTTGAGCTGCGGCTTCGGCCAAGGCCGCCTCGATAATGGGGATGATTTCGGCGCGGGGAATTTCGGCTTCTCGCGGAATCGGGTTCGCGATCAGTTGACCGGCCGCTAGGCCAAGTTGTGTGCGCATCAGATGGGCGGCGGCAATTTGGGCGGGCGTGGTCATCGACAAAGGGGCAACCAGGCCGGATGACCGCGACCAGAAGGCCGGGAAATCGGTTTGGCCATAGGCGATGACCGGCACGCCGTGGGTTTCCAGCACCTCCAGCGTTTTGGGGATATCGAGAATGGCTTTGGCCCCGGCGGCCACAACGGTGACCGGGGTTTGCGCCAATTCCAGCAGGTCTGCCGACACATCGAAGGTGTATTCAGCCCCACGATGCACGCCGCCAATGCCGCCGGTGGCAAAAACTGAAATGCCCGCGAGGTGGGCACAGATCATGGTAGCGGCAACCGTGGTCGCGCCGGTTTTGCCGGTGATCAGACAAGCGGCAAGATCGGCGCGCGAGACTTTCATCACGTCTTTCGCCTGACCGAGGGATTGCAGATCGTCAGCGGTCAGGCCGATGTGGATATGACCGCCCATTATCGCGATGGTGGCGGGGACAGCCCCGTGGGTTCGAATTTCGTCCTCAACCAGCCGCGCAGTTTCGACGTTTTGCGGGAACGGCATGCCGTGGGTGATGATGGTGGATTCGAGTGCGACCACCGGACGGTTTTCGGCCAAGGCCGAGGCGAGTTCGGCGGTGATTTTGAGGGGAAGAGTCATGATCCGATTTCTCCAGACACGTAATCAGCGGCGGTGCGAAGGGCTTGGTTGAGCGCTTGCTCGGGTGATGCGCCGCGGCGTTCGGCGACGATGTGGGCGGCCATGAAGGTATCGCCAGCGCCGGTTACTCGGGTGACCAGAACGGGCGGCGGGGTGTCGGTGATGACGCCGGTTTTGCTGCCCATGGCGGTGGGGTGGCCGCCGTTGGTGACGAGGACGCGGGTGGCGCCGCGGGTTAGGAGGGCGGCGGCGGCGGTGGAGGCGTCGGGGAAGCGGGTTTTGGCGAGCAGGGAGGCTTCCTCCAAGTTGAGGTAGAGGGTGGCGTTGGGGTGGGCGAGGAGGGGGAGCAGACGTTCCGCCTTGCCGGGGCTGGCGGGGGCGACGCGGAGGTCGGCGGCTGCGAACAGGGCGGAGCGGGCGATTTCGGCGAGCAGGGCTTCGGTCAGGTTGCCGTCGAGGGCGATGGGGCCGGGGAAGGGGGCATCCAGCGATCCGAGGCGGCCGTCGGCGAGGGGGCGCAGGATTTTGTCACCGGCGGCCTCTAAGGAATGCGCGTCGGCGATGGCGGCGATCAGGCCGTTTGCGCCTTCGATTGCCATGTATCGGTCGGTCGGCAGGTCGTCGGAGCGGTAGATATGGGCGGTGATCAGGCCCATGCGGGCGCAGGCGGCGACCAGATCGTCGCCTTCGGTGTCGCGGCCGATCGCGGTTAGAAGGGCGGGGGTCAGGCCGAAGCGGCGCAGAGTGATCGCGATATTCATCGCGACGCCGCCGGCGAGGCGGGTTATGCGGCCGGGGACGTCAGAGGACAGCCGCATCGAAGTGGGAGAACGGCCGATCACGTCCCACAGGACGGAGCCGATGCAAAGGATATCTGGGGGGGCTGTCATGGGGGATGTTTTGGCAAGATTGGGGGAGGGGGTCAAGGTGAGTATTTAGGCGAAAAGGAAGCCGGGAGGGGTGTGTTACCGGGATGGTAACACGCGTGTTACGCGGGTTAAGGGGTTGATTAGGTGGCGGATTGTGATTCTTGTTAAGGATATTTTAAGGGGTGTAACACGGGTTTGGGGGAGGAGGTGAGGGGCCGGATATAGCAACTGGTCGGGGCTGCAAGTCACCCACCAGCGCCGCCGCACGGGATTGGCGGGGCATTTGTTGTGGCGTGCCCATTCATCATAGTGGGGCAAATGTTGATAACTGCGCTATTACGCCAGATTTCGATTTGCCCGGGGTGCGACGCGGCATACTATTGCCCAATCATATTGTCTGGGCGCTTAAGCCGACTGCAGTTTGCTGAGTGATGGCACCAATAGAGTGCCATGTGGTTGCGGACATCGTTGTTCAATCCATTCAAGGAGGCACATAATGCATAGCAAGTCCCAAAGTTTGCTCAAGGACATCGGCACCGAGGTTTTGTTGACCGATGGCGGTCTGGAAACAGTCATGGTGTTTCTGGAAGGCCTTGATTTGCCGCAATTTGCGTCCTTTACCCTGCTGGACAGCGATGAAGGCCGCACGGCATTAACCAAATATTACAATGCGTTTCTGGATGAGGCGGTGGCGCAGCAGGCGGGGTTTGTCCTTGACACCGCCACATGGCGGGCCAGCGCGGGTTGGGGGCAGGTGATGGGGCTGGAGGCCGACCGGATTGATGCGATCAATCGCGAGGCCGTGGCCTTTGTGCGGGCCCTTCGCGCGGCACGGCCAAAGGGCCAGCACATCTTGATCAACGGGGTGATCGGGCCGCATGGCGATGCCTATGCGCCGGATCAGGTGCTGTCGGCTGAAGCAGCGCAGAACTATCACCGCCGTCAGGTGGAGGTTTTGGCAGGATCGGGGGTTGATCTGATCAGTGCCATGACAATTTCCTCGCATGGCGAAGCGATTGGCATAGCGAAGGCGGCGGAGGTGGTGGATCAGCCTGTCACGCTGTCATTCACGGTGGAAACCGATGGGCGGCTGATTTCCGGCATGACCCTCGCAGACGCCATTCACCGGACCGACGATGCGACCGATGGCGCGCCGCTTTGGTATGGCATCAACTGCGCGCATCCGGATCATTTCCGGCATATCCTGACCGGGGATTGGGTGGACAGGATCGGGTCGGTGCGGGCGAATGCATCGCGTCTGAGCCATGCGGAACTGGATGAGGCGGCGGAGCTGGATTCTGGCGATCCGACGGAATTGGCGCGGGACTATCACCAGCTTTTGCATATCCTGCCGGGCTTGCATGTGGTGGGCGGTTGCTGCGGCACCGATCTGCGGCATGTGGCGGCGATTGGCCGGAGTTGTTTACATCACCATCATTGAGGGGGTGTCCCACGCCCGGAAAACGCTCTGGGGGAGCGTTTTCAGTGGGGCACGGGCCGGGCCACTGCACGGCCTCGGGAGGGTGGTAGTGCTACGCGGGTTAAGGGGTGGATTTGGTCGGGTTGGTGATCCGCCAACGGAGGATTTGATTGAGTCCCGACCCAAATGGCACTGCATTTCGCAGCCCATATTGACCTAAATCAACGCCAGACCGGAGCGGCGGCGCTAGACGGAAGCGAGGGCGCTGGAACGGGCTCATCCGGAACTGGTGCCGTCCGTAGGAGTAAATAAAATGACGAGACTCGCAATGTTGGTGGCCGTGCCTTTGATCGGACTGGCTTCCGCAGCCTATGCGGAGGGCGATCTGAGCCGGGCTGACCCCATTGAAATCGCTATCGAAATGGGTCAAGTTGACGCCAAGCACATGTATTTTAAACCCGAACACATCGATCTGGAAACCGGCAAGGCCTATGTGCTCGTGTTCACCAATACCGACAAGATCAAACACGAATTCTCGGCCCCGGAATTCACCGCCCGCGTCTTCACACGAAAAGTCGAGGTTATGGGTGCCGACGGCGAGATGATTTCGGAAGTCAAAGGTGCCATTAGCGAAATTGAAGTCGCTGGTGGTGGCACTGTCGAATGGTTTATCGTGCCAGTTCAAACTGGCGAGAACATTCCGGTTGAATGCGCCATCGAAGGCCACAAAGAAGCCGGTATGGTGGGGACTGTGACGATCAAGTGACGCCGTGTCGGCAGGGCAGGCGAGGTTGCTGCGGCGGTTGCAACCTGCCCGCCCTGCTAGTCGGACTGCATCAGATCCTCGATAGCGTCGGGAATTTCGGCGTCGGAAAAAGTCTTCTGCATTTCCGCGTCGTGAATGAAGGCAACAATATCGCCAAGTTCCTTGGCCGTCAGTTCCGCCTGTTCGCCCATCCGGTCTTCTTGCATGGCGATCATCGGCCCGCTTCCCAACCACATGCGGGCGAAAAATTCGAAGGGGTTCGCCGTCTCGTCCATGTTCGCGGCATCCAGCGGGGCCGCATCGCCGCCACCGACATCATTAATGGCGTGGCAGACGACACATTTCTTGCTGACATACAGCGCCCTGCCGTTCTGGGCATCCATCGGCGGCAACGTGATGCCGCCCGCCGGGCCGTCTTGGGCCTTAACGCCACCCGGTAAACTGGCGCAAGCCGCGACAACAGCAAGTGCCAGCAGGAAAAGCCGTGTCACGGCTGAGCCTGCCGGGATATTGAGGCCGCCGCCCTGGACTTTGCTAAGTCCAATCGGTTCGCGGTGGTTTACCGTAGGTTTGCGGGCAGCGTGGCCACCCGAGGGGCGTGACATTGGTTGCTGGTTCATTTCGCCAATCTATATGTTTCAGAACGCAAAGACAGATGATTCAGAACGCAAAGACAGCGCGAACTCACCCTCCCTCTCAAAAACGGAGATTACAGAAGGCGTCTCGCTGAATAGAGCAGTCCTCGGTTCGGGCGCGTCCCTATGTCGTGCCTTGATTTGTTGGGGGTGAGGGCGGCTGATAGGGTAGGGCTGGGCGCTCCACCCACCCCTTGCATCCCCCGCCCACTTCCCCTATACGCGCCGGACTTCACAGGTGAGGCTTGGGCTGATCGGGGAGAAATCCCGTGATGTCCGCCGGTTGCCCCAGCAGGGGTGAGACGGCCTTGCCGAGGATTGAAACCGGAAAGGATAACGACCATGGCTCTTCCAGAGTTTTCCATGCGTCAGCTGTTGGAAGCTGGCGTTCACTACGGCCACCAAACCGCGCGGTGGAACCCCAAGATGGGCGAATACATCTATGGGGATCGCAACGGCATCCACATTCTTGACCTCACGCAAACCGTGCCTTTGCTGGACGCGGCGCTGAAGACTGTGCGCGATACAGTTGCCAAGGGCGGGCGTATTCTGTTCGTTGGCACCAAGCGGCAGGCGCAAAAGCCTGTGGCGGAAGCTGCGGAAAAATGCGCGCAGTATTACATGAACCACCGCTGGCTTGGCGGCACGCTGACCAACTGGCAGACGGTGTCGAAATCGATCCAGCGGCTGAAGCAGATTGACGAGCAGATGGCGCATGGCGCCGAGGGCTTGACCAAGAAAGAGCGTCTGAACATCGAACGCGAGCAGGGCAAGCTGCAAGCCTCGCTCGGTGGTATTCGCGAAATGGGCGCGCGTCCGGACCTGCTGTTCGTGATCGACGTGGGCAAAGAAGGCCTGGCGATTTTGGAAGCGCAGAAGCTGGGCATTCCGGTGATCGGGATTGTGGATACGAATTGCTCACCCAAGGGTGTGGATTATGTGATCCCCGGCAATGATGATGCGGCGCGGGCGATTGCGCTGTATTGCGACCTGATCTCGCGCGCGGCGCTGGACGGGATGTCGGCACAGATGGGTGCGGCGGGCGTTGATCTGGGGGCGTTGGAAGACGCGCCTGTTGAAGAAGCTGTCGCTGAGGCCTGATTACGGGCTTCGCGTGATTGTTACCCGGTGGGGTTAGCCCTGCCGGGATTTCCCTATTTTATCAAGGAGAGCCGCTATGGCCGTCACCGCACAGATGGTGAAAGAACTGCGCGAATCTACAGGCGCAGGCATGATGGATGCGAAGAAGGCGTTGGTTGAGACGGACGGCGACATGGAAGCTGCGGTCGATTGGCTGCGCACCAAGGGGCTTGCGAAGGCGGCGAAGAAGGCCGACCGCGTGGCGGCTGAGGGGTTGGTTGGCGTGGCTGTTGAAGGCGGGCGTGGGGTTACGGTTGAGGTGAATTCCGAGACCGACTTCGTGGCGAAGAACGCGGAATTTCAGGGGCTGGTTGCGAGTTTCACGAAAGTGGCGCTTGGGGCGGCGGATATCGATGCTTTGCGGGCAGCGGATTTGGGAGGCAAGTCGGTTGAACTGACCTTGACCGAAGCTGTGGCGCGGATTGGCGAGAATATGAGCCTGCGGCGGATGGCGTCGGTGTCCGGTGATTATGTGGCATCATATGTGCATAATGCGGCGGCTGATGGCATGGGCAAAATCGGTGTGTTGGTGGCCGTGAAGGGCACGGACAACGGCATTGCCAAACAGATTGCGATGCACGTGGCGGCGACCAACCCGTTGGCATTGTCTGAGGCGGATCTTGACCCGGCGGTGTTGGCGCGCGAATTGACGGTGCAGACGCAGAAGGCGATGGAAGAGAACGCAAGTTCCGCGAAGCCAAAGCCGGATGCGGTTGTGCAGAACAACATCATTCCGGGGCGGATGAAGCGGTTCTTGTCGGAAAACACGCTGATGGGGCAAAGCTTTGTGATGAACCCAGATATCACGGTGGCTGATGCTGCTGCGGCTGCTGGCGTTACGGTTGTGGGCTTTGTGCGCATGGCTGTTGGCGAAGGCATCGAGAAGGAAAAGGAAGATTTCGCGGCTGAGGTTGCGAAGGTTCGTCAGGGCTGACGGGTTTGGCAGACGCGCTTTGATGCGTCTGCGATGACCGGAAGGCATTGATGTGGGAAAAAATGAGCGGTGCAACCCCCAGGGCTGCACCGCTTTTGCTTGCCAGACGCGCGTGCCATTGGGGATGGGGACAGCGTCGGCAGTTGGGGGTCGATGCGCCGGATCTAATGGACCATTGCACCGTCTTCGTCAGTCTGGGGCATCTGGAGGGAGCTGCCAGGCGCCGTTGGGGTGCAGGCAGGGTCTAACGTAATTGCGTTCTCACCCGGCCTGCTGTTCCTTTGGCTAAAGCCACCACTCACGGAACAAGGATAGGTTGGCGCTTTACGTAACGGAAGGAAAGTCAGGGAAACCCTACCTTCACAGCTGTTCCAGCGCAGCCAGCGGGGCATCGCGATTGGCCGGCTGAAAAATCATATTCAGCATCGCCCCCTTGGCAACCGCCTGTGCCGTGGTTTCTACATCCAGCGCATCACGTGCAAGGCGCAGGTGCTTTTCGATCATCGCGGGCGACACACCCATCAGAATTGCGATGTCTTGCGCGGTTTTACCATCGGCGACCCATTCCAGCGCCTCGCGCTGCCGCAGGGTTAGCGGGCGGCGGCGGGTTGGCATCGGTAATTGCGAGATTTTGAGGTGCATCATGTTGGCGACGGCCATAATCTCTTCGTTATGGGCGGCCCATATGGCATCGACGTCATCATGGCTTAGCCCGACATCGGCGATCATGCCGAGCGCCCCTTTTGAGCGCGACGAGGTTTCGGGAAAGCTGATCGACATGCCGGCCACGACGCCAAGAGTTCTGTTCTGGCGCACAGCGTCCATTTCATCGGGTGATAGAGTTCCGGCCTCGTACGCCTCTTGCACCCAGCGCCATGTTGTATAGCCGACGTTCTTGGTGACCCAGCGATACACTGGGGTCCGGGCATAAAGCCCGCCGCGGAAATAACGCTGCGCATATTCGGCACTTGCGGTTGTTAAAAACAACACATCATCAGGATCGCCGATAGAGCGATCATAGCGAAACTTGGTAAACCCGTAATTCAAACGCGAAAACCCGAGCGGGCTTAGGTGCGAGACAGCAAGATCCCAGATCACCTCAACCGAAGGAGCGGCAGCAATACGCCCTAGAAGCGCCAGTACTCCTGACACAGCATTTCCTTTCCGTTTTTGCGTTCTGCGCCAAACGGCCCGCAGCAATAATATTTGCCACAACCCGATTGAAGCCTTTGGTCCACATCCCACCACTTTTTGATACCCAAATTTCTGTCAATGGTCGAGAGGGGATGACTGACGCTGCGTTGACGGTAGTGAATGACCCCGAGTTGCGCTGGCACTTCGCTCAATAATTGGGCGTTTCGATCAATTGACCAAGTGGGGCAGGGTAGAATGATGATCGAACAGGGCGTGGGCGTTCAGTGTTTCGGGGGCTGCATTGCGGTAACCGCCAGTGAACAGAAGGAAACGCGTTTGTGCTGCCTGTGCTGTTTCGGCATCTACTTCGCTGTCGCCGATGAACCAGATTTGCGATACCGCAAGCTGCTTGGCCGCATACTGCAGGGGGGCGGGGTGCGGTTTACGCTGGGGCAGGGTGTCACCCCCTATGATGACCGGGAAATGCTGGGTCAGATTGAAGTGGTTCAGGATGGCGCGTGTTGCCGTTTCTGGCTTGTTGGTGCAGATCGCCATGCGGTGACCGCGCTGAGCAAGGGTTTTCAGCATGTCCGGTACGCCGGGATAAAGTGATGTCAGATCAAAGCTTTGCTCGTAGATGGCCAGCAGTGATTGGCAAATGCGGGCGTGGCGTTCGTCAGCCTGCGTCTGGCCTTGAGCCGCCAGAATGCGGTGGACCAACACGCCAAGCCCGTTGCCGACAAAGCTGCGCAGGGTTGCATAGTCGATCGGCGATAGCCCTTCGTCGGCAAGCACTGCCTGCGCCGCCGCGTGTATTTGCGGGGCGGAATGGATCAACGTGCCATCAAGATCGAAGATCAGGCCCGCCGGATCAGCCACGTGGCAGGTTTGCTGCGGCGCGGATTGCTGCAATGTTGCGGCCATAGGCGGCAGGATCATTGGCAGAGCCACCTTTGAACACGGCAGAGCCAGCAACCAACACATCGGCACCGGCGGCAACAACCAGCGGGGCGGTTTCGACGGTAACGCCACCATCAATTTCAATAAGGATTGGCCGATCGCCGATCATCTGGCGCAGGGCGCGGATCTTGTCAATTTGCGAAAGGATGAAGCTTTGACCGCCAAAGCCGGGGTTTACTGTCATCACACAGATCAGATCAACCATATCCAGCAGGTGCGGAATGGCGTCGATGCCAGTGCCGGGATTGATGGCAAGGCCAGCCTTTTTACCCGTATTCCTAATGGCTTGCAACGTTCTATGAATGTGCGGACCAGCCTCGATATGGGCGGTGATGATGTCGGCACCAGCGGCGGCGAAGGCAGCAATGTAGGGATCAACCGGGGCGATCATCAGATGCACATCCATGGTGCCACGAATATGCGGGCGGATGGCGGCGCAGGTGGCCGGGCCAAAGGTGATGTTGGGCACGAAATGGCCATCCATCACATCGACATGCACCCAATCGGCACCTTGATCTTCAAGCGCGCGGCATTCGGCACCGAAGTTGGCGAAATCACCTGCCAGAATCGAAGGGGCGATCTTGATGGGCGTGTGGGACGACATTGCGATCCTTCTCTACCGGGCTGCAAAGATGACGACGCCCGTCTGTCTGCGTGCTTTTAAGCGGATGTTTCGCATCATGCAACAATTGGGGCGTTTCCTTACGATTTCACAGCGTGATTCCAGTATGGCTTTGCAAAGCGGATATCCGCCTATCTATACTTTGGAGCAGGTTTAGTTTGGAGAATCAGCGTGAAATTTTTGTCTTTCTGTCGTGCTACGGCAGCGGTTGCGGTATTTTTGCCAAATCTGGCCTTTGCTGGCAGTCCGGAGGTTAAACCGGGCGAAGATTTCCAAGGCATTTCATACAGCATGTCGACCAGCGGTCAGGTGGTGATCTACGCTGGTCTGCGCAATGTTGACGGCAAACTTGCTGTCTGCGGACTGGTGTTCTTTGAAAAGAAAGCAACCGCAACGACCCGAACCAGTGAGAAAGATGTTACGGATAAAATACATTTTCGAATTGCTGGAAAATCGATCAGAGTCACTCCGCGGTCTTTCAAGCGCTATCTGACAGAAGCTGAGGCCAATGGTGGCAATGCAGGGTGCTCGGTGACGACAAAAGTTTGGCAAGATGCCTATAGCAAAGCAGAACTTACGATGGATCTGGGCGATGGGACCTTTCGCTACTGAGACTGTGGCCGATATACCTGCAAACTCAGATACGGCGCGCTGCATTACATAATATTGATTATAGGATAAATACACATGTGTTGAGCAGGTGGCGCTTTGGTGATGATCGGTCGCTGCGGCCGCCGCTGCAGGACATGGGACGCCTGCCCCATCATCCCTTCCGCGTCTGCACGGTGAATTGGCAGATGGAAACCTTTCCTTAACGCCTTCTGCGCTATCAGCGGCAACGTTGGCTGGATGCTGGGCACCGTATCACCGCCAAAGTGCGCTGTGGCGCCCGCCCAGCAGCGCTTTGTGATTCGTCTGCGGCCAGTGTGGCTTATTCGAAGATATTAAGCGTTAAGCACTCGGATTGTTTCTGTGTGCCGCAATTAAAACAATCAATGGCCAGATCCACGCCGCCGAAATACCGTTTAAGCGCGCTGGGCCATAAAAATACCTCGAATTCGACATGATCGTGCCCCGGATGCAACCTTAAGTTGCAGTTGTAAGTAAATGGTATCGCAAAAAAACCTCAATCGAACAAAGGGAAGAATACCATGGACAACCTGTTGAACAAAGCTCGCGAAGGCCGTCACGTTGCTCTGGCTGGATTGGTCCAGCGCAAAAGTGGCAATACTTTCCGTATGATGGCAGAAGCCAACTGGGCAAATGCATCTGGCGGCAGCGTGGCACTGTTCAAATCCACCCGCGCCCGGTGATGCGCCGGGACTGGAGAATTGACCATCGATTTGAACAATGATCCAATCACTGCCGCAGCACTTTATTGACACAGGTGTTAACGCACGAGGCAAATGATCGAGCATCAAAGCCTTAGATTTGTCGCACCGCTTAAATCGCGCTGACGATTATAGCGGACCACAAAAGCAAAGCCCGTCGGCAGCCCCTGCCCGCGGGCTTTTGCATGTTCTGGTGGGGGATTTAGGCTGTCGCCATCAAGTTTGCAGCGGGCGGTGAGCGTCAGACGTCTTGCTGATCAAGACGCGCCTCCTCTAGAAGCCAGTCGCGGAATGCGCGGATTTTGGGCCGTTCCGCAGCTTGATTAGGGTAGACGACGTAGTAAGCCAGATCGGAGGGCAGGCTTAGGGTGAACGGCTTTACAAGCCGCCCTGCGCGAAGGTCGTCGGCAACAAGTGCTGTTCGCCCTAGAACCACGCCGTCGCCCTGAACCGCGGCCTGCACGGCAAGGACGGACGATTGGAACCGCGGTCCGCGATGGGCATCAACGCCGCCTACCCCGGCACTGATTAGCCACATGCCCCAATCAATCTGAAAATCGTCGTGGATCAGCGTGTGATGCTTTAGGTCCGCTGGTGCCTTAAGCGGATGCGGACCTTTAAGCAGCTCCGGGCTGCACATCGGGGCGATTTCCTCCATCATCAACAGTTCGGCGGCAAGGCCAGAATAGCGACCGACGCCGTAACGGACTGCGACGTCGATCCCATCATTGACGAAATCGGCAAGCCTGTTTGATGTGGCAAGCCTGACATCAATATCGGGATACTGCTGCCGAAACCGGAACAACCGGGGCAGCAGCCATTTGGCAGCGAATGAATCGAGGGTGCTGACACTGAGCACGCCGAGGCTTTTCTGATCGGCGATCAGCGCCGTCGCTGCTGCCAGACGGTCAAGTGTGTCGCGCACGGATGCGGCATACGAAATGCCGGTCTGAGTCAGTTGAACGGCCCGTGTTGTCCGCTGAAACAGCGGCACGCCCAGATGTTCCTCCAGGTGTTTGATGGCCCGGCTGACCGCGCCATGCGTCACGAATAGCTCGTCCGCTGCCTTGGAAAAGCTTAACAGCCGAGCAGCGGCTTCGAAGCTTCGCAGGGTGGAAAGTGGCGGCAGCTGGCGCATCGGGCACGAGCCTATATGTGATTTTATATCATCAATGTAGTGTATATTTGTCGTTTGTCCAGATGACAGGATTGGCTCATATTCGACCGTATACATAGCAATTGTTCCGATAACATCTGGCGGAACTGAAAGGAGATGCAAATGTCAAATGTGATTGCCAATCATACGTCACGGGACCGTCTGCTTGATCGGCCGCATATCGGTTTTCGCCAAGCACTCGGGCTTATCAAGGCCGTTGCAACACGTCATAAGCACCGGCGCGAGTTGAACCATTTGATGGCCCTGCCCGACTATCTGCTGAAAGACGTTGGGCTGACGCGCGACGACGTTCATCGCGAGCTGATCGAGTTGTTGCCGCGTCAATAGACGCGGCATGGATGCCGGGCTTACCCATCTTATGAACTAATGCGGTGAAGCAGACAGTAAAGCTTTGAAAAATTGGTGTGCCGGACAGAATAAAAGAGGGCACTGGCATGTCATCGAAAGCGCTTTATAATTCTTACGGCGAAGTCCGCTTAGTGCCATATTCAGTCATGCATTGCGCAGCGCCAGCGGTCTTATAAGATGATCAAATCCAGATGGACGAAGAGGACCTTTGCCGATGCCCGGGATCACAATTCGGCTGGCCCGTCCGGGCGACGAGGGGGCGCTTCAGGACTTCCTTTGTCGCCACGCGGATAGCTCCCTGTACCTCCGCTTCTTCCTTGCCGAGGGCGGCCTGGTGGATGACGGCAAGCCGCTTCAGGGCACCTACGCAGCGGCGTTTGATGGCGCGGACGTGGTCGGAGTGGCAATGCACGACCGGCAAGGTGCGGTGTTTCTGCAGGCGCCGGATCATGCAGCAGCCCTTGCCGACGCCGTGGTAAAAGCCTCGGGATGGCCCCTCTTCGCCGTTCTGGGACCCTTCTCACAGGTAGAAGACGTGCATCGTAGTCTGGGCGATCATCCGGCGGTCCGCCCTCAAAGGATGGCCTGTTTGTCCTGAATATTGACGAGATGATCGGCCCGGACCTCGGCTCCAAGTCTTCAGTGTGCCGGGTTGCGCAAAGCAAGGATCTCGGGCTTCTGCTTGATTGGCGCTTTCACTACGATATGGAATCCACCGGACTTCCTGATACGGAAAGCACCCGAGACTTCGCGAAAACCGCGATCGAGGGGCATGTGGGCCGTGGCGAGGCCTTCATTCTGGAGGTGGACGGGCAACCGGCGTCAACCTGTACCCGGACCGCACGGGCCGCTGAATCCATCCAGATCGGTGGCGTCTGGACCCCGCCCGCGCTTCGCAGTCGAAGATATGGCCGCGCGGTTGTCGCAGGGGCTCTCCAACAGGCCGCTCAGGACGGTGTCACGCGCGCGGTGCTTTTCACCGAAGACCCGGCGGCCCGACGATCCTATCAGGCGCTCGGCTTCCGCCAGATTGGTGAATACGGGATTGTAGTCTATTCGGCTTAGGATCAGTGGGGCAGTCGGCCACTGCATTTCGTGTTTGCGCAGTCTTATTGTCCGCGCGAAATGAACAATTGGTGATCTTATTCTGGCCAACGATCAAAATCGCTGCCGCATATTCAAAATCGTCACCTTTACCCGCGTTTACTGACGTTTCCAGTTCTATCCAGAAAGGTCTGCTGGGGGTCAATAGCGGCCCAAAGTACCCATGTTTGTTCCGAAATGGTGGAAGTGTGGTGCACCGGACAGGATGAAACTGGGAAGCGCTATGTCATTGCAGGTGCCTTGTGATCTTTATGCTCTCAACCGCCAGTCGGCCAAACGGGGCTGAGTTTGTTTGCCGGAGCTGGCTATTGCCTCGATCTGGGAATAGCGAACATCAAGAATTCGAGTTATCCTTTAGATCGATCTAGCGAAAGGACGGCTGTGCTCCATGCACGAAGCAGTTTCAGTCGAGCAAATCAGCGAGGAGCTAGTCGCTCTTCTGGGGACCGGTCGGCAGGTGGAGCCTTTCTCCCGGCGGGGTGTGCCTTTCGACCTGTCAACCGCGTATGCGATTGCCACCAGAGTTGGCGATCTGCGTCGTGCGCGAGGGCACAAGCCGATTGGGCGCAAAATCGGGTTCACCAACCGGTCGATATGGGGCGCGTTCGGCATTTCGGCACCGATCTGGAACTATGTTTTCGACACCACCGTGAGCGATGCCGTCGCCGGGCCGGGAAGGATCGCCTTGATCGGGATGCCTGAACCGAGGGTAGAGCCCGAATTCGTGCTGCACCTCGCGAGAGCGCCAGCAACTGGAATGAAGACCCATGAACTTGTGGAATGCATCGACTGGGTGGCACCGGGATTTGAGGTGGTCTATTCCGTCTTCCCCAATTGGGATTTCTCAGCGGCAGACGCGGCGGCGGCATTTGGGGTTCACGGCGCGCTGGTTATTGGCGAGAAACTGGATATTTCGCTTGCCCGTGCAGATCACGCCCTGACCATTTCCACTTTTTCTGTGGAACTATTGAACAACAATGGAATTTCTCGTCGGGGTCACGCGCGGGACGTCCTTGGTGGGCCGGTGGAAGCCTTGAAGTTTCTTGTCGAGGAATTGGCGTGCTACCCGAATTGCGAACCTCTGCGAGCGGGGGAGATTGTGACCACCGGCACCTTGACGGAGGCGATGTCGGCGCACGCCGGAGAGACATGGACCGCGCGGTTCGATGGAATCGCGCTGAGGCCGCTACAACTTCGCTTCAACTAGGGTTCTGCGTTCTCAACAGGTCGGCAGCGGTGGATGCCAGACAAGCGTCTTCTTCTGCGCTGGTGGCTAACGCTGCGCTACAGACAGACCAATAGTTCGAACCGTGACCGGTAATTTGGTGCACCCAACAAGATTCGAACTTGTGACCTCTGCCTTCGGAGGAAATATATCTGTCTTTCCCAATAATGCGATAGAGTACGCTATGGTACGTTAACCACCTGAAACTACTTGAATTTGTGGGTCACCGTACCGAAGCTTCTATCCGAAACTACGCCCTGGTTTCCGCCCAAGTGCTTACGTGGTGCTTACGCGAGCCCGGGGCCGGAAAGGAGATACCCCATGGCAAAAATCAACAAGAGGCTCGTTGACACCACTGGTGCGCGTGCAAGGGACTACGTCATCTGGGATGACGAGTTGCCGGGCTTTGGCCTTCGCGTCTTTGCCTCCGGCAAACGCAGCTATGTCATACAATATCGGTCGGCCGGTCGTTCACGCCGGTACACCATTGGTCTGCACGGAGTCTGGACGCCTGAAACCGCGCGCAGAGAAGCGAAAGTCCAACTTGGCAAGGTGGCGCAGGGTGACAACCCCGTCGAAGACAAGCAGATCAATCGTCACGCGATGACGGTCAAGGAGCTGTGCGAACGATATGTCGAAGACATGCGCGCAGGCCTCATCCTCGGGAAAGGCGGCCGTCCGAAAAAGCCGTCAACCGTCGGAACTGATATCGGGAGGATCAATGGCCATATCATCCCCCTCCTCGGCCAGAGGCGCGTTCGGGACCTGTCAAAAGCCGATGTGACCAAGGCCATGAATGACATCATTGCCGGAAAGACCCGCGCTGTGAAAAAATCTGCCAAGTTGCGCGGCAAATCCATCCTGAGAGGTGGTGCAGGCGCCGCCAGCCGGTGCGTGGGCGTGATCGGTTCCATCCTCACCTATGCCATCAGCGCCGGCGTTATCGAGCACAACGTCGCGCACGGCATTCGCAAGCCCAAAGACCGCGTGCGGGACCGGCGGCTAAACGAAGATGAATACCGAATTCTAGGCGACATGCTGCGTCGCGCTGGCGAGAATGAGAAATACACCATCACCGTGGGAATAATTCGGCAACTTGCGCTAACGGGTTGCCGTCGCAGCGAGATAACTTCGCTCAGGTGGGATGATGTGGATACCGAAAACAGCTGTCTGCGCCTGTCGGAGTCCAAAGAAGGCGAATCGACACGCCCTATTGGCCTTCCTGTGGTTGAATTTCTTGAAAAGCACCGGCTGATGCGGACGGGGACTTTTGTTTTTCCCGGTTCAGCCGAAGACAACGCCTTTGGCAGTTTCCAAAATCACTGGGCGAAGATCTTTGCCGCGTCCCCACTCGCGGATGTGACGGCACATATCTTGCGGCACAGCTTTGCCAGCGTCGCGAATGATCTTGGCTTTACGGAGCACACCATTGCCGCCCTCATTGGACACGCGACGGGTTCGGTCACCAGCAAATACATCCACACTCTTGATACGGCGCTGATCATGGCGGCAGATACGATCTCGGGCTATATTCAAGGACTGCTGGACGGTGTTGACTTCAAACAGACCGCCTATGCCCTCGATCGCGAGTCCCGCACAGCGGCGCTCGCGCGTTTTCTGCAGAAAGCGGCGGGTGAAGACCACGCAAAGGCTGACGGAAAGGCGAAGTTCGCGGTGTAAACCGATCCTTTTCCTGGCAGTTCACGCATTGAAAGGAAACCAGGCAATTCGGTCTGCAAAACTGCGCCGATCGGGAAGCCGGCGTAGCCCCCTTCCCTATCGGCATTTGTCGGCCCTGGAGCCTAACGTCGTGCAGGCCACCAAGATGGCCCATCGCACTCCACCGGCAATCCTGGCAGCCGGTCGGGTAAGCCAAAAGCGGGTTACGCGCCCTGCCCCGCCATAGTGCGAAAGTTACGGGCCGGGCACCTCTGTCCCTGGGACTGCTGCTCACCAAAACTGTGGGCGTGACGTCACATGACTGCATCGCGCCCAAATGGGATGCGGTCCCCGCGCAACCTGGCGTCAGTTAGCCCTCAACGCGCGTTCGGTTTGCATCGAGGGAAAAAAACTGACCGTGATCCCTCCCGCAGTTTTGACCGCGTTCGTCCCGACAAGTACTCTGTTCTCAGTTCTGGGATCGACATCCCATCAGTGCCACTTGGCCAAATCGAAACAGGTTCGGTAGCGCCTTCCGGCCCGACGCTGCTAAATGGTTCTAGCAAGGATTCGGCGAGGCAAGATGAGCGTTAAAAACGACATATCGGGTTTGCTGGGCTTCATCGGTCGCGAACATATCTGGCGGGAACGGCTGCAGGATGTGGTCGCCGAACACCTCATGCCTGCGCTCGAGGAATTTGAGGTCGAGCATGACGAACTTGCGGACCTTCTCGGCGAGCAATGGTCGGGTGTGCTCTGGGGATGCGGGTTTGAGGACTTCCTGGGCCGCCGCTATGGCGACGAGAACATCGTCGATCACTACCTGAAACGCCGTGGCTGGAAGGAAACAGTGCTCAACCGGGCCTATTTCGCGGCGCTGCGCGATGCGCCAGTCAGCCTTTACGAAGTCAGCGATGTCCGACCGGGCACTTCGATCGTGCTGCGTGACCTTCTGACAGATGCCGAGCCCGCTACGGTTCAGGAGATGTCCGCCACCCGCTCCCTGAAGCAATGGGCCCGGATTGCCGTTCGGGTCGTGGCAGAACGCAACCACCATGTCATCTCGGGAGTATTGCTGCCCTTCTCGACCGATGCGGTGGATCTGCTGTTTGCCGGATTGCGCGATGCGCTCAAGTTGAAGAAGCGCGAGGCCTTGCAGCTCAGCAGGGATCAGCTTCGCAGCTGCGCGCCGGTGTTCACCAGCGACTGGCTGTTCACCGCGCTGCCGCGCGCCCTTACCCCGGCGCTGCCCAAGTTCTGCAACTCGGACGGCGACGAAGTGATGTTCCATGACCTGCGTTTCCCGCTTGCCACAGGCGTGACGCAAAAGGATCTCGCCGCACGGCTGGACCGGGTCAAGGACTTCATCCCCGAAAGTCCGCAGTTCTGGAACTGGCTCGCGCCACGCAAGCGTCGCACAGGGACGGCGGCCAGCGGCATCATGCTTGAAACGCAGATGGACGGCGGCACGGTGCTCGGCTCGTTGGAGCTGAAGGGCAAGGCGCTCCTAGTCACCGTCAACTCCGACAAGCGCGCAGCGAAGGTCGAGGCGCTGGTAATCAAAGCGGCCGGGGCGTTCCTGAAACAACCATTGACCACGATCCGAACCGTGGAGCAGATGATGGCCGAGAAGGGTCCCGTACGGCCAAGTGAGGAAGCCGACGAAGTCCCAGCGGAAATCGCGCAACAGATCACCCGAGACTACACGGACAAGCACTACCGCGAAACGCTGGATGCGCCGGTGCCCGCGCTCGGTGGCAAATCGCCCCGCCAAGCGGTGCGCAGTGTGACAGGACGCGAGAGGGTGATCGAATGGCTTAAGCTGCTGGAGAACCGCAGCGCCCAGCATCGGGATGACCCGATTGCAAAATATGATTTCGGCTGGATGTGGACCGAACTCGGGCTGCAAGATCACCGGAAATGAGCACGGGGAGCTAAGAACACGTTGAAAATGTGGCAGAGTGTGAGGCCAGCCACATCAACACTTTTTGGGCAAGACCGACCCTTTGCAGACCACTGGTCCGGCGCACCATCGGCGAGTTTCCTGGCCGCTTCAGTCAGCCTCCGCGCCTTTAGGTACTTCATCACCGGCCAGCCGCTGGCCGTTCCAAACGCGTTTGCCAGATGGGACCGTGAAACCCCCCTAGCAGCCGCGATGGAGTTCAGCGTAAGCTGCTGGCCCGAATTTCGCTCGATGATCCAGAGAGCCTCGTCCGCTATCGACATCGTCTACCTCAGTGCGTCGACCGGTTCTTGCGTAGCATCCAAGTAAAGCCTCCGCTTGATCGTTCGTCCACGATCATCGAAATGACGCGCTGCCCGTTTCGCCGACATGCAGGCTGTTGCGTCGAGTAAGGACTTCGAGCGCGACTGAACCGTTCGTATCAATCCGAGCGGGGCCGTGCGGTTCGACTCTGTCACCTGTGCCGTTGAGGCGGCCGTGCGCTGAAAGCGCCTGCTTTCGGGCCGAAGAGCGGTCGCCTCGGCCGAGCTTGAGTTACTGCGGCTGGCTCATCCCTTCGACCTGGCATCAGAATCGAGGTCTAAGCCTACTCTACTTATCCCGAGGGTGCGCTGCGGAAGAACCAGGTCTCGGCATTTCGCGACCTGCAATTCTACCAAATGACCGCTAGCTCTTCATCTGGATCAGCTGGATGAGGTTGCCGCAGGTGTCGTCAAAGACTGCCATGCGGACGGGCCCCGCATCCATCGGGTCGCGCGTGAAGGCGACGCCAAGACCGGTCAGTCTTTCGAACTCACCGTCCAGATCGTCGACCTGAAACGAGGTGAACGGGATTCCGTCTGCGACAAGGGCCTCCTTGAAGGGCTTGGCTGCGGGATGTTCGCTTGGCTCCAGCAACAGTTCCGTGCCATCCGGCTGCTCTTTCGACACGACGGTCAGCCAGCGATGCTCACCTACGGGCACGTCGTTCTTGACTTCAAAACCGAGTTTCCCGGTGTAGAAATCGAGTGCCTTCGCCTGGTCGTCGACAAGGACGCTTGTAACGTAGATCCGCATGTTCGGCTCCTTTCTAGAGATATCGGCTGAGCGCGATCTGCACCGCCTGCCGCAATGGGTCGAGTTTGGCGAAATGGGCCTTGGTCCGTCCTTTCCACAAGACTTCGAGCAGGCCGGCACTTTCCAGCGCATCCAAATGCTGCGAGACCGTCTGCCGTGACAGTGGCTGGACACCTTCAGCGAACGCGGATGCGCAGATGTCGAACAGGGACTGTCCGGGGCTGTCCTGAAGCGAGGCCAGGATGCGCCGTCGTTCCGGATGGGCTACTGCTCTGAACAAAAGGTCTATCTGGTCGTCCTGCATGGGCTCACATTATGCAGTAATATTACTGCATGTCAAGTTGGCCGACCTTGGTTGCGCTCAGAACAGCTGCGATGTGGACCGAAGCCTTTACTACGCATGCGACTGCCGCTTCGACCGGGGCTGCCATGAACTCAGCGCCTCCCGTAAGCCGCAAGAAAAACCCGGACGGCTTCGTCGGCGTAATCGTCGAACTTTTCGGTTTCGAACACGGCCTCCGCGTCGAACATTGCCCGGTTCAGCGGTATTGACAGGATCAGCCAGTTGAACAGTTCCGCGGCAAGTGCGGAGTCGTCTACTTGCAGCAGTCCACGGTCGCGCAGGGCTTCGAAACACTGCTGCAGCTTCTGATGCCCGCGCTTAGGCCCGGCATCGTACCAGGCCAGCGCAAGCTTCGGAAACCGCGCGACCTCGCCGATGATCCGCCGCCGCATTTGCAAGATATGCGGTTGCATGACATCCCTGATGTGCCCCCGAGCAAAGAGGCGAAGGTCGCGTTCGAGATCCTCCGTTCCGGCCATTGCATCGAATGCTTCGGCCCCCTGTGCCTCGGCGGCAGTGATCGCATCGTTGAAGACCGCGGCGATCAGGTCATCCTTGTCCGAGAAGTGGCGATAGATCGTCTGTTTCGATACCGCCGACAGGGCGGCGATCTCGTCGGTGCTGGTTCCGGCATAGCCCTTGGCCAGAAAAAGAGTCCTCGTGGCGGTCAGAATGGCCCGTCGGACGTCCTCTGGGGGTGGTCGGGGCTTGCTGGTGCGGGTCGCTGTCAACTCGTCCTCAGGTGGGTACTTGACAGTACTCCAATCGTGGTGACTTATAGTACTGAGAGGTACCGAAAGGAGCCCCGCATGTCCAGCCCGTCCTTTGCCCTGTCCGAAGATGGAACCCGGATTGCCTTCAGCCGCACCGGCGACGGCCCTGCATTGATCCTGGTGGAACCCGCAGGTCACTATCGGGACCTGACCGCGTTCGAAGGCCTCGTTCCCCTGCTAGTCGCCAGCTTCACCGTCTACACCTACGACCGGCGCGGTCGCGGGCAGAGCGAAGACACGCTTCCGTTCGAACCGGGCCGGGAAGTGGACGATCTGGATGCGCTGGTCCGTGAGGCCGGTGGCAGCGCCTTTGCCTACGGCCATTCGTCCGGCGCGCTGCTAGCGCTCTATGCGGCAACCCGGCAGGTGCCATTTGTCGGGCTCGTGCTGCTGGAGCCGCCGCTGAATACCGAAAATCACGGCCAGCCGGACCCGCTGACAAGCCAGCTTGCCACGTTGATCGAGGCCGGGAAAAAGGCCGAGGCGGTGGAGCATTTCCATGCGGCCATCGGCGTGCCCGAAGAGATGATCGGCGGGATGCGCGGTACGCAGAGGTGGGACAGGATGGTGGGCATTGCGCACACACTGGTCTACGACTGCCTGCTGTCCGAGGCGATCACCCCGGTAATCTGCGGCCAGGTCAAGGTGCCGACGCTTGTTCTTGACAGCGAAGGCAGCACCGATGACCTGACCGGCTGGGCGGCAACCGCGGCGCGGCTGATCCCTGATGCCCGTCACAAAAGCCTGCCGGGCGAATGGCACACGGTTGCACCGGAGCTGATCGCTACAGAGATCAAGGAGTTCGTCGGGACCATCGCTGCATACCGGTAGCTATCAGTGCAGCAGTTTCGGGTCGCTGCAGGCAGTGGCCCGTGCGATCAGGAAGGCCCGTTCCCGCTCATTCTGCGCCAATGCAGCGGCCTCGTCGAACGCCATCTTGGCTTCGCCGAACCGCCGGAGCTTGAAGAGGAAATCACCGCGCACGCTGGGCAGCAGGTGATGGGATCGGAGGACCGGTTCCTCGCGCAATGCATCCGCCAGGGCGAGGCCAGCGGCAGGCCCCACCGCCATGCCATGCGCTACGGCGCGGTTCAGGGCGATGATCGGCGACGGCGTAAGCATCAGCAAAGCATCATATAGTGCCGCGATCCGGGGCCAGTCGGTGGCAGATGCTGACGCGGCGCGGGCGTGGCATGCGGCGATGGCGGCCTGGAACTGGTAGGGGCCAGGTGACCGGCCCAAGGCTTCGGCCCTCGCGAGATCGCGCAGACCGGCGGCCACCAGAGCCTGGTCCCAGAGCGCGCGGTCCTGATCCGGCAGCAGGACGGGCGACCCGTCGGGGCCGCGCCTTGCCTTGGCGCGAGACGCCTGAACGGACATCAGCGCGTTCAGCCCATGCACTTCCGGCTCCTCGGGCGCAAGGCGCGCCACAAGTCGGCCAAGCCGCAAAGCCTCGTCGCAAAGCGGCGGGCGCATCCAGTCCGGGCCAGAGGTGGCGGCATAGCCCTCGTTGAAGATCAGGTAGATGACGCCGAGAACCGCCGCCAGCCGGTCATGGAGGTCCGCGCCTCGCGGCACCTCATAAGGGATGTGCGCACCGGCGATGGTCTTCTTGGCCCGCACGATCCGCTTGGCAATGGTCGGGACCGGCACCAGAAACGCCCGTGCAATTTCTTCGGTGGTCAGCCCGCCCACCAGCCGCAACGTCAGCGCGACCCGGACCTCCAGCGGCAGGACCGGATGACAGGCGGTAAAGATCAGGCGCAGCATGTCGTCGCCGATATCGTCATCGAGGCTTGCGTCCGGGTCGGGGCCGTCGAAATCCTGATCTGATTGCATGTCAGCCGCCAGTTCGTACAGCTTGCGGGCGGCCATCTGGTCGTGCCGGAATTTGTCGATGGCGCGGCGCTTGGCGGTGGCCATCAGCCAGGCCCCGGCATTGCGCGGCACGCCAGTCTGCGGCCACTGGCTGAGCGCCGCCACCAACGCATCCTGCGTCAGTTCCTCGGCCAGGCTGATGTCCCGGACGATGCGGATTAGGCTTGCGATCAGCTGCGGCGCTTCTTCGCGCCACGCTGCCTCGATCATCTGCCCGGTTGTGATATCGCTCGCCAATCCCTGATCCGATGCGCGGCTGATGGCTGTCTGTCCTGGCGGCATCGTCGCGCGTGTTGACCCGTGGTTCAATCCGTTTTGCATAAAACCCCCTATCGGTCATATCCGGTCCCCTTTGGCGTCATCCGGGCCAGGCGACCTGACCAGGATGTGCTGCCTCATTCGGCGTCGATGAACGTGCGGATCGTGCGGGCAAGGTCGGACGAGGCAAAGATGTCGTAATGCGTGGTGTCAGGCAGAATCGCCAGCCGGTTCCGGTTCATGCCCGACCGGTCCCACATCGCGTCCTGCTGGCCGCCGCCCAGCAATTCGAAGAACCCGGCCATATGCGACGTGCGGACGGAATCCCAGTCGCCCTCGACCAGCAGGGTTGGCGCAGTGATCCGGCCAATCTCTCCGCCCCAGTCATAGTCGTTGCCGATAAACCCGGCCATCTGGGTGATCAGTGCCGTCCAGTTTGCAGGATCTGGGGCGACGCCGAGATAGGCCTGATAGATCGGCGTCTGCTTCAGCCCTTCGGCGGTCTGCTCCACCGCGCCCGCCATGCCGCGCATGCCGTTGGCATTGAAGTCGTGCCAGCCGGCAAAAGCGTAGGGCGTGGAGACAAGGATCAGCTTGTCGACCACCTCAGGATGGTCGATGCCCATCCGCAGGGCGACACCGCCGCCCATCGAATACCCCGCGATATCGGCTTTCTCATAGCCGAGGTGGGTGACGAGTTCGGCCACATCCGTGGCCATCGCCTGAAACGACATCGGGCGGTCGAACGGCAGGGTGCGGCCATGCGCCTGCAGATCGACGCCGATCACCGTGTGATCCTCGGCCAGCGCGGTCAGCACCGGGCCGAACATCTCGATCAGGCCGAATCCGCCATGCAAAAGCACGATCGGGTCACCCGTCCCGTAGACGGCATAGTAAAGCTCGATCCCGTTCACATCAGCATAACCGGATGCGGTAGGGGTGGGCAAAGCGGGTGCCGCACCGTCTTGTGCGACGGCCGGTGCCGTCATCAGGGCAGTTGCAACGGCAAGGGTGGTAAGTGATGTTCTGAACATCTCAAGCTCCTGTCGGTCGGGGCCTCAGGCAAAGCGCTGCATGCCCATGGGATGGGGTCAACTCGGGTGAGTGGTCGGGCAGGGTCGGCTTCCGCCGACCCCGCGCCTAGACGATCATGGGTGGAAATGGATCATCTGGCGGACGATGATTTCGCCGTCCCAGGCGGGCCAGTGCGTCCGGTGCAGTTCCATGAACTTGCGCGACCATTCGATGGCCTCCTCTTTCGATCCAAGGTCATAGACGGCAAAACCGCCGATGACTTCGCGGGCTTCGGCATAGGGACCGTCGACCATCAGCGCGCCGTCCTTGATGGTCAGAATTCCGGTTGTTGACATGCCCCCGCTGTTCTCGAGCGCTTTGCCCGCCTCTCGCGAGAGTGCGTCGATCGCCTGAAACAGCGCTGGCGGCGGAGGGCCGGCTTTTTCGGGGTTGTTGGTCGTGACCATGGTGAGGAACTTCATCTTGCTCTCCTTCGTTGTGGCGCTGTCCGAGGATATTCTCGTCATTCCGGTCGCCCGTGTCATCACGTCGAACGGCGGCTGGCGAATTCGACATCAGGTCCGAAAAAAATCTGTGTAGGTCTGAAAGGTGTCGCGCCAGGTCGCACGACGCCTTGACCATTTCACAACGCAAGCAGGCCGGGACGGGCGGTTCTTGCTGAATTTCGGCATTGATCGGCGACTGCGCGGGCCTGCGCGGGCTCGGGACATCCCTTGCAGAACAGCAAGTATCGACCCTGACCGCGCATTGGGCTCCTGATACGTTGATCATGCCGCCGCTGACCGTACGGCAAAGCCTGAAGCGACCAGTTATACCGATGGAATCTGGAAGACAGGAGGAAATGACATGTTGATCTGGATCGGCAGCATCGCGCTGGCGGGGATTGTCTGTTTCGGCATTGGCGGTGTGTGGTACGGAGCCATCTTCGGCAGCATGGCGGCCGAGCTGCAGCCCGGGGACGCTGCCGCTGGAACCGCAACGTCCGGAACTGCCATGGCCTTTGAACTTGCCCGCTGCCTGATTGGTGCTGCGGCATTCGCGTGGTTCATACACCGGCTTGGGCTTGCGACAGTCCCCCAGGGCCTGATGCTTGCCGTCATCGTCTGGGCCGGTTTTCAGGTGGTCGGGCTGATCGGATCGGTGCTGCACGAGGGCTATCCGCCTCTGCTTTATGCGATCCACATGGGGGATGCGCTGGCCAAGGCCGTCGCAAGCTGCCTCATCATCACCACTCTCACGGCGCGCTTTGCCTGATGGCAGCCTGCCGCAACTCTCCCGGCGCGATGCCGAACTGGGTGACGAACTGGCGTCGGAAGTGGCTCAGGTTCTCATATCCGACCGACAGGGCGATCTGCTGCACCGTGGCACCGGTCGTGATCAGGTGACGGCGGGCCAGATCGAAGCGGCGGGCGGCTACGAACTGGTGCGGGGCGAGGCCCGTCGTCATCCTGAAGCAGCGGGCAAAATGAAAGGGGCTGATGCCCACCAGACCGGCAAGATCGTCAAGCGTGATCGTCTTCGTCAAATGCGCCTCGACATAGTCGGCCAGGGTGCGAAGCCGCCGGTCATTCAGCGTCACCGTCGGCCCGAAGCGTGGCCGGGTGCCGTACTGGTTGCGCAGCACGCGCGCGGCGATCAGCTGCACCAGCTCACCGGCTTCGACATCCGACAGGGTGGTCTGGCCAAGGCAGGCCTGCCGCAGACGATGCGCCACACTCAGGAAGACCAGATCGGTCACGAATGCAGGAGACCGGCACCGCCGCAGCGTTGGCTCAATTTCGAAAGCAGAGATGCCCTCCGCTTCTGCCGACGCTGCAAGCGCGGTCATATCGGGATAGATTTTCAGGATCTCACTGTATTCGCGGACCCGCAGCAGAGTGGGCGGTGCGCTGCCCACGACATAAAGCGCACCGGGGCTGACGATGGCGTCATAGACCGACCCGCCCTGCGCCAGCACGACCGATGCGTGGCCGGAAAAGACCACTCCGATCCGGTTCGGCTTGGTCGCGCCCTCGCCATCGAACGCGGGCAGGCAGTCATAGTCGACGGACAATCCATTCAGGACGAGCTGCATGTGGAAGCTACGATCGAAGACTTTCGGCAATGGCGTTGGCGCACGTAGGGTTCGGTCATGACGCATGGGCTGGTCCTTCGTCGGCTGGCAAGGTGCCGAGACGGTTGATACAGCGAGATTACCTCGTTGGTGGACCCCTGCAAGACCTGCCCGCGGTGAACGGTCGGTAACCCCCATCAGATCGTCATGCCTGCCGCTCCGCATAACCCGGCAGGAGGGTCGTTGGAGATTTACAGACTCCGATCAGTTTCCGCCGCTCCAGGTGCCACGTCGAATTCAGCAAGAACCGACCCTGACGAGTTGGAAATAATCTGATTGAAAGTAGGGAAATTGCGAAACAGGCGCACGCTGAACGGCGTGGACTTCAGATGGGCAATCCCGATGAAGGTTTCACGCGGGTTCCAATAGCGTCGAGGCATGTATCAAAGGAGACACCGTATGGACGATCTTAAGTTCGAGACCCCGGCAGATCAGCCAATCCTGATCATGACACGTACTCTCAAAGCCCCGCGTGCGCTCGTATGGAAATCTATTTCCGAAGCTGAGAATGCCGTGCGTTGGTGGGGTCCTCACAACCACCGCAACAGAATCCTGAAGTGGGATTGGCGCGAGGGTGGCGAATGGAGTATCGAGTCGATCACGCCCGACGGCCAGACGATTACCTTTTTCGGCGAGTATCGGGCAATCGAGAAGCCCGAAAAGGTGACGCAGACCTTCTCGTTTGATCAACTTCCTCCGGGGGCACACAGCGTCGACACTGTAATACTCGAGGATCATGGAAACTCGACGGTCTACCGGGCGACATCAACGCTTCCCGATATCGCTTCTCGTGATGCGATGATGGCATCGGGCATGCAGGTTGGGGTGCGCGAGGGCTTCGAGCGTCTCGATATGCTGCTCACAACCTTGTGAAGCTTGCATTGCATCTTTGGCATGAACTCCACGACTTGAACAACTGCCGCTGGCGGCTTCGCTCGGCGGCGGTCTGGAAGACTTTGCGTGATGAACCTGATCCAGAATGAAATCGAGAGTATCATGACCCAGAATGAAAACAATACTTCTTCCGCTGCAGTTCCTGTTTCGTCGATCTCTCGTATGACGGCGCGGTTGGCCATTCTGAGCACCGGGTTGGGTGTGATCGCGATAATTGCGATGCATGTCCTGCGCGCCGATCTTGACCCTTCCTGGCATGTACTTAGCGAGTACGCCATCTCCAGTCACGGCTGGGTCATGACAACGGCGTTCTTTGCCTATGCGTTTGCCTGCCTGAATTTGTTCGTCGCACTCAGCCCGTACACCAAGTCCTGGATTGGTCGTATCGGAATGGTGTTTCTGCTGCTCGCGGCAATCGGTGTCGGCTTAGCGGGGGCCTTCCAGATGGACTCACTGACAACTCCCATGAACGAAGCAACCACCTCGGCGATCATGCACAATGTAGGCTCAATTGTCGGCAACCCCGGCTTCATCGTCGCCGCTCTGGTCTTGACCCGCGCCCTACGGCCAAACACACTCTGGTCCGCCGTCCGTTTGCCGATGCTTGTGAGCGCCAATATTGCATGGATCTCTTTTCTGCTGCTCTTTGCGTCCATCGCCTATGTGATAGCAACTCAGCAAACCTCGATGGACGGCATCGGTTTGGTTGGTTTGGCCAATCGCCTGGGAATGCTTGCATATGCGGGCTTCATGGTGTCCGCCGCCTTGCCGCTTACTCGGTAAGCATAGAGCGTTTTGTTGGGGTTCTTTTGTCACTGGCTCCATCGATGCGCCTGCAACGCGTTCGGGATCGCCACAAATCCAGCTTGCTAAATCCAAGCTTCTGATTCGGTCGCACCCGACGTGTTGACACGGGCGGTTTCAGCGCGTAAGTAACCGATAAGTTATCTAACGAATCGGTGACATACCAATGCCCCTCGATGACCTCAGCCTCACTTTCGCGGCCCTGGCCGACCCAACTCGCCGGGCGATCCTGGCGCGGCTGGTTACCGGCGAGGCGACCGTGACCGAACTGGCGGAACCGTTCGAGATGAGCGGACCCGCCGTCTGCAAGCACCTGAAGGTGCTGGAAAAGGCGGGGCTCATTGCGCAGGGGCGGCAGGCGCAATGGCGGCCCCGCCGGATCGAGGCGGAGCGGCTGGCGGCGGTCGATGCCTGGCTGAACCTCTACCGCCCGCTCTGGGAGGCGCGGTTCGACCGGATGGACGAACATCTGAAACGGCTCCAGGAGGGCAAGGCAAATGGATGAACGAACCGCCGAAGCAAGGCACGAGCTTTTCATCACCCGCATTTTCGACGCGCCACGCACGCTTGTCTTCGATGTCTGGGTGCAGCCCGACCAGATCCCGCATTGGTGGGGCCCGCGCGGCTATGCGACGCTGTCCTGTCGGGTGGACCTGCGGCCAGGCGGCAGCTGGCGCGTCGCGTCGCGCCACGAGGACGGCACCGAGACGGCAGAGACCGGTGTCTTCCGCGAGGTGGAAGCCCCGGCGCGGCTGGTCCTGACCCATGCCTGGGAAGATGCTTCGGGCAAGCCGGGCGCCGAGACGGTGGTGACCGTGACCTTTGCCGATGAGGCGGGCAAGACGCGGATGACCTTCCATCAGGCCAGCTTCGCATCGGCAGAGACCCGGGACGGGCATGAGCTGGGCTGGAACGAAAGCTTCGACATGCTGGCCGAGCATTTGGCGCGGATGTGACACCCGACCCGACGAAAGGATCACGGAAATGCAGAACACCAACACAACCCGACCAGACGGCATGGCACCGCAGGTGCTTCGCGACATGGCACCGAAGCTGATCCGCGCGGGCCGGATCATCGCCTTCGTCGGTGTCGTGCTGCCGCTTCTGCTGATCGGCGGGATGAAGTTCACGGCAGTCGAGATCGAGGCCCTGAAACCGCTGATCAGCCTGACCCCATGGCTCGCCTGGATGTATCCGATATTCGGCGAGGCGGGGGCGTCCTATATCCTCGGCGTGGTCGAAATCGCGACCGCGCTTCTGCTGATCGCGAGCCCCTGGTCGGCCCTCGCCGGGGTCGCGGGCGGGGCGCTTGCGGCACTGACCTTCCTCGTCACCTGCTCCATCATGCTCGTGTTTCCGATCTGGGAGCCAACTCTGGGTTTCCCTGCCCTCGGCCCCGCAGGGCAGTTCCTGATCAAGGATATCGCCCTTCTCGGCCTGGCGCTGGTGGTCCTTGGTGAAAGCCTTAGCCGCCTACGCGCGGGCGGCCAGTGATCGGAGCAACTCATGCCGATGGCCGTCCGGATCAGTCTCAGCCTGTGGTGGCTGGCCATCGGCATGGCACTGGTGGAACTTGCCGCCCCCGACCTGGGGACCGGCAACTTGCTGGGCACCTTTAACGGTCGTGGTGTCGAACTAGCCGTCCGTGGCACTGCCTTCGGCTTTCTCGTTGCACTTAGCCTGCAGATGGCCAGGGGCCGGAACTGGGCACGGCTGATGCTCGCGCTCATCTTCGGCCTTGTCGGCACCCTGTCACTGGTCATGGAACCCATCGGCTGGATCGCCGCCGGAGGCAGGCCGCTGGACTATCTGGCAAGGGCCGACGTGGTGGATCGGATCATCGTGATCAGCCGCGCGGCCCATCTGCTCTGCGTGCTGGCGGCCACTGCGCTTATGTTCACCCCGGACAGCCGCCGGTTCTTCGGCGCTTCCGCAATCTTCACACATCACTAAGGAAGGAAAGGCTGACATGCGCAAGATCATCGCGGCGCTGCAGATATCGCTCGACGGTTTCATCGAAGGCCCGGCGGGCGAGATCGACTGGATCAGGTCCTGGGAAGACCCGTTCGACATCCTGCCGGAGATCGACACTTGCGTTCTCGGTGGCGGGATGTATCCGGGCTACGAACAATACTGGGGTGCTATCATGGCCGACCCAGCTGCCGTATCGCCATTCACCGGCGCGGTCGCAACCCAAGGCGAGGTCGACTACGCGCGCTTTGCCCATGACACGCGGCACATCGTCCTGTCGACGACCCTAGAGCGGGCCATCTGGCCCAACACACGGATCATCCGGGATGCTTCAGAGATTGCCGCGCTGAAACAGCAGTCCGGCAAGCACATCCATGCCGTCGGCGGCGCGTCGCTTGTTGCAAGCCTCATTAATCTGGGCCTCGTAGACGAGTTGCGCATTGTCGTGCAGCCGATCCTGCTGGGGGCAGGCAAGGCATTGTTCGGCGGGGTGATCGACCGTCAGGCGCTCACCTTGAGAAACGCAATGGATATTGGTGGCGGCCTGGCGCGGCTAAGTTATGCCTTGTGAACGAGCAAGCACGGCCCAAACCCGCCGTTCTACCCCGACCGACGCCGCAGTGCGGCTTCCCCAGACCGGTCATCCGACCTGATCCGTGTTATCATCAGTCATCAGCACAATGTTGGTGTCGGGTGGGCAAGGAGGATGGAGGGAAAGCCATGTCCGCAATTCACCTTCCCGTCGTTCGTCCGAAGGGCCCGGCCTGGAACAAGGGCCGGATCATCGGTCAGAAACGCCCACTGCAGCCCAAGCATGTTTGGGCGATCCGCGTTCGTTTAGAGATCGCGGACAACATCCGCGACCTTGCTCTCTTCAACATGGCCATCGATTGCAAGCTGCGTGGCTGTGACCTCGTGCGGCTCAAAGTGCGTGATGTTTTCGTGTCGGGACATATGAAAGAGCGCGCATCCGTCCTGCAGAGCAAGACGCAGCGGCCGGTTCAGTTCGAGATCACCGAACAGACCCGCAAAGCCGTACAGCGGTGGATCGAGAGCCCGACGATGTTTGGGTGCGACGACCTTTGGCCGAGCCGGTTTCACGGCAGCCCGCACCTTTCGACCCGGCAATATGCCCGCATCCTGCGGGGCTGGGTGACGTCGATCGGCCTTGAGCCAAGCGCTTACGGCACGCACTCGATGCGCAGAACCAAGGCCGCGCAGATTTACAAAAAGACCGGGAACCTGCGGGCCGTGCAGCTCTTGCTTGGCCATACCAAGATGGACAGCACTGTCCGCTATCTCGGAATCGAACTCGAAGATGCGCTTGAGATTTCGGAAGGTGTCGAGATGTAACGGATGAACAGCCGCCACATGGCCTAGCTCAAGCCAACCCTCCGAAAGCGTTGGCGATACTGCTGCGGTGTGATGCCGGTCGTACGTTTGAACAATCGGCGAAAGGCGGCGGGTTCGGTGTAGCCGACCTCGGGGCCGATATCTTCAAGGGCCATGTCGCTGGTTTCCAGCATCTGTTTGGCCTCTTCGATCCGCAGGGATTGGACGTAATCCAGCGGGGCGTAGCCGGTCGTCGCCTCGAACCGGCGCTTGAAGGTGCGATTGGCCAGACCCGAGATTTCGGTCATCCCGGCCACCGGGTTTGGGGCGTCGTAGTTTTCGGCGATCCACGACTGCGCTGCGGCCACCGCCGCATCCTCATGCTGGGGTGGCCTGACGCGGGCGGCAAAGGGCAGTTGCCCGCCGCTGCGGTCACCAAACAGGAACAGTTTGGCCGTGCGGCGCGCCTCGTCCTCGCCGCAAAAGCGCGACACCAGATAAAGCGCAAGGTCGGTCCACGAGGCGGACGCGCCGGACGTGACCACCCGGTGATCTGCCCCCGCCGATACGATCACCCGTTCGGGTCGCAGACGGACGGACGGATATCGCGCGCGGATCTGATCGACGGCGGCCCAATGGCAGGTCGCTTCTTCACCGTCCAGAAGCCCCGCTTCGGCCAGCATCATCGACCCCGTACAGACCGAACAGATCAGCGCGCCCTGATCGTGCTGCTGTTTCAACCACGCCGCCGCTTCGGGCCAGCGCCCGCGCGTGTCCTCGTTCCGGCCGATGGCGAGGTCTGCCACGATCACGATATCCGTGCGTTTGACATCGGCAAAGACGTGTTCAGGTGTGATCGGCAGACCGACCAGATTGTTAAACGGGGCGCGGTCCCTGGCCACGATGCGCGGCACAAAGCGGCGGGGACCGGGCGGCCAGCCGGTCAGCATTTCCCAGCCAGAACCGACGAAGGACAGCACTTCGTAAAGTCCGTTCAGCACGCCGGTGGCGACTTCGGGCACCGCGATCAAACAGACGGAGATGCGTGCGGGGGAAAACGGCGTGCTCATTTCAAGAGTGTGGCACATTTGAGCCGGTTTCGTCGAGTCTGTGCCTCACGACCCGGCAGCGGGCTGTGACATTCAGCCGGTGCGGTCAATCAGATCGTAGCAAAGACTGAGAGACCAAATGACCATCCTGACCAAAACCCACTCCGCCCTCCATGCGACCGGTCCTGTCATCGGTGCCGTGCGTCGCTTGCAGCTTTCGTGGAAGACCTGGCGGCGATCGCGCCAGACGGGGCATGTGCTGCATGCGCTGAGCGACCACCAGCTGCGCGACATCGGGCTGCGGCGCAACCAGATCGACCAGACGGCGATCAATTCACAACACGAAGCCATGCGCTACTCCGGATGAAGAGGAAGCAGCCCATGACATTCCGTTTCTCCCGACGCCGGCTTCTTGGCAGCACGCTCGCTGCCTCCGGCGCGATCCTTACCGGCCTTGGCTTTGCCAGCGGCCAGACCCTTACCCAGAAAGGCAAGATCATGCTTGATTCCTACTCCCCGATTTCCCGCGGCCTTGTCGAGGCCGCAACCTTCCCGTTGATCGAGGCAATCCATGGCCGCCGCTCGCGGCGCTTTGCCAAGGGGGCCTCCATTCCCGCCGGCCCTCTCGCCTATACCTCGACCGAGGCTCCCGAGGCGCTCGATCCGGTGGAACAGATGCTGCTGATCTCGACCATTGCCGGGAACACCGGTTGGGCGGAACTTTTCGCGCATCATCCGGGCTATGCCCCGAAACTGCCGAACTACACCACCGCTGCCGGTGGCCGCAGCTTTCCGTCATCTGCGGGGTTCAACACGTCGGAGTTCTTCTTCACTGATGACACTGGTGTCTATTTCCTGCCGACCCGCGACACGACGCCCGCACCTGGCAACGAAATCGACCTGCAGGCCTGGGTCGAGTCTCACCGCGCCCGCATCGTCAAACTGGCGGACGGGCGGCTGACAATTCCGGCCGCGATGCCGCACATGGAAGGGCACAACACCTGGTCGGCCAACGTGCCGGGATCGACGCTGGTGATGCCGGTGGCCGATGTCGCCCAGCATGTGATCCTGCTGCTGTTGTACCTCGTACAGAACGGCACCGGCATCTACGACGATGTGAATGGCCGGATGCTCCCTGGCATCGAACGCTACGCCCACCGGCTGAACATGGATGTCGCCTATCCGATGACTTTCGTCGAACAGATCGCGATCACGGATGTATCGGTGGAACTCGGCACCGCCTGCTACGCGGGCGCGTTGATGCTGCAGGCCTTGGGGTTGGGAGGCTGGATGTTTACCGGCCTCAGCCCGTTCACCGTGATGGGCGCGAGTGGCGATCCGGCTGTGCCGGGCCTCGGGTTCACGTTCGACATGATCCCGGGCAATCCGCTGCCGCATTTTACCGGCCTGCCGGGCATCTTTGAGGCGCATGTGCCGCCGCACCACGCCGACATGCGCGCGGCGGTCGAGGCAGTTGTAGCACGAAAGTTCGGAGCGGGCGGGCCGTTCGATGCCAAGCTCGGCGGTCCGTACAAGGACAACCCGACCATGCGCTCAAGTGGTGCCGAGATCGATGCCGAAGCAATCGAGATCACCACGCTGATGGCGGAATACGTGTTCTCGACCTTCGGTCGGTTTCCCGCCACGGTGCCCGCCGTGTTTCTGAAAACCTACCTTCAGGCGCACCGGCTGGATACCGGGTTCTACGACACCCATTACGGCCCGGGTGCTTATCTGCGCACCCATGCCGAGCATGACCAGAACTGGGGCTGACAGTCCCAACCGGGGGTGGCTGATCAGGCCGCCCCCATCTCTCAACCTTCACATCCCCGAAGGCCGGTCCAGGAACCGGTCTCGGCCCTATTTCTTCTGGAGTCTTCCGATGTCCGCCACGCACGCAATTCCTGCGCCGGCACCCGCACTGACCGCGCGTGCCCGGCCTCGCCTTATCCTTGCAGAGGGCTGCGCCCTTCTCCGGCTTGCCGCACCGATCATGCTGATCTCCCTCGTGAACATGGGGATGAGCATCACCGACACGGCCATGGTCTCGGCGATGTTCGGGGCCGAGGCACTGGGCTCGGTCGCCGTCGGCAGCGACCTCTATTCGATCCTGTTCTATCTGGGCGCCGGTGTGCTTGCCGGAATCAGCCCATTTTACACTGCCGCGGCGGTGCGCAAAGACCCGGCTGAACTGGCGCGGCTGGCGCGGATCGGGTTTGCGACGGTGGCATTGCTGTCGTTGGTTCTGGTCGGAATTGTCTGGACCGCCCCGGAGTGGCTGAAATCCTTCGGGCTTGATCCGTCACTGCTGGACGCAGGTCAAGGCTACACGCGGGCCATGGCGCTGACCCTGGTGCCGATGCTGGGGGTCGCGCTCTCTCGTACAATCCTGACAGCCGCCGAAAAGCCCAAGGTCTTTCTGAAGGTCACCCTCGCCATGCTGCCGCTCAATGCGGTGGGCAACTGGGTGCTGATGCTGGGCATCGGGCCGTTCCCTGCCCTTGGCCCGACGGGTGCCGGCGTCTCGACGCTGATCGTGGCAACGACAAGCCTGAGTATCCTCGCCCTTATTGCGCGCAACAGCACTTCTGGTGGAGCACGGCTCTCCACCGCGATGGACTGGCGCGGTATGGCGGCGGTGTTGCGCGTGGGCCTGCCGATCGGGATCGCCACCGTTGGCGAGGTCGGCATCTTTCTGGCCGCAACGATCTATGCGGCCACGCTGGGGGCCGAGGACGTCGCAGCCCATACCCTGACGCTGCGGATGGCGGGTATCGCCTATGCGATTCCGGCGGCAATTTCGCAGGCGTCGATGGTGCGTATGGCACGGGCCGAAACTCTGGGCATTCCGAGGTTCCGGACGGCAGTCACGGCCAGCAGCCTGATCCTGTCGCTCGGCCTGGGCGCGGTGCTGTGCCTGATCCTGACAACTGGGGCAGCGCCAATCGCGAATGGGTTTTTTGACGATAGCGCGACCGGCGCGACAACCGCGAGCTTGGCAATCGGCCTTTTGATCCTGCTTGGATTTATGGAACTGGTCGTCGGCCCTGGTGCCGCAGCGGCCGGGCTGTTACGAGGGCGCAAGGATACCCGGGCGGCAATGCTCTATACGATCTTCGGTCACTGGGCAGTCGGCGCACCGCTCGCGATCTATCTGAGTGCATGGCAAGGGCTCGGAATCACGGGCGTCTGGACAGGCCTTGCATCAGGAACGTTGATCACAACGGGGTTGACGCTGGCGTGGTTGCACGCACCGCGAAGGTAGACGGCCCAGAAAGGCCACCTGGGAAACTCTCTACCGTCGCAGTGCAGCGTCGCCGGACCAGTGGTTTGTGGACGGCGCAGCATTCTTGCCGCCCGTGGCCGCCGGTCGTGCTTTGGACCTAGCGCACATTCTGTTGTCTCCTAAGGTTTTGATGGTCATCTGGGATCGGTTGCGCTAGGATTTCAGCCAAAGGCTAGGGGTATTTTTGGTGGCACGCGGAGAACTCATGAAGAAACTTTTGGCCAGTTTTGGCCATGAGGATGAGTTCCGAGCGGTTGCTGAGCAGATAATCGGAGAAGAAGAGCGCAAAAAGAACCGCGTTCTTGCCAACACCTTGCGCAAGACCCTTGAAAACATAGGGCAAACGACTTCGCCAAAAAGTCTAGCCCCTCTTTTACCGTTTCCTGATGAAGCGGCTGAGTTTATTCAAAGGGTCGAACCAAATCGAAGCGTACAAGACATCTTGATGTCTGCGGAGAACACGCGCCTCTTTACAGGCCTGCTTCGCGAATATCGCAGGTCCGAACAGATCAAGATGAACGGTCTGACCGTTCGTTCTAAGCTTCTGTTTTGCGGGCCACCCGGGTGTGGTAAGACGCTGTGCGCGGAGGTGTTCGCCAACGAGCTGGGCTTGCCGCTATTTGTCGTAAAGCTAGACCGCCTGATGTCGTCTTACCTTGGCGAAACTGCCACCAACATCCGCAAAATCTTTGAGTTTGCGCGCCGCCAGCCCTGCGTGCTTTTTCTGGATGAATTTGACGCAATCGCTCGGGCGCGCGACGACAGCGGAGAACACAGCGAACTAAGACGTGTCGTCAATAGTTTGCTTTTGTTCATTGATCAGATCCAACCACGCGGCTTTCTGCTCGCGGCAACCAACTTGGACCAATCGCTCGACCCAGCAGTTTGGCGTCGCTTTGACGAAATCGTCTGGTTTGATGCGCCAGACGAGCGCATGACACGCAAGTATCTAACAAATGCCTTTAAGAACGTATCGGTCGAATTCGAACCGAGCCAGCTTGCTGAAAAAGTGACAGGATATTCCTATGCAGAGCTCGAGAAAATTTGCACTCAAGCTATAAAACTATCCATCCTTGGTCACACTAAATCGGTGTCGTTGGCCAATTTTAATTCTGCCGCCAACGACGCAAAGCGACGTGAAAAACGTACACAACGTTTAGTCAGCTAAACTGATTGCAGGCATCCCTTGCCCCAATATGAACACCTACAGCTAGCTCGGCTTGCCGAGAACCTAGACCGTCGCAAGACTGGGCGTCCGCCTCCGTTGCCACGGCGTGAAGATGGGCATGGTGGCAGTGTACGCTTAGAAGTAGATGTGGCCGTTGACGAACAGCGCCGGCAAAGACCAGCGGAATTTGTCGATCCTTCGCTAATCTTAAAGGTCGAGATGAGCGGTCTCGCATTGGAAGATGAATGGGATAAAGTAGGTTTGCGCCTTCTGTCCAACGATCAAGACAATACCATCATTCTCTTCTCTTCAACTGAGGAACTGACAGGGTTTCGCGAAAAACTTGCCGCCTACGAGGGACCAATTCCTGACGGGCAAGCCGGTCGACGCTATTCCGGTTTCATCAACCGCATTGAACACGTAGGAACCCTCGAGCCCGCCGACAGGCTTGGCATTCGGCTACAAGAACGTGGCTTCACGGAAGTGGCAGATTTTCAGGACGACGAAACCTATGTTGTCGACATCGAGCTATGGGATTTTGCTGGTCAGCCGGCTCGTAGGCGCAAAGCCGAAGAAATCGGCACCTTTGTCGAGGCGCGAGACGGTGTGGTTTTCGACATTTATGTTGGTCCTTCGCTGACAATCGTCCGAATAGAAGCGGCGGGTCATGCCATCCGTCCCATATTGTCCGTGCCAGAGGTAGCCATCGTCGATCTTCCGCCGGAACCGGATCTTCAGGCGCAACCAATTGTTCAAATGGCTCTGGACGAATTGCCGCCAACGGAGCCAGTCGCTAACGATGCGCCGGTCATCGCTATCCTTGACAGTGGGATCAACGCGCATCCTTTACTGGGAGACGTATTGATTGCCTCCGAGGCATTTCCACCGGAACTAGGCATAGCTGATGTCTGGGGACACGGCACCCGCGTCGGCGGCGCTGCAGTCTTTGGCGACCTACGCGACCAATTCGCAGCCGGTCAGATATCCAAGACTGCTCGTTTGATTTCAGCGAAGATAATCGACGACAACGGCCAATTTTACGAGCGCCGAACCTTGCCCAATCAAATGCGGATTGTCTTCGAACGCCTCACACAGACATACGGGTGTAGAATATTCGTCATCTCTCTGGGTGACAATCGCCCATGGTTTGAACGCGGACGTGTTGGCCCTTGGGCGATGACACTTGATGAGCTCGCGCGTGAACTTGATGTTTTGATCTTTGTGTCCGCTGGCAACCGCTCTCCGCGCGGGGGTAATACTGTCGAGCAAAGCGTTACGCAGTATCCTGGATATCTACTAGAATCTGGCAATCGCATTTATGAACCGTCGGGGGCTGCCAATGTCGTAACCGTCGGCGCTCTTTCCCATGCCAGCGGGCTTGCCGCACGGCACCTTGACGACGCTCATGTTCGGGCGATTACGACCGGCCCTTTGGAACCTTCTCCGTTTACGCGCGCCGGGCCGGGCGCCGCAGGTATTACCAAGCCAGACTTTGTGGAACTCGGCGGCACAATGATTTTCAGTGCAGTGACTCGTTCGCTGCAAAGCGCCCCGCAAGTGCCCGAAGCTGGTATCCTGACGCTGAACCATGACTTTGTCAGACAGCTTTTTACAAGCGGCAATGGGACCTCTTACTCAGCACCAATCCTCGCTCGCAAAGCGGCAACGTTGTTGCAACGCTTTCCTGACGCCACAGCCAATCTGATCCGCGCTCTCCTTGTGGGAGCGGCGTCCTTGCCCGAGGAAGCGAAGCGCCGCCTTGCTGGCATGGACCAAGCGGACCAATACCACATTGTCGGAAATGGCCACGTAGATCCGCTGAAGGCGGCATATTCAGACGATCACCGCGTCGTCTACTTTGCAGATGATCAGCTCGAAGTCGACAAATTTGCCATATATCGTGTTCCGATACCGGCCGAGTTTCAAACTGGCGGAAAACGCACGATCCGTGTTTCTCTTGCCTATGATCCTCCTGTTAGGCGTACGCGGGCAGAATATGTAGGCACCAAGATGGATTTCCGGCTGATCCGAGGACGTTCCGCGGAAGAGGTGTCAAACCATTTCAGGAGCTATGCCGGCGAAGATGGCGACCACATAGAAATGCCTGATAGGTATAACTGCAAGCTTTTGCCGGGTCCAAACCATCGCGCGGGCAACACCTTACAAACTGCTGAAGTTAGCTACACGAAAGAGACGTTGGATTATGGTGATGAATACTTCCTTGTTGTGCGATGTGCAGGCGGATGGGCAGTTGGAGAGGCGCGCCAGCGCTTTGCTCTGGTTGTTGAACTGGAACATCGAGCTGGCGTTCAGCTTTATGCACGTTTGCGCCCTCGCGTTCGGGTTTAGAAATTTTCATGAGTTGACTTAAATAAACCGATGTTGAACAACGCGGCCCACTAAAGTGTATTAATGGTCCTGGTTTTGATGATGTTCCGAAGGTCCGGTTCTTTCGGTTTGGCTCCAGTGACTCGCACCTGCAGCGAATGTCTGGAATTCGCTCGGCGTGACCACCAACTCTGGTCAGGCGCAGGTGCCGCTCCGAATGGCCGCTATCGCGTGATTTTGCAGAAGCAATGCCGCACCCGCGAACGGCGGCTTTCCCCCCAAAATGCCTGCCCACCCGCTCCGCCCGTTAAGGCGGACCCGGCGCAAGGAAGGCGAGGGATGGCAGCTACAACTGACCGCCGCGAACTGGATCGTTGTCGTTGCAACTTAAAGCTGGGGTGACTTTTGATGGGGAAGGCCTTCCCCTGCGGCCGAGCCAAGGTCTCGACCGACCCCTTCAAGCGGGGGTTTCCCCCGCAACGCCCCCAAGAGAGTGAGAGGGCGGACGGCATTCGCCGTGACGGGTTGAAAGCCGGGAGAGTGGCTTCCGGTGCCCGTCGCGGAGTTTTCTGCGATGTCCAGATTCCAGACCCCTCGCCGTTCCGGCAAGTACCGGACGAGCCTTTATGACGAAATCACCACCAGGATCATCGGAGAATTGCAGGTCGGTCGTGTGCCATGGGTCCAGCCTTGGGGGACGGCGGCAGCGATGGCGCCTCTCGCAATGCCCACCAATGCTGCGACGGGTCGCGGCTACTCCGGCATCAATGTCCTGATCCTTTGGGGGGCGGTCATCGAACATGGCTTTTCCGGCCAAAGCTGGCTCACCTTTCGCCAGGCGCTGTCGCTCGGCGGCAATGTCCGCAAGGGCGAACGCGGCACGACAGTCGTCTATGCCGATCGCTTTATTCCTGACGACGAGAAGCAGCATGCCCATGAAACCGGAGACGCCCCCCAGAAATTCGCTTTTCTAAAGCGCTTCACCGTCTTCAACGCGGCGCAATGCGAGAACCTGCCCGATGCGATCGCCATTGCCGCGCCCCCTGCCCTGCCGGGCCTGATCGAACCGACGGTCGAAGCCCTTATCGCGGCCACCGGCATCGATTTCCGGATCGGCGGCAGTCGCGCCTACTACGATCCCGGAAGTGACTATGTGCAGGTGCCTCCGCCGCAGGCCTATTTCGAACCGATCAACTGGCACCGTACGGCCCTGCACGAGCTCGGCCATGCCAGTGGCCATGCCTGCCGTCTGGGTCGCGACTTGTGCGGCTCCTTCGGCTCGAAGGCATATGCGTTCGAGGAACTGGTGGCCGAACTGAGCGCCGCCTTCTGCTGCGCCTCGCTCGGCATCGTGCCGACTGTGCGCCATGCCGATTACATCGGGTCCTGGCTGGAGGTCCTGCGGCAGGATAATCGCGCCATCATCCGGGCGGCCAGCAAAGCCAGCAAGGCGGCCGACTATCTTCTCGGTTTCGCGCCGGATGCGGCGGAGCTGTCTGCTGCGCCGCCTGAGAGAGAAAGAGGAGGGATGAGGGTTTCATGACGGGTTGGAAGTCGAGAGAGAGGCTCCCGACGCCCGTTATGGAGACCTCCGATGACCCAATCCCATCCCAAGCGTGGCCCCAAGACGCACGGCCAGATCACGCTCAGCGCGTCGCGGGATATTCCGTTCGACAAGCTCGTGCTGAGCCAGTCGAATGTCCGGCGGATCAAGGCCGGTGTGTCGATCGAGGAACTGGCCGCTGATATTGCCCGCCGCACTTTGTTGCAAAGCCTGACGATCCGACCCGTCCTTGACGAAGACGGCACTGAGACAGGCATGTTCGAAATCCCGGCAGGCGGACGGCGCTACCGCGCGTTGGAACTGCTGGTGCAGCGCAAGCAGCTGGCGCGGACAGCGCCGGTGCCTTGCGTGGTCCGCACGGAAGGGCTGGCCGAGGAGGACAGTCTGGCCGAGAATGTGCAGCGCGCACCGCTGCATCCGCTCGATCAGTTCCGTGCCTTCGTCGCCATGCGAGAGAAGGGCATGGGCGAGGAAGAGATCGCGGCGGCGTTCTTCGTCTCGTCCCATGTCGTGCGACAGCGCCTGCGGATGGCGGCGGTGTCGCCCGCCTTGCTGGAGGTCTATGCCGATGATGGCATGACGCTTGAGCAGCTGATGGCCTTCACCCTGAACCCTGACCATGCGCGGCAGGATCAGGTCTGGGCGGCGATCCAGCAGTCCTGGTCGAAGGAACCATTCCACATTCGCCGCTTGCTGACCGAACATACAGTTCGGGCGGATGACAAGCGCGCGCATTTCATCGGTGCCGACGCCTACGAGGCCGCCGGCGGCATCATCCTGCGCGACTTGTTCCAGACCGACCATGGCGGCTTTTTGCAGGATACCTCGCTGCTGGACCGGATGGTCGTGCAGAAGCTGGAAAGCGAGGCGGATGCCCTGCGCGGCGAAGGCTGGAAGTGGATCGAGGTGGCAGTCGACTTCCCTTACGGCCACACTTTCGGTCTGCGCCGGTTGATGGGCGAGACTGTGCCGCCGGATGAAGCGGAGCAGGCGGCTTACGCCGCGCTGACGGCGGAGTTCGCGAAGATCGAAGCGGAGCAGGAGGGCGTCGATGAATTGCCCGACGATGTTGACGCGCGGCTGGGTGAGATTGAAACGGCGATGGAAGCCTTCCAGAACCGCCCGGTGATCTATGCCGACGATGAGAAGGCACGGGCGGGGGTGTTCGTCAGCGTCGATGGGTCGGGCGGTCTGCGGGTCGAGCGTGGCTACGTGCGGCCCGAAGACGAACGCCGAGTGGACACGGCGGACGTTGATGACCCGGAGGACGATGTTGCTGACAGCGACACGCCAGACGGGACGGACAATCCCGCCGCCTCGGGCGACGGCGGCGCCCAAGGCGATGCGGAAGACGAAGATGACACGATCCGTCCGCTACCAGACCGTCTGATCACCGAACTCACCGCCCATCGAACGCTGGCCCTGCGCGATGCACTGGCGCGCGACCCGGAGGTCGCCTTCATCGCGGCACTGCATCTGTTCTGCCTGAAGACCTTCTATCCCTACGCGCTGGAAAGCTGCCTCGAGATCGATGCGAAGTCGGCCTATTTCGCGTCGCAGGCTCCGGGACTGGCTGACACCCCGTCGGCCATCGCGGTCGCGGCGCGGCACGACGCCTGGGGGCAACGCCTACCTGCGGAGTCCAGTGATCTTTGGGATGCGCTGGTCGCATTCGCGGCCGAAGATCGGTCAGCGCTCTTCGCGCATTGCGTCAG